>NZ_AQYH01000020.1 GCF_000380505.1 Kaistia granuli DSM 23481 | reverse complement strand
TCGGCGCCAGCCTGCAGGTGATGGACGACGATTCCCGCATGATGCGCGGCAAGAAGCCCTTCGTCTTCACCAACTGCAAGACCAATGAGGGCATCCCCGAGCTCGTCGAGTTGATCCGCGAGAACGTGTTGTTCGATACGCGAAACGAGAAGGAAACCGCCTGATGCGGGACGATGCTCGGGAACTGTCCGGCTATCAGGACGAGCCGATGCAACTCCCAAATGGCTCGCTCGGCAAGAACGCGCTGGTCCGGCTCGGCTGAGTGCGGTGCTTCGAGCGTTCCGTGTCTCCGTGCTGCATCGCCGTGCGCCGTTGATCGTGCAGCAAGCGCTCATTGGGACGAGGAGATGCCGGGCCTGCCTGCGCGGTGATCGACCCGACATTTGATCACGAAAGGGGGCTTGCTTCCGGCGCCCGTCGGCTGCCCTATGATGCAGGTCTGATCTTCAGGTCCTCGGCATGGAGACGGCGCCGGACAGCGCGGCTATTCGCGCGTTCTGGTCGCGGTGGCAGGCGTCCGCGTTCCGGACAATTTTCTCTGGGCTTGACGGCCCTTGCGAACAGGAAGGGAGCCGACGATGACCGACGTGATGAAGTCCTGGGACGACATTGCAGCGCGCAACAGCGCGCTCGGTTTCATCGACATCTGCCTGCGCGGCGCCGGCCAGGTCATCTTCCAGAACAATCCGCTGACCGGTCTGTTCTTCCTGCTCGCCATCCTGTGGGGGGCGATCGTCGCCGGGCAGATCGCCATCGCCGTCGGCGCCGTGCTGGCGCTGGTCATCGCCACCGTCACGGCAATGCTGCTGAACGCCGACGGACCCTCTCTGAAGCAGGGCCTGTTCGGTTTCAATGGCGTGCTGGTCGGCGCCGCCATGCCGACCTTCCTGGCTGGGAGCCCGGCGATGTGGCTGGTGCTGATCCTCGGCGCCGCCGTTTCGACGGTGGTGATGCTGGCGGTCTCCAACGTCATGAAGACGTGGGGCGCGCCCGCCCTCACCTTCCCCTTCGTGCTCACGACCTGGTTTCTCGTGCTCGGCGCCTACTCCTTCGGCCATATGCCGATCGCCGGTCTGTCACCACCGGCCCTGCCGCACGCCCCCGGCGTTGCCAGCGTGATCCTGTCGCCGCTCGATCTCCTGTGGATCTGGCTGAAGGGCCCGGCGCAGGTCTTCCTGATCAACAACGCGATCAGCGGTTGTCTGGTGATCATCGGCCTCGCCGTCAGCTCCCGCTTCGCCGCGATCTTCGCCCTCGCCGGTTCGGCCGTCGCCATCATCATGGCGTTCATCCTGGGTGCCAGCGAAGCTTCGATCAGCGCCGGCCTGTACGGCTTCAGCCCGGTTCTGACGGCGGTCGGCCTCGGCTGCGTCTTCTACCAGCCGTCCTGGCGCGTCGCGCTCTACGCGCTGCTCGGCACCATCTTCACCGTGATCGTGCAAGGCGCGATGGACGCGGCCGTCGGCCCGCTCGGCATTCCCACCTTCACCGCCCCCTTCGTGTTCGTCACCTGGCTGTTCCTGCTGCCCAAGGCCGATCTGCAGCCGCATCCGCACGAACCGATCCAGGGCGGCATCCTCGACAAGCCGAAACCTACCTCTCCAACCCCTTCCTGAAACCGGCGACTGGCAAAGACCTGCGGGGGCCGCCAGTTCGAAAACGCAGTGGAGCACATGCATGGATTCGACGATCCGAATAGCGGCCGTACTCATCGGTATCGCCGCGATAATTCTCTATTTCCGGTCGATCGTCCGGGTCGTGCTGCTCAATCGACGGGAACGGGATTTCGTCGAGCGCTGGGCAAGGGCGGGCGCCGTGTCGATCACGCACGCGCTAGCCGACAAGAGCGACTATGCGCGGTCGCAGCGGGTCCAGGCCTGGGTACTGCCGCTCTTCATCTTCTTCGCCGTCGCGATCTGGTTCCTGCTGGTCCAGGTAGGCTTCATGTTCATCCTCTGGGGCCTCAAGGCCGAGTCCAGCTGGGCCTACGCCTTCACGGCCAGCGGATCGGCGCTCAGCACGCTCGGCTTCAAGACGCCGCCCAGCCTGATCGGTGAGTTCCTCGCCATCTTCGAGGCGGCCATCGGCCTTGCCGTCGTCATCCTGCTGTTTACCTTCGTGCCCGGCTACCAGGCCGCCATCCAGATCCGCGAGCGCAAGGTCGGCTGGCTCTATGCCCGCACCGGCCGACGTCCGACCAGTTCAAGCCTTCTGGAATCCTTGCAGCGCTCCGGCCAGATCGAGCATCACAGCGCCGTCTGGGAGGATTGGGAAACCTGGTTCCGCGGCGTGCTCGAGACGCATTCGATCTCGCCGATCCTCGCCTATGTGCCGGCCGTCTATCGCGGCACCAGCTGGGTCGGTGCGGCGGCGGCCGTGCTCGACGCCACCTCGCTGCTGGTCGCCTGTCTCGACCCGAAGCATACGGAATCGGCTCGTATCTGTCGCCAGACGGGCGTCAACGCGCTCAAGCTGATCGCCATCGAACTAAACCCGAACACACCCGCGGATGTCTGGACCGACAATACGGTCGATCCGAAGCTGATCGAAAGCTTCGACCAGCTCTATGCCAAGCTCGGGGAGATCGGATTGCCGACGCTGCCGGATCGCGAAGCTTGCCGCGCCTCCTTCATCACGCTCCGCGCAGAGTTCGAGACAAGCGTGCGGCTCCTAGCCAAGTCGACCCTGATGCCCGTCGACGAGCCTTGGATCCTGCCGCACGCCCATACCGACCAGAACGGGACGCCGCCCACGCTGGCCTGACAGCGCGGGCGGAATCAGCTTCAGTTCGGTTGCGTAGCGCCGCTCTGGCCAAGCTTCAGGCCGGCGAGAACGGCGCCATAGCCCAGCACCAGGCTGATCAGCACATAGACGATTGCGACGACGGCGCCCGACGCGGACGCCGTCATCAACACGACAGCGCCATAGGCGAAGCTCGAAAAGGTCGAGAGGCCGCCCATGATGCCGGTGCCGACCATGGTATTGACGTCGTCCGTGACGACTTTCCGCTTGTGCAGGCCGGTGACCAGACCGAGCAGGAAGGCGGCGACGATGTTGGCGATCAGGATCGCCATCGGAAATCCGTCCGACAGTTCCGGCACGCCGAGCATCAGGAATTCGCGCCCCATCGCGCCGATGGCGCCGCCGATGAAGACCAGTATGACGAGATTGATCATCGCGAGATCTCCTCAAGCCTGCAGGCGGGCAAGCGCCGCGCCGAGCGCGGCAGCGACGAGGCCGACGGCGGTCGACGCCAGCAGATAGCCGGCCGCGAGACCGGGACGGCCACCGCCGCTGAGTTTCGCCGCGTCGAGCTGCATGCTGCTGAACGTCGTATAGCCGCCAAGGATGCCGGTCAGCACGCCGGCGTTCAGAATCGTGCCGAAGCGGTCGCGCCAGTCGACCGAGAACAGCACCGACAGATAGCCGATGACGAAGGCACCGGAGACGTTGATCAGGAAGGTCCCGAGCGGAAAGGCGCCGTGATAGCGCTCGCCGACGAGCCTGCCGATCCACCAGCGCAGCAGCGATCCCGCGCCACCACCCAGGCCAACCCATAAGACGTCCAAGGGTCGCATTCGAGCCTCCATTTCAGTTTTGAATTTCAGGATCTGTCGGTCGCGCCCGCCATGTCGGCGACGCATTCCGCAAGCTTCTCGGTCGAGTAGCGGACCTGTTCCAGGGCAAAGGAAAGGTTGGCGAGATAGGCGACGGCGTGATCGTCGGCGGCCGCTGGCGCGACCGTCGAGCTGGCGCTGTCGGACGCGGCCGGGCTCGCCTGCTCAATCAGGCTGCGGGTCGCTGAGGCGAAGGCCGCGAACGATCCCTCGAGATTGTCGGTGGCCGGCGGCGCCACCTGGCCGGACAGGGCGCCGCCGATCGCCAGCAGGTAGCTGCCGATATTGTCCGTGACCGCCTTGGCCGACCCCGCCATCCCCGCATCGAGCGAGGTTGGCCATGGCAGCCGGGTGACACGGCGCAAGAGGAAGGTCGATGTGCGCAGATCCCGCAGGCAGAGCCGCAGCCGTTCCGGATCCAGCGAGCCGCGCGAAATATGGCTGGCCTGCTCCTCCTGGACCTCGCGGGTCAGCGTATCGATCGTCCGGTACGAATTGTAGATCTCGTCATTCACCTGCGAGCGGGCTGCTTCGTCCGGCTTGCCGGACTGGCCGGCGATATCCAGACCGATCAGCTTGACCAGCAGCCCGATCGCATGATTGGCCTCGTTGCGCAGGCTGGTGTCCGAGCGGGCCGGCGTGACCACGAGCGAAACGAGAATGCCGACGGCGCAGCCGATCAGGATCTCGGTGACGCGATGCGTGGCCGAAATCAGCGCCACCGCATGCGAGGGCGTGGCGACGAGCACGATCGCCGCCGTCATCGGCGCGACGCGGTAGCTCGGCCGGTAGGCGGCCAGCATGCCGAGCACACCGATCGAGAATATCAGGCCGACCCAGGTCCAGCCGGGCGTCGAGGGTGTCAGCAGCGCCACGACGAACCCGAAGGCCGCGCCCGCCAGCGTGCCGAGCACACGGTCGCCCGCCGCCTTGAGCGAGGCGCCGAGTCGGGTCTGCATGATGACGATCGCCGTCATCACCGACCAGTAGCCCTGCGGCAGCGCCAGCAACTGCGCGACCAGCAGGGCGAGACCACCCGCTACCGCGGTCCGAAGACCAGCCTTCCAGATGTCGGCATCGGGCAGATACGCCTTGATGGAGGGCATGCTTTCACCGCACAAGACCACGCAATTCGCAACTATGCCTCGCAAGGTGCCCATATTGCGCGGGGCTGTCACGCGAATTGACCCTGCAAGGTAAATCGACCGCCGATGCGGCTGGCAAGTCGAGCGCGGTACCGGCACAGTGCCAAGATCCATCGGCGGCCGGAAAGACGAGGCACACATGCACTGGATGCAGGACGGTCTTGCCCTGATCGAGCCCTATATCGCCGCCTATGGCAGTTTCGCCATCTTCGTGATCATCTATTTCGAGGCGCTCGGCGCGCCACTCCCCGGCGAAAGCGCGCTCGTCGCCATCGCGGCGCTGGCCACCAAGGGCGACATCAACCTCGTTCACGCGCTGTTCGCGGCCTTCTGCGGCGCCGTGCTCGGCGACAGCACCGGCTATGCCATCGGCCATTTCGGCGGCCGGCCTCTACTGCTTCGCTTCGGCCATTACATCAAGCTGACGCCAGAGCGGCTGACCAGGATCGAGACGATGTTCCGCGTCCATGGCGCCTGGATCGTCATGGGCGCGCGCTTCGTCAATGTGCTGCGGCAGCTGAACGGCCTGGTCGCCGGCGCAGTCGCCATGCCGTGGCCCCGCTTCCTGGTCGCCAACACGATCGGCGCCGCCGCCTGGGTGCTGGTCTGGGGCGTCGGCCCCTATCTGGCCGTCGACTGGTTCAAGGAATTCTTCAACTAGACGCTCGGGCAGCGCCTGCGAAATCCCGGCGGCGCCATGCTAACGTAGCGTCAGAGTCGGATGCGTCACGCCACAGATCCGGAGCCGAAATCGATGAAGTCCATGCTGATAGCCGTCGTCGCCATCACGGCGGCATCGACATTGGCCAACGCCGCGATTCTGGAGCGCCAGGCCGGCCGCGCCATCCGCAATGCCGGCCATTGGTGCGACCGCGTCAGCAACATCGCCGTCAATGACAAGGTATCGACGCCGGCGCGGCGCGTCGTCCGCGTCACCTGCGACGACGGTACCCGCTACGTGCAATACGATCTGGTGCTGACGCCCGACAACAAGGTCCAGTCGATCGAGAAGCAGTAGCGCCCTCGCCGCTTCCCATCCGCCCTCAGGCCGTGGCGCCTTCGACAATCTCGTAGCCGGTGTCCCGGATGGTCGGCGTACCCGGATGCTCCGGCGCCTCGAGGATCATTTCGGCCGCCGTCTTGCCAATCAGGAAGCGATGCGAGCGGATCGTCGACAAGGGCTGCGGCAGCGCCTGGCCGATATCGAGACCGTTGAAGCCGAATAGGGCCAGGTCCTCGCGCGGCCGGATGCCGGCGGCGAAGCAATGGAACACGCCGCCGACCGCCATGTCGTCATTGGAGAAGACGACGGCATCAAGGTCGCGATGCTTGGCCAGCAACTGCCCGAGCAGTTCCCGGCCGACCATGGTTGAACTCGGGGCATTGGCCGCTACTTCGCCGACCAGCGACAGCCCGACGTCGGCCAGGCCCTGCCGGAAACCCTCATAGCGGCGCGCCGCGCGCAGGTCGCGGCTGCGATCATGGCCGACATAGCCGAAGCGCCGATAGCCGCGCCTGTGAAGATGCAGCGCCGTATCGACGCCGGCCTGCCGATGCGACATGCCGACGGCGATGTCGAGCGGCGTCGAATCGATGTCCATCAGTTCGGCGATGCGCACGCCCGAGCGCTTCAGCATCTCGACCGTGTAGTCGGTGTGGTGCAGGCCCGACAGGATCATCGCCGCCGGCTGCCAGGACAGCAGCGAAGCAACCAGCGCCTCCTCGACGTCGATGTCGTAATCGGTGACGCCGACGACGGGCTGGTAGCCGGACGAGGCGAGCGAGGCATGGATGCCGCGGAGCACGTCCGGAAACACGATGTTGGACAAGGACGGCAGCACGACGCCGATCAGATTGGAGCCGGAGGAGGCGAGCGTGCCCGCGACTCGATTGGGCACGTAGCCCATCTCGCGGACGACCGCGAGCACCCGCTCGCGCGTCTTCTCGGCGACCGACGTCTTGTTGCGAAGGACGCGCGAGACGGTGATCTCGCTGACCTCCGCCCGCATCGCCACATCGGCCAAGGTGTAGGAATTCTTGACGTTCATCGAATTGACGCTTCCGACCAGAGCCGCCCGTCAAAAACGGACGCGGCTCCATATCACGGATCGCCGCCTCCGCACTCCCGCGATCGGGACTCGATCACGTCCAGCCGCCATCGGCGACATAGCTCTGGTTGGTGCAGGCGCCGGACTCGTCCGAGGCAAAGAACAGGATCACCCGGGCGATGTCGGCCGGGTAGATCTTCCGCTTCAGGCATTGCCGCGCATAGATCGCCTGCTCCACCTCGGGGGTAACCCAGAGATCGAGCTGGCGCTGCGTCATGATCCACCCGGGCATGACGCAATTGACGCGGATGCCGTGCACGCCCAGCTCGCGCGCGAGACCGCGGGTCAGGCCGATGACGCCGGATTTCGCCGCCAGATAGGGCGTCAGCCCCTCGACGCCGGCGACATAGGCGAAGGAGCCGACATTGACGATCGAGCCGCCGCCCTGCGCCACCATGTCCTTGTAGACCGCCTGGGCGCAGAAGAACTGGTGCTTCAGATTGACGGCCTGGCGGGAATCCCAGAACTCCGGCGTGATCTCGTCGATGGTGGCGCGCTGGTCGTGCGCCGCGTTGTTGACCAGCATGACGATCGGGCCGAGCGCGGCGCGGATCCGCTCGATCGCGGCGCGGGTCGCCTCGATGTCGGTCAGGTCCGCCTTCTCGAACACCACCGTGTGGCCCTCGGCCTCCATCTCCGCCACCAGCGCCCGCGACGGCTCCTCGATGATGTCGATGAAACCGACTTTCGAGCCCTGCCGCGCGAACTGGCGCACGATCTCCTCGCCGATACCGCTGCCGCCGCCGGTGATCAGCACGGCACTGCCGACGAGGCTCGGATAGGCTGCGCCATAGCGCGGCTGGTAGATTGGCTCTGTCGTCACGCTTCCGGTCCCTTTGCTGGTCTTGTCCGTGCTCCCTCGCCTGTCATGCTCCCTCCGCCCGCTCGACGGTGCGGATGTTCTGCACGTAGACGTTGACGATCAGGGCGGCGAGCAGGATCAGGCCGCGGATCAGGATCTTCAGGAAGCTGTCGATCTGGATGTGGTCGAGGCCGTTGTTGAGCACGCCGAGCACGCACAGGCCGACGATCGTGTTGGCGATGCCGCCACGGCCGCCGAACAGGCTGGTGCCGCCGACGACGACCGCCGCGATGGCGTCGAGCAGATAGCCGTCGAATTCGTTCTGCTGGGCGCTGCCGAAATGGGCGACGCCGAGCATGCCGGCGACGCCGGAGCACACCGCGCAGATCACCAGCGCCGCGCCAAGCACCAGCTTGACGTTGACGCCCGAATATTCGGCCGCCTCGCGGTTGCCGCCGACCATGTAGATGTAGCGACCAAAGCGCGTGTAGTTGAGCGTGACGTGCCCGACGACGAGAAAGGCGATCAGCACCAACCCGATGGTCGGGAAGCCGTAGATGCGGCTGGCGCCCAGCGTCGATACGAGCTCCGGCACGTTGTAGGCGATCTGGCCGCGAACCAGCAGCGCGCAGATGCCGGCGCCGATCTGCATCATGGCGAGCGTCATGATGAAGGAGGGAATGCCGATGACCGTGGTGCCGATCGCGTTGACCATGCCGAGCGCGAAGCAGGCAACGAGCGCGAAGACGATCGCCAGCCAGCCCGGCAACGGGACGTTGGCAATGTTCACATAGGCTTCCTGCAGCGTGAAATAGGCGACCACGATGCCCGCGACATTCGCCACCGAGGCGACGGAAAGGTCGATCTCGCCGCACAGGATGACGAAGGTGAGCCCGACCGCCATGATTCCGGTCACCGAGATCTGCGTCAGGATGTTCGACGCATTGTCGATCGTGGCGAAGGACGGGCTGGCGATGCTGAAGAAGACCAGCAGCAGGATCAGCGTCGCGAACGGCGCGATGTTGCGCATCTGGCTGCGCAGGAAGATGCTGGACCGCGACACGCCGCGCGTCGCACTGGATTGCTGAACCGTCATGTCATTTCCTTCTCAGGCGGCTTCCAGCAGCCGGTCCTTGCTGATCGTCTCATTGGCGAATTCGCGCACGATCCGCCCCTTTTTCATCACGAGCACGCGGTCGGCCAGCGACAGCACCGTCTCCGGCTCGGCCGAGACGACGATGACCGCGAGGCCCTCGTCGCGCAGCGCCCGCACGATCTTGACGACGTCGTCCTTGGCGCCGACATCCATGCCGCGCGTCGGCTCGCTGAGCACCAGCACCTTCGGACGGTGTGTCAGCCATTTGGCGAGCGCGACCTTCTGCTGGTTGCCACCGGACAGCGAGCCGAGCGGCACCTCCGCGCGAGGGGGTCTGATATGCAGGCTTTCGACATGCTTGCGGGCGATCGAGCGTTCGACGTTGGGCTTTAGCCACAGCTTCGATATCCGCCCCAGAATGCTGATCGAGACGTTCTTGTAGACGGGCTGCTCGTAGAACAGCATCGAGCGTCGGTTTTCCGGCACGAAGGCGATGCCCGCTTCCCGCGCCTGCGTCGTGTTGCGCAGCCGTCGCGTCCGTCCGCTGATCGCCAGCGTGCCCCTGTCGGCCTTCAGCTTGCCGAACAAAGTCCGCGCCAGCTCGATCTGGCCGCAGCCCATGAAGCCGTAGATGCCGAGGATCTCGCCCGCCCTCACGTCGAAGGTGACGTCGGCATAGGCGCGGCCGAACCCAAGCCCTTCCGCTGCCAGCACCACCGGCGCATCCGCCTTCGAGGCGAGCGCGATGTTGCCGGTATAGCTCTCCTCGAGATCCTGATGGCCGGCGCCGATCATCTTCTCGATCAGCCAGCCCTTGTCGATACCGTCGACGCTGTGGGTGACGATCAGCCGGCCGTTGCGGAACACGGTGACAGTGTCGGAAATCGACAGGATGTCATCGAGGAAATGCGAGATGAAGACGATGCTGCGGCCACTGGCGCGCACGCCCTTCAGCACGCTGAACAGCAATTGCACTTCCGGCGGCGACAGCGCCGAGGTCGGCTCGTCGAGAATGATGATGCGGGCGCCGGAGAAGATGACCCGCGCCAGCTCGATCAGCTGCTGCAGGCCGATCGGCAGGTCGCCCATCCGCGTCTTCGGGTCGACGTCGATGCCGAGGCTCTTCAGTTGCTCGTGCGCGCCGCTCATCATGCCGCGCCAGTCGATGGTGCCGGCGGCCGTGATGGGCTGCTTGCCGAGGAAGACGTTCTCGCCGACCGAGAGGTCCGGCATGATGCTGAGTTCCTGGTGCACCATGCCGATGCCGGCGGCCAGCGCATCGCGGGCAGATCGGAAGTGGACCTCCTGCCCGTCGATCAGCATCTTGCCTTCATAGCTCGTGTGAACGCCGGCGATGATCTTCATCATCGTCGACTTGCCGGCGCCGTTTTCACCGACCAGGCCGTGGATCTCGCCGGCGCGCAGGGTGAAATCGACCTCGCGCAGCGCGGTAACGCCGCCGAACGACTTCGAAATGCCGAGCATCTGCAGGCGGGGCGTGTCGCTCGACGGAACTGGGACTTCAGACGTCATCAGGCTCACCGGTCTCGGTGGTCGCGGAACGCATTGCACGGCAAACCGCGACGGCCGGAGTATTCCGGCCGCCCAGGCATTCCGTGGAACCGTCGCGGCGCTTCAGGGTGCGGCGGGGCCGGACCGTGAAGCGACCGCTTGGCCATGCAGGCGGATCAGATCAGGAAGTGGTTCTGCATCCACTGCATGCCGGCTGCGTTGTCCTTGGTCACGACCGGGCCGTCAGTGACGACACTCTTCGGAATGCCCTCGCCGCTCTTCTCGCCGCCGGTGACCGCCGCCACGCCGGCGACGATGGCGCCGCCATGGATGCGCGAGGACGGATTGCGGACGGTGGCGTACATGCGCCCGTCGGCAACGGCCGCGATCGCCGGCGGCATGGCGTCGACGCCGCCGATCAGGATGTCGGTGCGGCCGCGCGACTTCATGACGTTGTAGGCGGCGAGCGCCATGTCGTCATTGTGGAAGAAGGCCGCGTCGATCTGCGGGTACTTGGTCAGATAGGTGTCCCACAGGCGCGAGGCCTTGGTGACGTCCCAATCGGCCGGCTGGTCGTCGAGCACTTCCATGCCGGGATTGTTGGCGATGACCGACTTGAAGCCGGCGGCGCGACCCTGCGCACCGGTATGGCCGAGCGCGCCCTGGGTCATGATGATCTTGCCCTTGCCGCCGAGCTTGGAGACGAGAGCCTGGGTCACCGAGGCGCCCATGAACTCGTTGTTCGGGGCGAGGAAGGTATGGACGTTGATCTTGTCGAGCGGCGCGATCAGCGTGTCCATGTCGATCACCGGAATGCCGGCGTCGATCATCTTCTGGACCGGCTGGATCAGCGTGCCGATGCCGAAGGCCTGGATGGCGACGAAATCCCATTTCTGGGAAGCCATGTTGTCGATGGCGGCGCGCTGCTTGACCGCGTCCAGCTGGCCATCGAACCAGGTCACCTCGACATTGAACAGCTTGCCCCAGTGCTCGGCCGCTTGCTTGCCCTGGGCGCACCAGGTCGCCTGAAGGCCGGCATTGGAGAAGGCTGCCTTGAGCGGCTTCTCGGAACGGCCGGTCGCCGCGGCCATTTCCTGGGCCATGGCGGGGCTGATGCCGAGGCCACCCAGCATGGCAGCCGCGCCACCCGCAGCCGATACGCCCGCAACACGAATAAAGTCGCGCCGGGACTTCGAATGCTTGTCTTCTGACATGTCTTCCCTCCCTATCGGCTCGTCGGATCGCGAGCTTGGCAGCGACTATGACAGCGCTATCTAATTAGTCAACGCGCCACCATCCGCAATCATTTGGCGTCGATTTGCGCTTGACGACACTATTCGTCACACCATAGCTTGAACGAGCTCGCGTATAGGATCGTCGAGGGGGAACAAGGCGTTACGTCAGTCCGGCAGCAATGCTGGCATTTGACGAGCGGCCGAGGATATACGTCTGAGTTATATTAGACTTCGCGAGCATTTCGGCTCGTTTCTCCCCATGACATGTCAGGATCGCCGGAAGGCGTTAGCGTTTTTTCGCGCCCTTCGGGCCGGCTGCGTCGCAAGATGTTGTGCAGCTTCCGGTCGATAAACTGGCGATCATTTCGCGTCTTTGCCTGGCGGCATGCGGGAGGATCGGCCCGCATGGGCCGGCTCCTGAAAACGTCGCTATCGAAACCAGAAAAACAACGAGGAAGCCCAATGAACATCTTCAGCAGGCGCAGCCTGATCATCGCGTCGTCGGCCATCGCCATGGCGCTGACGTCGACGGCCCCCTCCTTCGCGCAGGAGAAGAAGACCCTCGCCTTCGTGGTGAACGTCCCGGCCGATTTCTGGACGATCGCCCGCGCCGGCACCAACAAGGCCCAGGCCGAACTGCCGAACTACAACATCGAATTCTACATCCCCGGCGAAATGTCGGCCGCCGCGCAGAAGAAGATCCTCGAGGACCTGCTCGCCCGCGGCGTCGCCGGCGTCGCCATCAGCCCGGTCAACCCGGACGATTCCACCGCCATCCTCAACGAAGTCGCCTCGAAGGCCGTCCTCATCACGCATGACGCCGACGCGCCGAACTCGAACCGGCTGATGTATGTCGGCACCGACAACGTCGCGGCGGGCCGCCAGGCCGGCGAGCTGATGAAGAAGGCGCTGCCGGACGGCGGCAAGGCGATGCTGTTCGTCGGCACGATGGACGCCGCCAATGCCCGCGAGCGTTCGCAGGGCATCAAGGAAGCCATCGCCGGCACCAAGATCGAGATCATCGACATCCGCACCGACGGCGGCGACCAGGCCAAGGCCAAGGCCAATGTCGAGGACACGCTGACGAAATATCCGGATATCGACCTGCTGGTCGGCCTCTGGGCCTACAACACGCCGCAGATCTACAACGCCGTGAAGGCGCTGGGTAAGGCCGGCTCGGTCAAGATCGTCGGCTTCGACGAAGACCAGCAGACCCTGAAGGGCGTCGCCGAAGGCGTGATCGACGGCACCGTCGTCCAGCAGCCCTTCGAGTTCGGCTACCAGTCGATGATCAACATGGCCAAGCTGATCGAGGGCGACAAGTCGGTCATCCCGGCC
The DNA here is from genome assembly GCF_000380505.1 of Kaistia granuli DSM 23481. GTDB lineage: Bacteria > Pseudomonadota > Alphaproteobacteria > Rhizobiales > Kaistiaceae > Kaistia > Kaistia granuli. The sequence continues at coordinate 228,945 of NZ_AQYH01000020.1, read as the reverse complement.
AACAAGCTCCAGATCGTCCCGACCCAGATCGTCGACAAGTCGAACGTCAAGGAGTTCGGCGACAATCTGAAGAAGGTGCTCGGCAAGTAATCTGCCCTGATCGCGTGTGCGTTCCAGGCCGGCTCCGTCTGGCCTGGAACGTACGTCGTCCACATGCGGCCCAGGCGCACGCCCGGGCGATCCTCTTGCGGGCATGATGACAGAACAGCTTCTCGAACTACACGCCATCTCGAAGACCTATCCCGGTGTGACCGCCTTAAGCGGCGTCAGCCTGACGGTCCATCGCGGCGAAGTGCTCGGCCTGATCGGCGAGAACGGCGCAGGCAAATCCACCCTGATGAAGATCCTCGGCGGCGTCGTCGCCCCGAGCGACGGCACGATCGTCATCGACGGCGTCGAGCACGCCTCGCTGACCGTCAAGAGCTCCACCGCCGCCGGCATCGCCTTCGTCCACCAGGAGCTCAATCTCTTCGAGAACCTCGATGTTGCGAGCAATGTCCTGATCGGACGCGAACCCCGCTTCGGCGGCTTCATGAACCTGATCGACCAGGCGGCCCTGCGGAAGCGGGTGAAGCCGCTGCTCGACCGGCTCGGCGTCGATTTCGGCGTCAACGCGCTCGTCGAGGACCTGTCGATCGCCCAACGCCAGATGGTCGAGATCGCCAAGGCGCTTTCCTATGACGCCCGCGTCATCATCATGGACGAGCCGACCTCCAGTCTCACCCTGACCGAGACGGAGCGATTACTGAAGGTGATCGGCGAACTGCGCCAGTCCGGCGTCAGTGTGATCTACATCTCGCATCGCCTGTCCGAGGTCATGGCCTGCGCCGACCGCGTCGTCGTTCTTCGCGACGGCCAGCGCGTCGGCCAGCTCGATCGCGGCGCGATCACCCATGACGCCATGATCCGGCTGATGATCGGGCGCGAGCTGAAATCGCTCTATATTCCGCCGAAGGCCGCGCCGCGCGAGGGCGGCCTCGTGGTCGACGACCTCGTCACCACCGCCTTCTCCAACACCAAGGTTTCCTTCGCCATCCACCGCGGCGAAATCGTCGGCCTCGCCGGGCTGGTCGGCTGCGGTCGCACCGAGGTCGCCCAGGCAATCTTCGGCGTCGATCCGGCGCTCGGCGGCCGCGTCACCATCGACGGCAAGCCGGTGAAGCTCGGCGACGTCCATTCGGCCATCGCCAGCGGCATCTATCTGGCGCCGGAAGACCGCAAGCGCTCAGGCCTGGTGCTGGACCTGCCGATCGTCGAAAACGTCACGCTCGCCAGCCTGCCGCGCTATGCCCGCCTGACGCTGGTCGACGGGGCGCAGGAGCACAAGGTCGCCGAGGAGCAGAGCCGCAAGCTCAAGATCAAGGCCCCGAATGTCGATACGGTGGCCCTCACCCTCTCCGGCGGCAACCAGCAGAAGATCGTGCTCGGCAAGTGGATGTCGATGCAGCCCAATGTGGTGATCTTCGACGAGCCGACGCGCGGCATCGATGTCGGCGCCAAGAGCGAGATCTACGCGCTGATGCGCGAGCTCGCCGATTCCGGCGTCGCGATCCTGATGATCTCCAGCGACATGGAAGAGGTCCTGGGCGTCAGCGACCGCATGATCGTCATGCATGAGGGCCACGTCTCGGGCCTGCTCGACCGCAACCAGTTCTCCGAACACAACGTGCTGACGCTCGCCGTCGGCGGAACGATCCAACAGGAAGCCATCGAACATGCTTAGGAAAGAACTCGGTCTCTTCCTGCTGATCCTGATCATCGGCGCGATCACGGCGGTGCTCAATCCGCAGTTCATCTCGCAGATCAACCTGTCCAACCTTGCCAACCAGATCGGCCTGTTCGGCTTGTTCGCCATCGGCGTCGGCGTCGTCATCATCACCGGCGGCATCGAATTGTCGGTCGGCTCGATGCTCGCCCTGCTCGGCATCATCTTCCTCGACCTCTTGATCAATCACGAGCTCGCCTGGCCGATCGCCCTCTTGATCACGGTCGGTGGCGGCGTCATCCTCGGCACCATCCACGGTCTGCTGGTGACGCAGCTCAGGCTGCAGCCCTTCGTCGTCACGCTTTGCGGCCTGCTGATCTATCGGGGCCTCGCGCGCTACTACACCGCCGACTCCACCGCCGGCTTCGGCTATGGCAGTGGTTACGAGACGCTCGAATGGCTGGTCTCCGGACGCGTCGGCGTCGTGCCGAACGCCTTCATCTTCTTTGTCATCGTCTGCCTGATCATGTCGGTGGTGCTGCACAAATCGGTGTTCGGCCGCTATCTGTTCGCGGTCGGCAAGAACGAGGAGGCCGCCCGCTTCTCCGGCATCCCGACCCGGCTGGTCATCACCGCCGCCTATTCGATCGCAGGTCTTCTGACCGGCATGTCGGCGATCTTCTTCGTGTTCTACACGCAGTCGGTCTCGCCCTCGGCACACGGCAATTTCTACGAGCTCTACGCGGTCGCCGCGGCGGTGCTGGGCGGCTGCTCGCTGCGCGGCGGCGAAGGCTCGATCCTCGGTATCTTTCTCGGCACGGTGCTGCTGCAGGTGCTGCAGAACCTGGTCAACATGCTGGGTATTCCGAGTTCGCTGAACTACACCGTCATGGGCGCGGTGATCATGCTTGGCGTCATCGCCGATCGCGAATTGCAGCGTCGCCGCATGCACAAGATCATGCTCGACAGCGCCGCCGCCCGCGCCGCCGGCAAGCCCGCCTCCGCGGCGGGCTGATCACCAAGATTGCAGGAGCACAACAGGGCCTGGGGGCAACCTCAGGCCCTGTTTTTTTGTCCAGCGGACGCTGGGCGGCGTTTGTCGAAACGGCGAGACCCGTTGCGCACCACGCCACCCCGCCCTCGCCGTCATCCCCGGCTTGACCGGGGATCCATCCAGCCGGAGCGAAGGCCGCGCAGGGCTCCCTAAAACGGATGCATGGATCCCGGATCTCCGCTTCGCCGGGTCCGGGATGACGGCGAGCGTGGCGCGACAAACGCGCAAAATGAAGAGGCCGAGGCAGTCGCCCGCCCCGGCCTTGTTTGCTGCCTGGAAAACGCGCTGCTCAGCGCAAAGTCGTCTTCTTCATCCAGCCAAGGCCGTCCAGGGTCGCGCCGGCCGGGCGATACTCGCAGCCGACAAAACCGTCATAGCCGAGCGTGTCGAGCAGATCGAAGACGCGAAAATCGTCGAGCTCGCCGGTGCCCGGCTCGTTGCGCAGCGGCACCGAGGCGATCTGGATGTGTCCGGTGATCGGCAGCAGGACTTCAAGGCCCTTGCTGACGTCGCCATGCAGGATCTGGCGGTGGTAGATGTCAAACTGCAGCTTCAGGTTCGGCAGGCCGAGCGCGGCGATCAGATCAGCCGCCTTGCCAAAATCATTCATGAAATAGCCCGGCATGTCGCGGCGATTGATCGGCTCCAGCACGAGATCGATGCCATGCGGCGCCAGCGTCGCGCAGGCGAAACGGATCGCCTCGCGATAAGTGGCGTCCGCCTTGGCGGAATCGCTCGGCGCCAGACCCGACATCATGTGCAGCCGCTTGACGCCGGTCGCCTGCGCATAGTCGAGCGCCTTCAGGACCGAGGCGCGGAATTCGGCCTCGCGACCCGGCAGCGCCGCGATACCCCGCTCGCCAGCGGCCCAGTCGCCCGGCGGCAGGTTGAACAGCGCCTGTTCCAGCCCAGCCGCCTTCAGCCGCGCCGCCACGTCCTCCGGCGAGAAATCATAGGGAAACAGGAATTCGACGGCCTTGAAGCCCGCATCCGCGGCGGCGGCGAAGCGATCGAGGAACGACCACTCGTTGAACATCATCGACAGGTTGGCGGCAAAACGCGGCATCTCGGGTCAGTCCTTGGAATCTTGGGTCTTGGTGTCTTTAGCGGGCAGCTCGATGCCGGCGATCTGGGCATAGAGCCGGGCGACGGAGGCGTCGTCATCCTTGCCCATTCCCGCCGCCGCCGTCATCAGAAACATCTGCAGCGCCGACGAGGCGATCGGCGTCGCGAACTTCTCCGAGCGGGAGATGTCGGCGATGATGCCGAGATCCTTGGTGAAGATCTCCACCGCGCTCTTCGGCGCATAATCGCCCTCCAGCACATGCGGCATGCGGTTCTCGAACATCCACGAATTGCCGGCCGAGGCGGTGATCACCTCATAGACCCTCGCGATGTCGAGGCCGAGCCGCTTGGCGAAGACGATCGCCTCGGAGGCGGCGGCAATGTGAACACCTGCCAGCAACTGATTGACGATCTTGAAGGAAGCGCCGATGCCGACTTCGTCGCCGAGCAGATAGAGCTTGGCCGACATGGCGTCGAACGCCGCGCGCGCCTTGTCGATCGCCGCCGGCGGACCGGAGACCAGCATGGTCAGCGCACCTTCCGCCGCCCGCGCCGCGCCACCGCTGATCGGCGCATCGACATAGTGGAGGCCAGCCGCCGTCACGGCGTCGCCGAGCGCCCGCGCCCGCTCCGGCGCCATGGTGGCGCAGGAGACGATGACAGCGCCCGGCTTCGCCGAGGCGACCAGGCCGCCCTCGCCGAGCAGCACCTGCTGCGTCTGGTCGGCATTGACGACGACGATGACAAGAATATCCGCATTGGCAGCGGCCTCGGCCAGCGACGACGCCCCACTGCCATGCTCGGAAGCGAACTTCGCCACCATTTCGGCGCGCGTGTCGTAACCGGTGACGGCGAAGCCGCCCTTGGCCAGCGACTGCGCCATGCCGTAGCCCATCGAGCCAAGCCCGATGACGGAGACCCGCGTCTGCGACGCTTCCATGCTTGCCATCCTGTTGTCCTTTCCAAGCCATTCGGGCGCGTGCCGATCGGCGCCCAATCCGGGCCAACCTCTGGCGCAGGCGTTGGGCCGTTCAACGGCCCGAGCCGCATCGCAACCGCCGGCGCGGATCCCGGCACCGGAACCCGCCTCATACGCCATGACAGCGCTGTCATCGCTGTTGCGAAAGTTGCATGACAGCGCTAACAGTAGCCACTATTGCCGAGACGGCGTGGTGCCCGTCAAGCCATGGAGCCGGAAATAATGCCTTGCGCTGCAGCATCCGCGCGACCGCCTTCGTCGAAATTCCAGGCGCGGCCCTCGTCCGAGCCAGGCGCCGCTAGACGTCCGGCCATTGACGGTCGGGCGCCCCCTCGCCGATCCTCGTCCCGCCCTTCCCGCGCCGTCGCCCTCGCACGCGCCCTTTGATTCGACCGCAAGGATTTCCCGCATGCTGCTTGGATGCATCGCCGACGACCTGACCGGGGCGACCGACCTCTCGCTAATGCTCTCCCGCGAGGGACTGCGCACGGTGCAGAGCACCGGGCTGCCGCAGGACGATCTCGACCTCGCGGGTGTCGACGCGCTCGTGATCGCACTGAAGTCGCGCACCATCCCTGCAGCCGAGGCGGTCGCGCAGTCGCTTGCCGCCGCCGACTGGCTGCTCGCCAACGGCGCGAAACGGCTGTTCTTCAAATATTGCTCGACCTTTGATTCGACCGACGAGGGCAATATCGGCCCGGTGACCGAGGCGCTACTGAAGCGGCTCGACGCCGGCTTCACCATCGCCTGCCCCGCCTTCCCGGCGACCGGCCGCTCGATCTATCAGGGCCATCTGTTCGTCAACGGCGTGCCGCTCGACGAAAGCTCGATGCGCGATCATCCGCTGACGCCGATGCGCGACAGCGACCTGCGCCGCGTGCTGCAGCGGCAGACGGAGCTGCCCGTCGGCCTCGTCGCCTATGCCGATGTCGATGCCGGCGCCGCCGCGATCACCCGCGCCTTCGACCGCGAGCGCGCCGCCGGCAAGCGGATCGCCATCGTCGATGCGCTCAAGGATTCGCATCTGCGCGAGATCGGCATGACGCTGGTCGACCTCGCCTTGGTAACCGGCGGTTCGGGCATCGCCATCGGCCTGCCGGCCGCCTATCGCGACGCCGGGCTGATCGCCGAATTGACGCCGCCTGCGACCTCGATCGCCGCGCCAGAAGGCCGGGGCGCCATCCTCGCCGGCTCTTGCTCGGCGGCGACACGCGGCCAGGTCGAGACGGCGCAGAAAGCGGGCCTGCCCACCCTCCGGGTCGATCCGCTGGCAATCGCCTCGGGCGAGCTGACGCCCGCCTCTGTAATCGGCTGGCTCGTCGCCCAGCCGGCCGAAACGACGCCGCTCGTCTATTCGAGCGATGACCCCGACAGCGTCCGCGCCGTGCAGGATAAGCTCGGCCGCGACAAGGCCGGTGCGCTGGTCGAGGAGCTGCTGGCGACGGTCGCGGCGGCATTGCCCGCAAAGGGGTTCACCCGCCTGCTGGTCGCCGGCGGCGAGACCTCCGGCGCCGTGGTCAACGCGCTCGGCGTCAAGGCGTTGTCGATCGGGCCGGAAATCGACCCCGGCGTGCCCTGGACGCGCAGCCGCTCCGGCCCGGATGTTGCGCTGGCGCTCAAATCCGGCAATTTCGGCACGCCCGATTTCTTCCTCAAGGCTTGGAGTTCATTGCAGTGAGCGCACCCTCCACGACCGAATCCGCGCTGCGCGAGCGCATCTGCAAGTGCGGCGCCTCGCTGTTCCAGCGCGGCCTCACCTTCGGCTCGACCGGCAACATCTCCGTCGCGCTGCCGGATGGTGGCTGGCTGATGACGCCGACCAACGCCTCGCTCGGCGATCTCGATCCGGCCCGGCTGTCGAAGATCGACGCCAGTGGCAATCATGTTGGCGGCGACAAGCCGACCAAGGAGGCCTTCCTGCACCAGGTCATGTACCGCCAGCGGCCGACCTGCGAGGCCGTCGTGCACCTGCACTCGACCCATTCGGTCGCGGTCTCCTGCCTGCACCGCATCGACGAGCATGACTGCCTGCCGCCGCTCACCGCCTATTACGTCATGCGGGTCGGCCGGCTGCCGCTGGTGCCCTATCACCCGCCGGGCGACGAGAGCCTCGCCAAGGCAGTGGAGAAGCTCGCCGAGAAGCACCACGCGGTGCTGCTCGCCAATCACGGCCCGGTCGTCGCCGGCAAGAGCCTGGAAGACGCGATGTACGCGACGGAGGAGCTGGAGGAGACCGCCAAGCTCTTCCTGATGCTGCGCGGAGAGGCGACGAGACCGTTGACGCCGGAACAAGCCGACGACCTGCGCAAGCGCTTCGGCTGAAGCGCTATCTGCGTCGCTGCGCTCAGCCGTTGCCGATGATCTTGCTGGCAAGCAGGATCACCGCATCCTTGGACCCGACGGCATCAGGGCATTCGCCGGCCTTCATGACGGAGGCCCGGCTAGGCTGCATCCCTTGCATCAGCTTGTCAGCTTCGCAGGCGATCGCCTTTCCGCGGCTTACGTTCTTGGCGAACGTGGAGAGTGGCTTGGTCACCGTCGTATCATCCCCCACGCCGGTCAGCTCCGGGGAGAGCGCGGCCAGGGCGGGCGATCCATTTCCGATGATCTTGCTCGCGAGAATCTGGATCTTGCCGACCGCCTCGATGTCGTCCGGCGCGGCCTTGCCGTCTTTGTCCGGCAGGCCGGCGGCAAAATAGAGGATCGCGAGGGCGAGATCGCGATCTGCGACCTTGGCATCCGGCTTGATGTATTCCTCGGCGACCAGCTGCATGTCCCTAGCCAGTGAGGGCGCGGCGCTCAATCCGGTCAGCAACATGGCGGCGACGACGGCTTTCAGCATCATGATCCCCTCCCGAGGAAGACGTCCGGCCGCGCGTCGCGAGGATCCGACCACGCGGGCAGACCACGCCTCTACTATGACGAGAAACCGTCCCGCCCTGTAGTCACGACATGTTCACGAGCGCGCTAGCCTCGGTTGCAGCCAAAAGCGCCAATTCACCTTGACTTCACGTCATCAGAGGGTTGACCTTCCTCACCGGAAGTTGCGGAGGGAGGATAGTATGAAACTGGTTCTGGTGCTTTTCGTTTGCGCGAGCGTACTGGCGGGTTGCCAGACCAATCAGGGCTCGGGCTCGCTGTCGTCGGGCTGCCAGTCGACCGGCGCCGGCGGCACCACGGACGTCATCTGCCCGGATTGAGCCGTCAGCCGGTCGGCTGCGTTCGACAACAGCGGTCTACCTGGACCTGAGTAGTCGCCTCTCCCGGCAGGAGGGGGCGAGCACTGCTTTGGTGTTTCAGATAGATCCCGTCGGCGCGCAGCGCTCAGCACGGCTCGCAGGCACGCGCATAGAGCGCCAAGACGCGCTCGACGCCGCGTTCGAGCAGCGCTTCGGCGGTAGCCGGGCAATCGCCTGCGAACACCGCCTCCAGTTCCTCGGGCAGGAACTGCGCGATCAGCGGCAATGGAATGGTTCGCCCGGCCAGCGCCTGCATCAGCCGCGCAACCGCCTGCTCAGCCTGTTCATGCGGCCAGTAATAGCGGATGCGGTCGCTATAGCTGTAGTGGCGCAGCACGTGCTGCTCGTCCGGCGTGCCCGGATAGTAGCGCTGCCAATATCCAGGCTCCGCCAGCATCAGGCTCTCCATGGCATCCGCCAGCGCCCGGCCGCCATAGCCGGAATCGAGTTCCGCAGCGATCAGGTCGAGACCGTACAGCGTCTGGCGCAGGGCGAAGGTGAGGCCGGGGCCGACCTTCAGGATCGGGAAGCCGTCCCGCACCAGCGCCGCCAGCGCCGCTTCCGGTTGATAGTCGGTCGAATGCGCCTCGAACACGAACTGCGTCTCGTCCCGGAGCACCGCCACGAGTTCGCGCGCCCGCTCCGGCCGATAGACGACAACCTTTTCGTGGCCGAACTCGACGCCGGGCTGCACGACAAGACCGATCACCCGGCCAAAGGCCTCCTCGAGCCCCTGCTCGGCGAAGACGTGTCGATGGGTGGCGATGGTCTGGCGCGCCGCCGCAGCCGCCGTCGGCGGCACGTCGTCGAGCTCATGCAGCGCGCCGCCCGGCGTCGGCACCTCGGTGCCGATGATGTAGAGCGGGCCGGCAAGACCAGCCTCGCGCGCGGCTGCCTCGGCGACCTTGGCCAGCCGCGCGGCGCGATGCGCTGTCGTCTCGTCATCGAGCCCTTCCGGCTCGCCGGCGCAGCCCATCGAGGCGTCGAGATGGATCTTGGTGAAGCCGGCGGCGACATAAGCCGCGACCATGATCTCGGCCTTGGCGAGCGCCTCCTCGGCCGGCCGCGAGCGCCAGGGGTTGGGACCGAGATGATCGCCGCCGAGGATCAGCTTCGCCGTATCGAAGCCGACCTCCGCCGCGATGCCCTCGACGAAGCGGCGGAAATCGGCAGGCTTCATGCCGGTATAGCCGCCCTCGTGATTGACCTGGTTGCAGGTCGCCTCGATCAACACCGTCGCGCCGGTGCGAAATCCCTCGCGGAGCGTCGCCCGGATGACGGAAGGATGGGCGGAGCAGACCGAGGTGATGCCGCGCACGCTCCCGGTCTGATAGTCGCTGGCGAGTTGGCTCAGAAGGCTCATCAGGCGTCTCCGGTCGGCGTGGCGGCAAGGAAGGCGTCGAGTTCGGCAAAGGTCGACGTGCCTTCCATCGGTCCCTTCACCGTGACGGTGCGGGCGCCGGCGGCGTTGGCATAGCGAAGCGAGACCGGGACGGAGCGGCCCAGCCGCCGGGCGACGAGATAGGTGGCGCCAAAACTGTCGCCGGCGCCGGTCGGGTCGATCTCCTCGACGACGAAGCCCGGCATGTCGGTCCGGCCGTCACGATCGAAATGGCTGGCGCCGGCCTTGCCGCGCTTCAGCACGATCTCCCGGACACCGGCGTCGAGCAGGGCGGTAACCGCCCGCGCCTCGTCGGCCTCGCCCGAAAACAGCGCCAGTTCCTCGCCGGACGGCAGGAACAGGTCGGTTGCCTTCAGCACCGCCTCGAACGCAGCCTTGCCGGCGGGGTCGCGCAGCATCTCGACGCGGATGTTGGGATCGAACGACACCGTGCCGCCGCGCGCCTTGATGGCCGGGATCGCGGCGCGGACCATGCCGAACACGGCGGGGACCGGCAGGCCCGAGCCCATGACGTGCAGATGACCCGCCTCGGCGAGGACCGCCTCCGCCTCCGGCGTCGCTTTGATGCGGCCGGCGGCGCTGTCGCGCATGTTGAAGACGAAGTCGCGGCCGCCATCCGGGCGATAGCGGACGAAGGCGCTGCCGGTGGCAGCCCCCGGATGGATGGCGACCGCGGAGATATCGACGCCGTCGCGCTTCAGCCGCTCCAGATTGACCGTGCCGAAATCGTCGTCGCCAACGGCGGAGACGATCGCGGAGGGATGGCCGAGCTTGCCGACCTGGTCGATGAAGATCGCCGGCGCGCCGCTCGGGAACGGGCCGATCAGTGTCTGCGCCTCGAGAAAGCCGTGGCCGAGCGTGGTCGCCATGATCTCGACGAGGATCTCGCCGATGGTGACGATCTTGCCTTCAATCATCCGTAATTCCCTCCCCCGGGACGCGTCCGATTCCGGACACCGACGACTATGCACTGGGACGGCTCGGGCCGTCAGTTCTGGAACAGGGTAATCGGCTGGGCGCTCGCATAGATGGCGCTCTCGTCGATCGAGAACATGCGCTGGTGCATGATCAGCGCGCCGCCCAGCGCCGGCCCTTCGAGCCCGAGCGCCGAGATCTCGATCTTCGGCATGGGAAACCCTTCCAGGAATTCGCGCCGCATCGCCGTCGCGACCTCGTCGGCGACGAAGCGAAACAGTGGCGCCACCGTGCCGCCGAGGATGATGACGCCGGGATTGAGCACGCTGGAAAGCTGGATCAGGCCGATGGCGAGGCCGCTGCCCCATTCCCGCGCCGTCCGCCGCGCCGCCGGATCGCCGCGTTCCAGGGCGGCCAGCAGCGCATCGACATCGCTCCCCTGCGGGCCGCCATTGGCGCGGTAGCGCGCCAGCACGGCATCCTTGCCGATATAGCTTTCGAGATGGCCGGGCTTGTGCCGGCCGGCGAAGAAGCCCTCGCCGCCGAGGACGAGCTGGCCGAACTCGCCGGCAAAGCCGGTCGAGCCGCGAAACAGCCGACCACCGATGACGATGCCACCGCCAGCGCCATTCTCGATCAGCAGGAAGGCGACCGTCTCGGCGCTGTGCGAGGGATCGCGATAGGTCGAAGCGATGGCGAAGGCATTCGCGTCATTCTCGATCGAGACCGGCAGGCCGAGTTGCGGAAAGCGAAGGGCGAGCCGCGCCGTGACCAGCGCCTTCAGGTCGACGTCGCGCCAGCCGAGGATCAGGGCATTGATCACCTTGCCGTCGCCGTCGAGCAGCGCTGGCAGCGTCACGCAGAGACCGCGGATCCGCGCCGTCTCCGGCAAGCCGTCGATCCCCTCGGCGATCATCGCCGTGATCCGCTCGATGCCGGCGTCGAGCGGCTGCTCGAACACCGGGAACGGCATCGACAGCCGGCATATCTCCTGCGCGGTGAGGTCGATCGCCACCACCGTCAGCCGGTCGACGCCAATCTCGGCGCCGAGGAAGGTCGCGCCGGCCGGGTCGATCTCGATGTTGATGCCCGGGCGGCCGGTCCTGGCGGCGCTGTCGCCGCGGCCGCCATCCGGCCGCTCGACGACGAGGGCATCGGACATCAGATTGGCGATGATGTTGCCGGTCGTCGACCGGTTCAGCCCGAGCCTGCGCGCCAGATCGGCCCGGCTCATTCCGCCATGGCGAAAGAGCGCGTTGAGCGCCCGGATTTCGTTCAGGTAGCGGACGGATTGGGGCGTTGCCAAGGTCGGGAACTCGTTCTGAAGCGACTTGCTGTTCTGAATCGATTTGCGAGCGGTTCGTCGGAACCGGCTGGGATCCCTGATGAATTTAAGGCCAGGGACGCAGTCCGCCTGATTACCGCGCCTGGCGACTTTCGAGAAGGCTCGTCGTCGCGCGGGCAGAGCTGGAAAGGATGGATGGCAGCCGGTTCCGGCGCCATCCATCAAGGGCGGAACGCCTCCCGGGAGGAGACGGAGGACGAACCGCGCGCGGGGCGAGGGCCAACCGGGGTCCGCCGGCCCTGCCCCGCGATCAGAGCGAGCGCGCCGTGGCGGCCTTGCGGGCGGCCTCGCCGATGCGCGCCTCGATATAGGCCTTGGCCAGGCGCGCCACCTCGACATTGTCGGTCCAGGTATTGCGCCAGATCGCGCAGGTGATCGACAGATCCTTGTCGACGACCTCCGTGGAGAAGCTCTCGAAGGTGATCCAGTCCTGGTAGTCGATTTCCTGCAGCGCATCGAAGATGGCCGGGAAGTTGATCACGCCCGAGCCGAGGAAGCCGCGATTGCTTTCGCCGATATGGAAATAGCCGAGCCGCTCGCCGGCGGTGCGGATCGCCTGCACCGGATCGGCTTCCTCGATGTTCATGTGGAAGGTGTCGAGGTGCAGGAAGATGTTGTTTGAGCCGGATTGCTCGATGAAAGCGAGGCCCTGCGCCGTGGTGTTGAGCAGATTGCTCTCGAAGCGGTTGACGATTTCGAGGTTCATCGAGACGCCGGCGGCCTTGCCGATATCGGCGGCGCGGGCGAGCGCGGCGACACTGTTGTCCCAGCCTTTCCGGGTTGGCAGGCTCTGATATTTGGTGTGGGCCGAGAAGATGATGCCGCCGAGCTTGGAGCTACCGAGGTCGCGGGTGATGGAGATCGCCTCGGCCAGAACCGCCTCGCCGCGCTTCACCACGGCAGGATCCTCCGACGAGACATCGCTGTCGACCGGCAGGCCCGTGGTGACGACCACCTTCAGTCCATAGTCCTGCAGCCGCTTCGCCAGCCAGGAAACATCGAACTTCTTCGGGTCGAGGCGCGGGAATTCGATCAGGCCGTAGCCGAGGTCATGCGACTTCTTCATCGCGCCTTCGAGGTCTTCCTGCGTGGTGCCGCCGGTCCAGACGAAGGAATGGATGCCAAGCTTCTTCATCAGCGCTTCCTCACGGTTTCGATCGCCACACCGGCTCCCGGGCCGGACGGACAGGCCTCGCGATTTCCCCATCGCTTATTTGTTGGCAGTAGCAGCAAACAAACTTGCGTTCAAGAACGAGGCATGGCTAGCTTGCCCTATCGCCCTGCCATGACCGTGCGGTGTGCAGCCATTCGCCTGCCCGGCTCCTGCCGGGACAAGGGCTTCGGAGGAACCCAAATGTCCGCCAACCAGGCATTTCGCGCCGACATGACGCGCCCGTTCGACATGACCGGCAAGGTCGCCCTGATCACGGGAGCGGCGGGCGGCATCGGCCGCGCGCTCGCGACCCTGTTCGCGGCCAACGGCGCCACCCTCGCCTTGCTCGACAAGAACGAGGCGGTGGACGCATTTGCGGCCGGGCTCGGCGACAGCCACAGGGGCTGGACCGGCGACGTCACCGAAGCGGCCACGATCGAGCGCACCGTCGCCGAGGTCGCGGCGCATTTCGGCAAGATCGACATCCTCGTCAACAATGCCGGCATCGGCATGCTGGCGCCGGCCGAGGCGACGACCACCGAGAGCTGGGACCTGCAGCTCGCGGTCAATCTGCGCGCGCCCTACCTCTTCTCGCGCGAGGTGGCGGGCCACATGATCGCCGCCGGCTGCGGCCGCATCGTCACCATCGCCTCGCAGGCGGCGGTGATCGGCATCGAGGGCCATGTCGCCTACTCCGCCTCGAAGGCCGGCCTGCTCGGCATGACCAATTGCATGGCGCTGGAATGGGGCCCGAAGGGCATCACCGCCAACTGCATCTCGCCGACCGTCGTCGAGACCGAGCTCGCCAAGATCGGCTGGGCCGGCGAGAAGGGCGAGCGCGCCCGCGCCGACATCCCGACCCGCCGCTTCGCCCAGCCCGAGGAGATCGCGCTTGCCGCGCTCTATCTCGCCAGCGACGGCGCCGCGATGGTCAACGGCGCCAATCTGCTCGTCGACGGCGGCTACACCATCCGTTGAGGGTCCGAGCCTGAAGCGGAAAACGGGCCCGGCGCGCCGGCGGTCCCCGCCGACGCCGAAAAAATCCGGTCGCCCTGTCGAAACCGGCCCTCCCCGCTCGTCGTGCTCATGACGGCGGCCTGACGGCTGCCGATTGCCCTGTGGCAGCGAGAGGAGAACGAACGATGGATACCAAGACCGACGAGGCCAGCACCTTCGCCACCATGCCGAAGGTTCTGAGCGGCGTTGCGCCCTATCTCAGCGTCGGCGGCGCCGTGAAGGCGTCGGAATTCTACCAGCGCGCGCTGGCGGCCGAGGAAGTGATGCGGGTTCCCGTCGACGAGAAGGGGCGGACCATGCACATCCACCTCTACATCAATGGTGGCTCGATCATGCTGGCCGACCCCTACGAGGAATACGGCCATCCGCTCGAGACGCCGCAGGGCTACACGCTGCACCTGCAGCTTGCCGACGATATAGACGGCTGGTGGAACCGCGCCGTCGAGGCCGGCATGGAAGTCGTCATGCCGCTCGACCTTCAGTTCTGGGGCGATCGCTACGGCCAGCTGCGCGATCCGTTCGGCGTGCTCTGGTCGTTCGGCGCGCGGGCCCAGAAGGCCTGAGGCGCCCGGAGGGAGAAGGGGCGCCGCCCACCCCGCGCCCCTTCTCCCCCATGGCGAATGGGTAATTCTTTCCCACGCTTATGGAGCGCGTTCAGCCCTCAAAGACGTTCTCGCGATGAAACCGCAGATAGCTCGGATGCGGTCGCAACTCGGGACGTGCGGGAACGGCTAGCTTTCTGTTCAGAGGCGGCCAGCCTTGCATTTGGTCGGGCTTAAGCCGGCTTGCGACCAGGATCGTGTAGTCATCGGCAATGGAAAACAGCCCCGCGTCGAACATCCAATGCACGGAGCGCGAAAGCGCGATGCCGTTGCGAACGCTATCTGGCCCTCCTTGGGCCACGGGCCAGATATGGGCAGCTTCAGCTTCCCATCGTCCATGACAATCCATCACCCGGCTCCCGGTCATCGCGCACCGGTTGTCGTAGAGCGCCATCACGGCTGCGGGAAATGCCGGGTCGCGCATCGGGCGAGAAACCAGCCTCGTCTCGACCCGCCGCGCGGGCACCAACGACCCATCATGCACGAAGACTGCCGCGTCTTCAGCGGCGTGCAAAAGCCTTAGGTTCGGGAAGATGGTTCGGTCTGGCTCGGGGCGGAGCAACGGCGCATCGGCAGAGGCAGCCGCCAATCCGGCTTCGACGATCCGTTCGAACTCGGGTCTGGGCAGATTGCGAACACCCTGGCCTAACGCCCCGCTGTTCTTCGAACCGTCCGCCTTGCGGAGCGCAACCTCGTAGTAGTGCCCACCCTCGTTGAAAGCCACCGTCCGATCGAAATCGCGATAGTCCGCGATCCGCGCGAGAAGATAGCCTGGCCGCAACGGCTCCGGGTCGATGCACTCAACCCGTGCCATGGCAAAATAGCCGGGTGGGAGAGCCGAGCGGGCCGCCCTGTCAGGCCTGTAGTAGATGATCCAGTTGCCGATCGAGGCCTCGGCCTGGTTCAGATTTTTGCTCCTGAAAACATAGCGCGTATCGATGCGGCCATCGGAGACATCATAATCATTGGTTGTAAAAATCGAGTTTACAATCATTCAATATGAATGACCTACCTCTACGGAAGGCGCAAGAGCCTCACCTCTTGGACGTATTGATTTCTAACGGCGCGACGGTTCGATACGGCATGCCTTGACCGGATGCCGTCCCCGTTGCGGAGGTCCGGCGCAGCCCGCCTCGCAACGGCGCCGGCCTCGTCTTTCGTGTCGGCGACAAGGGGAGAAGCGGCTTGGCGCCCCTTCCCCCTCGTTTCCGATGCCTGTCCCCCTCACCCGACGCCAGGCGTATGGCGGGCCAGCGCCTTGATCACCTGCTTGGCGGTGACGCGGCCGATCTGCTTGCCGTCGGCGTCGACGACGCCGACCCATTGATGTTCTGCGAATAGCGGCAGCACGTCCTCGCAACGCGCATCCATCGACACCGACTGCTCGCACGGCTCGGTCGCGCCGCGCTCCATGATCGAGCGGACATGGATGGCGCGCGCCTTGTTCACCTGGCGCACGAACTCCTCGATATGCTCGTTGGCGGGACGCAGCACGATGTCCTCGGGCTTGCCCTCCTGCTGCAAGGCGCCGTCCTTCAGCACGGCAATGCGATCGCCGATCTTCAGCGCCTCGTCGAAATCATGCGTGATGAACAGGATCGTCTTGTTGAGCGATTTCTGCAGCGTGATCAGCTCGTCCTGCATGCCGGCGCGGATCAGCGGATCGAGTGCCGAGAACGCCTCATCCATCAGGATGATGTCGGCATCCATCGCGAGCGCCCGCGCCAGGCCGACGCGCTGCTGCTGGCCGCCCGAAAGCTGGCGGGTGCGCGAATGCTCGTAGCCGGCGAGACCGACCGTCTCGATCCATTTGGCGGCCGTCTCCAGCCGCTCCTTGCGGCCGACGCCCCGGACTTCCAGGCCGTAGGCGACGTTGTCGATGACGGAACGGTGCGGCAACAGGCCGAACTTCTGGAACACCATCGCCACCTTGGTGCGGCGATACGTACGCAGTTCGTTGAGGCTCATCTTCAGCACGTCGGTGCCGTGGACGAGAATCTCGCCCGCCGTCGGCTCGATCAGTCGGTTGACGTGGCGGATCAGCGTCGACTTGCCGGAGCCGGACAGCCCCATCACGACGAAGATCTGCCCGGCCGCGATGTCGAGCGAGACATTGTCGAGGCCGACGACGTGGTTGGTCTCGGCCTGCACCTCGGCCTTCGACTTGCCGGCCCGCAGCAGAGCCAGCGCCGCTTCCGGATCCGGGCCGAAGATCTTGGTGACGCCGCGCATGGCGATGGCGAGATCCGTCTTTCCATGGATATCGGACATTTAGCGTACCTCCTGCATGCCGATGCGGGCCTGCAGCTGCCTGCCGAACGCCTGGGTGATGCGATCGAAGACAATCGCCAGCGCGACGATGCCGAGGCCTGCGAACAGCCCGCGGCTGACTTCGAGACGACCGATGCCCTGCAGCACCTGGTAGCCGAGACCGCCGGCGCCGATCATCGAGGCGATCACCACCATCGAGAGCGCCATCATCGTCGTCTGGTTGACGCCGGCGAGAATGGTCGGCAACGCCAGCGGGATCTGCACGCCAAACAGACGCTGGCGCGGATTGGTGCCGAAGGCGCGGCTCGCCTCCATCACCGAGGGATCGACCGAGCGCAGGCCGAGATCGGTCAACCGCACCAGCGGCGGCGCCGCATAGACGATCGTCGCGATCAGCGCCGGGATCTTGCCGGGCCCGAAGATCATCACGGTCGGGATCAGATAAACGAAGCTCGGCAGCGTCTGCATCAAATCGAGGATCGGCGTGACGCACTGGCGCAGCCGGAACGAGCGCGACATCCAGACGCCGACCGGGATGGAGATGAAAATCGCCGTGAGGGTCGCGGCGATCATCAGCGCCATCGTGGTCATCGCGTCTTTCCAGAGGTCCATGACGCCGAGGAAGAGCAGCGAGCCCAGCACGATGGCCGGCAACTGCCAGCGGCGCGTGGCGAGCCAGGCGATGCCGGTCAGGAGCGCTATGATCATCCACCAGGGCGTCGCGATCAGCAGATCCTCGATCGCCTTCAGGAGCACCAGGAGCGGATAGGCGGCGGCCTCGAAGGTGCCGCCCCAATGGCGGACGACCCAGTTCAGGCCATCATCGACCGCGCGACGCCAGGGCCGCGTATCAATCAGTTGGGGGAACAAGTTCATCTCTTTCGTGAGCCCGCGCGGGCGGGGTTTGCGCAAGATCCAGGCGCGCGTCCGCCCTGCCCGGCCAAAGGTCCGGCATCGGGACGGCCAAACGGAAACGGCCGGGGTTCGCCCGGCCGTCCGATCGCCTGAAAAGCTATGTCAGTTGAGGCTGGCCTTGACCTTGGCGGCCACCTCGGCCGGAACCCAGCTGGTCCAGCGGTCTTCCTTGGTCTTCAGGAAGTTCGCCGCGGTCGCGGCCGCGTCGGCCTTGTTCTCGTCGCCATAGACGAGGATCTCGCTGATTTCGGCATTGGTCAGGCCGACCTTGGCGAGATAGCCGGCGACGTTGGGCGCGTCAGTCTTGATCCAGCTCGCAGTGCCAACGACGGCGGGCGACGACGGATAGGCCGTCACGCCGGGCTTGTCGTCACAGTCGCGGTTGGTGTTGCACTCGTAGACTTCGGGCTTGGTCGGGCCCAGATCGAGCTGCACGGCGTCATACTTGCCGAGCACGGCCGTCGGACCCCAATAGTAGAACAGGATGGGCTCTTCGCGGGTGAAGGCACGGGCGATCGAGGCGTCGAGCGCGCCGCCGGAGCCGGGCGAGAACAGGTTCCAGCCCTTGTCCTTCATGCCGAGCGCCTCGAACAATGCGCCGGTGGAAATCTCGCAGGCCCAGCCGGGCGGACAGGAGTAGAGCCGTCCCTTGCTGGAGTCCTCGGGATCCTTAAACAGCTCCGGACGGGCGATGACATCCTGGACGCTCTTGATGTCGGGATGCGCCGTCTGGACGTAGCGCGGGATGAACCATCCCTCGACCGTGCCGTCGGTGATGGCGTCAGCCAGTTCGACGACCTTGCCGTCGGCCTTGCCCTTGGCCCAGGGCTCCTGGATCGTGCTGGTCCAGAGTTCGGGCGCGACCGCCGGGCTGCCGCGCGTCAACATCGAGGACGATGTCGGAACGGTGTCGCCGGTGACGATCTCGACATTGCAGCCGAAACCCTTCTCCAGAATGATGGCGTGGATATGGGCCAAGGCGGCCGCGGATGGCCAGGTCATCTCGGCGATATCGATGGTGCGGTCGGTACCGCAGGCGGAATCAGCTTCCTGGGCAAGCGCGGGAAGGCTCGTCGCCGACAAAAGGGCAACAGCGATCGCGGCGGCCATGCCACCGGATTTCAACATCATTAGGTCTAACCTCACATGATTTCAGCAATCAAACCATAGGGATGCAGTCCTACCGTGTCAAATCACTGAAATCAGTGCCGAATATTTGCCAATATAATCCAAACTACTTGCGATTATGCCTTGCGATACCCCTAATATATACCAGATCAAGTTAATTTAAGATGGAATATGGACTGTCGCATGAGGGAAGATATACGATCACAAAGAAAAAATAAATTTTAGACACGGATCAGCCACAATCGGATACTTGAGGCGAGGCACCGGCCAAGCGTGCCGAAAGTCGTGCGCCGGTCGTCCCGGCTTTCGCGCCATCGTCGTGCGAACACCCTTGACTGGACGATCAAGCCCTATACCAAGGCGACGAAGTCAACTTTATGCGAGAGACACAAGGCCATGTCCGGCACCATCGATCTGGTCCCCCCGCCCGTCGCGAGTCGCGCCAAGACCCTGAAGGCCGAGACACGCGAGACGCATGAGCGGCTCGACGGGTCGATCATGGCCGGCAGGCCGTTCGAGAGCCAGGAACGCTACGCGCTGTTCCTCGCCGTCCAGCACGGCTTCCATCGCGACATCGAGGCGCTCTACGCCAATCCGGCGCTCGACGCCCTGCTGCCGGATCTCGCCGGCCGCCGCCGATTTGGCGACATCGAGCGGGATTTCGCCGATCTCGGCATCGTGGCGCCCGAGCGCACCGAGGCACCGGCCTTCGGCGAGACCGCCGATATTCCGACGGCGCTCGGCTGGCTCTATGTCGCCGAGGGTTCCAATCTCGGGGCCGCCTTCCTGATCAAGGCGGCGACGAAGATCGGCCTGTCGGAAGAATTCGGCGCCCGCCACCTCGCCGGCGCGCCGGAAGGCCGCGGCCTGCATTGGAAGACCTTCACCGAAGCGCTCGACGCGCTCGATCTCGACGAGGCCGAGGAAGCCCGGATGATCGCTGGCGCCAAGGCCGCCTTCGGACGCGTCCAGGGCCTGGTCGGTACCGTCTTCGGCTAAACGCAATCCGGACGGTGCACCCAGCGCCGTCCGCTCCTCCGCGAGGCCCATCCGTCGCCCACCCCTGCGTGGGAACACCGCCTCCTTCCCGCTGCCTTCCATCCAGCACCAGCGCCCATCGTCCCTTCCCGTCCGAACCAGCGGTTCCGACTGGACGCTGACGCAGCGTCCAGCTACGGTCTTTGGAACGGATACAGACAAGACTTCCGGCCGGGCCCATCGCCCAGCCAATACGGAGCCGTCTGATGTCGGATGTGGAGGCTCGTCGCCCCGTCAGTGCGCGCACGAAACGGGACGAAATCATCGCCTTTCTGATCCTGGCCGTCGTGATCTGGCCGGTCATCGCCGTGGGCGTCGTCGGCGGCTACGGATTTCTGATCTGGATGTCGCAATTGGTCTTCGGACCACCCGGCGCCCCGCCTTGAGGGCCCGGCAATGCGCACCCGCGATCACGACATCGACCGACGCGCCTTCTTGACCGGCAACGTGCTTTCCGAGGCCGACAAGGCGCGGCGACCGGCGGAGCGATTCTTCCATATTTCCAGCGCCGTCGTGACCGTCCGCCCCGAAAAGGCGGCAGAGGTGGCGCGCCGCCTCGCCGCGCTTCCGCAGACCGAGGTGCACGGCATCGAGGGTTCGAAGATCGTCATCGTCATGGAAGCCGACAGCACAGGCGAGATCGGCGGCCGGCTGACGACCATCGCGCTGATGGACGACGTGTTCTCGGCCAATCTCGTTTTCGAGCAGATCGAACCCCTCGACGACCACGGAGCTGACCCATGACGCTTTCCCGTCGCGAGATCCTGAAGGCGCAGGCGGCCGGCGTCGCGGCGCTCGTCGCCAACATCGCCCCGCCCGCCTCGGCGCAGCCGGTCTCCGGCGGGGTCGAGGCGCTGCAGATCACCTGGTCGAAGGCGCCCTGCCGCTTCTGCGGCACCGGCTGCGGCGTCATGGTCGGCGTCAAGAGCGGCAAGGTGGTGGCGACGCACGGCGACATGAAGGCCGACGTCAATCGCGGCCTGAACTGCGTCAAGGGCTACTTCCTGTCGAAGATCATGTATGGCGCCGACCGGCTGACGCAGCCGCTGCTGCGCAAGAAGGACGGCGTCTACGCCAAGGACGGCGAATTCACGCCCGTCTCCTGGGACGAGGCCCTCGACACCATGGCGGCGCAGGCGAAGCGCGTGCTCAAGGACAAGGGCCCGACCGCGCTCGGCATGTTCGGCTCCGGCCAGTGGACCATCTTCGAGGGCTATGCCGCCACCAAGCTGATGCGGGCCGGCTTCCGCTCCAACAATCTCGATCCCAATGCCCGCCACTGCATGGCGTCGGCCGCCTATGCCTTCATGCGCACCTTCGGCATGGACGAGCCGATGGGCTGCTACGACGATTTCGAGGCCACCGACGCCTTCGTGCTCTGGGGCTCGAACATGGCCGAGATGCACCCGATCCTGTGGACGCGGGTCGCCGACCGCCGGCTCGGCCATCCGCACGTCAAGGTGGCGGTGCTGTCGACCTTCACCAATCGCAGCGCCGACCTCGCCGACATCCCGATCGTCTTCAAGCCCGGCACCGATCTGGCGATCATGAACTACATCGCCAACCACATCATCACCACCGGCCGGGTGAACAAGGACTTCGTCGACAAGCACACCACCTTCCAGCTCGGCGCGACGGATATCGGCTACGGGCTCCGGCCCGACGACCCGCGCGAGGTGGCGACCCGCAAGGCCGAGGACCCGGCCGCGACGACGCCGATCGACTTCGAGGCCTATGCTGCCTTCGTTAGGGACTACACGCTCGACAAGGTCTCGGAACTGACCGGGGTCGAGCCGGGGTTCCTGGAACAGCTGGCGGAGCTCTACGCCGATCCCCAGCGCAAGGTCGTCTCGCTCTGGACCATGGGCTTCAACCAGCATGTGCGCGGCGTCTGGGCCAACCAGCTCGTCTACAACCTGCATCTTTTGACCGGCAAGATCTCGGAGCCCGGCAACAGCCCGTTCTCGCTGACCGGCCAGCCGTCGGCCTGCGGCACGGCGCGCGAGGTCGGCACCTTTGCCCATCGCCTGCCGGCCGACATGACGGTGGTCAATCCCGAGCACCGCAAGCATGCCGAGGAGATCTGGCGTGTGCCCGCCGGCATCATCCCCGAAAAGCCCGGCTACCACGCCGTCGAGCAGGACCGCATGCTCAAGGACGGCAAGCTCAATTTCTACTGGATCCAGGTCAACAACAACCTGCAGGCGGCGCCCAACAGCGCGAACGAGACCTATCCCGGCTATCGCAACCCGGAGAATTTCATCGTCGTCTCGGACGCCTATCCGACGGTGACAGCGCTCGCCGCCGACCTGATCCTGCCGGCCGCCATGTGGGTCGAGAAGGAAGGCGCCTACGGCAATGCCGAGCGGCGCACCCATGTCTGGCACCAGCTGGTCAAGGCGCCGGGCGAGGCCCGCTCCGACCTCTGGCAGCTGATGGAATTCTCGAAACGCTTCACCACCGACGAGGTCTGGCCGACCGAGATCCTCGACGCCAACCCGAACTATCGCGGGCTGACGCTTTTCGACGTCCTCTACAAGAACGGCCATGTCGACCGCTTCCCGCTGAGCGAGATCAACCCGGCCTATGACAACGCCGAATCCGTCGATTTCGGCTTCTACGTCCACAAGGGCCTGTTTGAGGAATATGCCAGCTTCGGCCGCGGCCACGGCCACGATCTCGGCCCCTACGACCTCTATCACGAGGTGCGCGGCCTGCGCTGGCCGGTCGTCGACGGCAAGGAGACGCTCTGGCGCTACCGCGAGGGGCTCGACCCCTATGTGAAGCCCGGCAAGGGCGTCGAATTCTACGGCAACAAGGACGGGAAGGCGCGGATCCTCGCCGTTCCCTACGAGCCGCCGGCGGAATCGCCCGACGCCGAGTTCGACGTCTGGCTGGTCACCGGCCGCGTGCTCGAACACTGGCATTCCGGCTCGATGACCATGCGGGTGCCCGAGCTCTACAAGGCGTTTCCGGGCGCGCGCTGCTTCATGAACCCCGAGGACGCCCGCAAGCGCGGCCTCAACCAGGGCGCCGAGATCCGCGTGATCTCGCGGCGCGGCGAAATCCGCACCCGGGTCGAGACGCGCGGCCGCAACCGCATGCCGCCCGGCGTCGTCTTCGTGCCCTGGTTCGACGCCAGCCAGCTCATCAACAAGGCCACTCTCGACGCGACGGATCCCATCTCCAAGCAGACGGATTTCAAGAAATGCGCGGTCAAGATCGTCTCCGTCTCGGCCTGACAGACCGGGGCACGGCTCTGGGCGCCGCGCTGGCGGGCCTGATCGTCTTCGCCTGCGGGGCTCTTTCGCAGGACGCGTCGCCGATCCAGATCGTGCCGCGCGTCACCGGCGAGGCGGCGCCGATGAGCGAGGTGCCCGTCCCGGCGCTGGCCCGGCCGGTCGTCGACGACGTCCGCCGCATGCGCAACTATCCCGAACAGCCGCCGATCATCCCGCACGCCATCGACGGCTATCAATTGACCGTCAACACCAATCGCTGCCTCGACTGTCACAAGCGCGAATTCACCGAAGGCTCGGGCGCGCCGATGATCAGCATCACCCATTTCCAGGATCGCGACGGCCAGGTGCTCTCCGACGTGACGCCGCGGCGCTACTTCTGCACCGCCTGTCATGTCCAGCAGACCGACGCCCGGCCCCTGGTGAAGAACCTGTTCCAGGACGCCAACGACATCGGACCGAAGCCGTAACGGGGCACGATCATGAGGGCTCTCTTCCGCCGCCTGTGGGCCCTCGTGGTCTGGTTCTGGCGGGTCATCAGCCGGCCGAGCGCCTTTCTCAGCCTCGGCTTCCTGACGCTCGGCGGCTTCATCTGCGGCGTCATCTTCTGGGGCGGCTTCAACACGGCGCTGGAAGTCACCAACACCGAGAAGTTCTGCGTCTCCTGCCACGAGATGCGCGACAACGTCTATCAGGAGCTGACCCAGACCATCCATTTCTCCAATCGTTCCGGCGTGCGCGCCAGCTGCCCGGATTGCCATGTGCCGCATAACTGGACCCACAAGATCGCCCGCAAGATGCAGGCTTCGAAGGAGGTCTGGGGTAAGCTCTTCGGCACCATCTCGACCCGGCAGAAGTTCCTCGAGCACCGGCTCGAGCTCGCCAAGCACGAATGGGCGCGGCTGAAGGCCAATGACTCCCTCGAATGCCGCAACTGCCACTCCTCCGTCGCGATGGACTTCACCAAGCAGACGCGCCGCGCCGCCGACATCCACAGCCGCTTTCTGGTCAGCGGCGAGCGCACCTGCATCGACTGCCACAAGGGAATCGCGCATCAGTTGCCGGACATGACCGGGATCGATCCGGGCTGGAAAGTGCCGCCGGAATTCAACCCCGACGGCAATGTCTCCTGGCACGCTCCCGAACACGCGCTGCAGAACTTCGTCGCCAGCATCAACAATCCGTAGGTCGACGCCTGCCAAACCCGGTCGCCGCGAGAGAATTCCGGCCCAACTTGCGGAACGCATGGGGAACAGCTAATCTGTTCGCGTTTTGTACCTTGACGATTCTGTCGTCCCCCTTTGGCAATGCCCGCAGCGCGAGATCACCATGCTCACTCGGAAGCAGTATGAACTCCTCATGTTCATCCACGAGCGGCTGAAGGAAGCAGGCGTTCCTCCCTCGTTCGATGAAATGAAGGATGCGCTCGACCTGCGCTCCAAGTCGGGCATCCACCGCCTGATCAAGGCGCTGGAAGAGCGCGGGTTCATTCGCCGTCTGCCCAACCGGGCGCGCGCCCTTGAAGTCGTCCGCCTGCCCGAGACGATGACGCCGACCCTGGCGCGGCCGAAGAAGCAGGCCTTCTCGCCGAGCGTGATCGAGGGCAGCCTCGGCAAGGTCCGCCCTGCCGAGGAGATGCCGGATCTCGCCGCCTCCATCGTTATTCCGGTCATGGGGCGGATCGCCGCCGGCGTGCCGATCTCGGCCATCCAGACCCAGAGCCATACCATCGCCGTGCCGCCGGAAATGCTGCGCGCGGGCGAGCATTTCGCGCTCGAAGTGCGCGGCGATTCGATGATCGAGGCCGGTATCCTCGACGGCGACACCGTGCTGATCCGCAAGAGCGACAATGCCGACTCCGGCGATATCGTCGTCGCGCTGGTCGACGAGGAAGAGGCGACGCTGAAGCGGCTGCGCCGCAAGGGCGCGTCGATCGCGCTCGAAGCCGCCAATCCCGCCTATGAGACGCGCATCTTCGGGCCGGACCGCGTCCGGATCCAGGGCAAGCTGGTCGGGCTTCTGCGCACCTACTGACCGTCGGGGACGGGTTCGTAGCGCGGCATCCACGGCCGGCGCAGCGGCGCATAGGCCGTCGTTACCTCGAAGCGCACCTCGAGCCGGCGCCGTGCCTCGTCGGCCGGGGGCGGCCCGGCCGGCTCGGCGACCGGAATCACGTCCTCGTCGGCATCATCGCGTTCGATTTCGGCATAGCGCGCCGGCAGGCCGGCCTCCGGCTCGGCGGACGCGGCGTCGAGTGGCGCGAAAGCGGTGTCGAAGGGCGCCGAGGCCGGTCCATCCGGCTCACTCGGAGCTGCGATAGGCTGGTCGGGTTCGAGCGCCGCCTCTCGGGCCGCTCCCTCGTCGGAATTGCGCTCCCCGGCCTCGGGCGCGTCGAGCCCCGCCATGCCGTCGGCTTGCCCCTCCCTGCCCGCTTCCCCAGGGGGGGCGTTGAACAGCAGCGTATTCCCCGTCCCCGCCCCGGTTCCGGTTTCGGCTTCCATGCCATCCGGATCCTCGCCGCTTCCTGACGGGCTGATCCCGGATGGTTCTTGACCCGTCCCGGATGAGATGAGCGCCGGATCGGCCGGTTCCCGTGGGCGCGACACCAGGGCGATCGAGCCCGAACGTTCCAGGGCGCGCCGGTCGATGACCGTCGTGTGCACGCCGCAGCCGGCGGGCGCGACCAGCGGCGTCACCACCAGCGCCGCGCGCCGGCAATCCTCCTCGAAGGCGGCGCGGTCGAACGCCAGCGCCACCAGCGCGCCGCCGGGCAGGCGGCCGACGCAGCCGGCGGCGTCACAGCCACCGGCCTGGACGACGCCGCCGGCGGCGCGGTCGCGCGGATCGCCGTCCGAGCGCAGCCAGATGTCGGTGACGAAGCGATCCGGCTTGCGGGCGAGCATGACATAGCGGCCGTCCTCGCCGCGCAAAGCGAGCTGGCGGCCGTCGGCGCTGACCAGCAGGCCGGGCCGCGCCGGGAAAAGCGCCAGCGCGACGCCGAGCGCCATGGGCATGAGGCCGAGCAGCCGCCAGCGTTCGCGCCAGAGCGCCAGCCAGACGAAGCCGGCGACGAAGACGAGGAGCGCGCCGGCGCCCGGCATCGCCATGCCGCCCGATTGGCCGGACCACCGGCTGACCGTGGCGGCGATGACGAGCATGACGTCGATGCCCCAATGCACAACGGCGAGCGGCAGCGCCTCCAGGCCGAACGGCATCGCCAGCACCGAGAGCAGCGCAAAGGGCATGATCAGGAAGTCGGTCAGTGGCATCGCCGCGACATTGGCGAGGATCGACAGCGGCGCCATCCGCTGGAAGTGGTAGAGCGCGAACGGCGTCGTCCCGATCCCGCCAAGCAGCGAGGTGACGACCATGCCGCCGCCGAACAGCAGCAGCCGCCGCGAGGCGACCGCGCCCCGCCCGCGCGGCAACGGTCCGTTGGTCGACGCCAGGCGTCGGCGATCGGCCAGGATCTCGAAACCGGCGACCAGCGCCACGGTCGCGGCGAACGACATCTGGAAGCTGGCCGACAGGATGCTTTCCGGAGTCACCACCAGCACGACCAGACCAGCGAGCGCGACATTGCGCATCGAGATCGCCCGCCGGTCAGCCAGGATGGCGAGGAAGGCGATCGACGTCATGACGAAGGAGCGCTGCGCCGCGACGTCGAGGCCGGAGATCAGCAGATAGAAGCCGCTGAGAAGCAGCGCCGCGACGGCGGCCCATTTGCGGATCGGCCGGCGCAGCGCCAGCGACGGCACCAGCGCCAGTCCGGCCCGCACGCCCCAGAAGATGACGCCGGAGACGAGCGCCATGTGCAGGCCGGAGACGGACAGAACATGGGCGAGGCCCGAAAGGCGCATCTCGTCTTCGGTCTGCTCCGACAGGCCACCGGCATCGCCGATGATCAGGGCCGAGGCGATGTAGCGGCTCTCGCCGGAGAGCGAGGCGACGATGCGGGCGCGGATCGCCTCGCGGATCGCCTCGATCGGCTGGCGCAGGCGGATGGTGAGCGGCGGCGGCCCGAGCTCCGCCGGCTTCGCCGCGCCATAGGCGAAGCCGGTGGCGCCGACGCCGCGATAATAGGCGTCGCGGGCGAAGTCGTAGCCGCCCGGCAGCACCGGCCCCGAGGCCGGGCGAAGCCGCGCCAGGACCTGGACGCCGTCGCCTACCTTGGGAACGTCCCTGCCGCGCACCGTCACGGTGACGCGCTGCGGGATCGCCGTGAGCCGCCTGGCGTCGAGGGTCGCGACACGGATGGTGAGCCGATAGCCGCCGCGCCGCGCCTTGCGCTCCTCGACCCAGCCGGTCAGCGTGCCCGTCACCTGCCGTTCGAGGCCGATGGTAGCGAGCGTGTCGGTCCGCAGCTTGATCGCCACCGCCCCTGTCGCCGCCATGGCGAGAAGGATGACGAGACGGACGGAGAGGGTTCGATGGCGCCGCGCCCAGGCCAGCCACCAGAGCCCGAGCGCCAGCGCCGCCAGCGCCATTATCGAGGGCTCGGACGGCAGCGCGAAATAGAGCAGCGAGCCGACGCCAAAGGCGACGGGAAGCCAGAGAAATCCGCGCCCGGCTTCGATCTCGCGCTCGAGCCAGGCGCCGGCGCCGAGGCGGAGATGGTCGAGCCCGAAGCCGGCCCTTGCCCAGGACGGCGGCGCGGGGAATTGAAGCCGGCGGCGCGTGCGGACCGGCGCCGGCGGGTCGCTGGCGCCCTCAATTTCGTGTGGATCGCTTTCGGCCATGGCCCCCGCCTTTCGCCCGAGCGCTCCGCCATGCTACATGACCCACCGCAGTTCGCCGAGTGGCGAGAATCCATGCCCCTTGCGGCTTCCCGCACGTCTGGAACCCCTCATGTCCAAACCAGTTGTCACCCGCTTCGCCCCCTCTCCCACCGGCTTCCTCCATATCGGCGGCGGGCGCACTGCCCTGTTCAACTGGCTCTATGCGAAGCATACGGGCGGCAAGATGCTGCTCAGGATCGAGGACACCGATCGCGAGCGCTCGACCGACGCCGCGATCGACGCGATCCTCGACGGGCTGAAGTGGCTCGGCCTCGACTGGGAGGGCGAGACGGTGTTCCAGTTCGCCCGCGCGCCGCGCCATCGCGAAGTCGTCGAGGAGCTGCTGGCATCCGGCAAGGCCTATCGCTGCTACTGCACACCGGCCGAGCTCGACGCGATGCGCGAGAAGGCGCGCGCCGAGGGCCGTGCGCCGCGCTATGACGGCACCTGGCGCGACCGCGATCCGTCCGAGGCGCCGGCCGGCGTCAAGCCCGCCATCCGCATCAAGACCCCGCTCGACGGCGAGACGACGATCGAGGACCAGGTTCAGGGCCGCGTCGTCATTCCGAACAAGGATCTCGACGATCTCGTCCTGCTGCGCTCCGACGGCAACCCGACCTACATGCTCTCCGTCGTCGTCGACGATCACGACATGGGCGTCACCCACGTCATCCGTGGCGACGATCACCTGACCAATGCCGCGCGCCAGATGGTCATCTATCAGGCGATGGGCTGGGAAGTGCCGGTCATGGCGCATATCCCGCTGATCCACGGCTCGGACGGCGCCAAGCTGTCGAAGCGCCATGGCGCGCTCGGCGTCGATGCCTATCGCGCCATGGGCTACCTGCCCGAGGCGATGCGCAATTATCTCGTCCGCCTCGGCTGGGCGCATGGCGACGACGAGATCATGTCGCTCGAGCAGATGATCGAGTGGTTCGACATCACCGATGTCGGCCGTTCCGCCTCCCGCTTCGATTTCGCGAAGCTCGAGAATCTGAACGGCCACTACATGCGGGCGATCGACGACGCGGCGCTGCTCAAGACCTTCATCGACACGCTGCCCTATCTGCCGGGCGGCGAGGCGATGGCAGCACAGCTGACGCCGGAAAAGACCGAGCAGCTGCGCATCGCGCTGCCCGGCCTGAAGGACCGCGCCAAGACGCTGGTCGAGCTCAAGGACGGCGCCGCCTTCCTCATGGTGCAGCGCCCACTCGCGCTCGACGACAAGGCGACGGCGATCCTCGACGACGCCGCCCGCGCCCTGCTCAAGGACGTGCACGCGGTGCTCGAGAACGTCGGGGAATGGACGGTCGAATCGACCGAAGAGGCCGTGAAGGCGTTCGCCGAAACCCGCGGTTTGAAGCTCGGCAAGATCGCGCAACCTCTGCGCGCAGCGCTGACCGGACGCGCTACCTCGCCGGGCATTTTCGACGTCCTGATCGTGCTCGGCCGCGACGAAAGCCTCGGCCGGATTGGCGACCAGGCCCGCTAAAACCTAGGACCGCGGCGGTTTTCGAGCCTGCCGCCGCGGCACTTTCATTGATAGCAAGACCTTATAATAGCCTTGTCGCGGGCCGCTTGCCGCGATGCAATAAATCGGATACCCAGAGGACCGTTAATTTCTCTGGCAGCGCGCCCCTCGTCACTCCGGCGACCGACGCGCCAGCACCGCCCGATCACACAATTCTGCAAGGGGGTAGGTTTCATGAGCGAAACCAAGGCGACACTTACGATCGGTGACGAGACCTGGGACTTCGGCATCAAGGAAGGCACCCTCGGCCCTGACGTCATCGACATCGGCTCGCTCTACGCCAAGACCGGTCGCTTCACCTATGACCCCGGTTACACGTCCACCGGCGCCTGCGACAGCAAGATCACCTTCATCGACGGCGACAAGGGCGTCCTGCTCTATCGCGGCTATCCTATCGAACAGCTGGCCGAGAACGGCGACTTCCTCGAGACCTGCTATCTCCTGCTCTACGGCGAGCTTCCGACCGCCGCCCAGAAGGCCGATTTCGATCAGCGCGTGACCTACCACACGATGGTGCACGAGCAGATGTCGCGCTTCTTCACCGGTTTCCGCCGCGACGCGCATCCGATGTCCGTCATGGTTGGCGTGGTCGGCGCGCTGTCCGCCTTCTACCACGACTCGACCGACATCTCCGATCCGCATCAGCGCATGGTGGCGTCGCTCCGCCTGATTGCCAAGATGCCGACGATCGCGGCCATGGCCTACAAATACCATGTCGGCCAGCCCTTCGTTTATCCGCTGAACTCGCTCGACTACGCGTCGAACTTCCTGCGCATGTGCTTCGCCGTGCCGGCGGAAGAGTACAAGGTGAACCCGATCCTCGCCCGCGCGATGGACCGCATCTTCATCCTGCACGCCGACCACGAGCAGAACGCCTCGACCTCGACGGTCCGGCTCGCGGGCTCGTCGGGCGCCAATCCCTTCGCCTGCATCGCGGCCGGCATCGCCTGCCTCTGGGGCCCGGCGCATGGCGGCGCCAACGAAGCGGCGCTCAACATGCTGCAGGAGATCGGCTCCGTCGATCGCATCCCGGAATACATCGCCCGCGCCAAGGACAAGAACGACCCGTTCCGCCTGATGGGCTTTGGCCACCGCGTCTACAAGAACTACGACCCGCGCGCCAAAATCATGCAGAAGACCTGCCATGAGGTGCTCGGCGAGCTCGGCATCACCGATGATCCGATCCTTGAAGTGGCGCTCGAGCTGGAGCGCATCGCGCTGCATGACGAGTATTTCGTCGAGAAGAAGCTCTACCCGAACATCGACTTCTATTCCGGCATCACGCTGAAGGCGCTCGGTTTCCCGACGACCATGTTCACCGTGCTGTTCGCGCTCGCCCGCACCGTCGGCTGGATCGCGCAGTGGAAGGAAATGGTCGAGGATCCGAGCCAGCGCATCGGCCGCCCGCGCCAGCTGTACACCGGCGCCCCGGCCCGCGACTACGTTCCGGTCTCGAAGCGCCACTGAGCCTTCGACCGCTGACATGCAAAAGGGCGCCTCTGGCGCCCTTTTTTGTTGCTGTGGCCTGACCCGCTGCAGCATTCGGCGACGCCGCACTCCCCTGTCATCCCCGCGAAGGCGGGGATCCATGCAGCCGCGAAGTAAGCCGTTTTCACGCGGGAACAACCCGGCTGAATGGATCCCGGGTCAAGCCCGGGGCGACGGCAGTGCGTGGGTGGGTTGGCGACTTCGTCTCGATGACGCTCGGCCCAACGGACGTTCGGCTGAGACAGACGGGCGGGAGGGCTCAGCCCCGAGCCTGCGCCAGTACCGCCAGCACCGTCGCCGCCGCCCGGTCGGAGGGTGGCACGCCGCCAGTGCTCATCAGCGCGTCAAGACGCGCGAAGCCATCGAGCTGCGCCTGGCGCGCCGTGCCGTCGGCAATCAGGGGCGCCAGTGCGTCGGCGAGCTTTTCCGGCGTGCAGTCCTGCTGGATCAACTCCGGCACATAGGGACCGTCGAGCACGACGTTGGGCAGGGTCGCGAAACGCCCGACGATGACATATTTGGCAATCCGCGCCTCCCAGTCGGAAACGCGGTAGCCGGCGACCAGCGGCACGCCGGCCAGCGCCAGTTCGAGCGTCACCGTGCCCGACGCCGCCAGCGCGGCGCGGGCCTGACGAAAGGCCGTCAGCTTCGCCGCCTCGCCCGTGACGATCTCGGGCCGCACCGGCCAGTCGCGCGTCGCTTCGCGGACCGCTTCCTCGAGACGCGGCAGCGTCGGCAGGACGAGATCGAAATCGATGCCGCGCGCCTTGAGCAGGCCCAGCGCCGCGCCGAACGGGCCGGACAGGCGACGAAGCTCCATGCGGCGGCTGCCGGGCAGCACCAGCAGCTTCGACGGCATGCCGTTGCGCACGGCGAGGTCGGCGCCGCTCGGCTGCAGATCGGGAACCTCGCTCAAGAGAGGATGACCGACATAGGTTGTCGCCGGGCCGCCGAGCTTGCGCATGACGGCGGGCTCGAAGGGCAGCAGCGCCAGCACATGATCGATGATGCCGTACATCTTCCGCGCCCTGCCCGGCCGCCAGGCCCAGACCGTCGGCGCGACATATTTCACGATCGGCAGATGCGGCAGGCGCTTGCGGACGCGGCCGGCGACGCGGCGGTTGAAGTCCTGCGCGTCGACCAGAACCAGGATGTCGGGCGGATTGGCGACGATCGCCTCGACCGTCTCCTTCATCCGCTTCACGAAGGTCGGCAGCTTGGCGAGCACGGCGCCGAAGCCCATCGCGGTCAGATCATCCATCGGATAGAGGCTGGTCAGCCCCTCCCCGACCATCCGGTGGCCGCCAACGCCCCGGAACGACAGCGAGCCACTCCACTGGCCGTCGAGCGACCGCATCAGACCGGCGCCGAGAATGTCGCCCGATTCCTCTCCCGCGATGAGGAAAACGTCGAGCGGCCGCGCGGCGGGAACGGTCATGAATCAAGTCCGATGATGAACAGGCCCGTCTCGTCGGCGATGCGGATGATGTCCTCGATATTGGCTGCGATGACGCCGCCGGCCTCGACCGCGACACCGGCAAGCCCGGCCTCGGCGGCGAGCTCGATCGTCCGGGGGCCGATCGACGGCAGATCGAGCCGGCGGTCCTGGCCGGGCTTCGGCGCCTTGACGAGCATGCCGGCCTTCTGGCGCAGCTTGATGCGGCCATTGGCACGCAGATCCCGGCAGCGCTCCAGCATCAGATCCGTGCCCTCGGCCGCCTCGACCGCCAGCACACGGCGGCCGCCGACGACGACGCCCTGGCCGATGTCGAACTGGCCGAGCGCACGGACGACGTCAAGGCCGAAATTCGCCGCCTCGAGATCCTCGGCGCTCGGCCGATGGGCGCCGAGCACGCCGGTTGGCACCAGGATGTCGGGTGCGATTTCATGTGCGCCGACCAGTTCGAAGCCATGCTCTTCGAAGATCCGCCCGACGGCCGTCAAAAGGTGATCGTCGCCGCCCCGGAACATGCCGAGCACGCGCGGGATCAGCTTCAGCGAGCCCCAGTCGACCCGAAGCTTGGCAATGCTCGGACGCAGCACGGTGCCGACGAAGACGACCTGGCGGCAGCCATTACGGCGGAGCACGGAGGAGAGTTTGCCGAAGGATCCAATATGGATCCATTCGTGCGGATAGTGCTCGACAGCGGCCGCCTCCGCGAAACCGTGGATCGGCAGCAGGAACACCTTGCGGCCCGCCTTGAGCGCCGCCTCGGCGACGACGACAGGAAATGCCCCGCCGCCGCAGATGATGCCGAGCGTGCCTTGTTCGGGCGCGCTCGGGGATGGGACGGCCGCTTCCGTCACGGCCGGCCTCTCACGCGTCCGCGTCGTGATGTTCGGTCGCCACGCTGCGCGGCGTCGTCAACCGGCGCTTGCCACGCCGGTGGATGAAATCCACCACATGCATGACGTTTGCGTCGTCGGCATAGCGCTCCGCGACCGTCTCGATGCGCTCGGCCAGTTGGCCGGGGCCGAAGAACAGGTCGCGATAGGCCGCGCGCAGGCGCTGGATCTGCGGCCGGTCGAAGCCACGACGCTTCAGGCCGATGATGTTGAGACCGCCGAGACCTTCCGCGCCCTCGCGGACGGCGCCGAACGGAATGACATCGTGCCAGATCGGGCAGAGGCCGCCGATGATCGCCTGGTCGCCAACGCGCACGAACTGGTGCAGCGCGCAGAGGCCGCCGAGAAAGACGTTGTTGCCGATTTCGACATGGCCGCCCAGCGTCGCGCAATTCGCCATGATGACGTCATTGCCGAGCGAGCAATCATGCGCGATGTGCACGCCGGTCATCAGGAAGCAGCGATCGCCGACCTTGGTCTCGCGCCGTTCGCCGACCGAGCCGATGCTGATCGTGACATTCTCGCGGATGACGCAGTTCTTGCCGATCGTCACCAGTCCCGGCTCGCCCTTGTAGTGGACGGATTGCGGGTTGCCGCCAAGCGAGGCGAACGGGTGGATCGTCGTGCCCTCGCCGACAGTGGTCCGGCCGGCGATCGAGACGTGGTTGTGGACCACCACGCCGTCGCCGAGAACCGCGTCGCTGCCGATCAGCGAGAAGGCGCCGACGCGGACGTCGGCGCCGATGCGGGCGCCGTCCTCGATGACGGCTGTGGGATGGATGTTGCTCATGAAGCTCCGTTCACTGATCGATCAGCATGGCGCTGATCTCAGCCTCTGCGACCTTGGCCCCCGCGACGATGCCCTCGCACTGGAACTTCCAGACGACGCCACGCGAACGCGTCTTGCGGACGTGATATTCGAGCACGTCGCCGGGAACGACCGGCTTGCGGAACTTCGCCCCGTCGATCGTCATCAGATAGACGACGCGCGGCGGACCGTCCGTGCCGGCGTTGCGAATGCAGATCGCACCAGCCGTCTGCGCCATGCCCTCGAGGATCAGAACACCCGGCATGACGGGATGCCCAGGGAAATGACCCTGAAAATGCGGCTCATTGAAGGAGACGTTCTTGATGCCCCTGGCGCTCTCGTCGCGGTCGATGTCGACGATGCGATCGACCATCAGGAACGGATAGCGATGCGGCAGCAATTCCAGAATCTTCTGGATGTCGGCCGATCCGAGTTCTTTTGTTTCGTCGGTCACGGTCATGGGCTCAATCCCCCTGCGTATCCTTGTGTCCGGTCCTGGCCTCGCGCTGGGCGAGGCGGCGCAAAGCCACCTCCTCGCGGAACCATTCCTTGATGTTTCGCGCCGGCGCGCCGCCATAGCGCCCGCCTGCCGCGAGATCGTCCTTGACGCTCGACGTCGCCGCGACCTGCGCGCCCGCGCCGATCGTCACATGGCCGTTGACGCCGACCTGGCCGCCGAGGACGACGAAATCGCCCAGCGTCACGCTGCCGGCAAGCGCCACCATCGAAACGATGACGCAATGCCGGCCGATGACGACGTTGTGTCCGACCTGGACCTGGTTATCGATCTTGGTGCCCTCGCCGATCACCGTGTCGCGATTGGCGCCGCGGTCGACCGTCGTGTTGGCGCCGATCTCGACATCGTCCTGGATGACGACGCGGCCGATCTGCGGCACCTTGGAATGGCCCTTGCCACTCATCAGATAGCCGAAGCCATCCTGGCCGATCCGTACGCCCGGATGCAGGATAACCCTGTTTCCGATCAAGGCGTTGGTGACAGTTGTTCCACCAGAAATAGAGCAATCGCGGCCGATCCGGACGCTGGCGCCAATGACGGCGCCCGGTCCGATGATGGTGCCGCTGCCGATTTCGGCACCGGCGCCGACGACAGCGCCGGGCTCGACGGTGACGCCGGCCTCGAGCCGAGCCGTCTCATGCACATGCGCGCCGGGCGAAATACCCGCGCCATAGACGAGAGCCGGCCGCAGCGCGCCCGGATAGAGCTTCACCTGGACGGCGACATAGGCCTCATAGGGCTTGGCCGCCTCCAGCGCTGCGACGCCAGCCGGGACGGAGGCGACCTGCTTCGGCGAACAGAAGCAGGCGGCCGCCTCGGTATCGGCGAGCAGCGGCAGATAGCGCGGATTGTCGATGAAGGTCAGGTCGGAGGCGCGCGCCTGATCCAGCGGCGCCACGCCGCGGATGATCCGGGAGCCTTCGATGCCGTTGGCGATCCGTGCCCCGGTCAGGGCAACGATGTCGTCGAGCGTGATCGGCCCTGACGGCGCGAAGAAGACGGGATCAGCCATGCCGTTGGGTCCACAAATAGAAAGGCCGCCGGCTCACCCGGCGGCCTTGCAACTCTCTATAGAGGCTATCAGAACTGCGTGCCAGCGCTGAAGCGGAAGACCTGCGTCTTGTCCCAGTCCGCCTTGGACAGGGCTTCGGCGAAGTCTGCGCGCAGCAGGCCGAACGGCGAGTTCCAGATGATCGACGCGCCGACCGACGAACGAACGGTCGAGCTGTCCTGGACATCGAGGCCCGCGAGATCGTCATGGCCCCAGAGCGAGCCGGCATCGGCGAACACGGCGCCACGCAGACCGAACTCTTCCGGGAACAGCGGCAGCGGGAACTGGGCTTCCGCCGTGACGTTCCAGTAGTTCTTGCCGCCGATGGCGTAGTCGCTGGCGTTACCCTGCACGCGACCGCCATAACCGAGCGATTCGAAGCCGCGGATCGTCTCGCCGCCACGGTAGAAGTTGTCGAGGACCGACACGTCCTTGCCGCCGAAGCCGGTGATGTTGCCAGCACCGCCCTTCAGGAAGCCGACGATGTTCGAATCAGGCCACAGTTCCTTGTAGTAGCGCGCATCGATCGAGCTGCGGACGAACTGGCCGTCGCCACCGACACCGGCAAAGTCCTGCGCGAAGCGGACGAAGACGCCGTCACGCGGATCGTTGATGTTGTCGATCGTCGAATAGGTCAGCTGGTAACCGACCGACGAGTTGACCCACGTCCCGAGCGGATAGAGGGTCTGCAGAATATCATTCGGCGGCGTGTAGTCGGCCGAGTACTGGCTGCCATACGACTTCACGTCGCGCTGGACCAGCTTGTAGTTGAACTGGACGTTGAAATCGTCCGTGATGGGCAGGCCCAGGCGGATGGTGCCGCCATAGGTGTCCATGTTGTAGGCGCGGAAGTCAGTTTCCTTCGACTGGTTGTAGAACACGTCGAAGCCGAGCGACATGCGGCGGCCGAGGAAGTACGGCTCGGTGAACGAGAGGTTCGCCGTGCGATCGTCGACGCCGCCACCGACCGCGATCTTCAGGTACTGGCCGCGGCCGAGGAAGTTCTTCTCGGTCATCGACACCTGGGCGATGAAGCCGCCGCCCTGGTCGGTCGTGTAGCCGCCGCCGATCTGGAACGAACCGGTCGACTGGTCTTCAACCTGGACGTCGATGACGACCTTGTCGGGCGCGCTGCCCGGCTGGGTGGTCACGGAAACCGTCTTGAAGTAGCCGAGATTCTTGAGGCGACGCTCTGCCTTGTCGACGATCACGCGGTTGAACGCATCGCCTTCCGACAGGTCGAACTCGCGACGGATGACATAGTCACGCGTACGGGTGTTGCCGCTGACGTTGATGCGCTCGACATAGAGGCGCGGGCCTTCGTCGATCAGATAGGTGACGTCGATCGTGCGGTTTTCGTAGTTGCGATCGCCGCGCGGACGAACCTGGGCGAAGGAATAGCCCTTGCGCGCCACGGCCGTGCTGAGATCCTCGGTCGTCCGCTCGATCAGGTTCGAGTTGAACACGCGACCCTCACGGGTGCGGACCAGGCCGCGCAGATTGGCGGCATCGACCTCGGGGATCGACGAATCGACGTTGACGGTGCCGAAGCGGTAGCGCGGACCCTCGTCGACCGTGACGACCAGGTCATAGCGGTTGGTCGCCTCGTTGAAATTGGCCTCGGCCGAGACGATGCGGAAATCGGCGAAGCCGTTGCGCATGTAGAGACGGCGGATCAGTTCCTGGTCGGCCTCGAAGCGCGACTCGTCGAACATGTCGCGCTTGGACAGCCAGCTCGTGATGTTCGTGCGCTTCGTCGTCATCACATCGCGAAGACGGCCGCTCGAGAAGTGCTTGTTGCCGACGAAATTGATGCTCGAGATGCCGGTACGCGTGCCTTCGTCGATCTTGAAGGTGACGTCGATGCGGCCATTGTCGCGCGGCGTCGTCACGACGGAGACGCCAGCCTCGGAACGGCCGTTACGGCGGTAGGCTTCCTTGATCCGCTCGACGTCGCCGTCCAGCTTCTCCTGGGTCAGCACGCCGCGAGACTTGGTCTCGATGATCGGCTGCAGCATGTCCTTCTTGAGCTTCTTGTTGCCCTCGAAGCGGACGGTGCCGACGACGTTGTTTTCCTTGACGCTGACGATCAGCGAGTTGCCCTGACGCGAGATCTTCACATCGGAGAACAGGCCGGTGCCGTAGAGCGCCTTGACGGATTCGTTGATCTCGGCGGGACCGAAATTGCGGCCCGGCTCGATCGACAGATAGTTGCGCACGGTCTCGGGATCGACGCGCGTATTACCCTGCACGACGATGTTACGCACGACGTCAGCTTGGGCGGACGTTGCCCCAATGACGGACATTTGCGCGGCAAGCACCGGGACGGCCACAGTGATGGCCGCGGCACGTGCGGCTCCCCGCGTGAAAGTCTTGAAGGAATTCATTGGGTTCAAACGCCCTGTTCTATTCTGACTTTCCAGTCCGAACCCCATGACGGGATTCGTATACCGGACTGATCGACTGCAGCTTTGTGGCATGCGCCCAACCCGTTCGCAAGCCGAGCCCTAGTGTGACACGAAGGAATTTAACGGTCCGTTGCCGAGCGGCCACGCTCGGTCAAAGGGAACTCAAGTGAATGATATCGTTCCAAGTTGTGAAGAGCATCAGCATCAGCACGGCGGCCAGGCCGATGCGGAAGCCGATGTCCTGAGCGCGCGCGCTGAGCGGCTTCCCGCGGATGATCTCGAACAGGTAGAACATCAGATGCCCGCCATCGAGCATCGGGACTGGGAACAAATTGAGCAGACCGATGCTGACCGACAGGATTGCAGCCAGATTGATGAGCGCAACCACGCCGAGCGTCGCCACCTGACCGGAAACCTGGGCCACCCGAATCGGCCCGCCGAGCTCCTCGGTCGACTCGCGGCCGGTGAAGATGCCGCCGATATAGTCGAAGGTGCGGTCGACGATGAACCAGGTCTCCTGCGCGCCGAGCACGACCGCCTGCGGCAGCGAGAAACGCTCCAGCTTGACGTCGGCGGCAGACGCGCTGCGCGACAGGCCGAGCTGACCAATCTTGTGGACATTGCCGAAACGGTCGGTGATCTCGCGGCGCTGCGGCGTCGCCTGCAGCGTGACCTCGCCGCCGTCGCGCTCGACGACGATGGTCAGCGATTCGTCGGCGCTGGCGCTGACGATCCGCTGCAGGTCGTTGAACGAGGCGATCGGTGCGCCGTCGATCGAGAGGACGAGGTCGCCGACCTTGAAGCCGGCCGTCTCGGCGGCGCCGCCGGTGACGACCTGGTCGACGCGCGCGCTCGTCACTTCACGGCCGTAGAGGGTGAAGATGCCGGCAAAGATGACGATGGCGAGGATGAAGTTGGCGATCGGGCCGGCGGCGACGATCGCCGCGCGCTGCCAGACATTCTTGGCGAAGAAGGTGTCCTTGCGGTCCTCCTCCGACATGCCGGCGATCGTGTCGCGGCTCGGCGTGCTGGCCGCGTCCTCGTCGCCGAGGAACTTCACATACCCGCCGAGCGGAATGGCGGAGATCTTCCAGCGCGTGCCGCGACGATCGTTGAAGCCGATCAGCTCAGGCCCGAAGCCGATCGAGAACGCCTTGACGCGCACGCCGCACCAGCGGGCGACCAGGAAGTGCCCGAGCTCGTGGAAGAACACGACGATCGTCAAGACGAACAGGAACGGGATCAGATAGCCGAGCGTGCTCGATCCGAATTGTCCCAGAGGGGCCAGAAAGTCCATTCCTCAATACCTTTCCGCTTCCGCGCGCGGCGCCATCAGCTGGCGCGTCGCCCCCGGAATTCAATCTGCTCGCCGGCGAGCCGCCGGCCTTCGGCGTCGAGCGCCAGGACGGTTTCGACCGTCGCGAATTCCGTGCCGCCGACCGTGGCCGTCGCCCGTTCGAGCACCTTCTCGACCGTCGCCGCGATCTCCAGATACTCGATCGCGCCTTCGAGAAACGCCCCGACGGCGACCTCGTTGGCCGCGTTCAGTATATTGGTGGCCCAGTCGCCCCTTACGAGGGCATCCCGGGCGAGCGACAGCGCTGGAAAGCGCTCCAAATCCGGCTTTTCGAAGGTTAGCGTACCAATCGCGGCCAGATCGAGACGCGGCGTTGCCGTCGCGACACGGTGGGGCCAGTTCAGGCAGTGCGAGATCGGGATCCGCATGTCGGCGGCGCCGAGCTGGGCCACCGTAGAGCCATCGGCATAGGTGACGAAGCCGTGCACCACGGATTGCGGATGCACCAGCACGTCCAGCCGATCCGAACCGATGTCGAACAGATGGTGCGCCTCGATCAGCTCGAGGCCCTTGTTCATCATCGTCGCCGAATCGATCGAGATCTTCGGACCCATCGACCATCGCGGGTGCTTGAGCGCCTGGGCGGGCGTCACCCGGCGCATCTCGTCCAGCGAGAAGGTGCGGAACGGCCCACCGGAGGCAGTGACCGTGATCCGCTCAACGGCGCCGACATTGGCCGCTTCCAGCGACTGGAAGATGGCATTGTGCTCGGAATCGACCGGCAGGATGCGGACATTGGCCGCGGCGGCGCGCCGATTGAACAGGGCGCCGGCACAGACCAGGCATTCCTTGTTGGCGAGCGCGATATCGGCGCCGGCATCGATCGCCGCCAGCGTCGGCTCCAGCCCGGCGGCGCCGACGATCGCCGCGACGACGAGATCGACCGGGCGCGAGGCGGCCTCGACGATGGCCGCCGGCCCCGCCGCGACGGCGATCCCGGTGCCCGAAAGCCTCGTGCGCAGCGCCTCGAACAGGCTGGCGTCGCCGATGACCGCAAGGCGGGCGTCGAGCCGGATCGCCATCTCGGCCAGCCCGTCGACGCGGCTTTGCGCCGTGACGACTTCAACGGCGAAGGCCTGGCGATGCTGGAGAATGACGTCGGCGGTGCTGCGGCCGATCGAGCCGGTGGCGCCGAAGATCGAGACCGTGCGAAAGGGCTTGTCAAAGCGAATCCCCCCGGCCGTGATGGCGGGGCTCCTCACCATGACAGCATCCCCTGCCCGACCTGATGCTCGCCGAGATGGAGCCAGCCGATCAGCGCAGCGCCGGCGGCCGCGAAGATCAACCCGTCGACACGATCCATCATGCCGCCATGTCCTGGAATGATCCGGCTCGAATCCTTCCTGTCGAAATGACGCTTGATGGCGGATTCGAAAAGGTCGCCCGCCTGCGAAGCAATCGACAGCAGCGCCAGGCAGAGGATCAGCATCGGCCCGATGCGCATGCCGAAGGCGTAGGCGACGATCGCCGCCAGGGTGACGCCACCGACCAGCCCGCCGATTGAACCGGACCATGTCTTCTTCGGCGAGACGCGCGGCCAGAGCTTGGCGCCGCCGATGGTCCGGCCGGCGAAATAGGCGCAACTATCCGTCGCCCAGACCAGGACGAGCAGCACGGTGACCGAAGCGAGCCCGTAGGCCGGATCGGCGCGAAGCGCCGAAAGCGAGACGCCGAGAAGACCGGCATAGGCGACGCCGCCGGCCAGCCAGGCCGAGCGCGACAACAGCGCCACGCCGATCATGCCGGCGACCAGCACGGCCAGGCCGACACCGAGCCCCTGCATGCCGGCGGTGATCGAGGCCAGCGCGACGAAGGCCGTGCCGATCGACACATCCGGCGTCGACGGCAGCAGGCGCGGCGAGCGGCCGACGATATTCGCCCATTCGGAGAAGACGATCGCGGCGACGAGCGCGACGAGAAGGAAGGCGGGCAATCCGCCCCACCATGTCGCGACCAGGGCTATCGGGATGAGCACGGCCGCCGACAGCAGCCTGAGGCGGAGTTCGCTCCGCCCCGATTGGCCGCCCTGCGCGGGCGAACCCGCGGGATGATGGGATTTCAACCGCTCCTCCGGGCGGCAATTCCGCCAAAGCGCCGCACGCGACGCGAATATTCCTCGATCGCCTGCAGATAGGCCGCGCGATCGAAATCAGGCCAGAAGGCGGGGATGAAGACGAGTTCCGCATAGGCCGCCTGCCAAAGCAGGAAATTGGACAGCCGCATCTCGCCGCTGGTGCGGATGACGAGATCCGGATCGGGCATGCCGGCCGTATCGAGATAGGACTGGACGGTATTCTCGTCGATCGCGTCCGGCGACAGGCGCCCGGCCGCGACTTCCTCGGCGATCCGCCTCGTCGCCCGGGCAATCTCGTCGCGCGCGCCATAGTTGAAGGCGATGACGAGACGCAGGCCGGTATTGTCGCGCGTCAGCGCCTCGGCCTGGTCGAGCAGCGAGCGGATGTCGGCGGCGAGCTTGACGCGGTCGCCAATGACGGTGACGCGCACGCCGTTCCGGTGCAACTCGGCCAGATCGCGCTGGATGAACAGGCGGAGCAGGCCGAACAGGAACTGCACCTCGAGCGGCGGCCGCGACCAGTTTTCGGACGAGAAGCTGAACAGCGTCAGGTAGGAGACGCCGAGTTCGCGCGAGGTCTCGACGGCGGTGCGGACGGACTCCATGCCGCGCCGGTGTCCCTCGGTGCGCGACAGGCCACGTCCCTGGGCCCAGCGCCCGTTGCCATCCATGATGATGGCAACGTGACGCGGCACGTTCAGGGGCGCCGCGGCGACGCCTGTGGGTTTCGCCAGGAGCTCGGCACCCGAATCGTCGGCATTCGAGTTCATGGCTATCCCCGCCCGATCAGATCTGCGTGATCTCCGCTTCCTTCGCCGCGAGGATCGCGTCGATCTCGGCGATGGTGTCGTCGGTGAGTTTCTGGACCTTCTCGGAGAGCTTGCGGCTCTCGTCCTCGCTCATGCCGTCCTTCTCGCTCTTCTTCAGCCCGTCAATGCCGTCACGACGGACATGGCGGACCGAGACGCGGGCGGCTTCGGCATACTTATGCGCGACCTTGACGAATTCCTGGCGGCGCTCGGCGTTGAGCTCCGGGATCGGAATGCGGAACACCTGGCCCTCGACGACCGGATTCAGGCCGAGGCTCGACTCGCGGATCGCCTTCTCGACGGCGCCGGCCGTGGCGCGGTCCCAGACCTGCACCATGATCAGGCGCGGCTCGGGAACGCTGATCGTCGCCAGCTGCGTGATCGGCATATGCGAGCCATAGGCGTTGACGACGATCGGGTCGAGCATGCTGGAGGACGCGCGCCCGGTGCGAAGCCCGGCAAGCTCGGTCCTCAGGACGGAGACGGCACCGTCCATGCGGCGCTTGAGATCGTCGAAGTTCATGGCATCCTCATATATTGGCGCGCCGACGACATTGCGGCAGCGAACATCAATCGTCAGCGACAACCGTCGCACGGCCCTGGCCGCGCAGGATATCGACGAACGCGTTGGGTTCCTGGATCGAAAATACGACAAGCGGAATGCCGTTGTCACGAGCGAGTGCAACGGCGGCCGTGTCCATCACCTGCAGGCCGCGCGACAGCACGTCCGCATGCGTCATGCGCTCGAAACGGACGGCGTTCGGGTCCTTGCGCGGGTCGGCGGAATAGATGCCGTCGACATTGGTGCCCTTGAAGAGCGCCTCGCAGCCCATCTCGGCCGCGCGCAGCGCCGCGCCCGAATCCGTGGTGAAGAAGGGATTGCCGGTGCCGCCGGCGAACAGCACGACCTTCGAGCGCTTCAGGGCGCGTTCGGCACGCTGCTGGCTGAAGGTCTCGCAGATCGTCGGCATCGGCACCGCCGAGAACACGCGCGAGGAGACGCCGCGACGCTCGAGCGCCTCGTGCATGCCGATGGCGTTCATCACGGTCGCCAGCATGCCCATGTGATCGCCGGCGACGCGATTGCCGCCCGCCTTCGCGATGGTCATGCCGCGAAAAATATTTCCACCGCCGACGACGAGGCCGACTTCGACGCCCAGCTCGACCGCCTGCCCGACTTCGCCGGCGATCCGGTCGATGACTTTCTCATCGATGCCGAAAGGCTGATCACCCAGAAGCGCTTCGCCGGAGACCTTGAGGAGGACACG
The DNA here is from genome assembly GCF_000380505.1 of Kaistia granuli DSM 23481. Classification (GTDB taxonomy): domain Bacteria; phylum Pseudomonadota; class Alphaproteobacteria; order Rhizobiales; family Kaistiaceae; genus Kaistia; species Kaistia granuli. The sequence goes on along the minus strand of NZ_AQYH01000020.1, from coordinate 185,443 downwards.
TCGAAAACGGACCGATTCCGCCATACTAGCTTCCTCTTCACTTTATGAAATGCGCCTCCGGATACACGAAGGGCGCCGGATTGTCATCCGGCGCCCCATTGTTTTTCGCGAAGGAACTGGTGTTCCCCGATTATTTCGTGCCGGCGGCCGCAGCGACTTCGGCGGCGAAATCGGACTCTTCCTTCTCGACGCCCTCACCGAGGCGGAACGAGACGAAGGTCTTCAGCTCGATCGGCGCGCCGACATCCGCCTCGGCGGCCTTGAGGGCCTTCTCGACGGTCAGGTCGGGGTTGATCACGAAGGCCTGCGAGAGAAGCACGACTTCCTCATAGAACTTGCGGACGCGACCCTCGACCATCTTCTCGATGATCGCTTCCGGCTTGCCGGACTCGCGCGCCTGCTCGGCGTAGACGGAGCGCTCACGCGCCACAACGTCGGCGTCGAGCTCTTCACTGCGAACGGCCAGCGGGTTGGTGGCGGCGATGTGCATCGCGACCTGGCGGCCGAGCGCGAGGAGCTGGTCCTTGTCGCCGGTCGACTCGAGGCCGACGAGAACGCCGATCTTGCCGATGCCCGGCGCGACGGCCGAGTGGATGTAGCTGGCGACGACGCCGTCATTGACGGTGACGGCGGCCGAGCGGCGCAGGTTCATGTGCTCGCCGATCGTGGCGACGGCGGTGGTGATCGCCTGCTCGACATTCTTGTCGGAGCCGGGGAAGGTCGCAGCGGCGACAGCGCCGACCGAACCGTCCGTGTCGAGCGCTGCCTGCGCGACGTTGAGTACCAGCTGCTGGAACTCGGCGTTGCGGGCGACGAAATCGGTCTCGGAATTGACCTCGACGACAACCGCCTTCAGGCCCGACGACGCAACGCCGACGAGACCCTCAGCCGCGACGCGGCCGGCCTTCTTCGCCGCCTTGGCCAGACCCTTGGTCCGCAGCCAATCGATCGAAGCCTCGACGTCGCCGCCGTTCTCGATCAGCGCCGCCTTGCAGTCCATCATGCCCGCGCCGGTCTTCTCGCGCAGGTCCTTCACCATCGAAGCGGAAATGGTCATCGTCTGCCTCGTTTCACGTTGTTCTAACGAACAGCCGGGCAAAAGCGCCCGGCTGCGTTTGTTTCAGTCGATCCATCGCGCTTGGCGTGCGACGGCGCGTTCACATCAGACCGAAGCGGCCGGGGCTTCCTCAGCCGGGACTTCCTCGACCGGAAGAGCCTCTTCGTAGACTTCTTCCTGCTCGCCGAGATCGATGCCAGCCGAACCCGAAGCGCGCAGGATGCCGTCGAGGGCAGCGCGGGCGACCAGGTCGCCATAGAGCGTCAGCGCGCGGCCGGCGTCGTCATTGCCGGGGATCGGGTAGGTGATGCCATCGGGATCCGAGTTCGAATCGATGATGGCCGCGACCGGGATGTTCAGGCGACGGGCTTCCTGAATGGCCAGTGCTTCCTTGTTCGTGTCGATGACGAACAGGAGGTCCGGAATGCCGCCCATGTCCTTGATGCCACCAAGGGCGTTCTCGAGCTTGTCGCGCTCGCGCGACAGCGTCAGACGCTCCTTCTTGGTCAGGCCCTGCACGTCCGAAGACAGCAGCTCGTCGAGGTGACGCAGGCGCTGGATCGAATGCGAGATCGTCTTCCAGTTCGTCAGCATGCCGCCGAGCCAACGCGAGTTGACATAGTACTGGGCGCAACGCTTGGCAGCCGCGGCGACCGGCTCGGAAGCCTGGCGCTTGGTGCCGACAAAGAGAACGCGACCACCGCCGGCGACCGTGTCGCTGACAGCCTGGAGCGCACGATGCAGCATCGGCACGGTCTGGGCCAGGTCGATGATGTGGATGTTGTTGCGGACGCCATACAGGTACGGCGCCATCTTCGGGTTCCAGCGATGCTTCTGGTGACCGAAGTGAACGCCTGCCTCGAGCAGCTGACGCATCGAATAATCCGGGAGAGCCATGGCCCTATCTCCTTTTACCGGTTCTAACCTCCGTGGGGAAAGCCGCGATTGCGACACCGGTGGGTTCCGTCGGACGATTCGCAAATCGCCGCCGGAGCCCGAGCCCCACGTGTGGAATGCGCGCCTTATAGGCGGCGAAAGGCCAGAGCGCAAGCGTTTCGCCGCACTGCATCAACACAAGATGGGGAGGGTGGCGACAGATTTCCCAACCCGGCTGGATGGATGCCGTCTCGGGGGACGGGATGACGGCGAGCGTGTCATCGCCGCATGGCAATGACTACACCAGCTCCACCTGCACGACGCCGCTGACGGCGCGGAGCGCGCTGGCGATCTGCGGCGACAGTTGGTAGCGGCCCGGCAGCTGCACCTCGACCTCCTTCTGGCCCTTGTCCAGCATCAGCACCAGGCTGACATCGCCGTCCCCTCTGCCCTTGGGCAGATGGCGTTCGAGGCTCTGCAGCGGCTCCTCGCCGCGCAGGAACACGCGCAGCTGCTTGATGCCGGTCGTGATCTGGTCGAGCGGCTTCACCGTGACGATGCGGATGCTGATGCCTTCGGGCCGGTCTTCCGCGCCGACCTGCAGGATGACCGACTGGCCGGGCTCCAGCCGGTCGCGATATTCGTTGAGCGCCTCGGAGAACAGGATGGCCTCGAACTGGCCGGTCGGATCGGAGAACTGGACGATGCCCATCTTGTTGCCGGATTTCGTCCGGCGTTCCTGCCGCGTCGTCACCGTGCCGGCCAGACGACCGGCGGCGGCGCCGAGACGGACGGATTCGGAAAACTCCGCCCAGGTCTGGACCCGCATGTTCTTCAGGATCGGCCCGTATTCGTCGAGCGGGTGGGCGCTCAGATAGAAGCCGACGACTGCATGCTCGCGCTGCAGCCGCTCGGACGGCATCCACGGATCGACCGCCGGCAGGGTCAGCGTCTCGCCCTGCCCGCCCTCGCCGAACAATTCGTCCTGGCCGATGGCGGCGCCCTCGACCACCCGGTTGCCGATCGCCATGATCCGCTCGACGCCGGCCATGACGCTGGCGCGGTCCGGATTGAGCCCGTCCAGCGCGCCGGCGCAGATCAGGCTTTCCAGCGTCCGCTTGTTCAGGATGCGCGGATTGATCCGGGCGGCGAAATCGGAGAGATCGCGGAAACGACGGTCGGCCCGGCTCTCGACCAGATGCTCGACCGCCTGGCTGCCGACGCCCTTGACCGCCGCCAGCGAATAGAGGATGCGCCCCTCCTCGACGTCGAACACCGCACCGGAGCGGTTGACGCTGGGCAACTCGACAGTGATACCGAGACGCATCGCCTCGCGGCGGAAATCGTTCAGCTTCTCGGTATTGCCCATGTCGAGCGTCATCGACGCGGCGAGGAACTCGACCGGGTAGTTCGCCTTCAGATAGGCGGTCTGGTAGGCGACGAGCGCGTAGGCCGCCGCGTGGCTCTTGTTGAAGCCGTAGTCGGCGAACTTGGCCAACATGTCGAAGATGGTGTTGGCGTGGTCCTTGGTCAGCCCCTGCTTGACGGCGCCGACCACGAAGCGGTCGCGCTGCGCATCCATCTCGGCCTTGATCTTCTTGCCCATGGCACGGCGCAGCATGTCGGCTTCGCCGAGTGAGTAGCCGGACAGGATCTGCGCGATCTGCATCACCTGTTCCTGGTAGATGACGACGCCGTGCGTCTCCTTGAGCACGACCTCGATCAGCGGATGATAATAGTCCGGCTTCTCCTCGCCATGCTTGCGGGCGTTGTAGGTCGGGATGTTGTCCATCGGGCCCGGACGATAGAGCGCCACGAGCGCGATGATGTCCTCGAACCGGTCCGGCCGCATGCCCATCAGGGCCTTGCGCATGCCCTGGCTTTCCAGCTGGAACACGCCGACGGTCTCGCCCCGCGTCAGCATGTCGTAGCTCGCCCGGTCGTCGAGCGGGATGGCGGCGAGATCGACCTCGATGCCGCGCTTGGCGATCAGCTTCAGCGCCGTCGACAGCGTCGTCAGCGTCTTCAGGCCGAGGAAGTCAAACTTGACCAGGCCGGCGCTCTCGACCCACTTCATGTTGAACTGGGTGACCGGCATGGTCGAGCGCGGATCGCGATAGAGCGGCACCAGCGCATCGAGCCGCCGGTCGCCGATCACGATGCCGGCGGCATGGGTCGAGGCGTGGCGATACAAGCCCTCGAGCTTCTGCGCCATGCCCAGCAGCTGGGCGACCGCCGGATCCTCGTCGCGCGCCTCGCGCAGGCGCGGCTCGTCGATGAGCGCCTGCGCCAGCGAGACCGGGTTGGCCGGGTTCTGAGGCACCATCTTCGACAGCCGATCGACCTGGCCGTACGGCATCTGCAGCACGCGGCCGACGTCGCGCAGCACGGCGCGCGCCTGCAGCGTTCCGAAGGTGATGATCTGCGCCACCTGGGCGGCGCCGTATTTCTGCTGGACGTAGTCGATGACCTCGCCGCGCCGGTCCTGGCAGAAGTCGATGTCGAAGTCCGGCATCGACACGCGCTCGGGATTGAGGAATCGCTCGAACAGCAGCGCGAAGCGCATCGGATCGAGATCGGTGATGGTCAGCGACCAGGCGACCAGCGAGCCGGCGCCCGAACCACGGCCCGGCCCGACGGGAATATCCTTCGACTTCGCCCACTGGATGAAGTCGGCGACGATCAGGAAGTAGCCGGGGAACTTCATCTTCTCGATGACGGACAGCTCGAATTCCAGCCGGTCCCAATAGTCCTTGTCGGTCAGCCCCGGCGCGAGGCCATGGAAGGCCAGCCGCTTCTCGAGGCCGGTTCTGGCGAGATCGCGCAGCGCCGCGACCTCGGCCAGCTCCGCCGCCTCGGGCTCGGCGTCGGCGCCGGCGAAGCGCGGCAGGATCGGCTTGCGCTTCATCGGCCTGTAGGAACAGCGCAGCGCGATCTCGACCGAATTGTCGGTCGCCTCCGGCAGGTCGGCGAACAGCTCGACCATCTCGGCGCGCGACTTGAAATAGTGCTCGGGCGTCAGCCGCCGGCGCTTCTCGTCGGCCACCACCGCACCCTCGGCAATGGCGACCAGCGCGTCATGCGCCTCGTAGTCGTCGCGCTTCGGGAAGAACGCCTCGTTGGTCGCGACCAAGGGCAGGCCGTGGCGATAGGCGAGATCGATCAGCTCCGGTTCGGCCCGCTGCTCCTCGATCGTCCTGTGGCGCTGCAATTCGACATAGAGCCGGTCGCCCAGCAGGCCGGCCATGCGCTCCAGCCGCCGCTCGGCGAAGGCGCCCTGCCCGACCCGGATCGCCTGGTCGAGCGGTCCGGCGCCGCCGCCGGTGAGGACGATCAGGCCCTGATGCGATTCCTCGAGATCGGCGAACTTGATATGCGGCTTGTCGCCGGCATCCGTCTCCATGAAGGCCCGCGAGACCAGGCGGACAAGGTTCCAGTAGCCGGCCTCGTTCGACGCGATCATGACAAGATCGGAAAGCGTCTTCTGGCCGGAGACCGGCCGCCGCGACGGCTCGAAGCCGTCATCGAACTGAATGGCGACCTGGCAGCCGATGATCGGCTGGATACCGGTCTCCACCGTCTTCTCGGAGAATTCCAGCGCGCCGAACAGATTGCCGGTATCGGTCAGGCCCAGCGCCGGCATCTTGTCCGCCGCCGCCAGCTTGATCAGCGTCTTGAGCGGCAGCGCCCCTTCGAGCAGCGAATAGGCGGAGTGGACCCGCAGGTGAACAAATCCGACGTCCCGGGCGATATGACTCATCAGGCGATCCTCTTCCGCCCGATTTACGGCGAGAGCAGCCCGCCTGTCCATCACGCGGCCGCCTTTCTCCCGCCCTTGCCGGTCAGACGATGGCGACGAGCAGATCCGACCACAGGCCGATCATCGCGATGAAGAGCATCAAGGCGCCGAGGGCTGCCGCGTCACGGATATAGGCTGTCATGGCTATCTCCTAATCGGACTGTCGATATCTCATTTGTTCACGTTTTGTTCTTTTGGTCAAGCCCGACGTTTCCACCGCTAATTTCCACCCTGCGGCAATCGATCCTTTCAGTCCGAATGCGGCCATTCGGCTCGCCTCACGCGCTGTTGAAGGCGCAACCGGACGTCGGTGGCCGCGATTTGGGACGCAACGCCCGCGGATGGGATTCCGCACGCTCGCAATATTCGATCGGCAGGATATGGTAGCCGCGTCGGCCGGGCCTCGCCCGCGACCCGGCGGCCGCCCGCGAGCCGCTGACCGGGCAAACCGGCAGCCTGTTCGAAATCGTCCTGAACGATGGAGTCTACAATGAGCGACCTCGTATTCATCGCCTTCCCTTCCGAGCAGAAGGCTGAAGAAGTCCGGGAGAAGGTCCTGGAGATGCAGAAGGAGTACCTGATCGAGCTCGCCGACGCGGTTGTCGCCGTGCGCGACGACAAGGGTCGCATCAAGCTGAACCAGCTGGTCAACACGACGGCTGCCGGCGCGGTGTCGGGTGCCTTCTGGGGCACGCTGGTCGGCTTCATCTTCCTGATGCCGCTGGTCGGCACAGCGATCGGCGCCGCCTCGGGCGCGCTGGGCGGCAAGCTCACCGATGTCGGCATCAATGACCAGTTCATGAAGGACGCCGCGGAATCGCTGGCTCCCGGCAATGCCGGCCTGTTCCTGCTGATCCGCAAGATGACCACCGACAAGGTGCTCGCCGACCTGCGCGGCGTCGGCGGCACGGTCATGCGGACCTCGCTGACCGACGAACAGGAGCGGGCGCTCCGCGACGCGCTCGGCGCTCCCTCGGACGCGACGGCCGCCCCTGCCCCCGAGGCAGCGCCGTCGACGACGCCCGCCGGCAGCACCAGCTGAGCCGATAGCATGATGTCGCCCCTGCGCCGGAGCCGCGGATGAAGCCGATGGTGGACCCCCGCGGGGGCGATATTGAAGACGACGCGTCCAGCACCAAGCAGCGGTCGCTGCTGGCGATCGCCGGGTCGCTCTTGGCAGAGATCAGCCCGATCAAGCTGATCATCGCCTGGACGCTGCTGATGGGACTGCCGGCGCTCGCCCTCGGGCTGGTGCCGGTTCTCCTGTCGATCTGGCTCCGGATCGCCTCACGTCAGGCGGCGATCGTCTATACCGGCCTCGCCCCCCTGCTCTTTCTGGCAGCCCTCGGCCTGATCGGCTGGTTCGGCGGGCGGCGGGCCTTCCGCATGCTCGAGAGCAGCTTCTGGTCGCTGAACTCCGTCGCCGTGCAGCCGCTCTATGCGCTCTGCCGCGAAACCCTGCGCCACTTGACCGAACACCGCCTGCTGTCGCGTTCCAACGCGCCGCCGAAGACGATCGCCAGGGCGCGCGCCGTCACCGCCGCCGTCGCCGGGCTGATCGTGTTCGCGCTGGCGCTCGGACTGGCGCTGCTGGTCTGGCCGGCGACGCGCTGGGTCGGCACGCTGGCCGATCTCGCCGCGCCGCGCCAATTGGCGCTGGTCGCCGTCGCCAATGGCGTCGTGCTGCTCTCGCTCTATCTCGCCATCGCCGCGCTGATCTGGGGCATCGCCGACGCCACCATGGCGCAGCCGCGCACCTTCACCGCCTTCCGCCCCGCCGCCCCGGGCGCGCCGCGCTGGCGGGTCGCCCATCTCTCCGACATCCACACGGTCGGCGAACGCTACGGCTTCCGGATCGAAAGCGGCCGGGTCGGCCCGCGCGGCAACGACAAGTTCGCGGCGACGCTGGCCAGGCTCGCCGCCGTGCACGCCGCCGAGCCGCTCGACGCCATCCTGATCACCGGCGACATGACCGATGCCGGCCTTTCGACCGAATGGGCGGAGTTTCTCGACGCGCTGGAGCCCTACCCGGAGCTCGCTGCTCTGGTGACGATCCTGCCGGGCAATCACGACGTCAACGTCGTCGACCGCACCAATCCGGCCCGCATGGACCTGCCGATGAGCCCGAACAAGCGGCTGCGGCAATTGCGGACCCTGTCGGCGATGACGCAGCTGCAGGGCGAGCGCTACCATGTCGTCGACCGCGAGCGGCGCGATCTCGGCGACACACTCGCCGCCGCCATGGCGGCGCGCCGCGAGCCGGTCGAGGCCTTCGCCGACCGTGGCTCGCGCCGGGCCGGCGGGGCAATCTCCGAGCTATGGGCGACGGTCTTCCCGCTGGTGCAGCCGCCCTCGCGCCCCGACGGCCTCGGCATCCTGGTGCTGAACTCGAACGCCGAGACGCATTTCTCCTTCACCAACGCGCTCGGCATGGTCTCGCTCGAGCAGGCGCGGGCGATGGACGCCGTCAAGGCCGACTATCCCGATGCGAGCTGGCTGATCGCGCTGCACCACCACGTCGTCGAATATCCGCAGCCGGCCAAGGCGCTGTCGGAACGGATCGGCACGGCGCTGATCAATGGCAGCTGGTTCATGCGCTGGATCGGCCGCTTCGCCGGACGCGCCATCGTCCTGCACGGCCATCGCCATGTCGACTGGATCGGCGAGAGCGGCGGACTGCCCATCATCTCGGCGCCCTCGCCGGTGATGGAGGGCACCAATGCCGTCGACAGCTATTTCTACATCCACACCCTGCATCGGGCGGACGGCACCCTGACATTGGCACGGCCGGAACGGGTGGTGGTGCCGGCGCCGGACCAAGAGGCGGCGGCGCCGTCGTCGCTGGGGTAACGGGAGGTTACCAGGACGGGGCGTGTTAACCCCTGCCTAGTTCTTGGACGTTTCGGCCGGCCCGACGCCCAGGATATCGGCGATCCAGCGGCTCGATTCGTGATGGGCGCAGATCGTCACGGCGGCGATGACGATCGGCACACCGATGAAGGCGCCGGCGATCCCCCACAAGAAGGTGCCGAAGAAAACGGCGAACAGCACCATCACCGGCGAGATTGACAGCGCATTGCCGGCGATCCGGGGTTCCAGATAGCTGCCAACCAGGAACTGGATCAGGTTGAGCAAGACGAACACCAGCACCGCCGCCTGCCACGTCTCGAACTGCGCGATGGCAAACAGCGTCGGCAGAACGGTGGCGAAGAGCGGCCCGATCACCGGGATGTAGTTGAGCGCAAAGGCGATCACGCCCCACTCGGCCGACAGGCTGAGACCGGCGGCATAGGTCAGCCCCCAGACCAGCACGCCGGTCATGATGCTCATCAGCGTGCGCACCCACATGTAGCGGCGGAGCTTGGCGGCGGTCTCGCCGCTGCCAATGAGGAACGCCTGGCCAACGCTGCCAGGCTTGAAGCCGGCGAGCTTGCGACCGATCGCGCTGACTTCGAGCAGGCCCAGCATGACATAGATCAGCACGACGAGCAGGAAGGTCAGCGTCGTGTTGAGGCGGCCGCTGACATGCTGGACGATGCGGATGACCCAGCTGGCGTTGAAATGCTGCTCCCAGAGCCCGGATACGACGATGCCCCTGCCCTCGAGCCAGACGGCCAATTCGCTATACATCGTCTGGAACCGCGCCGTGTCGCTGAGCGCATAGCGCCCGACCCGGCTCAGGCTCCAGGCGAGCAGCGACGAGAACAGCACCATTACCACGATGGTCACCGTCAGGCTGAACAACAGCGCCAGCAGCTGCGGCATGCGGGACTGCAAGGCCCGCTGGAACGGCCACAGCATGGCGATGAGGAGCAGCGCGAAGGTCAGCGGCGCGAACACGTTCTGCGCCCAGTACATCGCCGCCAGGATCAGGATGAGAGCGCATATGCCGACCATCGCCGGAACCGGGCTGCGTCCTGGATTGCTCGTCGGTTCGGTCATCGGATCTGGCTGTCCTGTTCGCCGTTGCACCCAGGAGCGTCGTAGCACGCGCCGCCTGATTCGGGAGGCACGGTCCGCGTCGGCATTCCCGCGCCGGCCGGCACCCCGCCTCCGACGACGGTGACAGGGCCGCTCCGCTCAGTGCGGGATGTTGGAGGCTGGGGCGAAGGCTTCGCGGATCTGGTCCAGCAGCGCATTACCGAGCAAAGGCTTCTCCACCAGCGCAATACCGGCGGCGGTGACGCGGCGAACCAGCGCCGGCGACGGATTGGTCACGGTCAGGATGAACGGGATGGTCCAGTCGCGCGCCCGCAGCCGCTCAATCAGGTCGACGCCGGTCATGTCGGCGAGATGATGATCGACCACCAGACAGGCCCGCTCAGCGCGCTCGGCGAACCTCAGAAAGCTCTCGGCATCCGAATAGGTCTCGACACGGAACCCGTCGATCCCGAGGGCGAAACGCAACGAGCGCCGTACGGCGGCATCGCCGTCGACGACGAAGACCAATCCCGGATCCGGATCTAAGGTTGCAAGGACGGACATCGCTCAGACGGTTCGCGGCGGAAAGCGTGCAGTCTGGATCGGCGGCATTCCGGCGGCATTGATCCATCGCAAGGCGAGACGTTTCTCGCTCAGTTGTCCGTGGTGGCGATGCTTCCCGACATGCCGACGATCAGCGCCATCCGCACCAGCTCGGACAGGCTGGCGGCCTCCATCTTGGTCATGACATGGGCGCGATAGATCTCGACCGTGCGGGGGCTGATATCCAGCTCATGCGCAATGCGCTTGTTGGCATGGCCGGCGACCAGCCCTTCCAGCACCTGTTGCTCGCGGTTGGAGAGCGTCGCGAGACGCTGGCGGATCTCGGCGCGCTGCTGGCCCTCCTCCAGCGTCTGGCTGTGTCGGACCAGCGCGGTCCGGACCGCGCGCAGCATCGCCTCGTCGTCGAACGGCTTTTCCATGAAGTCGACGGCACCGCTCTTCATCGCCTCGACGGCGAGCGCTATGTCGGCATGACCGGTGATGACGATGACGGGCAACAGGCTTCCCTGCGCCTTCAGGCGCTTCAGCATCTCGATGCCGTTGATTTCGGGCATGCGCACATCGGTGACGACACAGCCGCCCACCAACACCGGCGCCACGGCGAGGAACGCTTGGGCAGAGCCATAAGTGCGGACGGTGAGATCGGCGCTCTCGAACAGGAAGGCGAGCGAATCCCGCACGGCGTCATCATCATCGATGACATGGATGACGGCCTCAGCTGACACGCTCAGTCTCCTCGATACGGACGGCGGGAATGGTGAAGTTGAAGATGGTTCCGCCGCCTGGATTGCCCTCGGCCCAGATCCGGCCGCCATGCGCCTCGATGATGGTCCTGCAGATCGACAGGCCGACACCCATGCCGGTCTGCTTCGTCGTCACGAACGGCTGGAACAGCCGCGCCATGACATCCGGCGCGATCCCCGTTCCGCGGTCGAGCACCTTGATCCGGATCATGTCGCCCGATTCGGCCTCGCTGGAAATAGTCAGGTCCTTGCCGCCGCCCTCGTCCATCGCGTCGATGGCATTGCGCATCAGATTGACCAGGACCTGCTGGATCTGCACCCGGTCGCCAAACAACAGATCCAGCTCGGGATCGAGCTGGAACCGGATCCGGATGCCTTTCTCCCGGGCGCCGACAAGCGCCAGCGCGCTCGCTTCCTCCAGTAGCCGAGCCAGGCTCTCGACCCGCTTCTCGGTCTCGCCGCGCGCCAGGAAATCGCGCAGGCGGCGGATGATCTCGCCGGCTCGCAACGCCTGGTCCGCCGCACTTTCGAGCGCCGCGCGAACCTTTGGGATGTTCTCGGCCGAGCCGCTTTCCAGCAACCGCCGCGATCCGCGCAGATAGTTGGCGACCGCCGACAGCGGCTGGTTCAGTTCATGCGCCAGCGTCGAGGCGATCTCGCCCATCGCCGTCACCCGCGAGATATGCACGAGCTCGGCCTGCAACTCTTGCAGCCGCGCCTCCGTCTCCTGGCGCTGCGACAGATCCCGGATGAAGCCGGTAAAATAGCGCTGTTCGCCCGAGCGCATCTCGCCGACGGCGAGTTCCATCGGGAAGGTCGAGCCGTCCTTGCGCTCGCCGACGACGATACGGCCGATGCCGATGATCCGCCGCTCGCCGGTCTGCCGGTAACGCTGCAGATAGCCGTCATGCTGATCGCTATAAGAGGAGGGCATCAGCAGCTTGACGTTATTGCCGACGATCTCGGCGGCGTCATAGCCGAACATGCGCTCGGCCGCAGCGCTGAAGGACTGCACCAGCCCAGTCTCGTCAATGACGATCATCGCGTCGGGAATGGTATCGAGGATCGAGCGCAGATGTGCCTCGCGGTAGCGCAGGTCCGCTGCCGCCGTCGCCAACTGGCGCCGCACCCGTAGCAGCCATTCGCCCAGCACGGCCAGGCTGCCGCCGATCACGGCGAACGCCGCCCCGCTCCACACATGCGGCGCGTCGAGTCCGCTGGCGCTCACATGGATCGCCGAGCCGAGGACCAGACTGACCAGGGTCGCGACGACGCCCGGCCAGAGGCCTCCGATACCGGCGGCCACGATCACAGCGGGGATGTAGAGCAGAAAGGCGGATTGCGCCTTGAAGATCGGCTGCAGCGACAGGAAGGTCGCAACACCGATGAGCCCGGCGATGACAGCCGAGGCCAGGATGATGCGACGCGCGCCCGGATCCTGCCGGGAGAGAAATGTCATGACCGGATCGCCAGCCTCCGGCATCGCGTCGTCTCAACTCCGGCCCTGATTGCCGCGCTTGGCATGAACACCCAACCTACCTCTCGAATGGAAACCCGGCACCTAAGTGATATCCCTTAGGTACATGATCTGAATTTTGTCGCGCTCGGCATCGGCTTAATCGAACGACAACGCTGATGGAATTCAAGGATGACGACATGCTGACGTCTGTGGCAACCGCTCGAAGCCTCGTTTCGGACACGCCCCACCGCACCCTGCCGATCGTCTCCCGTGACACGCGCTCGGCACCGTCTGATTTCATCGGCCTGATGGGCATCACGCTGCACTATGAGCGCGGCACCGAGATTGTCGGCGAGGAAGACCCTGCCGACTACATCTATCAGGTCATCGAGGGAACCGTGCGCACCTGCAAGCTGCTGTGCGACGGCCGTCGCCAGATCGGCGCCTTCGTGATGCCGGGCGGCTACTTCGGCATGGAGGCGCGGGGCACGCATTGCTTCGCGGCGGAAGCCATCACCGACGTCACCGTGCACCTGATCAGCCGCAGCGCCGCCTACGCCGCCGCCGGCCGCGAGCCCGAGATCGCGCGGTCGCTCTGGGAGGTGACGGCGCAGAGCCTCGACGCCAGCCAGCGCCACGCCCTGCTCCTCGGCCGCAAGACGGCGCTGGAGAAGATCGCTTCGTTCCTGAGCCAGATGGCGGAACGTCAGGGCAGCGACGACGAAATCGAGCTGCCGATGTCGCGCCAGGACATCGCGGACTATCTCGGCCTCACCATCGAGACCGTGTCGCGCACGATGACGCAACTCGAAGGCGCCGGCACGATCAGCCTGGAAACGTCCCGCCACGTGCTGTTGAAGCGCCCGCTGGAACTGGCGCGGCTCAGCCATTGCTGACCCCGCCGCGCCGGTTCGTCAGGCGTGGCTGGAGACGCGCTCCAGCAGCGTCTTGACCAGGAGCGTGACGAGCGCCACCAGCGTCAGCACAGCCGCCGCCGCGAAAGCGCCGGCGGCGTTGTAGTCATGATAGAGCATCTCGACATGCAGCGGCAGCGTGTTGGTCTCGCCGCGGATATTGCCGGACACGATCGACACGGCGCCGAATTCGCCGAGCACGCGCGCGTTGCAGAGGACGACACCGTAGAGCAGGCCCCAGCGGATATTCGGCAGCGTGACGCGGAAGAAGGTCTGCCAGCCATGCGCGCCGAGCGTCGCCGCGACCTCCTCGTCGCTATTGCCCTGCAGCTGCATCAGCGGGAGCAGTTCGCGCGCAACGAAAGGCGCCGTCACGAAGGTCGTGGCGAGGATGATGCCCGGCAGGGCGAACATGATCTTGAGATCGTGCGCCTCCAGGAACGGCCCGAACAGCCCCTGCCCGCCATAGACGAACAGATAGGAAATACCGGCGACGATCGGCGAGACCGAGAACGGCAGCTCGACGATCGCCAGGAGCAGCTTGCGCCCTGGGAAGCGGAACTTGGCGATCGACCAAGCGGCGGCGATGCCGAACAGCGTGTTGACAGGCACAACGACGATGGCGACCACCACGCTGAGCCAGATCGCCGCCCGCGTATCGGGATGGGCAAGCGATTCGAGCGCGATGGCGAGCCCCTGCGACAGCGCCTGGATGAAGACCGCCAGGATCGGCGCGCCGATCACGATCGCGGTCACCAGCAGGACGCTGCCAAGCAACACGTAGCGAGACCAGCCCCGTTGCGGCTGTCCGCGGGAAGTCCCCGAGGCGGCGCTCATGGCGTCAGCTCGTGCCGGCGGGCATAGGCCTGCAGCGCGTTGGTAACGACGAGCAGCACGAAGGCGGTGCCGAGCATCACCGTCGCGATCGCAGCGGCGGCCGAATACTCGTATTCCTCGATGCGGATGAAGGCGAGCAAGGCCGTGATCTCGGTCTGATAGGGCTGGTTGCCGGCGATGAAGATGACCGCGCCGAATTCGCCCAGGCAGCGGGCGAAGGCGAGCGAAACACCCGCCAGCAGCGCCGGTACCAGGATCGGCAGCACGACACGGAAGAAGATTGTGACATTGCCGGCGCCGAGCGTGCGGGCCGCCTCCTCGATCTCGCCGTCGAGTTCCTCCATCACCGGCTGCAAGGTCCGGACGATAAAGGGCAGGCTGGTGAAGGCCATGGCGAGCGCGATGCCGAGCTGGGTATAGGCGACCTTGATGCCGATGAGGCTCAGCGGCTCGCCGAACCAGCCATTCCTGGCGAAGAGCGCCGTCAGCGCGATGCCGGCGACGGCAGTCGGCAAGGCAAAGGGCAGATCGACAACGGCGTCGAGCACGCGACGGCCGGGAAATTCGTGACGGACTAGCACCCAGGCGAGCGCGAAGCCGTAGATGGTGTTGAAGAGGGTGGCGAGCGCCGCGGCGCCCAGCGTCACCCGGTAGCTGGCGAGCGCCCTCGGCGAGCTGACGACGGCCCAATACTCGGCCGGCCCGAGACGAGCGCCGACCACGATCAGCGTCGCGAGCGGCAAGCAGATAATCAGCGCCGCGTAGAGCAGCGTCACGCCCAACGAAAGGCGAAAGCCGGGAACGACCCGGCCTTGCCCTCTTCCATATATCTTCCGTGAGCGTTGGCGCGCCCCCGCGCCAACCTCGCCCACGCTCACATCAAGGGAGGTCACTGGCCGGCGAGCTGCTGATCGAGAAGGCCGTCGGAACCGAAATACTTCTTGTTCACGGTAGGCCAGCCGCCGAACACGTCCTCGATGGTGACGAGGCGCACCGGCTGGAACGACCCGGCGTATTTCTCGGCCACGGCCTTGTCGCGCACGCGGTTGCCGAACTCGGCGAGGATCGTCTGGCCTTCCGGCGAATAGAGGAAGTTCAGATAGTCGGTGGCGATCTCCTTCGAGCCGCGCTTGTCGGCGACCTTGTCGACGACCGCGACCGGGAAATCGGCCAGCAGGCTGACGGACGGCACGACGGTGTCGAACTTGTCGACTCCGAACTCCTTGCGGATGCCGGTGGTTTCGGTCTCGAAGGTGATCAGCACGTCGCCGATCTCGCGCTCGACGAAAGTGGTCGTGGCGGCGCGGCCACCGGTGTCGAACACCGCGACATTGGCGAGGAACTTCTTGATGAACGCGTCGACCTTCGCCTCGTCATTGCCGAAGGCTTCCTTGGCGTAGGCGGTGGCGGCCAGATAGGTGTAGCGGGCGTTGCCGGAGGTCTTCGGGTTCGGGAAGACCAGCTTGACGTCGTCGCGGACCAGATCGCTCCAGTCCTTGATGCCCTTCGGATTGCCGGCGCGGACGAGGAAGACCGGCAGCGAATAATAGGGCGACGCGCCGTTCGGGAACTTTTCGGCCCAGTCGGCCGCGACGAAGCCCTTGTCGGCCAGTACCTGGATGTCGGTTGCCTGGTTGAAGGTGACGACGTCCGCGTCGAGACCCTCGAGAATTGAGCGAGCCTGCTTCGACGAGCCGGCATGCGACTGCTTGACCTCCAGGGTCTTGCCCGTGTCCTTCGCATATTTCGCCACATAGGCGGCGTCGATGGCGACGTAGAGCTCGCGCGCCACGTCATAGGAAGCGTTGAGGATCGAAGTCGGGGTCTCGGCATGGGCGGAAACACCGCTCAGCGCAAACAGGATCGCGGCCGTAAATACCGGAAGGCGTCGCATCGTGCTTCCTTGCTCAATCTTGGGCCGCCGCACGGGCGCGCCTGTCATCGGATGGGCAAAGGTAGCAAGGCCCCAACGGGGCTTCGAGAAACGGTCGTCTCATTTCCCGGACCACACAGGATGGCCGTCCTATGAAACGCCGCTTCCACGCACGAAATGCGCAAGAGTCAGAACTCGACGATCTTGCCTGCTTCGAGCGTGATGCGGCGATCCATGCGCCCCGCCAGCTCCATGTTGTGCGTCACGATCAGCGCCGCAAGCCCGGAGGCCCGCACGAGCGCGTCGAGCGCGTCGAACACATAGTGCGACGTCTTCGGATCGAGATTACCGGTCGGCTCGTCGGCGAGCAGGAGACGCGGCGCATTGGCAACCGCGCGGGCGATCGCCACCCTCTGCTGCTCGCCGCCAGAAAGCTCGGACGGCCGGTGCGCCTTGCGCGCGTCCAGCTTCATGTAGGAGAGCAACTCGGCCGCGCGCCGCGCCGCTTCCTTTTTGGGAAGCCCGCGGATCAGCTGCGGCATCATCACGTTCTCGAGCGCCGAGAATTCCGGCAGCAGGTGATGGAACTGATAGACGAAGCCGATCTGCAGCCGGCGGATCGCCGTTCTCTCGGCGTCGCCGAGTGAACCGGCCAGTCGGCCGCCGATCTCGACTTCGCCGGCATCTGGCCGTTCCAGCAGACCCGCCAGATGCAGCACAGTCGACTTGCCCGCGCCGGACGGCGCCACGAGCGCCACCGTCTCGCCTGGATAGACGGCGAGATCCGCCCCGGTCAGGATGCTGAGCTTGCCGGAGCCTTCCTTGTAATGACGCTCGACGCGAAGCAGCCGAAGCGCGGGAGCCCCCGCCTGGCCGACCGGCTGCTGTCGCTGTCTCTCATTGGTCAAGGTATCGCTCATTCGTACCGCAGGGCCTCGACCGGATCGAGCCGCGCCGCCCGCCACGCCGGATAGAGCGTCGCCAGGTAGCTCAGCACCAGTGCCATGATGACGATCGAAACCGTCTCGCCGGGGTTCATGTCGGCCGGCAACCGCGACAGGAAGTAAAGCTCGGGCGAGAATATCTCCGTGCGCGTCAGCCAGGAAACGAACTGGCGGATCGATTCGATGTTCATGCAGACGACGGTACCAAGCAGGACGCCTACCGCCGTGCCGACGGTGCCGATCGCAGCGCCGGTGATGAAGAACACGCGAAGGATGGCCCCCCGCGTCGCCCCCATGGTCCGCAGGATGGCGATGTCGTGGCTCTTGTCCTTCACCAGCATGGTGAGGCCGGAGATGATGTTGAGCGCGGCGACGAGCACGATCAGCGTCAGGATCATGAACATCATGTTGCGCTCGACCTCGAGCGCCGAGAAGAATGTCATGTTGCGCTGGCGCCAGTCGGTCATCAGCACCGGCCGGCCGGCCGCCTGCTCGATCGGCCCGCGCAGCGCACCGGTGTCGTCGGCATCGGCAATGTAGACCTCGATCGCCGAGGCCTTGTCGTCGAGATTGAAATAGGCCTGCGCCTCGGCAAACGGCATGAAGACGAAGGACGAATCATATTCCGACATGCCGATCTCGAAGATCGCCACCACCGGATAGGCCTTGATGCGCGGTGTCATGCCCATCGGCGTGACGTTGCCGCGTGGCGAGACGAGCGTCAGCTTGTCGCCGATCGTCAGGCCCATATTGGTGGCGAGCCGGGTGCCGATGGCGACGCCCTCGGCGGTATCGAAATTCTCGAGCGTGCCGAGCTTCACATTGTTGGAGACGCTCGGGATGCTCGGCAAGTCCTCGGCGCGGACACCACGCACGAGCGCGCCGGTCGAGTTGGTCGGGCCAGATGCCAGCACCTGGCCCTCGACGAGCGGGATCGCAGCCGTGACGCCCTTGACCATCGCAAGCCGGCTCGCGACATCGGCGAAATCCGTGAATGGCGTATCCGTCGGCTGCAGCACGACATGGCCGTTGATGCCGAGGATCTTGTCAATCAGCTCGCCGCGGAAGCCGTTCATCACCGCCATGACGATGATCAGCGTCGCGACGCCGAGCATGATGCCGATGAAAGAGAAGATCGCGATGATCGAGATGAAGGTCTCGCGCCGGCGAGCGCGCAGATAGCGCCCCGCCAGCATCCACTCAAAGGCCGCAAAAGGTCTCGTGCCGGTCGGCTCAGCCATACCTGTCCCGATCGCGGCGCGCCGCGGGTTAAGAGCTGCCAAGTAGTCTGGCCACTGCCGTATCCAAGCTAACGGATTCGCGCTCGCCCGTCGCCCGTCGCTTGATCTCAACTTCGCCACGCTCAAGTCCCTTCGGACCAACGATCAGCTGCCAGGGCAGACCGATCAGGTCCATGCTCGCAAACTTCGCCCCCGCGCGACCCTCTGTGTCATCGTAGAGGACTTCGATTCCGGCATTCGTAAGGCGCTCATACAGGCCGTCGCAGGCGAGATCGGTCGCGGCGTCGCCGACCTTCAGGTTGATCAGACCGACCTGGTACGGCGCGACGCCCTCCGGCCAGATGATGCCGCTCTCGTCGTGGCTCGCCTCGATGATCGCCGCGACCAGGCGCGACACGCCGATGCCGTAGGATCCCATGTGAACCGGGTATTCGACACCGTCGGGACCGGTGACCTTGGCGCCCATCGGCTCGGAGTATTTGGTGCCGAAATAGAAAACCTGGCCGACCTCGATACCGCGCGCCTCGAGACGATTTCCTTCCGGCAGGGCGTCGAATACCGCCGTGTCGTGCATTTCCTCGGTCGCGGCGTATTTCTCGGTCCAGGCCGAGACGATCGGCGTCAGATCGCCTTCAAAATCGGTGTCGGCGCCGGGGATCGGCGTCTCGAGCGCCGCCTTGTCGAGGAACACCGCGCTCTCGCCGGTGGAGGCGAGCACGATGAACTCATGCGTGGCGTCGCCACCGATCGGGCCCGAATCGGCGCGCATCGGGATCGCCTTGACGCCGAGCCGGTCGAACGTCCGCAGATAGGCGACGAACATGCGGTTGTAGGCGCGACGGGCGGCCGCCTCGTCGATGTCGAAGGAATAGGCGTCCTTCATCAGGAATTCGCGGCCGCGCATGACGCCGAAGCGGGGGCGCACCTCGTCGCGGAACTTCCACTGGATATGGTAGAGGTTCAGCGGCAGCTCCTTGTAGGAGCGCACGTAGCTGCGGAAGATGTCGGTCACCATCTCCTCGTTCGTCGGCCCGTAGAGCATCTCGCGCTCATGCCGGTCCTCGATGCGCAGCATCTCCTTGCCGTAATCGTCGTAGCGGCCGCTTTCGCGCCAGAGATCGGCCGACTGGATGGTCGGCATCAGGATCTCGACAGCGCCGGCGCGATTCTGTTCCTCGCGGACGATGCGCTGGATATTGGCCAGGACCTTCTGGCCCAGCGGCAACCAGGAATAGATGCCCGCGCTCTGCTGGCGGATCAGTCCGGCCCGCAGCATGAGCCGATGCGAAACGATCTCGGCTTCCTTCGGTGTCTCGCGGAGGATCGGCAGGAACGAGCGGGAAAGACGCATCAGAAATGGGCTCCAGGCGAGTCGAATGGGCGGACATCAAGCCATAGACGGATGAAAACACAAGAGCCAGCCGCAAGCGCCATTGTCGCGGCGATCTGAACAACTCTTGGGCAGCAGACCCCAGGTGGTACTGGCGCACCGCCGAGTGCTTAAGCCAGCCCGTTTCGAGGCTTAAATACTAAGGTCAGTCATACTGTCGCAAAAAAAATGTGCTGCCGATGCACAATTTGGTGACAAGCGAGATGCCTTTGGATAACGTCGGGGAACAACAAAGGACCTCGCACTAAAAGCGTGGCTCCAAACAAAGGCAACGCGGTCTAAGTCTTGGGAGGAAGCCCCCTCTGGCGCGCTGAAAAGCTGCTGCCGCCGAGCTCGATAAAATGAGCTCGATCAAAGCCAATCGGGCGAAAAGCTCGGCTTTGAGGGGTTGAACGCGAACTCTAGAGGCAGGAACCGAAAGGTTTCCTGCCTTTTTTATTGCCATCCAGCCCGTCGCGAGATTGTCGCGCCAGGCTCAATCCGGACGTGTCGCCGTCAGAACGAGAAGCGACCCAGCATCTCGGCCGTCCAGCCCATTTTCACATAGCCGTACCAGATGCCGTAAACGACGATCGCGCTGATGATCGAGGTGATGATCATCTTGCGCGGCAGGTTGAGGTTGGCCGGTGCGCTCGGCGTCGTGCCGAGGACGACATTGCCCTCCTCGGCATGCGTGCGCACGCCGAACGGCAACACGACGAAAAGCACCAGCCACCAGATGATGAAGTAGACTGCCAGAATGCTGTAGATCGGCATGATGTCTCAAGCCTCCTCAAGTTCGACCAGCGTTCCGAAGAAATCCTTCGGATGCAGGAACAGGACGGGTCGACCATGGGCGCCGATCTTCGGCTCGCCGTCGCCCAGCACACGCGCGCCATCGGCCTTCAGCCGATCGCGCGCGGCGATGATGTCGTCAACCTCGTAGCACAGGTGATGGATGCCGCCGTCCGGGTTGCGCGCCAGAAACTTGGCGATCGGCGAATCATCGCCGATCGGCTGCAGCAGCTCGATCTTGGTATTCGGCAACTCGACGAAGATGGTCACCACACCATGTTCGGGCAGGCGCAGCGGTTCCGACACGCGGGCGCCCAGCGTGTCGCGATAGACACGCGCCGCGGCGTCCAGATCGGACACCGCAATGGCCACATGGTTCAGTCGTCCAATCATCCGAACGGTTCCCTTCGCGGCGCCGAGGTCCGCAAAGGCGTCATACGACCGCGACGAAGACAGTGCAAAGTGGCTTTTTGCCCCAAGCCTGCCGGACGGAGGCGCGGACCGAGCGCCGGATCGCCTCGCGCACCAGCTCGGGATCCCGACGCCGGGCGCGCGGAATGCTCTCGATGGTGCCGAGCACCGCCGTCATGACGGTCTCCTCGAACGGGTGTCCGGACACGCCCTGAATCGGCAGGCCGGTCAGCGCTATCTCGGGATCGACGACGACGCTGCCCTTCGCGTCGAGCACCACAGAGATCGCCACATGGCCGGCAAAGGCCAGCTTGCGCCGCTCGGGCACGCCGATGCCATCGGCATCGGCGATGATGATGCCGTCCTTGTAGAGCCGGCCGACCGGAACGTCGTCGATCTCCTCGGCGGGTCCCGGCGCCAGGCGGACGATATTGCCGTTCTCCGTCAGCACGACCTGCTTGACGCCCATGTCTCGGGCGAAGGCGGCATGCGCCCACAGGTGCATCGCCTCGCCATGCACGGGGATGGCGATCTCCGGCCGGACCCAGCCATACATCTCGGCCAGTTCGTCGCGACGCGGATGGCCGGAGACATGCACCAGACGGTCGCGGTCGGTGATCACCACGATGCCCTGGTCGCAGAGCGCATTGATGATGTTGCCAATCGCCTTCTCGTTGCCCGGAATCGGGCGGGCCGAGAACACCACCGTATCGCCCGGCGACAACCCGACGAACTTGTGCTCGTCCTCGGCGATCCGGGCCAGCGCTGCGCGCGGCTCGCCCTGGCTGCCGGTCAGAATGGCGACCACCTTCGAACGCGGCAGGTAGCCGTAGGATTCCTCGTCGAGGAAAGGCGGCAAACCTTCCATGTAGCCGAGCTCGGTCGCGACCTCGATCGCACGCCGGAGCGCCCGACCGACGACGACGACCTGGCGGTCCGCCGCCTGCGCCGCCAGCGCGATCGATTTGATGCGGCCGACATTGGAGGCAAAGGTCGTGAAGGCGACACGCCCGGTCGCTTCCTTGACGATCTCGGTCAGCGAAGCGCCGACCTCGGTCTCGCTCGGACTGCGACCGTCGCGCATGGCATTGGTCGAATCGCAGACGAGCGCGAGCACGCCCTCGTCGCCGATCTCGGCCAGCCGCGCCGCATCGGTCAGCGGGCCGAGGACCGGCTCCGGATCGAGCTTCCAGTCGCCCGTATGGACCACCGTGCCGAGCGGCGTGCGGATCGCCAGCGCCATCGGTTCGAGGATCGAATGGGCGACGGCGATAAACTCGACCTCGAAATCGCCGATCGTCACCCGCTCGCCCGGCGTGACGATGGTAATCGGGATTTCGGGCGCACCGGGCTGCGCCGCCCGCTTGGCGTTCAGGAGGCCCGCGGTGAACGGGCTCGCATAGACCGGCACGCGCAGCCGCGGCCACAGGTCGAGCAGAGCGCCGAAATGGTCCTCATGCGCATGGGTGATGACGATCGCTTCGATGAAATCGCGCTCTTCGACCAGATAGCGGATATCCGGCAGAACCAGATCGACGCCGGGAAGATCGGGACCGGCGAAACTGACGCCGAAATCCACCGCCAGCCAGCGTCGGCGGTTGGAGGGACCATAGCCATAGAGGCCGAGATTCATTCCGATCTCCCCAACCCCGCCCAGGGGGAGGAAGACGAAGTCGTCCATAGCTGCTTTTTTTGCGCTCATTGCCTCGACGTCGCCACTGAACCGAAATGAACCTCGCCGGCGGCAATGGTCCTTATCACACCCTCGGGAGAACGCATGACGAGCCGGCCTTCCTCGTCAATCGTTTCAAATACGCCCGAGAACCGCTGTTCCCCTACCCGCACGACCACGGCTTCGCCGAGGCCCGCGGCCCTGTCGAGCCAGAGCCGGCGGATCGCCTTGAAACCCTGGCCATCATCCCACACCCGCGCCACGCTCGCCCAGGAATCGGAAAGCGCGCGGAACAAATGAGGCGCGTCGATGCCGACGCCGAGCGCTGCAAGCGATGTCGCAGGATATGGCAAGCCTTCCGGCGCGGCGACGACATTTACGCCGATGCCGATCACGACTGCGAGGCGGCCATCCGCGAGCGGTTCCGCCTCGAGCAGGATACCCGCGAGCTTGCCGCCGTCGAGCAGGACGTCGTTCGGCCATTTGAGACGCAAACGATCGCGCCGCCCTGCCTCGCCATGGCCCTCGACGCCATCCAGGCCGATGCGCAGGACCAGGTCCGGCGCGACGGTCCGCAGCGCTTCGTCGAGCGCCAGCCCGGCGGCGAAGCCGAGCGTGGCGGCGATGGCGGGATTGTTGGGGACGACCACCAGCAGGCTGGCCGCGAGATTGCCCACGGGCGTCGCCCATGCGCGGCCTCGGCGGCCCCTGCCCTCGGTCTGCTCCGCCGTGACGAACCAGCAGCGCCCGGGATCCCCCGAACGCGCCGCCGCCAGAGCCTCGGCATTCGTGGACCCTACCGTCTCATAGGATCGGAGACGGTAGAGATTGTCCTCTGCGGCCCGGCCAAGCTTGAACTTCATCAATCAGAAGAAGGTCTTGGCCGCGACGCTCGCCGCCTGGCCGAGCGGGCCGGCGAAGAAGACGAAGAGGATGACGAAGACGCCGGAGAGGCCGAGCACGAAGCGAAGCTCGCCCGGCATGGGCTCGAAGGCACCGGCCGGCTCGTCAAAATACATGATCTTGACGATGCGCAGGTAGTAGTAGGCGCCCACGACGCTCGACAGCACGCCGATCACGGCAAGCACGTAGAGCTGCGCCTCGATCGCCGCCAGGAAGACGTACCACTTCGCAAAGAACCCGGCCAGCGGCGGGATGCCCGCCAGCGAGAACAGGATCATGGCGAAGATGAACGCGATCACCGGATGGGTGCGCGACAGGCCGGCGAGATCGCTGATCTCCTCGACCATCTGACCCTTGCGGCGCATGAACAGGATGACCGCGAAGGCACCGAGCGTCATGGCGACATAGATCGCCATGTAGATGATGATGCCCTGCACGCCCGACTGGTTGCCGGCCGCCAGGCCGACAAGCGCGAAGCCCATATGGCCGATCGACGAATAGGCCATCAGGCGCTTGATGTTGCGCTGACCGATCGCGGCGAAGGCACCGAGGATCATCGAGGCGATCGCGATGAAGGTGATGACCTGCTGCCAGTCGGCGGCGGCCGGGCCGAGCGAGCCGAGCAGAACGCGGACGAACAAGGCGATGGCGGCGGCCTTCGGCGCGGCGGCGAAGAAGGCCGTCACCGGGGTCGGCGCGCCCTCATAGACGTCCGGCGTCCACATGTGGAACGGCACGGCCGAAACCTTGAAGGCGATGCCCGAGATGACGAACACCAGACCGAACACGACGCCGATCGGGATCGGGCCGGTGGCCAGCGTCGAGGCGATGCTTTCGAACTGGGTGTGGCCGGTGAAGCCGTAGATCAGCGACATACCGTAGAGCAGCATGCCCGACGACAGCGCGCCGAGGACGAAGTACTTCAGGCCGGCTTCCGTCGACTTGACGGAATCCCGGTTGCTGGCCGCGACGACATAGAGCGCGAGCGACTGCAGCTCGAGGCCGAGATAGGCGGCGATCAGATCGTTCGCCGAGATCATCAGCAGCATGCCGACGGTGGCGAGCAGGATCAGCACCGGATACTCGAAGCGGGCGATCTTCTCGCGCTTCGAGTAGTTGACCGACATCACGATCGCGAAGCCGGAGCCGATCAGCGCCAGCACCTTCATGAAGCGGGCGAACGGATCGAGCACGAAGGCGCCGCCAAAAGTCACGCCGTCTTCCGCCTTGAACAGCAGGACCAGCCCGGCGACCGCGATGAGCAGCACCGCCAGCGTGGTGACGAGCGGCGTCGAGCGTTCACCGCCAAAGGCGCCGACCATCAGCAGCACCAAGGCGCCGACGGCCAGGACCAGTTCCGGCAGGAATGGCGCGAGGGAGGGAAACGTAGCGAGGTCCATCATGATCTGTCCGTGTTCCTCACTGCGCTGCCAGCGCGAGCTTGCCGGCGGCAGAGAGCGCGGCCTGATAGTTGGTAATCAGATTGTCGACCGCCTGCCCCGTCACATTGAATACGGGCATCGGATAGACGCCAAAGAAGATCGTCAGCACGACCAACGGAACGAGGATCGCAACCTCGCGCCGCGACAGATCGAAGATCGACTTGAGCGACGCCTTGTCGAGCGCGCCGAAGATCACCTTGCGGTAGAGCCACAGAGCGTAGCTGGCTGACAGGATGACACCGGTGGTGGCGAAGGCAGCAACCCAGGTGTTGGCGCGGAAGACGCCGATCAGCACCAGGAACTCGCCGACGAAGCCGCTGGTACCCGGCAGGCCGACATTCGCCATCGTGAAGACGAGGAAGGCGAAGGCGTAGAACGGCATCCGGTTGACCAGGCCGCCATAGGCGGCGATCTCGCGGGTGTGCATCCGGTCGTAGATCACGCCGACACAGAGGAACAGAGCGCCGGAGACGATGCCGTGCGACAGCATCTGGAAGATCGCGCCTTCGACGCCCTGCGGGTTCATCGCGAAGATGCCCATGGTCACGTAGCCCATATGGGCGACCGACGAATAGGCGATCAGCTTCTTCATGTCCTGCTGCATCAGCGCCACCAGCGAGGTGTAGATGATGGCGATGACCGAGAGCGTGTAGATGAAGGGCGCGAAGTCGGCCGAGGCGAGCGGGAACATCGGCAGCGAGAAGCGCAGGAAGCCGTAGCCACCCATCTTCAGCAGCACGCCCGCCAGGATGACGGAGCCGGCCGTCGGCGCCTCGACGTGCGCGTCGGGAAGCCAAGTGTGCACCGGCCACATCGGCATCTTCACCGCGAACGAGGCGAAGAAGGCGATCCAGAGCCAGGTCTGCATCGAGGCAGGGAACTGGAACTGCAGCAGCGTCGGGATGTCCGTGGTGCCGGCCTGGATGTACATCGCCATGATCGCGAGCAGCATCAGCACCGAGCCGAGCAGCGTGTAGAGGAAGAACTTGAATGCCGCATAGACGCGCCGCGTACCGCCCCAGATGCCGATGATCAGGAACATCGGGATCAGGCCGCCTTCGAAGAAGACGTAGAACAGCAGCAGATCGGTGGCGCAGAACACGCCGATCATCAGCGTCTCGAGGATCAGGAACGCCACCATGTATTCGGCGAAGCGCTTCTTCACCGAGTACTTCGACGCGACGATGCAGATCGGCATCAGGAACGTCGTCAGGATGACGAACAGCATCGAGATGCCGTCGACGCCCATCGAGTAGGAGATCTTGCCACCGAGCCAGTCGGTGCGCTCGACGAACTGGAAGCCGGCGCTGGTGTTGTCGAAATCGATCCAGATCAGGAGCGACACCAGGAAGGTGACGATCGTCGTCCAGAGAGCGATCCAGTAGACGTTGCGCCGCGCCGCGGCGTCATCGCCACGGACGAGCAGGATCAGGAGTGCGCCGACCGTTGGCAGGAAGGTAACGGTCGAGAGGATCGGCCAGTCAGTCATCTAAAACCCCTCAACCCGCGAACATCATCCACGTGACCAGCGCAGCGACGCCGATCAGCATGGCAAAGGCATAGTGGTACACGTAGCCGGACTGCAGCCGGACAACCCGGTTGGTGACGTCGACGACGCGCGCCGAGATACCGTCAGGCCCGAAACCGTCGATCAGCCAGCCGTCGCCCTTCTTCCAGAGGAAGCGGCCGAGCCACTTGGCGGGACGCACGAACAGGAAGTCGTACAACTCGTCGAAGTACCACTTGTTGAGCAGGAAGCGGTACAGCAGCGGGTGCTCGGCGGCCAGGCGCTTCGGCGTCTCGGGCGACCGGATGTAGAAGTAGTAGGCCAGCAACAGGCCAATCACCATCATGATGAACGGCGAGTACTTCACGAGAGCCGGCACACCATGCATCTCGTGCAGGATGTGGTTGTCCGGACCGGTGAACAACGCACCCTTCCAGAACTCGTTGTAGCCCTCGCCGATGAACCAGTTCGAGAAGACAATGCCCGCGAACAGCGCGCCGATCGACAGCACGTAGAGCGGGATCGTCATGACCGGCGGCGATTCATGCACGTGGCTCATCACTTCCTCGGAAGCGCGCGGCTTGCCGTGGAAGGTCATGAACACGAGGCGCCAGGAGTAGAACGACGTCATCAGGGCAGCGGCGACGACCATGAAGAAGGCGTAGCCCGAGAAGGCGTTGTGGCCGACGAAAGCGCTCTCGATGATCGCGTCCTTCGAATAATAGCCTGCCGTCAGCGGGAAGCCGGTCAGCGCCAGCGTGCCGATCATCATGGTCCAGTAGGTGACCGGGATCTTCTTGCGAAGGCCGCCCATCTTGCGCATGTCCTGCTCGCCCGAGACGGCATGGATCACCGAGCCGGCGCCGAGGAACAGCAGGGCCTTGAAGAAGGCGTGCGTGAAGAGATGGAACACGCCCGCGCCATAGGCACCGACGCCGAGCGCGACAAACATGTAGCCGAGCTGCGAACAGGTCGAATAGGCGATGACGCGCTTGATGTCGTTCTGCACCAGGCCGACGGTGGCGGCGAAGAACGCCGTCGTCGCGCCGAAGAAGGTGACGACAGTGAGCGCAGTCGGCGCCAGCTCGAACAGCGGCGACATGCGGGCGACCATGAACACGCCGGCCGTCACCATGGTGGCGGCATGGATCAGCGCGGAGACCGGGGTCGGGCCCTCCATCGCGTCCGGCAGCCAGGTGTGCAGCAGGAACTGCGCCGACTTGCCCATCGCACCGATGAACAGGAGGATGCAGATCACCGTCAGCGCATCGAGGTCCCACGACAGGAAATGGATCGTCTGGCCGGCGACGCTGCCGGTATTGGCGAAGATCGTGTCGAAATCGACCGAGCCGAACATCACGAAGATCGCGAAAATGCCGAGCGCGAAGCCGAAGTCACCGACGCGGTTGACGACGAAGGCCTTGATGGCCGCGGCGTTGGCGGCCGGACGCTTGAACCAGAAACCGATCAGCAGGTACGAGGCGAGACCGACGCCCTCCCAGCCGAAGAACATCTGGAACAGATTGTCCGACGTCACCAGCATCAGCATGGCGAAGGTGAAGAGCGAAAGGTAGGCGAAGAAGCGCGGGCGGTGCTCGTCGTGGCTCATGTAGCCGATCGAGTAGACGTGCACGAGCGACGACACCGAGGTGACGACGACCAGCATCATCGCGGTCAGCGTGTCGATGCGCAGCGCCCAATCGAAGGACAGCGTGCCCGAGGCAACCCAAGGCAGCACCTTGACCCGGACAGTCTCGCCTTCCGGCGAGCCGATCGTCAGGAAGGCAACCCACGACAGGACGGCCGAGACCAGCAGCAGGCCGGTGGTAATGAGCTCGGCCGGACGGGAGCCCGGCGCCGCGGCGTGATGGCCGTGGCCGTCGTGACCATGGTCGTCATGGCCATGGTCGTCATGGCCGTGATCATCATGGCCGTGGTGGCCATGCGCGTGATCATCATGCGCGTCGGCGAAGCTCTCCTTCGGCGCACCGACCATGGCGGCGGAGTAGCTGCCGCGCAGAGCAATGATGCCGGCGAGGATGGCGCCGAGAAGAGGGAGGAAGACGATGGCTGAATACATAGCAGGCCTCAGCCCTTCATCATGTTGATGTCTTCGACCGCAATCGACCCGCGGTTTCGGAAGAAGACGACGAGGATGGCAAGTCCGATCGCAGCCTCAGCGGCCGCCACCGTCAGCACGAGCAGCGCGAAGATCTGGCCGACCAGATCCCCGAGGAAGGACGAGAAGGTCACCAGGTTGAGGTTGACCGCAAGCAGGATCAACTCGACCGACATCAGGATGACGATGACGTTCTTCCGGTTGAGGAAGATGCCGAAGACGCCGATCGTGAACAGGATCGCCGCGACCGTCAGATAGTGGGAGAGACCGATTACCATGGTGTTTTCCTCGTCTCTCGCTCAGATGCCCTTGCCGGGCTCGACGGAGTGCAGATCAACCTTCTGCGTCCGCCCAACCTGCTCGGCGATGTTCTGCCGCTTGACCCGCGGCTTGTGGCGCAGCGTCAGCACGATCGCGCCGATCATCGCCACCAGCAGCACGAAGCCGGCGGTCTGGAAGAAGAAGATGTAGTCGGTATAGAGCAGCCGACCGATCGCTTCCGTGTTGGTGACCTTGGTCATGTCCGGAATGGCCTGGACGGGATTGGCGAGCACTTCGGGCGCGAAGGCCCAGCCGCTCAGCACGATCACCAGCTCCGCCAGCAACACGACGCCGATCAGCGCGCCGATCGGCAGATACTGCAGGAAGCCCTGCCGCAGCTCGGCGAAGTCGACGTCGAGCATCATGACGACGAACAGGAACAGGACCGCCACCGCGCCGACATAGACGACCACCAGCATCATCGCCAGGAACTCCGCGCCGAGCATCACGAAGAGGCCGGCCGCGTTGAAAAAGGCGAGGATGAGGAAGAGCACCGAGTGCACGGGATTGCGCGACGAGATCACCATGAGCGCCGAGGCGATGGTGATGCCCGAGAACAGATAGAAAATGATGGTATGCAGGATCATGATCCGTGCCCTTGGACAGCGCGGCGCACCGCGGCATCCCTCCCAAATTGCGTCGGAACCACTCCCTACCTAGCGGTAAGGCGCGTCCATGCTGATATTCTGCGCGATCTCGCGCTCCCACCGGTCGCCGTTGGCGAGAAGCTTTTCCTTGTCGTAGTAGAGCTCCTCGCGCGTCTCCGTCGCGAATTCGAAGTTCGGCCCCTCGACAATGGCGTCAACCGGGCACGCTTCCTGGCAGAAGCCGCAATAGATGCACTTCACCATATCGATGTCGTAGCGCGTCGTGCGGCGGGTACCATCGTTCCGGCGCGGGCCGGCTTCGATGGTGATGGCCTGGGCGGGGCAGATCGCCTCGCACAGCTTGCAGGCGATGCAGCGCTCTTCCCCGTTCGGGTAGCGGCGGAGCGCATGCTCGCCACGGAAGCGCGGGCTGACGGCGCCCTTCTCGAACGGGTAGTTCACGGTCTTCTTCGGGGCAAAGAAATAGCGCATCGCGAGGAAGAAGGCGGACACGAACTCCGCGAGGAAGATCGACTTGGCGGTCTGGTCGAGGCGCATCACGGTGCCCATCCCATGGTCTGCAGAACGGCGGCCACCAGCACGACCATGCCAAGCGAGATCGGCAGGAAGACCTTCCAGCCCAGCCGCATCAGCTGGTCGTAGCGGTAGCGCGGAACGATGGCCTTCGCCATGGCGAACATGAAGAACACCATCGACGCCTTGAGGACGAACCAGACGATGCCCGGCACCCAGTTGAAGGGTGCGATATCGACCGGCGGCAACCAGCCCCCGAGGAACAGGATCGTCGTCATCGCGCACATCAGGCAGATCGACGCGTACTCGCCGAGCATGAACATCATGTACGGCGTCGAGCCATATTCCGACATGAAGCCGGCGACCAGCTCGGACTCCGCTTCGACGAGGTCGAAGGGCGGGCGATTGGTTTCCGCCAGAGCCGAGATGAAGAAGATGACGAACATCGGCAGCAGGGCGAGCCAGTACCAGTCCAGGAAGCTGCCCGGCAGGCCGAGCTTGGTTCCCAGACCCGTCTGCTGCGACACGACGATGTCGGTCAGGTTCAGCGAACCGACGCAGAGCAGGACGGTGACGATCACGAAGCCGATCGAGACTTCATAGGAGACCATCTGGGCGGCGGCGCGCAGCGACGACAGGAACGGGTACTTCGAGTTCGAAGCCCAGCCGCCCATGATGACGCCGTAGACGCCGAGCGACGAGATCGCCAGCAGATAGAGCACGCCGACATTCAGGTTGGCGATCACCCAGCCCGCATTGAACGGGATCACGGCCCAGCCGGCGAGCGCCAGCGTCACGGTGACAAGCGGCGCCAGCAGGAAGATGCCCTTGTTGGCACCCGACGGAATGATCGGCTCCTTCAACACGAACTTGAGCAGATCGGCGAAGGACTGGAACAGGCCGAAGGCACCGACGACGTTGGGGCCGCGGCGCATCTGCACGGCCGCCCAGATCTTGCGGTCGGCGAGCAGGACGTAGGCGATGAAGACCAGCAGCAGCACGAGCACCAGCAGGCTCTGGCCCACCATGATCGCGCCGGGGATGAGGTAGTTTTCGACGAAGCCGTTCATTCCCGCCTCACTCCGCAGCAGCGGCAAGCTGGCCAGCCGCGAGCGCAGAGCATTCCGCCATGGTGGCCGAGGCGCGTGCGATCGGGTTGGTCAGGTAGAAATCATGGATCGGATTGGCGAAGGCCGCCTTGCCGAGCGAGCCGCCTGCCGAAGCCAGGGCGGCGACATCGGTGATGCCGGCGGGTCGAACGCTGTCGACGGCGGCAAGATGCGGATGCGCGCCGTAGAGCCCCTTCCGCAATTCACCGAGTGAATCGAACGGCAGCCGGTGACCGAGCACGTCGGAAAGGGCACGAAGGATCGCCCAGTCCTCGCGAGCATCGCCGGGCGGGAACGCGGCCCGGTTGGCGACCTGAACGCGGCCCTCGGTGTTGACGAAGGTGCCCGACTTCTCGGTATAGGCGGCGGCCGGCAGGATGACGTCGGCGCGGTGCGCGCCGGCGTCGCCATGGGTGCCGATGTAGACGACGAAGGCGGAGCCGAGCCGGTTGGTGTCGATCTCGTCTGCGCCGAGCAGGAAGAGCACGTCGAGGGCACCCTGCCCTGCGGCGTCCAGCATGCCTGCAACGTCGAGGCCGCCCTCGCCCGGCACGAAGCCGATGTCGAGCGCGCCGACGCGCGAGGCGGCGGTGTGCAGCACGGCGAGGCCGTTCCAGCCCTCGTCGCGTCCGGGCGCCGAGGCGATCTTCGCCGCGGCGGCGAGCACGGCCTTGCCGTCCTCGCGGGCGAGAGCGCCCTGCCCGACGATGACGATCGGCCGCTTGGCATTGGCCAGGATCTCGCCGAACGCGCCCTTGCCGGCAACGATTTCGGCCAGCGTCTCGGGACCGGCGCCCAGATAGTCGTGCGGGTAGGTCAGGTCGACCGATTCACCGACGACGCCGATCTTGACGCCGCCAGCCCGCCACCGCTTGCGGATGCGGGCATTGACGAGCGACGCTTCCTTGCGCGGGTTCGAGCCCACGATGAGGATGGCGTCGGCCTGCTCGATGCCGGCGATGGTCGGGTTGAAGAGGTAGCTGGCGCGGCCGAGCGACGGATCGAGCGCGGCGCCGTCCTGGCGCGCGTCGAGATTGGTCGAACCGAGCGACCCGATCAGCGCCTTGAGCGCATAGATTTCCTCGACGGCGGCGAGATCACCGGAGATGGCGCCGATCTTCGAGCCGCTGGTGGCCTTGACCTTGCCAGCGATCGCCGCGAAGGCCTCGCCCCACGACACGGACTTCAGACGACCATCGACGCGCAGATACGGGCGATCGAGGCGCTGCGTGCGCAGGCCGTCCCAGATGAAGCGCGTCTTGTCGGAGATCCACTCCTCGTTGACGGCCTCGTTGAGGCGGGGCAGCACGCGCATGACTTCGCGGCCGCGCACGTCGACGCGGATGTTCGAACCGACGGCGTCCATGACGTCGATCGACTCGGTCTTGACCAGTTCCCATGGACGGGCCTGGAAGGCATAGGGCTTCGAGGTCAGCGCGCCGACCGGGCAAAGGTCGATGACGTTGCCCTGCAGCTCGGAAGACAGCGCCTTCTCGAGATAGGTGGTGATCTCGGCATCCTCGCCGCGACCGATCAGGCCCAGCTCGGAGATGCCCGCGACTTCCGTCGTGAAGCGGACGCAACGCGTGCAATGGATGCAGCGGTTCATCGACGTCTTCACCAGCGGGCCGATGTGCTTGTCTTCGACGGCGCGCTTGTTCTCGGCGAAGCGATTCTTGTCGACGCCATAGGCCATCGCCTGGTCCTGCAGATCGCACTCGCCGCCCTGATCGCAGATCGGGCAATCCAGCGGGTGGTTGATCAGCAGGAATTCCATCACGCCTTCGCGTGCCTTCTTCACCATCGGCGACTTGGTGAGCATGACCGGCGGTTCGCCGTTCGGGCCCGGACGCAGGTCGCGCACGTTCATGGCGCAGGAGGCCGTCGGCTTCGGCGGGCCGCCCTTCACCTCGACGAGGCACATGCGGCAATTGCCGGCGATCGACAGCCGCTCGTGGAAGCAGAAACGCGGCACCTCGGCGCCCGCGGCCTCCGCCGCCTGCAGCAGCGTGTACTCCGGCGGAACGTCGACTTCGATGCCGTCAACGATGATCTTGGCCATGGTTTACTCCGCCGCTTCCATCATCTGCCGTTCGACCGGCTTCGGATTGCGGGAATAGAGGTCGATGCGCTCCTCGATCTCGTGCCGGAAATGCCGGATCAGGCCCTGGATGGGCCATGCGGCGGCATCGCCGAGCGCACAGATCGTGTGGCCTTCGACCTGGGTCGTGACCTGCAGCAGCATGTCGATTTCACGCTTTTCGGCTTCGCCGCGCGACATCCGCTCCAGCACGCGCCACATCCAGCCCGTGCCCTCGCGGCACGGCGTGCACTGGCCGCAGCTCTCATGCTTGAAGAAGTAGGCGATGCGCGTGATGGCGCGGACGACGTCGGTCGACTTGTCCATCACGAGCACGCCGGCCGTGCCGAAGCTCGACTTCACCGCACGGGTGCCGTCGAAGTCCATGATCAGGTCTTCGCACTGATCGGCCGGGATGATCGGGCAGGATGCGCCACCGGGGATGATCGCCTTGAGATTGTCCCAGCCACCGCGAATGCCGCCGCCATGCTTCTCGATCAACTCCTTGAACGGGATGCCCATCGCCTCTTCGACGATGCAGGGCGTGTTCACATGGCCGGAAATGCCGAACAGCTTGGTGCCGACATTGTTCGGACGGCCGATCGACGAGAACCAGCTCGGACCACGACGCAGGATGGTCGGGGCGACGGCGATACTCTCGACGTTGTTGACCGTCGTCGGGCAGCCATAGAGGCCGACATTCGCCGGGAAAGGCGGCTTCAAGCGCGGTTGGCCCTTCTTGCCTTCCAGGCTTTCGAGCAGGGCCGTCTCTTCGCCGCAGATATAGGCGCCGGCGCCATGCGCGACATAGACGTCCATGTCCCAGCCATGCACGTTGTTCTTGCCGATCAGGCGCGCTTCATACGCCTGGTCGATCGCCGCCTGCAGATGCTCGCGCTCGCGGATGAACTCGCCGCGAACATAGATGTAGGCAGCGTGGGCGCCCATCGCGAAACCGGCGATCAGGCAGCCTTCGACGAGGTGATGCGGGTCATGCCGCAGGATCTCGCGATCCTTGCAGGTGCCGGGTTCCGACTCGTCGGCGTTAACGACGAGATAGTGCGGACGGCCGTCGTTCTGCTTGGGCATGAACGACCATTTCAGGCCGGTCGGAAAACCGGCGCCGCCGCGGCCGCGCAGGCCCGAGGCCTTCATCTGGTCGACGATCCAGTCGCGACCGGCCTCGAGAATGGTCTTCGTGCCATCCCACGAGCCGCGCTTCAGCGCGCCCTGGAGGCCCCAGTCGTGGTGGCCGTAGATATTCGTGAAGATGCGGTCTTTGTCCGAAAGCATCGTCCGCCCCTCTACTCTTTCTTGCCAGCGTCCGGCCGGACCGCGGGGTCCGAGGCCGGCACGTTCTGCTTGACCTGATTGGGAACCTTTTCCTTGTCCGCCTCGGCCTGCGCCTTGACAGCGGGGGCGGCAGGCGTCTCGGCAGGCTTGGGCTCGGCGGCGGCGCGGGCAGCTTCCTCGGCGGCCGCGGCGCGGGCGGCGATCGCCTCGCGCGCTGCCTGGAGGCCGACGCCCTGCCCGACCATCGAGCCGTCATAGAGTTCCGGCGACGTCAGCGCCTTGAAGCCGCCGACCGGTGCCGAATGATGGCGATCGATCTGCGGGCCCGGCTTGATCGGCCGACCTGCCTCGATGTCGTCGAGGAGCTTGCCGAGGCTCTCCACCGTCAGGTCTTCATAGGTATCCGGCACGATCTGCGCCATCGGAGCGTTCACGCAGGCGCCGAGGCACTCGACCTCTTCCCACGACAGCATGCCATCGGCGGAGGGGTGGAACGGCTCCGGGTGGATGCGTTCGCGGCAGAGATCGATCAGCTTGTTGGCGCCGCGCAGCATGCATGGCGTCGTGCCGCAGACCTGGATATGCGCCTTCTTGCCGACCGGGGCGAGCAGGAACATCGTGTAGAAGGTCGCGACCTCGAGCACGCGGATATAGGGCATGTCGAGGAACTCGCCGACCCAACGGATCGCGGGCTCGGAAACCCAGCCCTGCTGTTCCTGGATGCGCCAGAGAATGGAGATCACGGCCGAAGCCTGCTTCCCTTCCGGGAACTTCGTGATCTGCTTCTCGGCCCAGGCCAGGTTCTCCGGCGTGAAGACGAAGCTTTCCGGCTGTTCGGATGCGAGACGACGAACGGACATCAGCGGTCAACCTCTCCGAACACGATATCGATGGAACCGAGGATCGCGGAGACGTCGGCCAGCATGTGGCCCCGGCACAGGAAGTCCATCGACTGGAGATGCGCGAAACCGGGTGCGCGGATCTTGCAGCGATACGGCTTGTTCGACCCGTCCGCCACCAGATAGACGCCGAACTCGCCCTTCGGCGCCTCGACGGCCGCGTAAACCTCGCCGGCGGGCACGTGATAGCCCTCGGTGTAGAGCTTGAAATGATGGATGAGCGCTTCCATCGAGCGCTTCATCTCGCCCCGCTTCGGCGGCACGATCTTGTTGTCGGTGTAGGAGACCGGACCGGTCTTCTCCGTCGTCAGCAGGCGCTGCACGCACTGCTTCATGATGCGGATCGACTGGCGCATCTCGGCCATGCGGACGAGATAGCGATCGTAGTTGTCGCCGTGAACACCGACGGGAATGTCGAATTCGAGCTGCGAATAGCACTCGTAGGGCTGCGAACGGCGGAGATCCCAGGCGGCGCCGGCGCTGCGCACCATGACGCCCGAATAGCCCCACTTCCACGCCTCTTCCTGCGTGACGACGCCGATATCGACGTTGCGCTGCTTGAAGATGCGGTTGCCGGTCACGAGGCGATCGAGATCGTCGAGACGCTTTTCGTGATGGTCGCAGAAATAGCCGATGTCGCGGATCAGCTGCTCGGGCAGGTCCTGGTGGACGCCGCCGGGGCGGACATAGGCCGCATGCATGCGGGAGCCAGAAGCGCGCTCATAGAAGATCATGAGCGACTCGCGTTCCTCGAAGCCCCAGACCGGCGGCGTCAGCGCGCCGCAGTCCAACGCCCAGGTCGTCACATTGAGGATGTGCGACAGGATACGACCGATCTCGGAGTAGAGGACGCGGATCAGCTGGCCGCGGATCGGCACATCGATGCCGAGCATCTTCTCGACCGCGAGCGCGAAGGCATGCTCCTGGTTCATCGGCGCGACATAGTCGAGACGATCGAAATAGGGCACGGCCTGGAGATAGGTCTTCGACTCGATCAGCTTCTCGGTGCCGCGATGCAGCAGGCCGACATGCGGATCGACGCGGTCGACGATTTCACCGTCGAGCTCGAGCACCAGACGCAGCACGCCGTGCGCGGACGGGTGTTCCGGGCCGAAGTTGATATTGAATGGACGAACCTGGGCTTCTGCCATCTCGTGCCTCAGCTCGACTTTTGTTCGGTCTTGGGGGCGTCGGCGGCCTTCTCGTCGCCCGGCAGCACGTAGTCGGTGCCTTCCCATGGCGACAGGAAGTCGAAGTCGCGGAATTCCTGCGTCAGACGCACGGGCTCATAGACGACGCGCTTCTGCTGGTCGTCGTAGCGAACCTCGACATAGCCGGTCAGCGGGAAGTCCTTGCGCAGCGGATGCCCCTCGAAACCGTAATCGGTGAGCAGACGGCGCAGGTCCGGATGGCCGACGAAGAGGATGCCGTACATGTCGTAGGCTTCGCGCTCGAACCAACCGGCGCCGGGAAGGATCGACGTGATCGACGGCACCGGCGTGACGTCGTCGGTCTCGAGCTTGAGACGGATACGGAGGTTCCGCGTCGGGCTCAGCAGGTGATAGACGACATCGAAGCGCAGCTCGCGCTGCGGGTAATCGACACCGCAGACATCTATGAGGCTGATGAAGCCGGTGTTCGGATCGCTGGCGAGCCAGGCAACCAGATCGGCGATCGATTCCAGCCGAACGGTGACGTTCAGTTCGCCATAGGCGACTTCCCAGCCGACTACATCCGCGCCGCGATGGCCGGCAATGTAGTCCCCGAGCTGATTGAGGGTCTCTTCCATGCTGTGCCTTCAGCGCTCGATGGTGCCGGTGCGGCGGATCTTCTTCTGCAGCAGCAGAACGCCGTAGAGCAGCGCTTCCGCCGTCGGCGGGCACCCCGGGACATAGATGTCGACCGGGACGACGCGATCGCAGCCCCTCACCACGGAATAGGAATAGTGATAGTAGCCGCCGCCATTGGCGCAGCTGCCCATCGAGATGACGTAGCGGGGCTCCGGCATCTGGTCGTAGACCTTGCGGAGCGCGGGGGCCATCTTGTTGGTCAGCGTGCCGGCGACGATCATCACGTCGGACTGGCGCGGCGAGGCGCGCGGCGCGAAGCCGAAGCGCTCGGCGTCATAGCGCGGCATCGCGACCTGCATCATCTCGACGGCGCAGCAGGCGAGGCCGAACTGCATCCACATCAAGGAGCCGGTACGGGCCCAGGTGATCAGGTCCGAAGTGGCGGCGACAAAGAAACCCTTGTCGGCCAGCTCGTTATTGACCTCCATGAAGAAGGGGTCGGAGTGCCCAATCGGCCGGCCCGACGCATCCACAAGCCCCTTCGGCCGCTCTGCGACCTGGGTGCCGGAGGTTCCGCTCAATCCCATTCGAGCGCTCCCTTCTTCCATTCATAGATGAAGCCGATGGTCAGAACGGCCAGGAAAATCATCATCGACCAGAAACCGTACCAGCCGAGGTCGCCGAACACGACGGCCCAGGGGAAGAGAAACGCGACTTCGAGATCGAAGATGATGAACAGGATCGCGACGAGGTAGAACCGCACGTCAAACTTCATGCGCGCATCATCGAAGGCGTTGAAACCGCACTCATAGGCGGAAAGCTTCTCGGGATCCGGATTGCGGTAGGCGACCAGGAAGGGCGAGATCAACAGCGCAAGCCCGATGACCAGAGCAATCCCGAGGAACACGAGGATCGGCAGGTATTCGCGCAACAGGTCTTCCATGGTCCGGCTCCGTTGCTCCATCATTCGCAGCCGCGCCGCCGCGCTACGATGGTGCGGCGCAAAATGGCCGCCAAGCGTTTCACTCGACTAAGATATCGGCCGGCCGTGAAAACACGGCGATCCGCCAGGGCGGCGGTCGAAACATGAGGCGAGGCTTAGCGGAGGCGAACAGGCGTGGCAAGCCCCGAGCCAAGCGCCGAATAGCGCGGCTACGCCCCGAAAACGCCAATCACGGCGGGAAACGGGCAAAAATTAGAACTGGAAGAATGAAAGCAATTTGCTGTGCGGCGAGATGTCCCGTCGAAACGGGCCAAAGTCCCCGGCCCGCCTCGGAAAACGAGAATCCTCGGACCCGGAATAAATTCACAGGAAAATGGGGGCGAATCGCCCCCACTGCAGGTGCTAGGTGCCGCCGGGCCAGCCCCCCGCGGCGCCGCCGGCGGCCGCTAGCGAGCGCCGGAGGCTTGATTCTTCAGCATGCCGACAATCGCCGTCAGGATGGCGCCACCAGCACCGCCACCGACCACGTCGGTGATGATCTTGCCGAGATCCATGCCAGCCATCGCCGCGCCGGCATCGGGAGCGCCGCCGCCCATCACGGCCTGCAGGATCTGCCCGAGAATGAGGCCGCCAATGCCGCCTGCAATGGAGTTGCCGGTCGTTCCGAGGCTTTTTTCCTTGAGCGCCGAACCCGCCGCGTTTCCACCAATCAGGCCGGCAACCACCTGAATGATCAGAGGCAGTAGAGTCTCCATAAGAACCTCCTGAAAGGACGACCGACCGCGAATCATTCGTGACCGACGCCAGCAGTCAGAGGATAAACTTATCACACGGACCGATCTAATCTTTCTGTCGCTGCGCCGCAGCAACAGTATTCGGCCCGGAACGACGGTCCCGACGGACACAACACGGACGTTCAACCTGAGGGAGCCTTGCCGACGGGCGGCATGCCCCCGGGGGTAGCGGGTGGTGGTGACGGATCGGAGCGCGATACGGCAGCGCGAACCGGGGCGGCGCCAGGGCCATAGAGACGTCCGGCTGGGATCTCCGGCACCCTACCCCCAGCGACGCCGGCCAGGCGGCACCCTCAATGGCAGCCTGAAGGGCCCAGGACGGCCCAGGAGGCCGACAGGCTGCTCAAGCGCCATATACAACCCTGCCGCCGTCCGCACCGCCAGGGAGGCCCCTGAGAGGCGCGCCTGGAGCAGCGCTTAGCCAACCGGACACGAAACCACAGGCCGCGCGCCTCGTCGAACTGCGCGAGCCTGGACGACGCGCATCGAGTGATGGCGAGGGCGCCTAAGGCGCCCCAACTACAAATGTGTATTCTGGGAAAAAATGGCGGGAGTGACGGGGCTCGAACCCGCGACCTCCGGCGTGACAGGCCGGCGCTCTAACCAACTGAGCTACACCCCCGCGGGTGTCCCTTTCGGGCGATGCCGCATGAAGCCGCATCGTGCTTGCGTACCGGCGAACCGACAAGTCGGCATATCGCTGCGGTGCGCGGTTCCATGCAGTTCGTGACAAGGTCACCTGCATGGGAAAGAATGGCGGGAGTGACGGGGCTCGAACCCGCGACCTCCGGCGTGACAGGCCGGCGCTCTAACCAACTGAGCTACACCCCCGCTGGGGTCCTCTTTCGAGGCCGTCGCAGCTCTTCGCCGCGTCGTGTTGAGCGCTGAAGTACGGTACCGCCCTATCCAAGTCAAGCACGCGATCCGGTGCCATTGTGGAAAACCGAACTTGCCGCCGGGGATGCGCCGATCTCCCGCAAATCCCTCCCCTTCCTGCATCCGACATCGCAATCGACTAGCCGTGTAGGCGCTGAGACCACAGCCGGCAAAGAGCCAGCGCAGACGCGAGGAAGCAAGTTTCAGGGATTGGCGTGCAGGGAGACTGGAGAAGCGCTGGCGGCCCGTGGGCGGCCTTGCGCGACGGCAGGATGGTGGGCGGTGAGAGACTCGAACTCCCGACATCCTCGGTGTAAACGAGGCGCTCTACCAACTGAGCTAACCGCCCGGAGAATCTTCCGGCGCCGAGACGTGTAGGCGAAAGTCGCCCCGTCTTTCAAGGCCCTAAGCGCGTCGTCCACGACACGGACAAAATAAAACGGCCTCGCGCCGTTGAGCGCAAGGCCGTCGAAACCCAACAAGCCTGATGATGGCTTAGTTGACGGCGTCCTTCAGGCCCTTGCCGGCCTTGAACTTCGGCGTCTTGGAAGCGGCGATCTGGATCGTCTCGCCGGTACGCGGATTACGGCCCTCGCTGGCGGCGCGGGCAGCTACGCTGAAATTACCAAAACCGATGATCTTGACTTCGTCACCCGACTTCAGGGCAGCCGTGATCACGTCGAACGTTGCGTCGACAGCCTCGGCAGCGGCGGCCTTGGACATGCCGGTACGCTCGGCGACGGCAGCGATGAGATCGTTCTTGTTAGCCATGGATGATCCTTTCTCAGGTCTTGAGCCGGGACGATTCGCATGACCCGACCGAGCGCGAGAAATCACTGAAAATAGCGCTGATGGCAAGAGAAACTGGCAGGATTCTGCGCTTTTGGCTGATAATTCAGCGAATTTCGATACAAAAACGCCCGCCAGTGCGGCGGGCGTTCGATTTTTCGCGGGATTCTGCCCCTTAGTGAGCCGTCAGAGCCGCCGCAGCCTCGTCCTCGGCAGCGGCCGATTTATCGACCACGACCTTGCTTTCGTCCCATGTGATGGGCTCCGGCTTGCGAACCAGAGCATGGGCTAGCACGTCGTCCATCCGGGCGACCGGAATGATCTCGAGGCCGTTCTTCACGTTGTCCGGGATCTCGGCGAGATCCTTCGCATTGTCCTCGGGAATCATCACCGTCTTGATCCCGGCGCGCAGCGCCGCGAGCAGCTTCTCCTTCAGACCGCCGATCGGCAACACGCGACCCCGCAGCGTGATCTCGCCCGTCATGGCGACATCCTTGCGGACCGCGATGCCCGTCATCGTCGAGACGATCGCCGTCACCATCGCGATACCGGCCGACGGGCCATCCTTGGGCGTCGCGCCTTCCGGCACGTGCACGTGGATGTCGCGCCGGTCGAACAGCGGCGGCTCGATGCCGAAATCAACCGCGCGGGAGCGGACATAGGACGCCGCCGCCGAGATCGATTCCTTCATCACGTCCCGCAGATTGCCGGTGACGGTCATGCGGCCCTTGCCGGGCATCATGACGCCTTCGATGGTCAGGATCTCGCCGCCGACTTCCGTCCAGGCGAGACCCGTCACGACACCGACCTGGTCCTCGAGCTCGGCCTCGCCATAGCGATAGTGCGGCACACCGAGATACTCCTCGACGACCTTCTCGTCGACGACGACCGACTTCACCTTCTTGAGCAGGATGTCTTTGACCGCCTTGCGGGCCAACGTGGCCAACTCGCGCTCGAGACTCCGGACGCCGGCTTCCCGCGTGTAGCGACGGATGACAAAACGCAGTGCCTCGTCGTCCAGCGAGAACTCCTTGTCGTTCAGGCCGTGGTTCTTCACGACCTTCGGCAGAAGGTGGTTGCGGGCGATGGCGAGCTTCTCATCCTCGGTGTATCCGGCGATCCGGATGATCTCCATACGGTCCATCAACGGGCCGGGGATGTTCAGCGTGTTCGCCGTCGTCACGAACATCACGTTCGACAGGTCGTAATCGACCTCGAGGTAATGATCGTTGAACGTGCTGTTCTGTTCCGGATCCAGCACCTCGAGCAGCGCCGACGACGGATCGCCACGGAAGTCCTGGCCCATCTTGTCGATCTCGTCGAGCAGGAAGAGCGGGTTGGACTTCTTCGCCTTCTTCATCGACTGGATGACCTTGCCGGGCATCGAGCCGATATAGGTGCGCCGGTGGCCACGGATCTCGGCCTCGTCGCGCACGCCGCCGAGCGACATGCGGACATATTCACGGCCGGTCGCCTTGGCGATCGAACGGGCGAGCGAGGTCTTGCCGACGCCCGGAGGGCCGACGAGGCAGAGAATCGGCCCCTTCAGCGTGTTGGCGCGGCTCTGCACGGCCAGATACTCGATGATCCGGTCCTTGACCTTGTCCAGGCTGTAGTGATCGGCATCGAGCACCTCCTGCGCGAAACGCAGGTCGTGCTTGACCTTGGAGCGCTTGCCCCACGGAATGCCGAGCAGCCAATCGAGATAGTTGCGGACCACCGTCGCCTCAGCCGACATCGGCGACATCTGGCGCAGCTTCTTCAGCTCGCCCATCGCCTTCTCGTTGGCTTCCTTCGACAGCTTGGTCTTGGCGATGCGCTCCTCGAGTTCGGCGAGTTCGT
Organism: Kaistia granuli DSM 23481; assembly: GCF_000380505.1. Taxonomy (GTDB): domain Bacteria; phylum Pseudomonadota; class Alphaproteobacteria; order Rhizobiales; family Kaistiaceae; genus Kaistia; species Kaistia granuli. The sequence continues at coordinate 143,140 of NZ_AQYH01000020.1, read as the reverse complement.
CCTTGCCGTCCTCCTGGTCGCCCAGTTCCTTCTGGATCGCCTTCATCTGCTCGTTGAGGTAGTACTCGCGCTGCGTCTTCTCCATCTGCCGCTTGACGCGGGAGCGGATGCGCTTCTCCACCTGCAGGACGGAGATCTCGCTCTCCATCAGGCCGAGCACGCGCTCCAGACGACCGGCGACGGTCGGCAGTGCGAGGATCGCCTGCTTCTCGGGGATCTTGATGGCGAGGTGCGAGGCGACCGTGTCGGCGAGCTTCGAATAGTCGTCGATCTGCGTCACCGCGCCGACGACCTCGGGCGAGACCTTCTTGTTGAGCTTCACATAGTTCTCGAACTCAGTGACGACCGAGCGCGACAGCGCCTCGACCTCGACCTTGTCGCCGAAATCATCGTCCAGGACGCTGGCATAGGCCTCGTAATAGGCCTCGTGGTCGGTGTAGCGCTGGATCTCGGCGCGCGCGATGCCCTCGACCAGAACCTTGACGGTTCCGTCCGGCAGCTTCAGGAGCTGGAGAACGCTCGCGAGCGTGCCGACCGGGAAGATCGCTTCCGGAGCCGGATCGTCGTCGCTGGCATTCTGCTGGGTCGCCAGGAGAATTTGCTTGTCCGCCCGCATCACCTCTTCCAGCGCACGGATGGATTTCTCTCGCCCGACAAACAGCGGCACGATCATGTGCGGGAATACGACGATGTCACGCAGCGGCAGAACCGGATAGAGTTCGTCGCCTGCTTCGAGGCCGATCGAACGCTTGGTATCAGCTGTCATGAGGCATTCCTTTCGAACCGTTCCGGCCCGGATTGGCACCGTACGGCTTGGGAGATGAACCAACGGCAAGAGGGGAGACGGCCGGTGGATCGACTCAGGGGTCTGAACGTCTTCCGACGCGTTGACCATTAGGTGGCGTCGCACCATCGGGGTGTCAAGTTGTACACCGCACTGCAATCAGGCTCTTGCCGGGAGTTTTTGCCGAAGCCGCCGCTTCCGCCGGCCCGTCAGGCCGAAACGGCGCCGCGTCGGGGCAATCGATCTGCGAACCGGCGATGCCGCACCTGTCGCAGACACAAAAACGGCGGGGACATGCCCCGCCGCTTGAACTTTGTCGCTGCCCTCACCCTCAGGCGCTGGTGTTGGCAACCGCCTCATCCTGGCGTTCCGCATAGATGTAGAGCGGACGGGCCGAACCGTCGACGACCTCGGCCGAGATGACGACTTCCTGCACGCCGTCGAGGCCGGGCAGGTCGAACATCGTCTCGAGCAGGATCGCTTCCATGATCGAGCGCAGGCCGCGGGCGCCGGTCTTGCGCTCGATGGCCTTCTTGGCGATGGCCGAGAGCGCGTCCGGGTGGAACGTCAGCTCGACATTCTCCATCTCGAACAGGCGCTGATACTGCTTGACCAGAGCGTTCTTCGGCTCGGTCAGGATCGTGATCAGCGCCGGCTCGTCGAGATCCTCGAGCGTCGCCAGCACCGGCAGACGGCCGACGAATTCCGGGATCAGGCCGAACTTCAGAAGATCCTCGGGCTCGACATTACGGAACAGCTCACCGGTGCGACGATCTTCCGGCGCCGAGACGCGGGCGGCGAAGCCGATCGAGGTCGACCGTCCGCGATCCGAGATGATCTTCTCGAGTCCCGCGAAGGCGCCGCCACAGATGAACAGGATGTTCGTCGTGTCGACCTGCAGGAACTCCTGCTGCGGGTGCTTGCGGCCACCCTGCGGCGGCACGGAGGCAACCGTGCCCTCCATGATCTTCAGCAGGGCCTGCTGCACGCCCTCACCCGACACATCGCGGGTGATCGACGGGTTGTCGGACTTGCGGGAGATCTTGTCGACCTCGTCGATGTAGACGATGCCGCGCTGCGCCCGCTCGACATTGTAGTCGGCCGACTGCAGCAGCTTCAGGATGATGTTCTCGACATCCTCGCCGACATAGCCGGCTTCGGTGAGCGTCGTCGCATCCGCCATGGTGAAGGGCACGTCGAGGATGCGGGCCAGCGTCTGCGCGAGCAGCGTCTTGCCGCAACCGGTCGGGCCGATCAGCAGGATGTTGGACTTGGCCAGCTCGACGTCGTTGTTCTTCGCCGCGTGGTTCAGCCGCTTGTAATGGTTGTGAACGGCGACCGAGAGCACGCGCTTGGCGTGACGCTGGCCGATCACATAGTCGTCGAGGACAGCGCAAATCTCGAGCGGCGTCGGGACGCCGTCGCGCGATTTCACCAGCGAGGACTTCGATTCCTCGCGAATGATGTCCATGCAGAGCTCGACGCATTCATCGCAGATGAATACGGTCGGGCCTGCGATCAGCTTGCGCACCTCATGCTGGCTCTTGCCGCAAAACGAGCAATAGAGCGTATTCTTGGTGTCGCTTCCGCTGACTTTGCTCATCCGTCTACCTCGCTGTCGTTCAGGCTCGGGACCTCCAAACGACTTATTCGATGTCTCGTCCGGCTCGATGTCGGTCTGACCGGCGATCGAAAATTCGGACCCTGATGCCCCTGCCGACGGACGCAATCCGAGGAGTGCAATCCAATCATGCTATGCGCGACATGATCAATATATACTTAATGTCGCGGTCGGCTGCCGTACAGCCGACCCAGCTTCGGGAGCGTTATCCGGAACGAAGCGATCAGTCCTTCTTGATCGCTTCGAGGGCCTCGCGGCTCGTCAGGACCTGATCGATCAGGCCGAACTCGACGGCCTTCTCGGCAACCATGAAGTTGTCGCGCTCGAGCGCGTCTTCAACGGTCTTCATGTCCTGGCCGGTATGGTGCACGTAGATCTCATTGAGCCGCTTGCGCAGGCTCTCGACTTCGCGCGCATGGATCAGGATGTCGGTCACCTGGCCCTGATAGCCGCCCGAAGGCTGATGCACCATGACGCGGGCGTTCGGCAGCGCGAAGCGCATGCCCTTCTCGCCGGCCGTCAGCAGCAGCGAGCCCATCGAGGCAGCCTGGCCGACGCAGAGCGTCGAAACGGCAGGCCGGATGAACTGCATCGTGTCATAGATCGCCATACCCGACGAGACGACACCGCCCGGCGAGTTGATGTACATCGCGATCTCTTTCTTCGGGTTCTCGGCCTCGAGAAAGAGAAGCTGGGCGGTGATCAGCGTCGCCATATAGTCCTCGACAGGACCCGTGACGAAGATGATCCGCTCCTTCAGCAGACGCGAATAAATGTCGTAGGCACGCTCGCCGCGATTGGTCTGCTCGACCACCATCGGCACCAGCGTGTTCATATAGAGGTCGATAGGATCCTTCATGATCTTCCTTCGGCGCAGTGGACTGCCACGATTACCTGAGATGCCCCGGCCCGACCTCACTCGGAACGACCGATTCCCGGGGCACGAAGGCCCATACATATGGTACGCCGTCTGCGTTCGAAAGGGGTGGCGGCAAGCCCTTTCGCAGATCGTCATCCCGGCCAGGCCAGGATCCATCGGTTTGGTAGTGCCTTAGCCGTTCCGCCGGCGTGCCCGATGCCCCGGCCTGCGCCGGGACATCGGTTGTCAGTTCGGACGGGTTTCGGCCCGTCAGGAAAGCGCGCGGAGGCCGATCAGGCCTTCGCTTCTTCCTCGTCGTCCTTCATCAGCTCTTCGCGAGAAACCGGCTTGTCGGTGATCTCCGCGAGGCCGAGCAGGTAGTCGACGACCTTCTCCTCGAAGATCGGCGCGCGCAGGCTGGCCAGCGCGTCCGGATTCTCGCGGTAGAAGTCGTAGACCTGCTTTTCCTGGCCGGGGAACTGGCGGATCCGGTCGACGAGAGCGCGCTGCACTTCCTCGTCGGTGACCTGGATCGAGTTCTTCTCGCCGATTTCCGAGAGGACGAGACCGAGGCGCACGCGGCGCTCGGCGATCTTGCGGTAGTCAGCCTTGGCGGCTTCTTCCGTCGTGTCCTCGTCGGCAAAGCTGCGGCCCGAACGCTGCAGATCCTGGGTGACCTGGTTCCAGACGTTCTGGAACTCCTGCTCAACCATCGTCGGCGGCAGCTCGAAGGCATGCTTCTCGTCGAGCTTGTCGAGCAGCTGGCGCTTGACCTTGGTGCGGGTCGCGGCGCCGAGCTGGTTCTCGAGCTGCTGGCGCATCGTCGCCTTCAGTTCGTCGAGCGATTCGATGCCGAACTTCTTGGCCCACTCGTCGTCGATCGCCGCTTCGACCGGAGCCGAAACTTCCTTGACGACGACGTCGAAGGTGGCGGCCTTGCCGGCGAGCTGAGCCGCGCCATACGCCTCGGGGAAGGTCACGTTCAGGACGCGCTCTTCACCGGCCTTGGCGCCAGCGAGCTGCTCTTCGAAGCCGGGGATGAACCGGCCCGAGCCGAGCGTGACGAAGGCGTTGTCGTCGGCACCGCCGTCGAACGGCACACCGTCGATCTTGCCGAGGTAGGAAATGGTCAGACGGTCGCCATCGGCAGCCGCGCCATCCTTGGGCTGGAACTCAGCCGAATCGCGCGCCAGCCGCTTGAGCTCGGTCTCGACTTCCTCGTCGGAGACTTCTGCAACCGGACGCTCGATCTTGATGCCGTTGAGCTCGCCGACTTCGAACTTCGGCAGAACTTCGTAGGACATCGTGTAGGCGAGATCCTTCTTGCCATCGAGCACCTGGCCGGCGTCGGCCTCGTCCTCGGGAAGCTCGAAGCTCGGCTGCAGGGCTGCACGCTCGCCGCGCTCTTCAAGCGTCTTGCGGGCGTTCTCGTTCAGGATGTTCTGAACGATCTCAGCCATGGCCGACTTGCCGTAGATCCGGCGCAGATGCGCAACCGGCACTTTGCCTGGACGGAAGCCCTTGAGCTGGACCTGGCCCTTCATCTCTTCCAGACGCGCCGAAAGGCGGCTGTCGAGCTCGGTCGCCGGTACCACGATCTTGAGTTCACGCTTCAGCCCCTCTGAGAGGGTCTCGGTCACCTGCATGTTCAGCGCTTTCTGTCTTGTTCCGATCGGTTCTTTGGCGTCTCGCCCGGCTGCATTCACGGCTTATTCCGGGCGTTGGTGCGGGCGGAGGGACTTGAACCCCCACGGCGCAAGCCACTGGAACCTAAATCCAGCGTGTCTACCAATTCCACCACGCCCGCAATAACCGGTCGCGGCTAGGCTCCGGCCAAGGTGGCGCCTCTATAGCATCCGAATCCGCTCGGTCAAACGAAAAGCCGCGTGAACACACGGGGAAGCGCGTCGGCGAGGTCTTCCGCGATCAATCCGCGCCCCAAAACCGCTCCGGCATCGCCATGCAGCCAGATCGAGGCCGCCGTCGCCTCGAACGCCGGCATCCGCTCGGCCAGCAATCCGACGATCATCCCGGCCAGAACATCGCCGGATCCGGCGGTCGCCAGATAGGGTGGCGCGTTGTCGGCGATGGCGGCGCGGCCTTCGGGATCGGCCACTGTCGTGTCGGCGCCCTTCAACAGCACGATGGCGCCGGAGCGAGCCGCCGCTTGCCGGGCGCGATCAAGCTTGCCGGGCAGCGCCGCGAGATCGGGAAACAGCCGCGCGAACTCGCCGTCATGCGGCGTCAGCACAACGGGGGCGCTTCTCGACCGGATCTCGGCGAAAAGGTGCTCCGACGCGTCGTGAAACGCCGAAAGGCCATCCGCGTCGATCACCACGGCCGCTTCGGATCGGAGCGCCGCCTCGACGAGCGGGCGCGCGACTTCGACAGGACCGAGGCCAGGACCGAGGCCGACGCTGTTCAAGCGCGTATCGGCGAGAAGAGCGGCGAGCCCCTCGCCTCCCTCGATCCGCTTCAGCATGATCGCCGTCAGATGGGCGGCATTGACGGCCAGCGCGTCCGGCGGTGAGGCGAGCGTCACCAGCCCTGCCCCGGCGCGAAGGGCCGCGCGTGCCGCCAGCCGCGCGGCGCCAGTCTGCGTCATGCCGCCCGAGACGATGACGGCGTGCCCCCTGTCATATTTATGGCCATCGACCTTCGGCGCCGGCATGGCCGGCAACCACAGTCGCGGCCGATTCCGTAGCGCGCGTGGCCGAATCTCTTTCAGGACCCGACGCGATATGCCGATGTCAGCGACCGTCAGGCGCCCGACATGCGCCCTGCCCGGCATCAGCACTTGGCCGGGCTTCGGCAGGAAGAACGTCACGGTTTCATCGGCCCGGACCGCAACGCCCATCACCTGCCCAGTCTCGCCCTGGATACCGCTCGGCAGGTCGACGGCGACCACATGCGCCGTCGAGGCATTGATGGCGGCGATCGCTTCCGCCGCCTCGCCAGCGACCACCCGGTCCAGGCCGGCGCCGAACAGCGCATCGATGATCACGCCGGCGCCGGCGAAATCGAGAGCACCGACGGGGAGGATGCCGCCGCGCCAACCCGCCGCGGCCAAAGCGGCGTCGCCCTTCAGCCGATCGCTCGATCCGAGCAGGCCGAGTTGAACGCGGTAGCCGCGCTCGACCAGGAGGCGCGCCGCGACGAAGCCGTCGCCGCCATTATTGCCCGGCCCGCAGACGACCACGACCGGCGTCTCGACATGCCAGCCGGCGACGGCATCGGCTACGGCGCGTCCTGCGACTTCCATGAGCACAATGCCCGGCGTCCCGGCCGCGATCGTCAGGCGGTCGGCCTCCGCCATCTCTGCCGGCGTCAATAGCTCCAACATGCTGTTCCCGCTCATCCCTCGTCGCGCCCGCAGGCTGCCTTCCAGCGTGTAACTTTGGATGGGCCGGCCCCGGGCCGCAATCAGCATCTTCATTCGGCCGCACGAACCTGCGACAACCAGCCCCTGTCGTCAGCGGCCGATCCGCATCGGGCAAGCTTGTTCGTTTACCCGGCCGGAGTAAGCTCGCATCAAGCCATCCAGTCGGGACTCCTTCATGACCGCTCTCATCCAGATCAACGACGATTTCTTCGTGGCCGGCCAGATCGCGCTGCAGGATTTTGCCACCCTCGCCGACCAGGGCTTTAAGGCCGTGATCAACAATCGACCCGATGGCGAGGAAGCGAGCCAGCCGAGCTCAGACGAGGAAGCCGCCGCGGCCGCCGCCGCAGGCCTGCGTTATGCGCATGTTCCCGTCACGGGCCCGTCGATCACCGAGCAGGATGTGCGCGCCGTGCAGGCCGTGCTCGCCGAAGCGGGCGGCCCGGTGCTCGCCCACTGCCGCAGCGGCACGCGCTCGCTGACCCTCTATGCCATCGGCGAGGTGCTGGACGGCCGCATGAAGCGCGACGAACTGTTCGCTTTTGGCGCGCCGTTCGGCATCGACCTGCGCGGTGCCGAGGCATGGCTGGCGCGCAACGGGCACTAATTTCCGCAGCGGCGGCAACCGCGACTGCTCCCTTGTTGTTCATTTGCCTAGAAAATGAACAACAATTGAAGCGATAATTCTAAAACCTCGCTATTGTGCAGCGCAACGAGCCCATTTTTCCGGCGTTTCCCACGAAATCCGGCGATTGGCACGGAGCCTGCAAGTGGATAGCCAGGCCGGCATTCGGCCAGGTTGGGCAGGCGTCACAGGCAAGCATTCGGAGATGCGGAGGCAATGAAAAAGATCGAAGCCATCATCAAGCCCTTCAAGCTGGATGAAGTGAAGGAAGCGCTGCAGGAGGTTGGCCTGCAGGGCATCACCGTCACCGAGGCCAAGGGCTTCGGCCGCCAGAAGGGGCACACCGAGCTCTACCGGGGCGCGGAATATGTCGTCGACTTCCTGCCGAAGGTGAAGGTCGAGATCGTGCTGGGCGACGAACTGGTCGAGCGCGCGGTCGACGCCATCCGCAAGGCGGCGCAGACCGGCCGTATCGGCGACGGCAAGATTTTCGTTTCCAACATCGAGGAAGCGGTTCGCATTCGCACCGGCGAAAGCGGACTGGACGCGATCTAGCCCCACATCCGACCGGCGACCCGATCGCCGGAACTCCCTCAGCCGGCACCGCCGGCTTGTTGCTTGCCTCAGCCATGACCGGGCACACAGTTCACCTGATAGAAGGAAGAGAGTTATGACGACCGCGAAAGACGTCCTGAAGCTCATCAAGGAGCAGGACGTGAAGTATGTGGATTTCCGCTTCACGGATCCGCGCGGCAAGTGGCAGCATGTGACGTTCGACATCGGCATGATCGACGAAGAGATCTTCGCCGAAGGCACGATGTTCGACGGCTCCTCGATCGCCGGCTGGAAGGCGATCAACGAGTCCGACATGCTGCTGATGCCCGATCCGTCGACGGCCACCATCGACCCGTTCTTCGCGCAGTCGACCCTCTCGATCGTTTGCGACGTTCTGGAGCCGACCACCGGCGAAGCCTATGACCGCGACCCGCGCGGCATCGCCAAGAAGGCCGAGGCCTATCTGAAGCAGACCAAGATCGGCGACACGATCTTCGTCGGTCCGGAAGCCGAATTCTTCGTCTTCGACGACGTCAAGTTCTCGGCCACGCCGTACAACACCAGCTTCAAGCTCGACGACATCGAGCTGCCGACCAACTCCGACACCGACTACGAGAGCGGCAACCTCGGCCACCGGGTCAAGACCAAGGGCGGCTATTTCCCCGTGCCGCCGATCGACAGCCTGCAGGACATGCGCGGCGACATGCTCGCCGCCATGCAGTCGATGGGCGTCGTCGTCGAGAAGCACCATCACGAGGTCGCCTCGGCCCAGCACGAGCTCGGCGTCAAGTTCGGCACGCTCGTGACGATGGCCGACCACATGCAGATCTACAAGTACGCGATCCACAACGTCGCGAACTCGTATGGCAAGACTGCCACCTTCATGCCGAAGCCGGTCTATGGCGATAACGGCTCGGGCATGCATGTGCATCAGTCGATCTGGAAGGACGGCAAGCCGGTGTTCGCCGGCAACGAGTATGCCGACCTGTCCGAGACCTGCCTGTACTACATCGGCGGCATCATCAAGCATGCCAAGTCGCTGAACGCCTTCACCAACCCGCTGACCAACTCCTACAAGCGTCTGGTCCCGGGCTATGAGGCTCCGGTTCTGCTGGCCTACTCGGCTCGCAACCGCTCGGCTTCCTGCCGTATTCCGTTCGCCACCTCGCCGAAGGCGAAGCGCGTCGAAGTCCGCTTCCCGGATCCGGGCGCGAACCCCTACCTCGCCTTCGCGGCCATGCTCATGGCCGGCCTCGACGGCATCAAGAACAAGATCCATCCGGGCGCCGCGATGGACAAGAACCTCTATGACCTGCCCCCGAAGGAACTGAAGAAGATCCCGACGGTCTGCGCGTCGCTGCGCGAGGCGCTCGTCTCGCTCGAGAAGGACCACGCCTACCTGCTGGAAGGCGGCGTCTTCTCGAAGTCGATGATCGAGTCCTACATCGAGCTCAAGATGGAAGAAGTCATCCGTTTCGAGCACACCCCGCATCCGGTCGAATTCGACATGTACTACTCGGTCTGACCGCGACAGGATGCCGTTTCAGCGGGGCGCCTTCGGGCGCCCCGTTTCATTTCGACGCCGGTTGAGCCAAGGAGGCACCATGACCACCGCCAGCGCGCCCGAGTTTCCGCACCAGACGACGATCCCCGTCATCCGCACGATCGCGATGCCGCACGACACCAATCCGTCGGGCGACATTTTCGGCGGCTGGCTGATGTCGCAGATGGATCTCGGCGCCAGCACGATCGCGACCCGGCGGGCGCGCGGCCGCACGGTCACGGCCGCCGTCGATGGCATGTCGTTCCTGAGCCCTGTCTTCGTCGGTGACGAAGTGACGATCTATGGCAAGGTGATCTCGACCGGACGCACGTCGATCCGGGTGTTCGTCGAAACCTGGCGGCGCAACCGGCTGACCGACGACGTGAACAAGGTGACGGAAGCGACCTTCACCTTCGTGTCGATCGACACCGACCGCAAGCCGCGAGCGCTACCCCCGGAAGACGAGTAGGCCGACGCCGTTTCCGATCTCGGGAGAACGCGCCTCTCCCGCAAGGGGGCGAGGGCCTTGCGGCCCCCGCCCGCTTGGGACAATCACACGTCGCGGAAGCGCGAGACGGGCGAACCGGCGACCGGCGACTCGCCGATAAACACCGAGCCGGTCAGCGGCCAGCGCGCCAGCTGTTCCTCCGTGCGACCGTCGCGCAGGCTGGTCAGGAACAGGGTCTTCATGTCGGGTCCGCCAAAGGCCGGCATGGTCGGCGCCGCGGCCGGCACGTCGTAGCTCGCCAGCAATTCGCCCTCGGGCGAGAAGCGGTTCAGTTTGGCTCCAGAGACGCCGGCGCTCCAGTAGCAGCCTTCCGCATCCGTCGCGCCGCCATCCGGCCGGCCGATCGTGTCGTCGAGCACGGCGATGCGCTTGCGCTCGCTGATTTCGCCGGTGGCGGGATCAAACGCCCAGCGATCGATCCAGGGACCGCGCGAATCGGAATGGAACATCGTCCGCCCGTCCGGGCCGAAGGCGAGCCCGTTCGAAACCATCAGCCCGTCGATCTTGCGCTCGACATGGCCCTTCGCGTCGACGCGATAGAGCGCGCCAATCGGCTGGCGATCCGGTCGCTCGTCCATCGTGCCGACCCAGAAGCAGCCATCCGGGCCGACCTTGCCGTCATTGAGGCGGGTCTCCGGAATATCGGCCTCGATCTCGGCGAGCGTGGTGCTTTCGCCCGTCTCCGGATCGAACAGCACGACACTGTCGCGCAGCGCCACCACGAAACGGCCGGTCTCGGTCAGGCCGAACGAGCCGACGACGGACGGGAAACGCCAGACCTTCGTCTCGCCGGTCGCGAGATCGACGGCGTGGATCGCCTTGTCGGGAATGTCGCAATAGAGCAGCCGGTTGTTGCGATCGTCATAGACGGCGCTCTCGGCCAGCTGGTGCAGGGTGGGAACAAGCGGGCGAAGGCCGAGATCCGTCATGAAAGCGCTCCTGTTATGGCAAGGCCGCAACCATCGCATGCGCCGCCCGTCGCGTCGACCGTCGGCCAGCCAGCGTGATCGGCCGCACCACAGGAGAATTGTCATCTCACCGGGCAATCGACCGCCTCCCCGGAAGCCAACCTGTCATTTCTCGTCGCCAAAGCGCAGAAAATATGTAATATTGGGTTACAAGTTGACTTGGAGAGCTCCGATGAAGACAGATGCCGTCACCCCCATCGATCTCGCACGATCCGTCCTTTCGGTTCCGCCGCTGCCGCGCGGGGCCGACGGCGCGATCCACGAGGGCGAGACGCGGCGCCTGGTCGACTGGCTGCGCGCCGGCGGCGTCACCACCTACATGTTCGGCGGCAACGCCAATCTCTACAATATGGGCGTCGCCGAGTTCGGGACGCTGCTCGACGTGCTGGAGCGCGTCGCCCCCGCCGATGGCTGGATGATTCCGTCGGTAGGCGCCGACTATGGCAAGGCCTGCGACCAGGTCGACCGGCTGCGCGAGCGCGCCCTCCCGACGGCGATGCTGCTGCCCCTCATCTTCCCGGCGACCCCCGCCGGCGTCGCCACCGGCCTGCGCAAGCTGGCCGACCGGTACGGCAAGCCGCTGATCGCCTATGTGAAGAACGAAGGCTATATCGAGCCGCGCGATCTCGCCGCCCTGATGGCCGATGGCGCTGTCTGCACCGTCAAATATGCGGTCGTCCGCAAGGACACGGCCGAGGACGCGCTGCTTTCCGCCCTGCTCGACGCGACGGGATCCGGCGAGCGGATCATCAGCGGGATCGGCGAGCGGCCGGTGATCGAACACGTCACCCGCTTCGGGCTGAATGCCTTCACCTCGGGCTCGGTCTGCGTCGCGCCGCATCTGTCGATGGCGATCCTGAAAGCCCTGAAGCAGGGCGACGTCGACAAGGCGGCCGCGCTGCGGGCGAACTTCATCCCGCTCGAGGATCTTCGCGACAAGCATTCGCCGATCCGCGTGCTGCACGCGGCCGTGGCGCTCGCCGGCATCGCCGAGACAGGCCCGATGTCCGAATTCCTGAGCAACCTCGACGATCCCGCGACATTGGCCGCCATTCGCAGCGCCGCCGACGCGCTCCGTGCCAGGAGCCTGGAGTATGGACAGCAGAGCACCGTAGGCTGAGGCGCAACCAGCCGGAGCAGAGACACCAGCGATGCCGTATCAGCGCGTTCTCCTGACCGGCGCGGCCGGACATCTCGGCCGCGTCCTGCGAGCACGGCTCGCCGGGCGCTTCCCCGTGCTACGCCTCTCCGATGTCGCCGAGATGGATCCGGCCGGCCCCGGCGAGGAGGTCATGCGCTGCGATCTCGCCAACGCCGACGCGGTGGCCGAGCTCTGCCGCGGCGTCGATGCGATCCTGCATTTCGGAGGCCGCTCGAACGAGGACAGTTGGGATACGATCCTCTCTGCCAACATCGCCGGCGCCATCCATCTCTGGGAGGGTGCCCGGCTGGCCGGAGTCCGCCGCATCATCTTCGCCAGTTCGAACCATGCGATCGGCCTGCATCGCCGCTCGACGCGGATCGATCACCGGGCCCAGGCAGCACCGGACGGCCGCTATGGCCTCTCCAAGGCGTTCGGCGAGGACCTCGCCGCGCTCTATGCCTACAAGCACGGCATCGCGGCGCTCTGCATCCGCATCGGCTCCTCCTTCGCCGAGCCGGCCGACGCGCGGCAATTGTCGACCTGGATGTCGTTCGACGACCTCGTCCGGATGATCGAGGTCGGGCTGGGCGCCGACTACACCTACGAGATCGTCTACGGCGTCTCCGACAATTCGCGTTCCTTCTGGGACAATTCCAACGCCGAACGGCTCGGCTATCTGCCGGCCGACAGCGCCGACCGCTTCGCCGCCGCCCTGGCCGAGAAGCGTACCGCTGATCCGGTCGCCGAACTGACCCAGGGCGGCACCTTCTCGAGCGCCGAATTCTCCGGCGACCCGAGCGCCCTGCCCTGACGCTACCCGGGCGGCTGCGTGAACCCGGCCCCCGCTCGCCCCAAAGTACAGCCTCCGCCGTAATGCACCGCTTATTGCGCAGTTGCCGCAAAGCCATGCCGCGATGCAGCAAGAGAAAATTATATCAATATTCGAAGTATTTAAGTCTTGTGCAGCGCAACACGGGCGATTGCGGCGCGAGATTTTAGGGAAAATCCTTGAGGAGCGGACCTCAAAATCGCGACAACTTGCGTCAAGCGGCCGTTGCGGGGCTTTCGCGGCTTGCCTATGCTGCGGCCATCTCGGACCGACGCTCGACGTCCCCGAGTTGGCTATTGGGGAGGATAGTATGAAAAAGATTCTGAAGACGCTCGCGCTCGGCGCATCCGTCTCGCTCATCGCCACGGCGGCCTTCGCCCAGGGCGGCACGCTCGGCAAGGCTGTCGGTGGCTACTCGTTCGAGGACGCCGCCAAGGAAGCTGCAACCACCAAGGATTTCCACTCCAAGGACGGCAAGCTCACCTTCGCGATCGTCACCCACACCGCCGGCAACGGCTTCTTCGATCCCACCTATGTGGGCGCCCAGGTCGCGGCCGATGCCTTCGGCATCAACCTGATCAAGCTCGGCTCGGAAGCCCCGGTCGACGATATCCCGCGCGAGATCGAGATCCTCAACCAGGTCATCAACGATCCGACGATCGACGGCCTGATCATGACGACGCCGCAGTCGGGCGCCTATGACGATATCGTCAAGAAGGCCTTCGCCAACGGCATTCCGGTCGCCACGACCAACTCGTTCGACCCGAAGATCGCCAACCGCTCGCAGATCAGCCACACCGGCCAGCTCTCGACGGCGGCGGCCATCGGTGGCGAGGCGCTCGCCAAGTGCATCATCGACTCGGGCGCCAAGGGCGGCTCGATCATCTTCCCGTCGACGACCACGCTCGGCAACGAGGAAGTCAACCGTCGCGTCACGGCCGCCTTCGAGGCCGCCGTCAAGGTTCTGAACGACGCCGGCCGCCTGGCCGACTTCAAGGTCGACGCCGGCCCCGAGAACATCGGCATCGACGTCAACAAGGACGACATCACCAACTCCGTCGTCTCGCTGATCGAGTCGCGCGGTGACGTCGTCGGCGCCTTCGCCGCCAACGGCTTCGTGACGCCGGCGCTCGGCGACGCGGTCGCCCAGCTCAAGCTCAACGGCAAGGTCTGCGCCTTCGGCTTCGACCTCGGTCCGAAGCAGCAGGAACAGATCCGCACCGGCGCGCTCACCGGCTCGCTCGGCCAGCAGCCGTTCCTGCAGGGCTTCTGGCCCGTCGCCCAGCTCTACCTCCAGATCGACCGCGGCGTATCGGCCGCCAATCTCGACACGAGCGCGCAGCTCGTGACGAAGGACACGGTCGACCTGGTCGGCAAGCGCTTCGAAAACTGAGCCCGTTCCGGCAGCCCTTGTCCGCAAGGGCTGCCGGACAACGCGACTGCCTCTCCGTGCGACCGTGCCCTGCCCGGTGAACGGAGAGGCGTGATGCGCTTTGCAGCCATTCGGCTCGTTTCGACGCAAAGATATAAAGCCCATGACATCGACGACCCTTGCCCCCGCACGCAGACGCCTGCCGCTTGAATTGATCGGAGGCTGGGAAGTCGGCCTGCTGATCTTCATGGTGCTGCTCTACATCGCGGGCGTCTTCATCAATCCCAAGTTCTTCGGCCAGACGGACGCCATCTCGGCGATCCTGCGCGATACCGCGCGCTACGGCGTCATGGCCGCCGGCATGACCTTCGTGATCATCAACAAGGATCTGGACCTCTCGGTCGGATCGACGTTCGGCCTGGTCGCGACGGTGTTCTCGCTGGCCTTCTCGACGTCCTATTATGATCTCGGCATCGTGCCGTCGCTCGCCGCCGCCATCATCGTCGGCCTCGGCGTCGGCCTCCTGAACGGCTTCTTCGTCACAGTCCTGCGTGTGCCGTCCTTCATCACGACGCTGACCATGCTGTTCATCGGCCGCGGCTTCGTGCTCGGATTGACCGGAGGCAAGACGGTCTCCTACAGCGAGAAGGCCCTGACGGCGCCCTGGTTCTTCCAGATCGGCGAAACCAACGCCTTCGGCTTCAACAACCAGATCCTGATCTTCGCGCTCGTCACCATCGTCGGCATGTTCGTGCTCGCCAAAACGCGCTGGGGCTACGAGACCTACGCCACAGGCGGCAACGAGCTGGCGGCAACCTATGCCGGCATCCCGACCCGCCGCGTGCGGATGCGCGCCTATGTCCTCTCCTCCCTCGCCGCCACGCTGGCCGGCCTGATGAGCGTCGCGCAGGACAAGGGCATCACCTCGCAATATGGCCAGGGCGCCGAGCTGATCGTCATCGCCGCCGTGATAGTCGGCGGCGCCTCGATCCTAGGCGGTCGCGGCCGCCTGCTCGGCGGCGCGCTCGGCGCCATCCTCGTCACGCTGATCGACAAGGTTCTCCGCGAAGGCATTCCGATGAGCCGGACCGTCAAGGTCGGCGACGTCGAGATGCAGGTGCAGGGCATGGCCCAGCTGCCGCCCGGCGCCGTGCCGGCCTTTCTCGGCCTGATCCTGCTGATCTCGGTGCTGATCGAGCCCTGGATCATCCGCCGCAACGTCTTCCCGCGCCTCTGGGCGCGGGTGCGCGGCAAGCCCCTGCCCCCGATTATCGAGATCGGCGGCGTCGCCATCGAAGGCGCGCAGACCAAGGGCTCGTCCGCCTCCGACCGCTCGATGCGGGCGCGCGGCCCGATCTCGCATTTCCTGGCGCGTCGCGACGCGGCGGCGATCATCCTCGCCGTCCTGCTCTGGTGCGCCGGCCTCTATCTCCGCCCGGATTTCTGGGGTTCGCTCGACAACACCTTCAACCTGATGCTGTCCTTCACCGAGGTCGGCCTGCTGTCGATCGGCATGACCTATGTCATCGCCAATGCCGACATCGACCTCTCGGTCGGTTCGGTGCTGGCGCTGTCGGCGGCGACCTGCGCCTTCCTGATGAAACAGATGGGCTTCGACCCGATGAGCGCCGCCTTCATCGCGCTCATCGCCGGCGCCGCGGCCGGCGCTGTCAACGCGCTGCTGACGGTGAGCTTCGGCCTGCCGGCCTTCGTCGCGACGCTCGGCATGTTCTACATGGCGCGCGGCATCGGCGCCTGGCTGACGGCCGGACGGCAGCTGTCGTCCTTCCCGGAGTCCTTCAACCTGATCGGCCGCAAGCTGATCGATGCGCTCGCCTACTTCAACGTGGCGCCGGCCCGGGGAACGCTGTTCTACGACATCGCCGCCGCCGTCAGCGTGCAGACGATCTTCATGATCGTGGTCGCCATCATCGCGGGCGTTGTTCTGGCCAAAACGCCGTTCGGCCAGATGGTTTATGCGACGGGCGGCAATCGCCGCGCCGCCGACTATGCCGGCATCAGCACGGCGCGGGTCAGGGCGATCAGCCTGGTGTTCTCGGCGCTCTGCGCCGCGGCCGCCGGCGTCATCTATGTCGCCTTCCTGCGCTCGTTCAATCCGTCTGCCGGTCAGCTGCGTGAGCTCGATGCGATCGCGGCGGTGATCATCGGCGGCGGCTCGATCTTCGGCGGCTATGGCACGGTGCTCGGCGCGCTGGCCGGCGCGGCGGTGATCGCGCTGATCCGCTCGCTGCTGTCGCTGCAATTGATCCTCGGCAATGGCCAATCCTTCGTGATGCCGCAGCACTGGGTGAATGTCTTCATTGGCCTCATCCTCGTCATTGCCGTCGTCGGCGATATCTGGTTCAGGCAGGGTGACCTCGCCGGCTCGATCCGTCGCCGCTTCTCCCGAAAATCCGGGGCATCCCCCGAAACAGCTCACGTCTGAGAACGCCCATGTCAGAAAACAAAGCTGCCCCGATCGTCGAGATGCGTCACATCTCGAAGGCTTTCGGACCCGTCCAGGCCCTCAAGGACATCAACCTGACCCTCGGCGAGGGCGAGATCCTCGGGCTCGTCGGCGACAATTCCGCCGGCAAGTCGACCCTGATGAAGGTGATGACCGGCGCCTATCAGCGCGATTCCGGCGACGTGCTGGTTTCGGGCAAGCCGACCCACTTCAAGAACCCGCATGAAAGCCGCGAAGAGGGGATCGAAATGATCTACCAGGACTTCGCGCTGTGCGGGAACATGGACATCGCGCAGAACATCTTCCTCGGCCGCTGGCCGAAGAAGGGCCTCTTCGTCGACCGCAACCGCATGTATGCCGAGGCCGACCAGGTGCTGAAGCGCCTCAAGGTCGACGTCAACTCGGTGTTCCAGAAGGTCGAGAGCCTGTCCGGCGGCCGCCAGCAATCGGTTGCCATCGCCCGCGCCATCTCGTTCAATCCGCGCGTCGTCGTCCTCGACGAGCCGACCGCCAACCTCTCCGTCATGGCGACGGAGCGGCTGCTCGAGACCATGGCCGAGCTGAAGCGCCAGGGCGTCGCCCAGATCATCATCTCGCACCGCCTGACCGACATCTTCGAGGTCGGCGACCGGATCATGGTGATGAAGCGCGGCCAGAATGTCGGCGATCGCTACATCCAGCACACGACCGAGCAGGAAGTGCTGGAACTGATCGTCTCCGGCACGCCGGAGACGGCGCTGACCGCCGACCAGGCGCTGGCCGCCCGCGCCGCCTGATACCTTCGCCGACGCGAAAGCGGCGGCGGGTTCCCCTTCGACAAAAGCGTCGCGCCCGGCACGGGTGCGGCGCTTATCCGTTCGCCCCCTGTCGAATCCGCGCAACAGGCGCCGATATTCGCGTCCAGCGGGCATGAAAAGGGCGGCTTCCCACCCTCTCCCATCCCTTGCAAATCGTCCTGGCCGGGCGCATCTCTCGAAGCGTCACCGCGCCCGAAGACGAAAGCATGCCCCCCATGAATCAGCAGGGCCCCGCCCATCACGGCAAGCCGGCAACGGCCGCCGTTCCGATCTATGACGACGCCTTCGAACTGCAATACTCGCCCAACATGCTGGCCAAGCTGGAGACGCGACGCTCGGTTCCGATGCGGGCCTTCGATCCCATGCCGATCCCGGCGGATCATCTCGACCGGATCCTGACGATCGCGGCCCGTTCGCCCGATCACGGCCGGCTGGCGCCCTGGCGCTTCATCGTCGTCGAGGACGACGCGCGCCGGATCTCGGGCGAGCGCTTCGACGCGCTCTACGCCACCCGCTATCCGGGGCTGGATATCTCCAAGAGCGACATGTGGACGCTCTACATGATGCGCGCGCCGGTGACGGTCGTCGTCGTCAGCCATCCCGACCCGACCTCGAAGATCCCCGAATGGGACCAGGTCCTCGGCGCCGGCGCCGTCGGCATGAACCTGATCATCGCCGCGTCCGCCCATGGCTATGCCGCGCAATGGCTTCTGAAATGGCCGGGCCGCGACCCCGAGGCCGCCGCGATTCTCGGCGTTGGCGCCGGCGAACGGGTCGCCGGATTCATCCATCTCGGCCGCCAGACCGAGCGGCCGGCCGATCGCATCCGCCCCGAGCTGGAAGCCGTCGTCACCCGTTGGACGGGTTGACCACCGCCGATGTCGGCTGCGCCTGCTGTGCCAGGCGCATCTCGCGCCGGAACGTGTAGACGCCCGTCGCCACGACGATCAGCGTGCCGATCAGCGTCAGCGCGTCCGGCACGTCGCCCCACACCATGTAGCCGAGGATGACGGCGAAGATGATGCCGGAATAGCGGAACGGTGCCACGACGGCCATGGCGCCGAGCCGCATGGCGAGGATGGACGTGCCGTAGCCGCCGACAAGCAGGACGGCCGCTGCCGCGAGGATCGTCCATTGCCGCGCGTCAGGCATCGGCCAGGTCTCCGTCAGCGACATCGTTGCGCCGGTCATCATGACCGCGGCGGCGGTGACCGCGATGACCAGGAGCGTCGGCATTCCCGGCTTGAATTCGCGCGTCACCAGATCGCGCAGCGTGATGAAGCCCATCGAGGCCAGCGCCGCCAGCGAGTATAGATCGAAGCCCGATACGCTCGGCCGCATGATCAGCAGCACGCCGAAGAAGCCGACGGCAATCGCCATCCAGCGCCGCCAGCCGACCGGCTCCGCCAGGAACACCGCCGCCGCCGCCGTCGTCATCAGCGGCACGATCTGCCCGATCGCCGAGACGTTGGCGATCGGCATGTTGAACAGCGCATAGAGGTAGAGCAGCGTCGCGCCGATCTCGCCGACCGTGCGCCAGGCGAGCAGCCGGTCGCAGGCGAGCCGCCATTGCCGGTGGGTACCGGTAGCAAACACCACGACCAGAATGACGGCAAAAGCGAAGGCGCCCCGGATGAACAGGATCTGGCCGGTTGGAAGGCTGTCGCTGGCCAGCTTGATCCAGGTGTCATTGATGATGAAAGCGAGGTTCGAAAGCACCATCATGATGATGCCGCGGGAATTGTTGGCCAGGGCGGGCATGGGACTTCAGGCGATGCGCGGCAACACGGCGCCGCAGATGATCCGGGTCGAAGCGGGTCGGCCCCGACCGGTCGAGATTGACCAATTCGTCGGCGCGAAGCAACCGAGACGCGGCGTAAAAGCCAGCGCAATACATGGAAGACAAGAAAAACGGTCAGGCCCGCAAGCAACGCGACTGCTGCGATGCAGCATATGGCGATGGCGCCAAGTGCGGCGTCAGCCGCCAGTCATGCTCATGTGGCGACCAACGGCCGGGCGGCGATGCTCGCGGTCGATGATGAAATCATGGCCCTTCGGCTTGCGCCCGATCGCCTCGTCGATCGCGGCCGAAAGCAGGGTATCGTTCTCCGAAGCGCGCAGCGGCGCCCGCAGATCCGTCGCATCCTCCTGGCCGAGACACATGAACAGCGTTCCCGTGCAGGTGACGCGGACCCGATTGCAGCTCTCGCAGAAATTATGCGTCAGCGGCGTAATCAGGCCGAGCCTGCCGCCGGTCTCCGCGATCTCCAGATAGCGAGCCGGCCCGCCGGTCTTGTACGGGATCTCGTTCAGGGTCCAGTTCTGCTCCAGCCGCGCCCGCACGGTCGAGAGCGGCAGGTACTGCTCGGTGCGGTCGGCTTCGATCTCGCCGAGCGGCATCGTCTCGATCAACGTCAGGTCCATGCCGCGCCCATGCGCGAAGCGGATCAAATCGTCGATCTCATGCTCGTTCACGTCCTTGAGCGCGACGGCGTTGATCTTGACCTTGAGGCCGGCCGCCTGGGCGGCGTCGAGCCCCGCCATCACCTTGTCGAGGTCGCCCCAGCGGGTGATCGCGCGGAAGCGGGCGGGATCGAGCGTATCGATCGAGACATTGATACGGCGCACCCCGGCATCGGCCAGTTCGCTGGCGAAACGCGAAAGCTGCGAGCCGTTGGTTGTCAGAGTCAGCTCGTCGAGCTGCCCGCTCTCGATATGCCGGCCGAGCGATCGGATCAGCGACAGGATGTTGCGGCGGACGAGCGGCTCGCCGCCGGTCAGGCGTAGCCGGCGCACGCCCTTGGCAATGAACGCACTGCAGAGCCGGTCGAGTTCCTCCAGCGACAACACGTCCTTCTTGGGCAGGAACGTCATGTCCTCGGCCATGCAATAGACGCAGCGAAAATCGCAGCGGTCCGTCACGGAGACGCGGAGATAGGTAATCGATCGCCCGAACGGATCGATCATCGGTTTCGTCTCGGCCACCAGTGGCACGATCTGGTTCATGCACAGCCCTCGGGCCGCCCAATTCCGACTTGGACGACCATCTCTGCTATGTAGACGAGATGGCGGGCCTTTTCAAAGGCTCGCCCGGCACACACCGGACGCCCAACGGCGCCCGGCCGCGCAATTCGTTCGGCCGCCCGGCCGCCGGAGACGACCATGACGACCCCGACCCATCCGACCGCCTCGACTTCCGCCTCGTCCCCCTGGCCGACCGAGATCCGCCTGTCGCCCGACAAGCGCCTGCTCAGCGTCACCTTCGAGGACGGCACCCGCTACGCCCTGCCGGCCGAATATCTGCGCGTCACCAGCCCGTCGGCCGAGGTTCAGGGCCATGGCAAGGCGCAGAAGCAGACCGTGCCCGGCAAGATCGATGTCGCCATCGCCTCGATCAGCCCGGTCGGCAACTACGCGGTGCGGTTGAATTTCGACGACGGTCACGACACCGGGCTATTCACCTGGACCTATCTGGCCGAGTTGGGTCGCGATCAGGACAAGCTCTGGACGGAATACCTGGCGGAATTGCAGCAAAAGGGCCTCTCGCGCAGCCGGAGCTGACGCGATCCCTCGGCCCACCTTGCGCTTGAACCAAATTCGCTCGATATCGTTGATTCGACAGCCTGGCTCAGGAGAACCGAAATGGCCGATCCGAAACTACTGATTGAACTAGACGATCGTATCGCCAGCATTCGCGAGGCCATGCGGAACCTGACAGAACAGGCGGCCGCTGTTTCCGGTGCCGCCAGCGAGGACCGCATGGCCGACCGCATCGCGGATCTTGAGCGGCAGCTGGCGGTTCTGCAAAACGAGCGCGACGCGCTCTCCTAACCTGCTCCCAGCCCACCCGCTACCAGAGGGCGGCGCTGCGGGATTTCCGTGGCTGTCGCGCAGTCGTTTGCATCCGTCGACAATGGGTGGATGGCGGAAATCGGAGGAGCAAGCGCGGCCCTTGTGGTGGCGAGATCGTTCGCCACGAGGGGCGCCCCGACGCGCCTCTGGCGGATACGTGTTGGTTTATGGGCATTCCGGCCCTATGCTGGTCTTTCGTCGGTTCGCAGACGGCTCCGCACGGCAGCCCGGAGAAATCGGCCAGCACCAGGGACGTAACCGAAGCTATGGCGGCAAAAGCTGAACTGGACGGAGCACAGGGTTCCGTGCCGACGTCGATTCCGCTGAACTGTCCGCTCCATTTTCTGCAGGGCGGTGGCGAGATGGGCCGCGTTGTCCGCGCCTATGACTGGGCCGGCAGTCCGCTCGGACCGCCAGTCGCATGGCCGCAATCGCTGCGCACGGTCGTGGCCCTCGTTCTGGCGTCCCCCTTTCCGAAATGCCTCGTCTGGGGCAAGGAAATGATCGCTATCTACAATGATGCGTTCGTTCCAATCCTCGGCAGGAAACCCCTGTCGATTGGCCAATCCTTCCGGACGATCTGGAGCGAGGCCTGGGGCGTGATCGGCCCGATCGCCGAGAAAGCCTTTGCCGGCGAAGCGACCTTCATTGAGGATTTCCCCCTCGTCGTGACGCGCAACGGCTTTCCCGAGCAGACCTATTTCACCTTCTCCTACACCCCGTTGCCGGACGAGAACGGCGAAATCTCCGGCTTCATGGACACGGTCATCGAGACCACCGGCAAGGTGGAGGCGGAATCCCGGCTGCGCGTGCTGAACGCCGAGCTTGGCCACCGCATGAAGAACACGCAGGCGATCGTCCAGGCGATCGCGCGCCAAACACTGCGGGGCGCGGCGGACGAGGAAGCCCTCAACATCTTCACCGAGCGGCTGATGGCGCTCAGCTCGGCGCATGACATCCTGCTGCGGCAGAGCTGGGATTCGGCTCCGCTGCGAGCGGTGATTGAAAACGTTCTGCGCCATCATCTCGGCGGCGACCGCTTCGTTATCGAGGGGCCGGACGTCAATGTCGGTCCCAAGGCGGTCTTGTCGATGTCGCTGATGCTGCACGAGATGGCGACCAATGCCATCAAGCACGGCGCCATGTCGGTCCCAACTGGCGCGGTCGAGATCCGCTGGAGCCTGGTGGGCGACGATGACAGCCCGATCCTGCATATGCGCTGGACCGAGAGGAACGGCCCTCCGGCGACCGCTCCGAAGCGGCACGGCTTCGGGTCACGGCTGATCAAGGGCGGCCTGACCGGCGCCGGACGCGCCAATCTGCAGTTTCTCGCGACCGGCCTGGTGGGCGATTTCGAAGCCCCACTCAACTGGCTCACCGCCGGCTCCCTGACAGCGGACGAGCGCTGAGCGCCACACGCTGGGTGGGGACGCCGTTCGGGCGCGCCACGTCCGCAAAAGCGACGCCAATGTCAGATATGCGCAAGTGGCGCCCTGCAGGACTGCCTATTGGCGGCACTCGCAGACGCCGCATCGCATTCAACGAGCAGCCTGACATCCGCCAGCCAACGAAACGGCCGGTGAACGTCCTCTATCGTTGAAATTTCGCGGCTCGGCGGACAACGCATAGCGCGTCCGTCGAGCCACTCTCCATTCGGCCTACGATGCCTTGTGGGCGAAGACCTGGATCTCGACCTTGAGTGCCGGATCGGCAAGCTTGGCCTCAACGGTGGCGCGCGCCGGCGCCGAGCCGGGGGCAAGCCACTTGTCCCAGACGGCGTTCATGGCGTCGAAATCCCCAATGTCCGGCAGCCAGATATAGGCGTAGAGCGCATCGGCCTTCGACACACCGGCGTCAGCCAGCAGGCGGTCGATCTTCGCCAGGACGTCGGCGGTCTGGCCGGCGACGTCGAGCGTCTTGTCATCGGCGACCTGGCCGGAGACGACGACCATCGAGCCGTTGGCCGGCCAGGTGACGACGCCGCTCATGCGCTGGTTCTGGTGCAGGCGAGTGATCATGAAATGTCCTCTCTCGTTTCAGGGATTATTGGTAGCGGGTGCTCGAAAAGGCGGAAATATCGACGGCTGGCCGACGGCCGGCCACCAGATCGGCGAGAACGCCGGCCGCACCGCAGGACATAGTCCATCCAAGGGTGCCGTGTCCCGTATTCAGATAGAGATTGCCGATGCCGGTCTTGCCGATGACCGGCGGACCATCCGGCGTCATCGGCCGCAGGCCGCTCCAGCGCTCCGCATTGGCAATCGCCTCGCGCGGGATCTGCGGATACAGCGCCTGCGCCACATATTCGAGCCCCTTGTAGCGGTGCTCGGGGCGCGAGAGATCGTAGCCGGCCAGTTCGGCGGTGCCGCCGACGCGGATGCGATCGCCGAGATAGGTGACGCCGATCTTGAACGTCTCGTCGGAGACGGTCGAATGCGGCCCGATCGCGTCGCTGTCCGCCTGGATGGTCAGCGAATAGCCCTTGAGCGGATAGATCGGCAGCTTGATCCCGAGTGGGGCGAGCAGCCTAGCACTGCCGACACCGAGACAGGTGACGACGGCGTCGCAGCTATACTCGTCCTTGTCCGTGATCACGGAACGGACGCGATCGCCGCTGACCTTCAGCTCTCGGATCGTCTCGCCGTAACGGAAAGTGACGCCGTCCTGCACGCATTGGGCGGCCAGGGCCTGCGTGAAGCGATGGCAGTCGCCCGTCTCGTCGCCGGGCAGCAGCGCGGCCCCGACGATGCCGTTCTCGCGGATGGCGAGATTCGGCTCGCGCAGCGCCAGGGCAGCCGGGCGCAGCGTCTCCGCCGGCACGCCCATCGCGGCCAGCGTCTTCATGTCCCGCTCGTAGATGTCGAGCTGCTTCTCGGAGCGGAAGAGCACCAGCGTGCCGCGGTCGCGCCCGTCATAGTCGATCGGGATGGTGTTGCGCAGCTCGCGGAAGCGGTCGCGGCTATACTCGCCGATCGCCACCATCGCCTGCTTGGAGCGCTCATACTGCGCCGGCGTGGCGGCCCGCCACATGCGCCACAGCCAGCGCACCATCTCCGGATCGGGGAACTTGCTGATGATGAGCGGCGGGTACTTCTCGAACATCCAGTGCAGCGCCTTGCCGACCAGGCCCGGAACGGCCCAGGGTGCGGACAGCGCCGGCGATATCTGGGCGGCGTTGGCGTAGCTGGTGCCGAGACCGGTGGCGGGCTCCTTCTCCAGGAGGACGACTTCATGCCCTTCCTGACGAAGGGCATAGGCCGTCGTGACGCCGATGACTCCGCCACCGAGCACAATGATACGCATATGAAAGTCTCCAGAATGAACTGTGCTCGGAGGGGCCAGCCCGAAAGGCCGGGCCGCCCTGGGTCAGGGCGAGCCGGCGCCCATCTTATTGGAATTTCGACTTTCCGAGGAACTCGGCAAGCCGCTGCGATTTCGGGTTGTGGAACATTTCCTTCGGATCGCCCTCTTCGGCGATCACGCCATGCTCCATGAAGATGACCTTGCTCGACACCTGATAGGCGAAGCGCATCTCGTGTGTCACCAGCAACATGGTCATGCCGTCATTGGCCAGATCCTGAATGACGTTCAGGACCTCGTTGACCAGCTCCGGATCGAGCGCCGACGTAACCTCGTCGAACAGCATCAACTTCGGATTCATGGCGATCGCCCGGGCAATCGCCACACGCTGCTGCTGTCCGCCGGAAAGCTGGATGGGATAGTGGTTCTTGCGCTGGGACATGCCCACCCGCTCCAGCCACTTCTCCGCCACCGCGACGGCCTCGTCTTTCGCCATGCCGCGGGTCTTGCGCAGGCCGAGCGTCACATTGCCGAGCGCCGTCATATGCGGGAAGAGATTGAACTGCTGGAACGCCATGCCGGTCAGGGCGCGGTTCTTGGCCCGCTCGCGCTCGGGAAGGGCGACGCGCTTGCCGTTGCTGGTCTTGTAGCCGATGAGCTGGCCGTCGATGCGAATATCACCGCCCTGGAACTCCTCGAGCAGGTTGATGCAGCGCAGCAGCGTCGTCTTGCCGGAACCGGAGGAGCCGATGATCGACACGACCTCACCCGGCTTCATGGCGAGGTCAACGCCCTTGATGACCTCGAGCGGGCCGTAGCTTTTGCGAAGGCCTGATATTTCGAGAATGCTGTTCATGATGGACTTTCCTCAGAATGCCAGACGCTTCTCGACCAGCTTGCCGAACTTCGACAGGGTGAGGTTGATGGCGAAATAGATCAGGCCGCAGACCAGGTAGAACTCGGCGTTCATGAAGTTTCGCGAGACGATCTGCTGTGTCGTGAGCAGCAGTTCCGGCACGCTGATGACGGCCAGCAGCGAGGACGCCTTGACGATCTCGACCGCCGCGTTGATCCAGGCCGGCAATGCCTGCCGCAGCACCTGGGGCAGCAGCACGTAGAACAGGATCTTCGGGAAGGTCAGGCCGACGCTCTTTGCAGCCTCGGCCTGACCAGGCGGAACGGCCGCCAGACCGCCCCGGAATACTTCCGCCACATGGGCGCTGCAGAAGGCCGACAGCGCCAGGATGCCGGCGCCGGTTGCCGAGAGGCCAAGCCCGGCCAGCGGCACGATGTAGAAGCTCGCCAGCATCAGCACCAGGACCGGCGTGCCGCGGATGAAGTCGAGATAGATCCAGCCGCAGATACGGGCCGGCATCCGGCCATAGAAGATCATCAGACCCAGCAGCGAGCCGAAGACGCTGCCGTACGCGATGGCCTGGAACGAGACCGTGACCGTGGCAATCGAGCCCTGCAGCAGGCGCGGCCAGACATTGGCCAGCTCGACGAAAAAGGCGGAAAGATCCATGACCGTCACCTCTTGATGGCCAGACGCGCTTCGAACAAGCGAAGCAGCGAGGCAATGGTGAAGGTTGCCGCGACATAGAGCAGGCTCGTGACGATCCACGTCTCGATGATGCGGAAGCTCTCCACATTGATCTTGCGGGCGTAGTAGGTCAGCTCCGGCACCGCGATCGCCGCCGCGAGCGACGTATCCTTGAAGAGCGAGATGAACGCGTTGCCCATGGAGGGCAGCGTCGAACGCAGCATCAGCGGGATGATGATCGAGAGGCGGATCTGCATCGGCCGCAGGCCGACGGCCATGCCCGCCTCAGTCATCCCCTTCGGGATCGCTTGCAAGCCGCCCCGAAAGACTTCCGCCAGATTGGCGCCGGCATAGATCGACAACGCCGCGACGAAGGACGTGATCTTGCTGAAGCGAATGCCCAGCTGTGGCAGGGCAAAGAACATGAAGAAGATGACGAGAAGAATGGGGATGTTTCGGATGAACGAAACATACAGACCGGCGATCCAGGCCGTCGGCTTGTTCTTCGAAACCAGCCCGAACGCGACGACGCCGCCGATCACAACACCGATCAGGATCGACAATGCCGCAAGCGAGAGACCGATCCCGAGGCCATACAGCAGGGTGTCGAAGTTGCGCCATATCGGCACAAAGTCAAATGAGTAGTTCATTCGTTTTTCCGTCGAAGCTGTCGATGGCGACCGAATGCGCCGCCCTCCCCGCTACAGAGACAGAGAGCGAGCGGCGCCCACGCAGGCTTCCGTCCTGCCGGACGCGCGCCGGAGGCGGCGCGGTCCGGCAGCGACCCGTTCCGCCTAGCGGAATTCGACGGGCACACCGATGGCCGGCGGCGCCAGCTCGATGCCGAAATACTCGTTATACGCCTTGGCGTAGTCGTCGAAGTTGACGCCCGCGATGGCCTCCTGGAGCGCAGTGTTGATCCAGTTCAGCCACTCCTGGTCGCCCTTCTTGACGGCGCAGGAATAGGTCATCGGCTGCCAGTAATAGCCGATGTCGATGTACTTCTCCGGGTCCTGCTTGACGAGCCAGCGGATGTTGGAGGCATCGATGACGGCGGCATCCACGCGGCCGCTGTTGACGGCCTGGGCCACCAGATCCTGGCTCTCATACTGGTCGACGGTCGCCTCGGGCAGCGTCTTGTGCGTGAACTCCTCGGCGAAGACGTTCTGCAGCATGGAGACGGTCACAGAGCTGCCGGCGGCCTTCAGCTCCTCGAGCGTCTTGTACTTCGACTTCGGGCTGACCAGCAGGCCGACGCCCTCGCGATAGTAGGGAGCGGTGAACTCGACCTGCAGGGCGCGCTGCGGCGTCACGGTGATGAACTGGCACGTGATGTCGACCTTGTCGGTGACCAGATTCGCGATGCGCGCATCGGCCGACTGATCGACGAATTCGATCTTGGTGTCGTCGTTGAACAGGCTCTTCGCGATGATCTTCGAAATCGCGACGTCGAAGCCCTTCAGCTCACCCTTCTCGTCGATGTAGTGCCACGGCGCATTGGTGCTGCCGGTGCCAACGACGATCTTGCCGCGCTTCTGAACTTCTTCGAGTTTGCCGGCGAAAGCCGCGCTGCCCGATGCCGCCATGGCTGCGGCCGCGATCAAGGTTGCTGCGATCGATTTTTTCATTGCACATCCCCTCTGTCCACTACAAGAGACACATGCCCTTGTAACGGACACAATTCACTATAGGGGATATGGCGTGTCAAGCGGCTTTGTGGAAAATGAACGGACAGGGGGAATCAGATGCAGCGCGCAAAAGGGACGGACCGCATCCTCGACATTCTCGATTTCTTCGAGAGTGCGGACGGACCGGCGACGAGAAACGCCATCGCCAGCGCCATCTCCTGCCCACGCTCGACGCTGTATGCGCTCGTGGACACGCTGATCGAGCGCGGCTGGCTGACGCAAACGCCCGACGGGCACATCAGCCCCGGCAACAAGGTTGCCCGCATGGGGCTGGCCTATTCAAGGCACGCCAAATTCGAGGCGATCGCCCGCGAGATCATGAGCAATCTGGCCAAGGAGACCGGCGAGGTTGTTGAGTTCAACATCATCGACAACTGGAAGCAGCTTGTCGTGCTGTCGGTCACCCTCAAGGAGCACAGCTATCTGCGCGCCGTCGAGGGAACCATGGTGCCCGCGCCGGCCACGGCGGCGGCCCGGGTCTTGCTGACCGATATTCCTGCTCCGATCCTCGCCAGGCACATTCCGCCGGGCGATTTCACGCTGAACTCCGGCGTCACGATCTCCATGGACGAGTTCATGGCGGATATCGAGAAGGCAAGGAAGGATGGCTATTTCGTCGGCTATAAGCTCCTCGATGACTTCGTGAGCACAATCGCCATGCCCGTCTTCAGCCGCCGAGGCGAACGGATCGGCGCCGTCAGTATCGTCATGCCGACGTCCCACCTCGAAGCGGGCCCGCAGCCACTGGTCGAAAAGCTCGGCCGAACCGCAGGCCAGATCAGCGAATTCCTGAAGCTGACGCACTGGGATTTTGGGCAGAGCGCCTATGACAAGCTCGTCAACGCGCGTGCGGGCTGATTGAGCGCGGACGATTCTCCGTGATCCCGAGACGCTTGCCGACGGCTCCCGCGCCGATCGACAGAATGAATTTTTCCGGCAAGGCGGTCTCTAGCGGGCCACGGGTCGCCTCAGGCGGGTCACAACAAGGCTCGGGGCCATCGGCGACGGAAGCGGGCGATCCGTCACGCCAACGGTGCGCCAGACGGACAAAGCGTGAGCGAAGCCGGGAAGACACTGCCGTCTGGGTGCCTCGACCGTCGCGTGGCCGAGCTTGATTCCCCTTCATCCCACCAGTACCTGCGCGATCCTCGCGTGTGGAAAAGGCGCGGTCCCGAACAAATGAGCTTGTGTCCTGCCGTTCCTACCGGTAACACCAGCGGCGGAGAGGTGGCCGAGTGGCCGAAGGCGCTCCCCTGCTAAGGGAGTAGACGGCTTAAAACCGTCTCGAGGGTTCGAATCCCTTCCTCTCCGCCATTCCCCTATCAAGGCTCTGACATCCTTACCGATTGCTCGGTATAGCCCGGCAAAAGGTTGCGCGCATTTGCACCCACGGATCAAGCCCGCTTTGGCGTGCCTGCTCGCAGAAGCTGCGCCAAGGACCTCGACCATCGCCCTCCGGCTATGGTTGGTATGACAGCGAGCGCCCCCTGAGTTTCAGCGACTTTAGCAACGATCCAGCCATCAAGCCGGAAGCCGTTGCGCGTAGGGCTCATCCGGGCCAACGGGTCGACGATCGCGCGCCGCGATTCCTCGCGTTTATCGGCCGCCTGCGATCCAGTATGTTGCGCCATGACGCGCCTTTCAGCTCGAGGGATCTGGAAGCCCGTGTCGGAGGCCTATCGAATTTGACGACAACAACGGATCCTGCCCGCCCCACCGAATGGATCGCCGCGACCTGGCCCGGGCAAACCGTGCGAAACCCGTTCGTCCAGATTCTCACCGACGGCCTCGCCAGCGCCGGCCTGGAGTTGCGGCCGATCAGTCGTCCGTCGCAAATGCTGATCCCCGAAGCCTCGGCCCTGTTGATCCAATGGCCGGACCAGATCTTCTGGCATGCAACCGGGACGCTCGATCTGATCCAGCGCGCGGCTCGGGAGATCCTCGGATTGTGGCGATGGCGACGCAGCGGGAAGACGCTGATCTGGGTGGTTCACAACGCCGTTCCGCACGACCGCTCGCGCACGGAACGACGGATCTGGGCCGCCTATACCCACATGCTGGCCCGCCTCGTACACGGCTATATGACGTTGAGCCCGGCGACGCGCGACGCTGTGCTGAAAGCGCATCCGGGCCTCCGCGGCAAGCCGTTCGCCTGGTTCCGCCATCCTGCCTATCGCGATGTCCTGCGCGAGGAAAGCGTCGCCTCCGACACCCGGGAAAAGCTCGGCGTCCGCCCTGGTCAAGTCCTGATCTCCGCGATTGGAATGCTGAGGGCCTACAAAGGCATAGACGAACTTTTGACAGTATTCGGGCAAGCGGCCCGGAATGACTGGCGACTGCTGATCGCCGGACGGCCCGGCATGCGGAGCCTCTATGACGAGATCCAGCGCAGGGTTGCAGGTCACCCCAGCGTGATCATGGACGTACGCGAGCTGAGCGACGACGAGCTTGCGAACTACGTGGCGGCTTCGGATCGGCTGGTGGCGCCGTACAAGGACTATCTCCATTCCGGCTCGCTCATCTATGCGGTGAGCGCGGCGCGCATGGTGTTGACCCCGTCGACACCCTTCGCCAGGGACCTTTCCGATCTGGTAGGAGCGGGTTGGGTCAACACCTACAACCCGCCGCTGACGCCGGGGGACTTGCGTGCTTTCATGGAAAGAAGCCTCCCCGCGGCCCCTCCCGATATCAGCAGCCTGAAGCCGTCGAAAGCCGGCCGGGACATCGTCGACTTCATCGAGCGGCTGCGGCGGTAGTCCGGACGCGATCGAGCGCCGGCAGGGCTCCTGCCAGCCCTGCCCCCCGCTCCAGCATCGCGCTTTCGGCTCCCCGGGAACAACGGATGGCTCTCGCAGGGAACTCTCGCCGAATTCGGTCGTTGGCGTCGTAGATCAATACGATCATAGGGAGGACGGATCGATGCCATCCCATTCGGAAATGGCGATAGAGTTTGAAGCCCGACGGCTGTGGGAGGCGAGCGGTCGACCGATCTGGTCCCATCCGCTCGACCACTGGTCCGAAGCCATAGGCAGCTTGGCCGGCCGTTCGGCCGCACAAAAGGCCCGGGTGCCCCGCTACGGTCCCGGCAAGGCCAATAGCGATTGGGCCGACGTTCGGCAAAAGCGGAAGGAACTCGGATCGGACGCGTGATCCGATGGCGAACGCCGACGAAGGGCCCTCGTCCGGAACCATTGCGTCGAAACTCGACATGACCGGCGCCGCCGGCCTGACGATCCGGCGCCAGCGGCGAGGCAAGGGATTCATCTATTTCGACGAAAAGGGAAAGCGGATCCGGTCCAAGGCCGATCTCGAACGGATTGCTCACCTCGCCATTCCGCCCGCCTATGACTCGGTCCGGATCGCCGCCAATCCCGCGTCCCACCTGCAGGCCATCGGCCGCGACGCGGCGGGGCGCTGGCAGCATCGCTATCACGATGCCTGGACAGTCGTGCGCGAGGCCCGAAAGGCCGATCGCCTCGACGGCCTGATCTCGGTTCTGCCCAGGCTGCGGGCGACCGTGCGGCGGGACATGGCGCGGCGGGAGCTCGATCGCCGCAAGGCGCTGGCCTGCGCCGTGGCGATCCTCGACGAAACGCATATCCGCGTGGGATCGGAACCCTATGTGAGCACGTCGGGCGCCCGCGGCGCCGCCACCCTGCTCAAGCGGCAATCGGTGCTCGGTCGTGGGCGGGTCCTGCTCTGCTTTCGCGGCAAGGGCGGCACGCGGTTTCGCTGCACCGTCGTCCATTCGCCCCTCGCCCGGGCGCTGGCGAGGATCGCCACCCTGCCCGGCCGGCGACTGCTGCAGTATATCGACGCCGACGGCGTCGTGAGAGCCGTGCACGCCGCAGACGTCAACAGCTACCTGCGCGACATATCCGGCGCTGCCATTTCGGCCAAGGACCTCCGGATGCTGGCAGCCAACGCGCTCGCGGCCGAACGCTTCGCGGCACTGGCGCCGGATGAAAGCGAGACCGCGCGCCGCCGGCAGATTGCCGGCGTGATGCGGGAGGTGGCCGAGCATCTGGGCAACACCCCGGCCGTCACCCGCAAGAGCTACGTCCACGCCAGGGTCGTCGAGGCCTTCGCGTCCGGCCAATTGCCGAAGCTGCTCCGCTCCAGCCAATCGGCCAACCACCGCACGCGAAGCGAGGCCCTGCTTCGCCGGCTGCTGCCGTCATGAGGAGTGAGGCAGTCGGCGGTTCGGCGCCGCCCTCAGCCAGAACCTTCGAACACCTGCCGGAACATCGGGATCAGCCGGCTACCGCCTCGCTCGCTCAGATGATCGTCGTCATAGTAGATCGGCAGCCCATCAAAGGCGCCCCGGCAGCGGCCGTCGCTGCAGAGATAGGGCAGAGGATCGAGGATCTTCACGCCGCAGCGCTGGGCGGCCAGATCCTGGGCGGCCCAGACGAAGGCGTGCCGCTTGTGGTATTCCTCGAACGAGATGGAAATCTCCCGAAAATTGCCCTGCAGTCGCGCTCGTCCCATGCTGATGGGAACATCGGCGGGCATCTCCGGGATCGGCCGGACGAAGTAGACCGGCCGGGTGCGGGCGAACGCGCAGGCCGTGGCTACGAGCTTCTCGCGGACATTGGCGAAATAGGCCGGATCTCGAACCGGGGTCGTCGCGCTCGCAAGCGCGCCGGGAGCAGCTTCGACATTGTCGATATCCGTCGGATCGGTGTCGACGCCGGTCCGGTTCAGGATCACCAGGGGCGCGCCCGGCAGTGTCTGACTCTTCTGAAGCGCCAGGTCGACGAACTCGGCGCAACGGATGTCGTCGCTCTTGGTCCGCTTCAGCCCGCTGATCGTCTTGCAGCCAGACCGGGTCCAGTCGAGGACATGAAGATCGGGCGCCGGCAACGCCTTCTCGACCGATCGGATGACGGCGCCCGCATGGCTGTCGCCGATGACGATCGCGCCCAGCCTGGGACCGCCATAGGTGCATTCGGGAACCGGATTGTCGCCATTCGCCTGGCACTCGGCGATCCTCGGGTTCCGGTTGTCCGTCTCGGCAAAGATCGCGAGTATTTCGGCCGGCAGGCGCCCTGGCGCCCCCTTGCTCATCTTCACCATCTGGCTCGGCAGCAGCACAACCAGCACAGCGGCCAGCACCACGGCATAGCCGGCCGAGGATGGCAGGCGGACGAGGCCGACGCGGACCGGGGTCTCGATGTAGCGATAGGAAAGCCAGCCGAGGATAGCCGTCAGCAGCAAGCCGCAGGCGATGGCGGCGGGGTCCTTCTCCAGCTCGAGATAGTAGATCGCGACGACGATCGGCCAGTGCCAGAGATAGAGCGAATAGGAGCATCGCCCCATCCACTGGACGATTGCGCCGCCGGTCAGGATGGAGTTCTGGCGATGGGCGACCAGAACCAGGCCGGTCCCCAGAACCGGGACAATCGCGAGCCAGCCGGGCCAGACGACCGTCTGGTCAAGGAGCAGGACCGAGCCCAGGATCAGGATGAAACCGCCGACTTCGAGCCCGATCTGGGCCCTCTTGGTGGGCGGCGGCGCAGTCGCGACGAGGAAGACCAGCGCGCCGGCGAGCAGTTCCCAGGCGCGCCAGGGCAGCAGGAAGAAGGCGCGCGACGGCAGGCTGGCGGAGGTCAGGATCGATAGCAGAAGCGAAGCCAGCGCCAGCGCCGCCAGCGCCATCGCGAGCCTTCGCCGGTCGGGCGCGATGCGCCACAGCACGAGGACGAGGATCGGGAACAGCAGGTAGAACTGCCACTCGACCGCCAGCGACCAGGTGTGGAGCAGGATCTTCTGATGCGCCTCGACATCGAAATATCCGATCTCGCGGCTGAAGCGGAAATTCGAGAGAAACGCCAGGGCGCTGACCGTGTGCTTTGCCAGCAGCGCATATTCCTGCGGCGACAGATAGATCCAGCCGAGTACCATCAGCACGGCACAGAGCACGAGCAACGCCGGAACAATGCGACGCGCGCGGGCCAGATAGAAATTCGCCAGGAACCGCCCCGTCGACAAACTGCCGCTCGAGACCTTCTCGGCCCCTGCGAGCACGATGCCCGCCATCAGGTAGCCGGACAGCACGAAGAACACGTCGACGCCGACGAAGCCGCCGGAGAAGGTGGAAAAGCCGAAATGGAACAGGATGACCGAACCGACCGCCCAGGCGCGTAGGCCGTTGATGTCGGAACGAAAGGAAGGGCTTGGCATTTTGAGGATCGCAAGTTCGCGCGCACGGCTTTCCCGGCCCAGAAAGGCTCGGGATCAGGCGCTATCGACGGTGTGGTGGATGGGCGGACGGGCCGCGGCGAAGGGCCCGGAAGCGGTGCGGCTAACTCGTTAGGCGTTCCCCGGCGTTCGGCCCCGAGCCGTCATATTCGCACCCTGTGACTATCTTGCAAGCTGACGCTGAGGCAGCGATACGAGCTCGTTGCCGACGCTGCGTCATGCCGGCTCCGGCCACCGCCCTCGGCCGCCTGCCGTGCTAGAGTTTCCGCATCGACGGCTCGAACAGGGATCGAATCACGGATGGCGAAGCGGGCCGGAAGCGCGGATCTGCCGTTGCATGGCGGGCATGTGCCGCGCTGGCTCTCCGACCGGATGACCCGGCTCGGCGCCGTGATCAGCGAGGCGGTCGTCCACGAATATGGCCGCGACGAGTTGCTGCGCCGGCTCGCCCATCCGTTCTGGTTCCAGTCCTTCGGCGCCGTGATGGGGATGGACTGGCATTCCTCCGGCATCACCACCAGCGTGCTCGGCGCCTTGAAGCGCGGGCTGACGCCGCTCGCGGGCGAACTCGGCATCCATGTCTGCGGCGGCAAGGGCCGGCATTCGCGCCTGACGCCGCAGGAACTGATGGGGATCGGCGATCGCGTCGGCTTCGACGGCATGGCGCTGGCCAAGGCGAGCCGGCTGGTCGCCAAGGTCGACAGCGCCGCGATCCAGGACGGCTTCGATCTCTACCTGCACGGCTTCATTGTCACCGATGACGGCAAATGGGTCGTTGTGCAGCAGGGCATGAACGACGACAGCCACCAGGCGCGGCGCTATCACTGGCTGTCCGAGGGGCTGACGAGCTTCGTCGACGCGCCGCACGCAGCGATCGACGGCATCCAGCAGGGCGAAATCGTCAATTTGACCGATAAGCGCGCCGAGCCGTCGCGGACCGGCCAGCTCGACATGCTGGCCGATCTCGGCCCGGACAAGATCGCGCTGGAATTCGCGGCGCTGCGGGCGGAAGCCGCGCCACCGCCGCCCGCGACCGACCAGCCGCTGCTACCGCATCTGATCATGCCGGCGCATCACGACGTCCGTTCCAGCGACGTGGTCACCCGCCGCCTGCATGGCGCGCTGGCGGCCGCCGCCGAGCAGGGCCCGACGGACTTCGCCGACCTGCTGCTGGTGCCGGGCGTCGGCGCGCGCACCGTACAGGCGCTGGCGATGGTGGCGGAGGTCGTGCACGGCGCACCCTACCGCTTCAGCGATCCGGCCCGCTTCTCGTTCGCCCATGGCGGCAAGGACCGCCACCCCTTCCCCGTCCCGCTGCGGGTCTACGACCACACGATCCGGGTCATGACCTCGGCCGTGCAGAAGGCGAAGCTCGGGCGAGAAGAGGAACTGGCCGCCTTGAAGCGCCTCGACCAGCAGGCCCGCCGGCTGGAACAGGTCGCGACCGGGCCGAGCGTCGAGGCGATGATCGCCGACGAACGGGAACGCTCGGCCAGCTACGCCGGCCGCAGCGTGTTCGGCTGGGAGTAGCCTTCAGTCGAAGGCGAACTCCGCCACGATCAAGTCGTGGTCCGAGATGGCGTTGCCCGCCTTGTCGAGAGCCGGCACGGTCCTCGGGTTCGACGCCTGAAGGCCCCGCGAGAACAGCCAGTCGATCCGGCCATAGGGCGGCAATGGCGTGCCGTCGGGCCGCATCCGCAACGTCGCCTCGGCCGTATTGGCGGTTTGCCAGACGAACCCGGCCTCTTCCATCAGGTTGAATAGCGCTTCCGTCTTCTGCGGGTTGGCGAGCCAGTCTTCCTGCGGCTGCTCGAGGATATCCTTGGTGTTCAAGTCACCGCCGATGACGACGGGCAGATCGCCCGCCAGACCTTCGACGGCCGCGAGTAGGCGTGTCATCTGGCGGGCGCGCTCGGCGGCGTCGGACTTGCTCTCGAGATGCACGACGACGGCCCAGAACGGCCCCTGCCCCGTCTCGATCTTCGCCGCGATCGCCATGCGCCAGCCGAGCCGGCTCTGGTCACCCTCGGCGCCCAGCCACCAGACGGCGCCGTCGTCGAGCCGGATCAGAGCCACATCGCTGAACGGCAGACGTGACAGCAGCGCGTTGCCGTGAAAGCCGGTGGCATTGGTCTCGCCGGCATGCCAGGCGCCTTCGCGCTCGTCGCCGAGGCCCAGTTCGACAAACTCGACGCCATAGGCGTAACCCATGCCGAGGGCGCCGGCGAGATCGCGCGTCGTATGACGGTTTCCGGCCCGCGCCATACCGAGATCCGTCTC
Source organism: Kaistia granuli DSM 23481 (assembly GCF_000380505.1). Lineage (GTDB taxonomy): Bacteria > Pseudomonadota > Alphaproteobacteria > Rhizobiales > Kaistiaceae > Kaistia > Kaistia granuli. The sequence continues at coordinate 106,819 of NZ_AQYH01000020.1, read as the reverse complement.
GGAGAGCAGCAGGACATCCGGCCCGACGCCGGCCACGAGATCGGCCGACGCCGTATGGTATTTGAGCCGCTCGGCGTTCCAGGCGGCGACCCGCAGCGGGCCATCCGGCCGGATCACGGGAGCCGGCCCCCGGATCTCGACAGCGTTGAAAGCCGGCAGGTCGAGGGCGAGGCGATCATGCTCCGCCCTCGTCTTGTCGGAACGCAATGCCTCGCCGACAAGGCCCGGCGGCGGCGCCGGCAGGCTCGGAACGGTTGTCGTCACGAGCTCCGGCGACGGCGCGGTGGCGATATCGGTCAGAGGCATTGGACGGCTCCTTCGATCAGGCCGCGAGCGCGGCGTGGCGGGCGTTGAGGCGAGCGGCCAGTGCGCGCGCCCGCTCGATCGATTCCGCCCGGTCGGCATCGAAGCGCTCGTCGATCTCCAGGATCAGCGCCGTGCCGGGCAGCACCTCGATCGTGTCGAACACCCTCTCCCATGGCAGGTCGCCCCAACCGAGAGGCAGGTGCAGGTCGCCGATGCCGAGCGCGGCCGCCTCGCTTGGATGATAGAACTTGGTCATCGTGTAGGGACGGCCGAAGCTGTCATGCACATGCAGATGGCCGGCGACCGGGCCCATCGCCTTGACCTCGTCGAGGAAGTCGCCGCCGGTCCGGGTCGCCTCGATATAGGCGTGGCCGAAATCGATCGTCGTGACGAGGTTCGGATGGTCGATCGCCCGGACGGTCGCCGCGACCTCGGAGGGCTGCTGGCGGTACATAGCATCGTCGGCGGCGAAGATGTTCTCCAGCGCGATGCGGACATCGTGACGGCCGGCGACATCGGCAAGCTCGGCCAGCGCGTCGTGCTGCATGCGGTCGTAGCCGGCGATGACGCGGCGCGGCGCCATCGGCGCGTGGCCGCTGTGGTGCACGAGGATGTCGGCGCCGACGCGCGAGCAGAGCTCCAGCATGGCGCGGACGGCCGCCTTCTGGAATTCCAGGTGCTCGGCATCCATGAAATTGGAGACGATCAGGCCGTGCACCGTATAGCGCAGCGGGAACTTGGCGCAGATGTCGGCCAGCCGACGGGCACGCGCTTCCAGCACGCGGCCGCCGACGATCAGGTCCTCGCCGCAGAGCGACAGCTCCGCCACATCGGAGCCAAGCTCGGCGATGCGGGCAAGCGAGGCTTCCAGATGATTGAGGTCGCCGACGCCGGCCGTGGTGCAGAAGCCGACATGGCTGATCAGGTCGTTGCTCATGGCAAAGGTCTCGAATGGGTTGAGGGGTCAGAGGGAGGTCGCGTGGGCCGGCTGCGACGCCGGCAAATCAATGCGGAGGCCGCTCTCGATCGAAAAGAGATGGATGTCGGCGGGATCGATCATCACGCCGACGGGATCGCCGGTCTCGAAGGTGGCAGCGTCGCTGAGCGCGACGGCGAAAGACAGCCCGTCGAAATCGGTATGGACGACGCGGCCGGCACCAAGTTCTTCGATGAAGTCGACGGTGGCGGGCAGCGAGCCCGGCGTGCCGGCCTCGACGAGCTTCGCCGCTTCGGCGCGCACGCCGAGCACGATCTTGTGGCCGACGAGTCGGGCATCGAGCGCGCCGGGCAGCGGAATGCGGCGCTGCTCGTCATAGACGAATACGCCATGGCGATCGATCGCACCCTCCATCAGGTTCATCGACGGCGAGCCGACGAAATTGGCGACGAAGCGGGTGGCCGGGCGGTTGTAGACCTCTGCTGGCGTGCCGACCTGCTCGATGCGGCCACCATTCATGACGACGAGCCGGTCGCCCAGCGTCATCGCCTCGGTCTGGTCATGCGTGACGAAGACGGACGTCGCGCCGAGCCTGCGATGCAGGCGGCGGATCTCGGCGCGCATGGCGACGCGCAGCTTGGCGTCGAGGTTGGAGAGCGGCTCGTCGAACAAAAACACCTTCGGCTCCCGCACGATGGCGCGGCCCATGGCGACGCGCTGGCGCTGGCCGCCGGAAAGCGCCGCCGGGCGACGGTCGAGGAAGGCTTCGAGGCCGACCACCTTGGCGGTGGCGGCGACCCGCTGCATGCGCTCGGCTTTCGGCACGCCGGCAACCTTCAGCGCATAGCCGATGTTTTCGGCCACCGTCATGTGCGGATAGAGCGCGTAGTTCTGGAACACCATGGCGCAGCCGCGCTCGCGCGGCTCCAACTTGTTGACCAGCTTGCCGTCGATCCAGATCTCGCCGCCCGAGATTTCCTCGAGCCCGGCGATCATCCGGAGCAGCGTGGACTTGCCGCAGCCGGACGGGCCGAGAATGACGATGAACTCGCCCGTGGCGATCTCGAGGTCGACCCCGTGCACGACGGCGTTCTTGGCATAAGCCTTCTTGACGCCCTTGATGGCAATCGATGACATCGGATGGTCCTTTCCAATCACTTCTCGGTCGAGATCAGGCCGCGCACGAACCAGCGCTGCATCAGGATCACGACGATGAGCGGCGGCGCCATGATGATGAGCGTTCCCGCCATGGCGACGTTCCAGTCCGGCAAGCCGAATTCGGAGGGAATGAGGTGCTTCAGCTGGGTCACGGCGATGCCGAAATTCGGGTCGGTGGTGATCAGCAGCGGCCAGAGATACTGGTTCCACGACCAGACGAACATGATGGTGAAGAGCGCGATCATGTTCGGCTTCGATAGCGGGAACAGGATGTCGACGAAGAAGCGGACCGCCCCGGAGCCGTCCATCTTGGCGGCTTCCGCCAGCTCGTCCGGCACCGTCAGGTAGAACTGGCGGTAGAGGAACGTTCCAGTCGCGGTGGCGACAAGCGGCAGGATCAGGCCGGTATAGGAATTGAGCAGGCCCCATTCGAGCTTCACCTGCAGGCCAGAGACATTGCGGATCAGCCAGGAGATGCCAGTGACGTCGAGGATCGCCTGGAACGGCGCCAGCGCATTGGCGGCGACCGCGTAGGTCGGCACGATGCGGACCTCGAGCGGCAGCATGAGCGTGATGAAGATCAGCCAGAACATCAGCATCCGCCCGGGAAAGCGGAAATAGACGATGGCGAACGCCGCCATCGACGACAGCAGCACCTTGCCGGCCGCCACAGTGCCGGCGAACAGGAAGGAATTCAGCAGCTTGCGGCCGAGATCGGCGCGGATCCAGGCCTCGTGCAGATTGGCGAACAGGTCGGAACCGGGGACGAGCGGCATCGGCACCGTGTTGACGGTGCGGATATCGTGCGTCGCGGCGATGACGACGATCAGGAAGGGCAGCAGGACTGTGAGGAGACCGATAAAGAGCACGATCTGGCAGACGGCGTTGAAGATGGGAGTGCGTTCGACCATCGGCCCCGCCCCTATTTGTAGTGCACGCGCCGCTCGACGAAGCGGAACTGCACGATGGTGAGGAGGACGACGAGGCCCATCAGGATGATCGACTGCGCGGCGGCGCCGGAATAGTCGAGACCTTTGAAACCGTCGAAGTAGATCTTGTAGACCATCAGCTCGGTCGCCCTCGCCGGGCCGCCCTGGGTCATGATGTCGACGATGCCGAAACTGTCCTGAAAGCTCTCGGTGATGTTGATCACGAGAAGGAAGAACAAGGTCGGCGTCAGCAGCGGCAGCTGGATGTCCCACATGCGGCGCATCGGGCCGGAGCCGTCCATCGCGGCCGCCTCGATCAGCGAGCGGGGAATGCTCTGCAGCGCCGACAGGAAGAAGATGAAGTTGTAGCCGACATATTTCCACGAGAAGGCGATGATGACGGCGATCATCGCGTCGGTGCCGTCGAGCGCCGGATTCCACAAGCCCGGCCAGATCTGGTTGATCAGCGACAGGAAGCCGGCCTCGGGCGCCAGGATGAAGCGGAAGGCGAGGCCGAGCGCCGGCGCGGCGATGGCATAGGGCCAGATGAAGACGCTGCGATAGGCCTTGTGGCCGCGCATCTCGCGATCGGTGAAAAGCGCCAGCAGCAGCGCGACGCCCATGGCGATCGAGGTCGAGCCGAGGCCGAACACCATGCTGCGCGAGATGGCGCCCCAGTAGTAGGGATCGCTGAGCAGCTGGCGGAAATTCTGCAGGCCGACCCAGGTGTTGCCGCCGCCCCAGGGTTGTTCCAGCGTGAAGGCCCAGTAGAGCGCCTGACCGCTCGGCCAGTAGAAGAAGACAAAGATCAGCACGAGCATCGGCAGGGCGAACAGAAGGCCGATGGTCGTGGACGAGAAGGTGGCGCGCTTTTCCATGGGACAGACTCGATCTTCAGGTTGCCGGCGCCTCCGGACGGGGCGGCGACAACCTGGATCCGGCGCGGTGCATGGGGCACGCGGCCGGATCGAGGAATAGGCGGAACGTGAACGGCGCACGTTCCGCCCGGCTCCCTTGTCCTGCCTCGCCGGAGCGAGGCAGGCGGGGTGGGAGTTCGACGTGACGGGATTACGGCAGGGTCTTGCCGGCGTAGGTCTGCTCGAACTTGCGCAGGATCTGGTTGCCGCGATCGGCCGCCGTGTCGAGCGAGGCCTGGACGTCTTCGTTCTTGATGAAGATCGCCTGCAGGCCGTTCGAGATTTCCTGGCGGATCTGCAGCAGGCCGCCGAGGCGGATGCCTTGCGGAGCCGGATCCTCAGCGGGCGACGCGGTCAGGCTCTGGATCGCCAGCTCGCGGCCCTTGTACGGAGCTTCCTTGTAGAAGCCCTGCTGGTTCAGATACTCGAAGCCGGAATTGCGGACCGGGATGTAACCGGTCACCGTCGACCAGGTCAGCGCTTCTTCCGGCTTGGCGATGAAGTCGAAGAAGGCGGCCGCGCCCTTGTACTCGGCGTCGGACTTGCCGGTCAGCACCCAGAGCGAGGCGCCGCCGACGAAGGAGCTCTTGCGATCCGTGCCCTCATAGACGGGCAGCATCGCGACGTCCCAGTTCAGGCCTTCCTTGGCGGTACGGCCGATATTTCCGTGATCGCCGACCGAGGTCAGGATGACCTGGCAATCGCCGTTGGCGAAGGCTTCGATGAAGGTCTGGCCGGTTTCCTTCGACTTGATGACGGCTTCGCCATTGTCGTACCAGCCCTTCAAATCCCTAACGAACTGGACCCACTTGCCCTTGTTGAAGGAGAGCTCGGCGTCGAGGCCTTCATAGCCGTTCTTCCGAGTGGCGATCGGCTCGCCATGCACGGCCAGGAACTGCTCGCCAAGCTGCCAGACTTCGTCACGCGAGATGTTGAAGCCGAGCGGGCAAGCATAGCCGGCCGCCTTCAGCGCCTTGAAATCGGCCGCGGCTTCTTCCCACGTCGCCGGAGCATGGTCCTTGCCGATCTTGGCGAAGGCGTCCTTGTTCCAGTACAGCAGCGCCGTCGAGGAATTGAAGGGGAACGAGTACATCTCGCCCTTCGACGTCGCATAGTAGTTGGCGATGCCGGAGAAATAGTCCTTCCAGTCGACCGTGTAGCCCATGTCGGTCATGAGCTTGTTGGCCGGGTAGTAGGCGCCCGACAGCATGATGTCGAGCGTGCCGGCGTCCGACACCTGGGCGATGGTCGGCTGCTGGCCGGCGCGGAAGGCCGCGATGGTGTTCTGGAGCGAGGCGTCATACGAGCCCTGGCTGGTGCAGACGACTTCATAGTCGGCCTGGCTGGCGTTGAAGCGCTCGCACTGTTCCTGGACGCGCTTGGCGATATCGCCCGAATTGCCGAACCAGAAGTCGATCTTGGTCTTGTCGGCCGCGGCCGGGCCGGCGAGCAGGGCTGCGACGGCGAAGGTGCCGACGGCGCCGATAAGCTTGGCGTTCATGAGAGCCTCACGAAGGGGTTGAGCGCCAGTCTGGCGCGACGGCCACCGCTTAGCCCGCCGCCCGTAACGCTCGGATGACACGCCGGCTTACTGCCGTCCGCCGCCCGTCTCGGTCCGCCGTCGTCCCCAAACCGCCGCTTCGGCACGGCGTGAATTCGGACTGTTCCCGCCGGCCGCGAACGCGCATAGAACCGTCGAGACGCAGACGAGTCGCGACTCGCCCTCGTGCCACCAGCCCATTGAGACGGTCCAAGGCGATCCACGCATGAATCCCGGCATGGCGGTCATCGCCCTCGGCCTGACCCAGATCATCGGCTACGGCACGCTCTACTACAGCTTCAGCGTCCTCGCCCCCGCAATGGGCCGCGAGTTCGGTATCTCGACGGAGTGGATGTTCGCCGCCTTCTCCGTCTCGCTGCTCGTCAGCGGACTGAGCGCGCCGTGGATCGGCGCCTGGATCGACCGCGCCGGCGCCGGGCGCGTCATGACGGTCGGCTCGCTGGTCGCCACCCTGGCGCTCGCCACCGCGGCGCTGGCCGGCAACAGCATCCTGCTCGTGCTCGGCCTGATCGCGATCCAGATCGCCTCGGCGCTGGTGCAGTACACCAGCTCCTTCACGCTGCTTGTCCAGATCAACCCGGCCCGGGCGCAGCGCACCATCACCCAGCTGACGCTGATCGCCGGCTTCTCGTCGACGCTGTTCTGGCCCTTCACAAGCTGGCTGCACGACCGCCTCGACTGGCATCAGGTCTACTGGCTGTTCGCAGCGCTGCATCTCTTCCTCTGCTTTCCCGTCCATGCCTGGCTGATGGTACGGACGCGGACCGACGTCGGCCGCCGCTCCGACCTCGATCCGGCCGTTCCTTCGAGGCCGCCCCTCATCGGTGTCATCGAGGCGTCAGCCCGGCCGCGCGCCTTTGCGCTGATGCTGGTCGGCTTCGCCATCCAGAGCTTCGTCACCTCGACCTTCCTCGTCCACATGCTGCCGATGCTGACGGGCCTCGGCCTCGCCAAGGCGAGCGTGCTGGTCGCCTCGGTGTTCGGACCGGCGCAGGTGCTGAGCCGCTTCACCAACATGATGTTCGCAGGCAAGCTGTCGCAGCGGACGCTGGCGATCATCGCGTCGGTGTTTCTGCCGCTCGCCACCGGTATCCTGCTGCTGACGGCGCCAAACCTCGCCGGCGCCTTCGCCTTTGCCATCGTGTTCGGGCTGAGCTCGGGCCTCTCCAGCATCGTGCAGGGCACCTTGCCGCTCGAGCTGTTCGGCAGCGACGGCTACGGCAAGCGCCTCGGCCGGCTGACCTCGGTGCGGCTCGTCGTCTCCTCGGCCGCGCCCTTCGCTTTTGCCCTGATGACGGAGCGGCTCGGCTATCCGGCGGCGCTCACCATCATCGCGGCGCTCAGCACACTCGCCGTCTTCGCCTTCCTGGCGATCGGCAGCCCCGTCAATCCGCGTCGAAAGACGCATTGAGCACCGCCGCGACCACGGCGATGGCAAGGCCTGGCCAGACCATCAGCATCGGATGGTCGAACAGGAACATCCGATATTCGAACAGCATCGCGCCCCAGTCGGGCCGCGACGGATCGGCACCCAGGCCGAGAAACGCCAGCGACGCATAGGCTGTGACGGCGAGGCCGCCATTGCTGCCGATATGGGCGAACAGCACCGGCGCCATGTTGGGCACGACGTGGCGCAGCACCAGCGGCAGCCCGCCGACGCCGAGCGCCCTCGCCGCCTGCACATAGGGCTGGCCGAGCAGCCGCTGCGCCAGCGCATGGGCGAACAGCGTATAGGGCCCGACACCGGCAAGCCCGAGCGCCACGCCGGCCGTCAGCGGGCTCAATCCGAAGATCGCCGCGGCCGTCAGCGCGACGATCAGGGTCGGCACGACGATGAACATCTCCGCCGCCCGCAGGATCGCCCCTCCCCGCCAGCCGCCCAGCATCGCCGCCAGGATGCCGAAGAGCGAGCCGCCGACCATGCCGATCGCGGCGACGCAGACGAGCACGATCGCGGTGCGCCAGCCGCCGACCATCAGGCGCGAAAGCAGATCGCGACCGAACTGGTCGGTGCCGAGCCAATGCGCCCACGAATTGGGCGCATGGCGATGCGCCAGGTCGATGGCGTCAGGGTCATGCGGCTGCCAGAGCGCGCCGGCCAGCATCAGCGCGACGACGACCAGCGCAGGGATCGGACGGAGCTTCATGCCCGGCGTCCGCCCAGCCAGGCGAGGCTCGCGGCGATGCCGGCGTTCAGCAGCAGCAGCCAGCCCGCCACCACCATCACATAGGCCTGCAATACCGGATAATCGCGCGCCGCGATGCTCTCGACCAGGAACTGACCGATGCCGGGCAGGCCGAACAGCACTTCGATCGCCGCCGTGCTGCCGACCGCCCAGCTCGCCTCGGCGCGGAAGGCCGAGAGCAGCGCATAGAGGGCATGGGCATGACCGTGCCGCCAAAGCGCGGCGGGCCGGCCGAGCCCCTTGGCGAGCGCCGTGCGGAAGAAGGGCTGGCTGCTGATATCGATGAGGTCGCGTCGGTAGACGCGGGTAAGGACGGCCAGCGAATGCAGGGCGATCAGCGCGATCGGCAGGATCAGCCCGCTCCAGTCGCGCGAGAAAGGCCGGATCCATCGAAGCTGCACGCCGAGTACCCAGAGAAACACCAGCCCGAGCCAGATCGACGGCACCGCCTGGACCAGGACGGCCAGCATGCGGGTGACGCCATCGACGAGCCCGCGCGGCTTCAGCGCCGCCAGGAAGCCGAGCGGCACGGCGGCGACGAGCGCGAGGGTAAGGCCCGAGAAGGCAATCGTCAGCGTCAGCGGCAGGCGGCGCAGGAATTCGTCCAGCACCGGCTCACCGGTCCGGAACGAAAGGCCCCAGTCGCCGCTAAAGAAGCGCAGGATCCAGGCGGCGTAGCGCTCCAGGAATGGCCGATCGAGACCCCACTGCGCCCGGAGCCCGGCGACGATCTCGCCGTCGACGGGAAGGTTCCAGGCCCGGATCGCGATGGCGACGGGATCGGACGGCATGGCCGAGATGATCGCGAACGCCAGCAAGGATATCGCCAGCAGGCTGGCGATCGTCCGCAACGTGATCCGGACCGGGAGGGTCAAGCGTGCCTCGCCACTACCGGGCTTCGCCGATATCGGCGCGCAGGACGTGGTAGTCGGAGCCCCAGGGCTCGTAGCCCGAAAGCGCCTTCGAGACGCCGACATGCCAGACGGGCGAGACGAGGAACGACACCGGCGCGTCCTCGATCAGCTTCGCCTCAGCCGCGGCGGCGATGGCCGCCCGCTTGGCGGGATCGGTCTCTTCGGCGAAGCCATCGAGAATGGCGTCGAAGGCGTCATCGGCATAGCCCGAGAAGTTGAGCCCGGCGCCGGTCCGGAACGTGCTGTTCAGGAAGAAGGCGGGATCGCCGCTCGGCGCCGTGTGCTGAGCCCAGAGGAAGACATCGAAATCACCCGAGCCGGCGACCTCGTTGGCGTTCTCGACGATCCGCGTCTCGACTTCGATGCCGAGCGCTGCCAGTTGCGCCTTCACCACCGGCAGCATGGCGACGAGATCCGGCCGCTGCGGATAGGCGAGCACGGCGAGCCTGAGGGTGGCGCCGTCCTTGCTGCGCTTGCCATCCGCGCTGACGACCCATCCGGCCTCGTCCAGCAGTCCGGCAGCCTTCCCGACATCGGTCGAGCGCGCTTGCTTGCCGGCGAACGGGAAATAGGGCGCATAGGCGCCGGTCGCCGGCGTACCGCCATGGATGGCCAGCACGAGCTGGTCGCGGTCGATCGCGAGATCGACGGCGCGGCGGACGCGGGCGTCGGCGAGCATCGGGCTGCGGGTGTTGAGATAGGCGAGATACTGGTAACCGACGGCGAATTCCTTGACCGTCAGGTCCTCGTTCGCCTTGAGCCGCGCTATACCTTCCGACGGAAGTCCAAAGGCGAGATCGAGTTGGCCGGCCTCGAAGGCGAGCGTCAGCGCCTGGCCGTCGGCGAACTTGCGATAGGTGACCGGGCCGCGTTTTTCGGCGCCTGCGAAATGCGGATTGGGCTCCAGCTCGATCTCGGCGTCGGGCCGGAACGACTTCACGGCATAGGGGCCGCTGAAGCTCGCCGTACCGTCGCCCTGAAGGTGGTAGGTGACCAGCGGCCATTCGGCGAACAGCGCCTGGATCAGCGCCACCGGCTTCTCCGTCGTGACTTGCAGCGTCAGCGGATCGACCGCCTGGAACCGCAGCGTGCCGCCGGTCGCCAGCGCCGCCTTGTTGTTGGCCATGGTATGGGCGAGCCCAGCGCCGACCGTCGCGGCCGAGACCTCCGTACCGTCCGCGAAGCGGCGGTTCGGCTTCAGCTTTACCAGCCAGGTGAATTCATCGACCCGCTCAGCGCTCTCGGCGAGGTTGGGACCGAGCACGCCATCCCTATCGACCGAGAACAAGTTCTCGCCGATGCCGTGACTGGTCAGTGCCCAGCCGTTCGAGCCCTTGGCGGGATCGAGCCCGCTGGTGATGAAGGAGGCGCCGACGCGGAGCGGCTCGGCCGCCCATGCGGTAGTGGATAGAGCGGCTGCCGAGGCAAGCAGCGCGGCGGAGACGCGCAGGGCGCGAAGCAGGGTCTTCATGCGATGGGACTTTCTGAGATGAGAGAAAAGGGCGGTCAGCCGCGCAGCGCCTGCTTGCGCCCGGTCGGCGCATAGGCGAGCGCCGCGACGATGCGGCCGCCGAGGAGATGCTCGTCGATGATCGTGTCGATGCCGGTCTCGGTGACGCCGCCGTAATAGGTGCCTTCTGGAAACACCTGCAGGACGGGCGCGAGGTTGCAGGGACCGAGGCAGGTCGACTTGGCCGTCATGACGCCCTCGCCCACCGTCCGCAGCTTGCGCCGCTCCTGCTCGTTGCGGAGATGCCCCCAGATCACGTCGGCGCCGGCGGCGTTGCACGGTCCGCCCTGGCAGACCAGAACGCGGCGCCTCTGCGCCGGCACCAGCGAGGCGTCGGGCAGCGGCTTGTCCGAGAGCGCCACGGCAGGCCGCGCGGCCGAGCCGTCGATCAGCTGGCCGATCAGGCCGTCCAGCGCCGGCGCGTCTTCCGGCGCCGGCGCGATCCGGATCACAGGCCAGTTGTCGGGATCGTCGGCGAGCCAGCGTTGCAGCGTCCGGCCAAGCCAGGCGTGGAAGCTCGGCTCGAGCGGGATCACGAGCGGCAGGATGACGATCTCGGAATGGCCGCTGTCCCGTAGCGACAGCAGGACGTCGCGAAGCGCCGGTGTGCCCTGCTCGGAGAAGGCGAAGGCGACGGTTTCCCCCGCGCCGCGCTGGCGCTGGATGCGCTCGGCCAGGCGATGCATTTCCCACATCGGCGCGGCGGCAAAGGCGGATTTCGCCAGCAACACGACGGCGCGCGTCGGCGGCTCCGGTCCGGACCGGATGGCTTCGATGGTCGACATGTTTCCGACTCCCCGGCGGAACGGGCGAAGGGTCGGAAAGACCGCATGAATGGAGAAAGCGGGCGGAAGGCGCCCGTCGCGACCAGCCAAACGTTCCTTCAGGACACCCCGCCCAAGGACATTGAACCGGTCAGGGCAGGTCTCCTGGCTCGCGGGTCGATGCCAACGCTGCCTGTCTTCCCGGCGACATGTCGCCAGTGACGTAGAATGGCAGCGCGGCTAACCGCTTACAGTTGCGGGGGCAGCTCCGGCCTTGCCTCGGTCCTGGACCGATCGGGCGCACCGGCTTCCCTCTTAGCTCTCTGCCTTGCGGTCAGAGAGAACCTTGACCGGGGCCGAAACTAGCGATGGAGCGGCCCGAGTCAACCGCTGGATCGGCCCCTTCCCGCCACGCCGTCCCAGCGGTTCGCGCTGGCGCTATCCGCCCGGAGGTAGCATGACCGATCGGACACACCCGAGACACTTTCGGATGAATTTCCCGGCTGGACCGCATTCGCTACACACAGGCACGATCGACTCAGCTAAGCATCGAACGCGCGTTAAGGAGACGTTAAGTGTTTGATTCGGCGGTCTACTATGTTCAGCCCAATGAAGACCGGGGCTACGCGATCGTCAGCCAGAACGGATCGCAGATCGGCGCCTTCTCGTCGCATGATGATGCGTTGTCGCTGGCCAAGCATCTGGGGAACTCGGCCGCCGAACTCGGCATGGCCGCTCGCGTCTTCGAGCGTTTCAGCGACGAGACGGAAAAGCTCGTCTTCGAGCGCTGGCCGATCCGCCTGTCCGATCTGCCGTGGGACGCCGTCACCGACTGATCAAGCTAGGCATCGTCTGCCGGAGCCGCCCCCGCCACGCGCGGCCCCAAAAAGGCGCTGACGTTCTCCCGCAAGCCTGATGCCGCGGCAAATTATTCGCTTCCCTGGCAAGATTTCACAATCCCGTGGCTCGATGAACGAGCCCGCCTGACCGATTGTACCTCGAACGATTTCGCATCGTTGGAATGCGAGGTCTCCCATGCGTGACGGTCCCTTGCCGAAGATTCCCCGCCCCCTCCTTGCCGCGGCCATCGCGACCTTGCTGACCTGTGCTGCCCTGCTCGCGGGGCATCTCGCCGATCCGCCGGCCAGTGCCCGGATTGCCGATGCGGGTCCGTTGCACGATCCGCGATGAAGCGGCATGTTTTCCTCACTAGACGCAACAGAGCACCCCCCAGGCTCCTGAAATGACTACGCATATCGAGGCAGGATCGGTCGTCCAAGACGCCGATCTGGACAGCATCCGGACCTGGTTCGTCGACCTCTCGGCCTATGTCCGCGCCGTCGATTTCGTGCCGGCGCGGCGGCTGTTCGCCGAGGACTTCCTGTCGTTCGGGTCCATCACCGATTTCATGATCGGTCGAGACGAAGCGGAAGCGACGCAGTGGCGCAAGGTCTGGCCGACAATCGACGGCTTCACCTTCCGGAACGATATCCGCGCCCTCGTCTCGCCCGACCGGCTGTTCGCCGTTGGGCTCGCGATCTTCGATTCCACCGGCTACAACGAGGACGGCACGACGTTTGCCCGTGCCGGTCGCGCGACCGTCAGCTTCGTTCGCGCCTCGATCGACGAGCCCTGGGTGAGCAACCATAGCCACATGTCGCTGTTCCGCGGAACGCCGGCGCTGTCGCATGGCAACAAGCCCGCCAAGAGCTGAGCGTCAACGGAACCGAGCCGATTGGACGAAGCGCGCCGACAGGATACCCAAGCGGCCATGGTCGATTTCACCCAACCTTACCCCTCGCAGCGCTCGCCGGTCCTCGGCGACAATGTCGTCGCGACCTCGCAGCCGCTCGCCGCCCAGGCGGGCCTCGCGATGTTGGCGAAAGGCGGCAACGCGGTCGACGCCGCGATCGCCGCCGCCATGACGCTGACCGTGGTCGAGCCGACCGGCTGCGGTCTCGGCAGTGACGCTTTCGCGATCCTGTGGGACGGCAAGGAACTGCACGGCCTCAACGCGTCGGGTCGGGCGCCGGTCGCCTGGACACCGGAGCGCTTTGCCGGGCAGACGGCCATGCCGACGCAAGGCTGGGACAGCGTCACCGTGCCTGGCGCCGTGTCCGGCTGGATTGCGCTGTGGAAGCGCTTCGGCAGCCTGCCTCTGGAGGTCATCGCCGCGCCGGCCATCCGCTATGCCCGCGACGGCTTCGCCGTCTCGCCGATCATCGCGAGGCTCTGGCAGATGGGCGGCAACCGGCTCGGCACGGAGCCGGGCTTCGCCGAGGCCTTCCTGCCGGACGGCCGCGCCCCGCGCGCCGGCGAGCGCTTCCGCAATCCGGCGCTGGCCGCGACGCTGGAATCGATCGTCGCCACTGAAGGTGAAAGCTTCTATCGCGGCGCGCTGGCCGAGCGGATGGCCGCCCATGCGAAGGCGCATGGCGGCGGTCTGACCGCGGACGATCTGGGCGCGCATGGGGCGGATTGGGTCGGGACGATCGCGCAGGATTTCGCGGGCGGCACGGTGCATGAGATCCCGCCGAACGGCCAGGGCATCGTCACGCTGATCACGCTCGGCATTCTCGAAAAACTCGGCATCGGCGCCGATCCGGTCGACGATGTCGAGACGCTGCATCTCGCCATCGAGGCGACCAAGCTGGCGCTGACCGATGCGGACCAACACGTCGCCGACAGTGATCATATGGCCTTCGAGCCGACGGCGCTGCTTGACCCGGACTATCTGGCGTCCCGCGCCGCTCTCGTCGACCGGGCGCAAGCCGGGCTGCCCGCCTATGGCGCGCCGAAGCCGGGCGGCACCGTCTATCTCGCCGCCGCCGACGCCAGCGGCGTGATGATCTCCTTCATCCAGTCGAATTTCATGGGCTTCGGCTCCGGCGTCGTGGTTCCGGGAACCGGCATCAGCCTGCAGAACCGCGGCGCCGGCTTCTCGCTCGCGCCGGGTCACGTCAATCGCGTGGCGCCGGGCAAGCGGCCGTTCCACACCATCATCCCGGGGTTCGCCATGGCTGCCGACGGGCAGCCGCTCTCCGCTTTCGGCGTCATGGGCGGCCCGATGCAGGCGCAGGGCCACACCCAGATGATGCTGCGCCGGCTCGCCTATGGCCAGAACCCACAGGCGGCGGCCGACGCGCCGCGCTGGCGCGTCGTCGGCGACCGAAAGGTGGCGGTCGAGGCCAGCTTTCCGACCGCGCTTGTCGATGCGCTTCGGGCCAAGGGCCACGAGATCGTCATCGAACCGCCGGATGCGGTTTTCGCCTTTGGCGGTGCCCAGATCATCGAACGTTTGCACGAGGGCTATGTAGCGGGTTCCGACCCGCGCAAGGACGGCCAAGCCGTCGCCTTCTAAAAGCATCTTCCGAGCAAAGCGGCGGTTCGCGTGAAGAAAGCGCGCCCCCAAAGAGCATTCCGATCAGGAGAGTTGAATGACCGAGACCATCGAACGCGTCGTATTGGTGACCGGCGCCGCGAGCGGCATCGGCGCCGCCACGGTGCGCGCCATCGCCGGCCCCGGCACGGCGATCCTCCTCCATACGCGCAAGAACGAGGCGGGTCTCGCGGCAGTCGCGGAAGAGGCGCGCAAGGCCGGCAGCCTCGTCGAGACGGCGCTGGGCGATCTCGCCGATCCGGCTGTGCCCGCAGCCCTCGTGGCGACGGCCCGCGCCCGCTTCGGCCGCCTCGACCAGATCGTCAGCAATGCCGCCAAGGCCTCGATGGCTGATTTCACCACCCTGACCGAGGACGACCTCGCCCACGCCTTCGCCTCGATGCCGGCCGCCTTCCATCGCCTCGTCGTCGCCGCCCTGCCCGATCTTCAGGAGTCCGGCTGGGGTCGCGTCGTCATCGTCAGCTCCTTCGTCGCCCATACCTTCGGCAAGGCGGGTCTGACTTTCCCGGCGACCTCCGCAGCCAAGGCGGCCCTCGAGGCGCTCGGCAAGGCGCTGGCGCTGGAACTGGCGCCGACCGGCACGACGGTCAATTCCGTGGCGCCCGGTTTCACCCGCAAGGATCCCGGTGGCCACAAGGCAATGCCGCATTCGGCCGACAACCCGGCCGCCGAAGCCACGCCGAATGGCAAGATGGGCACCCCGGTCGACGTCGCCGCGACGATCGCCTTCCTGCTGTCGCGCCCGGCCGGCCACATCACCGGTCAGACCATCCATGTCGATGGCGGCCTGCTGCTGCGCTAAGCCTCCTGCCTCCCGGCCTTGACAGGGTCGCGCCCATTTGGTCAAAGGCGCGCCCCCTGTCGAGCTGGAAGGTGCCATGCCCATGGATCCGTCGACCGTCGCCGCGCATTGGGAAGCCAATGCCGAAGCCTGGACCCGCCATTCGCGCGCCGGCTACGATGTCTACCGCGACGCCCTCAACACGCCGGCCTTCCTCGCCATGCTGCCGCCGATCGCCGGATTGGACGGCCTCGACATCGGCTGCGGCGAGGGATCCAACACCCGCCAACTCGCCCGTGTCGGCGCGCGGATGACGGCGATCGACATCGCGCCGACCTTCATACGCCATGCCAGCGAGAGCGAGGCGGCCGAGCCGCTCGGCATCCGCTACCTGTCGGGCGACGGCATGGCGCTGCCGTTCGAAGATGCGAGCTTCGATTTCGCCACCGCCTTCATGTCGCTGATGGACATGCCGAACCAGGCGGCCGTGCTGAAGGAAGCACGCCGGGTACTGCGCCCCGGTGGCTTCCTGCAGTTCTCGATCCTGCATCCCTGCTTCGTGCCGCCGCGCCGGCGCAATGTACGCGACGGCGACGGCCAGCCGGTCGCCGTCGAGATCGCCGACTATTTCGAGACGACCGATGGCAAGGTGGAGAGCTGGTGGTTCTCGACCCTGCCGGCGGAGGAACGCGCCAAGGTGGACCCGTTCCGCGTGCCGCGTTTCCATCGGACGCTGAGCCAGTGGGTCGAGATGGTCGTCGGCGCGGGTCTCGCCATCGAGGCCTTCGGCGAGCCGCGCGCGAGCGTGGAAGCAGCCGCCGCCGAGCCTGTCATCGCCGACACCCGCGTCGCGCCAATCTTCCTGCATGTGCGCGGCCGCAAGCCGGGCTAGTTCCCAGGCCTAGCCGACCGACTTCATCCACGCCGCCACCGCCTCGTAGGTAGCGAGCGTCGCCGGCGGCGGGTTGGGCGCACCGATGAAGCCGTGGTTGACGCCCTGCACATGGTGGTAGCTGACCGGGGCGCCGGCGGCGTCGAGCCGGGCCGCAAACAGGGCGCCATCCTCGGCCAGCACGTCATAGGCAGCGGTAATGACCAGCGTCGGCGGGAATTCGGCCAGATCGGCGAGTCCCATTGTCAGCGGCGAGCAGCGCGGATCGGCCCAATCGGCCGGATCCGGCGCATAGAGGTCGCGGAACCAGATCATGTCCGCTTCCGACAGGCCGACCGAGCCATCGCCGAACGACTCGTAGGACACGCCCGACCCGATCGCCGTCATGTCGGTGACGGGATAGAATGCAATCACGCCGGACAGCGCCGGTCCACGCCCGCCACGGCCGGAAAAGGCGGCTGAGATGGCCAGCGTCGCGCCGGCGCTGTCGCCGGCGATGAAGACGCGTGCCGGATCGGCGCCGAGCGCCTCTGCCCGCGCGGCCAGATCGAGGACCGCGGCCAAGGCATCCTCGGCGCCGGCCGGGAACGGATGTTCCGGCGCCAGCCGATAGTTCACCGAGACGACGACGGCTCCCGCGGCGTTGACGATCCGGCGGGCATTGCGGTCATGCGTGTCATAGCTGCCGAGCACGAACCCGCCGCCGTGGAAATAGACGACGAGCGGCGGGGTCGCATCGCCCGGCGCCGGTCGATAGAGCCGCGCCGGGAGCGGCCCGGCGCCGCCGGCGACCGTCATCGCCTCGACGGCGCCGACCTGCGGCAGTCCGCCGGGATTGGCCTGCATCTCCTCGAACAGCGGTTTGGCCGCCGCCGGGCCGATATCGGGAAAGGCCGGCCGCGCCCGGCGCGCCTTCACGCCCTCGACGAAAACCGGATGCAGCGGCTCGGCCGCCTCGAGATCAGAACTTGCCATGCTGGAGATAGGCCTGCTGGGGGTCGGTGCCGGCGAGAATCGCCTTGCGGACGAGGTTTTCCGTCGTGATCGCCGTTTCGGCGCGCTCGACGACGACGAGAAGATGCTCGGCCGGGATGCGGACAAGACCGTCGCGGTCACCGAGGAAATAGTCGCCGGGGCGGATCTGGATGCCGCCGATCTCGATCGGCACCTCCGTCGCCACCGGCAGCCAATGGCCGACGATGTCGCGCGGGGTGAAGCCGCGGCACCAGGTCTGGAAGCCCATCTCGAGCAGGAAATTGGTATCGCGCACATAGCCGTCGACGATGCAGCCGCGCACGCCCTTGTTCTTCAGCGTCTCGGCCGAGAGCTCGCCCATATGGGCGACGATGCGGTCGTTCGGCTGCGAGACCCAGATCGAGCCCGCCGGCGCTTTCGAGAGCAGCCCGGTCCAGGCGAGCAGCGTCTGGTGGCCGTCGGCCTCTGGATCGGCGCGGCCTTCGATGGTGAAGGCTGGGCCGGCGAGTGTGCGCTCCGGCATAATCGGCCGCATCTCGGCCGGCAGGGTGAAATCGCGCAGGCCCATGGCGCGCATGACGTCATGCACGACGCCGGTGTAGCAGGCCTCCAGCCTGGCCGTCAGATCCGTCAAGATACATCTCCCCCTGTATCGAAGCCCAATCAGACCGGCAGGCAAGCCGGACCGATCGGCTCAAAACTCTTGTAGCCGAGCACGAATTCCTGGTGCGCCAGCTCTTCCGACTTGGTGCGCTTGCCGCGCGCCAGGTCGACGACCAGATCGTGGATCTCGCGGCCGACCTCGTCGAGCCCCGCTCTGCCCTCGATGATCCGGCCGGCGTCGACATCCATGTCGTCCTCCATCCGCCGGTAGGTCTCGGGATTGGCGCAGATCTTCACCACCGGCGAGATCGCCGAGCCGACGACCGAACCGCGCCCGGTGACGAACAGTACGGCATGACTGCCGCAGGCGATCAGTTCCGCGATCTCGGCATTGTCATTGATGTTCGGAAACCCGAAGCGCACTTCGCCATCCGGCACCACGTCGAGCAGATAGAGCCCGCCATGCGGTGGGATATCGCCGGGCTTGATCAGGCCGGAGATCGGCGACGCTCCCGATTTCGCATAGGCGCCCATCGACTTTTCCTCGATGGTGGTGAGCCCACCCTCGGCATTGCCGGCGGCGAACGAGCCATAGCCGAGCGTCGCATAATAGCGCGCGGCCTTGGCGACGCTGGCCTCCAGGATTTCGCCCAGTTCCGGCGTCACGGCGCGGGCCGCCATGATGTGCTCGCAGCCGATCAACTCGCCGGTTTCCTCGAAGATGCAGGCGGCTCCTTCCGCAACGAACATGTCGAAGGCGCGGCCGGCCGCCGGATTGCCGGAGATGCCGGACGTGCCGTCGGAACCGCCGCACACCGTGCCGATGACCAGCTCGGACGGATCCATCGGCACGGTCGGCTCCGCGTCGAGCGCGGCGCGCTGCTCGGCGACGAAGGCGCGGCCCTCCTCCATCGACTTGCGGGTGCCGCCGGTCGCCTGGATGACGATCGTCTTCACCGGTCGGCCGCTGTCGCGCACGAAACGCTCCAGCGCGTATTTGTTGAAGCTCTCGCAGCCGAGCGAGATCAGCAGCACCGCCCCGACATTCGGATGGGTGCAGAGCCGCTGCATCATCGTCTCGGCATAGGGGTTCGGATAGCAGCCCGGAAAGCCGATGACGTGCACATCGTGCTCGCGGAACGGAATGGCGATCTCGCGGGCGACGTGATGGGCGCATTCGACGAGATAGGCGACGACGACGGTGTTGCGGATGCCCTTGCGGCCATCGCGGCGCAGCCAGCCGCGCATGGTGGATGTCTGGGCCAACCCCGGCGGGACCGGCGCGACTTCCGTTGCGATAGCCATGCTCATCTGCCTGCCTCCGCCTTGTTCGCGTCCATCAAATGATAGGTCGGCGTGTAGTCGCTCTTGACGTTGTGGACATGGACCGGCGTGCCCACCGGGATCGCCTCGGTCGCCGTACCGATCGGCGCGCCATATTTGACGATCTTCTCGCCGGCCGCGATCGGCCGCCGCGCCAGCTTGTGGCCGAGCGGCAGGTCGGCGGCGAGCGTCACG
This sequence comes from Kaistia granuli DSM 23481, assembly GCF_000380505.1. Classification (GTDB taxonomy): domain Bacteria; phylum Pseudomonadota; class Alphaproteobacteria; order Rhizobiales; family Kaistiaceae; genus Kaistia; species Kaistia granuli. The sequence continues at coordinate 87,468 of NZ_AQYH01000020.1, read as the reverse complement.
CCGTTTCCCTCGACAAGAACGGTCTCACCGGCCCGGATCCTCATCCGCGCGACAAACACGTTATCGCCTTCGAAGAGGAGAAGCAGTCGGCTGTCCGTGCCGGCCGTGACGGGCACAGGTTGCTGGGAAAGGTCACGCGAAGGGTTCGGCATGGCAAGTTGGCTCTGCTCAAAAATCCCGGCTCTCGTTGAATTGGCTAGCCCAACATTCCCGCAAATGAAACATAAAATTTTTTATTGCGTGGCGAGTAAATCCCTGCCTATCGTTACGGCATGCCCAAACTGAAGCGCGCCACACTCGCGGAACAGGCCTATGAAGAGCTGCGGAGCCAGATCGTCTCCGGACGCCTGCCGGCCGGTCAACGCCTGCTGGCCGAGCAGCTGGCGGGCGAATTGCTGATCAGCCAGACGCCGGTCAAGGAAGCGATCGCGATGCTGGAGCGCGACGGCCTCGTCGAAGGCACGGCGCGGCGTTCCTCGATCGTGCGGCGGTTCACGCCGGCGGCCATCGAGGAGATCTTCGAGGCGCGCATGCTGGTAGAGCTCGACGCGATTGCCAAGGGAATCGCGGCCGGCCGCGCCACGCCGGAATTCGTCGCCAGGCTGCGCGCCATCTTCGATGCGCATATGGCCGAGGTCGCCAAGCAGAACAGCGAGGCGCTGGCCGACGCCATCCGCCTGGATCGCGAGTTCCATGAACTGATCGTCCAGCTCGGCGCCAACGACACGATCGCCGGCTGGCATCGTGTCATCCAGCGCCAGACCCAGACGATCCGTAATTTCACGCTGAAGAGCTACACGCTGGAACGGACGCGGCAGGAGCACTCCGCGATCGTCGAGGCGCTGGCGGAAGGCGATGCCGAACAGGCCGTCGCCGCGCTCCGGGCCCATCTGGCCGCGAGCCGGGACGCCATGATGTCGCGCGCACCGGAGGACTTTCCGGTCCGCGCCTGAGGGCGGACGAAAATCAAGGTAAGGCGCGATGTCGGAGGAGGACGTCGCCGCGGGAACGACAGAACCGGAGCAAACCGGACGTTTCCTCGGCACGGGACTGCGTGACTGAACCAGTGGGAGGAAACCACATGAAGACGCTGAAGAAGACCGTCCCGATCCTGGGCGCGGCATTGCTGGCGACGATGATCGGGGCGAGCGCCGCCCGCGCGGACGGGGAAAAGGTAGCGGTCGACCTGACGACGCTGACCTCGCCGTTCTGGACCTCCTACAACCGCTACATCGTCGAAGAGGCCAAGAAGCAGGGCGTCGACCTGCTCGAGCCCTTCAACTCCGAATTCGACACCGCCAAGCAGATCACCGGCGTGCAGAACGCCCTGTCGCTCGGCGCCAAGGGCATCATCTTCTCGCCGTTCGAATCCGCCGCCGCCGGCTCGGTGCTGAAGGCGGCCGAGAAGGCCGGCGCCAAGGTGGTGGCCGTCGACGTCGCCCCCGACAACGGCCCGGTCGCCATCGTCGTGCGCGCCAACAACCTCGCCTACGGCGAGAAGGCCTGCAAATTCATTGGCGACAACGTCAAGGAAGGCCCGGTCGTCCAGATCATGGGCGATCAGGCCTCGATCAACGGCCGCGACCGCGGCAACGGCTTTCGCGAGTGCATCACCAAGAACTATCCGAAGCTGAAGCTGCTCGAGATCCCGACCAAGGCCTGGTCGGGTGAAGACGCCGCCGCCGGTCTCGACGCGCTGCTCAACGCGCAGCCCGACCTGAAGGCGATCTACATGCATGCCGGCGGCGTGTTCCTTGCGCCGACCCTGCAGACGCTGAAGCGCAAGAACCTGCTGAAGCCGGCTGGCGAAGAGGGCCATATCGTCATCGTCTCGAACGACGGCATCCCGCAGGAATTCGACGCCATCCGCAAGGGCGAGATCGACGCCACCGTTTCGCAGCCGGCCGACCTCTACGCCAAATACGGTATCCAGTACCTGAAGGAAGCGATCGCCGGAAAGACGTTCGCGCCGGGTCCGACCGACCACGACAGCACCATCCTCGAAGTGCGCCCCGGCGTGCTGGAGGACCAGCTCTCGGCACCGCTCGTCACCAAGGAAAATGTCGACGACAAGAGCTTCTGGGGCAACCAGCTCTAGGGATCGAGGCGGCTCGGGAGGCACCCCCTTCCCGAGCCTTTTCAAGCCCTTGTCGGACGAAACTCATGAACCGGATCAGCGCTAACTCGCTGATCCGTTCCCACGGTCCGGAGACCGCGATGTCCTTCCCATTCCCTGACGGCGCCGGGCGAGGCCAATATGCAATCGCCTGATCCCGCCATTCCCATCGTCGAGGCGCATGGCGTCTCCAAGCGCTACGGACCGACCACCGCGCTGCATGAGGCGCATATCAAGGTCTTCGCCGGCGAGTCGCACGCGCTGGTCGGACGCAACGGTGCCGGCAAGTCGACGCTGGTCGGCATTCTGACCGGCCTGCGCGCCCCGGATTCGGGCGAGGTGCGGTTCTCGGGCGTCCCGGCGCCTGCCATCGCCGACCGCGAGGGCTGGCGCAAGCACGTCGCCTGCGTCTACCAGCACTCGACCATCATCCCCGACCTGACGGTCGCGGAAAACCTGTTCATCAACCGTCACCCGACCGAACGCGGCTTCATCAGCTGGTCGACGCTGCGTCGGCGCGCCCGCGAGCTGCTCGATCAATGGGGCGTCGCGGTCTCCGAGGACGCGCGTGCCGGCGATCTCCGTATCGAGGCCCGCCAGTTGGTCGAGATCGCCCGCGCCCTCTCCTACGGCGCCCGCTTCATCATCCTGGACGAGCCGACGGCCCAGCTCGACGGCGAGGAGATCAAGCGCCTCTTCACCCGCATTCGCGAATTGCAGGCGGCCGGCGTCACCTTCCTGTTCATCTCGCACCACCTGCAGGAGGTCTACGAAATCTGCCAGACCGTGACGGTGCTGCGCGACGCGCGCCACATCATCACGGCGCCTGTCGCCGACCTGCCGAAGGACCGGCTGATCGAGGCGATGACAGGCGAGCACGCGAGCCTCGGCGTCGCCGACGCCGCCGGCCGGACGGTGCCGGAAGGCGCCGCCGTTGCCCTCGAGATCGACCGCCTGTCCGGCGACGACTTCCAGGATGTCAGCTTCAAGGTCCGGCGCGGCGAGGTCGTCGGCTTGTCCGGACCGACTGGCGGCGGGCGCATCGGCCTTGCCGAGGCGGTGGCCGGCCTTTCGCCCTTTACGGGCGGCGCCATCCGCATCGACCAGAAGCCGCTGCCGTCCGGCGACGTCACGGCGGCGCTCGAGCTTGGCGTCGGCTGCGTGCCGAAGAGCCGGCACGACCAGGGCCTGGTGCTGTCGCAATCGGTCGCCGACAACGCGATCATGACGGTCAACCGGCATCTCGGCCCGTTCGGCTTCATCGCGCCGAAGCGCCGGACCGAACTGACCAACCGCACCATCACCTCGCTCGGCATCGTCACCGAGGGCCCAGACCAGCTGGTCTCCGGCCTCTCCGGCGGCAACCAGCAGAAGGTCGTGATGGGACGGGCGCTCGCCAACGACCCCTCCGTCCTCGTCCTGATGGACCCGACGGCCGGCGTCGACGTCAAGTCGAAGGAAGCGCTGCTGACCGTCATCGAGCGGATGCGGCAGGAGGGCAAGGCGATCCTCGTCGTCAGCGGCGAAATCGAGGACCTGAAGACCTGTGACCGGGTGCTGGTGATGCGGCACGGATCGGTCGTCGCGGAACACAAGGCAGGCTGGAGCGACAATGCGCTCGTCGCCTCCATCGAAGGGATCGAGCTCGCATGAACACGCAACCAACAGCCACGGCGGCGACGCTCGGTGCCGGCGGCAAGCCCGCCCCGCGCCGGTCGATGATCCGCCTGCATGACCTGGCGCTGCTGCCGGCCCTGGTGATCCTGATCATCATCGGCGCCTTCATCAGCCCCGCCTTTCTGACCCATGGCAACATCAACACCATCCTGACCTCCTCCGCCGCCCTCGCCCTCGTGGTGCTGGCGGAATCGCTGATCATCATCACCGGCAAGTTCGACCTCTCGCTCGAATCGACCGCCGGCTTCGCCCCGGCGATAGGCGCCCTGCTCGTCCTGCCGGTCGCCAATAACGGCTTCGGCATCGAGCTGCCGACCTTTCTCGGCATCCTGATCGTCATCGGTGTCGGCGCGCTGATCGGCTTCATCAACGGCATCCTCGTCGTCCGCTTCACGCTGAACGCCTTCATCGTCACGCTGGCGATGCTGATCATCCTGCGCGGCATGCTGGTGGGCGCCACCAGCGGCCGCACCCTGTTCGACCTGCCGGATGCCTTCTACGCGCTGATGATCATCACCATCCTCGGCCTGCCGCTGGCGGTCTGGCTGGCGGCCCTCGCCTTCGCCGTCGCCGCGATCGTGCTGCGCTATCACCGGCTCGGACGGGCGCTCTATGCCATCGGCGGCAATCCGGAAGCGGCGCGCGCCGCCGGCATCCGGGTCGAGCGCATCACCTGCGGCGTCTACATCCTGGCCGGCATGCTGGCGGCGGTCGGCGGGCTGGTGATCACAGGCTATGTCGGCGCCATCAGCGCCAACCAAGGCAACGGCATGATCTTCACCGTCTTCGCGGCGGCGGTGATCGGCGGCATTTCGCTTGATGGCGGCCGTGGCACCATGTTCGGCGCGCTGACGGGCGTGCTGCTCCTCGGCGTCGTGCAGAACCTGCTGACGCTGGCGCAGGTACCCTCGTTCTGGATTCAGGCGATCTACGGCGCCATCATCCTCGGCGCCCTGATGATCGCCCGCATGGCATCCGGCAAGGCGCAGACCTGACCGGCGGCGTCCTGTCCGGACTTGCTAAAACAAAAAGCCGCCGTGCCTGGGCACGGCGGCTTTTTCTTGGAACCTGAACGGACGGTCAGATCCGGCGGGCCAGCTTGCAGAGCTGGACGAGGTCCGTGTCGAACGACATCGGATTGCGCAGGATCGTCGGGCACTTGCGTGCCAGGGCCTGGCGCTCGCCGCCGCTCAGACGGCTGTCCGAGACCGAGGTCGGTCCATCCGGGTTGCCGGGATTGCCAGGGCCGCCCGGATTGCCGGGATTGCCCGGCCCGCCCGGATTGGTGGCGACGCGACCGCCGCACGACCCGCCGACGCTCAGGCAGAGATTGAGCAGGCTCGCCTGGTTGAGCAGGCCGAGCCGCGTGTCGATCAGGCCGAGCAGCTTGCCGCGGTCACTCGTGCCGCAACCCGAGCCGCCGCCGGCATTGACACAGACCTTGGCCAACTCCCTGTTGGAAAGCACGGCCGCCTTCGCATGGATGCCGCCGATCAGCTTCGAGTTAACCTTTGCATCGGCAACGCCCTTCTTGCCGAGCACGCTGGCGGTCACCTTGGTCCCCGCCTTGCCACCGCAGCTGGCGCCGACATTGACGCAGACATTGGCCAGCTCGTCCTTCGACAGCAGCTTCAGCCGCGCGTCGACCAGCTTGATCACATCCTCGCGCTGACCGCCGCAGCTGGCCGCGCCGCCGACACCGAGGCAGAGCCGCACCAGTTCGCGCTTGGAGAGGACATCGACGCGGGCATCAATGCCGGCCAGCAGCGTCGATTTCGGCGTTTTCTGCAGCGAGCGTCCACTGGGTGCCGTGCCAGTACCCGAGGCGCTGTTGCCGGTGACGCCGCCGACCGTGTTACCGACCGCGCCGGTAACGCCGTTGACCGTGCCGCCGACGGTGTTGCCGAGGCTCGAGACGGTGCCGCCGAGCGCGTTGCCGGTATTGCTGACGGTATTGCCCAGTCCGCCGCCGACCGCGCCACCGACGGCGCCTGTCAGCCCCGAGACGGTGCCGCCGACCGCGCCGGTGACCCCGCCCACGACCGAACCGAGACCTCCGGCATGGGCAGGCACCAGCATCGTGCCAATCAGGAATGCCACCGAAGTAGCTGTCATCCGAAACCGAGACATGTAGCCCTCCTTCTCGTTGCACCCGCAGTCCAAGAACGCCCCCTTGGCATGTAATGCATCAGAAAAGACAGGGTTCCAGATAAAACCGCCAATGATATTCACGTGAACAGGAAATAGGTCGAACGCATACATCGTCGCGCACAGCCCGAAAAGCCACATATTTCGACATCCGAAATACTTATTGCATCGCAATACTTCCGTCGAACCCCAGGACGCCAATTCGCGCGTCGACCTCCCCTGCGGCACCGTCCGCCGCGCTCAGTAATGTTCAGAACACAGAACCCAGATCGGCGACGATCGACTAGCAATACTCAAACTAGTCAATCATAAAAATTGTAGAATTTGTCAATAAAGCTATAATAATATCATGATTCTACCCGAAATTATCAGTTGTATAAAATAGAAATCGGTCGTATCTACGTAATAATAATATGAATTGCCGGCAAACAACCCCATTTCGGCGGAGCATTATAGCAACGAGCGATGTTCATAATCCTGTAATACTGGATTGTGACGCGATTCTGCGTTGCAGCAAAAAGCATCGTGGGTAGGTTCCCCCTGCCTGCCGCGAGGGGTCGTGGCAGGTGTCGTACGCGGGGGTCACGGGGTGACGCGCGGCGACCAACTCGAATGGGGGCGTCGGGCGCATCGCTGTCGCGGCCGGTCTGATCTCGGGATCAGGCCGCGTGCCGGCACAGCGGCGTTTCGAAACCTCCCCAATTGGAAGGTCAGAAATGACGTTTAAGTCTCTTCTTCTCGGCTCCGCCGCCGCGATTCTCCTCGCCGGGTCGGCCCAGGCGGCCGATCTCACCGTCGCCGAGCCGGTCGACTACGTGAAGGTCTGCGACGCCTTCGGCAAGGGCTTCTTCTATTCGCCGGGCACCGACACCTGCATCAAGGTCGGCGGCTACGCCAAGTTCATCACGTCGTTTGGCGACAGCGATTTCGGCGCCTTCAACAAGCTGTATCCGGAGAGCAACTGGAGCAACTTCGTCACCGAAGTGTCGATCCAGCTCACCGGCTCGTCGGTTACCGAATACGGCAATTTGACCGGCTTCATCGACATGCGCGCCAAGACCGGCAACGAGCCGGGAACCGGCGCCACGGTCAGCGACTACGTCAACGCGTCGACCAAGTCGGCCTATGTCGATTCGGCCTACCTGCAGTTCGGCCCGATCAAGGCCGGCTATTTCGATTCGCTGTTCGATTTCGGCCAGGGCTTCAACGACAAGGGCATGTTCGCGTCGGACACCAAGACCGACCACATCGAACTGTCCTACCAGGTCAATGGCTTCGGCCTCGCCTTGTCGCTCGAGGATCCCCGCGATCGTGACGCCGTCGCCTATGTGGCGCCATACGGCGGCAACGACAACATGCCCGACATCATCGGTGCCGTGACCTATGAAGGCGGGATCTTCAAGACCAAGGTCGCCGGCGCCTATTTCAAGCACGCCGTCGATCTCGACCTGGTCAACAACCGCCGTGACGCGAAGGACGGCTTCGCGGTCGGCGGCCTTGTCGAGTTCGCCCTCGACAACATCACCAAGGGCGACAAGCTGCAGCTCTCGGCCAGCTATGCCCAGAACGGCAACTCGTTCACGGGCATCACGGGCGGCACCTCGGTCGCCGGCTACACCACCGGCTCGGTCGCCGGCGGCGCCGGTCTCGACGCCATCCCGGGTGACAGCTGGAGCGCCTTCGCGTCCTACAAGCATGTCTGGACCGACCGCGTCTGGTCGTCGCTGAGCGCCGGCTACGCCCATTTTGAAGGCACCGCCGACCACCCGGCCTGGGCCGATCGCGAGTTCGACGCGATGCGCGTCGGCGCCACCGTCAGCTTCAAGCCTGTTTCCGGCCTCGAGCTGCTGGCCGACGCGGCCTACAACAAGGTCGATTCCGACACCACCAAGATCGACGGCGATTCCTGGGCTACGGTCCTCTGGATGAAGCGCTCCTGGTAAGCTGCAGCCAGACCGCGAACCAACATGGCCCGGCGGCGCAATCCGCCGGGCTTTTGTTTCAACTTGGCATCAGCGCCAGCAGGATCGCCGCCCGCTCCCTGTCGGGATCGCCCTCGCCGGCCGGTTGCCCGGCGCGTCCGTACCAGTAGCGCGCGTTCCAGTGATCCCCCTCGATCCGATGGATGTGGGCATGGACCCAGGCGCCGGCCCGGCTCTCGTCGTCCTGGACCAGGGCGTGCGCGGCCTCCCAGTTTCCCTTCTCCAGATGCCAGAGCGCGGCGATCGGCGCCGACAATCCCTCTGGCGGCTCCGGCGCGTCCAGCGACGCGCGAAAATGGGCTGCCGTTCCGGCCGATATCTCCACCATAGCTCTCCCTCCGGCGTTGCCTCGCGGCAACAATCCGCCGCAAGCCGGTATCGGACGGCCGGTATAGGCTTGTCGCTACGGCATGATACATATATGTAAGCCGCGTTCCTCAGGAGTTTGGATGTTCCGTTCGCTTCAGTCCCGGTGATCCCCTGCCCCCGTTAGGCAGGGTCAAAAGCCCGCGCGCGACTTCGCTGCGCGGCCCGCTTTGCTGCGGCTTTGATCACCGATATCGGAACGAACTTTCCCATGAATGTCTCGAAACTCGAGCAGCGCATCCTGCATGCGCTGGCCCAGGGCGCGACCATCCGTCATTACAAGGACGATTCCGGCCGCATCACGACGGTCGACTGTGCGACCCGCGAGGGCTGGATCCTCTCTGATTGCACGCTGGATCTGTTCCTGCGCCTGAAGCGCCGGCGCATGATCGCCTCGAACGGCGGCGCGCCCTATCGCATCACGCGGGCCGGGCTGGACGCCGTGCGCGCGCAATTGAACAACCGCTGAAACGAGAACCGGCGGGCCATGGCCCGCCGGTTCCTCCAATCATCGACTGCCGTCAAAGCGATCCCGAAGGCGCTACAGCCCGAGCCGCGCCGCGATCGTGCGCCGCTCATAGTCGATGTTCCATTCGATCAGGCGGCGCCAGAGATCGCGCGCCAGCTCCTCGTCGAGACCTGCCTCGACCGCCGCGGCCGCCACCCGGTCGAGCACTTCGTCAACCCGCTCGGGCACCAGTGCCTCTTCCGGCGACGACTTGATCTCCGCCATCCGGCGCACATAGCCGAACCGCTCCGCCAGCACCGCGACCAGCTCGGCATCCAGCCGATCGATCTCGGTACGGATATCGCTCTTGGTCACGCACTCGGCCGGTGTACGCGTCATGACGGCATCACCACCACTTCGACGGTGCGAAGCTACCGGCGGCGTCCTCGATCACCTGGCCGAGGCGGAACAGCGTCTCTTCCTCGAACGGGCGACCGATCAGCTGCAGGCCGAGCGGCAGCTTGGCCTTGTCGAGACCGGCCGGAACGGCGAGGCCGGGAAGGCCTGCCATGTTGACCGTGACCGTGAAGATGTCGTTCAGGTACATCTCGACCGGCGAGGCCGTGGCCATTTCGGCGAGTCCGAAGGCGGCGGACGGCGTTGCCGGCGTCAGCACGGCATCGACACCGGCGGCGAAGGCGAGATCGAAATCGCGCTTGATCAGGGTGCGGATGCGCTGGGCGCGGACGTAGTAGGCGTCGTAATAGCCGGCCGACAGCACATAGGTGCCGATCAGGATTCGACGCTTCACCTCGTGACCGAAGCCGGCCGAGCGGGTGTTCTCGTACATCGAGGCGATGTCGTCGCCCGGAACCCGCAGGCCGTAGCGGACGCCATCATAGCGCGCCAGGTTCGACGAAGCCTCGGCGGGCGCCACGATGTAATAGGCCGGCAGGGCGTATTTCGTGTGCGGCAGCGAGATGTCGACGATCTCGGCGCCGGCTTCCTTCAGCCAGGCGATGCCCTGCTGCCAGAGCGCCTCGATCTCGTCCGACATTCCGTCGAGGCGATATTCGCGCGGAATGCCGATGCGCAGCCCCTTGACCGACTGGCCGACCGCGCCCTCGTAGTCACCGACCGGGACATCGACCGACGTCGTGTCCTTCTCGTCGACCGATGCCATCGACTTCAGCAGGATGGCCGCGTCGCGCACGGTGCGGGCGATCGGACCGGCCTGGTCAAGCGAGGAGGCGAAGGCGACCGTGCCCCAGCGCGAGCAGCGGCCATAGGTCGGCTTGATGCCGACGGTGCCGGTGAAGGCGGCCGGCTGGCGGATCGAGCCGCCGGTATCGGTCGCGGTCGCGCCGGCGCAGAGACGCGCGGCAACGGCTGCCGCCGAGCCGCCCGAGGAGCCACCGGGAACCAGCGGCGCGTTGGAGCCTTCCTTGCGCCAGGGATTGACGACCGGGCCGTAATAGGACGTCTCGTTCGACGAGCCCATGGCGAACTCGTCCATGTTCAGCTTGCCGAGCATGACGGCGCCGTCGTTCCAGAGATTGGCGGTGACGGTCGATTCATAGTTCGGCTTGAACTGGTCGAGGATGTGCGACGCCGCCTGGGTGTGGACGCCTTCGGTCGCGAACAGGTCCTTGATGCCGAGCGGCACGCCTTCGAGCGCGCGCGCCTCGCCCTTCGCCAGCCGCTCGTCGGAGGCGGCCGCCATGGTCAGCGCCTGCTCCGGCGTCTCGACGATATAGGCGTTCAGCGAACGGGCCGCCTCCATCGAGGCGAGATAGGCCTTGGTCAGCTCGGTGGCGGAAAAGGCCTTGGCCGACAGTCCGTCGCGGATTTCGGCAATGGTCAGGCTGGTCAGGTCTGTCGAAGACATCGGCATCTCGAGGGTCAGGAGGCGGAAGCGGTGAGCGGCGTCACCGTGCTGAGGACGCTCGCGCCCTCTTCGGAAAAGTCGGCGTCAGGCGGTCACTCGACGACCTTGGGCACGACGAAGAAATCGTCGTCCGAGACCGGCGCATTGGCGACGACACGGTCGGCGTAGAAGCCGTCGGTCACGACATCCTCGCGCTTCTTCATGGTCTGCGCGACGACGGAGGTCAGCGGCTCGACGCCCTCGACATCGACCTCGTTCAATTGCTCGGCGAAACCGAGAATGGCGTTGATCTCGCCCTGGAAGGAAGCGGCTTCCTCCTCGGTGACAGCGATCCGGGCGAGATGAGCGACCCGCTTGACGGTGGCGATGTCGACGGACATGGCGAGAACCCTTTGGCAAGAACCGGTTGGATGCGCCGGCACGCGGCGGAAATGATCCGCCCGCTATATCACCCGCCCTCGCCGCACCGCAACTGAACAGGCTCGGCCTACCGACTATTGCGCGGAGACCTTCCGGCACAAACCAAGAACGAATTGCAGCGCCGCCAGCGGGCAGCTAACCTGAGCTCTCGCGGCATTGCGCCGTATTCGGACCGCCATGTCGACCGCTGCCACCACCCTCGCCGGCTTCTGCCGCGATTGCCTGACTCCCGCCTCCGGCAATCGATGCCGCGCCTGCGGCAGCCCGCGCGTGGCGTCGCATCCCGAGCTTGGCGCGCTCGCCATCACCCATGTCGATTGCGACGCCTTCTACGCCTCGATCGAGAAGCGCGACGACCCGAGCCTGGCCGACAAGCCGGTGATCATCGGCGGCGCCAAGCGCGGCGTCGTCTCGACCTGCTGCTACATTGCCCGCATCCACGGCGTCCGCTCGGCGATGCCGATGTTCAAGGCGCTGGAGCTCTGCCCGGACGCCACCGTGATTCGGCCGAACATGGAGAAATATGTCGCCGTCGGCCAGCAGATCCGCACGATGATGCAGGAACTGACGCCCCTGGTCGAGCCGATCTCGATCGACGAGGCCTTCCTCGATCTCTCCGGCACGGAGCGGCTGCACGGCGCGCCGCCGGCGCTGACGATTGCCCGCTTCGCCCGCCGGGTCGAACAGGAGATCGGCATCACCATCTCGGTCGGCCTCTCCTTCAACAAGTTCCTGGCCAAGATCGCCTCCGACCTCGACAAGCCGCGCGGCTTCTCGGTCATCGGCCGCGCCGAGGCGCTCGCCTTCCTGGCCGACAAGCCGGTCAGCATGATCTGGGGCGTCGGCAAGGCGCTGGAGGCGAAGCTGGCCGAAGGCGGCATCAAGTCGATCGGCCAGTTGCAGCGGATGGAGGAGAGCGATCTCGCCAAGCGCTACGGCGTCATGGGACTACGACTGGCACGGCTTGCCCGCGCCGACGACCGCCGCGTCGTCGAGCCCCGGCACGAGGCGAAATCGATCGGCGCCGAGACGACGTTCGAGCACGACCTCGCCGATCTCGCGACCCTGCGGTCGATCCTGCGCCGTTTGTCGGAGAAAGTCTCAGCCCGGCTGAAACGGGCGGAGCTCGCCGCCTCGAACGTCACGCTGAAATTGAAGTCGGCCGATTTCAAGCTACGCACCCGCTCGCGCCAGCTGGCCGACCCGACCCGCCTCGCCGACCGCATCTTTCGAACCGCCGAACAGCTTCTGGCGCATGAGACGGACGGCACCACCTACCGGCTGATCGGCGTCCAGGTGTCGGATTTCTCCGATCCGCAGCTCGCCGATCCCGACGACCTCGTCGATCCCGCCGCCGCCAAGCGCGCCAGGGCCGAGGCGGCGATCGACAAGGTGCGCGGCAAGTTCGGCAAGGCGGCGGTCGAGCATGGGCTGACCTTCCGCAAGACGGACTAGCTGAACCGACTTGGCCGTTCCGGCGTTGGGACGCTAGGATCCCCGCGCCGACTTCGAGAACCTGAGACGGGAGCGCACGCATGACCGGAAGGATGGCCAGGACGCCGAAAGCAGCCCCGACCGAGGACGACGGAACCCCGACGGGACAGCCGAAACTGCTTGCCGGCGGCAACCCGCAGATCGCCAAGGGCTATGGCGACGAACCGGTGCAGGCCTATATCGCCGCCATGCCGGGCTGGAAAAGCGACCTCGGCCGGCGGCTCGACGCGATCATCACGCGCGCCGTTCCCAATGTGCAGAAGGCGGTCAAATGGAACTCGCCGCTTTATGGCGTCGAGGGTGACGGCTGGTTCCTCGGCCTCCACTGCATGACCCGATACGTCAAGGTCGCCTTTTTCCGCGGCGCCGCGCTCGATCCCGTTCCGCCCGGGCCGTCGAAGCAGAAGGATGTGCGCTATCTCGACATCCACGAGGACAAGCCCTTCGACGCGGCCCGGTTCGAGGCCTGGGTAGTCCAGGCCAGCCGACTGCCCGGCGAAAAGATGTAAGCCCGCGACGAACGCAATCGATCCAGGAGGATGACCATGAAGCCAGCCGGTGACGACACGGCGGAGGACGATCTCACCTCGCCGGCACGGCAGATCGACACCAGGATCCGCGAGCTCGGCGGCTGGCAGGGCGAGACGCTCGCCCGCGTCCGCCGCTGGATCCACGCCGCCGATCCCGACGTCGTCGAGGAGGTGAAATGGCGCGGTGTCCCCGTCTGGTCGCATGACGGCATTCTCTGCACCGGCGAGACCTACAAGAACGCCGTCAAGCTGACCTTCGCCAAGGGCGCCTCGCTCGACGACCCCACCGGCCTGTTCAATTCGAGCCTCGAGGGCAACACCCGCCGCGCCATCGACATCCACGAAGGCGAGGCGATCGACGAGATGGCGTTCGCGGCGCTGATCCGCGCGGCGATCGCCCACAACGCGGCCGCGGCCGCTGCCCGCAAGAAGCCGAAGCGCAGCTGACGCCTTCGCCCCGCCAAACGCGCCGCTGCGTCAGCCGCAGACGCCCGCAATTCGGCTGTTGCTCATGACGCCGGCGCCGATCATGCTCGTCTCCAACCGTATCGGTCTGGAATCGCAGAGAGAGCGTCATGTCGGAAACCCATTTGAGCCCCCTCGCCGGAAAGCCGGTTCCCCGCTCCCTGCTGACCAACATCCCGCGCCTGATGACCGCCTATTTCGCGCAGACGCCCGATCCGGCGATCCCGACGCAGAAGGTGGCGTTCGGCACCTCGGGCCATCGCGGCTCGGCGTTTTCCTCCGCCTTCAACGAATGGCACATCCTGGCGATCACCCAGGCCGTCTGCCTCTATCGCAGCCATGCCGGCATCACCGGCCCGCTCTTCATCGGCATGGATACGCACGCCCTCTCCGAAGCAGCGCTCGCCTCGGCCATCGAGGTGCTGGCGGCCAACGGCGTCGAGACGCGGATCGACGAGCATCTCGGCTACACGCCGACGCCGGTGATCTCGCACGCCATCCTCACCTATAACCGCGGCCGCACCGAGGGCCTCGCCGACGGCATCGTCATCAGCCCCTCGCACAACCCGCCCGATGATGGCGGCTTCAAGTACAATCCCCCGAATGGCGGCCCGGCCGACGTCGACGTCACCTCCTGGATCGGCAAGGCGGCGAACGAGTTCCTGGCGGCCAAGCTCGACGGCGTGAAGCGCCTGCCCTATGCGCGCGCCATTGGGGAAGCCTGCATCCGCCGCTACGACTACATCACCCCCTATGTCGCCGACCTTGGCAGCGTCATCGACATGGAGGCGATCCGCGGCGCCGGCGTGAAGATCGGCATCGACCCGCTCGGCGGCGCGGCGGTGCGCTACTGGGAGCCGATGATCGAGCGCTACAAGCTCGACGCCACGGTGGTGAACGACGTCGTCGACCCGACCTTTTCCTTCATGACGGCGGACTGGGACGGCAAGATCCGCATGGACTGCTCGTCGCCCTCCGCCATGGCGCCGCTGATCGCGCTGCGGGACAAGTTCGACATCGCCTTCGCCAACGATACCGACGCCGACCGCCACGGCATCGTCACGCCGTCGGGCGGGCTGATGAACCCGAACCAGTTCCTCGCCGCCTCGATCGCCTATCTCTGCGCCCACCGGCCCGACTGGAAGAAGACGAGTGCCTTCGGCAAGACGGCCGTCTCCAGCGGCATGATCGACCGCGTCGTCGCCAAGATGGGTCGCAAACTGGTCGAGGTGCCGGTCGGCTTCAAATGGTTCAGCGCCGGGCTGATCGACGGTTCGCTCGCCTTCGGCGGCGAGGAGAGCGCCGGCGCCTCGTTCCTGCGCCGCGACGGCGCGGTCTGGACCACCGACAAGGACGGCATCATCCTCGGCCTGCTCGCGGCCGAGATCACCGCCAAGACCGGCGGCGACCCCAACCAGCTCTACCAGTCGGTCACCGCCGATTTGGGCAAGTCCTATTACGCCCGCATCGACGCCCCAGCGACATCCGAGCAGAAGGCGATCCTGGGCAAGCTCGACCCGTCGAAGATCGACGCCGACGAGCTCGCCGGCGAAAAGGTCACCGCCCGCCTCACCCGCGCGCCGGGCAACGACGCCTCGATCGGCGGCATCAAGGTCACGACCGAAAACGGCTGGTTCGCCGCCCGCCCCTCCGGCACGGAGGAAGTCTACAAGATCTACGCCGAAAGTTTCCTCAGCGCCGACCATCTGGCGCAGATCCAGGCCGACGCAAGGGCCGTGGTGGCGAAGGTGTTTGGGGCGGGATGAAGACGGTACTGCCAAAAATCGATTTTGCGAGAAGCTGTTAGCCGGCCGTGGAATCGACAGACCGGACTCAACACAAGGGAGCGAGAATTTTTGCGGTTCATAGCTGATGGGCCATCAATTCCCGACGACCTGCTTCTGGCCCGCGATCAAGGGCGTGTCATTTTTTTCTGCGGGGCGGGAGTTTCGAGAGCGCGGGCGAAACTTCCCGATTTTTTTGGATTGGCCCGAAGCGTCGTCTCCAAACTTGGCGTTGACCAAAACAGCCCAGCCTACAAGTTAATTCAAGAGGCTCAGGAGATCGATAAACGTATCGGTGTCTCGGGCATCATCTCCGCCGACCGTGTTTTCGGCCTCCTGGAACGGGACTTTGCCTCGCGCGACATCGAAGAGGCCGTGGCTTCTGCTCTGAGGCCATCTATCGAATGTGACTTGTCTGCTCACAATATACTTCTCGACTTAGCGACCACGCCTGAGGGAGCAGTACAACTTGTAACGACTAACTTCGATCGACTTTTCGACGATTGCGGGCGAGAGCTTCACGCGTGGCAACCTCCGAGACTGCCAGATCCTCTGCGTCCAAAAGAGATCAATGGAATAGTTTACCTGCATGGGCGATCCACACCGGAATATTCTCGCGCGGAGGGCGACGGGTTTGTTCTCTCAAGTTCCGAGTTTGGCCGCGCCTACTTATCAGATGGTTGGGCAACATCGTTTATTCGCGAGATACTCGAAAGGTATGTCGTTGTCTTCGTTGGATACACCGCAGATGATCCGCCCGTGCAGTACCTCCTTGAGGCTTTGCGTAAAACGTCGGGAAGAATCGAAAACGCATACGCTTTCCAATCGGGGGACCGCGACGATGCAACCGCACGATGGCTGCATAAGGGTGTGGAGGCAATCCCTTATAGTGCCAACAACGAGCACGCGGCCCTGTGGCAATCCCTTGAGGCTTGGGCAGAGCGTGCGCAAGATCCCGGCGCTTGGTATTCTAAGGTAATTACAGCAGCCAAGAGAGGACCTACAGCACTGCAACCTCACGAACGAGGCCAAGTTGCCCATGTCGTCTCGACTTACGAGGGTGTAAAGAAATTCTGCTCAGGCGAAAACCTACCACCTGCTGAGTGGCTTTGCGTCTTTGATCGATATCGCCGCTTTGCTAAACCCGGACGCGTCAGTTCCTCGAGCAGAAATGGCCCATACATCGATCCATTCGATCGTTATGGTCTTGATTCTGATAGTCCGCCAAACCGAGTGGACCCGGAAGACTACTATGCCAAACGTGAAGCACCAGCCGATGCTTGGGATGCCTTTGAGCTAAATCGTCTAGATCGTTCGCGGCTTAGAGATGAGAACCTAGCGGGGCTTCGAGGAAGCTGGGCCAACCACTCTCCCCAACTAGTCCCAAGAATTAGCCAACTCGGCGTATGGCTCGCGAGAGTTTGTGACCAACCGTCGGCAGTCTGGTGGGCCGCCCATCAGATATCCCTTCATAGTAGTATTCAAGCGCAGATTTCCTGGGAACTAAGGCGCGATAGAATCGTCGCCCAAAATGTCCGCCATGCTTGGCGCGCGCTTTTCGAGGCCTGGAACGACGTCGAGGACGACTTCAATCACAATTGGTATGACCTAGCTGAAACAATAGAAAAGGATGGATGGAGTAGCGCCATTATTCGGCGAATTAGCGAAGCACTTCGACCTCGTATCTCGGCAAAGTCGAACTATTGGGGAGGCCCAATTCCGCCCATGCTGGATATAGTGCCGGAAGTCGAAGGTCGTCTGGTACAAATAGATGTCGAGTATCCTAAGATTCATCTAGAAATCATTGTACCAGACGAATGGTGTGCTGCCGTCGTTCGAGCCTCCCGACAGAACCTAGAGCTAGCCCTTAGGCTTGAAAATGAAATAGGCGGCTACGGCCTCAGCCACATCAGCCCTATCGCTCCGGACACCGATCGCGGTGCCGATAGCCATGATCGAATATATGGACTTTCTGCGGCCGTGATACGATTCACTGAGCTCTTTTCTCAGCTCTTGGCACTTAACCGCCCCGCAGCTAGCCGTGAATTCTCATCTTGGCCAGTTGACGACGATTCAATATTTGCACGACTGCGCATATGGGCGGCGGGTAACCGTCGTCTCGTGTCCAATGCAGATTTCGGGAATATAATAACATCGTTAAGCGACTCCGCCTTTTGGAATAGCTATCATCAACGGGACCTGTTGCTGGTAATCGCACAACGGTGGAAGAAGCTAAGCGGCGCGACTCGCAAGTCAATAGAGCTGAAACTATTGAAGGGCCCGAAACGATGGCCGCGGGAAAAATCTAAAGATTTCGAAAGACGAAAGTCTTTCATGATCCTTGAGAGATTACTGTGGGTACAGCAATCAGGATGCAGACTTTCTTCCGGAACGCGCAAAAGTGTCGACCTACTACGCGAATCATTGCCCGAATGGAAACCTGAATATGGAACGAAGGCAGCCGATTCGTTGGAATCGCGTGGTGGATGGGTCAGGACCGACACCAAATATCAAGGGCTTCTGGACAATCCTCTCTGGTCCATACTTTCGCGCGCTCAAGAATTGAGTGGGCGATCCACCGATTTCCTAATTGAGAATGCCCCCTTTGCTGGGCTCGCGGCCCAACGGCCGGCGCGTGCTTTTGCTGCACTAACCTACGCAGCGATGCGAGGCGACTTCCCCGAATGGGCGTGGCAACGGTTTCTAAATTCGGAAAAACGGAAGAACGATAAGTCTAGACTTGCTCGAGCGATCGGAGAACGGCTCGCCAGCTATCCAGATGAGCAAATTGCGACCATTATTCGCCCTGTATCGGACTGGTTTCGTGACGCGAGCGCTAGTCTAGGCACAGAATGTCTTGCGACCTTCGATCGTCTCTCGCGAAAATTGGTGAGTGTTCTACGTCATTTTCCCAGCGACGGGCGGTCAGGCATCGTGCGCGGCTCGAAGGAGCCGGACTGGACGATGGAATCTATCAATTCGCCTAGTGGAAGGATCGCAGAAGCACTCCTCAATGATCCCCGTAAGAATAATCTAAATCTGGGGCAAGGCTTTCCTCGTGATTGGCTAGACCACGTTGAAGAACTCATGCTGCTTCCGGATGATCTGGGCCGGTATGCGCTAGTTATATTTTTTCACAACCTTAATTGGTTTTACGCTATAGATCCAAAATGGTCGAACGAGCACTTGCTGCCACGACTTCGTAGGGGCGATGCCGCCGATTACGACGCTGCCTGGTCGGGATTTCTGTGGGGTGCAAGAACACCAAACACAGAACTCTACATGCGACTCAAGAAAGATATGCTGGAATTCGCCGCCAATCCCATCCCGTCGCGCCGCTCGTACGTCGAAATCATTGCCGGAATGATTCTGTCGGGTTGGGGAAGTGTCGATGATGAGAGGGGCGAACGCTGCGTCTCAAATGACGAAATGCGTGGCCTACTTTTGAAGGTCGATGATGACTTTCGGGCACAAATCCTTTGGCACGCTCAGCAATGGTCTAGCGAAAAAAATGAGAACTCACATGAAAAGTGGGCTGATCAGCTTTCTGATCTGCTTCGAATTTGGCCCCGTCAAATGTCGGCGCGATTGCCCAACACATCGGCCCGGCTTTGCGAATTGGCATTTTCCAGTGGCAACCAATTTCCAAAGATAGCCGAATTGGTTCTGCCACTTCTTACTCGAATTGAGCGTGACCATTTGAGCCTGCCAGAGCTTCGCCGGTCAGGAGACAACATGGTGGATCGGTATCCCAGACAAGCAATGGCGCTCCTCCATGCGGTTTTGCCGGACAATGCGGCGGCGTGGCCCTACGGCATTGAGGGAACCTTGCAACGGATTGGCGAAGCCGACAGGGCGCTAAATACAGATGAACGACTAGTGGAATTGTGGCGTAGATGGAACGCTAGATGACGGCGACGCATCAAGTTGCGCAAGATGTTCTCCTAGAGAAGCGGGGCGGAGCTGAAACAAGCGCCGCCCCGTCAAAAAGCCTACTCCAGAAACACCGGCACGCCGTCCGGTTCCGCCTTCAGCTTCGCGGCGGCGGCGCAGAAGTCTTCCTTGTCGCCATGGGCTTCGGCGATGAACAGGCCGTAGCGGGCGCCGAAGGCGACGAGGATGGCGGTCTTGCGCGCCTCTGCGTCCTCTTCGGAAAGTTCCTTGTCGCCGCTGGCGATCACGTCGCCGATCGCCTTGCCGAAGGTCTCCTTGGCGAGGCCGTGGCCGTCGCAGACGCGAACCGCCGCCGCCTGGAAGGCGAGGTTGTTCAGCGCCGCGAACTGGGCGTCGGCGAGGATGGCGCCCTCCGTCTCGAGGAAATCGGCCCAGGCAGCATCGGCGCGGTCATTGTCGGCGTCGGGCGCGGGCGCGGTGGCGCCGGCCGGCGCCGCCGGGGCGATGTTCGCCGTCTCGGCGTTGGCGGGGCTTGCTGCGAACAGGGCGGCGAAGGCGACGGCGGCGAGCGCGGCGCGGACCGGACGAGCGTGCCGGAAGGAATGTGCGTGCATGATGTTCCCCTCAGCGGCCATAGACGCGCCAGGTCCAGTTGCCATTGTAAGCGCCGCCATTGTTGTAGCAGGCGCGCTGTTCCGGATAGCAGATGACACCGCCGGCGGGCGAGAATGGCGCCGGCGGGCGATAGGCCGGCGGCGGCGGCGCGCCATAGATATCGCGGTTGCGATTGGCGCTGTCGGCGATGGCAGCGCCGACGGCGAGGCCGGCGAGACCGCCCAGGATGGCGGCGCTGTTGCGGCCGTCCTTCGCCTGGCTCGGCGCCCCCTGCGCCAGCAGCAAGGCCGGCGCCAGCAGGGCCAGGGCCGCGAGATTTCGAATCGTGCTGTTCATGTCAGTCCCCTCTTGGGCTCCGCCGCCCATTGAACAGACCCGCCCCGCGCCGGTCAATTGACGAGCCCGGCTTTTGCAACCGAAGATGGGGCAACGGGCGAAGGGTAGGCGCCGCCGCGCGGGCGTCATCGAGGCGACGAAACTGTTGCGCGGCCGGCAAAAAGAGTATGCTCGCCGCGCGGATCGATCGATACCCTGGCGTCCTGACCGAACCCGGCATTTTGACGTGCCGAAGGAATAGGGGCCAACATGGTTTCAGGCGAGCGCGCCTTTCGCCTCCCCTTGCCGGCCGGCCTTTCCGGCTACCGGTTCGCATGGTTGCCGCGTGATATCTCCGCCGGCCTCGCGGTCGCCGCCGTCGGCCTTCCCAGCGCCATCGCCTATCCCGCCATCGCCGGCCTGCCGCCCGAGACCGGGATCTATGCCAGCATCGCGCCGCTGGTCGCCTATGCGTTTTTCGGCCCCTCGCGCCAGCTCATCGTCGGCCCGGACGCCGCCACCATGACCGTGCTGGCGGCGACCCTGGTCGCCGTCACCGCGGGCCTGCCGGCCGGGAGCACCGTCGACCGCGTCGGCATCGCGGCGATCCTGGCGCTCGGCGTCGGCGTGCTGTGCCTGCTGGCCTGGATCCTGCGGCTCGGCGTGCTTGCCAACTTCCTGTCGCGGCCGATCCTGACCGGCTTCTTCATCGGCATCTCGTTCTCGATCCTGGTCGGCCAGATCGGCCGCTTCACCGGCGTCGACATCGATTCCGAAGGCCTGCTGCGGCCGCTGCTCGAACTCATCCGCAAGGCCGGGTCGATCCACTGGCCGTCGCTCATCCTGGCGCTCGGCATGTTCGGGCTGCTGCAAATCGTGCGGATCACGCGGTTTCCGGTGCCGGGGCCGATCCTCGTCGTCGTGCTCTCCGTCCTGCTGTCGGCGCTGTTCAACTTCGAGGGCCACGGCATCGCCATCGTCGGCGACATCCCGAAGGGCCTGCCGTCGCTGACCCTGCCCAGCCTTGCCGGGCTGCCGCTGCGGACGCTGGCGCTCGGCGCGGCGGCGATCTTCCTGGTCAGCTATGGCGCCGGCATCATCACGGCCCGCAGTTTCGGCGCCAAGGCCGGCACGTCGGTCGACCCGAACCGCGAGCTGGTCGGCTTCGGCAGCGCCAACATCGCCGCCGGCCTGTTCGGCGCCTTCCCGGTGACGGCGTCGGACTCGCGCACGGCCGTCAACCTGAACGTCGGCGGCCGCTCGCAGCTGACCAGCATCATCGCCGCCATGACGCTGATCGCGACGCTGCTGTTTCTGGGTCCGGCGCTCAGGATCATCCCGATCCCGGCGCTCGGCGCCATCCTGGCGGCAACCGCCATCAACATGATCGATCTCGCCGGCATGCGGCAGCTCTGGCGCGTCAGCCGGGTCGAGTTCGTCTTCGCGCTGATCGCCATGTGGGGCCCGATCGGCCTCGGCGTGCTCAACGGCGTGGTCATCGCCATCGGTGCGACGCTGGTCTATCTGCTGCGCAAGCTGATGTTCCCGCGCGACACCCTGCTCGGCCGGGTCGCGGGCCGCGACGGCTTCTACAAGCTGCATCGAACCCCGGAAGCCCGCCCGGTGCCCGGGCTCGCCGTCTGCCTGATCCAGGGCAGCCTGTTGTTCTTCAACACCGATTATGTGGCGGCGCGCCTGCGCGCCATCGCCGACGGGCTGCCGGCCGACACGCGCTGGCTGCTGATCGACGCCAGCGCGATCCCTCAGATCGACAGCTCGGCGGCGGCGATGCTCGGCGAAGTCTGCGGGGAGTTGCGCCAGCGCGGCATCCGGCTCGGCCTGGCCGAGCTTCATTCCGACGCGCGCGAAATGCTTCGCCGCGCCGGCGTCATCGAATTGGTCGGCGCCGCGATGATCTTCGACATCGTCGAGGACGCCTACCAGGCGTTCGAGACCGAGGCTGCGTGACTTTCTGCACGGTTGGGAGGTTGAGCATGAGCAAGAACAAGGACAAGGACAAGGCGTCCAAGATCGCCGAAGCACCCGAGGCGAAATCGGGCGGCAGGGACTACGCGTCCGAGCTGATCCGGCTGCAGGTGGAGCTTTCCTATCTCCAGGCCTGGGTGAAGAAGTCCGGCGCCCGCATCGCCATCATTTTCGAAGGCCGCGACGCTGCCGGCAAGGGCGGCGTGATCAAGCGTCTCACCGAGAAGGTCAGCCCGCGCGTGTTCCGCGTCGTCGCCCTGCCGGCGCCAACGGACCGCGAGAAGACCCAGATCTACATGCAGCGCTATATCCAGCATCTGCCGGCCGGCGGCGAGGTCGTGATCTTCGACCGCTCCTGGTACAACCGCCCCGGCGTCGAGCGCGTGATGGGTTTCTGCAGCGAGGAGAAGGCGCGGCGCTTCCTCGAGCAGACACCGCGCTTCGAGGCAGCCCTCGTCGAAGGCGGCATCACGCTGCTGAAGTATTTCCTCGATGTCAGCGAGGAAGAACAGGAAAAGCGCTTCCAGCAACGCGTCGAGGATCCGCTCCGGCAGTGGAAGCTGAGCCCGATGGACATCGAATCCTACAATCGCTGGTGGGACTATACACGCGCCTATGACGAGATGATTCGCGCCACCGATACCCGCCACGCGCCCTGGTGGATCGTGCCTTCGAACGACAAGAAGCGAGCGCGCATCAACTGCATCTCGCACATATTGAGTTCGATCCCCTACGAGCGGATTCCGTTCGAGAAACCGAAATTCGGCAAGCGCCAGAAGCGCCCCGCCAACTTCGTCGAGGATAGAACGCCGCGCAACGTCGTGCCGGAAGTGCTGGGATAAGCCCCCGGCGCCGTCGGGCTCGACGCGGCGCCGGCGCGCTATTTCACCTCTTCCTTCCAACTGATGAAGAAGCCGACATCGCCCGGAAATCCGCCGGGAAAATTGATGATCATGGCGCTGAGCCTGAAGCCCTGCGGCTTGGCATAGGTCAGGTAGCGTTCATAGAACTGCTTGGCCTTGCCCTGCAGTGTCTCGGGCCATTGCGGATCCGAACTGTTGATCGCCCGGCCCTTGTCGGTGCAGAGCGACGACGGGAAGCTGTAGACCAGCGCCTCATACTTGCCGTTCTTGACGGCATTCAGCGCCACCCGGCGGACCGCCGCGATCTCCTCGTCGCTGATCTTGTCGTTCAGGAAGCTTTCCGCGAATTTCGTCAGCGCCTCGTTCTGCTTGGTCTGCTGCTGCTGCTGCTTGCCGAACTCCTTCATGCGCTCGGCCAAGATGGACTGACGAAGCTCCTCCGCGCTCGGTGGCGGCGCATTGACGTCGACGTCCTTGTTGTCTGCCATATCACTCCTCCAGCGGAAACTTTTGCTTCGACAGAAGGCAACGACGTCCGCAATTGGGCTTGACCGAGCCCTGGCCTCCCAGAAGGCAAACCGCCGCGGCCGTCAGGAGCGCCGGCAGAAACGGCGGCGAGATTACCCCCGCATAGTCATTGTCGTAGGGCCTATTCTACGACGGAGGATTACCCTTGGGAAGGATCGGGTTTCGGCGCTCGCATAGCGGGACAGCCGATCCTCGCCCTGCCCCGGGCGTCGCGACCTTGGGACCAGGAAGGAACGTCCCTGCCTATGCCGGCAGGACCAGCACCTTCGTATTCACGGGTGTTCGCGCGTAAAGATGCATCATGTCCTGGGTGAGCAGGCCGGTGCACCCGCTCGTCACGCCGGTGCCGATCGACTGGGCCACGCGGGTACTGTAGATCGTGTAGAGCGTGTACCTGCCGTCCTGATAAAGGTACAGCGTGCGGGCGCCGAGGGGGTTGTCGAGACCTCCCGGCATGCCGCCGGCATATTTGGCGGCCTCCGGCTGGCGCTGGATCATCTCCTTCGGTGGCGTCCAGGTGGGCCATTCGGCCTTGCGCCCGACATAGGCCTCGCCGCTCCACAGGAACCCCTCGCGGCCGACATTGGCGCCGTAGCGGGTAGCGTTCCCGTCGCCTTCGATGCGATAGACATAGTACTTGCCGGGATCGATGATGATCGTACCCGGCGCTTCCTTGCTGGCGTACTGCACGGTCCGCCGGTAATATTTCGGATCGACCTTGGCGACATCGACCGCGGGGATTGGAAACTTCTCGTCGGGCACCGGACCGTAGACCTTCGCCGCCTCGGCGCGGGTCATGCCGCCCGATGTGGCGCAGCCGGCCAGCCCTAGCGCGCCGAGACCGACGGCAGAGCCGATCAGGAACGATCGGCGGTTGAGTTGCCCAGGCAGAGCCCCCTCGCCGCCATCAGCAAGTGCACGGTCCTTGCTCATCAGAGTTCCCCATGTGCTGTTGCCCGACCAGCGACCTGCTGAGATTGCCGTCAAACGGCCCGATTGGCAAACGCCGGCCTTCGCTACGCCAAGGGTGGTCGAGGAAGACGGCGCGATCGTGTCCGGCGAGACGTCGCTGCTGAATGTCCGGAAGGTGATGCCTTGGCGCCACGGCTTCGCTCCCGCGAAGCCCCCGATACGGTGTGCAAGCGGCGAGACTCAGCTAAGTCAGGCGGGTGTGCACTGAAACCCAGACGAGCTTGATGGCGGAGACGGATCTCTATCTTCCACTGAAGGCCTTCATGGAAGGCGCCGGCTATTCCGTCAAAGGCGAGGTCAATGGCTGTGACCTGGTCGGCGTAAGGGATGGCGACCCGCCGGTGCTCATCGTCTGTGAGATGAAGCTGGCCTTCAATCTTGAACTGGTCCTGCAGGGCGTCAACCGTGCTGCAGCCTGCGATGAAGTCTGGCTAGCGGCCCGATCCTCCAAGGCTGGCAAAGGTCGGGAGCAGGACGCGCGTTTCCGCAATCTGTGTCGACGTCTTGGTTTTGGCATCATCGCTGTTTCGGCATCCGGAGCGGTGGAAGTCATCGTCGAGCCTTTTGCCGCCGCGCCGCGCCGGGATCCGAAGCGACGCTCGCGGCTGCTGCAGGAACACCGGCGTCGGGTCGGCGATCCGCAGAAGGGCGGAGGGCGTGGCAAGCCGATCATGACGGCCTACCGGCAGGACTGCATCATTTGCGCGACGGCGTTGCTGACCGGATCGCAAAGCCCGAAACAGCTGAAAGCGCTGGTTGAGAGAGCTCCCGCAATCCTTCAGAGCAACGTCTATGGCTGGTTCGTGCGGGAGAGCCGAGGGATCTACGCGCTGACGGAGCTCGGCAGGGCCGCCGTGCTGCCCCCGCAGGACTGAGTGGCGGCCTACGAGCCGAATGCGTTCCTCGGCGCTTTGCCAAAGTTCTCGAGATCCCAATGAACCATCCTATCGCCATGTGGCGCGAGGCCGAGTTGGGATGGATCGTCGGGTCGACGAACACTAAGGCGCCTACCTTAGTTTCCTTGACTCGCGGCGCTGCCCTCTGTTACTAAGGCAAATGCCTTACCATTCAACACCTCTCGACCTCGCCTTCCACGCTCTCAGCGACCCGACCCGCCGCGCGGTGGTGTCGCGACTGGCCGAGGGCGAAGTGCCGGTCAGCACCCTGGCCGAGCCTTTCGACATGGCGCTGCCCTCCTTCGCCCAGCATCTCAAGGTGCTGGAGGATTGCGGATTGATCGTCAGCGAAAAACGCGGTCGCAGCCGCTGGTGCCGGCTGGTACCCGCACGCTTCGACGAGGCGGCGGACTGGATGGAAGCCGAGCGCCGGCGCTGGGCCGCGCGGTTCGATCGGCTGGAAGCCTACCTGGACAAGAAGGAGGAGGAAGGACGATGAAGCCTATGACAAACCCGCTGGAAACCTGGTCTCATGATCGCGAAATCGTGCTGGTGAAGCTGCTGAACCACCCGCGCGAAAAGGTCTTTGCCGCCTGGATGGACCCCGAGGCGCTGGCCCAATGGTACGGCCCGGCCGGCCTCAGCATCGAGAACTATGAGGCCGATATCCGCGAGGGCGGGGTCTGGCGGTTCGACATGGTGGGGATGTTCGAGGGCCGCGAGCAGCGTTTCCCGAACCTCATGCGCTTTCTGGAGATCGTGCCGAACGAGCGGATCATGATGGACTATGGCACGCCCGACCCCGACGATCCCGACCGTTTCCGCGTGATTGTGACGTTCGATGAACAGACCGACGGCAAGACGGTGCTGACCATGCGCCAGCTCCACCCCAGTCGCGAGCGGCGTCAGGTGGTCATCGGCTTCGGCGCGGTGGAATATGGACTGCAGACGATGGACGGCCTGGCCGCCTGGCTGGACCGTTGAGCTCTGGCCGCTCGGCGTCGGCCACGGCCGGAGCCGCTGTCGAACGGAGCGGCCACGCAAATTCAAAAGCAAGCGCCGGAGTGCGGGCGGCTCCGGCAGGGCCTACCTGGAAGGCATGATCCATGCGAAGGATGAAGCCCATGGCCCACGCCCTGCAACAGAAGACCCCTGCCCCGGCGCAGAATGCCCCCGAGGCTGGGATCGAGACCAAGACCAGCCGCCCCGCGGCGGATGCGGCGCGCGCCGTCGAACTCGATCCGCGCTGGCGGGCCGTCGTGGCGCGTGACCGCGCCCGGGACGGCACCTTCGTCTATTCGGTGCACACCACCGGCGTCTATTGCCGGCCCTCCTGCCCGGCCCGCCAGGCCAAGCCGCAGAACGTCTCCTTCTTCGCAAGCTGCGAGGACGCGGAGAAAGCCGGGTTCCGCGCCTGCCGCCGCTGCACGCCAAACGCCGCGTCGCTCGCAGAACAGCATGCTTCGACGGCGGCAAAAGCTTGCCGGACCATCGAAGATGCCGAGGAAGCGCCGTCACTTGAAAGCCTCGCCGCCGTAGTCGGCATGAGCCCCTATCATTTCCACCGGGTTTTCAAGGCAGTGACCGGGCTGACGCCAAAGGCCTATGCGGCAGCGCATCGGGCAGCACGCGCCAGAAGCGAGCTGTCGCGACGCGACGGCAGCGTCACCGAGGCGATCTATGACGCCGGTTTCAATTCGAGCGGCCGCTTCTATGCGACCTCCAACGCCGTGCTCGGCATGACGCCGACCGCGTTTCGGGCCGGCGGCGCGGATACCGAGATCCGGTTCGCGATCGGGCAATGCTCGCTCGGCGCCATCCTCGTCGCCCGTAGCGCCAAGGGCATCTGCGCCATCACGCTGGGCGACGACCCGGAAGAACTGTCGCGCGAGCTGCAGGATCGGTTTCCGAACGCCAACCTGATCGGCGGCGACGCCGAATTCGAACGGCTCGTGGCGCGGGTGGTCGGCTTCGTCGAGGCGCCGGGGCTGGGGCTCGACCTGCCGCTCGATGTGCGCGGCACGGCGTTCCAGCAGCGCGTCTGGCAGGCGCTGCGCGAGATCCCGGCCGGCGAGACGGTGAGCTATGCCGACATCGCCCGACGCATCGGCTCCCCCAAGGCGGTGCGCGCGGTAGCCGGAGCCTGTGCTGCGAATGCCATCGCGGTCGCCATCCCCTGTCATCGCGTCATCAAGAATGACGGCGCGCTTTCCGGTTATCGCTGGGGCGTCGAGCGCAAGCGCGCGCTGCTCGAGAAGGAAGCGCAGGCATGAACGCGGCGCTTCCCGCGAAGGCCGGCTCCCGCCCGATCGGCGAGGCCGGCGCCATTTCGGCGCGCGTGGCAGGCCTGGATTGGCCCCGGCTCGATGCTGATCTCGACGGCTATGGCAATGCGGTGCTGAAAGGGCTGCTGACGGCGGCGGAATGCGAGGCGATCGCCGCGCTCTATGACGAGGAGGCGCATTTCCGCAGCCACATCCACATGGCGCGGCACGGCTTCGGCAAGGGCGAATATCGCTATTTCCGCTATCCGCTACCCGATCTCGTCGCCGAATTGCGCCAAGCGCTCTATCCGCGCCTCGCCAGCGTCGCGAATGATTGGAACGCGCGGATGGGCGAGGAAGCCCGCTATCCGGAGCGACACGCCGACTATCTCGCGCTCTGCCACGCTGCCGGTCAGGCGCGGCCGACGCCCTTGCTGCTGCGCTACGGGCCGGGCGATTTCAATTGCCTGCACCAGGACCTCTACGGCGACCTCGCCTTCCCGCTGCAGGTGGCGATCCTGCTGTCGGAGCCGGAGGCGGACTTTACCGGCGGCGAGTTCGTGCTGACCGAGCAGCGGCCGCGCATGCAAAGCCGGGCCGAGGTGGTGCCGCTTCGCCAGGGCGACGCCGTCGCCTTCGCCGTGCACAATCGGCCGGTCCAGGGCGCGAAGGGCAGCTACCGCGTCAACCTGCGCCATGGCGTCAGCCGCGTACGTTCCGGCAGCCGCCACACGCTCGGCATCCTCTTTCACGATGCGAGCTGACCGATGCCGGTTTCGCTGACGCTGGAGACGATCCCGACGCCCATCGGCGACATGCTGCTGACGGCCGACGCGGACGGATTTTTGCGGGCAGCGGATTTCGTCGGTTGCGAGGCGAGGCTCAGCCGCCTGCTCGACCGCCGGCTGGGGGATGGCGGCTATGTGCTCGCCGGCGGGGCGGTGCCAACAGCGATCTCAGGCGCGCTGCGGGACTATTTCGCAGGGTCGATCGCCGCCATCGACGGGATCGCCGTGAAATCGGGCGGCACTCCGTTCCAGCAGGACGTCTGGCAGGCGCTGCGCGCCATCCCGCCCGGCAGCCCGCTCGCCTATGGCCGGCTGTCGGACCAGCTCGGCCGGCCGCGATCGCCCCGCGCCGTCGGCCATGCCAACGGCGCCAATCCGATCTGCGTCGTCGTCCCCTGCCATCGCCTGGTGGGCGCCGACGGGGCACTCACCGGCTATAGCGGCGGCACGGACCGCAAGCGCTGGCTGCTCGACCACGAGGCGCGGCACACGCCGTCAATCTGACGCCCGCGCCGCGATACCGGCGAGGAAAGCGCGGAGCTGGACGTCCAGGAGCGCACGCTCCTGGTCCGAGAGCACCGAGACCAGGCGCTTCTGGGTCTCGACATGCGCGGTGACGGCCGCCTCGACGGTGGCGAGGCCCGTCGGGGTTAACGAGATGATAACAACCCGGCGATCCGCGGAGCTCTGGGCGCGGGTGACGAGACCGGCTTTTTCCAGCTGGTCGATCCGATTGGTCAGCGTGCCCGACGTGATCATCATCGTCGCGAGCAGGTCGCCCGGCGACAGGCTGTAGGGCGAGCCGGAGCGGCGCAGCGTCGCCAGCACATCAAAGCTCGCCCCAGTCAGGCCGAACGTGGCGAACGTCTTTTCCATCTCGCGTGTCAGATAGTGCACGATACGGCCGAGCCGACCGATCAGCCCCATTGGCCCGACATCGAGATCGGGCCGCTCGCGCCGCCATTGCAGCAGAATTTCATCCACGTGATCCATGCCGCATTCGCCCATAGGGGTATCTTGACGTCAAGATGTTTCGGACTATCTTGACGTCAAGATATATCGCGAGACACTCCCATGCAGCGCAATCTCGACCTTCTGCTAACGGCGATCGCCCCGGCCATCTGGGGCAGCACCTATCTGGTGACGACGGAACTCCTGCCGCCCGGCTATCCGCTGACCGTCGCCGTGCTGCGGGCGCTCCCGGCCGGATTGCTGCTGCTGCTCGTTGTCCGCACCCTGCCAAAAGGACACTGGTGGCCTCGCGTGCTGGTCCTCGGCGCCCTCAATTTCTCGATCTTCTGGGCGATGCTGTTCGTTTCCGCCTATCGGCTGCCGGGCGGCGTCGCCGCCACTGTCGGCGCGATCCAGCCGCTGATCGTCATCCTGCTGGCCCATTTGCTGCTCGGATCGACGGTTCGCCCGGCCGCCATCGCCGCCGCGATTGTCGGCATTGGCGGCGTCGCGCTGCTAATCC
Source organism: Kaistia granuli DSM 23481 (assembly GCF_000380505.1). Classification (GTDB taxonomy): domain Bacteria; phylum Pseudomonadota; class Alphaproteobacteria; order Rhizobiales; family Kaistiaceae; genus Kaistia; species Kaistia granuli. Next base: position 57,555 of record NZ_AQYH01000020.1, on the reverse strand, counting down.
TCACCCCACAGGCGACCCTCGATCCGATCGGCATCCTGGCAGGCCTCGCCGGCGCCTTGTCGATGGCGTTCGGAACGGTGCTGACCCGCCGCTGGCAGCCGCCGGTGTCGCCGCTGACCTTCACGGCCTGGCAACTGACCGCCGGCGGCCTCCTGCTTCTGCCGGTGGCGCTCTGGCTGGAGCCGGCTCTGCCGCATCTCACCGTCGCCAACTGGGTCGGCCTCGCCTATCTCGGCCTGATCGGGGCGGCGCTGACCTACATTCTGTGGTTCCGCGGCATCGCCCGGCTCGGGCCCGCGACCGTGTCGCCGCTCGGCTTCCTCAGCCCGCTGACCGCCGTTATGCTCGGCTGGTGGTGGCTCGGCCAGACGCTGAGCCCAGCGCAGGTCGTCGGCATGATCCTCGTCCTGGCCAGCATCTGGTTCGGCCAGCGGGCCCAGCAGGCCGAACCGGCTGGCGCGGTCGCCCGGGCGGCGGAGCGTTGATAGGCTGACTGGACGAGCCCCGCGAAAGGGCTGAGGATAGCCCAATGATCCAGCTCAAGCGCATCTATGATCCCCCTTCGCCGTCGGACGGCTTCCGGGTGCTCGTCGACCGCCTCTGGCCGCGCGGGGTCACCAAGGAGGCGGCGAAGCTCGATCTCTGGGCAAAGGACCTGGGACCCTCGACCGCCCTTCGGCAGTGGTTTCACCACGAACCACGGCTTTGGGAGGAATTCCGCGCTCGCTACCGCGAGGAACTGGCCGGTCAAGCCGAGGCGGTGGCAAAGCTCCGCGCTGAATGCGCCGGACGCCGCACTACGCTGCTCTACGGCGCCAAGGACCAAACCCACAACCAGGCGGTCCTCCTGAAGGAGGTTCTGGAAGCGGAGGAGCCGGCACGGGAGAACGGCTAGACGCTACCGCCCGGACCATCGACAACCATCCGAAAATGCGCTGCTCTGCCGGCAATCGACCGATATGCCAGAATCGGTCCTGTCAGCGGCACGCAAAGCCCCGCCAGAAATCGGATCCGGATGGAACGCGAACACGACACTCGACCAGTACGGAGCCCGATCTGGTCCAGCAACATCGCGCTTCTGGGCGTGGCGCTGGGCGGACTTGTCGCCGGCCTGCTGCTCTATCTCGTCGGCGGCAGGGGATCGGCGGAGTTCGTCTGGGGTTTCGCCACCCTTCCCGTCCTGCTCAGCCTGCTCGTCCAGATCGTCACCTCGCTGCGCCGTGGCGACGCCGGACTGGATATCATCGCCGCCCTGTCGATGTCGGCGGCGCTCGCCTTCGGCGAGTCGCTGGCCGGCAATGTCGTCGCGCTGATGTATGCCGGCGGCCAATATCTGGAGAACTACGCCGAGGGTCGCGCACGTCGCGAAATGACGGCCCTGCTTGGCCGCGTCGCGCGCACGGTTATGCGACACGGCTCCGGCGGCCTTGAGGAAGTTCCGATCGAGACCGTCGTTCAAGGCGACACGCTATTGATCCGCCAGGGCGAGGTGCTTCCGGTCGACGGCACCATTGCCAGCGACAGCGCCATGATCGACACCTCGGCCCTGACCGGCGAGGCCTTGCCCGTCACGCTCGCGCGGCATGACGAGGCGCTGAGCGGTACGACGGCAATCGGCGCGTCCTTCGACCTGGTCGCCCTTCGCCCGGCGGCCGATAGCGCCTATGCGGCGATCGTCCGGCTGGTCGAGGCGGCCCAGAACTCCAAGGCGCCGGCCGTCCGCCTCGCCGACCGCTATGCTCTCTGGTTCCTCGCCCTGACGCTGCTGCTCTCGGGCGGCGCGTGGATCTGGACCGGCGACCCCATTCGCGCGCTGGCCGTGCTGGTGGTGGCGACGCCCTGTCCTCTCATTCTCGCCGTGCCGGTCGCCATCATCGCCGGCATTTCACGCGCCGCGAAGCTTGGCGTCCTGATCAAGGGCGGCGGGGCGCTCGAAGCCCTCGGCCGCGCCCGGATCGCCGTGCTCGACAAGACCGGCACGCTGACCCATGGGCATGCCGAACTCTCCCAAATCTGGGCGGCGCCGGGCTTTCAGGCGGACGAGATCCTGCGGCTCGCCGCCTCGCTCGACCAGGCCTCGACGCATGTCATGGCCGATGCCCTGATCCAGGCGGCGCAGGCCCGTTCGCTAAGGCTCTCGACACCAACCGACATCAACGAAACAGCCGGCGCGGGGCTTGTCGGCACGGTAGACGGCCATGTGGTCGCCGTCGGCGGCTCGGCCTTTGCCCGCGGCCAGCTCAAGCCGGGCGCCCGGATCTGGAAACCCGGATTTCCAGGCAGCGCCGCCACCATCGACATCGTCATCGACGGTGTCCTGGCCGGCGTGGTCGCCATGTCGGATCCCCTGCGCGCCGACGCCACCACGGTGATCCAGCGGCTTCGCTCCGCCGGCATATCGCGCATCGTGCTGGCGACGGGCGACCGTGCCGCCGTGGCGCAGCCGGTCGTGCGCCTGCTCGCCATCGACGAGCTGAGGGCGGATCTCACGCCGCAGGACAAGGTCGATGTCGTGATCGCAGCGCGCTCGGCCGGACCGGTGATGATGGTCGGCGACGGCGTCAACGACGCGCCAGCACTGGCGGCGGCCGATGTCGGCGTGGCGATGGGCGCGCGCGGCGCCGCCGCCTCGTCGGAAACCGCCGATGTCGTGCTGCTGGTCGACCGAATCGATCGCCTCGCCGACGCCATCGGCATCGCGCATCGGTCGGCGAAGATCGCCCTGCAGAGCGTCGTCGTCGGGCTTGGCCTATCGATCCTCGCCATGATCGCGGCGGCATTGGGCTATCTGCCGCCCCTGCAGGGCGCTCTTTTGCAGGAGGCGATCGACGTCGCCGTCATCCTCAACGCGCTCAGGGCCTTGCGAGCTTAGTCCCGCAAGCTATTGATTTAAATCATTTTCAGGCGGATCAGATTGCTGTGCCGGAGGTACGCCCCGGCACAGCAACGCCAACCAGGCGTGGCTACCCGGCCGCCTCGCTGACCCGCGTCCGCAGCTGCCGGGCGGCGGCGACCATGTTGACGAGCGCCGGCCGCACCTCGTCCCATTGGCGGGTCTTCAGGCCGCAATCCGGGTTGACCCAGATCTGGCTCGCGGAAAGGCGCACGATCGCCTTGTCGAGCAGCTCGGTCATTTCCTCGACCGCCGGCACGCGCGGCGAATGAATGTCATAGACGCCCGGCCCGATATCGTTTGGATAGCGATCGCTGACAAAGGCGTCGAGCAGTTCCATCTTCGAGCGCGAGGTCTCGATCGAGATGACATCGGCGTCCATCGCCGCGATCGCGTCGATGATATCGTTGAACTCCGAATAGCACATGTGGGTGTGGATCTGGGTCGCGTCGCCGACGCCGGAGCCGCAGAGCCGGAAGCTCTCGACCGCCCAGTCGAGATAGTGCTTCCACTCGCCGCGCCGGAGCGGCAGCCCCTCGCGCAGTGCCGCCTCATCGATCTGGATCATCCGTGCGCCGGCCTGCTCCAGATCCTGCACCTCGTCGCGGATCGCCAGCGCGATCTGGCGGCATGCGACGCTGCGCGGAACGTCGTCGCGCACGAACGACCAATTCAGGATCGTCACCGGCCCGGTGAGCATGCCCTTCATCGGCTTCTGCGTGCAGGATTGCGCATAGCGCCACCAGTCGACCGTCATCGGCTTCGGCCGCGACACATCGCCGAAGAGGATCGGCGGCCGGACATAGCGCGACCCATAGCTCTGCACCCAGCCAGACTTGGTGAAGGCGAAGCCAGAGAGCTGCTCGCCGAAATACTGCACCATGTCGTTACGCTCGAACTCACCATGCACCAGCACGTCGAGACCGATCTCTTCCTGCCAGCGGATCGCCGCATCGGTCTCGCGGCGCAGGAAGGCTTCATAGTCGAGCGGAGCCAAGGTTCCCTTGGCATGCGCCGCCCGCGCCTTGCGCACTTCTGACGTCTGGGGAAACGACCCGATGGTCGTAGTCGGGAAGCTCGGCAGCTTCAACGCCGCCTCTTGCAGGGCATGTCGCTCCGCGAAGGCGCTCGCCCGTTGCGTCATTCCGGCCGTGACTGTGGCCGAGCGTTCGGCGACGGCGCGATCGTGCACCTTCGGCGATGTCGCCCGCGTGCTGGCGGCCAGGACCGAGTCGACGATCGCTTCGGACACGCTCTCGCGTCCACCGGCCAGCGCACGGCCCAGCGTCGCCAGCTCCGCCATCTTCTGGACCGCGAAGGCCAGCCAGTTCGTCAGTTCCGGGTCGAGCTCGGTTTCGAGCGCCAGGTCGATCGGCACATGCAACAGCGAACAGGAGGCGGCGATCTGGACATGATCGGCGCCGCGGCGCGCCAGCACGGGCTCGAGCCGATCGAGCAAGGTGGCGAGGTTGGCGCGCCAGATATTGCGGCCGTCAACAACGCCGAGCGACAGCACGAGACCGCTTGGAGCCTTCGCCAGCACGGCGTCCAGCTGCTCGGGAGCCCGGACGAGATCGACGTGCAGCCCGGCGACAGGGAGTTCGACCGCCGTGTCGAGATTGTCGCCGAGCGCGCCGAAATAGGTGGTCAGCATCAGCTTCAGCTTCGGCAGCGCATAGGCGAACATGCCATAGGCGACGCGCAGCGCCTGCCTGGTCGGCTCGTCAAGATCGAGGACAAGGCACGGCTCGTCGATCTGCACCCAGTCGGCGCCATGGGCGGCGAGCCGGCGCAGGATCTCGACATAGACGGGCAGAAGCCCGCCGAGCAGCGACAGCGGATCGAGCGACGGATCCTGGCTTTTGCCGAGCTTCAGATAGCTGACCGGGCCGAGCAGGACCGGTCGGGTGTGATAGCCGAGCGCCTTCGCCTCAAGGAATTCGTCCAACGGCTTGGTGGAGGCGAGCGCGAAACGCTGCCCGCTCGTGAACTCCGGCACCATGTAGTGGTAGTTGGTATCGAACCATTTCGTCATTTCGAGCGCGGGAACGCCCTGCCCGGCATGATGATGTGAATGGCCGCAGGTGGCGTCGTCGGCGCCGCCCTGGCTCCCTCGTGCCATGGCGAAATAAGTATCAAGCGGCACCTCGCCGCCGGTCCAGCCATAGACGGCCGGGATGGCGCCGACCATGACGCTGGTATCGAGGACATGATCGTAGAGCGAGAAATCGTTCGACGGGATGTTGGTGACGCCGAGCGCATGCTGGCGCGCCCAGTTGGCGGCGCGCAGCGCGGCAGCGCTGGCGACGAGCTCATCGGCGCTGGACTGGCCGGACCAATAGCTTTCGAGAGCAAATTTGAGCTCGCGGCGCGGACCGATCCGCGGCGTACCGAGCGCACTGACAGGAAGCGTGAGAGAAGACATCGGCTCAACCCCAAATGTTTGGGGGCAAAGGCCGAGCGGACGCGTGCGTCGAATCCCGCCGATCGGGAACCGGCGAGCGCAAGCGCACCACCGGGACACCCCGCCCAGGGACGTTATGGTGTCGCGGCAGGTCTCCTGGCTCGCGGGTCGCCGCCCCGGTCCGGCCTTCCCGAAGCCGGATGGCTTCAGTGGCATGGTTGGACCCGGGCTCGCCGCTCACAGTTGCGGGGGCAGCTCCGGCATGACCTCCCCCTCGCGAAGGCGACGCACCGGATTCCCTCTTAGCTCCGGCGCCGCAACGAGCGTGCCGGAGAACCACGACGCACAACTCCTAGGCGTTCAATGTCGACACGTCAAGCAGGACATAAAGATATCCTTATATCGACATGCGCCGCCGGCATCAATGGCGGCGACCCGTCCCTATTTCAGCACGGCCGCGTAGAGTTCCGGCTTGAAGCCGGCCAGCAGGCGACCGTCGCCGAGGTCGAGGATCGGCCGCTTGATCATCGAGGGCTGCGCCTGCATCAACCCGATCGCCTTGGCCGCATCGAGGCCTTGCTTGTCCGCCTCGTCGAGCTTGCGAAACGTCGTTCCGGCGCGATTCAACACCGTCTCCCAACCCAGTTCTCCCACCCAGCGCTCTAGATCGACGCGATCAACGCTTTCGGCCTTGTAGTCGTGGAACGCATAGGAAATACCATTGTTATCAAGCCACTGCCGGGCCTTCTTCATGGTGTCGCAGTTCTTGATACCATAGATCTTGACCATCACGCCGTCTCTCTCCTGATGATGGGCCGAGCGATCGATGACCGGCGCATCCCTGATTCCATCCCAATCATAGCGGGTTGGCCGCTGGTCGCCTGCGACCGGTCATCCTGTCACGGACAAAGGGGCGGTGGCGACGTTAACGCGCCCAATCTGATCCGTTGACCGATCGTGTTCGCCTCTTTCTGCGTCAGCCGGATCGTCGTCGTTTTCGGCTGTCAGCCGCCCCGCTGCGTTTCGCGGCAGGATCCGGTCAGGGCGCTATCGAAAGGCTGAGCGCGGCGGCGACGCATCGGCTATCGGGGCGAGACCGCGGCGGCGGCAAGACCGGTACCGACCTCCCGGTAGGTCCGCCGCGCCGCTTCCGCGGAGTAGATCTCTGCCATTCCGGCGGCCGCGTCCGAGCCGAGCCGGCGGCGACGCCCCTCGTCGCTCGCCAGTCCCCGAATCGCATCCGACAGGGCCTCGGCCTTGCCGATCGGCACATGGACGGCATTGACGTCGTCGGTAGAGTAATCGTTCAGCCCGCCAACCACGGTCGTGATCATCGGCAGGCCGACCATCATCGCCTCGGCGGCGACGAGGCAGAAGCCCTCCTCCTCGCTCGTCTGCAGGAAGATGTCGTGGTGAAGCGCCTCGCGCCACCATTTGTCGACGAAACCGGCGAGGCAGAGCCGATCGGCGACCTTAGCCGCCACTGCCCTTGCGAGGATCGCTGGTCCCTCCGGCCCGGTGCCGAAAATCGTGCAACGGGCATCGATGCCGCGAGCCTTGAGGAGCGCCAGCGCATCGATCGCGACGTCGAAGCGTTTGCGCCGGATGAGCCGGCCGGCCATCACCAGCCGGATCGGCTCCACGATCCGGTAGCTGCCCTTCACCGCCTCGGCCGAAGCGATGAACAGCGGCATGACCGCCTCGCGCCGCTGGCGCGGCCACGGATAGTGGCTGCGCGTTCGCGCAAGCGTGGTCGGGCAATCCGCCCACACCTCGTCGACCCGAAAGGACAGCGCGCGAAGCAGAAACCGATAGAAATGGACCGACGGATGGCGCTCCAGCCGCGCGATGTGCTCAAAGGCGACACAGCGCACGTTGCGATGGAACACCAAAACGCCTCGGCCGACGATATTGGCCTGCTTCAGGGACAGGATGACGACCTGGGGCCGGATCCGACGGATCATTTTCGCCAAGGCAACGACGCCGCGGACCATTCCAATCAGGCTCAATCTGGCGTCCGGCGTCACCTCAACAAGCTTTTCTTCGCCGATAAGATCGATGAGGCGCTGCCGAAGGCCGCCATCACCTCGCCCGAACACCAGAACGTAAAGGTTTGTATCGCGCAGGAAGCCATTCTCCAGAATGGTCACCAACCCGTGCTCCGCCCCGCCCCGTGACAACGTGTTGATGACGTAGATCGCTGAAGCAGGCCCGGTCGAAAGCCCGAATGAACGATGCTGTCCTGTCTTGGTCGCCAACGCGACCATGGCGCGATCCGAATGCATGGGCCCAACCGCTGAGGAGTACCGATCCAATCTAGCAGCTGGTCGCAGGCCTTCTGAATATAGCCAAAGTCATAGAGCGCCGATTTCGTGATTTTCACGATCAGACGCGCGCCATGAGTCATGGGAGCCGCAGGACGCGAAAGAAGGGGATCGACCGAAGCCGGCGCGCCGGCGCGTTTCAGGTGAGCCAATCACCGGACCACGGCTTGCGATGCGTTCATGACGTCCGCCATCGCCGCGATCTCCGGCGGTATGGCGAGCCCTTCCCCGGGCACGACCTCAGGCTCCGGCACCATATCGGGCAGCTTATCCTCAGCATGGAAATTCGGCAGGATGCTACGGATGACGCCGAACAATCCGTCGCTGTCGCCATGCTCGGCGAAATCGTGCAGCCGCTCGAAGGCGCCATAGAGCACCGGCAGAGGTACCGGCGTCGGCACCGCCCCGAGCACGCCGGGTACAGGCGGCGTCACGCGCCGTTCCGTTTCGTCAAACAGTTCCTCGAACAGCTTCTCGCCCGGACGGCAGCCGACGATCTTGATCTTCACATCCTGGTCCGGTGTATAGCCGGCGAGACGGATCATCCGCCGGGCGATGTCGACGATCCGGATCGGCTCGCCCATGTCGAGCACGAAGATCTCGCCCTGCCCCAGATTCTTCTCAAGTCCGTAGGCGGAGGCCTGCAGCGTAAGTTCAACTGCCTCGCGGATCGTCATGAAAAAGCGCTTCATTTCCGGATGCGTGACGGTCAGCGGCCCGCCACGGGCCAATTGGGTCTTGAACAACGGAATCAGGGACCCGCTCGAGCCCAGAACATTGCCGAAGCGCACCGTCATGAAGCGTGGCGAGGTGGCGTCCTGCATCCCCTCCAGATCGAGCGCCTGACAGAACAGCTCGGCCAACCGCTTGGTCGCGCCCATGACGCTGGTGGAGTTCACGACCTTGTCGGTCGACACCTGGACCATGCCGAGTGCGCCCCAGCGCTTGGCCGCCTGGGCAACGTTCATCGTTCCGCAGACATTGGTGAGCGCGCCCTCGCAAGGGTTGAGCTCGACCATGGGAACATGCTTCAGGGCGGCGGCATGGAAGACCAGTTCGGGGTGATACCGGCTGAACAGCTCATTCACCCGCGCCGGATCGCGTACGTCGCAGAGATGGGCGGAGCGCGCGAGGTTCGGAAAACGCTCGGCCAGCTCCAGATCGATCGAGTAGAGGTTGAACTCGCAATTGTCGAGCACCACGAGCCGTGATGGCCCGAGCGCTGCGACCTGGCGCGTCAACTCGCTGCCGATCGACCCGCCAGCCCCGGTCACCAAGACACTGCGTCCATAGATGAACCGCTGCATGGCGGCGGTATCGAGCGCGATTTGCGGGCGCTCCAGCAGATCCGTCAGTTCGATCGGCCGCAGCTCGAACTCGTTGGTGAGACGCGGATTGCGCAGTTCCGTCACCGGATTGAGGCGCGAGACGGCCAAGCCCCGGCGATCCGCGCGCTCGATCAGCTTTTCCGCCGCCGGCGCATCGAGCGACGAGAGCGGGGCCGTGAAGATCAGATGCCGCGGGCGCTGATTGCGGGATTCGAGATCCGCCAGCACCACCTCGAAATCCTCCATCGTGCCGAGCACCGGCACGCCCCGCAGCATGGTGCCGTTCTGGGTGACCGCGTTGTCGAGGAAACCGACCGGAAGATAGGTCGAGGTGCGGTCTCGCTGCAGCGCGCGCAGATAGAGATCCGCCTCATCGCCGGCTCCGACCAGTAGAACGGGAACCAAAGGCTCGGAGCGAACGACGGTCGCGCTTCGAAAGGTCGGCAAGAGCGTCTTGAGGTCCTGCTGACGGAAACTCAGCCGCGTCGCGGCCAGAAACGACACCAGTGTCATCACTTCAATGGCGATGGTCGACCGCGGCACGAAAGCGAGACGCGAATAGAAGAACAGGCACGCCGTCAGCAACAGGGAGGCAATGAAGCTTGCCCGCGCCAGGATCATGTAGTCCAGGATCGATGCATATTTCCAGTTGCGCTTGTAGAGACCAGAGACGGGAAAGGTGACGGCGCAGATCGCGACAAAGACGACGGTCATGAAGGCGAGCGCCCTGGCTTGCTCCGGTGTCGCGAAAACCTCGTAGGGTCCGAGCCGCAAAATGACCGCAAGTACGAGCGCGACGGCGGCGAAGCCGAGGTCGATGACGAAGAGGCGACGATTGCGGAGGACCGACTTTACGATCGAAGCAGCCTTCGACCGGAGCGACTTGTAAGCGAAGTTCCCGCTGAGCCGTCCAAGCCAAGAGGCGATGGCGTCGCTGGTCCGATCCGGGCGGGGCAGTGCACCGAGATCGCCTTCCAGGCGTACCGCGCCAATCAGGTTCGGCGGCCGGTCTCTGCCGACCGGCTTGTCCTCCACCATGATGAACCCCTCAAATACTACCGACCCGGCCATCCAGAAACAGGAAAAGCAATCCAATCACCTCCAAATCGCTTTGGAGGAGCAATCCAGCCAGATCCCTGATCAATATTGAAGCGATATAAAATCGCGCCCAGCCACGTCTTCCCGAATACTACTCGGTATCGACACGCCATCTTTAGACAAGAGTCACTCGGTGTATAGGACAGGGAAACGTAGGTACGTGTCAGGTAAACCCTGCTGTGGAATCGGGTTTTTCATGGCTCTGCACAACCAGTCGCGGTGCCAGGTCATCCCGCGTTTCGGCAGGTGGGGCTGCGTCACCCCTCAACCAGCCCGACAGGTCGCGGCCAATGAGGCGACCCAACGCCTCGACGTCGTTCGCATAGTAGTCGACGAGGCGATCGCGAACGTCGTCGGGCAGGCTGCTGTAGCGGATCTCGCCGGCGAGAACCGCATGCATGTTGCGGAACAGCGCCGAGCCTCGAAACGGGGCGACCATCGGCTTCACCGGCCCGAGAATGCGGCGGAGCCTCGGCCCCAGCATGGGAGTCGTCTTGTCCTTGACCTTGCGCTGGACGAAATGCGCCACCTCGTCGGCAGGAAGGTCCAGGAAGGCGCGAACGGTCGCCAGTTGCTTCTCCGGCCGGTCATGGATACCTTCGTAGAACGTCACCAGAAGCTGTTCTCGCGGAAACAGGTCGTAGTAGACTTGGAGCTGACGCCAATAGAATCCGCCCGAGAGAAACCGGTTCTCCTTTGGACGGCGCGGATCCAGATGGCCCGCCACGTCCCGATCAACCTCGCCGCGCCGGAACATCATGCAATAGTCCGAATAGGCGCGCTCCACAGGCGATCGCAACTGTGCCACGAGCTTCGCCCGAGGCAGCTTTTGCGCGATGCGCGCTGCCGCCGCCGGGTCTTCGAGATAGCTGTTCGACTTTTCGCCGACCGCGCGGAAGCTGGCCGCTCCGTCAAAATGGCGGAGATACCAGGCATCGCCGTTCTCGTACGTCCGGCTGAAATAGTGCAATTCCGGATCCGGCATGAAAACGGCCGGATCCGCCTGAAGGGATCTCTGCAGCCATGTCGTGGCACTTTTCGCAGCGCCTATGATCAGGAAGTCGATGTCCTGCATTCTCATGAAGCGGTTCTCCGGGCCGAACTTACGGATGTGCCGTCGGCACGTCGCCGAAGCGTCTGGTAGATCGCCGTCAGTCGGGCGACATGTGTCTCGACATTGTAGGTGGCGTGAGCACGCGCCCGGGCCGCCTCCACGATCTGCCGACGGTGGCCGTCGTCCGTGAGCAGCCGGTAGATCGGCTCGACAAAGGCATCGGGCGTCTCGGGTGGCACCAGAATGCCGTTGACGCCATGCTCGATCGCTTCGGGATTGCCGCCATCATCGGTCGCCACCACCGGCGTCCCTAGGAACATCGCCTCGATCAGCGTTCGACCGAAGGGTTCGCGGATCGCCGGCACCAATAGGATATCGACGGCCTGCATCCAGGGCTCAACCGGTTGGCGGTATCCCATCAGGCGAATGCGATCGACGACACCGAGCGCTTCCGCTCGTCGCAGAACAGCCTGATCCAGTTCCGGCACTGACTTGCCCGGCACGCCGAAGAGGAGGCCGATCACCGGGATCTCGGGATGACGGCGGACGAAAGCCGCCACGACGTCGACGAAGCCGAGCGGCCGCTTGCGGTCGATCAACAGACCGAAATAGCCCAGAAACGATGTCGTCTCGGGACAGCCTAGCATCTCAACCAGCCGAGCGCGGGCATCGGCTCGATCCTCGACATCGATCGGCGGATCGAACGGGCTGTGCACCACGGAAAGTTTGTGCCCGACAGCCAGAACCGGACGAGCCGGCTGAGCAAAGCGGGAAACCGTCACGATATGGCTCGCCAGCAGCGGCGCCAGCCAGTTGACACCCCGGGCATCCGGATCGCCACGATGGTGCCAAACCTGGCGGGCGCCGGCCAACCAGGTCGGCAGCGCCCAGATGGCATGCATCCGGCCGTCATTGGTATGGACAATGGCGACGTTCCGGCTCCGCAGAAACCGGGTCAGGGGACCGACCGCCCGCAGCGGCAGAGAGAACGCACGCGGCCCCCGCGTGCCTTTTCCACCCCGCACGGCTCCTGCCCCGAGAGGCGCAACCATGAACGGAACGCCCCTCTCCCTCAGATAGGCGGCAACCGGACCGTCCGCGACATGCAGCACGACAATCGGCCGAACGAGCCCCGGATCCAGGGCCTCGATCAGCTTGATCGCCGATATGTGGCTACCGCCGATCTCCTCGCCGATGAACGGAAAGCAGACCACGATGGGGTCATTGCGCATTCCTACGGTCCCATGGCCCGGAACGGCCGTCGTACCAAACGGAACTTTCCGCCGGTCGCCTACGGCATTCCCGACGGCACCAAAAAGCTCGATCCCTCGATCGGACAGTCCATTGAGCCATGGCGGGAGCCGTTTGACAGGTCAGGAAAATCATAGTGCGTGGCCAATAACGCTCATGTTATGAGTCCGACAATCTGTCGCACCGACACTCACTCGCGTCTCGGCTTTCGCGGAACGCCCGGCTGTCGGCCGGTCCCGCGTGAAACGAAGAAAGGGCCGGTCATGCCAAGCGACCCGGCTCCGACGGCGGGAACGGAACCCGCCGTGGGGACGAGTGAAAGCGCATCGGCCGTCCGGACTCCCCACATTGTCATGGTCCTCCCGAGCCTCGGAGCAGGCGGCAGCGAGGGGGTCGTCAGCTTTCTCGCCAATATCTGGGTAGAGCGCGGCTGGCCCATTACGATCGTGACGCTGGAGAGCCAGGCGACGCCGCCCTACTACCCGCTCGACGCGCGCATCCAGCTGGTGCGCCTCAACCTGCCCGTCGGCCGCTATCGGCCGTTGCGGGCGCTTTGGCGCGCCGTACAACGCGTTCGACGGTTGCGCGGGGAGTTCAAGCGCCAATCGCCCGATCTGATCATCAGCTTTCTCACCCGGACAAACATTCTCACCTTGCTGGCAGCGGACGGACTCGACGTTCGCGTGGTGATATCGGAACGCAACAACCCGGAACTGCAGACGATCGGACGAACCTGGTCGTGGCTACGTCGCGTGCTCTATCCGCGCGCCTTCGGGCTTGTGACCATGACGAAGGGCGCGATGGAGCTGTTCCCACAGGATCAGAGATCAATCGGCTGGGTGATACCGAACCAGGTGAACCTGCCATCCGATCTTCAGCCCCGACGCGGCAACAAGATCGTCGCCGCGGTTGGACGGCTCGTTGAGCAAAAAGGATTTGATCTTCTCCTGGAGGCCTTTGCCCGCGTAGCGCCCGCTCACCCCGATTGGACGCTGGTGATCTGGGGCGAAGGCCCGGAACGGGGCCGGCTCACTGCGCAACGCGATGCGCTCGGATTGACGGATCGTGTCCAACTTCCGGGGGTCACGAAGCGGCCTGGACTCTGGATCGAGACGGCCGACGTCTTCGTCTTGTCGTCCCGCTATGAGGGCTGGGGAATCGTGCTCATGGAGGCAATGGCGGCAGGGCTGCCGGTGATTTCCTTCAATTGCCGCTTTGGGCCCGACGAAATGATCACGCATGAGCAGGACGGGCTTCTGGTGCCGGATGGTGATGTCGGGGCGCTCGCAGCCGGTCTGTCGAGACTGCTCGCTGACGAGCCGCTGCGCCGGCACCTTGGAGCCACCGCGGCGAGCTCAGCCCTGCGCTTCTCGAGCCGACGCGTGATGGTCGGCTGGGACGATGTCGTCCATACCGCGCTAACCAGCCGCGACAGGCCCGGCTGACACGGGCGTCTCGGCCCCATCGCCGACGATCGGCCCGGCGACGGGATGCGCCGCCTCCTTCGCGAGGGCAGAGCGATAGACGTAGAGCAATCCGACAAGGATGAAGGTCGCCATGACGACATGGGCGATATTGGCGCCCATGGCCCCGACCAGCGGGATCATCGAGAACGCCGTCACCTGGAAGGCGATCGTCGCCACGAGGACGATCTTCAGAATGGCAGGTTGGCGCCCCATGGCGAGAAGCGCGGTTCGAACCGCGCCCCCGCTCAACAGCATCGCCACGGCCAGCATCTGCACCACGGCCAGCGGCGCCGCTGCGATGAACTGGGGCCCCGCGGTCCAGTAGAGCAGCGGACGAATACAGAGCGCCGTCGCCGCCAGTATCCCGAGCCCGAAGACCATCAGCAGGATTTCCATCTGCAGGACCGTACTACGAAATTCACCGAACGCATGCTGGGCCCACAACCGCGCGACATCGGGATAGAGCACCGCCTGCACCTGCACGCCGAGCTGCAGGATAAGCCGTCCCAGCCGCTTGGCGATATGATAGAGGCCGGCCGCAGTGGGATCGGCCAGCATGCCGACGATCAGCGTATCAAACTCGTTGGCGCTGGATCGCAGCGTCAACTCGACATTGCTGCCGACTGTGAACGACACCAGCCCCTTGAAGCGCTGGGTCACACCTCGCAGCGGGGCGTTCCAGAGATTACGAACGCCCTGCCGGCGCAGCTCGAGAAAGGCCATGAACAGCAGCGAGATCGCTCCCATAATCTGGGTCACGGTCCACACGATGACGAAGAAGAACAAGTCCGCCCCGATCACCAGGCCGATCGTGCAAAGCACGAGACGCACGAGGCCGCCCACCAGCGTCCCATAGGCGACCAGCCTGAACCGGCCGGCGAGGCGGATGACGGCCGTCGGCAATCCGTTGATCTGGAACAGCAGTACCGTCGAATAGATCAGCACCTGCCGCAGGGCTTCGTCGCCGATCCCGAACAACGGACCGAACAGCAGCGCCAGTCCAATCGAAGCCAGATAGGCCATCAGGGCTGCCGACATGTCGACCACCAGGCCGAATTTCAGCAGCGACCGGTACGCGTCGTGATGCTCGGCGCCCTGCAGCTCGGCGCCATATTTGATGAGCGGCTGCCAGGACTGAAACGAGATCAGACGCTCGACAGCCCGGGTGTAGCTGTAGGTCAAGGCGAGGACACCATAATCGGTCGGGCCGAGCGCGCGCGCCGTGACGACAAAAGCGAGCATGCCGGTCACGGAACCGAACAGGTTGCCGGTGAGGAGATGGCCGATATTGAGAAGCCGGGTGCGCATCGCCCCCTTCTGCCGCCAGAATTGGCGAGTGCGCCCAAGCGTTCGAATGACGGCGAATGTCACGAAATGTCCTCGGCTTGAGAAAGCTCTCCGTCGTTCTCGGCGCGCGATCTACGAAATAGGTATTCGGCGTGAGGTATCAGTCGGGAAAGGCCTTACAGGTCTCGGGTCAATCGGAAGCAGACGCGCCAGACAGGCGTCGAGTTCATCGAGACTGGCGATCCGGGCATGGGCAGCATGCGCCGCGTTTGGCGCCACCACATGATGGACGCGCTCCGGGCGCTCGATCTGAACGGTCCACCAGCCGCGGGCCCGGGGCGTCACGAAATCCTTGAGCGGGTTGTCGGCGACATAGGCGAGCGGCAGGCCGTAGCGCGCGGCCCAAGCTTCGACCCGTTCGAAGGCTTCGGGATGCGGCTTGCCCCGTCCGGGACCCAGCGCCCCGGTGCAGACGATGCAATCGAGACGCTTGTCGAGACCGAGCGCCCGCACCTTGGCCTGCTGCGTGGTGGCCGGGCCGTCCGTGATCAGGGCGCTTGGAACGAGGCCATCCCGTCCGTCGAGGTAACGCGCCGCGTCGGCCGCGAGCGCGATATCCGGCTCGTGCGAACGATAGACTGAGATGAGTTGCTCCAGCAGCGCCGGGTCGGGCGGGACGCCCAGACACGCTAGCGCCTCGTCGAATATCCGCCCCCTTAGGCCCGCATCGAAGAATGCTCGGCACACCTCGCCGAGCCCCGCTATGCCGGCCCGCTCCTGCAGCCAGGCACCGGCCGCGGCAAAGCCGCTGCGTGCAAAATCACGCTCCAGATAGAGCGTATCGTCGAGATCGAAGACGATCAGCACGGGCGTTGGCATCGCCGGCTCCGTTCATCCCTCGAAAATCGCGGCGTCGTATCGCAGCATCAGGACGCCCGATCGCCAGTCGTCATGCGCGGTCGATGGCAGCGCCGCGACCTCCTCCAGCAGCCAGCGCGCATATTCCGCGCCGGCATGATGGGCCAACGGATAGCCGCCGCCGAAACGAGCATTGATCTCGAAGACGCGCGGCCCCGTTTCCTCATCGACGATGACCTGGAAGCAGAGCACGCCGCGCGCCTCGGGCAGCGCCCTCGCCACGCCCTCGGCCAGTTCGCGGAACATCGGATCGCGCTCGGTGCGTCCCTTCTCGACCTCCCCTGCCCGCACCCGCAGCCGACGATGGGCCACGGCGCTGCGCAGCACGCCCCCCTGATCGATGAACATGTTCACGGTGAATTCCGGCCCCACCAGCAATTGCTGCAGCACCATGGCTTCGTCGATGGCCTCGGGCAGATCGCCCGGACCATTGACGATGCGGATGCCCCGGCTGGCGCTGCCAGCCGACGGCTTCAGAAAGGCCGGCCAGCCGGACTGCCCCAGCACACTGCCAGCCATGAACGGAACGGTCCACGGCACCGGCACACCGGCGCCGGCAAGCACTTCCGCCGTCCTCATCTTGTCACGCGCCACGTCGATCACGCAGCTCGGACTGACATGAACGCGCGCACCCATCGCCTCGAACCGGTCGATCGCGGCCGCCAGCGGCGTGAGCTCGGGATCGATCGTCGGCACCACAAGGTCAACGCCGCGATCGCGCACGATATCAAGGATCGCATCGACGAAACTGGGATCGCCATAGGGCGGCACGGCGAAGGCTTCGTCGGCCGCGTTGCAGGCGGCGCTCAAGCCGGGCTCCATGTCACAGGCCAGGATATCGAGCGAGATGCCCGCCGCCGCCGCCGATCGGCGGAAGCAATCGATCAGCCCGACGCGCCTGCCTGCCGACGAGATGAGAAGGGTGAGATGCATCGTGCGATCCTATTCCGCGGCCACGGCGCGCAAGCCGCCCTCGGCCGGGCTCGTCGCGGACGCGGCGATCGGCGCCTCCGTCGCAACCGTCATCACCTTGACGACGGCATCCGCCACACGCTGCATCGCCTGGCCGTCCTGGCAGGGATCGACGAGGAAGGCGAGACTGGTCTCGCCCAGTGCCGCGGCGACGGGAAGTGGCGCATCCGGGCCGTAGCCATGGGCGACAAACGCCTTCTCCCGATAGACCTCCGGACAGCTTCCGGTGAAAGCAGCCACCCCTTCCGCCGTGATCGCCGCCAGAATGCGATCGCGGCTCCAGCCCGGCTTCAGCCGCTCGGGCCGCACGAAGGTATAGAACCGATACCAGGCATGGCGCATCTCGGCCGGCGGAACAGGCGTGCGCAGGCCCGGCAGATCCTTCCACGCCTGCATCAGAATGTCGGCATTCCGCGCGCGCTGCGCGTGCCAGTCCGCCAGCCGGGTCAGCTGCCGCAGCCCGATCACCGCCTGGATCTCCATCATCCGGTAGTTGGAACCGATGCTTTCATGCAGCCAACGGAAGCCCGGCGACGGCGCAGGTTGAAACACCGCGTCGTAGCTCTTGCCGTGGTCCTTCCGGCTCCAGGCCCGTTTCCAGAGAAGATCATCGTCCATCGCCAGAAGGCCGCCCTCGCCGCCCGTGGTGATGATCTTGTCCTGGCAGAAGGAAAAGGCGGCAATGTCGCCGAAGCTGCCGACCGGGCGTCCGCCAATCTCGGCCCCGTGCGCCTGCGCGCAATCCTCGATGACGGCGAAGCCGCGCTCACGGCCCAGCCGCATGATGGCGTCCATATCGGCCGGCCAGCCGGCGAGATGTACGACGATCACCGCCCGGGTTCGCGCCGTCAAAACCGCGGCGATGGTTTCCGCCGTGATCGCCTGGCTGTCCGGATCGATGTCGGCGAAGACCGGGACGCCGCCCGCCATCGGCACGCAGGCGGCCGACGCGACGAAGCTGCGCGGGGTGACGACCACCTCGTCGCCCGGCTGGAGATCGATCGCGTGCAGCGCGACATCGAGCGCGACCGTGCCATTGGCCAGCGCGACCGCATGGCGGCGGCCGATCAGCTCGGCATAGGCCTTCTCGAAGGCGCCGACCTTGCTGCCGGTCCAGGCATTGACCTTGCCCGACCGCAGCACTGCGACGACGTCCTCGATTTGCTCCTCGTCAAAATGGGGCCAACGATTCACGACGGACCTCCTTCGATGGCCGGTTCAGGGCCGGATCACATGCCTCACGAGAACAAAGGCTTCGGCCGCGCGACAATGCACGGCCGCCCCACGCAACATGGCGAGCGCGTTCAGCGCCTCGACCGAGCGCTCATGCGGAAAAGGGCGCAGCTGCGACGCGAACATCTGCATCGCCTCCAGCTTCATTGTTAGCGTCTCGTTAACGTCGATATAGACATTCGGCAGGAAACCCGGCGTCACATAGGGCGCGTTCCAGTTGGTCTCCGACAAGGTCTCATAGGCGAGGATGGTCGCCGGGAATTCGGCTTGGTGCGGCCGCGCCGCCACCATGGCCGAGAGGAAGGTCAGCTGGTGGTCGGCATGGATGTCGCCGATGAAGGGAATGATGAGCGTCGTCGGATTGACCTCGCACACGGCCTGCCGCAGCGCGGCGTTCAGCTGGGCATGCGGCGTATCGAAGAGCTGTGCCGCCGGCTGGCCGAGCCAGAGCGTCTGCCGCACGCCTAGCAAGGCATGCGCGCGCGCCGCCTCCCCCTGCACCTTCGCCACCTGCTCCGCCGAGAAGTCCGGCGGCTGGCCGCTGGTGACCACGGCGACGACGACCTCGAGACCCGCCCTGGCCAGGCGCGCCATCGTGCCGCCTGCTCCCAGGATCTCGTCGTCGGGGTGCGGCGCGATCACCAGCGTGCGCCCGAAACTCTCCAGGGATCCCGTCATGCGAAGCTGGCTCCGAGCTTGGAATGAAGGCGGGGCCGGCCGGAAACATCGCCCTCGCGCCGCCATGCGATGACGTCGATCGCCTCGCCGTCGCCGCAGCGTACCGCGAACCCGGCCGGCGTATGGATCTGGACCTGCCCGGGCAGGCCGATATAGCGATAGGATTCCGGCAACGGCGCCGCCGCGTCGATGATGAGCCTCTGACCGTCCAGGGTAGTGAAGGCGCCGGGATAGGGATCGCCGACCGCCCGGATCAGGCGCAGCACCGACTCGGCCGGCTCGCGCCAGTCGATCCGGCCGTCCTCTGGCGTCCGCTTGGCACAATAGGTGGCGCGGCTATGGTCCTGCTCGATCCGGGGTGCCTCGCCACTGGCGACCAACGCCACCGCCATCGGCAACAGCCGCGCCAGCGCGCCGGTCTGCTTGTCATAGAGGCCGCGCGCGGTTTCCTCGTCGCCGACCGTGATCACTTCCTGCAGCAGGATCGGCCCGGAATCGACGCCGGTATCGAGCCAGAACAATGTCGCCGCCGTCTCCCGCTCCCGCTGCAGGATGGTCCAGGGGATGACCGCCCGGCCACGCATATGGGGCAAGGGCGCGGGATGAAAGCCGACATTGCCGATCCGGGCGATCGACATGAATTCCTCGCGGCAGACCTGCGACCAGCCGATCACCAGCGCCAAATCCGTCTCGAAGCGCCTCAGCGCTTCGACCGCCTCCGGACCGTTGATGTCGACCGCATGCACGAGCGCGCTGCCTCCCGCGCGGGCGAGCGGCGCGAGATCGACATAGTCCGAATGGCGGCGGGCCGCTTCGGGCGGCAAGGTGATGACGAGACCAGGGGCCATGCCGGCGTCCAGCAGCGCCCGCAGCGCCATCGCCGACCCTTCGACCGCTCCAATGAAGGCGATGTTCATGCCGACCCCTCCCAGCTGGCCGGATAGTCGCCGCCTAGACCGGCCGAGCGGGCGGCGAGATGCGCCTCCGCCATCGCCAGGGGCTGCTTGCGAACCCGCTCCCCTCCCAGAATGGTGGAGACCGTCAGGAGCAGGATGCGCGCGTCGAGCGCCCGCGAGCGATGGTCGACATACCAGATGTCGAGCGCCAGCTTCTCGGCATTGGTGAGGCGCGTATTGCCGTTGACCTGGGCCCAACCGCTCAGGCCCGGCCGCACCCGGCACCGCACCTCGCCCAGGGTGCCGAACGAGGCGATCGTCTCGGGCTTCAGGGGGCGCGGGCCGATAAAGTTCATGTCGCCGGCAAGGATCGCCAGGAGCTGCGGAATCTCGTCGAGCCGCGTGCGGCGCACCCAGCGGGTGATCGCCGTCTCGCGCTGTGCATCCGGCAGCGGGCGCCCCTCGGTGTCGCGGAGATCGTGCATGGTGCGAAACTTGACGAGCCGAAACGGACGCTGGCCAAGGCCGCTACGCTCCTGCCGGAAAAGGAGCGGCCGCCCCAGCGAGACCCAGAGCAGGCCCGCCGTCGCCAGCGCCGGCAGCGCCACCACCAGCAGGGCCAACAGCGCGACGCCCCGCTGTGCCAACACCGGCGCCCAGCTCCCATGGGCGATCCGGGTCACAAACTCCTTCTCAGTTCCCGCAAGCATCTGGCACCCCATGGAAAGCAGCGCTGAACGGATGGCCCACGATCCGGGCCGCCGGGACGGACTATTGCGACGGCAGGACTCCCGTCGGCTGGATCACCGCCAGAGGTGCGTTCTCGCGCGTGCTGCGGATGCTGACGACGACGACATCGCCCGGCTGCAGCAGCGTCGACGGTTTCGCCGTGATGTCGACATTGCCCGCTGCGGTGCCGCGACGGACCGTGAAGTCGAGGATGACCTCCTTGTTCGCCGCCATCTCCTGCGCCGACAGCGCGGACAGAAGCAGCAATTGCTCCTCGGACGTCCGGCGCGAGCCGATGGCCGTGACCAGTTCTGCCGTATGCGACTGGAGTTCCGTCAGCCCCTGCATGTGCCGGGCCTGCTCGAGCTCGGCAATCTGGCTCCGCAGGGTCCCCATGGCGCGCCGACCGTCGGAGAGGTCGCTCAGAACCTGCAATTGCCGTGCCTCCTCCTGGGTCAGCTGGCGCTCAAGGTTGGACACGTCGGTCAAGGTCTTGATGCCCCGCTGCTGCAATCCGCGCCCGCGCTCCAGATCGGCCCGGCTGAACTCGATCGATGTCTCGACCTTGCCGGAAAGCTCCTGCAACAGCTTCTGCCCGATCTCGGCCTCGGCGACGCCCTCGACCAGTATCTTCTTCCGCGCTTCGAACCCGCTGCGGTCCCCCTCGAGGATCCGCAGTTCGACAGCCCGCAACGTCTCCGCCACCGGTCCCTTCACATAGGGCCGCGCCGTTTCCGGAATGTCCGCGTCCCGGATATCCGCACGGTTATCCAGCAGCGCATTCAGCCGCCCGATGGTCAGCCCCTCGCGGATGATAGTCGTCTCGATCGCCTCGAGCTCGCCATGCAGCCGCGCGCGGGCGAGAACCGGATCTTCCGCATTGGCAGCCGTGATCTGGCCCCCGGCAAGGCCCATTGCCTTCTCGACGGTAAGCTGCGCCTGGAACGGGTAGGTACCGGGCTGGCGCACATCGCCGATCACGAAGACAGGGCGAAAGGCGGCGACGGACAGTCCGATCTTCGGTTCGACGAAGATCTTGCGATCGACATAGCTCTGGTTCAGATGCTCCCGCGCCGCGCTGATCGTCCTGCCGCCGACAGAGACGGCGCCAAGATAGGGCGCCTGGATCGATCCGTCCGACGCAATCACCAGATCAACCGGCTCCTTTTCGTCATCCAGAATGTCAAATTTGAGCGTGTCGCCCGGCGCCAGAAGGAAGTCGGTCGACAGGGAGCCGCCCGCATTCTCCTCCGCCAGCGCCGGCGCGGCGAACAACACAACAAGACTTAGCGCGCTGAACGCCGCAAAGAGTCTATTCATCAAAATCGACAGCAACATGATCACGCCTTCAGATTTGGAAGCATCTGAATAAAAGATACCCGTCCATCAACTTAATATAGAATGAATATTGAATTTTGGTAATCTCAATTCATGCTATCATCCTCGCGATGACGAAAAACAACCCTGCATTCCGAAGCAACAACCCGCGGGGCGGCAGTAGCTGACCCGCACGAAGCGGAGATGACAAGCTCATGCTGCAACATGCCGGTACGCAGGCTTTCCGGAACGCCACTGCCCAGCGCCTGACCATCGCCATCGTTTGCAGCTACACCGTCTCGCTGGTTAATTTCCGCTACCGACTGCTTCAAACGATGGTGGACAATGGCCATGAGGTTGTCGCCTTCGGCCCCGAGGACGACGCCCCGACGATCGCGGCGCTCGCCGCGATCGGAGTTCGCTTCGTACGCATTCCGATGGCGAGGGCCGGGCTCGACCCACGGGCAGACGTCCGGACGCTCTCCAGCCTGTATCGCGAATTGCGCCAGCTCTCGCCCGACCTGATCCTTTCCTACACCATGAAACCGATCATCTATGGCCTGATTGCCGCACGCCTTGCCGGCGTCCGTCGGCGCCACGCCCTGGTGACCGGGCTCGGTTATGTTTTCAGCGGCGACGAAACCAACCCTCGCCTGCCCTTCATCCGCCGGGTCTCCACCTGGCTCTACCGGATTGCCCTGCACGGCGACGGTCGCGTCTTTGTCTACAATCAGGCCGACGCCGACGACATCCGGGCAGGCCGCATGATCCGCGATCTCGCCCGCATCGTCACCGTTCCCGGATCGGGCATCGACCTGCAGCGCTTCGCCGCCGCCGAGGTGCCCGAGGGAGCCCCGGTATTCCTGATGATCGCACGCCTGCTCCGGGAAAAGGGGCCGCGCGACTTCGTCGAGGCGGCCCGCCGGCTGCGCCAGCGACATCCGCAAGCGCGCTTCCAAATCCTCGGGCCGCAGGATCCCAGCCCGCTGGCGATCCCGCGCGACGAAATCGAGCGCTGGGTGACGGAAGGAACGGTCGAATATCTCGGCGAGACGACGGACGTCCGGCCCTATCTCGCCGCCAGTACCGTCTTCGTCCTGCCGTCCTACTATCGCGAAGGATTGCCGCGCAGCATCCTGGAAGCGCTGGCCACCGGTCGCGCGGTGATCACCGCCGACATGCCCGGCTGTCGCGATGCCATCGTACCGGGAGAAAACGGATATCTCGTGCCTCCCCGCGATCCCGAAGCGCTGGCGGCGGCAATGGAGCGCTATATCGTCAACCCGAAACTGGCCGCGACGATGGGCCGGCGCTCGCGGGAAATCGCCCGGGCGCGCTTCGATGTCGAGGCAGTCAATCGCCTTCTCCTCACAGAGATGGGCCTCCTGACATCGACGCTGGACTGAAGTCACTTGCACGCGTCTCTCCATCGGCTTCCGGGTCCGTTCGTCAAACCTCAAGATAGTTCCTGGCCTGCCGCGGATGGTTCATCGCGCCGAGCGATTCCTGCCCCGGCTGCGAATGCGCCTCGACCCGGTTGAGGACCGTCCCGATCAGCGGAGCATGGTTGATCTGCAGGCGCGAGACGGCATTGGTCAGGTCCTGCTCGGTCGTATGGCCGAACCGAAGCACGAGCAGCACCGCGTCGACGAACGGCAGCAGCCAGTTGGCGTCCTCCAGGATTAGAACCGGTGCGCAATGAATGACGATCATGTCGTAGCTGTTGCGCAAATCTTCGATCACCCGCCGCATATCCTCCGAGCGGATCTGCAAATCGGCATGACCGCCGTTGGGGGCTTCAAAGGCGGTGATCATGTCCAGTCCCGGCACTTCCGGGACTGGACGGACCGCATCGACCAGCCGGCAGGAGCCGGCGAGCACGTCGCCAAGCGTGCAGCCGGAAGGGCCCGCCGGGATTCCCGAGATTTCCGGAGGCGGTGGGTCGAAATCGACCAGCACGGTGCTGACGCCATCATGCGCCGCCGAAAAGGCAAAGCCGAGCGCAATGTCTGCCGACCCGTCCTTGGGAAGCGGCGAGGCAAACAGGATGATCGGCTTGGCGACCGGCAGCCGCACCCGGCAGGCGAGATAGAGCGCCCGCAGCGACTCCGTATAAAGCGAGCGCGGCCCCTCCAGCATCCGCGTCAGCGATGGCGTGCGCCGCTTGAACCATTGCCGGGCGCCTTTCGGGATGCTGGCGAGATTGGGAATGCCGGCGATCTGCAGGATGCGCTGCCCGGAGCGGATCCGCATGTCGACCGCCTCGACCATGATGGCAAGCAAGATCGCCAGAACACTCGCCCCGATGACGCCGCCGGCGAAGATGCGGCTTCTCTGCGGGAAGGATGGCTGGGTCGGCACGGCGGCGACCGACACGACCCGAGCGCTCGGCTTCGCCACCGCGGCATAGGGATCGAGGCCACCCAGGCGGCCGACCACCAGATCGTGCAATTTCTGGTCGGCCAGAAGATCACGCTCCAGTTCGCGCAGGCGGATCTCCGCCAGGCTGCGCTGGCGCAGGGTCCCGCGCAGCTCGGATATCTGCGCTTCGAGCTGTTGCACGCGGTCGGAAGTGATCGCTTCCTCGCCCGACATTTCATCGACGATGTGGCGGATCTCGCGCGAGATCATGCCGTCGACGCTGGCAAGCTCGGCATCCGCCTTGAGCACTTGCGGGTGGTTGGCGCCCAGGTTCGATGCATACTGCGCCCGTTCGCGCATCAGGGTGGCCTTGTTGTCTCGCAAGCTCGCCAGCAAGGGGGAGGTCAGCGTAGTACCATCAAGATCCGCCCCCCCTTCCAGCACGATGCGGCCCTGATCCCGGCGCGCGCGCACGCCGGCAAGTTCGACCCTGGCCGCCGTCAGCTGCGTGTTCATGCCGTCGATCCGCTGGCGCAGGATGTCGTCGCGCGCGTCGGATGCCAGCTCGTTGGTTCGGCTGAATTCGGAGATTTCGCGCTCATTCTGAGCGATCCGGGCGGCGACCTGGGCGGCGCGATCGCGCAGGAAATTGACCGCGTCAGTCATCGCCTCCTTCTTCAGGCTGCGCGACCACTCGACATAGGTGTTCGCCACCGTGTTGGCGATCGCTGCCGAAAGATCCGGGTCGGAGCTGCTGACATGAACGGAAACGGCGAGACTCTCGCCCGTGCGTGTCACCGACAGCCTGGACAGCAACATGCTGATCGCCTGGTCGCGCTGCACAGACGCCGGCGGCAGCTTTCTGGGCGGCGACGCCCCGAACAGACGATCAAGGAAGCCAGGCGGCTCGGCTGCATCTTTCGCCGCCGCGAGATAGGTATTGAACCAGGGGTGCTCGACCAGGTTCATCGCGTCGACGACGCGGCCGGCGAAGATGCGGGAAGTGATGATGTCCATCTCGGTCTCCATGGCCGAGCGGTCCCGCACCTCTCCCTGCAACTCCGTCACCGCTTCGAGCATGGGCGTGTCGTTGCGCTCCAGCACGAGCGCAGCGGTTGCCGTGTAACTGTTGCTCATCGACGCCAGTGCGATCATAAGCAGACCGATGCAGAGCAACACAAATATCAGAATGAAGTATTTGTGCCGACGCAACAACGCAAGCGTCTCGCGCAGGCCGATGACATGCAACGGTCGTGCTGGGGTCAGCCCCTCATCTACAGTCCCCGGCCCGACGGTCCGGTCGAACTTAATCGAAGAATCCATCACAATGTACCTGCACTGAAATTATTTCGTGATAAGCCCCCATGAATAAATAACCAAAGAAGTATCACCCTCCCATCAAGAGAACAGTAAACTTATGTTTACTGTTTGGGTTTCAAAATTTTCAGCTAGGATCGAGCCACATACCGATGCAGCCAGCCATTCCGCTCGGGAGCTCGCATGGACCAGTCTCCATCCTTTCCAGGCGCGCCCCCTCTCGTGGCCCCGCCCGTCCGAGCCGTGCAGCGAACCGGCTCCGCCGCGAGACGCTTCGAATTCGTCCTGGCGTGCGGAGTCGTGTTTTTCGCGCCGATGAACGTGCTGCGGGTTCCGGGCTTCTACTTCACCGCGAGCGACGCTTTCGCCTGCCTCTGTCTGGGCTTCATGTTCCTGAACCGCTCGCTGCATCTGAAACCGCTCGGGCCGGGAACCGCCTACTGGCTGCTCGGCGTGTCGCTGATGATCGGCTCCCTGCTGACCAGCAGCCTGCTGGCCGGGGTGGTCGATCGCGGGCTGATCCTTTCGATGCAATACCTGTTCGCCTATTTCGTGCTGCCGATCGTCCTGCTCGGGCGCCCCTGGCCGGAAACGACGATCCTGATGAAGGTCTTCATTGGCTCCGTCGTCCTGATGATCCTGCACGGCATCTACGTCGTCGACATCGTCGGCGAGACCAACACCACCTTCGTCAGCGGCAGCGGCCGACTGATGGGCTTCATCGAGCGCGACAATGAATGCGGCGCCCTGATCGCCCTGACCGTGCCGATGATCCTGTCTATGACCGCCATGCGCACCCTGCATCCGCTGATCACCCTGGCGATCCTGCCGCTCATTACCTACGGCATCATGCTGACCGGCTCGAACACCGCCCTCTACGCCATGTTCTACGGCATGGGCGTCTTCTTCATCGCCACCATCACCCCTCAGCGCGCCGCCATCGGCATCACGGCCGTCCTGCTGATGTGGTCCGGCCTGAATACGCCGGTCGTCCGCGATCATCTGCCGGCGGCGTTCCAGAAGCGGGTGCTGACCGGTCTCGAGAGCGGCAATCTGAGCGAGGCCGGCACTTTCGACGACCGCATGCAGTTGATCCACGAGGCGACGCACTTCGCCGGCGATGCGCTGGTGGTCGGCTATGGCGCCGACCAGTATCGCGAGATCAGCCATTGGCACACGCCGGTCCACAATCTGTACCTGCTGATCTGGAACGAAGGCGGCCTGTTCTCGCTGATCGGCTTTCTGATCATGCTGACCGGCGGCTTCATCGCCGTCGCCTTCCCGCTGCGTTATCGCGACAGTCGCGAGGTCTTCGTCTGCGGTTTCGCGACGCTCAGTCTGTTCGCGGTATTGATCAATGCGGTGCCGCATGTCTATGGCCGCTTCTGGGCGGTCCCGATCCTGCTGTCCATCGGCCCCTCGGTCGCCTTCCTGAACGACGGGCCGAACTGGCGGCGCAAGAAGAGGACGCGGCGGTCCTGACCCCCAATTCGGGCCGCGTTCCAACAAGGCGGTTTCAATGCGCTGGGGCATTGCCGACCCTCACGGATTGCATGCCGACGCCATCGCCCGCCAACTCGTGCAGATATTCCTCCAGATTGGTCCAGCCGTCGCCGTCCCGGTCCAGTTGGCCGTCGGTCGGATCGGAGGGGCTGAGGCCCATCGCGAGTTCCCAGTCGTCGGCCATGCCGTCCTGGTCCTTGTCGACCGGCGGCGCCGACGCGGCGAGCAGCGGCCAGCCACCAACTTTTGCCGGATCGGACTTCAGCAGCTCGCCCGAACGCGTGCGGACCGCCTCGACCATCCTCAGGTCGACGGCGTCCCGCATCGGCCGCGTCGCGCCGGCCCGGGCCAGGACGTCGTCATAGGCCTGACGCGGCGAACTGGGGCGGACGTCGGCCACGTCGAAGGGCGTCGCAACCAGGGAGTCCCGCCACTTCTCCGCGATGACAAGGTCATCGGCGAACGAGTCGTCGGGCCGGTAGGTCTCGTCGATGTTGTCGGCGACGAAAATCGAGAAGCCGTTCCCGCCTTCGGGGAAGGCATGGACGAGATGGTCGTCCTTCTCTCGCTTCCCCTTGATCTTGTAGTTGCCGACCACATTGGCGCGCACCTTGGTCCAGCGGTCGCTGAAGCTGATCACATAATCCCAGATCGGCGAATAGAGCACATTGTTGACGACATCGGCCGTACCACCGTGATCGCTCAGCTGGAACTGCGGATTGCGAAACTTGCCGAACGCGAAGAGGTTGTGATGGACGGAGATGTTGCCGCCCTTCGTCATCAGCATGTTGCGCGCCCGGTTTTGCTTGCCGGGCCCGCCATCGAGCAGCGGCTCGGTGACGAAGCCCCACTGGAAGGTGACATTGGTTGCCCCTTCGGAATCGATCGTCTCGTCGGAGCCCCAACTGGCCGAGACATGATCGACGATGATGTCGGTGGCGTCCTTGCCGTAGAAGCCGAGCGCGCCGGAGCAGCAGGCCTTGATGGCATGCGGCCCCGGGCGAAGCCGCAAATGCCGGACGATCACGTCGTGGGCGACGATTTCGAGCGACGGCCGGATCTGCCTCGGACCATTTCGGATGGCGATCCCCTCGCCAGGCGCCGTTTCCCCGGCGATCGTCAGGAAGGGATTGAGCACCACCAGCGAGCCATAGTCGAGGGTGATCGTCCCACCGGTCCGGAAGATGCAGGTGCGCGGGCCCTCGGCGCCGATACAGGCCCGCAGCGACCCCTCACCACGATCGGCCGTTGTCGTCACGAAAATTACTCGCCCGCCGCGGCCGCCCTGGGCAGCAGCGCCAAATCCCTCCGCCGTCGGAAAGGCCCGCTGCCGCCCGTTCGACAATTTCGGTGAGATCGGGATCTCTGAGCCGGGGTCCGGGCTCGGTGGCGTATCAAGCAGGGTGACCCAGCGCGGGATCAGGACGGCCAGATGCCCCTTGGCTGAGAACAGCGTCACGGCGAGCAGCACCACGGCAGCAACTATGCTGAAGCGCTGCAGGTGGCGGAGGGACCGGGTCAGGCTCATGACGCCTCCCGTCGACGCGGCTCAGGCCCCGCCTCAAGAACCAGGTCCTCGATCTCGGATCCATTGCCGATACGGTCCAGAACCTCGAAGATCCCCGCCTCCCCCAGTTCGAACAAGGTTCCGTCATGCCGCTGTCCCGCGGTCTTGACGACCAGCAAGAGGGCTCCCGGGCCACGGCAATAGGCCCGGATGTTGGCAATCGCGATGCGCAGGCGATCGGGCCCGAAATAGCCGAGATTGAGGATGTTGGCCGCCCGAATGAAATCGAAACGCTGCTCGAAGCCCGTCTCCGGCACGAAGATGTCGTTCTCCAAGAGGCGGATCGGCCGTCCGCTGAGCGCCCGGCTTTCCATCCGGACGGATTCCGAGGCCCCCGCGGCGATGCGCCGGCGCAGCCGCGGCTGCAACAGCGAGCGGGCAAGCAACAGCGGCAAGGCGGCCAGCGTGATGAAGTCGAGCCGTCGCACCCAGGCTCGTATGCCGATCCCGGCGACACCGTATTGCAGCGGCCAGCCCTCCGGATCGGAGAGCACGTGGATGCCGGGCGCCAGGTCGACCAGATGCGCTTCGATGAACAGATCCGTACCGACGACTTGCGGAACAGCGCCTTGCGCGCGCAGGAAGTCGGCGAGTTCGACGGTCGTCAGACCGGTCGACGCGCCGATATCGAGCACCGCGCAAGGTCCATTCTTCACGCGATCGCGGACGATCGGACCGAACTCCGCCTCGAGCGTCGCGAAACGTGACGGCCGGGTGAGCTTGAACGTTCCGTTGCGCATCTTCAGATTCGAGAAGAACTCACACTCCAGTGCGAGATCGGCCTGCGATCCGGGGGACGAAAAGAAGCGTTTCGCTGTCACAGTCATGATCTGCGAGCTCCAGGCACGATCATCCGGCGCCTCTCAGCCGTGTCCGATGAAAGTGTCGTAGCGACGCACGACCTGCGGCAGCGAGTAGTTCTCGTCGACCCGGCGCCGGGCGGCCGTCGAAAGGTCGACATAGCCGGGAAAATCGATATCGAGCATGCGGCACATGCCCTCTGCCAGGGCGTTCGGGTTGCCGGGCGGGACGACCAGGCCCGTGTCGCCAACCACGGCGGCGGCCTCCCCCACGTCGGTGGTGACCACCGGCCTGCCATAGCTCATCGCCTCGGCCACGACGTTGGGAAAGCCTTCCGTGCGGGAGGACAGCACCAACACGTCAATGCTCCGGTAGAATGCATCCATGTCGGCCACCTCGCCACGCAGCATGATGGCGGAATCCGGCAGGCCGGACTCGGCCATCATGCTGCGCACCATCTCGTTGTCGTCGCGAAGCCCGGCGCCGACCGCCAGGAACCGCGTCGCCGGGTGCCGCTGGTGAACCATCGCCGCTGCCCGGAAGAACGTCCCGTGATCCTTCTGCCGATGCAGCCGAGCCGCAATGCCGAACACCTCCGGCTTCCGGCACGCCGGCTGCACAGCAACCGGTTCGAACCCGTTCGGAATCACCTCCATGTTGTCGTTTCGGAAGCCGAAGTTGCGATGGTGCTCCA
Organism: Kaistia granuli DSM 23481; assembly: GCF_000380505.1. Taxonomy (GTDB): domain Bacteria; phylum Pseudomonadota; class Alphaproteobacteria; order Rhizobiales; family Kaistiaceae; genus Kaistia; species Kaistia granuli. Next base: position 27,464 of record NZ_AQYH01000020.1, on the reverse strand, counting down.
TCGCTCGGGCGGAATTGAAGATGATCCCGTCCGGCAACCGGGAGAGCCGTCGGGCCAGGCGGACCGCCTGCCGGGTGTTCCAGGACAATGCCGAAGGATCGTCCAGCGATTGGCGGACGTTCCAGAACACCGGCACGCGGTGGCCGGAAAGGCGGGCAGCCAGCACGCCCGCGATCATCGCGTGATACATCCAGCAGAGAACTACCCGCGGACGCTCCTTCGCAATCAACTGCGAAAGCCGGACGATGGCCGGCACCGCGCCGGCCACCGACTGCAACTGGAGCGGCACATAGCGGATGGAGCCCCCCTCCAGCCACCGGTTGCTGTCTGAGATGTCGATGAGAGAAACGACGAGGGCCGGCTCCATCGAGACGCGAAGCAGCCTCGACAGCATCGCCTCCGCGCCGGCCTTGGCCGTGTAGTTCGTAATGACGTGCATTATCATACTACAGATCGCTCCAATCATTGATTTGTGCTGACGCCCCAAACAAGCACCAGCGGAAATAGATTGACGCCGACCCCAATTTGCTACAATTTTCAATCAAATATTGAATTAATTAGCGTACGGATCTTTCGTCCTTCGCAGGGTACGGAACGGGGGCCTTGCGGATCATCCATACTGGCGGTGATTGCCAGCAAGCTCGTTATCAATACAAGTATAGATACAAATATCTACCTGAGAGCTTGCAGTAGCATAGTCCGCCGGGCACGTAGTCTGGGAGGATTAAAAGCCTGACAAAGCCCACCGTCTCTCCTGACAAAGCAACCCTCCGCGCCTTCACTTCGGGTATTTGCCGCCAAGTGGCTCCGTTTGACGCCCAAGGCAGGGCTGCCCGGACAGGCCCGAATGTCGGAAAAGCCCGCTTTATGAGGCCCGCCGGAGGCCCGCAACCCCGGCGGGCATCACCAACATGAAACGCCACACCCCAAACGGCATCCAATCAACTGGATACAACCATACGTAAACATGAAATGTTTAGCACTGCTGCCATACAATTTGACTCACATTGACAATTATCAGCGCCGAAAATTGGAGACAAACAAGCACTTGATCGAGACATGACATTGGCCATTTATAATATATTAGGCAGACAGGTAAGGGGCAGATGTGTTTGGACGTCAGGGTTGCTCACATTTGGTTGAAACGCCACTACTTTGACCCTGAAAATATTCATGCTATCTCTCGCATCAAGCGACACATCGCCATGGGTCTTGGGCACGGCAACAAGGGCGAATGGGGTTTCCCCGGCGCCCTCGGGATGAGGGTTTTCACCTAGCGCACTTCCCCTCTCCGGCATGAGGCATTCATCTAAGGGGACAGCATGATGACATTGTCACCAGATATTGTAGTTGGCGATGATTCAGTAATATTGCCTGTTATTTCATCCTTTACTGATCAAGAATCGAGCCAAGATAAATTCTCAATGAGCGGTGGCCCTTCTCAAGAAGAGCCCGACCTCCTGCGCCAAGTCGCACCGGAGCCATCGGAAGAGGTCCTGCAATTTCGCTTGAAGAAGAAGAGAAATACTGCGCGCGCCAGTTCCGAACCCGGTCCGTTCAAATCCATAGAGGTCGGTGCCGTCGATACAGCTGTCGACATGCCCGTCTCGACGGACTCCCGACCGGCGAGCTGGTCGATCCTCACAAGAGAACGCCAACGCCTGTCACGCGATATTCATGACGTCTCCGGCCAATACATCGTTTCCATGCTGTTCCGACTGGCGGCGATCGAGAAGACCGTTACGGATCCGCGACTGCTGTCGGATTTCGTGGATCTGCGCAAGACTCTGACCCATTTCAGCGAAGAACTTCAGCAGGTCGCTGCCGGCGGAAGGGTGGGGGTTCCGCCGGGCTACTATCTCGTCACCGCGCTCACGGATCTGGTCGAACGGTGGCAAGGCGAGATCGGCATTGCCACCCGGTTCCGGCATCGCGGCATGAACCGCCCCGACGTCGACGATCGGACCGCCGAGACTGTGTACCGGATTATCCAGGAAGCCCTTACCAACATTGCCAAGCACGCCGCCACCGCGTCGACGGTCTCCATCCGGCTGCGGCGCATGCCGGACTATCTGATGCTGCAGATCGAGGATGACGGTTCCGGTCCGGGCGCCGCAATCCTGGAGGACAGCGATCCCAAACGCCGTCGTTCCGGCGTCGTCGGCATGAGTCAGCGCGTTGCCGAACTGGGCGGCACCTTTTCCATTCGGCCCCGGCGAGGCGCCGGAACCCGGCTGCTGGCCACGATCCCGCTGAAGACATCCATCTTGCGCCGCCCCGGAGGCGAAGCACGATGACATTGCCAATCCGGACCGTGATCGTCGACGACCACCCTGTCGTCGTGGCGGGCGCCCGCGCCCTTATCGAAGCCTCACCCGACATCATTTGTGTCGGCGAGGCCAATAATGGCGCCGACGCGCTGGAACTGATTGGCCGGACCGCTCCGGACGTTTCCGTGCTGGATGTCTCGTTGCCGGACATGAACGGCCTCGTCCTGACGGAACAGATCATCAAGCGCGGCTACTCGGCCCATGTCGTGATCATGACGCTCTACCATGATCGCAGCTATGTGCAGCAGGCTCTGCAGGTCGGCGCCAAGGGCTTCGTGCAGAAATGCTCCGCTGGCCAGAACCTCCTGCTGGCGATCCGCTCGGTGATGCTGGGCGGACTGTTCTTTGATCCCCCCACGGCGAGCGAAATGACAGCAGCGCCCGCCGAGCAGAACGTGGCGGTCGCGAAATCCGTCGGCGCCCTGGGGCTGACCGCCCGCGAACAGGATGTCCTTCGGATGGTCGCGCTCGGCTATTCCAACAAGGAGATCGCGGCGCGCGCCAATATCAGCATCAAGTCGATCGAAACCTACAAGGCGCGAGCCACCGAAAAGCTGAAACTGCATTCGCGAGCCCAGATCGTTCACTTTGCCGTGACACATGGCTGGATGAACGTCACCTGAGATCGATGCGACCGGGGCGCGGGAATCCGATTGGCTGCCCCCGCGGCGGGACTCCGCCGATGCAATGACAACTGCCGGAACCGGTTGCGATACAGCGGAGATCCCCGTGAGAATTGCGTTCGTCCTCTCCGGTCTCGGCGCGGGCGGTGCAGAAAAGATCGTCAACCTGCTGGCCCACCATCGCCAGCGGTGCGGGGACTCGATCTGCATCCTCGCCGTGAACGCCGATAGTCCGGAATCCTATTTCCCCTATGATCCCGACATCCGCGTCGTCACGCTGGGCGGTCGGCGGCATGGCATGACGCGCGTCACCGCCACCGGGCGACAGATCCTGGATCTCCGCCGCCGTCTCGCCGAGCTGAAGCCCGATCTGGTCGTGTCGTTCCTGACCAAGATCAACGTGATGGCCGGCATCGCGACCGTCGGCTTCGATGCCCCGGTCATCATGTCGGAACGGAACAATTTCCAATCACAGGCGATGAGCCCGATCTGGCGGCTCGCCGGCCCGATCGCCGCGCGCCGGGCCGCCAGGATGGTGATGCAGACCTCGGATGCCTGCCAGGCTTTACCGCCCGGCCTGCGATCGCGCACCACGATCATCCCCAATCCCGTCGCCCAGCCGGAGGATCTCGTCTCGCTGCCCGGCGACGGCACGCGGGTGGTGGCGGTCGGCCGGCTGGAGCAACAGAAGGGGTTCGATCTCCTGCTCGAGGCCTTCGCACGATTCGTGCGGCACGTTCCGTCCGGCCGGCTGACGATCTTCGGCGACGGTCCGCAGCGCGCCGCCCTTGAGCAGCAGGCACGGGAGCTCGGCGTCGGCGATCGCGTCCGCATGCCAGGTGTCACCAAATCGCCAGGCGACTGGGTGCTCGCCGGCGACATCTTCGTGCTGAGCTCGCGCTTCGAGGGGTTTCCGAATGTACTGCTCGAAGCGATGACAGCGGGGCTCGCCACCATTGCCTTCGATTGCCCCTGGGGCCCGTCAGAGATCCTGAACAGCCCGGATCTCGGCATTCTCGTCACGGCTGGCGATGTCGGCCGGCTCAGCGATGCCATGCTGCGCCTCGTCGCCGATCCCGATCTGCGGCATCGGCTGGCAGCAGCCGGCGCCCATGCGGCGGCCGAGCGCTATTCGATGTCGTCCGTGCTCTCGCGCTGGGACAGCGTCATCGCCGATGCCGTCATGGCGTCGCCGGTGAACCAGACTGCGCCGGCCTGAGATAGAGCACCGCGTCGCCGTAGCGATCCTCGATGACAAAATCCTTTGCCGGCGCGTAGCCGTTCGCTTCGGCAAAAGCGCGCATCGGCGCCTCGAGCCCGGGGGCGAAGCCGAGCAGCAGCGCCGCGGGCGGCTCGCTGGCCAGCAGGGCGCCGATGTGCGTCGGCGACGTCATCTTGTATTGGGCGGCCAGCGCCGGCGGCGTGATATCTCCCGTCCGGTAGGCGAAAGGCCCTGTCGAAAGTTCCGGATAGACCTCCAGCCCGCCCTCGAGCGGATAGATCGGCGCCAGCGTCGCCACCTTGCCATGCGCGCCCGCCTCGGCCATCCGATCCGCGATCGCGACGCCGGCGTCGTGAACCCGCATCACGGTCCAGCGGCCCGGATGCGACACCCGGCCGAGATACTGGCCGAAGCGCGGCGCGGCGATCACCAGCGCGATCGCCGTTGCTGCGAGCAGGATCGGCGTGACCTGCTGGCGTTGCTCCGCACCGAGGCTGGCGAAAACGACGGCGAGCGCCAGGGGAATGCAGACCAGCGGCGGTCCGAAATACTGCGGAAAGCCCGGCGTCGGTACGAAGCTCAGGACGGCACTGAAGACCAGGGCGCCGAACACGACCGATATCGGCCCCGACGACAGACGACGCGTCACCGTGCCGACGTTCGGGGCATCGCGAAGCGCCGTGATCACCAGCGTCACCAACGCCACCAGCGCGACGGCGACACCGGCGGAGAACCAGATTTCCTGCGCGAGTGCGAGCTTTCCGGCCAACGACATCGCGGCTCGGTCATCGGCCATGCCGGGCATGCGCATATACTGGACATGCGGGCCGGTGTGATATCCGAGCACATGCGCCAGGAAGCGCTGCCGGTCGGTGGCCAGATAGTAGAGAACCGGCAGGCCGCCGACGATGCCACCAATGGCGAGCGGCGTCACCACACGCAGCACCCTCTCCTTGATCCCGAGCGCCCGCGGCAGCAGGAAGGCCGCGATCACCACCGGGGGAATGAAGGCGACGGCACTGACCTTGAAACAGACGGCCAGCGACAGGAAGAACCCTGCCCCGGCATAAAGAAGCGGGCGCGGGCGCTCGTCCCGGACGCCGAGGATGAACAGACCGAGCCCGAGCAGGGAGAACGGCAGCGGCAGCAGATTGTTGGTCGCCGTCATGCCGGGTTGCGTCAGGAAGAGCTCGTTGGTCACACCGAGAAGAACGATGCACCAGCTCGCCAGGCGCGACTGGGTCAGCGCATAGCTGATGCCGCCGATCACGACGATCAGAGCGACCCATCCGAGCAGTACACCGAGACGCCCGGTCAACAGCAGATGATCCGATCCGGTCAGCTTGCCGAGGCCATAGAACAGCCAGGCCGAACCCGGCGTGTGATTATAGAAGAAGTCGCGGTACATCTCCTGCGTTTCGAGCAGACGGATTGGCGGAACATAGAGCTGCTCGTCCTTGCGCAGGTCGTAGTTCAGGATGCGGAAGGCCAGCGCGGCGAAGATCAGCCCCGACAGGATCGCGACGCCCAGGCTGGCCAGCAACGGCCCCAATCGAGTCGGGTGCCGGGCCATTCTCAGGGCGGGGGCTCTTTCAAGGTAGGCCATCTCGAAGCTCCGAATGGAAGGAGACCGTTCGGCAGGGCCGGTAAATCGCACCGAGGGACCGGTTCTGCCCAGGCCAGCGATCCAGCCACCCACGCCCCGACTGGAGACTTCCTGAATTCACGAGTATCCAGAATTTTATCAGTGACCCATACAGCCGGAATCCCGACACCGGAACGAGGGATTATCCTGACATGCTGCAGCCTTGCGGGTTTACCCAAGTCAAGATAGCATCACCATCAATATAGTAGATGAAGATACTACTTGTAATCTATAAGAACGAGCCAATTTCGGCAAAGCAGTCTGGATATTTCCCTTCAGATTATCAAATAAGTTGACTGCTTGCATGCCCAACACGCTGTCCTCGCGACACTGTTATCAAGACTGACCCTGAACGCAGCAGATCGAGGCATTTCGCGGGAGCGCGCCCTTTTCGGGCGCGCTCGCCCGCATGAACACGATGACCAGACCTGACCCCAAGGCTGGCTCGCTGGAGGCCCGTCATGAAAGTTGTTCTTCTGGCCGGAGGTCTCGGCTCTCGCCTAGCCGAAGAAACCACCCGCGTCCCAAAGCCGATGGTAGAGGTCGGCGGGCGCCCGATCATCCTGCATGTCATGGATATCTACAGCCACTGGGGCTATCGCGACTTCGTAGTAGCCGGTGGCTACAAGTGCATGATGATCAAGAACTTCTTTCACAATTTCCACTTGTCGACCGCTGATTTCACGGTCGCGCTTGGAAATGGATCGATGGTTCTACGCCCCACCAGGCCGCTCGACTGGAACGTCTCCGTCGTCGACACCGGCCTCGCCACCATGACGGGGGGGCGCCTGTTGCGGTTGCGCGACTGGCTCGACAGCGACACCTTCATGGTCACCTATTCGGACGGCGTCGGAAACATCGACCTCGACGCCCTGCTCAAGTTCCATCGCTCGCATGGCCGGCTGGCGACCGTCACCGCCGTGCAGCCGCCGGCGCGCTTCGGCAATCTGGAGATCGAGGGCGACCAGGTCGTCGAGTTCACCGAGAAGGTTCGCAAGCACGAAACCTGGATCAATGGCGGCTTCTTCGTCTTCGAACCGGGCGTGCTCGACTATATCCCCGCGCTTTCCGAACCGCTGGAAATGTCGCCACTCACCAAGCTCGCCCAGGATGGCGAACTGTTCGCCTACAAGCATGCCGGTTTCTGGCATCCGATGGATACGGTGCGCGATCGCGACTATCTCGAAGGTCTGTGCGAGAGCGACGACCCACCCTGGCTGCATTTCACCAAGCCGGTCGCTCCGCCGATCGCCAGCGGCCCGCAACCCGAGGCGAGGATCTAGGCCATGGCCGCGATCGTCGACGAGGGCTACCTGTCCGAAATACTGCGCGGGCGCCGGATCCTGGTTACCGGGCACACCGGCTTCAAGGGCGGCTGGCTGTCGCTCTGGCTCCGGCGTCTCGGCGCCACCGTCGTCGGCGTCGCGCTGCCTCCGACCGCGCCGTCTTTCTGCAAGGCGGTAGGACTGGAGGATCTGGTCGACGGCCGCATCGGCGATATCCGGTCCGAAAGCGCCTTTGGCCGCAGCATCGAGGGACAGGATTTCGATCTCGTCATCCATCTGGCCGCGCAAGCCGTCGTGCGAGCCTCGTTCGAGGCCCCGGTCGATACCTACCTGACCAATGTTGTCGGCACGGCCGTCGTCCTCGATGCCGCCCGGCGCATACCGTCGCTGCGCGGCGTCGTCGTGGTGACCAGCGACAAGTGCTATGAGAACCGCGAATGGGTCTGGGGCTATCGGGAAAACGATCCGATGGGCGGCCGCGACCCCTACAGTTCCTCGAAGGGGTGCGCCGAACTGGTCGCGGCGGCGTTCCGGTCCTCCTTCTTCAACGATCCGGCCGGCCCACAGCTCAGCACGGTCCGCGCCGGCAACGTCATCGGCGGCGGCGACTGGGGCGCAGACCGGCTGATCCCGGACCTGGTGCGCTCGGTCGAAACCGGCGTCCCGGTGCGACTGCGCAACCCGAAGAGCGTGCGGCCCTGGCAGCATGTGCTGGAGCCGGTTCGGGGCTATCTGCTGCTCGCGGCTCGCCTGCTCGAAGCCGGCGCGCGCTACGCCGGCGGCTGGAACTTCGGCCCCGACACTGGCGCCACCGTCGAGGTCGGCACGCTGGCGGACATGGTGATCTCGAAATGGAGCGGGCGCCGGCCGCACTATGTCGTCGAACGTCGCGACAACGAGCCGCCCGAATCCGTCGTCCTTCGCCTCGACAGCACGAAATCGGGAGTCGAACTGAACTGGAAGCCGCTGCTCCGGTTGGACGACGCCGTCGCGATGACGGTCGCCTGGTACCAGAAGTATCAGCAGGATCCCGCTCGTATCCGCTCCTTCTCGCAGCATCAGATCGATGACTACGCCGCCGCCTGGGCGCGCGGCGCCTGACGTCCGATTGCCGACCAACGCAGATGAGGATCGCAAAATGCGCGTGAACTACGGCCAGTCCGTCTATGGCGAGGATGAAATCGCCGCTGTCGTCAAGGTCATGCGCTCCTCCACCCAGATGGGAGCCTCGGTGAGGGCCATGCAGGAGCGCGTCGCCGCGCTCTTCGACAAGCCGCACGGCGTCATGGTCAATTCGGGATCGTCGGCGAACTATCTGGCGATCGAGATCCTGGACCTGCCCAAGGGCTCGGAAGTGATCACCCCCGCCCTCACCTTCGCCACCACTGTCGCGCCGATCGTCCGGGCAGGCCTGGTACCCGCCTTCGTCGACGCCGCCGAAGCCACCTACAACATCGACGTCGACGCGATCGAACGCATGATCTCCCCAAACACGCGGGCGGTGATGATCCCGTCGCTGATCGGCAACCTCCCCGACTGGGACCGCATCCATGCCATCGCCGAGAAGCACGGGCTGATCGTCATCGAGGACAGCGCCGACACGTTGGGCGCCACCCTCAACGGCACCAGCACCGGCAGCCGCTCCGACATCAGCACCACCAGCTTCTACGGCTCGCATGTGATCACCGCCGCCGGCAATGGCGGCATGGTCTGCATCCGCGACGAAACGCTGGCGCGGCGCGCCCTGCTGCTGCGCTCCTGGGGCCGGACCTCCTCGCTGTTCATCGACTCGGAGACGATCGAAAACCGCTTCAACGTCGAACTGGACGGCTTCGCCTATGACGCCAAGTTCGTCTTCGAAGAGCTTGGCTTCAACATCGAACCGTCGGAAATGGGCGCCGCCTTCGGGCTGGTCCAGCTCGACCGGCTGCAACAGAACATCGCGGCGCGCGAACGGAATTTCGCCGCCCAGCGCGCCTTCTTCGAAGACTATGAGGAATGGTTCCGGCTGCCACGGCAACTGCCGGGCGCCCGGACCGGCTGGCTTGCCTTCCCGCTGACGATCCGCCCCGACGCCCCGTTCACCCGGCGCGACATGCAGATCTTCCTCGAGCGTCGCGACATCCAGACCCGCCCAGTCTTCACCGGTAACATCCTGCGCCAGCCCGCCATGGCCGGCATCACGCACAAGGCAGCACCCGGCGGGTATCCGGTCGCCGACGATGTGATGCGCGGCGGCATCCTGCTCGCCTGCCATCATGGCCTGACGGAAGCGCAGCTCGGCCATATCCACGAGACGTTCCGCGATTTCGCCAAAGGTTTCGCAGCCAAGCCCCCCGTCAGGGAGGGGATCCGCATGGATCGCCCTTCCGCGGCAATCATGGAAAACTGACGATGGCCCTCATGACCCGTTGCCGTGCCTGCCTGGCGCCCTCACCGCATGTATTCCTGCCAATGGGCGACCACCCTCCCGCCAACAGCTTCGTCCGCTCGGAGGACGTGCTGAAGCAACAACCGGTCTACCCGCTCGACACGCAGGTATGCCTGGAATGCGGGCTAATCGAGGTGGAAGACCAGGTTCCAGAGGGCTTCTTCGAGCACTATCTCTACGTCCCGTCTGGTGCGACGCTGATGCACACGCATTTCGGCGAGCTTGCCGAAATCATGAAAAAGGAAGCTGGGTCCGACCTCGTCGTCGACATCGGCTGCAATGACGGGCTGCTCCTATCGGCCTGCAACAAGCTCGGCTGCCGAACCATCGGCGTTGATCCGGCCGCCAATCTGGCCGAAATCGCCCGTTCGCGCGGCGTCGATGTCGACGTCGGCTATTTCACGGCCGCGTCCGGCGCGGCGCTGGCCGAGAAATACGGCAAGGCTAAGGTGATCGTGACCACCAACACCTTCAACCATATCGGCGACCTGCATGACTTCATGGCCGGCGTCGATCATTGGCTCGCCGAGGACGGCGTCTTCGTGATCGAGGTGCCATGGGCGAAGAACCTCATCGCCGGCAACGAGTTCGACACCGTCTATCACGAGCATGTCTCCGAATTCAGCCTGCTGTCGCTGGTCAAACTCGGCGCCTTCTTCGATCTGGAAGTCGTCGACGTCCACCGTCTCGGCGTGCATGGCGGATCGATGCGGGTGTTCCTGAAGCGGACGGCAGCGGCAACGACGCCGAAGGCGATCGTCGCGGAAATGCTGGCCGAGGAACGCGATGCCGGCATGCTGGCGGTCGAGACCTACGAGGACTTTGCCGCCCGGATCGAACAGGTACGAGGCGAGTTGATCGCCATGCTGGCCGAACTCAAGCAAGCGGGTCTCAACATCGCCGGCTATGGCGCCCCGGCCAAGGGCAACACCTTGCTCAACTATTTCAAGATCGGCCCCGAAACCCTCGACTATCTCGTCGATCGCAACACCCTGAAGCAGGGGCTCTATTCGCCAGGGATGAAGATCCCCATCCGCTCGCTCGACGCGCTGGAGGAACAGAGGCCCGATGTTCTGCTGGTCCTGGCCTGGAATTTCTTTGACGAGATCCGCCAGCAGCAGAGCGCGTTTTCGGCCCGTGGCGGCCGGTTTCTGGTGCCCTTGCCGCGTCCTGTGCTGGTGAACTGATCCGGGTCGACCGACGATCGGAGGCGGCGGAGATGTCGCGGGTCCTTGTAACAGGCGGCGCAGGCTTTATCGGCTCCCATCTGGTCGCCGCCTGCCTGGCCGCCGGTCATTCCGTGCATGCGATCATTCGGCCTGGGTCCGACACCCAAAGGCTGCGGCCCTTCGACGGCCGCGTCACCCGCCACGGCTTTGATCTCAGGGACGAGGACGAACTCAAGCACTGCTTGGGAGAGGTACAGCCCGAGCTGATCTTCCATCTCGCCGCGCGGCCGCGCCGGCGGGAAGATCGGAGCCTCGACGATGTGCGGGACGTTGCTCGCGAGGATCTGCTGGGGCTGATCGGTCTGCTCGCCGCCGCCGCCGCCGCCCCCCGCCCGGCAAGCAGACTTGTCCGCGCCGGATCACTCGCCGAATATGGCGCGGCTCCCTCCCCCTATCGCGAGGATGTTCGCGAGGCGCCGTTTACCGCCTATGGTGCCGGGCTCGTCGCCGCCACCCAGATCTGCGCCGCGCTCCAGCCGCGCCTGCCCTTCCCCGTCGCCACCGCCCGACTGGCGCTCACCTATGGGCCGGCCCAGTCTACCGACTATCTGCTGCCGCTCCTGATCCAGCGCTGCCTCGCCGGCGAGCAAACCCTCGTGCGCCACCCGACGGATAGGCGCGATCTGGTTCATGTCGACGATGTCATCGAGGCCCTGATGCGCCTGGGCACAGCCTCCCTGCCGAAGGCGGCGATCGTCAACGTCGCCAGCGGCCTCGCACCGACCATGCGCCAGATGGCCGAGCTGGTGATCGCGCATACCGGGGCCGATCCGGCCTCCATTTCGTATGGTGACGGCCATGCCACATCCGGAGCCCCCGATCTCCGTGGGTCGACCGACTTGGCGCGCCAATGGCTCGGATGGCAGGCGCGCATTCCGCTCTCCGAGGGCATCGCACGCACCGTGACGTGGTATCGCGCCTCCTCCGTCGAGGCCGACCGGCGCACCGACCGCGCAGCGATGGCCTTTGCTGCCGAGGTGCCGTGATGGGAAATGCCAAACCGCTCGTCTCTGTTCTGGTGCCTGCCTTCAACGAGGAAGGAAACGTGCGGCGCGCCTATGAGGCGATTGCCGATACCTTCGTCGGCCTGCCGGAATACGACTATGAGATCATCTTCACCGACAACCACTCGACCGACCGGACCTTCGAGCTTCTGAAGGAGATCGCCGCCAGGGATCCCCGCGTGCGCGTCATCCGCTTCAGCCGCAACGTCGGCTACCAGCTCTCGCTGCTCACCGCTTACAAGGCTGCGAACGGTGACTGTTCGGTGCAGATCGACTGCGACCTACAAGACCCGCCGCACCATATTCCCGCCATGCTGGCCCGCTGGCGCGAGGGCCACCAGGTCGTCTACGGCATCCGCCGTTCGTTGCAGGACGGCTGGTTCACCATCCAGATCCGGCGCGGTTTCTATCGTTTCATCAATGCGTTGAGCGAAGATGACCTGCCCGTCAACGCCGGTGAGTTCCGCCTCGTCGATCGCCGCATCCTGAACGAGCTCCGGCAGGTCGACGATACCTCGCCCTATCTGCGCGGCCTGATCAGCGCCATGGGTTTTTCGCAGGTCGGTTTCGAATATGACCGGCAGGCCCGCGTCACCGGCGGCAGCAAATTCCCGTTCCGCGCCATGCTGGCGCTCGCGGTCGACGGCATTCTCAACCATTCGCTCGCCCCGTTGCGGCTCGCCTCGATAGCGAGCCTGGTCGTCGGCACGGTGACGCTGCTGCTGCTGTTCGGCTATCTGGTCGGCAAGCTGCTGTTCGGCCAGGACTGGCCGGCCGGCTTCGCCACGACGACCATGCTGCTGCTGCTCTCGATCACGCTCAACGCCGTCTTCCTCGGTATCGTCGGCGAATATGTCGGCCGCATCTTCATGCAGGCGAAGCACCGGCCGAAGCCGATCGTCGAAGAGACGGTGAACGCCGACAACCGGCGCGTCTACAAGCTGACGATCCCGGATCTGGAGGCGGGTTGATGCTGTCGCCTTCCGGCCCGCTCGGCCCACCCGCGCGGCGCTTCGATACGCTGCTGCGCTTCGCGGCAGTGGGCGCGATCACCACGCTGCTCGACATCAGCCTCTTCACCGCGCTGGTCGCGGCAGGAGCGCCGCCGGCGCCGGCCAATCTGGTTTCCTATTCCTGCGGCATCGTCGTCAGCTACGCACTCAACCGATCCTGGACGTTCGGAGTCGGCCATAATCCGGTCCAGGCGCTGAAATTCGGCGCCTCGACGCTGACCGGCCTGCTGATCTCGACCGTTCTGGTCGCCGCCCTCGCCACCCTGCTGCCGCCTGCGGTGGCCAAGGTCCTGAGCGTCCCGGTCGTCTTCGCCTGGAACTACCTGACCGCGCGGCTCTGGGTGTTCCGGGTCTGAGCAAGCGGCGAGGCAGGGCGCGCAGGCCCTGCCGCGCCCTCTGCCATCATGACACGGCTTCGTCCCGCCGGCTTCCATTGGACAGCTGCGCCAGGTCCAGCACCTTCTGGATCGCGGCGGCGCGGCGGAAGGTCGGCTCCTGCGCCTTGCCGGCCCGGACGGCGGCGACGAAGCGCTGATAATTGGTCTCGACCGGCTCAAGCGGCACCTCGCGCCAGGTGGCCGTATCGAGGTCGTCGCCCCGGCAGACGCGCAGCGTCGAGACGCCGGTGTTGTAATTGATCTCCAGCGCGCCCTTCTGGCAGAAGATCCGCAGATGCAGCTCGTCGAGATGGCCGGCTCCCATCCGCGTCGCATGGATGACGCCGAGCGCGCCGGTTGAAAAATCGACGTTCATGGTGAAGCTGTCATTGGCGTCGAGATCATATTCGCCGATGCGGTTTCCCGGCCCCTTGTCGAAGGTCTTCAGCCGGCCGAACACATGCGCGATGTCGAGACCGCTGCCATAGGAAGCGAAATCGACGATGTGAATGCCGATGTCGCCGAGCGTGCCGTTCGAGCCGTGTTTTCTCGAAAGCCGCCAGAGCCATTTGCTGTCGGTCTGCCAGTCGCCCCAGGCTTTGGCGACGAGCCAGCTCTGTAGATAGGACGCCTCGACATGGCGGACCGGCCCGAGCTCGCCCGACAGCACGATCTCGCGACCCTTCTGCAGGGCGGGCGAATTGCGGTAGGTGAAGTTGACCATGCCGACCTTGCCGGAGGCTTCCATCGCCTCGGTCATCTCCATCGCCTTTGCCGCGTCGGTCGCCAGCGGCTTCTCGCAGAAGACATGCTTGCCGGCGGCGATCGCCTGCATCGTGGTCGGATGATGGATGCGGTCGGGTGTTACGTTCGCCACCGCGTCGAACTCGCCCCATGCCAGTGCCTCATCGAGGGTGGCGAACTGCCGGACGATCCCATGCTCGGCGCAGAAGCCGGCCAGGCGCTCCGGCACGACGTCGACGCCGCCAACGACGCTGACGCCCTCGATGGCGGAGAAATTTTTGGCATGTTGGTTCGCCATGCCTCCCGTGCCCAGAATGAGCAGACGCATATCGACCCTTCCTCCCGGTCCCGCTTGAAGCCATGCCCCGGCCTCTTCCCTCCGCGGCATGGATGGCGCACCGCTTCGTTGCGCTGCCAGATGATAGCGACGGCTTCGGTTCGGGAACAAGCTCGGAAAGCACGGAAGCGGACGCCCGCAGACTGACAAGCCGGCGCCCACGCATTGCGACGTGCGGGCGAGGTTGCTATCCAGCTCGCCATGATCGGCGAGCCCCCAGATCGCGCGCGGCCGCCCCCCGAGAACGAAGCCAAGATCATGAACGAGCCCAAACCGTCTACCAAGCACTGGTCGATCGTCGAGCGACTGCACGAAACCGTTTCCAACCCCAACATCCATATCCGGGGCACGAACAGCTACTACAGCAACGCCTGGACGGGCTCCTTCGAGGAGAGCGTGGTGCGCTATCTCTACGGCGATGAGTACAGCGCCAAGAGCTGGGACCCGCTCTGGACCATCGATCAGCTCCATATCGGCGACTATGTCTGCATCGGCGCCGAGGCGGTCATCCTGATGGGCGGCAACCACACCCATCGAACGGACTGGTTCAGCCTCTACCCCTTCGCCGAAGTCATCCTGGACGCCTACAAGGGCAAGGGCGACACCACCATCGCCGACGGCGCCTGGATCGGTATGCGCGCCATGCTGATGCCCGGCATCACGGTTGGCGAGGGTGCCGTCATCGCGTCGGGCGCCATCGTGACCAAGGACGTCGCCCCCTACACGATCGTCGCCGGCAACCCCGCCACGCCGATCCGCCAGCGCTTTCCGGCCGAGACCGTCGACAGCCTGCTCGCGCTCGGCATCTACGGCTGGGACAAGGCGAAGTTCAACGCGTTGCGCTCCTTCATTTGCTCCGACGATTTTTCGGCGCTGGCGGCGGCATCGGCCCGATACGACGACAAACTCTGACACGGCCAGGCAACTTTCCGGGACGGCACGGCCGTCCGGGGCGGCTTTCCCCTGTGCCATGCAACACCCTCGGTTGCACCCGCCCGGTCAAAACTGGTAGTCTGTCAGCGGAATGAAGACGGGCCGCCGCGCTCGGAATTTGGGGGTTGGCGTCTCATGAGACTTGTGTCCTGCGCTCGCTTGGCGCCGTTCGCCGCGATCGCATTGGGCGGCTGTATGCAGGCGCAGGCTCCGTCCATCCCCCTGTTCGGGTCCTATTTTCCGGCCTGGCTCGCTTGCGCCGTCGTCGGGATCCTCGGCGCCGTGCTGGTGCGCGTCGTCTTCGTTTTCATCGGGCTCGACGATCGGCTGCCGCTGCGGTTGTTCGTCTATGTCTGCCTCGCGGCGGGCATCGCCTTCGCCACCTCCCTCCTCTTCTTCGGAAACTGATTCATGGCAACGCCAGGCAAGCTCGGCAAGGCGCTCGGAGCCGTCGTGGGTCTCGGGATCGTCGCGGGAGCAGCCGTGCTGGGCTGGACCTATCTGCGTCATAGCGAGCTGAATCCGATGTCGGAAGACGCGGTCATCCAGGCCGATTTGGTCAACATCTCCTCGACCGTGCCCGGCCGCATCATCCAGATCGCGGTCAAGGACAATGACCGGGTGAAGCGCGGCGATCTGCTGTTCGCCATCGACCCGGTTCCCTATCGCCTCGCCGTCGAGCAGACGAAGGCCGACCTGCAGATCGCCGAGGCGGCGCTCTCGACCCAGCAGCGGACGATCCGCGCCGAGACGTCCAACGCCGCGATCGCCAGCGAGCAGATCTCGCGCGCACGCGTCAACCTCGACCTCGCCACGCAGACGCTGGAGCGCCTGACCGCGCTTCGTCCCAAGGGCTATGTCACCGCCCAGCAGGTCGACGACGCGGCGACCGCCAAGCGCGACGCGACGATCAGCCTGAACCAGGCGCTGGCGCAGCGCGAGGCGGCCGACGCCCTGGTCAGCACGCTGGACGGCGCCGAAGCGCTGGTCTCGGCGCGCCGCGCCGCCCTGGCGCTGGCCGAACGGAACCTCGCCGATACAGAGGTTCGCTCGCCGCATGACGGGCTGGTGGCTGGTCTGACCGTCGCCACCGGCCAGTTCGTCATCACCGGCCAGTCGGTGTTCACCCTGATCGATACCGAGAATTGGTTCGTCACCGCCGCCTTCCGCGAGACGGAGCTCAGTCAGATCGAAGTCGGCGCCTGCGCCACCGGCTATGTGATGGCCAATCGCTCTATCCCGCTTCGCGGCCGCGTCACCGGCATCGGCTGGGGTGTCAGCTCGGAGGAAATCCTGATGATCCCGCGCAACCTGCCCTATGTTCCGAAGACGCTGAACTGGGTGCGGATCGCGCAACGATTCCCCGTCCGCATCCTGCTGGACAACCCGCCGCCGGATCTGATGCGCGTCGGCGCCTCGGCGCTCGCCACCATCCATAGCGCCGAGCGCTGCTGACTCCGATGTCGCTCCGAATCCACCAGGTCATCGCCGATCTCCGGCCTTTCGAGGGCCGGTTCGGCATGACATGGCGGGTCGCCCTGCTCTGCGCTCTGGTTGCCGCCGTTGCGATGATCTACAAGATCCCGGAACCGGCGATCGGCTGCTACCTGATCATCTATCTGATGAAGCAGGACGCCTCGACCAACATCGTGCTGGCCATCGGCGCCACCATCCTCGTCACGGTCTTCGTCGCGCTCGTCTTCCTGCTGACCCGGTGGACCATCGAGGTCCCGTTCCTCCGGCTGGCCGTGATGGCCCTCGCCTCCTTTGCCTTCGTCTATCTCGGGTCCGTCAGCAAGCTTGGCCCGCTCGGTTCCGACATGGCGCTGGTCATCACCTTCGCGCTGACGCTAGTCAGCGCCGCGCCGCTCGGCGAAGTGGTGACGCGGGGCCTGCTCTATGCCTGGCAGATGGTGACCATGCCGATGGCGCTGATGCTGTGTTTCAACCTGGTCCTCGGCTGGAAGCCGTCGACCCTGCTGCGCACGACGGTGCGCGAACGGGTCGAGGCCGCGGCAGAGCATCTGGTCCGGAACGACGCGGCGAGCCTCGAGAGGCTGCGAGAATTGTTGCGCGAGGGCAATGCCGAGCACGACCAGCGCGCCTTGCTGACGCGTATCCTGCACTATGTGCCGAAGCGCGTCTCGAACATGCTGGCGCAGGCGATCGAGCAGAGTTACGCGCTGATGCTCGCCGTATCCGCCCTGCCCGCCACCGTGACCGCCGACGAGCGAAACCGCCTCGCCGCGTATTGCCGGCTGGTTGCCGAGGCGCTCGCCGCAGAGGCCGCCATTCCCGCGCCACAGGAACCGACGTCATCTAGCGATCCCGCCCTGCGCGAAGCCTGGGCGGAGCTCGGTGCGATGGCCGATCCCGACCCGGCCTGGCCCGCCATGGCGCAGGAACCGTTCTTCGCGGCGGATGCGCTGTCGAACCCGGCGCATCAGCGCTTCGCCCTGAAGACCACGCTCGCGGCGATGATCGCCTATGTCGTCTATGCCGGCATTGACTGGCAGGGCATCCATACGGCGATGATCACCTGCTTCGTCGCCTCGCTCGGCACCACCGGTGAAACCGTGCACAAGCTGACGCTGCGGATCGTCGGCTGCCTGATCGGCGCGGCCATGGGCCTCGGGGCCATCCTTTTTGTCATCCCGAGCCTCACCAGCGTCGGCGGCCTCATGGTCCTCGTGTTCCTGGCCATGCTGCCGGCCGCCTGGGTTTCGTCGGGCAGCGAGCGAATCTCCTATGGCGGCGTGCAGATCGGTCTCGCCTTCCTGCTCACGGTCCTGCAGGGCTTCGAGCCCAGCCTGGACATGGATTCGGCGCGCGACCGCATTGTCGGCATCCTGCTCGGCAACCTGCTGGTCTATCTGATCTTCACGCGGATCTGGCCGGTCGGCGTCGTCGTCGCCGTGCGCGCCGAGCTCTCCAATGCGCTGGCCGGCCTGTCGCGCCTCGCCGCACTGCCGCGCGACGACCGCCGCGCCCTCGTCAACGAAGCGGCGGCGGCGACCGTCGATCTGCGCCAAGCCGCCGATCAGCTCGCCATGGCCCATTTCGAACCATCGTCACTCCGACCGAGCGCGGACGAGATACGACGGTTCGAAGCCGTGATTTCGGAGGCGGAGCAACTCCCGGCCAACCTCCTTCTGGCTAGCGCCGGCGATCCGGACGAGGCGGCGCGGCTGGCGCGGCTCTCCAAGGTCGTCGCCACCGGGACGCAGCCGGACCCGTCCGTTCCCCCAGAAACTCTGGACGCGTCTTCGGCCCGGCATGATACGGCTGCGGAACGCATATCCCGAATCGAGCATGCATTGGTAAGTTGAGGCATGATGGCGAGCCCCTTCCACCCGCGTCGACGCGTCCGCGCGAGCTTCGGCTTCGCCGTCACCGCAAGCCTGCTCGCCCTTCTGACCGGCTGCGCGCAATATGCCGAACAGCTCGCTCCGGAATCGCCGAACGAACCCTGGCAACAGGGTCGCAAGACGACGGTCAGCCTGCTGCCGCAGGATCCGGCCTCGTCGCAGCAGGGCCCCCAGCAGCGGGACTTCGCCGTTCGCGGCAATCCCGAGCTCACCGTCCTGCCCCCGGCGCCCGAAGTGCGCGCCGGCAAGGCGTATCAGCTGCCCGAACTGATCGACCTCGCGGCCCGCAACAACCCGACGACGCGCGTCGCCTGGGAGCAGGCCCGACAGGCGGCGCTCGCGGTCGGCATCGCGGAATCGACCTTCCTGCCGACGATCTCCGCCAATGTCATCGGCGGCAGCCAGCAGATCACGACCCCGGTCGACGTGCTCGGTGTTCGCAAGGACATTGAAACCAATGTCAGCGGGGCGACCACGGCGGTCGCGCTGCAGTGGCTGGTATTCGACTTCGGCCAGCGCAAGGCCGCCGCCGACGTCGCCAAACATGTGCTGACAGCGGCGAACGTGAACTTCAACGGCGCGCACCAGCTGCTGATCTTCAACGTCACCCGCACCTACTATCAGTACGGTGCGGCCCAGACGCGCACCGAAGTGGCGGGCCAATCGCTGCGGAACAGCCGCGCCATTCTCGAGGCCGCCGTCGCCCGCGAGAAGAAGGGCATCGGCACGACGGTCGAGGTGGCGCAGGCGCGCCAGCAGGCGGCGCAGTCCGAACTGCGCCAGGTCGTCGCCCAAGGCCAGGAGCGCGATGCCTATCAGGCGCTGCTCGCGGCGATGAGCGTGTCGCCGACGCTGAACATCAAGGTCGCCAATTCCGGCCGCCGCCGGCTGCCCGCACCGGCCGATGTCTCGACCGACGAGATGATCCAGCAGGCGCTCGCGCGACGCCCGGACGTGCTGGCGAGCTATGCCAACATGAAGGCCGGAGAAGCCGGGATCAACGTCGCGAACGCCGACTTCCTTCCGAAGGTGTTCCTCTCGGGCGTCGCTGGCCAGGGCACGAGCGGCTTCAACACGGCCGGCTTGCCGACGATCGGCCAGCAGGGCTCCGGGGCCGGCGTGCTCGTCGGCGCGACCATGCCGATTTATGACGGCGGCCTGCGAGCCGCCAATCTGAAGGCGGCCGAATCGCGCGCCGCCGTGGCGCGGGCCACCTTCGCCAAGACCCAGGAAGAAGCCGTCCGCGAAATGGTGGTGGCGTCCAACACGCTGCGTTCGGCGCTCGCCTCCTATCGCGCCGCCAGCAAGCTGACCGATGCCGCCGCGATCACCTATGACGCGGCGCTCGACGCCTATCGCAACGGCTTGGGGACGGTGACCGCCGCGACGGTCGCCGATAGCGGCCTGCTTGACGCTCGCCAGGCGCGAGCCGACGCGCATGCCGCCTCGCTGGTCGCCGCCGCCAACCTGGCCTTCGTGCTGGGCGCCATGACGTCGCCCCGGGCGGGCGAGACGCTCTCCTACCGCTAACGCGCCAGTAGGACGATCAGGATGCCGCCGATGGTCAGCAGGGTGTTGGCCACCGCGCAGCTGACAGTGAAACCAAGGGCCGGCGTCTGGCTCTTGGCGCGCGCCGTCAGCATGCCGAGCGACGCCGTCGAGGCGCGAGCGCCGGCGCAGCAGCCGAGCAGGATCGCATCGTCGAAGCGGAAGACGTACCGGCCGATATAGAGGGCGAGGATGAGCGGCACGCTCGTCACCACCATGCCCCAGAAGAACAGGCCGAAGCCCAGTTCCTGCACGCCGGCAAGGAAGCTCGGGCCGGAGGACAACCCGACTACGGCGATGAACATGTTGAGCCCGAGCGCATTCATCAGCCAGTTGGCCGCCGGCGGAATGCGACCGAAGGTCGGGTGGACCGAACGCAGCCAGCCGAGCGCGATGCCGGCGAGCAGGACGCCTCCCGACGAGGACAGCGTGATCGGCACCGAGCCTACCCGCAGCAGCACGGTTCCGAATAAGGCGCCGATGACGATCGCCGCGCTGACAAGCGCCAGATCCGTCTCCTCGGGGGAGCGGTCCGCGCGCCCGAAGGCGGATAGCGCTGTCGAGATATCCTGCGGCCGACCAAGAATGGTGACGACATCGCCCCGGTGCAGAGTCGTGGCCGGCAGGATCGGGATATCGACGCCGGTGGCTCCCCGGCGAATGCGGCGCAGGAAGATGCCGCGCGTGCTGGGTAACTCGGCGAGTTCCTGCAGCGTCCTGCCGTCGATCTTGCGGTTGGTGATCAGGACTTCGGTGCCCTCGACCCGCACGTTCAGCAACTCGGCGTCCTCGACCTCCTTCAGCCCGGATCCTGCCAGCCGCATCAGGGTGCCCCGATTGCCGGCGACGCCGACCACGTCGCCCGCCTGCAGCACCAGATCGGCCGTCGCCTCGACGATCGCGCCATCGCGCCGGACCCGCTCGATGAACAATTGCGACGAACCCTGCGCGGCCTCGGCGGCGGCGGCGCTCTGGCCGACCCAGTCCGAGCCCGGACCGACGCGATAGGCGCGCGCGATATGCTGATGCCAGGCGCGCGGGCCGTCGCCCGAACCGCCATGGCCGCCCATCTTCATTTCATAGGCCCGGCAAGCGGCGACGAGGTCGATTCCCAGCAGCTTGGGACCGACAACGGAGATAATCATCGTCGCACCGATGGTGCCGAAGATGTAGGTCATGGCGAAGGCCGTCGGCACCGCGTCGACCAGCGTCTTCGCTTCGGCCGCCGGCAGGCCCAGCTGCTCGATCGCGTCGACGGAAAGCGCCAGCGCCGAGGAAATCGTCGATGCCCCGGCGAACAGGCCCGCCGTCGAACCGACGTCATAGCCGGCGATGCGCCCGGCGATCCATGCGGTGGCCAGGCAGAGAATGCTGACGACCAGCGCGAAAAGCGCCTGCGGCACGCCGTTCTTGGCGATGCCCTGCACGAATTGCGGCCCGACGCTGTAGCCGATCGCGAACAGGAACAGCAGGAAGAAGATCGACCGCACTTCGTTGGAAATGCTGATGTCGAGCTGGCCGACGACCAGCGCGGCGAGCAGCGTGCCGGTCACCGCGCCGAGCCCGACGCCCTTGAACGACAATTTGCCGAGATAAGAACCGATGGAGAGACAGAGAAAGACCGCGATGGCGGGGTGAGCCCGCAAGGTGTCGACCAGCCAATTCCACATGGGATTCATTCTCGACAGTTGCGCGCCGACAGGAGGCGCAATGTTTCAGGGCCCGACGGCCATGCGCCGCATAGCATGCGATTCGTGCGCGCGAATGAAGGTGGATATACACCCACAACTCCCGCCCGGGGGGCGATCCGATGGCAGCGCCCGAAAGGAGCCGATTTCATGGGATCGCGCACATCCGCCGCACGCCTAGAGCGACGCGTACATCGCGGCGGCCTGGGCCCGGGACCCGACCTCGAGCTTCTTCAGAATTTCGATCACGTGGTAGTCGATAGAACGCTTGGATTGTCCAACGATCAGGGCGATGTCGGCATTCGATTTCCCGTTCGCAATCCATTTGAGGACTTCGCGCTGCAGCGATGAAAGCGATAGGAACTTGGCGCTGCCCCCAGGGGCCTCTCCAGTCTGCAATCCGATGGCGGCTGCACGTGACTTGCCGACCATGCCAATGATTGACGCGGCATGCAGCACGTCCCTGTCGGGCTGGCGATCTGCAAACGACAGGAGCGTCAGCGCCCCCAGCTTTTCCGAACGGCTAGGCAGTGGAATTGTCAGGCCGCCGAAAATGCCCGCATGCTCGATATACTCGTAATAGTCCCGCTGGCGACGATTGTTCCAGCGGCTCCTTTGCCACAGGAGCGGGCCCGTACCGGTCGCAGCAAAATCGAGCAAGGGGTCTCTATCCGACCATCCGTCACGCTCATAGGCGACGAGATCATCATATGACCAGTTGGTCAGGGTCGGGTCCGTCATGAAGTCGCGCTTGGCGCTCTTCTCGCAAGCTAGGTTGAAGCTGTCAAAACCGAGCGAGCAGACGGCGGAATAAATCGCAATCTGCAACTCTTGCTTGTCGGCTGCGTTACATATCTCAGCAACCGCCGTCGATGTCAGTTCCAGCAAAAGCAATACACGCATTCCCGGGAAATAAGATCATGAACGCGTTAGCAATGAATCATTTATTACAAAATTTGAACCATTGGGTAACGTATCATGGCAACCACCGGTTGGCAACTGATCGGTCGAGCTGTTGGTGCAACGTTCAGCCGACGTTATGGGGAATAGTATAGGCAGAACTTGTGACGAGATCTGTCATCGTATAGCTTTGGTTCGGTTGATGCTGGGGGGACTGCATGGAAATCGCTCGCTTTCGTCGTGTCGCGCACGGTTCGGCCTGGCAACAGGTTGTACCGGTGATCGTCACGGCAAGTGGCAAGGACCAGCCGAGGCGCCCTTGAATTCGATATCTAGACACACAGCTCTTTGACGTATTCAGGATGGCACTACCCGGCTACCATCGACCGTCACAGAGCTGAAGCACACGACGCCTAAGCATAGATCGATGTCGGCCAGCGTAGATTAGCTGCAACAAGTTCGGAGACGACGATGCATTTGACGCCGCGGGAGTTCGATAAGCTTATCATCCACATGATGGCGGATGTCGCGCTCAAGCGCAAAGCCAAGGGACTGAAGCTCAACCATCCCGAGACAGTCGCAGTGCTGTGCGCCTGGGTCCTTGAAGGCGCTCGCGAAGGCAAGTCCGTTGAAGAAGTCATGGATGGCGCCCGCCACGTGCTGACGGCCGCGGATGTCATGGACGATGTGCCGGCCATGCTGCCGCTCATCCAGGTCGAAGCGGTGTTCACCGACGGCAGCCGCCTCGTCAGCTTGCATAGTCCCATCGTCTGAACCGTCCGCTCCCAGCTGGCGAGGAAATCCAGGAGGCTGCCTTGGCTAAGAAAACGACCGCGCAACCCGCCGGCTCCGCCCAACCGGCGGCGACTTCGGCCCCGACGCCGCCCGGCGGCTATGTGCTGGCGCCCGAAGCAATCGAAATCAATGTTGGCCGGCCGCGGACGACGTTGACGGTGCGCAATACCGGCGACCGACCGATCCAGATCGGCTCGCATTTCCATTTCTTCGAGGTAAACCGCTACCTCGAATTCGACCGCGCCGCTGCCTTCGGCCAGCGCCTCGACATCCCGGCCAACACGGCCGTGCGCTTCGAGCCAGGCGACGAGAAGGAAGTGACCCTCGTCCCGTATGGCGGCAAGCGCTTCATCTTCGGTTTCAATGGTCTGGTCGACGGCTGGACCGGAAGCGGTCCGACGCCCGGCTACACGCCGAACAAGGACCTGGCGGTCGCCAAGGCTGAGGAGCTTGGCTTCAAGTCGCGGGCACAAAAGACGAAATCCGCGAAGTGATCCCTCGCCCTTTCCATTTCGGTTTCTAGAGGTACGTCGCCATGACACAGATATCTCGACAGCAATATGCGGATCTGTACGGCCCCACGGTCGGGGACAAGATCCGGCTCGGCAACACCAATTTGTATGTGCAGATCGAGAAGGATCTGCGCGATACCTATGGCGACGAACTGCAGTATGGCGGCGGCAAGACGCTGCGCGACGGCATGGGCTCCGAGAACCAGCTGACGCAGGAAGCCGGCTGCCTTGATCTCGTCATCACAAACGTCACCGTGCTCGAGCCGACGCTCGGCGTGGTGAAAGCCGATGTCGGCATCCGCAACGGCCGCATCGTCGGTCTCGGCAAGGCCGGCAACCCGTCGACCATGGACGGCGTTACGCCGGGTCTGGTGACAGGCGCCTCGACCGACGCCATTTCCGGCGAGCATCTGATCCTGACCGCCGGTGGCATGGACACCCACGTCCACTACATCTCGCCGCAGCAGGTCTATGCCGCGCTTTCGAACGGCATCACCTCGCTCTGGGGCGGCGGCATCGGCCCCGTCGACGGCAGCAACGGCGTCACGACCACCAATGGTCCGTGGAACCTCGAGATGATGCTGCGCTCGATCGAGGGGCTGCCGATCAACATCGGCCTGCTTGGCAAGGGCAACTCGACGGGCAAGGGCCCGATGATCGAGCAGCTGCATGGCGGCGCCGCCGGCTTCAAGGTGCACGAGGACTACGGCGCGACGCCTTCGGCCATCCGCGCCTGCCTCTCGGTCGCCGACGAGTACGACGTCTCGGTCGCGGTCCATACCGACACGCTGAACGAGGCCGGCTATGTTGAGGACACGATCGCTGCCTTCGACGGCCGCACCATCCACACCTATCACAGCGAGGGCGCCGGCGGCGGCCACGCCCCTGATCTGCTGAAGGTCGTCGGCCAGAGCAATATCCTGCCGAGCTCGACCAACCCGACCTTGCCCTGCGGCAAGAACTCGGTGGCCGAGCTGTTCGACATGATCATGGTCTGCCACAACCTCAACCCGAAGATCCCCTCCGACGTCGCCTTCGCCGAGAGCCGCGTGCGCTCGGAGACGATCGTCGCGGAGAGCGTGCTTCACGATCTCGGCGCCATCTCGATGATCGGCTCCGACTCGCAGGCCATGGGACGCATCGGCGAGAGCTTCCTGCGCGCCATCCAGACCGCCGACGCCATGAAGGCGGCGCGCGGCCAGCTCGAGGAAGACGCGTCGGACAACGACAATTTCCGCGTCCTGCGCTATGTCGCCAAGGTGACGATCAACCCCTGCATCACCGCCGGTGTCTCGCATGAGATTGGTTCGGTGGCGCCCGGCAAGTTCGCTGACCTGGTGCTGTGGGAGCCCGCCTTCTTCGGCGCCAAGCCGAAGATGGTGCTGAAGGGCGGCTTCGTCGCCTGGGCCAATATGGGCGACCCGAACGCCTCGCTGCCGACGCCGCAGCCGATGTACTATCGCCCGATGTTCGGCGCCTTCGGCACCGCAATGCAGAAGAGCTCGATCACCTTTGTGTCGCGCGCCGCCTATGACGACGGGATCGGCGAGAAGCTCGGCCTGCAGCGGGTGATCAGCCCGGTTTCCGGCACGAGGACGCTCGGCAAGCAGCACATGGTCCGCAACGACTATCTGCCGAACATCGACGTCAATCCGGAGACCTTCGCGGTCACCATCGACGGCAAGCATGTGACGGTCGACCCGCCGACGAGCATTTCGCTCAACCAGCTCTATTTCTTCAGTTGATCGCCTGCGTTTCCGCGCAGCAGAGGCACGCATGATACTTATCGAAAGCACGCTTGGTAACGTTCGGGATCCGGAGTGGGCGAGGACCCTCGACGGGGCGACGATCGACTGGTTCGAGCTGGACCAGTGGGAAGCCCAGAAGAGCCGCCTCCGCAAGGCGACGGCCGGCGATGTCGAACTGGCCCTTTCGCTCGACCGCAATTCACACCTGCATGACGGCGACATCCTCACCTGGGACGAGGGCAAGCGCGTCGCGATCGTCGCCCGGATCACGCTGCGCGAGGTGATGATCATCAACCTCGATGATGTGGTCAGCGAGCAGATCCCGAAGATGGTGCAGACCCTGTTCGAGCTCGGCCATGCGCTGGGCAACCAGCATTGGCCGGCCGTCGTCAAGGGAACCAAGGTCTACGTGCCGCTCACCGTCGACAAGAAGGTGATGAACTCGGTGATGAAGACGCACGCCCTCCCCGGCGTTCGCCATGAGTTCATGCCCGGCTCGGACGTGATCCCCTATCTGGCGCCGCATGAATCGCGCCGCCTGTTCGGCGGAGCCAGCGACACGCCGCATTCGCATCACCACGCGTCAAAGGATGCCCACGGTCATGGACATTCGCATGGCCATGGCCATTCCCACGACCATGAACACTGAGGAAGGTTCCGGCCGGTCCCTGTCGGAACTGCTCTACCTGCTCCAATTCGCCGATTCCGCCCTGCCGGTCGGCGGCTTCTCGTTCTCCAACGGACTGGAAACCGCCATTCAGCAGGGCATCGTCGACGGTCCGGCGACGCTGCGCACCTACACGCAGACATCGATGTGGCAGGCCGCCACCAGCGATGGCGTGGCGGTGCTCTGCGCCCATCGGGCCGTCAAGGCCGGCGATGTCGACGAGCTGATGCGCATCGATCGGCTGACCTATCAGCGCAAGCTGAACGAGGAAACGCGGCTAATGACGGTTCGCATGGGCAAGAAGCTCTGCGAGCTTTCGGCGGGCATGATCGAGGAACCGCTGCCGCGCGACTGGTTTCAGCGCATCAAGAGCGGCGAGACGCCGGGCACCCATCCGGTCAGTCTCGCCATCACGCTGGCGACGCTGGGCGCCAATCGCCGCGACGCGTTCGGCGTGCACCAATATGGCGTCGGAAACGGCGTGCTCAGCGCCGCGCTCCGCTTGATGCGGATCTCGTTCGTCGACACCCAGAAGATCCTTCTGGACGTGACGGCCCAGGTGGGTCCTGCTTATGAGCAGGTCGCCGACGCGACCGTCGACGAGATGGCGAGCTTCTCGCCGATCATCGACATTCTCGCGGCGGTCCACGTCAAGGGCCACGTCCGCATGTTCATGAACTAACAAGGTAGCTGGATAGCACTATGAAAAAGATCCCCCGCATCGGCATTGGTGGACCCGTCGGCTCCGGCAAGACCGCCATCATCGAGGCGATCACCCCCGTGCTGGTCAAGCTCGGCTATCGCATCCTGGTGATCACCAACGATGTCGTCACCACCGAGGACGCCAAGCATGTGCAGCGCACCCTGCGCGGCATCCTGCTCGAAGAGCGCATCATCGGCGTCGAGACCGGCGGCTGCCCGCACACGGCCGTGCGCGAAGACCCCAGCATGAACCTCGCCGCCGTCGAGGAGATGGAAGCGAAGTTCCCCGATTCCGACCTCGTGCTGATCGAGAGCGGCGGCGACAACCTCACCCTCACCTTCAGCCCGGCGCTGGTCGACTT
>NZ_AQYH01000019.1 GCF_000380505.1 Kaistia granuli DSM 23481 | reverse complement strand
GGGGCATCGGGCCGTCGGCAGCCGACACGACCAGGATCGCGCCGTCCATCTGCGCCGCGCCGGTGATCATGTTCTTCACATAATCGGCGTGACCGGGGCAGTCGACGTGAGCGTAGTGACGGTTGGCCGTCTCGTACTCGACATGCGACGTCGAGATCGTGATGCCGCGCGCCTTCTCTTCCGGCGCTGCGTCGATCTGGTCGTATGCCTTGAAGGTCGCGCCGCCGGACTTGGCCAGCGTCTTCGTTATCGCCGCCGTCAGCGACGTCTTGCCGTGATCAACATGGCCAATCGTGCCAATGTTGCAGTGCGGCTTGTTGCGCTCGAACTTTTCTTTACCCATCGACGTCGCTTCCTGTCGTCTCGCTATAACGAGCCGGACGGCTCGAACTGCACCATCAACCGCCACGCATCGCGCTCAACCGCGCGAACAGCGCTAAGCTCAGGTGATGGAGCGGGTGAAGGGAATCGAACCCTCGTATTCAGCTTGGAAGGCTGCTGCTCTACCATTGAGCTACACCCGCACGCTAACGTTCCGTCGAAATGGTGGAGGAGGTTGGATTCGAACCAACGTAGACTAAGTCAACGGATTTACAGTCCGTCCCCTTTAACCACTCGGGCACTCCTCCAAATCACTTCGGCAGAGCGTCATCGTTCAGGCAGTTACCGGACAAACCCACCGTGGCGGGCCGTTCGATGGGCGTCTTATGGCGACCTTGCCCGGCCCTGTCAACGCATATCAAAACAACTTCCACGGCTTCGGTGCATGGCTCCGATTCCGCTAGCGGGTTCGATTGCCGGTTTCGCGCGTCCCTCGTATAAGCGAGCCATGACCGACGAAAACAAACATAGCAGATCGCAGCGGCAACCTGGGCATTTCCGGGGTGGCAAGGGTAAACCCGGCCATAACGGCCCGCGCCGCTTCGCCTCCAACGCCCCGGCCGAACGCCGCCCGGATCAGCTGTGGATATATGGCATTCACGCTGTCGCGGCCGTGCTGTCGAATCCCCGGCGCAAGGTTTTGCAGCTGCTGGCGACGCAGA
Source organism: Kaistia granuli DSM 23481 (assembly GCF_000380505.1). GTDB lineage: Bacteria > Pseudomonadota > Alphaproteobacteria > Rhizobiales > Kaistiaceae > Kaistia > Kaistia granuli. The sequence goes on along the minus strand of NZ_AQYH01000019.1, from coordinate 216,823 downwards.
ACGCCGCCACCCGGCTGGTCGAGGAAGGGGCGCCCCTGCCCGGCGACCTCAAGGACACGTCGCCGCGCGATCTCGACAGGCTTCTCGGCTCGGAAGCGGTGCATCAGGGCGCCGCGGTCGAAGTCGCGCCGCTGGACCCTCTCGATCTCGACGCGCTGGGCGATGCCCGCCTGATCATCGTGCTGGATCAGGTGACCGATCCGCACAATGTCGGAGCCATCCTGCGCTCCGCTGTCGCGTTCGGCGCCGATGCGCTGGTCACCACCGGCCGTCACGCCCCGGCTGAAACCGGCGTTCTCGCCAAATCGGCCTCCGGAGCGCTCGAAAACATCGCGATGATCGAAGTGCCGAATCTCGCAACGGCGCTCACCGACCTCAAGGATATGGGCTTTTCCTGCGTCGGCCTCGATAGCGAGGGCACCGTGCCGCTGGAAGAAGGCATACGCGGCGACCGGATCGCCCTCGTGCTCGGTGCGGAAGGCAAGGGCCTGCGCCGGCTGACCCGCGATCGGTGCGACATCGTCGCCCGTCTCGACATGCCCGGCGCGATCAAGAGCCTCAACGTTTCGAACGCGGCGGTGCTGTCGCTCTACCTCGCCCACCGCCATCTCGGCGCGCCAAACGCCTGACAAATGCTCCGAATCACGCGGGGGGCCTCTCCCCGCGTGATTCGCCTCCAATTGCCCTGTCCGGCTGGCGGCGTGCCTGGGGTCCATCCCGGGACCCAGTCCCGAAATGCACTGGAAAGCATAATTCCTCGCCCCGCGACCTTGACCGGCGGGTGTCGTCCTCACTACACCCGTCTCCGGGCCGGCATAGCTCAGTTGGTAGAGCAGCGGTTTTGTAAACCGAAGGTCGCGGGTTCAAATCCTGCTGCCGGCACCAGATCCCCGATCCATTCCACCGATATCGCCGCGTGAGTTCCTCGCGCTTCAGCTTTCACGCGCCCGCTGATTCGCCGGCCAGCCGCCGCTTCAGCCGGGATTCGGGTTCATGAGTCTTTCGAAGCTCGGCCAAGAACCGCGTCCGCCCAGATCGCGACCCGGGTCCCGATGGTTTCCAGATGATCCGCGACCGAAAAGCCGGAGACGCTCTTGCGCGGCTTCAGGTCGTGATCGCCGTCCTCAAGCCAGAGAATCTCAATGCTTTCCGAAAGGGTGTAGCCACCAACCTCAGCGCGCGTGCCGAACTCGTCGCGCGTTCCCTGACAGATCAGCGTCGGTGTCCTGAGGTTGACAAGATGCGCCGTGCGCAACGGTTCGAGGCGTCCAGGCGGATGGAAGGGGTAGCCGAGACAAAGCAAGCCGACAATCGCGCCAGCATCGAGCAACTCGTCCGCCACCATGCTGGCGACGCGGCCGCCCATCGACTTGCCGCCGATGACGAGCGGTGTCGTGGCCGCCAGCGCGGCGACGGCGGCGCGATATTCAGGAATCAGCCGGTCGGCACGGGGCGGCGGCTTGCGTCCGCCGCCGGCGCGACGTTCGGCCATGTAGTTGAATTCGAAACGGGCGACGCGGAACCCATCCGTCGCCAGTGTCCTCGCCGCGGCCGTCATCGACGCCGAATCCATCGGCGCGCCGGCACCATGCGCGAAAAGGATCGTTGCCCGTCCGTCATGCGGACCGTCAAAAAGGAAGCCGGCGCTCATCTTGGTCCCCTGCGTTCGAACTGAGGTTGCGGCACAAGGCGACAGGCTTCGATCATTCGCGTCGAACCTCACTGGGCGACAGCGTCAGTCGGAAGTAGCCAGCGTGGCTTGCAATCGGGCGATCAACGCATCGCGCTCTTCGGCCGGATACGGCTCGCGCGTGCCCTGCCCCCAGACCGGGCCGGGCCAGGCGGCATCGCCTATGGAGCGGCCGATGATATGGACATGCATCTGGCGGACGATGTTGCCGAGGGCGCCAACATTGAGCTTGTCGAACTTCGCCACCGCGCCGAGCGCGGCGCTCGCCCGCTTGATCTCGACCGCCAGGACCGCGAGATCCTCATCCGACAGCTCGGTCCACTCCTCGAGCCCCGGCTTGCGCGGCAGGAGCAGCAGCCACGGAAAACGGCGATCATCCATCAGCCGCAGCTGGGAAAGTGGCCATTCGGCCACCAGCACGCTGTCCGCTTCGATCCGCTCCGCGACTTCGAAGGTCACACTCATGCTGCGCTCTCCGAAAGCAGGTCGTCGAAATAGGCGATGGTGTGTCTGAGGCCCTCGTCGAGCTCGATCGTCGGCTTCCAGTCGAGGAGGCGTCCGGCGAGCGTGATGTCGGGCTGGCGCTGGCGCGGATCATCCGAAGGCAGCGGCTGGAAGACGAGCTTGGAGGATGAGCCGGTGAGCGCGATCACCCGTTCTGCCAGCTGGCGAATGGTGAATTCGTTGGGATTGCCGATATTGACCGGACCCGTCACCTCGTCCGGAGTCTCCATCAGCCGGACCATGCCGTCGAGCAGATCGTCGACATAGCAGAAGGAACGCGTCTGGCCGCCTTCGCCATAGATCGTGATGTCCTCGCCGCGCAAGGCCTGCACGATGAAGTTCGAGACGACGCGGCCGTCATTCGGGTGCATCCGCGGGCCATAGGTATTGAAGATCCGCATCACCTTGATGCGCAGCTTGTGCTGGCGCCAGTAGTCGAAGAACAGCGTCTCGGCGCAGCGCTTGCCCTCGTCGTAGCAGGAGCGGATGCCGATCGGGTTGACGTTGCCCCAATAGTCCTCTGTCTGCGGATGAACCGACGGGTCCCCATACACCTCCGAGGTCGAGGCCTGCAGGATCTTCGCCTTCACGCGCTTGGCGAGGCCGAGCATGTTGATGGCGCCATGCACGCTGACCTTGGTGGTCGCGACGGGATCGTGCTGGTAGTGCACCGGCGAGGCGGGACAGGCGAGATTGTAGATCTCGTCGACCTCGACATAGAGCGGGAACGTCACGTCGTGCCGCATCAGCTCGAAGCGCTTGTGACCAATCAGGTGCTCGATATTGCGCCGCGAGCCTGTGAAGAAATTATCGACGCAAAGTACTTCGTCGCCGCGTGCCAGCAACCGGTCGCAAAGATGCGAGCCCAGGAAGCCCGCGCCGCCGGTGACGAGGATCCGCTTGTTCGAATGCATGGGGGCCTCTCGAATCGTAGGCGGGCATCCTGACCGGTTTCCTACGGCCCGCCAATGCGGCGCGCCGGCCGATCCGGGGCATTTCCGCCACAACCATCCGGCAAGATCGCACAATCCCGGCAGCTGCGCGAATACGCCTTGATTCCGCCCTCGGCCGGAGCTTGCATCAGGCTGCAACCATGGCTGGTGAGTCTCTGCCGGCAGGCTGCCGCTCCCGCATACCGTCCGAGGCCGACGTGTCCACCATTGCCGAAAAGCGCTGCGTCCCGACAGACGCGCGCTTGAGTGTGCAGCCCCATTGGGAAGCGCCCCGATGACCGCTGTCCTGCCTGCTTCCAGCGAACAGACGGAACGGGTTGTCGCTGGAATTCTGATCGCTCTCTCCGGCAACATCATGTTCGCCACCAGCGATGCGATCGTGAAGCTGCTGACGGCCCGCTATTCCGTCTTCCAGATCATCGTCAGCCAGGCCCTGTTCGCGATGATCCCGCTAACAGTGATGATCCTGCGCAATGGCGGTCTCCGTTCGCTGACGATCCGCCATCCGCGTCTTGTGCTGCTGCGCGCGATCCTCGCCGGTACAGCGACGATCTTCGGCTTCTACAGCTTCTCGCAGCTGCCGCTGGCCGAGAGCTATTCGATCGCCTTCTGCACGCCGCTTTTCGTCACGCTGCTGTCAATCCCGATCCTCGGCGAGCGCGTCGGACTGCACCGCTGGGGCGCCGTCCTCATCGGCTTTGTCGGCATTATCATCATGGTGCGGCCGGGCTTCGCCACGCTGCATGCCGGCCACGCCGCCGCGCTGATCGGCGCCGGCCTCGGCGCGTTCACGGTGCTGGTCATGCGTCGCATCGCGCGTGAGGAGATGCATTCCGTCATGGTGCTGGCGGTGGTCGCCGGACTGATCGTCGTCAACCTGCCCGGCGCGCTGCTGACCTTCCGGCCGCCGACGCTGCCCGACATGGCGCTGTTCGCCTGCACCGGCCTGCTGATGGGCAGCGCCCAGTTTTTCGTGGCGAGGTCGCTGTCGCTGGCGCCCGCTTCGGTCATCGCGCCGATGCAGTATTCGATGATCCTCTGGGCGATCCTCTACGGCGCGCTGCTGTTCGGCACCGTCGTCGACCCCGTCACCATTCTCGGCGCCGCCATCGTCATCGCCAGCGGCCTCTACACGATGCATCGGGAACGTCGCCGCGCCCGCGGCGGATAGTGGGAGCGCTGCGCTCCCCCTCCCGGACGGGACCGGGGAAAGCGCAGTCACCGAACTATCGTTCAGAACTTCGGCTCGGCTCGCCCTGCCGCGCGGCAGGCGGCGACCAGCGTGTTCGCCATCAGCATGGCGATGGTCATCGGGCCGACGCCACCGGGAACCGGGGTGATGGCCGCAGCCGATTGCGCCGCCTCGGCATAGGCGACGTCACCGACGAGGCGCGTCTTGCCCGCGCCGCGCTCCGGCGCCGCGATCCGGTTCATGCCGACATCGATGACGACCGCGCCGGGCTTCACCCAGTCGCCGCGCACCATTTCGGGCCGACCGACGGCGGCGACGATGATATCGGCGCGCCGCGCCAGTTCCGGCAGGTTGCGGCTGCGCGAATGCGCGACGGTTACGGTGCAGCTCTCCTGCAGCAGCAATTGCGCCATCGGCTTGCCGACTATGTTGGAACGGCCGATCACCAGCGCGTCCTTGCCGGCAAGATCCTCGCCAAGCACCCGCTTGACCAGCAGCAGGCAGCCCGCGGGCGTGCACGAGACCAGCGCGCGATCCCGTTCGCCGATCGCCAGGCGACCGACATTGATCGGATGGAAGCCGTCGACATCCTTGGCCGGATCGATCGCCTCGATCACCTTCGACGTGTCGATGTGACGGGGCAGCGGCAACTGCACCAGGATGCCATGGATGGCCGGATCCTTGTTCAGCGTCTCGACGATGGCCAGCACCTCGGCTTCGCTGGTGTCGAGCGGCAGCGTGTGCTGCACCGAGTGAAAGCCGAGCTCCGAGGCCTTGCGGCCCTTCGCGCCGACATAGACCTGGCTCGCCGCGTCGTCGCCGACCAGCACGACGGCCAATCCGGGCGCCCGCCCGCCGGACGCGATCAGGCGACCGGTCTCGACCGCGACTTTCACGGTGATTTCGGCGGCGACCGCCTTGCCATCGATGATAGCGGCGACGGTCTCAGCGGAAGATGACTGTCCGTGTGTCATTGAGAAGGACCCGATGCTCGATGTGGAACTTGACCGCCCGGGCCAACACTGTGTTCTCGATGTCGCGGCCCAGCGCGATCATCGCCTCTGCCGACATCGAATGATCGACGCGACCGACATCCTGCTCGATGATCGGACCCTCGTCGAGTTCAGCGGTGACGTAATGCGCCGTCGCGCCGATCAGCTTGACGCCGCGGTCATGCGCCCGGTGATAGGGCTTGGCGCCCTTGAAGCTCGGCAGGAAGGAATGGTGGATGTTGATGACACGGCCGGCGAGACGTGCCGACATGTCGTCCGACAGCACCTGCATGTAGCGGGCGAGCACGACCAGATCGATCTTCTGCTCGTCGATCAGGGCCAGGATCTCGCTCTCCTGGTCTTCCTTGCTCCGCCCATCGACCGGGACATAGTGGTAGGGCAGCCCCTCGCCTTCGACCCGGCGCCGCATCGTCTCGTGGTTGGAGACGACCGAAACGAGGTCCATCTGCAGCTGGCCGATCGAATTGCGGTACAGCAGATCGTTCAGGCAATGCCCCATCTTGGAAACGAGGATCATGACGCGCGGCTTGACGCGCAGGTCATGCAGCTTCCAGTCGAAGTCATAGGCCGTCGCGACCGGCTCGAAGCCGCGCGTAAAGCTCTCGACCGTCGTTTCCGAAAGACCCGAGAACGAGACGCGCATGAAGAAGCGGCCGCTGTCGGGGTCGCCATACTGGGCGCTCTCGACGATGTTGCAGCCCTGCGAGGCGATGCAGTTCGCCACGGCGGCGACAATACCTCGGCGATCCCCACACGACAGAGTGAGCACAAAACGCGCGGGTTCGACTGACATGATGCAATAGCCTCGAAATGGATCCGGCGGAGCCCCGCTCCGCAGGCGGGAGGACTAGCCTCCGCATCGCCTCGCTGCAACTGACAACTGCGTCGCATGACGCAAAAGCCCGAAACACTTGCACCGCAACACCTCCCCGGACAGAGTACGGCACCGCTGCATCAGGAAGCCGCCATGACCGAGCCGAGCTACGTCGTCGCCCCGCCGCCCACGATTTCGATCGGAGTGCGCGATTCGGCGGCCCGCTTTCCCGTCCATCGCATCTATTGCGTCGGCCGCAACTACGAGGCCCATGCGGTCGAGATGGGACATGATCCCAAGCGCGAGCTGGATCCGCCCTTCTTCTTCCTGAAGAACCCCGACGATATCGTCGAGCCCGGCACACCCGTCCCCTACCCGCCCCAGACCGCCGACCTCCATCACGAGGTCGAACTGGTAGTGGCCCTCCAGTCCGGCGGCAGCGACATCGCCAGGGAGGACGCGCTCTCGCATGTCTATGGCTATGCGGTCGGCATCGATCTGACCCGGCGCGACGTCCAGGCGGCCGCGAAGAAGACATCGCGTCCATGGGCGACCGCCAAGGCCTTCGCCGCCTCGGCGCCGGTCAGCGAGATCGTTCCGGCGGCCGCCATCGGCCATCCGGCTTCGGGCCAACTGACGGCCTCCGTCAATGGCGAGCCGCGTCAGAAGGGTGACATCGCCGACATGATCTGGTCGGTGCCGGACATCATCGCGCATCTGTCGCGCTGGTTCGTCCTGGCGCCGGGCGATCTCATCTTCACCGGTACACCCGCCGGTGTTGGCGGGCTGGAGCGCGGCGATGTCGTCGTCGCCGCCATCGAGGGCGTCGGCCAGCTCGAGGTGACGATCCGCTAGTCGAGGACCGGCAACGGTTTGGCAAGGCGCGGCCGACATGATAGGCCGCATGCGAATTGGCAATACGGTCGCGACGCGCCCGTCGCGACCGGGAGAACAGCATGGCGATCGAACCAGCGCGGCAAGGGGCGATCGCCTTCATCGCCAGCGCGACACCGGATGCGACCGAAGCCCAGGAGCGGCTATCGGCGCTCTATGACAGCACGGACCCCGAGGCGGCCGACGTCATCGTCGCCCTCGGCGGCGACGGCTTCATGCTGCAGACGCTGCATCGCTTCATGAATTCCGGCAAGCCGATCTATGGCATGAATCGGGGCTCGGTCGGCTTCCTGATGAACGAGTATCGCGAGGACAGCCTGCGCGAACGCATCGCCGCCGCCATCCCCTCGACGCTGCACCCGCTGCGCATGGATGCGCATGACGCCACCGGCAACGAGCACCGCGCCTTTGCCATCAACGAGGTGTCGCTATTCCGCCAGTCCTACCAGACGGCGAAGCTGCGCATCTCGATCGACGATCAAGTGCGCCTGGAAGAGCTGATCGGGGATGGCGTCCTGGTTTCGACGCCGGCCGGCTCGACCGCCTATAATCTGTCCGCGCACGGCCCGATCCTGCCGATCCATGCGCCGCTCCTGGCCCTGACGCCGATCAGCGCCTTCCGGCCGCGTCACTGGCGTGGCGCGCTCATCCCCGATCACATCACGGTGTCGATCGAGGTGCTGGAGCCGGAAAAACGGCCGGTCAACGCGGTCGCGGACCATACCGAGATCAAGTCCGTCCTGAAGATCGCCATCAAGCAGGACCGGCGCGCGAAGAGCCTGATCCTGTTCGATCCCGGCCACAGCTGGGACGATCGCATCCTCGCGGAACAGTTCCGCTACTGAGGCGTACAAACAAAAACGCCCGGTCCGTCGTTGACGATCCGGGCGCAAATTTGCAGCCGCGAGGCAAATGCCATCAGGCGGCGGGCGGGGCCCATTCGCTGACGATGTCGGCAAGCTGCGGGCGCGGGCGTTCGAACGGCTCGGTGTTGGGCGTGCCGACATAGACCAGCCCGACCAGCCGCTCCGCCTCCGTGAGGCCGAGCACACGGCGCGCTTCCGCGTCATAGGTGACCCATTCGGTCAGCCACTGGGTCGCGAAGCCCATCGCATTGGCAGCGACGATCAGGTTCATGGCGACAGCGCCGGCCGACATCAGCTGCTCCCATTCCGGGATCTTGGCGTGCGGTGCGGCGCGGCTGACCACAGCCACGACCAGCGGCGAGCGCAGGAAGCGGTTCGTCTCATGCGCCAGCGACTTCTCGTCGATGTCGGGACGGTTCTTCTTCAAGACGGCCGCCGTCGCCTCGCCGGCGGCGGCACGGGCATCGCCCCGGAACAGGATGAACCGCCAAGGCGCCAGCTTGCCGTGATCCGGCACGCGACTGGCGATGGTGAGGAGATCGGTGAGCTGCTCGGGGCTCGGGCCGGGTTCGACGAGGTTCATCGACGGGAACGAACGTCGTGTCTTCAGGAGCGAGATCATTTCGGTCATGGGGGCCGCTAGCATGAAGGACGAAAGGGAATGGCGGGCGGCTTGCGGGACGGCAAGGCGCGACTGGCTGGGCGAGACATCGGATGAATCGCCCGGCATTGCAACCCCGCCGCGTCGCCAAGCCGTTACGGGACCGCGCCTGGCCTCCGCGTCGCCGCGCACGTTTGCGGACCAGCCGGTCTTGAAATCGCCACGCTGATCGGGCTTTAAGAACACCCGGCATAACCGCCCGGACTTGAGCTCAGGAATTGCGCGTGAACGCTTCAAGACGGTTTTTGCAGCTTGCCCGCAACGCGGGGTCCGCCACGCTGCTTGGCCTGGCTCTCACCGCCGTACCGGCGCTGGCGCAGGACGCGCCGATCCCGCCGGCGGACATTCCCGATGGCGCCTCGCCCGCCGATCCCCTGTCGCTCACCCCCCTCCTTCCGGATCTGGTCGATCCTGCCGCGCTTCTGAAGACCGGCAAGTCCGACCCGATGGCCCCCCGCGCAACCGAAGGACGGCCGCAGCCCGGCCTCACACTGGAGGCCAAGCTGATCGAGGGTGGTCCGTCCATTCCGAAGGGGGTCGTCTGGCGCATCTTCGGCAAGAAGCCGGGCGCCGACGGCAAGCTGCCGCTGCTGCAGGAAACCGAGGGCGGCACGGTCAACCTCCCGCTCAAGGCGGGCGACTATGTCATCCATGCCGCCTATGGTCGCGCGGGAGCCATGAAGCCGGTCAGCGTCGGCGGCGGCGAGGAACATGAAACGCTCGTGCTCAATGCCGGCGGACTGAAGCTCGACGCGCTGGTCGGCAAGGACCAGTCGCCTTTGCCCAATCTGGTCAAGTTCGACATTTTCTCAAGCGACAGCGCCGCCACGGAGGATCGCGCTCCGATCGTGCCGGCACTGCGCGACGATGAAATCGTCCGTCTGAATGCCGGCACCTACCACATCGTCAGCCGCTACGGCGACGCCAATGCGGTCGCCCGGGCGGACATTCGTGTCGAGGCCGGAAAGCTGACCGAAATGCGGATGTTCCACCAGGCGGCCCGCATCACGCTGAAGCTCGTTTCGGAAAGCGGCGGCGAGGCCCTGGCGAACACGAGTTGGACCGTGATGACGCCGGCCGGCGAGACGGTCTTCGACAGCGCAGGCGCGTTTCCCGACGTCGTGCTGGCGATCGGCGACTACACGGCGATCGCCAAGCATGACAACCAGATTCATGAGCGCAATTTCAAGGTCGAACCCGGTCTGAACCGCGAGATCGAAGTCCTCACGAAATAGGTCCGGAACCCTGTCGGGGTTTCCGGCACCGACGGGCCTCCGACCGGGGCGGGATGCGGACGGGCAAAGCGGCAATAGCCCGCCGAGGTTGCGTGTGCCGAGCAAGCCGCGCGACGACGAGGCTGGCCCCGATTGTCTTACGTCAAGCCGATTCTACTTCATCCCATTGCTGAACGCCGCCAATCACGCGAGTCATCCGCCCATTACAACCGACTGAAGGCGCGGCAGACAAGTCGACAGCAAGTACTTGCCATATCGTCATTTCAGCAATGCGGGCGACTTACCTTACGGAAGACCGACAACGATCCGGCACTCTCACAACTGCGTTACTTTTCGTCATCAAGAAACACATCCGGCGGAAGTAGCGTCACTAAGCTAAACTGAATGAAGAAATCAGGGCACCCCCGAATAAGTCAAGCGGAGTCACTCCGGCTATCCACAGGCAATTTTCAAGCTGTCCGCAGATCGCCGGCGGCCACTAAATCACCCGGAGCAGAAGACATTCCGGGCAGGGTCGCCATGGTTGCATCGCAGCAGGCACCCGCATCCACACAGAAACGAAGATTCAAATCTGTCGAATTCAGGCAAATAGACAGAATCGTTTATCGATACTTATCTTCACCACCTCCCCACCTCGGCTTCTATACACCAATAGGATGAAGTAGATTTCGGTTGCGGAGAGTGCAGTTCATGCAAGGAGCTTCGCTCGGCCGAATCCTATTTTATTTCTGTATTTGGGATTAGGGGTTCAAATCATGTTGTGGCGAGAGGAAAGATCTGCCCATATTTCGGGGCAGTCATGGACGTTTGTCGCTCTGGCAGCCGCGCTGCTTATTCTCCAGCCAGGGCCAGCCTCCGCCAGGGGCCCGAACGGGGCCTCGACCAGCGGCACGCAATCCAGCGCCCAAAGCAGGGGCCCCGGCCCATCTGGATCCCATTCCTGGGGCAGAACCCAGGGAAGCTCGACAACGACGACAACGACCGCCACGGCGACCAGTAGCGGCCAAGGCGGCTCCAGAACGGCACAGGGCGTCGGCCGGACCGCGACCGCCGCCGCCGCCCAGACCGGCGCCTCCGCCGGCGCCAGCAATGAAGACGGCACGATGAAGGCCTGGGCCTCGTCGAACGGCACCGCCGGAGCCGCCGCATCGGCCCCGAACGGCCAGACCGGCGCCGACGCTTCCACCGATGTCGTCGCCGTTGCCACGGCCGGCGAGACCCCAACCGCCTACACAGCAGCCGGCAACAAGACCAGCGCCTATGCCGTCGGCGGCAAGAACGCCAAGACCTCGGCGACCGGCGAAACCGTCGTAAACCGGAGGATCCGGGGCGGCGGCACCATGTCGATGGCCTACACCAGTTCCGGCACCTACTCGATCGCGATTTCCAACCGGGTCAGCGCGACAGCGATGTCGAGCACCTTCGCCTCCGGGACCGCCTTCACCGCGTCGGACATCCGCTCCGCCGCCAGGGTCGCCGCCGCAGCCTTTGCCCAGGCGACGAGAACCTCGGCGACGGCATGGGCCCAGGCCAATGCGTCCGCCCAAGGCTCAAACGCGTTTGGCTCGTCCAAGGCCAATAGCCGTTCCTTCGCGGCCGCCGGCGTCAATCTCAACGGACCGGTCACCCTGGGCACATCGGGCTTCAACCAGGGCTCGAACGGCTCGAGCTCCGGAACGCAGGGTCTGAAGAGCGTCCGCATCGCGAATGTCAACGGCACCAACGGCGCCAACTGCGTCTGGAGCCAGAAGAAGAAGACCCTTTACTGCCAGGCTTTCGGTGCCGACCAGTAGCCGTCACGCCGGACAAAATGAGTAGGAGTAACGCCATGAGCATCACCAGGAATGGACGCTCGGCTCTGACAGCCTCTCTCTCCATCGGCCTCGGCCTCCTCTCCTTCGGCGCGGCCAATGCCAGCAATCTGGGGCCATCCAGCGAGGAAGAACTGCTTCAGGCAAGCGAAGGGAACCCCGGCCTGCCCGCCATGTCATCATCGCAAAGCAGCGCATCAGCCTGGTCTGAAAGCAGCGGCGATCACGGCATCACGGTCACCACGACCACATCCGGCAACAGCACCATCTGCATGGTTGTCGAATGGAAACGCGAAAAGGGCGGCATCAAGAAGTGGCAGTACCGCTGCGATACGGCGCAGCCCTAGCCGCCTCTGCCCGGCCAGGCCGCCCGCCACAGCGTCAACCGCAGCGGATGGCCCGGCCGGAGATCCTCGATATTCCATTGGCTGATGCGTTCCACTGGGAACGAACGGGAGACTGAATATGAACCGCATTTCCATCACCAGATTGTCGCTCGTGACGTCGGCAGCCTTGCTGACAGTGATCAGCTTCACCGAGGCTGCCTCCGCCTTCAGCTCGTCATCCAGCAGTAGCAGCAGCCAGTCGAGCGCCTCCACGAGCGGACCCGGCACGGCAAGCGCTTCGAACAGCACCGGCGGCAACGGCTCGGGCACGGGCAGCGGCCACTCGGCCAGCGCCGGCGCCAATGCCGGATCGACGAGCAATGCCAACGCGTCCAATACGGGCGCCGGGACGGCGCAATCCAGCAGCTCCGGCGGCACCACCGCGAGCGGCTTCGGGTCGGGCAAGAACGCAACAGCCAACCATACGGCAACGGCCGGGACCACCGCGAGCGCCTCGACTGGCCCGGATGGGTCCGAGGCCTCTACCGGCTCGCCGGGCGGCGACAAGCCCCCCACTGGAACACAGCGCCCGACCTCGCTGCTCGCCAAGATTCTGGGCGTCGGCTGGCAAGACAACGCAGGCAACAATTGTTCCGGCGCCAAGACGAAGACTGGAAAATTCGCTAATTCCAACTGCTGAGTATGAAATTAATCTCGGCAGATCGTAAATATTTGAATGAAGATCAATTGCCGATCACGCAGATATCAACAAACTTCATTTTAGATAATCGTCGGTAACGCTAAAATGCCAAGCCGCGCAACATGCAAAAGCATGGAACGCCGGAAGAATAAACGGAATGAAGTGACAACCAAGGGAGTTTGTTTATGACCACCTATCGCAATATTCTCATCGGCGTTGCGACTTCCGCCCTCTTCGCCATCTCGGCCTCGGCCGCGATGGCTGGCCAGGCCAGCAGCTCCGCCACGCAAAGCGCAGGCGGCACCTCTTCGACTTCGTCGAATGCAAGCGCAGGCCTCGGCACCGCCAGCGGCGCCAGCACGAGCTCCTCCAATAGCTCGGCCGCCACCACCACAGCCTCCTCGAGCAACAGCTTGGGCTCGACGGGTCAGTCAACGGCCGGTGGCAATTCCTATGGCTCAGCGGGCAGCAACTACAATGCCACGGGCATTGGCGCCTCGACGAGCGGCGGCTCCGAGCACTACAGCAGCGCCGGGACCAACGGCTCCAGCTACTCGTGGGGCCCGTAACAGGATCCCTGTCGTCTGCCGGAACCTAATCCGCATTGCAGGCGAGACGGCGGCCGAGGGAAACCCCGGCCGCTGTCTTCTTGTGTCAGGCGTCAAGCTTCTCGCGGACGAGATCCGGCGGCGTTGCTTCCGCCACCAGCTCGGCGATCGCCTGGTCGAGCGTCGCCGAGACCTGGTCGCGGGAACCCAGGCGGCGGATGTTCACTGTCCGCTCCTCCGCCTCGCGCTTGCCGCAGACGAGGATCACCGGCACCTTGGCGACGGAATGCTCGCGGACCTTGTAGTTGATCTTCTCGTTGCGAAGATCGATCTCGGCGCGAAGACCAGCCTTGCGCAGCTTGGCCAGGACTTCCTCGGCATAGCCGTCGGCTTCCGAAGTAATCGTCGTGACGACGACCTGCTGCGGCGCGAACCAGAGCGGGAAGTGACCGGCGAAGTTCTCGATCAGGATACCGAGGAAACGCTCCATCGAGCCGCAAATGGCGCGATGGATCATCACCGGCGTCTTCTTCTCGCCGTCTGAATCGACATAGAAGGCGCCGAAGCGTTCCGGCAGGTTGAAGTCGACCTGCGTGGTGCCGCACTGCCATTCACGGCCGATCGCATCGCGCAGGGTGTATTCGAACTTCGGACCGTAGAACGCGCCCTCGCCTTCGAGGATGCCGGTCTTGATCTTGCCGCCGGACTGCTCCTCGATCGTCTTCAGGACCCGGGTCATGACCTCTTCGGCATGATCCCAGTTCTCGTCCGATCCGACCCGCTTTTCCGGGCGTGTCGATAGCTTGACGACGATCTCCTCGAAGCCGAAATCGGCATAAGTCGAGAGGATCAACTCGTTGATCTTCAAGCATTCTTCGGCCATCTGCTCTTCGGTGCAGAAGATATGCGCGTCGTCCTGCGTGAAGCCACGCACGCGCATCAGCCCATGCAGCGCGCCCGACGGCTCGTAGCGGTGGACATTGCCGAATTCGGCAAGCCGCAGCGGCAGATCGCGGTAGGACTTCAGGCCGTGCTTGAAGATCTGCACATGGCCGGGGCAGTTCATCGGCTTGATCGCGAAGACGCGCTCGTCCTCGGTATCTTCGCCGGCCGACTGCGCCGCGAACATGTTCTCCTTGTACCAACCCCAATGGCCCGAGGTCTCCCACAGCGACTTGTCGAGCAGCTGCGGCGCGTTAACCTCCTGGTAACCAAGCGGACGCAGGCGACGCCGCATATAGGCGATCAGCTCCTGGAACATCGACCAGCCCTTGGCGTGCCAGAAGACGACGCCCGGACCCTCTTCCTGGAAATGGAACAGGTCCATCTCGCGGCCGAGCTTGCGGTGGTCGCGCTTCTCCGCCTCCTCCAGCATGTGGAGATAGGCGTCGAGCTGGACCTGGTCATGCCAGGCCGTGCCGTAGATGCGGGTCAGCATCGGATTGTTGCTGTCGCCACGCCAATAGGCGCCGGCCACTTTCATCAGCTTGAAGGCCGAGCCGATCTGGCCCGTCGAGGCCATATGCGGGCCGCGGCAGAGATCGAACCAGTCGCCCTGGAAATAGATCTTCAGATCCTGACCGGCGGGAATCGCGTCGACGAGCTCGACCTTGAAGGCCTCGCCCTTGTCGGCGAACACTTGGCGGGCCTTGTCGCGCGACCAGATCTCCTTGGTGAAGTGAGCATTTCGCGTAATGATCTCGCGCATCTTCTGCTCGATCTTCGGCAGGTCTTCGGTCGTGAAGGGCTCGTTACGGGCGAAATCGTAGAAGAAGCCGTTCTCGATCACCGGGCCGATGGTGCACTGGGTGCCGGGGAACAGCTCCTGCACCGCCTCGGCCATCACATGCGCGGCGTCATGGCGGATCAGCTCGAGCGCGCGCGGGTCGTCGCGCGTCACGATCTCGAGCTTCGCATCCTGGTGGATCGGATTGGAAAGATCGGTCAGCACGCCGTCCAGCGTCATGGCGACGGACTTCTTGGCGAGCGACTTGGAAATGCCTTCGGCGATCGCCCGGCCGGTCACACCGGCGTCGAACTGGCGAACGGAACCATCGGGAAATGTCAGATTGATCATGTCTGTCTCCTGCTCACTCCCGCAGACGAGCGCGGGTAAGCGTTTAGGCTGGAAAAAGAGCGAGGTCCGGACCTCGCCCGCCGGCCGAAACTGCCGGTGCCAGACGGCTATATGATGGCGGCGCGGCAGGCAAGCCGCGCCGCCCAAATGGGAGCCGCAACGGCGAAGATCGGCCCCGATCCCGATCTTCGCCGGCCCAGACGGCCTGCCTCGCTCAGCCCGCGGCGAGCCGGGCGAAATCCCTCGTCATCGCGTCGCGCGCAATCATGCCGCCATAGGTCTTCGACCTCTGATTGCCGAGATTGAAGCGCGCGAAGGCGATCCTGCGCCCCTCGCGCTCGCCCCAGCCGACGAACCAGCCGAGCGGCCGTCCGCGGTCGATCGCGCCCTTGGCCGTGCGGAGAAAGCCGCTGCCGGTCTTGCCGACGAGGATCCAGCCGCCCTCGGCCGGATAGCGCGCCAGGCTCGCCAGCGTCGCGTCATAGGCATGGTCGGAGACGGCCAGCTTGCGGTCGAGGAAGCGGCGGATGAAGGCGACCTGCTCATCCGGCGAAATCGTGAGCGACGACATCAGCCACGATTCCGTCAGTCCATCGTTCTTACCCGGATTGCCGGAGATGTCCTCGTTGCCGTAACCGAAACGGGTGACGTAGTCGCGGAACCGCGCCTCGCCGAGCTTGCGGGTCAGCTCCTGCGAATACCAGACGATGGAATCCTTGAGCCAGATCGTCGGGTCGGTCGCCTTCCTCTGCTGTTCCATCGTCGCCTGAAACTCCGGGCGATACGCCCAGAGCGGATGATGTGGATCCAGCAACACGCCGGAATCGAACCCCATCACCGCGAGCGGGAACTTGAAGCTCGAACAGGGCGTGAAGCGGCGCTCAGCCGGGCCATCGCGAACGATCGTCTTGCCGGTCGCAACATCGACCATCACCATGGATACGAATTTCTCTGATGTCGTGGCGGCGCCGGCAAGGCCGGGGCCTCCGAACAGGGCAGCCCCCGCCGTCAACGCAAATCCGCTGGAAAACTGCCGTCTGTTGATCATGCACTCCATCTCCGCTGATTGGGACGGCCTTTGGTAGGTCACTGGCCGGCGACCGACAAACGATGATAATTCTGGCAAGCCATAAGAAAATCTAGGGTATCGGATGGTTCGTCCGCATCTGCCGCTGAACGCGCTGAAGGCTTTCGAGGCGTCGGCCAGGCATCTGAGCTTCACTCGCGCCGCCATCGAACTCGCCGTCACGCAGGCGGCCGTCAGCCATCAGGTCAAGTCGCTCGAGGCGAGGCTGGGCTCTCCGCTGTTCCGCCGCTTGCCGCGCGGCCTCGCTTTGACGGACGAGGGACAGGCCCTGCTGCCGGCGCTGCGTGAATCCTTCGACCGCATCGCCGGCGTGCTGGAGCAGTTCGAGGGCGGCCATGTCCGCGAGGTGCTGAATGTCGGCGCGGTCGGGACCTTCGCCGTCGGCTGGCTGATCGAACGGCTGCCAGCCTTCAAGCTCGCCCATCCCTTCATCGACATCCGCCTCTCTACCAACAACAACCGCGTCGACATCGCCGCCGAGGGGCTGGATTTCGCCATCCGCTTCGGTGACGGCGCCTGGCACAGCACGGAAGCAGAACGACTGTTCGCGGCCCCCCTCTCCGTCCTCTGCCTGCCGGAAATCGCCGAGCGCCTGGCCAAGCCCGCGGATCTTCACGGCGAGACGCTGCTGCGCTCCTACCGGGCCGACGAATGGCCGAGCTGGTTCGCCGCTGCCGGCGTCACCGCGCCGGCCGTGAAGGGGCCTGTCTTCGATTCCTCGCGAACGATGGTCGAGGCGGCGATCCTCGGCGCCGGCGTGGCGCTGGCGCCACCGCTGATGTTCCGCCGCCAGCTGGGCGCCGGCACCATCCAGCAGCCGTTCGAGATTTCCGTCACGAATGGCAGCTACTGGCTGACCTGGCTCAAATCCTCGACGCCGACGCCGGCGATGCGCTCGTTCCGCGCCTGGATCGTCAGTGCGGCCCTGCCGTACGGCACGGTGCCGGCCGAATAGCTGGTCTAGCCGTCCAGTCGGGTGTTCGGATCGATGTGGCGCCCCGTCCATCGGCCATAGCGCCACGGCCGGTACCACGCGGCATCTGGTGCCAGGCGTTCGGGCACCGGGTCATAGCCGGAAGCGCCGAACGGCCCGCAACGCTGGAAGCGAGCGAGGGTGATCCAGCCACCGGCCCACAGGCCGTAGCGACGGATCGCCTCTTCGCCATAGCTGGAGCAGGTCGGCAGATAGCGGCAGGATTGGCCGATGAAGGGCGACAGCGTCAGCTTGTAGAGCCGGATCAGGCCGATGCCCGCGAGACCCGGCCATCGGCCGATCGTCAGCCGCCCTGCCCGCGCGCCCTCGACGGCAGGCTGGTTCACCGACCCGGCGTCGCAGACGGTCCTGTCACGATGAGCAGTGCAAGTACAGATAACGTCCGGCCTCCTGGCCCGCGGCGCGCGCCACCGCGTGGTCGCCATTGATCTTCTTCGCTTCCGCCAGCGCGATCGTCGCTGCGGTTACCGCCTTGGTCAGTTGCCCCCGATCGGAACAGACCGGCTTCAGGTTCGGTGTCGTCGCCTTGACCTGATCGACGATCGTCTGCGCGTCGGCCGACAGCGCCAGCGCCGATCCGACGCCGAGCGCCGTCGCGATCAACACGCCCGCTGCCGCCGGCACGAGGCGGGAATGAAGGAATGCCATCATGCTCTTCACCTTTCCGCTGCGGCGCCGGCCGATCCGGCACCGCATGTCACCCCGCGGCCAGCGCCGCCTCCCGCCGCGCCTCGATCTGGCCGATCGCATCGACGACGGCGTCGAAGGTCAGCATGGTCGAGGCATGGCGAGCCTTATAGGCGCGCACCGGCTCCAGAAACCGGAGATCGGCGAAGCGACCTTCGGGCGGCGGGCCGCCCTCCTTCAGCATGCGCAGCATCGTCTCGCGCAGGCGCCGGAGTTCGTCCGCCCCGGCGCCGACGATGTGCCGCGCCATGATCGAAGACGTGGCCTGGCCGAGCGCGCAGGCGCGGACCTCATGCGCAAAGTCGCTGACGACATCGCCTTCCATCGCCAGATGAACGGTGACCGTCGAGCCACAGAGCTTCGAATGCGCCGTCGCGCTCGCATCCGGATGGTCAAGCTGTCCGATGCGGGGAATATTGCCGGCGAATTCCAGGATTCGCGCATTATAGATGTCGTCGATCATTGCGACCTCCTGCCGCCAATATAGAAACTCGCCAGCGGACGGACCAGATAGTAGGAGTGCGGCCAAGCAGTCACATCGCGGTCGCGCCTTCGACCCCGATCGGACCCGCAGGATCAGACCGCGATCACGCCGGATCGCGACCGGGTCGGTCGTGACCAGTATGGAGTAACACCATGGATGCCAAGAGCCCTCAGGCGAAGATCGATGCGACGGGACACAGCCACGCCCCGCGCCGCCCCAGCCGCGAGGAGGCGGAGGCTGCCGTCCGCACGCTGATCGCCTGGGCGGGCGACGACCCGGCGCGCGAAGGCCTGATCGACACGCCGAAGCGCGTGGCGAAGGCATTCGGCGAATTCTACCGGGGCTATCACGAGGATGCCGCCGAAACGCTCGACCGCGTCTTCGACGAGGCGGGGGGCTATGACGACATCGTCCTCGTCCGCGACATCCCCTTCTTCTCGCATTGCGAGCACCACATGGTGCCGTTCATCGGCAAGGCCCATATCGCCTATTACCCGAAGGGCGGCGTGGTTGGCCTGTCGAAGCTCGCCCGGGTAGTCGACATCTTCGCGCGCCGGCTGCAGATGCAGGAGCGGCTGACCAACCAGATCGCCCAGGCCGTCGACAAGGGTCTCGCCCCGCGCGGCGTCGCCGTGATGGTCGAGGCCGAGCACCATTGCGTGTCGATGCGCGGCGCCCATAAATCGGGGGTCTCCACCATCACCACGAGCTTCACCGGCATCTTCCACAAGGAAGCGGCCGAGCGCGCCCGGTTCCTCGCCCTGGTACAGGGTCGCTGAGCCGGTTCGGCGCTGAACGCGACCTCCCCTGACAGATCCGGCCTCGCGGCCGGCTCTACCCTTTTCCCGTCGCCGCGCCGGCGCTATGGCGAGACCGACAGCCGGAGATCCAGATGACCATGACCGATCCGACCCCGCCCCGCTTCGCCACCCCCGGCTCGCATGCCGAAGTAGAGGAAGGCACGACGCTGATGCCGCGCTTCGGCGCCGATGGCCTGATCGCGGCTGTCGTCACGGATTTCGAGACGGGCGATGTCGTCATGCTCGCCTGGATGAACGCCGAGGCGCTCGCCAGGACAATCGAGACGGGCGAAGGCTGGTACTGGAGCCGGTCGCGCCAAGAGCTCTGGCACAAGGGCGCGACGAGCGGCCATGCCCAGACCGTCCGGGAATTGCGGATCGATTGCGACCAGGACGCCGTCTGGATCAAGGTCTCGACCGCCGGCACGGGCGCGAACTGTCACACCGGCCGCAAGGGCTGCTTCTACCGGACCGTCCCGGTCGGCCAGAAGGTCACGCCGGCGCTGCAGCTCGACTTCACGGGCGACGTGCCGCTGTTCGACCCCAAGGCGGTCTATGGCGGCTGACGCCTTGGGCGCATTGGCAAGCGACGGCGCTCAAGCCGTCGCGATATAGGCCCGCATCTCGTCGGCTTCGCGTTCGACCTGCTCGATCCGCGCCTTGACGACGTCGCCGATCGAGACGATGCCGGCCAGCCTGTCGTCCTCGACGACGGGCAGGTGGCGGAAGCGCCCCTCGGTCATCCGGGTCATCACGTCGTTGATCGTGTCGCGGTCGGTGCAGGTGACGACCTTCGTCGTCATGATGCTCGAGACCGTGCCGCCCAGCGTATCCGGGCCGCGGGCGAGCGCGCGGACGACATCGCGCTCGGACACGATGCCGATGATGCGCTTCGCGCTGTCGGTGACGACCACGGCACCGATCCGGTGCTCGGCCAGCATCTGGACTACCGTGGTGATGCTGAGATCGGCCGAGACGGTCACAACGTCCCGCCCCTTCCGGGTCAGAATGGCAGCTACTGTCATTGACATCGGCTCCCTGTGCAAACGGGGCCGGCCGCTCTTCGAGGTGGACCAGTCCGAACCCCAAGGCCTGAGGCCGCGACCCTGAACTCGCGGACCTTCCAATCCTTGCGATGATGAGGCCGGAGGTTCTCGTTTGCAAGGCGAGGCTGGTCGTGGCGGCGAAGCGCCGCCGACAGGACTAGCGGCGCGCCCTGCCGACGGGATCGAACCAGGGAAAGGCCAGAAGGCCGAACAGGAAGCCGCCCAGATGCGCTTCCCAGGCGATCGAGCTGGTCGTCACGCCCGGCGGCGTAAAGACCAGACCGAACACCAGGTTGAAGACGAACCAGACGCCGAGGAAGGCGACAATGCGCCGGTCGCGCAGCATGTCGATCGCCGACAGCGCCGGACGGAAATCGGCGTCGCTGCGAACGATGCCGCCGCCGAGCCTGCCGCCGGCGGAGAAGGCGAAGCGGGCCGAGGCCGCCATCTGGGCCGAGATCGCCGCCGAGGCGCCGATCAGCGGCGAGGTGCCGGACGGATAGAGAAGGAGATGGGCCGCCGCTCCGGCCGCCGCACCCAGCAGCGAGAACAGCAGGAAGCGCACAGTGCCGAAACGGCGCGCCAGCGGCGTTCCGAACGCGGCCAGCCACAGGCCGTTGACGGCGTAGTGCATCCAGTCGCCATGCAGGAAGGCGTAGCTGAAGAAGGTCCATACATCGCCGGCAAGGCCGCCCGGCCAGTAGAAGCCGGGAATGGCCGGGCCCGTCAGCCGGATCGGAATGAAGGCGAAGGTGGCGATTAGCCAGCTCGCCTGCTCTTCCGACAGCACATAGACGCGGACGATGTGGACGATCGCCAGCACCGCCAGCGAGGCAATGATCACGACAGGCAAGTTGAATACCGGCTCGCGCGCCGCACGTTCGCTTCTCGGGCTCATTCCATCGGCATAGTCGGGAGGCGATGGCGGCGCAAGCGGATCGATGACGGGCTGGGGCCGAAAACAAGTCGGCCGTCCGGCGCGCTTCTCAATGGGCACGCACGGACGGCCTTCGTCACGCCCCGTCTAGCCCCCCGGCATAAGACGCCCCGTGAACGAGAGGTAAAATGTCACGCTTCAAAATTCAGTGCAATCTCAAATTATCTTCAACCTGTGCGTAACCCTAACCCAAGGGAATCGCCCGGGCGATCCGGTCACGTGCTATGAGCGCCTTAACATAGCGGCAGCGAGAGCCCGTTGCGCCGTCGCATTTCCTTTCGGGACGGAACGAACCGACAGAACAAGTAGGCGCAATGCAGCATCCATCGACCGCGGCGCTCTACGGCTACTGGGCCCGCCAGCGCGGCGCGGCACCGGCGCCGCGACGCAGCGCCATCGAGCCCGGCCCGATCAGCCCCCTGCTCGGCGACATCTTCATCCTGGAAGCCTCGGCCGATGGACGCTTCCCGTTCCGCCTCGCCGGCACGCGCCTCTGCGCCAGCGTCGGCCGCGAACTCACCGGCGAGGACTTCCGCTCGCTCTGGCTCGGCACAGACGGGCCAAACATGGCATCGCTGCTGCGCTCCATCACGGCGGAGGCCGCCGCCATCGAGTTCCGCCTCGATTGCCGCAATGACCGCGGCCAGTCGCTGGCGGCGGAAATGCTGCTCCTGCCCATGCGCCAGCACGGCGCCGCCATCGATCGCATTCTCGGCCTGATCGTGCCGCTCGAACGGCCCTACTGGCTCGGCCTGCATCCCCTCGCTCGCCAGACGATCGCGCAGGCCGGCCGCATCACGCCCGAGGCGACGTGGCTCTCCCCGCCCACCGCCGTGGCCGCGACACCGGTTCCGGCCGCCAGCCCGCGCCCGCATCTGGTTGTGCTCGACGGCGGCAAACGCTAGTCCACGGATCGACGCCGGAAGACCTTCCTCGAAACGCCCCTGCGAGGACAACCTCGCCCCGAGCCTCGCCCACGCCCCTTGCAGGTGCCGATCCCGGCAGGCTGGCGCCGATTATTCACAATTTATTCACCATGCTGTGGCGACGCCACCACAGGGGCGTCATGAATCCAGCATTTCCGCCATTTGAGGTGACCGACCGGATCGGGACTGTCTCCCAGGGATGGACAATCGCCCAAGGTCAAATGGTTAATCGTTCATTAAACCAAAGCTTAAATTGCGATTATAAATTGACGAGAAGTCGATTAGAAACATCGCGCTTGGCTTAGATCGGAGTAAAAGTCTATATGGCATAGTCTTCCTCAGACAAGAGGACGGGTTCTATGTCGTTTGTACGCGTATCGAGTATCATTGCCGGGCTTGCCCTGGTCCTCGGCCTGGTTGCGGGTGCCTCCGCACAGGAACATGCCGCCTTCATGCGGATAACGGGAAAAACCAGCCAGCCGGTCGGCCATCACGAGCTGTGCTCGCGGATGCCGGAAGAATGCAATGAGACGACGCGCAACAGCGATCCCGTCCAGCTCACCGTCAAGCGCTGGAACGAGCTGATCGCCGTCAACGACAACGTCAATACTGCGATCGAGCCAGTAACCGACGAAGAACTCTATGGTCGCCAGGAATACTGGACTTACCCCGAAGATGGTAAGGGCGACTGCGAAGACTTCGTCCTGCTGAAGCGCCGCGAGCTGATCCAGAGCGGCTGGCCGGCAGGCGCCCTCCTGATCACCGTCGTGCGCCAGACCAATGGCGAAGGCCATGCGGTCCTGACCGTCCGCACCGATCGCGGCGAGCTGGTGCTCGACAATCTCGAGCCGAAGATCAAGCTCTGGGGCGAAACCGAATACCAGTTCCTCAAGCGCCAGTCCGACCGCAACAGAGGCCGCTGGGTTTCGATCGAGGACGACCGTCCGACGCTGGTCGGCAGCATCCGCCGCTAAAGGCAGGCCAACCTCACGGTGCCAGCCAGGCCTGTACCCGCTCCCGGGCGGAGCGGCGAAGGATGGCTCCCAAACTCCCAGAGAAGAGAAGTCCCGGCTCAGGCGGCGTCAATCGCGCCGCGGCCCGCAGCTGCGATGCGGTCCCGGCCGGACCAACCCCGGGTCCGCCGCCGAGGCAGATGCCGGATCGCAAAGGCCCCGGATCTACCGCAGGCCGGTCGCGTAGCGGCGCCAATTCTCGACATAGTGGTCGGCGCCGGCCCGAAGCTGCGCGAACGCCGCCTCGTCCAGCGAGCGGATCACCTTGGACGGCATGCCGACCGCCAGCGAGCCGTCTGGGATGACCTTGCCTTCCGGCACCAGGGCGCCGGCACCGATGACGCAATTGGCGCCGATGCGGGCACCATTCATGACGATGGCGCCCATGCCGATCAGGCTGTTCGCCCCGATCGTGCAGCCATGCAGAATGGCGCGATGGCCGATGGTGCAGCCTTCGCCGATGTCGAGCGGATATCCCATGTCGGTATGGAGCACGGCGTGCTCCTGGATGTTGGAGCGAGCGCCCACCGTGATGCGCTCATTGTCGCCGCGCAATACGGCGCCGAACCAGATGCCGACCTCGTCGCCCAGCGTCACCTTGCCGATGAGGCGCGCATCGGGCGCGATCCAGTAGCGGCCTTCCGGCGGCAGTTCGGGGGAAACACCGTCGAGGGCATGGATCGGCATGGCGGGATCGGATCCGTCGGCAGGAGGGCGATGCAGGCCCGGCCGAACGCGGCGCCGAGCCCTTCGGGTCCGGACGCAAGGGCATCCGGTTCAGTCGTATCCACGACCGGCGCTCGCATGGAGCCGGCGCCAATCATGGTACGTCTCAGCCGGGAGACAACGTGTCGCCGGCGTCGCTTCAGGCTTCCTCGAGATCGATGTCGAGAATGGCCATGGTGAAATTGTAGGACAGTTCGCCCTCTTCGTCGTCCCGGAACAGAACGCCGACGAACTCGTCACCGAAATAGACCTCGGCGGAATCGTCCTTGCGCGGACGCGGACGGATGCTGATGCCCTTCGAGTTGAAGCGGCGCTGGAAGAAGCTCTCGAGCTTCTGGACCTCTTTGCGATCCAATTTGATCTCCTGGTCAATCGGGGGAACAACTGGGCATTGCCATAGCGCCGTCAGGCACCACGACCGTCGCATCGCCGCCCCGAGCGGCGCCGCCACAACCCACGAAACGATGCCTTATTATGCCTGATCCGGCAGGATCTGGTCCATCATCCGCGCCGGCTCGGCGCAAGGCGCCTTGCCGACCACGCGGGCCGGCACACCCGCGACCGTCGTGTTCGGCGGAACCGAATGCAACACGACCGAGCCCGCGGCGACGCGCGAGCAATGGCCGATCTCGATATTGCCGAGGATCTTGGCGCCGGCGCCGATCAGGACGCCATGCCGGACCTTCGGATGGCGATCGCCGGTTTCCTTGCCGGTGCCCCCGAGCGTCACGCCCTGCAGGATCGACACGTCGTCCTCGATCTCGGCCGTCTCGCCGACGACGAGGCCGGTTGCGTGGTCGAGGAAGATGCCCTTGCCCATCGGCACGGCCGGATTGATGTCGACCTGGAAGACCGAGGATGAGCGGCTTTGCAGATAGTAGGCGAAGTCGCGGCGTCCCTGCCGCCACAGCCAATGGGCCAGCCGGTGCGTCTCGATTGCGTGGAAGCCCTTGAAATAGAGCACCGCCTCGATGGCGCGATTGCAGGCGGGATCGCGATCATAGACCGCCTGGATGTCGACGCGGATGGCATTGGCAATATCCGGCCCCGCCGCGAACGCCTCGGCGAAAGCCTGGCGGATGAATTCCGCCGACAGGTCGCTGTGATGCAGGCGCTCGGCGATCCGGTGCGCGACCGCGTCTTCCAGACGACCATGATTGAGGACGGTCGCATAGACAAAACTGGCCAGGGCCGGCTCGACGCGCATGATCTCTTCGGCCTGCGCCCGCATGTCGGACCACAGCGGATCGAAGCTGGCGAGGGCTTCGCCGACGACGCGGGAATTCACAGCTGACATTGACGACTCCTTCGCTGCCATTCATCGCCGCAGCCATTTTCGAACGGCACCCTAACATGGGGCCTGATGCCGCAAAACCGACATCGCTGAGTAAATAATGCTCCCGACCGCTCCCGGCGATGGGGGGCGCGCGACGAGGGCCGAAGACATATCGGCCGGAGGCGAAAATGCAACGGAAATCAAAATGCCGGCCCGGCAAAGCCGTGTGGAACCGCGCCGGCATTCGGAATCAGTTTGTCGACGATCCCCGCCAAGTCGCTGGCGCGGCGTGTTTTTTCGTTCAGCTCAAGCCGCGCCGGGCGAGGAATTCCAGGACGCCCGCCTTGTAGACCTTGTCGCCGACGGCGAGCATGTGATCGCGCTTCGGGATATCCAGCACCTCGGCGCCCGGAATGATGGCGGCGAGATCGGCGGCCGATCCGGCCAATTCGTCGCGCTCGCCAACGGCGATCAGCACCGGAACGTGCAGCGTCGAGAGATCGTCGGCCGAGATCGGCTGACGGGTTGCCTTCATGCAGGCGGCGAGCGCCACGCGGTCGCTGCCGGTCTGGTCGGCGAACTTACGGAACATCTGGCCGATCGGGTCGGTGATCATATCGGGCTGGTCGGTCTCCAGGGCGTCGACGACCGGCTCCCAAGGGCCGATCCCGGTGACGATGCCATAGCCCAGCCCGCCCAGGATGATTGACTTGACCATCGCCGGATAGGTCAGGGCCAGGAAGGTGGTGATCCGAGCACCCATCGAATAGCCCATGACATCAGCCCGGGAAATATCGAGGTGTTTCAGAAGGTTGCGCGCATCCTCTGCCATGGCGGCGATGCGATAGGCAGCGACCTCATGCGGCTTGTCGCTGGCACCATGGCCGCGATTGTCGAAGGCGATGACGCGGCGACCGGACTTGACCAGCGTGTCGACCCAGCCCGGATTGATCCAGTTGACCTTGGCGCTCGATCCGAAGCCGTGGATGAGAAGGATGGGCGGGCCCTCGCCCTCGTCCAGATACGCAAGGGAAAGGCCGTTCGATGGAAAGCTTTTCATGGGGGGATCCGCGATCGATGACCCGTCCTTATGCCGGATCGGGTCGGCCGCGCCAAGGTGTCGCCGCGACAGCGTCGTCGCCGCCCTGTTCATCCCGCCGCCGCGACGCTATGGTCCCGCCACTTGCTGCTTCGAACCGACGGACCCGCGCCATGGCCGCCCATGTGATCCCCCATTTCCACAATGATTCCGGTGTCGAGACGATTGAGATCGGCGTGAAGGAATTCATGTGCGTCGGCGCCAAGCCGCCCTTCGACCACCCGCACATCTACATCGACATGGGCGATGAAGCGGAAAAGGTCTGCTCCTACTGCTCGACGCTCTATCGCTTCAACGACCGCCTGCATGGACCCGAGACGCTGCCGCCCGGCCATCTCTACGTCGAGCCGGTCGCGGCCTGACCGGCTCCTTCCGATGACCCAGATCCGCGTCGGAATCGCTGGCGCGGGCATTGCCGGCCTGACCACGGCTCTCGCCCTCTCCGATCGTGGCATCGCCTCGACGCTGTTCGAACGCGCGAGCGAACTGTCGGAAGTCGGCGCCGGCCTGCAGATTTCTCCAAATGCCGGCCGCATCCTCGAGGGCCTCGGCCTGACTACGGCGCTGGACCGCGCCGCCGTCCGGCCCGAGGCGATCGACATGCGCTCGGGCCGCACCGGCGAACCCATCGTCACCCTGCCGCTCGGCGATGCCGCGGCCCGGGCCTATGGCGCCCCCTACCGTCTCGTCCATCGCGCCGATCTGCAGGCCCTGTTGCTCGAAGCCGCGCGGTCCGATCCCCGAATCACGCTGAACCTCGGCGCCGAGGCGACCGGCGTCAGCCAGTCCGCCGATGCCGCCAGCCTGACCGTGAATGGCACCGAACATAGCTTCGACTGCCTCGTTGCCAGCGATGGCGTTCGCTCGACGCTGCGCGATGCCGTCCCGGGAGCCTCACCGGCCCGAAGGGGCGGCCGCACCGCCTGGCGGACAACGATCCCGATTGGCGCCGCTCCACGCGATCTGCCGCATGAGCGCACGACCGTGCTCTTGAACCGCGCCGCCCATGTCGTGATCTACCCGGTCCGCGGCGGCCGGTTGATCAACGTCATCGTCGTGATCGAGGAAGACTGGGACGGTCCGGATTGGAGCGCGCCCGGCGACGCCGACATCCTGCGCCGTCGTTTCGACGCCGACAGCACGCGCTATGTCAGCCGCTTCACCGATATCGAGCTCAACTGGACGCGCTGGTGCCTGACCGAGGTCGATCCGCGCGGCAACTGGGTCCATGGCCGGATCGCGCTGATCGGCGACGCCGCGCATGCCATGGTGCCCTTCCTGGCCCAGGGCGCCGCCATGGCGATCGAGGATGCCGACATCCTGGCGAGCACGCTCGCGGCAGGCGGCCCCGTCGCCGAAGCACTCCAAAGCTTCGAGGCGCTGCGCCGGCCACGCGTGACCCGTGTCTGGAGAACGGCGCGCCAGGCCGGCCAGATCTATCATCTCGGCGGCCCCATGGCAGTGGCGCGCGACCTCACCATGACGGGTCTCGGCGGCCAGCGGCTGCTGGAGCGCTATGACTGGATCTATGGCTGGCAACCGGAGCATGGCGCCTCCGGCTGAGGCGGGCCATCAGCTCGCCGCGGCGGCCGAGCGCGGCGGCGGCGCATAGCAGGCGATCCGGTTTCGTCCGGCGGCCTTCGCCTGGTAGAGCGCCGCGTCGGCGAGCGGCAGCAGTTCGATCACGCCGCCGCTCGGGTGGCGCGTCCGATGCACGATGCCGATGCTGATGCTGGTGCGCAGCGCCGGGCCGTCATCGACGGGAATCACCAGACGCTCGACCGCATGGCGCAGCCGCTCCGCCATGGCGATTGCGTCCTCGCGGGTGATGTCGGGCAAGGTGACGGCGAACTCCTCGCCACCCAGCCGGCCGAAAAGATCATGCCGGCGCAATTCACCGGCGATGGTGTCGGTCACCGCGACCAACACCGCGTCCCCAGCGGCATGGCCATGCAGATCATTGACCTGCTTGAAATAATCGATGTCCATCATCAGGACGGCGACGCCGGAAAACCGGTTGGTCTGCTGCCGGGCGAACAGCGCCGCGCTGCGTTCGAGATAGGCTCGCCGTGCCAGGATGTTCGTGAGGCTGTCCATGCTGACGGCGTGGTCGAGGCGGGCGAGCAGGCGGCGTTGCGCCACCGTGATGGTGGTGACGGTGAGCGGGCCGAGCGCCACCAGCGTGATGCCGAGGCGGAACGACGTGCTGCCGTCGAAGAAATCGAAGCTGGCCGGCAGATAGAGCAGATCCGCCGCCTCCGCCGTCAGCATCGCCAGGCTCGACAACATGACGAGGATGCTCATCGGGAACAGGCCGTAGGTGAGCGAGCACCAGAGCAGCGCCGGCACGGGGAACGCGATGGCGCCAGGCCCGCCGATGGCGATCGAGGCGGCGACCGAAAGGCAGAGCGCCGCGATCGGCATCGTCGTCGCGGCTTCCGGCACCACATTGCGCAGCCAGTGCGCAAAAGCGTTCCAGTCGAGCCGGGGCGGCGCCGTCAGCAGCATGGGCAGCAGGATGATGTAGTTGCTGAGTTCGGAGATGAACCAGAATGCGTAGCCGGTCTGCAGCGGCGGCTCGACCGCCAGGCCGGTGCCGACCAGCGCCGACACCATCGAGGCGGCGACACAAATCAGCAGCATGTGCAGCACCGAGAGCGGGCGGCGCAGGGCGCGATCTTCGGCGTCGAGCCGTCCGAACAGGATGAAGCCGGTGACCACGCCGGTCATGTTGGACGAGGTGAGCCAGAGATTGGTGATCGGCGCGTCGCCGCTGACATAGCCGGCAGCGAGATAGCCGAACAGCGCGGCGATCCAGCCGGAGGGCCCGGCCAGGGAGGGCCGCAATACGAACAGGCCAAGCAGCACCGCATTGGCCGGCCAGAGAGATGCGAGGAACCCGAGCGGCCGCGTGAAGATCCCGAGCAGGGAGACGCCGAGAACGATCGCCGCCACAAAGCAGGCAGCGCCCAATCCGGGCGCGAGCTTCTGCACCAACCCCTTCCTGCGTCCGATCGATTCGTTCATGCCGTTCAGCCTGGATCGATACACGGCAACTCTGTACCAATGCGTCAGGGACGGCCCGCAGCGAGGCCCGCCGAATTCCGCGCAGGCTAAGGGCAGCGCCCGCACCGGGTCAACCGCCCACCGCCCGGAAAGCGATTAATCGCCGCCGGCGGCTCCGCCGCGCCGGGCCAGTTCGCCGATTGCCGGATAGTCGGTCTTGCCGGTCGCGAGAATCGGCAGCGCGGCGACCGAGACAATCCGCTTCGGCACCATGATCTCCGGCACGCCATGCGCCCTGGCCGAAGCGATCAGCGCGTTGCGATCCGGATCGGCCCGCTCCGTCACAAGCACGATCTGCTCGCCCTTGCGCTCGTCCGGCACCGAGACGGCGGCATGGACGTTGTCCGGCCAGACCTGCGCGGCATAGGCTTCGACCGCGGCGAGCGAAATCATCTCGCCGCCGATCTTGGCGAAACGCTTCGCGCGCCCGCGAATGGTGATGTAGCCGTCGGCGTCCAGACTGACGATGTCGCCGGTGTCGTGCCAGCCGTCGG
This sequence comes from Kaistia granuli DSM 23481, assembly GCF_000380505.1. GTDB lineage: Bacteria > Pseudomonadota > Alphaproteobacteria > Rhizobiales > Kaistiaceae > Kaistia > Kaistia granuli. The sequence continues at coordinate 186,904 of NZ_AQYH01000019.1, read as the reverse complement.
GCGTCTGCTCGAGCACGCCCGGAGCGCTGTCGCGCAGGTAGCCAAGCATGACGTTCGGGCCCTTGATCCAGAACCGGCCGCCCTCGTCGAGGCCCGGCACCGGCTCGATCCGGTAGGACATGCCGGGCAGCAGCCGGCCGACGGTACCGTCGCGGTGATAGAGCGGCGTATTGGCCGAGACGACCGGCGCCGCCTCGGTGGCGCCATAGCCTTCGAAGAGTTCGATGCCGAAGCGATCGCGCCACAGGGTCCGCGTCGTCGGTTTGATCTTCTCCGCCCCCAGCACGACGAGGCGCAGCTTCTCGAAATCACCCGCCTCCGCCATGCGGGCCCAGCCGGCCGCGAAGGTATCGGTGCCGATCAGGATGGTGGAGCCGCTGTCGCGCACCAGCGCCGGGATCTGCTTGTAGTGCAGCGGCGTCGGATAGAAGAACACCCGCATGCCGATGGCAAACGGCGCGATCAGGCCAACCGTCATGCCGAAGGAATGGAACACCGGCAGCGGATTGAACAAGGAATCGTCGGGCCGGAGTTCGAGCGTGCGCAGGAACTGCTCGACATTGCAGAGGACATTCGCATGCGTCAGCGCCACGCCCTTCGGCGCCCCTTCCGAGCCCGAGGTGAACAGGACGACGGCGGTGTCGTCGGGCTTGGCGCCGGACCAGCCATGCAGACGGCGGGCGAACCAGGACGAGACGACGCCGCGAACCTTGTCGAAAGTGGTGACCGTCTTCGCCAGATCCTCGAGCCAGAGGATCTCGACATCGGCCGACAGCGCGGCGATCAGCTCCTCGAGCTTGCCTTCCGCGATGAAGCGGCGCGACGAGATCACGTGCCGGATCTTGGCGGCCTTGCAGGCGACGAGCAGGTTCTTCGGGCCGGCGCTGAAATTCAGCATGGCGGGCACACGACCGAAGGCGACCAGGCCGAAAAAGGCCGGCGCGACGGTGGCGACATTCGGCAGCAGCATGCCGACACGCTCGCCCTTGTCGGTACGCCGCGCGAAGATCCGGCCGAGCACCATCGCACCAATGATGACGCGGTCGAACGTCATCGGCTTGCGCTGGTTGTCCTCGATCACCTCGCGCTTGCCGCCGAAGCGGGCGCGCGAATCGAGCAGCATGCCGAACAGCGTCCGCCGCCAGCGCCGCTCGTCGAGCGGGATCTCCTTGGTGGCGGGGCTCGGTATGGCGGTCGGCATATCCATCGGCGTTGCGTCGCTCTCTGCAAGGTCGGACCCGCCGAACAACATGGGCACGGCACATCATCATACAATGACGTCCGCCACACATGCGAGCGGGCAACGGCGAGACGGGGCCCGCACGCACTTTCCGCGTTGGAAAAGCCTGACCTCGCTCCCCGCCTCCCGGTCCCGGACCGATCCATCGCCATAAGCGCGCAAGACATGTCGTAAGATATATCTTGACGTTGCGACCGGCCGCTCCTAGCGATACGAAACCTTGCATCGATCGGAGGCCGGATGGGCCAGACCTCAATAGGCGTCGACCTCCCGGCCGGATCCCGCCTCGCCGGTCGCCCGTCGCGCGGCCGGGGCGGTGACAGCCTGCGGGTCGGCCGGATGGTGGCCGATGGCGATCTGCGGCTCGTCGTGCTGTCTTTCCTCGAGCAGGCACCGCGTCACGGCTACGACATCATCAAGGCAATCGAGGAACTGACCTCGAACAGCTACAGCCCGAGCCCAGGCGTCATCTATCCGACGCTGAACGTCATCGAGGCGGCCGGTCACGCCAGCGTCGCGACCCAGGGCAACAAGCGCGTCTACACCATCTCGCCGGCCGGCCGGCGAGACCTCGCCGACCAGCGCGCCGCCACGGACACGATCCTCGACCATCTCGACAAGATCGGCAGGCGGATCGCCCAGACGCGGGAATGGTTCGACCGCGGCGAATCTGCCCGTCGCGACGACCGGCCGGACCGCGACATTCCGGGCGTCGTGCCGGAACTGAACGACGCCCGCCGCGCCCTGAAGGTGGAAATCGCCGCTCGCGTCGGCAGCCCCTCGATCGAGCAGCACCGCGTCGCCGAAATCCTGCTACGCGCCGTCGCCGAGATCCGCGCCACGCGCCCGGCAGACGAGATCGACCTCTAGCAGGGGGCCGATCGTCTTTTCGGGAAGTGGTGCGGGCGGCGGGGATCGAACCCGCATGACCGAGGCCGAGGGATTTTAAGTCCCTTGCGTCTACCAGTTTCGCCACGCCCGCAGCGGCGGACTTCTGCCATCTCTGGCGCGGGTTGGATAGCCAAATTACACAACTCGCAATCCGGTTGTGCACATCAGCTGCCAAAGCGCCCGCCCCAGCGCCTCAGGACACCCTATCCCCCCACACATCGCGCCAGGCCGGCAGGCTGCCGGGCTGCGGCAGGGCGGTGGCTTCGAAGACGGCCCTGGCGCAGGCTCGAGCAAGAGCGCGCACGACGGCGTCACCGATCAGGGCGAGATCGAACACCGGATCGGCCAGCGGCAGGCGGCCCGTCGCCGCGGAGAAGATCGTGTCCCCATCGAGCGGCGTATGCACCGGCCAGATGGCGTGGGCGTAGCCGTCATGCGCCATCACTGCCAGCCGCTTGCACTGCGCCTTGGTCAGCACGGCATCCGTGGCGATGACGGCAAGGGTCGTGTTGGCGCCAGGCGGAAGCCCCTTCAGCGGCGGGCGATCCGGCAGCGGCGGCAGCGGCGACGGCAGGCCAAGACCGCCGAATTCGGCGGCCTGTTCGAACGGAGCCGCCCAGAAATGCGGCCCGTCGCCGAAATTGACCGCGCCACAGGCATTGACCGCGACCAGCGCCCCGACGGTATGACCGGTTGCAGCAACCATGGAGGCAGAGCCGAGCCCGCCCTTGAGATTGACCGTCGTCGCGCCTGTGCCGGCGCCAACGCTGCCGAGCTGGAAATCGCGCGTCGCGGCGAGCGCGGCGGCGTAGCCAAGGTCGCGATAGGGCGAGAAGCGCCCCCAATCCTTGTCGCCACCATTCGTCAGGTCGAAGAGGACGGCACCCGGCACGATCGGGACGCGTGCCGCGCCGACCTCGAAGCCCATGCCGCGCTCGGCGAGCGCCGCCATGACCCCGCCCCCCGCGTCCAGTCCGAAGGCGGAGCCACCGGACAGGACGAGAGCGTGCACCGCGCCGACCGTCTCGTCCGGCGCCAGCAGATCGGTCTCCCGCGTGCCGGGCCCGCCGCCGCGCACATCCACCGAGGCAACCGTGGGCTCGTCGAAAAGGACCGTCGTGACGCCGGAAGCGAGCGCCAGCTCGGTGGCATGGCCGACCCGGAGGCCGGCGACATCGGTAATCAGATTGCGCATCCGGGCGGAACCCTCCTGGCAGGTTGCATTGGCGCGCAAGGCGCTGGCGACGACCCCGCCAGCTAAGCCTTGGTGGTCGCACATCGCAACCTCCGCAACGGCATGGATGGCCGCGCGATGCCAGGTCGCGGATCTCCTCATCGCCTGCGCGGAAATTGCCCCTTCAAATCCACGGCACGGCTGCTACATCCGGCATGGGGGAAACGTGGCACCACGACGGCTCGCCCAACACCTTGCACGACGAGCCAAAAAGGGTTCTCCCATGACCGATCCCGTTTCCCACCGCCAGCTCCTGGCGCATGAACCATTCGCCGTCCTCAGCCGCGTTCCGGCCCTCGGCAATCTCATCCTCGGCATCCGGGCCGGCGGCGCGCTGCTGGAAGGCCTCGGCGCGATCGATACCGTCTCGCTCGAGGATGGCTTCGCGGTGCTTAAGGCTCCCGCGCGCGAAACGCGGTTCAAGCTGGCAGCAATCGCCGGCATCGTCACCGACCAGATGGTGATGGCGAGCGTCATGCCGTTCCTCGAACTGCTCGACGCCGAAGGCAACACGATCGCCAAGCTGACCGTGCTGGACGGGCTGGAGCGTTTCGACGCCGCGCTCGCCGGCCTCGAACGCACGCCGATCGAGGCGGCGCCGCCCGCCGCACGGCCCGGCCCGGGCGACGAGGCAGCCGACGGTCCGCTGAAGGCGGCGGAAGCTGCCGGCAAGCCGGTGACGCTGCAGGCGGTGCGGCCCGGCGCCCGGCATCGCTGGACCGGCACGTTGACCAGTGTCTCGCACAGCCACGGCTTCCTGAACGCCATGCAGCCCGACATGCATCTGCATGTCCGCGCCGGCGCGATCGCCAGATGGCGGGAGGAGCCGGCCGGCGAATTCAACGCGCTCGACGCCGAGGGGCGGCCGATCGGCCTGACCATGCAGGCCTGACGCCGCGCTCAGGCGGCGCGCGCCATACCCTCATGCTCGCAGAACTGGATCACCAGCTCTGCGAGTTGCCGCACGGGAGCCCGCGCATCCGGCGCAACCCGCAGCACCAGTTCGGTCGGCGGGACGGACGGAAATCCATCGCCGGCCGAAAGCACGGCATAGCCGGGCTTGCACGCCCTTGCCTCGATAAGCGCGACGCCCAGCCCGCCCGCGATCGCCGCCTCGATGCCGATCAGGCTGGCACTCTCATAGGCGATCCGCCAGCGCCGGCCGGACGTCTCCAGCGCATGGACGGCGCGATTGCGATAGCGACAGCCCTGCGGGAAGGCGATGAGAGGCACCGGGTCGGCGCGGCGCCAATCGCGATCGGCCGCTCCGACCCATACTAGCTGCTCCGGCCAGACGCCTTCGGCGGGGGGACCGCCGGCATCCCGCTTCATCAGCACGATGTCGAGATCGCCGCGTTCCAGCCCGGCCTCCAGCGCCACCGACAGGTCGCAGCGGACATCAAGCCGACATTCGGGCCGCAATTTCGAGAAATGCGATACCAGTCGCGTCAGTTCGACGATGGCGAAATCCTCCGTCAGCCCGAGCCGGACCTGCTCGGCCGCCGCCGTCGCGCCGACGGCGCCGCGCGCTTCCTTCGACAGGGCCAGGATGCGGCGCGCATAGCCGAGCAGCCGTTCTCCCTCCGCCGTCATCGCGACGCCCCTGCCCTCGCGGACGAGCAGCGGCGTGCCTGCCATGTCCTCCAGCTTGCGCATCTGCTGGCTGACCGTCGACTGCGTCCGGTGCACCCGTTCGCCGGCCCGGGTGAAGCCGCCGGCGTCAACCACGGAGACGAAGGTCTTGAGAAGATCGAGGTCGAACATGGCGCGCCCCCATGGATCGTATTTTCAAATCCATAGCATCCGAATATCGAATTTCCAAATGGCCGAAGCAGTGCTTATGGAAGGGGCCGAAGCCCCTTGCCCATGATGGCCGCGATGACAGACCGGACGATGACGACAACCACCCTGCGCGGATCCTCTGCCGGCGATCTGGTGCTGATCGCGCTGTTCTGCCTGATCTGGAGTTCGGCTTTCGCGGCGGCGAAGTTCGCCCTGCCCTATTGTCCGCCACTGCTGCTGCTTTCGAGCCGCTTCATCGTCGCCGGCGGGCTGCTGCTGGGTCTCGCGGTCACGGCCGGCCGTTTCCGACGCCCCGACGGCGCCACGCTGGCCAAGCTCATCCTGCTCGGCGGCCTCAACAGCGCGCTCTATCTGGGCCTGAGCTTCTCCGGCATGCAGACGGTGTCCTCGGCCTTCACCGCGGTGCTGATCAGTTCCAATCCGCTGTTGACCGCACTGCTCGCCGCGCCCTTGCTCGGCGAAAAGATGACGCCGCAGAAGCTCGGCGGATTGCTGCTCGGCATGGCGGGCGTCGCCATCGTCCTCCGGTCACGGCTCGCAGCCGGCACGGAAGACTGGCACGGCACGCTGCTGGTGCTGGCCGGCCTGCTGTCGCTGGTCGCCGGCACGGTTCTGTTCAAGAAGCTGAAGCCCGAGGGCGATCTCTGGACCGGCACGGCGATCCAGTCGCTGGGCGCGGGACTGATGCTCGCGCCGGTGGCGCTGGCAACCGAGAGCCTCGGCGATGTCAGCCTGACGCCGTCGCTGGTCGGCGGCTGGCTCTATCTGGTCATTCCCGTCTCGATCGGCGCCTATCTGCTCTGGTTCCGGCTCCTGCAGAAGAAGACGGCGACCGAGGCGACGGCGCTGCATTTCCTGATGCCGCCGCTTGGCCTTCTCTTCGGCTGGCTGGTGTTCCGCGAGCCGGTCAGCCTTCTCGACCTTCTCGGCATCGTGCCGATCGCGATCGGTATCGCCATGGTAACGCGCGGCTAGGGCCGGATGTGAAAACGGCGGCGCCATGCGATGGCGCCGCCGTTTCCAGAACTGCAAGCGATGCGACGCGATCAGGCGTTCGGCTCGCCGCCTTCTTCGCGCTGGGCCTTGACCTCGGCGATGAACTCCTCGGCGTCCTGCTTGGCAGAACGGGCATGCTCTTCCGCATCCTTGTTGAAGCGGTCGAGTTCCATCTTGAGGCCGCTGACCGACGGCTTCTCGACGCTGTTCGCATAGGCGATCATGCGCAGCGAGACGGCGAGGTCGAGCACCATGGCGGCGAGCAGGCCGTCGTCGAGCTGCTTGTCGTCGGCATAGTCCGAGATCAGGTCGTAGAGGGCATCGCGATGCTCCTCATATTCTTCGGCAAAGGCTTCGAAGTCTTCGTCGTCGGCGGGTTCGTTCGGTTCGGTCATCTTGGTTGTCTCCTAGCCGACGATCGGCGGTTGAAAGGCGAGACCCATGTCCCAGGGAAAATAGATCCACGTATCCTGTGACACTTCGGTGATGAAAGTGTCGACGACGGGGCGGCCCATCGGCTTGGAATAGAGCGTCGCGTAATGCGCCTTCGGCAACATCTCGCGCACCAGTCGCGCCGTCCGGCCGGTGTCGACCAGATCGTCGATGACGAGCACGCCGGCACCGTCGCCACCGCCGAGATCGATGATCTCCTGGCTGACCGGCTTCAGAACCTTGAGCGAGCCCTGCTCCTTGTAGTCATGATAGGAAGCGATGCAGATCGTCTCGATCATGCGGATGCCGAGTTCGCGCGCCACGATCGCCGCCGGCACCAGCCCGCCGCGCGTCACGCAGACGATCGCCTGCCACTTCTGATCGCCGGAGAGGCGCCAGGTCAGCGCCCGAGCATCCCGGTGAAACTGGTCCCAGGATACGGGAAACGCCTTGTCGCTGCGAGCATCGACCATCATTGTCTCCTGCGCGTGAAAGAAGCGGAACCCTTGTGACGAGGCTCTCCGCCATGCAATCGGATCATCCTCGCGATCCACAGATATCCGGACATATCAGCTATTCGCCTGCATCATGGCTGCGACCATCTGCTCCACCGCCTGGGCGGCGAGGTCCAGGCGGGCGGCGTCGCGCGCCCGCAGCACGATGTCGGTGGCGAAAGCGCCGTCCAGCATCTTCGGATAGCTGCCGATCGAGACATCCGGATAATCGGCCTGGATCGCGCCGAGCTTGCTAGCGATACGGCCCTCGCCCATGCCGACCGGCACGGTACGTGACAGCATCTTCGTCCCGGTCGGGATCTTGGCGGCGACTTCGTCGAACATCGCCTGCATGATCGACGGCACGCCGGCCATGACATGCACATTGCCAAGCGTGAAGCCCGGCGCCTTCGAGACCTTGTTGAGGATCAGATCGGCGCCGGCCGGAATGCGGGCCATGCGCAGGCGCGCCTCGTTCAACTGGCCGGCGGCGTAGTGCTCGGTCAGGATGGCGACGGCGCGAGGATCATGGTCGATCGGTACGCCGAAGGCCTTGGCCATCGAATCCGCCGTGATGTCGTCATGCGTCGGGCCAATGCCACCGGTCGAGAAGACGTGGTCGTAGCGAACGCGCAGCGCGTTGACCGCCGCGACGATCTCTTCCTCGACATCCGGCACGATGCGGACCTCGCGGATGTCGACTCCGATATTGGTGCAGTATTCGGCGATGTAGCCGATGTTCTTGTCCTTGGTCCGTCCCGACAGGATCTCGTCGCCAATGACGAGGATCGCGGCGGTGACGACAGGCACGGCTTCGGGGATAGGCTCAGCCATTCACAAACTCCATCGGTCTTCGATGGGTGTAGCGCTCCCGCGCCGGTCGCTCAAGGGAGCCCGGCGATCGGTTCCGGCTTCGGTGGGGCCTCGCTGGCGGGGCGGCCGAAGCGCGCAAGCGAGGCTCCGCGATGCGAAAACTCTTGTAACTCGCCGCCCGATACGCCAGATCGAGGGCAATCCTTCAATATCAGACTTGTTCCCGGGGCCGCAGAATGGTGTGCTGACGGGGCACGGAGTTCCCAGATGGTCACCTACATCGATGCCGATGCCACCCCGCTGAAGAACACGGGGCAGATCCGCCTCTATGGCAAGGAGGCCTTCGCCGCCATGCACCGCGCCGGCCAGCTGGCGGCGGCCTGCCTCGACGGGCTCGCCGACATCGTCAAGCCGGGCGTCCCCACCGACGAGATCGACCGCTACGTCTACGAATTCGGCGCCGCCCATGGCGCGCTGCCGGCGACGCTGGGCTATCGCGGCTACACCAAGTCGACCTGCACCTCGATCAATCACGTCGTCTGCCACGGCATTCCCGACGACAAGCCGCTCAAGGACGGCGACATCGTCAATGTCGACGTCACCTACATCGTCGACGGCTGGTATGGCGATTCGAGCCGGATGTACCTAGTCGGCGACGTCAAGCGGGCCGCCGTGCGCCTGGTCGAGGTCACCTATGAATCGCTGATGCGCGGCATCGCCGCCGTGAAGCCCGGCGCCACCACCGGCGACATCGGCTACGCGATCCAGTCCTATGCAGAAGCTGAGCGCTGCAGCGTCGTGCGCGATTTCTGCGGCCACGGCGTCGGCAAGGTCTTCCACGACACGCCGAACATCCTCCACTACGGCAATCCCGGCGAAGGCGTCGAGCTGCGCCCCGGCATGATCTTCACCATCGAGCCGATGATCAATCTCGGCCGGCCGCATGTGAAGGTGCTGCGCGACGGCTGGACGGCGGTCACCCGCGACCGCTCGCTTTCGGCCCAGTTCGAGCACACGGTCGGCGTCACCGAGACCGGCTGCGAGATCTTCACCCTGTCGCCGCGCGGCTATGGCTGCCCGCCCTACCCCACAGGGGCATGAGCGGGTTTTCCGACAATCCTCAGGACGAGCCCCATTTCCTGGGGCATCGGGAGCGGCTGAAGGCGCGCTTCCGCGACAAGGGCGCAGACAGCGTCGCCGACTACGAACTGCTGGAACTGATCCTGTTCCAGGTGGTGCCGCGTCGCGACACCAAGCCGATCGCCAAGGCGTTGCTCGCCCGCTTCGGCACGTTTTCGGACGTGCTGGCCGCGCCCGAGGCCCGGCTCACCGAGGTTCCAGGCGTCGGCGCCTCGGTCGCCACCCATCTGAAGCTCGTGCACGCCGCCGCGACGCGATATGCCCGCGGCGCCGTGCGCCAGCGCCCTCTCCTCGGCTCCTGGAGCGCGGTGATCGACTATTGCCGAGCCGCCATGGCCTATGAGGAGAAGGAGCAGTTCCGCATCCTCTTCCTCGACCGCAAGAACGTGCTGATCGCCGACGAGGTGCAGCAGGTCGGCACCGTCGACCACACGCCGGTCTATCCGCGCGAGGTGGTGAAGCGGGCGCTCGAGCTCTCCGCCACCGCCATCGTGCTGGCGCACAACCACCCGTCCGGCGATCCGACGCCGTCGCGCGCCGACATCGAGATGACCAAGACGATCGTCGAGATCGCCGGTCCCCTCGGCATCGCCGTGCACGACCACATCATCGTCGGCCGGCAAGGTCATGCGAGCTTCCGCGGCCTCAAGCTGATCTGAGCGGAAACGGGATGGCCGACCTCGATCGGCGCCGCATCCTTTCCGATCCATGGCCGCCAGAGGGCCGACAATCCGCCATTGCGCTGCACTCGCGAGGCGTGCATAGGGGGGCGGTCCACAGACGACATAACGACTCAGGGTAGCAGGAATTTTATCTTACGCCTGCAGATTGATCAGCGTCGCCCTTTCATCGGGCGCTGACGGAGGTCCCGGAGCGTTGCCGCCGCGCCATTGGCGCCTCCCTTCCGAATTGAATCGTGATGATGAAGTTTCCGTCCGCCTACGTCGTCAAACGCACCCTGCTGGTATCGTTGGTCGCCGCCGCCATCTCGATCTCCGTATCGACGGGCTTTCGATGGATGGTCGGCGCCAAGGCGGACTTGATCACCATCGTCGTTCGGTTCCTGCTGCCCTTCGTGATCGCCATCCCGCTTGGCGGCTTCCTGTTCTCCAGGATGGAGTCGTTGGACAAGTCCTATCGGGCGCTTCTGAAGAAGGCGCATGAACTCGGCAAGCGCGCCAATACCGACCCCCTGACCGGCCTTCTCAATCGAACCAGCTTCATCGAGCAGTTCGAACTCGCCACCGCGCATCAGATCAAGGGCTACTTTCTTCTGATCGACGTCGACTTTCTGAAGGCCATCAACGACCAGCACGGCCACCCGATTGGCGATGAAGCGATCATTGCAACCGCCAAGGCGCTGGAGGCAGCGCTTGGCGATGCCAGTCTTATCGCCCGGATCGGCGGGGATGAATTCTGCGCGTTCGTGACGCCTGCCGAGAAGGCATCGCCGAACGACATGGCGCAGGCGATCAACGCCCATGCCGAGGCTGAATTCGCCAAGGCTGTGCCCGACAGCGACGTCCGGCTGAGCGTCAGCTGCGGCGTCATCCGGTGCAAGACGAACCAGACCTTCCGCGACGCGCTGGGGAATGCCGACGCGCTGCTCTACCAGAAGAAGAACCAACGCGTCGCGAGCGTAGCCTAGATCGAAAGGCCATCGGCCGAAGCGATCGGCCAACGCGCGATCATGCCGGGCTGCCGCCAGACGCATCCCCAACGTCGGGCGCGTGACGCGCCTCGAGGCTCTTGGCTCCACCCAGTTCCTCGACGAGCACGGCGGTGACCAGCGCACCGGCGAGGCTGACTACCGCGACCAGAACGAGCACCGCCGACAGACCGTACTCCGCCTTCACCACCGGCAGGAAAAAGGCGCCGAGCGCCGCGCCAACCTTGGCCGCGGCGGAAGCAAAGCCCGAGCCGGCGCCGCGCAGCTGCGTCGGAAAGAGCTCGGCCGGCAGCGCAAAGGTCGTCGAATGCGGCCCCACATTCATGGCGAGGTTGAACAGGATGAAGCCGGCGAAAATGGCAGCAACCGCCGGATGGGCCGGACCGCTCGACCAAAGCGCGGCGACGAGAACCAGCATGCCGATGGTCATGCCGAGGAAGCCAAGGACCTGCGGGCGCAGATGGCCATAGCGCGGGATGACCCAAAAGGCCGCGAGGAAGCCGACCACCAGGAAGACGTCGATCAGCGACGTGCCACGGATGTCTGAAAAGTCGGCGGCGACAACGCCGCTGCGCGCCGAGCTGAAATGCAGATCGGCGAGCAGCATGGGCGTGAACAGGCCGATGCCGTAGGAGGCGATGTCCATCAGGAACCAGGGCACGCAGGCAAGTGCCGTGCGGCGCCGGTAGGCGGAGCCGAACAGCGCCGCGATGCCGCGCTTCTTCACTTCCTCGGGCGTTTTGGCAACCAGATGCACAGCGCCAGCCGACGCGTCGCCGAGAGCTGCGAGTTGCGCCCGGTCGGCTGTGATCACCGCGCCGATCGCGTCCGCCGCGGCACGATTGCGGCCCTGGCCCATCAGCCAGCGCGGGCTCTCCCGCATGGCGAGGCGCCCGAGAAGGAAAAGCAGCGGCAACGCCACCAGCATCGCCATGAAGCCGCGCCAGGCATAGGCGGCATCGACGAAGCCGAGGATGGCCGCCGTCAGCGCGGCCGCTACCATGAAGCCGACGGCCTGGAAGGTGATCGTGGCAACCATGACCCGGCTGCGCGCCGCCGCCGGCATCCATTCGGCGACGTAGCTGCTCGACACGGGATAGTCGATGCCGACCCCGACGCCAAACACGAAGAGGCCGAACGCCAGCAGGGTCGCGTCGCCGGCGAACGCGGCAATCAGGGCGCCAACGATCATCACGACGGTATCGATCAGCATCAGCGGCTTGCGGCCGAAACGATCGGCGAGCGCCCCGCCGAGCGCCGCGCCCGGCACCGCGCCGGCAAGCAGCGCCGCGCCAAGGAGGCCCTGCATGGCTGCATCGATGGCAAAGCTCTGGACGAGGAGCGGCATGGCGACGCCGAGGGTGAACACCGAAACGCCGCCGAGCATGGTGCCGCCCGTCGACAGCAGGAAGATCCAGTAATGCGGCCATCCCATCGGCGCGCGATCCAGCATCGCCAGCATGGCCTGTTGCTGCGGCGTCTGCTGCATATTTCCATCCCCCATGGGCCGCGCGGATTCACACTGGCAACCGGCCCCACCTTTGTCGCCATGTCCGGGATTCGCAAGTGTGTCGAACCAGTCTTATGAGCGCCCGCGCCGGTCCGTCCCGCCCTACCCAGAGTGAAGCCCCGGCCGGCGGCGGCAGCGCCGCCGAACGTCCAGGGCGAGAATGCCGGATCAGCCGAGCCCGTCGCTGCGTCAATCTTTTTGCGAATGAGTTGCAATTGCGTTTTTGACATGCAAACCTGAGTGCGAGTAATTTGCAATTGCAGCATCAGGGATTGAAACATGTTCGACCGCATGCGCCGCCGCCTCCTCTTCGCCCTCACCGGACTACTGGCGGCGACCGCCCTTTCGGCAGCGACGCTGCCGGGCCTCGCGCAGGCGGCCGAGGACGAGGCGAAGCCCTTCAAGGCCGTCACCACCTTCACCATCATTGCCGACATGGCGCAGAACGTCGCCGGTGACGTCGCGATCGTTGAATCGATCACCAAGCCCGGCGCCGAGATCCACAACTACCAGCCGACACCCGGCGACATCGTCAAGGCGCAGGACGCGCAGCTGATCCTCTGGAACGGTCTCGGCCTGGAGCTCTGGTTCGAGAAATTCTTCGCCAATCTCGACGGCGTGCCGCAGGCGACGATCTCGACCGGCGTCGAGCCGATCGGCATCTCCGAGGGCCCCTATTCCGGCAAGCCCAACCCGCATGCCTGGATGTCGCCCACCGCCGCCCGCCTCTATGTCGACAACATCCGCGACGCCTTCGTCGCCAACGACCCCGCCAACGCCGCGACCTACAAGGCGAACGCCGAGGCCTACAAGGCAAAGATCGAGGCCACCGTCGCGCCGATCCGCGACGCGCTCGCCGCCATCCCCGAGGAGAAGCGCTGGCTCGTCTCGAGCGAAGGCGCCTTCTCCTATCTCGCCCGCGATTTCGGCCTGAAGGAGCTCTATCTCTGGCCGATCAACGCCGACCAGCAGGGCACGCCCAAGCAGGTGCGCAAGGTGATCGATGCGGTGCGCGCCAACAACATCCCCGTCGTCTTCAGCGAAAGCACGATCTCGGCCAATCCGGCCCAGCAGGTGGCGCGAGAGACCGGAGCCGCCTATGGCGGCGTGCTCTATGTCGACAGCCTCTCCGAGGCGGACGGCCCGGTACCGACCTATCTCGACCTGCTGCGCGTCACATCCGAGACGATCGCCAAGGGAATTTCGCAGCAAGAGGCGAGCGCCGAATGAACGCTCCCCTATCCGCCAAACCGGGACAGGGGGCCGATGGCATCCAGGTCAGCGGCGCCACCGTCACCTATCGCAACGGCCACACGGCGCTGCGCGACGCCAGCTTCGCGATCCCGACCGGCACCATCACGGCGCTGGTCGGCGTCAACGGCAGCGGCAAGTCGACCCTGTTCAAGGCGATCATGGGCTTCGTCCGCGTCTCGCGCGGCGCGATCACCATCCTCGGCCAGCCGGTCGAGACAGCGTTGAAGCAGAACCTCGTCGCCTATGTGCCGCAGAGCGAGGACGTCGACTGGAACTTCCCCGTCCTGGTCGAGGACGTCGTCATGATGGGGCGCTACGGCCACATGAACATGATGCGCATCCCACGCGCCCGCGACCATGAGGCGGTGGCAGAGGCGCTGGAGCGCGTCGGCATGACCGCCATGCGCAAGCGCCAGATCGGCGAATTATCCGGCGGGCAGAGGAAGCGCGTCTTCCTCGCCCGCGCGCTCGCACAGGACGGCCGCGTCATCCTGCTCGACGAGCCCTTCACCGGCGTCGACGTGCAGACGGAAGCGGCGATCATCGAGCTGTTGCGGGCCTTGCGCGACGAGGGCCGCGTCATGCTGGTATCGACCCACAATCTCGGCAGCGTGCCGGAATTCTGCGACCGCGCCGTGCTCCTGAACCGCACGGTGCTGGCGCATGGCCCGACGCGCGAGACCTTCACCCGCGCCAATCTGGAAAAGACCTTCGGTGGCGTGCTGCGCCATGTCGTGCTCGACGCCGATCTCGCCGGCGGCTCGATCGACATCCTGACCGACGACGAGAGCCCGCTGCTGCTTCCCGAGAAGGCGCCCGCCCCTACGCCCACGGAGCCGCGGCCATGACCGAAACGCTCCTCGAGCCATTTGGCTACAACTACATGGTCAACGCCATGTGGGTCAGCGCGCTGGTCGGCGGCGTCTGCGCCTTCCTCTCGGCCTATCTGATGCTGAAGGGCTGGTCGCTGATCGGTGACGCGCTCTCGCATTCGATCGTACCCGGCGTCGCCGGCGCCTACATGCTGGGCCTGCCGTTCTCGATCGGCGCCTTCTTCTCCGGCGGCCTTGCCGCCGCCGCCATGCTTTTCCTGAACCAGCGCACCAAGCTGAAGGAAGACGCGATCATCGGCCTGATCTTCACCGGCTTCTTCGGCCTCGGCCTGTTCATGGTGTCGCTGTCGCCGACCGCCGTGAACATCCAGACCATCGTGCTCGGCAACATCCTCGCCATCACGCCGGAAGACACGCTGCAGCTCGCAATCATCGGCTTCGTCTCGCTCGCCATCCTGCTGGTCAAATGGAAGGACCTGATGGTCACCTTCTTCGACGAGAGCCACGCCCGCTCGATCGGCCTGAACCCGACGGCACTGAAAATCCTGTTCTTCACGCTGCTTTCGGCCTGCACGGTGGCGGCGCTGCAGACAGTCGGCGCCTTCCTGGTCATCGCCATGGTGGTGACGCCCGGCGCCACGGCCTATCTGCTCACCGACCGCTTCCCGCGCCTGCTCCTGATCAGCGTCGCGGTCGGGGCACTTACCAGCTTCGTCGGCGCCTATCTCTCCTATTTCCTAGACGGCGCCACCGGCGGCATCATCGTCGTGCTGCAGACGCTCATCTTCCTTGGCGCCTTTGTTTTCGCCCCCAAGCATGGCCTGCTCGCCGCCCGCCGCCGCGCCGCCGAGGCCCTGGAGCCGGCACCATGATCGACACGCTGCTGCAGCCGTTCCAGTTCGCGTTCATGCAGAACGCGCTCATCATTTCGGTGCTGGTCGCCGTGCCGACGGCGCTACTTTCCTGCTACCTCGTGCTCAAGGGCTGGTCGCTGATGGGCGACGCCATCTCGCATGCCGTGCTGCCGGGTGTGGTCCTCGCCTATATCGTCGGCCTGCCGCTCGCGGTCGGCGCCTTCGTCGCCGGCATGGGCTGCGCGCTCGCCAGCGGCTATCTGAAGGAGAACAGCCGCATCAAGCAGGACACCGTGATGGGCATCGTCTTCTCCGGCATGTTCGGCCTCGGCATCGTGCTCTACACCAAGATCGAGACCGACGTGCATCTCGACCACATCCTGTTCGGCGACATCCTCGGCGTCGGCTGGCGCGACATCCTGGAGAGCGGCATCATTGCCCTCCTGATCACCGGCATCATCGCGGTTAAATGGCGCGATCTTCTGCTGCACGCCTTCGATCCGGTCCAGGCGCGCGTCGTCGGCCTGCCGGTGCGGCTGTTGCATTACGGCCTGCTGGCGATCCTGTCGCTCGCCATTGTCGGCGCACTGAAGGCGGTCGGCATCATTCTCGCCATCGCCATGCTGGTCTCGCCCGGCGCCATCGCCTTCCTGCTCACGAAGAAGTTCAGCGCCATGCTGGGGCTGGCGACCGCCATCGCTGTCGGCTGCTCGCTCGGCGGCGTCTATCTGAGCTTCTTCCTCGACAGCGCCCCCGCGCCGACCATCGTGCTGCTGATGACGATTGCCTTCGTCGTCGCCTTCCTCGTCTCGACCCGCCGCGCCGCCCGCATCGAGATGGAGGCGACCCGCCAATCCTGAGGCATCGGCATCGCCAAGCGCCCTTGCCGAACCGAGCCCGTCGCTACGGCACGCCTCTTGCTACGGTCATGCGGAGCGTCTCACAAACTTGATCTTGGGACGCTACGCTGACGTCGGGGGACGCTGTGCTCTTGGCAGGACGCGTGGCTCTGATATCGGCAAGGGCGGGCGATCGGGCCCGGTCACGGGAGACGGACATGCCAGCAGCCAGATCCGGACGGCAGGTGAGCGAAACACGCCTGATCGACCTCGCCTTGCAGGGTGGCGGCGCGCATGGCGCCTTCACCTGGGGCGTTCTCGACCGGCTGCTCGAGGAGCCCTGGCTGAAGATCGAGGCGGTCTCGGGCACCTCGGCCGGCGCCATGAACGCCGTGGTGATGATTTCGGGCTTCGCTATCGACGGCGCCGAGGGTGCGCGGCTGGCGCTGCAGGATTTCTGGGAGCGCGTCGCCAAGGCAGGCACGATGAGCCCGCTTCAGCGCAACCCGATCGACAAGGTGATGGGCAACTGGTCGCTCGACAGTTCGCCCGCCTTCCTCGCCATGGATCTGATGGCACGGATGTTCTCGCCCTACGACCTCAACCCGATGGGCTACAATCCGCTGACCGATATCCTGGCCGAGAGCGTCGATTTCGACCGCCTCGCCAAGGCGCCGATCAAGATCTTCGTCACGGCGACGAATGTCCGCACCGGGCGCGGCCGCATCTTCCGCAACAAGGAGATCACGCCCGACGTCCTGCTCGCCTCGGCCTGCCTGCCGACCATGTTCCAGGCGGTCGAGATCGACGGCGATCCCTATTGGGACGGCGGCTATGTCGGCAACCCGACGATCACGCCGCTGGTGCGCGAGAGCGACGCGCTCGACACCATCCTCGTCCAGATCAACCCGCGCGAACGACCGGGCACGCCGCGCACGGCGTCGGAAATCCTGAACCGGCTCAACGAGATATCCTTCAATGCTGCCCTGATGAAGGAACTGCGCATGATCGCGTTGATGCGCGAGATGGCGACGCCGGCGACGCCCGAAGGCGCGCGCTGGGCCGGCATGCGCACCCATCGGATCATGACCGAGATGATGACCGATCTCGGCCATTCCTCGAAGCTCAACGCCGAATGGGCCTTCCTCACCATGCTGCGCGACGAGGGCCGGCGCGCGGCGGGCGAATTCCTCGACGACCATGGCGACGATATCGGCAAGCGCTCCAGCGCCGATCTCGACGTCCTGCTGCAGGAGTGCTGAGCATGGGACTGCTTGGCATCATCCTCGGCCTCGCCCTCCTCGTCGGCCTCGCCTTTCGCGGCTGGACCGTGCTGCTGCTCGCGCCGCTCGCCGCCCTCGTCGCGGCGCTGTTCTCGGGCGAACCGCTGCTTGCCCACTGGACGCAGACCTTCATGGGAAGCGCCGCGCAGTTCCTAGCGCAGTTCTTCCCGCTCTTCCTGCTCGGCGCGCTGTTCGGCAAGCTGATGGAGGACAGCGGCTCCGTCACCGTCATAGCCGACGCGATGATCCAGAAGCTCGGCCAGCGCCGCGCCGTGCTCGCGGTGGTGCTCGCCGGCGCCATCGTCACCTTTGGCGGCGTGAGCCTGTTCGTCGCCTTCTTCGTGCTGGCACCGATGGCAGCCCAGGTGTTTCGTGCCGCGAACGTGCCGCGCCGGCTGATGCCGGCGGCGATCGCGCTCGGCACCTCGACCTTCACCATGTCGGCCTTTCCCGGCACGCCCTCGATCCAGAACGCGATCCCGATGCCGTTCTTCGGCACCACGCCCTTCGCAGCCCCCGGCCTCGGCATCATCGCCTCGATCATCATGCTGGTCTTCGGCATGGCCTGGCTCGGCCGCGTCGAGGCCGCGGCCCGCAAGGCCGGTGAAGGCTTTGGCGGCACGACGACGGTCACTGCCGCCAGCAAGGAGGACGGCCTGCGCGAACGGGCGGCGACCGCGCACGAATTCGACACCGCCGAGCTTTCGCGCGGCGAACACAGCAGCTCGGCCCCGTCGCTCTTCCTCGCAGCGCTGCCGCTCGTCGTCGTCATCCTCGTCAACATGGCGATGTCGCTGGTGATCCTGCCGCGGCTCGACCTCGCCTTCCTGGCCGAGCCGCGCTTCGGCGAGACCTCGCTCGCCGGCGTCGGCGGCGTCTGGGCCGTGATCACGGCGCTTGCCAGCGCCATTGTCGTCGCGCTGGCGATCAATTTCCGCCGCCTGCCGGCCGTGCGCGCCACGATCGATGCCGGCGCCAACGCATCGGTGCTGCCGGTGCTCAGCGTCGCGAGCCTCGTCGGCTTTGGCGCGGTGGTGGCGGCGATGCCGGCCTTCCAGATCGTCAGCGACTGGGTACTCGGCATAGGCGGCGGACCGCTCGTCTCGCTCGCCGCCGCGACCAACATCCTCGCCGCCCTGACCGGCTCGGCCTCCGGCGGCCTCACCATCGCGCTCGACGCGCTCGGGCCCACCTATCTGGAGCGCGCCGCCGCCATCGGCATGGACCCGGCCCTGCTCCACCGCGTCGCCGTGATGGCGTCGGGCACCCTCGACAGCCTGCCGCACAACGGCGCAGTGGTGACACTGCTCGCCGTCTGCGGCGTCAGCCACCGCGAGGGCTATCGCGACATCGTCATGGTCGGCATCGTCGGCGCGATGATCGCCCTCGTCGCGGTCATCCTGCTCGGCGGCCTGTTCGGCTCGTTCTGAAGGCAGAATAGCCAAGGCAACCTTATCATAGACTTCTTGCGAGAATGGTGGGCAGACGCCATCTGGATGCCATAGGCAATCATCGATCGGAATGAACTATGGCATTCAAGGCCTTGTGGGCGACGAAACCGGACGACGCGGTCAAGGTGGAACTCGTCGATCTCGAGACGGATGCGCTGATGGCTGGCGACGTCACCGTCGCCGTCGACTATTCGACCGTCAACTACAAGGACGGCCTCGCTGTCACCGGCGCCGCGCCGATCATCCAGACCTTCCCGCTCGTCCCCGGCATCGATTTCTCCGGCCGGGTCGAGACGTCGTCCCATCCCGACTTCAAGCCAGGCGACCGCGTCGTCCTGAACGGCTTCGAGCTCAGCATGAGCCATCAGGGCGGCTACGCACAAAAGGCCCGCGTTCCCGGGGAATGGCTGGTGAAGCTGCCCGACGCGATCTCCAACCGCGACGCCATGGCGATCGGCACGGCCGGCTATACGGCGATGCTGTCGATCCTGGCGCTTGAGCATGGCGGCGTCACACCGGATCGCGGCGCCATCCTCGTCACCGGCGCCTCGGGCGGCGTCGGCTCGATCTCGATCGCGCTTCTGTCGAAGCTCGGCTACCGGGTCATCGCCTCGACGGGCCGTCCCGAGGGCGCCGATTATCTGAAGCGGCTCGGCGCGGCGGAGATCATCGACAGGGCGACGCTGTCCGCGCCGGGCGCGCCGTTGGGACCCGAACGCTGGGCCGGCGCCGTCGACAGCGCCGGCGGCCGGACCCTGGTCAACGTGCTGGCGCAGACGCAATATCGCGGCACGGTGGCGGCCTGCGGCCTCGCCGACAGCCTCGACCTGCCCGGCTCGATGGTGCCCTTCATCCGACGCAACATCACGCTGGCCGGCATCGACTCCGTCAACGCGCCGCAATCCGTGCGGAGTACCGCCTGGCAGCGCCTCGCCACGGATCTGGACCTCGCCAAGCTCGGGCAAACGGTCGAAGAAATCGGCCTCGCCGAGGTACCCGCCGTGGCTGCCGCGATCCTGCAGGGCAAGGTGCGCGGCCGCACGCTGGTCGACGTCAACCGATAGAGCCAACCCATCGGCGGGTCGCGAAAGCGGCCTGCCTCACCAGGCGAGCGCCTTGCCGTCCAGCGCGGCGAGCAGCTTGGCGTCCTGCTTGTAGATGTCCTTGCGGAAATTGACGCCATTCTCGTCGACCCAGGCGGTCAGATAGGTGAGATGGATCGGCAGCGGTTCGTTGAGCTTGACGACGGTGTTCTTGTCCGTCGCCACGGTCTGGTTGATCCGATCGCGGTTCCAGCCGGAAACGCCGCCGGCGACCAGCACCTGCTCGGCCAGATCGAGCGGCTGGCTCACCCGGATGCAGCCATGGCTGAAGGCGCGCTCGCTACGGGCGAACAGGCTGCGCGACGGCGTATCGTGCAGATAGACGCTATGCTCGTTCGGGAACATGAACTTGACCCGCCCGAGCGCGTTCTTCGGGCCCGGCTGCTGGCGCAGCTGGAACGGGAAATTGCCCGGCCCGTAATTCGACCAGTTGATCGAGCGGAGATCGAAGACATCCTTCCCGCGCACGGCCTCGAACCCCTGCGCCGCGAGGCCGCCGGGATTGCTGCGCAGCTTGCCCAGCTCCTCCTTGACCGCGATGCCGGCCGGCACCGTCCAATAGGGGTTCAGCTCGATATAGCGGACCATGTCGCTGAAGACGGGCGTGCGGCTATAGGGCTTGCCGACGACGACCGACATGCGCTGCTCGGTCTCGCCGTCCTTGACGCGGCGCAGGTCGAAGCCGGCGATGTTGACCATCAGATATTGCTGGCCGAGATCGCGCGGCATCCAGCGCCAGCGCTCCATCGCCAGCACGATTTCCTGGACCCGGTCCTCGACCGGAACATTCATGGCGACCAGCACCGCCGGACCGACGACGCCGTCGACATCGAGCCCGTGCCGGGCCTGGAACCGCTCGACTGCCGCCACCAGATCGGGATCATAGGTGTCGGCACCACTCGGGCCCTCCGGATCGGCGGCATCCGTCACCGCCAGGCGGGCGCGGATGTACGCGACGCGCGGATCTGTCATGCCGGGCTTCAGCGGCGGCCCCAGCGGTACCAGATCCCAGCCGCCCTCAGCCTCGAATTCGCGATACTGCGCCAGAGCGCCCCGGAGCGAAGCGTAGTAGCTGCTGCTCGGCTGCCAGCTCTCGAAGAAGTCGTCGAGGCTGTCCGCCGTGGCGACTGCCTGCAGCGCCGCCCCCTGGTCGAGCGAGCGCGCCTTCAGAAAGAAGTTCGGGTCGACCTTGCTCGGCAGGAAGCGGCCGACGGAGAGGTCGGCGGTGTATTCGAGGAAGGCGGCGGAGAAATAGAGCTCGATCAGCGCCAGGCCGCGAACGTCCTTGAAATCCGTCTCCTGCAGCAGCGAGAGCAGCTGGCCGGTCGGGTAATCGTCCGGCCGCAATCCGTCCGCGGCGGCGCCGTCGAGGGCCGCCACCAATTGCTCGGGCCGGTCGTCGCGAAGCCAAAGCAGCTCGCCGCCCTGCTCCTCGTAATAGGCGCGCAGGATATCGCGGCGCTGCTGGATCGGCAGCGGCAGCCGCTCCCCTTTCGCCAGCAGGTCGATCGCATTGATGCGGATGATCGCCAGGCTGCGTTGCAGTTCCTGCACGGTCGCCGCCCGGGCCATCGGCGGCGCGACGACGGCCGTCGTGAACACGAGAAAAGCGCCGGCCAGAAGCCGGACGGAATGACGGGAGAGGGCGAAGCTACTGAAGGGGCGGCGCATAGAGAATTCCGCCTTGCGTCCAGAGTGCGTTGATGCCACGGGCGAGTTGCATTGGCGTTTCCTCGCCGAGATTGCGCTCGAAGATCTCGCCGGAATTACCGACGCCGCCAATCACCTTGGCAAGCCAGTCATCCGGCAGGCCGAGCAGCGGCCCGCTCGACGCGCCGAGCCGCTTCGCCTCGGTGGCCTGGCCGGTGGCGACGTTCGATTGGTTCAAACCGCTCTCCTCGGCCTCGATCAACCCGAACAACACCCAGCGGACCAGATTGACCCACTTCGCGTCGTCGTCGCGCACGACGGGGCCGAGCGGCTCCTTCGAGATGACGTCGTTGAGGATCATGTGGCCGTCGGGCTTCGGCAAGTCGGCCCGCTCCCCGGCCAGCGCCGAGCGATCAGCGGTATAGGCGTCGCATTGTCCGTCGGCATAGGCCTTGCGCGCATCCTGCCGCTCGGCGAAGGGCAGGAACGACACTTTGAGGCCAGCCTTGTCGAAATAGGCGGCGGCGTTGTCCTGCGTCGTCGTTCCGCTGACGACGCAGATGGTGGCGCCGTTCAGCTGCAGCGGGCTGGTCGCGCCGTAGAGCGCGGGCACCATGAAGCCCTGGCCGTCGAAATAGCTGACGCCGACGAATTCCAGCCCCTGCCCGGCGTCACGCGACAGCGTCCAGGTGCTGTTGCGCGCCAGGAGATCGACCTTCTTGTCCGCGAGCGCCTTGAAGCGATCGGTGGCCGATAGCGGCACGTAGTCGACTTTGGCGGCGTCGCCGATAACGGCGAGCGCGACGGCTTGGCAGAAATCGACGTCGAAGCCGCGCCATGTGCCGGCTGCGTCCTTCTCGGAAAAGCCGCCGAGCCCCTCGCTGACACCGCAGACGACCGTGCCGCGCGCCTTGACGTCTTCGAGTGTGCCGGCCCTGGCGCCCGTCGTGGCGAGAAGCATCAGGGAACATACCGTGGCGCGCGCCATCCAGCGCGCAGCGGGATTTCGTATCATCTTGTCCCCGTCCGGGTCGTTTCGTATCGGCAGTCGCGCCATGATTGCATCGACGGTGGCTGCCAACAAGCCGGTTCGCAACCGGATGCCACCATCCCCAACGCGAAAAGGCGGCGCCGCAACCTTCGGGCCGCGACGCCGCCGTCTCAGGGATCGGAGTTGGCGGGATCGTCCCGCCGCACTCTCAACGCCTCGTGATAACGATCTCGAGATATTCCGACGGCACCACCAGCGTGCCGTCCTCGGCCTTGTTGAAGCGCGCGATCAAGGCGGCGATGTCCTCGGCCAGCGCCTGCTTCCCCGCATCTTCCAGCGCGCCGAAGGCCTTCAGCGTCGGCCCGTAGAAGCGGCGGAAGACATCGAGAAAATGCGACGTCGAGCGATAGCGGAAGGTGAACATCCGCGGCTCGACGGCGATCGCCCGCGCCCCGGCGCCGAACATCTCGTCGATCCGGGCACGCGTGCCCCAGAGTGCCGGCGACTTCGCACCGGGCGGCGGCGGCACATGCTTGCCGATCGTCTTGAACATCTGGCCGATGAAACCATCCGGCGTCCAGTTGGCCATGCCGATCTTGCCGCCGGAGCGGCAGACCCGCAGAAGTTCCTCGGCGGCGCGGTCGTGATCGGCGGTGAACATGACGCCGAAGGTGGACATCACCGCGTCGAAGGCGCCGTCCGGGAACGGCAGGTTCTCCGCGTCGGCATGGCGGAAGGTAACATCGAGCCCCTCCGCCTCGGCGCGCTTGCGACCTAGCGCCAGCAAGGCGTCGACATAATCGGTCGAGGTGACCTCGCACCAGCGCCGCGCGGCGGCGAGCGTGGCGTTGCCGTTGCCGGCGGCGACATCGAGCACCGTCTGGCCGGAACGAAGATCCATCGCCTCCGCCAGCCTTTCGCCGACGATCTGCAACGTCGTGCCGACGACGGCATAGTCGCCGGCCGACCAGGTCGCCTGCTGTCGCGCCTTCAGGGCGCCGAGATCGGGGTTTGCCATGACGGCGGCCGGCGCCGCCATTTCGCTTCCAGTCGTGGTCATTGTCATGCTCGTCTCCTAGACGGTTCTGCGCACGCGGCGCGTTGTCGAGAGTTCAAGCGGCCGCGTAAGCGGTCGTGACGGGGATGCGAAGCGCGGCCTGTGCCGTCGGCGGACCGGCGGTCACGGAACGATCGGCTGCGTTATCAGGCACCGATGAGCGGAAGCGAACGTCCTGTTCGCTGCCCGGGACCATGCCAACCCGACTGAGGCTGCTCACGCCTTGCCGCGCGGATCTGCCCGACACGATGTCCCTGAGGCGGCGCATTGGGTACCGCGATTGCCGTTGCAGCAGAATGATCGATCCGCCGGATTTCTTGCCCGAGCGTCCAGACCTGCTATGGTTTTGACAGAACGTCCCGAGCGCTGCCCGGATACAGGCAAGCCGGCGCTGCTGCCGCCCGACGTTCCAGTTCATGCCCGCGACTGGAAATTGGCCGCATACGGCGATCACGGGTTCGCGCATGAGTACGGATGTACTTTCGGACGTTCTTTCCGCCGTGCATCTGACCGGCGCGGTCTTCTTCGACGTCAGCGCCCGCGCGCCCTGGGTGGCGGAAGCGCCGCCGAGCCAGCGGATCGCCAGGGACGTGGCCCCGGGCTCGCAGCACACGATCGAGTATCACGTCGTCACGCGCGGCTCGTGCTGGATCTCGATCGTCGATCGCGGCGATTTCGAACCGGTCGAGCTCGGCGAAGGCGACATCGCCGTCATGCCGCATGGCGATCCGCATGCGCTGTCGAGCCGGCCCGGCATGCGGGCCGAGCCCGAATGGAGCATCTTCCAGCGCCCGCAGGACGCCAATTTGCTGCCCTTCCGCCTGAATACCGGCGGCGACGGCCCGGCCGACACCCATCTGGTATGCGGCTTCTTCAGCTGCGACGCCCGGCCGTTCAATCCGCTGCTCGCCTCGCTGCCGCGCTTCATGCGGCTCGGCCGGACGGCGAACACGCCGGAGGGCCTGCTGGACCAGTTCATCCGCCTCGCGACCGCCGAGGCCGGCAACAAGCGGGCGGGCAGCCAGAGCATCCTGAACCGGCTGTCGGAGCTGATGTTCGTCGAGGTGGTGCGCCAGCACATGGACCAGCTCGGCGGCGACCATACCGGCTGGCTGGCCGGGCTGCGCGATCCGCTGGTCGGGCGCGCGCTGGCGCAGCTGCACGCCCACCCTGCCCGCGCCTGGACGCTGGAGGATCTCGCCTCCGAGGCGGGCGCCTCGCGCTCGGCGCTAGCCGAACGCTTCGCCCAACTCGTCGGCTATCCGCCGATCCAGTATCTGACGCAATGGCGCATGCAGATCGCCGCCCGGCGGCTAACGGATCGCGGCGTCAAGGTGGCCGCGGTGGCACAGGAGATCGGCTACGATTCCGAAGCCGCCTTCAGCCGCGCCTTCAAGAAATTCGTCGGCCAATCGCCGAGCGAATGGCGCTCGTCCCCCGGCTGAACCGTCTCGCACTGATTTTCGAGGAAATCGGCGATGAAGAGACTTTTCCCACCGGCTCGCGAACTTGGGCATCCGCATCCCGTCGAGTGCCCGGAATCGTGCGCCATTCAGTTTCGGTCGAGGATGAAGTCGGCACAGCGGTCGCCTAGCATCATGGCGGGCGCGTTTGTGTTGCCGGCATTGATGTTTGGCACTGCGGACATGTCGCAAACGCGCAAGCTTTCGACGCCGCGAACCCGCATGCGCGCGTCGAGCACGGCCATCGGATCGCCATCCGCGCCCATCTTGCAGGTGCCAGCCGGGTGGTAGTTGGTCTTGACGAAGCGCTTGCAATGCTCCCGGATCGCGTCGTCGTCGGGATCGGGCGCCGCAGGCAGGGCGATCCGTTCGATGCGGCTGGCCAGCGGATCGGTCCGGAACGCGCGCAGGAAGAAGCGTTGGCCCGCCATCATCTGGCGCATGTCTTCCTCGTCCTTGAGAAGGTTTGGGGAGACCAGCGGCATGGCGGCCGGATCGGCCGAGCGCAACTTGACGGTGCCGCGTGATTTCGGCTTCACCACGACCGTGGTGATGGTCAGGCCATAAGTATCCTTCATGGACTTGCGGGTGTCGCGATCGAGATAGACGATCGGGACACAGAAGGCCTGGATGGTGGGCGGCGCGTCGCGATCGAGTGGATTGACGAAGGCGCCGGCCTCGACGCCAGCGGAGGTGACGGGGCCACTGCCGAACAGCTTGAACTGGATGCCGTTCATCAGCATCCTCCAGCCGACACCCTGGTTGAAATAGCCGTATCGGCCATTGGTCGTGCTGGTGATCGGCACTTCCGGATGGTCAATGAGGTTGGAGCCAACGCCGGGCAGATCGGCGACGCATTCGATGCCGTGCTCGGCCAGATGATCGGCCGAGCCGATGCCCGAAAGCATCAGCAGCTTGGGGGTGACCAGGGCGCCGGAACTGACGATGACTTCGCCATCGGCATGGACGACATGCTCGACGCCGTCCTTGCGGTAGACCACGCCGACGGCCCTGCCGTTCTCGATCAGGATGCGCTGCACCTCGGCGTTGAGGCGGACGGTCAGACGCGCATCGTCCTTGAGCGGCTCGATGAATGCATAGGCGGCGCTACTGCGCTTTCCGGCCCGATTCATGAACTGGTAGAAGCCGACGCCGCGCTGGGCCGGACCGTTGAAATCGGAATTGAAGGGTTCGTCGAGCGCCTGCACAGCCTGGACGAACCAGCGCGACAGTTCATTGATGTGACCGGGATCGGAGACGAGCAGCGGACCATCCGCGCCATGCGCAGCGTTGTGCAACCGATTGTTGCCCTCCATGCCCCGGAAATGCTTCAGGACCGCGTTCCAGCTCCAGTCGGCGCCGTCATTGTTGCCGCGCAGGACGGCATCCCATTCGTCATAATCGGCCGCGCGACCGCGAATGTAGACCTGCGCGTTCACCGACGATCCGCCGCCCAGCACGTTGCCCTGCGGAATATCATGCGCCCGGCCGTCCAGGTGCTCCTGCGGCACGGTCGTGTGATATTTCATATACTTGCTGCCGTTGATCATCTTGAAGATGCCAGGCGGCATGTCGAGCAGAGGGTGATGGTGCGAAAAGCCCGCCTCAAGCAGGAGCACGCGATGGTTCCCCTTGGTAACCAATTGCGCCGCGGCCACGCATCCCGAGGATCCGCCACCGACAACGATATAATCAAACGCCTCCCGAGCCACTTCCCGGTTCCTTCCCTGTGAAATTCGCTAAAACGTGCCCCGGACCGTTTCCCATGCCTCCTCAAGATGGGACTTCAGGGCTGTTTCCGCGCCCTCGGGGTCACGATCGATGATCGCGTCGAATATCGCCTTGTGGCCGGCGTGATAGGCCAGGTTTTGCTCGGCTGAGCGGGGCATGCTTTGCCAATGACCGAAGAGCCAGCTGACGAACGCTCTGTGGACGGCCGGAAAGATCGGGTTTCCGGGGATCGCGTAGAAGACGGCGTGGAAGGCGACATCGGTATTGTCGAACGCGACCGGATCGTCGATGGCGGCGCGGTTTGCCGCGAGCGCCTCGCGGAGTGCCACGATGTCTTCCTTGCGCGCATGGAGCGCGGCATGGCGGACCAACGCCGCTTCCAGAAAGATGCGGACGTCGAACAGCGCTTTGACGCCGTTGTTCTGCTTCAGGAGGTGAACGACCACCCCGCCAACGGCCGAGAAGGCGGCGTCATAGCCCGGACTGCGCACGATCGGCCGATGGCGCGGCTTGCACTCCAGCAGCCCGCGCGTCGTCAGCGTCGCGATCGCCTCGCGCACCACGGTCCGGCTGATGCCGAAGCGGCCCATCAGGTCGCGCTCCGGCGGCAGAGTGTCGCCATTCGTCAGCCTCCCGGTGACGATATCCTGCTCGATCTCCATCACCACCGCGTCGGCGGCACGGCGCTCGGCCGGCCGGGCCGTCGCCTCATCCTGCTGGGCTTCGTTCAGCATGCTGTCCATCCGGCGGGAAACTCCCCTGCCCGCAGCAATCCATCAATCCGTCGCGAAGATCAAGGCCAACCGAACTTGGACGGACCATAAATTTTAGCTGAGTCCGCATACATACCTGAAAACGGCCGAAATCTGGCAAACTCGGTTTTATTTGACTCATCGTCGGGACTGTGGTCCAACTTTGTTGAGGATTTGGTCCTACCAAATAATCATCCGGAGGAAGCCTTGCTCGAAAAGTTGAAGGCCGCTGCGATGGCGGGAACGCCGTCGCATGTCGGCATGTATATCGATGGCGTCTGGCTGGCCGAGTCGAATGCAGCGCGGGTCGAGGTCGAGAATCCGGCGACCGGCGCAGTTGTCGCGACGGTGCCGGACGGCACGGCCGATCATGCCCAGGCCTCCCTCGACGCCGCGGCAAAGGCGCAGCCCGCCTGGGCGGCGATCCCCGCGCCCGAGCGCGGCCGGCTAGTAGGCTTGCTCGCCGATGCGATCCGCGACAACAGCGACGTCCTGGCACGCATCGTCGTCGCCGAGCAAGGCAAGCCGCTGAACCAGGCACAGGGCGAAATCGGCGCCACCGAGACGTTCCTGCGCTATGCGGCCGAAAGCGGCCGGCGGATCGAGGGCGATATCATCCCCTCCGATGCTGCCAACGAAGAAATCTGGATCCGCCGCGTGCCCTATGGCGTCGTGGTCGGCCTGACTGCCTGGAACTATCCTGCCGCCCTCACGGCGCGAAAGCTCGGCCCGGCGCTGGTCGCCGGCAACACCTTCGTGCTCAAGGCGCATGAGTTCACACCGCTCTCGGGCCTAGCGATCGCAGCCCTCGCGGAGAGGGTCGGCATTCCCGCCGGCGTCTTCAACGTGGTGACGGGAACCGGACGCGCGGTCGGTCAGGCGCTGGTCGAAAGCCCGCGCTCCGATCTCGTGACCATGACCGGCAGCACGCGAGCAGGTCGCGAGATCTACGCCGCCGGCGCGTTGCGCATCAAGCCGCTCCGGCTGGAGCTTGGCGGCAAGGCGCCCTTCATCGTCATGGAGGACGCCGATATAGACCGAGCGGTCGAGAGCGCGCTGACGGCGCGGTACACCAATTGCGGTCAGATCTGCACCTGCAACGAGCGCATGTATCTGCATCGCGCCATCGCTGACGAGTTCATCCAGAAGTTCGTCGCCCGCAGCCGCGCGCTGACCATTGGCGATCCGCTGGAAAATCCCGATATCGGGCCGAAGATCAGCGGTCCGGAGATTACAAAGATCGCCGATATCGTGCGCCGAAGCACCGAAGCGGGGGCGGAAACCCTCCTCGAGGGCGGCCGCCTCGGCGACGGTGCCTATGCCAAGGGCCATTGGTATGCGCCGACAATCCTGCTGGCCAAGGACAACGCCGTTCCCGCGATGCGCGAGGAAATCTTCGGGCCGGTAGTGCCGATCGTCATCGTCGATGATTTCGAGGAGGCGCTGGCGCTCGCCAATGATTCCGACTTCGGCCTGTCAGCCTATGTCTATACGGGCAGCCTGAAGCGACTGATGCGCCTGACGGACGGCCTGAACTTTGGCGAGATCTATTTCAATCGCACCAATGGCGAACTGATCCAGGGGTTCCACAGCGGCTGGGGCCAGTCCGGCATCGGCGGCGAGGATGGAAAATACGGCCTGGACGGCTATTTCCAGAAGAAGACCTTGTACGTGAACTGGAGCTGATCCGGCTCTGTACGATCCAGACACAACACCATCCCTAGGATATAATATAAATGTCCAGCCGAAGCATGATTAGCGGCATCCAATCTCGTGTCTTCAGGGTTCCACTCGAAGAGCCGATGCAGGATGCGCGGCACGGCCTGCAGACCCATTTCGAACTGGTGACGGCCGAGATCACGACCTCGGACGGCCAGACGGGCACGGGCTACACCTACACCATCGGCACAGGCGGCCACGCCACCAAGGCGATGATCGACCACGATCTTGCGCCGATGCTGATCGGCCACGATGCTGATGCGATCGACCAGCATTATGACGAGATGCAGTCGCGACTGCATTATGTCGGCCGCGGCGGCATTGCCTCCTTTGCCATCTCGGCCATCGACATCGCCCTATGGGATCTGCGCGGCAAGTCACGCGGCTTGCCGCTGTGGAAGATGGCAGGCGGCGCCGGCAAGACGCCGCTGACCTATCGCGGCGGTGTGGACTTGAACTATCCGCTGGAGAAGCTGGTCAAGAGCGTCGGCGGCTACATCGACCAAGGGTTCGTGGCGGTGAAGATCAAGGTCGGCAAGCCCGACCTCGCCGAGGACGTGGCGCGTCTGCACGCCGTGCGCGAGCGCATCGGCCCTGCCCACAAGCTGATGGTCGACGGCAATTTCGGCTATGATCTCGATCAGGCGATCGCCGCGGCCAAGGCTTTCGAGCCGTTCGACCTCACCTGGTTCGAGGAGCCGATGGAGCCCGACGATTTCGCTGGCTACGGCCAGCTCGCCAAGGCAACAACCGTGCCGCTGGCAATGGGCGAGAACCTGCACACCCTGCAGGAGTTCAAGCATGCCTTCGAGCATTCGTCGCTGTCCTTCATCCAGCCGGACGCCTCGAATTGCGGCGGCGTGACGGGCTTCCTGCGCGTGGCGAAGCTTGCCGAGGCCAGGGGCATCCCCGTCTGCAGTCACGGCATGCAGGAACTGCATGTGAGCCTTGTTCCCGCCGTGCCGAATGCCGGCTGGCTTGAAGTGCATGCCTTCCAGATCGATCGCTATACCCATCGGCCGCTGGTGGTGGAGAACGGCCGCGCCGTCGCGCCGGATGAGCCGGGCTCGGGCGTGCGCTTCAACTGGCAGGCCCTGGAGGAGGCCGATCGCGCCTGAGGCGCGATCTGGAGGAGGATCACGGCGGCCAAGGGC
Organism: Kaistia granuli DSM 23481; assembly: GCF_000380505.1. Lineage (GTDB taxonomy): Bacteria > Pseudomonadota > Alphaproteobacteria > Rhizobiales > Kaistiaceae > Kaistia > Kaistia granuli. The sequence goes on along the minus strand of NZ_AQYH01000019.1, from coordinate 156,548 downwards.
CGGCCGGGTAAGAACGAACACAACAAGCCTTGGAGGAGGTACTACAATGTCTGCAATCACCCGTCGCATGTTCATGATGGCGACCACGACGCTCGGCGTTCTCGCCATAACGGGCGCATCGGCCATGGCCGATCTGCCCAAGCTGGCGCAGAAGGAAAAATACAAGGTCGGTTTCGCCCAGACGGAATCGAACAATCCCTGGCGCATCGCCCAGACCGAAAGCATGAAGGCGGAAGCGGAAAAGCTCGGCTACCAGTTTGTCTATACGGATGCCGCGGGCTCGGCCGCCAAGCAGGTTGCCGACGTCAATTCGATGATCGCCCAGGGCGTCGACGTCATTTTCCTCGCCCCCCGCGAAGAGAAGCCACTGATCCCTGCCGTCATGGCCGCCAAGAAGGCCGGGATTCCGGTCATCCTGCTCGATCGCACCGTGGATCCGAGCCTTGCCAAGCCGGGCGTAGACTATCTGACCTTCATCGGTTCGGATTTCGTAGAGGAAGGCAAGCGCATCGCCGAATGGCTGATCCAGAACGCCAATGGCAAGACCAAGATCATCGAGCTCGAAGGCACCACCGGCTCGTCGCCGGCCAATGACCGCAAGAAGGGCTTTGACGACGCCATCAAGGCTGCCGGCGGTTTCGAGATCGTCGCGTCGCAATCGGGCGATTTCGCCCGCGACAAGGGCCGCCAGGTCGCCGAGGCGCTGCTGCAGGCGCATCCGGACGCCAATGTGATCTACGCCCACAACGACGAAATGGCGATGGGCGCGATCTCGGCCATCGAAGCGGCCGGCAAGGTTCCCGGCAAGGACATCCTCGTGCTGTCGATCGACGGCGGCAAGGAAGCGGTCCAGGCTGTCGTTGACGGCAAGATCAACGCCGTCGTCGAGTGCAACCCGCGCTTCGGGCCCAAGGCCTACGAGACGATGCAGCGCTATGCGAAGGGCGAAGCGATCGAGCCCTGGGTCATCAATGTCGACAAGTTCTACGACCCGTCGAACGCCGCCGCGGAGCTCGAAAGCGCCTACTAGCGTCTCTGGCCGGGGGGATTGGCGCGTGGAAGGACAGCACGCCCTTCGGGACTGGAACGCTCAGAATCGTTGCTTCAGGGTGACGTTCCGGAGCGCAGCCGCCCCCCTAGTCGACGAGAGGCTCGCGCTTAGGCTGATTTACCGGCCGGGGCTCAGTGCGCCGGCCGGTTCATACCCAGGAAGGACCTGCCGGCATGCTGTTGTCGATGCAGAATATCAGCAAATCCTTCGCCGGAATTCCGGCGCTCCGGGAGGCGTCGCTCGAGATCGCCCCCGGCGAAGCCATGGCGCTGGTCGGCCAGAACGGCGCGGGCAAGTCGACCCTGGTCAAGATCCTGACCGGCGCCTACACGCGCGACAGCGGCACCATCCGATTTGGCGGCCGCGACGTCGCCTTTGGCTCGCCGGCCGAAAGCCAGGCGGGCGGGATTGCGACGATCTATCAGGAAATCAACCTCGCGCCGCAGCGTTCGGTGGCGGAAAACATCTACCTTTCGCGCGAACCGCGCCGCTTCGGCTTCCTGGACCGCGCCGCGATGCGAGAAGGCGCCCGCAAGGTGCTGAAGACCTTCAACCTCGACATCGACGTCGACCTTCCGGTCGCACGCTTCAGTGCGGCGACCCGGCAGATGGTGGCGATTGCCCGTTCCGTCACCCAGAACGCCAGGCTGCTGATCATGGACGAGCCGACCTCGTCGCTGGATGAGCGCGAAGTGGTCGTGCTGTTCGAAACCATCCGCACGCTGAAGAAACGCGGCGTGGCGATCCTGTTCATCGGCCACCGGCTGGATGAGCTCTATGCCATTTGCGAGCGCGTGACGATCATGCGCGACGGCCAGACCGTCGCCGTCAGCGATATGGCCGCCATGCCCAAGATGGAGCTGGTGCGCCACATGCTCGACCGCGAGCTGGCTGCTTTCCAGGCCATGGCCTCCAGCAAGGTCGAAGGGCCGGAGAAGCCGGTGCGAATGGAGGCGGACGCCATTGGTTCGGGCGTGCGGGTTCGCGACGTCGACCTCACCATTCGCCAAGGCGAGATTTCGGGCCTTGCCGGACTGCTCGGCTCCGGCCGTTCCGAGACGGCGCGGATCCTGTTCGGCGACGATCGCTTCGACAAGGGCAGCCTGCGCTTCGAAGGACAAGAGCGGCGTTACCGCGAGCCGGCCGACGCGATCGCCGACGGCATCGGCCTGGTGTCGGAAGACCGCAAGGTCGATGGCATCATCCCGGACATGAGCATCCGCGAGAACATGACGCTTGCCCTGCTGCCCCGGCTCAGGAAAGCGGGCATCGTGGATCGTGCCCGGCAGGAGGAGATCGTCCGGCACTTCATCAAGGCGCTCGGCGTCAAGTGCGCCTCGCCTGACCAGCCGATCAAGGAACTCTCCGGCGGCAACCAGCAGAAAGTGCTGCTCGCCCGCTGGCTCTGTACCGACCCGAAGGTTCTGATCGTCGACGAGCCGACCCGCGGCATCGATATCGGCGCCAAGGCGGAAATTCTGAAGCTGCTCCGCAGCCTCGCCGATGAGGGGCTGAGCGTGCTGATGATCTCCTCGGAGCTGGAGGAATTGCTGGCAGCGGCCGATCGCGTCACCGTCTTGAGCGACGGCCGCTCCGTCGCCGAATTGCCACGCGCGGCGCTGTCGGAAGCGTCCCTGCTCGCCGCCATGGCTCACCAGGATGCGGAGCATCAGAATCCAGCTGGAAATGTGTCATGACCGTCAGTGCCAGTTCATCCCCCGGGGCAGCGACCGCCTCCATGTCGCCCCTGGTCTTTCTCAGCCGCTACGGCACCTTTCTCGCCTTCCTCGCGCTCATCCTGTTCAACGTCTTCATGACGCGGAATTTCCTGTCCTGGCAGACGCTGAACGTGAACCTGACCCAGGTGGCGCCAATCGTCATCGTCGCCATCGGCATGACTCTGGTGATCGCGACCGGCGGCATCGACCTTTCTGTCGGCTCGCTGATGGCGATCGCGGGGGCGATTGCGCCGATGATCTTCATGGGAAAGCTGTTCCCGGTCGATCCGGTTCTGGGCGTGGCGCTGGCTTTGGTAATCCCCATCCTGATCGCCGGCATGCTCGGCTGGTTCAACGGCTTCCTGGTGACGAATTTCCGGATCCAGCCGATCGTCGCCACGCTGGTACTGTTCATCGCCGGTCGTGGCATCGCGCAGGTCATCACCAACGGCAATCTGCAGGTCTTCAAGAACCCGGAGTTCCAGTTCATCGCCATGGGCAGGATCGGCGGAATCCCTGTCCAGGTCATCCTGATGCTGGCGGTCGCGGCCCTTGCCTTCGCCCTGATCCGCCAGACGGTGATCGGCCGCCAGATCATCGCCGTCGGCGGCAATGAGAAGGCGGCGCGGCTGACCGGCATCCCCGTCCGCCGCGTCAAGCTATTCGTCTATATCGTCTCCGGCGCGCTGGCCGGCCTTGCCGGCCTGATCGTCATTGCCCGCAATTCGGCCAGCGATGCCAACCTGGTCGGTTTCGGCATGGAACTCGACGCCATTGCCGCGGTGGCCGTCGGCGGATCGCTGCTGACGGGCGGACGCGCCAACATCATCGGGACCGTGCTGGGCGCCTTCGTCATCCAGCTGGTCCGCTACACGCTACTTGCCAATGGCGTGCCGGATGCGGCCGCCTTGGTCGTCAAGGCCGGGCTGATCGTCGCGGCGGTCTTCATCCAGCAACGCGCCAGCAAGGCTTGAGGAAAATCTGATGTTTCCAGCCATCTTGAAGCCGAAAACGTCCGGCGACCTTGCCCGCCTCTGCGTTATCGTCGCGCTGTTCGGGCTAATCGCCTTCGGCGCGCTGCGCTATGACAATTTCCTCTCCTCGTTCAATATGCTGAGCTTCCTGCGCTACAATTCGATGTTCTGCCTGATCGCGCTCGGCATGGCGTTCGTCATCATCTCGGGCGGCATCGACCTGTCGGTCGGCGCCGTCGCGGCCATGGCCAGCGTTTGCGCGGCGATGCTGTCGAACCATAGCTGGTATGCCGGTCTTGCCGCTGGCGTGGGGGCGGGTCTCGCCGCCGGGCTGCTGAACGGCTTCATGGTCGCCAAGATGCGCATTCAGCCCTTCATCGCCACGCTGGCGATGATGCTGGCGGCCTATGGCACAGCGCTGCTTCTGGCCAACAACCAGTCGGTGTCGGTCTCATATGAAACCGGCTTCACGATCATCGGCCAGGACGATTTCCTGGGCTTCCCGATTCCGGCCTGGATCGCGCTGGCAGCCTTTGTGCTGGGCTGGATCGTGCTCGAGCGCCGGCCCTCAGGCCGCCACATCCTGGCGGTGGGCGACGGCGAGATGACCGCGAAGCTGATGGGGCTCAACGTCGATCGCACGCTGGTTGCCGTCTATGCGATCTCCGGTGCGCTGGCCGGTCTCGCCGGTGTCATCCTGGCATCGCAGTTCGGGGCGGGCCAGCCAACCGAGGGCATCGGCTGGGAATTGTTCGCCATTGCGTCGGTCGTCGTCGGCGGTACATTGCTTACGGGCGGGTCAGGATCGGTCGGCGCGACGCTCGCGGGCGCGCTGCTGCTTTCTATGGTCTTCAACATCCTGAACTTCGAGAACGGCCTTGGATGGATCTCGCTCTCGGCCTATTGGCAATCGGTCATCCGGGGCGGCTTCCTGCTCGTCGTCGTCGTGCTACAGGCGCGGCTGAACAAGCACAGCCATGAAGGCGCCGCCGCCTGACGGCACGACCGCTGCACCGACGGGATGCCTGTGCCGACCAAGCAAGCTAGCCTCGCTCCCGAACGGGTGGGATGTACGCTGCTGATGGCCGACTTCGTTGAGGCAAGGCGCGCTGACGCTCTAGAAGCGAACCGGTCCTGTTGCCCGCTCGTGCACTCGATGTCCACATCATTGGTCCCACCCGGCAGGCCCGAATAGCTCATATTAGGTGCCGGGTTGCCGCAATCGGCCGCAATGATCTGTGTTCGCGTCTCCTCAAGCAGAGGGCGTCTCTCGAGCCTGAAGGCAGCAAGTATCCTCTAGCATCGGCCATAGGATCAGCGATTCGGACGTCAAAATGCGCGCTGGGTCTTCGGCGATATACTCGGCGCGCCCGAAATTCCTTGCATTGAGAGACAGGGCAACTTGGCCGGATGGGGACGAGGCAGCCGACGCCCGAAATAGCACATGCCACCCTTGCGGGGCGATGCGGGAAGATTGCGGAAGCGTCATGAACAAAACCCCGGCAACAGACGATGCCGAGGTGAAAACGCTTCAATATTCGAATGCTTGGAAATGAGTGGCTGGGGAACCTGGATTCGACTCTCCCGCGACTAACCCCAAGCAGAACCTACGTTTCCCGCTTCGGTCATCGTGACTTGTGGGAGTGTTGTGGGAGTCTGTCAACCACTAGCCTTGCGTGTCAGGTTGTCACCCCGCCCAAGGTGGCGCCCGACACACCAGATCGTCTCGCGTAGAGCAGCGGTAAGCGTCCACTAACTAGGCTGGGTTGGGCGGGAGAAGCCCAAGTCACGCGTTCATAATGCAATAAAGTCAATGACTTAACATGCGTCGATCAAACTATTTTAGTACATAACTTTAGTACATCTCCCAGGCCGCGACAGACCGTCGGCCGCGCTCGACACCACCCCGCGCCCATCGTACGGTCGGACGCGGGGGCAGGACTGATGACATCAAGAAAATTCTGGTACTTGGCGGCATTGATTGCGGCCGCGAACGCGCTCATTGAGCCAGCCAGCGCGCAGCTTCAGTTTCAAACGAGCGCCTCGGATGAGATGACGATCATCATCGCATCGGGAGAGATTGAGTTCACCGACGATCTCAACGCCTTTGAAAGGATCGCCCAGTCGAGCGGCGCTCAACTGGTGACGTTCGATTCCATCGGCGGCAACCCATACAAAGCCATGGAACTCGGGAGATTGATCCGCCGTCATGGCTTGGCCACCATGCAACTTCGATCCGGTGAGTGCGCATCAGCGTGTGCGCTCGCTTTCCTGGGGGGGACTTGGCGAGCAGCCATGCCCGGAGCCATCGGCGTTCACAAAAGCTCCTTTAGCAACACCTTCGGCATCACCACCAATGACGCGGTCTCGTCGATTCAGGCGCTGACTGCTGACATGATGATCTACATCGGCGAGATGGGGGCCGATCCATCGTTGTTAAAGCTAGCCCTGCAGTACGATTCCGACGACATGCGTTACCTGTCACGGCGCGAGATGGAAGAATATCGCGTCACTACCCTGTCCGCAGATAGCTCTGCGACTGCACCGAGGGCGGCGGCGGCCCCACTCCCGCCTCGAAACTCGACCGCCGCAGAAGCGACTACGTCCAAGTTCAAGATCCCCAACCCGACATCCGGGCGCGTCCAGCATCCGGGCGAGCATGTCGATCTCAAACAAAGCCCATTCGAAAATGCGCCTGTTGTTCGCCAGATAGCGAACGGAACGCAGGTTGCAATACTGGGGCGCACCGCTGAATGGTACCGCGTCCGCGCGGCCGGACTGGTTGGTTACGCGCACACGTCGTGGATCCTTGTTGACCAGTTCGAGGCGGCAATCCCCGGAGTGAGGCGCATCCAGGTGAAGAGCTTCCGTCGTTTTGAAGATGCCGAGGCATTCGTCGAGGCATCGTCGACTCCGCTAGCCGCCTACCTGACCACGAGTGGCTGGTTTGCCGTCACGCTTAGGGAACAAGTTCAAGACCGCGCGCAAGGACTCAAACTGTTGCAGCGAATGAAGTCACGCAACCTCGTGCCCAAGGACAGTCTCCTGACCTTTGGAAACACCTATGTGCGAGAGGTGTGCTGCGGGTCGTGAACATACAGATCAGCCCAAAAAAAACAGGGACTCACGCCCGACGATGGCTTACTTAAACTACCTTATACTTACAATTTTCCGAGCAATAGCCGTTGGGGAGGGAGCATGATACTCAATAGAGACGACCTCCAGGTCTTCGATAGATACCGTAATGCTGGTTCCCATGCGTTTAGTACGGGCACGGTCACAGAGGATGACAAGGACGCCTACCTCAGGATATTCGATGCCCTCTCATCGGCAGCCCACATCGCACTGGAACAGAATGGGCTTAGCTCCGTCTGCAAGACGTGGAGCACTCGCTTTTATCGCAATGGCGGGGTCCAAGGTCAGAGGCCGCTAGATCTCTGGGCATCAGTGATCAACCAAGAGCCAGACTCGTTTGGACCATTTCCTCAGACCTACGCTATCGCATCCGAAGCTGGACTAGAGCTGGGCTTCTCCGTCGCCATTCACGAGGATGACTACTACAACAACACGGTCAAGCTTCGGAACCGAGAGATCATTCCAGCACTCTACCGAAAGCTACCGGAACCAGACAGCGCAGTTGTTCATACGCTCTCAAGCTCTCTCAATGACGACGGGGGGTGGCAATTCGGCATCAAGTCTCGACAGGGTCCGGACGGCAGCTTTGCCAACCTCTCGGAGCTCCTCCAATTTCTCAAGGCGACTAGCCCTGAGCGCGGTGGCGGCTCAATCTACAAGCTCGTGCCGTTGCCCGCTGTGGGGAGTGCGTTCAATATTGAGGCGGAGTTCAGTCGGACGGTGAAGCTCTTCGCGCCGCTAATGAGAACCATTGTTCCAACTGCAGCCGAGCGCTCAGTAATCGACAACAGCGAGGCCGTCAGGAAGTTTGCCGAGCAACTTAGCGAGTTGCCCCTCCCCGCATCCTTCGGCGGGAAACAGTGGCTGCTTCGGCAGATCGCGATTCGCCAGGGCCAAGCACGATTCCGCGATCAATTGATCGACGCCTATGGGGGGCGATGCGCGATTACCGGAACGCCCATCATCGCGACACTGCAAGCCGCCCATATCAAACCATACGACGGCCCCTCCACCAACTCGATATCAAACGGCCTCCTGCTACGCGCGGACATCCACAACCTATTCGACCTCGGGCTACTTCAAATTGACCCGCAGAGCCTCAGCGTTGTAGCGAGCCCTGACATTCGACAGAGCAGCTTTGGCAAACTGCATGGGAGACGAATTCGAGAGCCTGTAAACCCAAAGCACCGCCCGTGTCGCACTGCACTCGCTGCTCGTTGGGCAGAACACAACGGAACATCGCTCTCGTCGTAAACTTCATTCCGCCAGTCACATCACTCTCCAACTACCTCCGGCATCAAAAGCGCCTTCTTGACGTTCTCGCCGGTCCAGGCCTTGCCGGTGAACGTCTTGACACCAGTCTGGTTGAGGAGGTGAGCGATTTTTTCGTAGCGGCCGGGATCGGGCCCGATCTCGCGACCCGCCTTTCGAAGGGCGGCAATGGCATCGCGACGGCGAGCGGCAGAGGCGGCTTCACCTGCGCTCGCCCAGTGCCGGAAATGCTCGATCGGCTCGAACCGGACACCATCGATCGTCATCGGCTGCGGATCCAGGTCGACAAAGTCGATACGCATTTCTCCCAGGCGGTGATGCAGAAAATGATGCTGACGCCAGCGTCCAAACCGCGCAATCACCAGTCGAGCGTTGTGCGCAACACAGATGGGCTGCACCCGCGAAACAGCCTCGTAAATGGCGTCGGTTGGACGATCCGGACTAGAGTCCATAAATGTCACCTCATCAACGAGATGACCGGCCTCGTCGGCAACCCAGCGGCGAATCAGCTCCCTCTGATATCGAATCGTGCGGCTCTGAGCCGCTGCAGCATCGACATCTACGGAGAGTTGACGAAAGCCAGCCCAATTCACCGGGTAGGTCCAATACAGTCCGACAAACGCCTCCATCAGCCCTCTTCTTCTGCCTCCGGGAAAAATCCGGCGGAGCCTGTGTCGCCTATGAATCCCATGCCATGCTCTCTCCACAACCAAGGAGTGATGCATGCACAAAAAGAACTCAAGATTGCGAATTGCAGAAATCGAAAGCGGCGAAGGGTGCGGTCTTCTCGGCGTGACCTTTGCTCCCGGAAAAAAACAGGTCGGCGCCCTGAGCGGCAATCACGACCGCGATCTCGGCGCGGATCTCGACGTCATTGCAGACTGGAATGCGGCTGCCATCATTACGCTGCTGGAGCCCCACGAACTCGCAGCACTTCACATCGACGCCCTCGGCCACGAAGCTCGGCGGCGCATGATGGAGTGGCATCACCTGCCGATCGAGGATGGCAACACCCCCGACGCCGGCTTCGAACTCGGATGGGAAGCGGAGTCGGCACGGTTGCGGGGACTTCTCCGCAATGGAGCGAACGTGCTCGTTCACTGCAAGGGTGGGCTCGGGCGAGCGGGTATGATTGCGGCCCGGCTGCTGGTCGAAATGGGAGTGCCATGCGCGGAGGCAATGGTGCAGGTCAGAAGTGCTCGCCCCGGCGCGATAGAGACGCGCGCCCAGGAACGCTGGGTTGCGCGCGGCGAACGCTCGAACACGCCCTCGGCGGGAGCGGGTCAGCTCGATGTCTTGGATCGAGGCCAGGGCGCCCTCGTCGGGCTCGCTGTGGGTGACGCGGTCGGCACGACACTAGAGTTCGAACCCAAACCAGCCTTCGCCCGCCTTTCCGACATGATTGGAGGCGGGCCCTTCGGTCTCCAACCCGGTCAATGGACCGACGATACCGCGATGGCCCTCGCCCTCGCCGACAGCTTGCTGGCCAGTGAGGATTTTGCCCCCCGCGATCTGATGATGCGCTTCGTCGACTGGTCGGAGAACGGGACTTACTCCTGCACCGGCGAGTGCTTCGACATCGGCAATACGGTGGATGACGCGCTTCAGCGCTTCGAAGCCACCGGCGATCCGCTGTCTGGTTCGACTGACCCGATGTCCGCTGGAAATGGTGCGCTCATGCGCCTCGCACCGGTCGCCATCCGTCACTGGGACGATCGTTCCACCTTGATGAAGGTCGCGGAGTTGCAGACGCGGACGACCCACGGCGCGGCGGAAGCAGTCTTTGCATCACGCCTGTTCGCAAACATGCTCGCCGACGCCATCGGTGGCAGACGTCTTCCGGATATTCTGAACGATTTTGCCGATTTGGGCCCACTTCATCCATGGCGAGGAACACATCGGGATGAGATTCGCGGTTCGGGCTATGTCATGCACTCCGTCCAAGCCGCGATCTGGGCAGTATCTCGAACCACAGATTTCCGCTCCGCCATCTTGCTAGCCGCCAATCTTGGCGAAGATGCCGATACGACGGCCGCGATCGCAGGACAGTTGGCTGGCGCGATCTACGGCCTTACAGGAATTCCACCGGAATGGCGGAACCGCCTCGCCTGGCACGATCGCCTCATGAAGACGGCAGAAAGGCTGCTGTCAGCGAACACCAGCGTCAACCAGGGCACAGCCCTCATTCCGGAAGTCCAAAAGGACGAATAGGCTCCAGCACCGTTGAATTCGCTCACAACGCCATACCGACTACGTGAAGCAGATGGTGAGCGTTCGCACGCACAAATTCCATAGAGATCGGGGGTTCGTACATCATGAAATTCAGGCCACCTGCAATCGAGATTCTAGACAACATCGTCTTGACGCGGCAACGCGACGAAAATGGCAATCTGTTACCGAATGGCCCAGCGTGGCTCGGCAAATCGTACCGAAAGTGGGCTCTGTCGGTAACGGGCAAGCAACAACCGAATCTCCCCAATGAGCGACACACTAGAGAACGGCTGCATTGCCTCATCCGGGACGGCGGGCTGTCAGAGAGCGAGATCTATCTTGCAGTCATGGCATGGGGCGGCCAACGGAGAAACCACGGTCGGTCGAGTTGGGCCGGGATTGACCGCCTAGAGCCAATTCTGGGAGCGCTCAGGCTCGGAGAAATTTGCCGTCTCGAAGGATATCGTCAGTTCAGCATCGCCACCACGGGTAGCGACAAAGCAGTCAGGGGACTAGGACCCGCATTCTACAGCAAGTTGCTCTTTTTCGTGCCGCCCGCCTCGCCGGGTTTTATCATGGACCAGTGGACGGCGAAATCGATGCAATTGCTTGTCGAGCGTGGAAGTGCTGCACCGCCCATCAAGTTGAGTAGTGGAATTGTATCCACAACCAACAACGCTGACGTCTACGAACGATTCTGCCACTTCATCGAAGAGTTGGCCGGACGGTACAGCATCGACCCCGGCAATGCGGAGGAGCTGATTTTCTCAGGGTCCCGCCAACCGTGGCGATCTCACGTGGTTAGCAATTGGACGGCGGACGCTTGACCCCACCTGATTATCTCGCCGTCCATAAGCGATCGCGAGACTACCGAGCCATTGACGTGCGCTGCGGGTATTGAGTCTCCTTGGTTAAAAAAACAGGGGCTCGCTTCCAATTATGGCGTGACGGAGCGCCATCGGTCCGTCGCGAAACCCTGATTCCAGCTTCTTTTCACCAAGGTCGTGAAGCAATGAAACTTGGAAGGACCGCCGCTCTGCCTGATGTTACCTCACCCTCCGGCGCTGACCGCTCGGGCGCAACTTCCAAACGTTTCGCCAGCCGGGACAGGGTCGACATAGAACATCCCGTCGCCGCAGCAATGTCCCGCCACTTCTGCACACCTCGGAGCATCTGGAGAATAGCGGCATTCCTCTCGGTGTCCTCTGGTCGCCCCCAATAGGGCCCCCCTCCTCCTTCGCCTTGGCGATGCCTTGAGCCTGACGCCGGAGCCGGTCCTCATAGTCCTTGCGCGCAATGGCAGCGAACATGTAGAGCATCATCGCGTTGATGGCGCTGAGCATCCGGCTCTGGATGTCGTCGGACTTCGACTGGATCATACCAAATCGAAGCAACTGGGTAGGGCCGGGCGACATGAGCAAGAAATCGCCGCAGATGGGCGTGGTTGCGGCGGAACCACCCAAAGAAACAACCGGCGCCTAGCGCGGATGAAAGGCGAACCTTTTGTAGCAGCGGGACGGCCGAAGGGCGCCGGGGGACCGCGCGCTCTGCAAAGAGTGATTTCGCCCCCTCGGATTTTTGTGCACTTTAGACGCTCAGCAACCCACCTTCGACACCAGAGCAAACGGGTCCGTCATAGCGTTCGAACTATGCGTTTCTCAGTCTTGCAATTCTGTCGGAAACGCCTTGAACAACAACCCGTCCTTGGGTAATGACGTGATGCTACTTCTAGGCGCGTGAACCCCACGGACACAGCCTCCGAAGGCCATTCGGATGGGATCTAGCCCGACCAGGCAACGGACCCAAATCGAATTATCGGGAAGTACGACGAAAGAAAATGCGCTCAGAACACGCATCTACACCTGCTGGTGACGGAGCGGACGTCTGAGGCACAAATCTGAAAGGTTAGCGCGATTCAGCAGTTGCCATGCCCCCCCCACGCACCTAGAGACTGGTGACACGCTATGCGCGATAACATCCCAGGAATTCGATTGAACTCTCCTTGGAAAGTATTTCTTCTGCCGGGACTTGTCATCCAATGGCTACTGTATATGCGTCCGGGGAAAGGTATCAGCGGCGTGGCTGCCTCAACCCGCGCGGCACGTTCACCACTAATGACGTGGCTATTCTCAATCGGAGCCTGGGGAATCGCGGCCTTCTACGCTATATCGTGGGCAACTATGCCCTCCCCTTGACGCGGGTCCGATCCCCCGAGCAAATACTCAACCTAGAAGTGCAACATGCAGCTGCTGCTAGGGGGATTCTTTGAGCGTCATACTGGGCATAGCAGCGATAGTCATCGCTATCGTATTGATCCGAAACTTTAAGACTAAAAAGAGAAGAAACTTTCTCTTAAATAAATACAAAGACGATTCTATTGTTGATAGAATCATGAAGGAGCTGATCTGGCAAGGCATGTCAGAGGAACAGTTGATAGATTCCTGGGGCAAGCCGATCGCAAAAGACCATAAGGTCTATAAGACAAAAACGTCTGGAACGTACAAATACAATCAGATCGGAAAAAATCGATTCGGGAGTCGAGTGCAGCTAGAAAATGGTGTTGTCGTTGGCTGGTATCGAAAGTGAGAGATAGCCCAGCTTCCAACACTAGACGCCTTCCAACGCCTCCTTGATCCACAGCACACTTCGTCAAACCGCGCCCTACCCCCCAAGAGCCGCTTTCAGATTTGCCACAGCCTGGGCATGGGCCAGTTGCAATACCTCCATCTGAGGACGCAGATATTTGCGTGCGACGCGTATCTGATCATCGACCTGCCGCAATTCGAGCAGAGTTGAGCGGAGCTTGTCCTCGATGTTTCTCCTTTGCGTAGACACCTCCAGCTCTATCTTTGCCGTATCCCGGGGGTCCACGCCTTTATTCGGGTCGAAGAGAAATCTCCGTTCGATTGACGCGCGCCAGGCAATAAGTGCCGCTTGGAGTTTCGGCCCGAATCCCGGGACGCTGGCGATACGATGCTTTTTAACGTCAGCTGCAGTCTCGATGCCGTAGGACTCAAGCGTCCGTTTGCGCCCAGCACCCACCCCCTCAATCTTAGCCGCATCAATCTCAAAGCTGTCCAAGTACCGCTCTAGCTGATGGTTTCGCTGATCCTGCTTCAGCTGCATCAGTTTTCGTTGCCTTAGATTAGGGATATCGTTCCACTCGGCTCTGAGCGCAACCATCTTTGCTTTTCTGGTATCAAATTCTCCAGAACCGGCTCTGCGAACCCATTCCTCCCTTGCGAGTTGCCACTTTTTTTCGGCCTCTGCCAATTCGGACCGAAATTTCCCAACCGCTGCGCTATTGTCGAAAAGGTGACGCACCACGAAGAAGGCTAGGATTCCCGCAATCCAGAGTAAAATTCCAGAACTTCCCACGTTTCCAAATATCGCGAAGCCGATAAGGGCGCCGGAAACACTCAACGCCCTGAAATTCCTAGCGAAGGCGGAAGTAGTATCCTTTGCCTCTCGGGAGGCGTCGGTCGTAATTGCGCCAAATTCAGGGGCGGTGCCGGGATGGGGTATGGCTTCTAGCTGCTTCCAAAGTAGATCAAGATCAAAAAGCGTTCCTGCAGATCCGTGGACAACAACCGGAAACAGCGGCACACCGGTAGCAGCTTCCATCTGACACCAAGGGCACACGGCCAAGTCTTTATGATGCCAGTGAGACGGGCTTTTTCCACATTGCTTGAGCCGCTGCTCCAAACTCTCAAGGGCGGCAATCCACTCTTTGGCGTCGGGGCGCCCACCGGCGACCATCTGTTTTGAAAATGCAAGCTCAAACAATATGGATACGTCGTCACCGGCAATAGAAAGAGGGGGAGTTCCCGGCGGCCTCTCCATGTTAAGGTCCGTGCGCCTGACCCCATATGCGAATCTGAATTGCTCAATTGCCTTAGGTATCGGCATATCCCCAGCGCCGAGATATCTTCCCGAAAAGGGATGGCGCCCCATAAAGAGCAGCAGAAAAACCATGACGGCCAAGCCAAAATTGTCATGATTGCTCGTACGGACGATCCCTTTGAAGGGCCTATCCTGCAGTTCTGGGGAAGTAAAAGTCTCGACGCCCACTTCGCAAAGGAACTTCCTGCCATTCGAAATAACTTGAAAGCTATCACAGTCGATCAGTTTTACCGTGGCATCCTGCGCTACTAAAACGCCGCCGTGATTAACGTCTCCTATGACACAACCGGCCTCATGAACGGCAGCAAACGCTCTTGCAGTATTGGCGGCCGCACGAACTAGGAAGCGCCAATCTGCACGCTGAAAATCTGCCCGCCGACTCTTGGGGCTATAGAGATGATGGATATCTTTGCGACCAACAATCTTCGGCATCAGTAGGCCGATGGGCTCCCCCGACCGCCTCAACAACAACTCCAACGGCCACGCAGACAGCGCCGATATCTTGTCATTGCGCAGGCTCGCCATAAGGCGAATTTTGTCAGCTTTGTCACTATTCAAAGGCTGATGATAGATTTTCGCAACACATCTATCATCCGATTTTATCTCGAAGACCGAGCCTTCTCCGCCTCTGCCGATTTCTCGCCCGAGCGCTACCGTGCGTCCTTTGGAATCGACGATATCTTGCCTAAGAGCCTGACTCATCGCCCGCTCCCTGCATCTCAACGAGGGACCGCCGCGAAGCGAGGATCAGGGTTTTATCATCGTCTGTTTTTTCGCAAATCCTTGGCGATGAAAGGTACTGTTCGAGCCGCTCAGACAGCCTTAAGTCGACGCCCGCAGAGGCAGCACGAACGGGAGGGAACATCGAATCAAAAAACGCTGCATGAACCGTTTTACTAGCCTGGTGGAGGACAAGATTTTCTATCCCGTCAGAAAAGATCGCAAATTCTTCAATTCTGTTTGCTGACACGGCAAAATCCATGAGTCCCGCCACGTCGGGAGAAACTATAAAATTCGTCGTATTGGCGAACTCGCCGTGTTGCGGCCAAAAGACCCACGACCACCCGTCGTCCTGCCCCTCCGAAACGACAATTGCTCCGTCTCCCACTTGAATAAAAACAGCGCTGTTCTCACCCACCACCGCAACAAGCAAAGTGCACGCGTAGTCTCGGACTTGATGTCCAGCCCCACGGGCGGCTATCTCAAGAGCTTCAGCAGTTTCAAGAAGCCATTGTTCGGCAATAGTGCGATCTATGGACTGCAGTGCTCCGCCCTGCTCAAGAAACAGGCTGACATGTTCGGCGAATGTTTGGGCGGCAAGCCAAGATCCGACATCTGAATGAGCAGCGCTTCCTGCGCCATCGCAAACGACACCAATCAGAATGGTCCCACCAGCCGTTTTAACGAATTGATGCGTAGCGCTGTCCTGACATGGCGACCCAGTCGCTATATGGGAAGTACCAATCGACGACGCGAGGGCTACCCGCCAAGGATCACACTCCATGGGCTATACCTCTGCCCACCCCGCAGGAGAACTAAGCGGGACCGCTTGACCTACCTGAGATCGGGAAACTCCGCTTAGCGAACTCGACAGCCAAGCAAACAGCTCTCGAAATTTCAGGCCGTCCAATTTTAGCGGAGTGCGTGTTGAGATCTGAGCCAAGACGTCCATACTTGCGCCTTGAACACCTACGGCGAAGAACGAAAAAGCCTTTGCATTCTCGCCCTCTTTCACAAGTTGGGCAGCGCGGCTCCAGTTGTCGGTGGGAGCACCATCGGTGATGAGGAAAATCCAAGGCCGATAGTAAGAAATTCCGTTCGCGCGATACTCGTCCTTGCGTCGGCGCAGCATTTCCAGTCCCTGCTCAATCGCAGCACCCATCGGGGTGTCCCCACTAGTTGCAAGCGGAGCAGGATGGAACATATCGGGTGTCTGAAATTCGGCGAGCACATTGACGGGGCCAAAGGTAACGACCGCCACCTCTACCCTTTTCATTGCTAGGCTGTCCGTGGCCAGTTCATCTTTAAACCCAAGAAGCCCCCTATTGAGTTCGCTAATTGGAGCACCCTGCATCGAATAAGAGGTATCGAGAAGCAACAGGCAGGGGCAGCGCGGTTCCGGATTGTCCGCAAATTCCGATGCACCGAACGGTATCTGATCGAATTCAGTCACTTCAGTTCCCCCCGAGCCACGACGGCCGCCAGCGCGACTATCGCGGGCGCCGGGACGATGTTCAAGCTACGAATGCAACCAGTTCACGCCTACATTCGAGAATTAATCGCTAGAGATGCTGGGGATTGTCGATCCAACGCCAAGCCGAGGGCAGCTTCCTCTCACACTGCCGATGATCTGGCCGGTTGTCGCCCTTCTACATGGGCCGTGACATCAAGAAGCTTGTGAAGGAGGGTATCAGCAATTTTGCGGAGCCCCGTATGTCTCCGCAGACCTCTAGGAGACTCACTGACAGTAATCCCCCTATCCAGGCTCGGTGCTCTAGCCGGGCCCCGCCAGAACCCGCTCAGTGACTCTACCGCAAGGCTGGGTGCCTAGCAGAACATCCGCTGCTTAGTCACCAGACCCTGGTCATCGGATTGGACAATGAGCCCGCACTTGTTGTCCTCCCCGAGATTCGTCAGGACCACGGTCATGCCGGTCAGCTTCTTCCTGTTGTCACGCTGCATGACGACCCAGCTGATTGGCCTTCCGGTGGTCAGGAACTCGTCAATGAGGAGACCCGGCTTTACCGGGATGTCCTTGTAATTGGCCTTCTCCTCAGCCAACGCGGGGGAGAACAGGATCGTGGACAGGATGATGGCGGACAGTATGCGCATGCGGACTGGATCCCGTTTCAAAAAATAGTGTCGCATTTACAGGCATATATCTCTGGGCGCGCGCGTTCCAGCGCCCCCGTAGTCCGGCCCCCGAAGGGCCCCAGCTTCCGCTCACACACAGGCTCCGCTCTATCGACCGGGCGACCAGCCTTGGTTTGTCGCCACTGAGGTGTGCATCACTCTCAGTCTGGTCAATGTGACGCTGCTGGACGAGAAGGGTGTTGCCGCCTTGCGGCATCCTCGTCAGAATGTCCCGCTCGCTCATCCCGTATGGCCAAGCCGCCGCCACCATGTGGGAGACTCACTGAGAGGCGGTTAGTTATGGCCACATCTGAAGCCAAGCCCCCTCAGGAACCCGCTCAGCGAGTCTACCGCAAGGCGACGCGGGCTACTTGGGGATAAAGACCTGGAGATCCCGCCCGGCCGATCTGAATACCAGGAGGCAAAACAGTCATTGCGTGCCACCAGCGCGAAGAAAGGCGACTGAGCCAAGCCGAGTCCTCCGCGCTGCTCAAATGAATAGTGCAAGCCGACAGTAGGCGCTTATGATCTAAATGTCGGTAGCGTTAAGCGGCGGGGGACGCCTGAATATGACCAAGAGATCAATAACCGATGACGAGATTGCTCTTATAAAAGGAATGATCCGCATTGGGATGAAGAACAAGGATATTCAGTTTTACTTCAATCGGCCGAATCGTGCAGTGAACAGCGGCAGAATCTCTGGAATTGGCAACGGATCCTACAGCAACTCAAACGAAATTTTGGCAGCAAGTGACGAGAAAATCGCCGATTTCATACGCGCCTACGTGTCAGAAATCGGCACATCGGTCCAAACTTTACCCGAGGATACAAAAGCTGCCGGATCGCGGACGGGCGACGACGTGACAGAGCTTTTTGTCTCCGATGAGAGCGGCCTGTGGCGCCTCAAGCAGGGTGAGACCGACCAGCATGAATGCAAGAGTGGTTTTGGTTTTAAGCACGCAGACAAATGGCTAAGGGCAATTGCCGCGCTTGCCAACAACCGTGGTGGTTACGTTCTTTTTGGCGTTCATGACAAGGGCACCAAGGGACCAGAAGGGCAGGATCTCGGCTACGTTGCCACGGGCCTCGGAAATTCTGATTTTCAAGATGCAGACCCGGCCGATTTTTCAACTCGGCTCAAATCATTTTTTGATCCAACTCCGCGCATTAGGACCTCAGTAAAAACTATCGGATCTGCGACTATAGGGGTGATCCATGTTGAGCAACATCCAAGCCGCCCAATCATAGCGACCAAGAACGAAGGCAGCATACGCGAAGGGGACATATTCTACCGCTACCCAGGTCAATCGAGCAGAATAACATACAGCGACCTTCGCGCGATTCTCGACGATCGCGATCTGCGCGCCCGAGAACAAATATTGCCAATGGTTGAAAGGCTGCTCACGCTTGGGCCGTCTCGGGCCATGGTTGCCGATCTCGAAGCAGGATCCCTAACTGACGGACGAGGCGTGATTCAGATAGACAAGTCGCTGCTGGAAAAGATTAACTTTATCAAGGAAGGCGAATTTAGCGAGACGAACGGCACACCTACCTTGCGACTTGTGGGTGATGTCCAATCGACGACACCCGTCGCCAGTCCTCCGATCAAAGGCGTCATAACGCGCTCTGACCTGATTGCAGATTTCCTAAATCAAACCAATGTCCAGCAACCGAGTGAATATCTGCGTTTCGCACTTGAGGCGACTAGCGGAGAGTGGTTGCCAATCAGGTACTTCGCCAAGCTGGCAGGAATGTCGACTGAGGAGCTTCTAGCGCTTGTTGACAACACAAATGCGGCTCCCGGTCGAAAGGCAACTTATCGCCGCCGCATCGCGGATCCCAACGCGGCCTACGAAAACCATGGGGGAACTCCAGCGGAGATGCTCCAAG
Source organism: Kaistia granuli DSM 23481 (assembly GCF_000380505.1). Taxonomy (GTDB): domain Bacteria; phylum Pseudomonadota; class Alphaproteobacteria; order Rhizobiales; family Kaistiaceae; genus Kaistia; species Kaistia granuli. The sequence goes on along the minus strand of NZ_AQYH01000019.1, from coordinate 137,541 downwards.
CGTTGGAGCGTGGCGAGACCCTAGCAATAGAAAACTATCGGGATGCCAGCTTTGTTGGGCGAGCGCTCCAAGGTTTGCAGATGGACACAACTTTAGGGATCCCCACGCTTCTGGACCTGCTCATGCAGTCATGGCGGCTCGCTCGCGGATCTGGTGAAAGTGTCGTCAGAAGGGCTGTCTGTCGAGCTGACGAAGTTTTCTTCGGGCTCTGACATTGCGACGCGGAGCCGTAAGGCCCACATGCAGATTCAGACTTGATGGTGCGTTGCAGCCTTGCGGTCACTCCTCTGGTGGCCATTTGTGCTCGGCTGGATCAACTACGCCAAGCGAACCTAGACGCCCGCCCCTGCTGTCACCGCAAGGCGGAAAGCAGGATCCTCAATGCTTGGCATCCATACGGAGGCCGCCCGATCCTGCGCACTAACGATGGCGACGGATGGACGAGGCGAACATCCGAGGCTCTCACGAGTGGCGCCGTCGCGCCATTTTAGGACCGTGTTGCATATCAAAAATCGGCTAACGATTTACGGACATATATTGATGTGGGACGAAATCAGCAGCGCCCCCGTGCCCCCGCCAGAAGCCCTCCCCCCGAAAGCGACGAGAGAATTCCAAGCCAAGTCGCGCCCTTGGCGAGTGGGTCAGTCTTTGAAGTCAGCCGTCAACTCTTCAAACGTTTTTGCCGTGCTCAGAGCGTCCTGATCGGTCAGCTGGCTGAAGTGGGCTCCAGAGGGAGGACCTTCCTCCGGGTCTGTATTGGTGACAATCGACGCTCGCATTGGCTTGTCACCCTCTGACCTCACGCGAACTACGCACGAAGACGCACCCTCAGCTCCGAAACCGTTGAAGGTATATTCCACGGTTTTCTTGTCGACCCTACGACTAGGAGCCGTCCGAGCCCGATCACAAGCATCTGTAGTGCTGAAGCCGCCGTTACGGACGATACACGCGTTGCAAGCTTCGGGCGGAGCCCACCGCGCCTTTGGAACGCCAAAGAGCTGAATGTCCAGCTCCGCAGACTTCAACACCGTATCGACTAAGTAGACCTCATCGGGGCCCTTCTTCAGCAATTCGAGGATCACTCGGTTAGGGATATGTCCCTCACCTAGGCCGTAGGCATTTTGGCCCAAAGTCATCATTCTCGCGACAGCATCCAGCCCAACGGCATATGCAGCCTTAATGTGCTCCGACGTGTAGGATGTCACTGGCGGCAAGACATAGGGCGCATGAAAGCCTAGTTGGGCTGTGATGTGCATTCTCCGCAACGACAATTGGATTCCTTCTTCACTCTCGCTTCCGGCCATGAAGATGATCGCGCAGGATGAGAAACAGTGGGATTTTCGGTCTATGACTGTGTAGATTCCTCGTCCGACGAGGTACTCGGCAATATTGAGGCCCGCTTGGTAGCTGCCTCCATCGCTCTCCAGACATAGAGAGTCGCCATACTTAATCTCGGTCGCTTGGAGTTCTTCCAGGTCACCTTTTGCGATTTCTCCCTTCAGGAGATACTTGCAAGCCGGGCGATCGACCTGGGTGACTTGCGCCGCGCCAGCATGTGACGCTGCCGACATCAGTGCAGCAATCACCCCCATGAGCAGTCCAAGGCGCTTCAGCGTCATACTTCACCCCCCCCCACCGGTTTTCTCTGCATACCAAGCCGGTGACAAACTGGCGATGCTAACGTTTGGGTACACTCCAGCGTTACACGTGGATGTGACGTTAGGATCGTCACATTAGGATTGATTTAGCATCAATGTTACGCCATAGCGGCAGGGTGGATCCTAATGTGACATCCGGAGAACCTCATGGCCCGCTATGGCTACGCTCGCGTCTCGACCCATGATCAGGATCTTGAGACCCAGAAGACTCGGCTCAGCGCGGCCCGATGCGATCTGGTGCGCTCCGAGAAAGTCAGCGGAAAGAGCCGCGAAGGGCGCGACGAGTTGGCGATCCTGATCGATTTCATCCGCCCCGGTGACGAGCTTGTGGTCGTCAAGCTCGACAGGCTCGGACGATCCACGCGGGACGTCCTCAACCTCGTACATGAGTTGGACGCCAAGGGAGCGGCCCTTCGTGTCCTGGAGCCCGAGTTCACGACCGGCACTGACACCGGACGCATTCTGGTGACGGTACTTGGCATGGTCGCGGAGATGGAGCGCACCTTCATTGCCGACCGCCAGCGGGCGGGCATTGAGAAGGCCAAGAAAGCTGGCGTTTACAAGGGGCGGGAGGCGAAGATGCCAGTAGGCACCATCAGAGCGCGCCACGATGCGGGAGAGAGCCCCACCAAGATCGCAGCCGACCTCAAGATATCCCGGATGAGCGTCTATCGCGCCCTCAAGAGCGCCTAGTCGCCGCTTGGCAATCAACAGGCATTGGCTACTGGATCCGATATTCGCGACCCGCGCGAGTCCGGCTAGTCGATGACGCGCTTGTATGATCAGGATCGATCACCTGATCTACTCCACGATCTCGGGAGCCGTGAGGGCACCCGACCTCAGGCGGCTTCCCGCCGAGGGGAAAGACGATGACCGAGAGCTATTACAAAGGCACGTAGAGTCGGGCTTAGCCGATTGAGTGTAGGCGCTTGGTCTGGAGCCTCGATTGCTGCCTTGCGGTATCCGCAGGGACGGCCTTTCTGCGCCTTCGATGTACTAACTCAGCCAAATTACGCTAACGCCAGCCCTGGGGCCGACCGACTCGCAAGCCAAACCCCATTTATTTCTTCCATCTGGGGGGATGATAAGAGTTGGAGGACGTACGTAATGTAACCACTATGTGTACGTTATGACCGACGCAGAGTCCGACGCAAGGCAACACGATACGAGTAGGAACGTACGAGTGAGATTTATCCCTTCCATACGGGAGAAGTTCCCCCCCTACGGTTTGAGATGATACATTAAGGACGAACATTAGGTAGACGCCATGTGGCCTTCATGTGCACGAGACGTTGAGCGTGATGGTCTACGACAAGTGTTCTAGATTGATACTCTGTATAAAGAGGAATAGAGGGATTGATCCTATCAATCCCGAGATTTCTCAACACATATCGATCTAGAACAACAGCTACCCCTTATCCACTCCATCTGTAGGGTCGTCCTCCAGGTTTCAGGATCGATGATCCATGGGGGGCGCTGACACTTCCGTGACGACGGACGTCTTCGGACCAGCACTCCCCAGAGGCGCTTGCGATCCACGCCCGATAGCGTTCAGCAGCGCGGCAGCATCATTGCAGCGCTCCCGTTAGCCTCGCACATACATCCTCTCGATATCCGATCGTCGGTCAGGTGCCGTATTGCTTCACCAAGGCTACCGATCGCTGACGATACGCCGAGGGTGCGAGCGGTCACCACCTTTGCGGTCCGCTACAGGGGCCGAGCCCCTCGTTCGATTCGTGGTCATCCATTCGGCGGATTGGACGGCCGATTGTTGTTCGCTCTCGCGCCCTGGTTCCCAGCGGTTGCGTACCCACGGACCCCGCTCTACCGAACCCTTTCAAATCGAGAGAGGCGACATCGATGCGAGCCCCTGTCCGGTTTTTGTCGAACAACGACATGCATCGCTTCCCACGCCCCTTCATGTTTGCAGAGAAAGAATATGCCCTACAATCCAAACCCCAGACTTACCGAACGCATATCCGTGCGTCTTGCTGACGAAGAACTCCAGATGCTCGATGCGGTGTGCCGCGCCATTCTTCCGTATGGGCGAGCCACGATTTCGACGGCACTGCGCTATCTAATCCGAGACTGGACGCATCGAGACCATTCTTGATCGTTCACATATCCGAGATCCTCGCGGCTCTGGTGGCCGTCTACCCGGCGCTGCCCAGATCGACCGTTGTCCATGCTCTTCACTGCTCACTTCTAACCTTGCGGACTCGTCGCTGGGAGCCGTTCGTACGCGGCTTGAGCAAATCCTCCATGTCAAAGCAGACGCCCGTCCCTGCCTGGACCGCAAGCCGGGAACGGAGGGCCTCCCTTGCTGGCAATCCTGACTGAAGCCAACCCGATCCAGCGCACGATCGATGGCGATAGAAATCATATCGTCATCGTAACGCTGTTGCGTGGGGAGAAGGCGCTCCTTTTGGAGGAGGACTTCAACCGCATTATAGCGCAAGGCTACAGCCCACTATGGCGTATGGCGCGTGCGCGTGACGGCTCCAGCTACGTCGCCATTTATGGCAGATCCGGTAGGGCGGCGAAGTTCCGCCCGGCAATCGCCGATCTTGTGGTCGAACGGAAGCGATCCCAGCCCTTGCCCATTCACCTCGACAACAATCCACTGAACCTCCGGCGAGACAATCTTCTCATCCCGCAAAGGCAGAGCGGCGGTCAGAATCCACGCCCCGCCTGATCATTCGAAAGCTCCTACCCCATCCGGCCCGCCCCACCCAGGCGGGCTTTTTTTCATGTCTGGAACTATGACACCGCAATCCATCGAACTTATCCTCATCCCATCCGCCCGCCGCAGAGCCTCTGACCGGGTAGCGTCCGAGGCCCGTATGGGCGACCGACTCATCTGCACATCAGACCAGCCGTTATTCGACGGCGCGCGCGTCCTTCTCGCAGAAGGCTTTGTGCCTGACACTGCGCTAACGACCCGGTGGGCAGGTTCTCCGCATGTGGCTATGCAATCGACCATCGGAGAGGCCGCCAAGTGGACCGTATGGGAAACTGACGATGGCCCCGTGTTCGCGCGATATCGCCCTATCGATAGAGAGCGAGTCGAGAGCAAGCGAAAATCGCCAGTTCGCAACTTATCGTAACGTCAAGACAGAGGGCTGGTCCCTCTGTTTTTTTTCGAGCGCACCTATGCGACCGACTCGGCTGTGATTGCAACGTACAGTCTCTAAACGTCGCGTGGCGGCCATCCTCAAGGGTTAAGATGGGGAAGCGACGACAACTCAGGCCAATCGACAAGACATATGGCCTCTTGCAAGCGCCTCAATGGAAGATCCTTGAGATAGACTTTTCGACTTGTCCCCCCACCCTCATGTCCAGTGAGCATTTCGACCACCGCCTCCGGCACATCGGCAGCGAACAGTTTGTTTGTCACGCCATGTCGGAAAGAGTGGTAGTCGAGGCGCTTCTCGTAAAGCCCAACGTCCCGGCGATATCGAGTCCACCACTTGCTGAAATAGTATCCATACTTCCGGTCTGGACCACCAGGTTTCAACTGCGGAAAGATCCGATCGGTCGGCGCCTTTGTGGTTTGCTCGACGTAGTCGAGGAAGCCCATCGTAACGAGATTCGGGTGAAGCGGTACACGACGAGCGGACTGGGCATTCTTGATCTGCTTGTCATCTTCGTCGTTGATGTCAAGGTACCAGATGCCGCCATCATTTCGGAGATCTCCCCGGAGTAGTTGGGCGAACTCCTCGAGCCGGTTGCCGTGATAGAGACCGAGCAGAGGCAGCCAGTATTTTTCGTCTTTGATTATGAGAGTGCCTGGCGACGATCGGCGCGACTCAGATTCACAGCCCGACCAAACCGGTGATGAGAAAAGGTCGCGCAATCTCTCGCCCTGCCAGAACTCCCGCCCTGCGTTCGCCCTGAAGCGCTTCCCTCTCGGGAAATCGAACCCGTACGCCGGATTCTCTCCGAGATACTCGCCACGCTTCCTTAGGTGCTCAAATAGGCCGCCCAGCGCTGCAAAATGACGCTTAATAGTCGTCATGGAGAGACGATCGATATTCTCGTCCTTAGTACGTGCTGCTATCTCCGCGAGCGGAAGCTTGTTCCATTCGGGCTTTTTGGAATAGAGCGCCGGGAGTCCTCGAAGCACGTCGTAGAATGATGCGATGTCCCGACGTGAGTACTCCGAAGCGGACCTGTCGCCGCAGTGGCTGATGAACATGCGATACGTGGCGCGGCTTTGGGCTAACGTTTGCCCAGTCCAAGTTTCGGTCGAACGCATCAACTCGGCGAAGTTCGACGCTAGTTCCGAGAGCTTCAGCCGCGTATCGGAAAAATCAGAGGGAGGCTCTGAACGTACCGACTCGACGATCGGCCCGTCCACAAGCGGTGCCTGATGCCAATCGATATCGATTGGGCCATTCTTGAGCCATTCAAGCTCTTGCTCCATCACCGAGATGTACATCGCTACCCAAGCCATTCGATACTCAAGATAGGAACTCTCGGGAACGCCATACTCGTCCATCGATTTTCTGACGAGCGAATCGGGTGCTACCCACTGCCTCTTGGCAAGAGCTGTCTTGAGCGTCGCGATCCAAGTCTCGTGCCCATCAATATCGGCCTGATTGGCCTCATCGGGATCGCCCGCGTAGTTGGTCGCGAAAACCGGCCGTCCATATTCCGTTGCAAGAATTCGATCGCGCGACTCCTGCAACCGGCGGGTCCGCTCCTGCTTTAGAGCGGCGACGATTCTATCGGATTCCATCATTGGATCATCATTGAGAAGACGTTCGAAGAGAGCGGTTAGGCGTTCGGCAACATACTCGGCGAGCCTGAAATCCCTGATCCCGAGTGAGATAGCAACCTCCCCTCTACGGGGGTCAGGGAAACGACGACGGAAATAGTAGATGCCACGCTTCCGGGTGATGTGGGAGCATTGTGGGAGCGTCATAGGAAAAACCCCGGCAAGAGACAATGCCGAGGCAGGAAACGCTATGATTTTCAACTACTTGGAGATGAGTGGCTGGGGAACCTGGATTCGAACCAAGACTAACGGAGTCAGAGTCCGTCGTTCTACCGTTAAACTATTCCCCAACTAAGCCGTTGCACCATCTCGATAAATCTTCCGGATCTTGCAATCCGGCGAGAGGTTTTTCGCAACTGGCCGCGCCGTGGGTGTGGAGATAGGCTGTTTCGGCATAAGGGTCAAGCGCCTCTTTCGTCAATTCACAGCCGGGCCAAATATCACGCGAAAACGACAATCGCGCCACCGAGAGAAAGCGGCACTCGGCGGAACGCAACGAGACGTTCGCGCCATTCGAATCGCATTTGCGTAGCGAACGCAACGATGTCGCCCCGTTACGGCGAGCGATGACAGCCCGGCCCGCGGTACGCCAGCACCGCCATCCGATCAACATGTCGTGAGACCCGGCCTCGAAGCGGCGGCAACCGACGCTGCCGGACAAGGCATGTCAGCGCGCTGTTGTCCCGCCCTTCCCCAGCCGTCCTTCGAACTTCTTTCGTAGGTCTTTCCCGCAATTATTTCAAAATTCATTCTAATTTTTCCCCGACAGTTAGGCTCCCTTAGATTTTGAAAGCCATAGCAACCAAAGCAGCATTCGTTAAATCCTGACAACCGGGCCCATTGCGAACAACAAGCAACTACAGAATATTAAATCGATCTTGGGGTTTAGGGGTTAAGGTGAAAATCAAATGGACCTCAAACGTATTGTCTTCGCGACTGCGATCGGATTCATCGGTTCGAACTACATTGCCGATCGTGAGTTTATTTCAACATCGATCGCCCAACAAAGATTAACTTGCAACAACCCGATTGTCTTCGAGATGCTGAAGACGTCCTCCTGCGCCTCGGCGTTGTCGAGCGGCACCGGAGGGGCCGGCTTCCTGGCCCGCAGCAACCGAGCCGCCCCCCCGCGGAGCGGCGGCGGCACGCCCGGCGGCCAGAGTGGTGGCGGCGATGGTGGCTCCAATGGCACCGGCGGTGAGGGCGGCGGCGGCACCGGCAACGAAGGCGGCGGTGGCACCGGCGGTGAGGGCGGCGGCGGCACCGGCGGCGAGGGCGGCGGTGGCACCGGCGGCGAAGGTGGCACCAGCGGCGAGGGTGGCACCGGCGGCGAAGGCGGCACCGGCGGCGAGGGCGGCACCGGCGGCGAAGGTGGCTCCGGCGGCGAAGGCGGCACCGGCGGCGAAGGTGGCTCCGGCGGCGAAGGCGGCTCCGGCGGCGAAGGCGGCACCGGCGGCGAAGGTGGCTCCGGCGGCGAAGGCGGCGCCGGCGGCGAAGGCGGCACCGGCGGCGAAGGTGGCTCCGGCGGCGAAGGCGGCACCGGCGGCGAAGGCGGCGGTGGCACCGAGTCGGGCGGCGAAGGCGGTACCCGCGGCGGCGGCTGACACGGCCGCGAGGAGCGCCCGATGGATGGACTACGATTTGGGGAGCGGGAGCCAAGGCGATAAGGGCAGTGAGAAGTCCCGGCCTTGCGCCCGGTGAACGAGAACGGCGGCCTGTCAACAGGTCGCCGTTCTTGTTCAGGCAACAGTTGTTCTGGCGGAGCCTGCATTGCAACCGTCGCCGAGGCCGTCATGAACCACTGGACGCGAAGTCCTGCCATCGCGAAGCCCCACCGCGGCGCCGGCTCGCGCTGGCGGCGGCTCAGGAGTTCAAGGGGCAATGGATGCCGCGCGGTTGCCGTGACCGAGCCAAGCCGGCGAAGAGGCCGGCGCCCGATCGCAATCAGATCCCTTCCCTTCTAGCCGACTGCCCGTCTCGCCAGCGCCGTTCACGAGGTGGCTTACCGATCGGCGATCGCTGCGATAAGCTTGCCGCTCGCCGGCCGCGCCTCGCTTGCAGCCGGCGAACAGAGGGACGGAACCACGATCGCCCGGACCCTGGCCGGAACAACTGTGGATGGAGCCATCCACTGGGCCGCGCCTCGATCCCGGGCGACATCGAAGCTTCAAACTTGCGTGCTAGCTTTCAGAATAGACGGCTTATCATCTGGCCGGCCACGGGGCCGAGCCGGGGCAAGTGGGCGATGATTCGCCGAGGGAGAAGAAGCATGAAGACGAATTGGATGCGGATGTCGGTTTCCGCACTCGCCATCTGCGCGACGACGGGCGTTGCCTTCGGCCAGAACCTCGACGAGCTGATCGCGGCGGCGAAGAAGGAAGGCCAGCTGACGACGATCGCGCTGCCGCATGACTGGTGCGGCTATGGCGCCGTCATCGAGGGCTTCAAGAAGAAGTACGGCATCGCCGTCAACGAACTCAACCCGGACGCCAGCTCCGGCGACGAGATCGAGGCGATCAAGGCGAACAAGGGCAACACCGGCCCGCAGGCTCCCGACGTGATCGACGTCGGCCTGCCCTTCGGCCCGTCGGCCAAGGCCGATGGCCTGCTGCAGCCCTACAAGGTCTCGACCTGGGACACGATTCCGGACGCTGCCAAGGACGCCGAGGGCTATTGGTACGGCGACTATTACGGCGTGATGTCCTTCCTGGTGAACACCGACATCATCAAGACGGTGCCGCAGGACTGGAAGGACCTTCTTTCCGACGAGTATGCCAACTCGGTCGCACTCGCCGGCGATCCGCGCGTCGCGGCGCAGGCGATCCAGGGCGTCTTCGCCGCCGGCCTGTCGGGCTCGGAAGGCGACATCGCCAAGGCGGGTGACGAGGGGCTGAAGTTCTTCGCCGAGTTGAACAAGAAGGGCAATTTCGTCCCGGTCATCGGCAAGGCCGCGTCGCTGGCGCAGGGCTCGACGCCGATCGTGATCGCCTGGGACTACAATTCGCTCGCCTGGCGCGACGTGCTGAAGGGCAACCCGGCCGCCGAGGTCGTCGTGCCGAAGACCGGCATCGTCGCCGGCGTCTACGTCCAGGGCATCAGCGCCTTCGCGCCGCATCCGAACGCCGCCAAGCTCTGGATGGAGTATCTCTATTCCGACGAGGGCCAGCTCGCCTGGCTCGCCGGCTACTGCCACCCGATCCGCTTCGACGATCTCGCCAAGAACGGCAAGATCCCGGCCGACTTGCTCGCCAAGCTGCCGCCGGCCGAAGGCTATGCCAAGGCCGTGTTCCCCACGGTCGAGCAGCAGAACGCCGCCAAGGAAGTCATCGCCAAGCAGTGGGATTCCGTCGTCGGCGCCGACATTCCGAAATAAGGTGCAGCCGGGCCTGCCCGGAAACCTTCGGCGGCAAACCAGTCGCCGCGCGAACAAGGGAGCCCGGCCCGCGCCGGGCTTTCCCGCATCGGGGCGAGCGATGGCCTCGCCGTCCCGCATTATTTTGACCCCTGCCCTTGCCTGATGCGGGTCAGGTCAGCATCCTGCATTCCCGTAGCGACGACAGATAGGCTGCCATGGCAGAAACCGCCGCCGAGCTCGCCCGTACGAGACCGCGCCCCGTCTCGCTGACATGGCTCGGCGTCGTGCCGTTCATGCTGTTCGCGCTGATGTTCCTGATCGTTCCGGCGACGCTTCTGATGATCGGCGCCTTCCAGGATCCGCAGGGCAATTTCACCCTGCAGAACATCGCCAATCTGAACCAGCCAACGATCATCCGCGCCTACCAGACCAGCATCGCGATCAGCGCCGCCTCGGCCTTCGGCGGCGCGCTGCTCGGCTTCGGGCTCGCCTATGCGGTGGCGCTCGGCCATGTGCCGCGCTGGATCCGGCCGACGATGATGACCTTTTCCGGCGTCGCGTCCAATTTCGCCGGCGTACCGCTTGCCTTCGCCTTCATGGCGACGCTCGGCCGCACCGGCCTCGTCACGGCGCTGCTGACCAGCATCTTCGGCATCAACATCTACCGCTACGGCTTCAACCTGCTGAGCTTCGGCGGCCTGACGCTGACCTATCTCTATTTCCAGATCCCGCTGATGATCCTGATCATGACGCCGGCGATCGACGGGCTGAAGCGAGAATGGCGCGAGGCCTCGTCCATTCTCGGCGCCTCGACCTGGCAATACTGGCGAATGATCGCCTTTCCGATCCTGTGGCCGAGCCTGCTCGGCTCGTTCCTGCTCCTGTTCGCCAATGCCTTTGGCGCCATCGCCACCGCCTATGCGCTGACCGGCTCGTCGCTCAACATCATCACCATCCTCCTATTCGCGCAGATCCGCGGCGACGTGCTGCACGATCCCAACCTCGGTTACGCGCTGGCGCTCGGCATGATCCTGATCACCGGTCTTTCGAACGGCGCCTATATCTGGCTCCGCTCGCGCAGCGAAAGGTGGATGCGATGAAGCGTCCCGTCATCGGCCCGTGGATCGCGATCATCATCGGCGTGATCTATTTCCTGGTGCCGCTCATCGCCACCTTCGAGTTCTCGCTTCGCATGAAGCGCGGCGTCTATTCCTTCGAAGCATACCGCGTCGTCTTCGGCGATCCGAATTTCCAGGCGAGCTTCACCTATTCAGCCGTGATCGCGATCGCCGCCATCCTGTTCGGCATCCTGATCGTGGTGCCGACGGCCTATATCGTGCAGCTGAAGCTGCCGCGCCTGCGGCCGCTGGTCGAGTTCATCACGCTGCTGCCTCTGGTCATCCCGGCCATCGTCCTCGTGTTCGGCTATCTCAGGATGTACAATTCCTCGTCCTGGATCCCGCTGACGAACTCCGTGCGCGGCACGGATTTCCTGCTCACCTGCGCCTATGTCACGCTCGCCCTCCCCTACATGTATCGCGCCGTCGATACGGGCCTGCGGGCGATCGATATCCGCACGCTGACGGAAGCGGCCCAGAGCCTCGGCAGTTCCTGGCCGCGCATCCTGTTCCAGGTGATCCTGCCGAATGTGCGCGTCGCCGTGCTCTCCGGCGCCTTCCTGACGTTCGCCATCGTCATCGGCGAATTCACCATGGCGAGCCTGTTGAACCGGCCGGCTTTCGGACCCTACCTGCAGCTGGTCGGCGCCAACCGGGCCTACGAGCCGGCGGCGCTCGCCATCATCGCCTTCATCATCACCTGGGCCTGCATGGGCCTGATCCAGCTTTTCGGCGGTGGTCGCCAGAACGCTACCCGTCGCTGAATTGGGGCCCGGACGCATGACCTTCCTGACGCTCGAGAGCATCACCAAGACCTTCGGCAACCAGACGACGATCCACGGCATCGACCTCGCCGTCGAGCGCGGCGAGTTCGTCTCGTTCCTGGGGCCGTCGGGCTGCGGCAAGACGACGACGCTCCGCATGATCGCCGGCTTCGAGACGCCGACCAGCGGCACGATCAAGATCGACGAGAAGGATGTCACCGACCTGCGCCCGAACCAGCGCAATATCGGCATGGTGTTTCAGGCCTACGCTCTGTTCCCCAACATGACGGTCGCCGACAACATCGCCTTCGGCCTCAAGGTTGCGAAGAAGTCGTCTTCCGAGATCGCGGCCAGGGTCAAGGAGATGCTGGCGCTGATCAAGCTGCCGGATGTCGGCAGCCGCTATCCCTACCAGCTCTCCGGCGGCCAGCAGCAGCGCGTGGCGCTCGCCCGCGCGCTCGCCATCCAGCCGAAGATCCTGCTGCTCGACGAGCCGCTCTCCGCCCTCGACGCCAAGATCCGCATATCGCTGCGCGAGGAAATCCGCGCCGTGCAGCGGGCGCTCGGCATCACGACAATCTATGTGACGCACGACCAGGAGGAAGCGCTCTCCATGTCGGACCGGATCTGCGTCATGAATGACGGCCGGATCGAGCAATTGGGCACGCCGTTCGAGATCTACAACTATCCGAAGACCCGCTTCGTCGCCTCCTTCGTCGGCACGCTCAACATCCTCGCCGGCAAGGTGCTCGATTCGACCGCCGGCCGGATCGCCATCGACGACCAGGAAGTCGTCGCCTCGACCGGTCTCAACGGCGCCAGTGCCGGCGACACGCTCGCGGTGGCGCTGCGGCCGGAGGCGCTGTCGATCGGGCATGCGAATGGCGGCAGCAACAATCTGACCGGAACCATCGACGAGGTGCACTTCCTCGGCTCGGTCGTCCGCATCCGGGTCCGCTTCGGCGACAATGTCGTCTCGCTCGATACCTTCAACCGGCCGCACAGCGCCCCGCCCGAGCGCGGCCAGCCGGTGACGGTCAATTTTACCCGCGAGGACATTCTCGTGCTCGACCGGCCGGCGATCTGAGCCGGGTGCTCAGGCGACAGCTTCCTGCTCGCGGCCGATGACGCGCTCGATCTCGGCCATCACGTCGGCGGCGAGCGGCCCCTTCTCCAGCGCGCCGGCATTCTCGGTGATCTGCCGAGGCGTGCGGACGCCCGGGATCGGCAGCGTCCGGTCAGAACGGCCCCAGAGCCAGGCGATCGCGCCTTGCGTCAGCGTGCGACCGTCCGTCTGGAGCAGGTCGCGGATGCGCTCCAGCCGCGCGGCATAGGCGGGCGCCGCCTGCCCGTCCTTGAAATAGGTCATCCAGTCGAGCGCCGCGACGCGGACGTCGTTGACGGCAAGCGTCGCGCCGCCGGCAAACTTGCCGGTCAAGAGGCCCATGGCGAGCGGCGAGCGGTTGATCGAGAGAAGGCCCGCCGGCTCCACCGCCGCGATCATAGCATCGGCAGGCTCGAAGACATTCATCGCGTGCTGGATCGCGACAAAGCCGTCCAGCCCGGCGAAATGGCGGGCGCCGTCCGGATTGTCCGTGCTCCAGCCGAACGCATCAATCTTGCCGGCCTGTCGCAGCGCCGCCAGTTTCTCGAAGATCGGCGCGGCGCGCGCGATCGGAAGATCGTTCAGGTGGAGCTGCAGCAGGTCGATCCGCTCCCGGCGCAACCGCCGCAGCGAGGTTTCGACAATCGCCTCGATCGCATCGGGCGACGATTCCTCCCCCAGCGCCTGCTTGGTGACGGCATCGACGACATGGCCGAACTTGGTCGCAATCACGACATCGTCGCGGCCGGCAAGCGCCTCGCCGAGGATCTCCTCGGAGTGACCGCCGCCATAATTGCTGGCGGTGTCGAAGAAGCGGATGCCGAGGTCAAGCGCCGCATGGATCGCCGCGACCGATTCCCGGTCGTCGACGTCGCCCCAGCCAAGCGGAACGGTGCCGGCATAGAACGGGCCGCCGATCGCCCAGCCGCCGAAGCCGAGTGCTGCGACCTTCCGGCCGTTCCAGAGCGTGCGTGTGAGCATGACGAACTCCTTGTGAGGAAAGGCTGCCTATTACAAAATCGCAACGACGCGCGACCTTTCCTGCTGGCGTGGCCGCAGGACCGTCGGGGGTGTCGCGAGCATCGCGCCTATTCCTAGCCTTTGACCGCCAAGCCCGAAACGAACGAAGCCGCAATGAGCATTTCAAAAATGAACGAGTTCGACTGGCAGGATCTGAAACTGTTCCTCGCCGTGGCGCGGGCCGGCGGCCTCGGCCCGGCGGCGCGGGCGAGCGGCAGCAGCGCGCCGACGCTGGGACGGCGCATGACCGCGCTCGAGCGCGCGCTCGGCGTGCGGCTGTTCACGCGGGGACGGCAGGGCTACGAACTGACGGAGGACGGGCGCACGCTGCTCGCCCACGCCCAGGACGTGGAAGCGGCGGCGGCGGGCGTCGAACGCTGGCGGGCCGGCACGGCGACCCGGCCGGTGGTTCGCATTTCCGCCGGCCACTGGATGACGGCCTTTCTCGCTCGCAACATCGAAGCGGTGTGGACGGTGGCGGATGCCTGGACGCTCGAATTCACCACCGCCAATGCCCGGCTCGACATCGGCCGGCGCGCCGCCGACATCGGTATCCGCAACCGGCGGCCGGAAGAGGCATGGCTGGCGGGACGGCGCGTCGGCGTCGTCGCCTTCGCGAGCTATGCCCGCCGGACGATGACCGAGGATTGCGCCACCCTGCCCTGGATCGGCATCGGCGGCGAGGCCGCGATCACGCCCTCCGCCCAGTGGCTGGCCGCCGAACATGGCGAGGCGATCGCCATCCGGGCGAGCGACCCGCGCACGCTGCTCGACCTGGTGCGCGCCGGCGCCGGCCGGGCCGTCCTGCCCTGCCTGATCGGCGATGTCGAGCCGGATCTCGAACGCGCCGGCGAACCGATCGCGGCGCTCGCCTCCGAACAATGGCTCGTCACCCATCACGAGGACCGCCACCAGGCCGCGATCCACACCGCGGCCGAGCGCGTCGCCCGCCTGATCGGCCGGCACCAGCCGCTCTTCTCCGGCAAGACGCCGCTCATCCGCGGCTAGCCGAGGTTGCCTGCTCTACCCGGGCATCCGCTCGAAGCGCGGCAAAGCGGCATCGATCGTGTCCCAGGCGAGGCCGCGGACGCCATAGGTGACGAATTGGGGCTTGAACCGGCCGGGTTCGTCCAGGCTGGCCGCGTGGACCGCGATCAACTCCGGCATGGCAACGAAGGTCAGATAGACCGGCGTGCCGCAGTTCGGACAGAAGGCATGGACCTTCATGTTGCCGCTCTCGCCGGCGACCTGCCACTCCTTCGCCTCGCCGGTGATGGTCATCTCGGACCTCAGGGCGAAGGTCAAATAGGAGCTATGGCCGGTGCCGCTCCGCTTCTGGCATTCGCGGCACTGGCAGTGGAGCTCGACGATGGGCTCGCTCGTCGTCTCGTAGCGGATCGCGCCGCACGCGCATCCACCCCGGTAGGGCTCGGTCATGCTCGTTCTCCTGGAGTCAGGTTTCCGGATCGGTACCGTTCGGGATCAGGCCGCTTTCGGCTTGGCGAAGACGTCGATGGCGCGGCCGGTTTCCAGGAAGGATTTCAGGCTGGAGAGGACGATCGGCCATCCCTGCTGGATGCCCTTCGCCATGCCGCTGCCGGCCTCGAGCTCCTCATGGCTGACGGTCAGCCGAACCATGTCGTCATAGGGATCGATCGCGAACGTCACCCGGCTGTGGCTTGCCGGATTGTCCATCTCAGACGGGTCAGCCCAGGAGATCACGAGGCGGGTCGGCGGCGAGCTCTCGAGAACCTTGCCGACCAGATCGACCCGCCGCTCGTCATTGGTGCGGACATGCTGCCAGTTCGAGCCCACCTTCCAGTCGGAGACATTCTCGTGGCCCCAGTAGCGCCGGGCGACTTCCGGTTTCGTGATCGCCTCGAACACCTTCTGGGGCGTCGAGACGATGTAGGTCACATAAACAAAACTCGTCTTGTCCTTGGCCATGACTACTCTCCTTCCAGTTCTCGCTTCAGATCATGCAGCAGGCTGAGCCGCTGCTTTTCGAACTTTCGCACCCACCGCTCGTAGACCTCGTGCAAGGGCACGGGGTTGATGAAGTGCAGCTTTTCCCTGCCGCGCCGGACCGTGCTCACCAGATTGGCCGCTTCCAGGATCCCGAGATGCTGGGTGGCGGATTGCCGGGCCATGTCGAGATGCTCGCAGAGCTGGCCGAGCGTCTGCCCGTTCTGCTCGCAGAGAAGGTCGAGCAGCCTTCTGCGGGTGGGGTCGGCCAGCGCCTTGAAGACATCGTCCGCGTGCATCGATCTCCCTCGCTTCGGAGACAGAGATATGCAGGTAAATACCTGCATGTCAAATCACGGTTGAGCGTGCCCACCTCCCGGCTAATCACATCGCGAGCCTGCCCTGTTGCCGTGGCCCGAAACGAAAACGGGCGCCCGAAGGCGCCCGTTCTGAACTCGATGACGACAGCCGATTACGGCTGCGTGTAGGCCGTCTTGACGGTCGTGAAGAACTCGACCGCGTACTTGCCCTGCTCGCGCGGGCCGTAGCTCGAACCCTTCCGGCCGCCGAACGGCACGTGATAGTCGACGCCTGCCGTCGGCAGGTTGACCATGACCATGCCGGCTTCCGAATGGCGCTTGAAGTGGGTCGCGCTCTTCAGGCTGGTCGTCACGATGCCGGCGGCGAGGCCGAACGGCGTGTCGTTGGCGACCGCGAGCGCTTCCTCGTAGTCCTTGACCTTGATCACGCTGGCGACCGGGCCGAAGACCTCTTCCTTGTTGATGCGCATGTCGGGCGTCGTGTTGGTGAACAGCGCCGGCTGCAGGAAGAAGCCCGGATTCTCGCGCTCGATGCGCTCGCCGCCGTAGGCGAGCGTGCCGCCTTCGTCCTTGGCGATCTGGATGTAGCGCAGATCCTGGTCGAGCTGGCTCTGGTCGACCACCGGGCCGACATGGGTACCCTGCTTGACCGCGTCGTCGACGACGATGTCCTTCATGCGGGCAGCGAGCGCCTCGACATACTGGTCGTGGATCTTCTCGGTGACGATCAGGCGCGACGAAGCCGTGCAACGCTGGCCGGTCGAGAAGAAGGCGCTGTTCGCGGTCGACTCGACGGCGACCTTCAGATCGGCGTCATCGAGCACGATGGTCGGGTTCTTGCCGCCCATCTCGAGCTGGAACTTGCGCATGACGGCGATCGAGGCCTCGGCGACCTTCTTGCCGGTGCCGACCGAACCGGTGAACGAGACGGCATTGACCTTCGGCGATTCGAGGATCGCCTGGCCGACGACCGAACCGCGGCCCATGACCAGGTTGACGACGCCCTTGGGCAGGCCGTTGCGGACGAGAATGTCGACGATCGTCCAGGCGCAGCCCGGGACGAGATCGGCCGGCTTCAGGACGACGGTGTTGCCATAGGCGATGGCCGGGGCGATCTTCCAGGCCGGAATGGCGATCGGGAAATTCCACGGCGTGATCAGGCCGACGACGCCGACCGGCTCGCGGGTGATCGCGACGTCGATGCCCGGACGCACGCTCGGCAGGATCTCGCCGGCCAGACGCAGGGTTTCACCGGCGAAGAAATGGAAGATCTGCGCGGCGCGCGTCGTCTCGCCAATGCCCTCGGGAAGGGTCTTGCCCTCTTCGCGCGACAGCAGGCGGCCGATTTCTTCCTTGCGCGCCAGGATCTCGTCGCCCGTCGCCTTCAGGATGTCGTGGCGCTGCTGGATGCCCGAGAGAGACCAGGTCTTGAACGCATCGGCGGCGGCGTCGATCGCAGCCTTGGCGTCTTCCGCCGTCGCCTGTGCGAATTCACCGACCACTTCGTTCGTATTGGACGGGTTGATGTTGGGACGCGCGGTGCCGCCGACCCATTCGCCACCAATGTAGTTCTTGTGCAGTGTGCTCATCAGTTGATCCTTGAACGTCGTGGAACGGATATGGCCCGGCCGGAGCCGGGATGGAGGGGGCAGGAACCGAGGTTCGGAAAGTTCCGTCCTTTTATCCCGCCAGCCCCCCGATGGCCAACCCTCAAAGCTGGGTGACGGTGACCTTCTCTTCCTTGGCGAAGGCGAGCGGGTTCGTGAGCGGCAGACCGAAAGTGTCCGACTGGATGTCGAACACGTCGCCGGCCTGCGTCTTGATTCCGAAGGCAACGCTCAGAGTCGCCGTGCCATAGGTGTGGACATGCACCTGGCCCGGACGACGGAAGAAGTCATACTTGAAGTGGTGATATTCGAGGTTTTCCAGCGTGTGCGACATGTTCGCCTCGCCCGAAAGGAACGGCTCGTCGAAGATGACCTTGCCGTCGCGGTAGATCTTCGAACGGCCGCGCACGTCGTCCGGCAGCGCACCGACGAGGAGTTCCGGGCCGACCGAGCACGGACGCAGCTTGGAATGGGCGAGATAGAGATAGTTCACCCGCTCCATGATGTGGTCGGAGAACTCGTTCGCCATGGCGAAGCCGATCCGGTAGGGCTGGCCATTGTCGCCGACGATGTAGATGCCGGCCACTTCCGGCTCCTCGCCGCCGTCCTGGGCGAAGGACGGCGCGGTCAGCGGCTGGCCCGGGCCGACGAGCAGCGCGCCGTCGCCCTTGTAGAACCACTCCGGCTGCACGCCCTGCTGGCCGACGGCCGGCTTGCCGTTCTCGAGGCCCATGCGGAACATCTTCATCGAGTCGGTGAGGACCTCGTCCTCGTCCGGCGTCTTGTGCATGGCGTCGCGGGCCGAGGCGGAGCCCAGATGGGTCAGGCCCGTGCCGGTGATCAGGAGATGCGCCGGATCCTCATGGTCGATCGGCGCCAAAACACGGCCGGAGGCCAGCAGGGCTGCGCGGTCGACTTCCTCGGTCGCGCCGGCCGAAGCCGCCTCGACGATCGCCTCGATGCCCGACTTGGCGGCGATCGCGGCCTGCGCGATGGCGTAGACGGTGGCGAAGCCCGGCACGATGTAGGACCGCTCGCCGGCGCCGTTCGGCACCGTGGCGACGACGGCGCGCTCACCGGCTTCGGTCTTGATCTGCATCAGTCTCATTGTTTCTCTCCTGTTGTGCCAGACGGCCGTCTGCGCAGGCGCCGCGGCCGATTTTCGTTGATGGAACGGTGGTGAAGCTAGCTGAGGCTGGTTTCGCCTTCGGCGTCGGCATTGCGGCCGACCCAGATAGAGTCGAAGACATTGCCCTTGGCGTTGCGCAGCAGCCGGCGCATGGCGAGGAACGCCTCGTCCGGATTGCGGTCGCGGATCGCTTCGAACACATCGCGATGCTGCAGCACCGCGTCGTCGCCCATCACCGTGCGCCAGCCGAGCGAAAAGCTGATGATCAGGCCGGATTCGATCAGGCCACCGACCGACCGAAGCATTGGGTTGTGCGACGCCTCAAGCACGGTCATGTGAAAGGCGAGATCGGCGCGGATCTGGTCGACGCTGCCACGATCGCGGTTCTTGATGCCGTCAAGCGCCTTGCCGAGCTTGTCGATCTCTTCCGCCGTCGCCCGTTCCGCCGCGCGCGAGGCCGCGGCCGGCTCGATGATCTCGCGCATCTCGAACAGGGAATGGATGAACTCGTCACTCGGCCGCTGGTCGATCTGCCAGTGCAGGACATCGGGATCGAGCATGTTCCAGTCGACGCGCGGCCGCACCTTGGTGCCGATCTTCGGGCGCGAGACGGTCAGCCCCTTGGCCGACAGCAGGCGGATGGCCTCGCGGACGGCGGTGCGGGAAACGCCGAACTCTTCCTGGACCATCGGCTCGGTCGGCAGCGTATCGCCGGGATTGTAGACACCGGACACGATGCGGCGGCCGAGCTCGGCGGCAACCTGATCCGACAGGCTGCCGGACCTGTCCCTGCCGGGGGCACGCAGTGTCCGCGTCTTATCCTGGGTACCGCGCATCCGCCAGGGGCCCCTTTCCGCAATCACGGGCGTCAAACGAAACGCGGCATCAGTGCAATACCGCCATGCCGTTATCATAGTATGTTTGCCCTGACGGGGCTACCACCCCGCCAGAGAACAACATCTTATCCGTTTCGCGGTGGGTCAACCGGCCAACTGGCGCGGAACCGTCCGTCCCGGGACTTATCGGGCGCGCTGATTGAAGAGAATCTTCTGCGCTTCCTTGTCGTCGGCGAGACTGACCGGGGCGACGGGAGCCTTGACCGCCATGCCGCGCGCGACGGCCGGACGCGCATTCATCCGATCGATCCAGCGCTTCACATGCGGGAAGTCCGACGTATCGAACTGCTGGGTCTCCCAGCCGGCGGCCCAGCCAAAGATCGCCATGTCGGCGATCGAATAGTCGCCGGCGACGAAATCGCGATCGGCGAGGCGCCGGTTGAGCACGCCATAGAGGCGATGCGTCTCGTCCTGATAGCGCTTGGTGGCGTAGGGAATGCGCTCGGGCGCATAGACGGAAAAGTGGTTGCGCTGGCCGAGCATCGGGCCGAAGCCGCCCATCTGCCACATCAGCCATTCCTCGACCTCGACGCGCGCCCGCTCGTCATCGGTCGGATAGAACCGGCCGAACTTGCGGGCGAGATAGAGCAGGATGGCGCCCGATTCGAACACCGAGATCGGCTTGCCGTCCGGGCCTTCCGGATCGACGATCGCCGGCATCTTGTTGTTCGGCGAGATCTTCAGGAAGTCCGGCTGGAACTGGTCGCCCTTGCCGATATTGACGAAGTGGAGGGAGTAGGGAACGCCGAGCTCCTCCAGCATGATGGTGATCTTCTTGCCGTTCGGGGTCGGCCAGTAGTGCAGCTCGATCGGCTGGGTCTGGTTCACGGACATGGAAAACCTTTGGCTTGGCTGGGGCTGGATCGGTCACCGATCGGCAAGCGATCGGTCATAGATTCATATTTGGGTTTCCCACGACGGCAAGGCAAGGCTTCCATAGCAAGCGTGAAGCTCCCGCGCCCCGGCAGCCGCGGCCGTTGACGCTGAATGCGGCCTCTATCGAGGCGTCATCGCCCCGGGTCGCGGATGTCGAGATGCTCGACCGTAAGCCTGCCGACCGACAGCTTGTCGATGCGGGCCTCCAGGATCCGCAGACGGCCGATCGCCATGGCGCCAAAGGCGATCGCGCCAATCGCGGCGGCGCCGATCGCGAGAGCCCCAAGCGCTGACGCACCGGTGGCGCTCGCCTGTGTCTTCCGCACAATCTTGGTCATGGTTGCCCTCACGACAGTTCGATGTCGGCGGCAACCATAGCGCGGAATGCAATCGGTTCGCAGGTTTCCCCGCCCTACTCCAGGCCGAGCTTCTTCTTTAGGATATCGTTGACGACCTGCGGATTGGCCTTGCCTCCCGACGCCTTCATGATCTGGCCGACGAACCAGCCTGCCAGCGTCGGCTTGGCCTTGGCCTGCTCGACCTTTTCCGGGTTGGCGGCGATGATGTCATCAACGACCTTCTCGATCGCGCCGGTATCGGTGACCTGCTTCAGGCCGCGCGCCTCGACGACGACCTTCGGGTCACCGCCCTCGTTCCAGACGATCTCGAACAGGTCCTTGGCGATCTTGCCGGAAATCGTGCCGTCACCGATCAGGTCGATGATGGCGCCGAGCTGCTCGGCCGAGACCGGGCTGGACGCGATGTCCTTGCCGTCCTTGTTCAGACGGGCGGCCAGTTCCTGCGTCACCCAGTTGGCCGCCGTCTTGGCATCGCGCCCGTTGGCGACGACCTCAAAATAGTCCGCCGTGTCGCGCTCGAGCACCAGCACGCTGGCGTCATAGGGCGAGAGGCCGAGATCGGCGATGAAGCGCGCCTTCTTGGCGTCGGGTAGCTCCGGCAGCAGCGCCTTCAGTCCGTCGACCCAGGCCTGCTCCAGTTCGAGCGGCAGCAGGTCGGGATCCGGGAAGTAGCGATAGTCATGCGCCTCTTCCTTCGAGCGCATCGACCGCGTCTCGCCCTTGTTGGCGTCGAACAGGCGGGTTTCCTGATGGATCGAACCGCCATCCTCCAGAATGCCGACCTGGCGGCGCGCCTCGTAGTCGACGGCCTGGCCGACGAAGCGGATCGAGTTGACGTTCTTGATCTCGCAGCGCGTGCCGAGCGGCTCGCCGGGACGGCGCACCGAGACGTTGACGTCGGCGCGCATCGAGCCTTCGTCCATGTTGCCGTCGCAGGTGCCGAGATAGCGCACGATCGTGCGCAGCTTGGTCAGATACGCCTTTGCCTCGTCGGCCGAACGCAGGTCCGGCTTCGAGACGATCTCCATCAGCGCGACGCCGGAACGGTTCAGGTCGACAAAGCTCATGGTCGGATGCTGGTCGTGCAGCGACTTGCCGGCATCCTGCTCCAGATGCAGGCGCTCGATGCCGACGGTGACGCTCTCGCCGCCGTCGAGATCAATGATGATCTCGCCCTCGCCGACGATCGGCTGCTTGAACTGCGAGATCTGGTAGCCCTGCGGCAGATCCGGATAGAAATAGTTCTTGCGGTCGAACACGCTGTAATTGTTGATCTGCGCGTTGAGGCCGAGGCCGGTGCGCACAGCCTGCGCCACGCATTCCTCGTTGATCACGGGCAGCATGCCGGGCATCGCCGCGTCGACGAGGCTGACATGGGAGTTCGGCGGTCCGCCGAATTCGGTCGAGGCGCCCGAGAACAGCTTCGACTTCGACAGGACCTGGGCATGCACCTCCAGGCCGATCACGATTTCCCAGTCCCCGGTCGCGCCTTTGATCAGCTTCTTGGGATCGGGCTGGCGGACGATGGCGTTCATGCGAAAAGAGCTCCGAATAGAATACTGATCATCCGGTTAGAGCCTCGCGCGGCTTCCGGCAAGTCGTGTCGGTCAGAACGATGCCTGCGCACCGCGGAAAACCGGCGGCACGCGGCGCCCCTTATCGCAGGAAATCACCGCATTTGGCCGCCGGCTGGTCGCCCCAGGGCATGATCGGCACGCTTGAGATGGAGTTCTTCGGGCTGCCGTCGACGAGCTTGTCCGAATAGACGAGATAGACGAGCACGTTGCGCTTCGCGTCGCAGCCGCGCGAGATCCGCATCTTCTTGAACCAGATCGAGCGGCGCTGATTGAACATCTCCTCGCCCTGGCCAATCTTGCCCTTGAAGGAGATCGGGCCGACCTGCCGGCAGGCGAGCGAGACGTCCGAGGTCTCCTCGGCCACGCCGAACATGCCGGCGACACCGCCGCGCTCGGCCGCGGCGAAATAGCAGGCAACGCCCTCGACGTCCGGATCATCGACGGCATAGGTCGCGATCTTGTCGTTCGGCGTCACCCATTTGAAGGTCGTCGATTCCTTGAAGATCAGATCGGGATCGGCGGCCATCGCCGGCGCCTCAGCCCCGGCAAGGGTGACGACGGCGGTCAGGGCAGCGAGGGCAAGGCGCATGGCGTTCTCCGTTGCGAAACTGTGCCCAATATAGGAATGCCGGGCGCCGCCGCGAGACCCGCCGCGGCCGAAAATGGCGCCAGGCTCAGGGCGCCACGATCGGCTCGGTGCCGCCGCGCACCAGACCGAGGCGCTCGCGACGCAGCCAGCGCGTGATCAGCATCGCCGAAACGGCGGCGAGACCGGTCGCCAGGCCGATCCAGATGCCGATGCCGCCAAGCCCGAACCAGAAGCCGAGCAGGACGCTGAGCGTGAGGCCGACACCCCAGAAGCCGAGTGCCGCATAGATCATCGGCACCCGGGCGTCGTGCAGGCCGCGCAGCATGCCGCCGGCGATCGCCTGGGCGCCGTCAAACACCTGGAACAGGGCGGCGATGCCGAGGAAGGACACGGCCAGCGCGATCACCTCGGCATTGTTCGGATCGGCCCGGTCGAGGAACACCCCGATCAGCACGTTCGGAATGGCGAACATCATCAGCGCCGTGCAGGCCATGAAGCCGACGCCGAGGATGAACGGGGTCCAGCCGGCGCGGCGGATCGCATCGGGATCGCCGGCGCCATAGGCGATGCCGACCCGGACGGTGACGGCCTGCGAGAAGCCAAGCGGCACCATGAAGCAGAGCGAGGCGACCTGGATGGCGATGGCGTGCGCCGCCACGGCGGAAGCGCCGATCAGCCCCATCAGGAATACCGCCGCGTTGAACACCGTGACCTCGAGACCGATGGCGATGCCCATTGGCAGGCCGAGACGCCAGAGCGCGCGGAAGCGGGCCCAGTCGGGACGCCAGAAGCGGCCGAAGACGTGATAGCGGCGAAACTGGCGGTCGAACAGACAGACCAGCGCCATGCCGATGAACATCAGCATCGCCGACAGCGTGCTGCCAATGCCGGCGCCGAACATACCGAGCTTCGGCAGGCCGAAATGGCCGAACACCAGCGCCCAGACGATCAGAGCGTTGAAGATGACACCAGCGATGCCGACCACGAGCGACCAGGCCGGCCGCTCCAGCGCGGCGATGAACGAACGCAGCACGATGTACCAGAGGAACGGCAGCATCGCCCATTGCAGGCCGCGCATATTCTCGGCCGCGAGCCGCGCCAACTCGGGCTCCTGCCCGAGCCACAACAGGATTTCCTCGGTATGCCAGAGCACGATCCAAAACGGGATGACGAGGGCGACCGACGCCCAGAGGCCCTGCCGCACCGTGCGCCGCACTTCCCGCACCGCATGACGATTGCGGCCGCGCTCGCGCGCCACCATCGGTGCCACCGCCGACACCAGGCCAATACCGAAGATCAGCAGCGCGAAATAGAGATTGGTCGCCAGCGCGCCCGCTGCCAGATAGGCCGCGCCGACCCAGCCCAGGATGACGACATCCGTGGCGGTGATGACGGTCTGCGCCAGATTGGTGAGAATCAGCGGTACAGACAGCTGGATCGTGGCCCGGATCTCGGTCCACCAGGGCCCGGCCGGATCCTTCGCGGCCAGGGAAACGTCGCGCGCGGTCATGATGCAAAGGCTCTTTTCATGCAGGGAGCGGACCACGGCCCGCAGTTCCAGCGCGCCACCTAGTCACAAGATGCCGGCGTTTGCCATCCAAAGATCGGGCTATCAGGCATCCTTACGGTGCTTTCCGGCAACGCCGGCGCCGATTCACGCCCGATCGGCGCGCGGCATGGATGACCCTGCCGGCCATCCATGCTATTTCGATTTGCCCTTTCTGGGCATGGGCGGACGAATTGATGGCAGCGCGGTAAGGGCCGCTTCAATGGGTATCGAAAGAGTGTTCTCGCGTATCGTAATGGCTGCGATGATCCTTGCCGCGGGCGTCGGCGTCGCGGAAGCGGCGTCGAGCGTGTGCGTCCGGCTCGAGCGTCAGCTCGCCTCGCTGCAGCGTGGCCAGAACGCCGCCGCCGGCCAGCAGGCCAATCTCAACCGCTACCGGGCCGATCTCAATGCCGCCAATGGCGAAGCACGCCGCGCCGGCTGCAAGGGCGGCTTCTTCCGCTCCGCCAATCCCGGCCCGGAATGCGCCGGCATCAACAAGCGCATCAGCGCGATCCAGGGCCGCATCAGCAAGGCGGAACAAGGAAGCCGGGCTGCAGACCCCGCCACCTCCGGCCGCCAGCGCACCGATATCCTGCGCCAGCTCGGCCAGAACGATTGCGGCCCGCAATACGCCAATTACGTCAATGCCGGCCAACGCCCGCGCAACTTCTTCGAACGGCTCTTCAACCCCGACAACCGCGTCTACGACCAGCAGCAGGACGTGGCGCGGATCCCGGCGCGCGAACCGAGCACGCGCTCCGAGACCAGCTCGAACGAGCGCGGCTTCGGCGGCGGCAATTACCGCACCCTCTGCGT
The DNA here is from genome assembly GCF_000380505.1 of Kaistia granuli DSM 23481. Taxonomy (GTDB): domain Bacteria; phylum Pseudomonadota; class Alphaproteobacteria; order Rhizobiales; family Kaistiaceae; genus Kaistia; species Kaistia granuli. The sequence goes on along the minus strand of NZ_AQYH01000019.1, from coordinate 112,058 downwards.
CCGCACCTGCGACGGCTATTATTTCCCGATCAGCTTCGCGACACGCCGCTCCAATTTCGCCGCCGACGAGGCGACCTGCCGGCAGATGTGCCCGAGCGCCGATGTCGCGCTCTACGCCCATCGCAATCCCGGCCAGAACAGCACCGATGCCCGCTCGACCGTCGACGAGACACCCTATAGCGCGCTGTCGACCGCGTTCTCCTATCGCACCAGCTTCAATTCGAGCTGCACCTGCGGCAGCCCGACATCGCTGCAGGCCCTGAACGGCGGCTATGATCCCGCGAGCCTCGCCAAGACGCCGGCCGCCGAGGCCATGCCGCCGATCCCGGGATCGGCGCCCTTCCTCGGCGAGGACCCGGAAACGCTCGCCAACCGCGCCGGCAATCTCTCGCCGGACGATCTCGGCACCGCCAGCATCGAAACGCCCGTAGCCGGGCTTTCGGGCGCGCCGCGGACGGCGGGCGTGACGCGCCGCGTCGGTCCCTCCTACTTCTACGCCCAATAGCGATCCGCGGGCCGCCGCCGCGGTGGACGGCCCGATCGACTCAGTGTTCAACTAGCCGCCGCCGGCCGGGCACGCTTGGCCGGGCCGTCGCCTGTGCGCAAACGCCGGCGCGGCGACACGCCATGAACGAGCCCATCCGACACTGCCGGGAGGCGGACGCTGCGCGATGGGCCTTACGGGAGCAGGACGCCATGACATCGACCGCCACCCCGCCCTGGCTCGGGCTGAGGTCTCACTGCGACTGGCTGGACGATCAGTTCCGCCGCCTCGTCCATTTCATGAACGGCGCCCGGCTTGATGCTGGCGGCTTCGGCTATCTGCTCGAGGACGGCACCAGCGACCTGACCCGTCCGCGCGAGCTCTATCTCACCTGCCGCAAGACCCATGTCGCAGCGCTCGCACAGCTGCGCGGCATTCCCGGCGCTGGCCCGCTCGTCGACCACGGCATCACGGCGCTGCTCGGCATCTTCCACGACAAGGCGAATGACGGCTGGTACTCGGCGCTGAGCCCGACCGGCGGCCCGCTCCCGGGCCGCAAGGAGGCCTATGCCCATGCCTTCGTGCTGCTCGCCGGCTCGTCGGCGACCGAGGCGGGTCGTCCGGGTGGCCGCGAACTGTTCGAGCGCGCCCAGGCGGTGTTCCTGAAGCATTTCTGGGACGCGGAAGCCGGCATGTCGCGCGAGTCCTTCGCGGACGATTTCTCGGATTCGGAAAACTATCGCGGCGCCAATTCCAACATGCACCTGGTCGAGGCCTGCCTCGCCGCCGGCGACACCTCGGGCGATCCGGCCTGGTATGACCGCGCGCTGTCGATGGCGGACCGGCTGATCAACGGCGCCGCGCGCCGGCACAACTGGTTCCTGCCCGAGCATTTCGACACGGCCTGGCAGCCGACACCGGAATACAATACCGACGACCGCGCCCATCCGTTCCGGCCCTATGGCTCGACGGTCGGCCACTGGCTCGAATGGTCGCGCCTGCTGATCCATGTCGAAGCATCGCTCGAGACGCCGCCCGCCTGGCTGCGCGAAGCCTCGATCGCCCTCTTCAACCACGCCATCACCTATGGCTGGGCTGTCGATGGCCATGACGGCTTCGTCTACACGACGGATTTCGACGGCAAGGTCGTCACCGACGTCCGCATGCACTGGGCGCTCTGCGAAGGCATCGCCGCTGCCGCCCTGCTCGGCGCGGTGACCGACGATCCGGCCTACGAGCATTGGTACCGCAAGCTCTGGGACCATGCCGCCGTGCACTTCGTCGAAGCGGAACGCGGCACCTGGCGGCACCAGCTCGCCGCCGACCTCTCCGAGGCCGGCACCGTCTGGCCGGGCCGCCCCGACGTCTATCACGTCGTCAACGCGCTGCTGCTGCCGCAGCTTCCGGCAACACCCAGCGCCGCTCCGGCCCTGGCTCGCGGCTTCCTGTAGAGGGAGCCCCGCGGCTCGTGCCTCAGAGATGAGAGGCAGAGCGTGTCGCCCCGGCGGAGGCCGGGGCCCATAAGCGCCGGCGCGGCAAGCCGTGACACGGCTTTCTGGCCATACGGCAGTGTGTCTGGATCCCGGCCTCCGCCGGGATGACGGCGGCGCTTAGCCAGCGTTGTGCGAAGGCCCCTCAGGGGGAGGTAGAGGGCCTCAGTCCGCCGGCGCTGTCACGGCGTCAAGCCGGGCAACGGTCCGGTCGCGACCGATCAGGGGCAGCAGCGCCGCCAGTTCCGGACCATGGTCGAGGCCGGTCAGCATCTGGCGCAGCGGCATGAACAGCGCCCTGCCCTTGCGCCCGGTCGCCGCCTTCAGCGCATCGGTCCAGGCCTTCCAGCTCTGCCCATCGAACGTCCCCTCCGGCAGCGCGGCCCGCGCCGCGGCGAAGAAGGCGACCTCGTCGGCATCGGCGGCGACATGGGCGTCGACCGGTCCGGTCACGACGCGCCACCAATCGCTCGCCTCCTGCAGACGGACCAGATTGCCGCGCACGGCATTCCAGAAATCCTCGCCGCCAGCGACGCCGAGCGCCGAAAGCCGGTCGGCCACTTCGGCATAGGGCTTGGCGTGCAGCAGCTTGGCGTTGAGGCCGTCGAGATCGGCGGGATCGAACTTCGCCGGCGCCTTCGACACCATGGAGAGATCGACGATGCCGGCCAGCGTCGCGAGATCGGCGACGGGCTCGACGGAATGGGAAGTGCCGATCAGCACGGCCAGCGAATTGACCGCCATCGGCTCGTAGCCGGCGTCACGCAGCGAGCCGAGCGACAGCGCGCCGGTCCGCTTCGAGAGCCCCTCGCCCGTCGACGTCGTCAGCGTGTTGTGATGGCCGAACACCGGCGCCGGCGCGCCGAGCGCCTCGAACAGCTGCAGCTGCACGCCGGTATTGGTGACATGGTCGTCACCGCGGATGATGTGCGTCACCCCCATGTCGGCGTCGTCGACGACCGAGGGCAGTGTGTAGAGATAGGTGCCGTCCTCGCGGATCAGCACGGGATCGGAGAGCGAGCCGATGTCGACCGTCTGCGGCCCGCGCACCAGATCTTCCCAGGTGACGTGGCCGACGCTCTCGTCGAGCTTGAAGCGCCAATGCGGCCGGCGGCCCTCGGCCTCCAGCTTCGCCCGGTCCTCGTCGCTCAGCTTCAGCGCGGCGCGGTCATAGACGGGCGGCAGGCCGCGCGCATGCTGGCGCTTGCGCTTGCGGTCCAGCTCGTCGGCCGTCTCGTAGCAGGCATAGAGGCGACCGGCCTGCTTCAGCCGCGCCACGGCGGCATCATAGGAATCGGTGCGCAGCGACTGCCGCTCGAAGCGGTGCGGCTCAATGCCGAGCCAGGCGAGATCGCGCTGTATCGCCTCGGCATATTCCTCTTTCGACCGCTCGCGATCGGTGTCATCCAGCCGCAGGATGAATTGCCCGCCGGCCTTCAGCGCGAACAGCCAGTTGAGCAAGGCGGGGCGCGCATTGCCGATGTGAAGATAGCCGGTTGGCGACGGGGCGAAGCGGACGGTGACGGATGGGCTGGTCATGCGAACGCTTTAGCGTGCGCCGCCGGGCCGTGCAATCGGTCCGGCGGCGCACTTTGGAAGACTAGTAGCGCTGCGGCGCCGCCGGCTTGTTGCCGAGGATCGCGTCGATCTTCGCGAGCACGTCTGCGGTCAGCTTGTCGCGGCTTTCGAGGGCCGAGAGATTGTCCTCGAGCTGCGCCTTCTTCGAGGCGCCGAGAATGACGGTGGAGACGTTCGGATTGGCGAGGCACCAGAGCAGCGCCATGTGATGGATCGGCATGCCGATCTCCTCGGCGACCGCCGCCAGCTTCTCGACCTGGGCGATGCGCTCGCGGCCCTTCTCGCTCTGCCAGAGTTCCTTCAGCCATTCATAGCCCGGCAGGTCGAGACGGCTGCCGGCCGGGATGCCCTTGTTGTACTTGCCCGTCAGGATGCCGGAAGCGAGCGGCGACCAGATCGTCGTGCCGAGGCCCATCAGATCGTAAAGCGGGCGATAGTCGCCCTCGACCTTGTCGCGCTCGAACAGATTGTACTGCGGCTGCTCCATGGTCGGCGGCGTGATCCGGAGATCCCTAGCGACGGCCCAGGCCTCGGTCAGCTGCTGCGCCGACCATTCCGACGTGCCCCAGTAGAGCACCTTGCCCTGCTGGACGAGGTCGTGCATGGCGCGCACCGTCTCCTCGATCGGCGTGTCGATGTCGGGTCGATGGCAAAAATAGAGATCAAGATACTCGACCTGCAGGCGCTTCAGCGCTGCGTGGCAGGCATCGGTGACGTGCTTGCGCGACAGACCGCGCTGGGTCGGCTTGTCACCTCCCCAGAACACCTTGCTGGAGACGACGTAGCTGTCGCGGCTCCAGTTAAGCTTGGCAAGCGCCTCGCCCATCAATGCCTCGGAAACGCCGGCCTCGTAGCCTTCGGCATTGTCGAAGAAATTGATGCCGCGCTCATAGGCGAGCGCCATGATGTCGAGCGCGTCGCGCTGATCGACCTGCTTGCCGAACGTCACCCAGGAGCCGAGCGAAAACTCGCTGACCTGAAGACCCGATTTTCCCAGCCGACGATACTGCATCACTTCTTCCGATCATTCCTGGACGTTTCCTCGGCGCAGACGCCGTGCGCGGCAAGCTAGGGCAGATCCCTCGCGCGCGCCACAGCCATCCCCTAGTTTGCTTGCTGTCCCTCAGGCCAGTTCGCCTTCGAAGGCGCGCCGCAGGGCGCCGATGTCGATCTTGGTCATGCCGAGAAAGGCCTCCATCACGCGCTGCGCCTTCTGCGTGTCGGCATCGGTCAGCATCGTCACGAGGCCGTTGGGCACGATCTGCCAGGAGATACCGAACTTGTCCTTGAGCCAGCCGCAGCGATTGGTGCTGCCACCGCCCTCCGACAGCCGCTCCCACAATTCGTCGATCTCCTCCTGGTCCTCGCAGCGGATGACGAACGAAATCGCCTCGCTGAACTTGAACTCGGGGCCACCGTTCAGCGCGGTGAACTCGACCCCTTCGAGCTCGAACGAGGCGGTCATGATGGTTCCCTTGGGACCGGGACCGGCATCGCCATACCGGCTGACCTTTCCGACCTTCGCGTTCTTGAAGGTCGAAACGTAGAAGATGATTGCTTCCTCAACCTGATTGTCGAACCACAGGAACGGGATGATTTTCTGCATGGCCATTTCCTCTAGAGCGAGTTCCGGCGCGTGGCTCCGCGATCAGCGCGCCGCCCAGGCGGTCGCAAAGCGCCCCCCATCCGGCCTCGGACCGGCTTCCAGCTTGTGCGGTTGCGCCAACATCGCGGACGGCAAAACGCGTCCGTCATGTGATCTTGGAAACGCATGGGAACGGCATTGCGTTCCCTCCCCGCGGGGCTTGCGAAACGATGCGCTTCTCTCGATCGGCGGCGAGCCCGGATGTCCATTTTTCGGGCAATTGCCGCCTCTTGCGCCGCTTTGGAACCGTTCTTCCGAATTCGGCCGATTGCCACTAGCCAAGATTGCCCGGCTCATATGCAATGGTCCCCGCACTCCCGCTCTGCAGGCGTGTCGGCCGCCGGGGGGGAAGTCCGGTTGGCACGGGGCTTGCGGGTCGGAGGGAGGAAAACAAAAGGGGATAGCGCGCCTATGGTCGTTGCCTTCGACGAAATGAGCGCGAGCAGCGAAAGCTGCCGGCCAGGCTACGAAATCCTCAAGCGCTGGCTGGACTCGACTCCGCCGGATCTCTTATCCACCCGGCGCGCCGAGGCCGAGCTGCTCTTCCGCCGCATCGGCATCACCTTCGCGGTCTATGGCGACAATGACGGCGAAGAACGGATCATCCCGTTCGACATCATCCCGCGCATCATCACCGCGCCGGAATGGACCAAGCTCTCGAAAGGCCTGGAACAGCGGGTCAAGGCGCTCAACGCCTTCCTGACTGACATCTATTCCAAGGGCGACATCCTGCGCGCCGGCATCGTGCCGCAGGACCTGATCTACCAGAACCCCTACTACCGGCCGGAGATGGCCGGCCTGAAGCTCGCGCACGACATCTATGTGATGATCGCCGGCATCGACATCGTCCGCGTCGATCCCGACACCTTCTACGTGCTGGAGGACAATGCCCGCACGCCTTCCGGCGTCTCCTACATGCTGGAGAACCGGGAAGTGATGATGAAGCTGTTCCCGGACCTGTTCGCCGAACATCGCATCGCGCCGGTCGAGAACTACCCGGACGCGCTGCTGGCAACACTGAAATCGGTGGCGCCGCTCTCGGCGCCGGGCGATCCGACGGTGGCGCTTTTGACGCCGGGGCCGTTCAACTCCGCCTTCTATGAGCACTCCTTCCTCGCCGACAAGCTCGGCATCGAGCTGGTCGAGGGCCGCGACCTGCTGGTGCGCGACAATGTCGTCTACATGCGCACGACAGAGGGGCCGAAGCGCGTCGACGTGCTCTATCGCCGCCTCGACGACGACTTCCTCGATCCGCTCACCTTCCGGCCGGATTCGATCCTCGGCGTGCCCGGGCTGATGAACGCCTACCGCGCCGGCAACATCACGCTCTCCAACGCCGTCGGCACCGGCGTCGCCGACGACAAGGCGGTCTATTCCTACATGCCGGAGATCGTCCGCTTCTATCTCGGCGAGGAGCCGATCCTGAAGAACGTGCCGACCTGGCGCTGCCGCGAGCCCGACGCACTCAAATACGTGCTCGACAATCTCGATACGCTGGTGGTCAAGGAAGTCGCCGGATCCGGCGGCTACGGCATGCTGATCGGCCCCGCCTCCGACCGCAAGACACGGGAGGAGTTCGGCGCCAAGCTCCGCGCCAATCCCGACGATTTCATCGCCCAGCCTACGTTGGCGCTGTCGACCTCGCCGACCTTCGTCGACGCCGGCATCGCCCCGCGCCATGTCGACCTGCGGCCTTTCGTGCTTTCCGGCCGCGACAAGGTCCGCATCGTGCCCGGCGGGCTGACCCGGGTGGCGCTCAAGGAAGGATCGCTGGTGGTCAATTCGAGCCAGGGCGGCGGCACCAAGGATACATGGGTGCTCGATGCCTGATCCCCTCGCTTCAGCGCTCTCCGCCCTGCGGGAGAGCGGGCGCCTTTCTCCCATGTCGATGCAGCCTTGCCGCCCATGTCCCTCGCCCGCTTGCGGAAAAGGGCCCGGCGCAGGATCTGATTTCCGGAGTTCCGTTCCGTGCTGAGCCGTACCGCCGACAATCTTTTCTGGCTGGCCCGCTATGTCGAGCGCGCCGAGAACACCGCCCGCATCATCGACGCCGCCAACCGCCTTGCCGCCATGCCGATCGCCTATGCCGGCGGCTCCAACGAATGGGAATCGGCGGTCGCCGCTACCGGGGCCCTCGGCCTGTTCAAGTCGCTGAACCGCGAGCCGACGGCCGAGAACATCATCGACTTCCTCGCCTTTTCACCCGAGAACCCGTCCTCCATCCGCTCCTGCCTGGAGCGGGCCCGCGTCAACGCCCGCTCGGTGCGGACCGCGTTGACCTCGGAGATGTGGGACGCGATCAACGGCGCCTGGCTCGGCCTGCGCCAGTTCGACGGCGCCTCGCGCGACCGCATGAGGCTCAACGAGTTTCTCGTCTATGTGAAGGAAGCCTCGCTGCGCTTCGACGGCTCGGCCTATCGGACGATGATCCGCAACGACGTCTATTTCTTCTCGAGCCTCGGCTCCTTCATCGAGCGGGCCGACAACACAGCGCGCATCCTCGACGTGAAGTATCACCTGCTGCTGCCGGCGCAGGAGAGCGTCGGCGGCGGCCTCGACTATTTCCAATGGTCGTCGATCCTGCGCTCGGTCTCGGCCAACACCGCCTATCACTGGGTCTATCGCGAGAGCCTGAAGCCTTGGCTGGTCGCCGACCTGCTGGTGCTGAACGACCAGCTGCCGCGCTCGCTCGCCTCCTGCTACGACAATATCTGCGCCTTCCTGGACGAGCTGTCGCTTGCCTATGGCCGGCAGGGCCCGGCGCAGCGTGTCGCCCGCTCGACCCGCAACCGGCTGCAGAACGCCACCATCGACGACGTGTTCGCCGACGGCCTGCACGAGTTCCTGACCGAGTTCATCGGCGAGAATGCCCGCCTCGGACAGGCGATCACCGATCAGTACCTCGCCTGACGGAACCGTTTCATGCGCCTCAAAATCGTTCACGAGACGGCCTATCGCTTCGACCCTCCGGCAACCGGGGCGATCCAGACCCTGCGGTTGACGCCGCGCGGCCATGACGGCCAGTTCGTCGTCAACTGGCGGATCGAGGTCGATCATGATTGCCGGCTTGATCCGGCCACCGATCCGTTCGGCAATGTCGTCCATTCCTTCACCACCGAGGGTCGGCTCGACGGGCTGGTCATCACCGCGCTCGGCGATGTCGAGACACACGACATGGCCGGCATGGTGCGCGGCCAGACCGAGCGCTTTCCCGTCGGCGTTTTCCTGCGGGTGACGCCGTCGACGACGCCGGACGCCGACATCCGCGCCTTCGCCGACGAGATCGCCGCTTCGGCGCCGGCCGACCGGCTGTCGCGGCTGCACGCGTTGATGGGCAGCCTGCATGAGCGGATCCTGCCGGGCGGCGATGGCAAGGACGACAGCGCCAAGGCCACCTTCGCTTCCGGACGAGGCGACGCCCGGGCGGTCTCGCATGTGATGATCGCCGCCGCGCGCCATCTCGGCATTCCGGCTCGCTTCGCCAGCGGCTACCTGTTTCGTCCCGACACGGAAACGCCGGCGACGGCCGAACACGGCTGGGCGGAAGCCCATGTCGACGGCGTCGGCTGGATCGGCTTCGACGCGGCGATGAACCTCTGCCCGACGGATACTCATGTCCGGCTGGCGATCGGCCTCGACGCCATCGGCGCTGCCCCCGTGCGCGGCACCGCCTATGGCGACGGCGTCCGTTCGCCGGCGATTTCGATCAGCGTATCAGAAGCCCGTGCGTCGAAACGATAGGGAGCGTCGGTGGAATTTTCACTTGCGCCTCAATCTCAGTCCCCTAAAACTCCGGCCGGGGCGGGGCAGGACGAAGAGTTTATGACCTATTGCGTTGGAATTCTGGTGCGCGACGGGTTGGTCATGCTGGCCGACACCCGCACCAATGCCGGACTCGACAACATCGCGACGTTCCGGAAGCTGCACCTCTACCAGACCGAGGGCGAGCGCGTGATCGCGATCGCCACGGCGGGCAACCTTGCCGTCAGCCAATCGGTGCTGAACGTGTTGACCGAAGGTCTCGAGAACCCGGAAACCGGCAAGATCGAGACGATCCACACCATCCCCTCGATGTTCAAGGTCGCGCAGTTCGTCGGCCGCGCCATCCGCGAGGTCTACCGCATCCACGGCAAATCGATGGAGCAGCAGGCGGCGAGCTTCGACGTGACCATGCTGCTCGGCGGCCAGGTCAAGGGCGGGCGCCTGCGCCTGTTCATGATCTATTCGGCCGGCAACTTCATCGAGGCGACGCCCGACACGCCCTATCTGCAGATCGGCGAGCACAAATACGGCAAGCCGATCCTCGATCGCGCCGTGACCGGCGAAACCGACGCCTCCGAGGCGCTGAAGCTCGGCCTGATCTCGATGGATTCGACGCTGCGCTCCAATCTCGGCGTCGGCATGCCGATCGATATCGCCGTCATCCGGCGCGACGAGCTCAAGATCGGGATCTCGCATCGCATCGACGAGAGCGACACGTATTTCTCCCATATGAGGACCCACTGGTCGGAGGCGCTGCGCGCCGCCCACCAGGCGATCCCTGCACCGCCCTACGGCCACGACGTTTGACGCGCATCGTTTCGCCAGCCGCACGCCTGCGGCTGGCGACGCCCCAACACCTGTCGTCAGTGATAGGCGAATTGGGCCGCAGCGATCCGGCATTCTGCCGGACCGATCAGACGCTTGTGCGCCACCCTGACCGAATGCAACTTGCCGTCGATCTCGCGCCTCCAGAACGCGAGAAACTGATTGAGCTCCGGGAAATCCGGCGCGAGGTCGTATTCCTGCCAGATGAAGGTCTGCAGGAAGAACGGGTGATCGGGAAGGCGATACAGGATATGGGCGGTGGTCAGGCCATAGCCTGAAAGCTGACGCAGCAGGGGTGACGACATAGGCACCTCATCCAGCGATCGAACGTCCCACAGAAGGACCTCACCATGGTCTCAAAACAGTCGTCGATTTTCAATCGAGATCTTGGCGATTATCTATACATATCAGTATTTTAGCAGCATTGGCGCAACAGTGCTGCCAAGCCGGAAATTGCGGCCGGGCCGCTTCACCCGAGTGCGGTTTGACGGACAGTCTCACGCGCCCATTTCCGCGCGGCTTGACAGCGGCGCCCGCGCGGGCATACACTTAACCACATGGTTAAGTTAGACGACACGGAGCTGGACCGAACCTTCGCCGCCCTGGCCGATCCGACGCGGCGCGCCCTGCTCGCCCGACTGGGATCGCAGGACGGAGCCTCGGTCAGCGAACTGGCAGAACCCTTTCCGGTCTCGCTTCCGGCGATCCTCAAGCATCTGAACGTCCTGTCGGACGCAGGGCTGATCACGCGCCAGAAGACGGGACGAACGGTGACGTGCCGCCTGAACGCCGGACCCATGGCCGACGCGATGGCCTGGCTCGATCACTATCAGCAATTCTGGTCGACCCGGCTCGACCGCCTCACCGAATTCGTGGAGAACGACCCGTCATGACCGAGCATCAGCCGAGCCTGACACTGAAGCGCCAGCTCAAGGCGTCCCCTGCCCGGATCTTCAAGGCCTGGACCGACCCGGCCAAGCTCGTCCACTGGTTCGGGCCGCACGAGACCGAGGCCGGCAGCGTCGTCGCCGAGACGGATCTGCGCGTCGGCGGCGCCTACCAGATCCGCTTCAAGTCCAATGACGGCAAGGAACACGGCGCCAGCGGCGTCTATCAGGAAGTCGTGCCGAACGAGAAGCTGGTGTTCACCTGGACCTGGTTCGAGATGCCGGAGATGCCGACGCTGATGACCATCACGCTGCGCGGCGAGGAGGGCGGCACCATGCTGACCCTGACCCACGCCCAGCTCGCCGACGAGGCCCTGGTCGCGAGCCATCGGACCGGCTGGAGCGGCGCGATCGACAAGCTCGAACGTTTCGTCACCCGCGGCGCGCAGAAGTAGCGCGCGAAGGTCATTTTTCCGGCCCGGAGCAGTCCGGGCGACACAAGTCACCAATCGGGCAGAACATCCTGCCGATATCGGCCGGCCGAAGGGCCGGACCGCATGCCGACGCGCGCCCGCATTCCGAACCCGCGCCGGTGTCGACGACGAAGCCGTAGGAACCTCTCACAGGGAGTTACAGCGATGAACACGCTCGACCGATCGACGTCCAATCCGAAGGTCGTCTCGCGGGACGAATGGGTAGTGGCGCGCAAGGCGCATCTCGCCCGGGAAAAGGAACTCACCCATCTGCGCGAGCAATTGAGCGCGGAACGCCGCGCCCTGCCCTGGGTCGAAATCGACAAGGACTATGTCTTCGAAGGCCCCAACGGGCGAGAGACGCTCGCCGACCTCTTCGACGGTCGCAGCCAGCTGATGGTCTACCACTTCATGTTCGGCCCCGGCTGGCAGGAAGGCTGCATCGGCTGCTCCTTCGTGTCCGATCACATCGACGGCGCCAATCTCCACCTCGCGCATCACGACGTGACGCTGCTCGCCGTCTCCCGCGCCCCTTACGCGGAATTCCAGGCCTTCAAGAAGCGCATGGGCTGGCAGTTCAAATGGGTGTCTTCGGCGGGAAGCGATTTCAACGCCGACTACCACGTCTACCCCTCGGAGGCGGAAATCGCCGCCGGCCGCTACGAGCACAACTACACGCTCCGCGACCTCTATCTCGACGAGCATCACGGGCTCAGCGTGTTCTACAAGGATCCCGACGGCCGGATCTTCCACACCTACTCGACCTATGCGCGCGGCGCCGACATCCTGATCGGCGCGCACAATTACCTCGACCTGACCCCGAAGGGGCGCAACGAGGCATCGACGATGAACTGGGTCCGCCTGCACGATCGATATGAGGATCGTCCGGCTGCGGCTGCGAGCCATAGCTGCTGCGAGTAAGGCGGATCTCTCAGGCCGGCAGCTTGCCGCCCGCCGCCCGGAGCGCTTCCGGCGTATCGAGATCGAGCGCGACTTCGGGCCCGATCTCGACCTCGACGACCGCGTCGGCATGCGCGCCGATCAGGTGGCGCGCGCCGGTGTCGCCCTCGATCGCCTGCAACTCGCCGAAGAAGGCCCGCGACCACAGCACCGGATTGCCGCGCTTGCCGGCGTTTGTCGGCACCACGACCAGCCGGTCCGCCTTCGGATCGAACGCCGCGATCAGCCGGTCGAGGATGTCGGCGGTCAGGAGCGGCATGTCCGCGAGCATAATCAGGACGCCGTCGATATCCGCATCGAGACTGGCGATGCCCTGACGGATCGAAGTCGAGAGGCCCTCGGCATAGTCGGGATTGTCGACAAGGCGTACCGGCTGTCCCGCCAGCGCCTGTTCAACCTCGTCCCGCCGATGTCCAGTGACGACCGTGACCGAAGCAGCCTTGCTGGCGAGAGCCGCCTCGACGACGCCGCGCACAAGGCTGCGGCCGCCGATCTCGGCCAGCAGCTTGTTCGGACCGCCCATGCGCCGCCCCTGCCCGGCCGCCAGCACCAGCGCCGCGATCTTCGGCGGCCCTGCCGCGGCCGGTTCGCGCGGCTGCGGCCGCGAGGCGATTTCCATCAGCAGCCCGCCGACGCCGAGGCCGGAGATTTCCTCCGGCGTGACGGCGATCCCGGCCAACAGGCGGCCGAGCACCCAGTCGAAGCCGTTTTCGCGCGGACTGCGGGCGCAGCCCGGCGCACCGATGACGGGCCGGCCGTCGAGCTCGCCGAGCACCAGCAGATTGCCGGGATCGACCGGCATGCCGAGCTGGATGACCCGTCCGCCCGCCGCCTGGATGCCGGCCGGCACGACATCCTCGGCATCGACCATGGCCGAGGCGCCGAAGACGATCATAAGGTCGGCGCCCGCGCGAGAAAGATCCGAAAGCGCTGCGCCGATAGCAGCCGCGTCATGGGCCACCCGCCGCTCCGCCAGCAGGGTCGCGCCGGCGGGCTTCAGGCGGGCCTCGGTCATCCGCCGGGTCTTGTCCAGCGTCGACGGCTTGAGGCTCGGTAGCACGGTGGCGACGAGGCCGACGGCGAGTGGCCGAAACGGCGCGACGCGAACGAGGCTCGACGCGGCGGCGATCCGCTCCGCCGCTTCCAGCGGCGCATGGCCGACGGCGAAGGGGATGATCTTGACGGTGGCGACCATCTGCCCGGCCGATACCGGGGCATAGGCCGGCAACGTCGCCAGCGTTACCGCCGGATCGACGCGGTTGAAGCGGTCTATGGCGTCGCGATCGACGACCAGCAGGCCGTTCGCCTCGGCATGCAGATTGGAGCGTCCGGTGAAGGGCGCCTCGACCTCGACATGCGGTCCGGCGACGGCCGAGGCGAGACGCGCGGCCGCCGCATCCTCATGCACGTCGGCGGCCTCGAGGCGCGCCACCACGACCCGTTCGACACCGGCCGCCTGCAGCGAGGCGAGATGCTCCGCCGTCAGGCGAATACCCTTGCGCAGGACATGTCCGTCAAAGGCGAGCGAATGGGCGAGCAGCGCCCCCTCGGCCTCGGCGACGGGACAGGAGCCGAACTTCACGATGCGAGCTCCGTTGCCACGACACCCCGCTTGCGGAGAGCCTCGACCAGCTCGGCGAGCACGGAGACGGCTATCTCCGCCGGCGACTGCGCGCCGATAGCAAGTCCGATCGGGGCGCGGATCGTCGCCGTTGCCGCAGGGGAAACGCCCGCAGCCTGCAGCCGCTCGATCCGCTTCGCATGCGTCTTGCGGCTGCCGAGCGCCCCGACATAGAAGCAGCCGGCGGCGAGCGCCGCCCGGATCGGTTCGTCGTCTATCTTCGGATCATGCGTCAGCGCCGCCACCGCGGTGAACGCATCGAGCGGTGCGCGTTTCAGCACGTCCTCCGGCCATTCGGCCAGCACGGCGACGTCGGCGAAGCGCTCGGGCGTCGCGAAGGCGGTGCGCGGATCGATGATCGTCACGTCGAAGCCGGCGATCCGCGCCATCGGCGCCAGCGCCTGCGAGATATGCACCGCGCCGATGATGACGAGGCGCGGCGGCGGCACATGCACCGTCAGGAAGAACTCGTCGCCATCCGCCGTCCGCACCAGGCCCGACCGGGCGGAGCGAAAGCGATCCGGCAGCAGCTCGGCGAGCGCCGGCTCGATCATCCGGTCGAGGCCGGCATCGTCCTCACGCACGAGCCGGACGACGCCGGAGGCGAGATTGGTGACCAGAATAGCGGCCTGCCGTTGCCGGCGGGCCTCGTTCAGCCTTTCGAGCGTGAAGCGATCCACCTCAGACAACCTTCTCGACATAGACGCGGATACGGCCGCCACAGGAGAGCCCGACCCGCCAGGCCGTCTCGTCGGCGACGCCGAATTCGAGCAGGCGCGGCTCGCCCTTGCCGATCACCTCGATCGCCTCCTCGATCACGGCGCCCTCGACGCACCCCCCGGAGACGGAGCCTTCGAAATGACAGTCACCGTCGATGACCAGATGGCTGCCGACGGGGCGCGGTGCCGAGCCCCAGGTCTCGACCACGGTGGCGAGCGCCACCGAACGGCCGGCTCGCACCCAGTCCTCGGCGATGCCGAGGACATCGGCATTGTCCAGTTGCAGCGGTGGCTCGACGGTCACGATCAACCTCCTGAAGCGATGGCGAGATGGCGGCGCGGGTGGGCGCGATCCTCAGTCCCGGCGCCCAGCGCACGAACCAGGTCGCCGACAGCGTCGAGCGAATGGACGGCGCGAAATTCGTCGACATGCGGCAGAATGGCCCGGATGCCACGCGCCCTCGCCTCGAAGCCGTCGAAGCGCAACAGCGGGTTCAGCCAGATCAGCCGCCGGCAGGAACGATGCAGGTGGTCCATCTCGGCGCCCAGTTCACCGAGGCTATCGCGCTCCAGCCCGTCGGTGACGAGGAGGACGATCGCCCCCTGCCCAAGCACGCGGCGCGACCAGAGCCGGTTGAACTCATGCAGCGCCGTGGCGATCCGCGTGCCGCCCGACCAATCCGGCACCGCCCCGGCGCAGGCGGCGAGCGCCGCGTCCGGGTCCCGGAGACGCAGGGCGCGCGAGACATTGGTGAGCCGCGTCCCGAACAGGAAGGTCTCGACGCGCCGCCGCTCGCCGAGCGCATGCAGGAAATGCAGCACGACGCGGCTATAGGCGTTCATCGAGCCGGAGATGTCGCAGAGCGCCACCACCGGCGGCCGGATCGTCGCGCGCTTGCGCGCCAGGGGCAGGATCATGTCGCCGCCGGTCCGGAGCGCCGCGCGCAATGTGCGGCGTGGATCGATGCGGCCGCGCGCCGCCGCCACCAGCCGCCGCGTCGGCAGGCGGTCGTCGGCGAAGGCGAGACGAGCGATGCGCGCCTTCGCCTCGGCGATCTCCTCCGCGTTCATCTGCGCGAAGTCGCGACGCTGGAAACGCTCCTGCGCCGAGGCGGTCAGGCGCAGGTCGCGCTCGACGCCCTCGGCGGCCTCGGACGCTTCCGGCGGGCGGTCGGCATGGAGCGCCTGCGCCACGCGGGCGGCGGCGGGACGCGGCGGCTCCCGCTCGGGCCCGGATGCGGCCGGCCGGTCGACGAGGACAGGCGCCTGCAGGCGGCCGGGCTTCCAGAACAGCCGGAACGACTCGTCGAAGACGGCGCGCTGTTCGCGCTTCGTCACCAGCACTGCGTGCAGCGTCCAGTAGAAATCCTCGCGCGACTCGATGCCGACGACCTCGACGGCGCGGATCGCATCGATGATGGCGGCGGGCCCGACCGGCAGGCCGGCGCGCCGCAGCAGACGGCCGAACTCGACGAGGTTCTCGTCGAGCCTGCAGCCTGAGGAAAGCGCGCCATCCCGCTGTTCGGACTCGTTCTTCACGCCGCTACCTCGGCCCGCGCCGCGTCGACAAGCGCCTTGATGCGACTACCTTCGATCTTGGCGATATCGTCCTGGTATTTCAGCAGAACCCCGAGTGTGTCCGCGACCATGCCAGGCTCCAGCACGACCTGGTCGAGCTCGACCAGCGCCGCCGCCCAGTCGAGCGTCTCGGCAACGCCCGGGCTCTTGAACAGCGCCTCGCCGCGCAACGCCTGCACGAAGGCGACCACCTGCCGGGCCAGCCTTTCGCCGGCGCCGGGCACCTTGGCGCGCAGGATCGCCAGCTCGCGATCGCGATCGGGATAATCGACCCAGTGATAGAGGCAGCGCCGCTTCAGCGCGTCATGGATCTCGCGCGTCCGGTTGGTGGTGACGACGACGATCGGCGGTTCGATGGCGCGGATGGTGCCGAGCTCCGGCACCGTCACCTGATTGTCCGCCAACACCTCGAGCAGATAGGCCTCGAACGCCTCGTCGGCACGATCGAGCTCGTCGATCAACAGCACCGGCGCACCGCCGGGGCCGGCTTCGAGCGCCTGCAGCAGGGGCCGGCGGATCAGGAATCGTTCGGAAAAGACGTCGCCGACCAGCCGCTCGCGATCGACGCTGCCGGCCGCCTCGGCGGCGCGGATCTCGACCATCTGGGCAGCGTAGTTCCACTCATAGACGGCCGAGGCGACATCGAGCCCCTCGTAGCATTGCAGGCGGATCAGCGGCCGGCCGAGCTGCTCGGCCAGCACCTTGGCGATCTCCGTCTTGCCGACGCCGGCCTCGCCCTCCAGGAACAGCGGCCGCTTCAGCCGGAGCGACAGGAAGAGCACGGTGGCAAGCGCCCGATCGGAAACGTAGCCTCCAGAAGAGAGCAGCGCCTGGGTAGCCTCGATCGAAGCGGGAAGCGGCTGGTTATTCATCCCATAAACCTACAGATGGTAAAACCTGAAGACAATAGAAGCCGACGCGCCCCCTGCGTAAACCAATCTCTTGGCCGGACCTGTTCCATTATATAGGTTGAGGCCGGCACGGCACCCGGCAGGGGCGTGTCGCCATCATGCGGGCCGACCGGACCCGCTGGCAAGTTGTACGGGGTTTCTCATGCCACTGATCGCTATGGACGATCGTATCCGACTGAATGTCGAGGCCGATCCGGACACTGGCAAACCATCACTGCTCCTGACCAACGCCCTGGGGACCAATCTCTCCATGTGGGAGGATCAGCTCCCGGCGTTCCGCGAGCATTTTCGTGTTATCCGCTATGACGACCGCGGTCATGGCGGCTCCGACGTCCCCGACACGCCCTACACGATCGACCGGCTCGGCCGCGACGCCCGCGGCGTGCTCGACGCGGTCGGCGTCGAGACGGCGCATGTCGTCGGCCTGTCCAAGGGCGGCATGGTCGCCGCCTGGCTCGCCGCCAACAAGCCGGATTATGTGGAAAAGCTGGTGATCTGCGCCTCGGCGCCGCATCTGCCGCCGCGCGACATGTGGGAAGGCCGCGCCAAGACAGCGCGCAATGAGGGCCTGGCAGCGCTCGTCGACGCGGTCATCGGCCGCTGGTTCCAGGAAGGCTTCCGCGCCGCCGAGCCGGAAACGGTGGCGCGCATTCGCGCCATGATCCTCGACACCCCGGCGGAAGGCTATGCCGCCTGCTGCGAGGCGCTCGGCGAGATGGATCTGCGCGACGACATTACGCTGATCCAGGCGCCGACCCTGGTGGTCTGCGCCGATCACGACGCCACGGTGCAGCCCGCCAAGGCGCGCGAATGGGTCGCCTCGATCGACGGCGCCCGGATGGAGGTCATCCGCAACGCCGCCCATCTGTGCAATGTCGAGCAGCCGACCGCCTTCAACAACGTCCTGCTCGACTTCCTGCGCGCCTGATCAGCCGCGCTCGCGGCCGAGGAGCGCATCGACGCTCCAGCGGCCGGGGCCGGCGAAGACGATGAACAGGAAGATGAAGCAATAGAGGATGGCGGCGTCGCCGCCATTCAACACCGGGAACGGGCTGCGCGGCGCGTGGGCGATCCAGTAGGCGCAGGCCATCAGGCCCGACAGCACGAAGGCGACCGGACGCGAGAACAGGCCGATCAGCAGCAGGAAGCCGCCGACGAGCTCCAGCGCGCCGGCATTCCAGGACAGACTGAACATTTCCGGCGATTTGTCCGAGGCCGGGAACCCGAGAAGCTTCTGCGTGCCATGGGCAAAGAAGATCAGGGAAGAAACGATGCGTAGAACGCCGAGCGCGGCAGGCTCGAACTTGGAAAGCTTCTCAACAAGCACTGACAGAATCTCCATGTGACTAGGCCCGCCCTGCTAACACAGCAGGATTACAGCGCCTAGCACAGGAAAATGCCGCTTCCGTGACGACGTTACGGAAGCTGTGCGTCGCTATAGTCTCACATATTGGGATAGTTCGGCCCGCCGGCGCCTTCCGGCGTCGTCCAGTTGATGTTCTGGTTCGGATCCTTGATGTCGCAGGTCTTGCAGTGCACGCAGTTCTGCGCGTTGATCACGAAGCGCGGACCGTCCGCTTCTTCGACCCATTCATAGACGCCGGCCGGGCAATAGCGGCTCGAGGGGCCGCCATAGACGTCATGCTCGGACGTCTTCTGCAGCGCCGCGTCCAGCACCTTGAGATGCACCGGCTGGTCCTCCTCGTGATTGGTGTTCGACAGGAACACCGAGGAGAGACGGTCGAAGGTCAGGATACCGTCCGGCTTGGGATAGTCGATCTTCTTGCACTGGGAGGCGGGCTTCAGCGTCGCGAAATCCGGCTTGCCGTGCTTCAGCGTGCCGAACAGAGAGAAGCCGAGCGTGTTGGCCCACATGTCGGCGCCGCCGAGGGCGATACCGAGATAGGTGCCGAGCTTCGACCACAGCGGCTTGACGTTGCGCACCCGCTTCAGGTCGCGGCCGATCGGGCCGGACCGCCAGTTCGCCTCGTAGCCGAGCAGTTCGTCATGCGAACGGCCGGCCGCCAGCGCGTCGGCGACATTCTCCGCCGCCTCCATGCCGGACAGCATGGCGTTGTGGCTGCCCTTGATGCGCGGCACGTTGACGAAGCCGGCCGAACAGCCGACCAGCGCGCCGCCCGGGAAGACGAGCTTCGGCACGGACTGGAAGCCGCCCTCGGTGATGGCCCGCGCGCCATAGGAAAGGCGCTTGCCGCCGGCGAAGACCGGCGCGATCGCCGGATGGGTCTTGAAGCGCTGGAATTCCTCGAAGGGCGACAGGTTGGGATTGTCGTAGTTCAGGTGCACGACGAAGCCGACAACGACCTGGTTGTCCTCGAGATGGTAGAGGAACGACCCGCCGCCGGTCGCGCTACCGAGCGGCCAGCCGAAGGAGTGCTGCACCAAGCCGGGCTTGTGCAGCTTCGGATCGACCTGCCAGAGCTCCTTGATGCCGAGGCCGTATTTCTGCGGCTCGCGACCTTCGGAAAGGCCGAACGAGGCGATCAGCTGCTTGGCGAGCGAACCGCGCGCACCCTCGCCGATCAGCGTGTACTTGCCCCGGAGCTCCATGCCGCGCTGATAGTTCGGGCCCGGGTCTCCGTCGCGGCCGACGCCCATGTCGCCGGTGGCGACGCCAGCGACGGCACCGTTCTCGTCGAACAGCAGCTCCGCCGCCGCGAAGCCCGGATAGATCTCGACGCCGAGCGCCTCGGCCTTGGCCGCCAGCCAGCGGCAGACATTGCCGAGCGAGACGACATAGTTGCCATGGTTCGACATCAGCGGCGGCATCAGGAAATTCGGCAGCCGGATCGAGCCCGCCGGTCCCAGGAACAGGAACTGGTCCTCGGTCACCGGGGTCTTCAGCGGCGTGTCATCCTCCTGGCGCCATTCCGGCAGCAGCTTGTCGAGGGCGATCGGATCGATCACCGCACCCGACAGGATATGCGCGCCGACCTCGGAGCCCTTCTCGACCACCACGACGGTGATATCCGGATCGCGCTGTTTCAGTCGGATCGCGGCCGCGAGCCCTGCCGGCCCCGCCCCCACGATCACAACGTCAAATTCCATCGCCTCGCGATCGGGAAGCTCTGCCGAGATTGCCATACTGCCTGTCCGGTTCCGAATGTCGGCCCCTGTTTAGAAGAGCAACAAACCGCAGGCAATGGCGAAAATATAGTGCCGCGAAGGACTTGATGAGCCTCA
Organism: Kaistia granuli DSM 23481; assembly: GCF_000380505.1. Taxonomy (GTDB): domain Bacteria; phylum Pseudomonadota; class Alphaproteobacteria; order Rhizobiales; family Kaistiaceae; genus Kaistia; species Kaistia granuli. The sequence goes on along the minus strand of NZ_AQYH01000019.1, from coordinate 91,921 downwards.
CGCATCAACATGATGCGTCGTTGCGTCACGCATCGGCGGACGCGGTTTATTTCGCCTTCCGAACCCGCCAGACCGTTCCATTGGCATCCTCCGAGACATAGAGCGCGCCGTCCTTGCCCATGGTGACACCGACTGGCCGCCCCCACAGCGCATCGTCCGACAGGACGAAGCCGGTCATGAAATCCTCGTAGACGCCGGTCGGATTGCCGTCGCGCAGGACGAGCCGCACGACCTTGTATCCCGTCGGCCGGCCACGGTTCCACGAGCCGTGCAGCGCGACGAAGGCGCTGCCGGCATAATCGGACGGAAAGGTGTCGCCGTCATAGAAGGCGATGCCAAGCGGCGCCGAATGCGGCTGGATCAGCACGTCCGGCACGGTGACAGCGTCCTTCAGATCGGCCCGCGCTCCAGCGTGGCGGGGATCCGGATGCGCGCCGATATAGAACCAGGGCCAGCCATAGAACGCACCGTCGACGACGCGGGTAGCGAAATCGGGCGGTACATCGTCGCCGAGACCGTCCCGTTCATTGACGGCGCACCAGAGGTCGCCGGTGCCGGGCGCAACCGCAAGACCCGAACAATTGCGCAATCCCGTCGCGAAGCTGCGCAGATTGCCGCCGTCGGGATCGGCGACCAGCACGGCGGCGCGACCGGCTTCCTCGCCCCAGGCGGCGCCCCGGCCGTGCCGTCGTTCCCAGTCGGCGATCGCGCGCGCGTTCTTCGTTCCCATACCCGCCCCGACATTCGAAGCCGAGCCGACCGAGATGAACAATTGCCGGCCGTCCGCCGAGAAGGCGATGTCGCGGGTCCAGTGCGACCCGCGATTGGGCAGGCCCTCGACGACGAGTTCGGCTCCAGCCCGCGCCGAGCGGTCGCCATCCGCATAGGGGAAACGGACGACGCGGTTCCGCTCCGCCACATAGACGAATTCGGGCTTGGGTCCGGGCGGATAGAAGGCAATTCCATAGGGCCTATTGAGACCGTCGGCGAAGGTCACCGGCGCATAGCGCCCTCCGGCCAGCACGCTGATGCGCCCCGCCCGGCTCTCCGCGACGAAGATGTCGCCGTTCGGCGCCGTGCGCAGCACGCGCGGCCCCTCCAGCCCTTCCGCCACCAGCTCGACGACGAAGCCATCGGGCACGCGTGGCTCCGCCCCTTGCGGACGCGGCACGATTTCCGGCTGCGCCGCGGTCGATTGGGTCGCGAAGGGTTGCGGCAGATCGGCGGGACGGATCAGCCGTTGCACGCCCGGCCTGTCGGCGCGCCAGTCGCCGAACGCCGATACGCCGGCAAGCGGCGGGTCCGCCAAAGCGGGGAGCGGCAGCAGGATCAGGACAGCGGCGACGAGGCGTGATTTCACTGCGGTTTCTCCCAGAACTTTGTCATCATGCCGGCGAGCGACAGGGTCGACACGGACGCCGGTTGCGCCTACTCAAGAACGATATGATGGCTCGAGAGTTTCATCCTCCCTCCCCCGAAGCGCTGGCGGCGCTGCTGGATTGGTACGTCGCCAATGATGTCGACGTGGCGATCGAGGAGGAGGCTGTCAACCGGCTGGTGCCGCGGCCCGCCGAGGAACCGCCGCCGCCGGTCGAGCGCGGCCTGCCGCCGATCGCCGAACCGGCGCCCCGGCCGCAGCCGATGATCGCCACCGCCGCCTCGCCGGAAGCGGACGCGCAGGCGGCGCGGGAGGCGGCGGCGAGCGCAGCCACGCTCGACGAACTCCGGGACATCCTCGGTCGCTTCGAGGGCTGCGCCCTGAAGACGACGGCGAAATCGCTGGTGCTAGCCGAAGGCAATCCGAAGGCGCGCGTCATGCTGGTCGGCGATCCGCCGGGACGCGACGAGGATCTGCAGGGCGAAGTGTTCGCCGGCCCGTCCGGCACGATGCTCGACCGCATGCTGAAGGCGATCGGTCTTCTGCGCAGCGACGTCTACGTAACCCCGATCGTGCCGTGGCGTCCGCCGGGCAACCGGGCCCTCACGCCGCAGGAGGCGGCCGTGTGCCGGCCCTTCCTCGAGCGGCAGATCGAACTGGTCGATCCCGACTTCCTGATCTGCCTCGGCGCGACGGCGGCGAAGGAGCTTCTGCAGACGTCCGAAGGCATCTTGCGACTGCGCGGCCAATGGCGCCCCTACGTCATCGGCGGCCGGGAGATCCGGGCCATGGCGACGCTGCACCCGTCGCACCTTCTGTTACAGCCGCTACAAAAACGGCTGGTGTGGCGTGATCTTCTGTCGTTGAAGGCGGCTCTTGACGCGAGCACCTGATGAAGACCTGAAATTCCTTCGGTTTTTCATGCTGTAAACTTGATATTCACCTTAAAGTGCCATCATTTGGACATGTGGGCGGCTGACAAGGTCGAACCACCGTAATCGATTCAAATTTGGACGCATTCGGCGCCCCCCGGTCCACATGGCATCCCAGCTCATTCCCGTCGCCGCGCTCCTCATGGGGTCGGCCCTCCTCCTCATCGCAGGCGGCATCCACGGCCTGCTCCTCCCGATCCGGGGCGCGATTGAGGGGTTTTCGACCACGGAACTGGGCCTGATCGGCACGGGCTGGGCCGTCGGTTTCGTGCTCGGCTGTTTGATCGTGCCGCGGATCGTGCGCCGCGTCGGCCATGTCCGCGCCTATGGCGTCATGGCGTCGATCGCCGGCGTCGTCATCCTGATCAACCTCTTGTGGATCTCGCCCTGGGCCTGGATCGGGCTGCGCGCCTTCTCCGGCTTCTGCTTCGCCGGCGCCCAGATGATCGTCGAGAGCTGGCTGAACGAGCGCGCCACCCGCGAGAACCGCGGCACCATCTTCTCCGTCTACCAGATGGTGAATTTCGCCGCCTCGACGGCGGGCCAGCTGCTGCTCGCCACCGCCCCAGCCGAAGGCTTCTTCTTCTTCGTGCTCGGCGCCATCTTCTACAGCCTGGCGATCCTGCCCTCGGCGCTCTCGACCGCGCAGACGCCGCGGCCGCTAAAGACCACCAAGCTCGACCTGCGCAGCCTGTTCCGAAATTCGCCCGTTTCGGCCGTCGGCTGTTTCCTGATCGGCCTCGTCAACGGCGCCTTCGGCACGCTCGGCGCCGTCTACGGTCAGAAGATCGGCCTGCCGACCGCCATCATCGCCTTCTTCATGAGCGCGGCCGTGCTCGGCGGCGCCATCACCCAGGTGCCGCTCGGCAAGCTCTCCGACAAGGTCGATCGCCGCTTCGTGCTGATCGGCGTCGCCGTCGCCGCGATCGTGATGAGCCTGGCCATCGCCTTCGTCAACCCGACCCAGCCGGTGGTCATCATCGGCATGATCGCCCTGTTCGGCGGCATGATCTATCCGATGTACGGCCTCACCGTCGCCCACGCCAACGACTACGCGGCGCCGGACGACTTCGTGAAGGTGGCGAGCGGCCTGCTGCTGATGTCGGGTTTCGGCACCATGATCGGGCCGATCATCGGCGCGCTGGCCATGGAGCATCTCGGTCCCGGCGGCCTTTTCACCTTCTTCTCCGTCGTCCACGTCGTGTTGATCGCCTATACGGCCTACCGCATGTCCCGCCGACCGGCGCCCCGCGACGTGCCGCGCGACGCGTTCCAGTCGGTACCGCCGCTGAAGAACGCCACGCCGGAGACGATCGCCATGGATCCGCGCGCCGAAGACAGCAAGCCCGCCGCCCCGGCGGCACCCGTGGCGGCCCTGCCGCCGGCGCCGGCGAGCGCGCCGGTCCCCTGACGAAACTCTCGGCGGGTAGCCTGGCTCAGACCCGGCGATAGCTGCGGTCGAGATAGACCAGCGCCTGGTCGTGCGAGCCGACCCGGACGGCCTCGACGAGGCCAAACAGCACCGAATGCGAGCCCTGCTCGATCACCTCGGTCAGGCGGCAGTCAAAGCTCGCGCGCGCCGATTCCAGCACCGGCGCGCCGGTCGCCAGCGTCACCCAGGATCCGAGCGCGAAGCGCTGCGGCATGGTGAGCCCGGTCCGGCCGGCGAACGCCTCGGCCAGATCCTGCTGGTTGCCTTCCAGGGTGTTGATGCAGAAGCTGCCGTTCCGCTTGAACGCCGCGTTGGTCAGGCTCTTGCGATTGACGCAGACCAGCACGATCGGCGGGCTGTCGGAGACGGAGGTGACCGCCGAGGCGGTCAGGCCGCACGAGCCGCCCTCGCCGGACGTCGTGACCACGTGAACCGGCGCGACGAGGCGGCTCATCGCTTCGCGGTACATAGCCGGATCGACCAGATCCGTGAGCGTATCCATGCTTCTTCTTATCCCACACATGCCCGCGCCGTCTCGTGTGGTCGTATCGGGTCGAACCGGCGACGACAAGCCACCACGCGATCCCGCGGCTAAAAATCGGCCGGCACATTTATCAGGCAAACTTATCAAATTCCTCTGCGGAAGCCCGTGTTGTTCGTACGACTTTTGTTTTGTTCGTTTCCAGTTGCCAAGCGAAAGGATCGGTGAGAGGCTCAGCCAGGGAACAGAGCTTCCAAGAAGCAACAAAAACGAGCTTCACGCGGGGATCTATAAGATGGAAGTATTCCTACAGCAGCTGATCAATGGGATCACGCTTGGGTCAATTTATGGTCTGATTGCTATCGGATACACGATGGTGTTCGGCATCATCGGCATGGTCAACTTCTCTCACGGGGATGTCTTCATGACATCCGCTTTCATCGCACTCATATTCCTTCTCGTTCTGACAACAGTATTCGGCATGACGTCGATGATACTGGCTCTCATCATCGTGATGGTGATCGCCATGGTGCTGACGAGCTTGTTGAGCTGGGCCATAGAGCGGATCGCCTACCGGCCACTGCGCGGCTCGTTCCGCCTGGCGCCGCTGATCTCGGCGATCGGCATGTCGATCGTGCTGTCGAACTTCGTCCAGGTCGCCCAGGGTCCGCGCAACAAGCCGATCCCGCCGATGTTCAGCGGTGGCGTCACCGTGATGGATTCCAACAATTTCGCCGTCACGCTCTCCTACAAGCAGATCATGATCTGGGTCGTCACGGCGGTGCTGCTGGCGGCGTTCTGGTACATCGTCCAGAAGACCTCGCTCGGTCGCGCCCAGCGCGCCTGCGAGCAGGATCGCAAGATGGCGGCGCTGCTCGGCGTGAATGTCGACCGCACCATCTCGCTGACCTTCGTCATGGGCGCAGCGCTCGCCGCGGTCGCCGGCACGCTCTACCTCTCCTACTATGGCGTGGTGAACTTCTCCGACGGCTTCGTTCCGGGCGTGAAGGCCTTCACGGCCGCGGTTCTCGGCGGCATCGGCTCGCTGCCGGGCGCGGTGATCGGCGGCCTGCTGATCGGCCTGATCGAGACGTTCTGGTCGGGCTATTTCTCGATCGACTACAAGGACGTGGCCGCCTTCTCGATCCTCGCCATCGTGCTCATCTTCATGCCGCAGGGCCTCCTCGGGCGACCTGAAGTCGAGAAGGTGTGAACCATGGCAGCGGAAGGAACTGCGAATAAACACGGCCCCGACATCGCCGCGGCCGTGAAGGATGCCCTTTTGAGCGGCCTGGTCGCCCTCGCCCTGTTCGGACCTCTGGTCGGTCTCCGGACCGAGCAGAACATCCGCAACGAGCTGGCGATCCAGCAACGGTGGGGGCTCGTCGCGGCCATCGTCGGGACCATCGTGGTCGGCCGCTTCCTGCTGCTGACGCTGGTCTGGCCCGCCATGGCGGCGCGCAAGCAGCACCAGTCGACCATACCGGACACCGGGCCCTCGACGCTTCGACAGGCCGTCTCGCGTTGGTTCGCACCGGCCTCGGTCGTCTTCCTGTTCCTCTATCCCGTCCTGATCGTGAGCGCGCTCGGCTTCCAGGGCTCGCTGAAATGGGTCGACAATTTCGGCATCCAGATCCTGATCTACGTCATGCTCGGCTGGGGCCTGAACATCGTCGTCGGCCTCGCCGGCCTGCTCGATCTCGGCTACGTCGCCTTCTACGCCGTCGGCGCCTATTCCTACGCGCTGCTGTCGAGCCATTTCGGCCTGTCGTTCTGGATCCTGCTGCCGATGGCCGGCATCTTCGCGGCGCTCTGGGGCATCATGCTGGGCTTCCCGGTGCTGCGCCTCCGGGGTGACTATCTCGCCATCGTCACGCTCGCCTTCGGCGAGATCATCCGGCTGGTCCTGATCAACTGGCGCGACTTCACAAACGGCTCCACCGGCATCAGCTCGATTCCGAAGGTGACGCTGTTCGGCATCAAGTTCGACGCCTCGCCGGACGGCTTCGCCAAGATGTTCGATCTGCCGATCTCGTCGGCCTACTACAAGATCTTCCTCTACTACCTGATCCTGCTGCTCGCGCTGCTGACGGCGTTCGTGACGATCCGTCTGCGCAAGCTGCCGGTCGGGCGGGCCTGGGAGGCACTGCGCGAGGACGAGATCGCCTGCCGCTCGCTCGGGATCAACACCACCAACACCAAGCTGACCGCCTTCGCGCTGGGCGCCATGTTCGCCGGCTTCGCCGGATCGTTTTTCGCCGCGCGCCAGGGCTTCGTCAGCCCCGAATCCTTCACCTTCATGGAATCGGCGATCATCGTGGCAATCGTCGTGCTCGGCGGCATGGGTTCGATGGTCGGCGTGGCGCTGGCCGCCGTCGCCATGATCGGCGGCACCGAACTGCTGCGCGAGCTCGACTTCCTCAAGACCATCTTTGGCGACAATTTCGATCCCAGCCAGTTCCGCATGCTGATCTTCGGCCTGGCCATGGTGGCGGTGATGATCTGGAAGCCGCGCGGCTTCGTGTCGTCGCGCGACCCGACGATCTTCCTGTCGGAGAAGAAGGTGATCTCCGGCTCGCTCGTGAAGGAGGGTCATGGCTGATGGTTGACCTCCCTTCGAACGAAACCGCCCCCGCGCATCCGTGGGAAAACAGCCCCGTGCTCGCCGTCGAGCATGTCTTCATGCGCTTCGGCGGGCTGGTGGCGGTCAACGACCTCTCCTTCAGCGTCGGCCGCGGCGACATCACCGCGCTGATCGGACCCAACGGCGCCGGCAAGACGACGGTGTTCAACTGCATCACCGGCTTTTACAAGCCGACGCAGGGCATGCTCCGGCTGGAGCACGCCAGCGGTGCGACCTTCCTGCTCGAGCGGATGCCCGATTTCCGCATCTCGGCCAAAGCCAAGGTGGCGCGGACGTTCCAGAACATCCGCCTGTTCTCGGGCATGACGCTGCTCGAGAACCTGCTGGTGGCGCAGCACAATACGCTGATGCTGGCCTCCGGCATGACCATCCTCGGCGTGCTCGGCCTGCCGGCCTACCGCAACGCCGAGAAGAAGGCGGTCGAGCGAGCCAAGTACTGGCTCGACAAGACTGGGCTGACGGCTCGCGCCGACGACCCGGCCGGCGATCTTCCCTATGGCGCGCAGCGCCGGCTGGAGATCGCACGCGCCATGTGCACAGAGCCGGAACTGCTCTGTCTCGACGAGCCGGCCGCGGGCCTCAATCCGCGCGAATCCGCTGAATTGAACGCCCTGCTGCTCGGCATTCGCGAGACCGAGAAGACGTCGATCCTGCTGATCGAGCACGACATGTCGGTGGTGATGGAAATCTCCGACCATGTCATCGTCCTCGAATACGGCACCAAGATCGCCGACGGCACGCCGTCGGAGGTGCGCAACGATCCGCGCGTGATCGCCGCCTATCTCGGCGTCGATGACGAGGAAGTCGAGATCGTCGAGGAAAAGCTGGACCAGATCATCGAAGGGGCGGCGTCATGAGCGGCCAGAACGGCGCGCCGCTGCTTTCCGTGCAGGGCGCCAAGACCTATTACGGCAAGATCATTGCCCTGAAGGGCGTCGACGTCGATGTCCACAAGGGCGAGATCGTCACGCTGATCGGCGCCAACGGCGCCGGCAAGTCGACGCTGATGATGACGATCTGCGGCAATCCCCGCGCCCGTGAGGGCAAGGTGCTCTTCGAGGGCCGCGACATCACCAACCTGCCGACGCATGAAATCGCGCGGCTGCGCATCGCCCAGTCGCCCGAAGGACGCCGCATCTTTCCGCGCATGACGGTGCTGGAAAACCTGCAGATGGGCGCGGCGCTCGACAACCTGGCTCATTTCGACCAGGACGTGGAGCGGATGTTCACGCTGTTCCCGCGCCTGAAGGAGCGCGTCGCCCAGCGCGGCGGCACGCTTTCGGGCGGCGAGCAGCAGATGCTGGCGATCGCCCGCGCGCTGATGGCCCGGCCGAAGCTGCTGATGCTCGACGAGCCGTCGCTCGGTCTCGCCCCGCTCATCGTCAAGCAGATCTTCGACGTCATCGGCGAACTGAACCGCACCGAGGGGCTGACCGTCTTCCTGGTCGAGCAGAACGCCTATCACGCGCTGAAGCTCGCCCACCGCGGCTATGTGCTGGTGAACGGTCTCGTCACCATGACGGGAACCGGCAGGGAACTCCTGCAGAAGCCGGAAATCCGTGCGGCCTATCTGGAAGGAGGCGCACATTGACCATCGCCGTTTCAAGCCCGAAAGCGAGGCATGACTGATGTCCGGCATTCTCTACGAAGAAGCCTCGTTCGGCACCTTCCTGCTCGTGACCGTGATCATGGGCGGCGCGGGCGCCTGGATGACGGGACGCGCCTGCGCGCTGACCTGGCGCCCGTACTACATGCTCGTCTTCTACCTGCTTGTGCTGTCCTTCGGCGTGCGCTTCATCCATTTCGCGCTGTTCGAGGCGACGCTGCTGTCGCTGCACTACTGGATCGTCGACGCGCTGTTCGTGTGGATCGTCGGCTCGATCGGCTTCCGCTACACCCGCACCAACCAGATGGTTTCGCAATATTATTGGCTTTACGTAAAGTCAGGCCCGTTCGCATGGCGCGCGATATGACATGACCATGCAGCCTTCAGCCATCCTGAAAGATTGGATCAAGCTCGAATCAAGAATCCGGATGACATCCCCTATGAAATCGGCAAGATAAGCGATCAGAATGGGGCTTCCATCCGCATAAAGGGCCAAAGGCCCACCTTCCAGTACGAACGGGAGACTACCGAATGAAGAAGTCAATCATCTCTGGCCTTGCGCTCGCCGCGGGCCTGACTCTGGCCGGCATGGCCCATGCGGACGACATCAAGATCGCCGCCGCCGGCCCGCTGACCGGCCCGAACGCCGCCTTCGGCGCCCAGATCCAGAAGGGCACGGAACAGGCGATCGCCGACATCAATGCCGCCGGTGGCGTCAACGGCAACAAGTTCGTCCTCACCCTCGGCGACGACGTCTCCGATCCGAAGCAGGGCGTCTCGGTCGCCAACAAGTTCGTCGGCGACGGCGTGACCTTTGTGGTCGGCCACTTCAACTCCGGCGTCTCGATCCCGGCCTCGGAAGTCTATGCCGAAAACGGCATCTTCCAGATCTCGCCGGCTTCGACCAACCCGAAATTCACCGAGCGTGATCTCTGGAACACCTTCCGCACCTGCGGTCGGGACGACCAGCAGGGTGCCGTGGCCGGCCAGTACATTGTCGACCACCTGAAGGACAAGAAGATCGCCATCATCCACGACAAGACCCCCTATGGTCAGGGCCTTGCCGACGAGACCAAGAAGGCCGCCAATGCCGGTGGCGTCACCGAAGTCGTCTATGAAGGCATCAACGTCGGCGACAAGGACTTCTCCGCCTTGATCTCCAAGATGAAGTCGGCTGGCGTCGAAGTCATCTATTACGGCGGCCTGCACCAGGAAGCCGGTCTCATCGTCCGCCAGGCAGCCGAGCAGGGCCTGAAGGCCGTGCTGTTCTCCGGCGACGGCATCACCGACCGCGAGTTCGCGGCCATCGCCGGCCCGGCCGCCGACGGCACGCTGATGACCTTCGGCCCCGATCCGCGCCTGAACCCCGACGCCAAGGAAGTCGTGGAACGCTTCCGCGCTTCGGGCTTCGAGCCGGAAGCCTACACGCTCTACTCCTATGCCAGCGTCCAGGTCATCGCCCAGGCGATGGAAAAGGCCGGCTCGACCGATCCGCAGAAGGTCGCGGAAATGGTCAAGTCGGGCGGCCCGTGGAAGACCGTTCTCGGCCCGCTCTCCTATGACGCCAAGGGCGACCGCACCACCGCCGACTATGTCGTCTATTCCTGGGTCAAGGATGCCGACGGCAAGCTCGACTACAAGCAGCTCTGATCCGAGCCCCTCTTGAGACCAGCGCCCGCGTCGCTCCGAGACGCGGGCGTTTTCTTTTGGTCCGGCGCCGGGCATGATTGCGCCATGCCCCGCGAAGGACGATCCATGCCGCTCAGACTTTCCACCGCCCGCACTTCCCTATCCCTGGCTCTGGCCCTCTCCCTGACCACCTTCGCCGGGTCCGTCCGCGCCGATATCCGCGTCATGGCAGTCGGGCCGATGAGCGGCCCCTACCAGGCGCTCGGCAAGCAGATCCGCGCCGGCGTCGAGATGGCCGTCGACGCCCTCAATGCCACGGGCGGCATCCATGGCGAGCGCATCGTCGTCGATGTCGAGGACGATGCCTGCAAGCCGGACAACGCGCTGGCCGCCGCCAACCGGGCGATCGGCCGCGGCGACGCCCTGGTGGTCGGCCATGTCTGCGCCGAGGCGGCGCTGGCCGCGGCTCCCGTCTATGTCGACAAGGGGTTGGTGGCGATCACCCCGGCCGTCACAGCCAACCGCTACACCGACAGCCGCCCCGGCCCGACGCTGTTCCGGCTCGCCGCGCGCGACGATGCCCAAGGCGCCACGGCCGGCGCTTTCCTGGCGGAGCGCTTCGGCACGCGACGGATCGCCATCCTCAATGACGGTTCGCCCTATGGCAAACCGCTGGCCGAGGTGACCAGACAGGCGATGAACGAGGCCGGCAAGCGCGAGGCCCGCGCCGACAGCTACGAGCCCGGCGCCAAGGAATATTCCGCCCTCGCCGACCGGCTGATCGCCGATGCCATCGACGTCGTCTTCGTCGGCGGCGACCCCGGCGACATCGCGCTGATCCTGAAGGCCTTGCGGGCGAAGGGATCGGAAGCTGTCCTGGTCGGCGGCGACGCGCTGGCGACGGGCGAGTTCAAGACCTCGGCCGGCGATGCCGCCGACGGCACGCTTCTGACCTTCTTCACCGACTGGCGGCGTGGCGGCGCGGCCGACAGCGTCAACGCGGCGCTGCGGACGGCCGGGGTCGAACCGCTGGGCTTCGTGCTGCCAGCCTATGCAGCCGTCCAGCTCTGGGCCGAGGCCCGCCGCGCCAGCGGCTCCGACCAGGGCGATGTGCTTGCCACGACGATCTCAGGCACCGCGACGCCGACCGTGCTCGGCCCGGTCGGCTTCGACGCCAAGGGCGACGCCCAGCTGCAGGGCTTTTCCATCTTCCGCTGGCAGGACGGCGCCCTCGTCCCGGACGCGCGGGACTAGGACGGCGTCGGCCCGGACCCGGCCAGGCGGAGCTGCCCCTACCGAAAACGCAGCGGGCTGAACGGGGCGGGATCGACGAAGGGCATTTCGCGGGTGATCAGCTCGGACACCAGCCGGCCCGTCGCCGGCCCGAGGGTGAAGCCGAGATGACCATGGCCGAAATTCAGCCAGAGGCCCGGATGGCGCGGCGCCGGGCCGACGATCGGCATCGAATCCGGCAGGCAGGGCCGCGCGCCCAACCAGGGCTCGGCCTCGATCTGGTCGCCGAGCGGGAACAGCGCCCGCACCTGCGGCAGGATGCGGCCGATCTGCACCGGCGTCGGCGGCGCATCGCGATCGTCGAACTCGATGCCGGAGGTGATCCGGTAGCCCTGGCGCATCGGCGTCAGCACATAGCCATGCGCCACATCGACCACCGGCCGCTCCAGCGCCGCGTCGCCGCGCGGCTTGAAGTGCAGGTGGTAGCCGCGCTTGACGGCGAACGGGTAGCGGTAGCCGAGCGGCTTCAGGAGATCCATCGCCCACGGCCCGAGCGCCACCACGACGTCCGGCGCCGTCGCCGAACGCCCGTCCATGTCGACCACCCAGAGATCGTTCTCGCGGCGCAGCGTCAGCGCGTCGCCATGCGATACCGTGCCGCCCATCGCCTCGAACAGGCGGGCATAGGCCTTGGTGACGCCACCCGGGCTCGATACCGACACCGTATCCGGCCAAAACACGCCGCGGGCGAAGACCGGCGCGAGATCGGGCTCGAGGTCGGTGATCTCATGGCCGTCGAGGATCTCGTAGCGAACGCCGAAGCGCTCGGCCAGCGCCAGATGCGCCTTGGTATCGGCCTCGAAGCCGGCAATGCTGCGATAGCCCTTGATCCAACCGGTGCCGCGAAAGAACTCGACCGCCCTGCCCTTGCCAGCGAGCACCCCGTGTTCGCTCGCGGCATGGGCGAGGATCGGGTTCATCGCTTCGGCATAGTCCTCGATGGCGCGCGGCGACGAGCTGGCCCTGAGCCGCATCAGCCAGGGCGCGATCTTCGGCAGGAAGCGGCGGTTATAATGGAGCTCGGTCTCCCTGTTGCGGCCATATTTCCACAGCGCCCCGAACTGACGCGGGAAGACGATCGGGAAGAAGCCTTCGCGCTCGATCACGCCGGCATTGCCGTAGGACGTCGCCTCGCCCGGATCGCGCTTGTCGATCAGCGCGACGGTACGGTTTCGCTTCTGCAGGTTAAGCGCCGCGGACACGCCGACGATGCCGGCGCCCAGCACGATCGCGTCGAACCGCTCCATCTCTTTCGTGCCGGGAATCGCTCTGTTCCTTCCTCGTGTTCGGGCCAAGTTTGCCCGTCCCGCGCCGGACGGGCAATTGCCCAGCTGCGGTTGCCGTGATACGGCCGAAACAAACCAGTCCCGGACCTGGCTTCCTGGTCCCAGAAACTGAAAGCAGTATCATGGCCGCTCCCCTCCTGATCTCGCCATCCATTCTCGCCTCGGACTTTTCCCGTCTCGGCGACGAGGTGCGCGCCGTCGAAGCGGCCGGCGCGGACTGGATCCATCTCGACATCATGGACGGCCATTTCGTCCCCAACATCACGTTCGGCCCGCCGGTATTGCGCTCGCTGCGGCCGCTTTCGAACAAGCTTTTCGACGTGCATCTCATGATCACGCCGGCCGATCCCTATCTGGCCGAGTTCGCCGAGGCCGGCGCCGATCTGATCACCGTCCATGCCGAGGCGGGGCCGCATCTGCACCGCTCGCTGCAGACCATCCGCCATCTCGGCAAGAAGGCCGGCGTCGCGCTCAACCCGTCGACGCCCGAAAGCGCCATCGCCTACATACTCGACATGGTCGACCTCGTCCTCGTCATGAGCGTCAATCCCGGCTTCGGCGGCCAGAGCTTCATCCCGGAATCGGTCGACAAGGTCGCCCGCATCAAGGCGATGATCGGCGACCGCCCGATTCATATCGAAGTCGATGGCGGCGTGACTCCGGCGACCGCCCCGGCGCTGGTGCGTGCCGGCGCCGACGTGCTGGTCGCCGGTTCCTCCGTCTTCAAGGGCGGCAGCGCCGCCGCCTATGCCGCGAACATCGCCGCCATCCGCGAGGCCTCGGCCGCCTGACGCCGCCCGGCGTCCGTCCTCATCCTCCCAACAGGAAAGCCCAGTCCATGCGCAGCTTCGTCCTCGCCGTCTCGCTTTCGGCTGCCGCCATGTTCGCCGCCGCGCCGGCGATCGCCGGCGACTTTGCCGAGCGCGCCATCCTCGGCTTCTCGGAAGATGGCGGCCGCTTCGCCTTCGAGGAGTTCGGCATCCAGGACGGCTCCGGCTTTCCCTATGCCAATCTCTTCGTCATCGACACGAAGAAGGACAGCTGGGTCGACGGCACGCCGATCCGAATCCGCCTCGACGACGAGACCAAGACCCTCGCCGCGGCGCGGCAGGCAGCCGCTGCACAGGCGGCGCCGCTGCTGAAGTCGATCGACCAGCCGGGAACCCTGCTCGCCTCCAATCCGATCACCGAGAGCGGCCGCGATCCCTACAGGATCGTGTTCAAGCGCCATGCGCCCCAGCAGCTGGCAGGGCCGGACCTGACGGTGGAGCTGGAAACCATTCCGCTCGCCGCCCCCGGCAATGACGATCCGAGCTACAAGACGCAGGGCTTCCGCCTCCTGCTGAAGACCGAGGACGGCACCACGGTCCTGCATGAGGACGAGGCCCTCCCCGCCAGCCGTGGCACGGCGCTCGACTACCGCATCAACGATGTCGTCATTCACCAGCGTTTCGGCCAGCCGGCGACGCTCGTCGTTCTCGTCATGGTGCTGACGCGCGGTTTCGAAGGCCCGGACGGACGCTATCTCGCCGTCACCGCGCCGTTGCCCTGATCACAAAGAGCGGCGCGGCGGCGTTTTTGGAAGCGCCGTCCCGCCGCTCCCGTTAATTTGGCCGGGGGCTTGTCGGAGGACGGCTCCATGGGACGCCGGCCGCAACTGCCACTGGGCATCAGCGCGACAGCGTCCTTGCTGCTGCTCGTCATCGGCATGCCCAGTTCATCGTCCCCGCGCGAGGCAACCCAGCGGGAAGCCGGCACGATTTCGATGATCGAGGATGTCGACAAGCCACAGCCGACCGTCGAGCCTCCCCCCGCCCCGCCGCCCGGCTGCCAGGAAAGCTCCATCCGGACCGAGGACGATTCGGGGGCGACCGTCGAACCGCGCATCGACTGCCCGCCTCATCTGCCGCCGGAAGCCCCCCGCCTCCCGCAGCCGCCGCCGCTGGAATAGGCAGGCGATCGGGTTGTTCGGGCAGGCCCGCTCTGGTAGACCCCGGGGCGAAAACTGAGAGGGCCCGCCAATGATCCCGCGCTACTCGCGCCCCGAAATGACGGCGATCTGGTCGCCGGAGACCAAGTTCCGCATCTGGTTCGAAATCGAGGCACATGCGCTCGATGCGCTGGCCGAGATTGGCACGGTGCCGAAATCGGCCGCCAAGACCGTCTGGGAAAAGGGCGGCGCCGCCACGTTCGACATTGACCGGATCGATGAGATCGAGCGCGTCACCAAGCATGACGTCATCGCCTTCCTGACGCATCTCGCCGAGATCGTCGGCGAGGACGCGCGCTTCGTGCATCAGGGCATGACCTCGTCCGACGTGCTCGACACCTGCTTCAACGTTCAGCTGGTGCGCGCCGCCGATCTCCTGATCGCCGATGTCGACAAGCTGCTGGAAGCGCTGAAGCGTCGCGCCTTCGAGCACAAGGACACCGTCACCATCGGCCGCAGCCACGGCATCCATGCCGAGCCTATCACCTTCGGCATGAAGATGGCCCAGGCCTATGCCGAGTTCGACCGCTGCCGCGCCCGCCTGGTCGCTGCCCGCGCCGAAGTCGCCACCTGCGCCATCTCCGGCGCCGTCGGCTCCTTCGCCAACATCGATCCCCGCGTCGAGGAACATGTCGCGGAGAAGCTCGGCCTCGTACCGGAGCCGGTCTCGACGCAGGTCATCCCGCGCGACCGCCACGCCATGTATTTCGCCACGCTCGGCGTCGTTGCCTCGTCGATTGAGCGCCTCGCCACAGAGATCCGCCATCTACAGCGCACCGAAGTGCTCGAGGCCGAGGAGTATTTCTCCCCCGGCCAGAAGGGTTCGTCGGCGATGCCGCACAAGCGCAACCCGGTGCTGACCGAAAACCTGACCGGCCTCGCCCGCCTGGTGCGCGGCATGGCGCTGCCGGCGATGGAAAACGTCGCCCTCTGGCACGAGCGCGACATCTCGCACTCCTCGGTCGAGCGCATGATCGGCCCGGACGCGACGGTCACCCTCGACTTCGCGCTCGCCCGTCTGACCAACGTCATCGACAAGCTGCTGGTCTATCCGGAGAACATGCAGAAGAATCTCGACCGCCTCGGCGGCCTGGTTCACTCGCAGCGCGTCCTGCTGGCGCTGACCCAGAAGGGTGCCTCGCGCGAGGACGCCTATAGTCTCGTCCAGCGCAACGCGATGAAGGTGTGGGAACAGGGTGCCGACTTCCTGACCGAGCTGAAGGCCGACGCCGACGTCAAGGCGCTGCTCACGGACGCGGAGATCGAGGAGAAGTTCGACCTCGGCTACCACACCAAGCAGATCGACACGATCTTCCGCCGCGTCTTCGGCGAGGCGTAGGCTTCGGCAAGACGGAGCTTGAGCTTATGGCAGGCGCCCTTATCTCTAGGGCGCCTGTTTTGTTTCATGCCCCGACAACCGAGGTCCGAACATGCCCTCTCCGCTCTACGACATTCCCGTCGACCGCATCGACGGCAGCCAGGCGTCGCTGGGCGACTATGCCGGCCGCGTCCTGCTCGTCGTCAACGTCGCCTCGAAATGCGGGCTGACGCCGCAATATGACGGGCTCGAGGCCCTCTATCGCACCTACAGGGACAAGGGCCTGACCGTTCTCGGCTTCCCGGCCAACGACTTCAAGGGCCAGGAGCCGGGCACGAATGAGGAGATCCAGGACTTCTGCCGCCTGACTTATGGCGTCGATTTCCCGATGTTCGCCAAGATCTCCGTGACCGGCGGCGACCGGCATCCGCTTTACGACGCGCTGGCCGGCGACCAGGACATCAGCTGGAACTTCGAGAAATTCCTGATCGGCCGCGACGGCGCCGTTGCCGCGCGCTTCCCCCCGAAGACCGAGCCGGACGATCCGTCCGTCGTCGCGGCGATCGAATCCGAACTCGCCAAGGCCTGAACAGCAAAAAGCCCGCCTTGAAGGGCGGGCTTTCTGCATGTCTGCATCCAGGGGATCAGTCTCGCCCCCGTGGCTCCCGGCGTCGACTAGCGCTCGCCGTGATAGAGAATGCCGGCCTTGTAGACGAAGCCGGCAAGGGCCGCGCCGATGAACGGCGCCACGATGAACAGCCAAAGCTGCGAAATCGCTGCGCCGCCGGCGAACAGTGCCGGACCGAGGCTGCGGGCCGGATTGACCGACACGCCGGTGACATTGATGCCGACGATGTGGATCATGGCCAGCGTCAGGCCGATGGCGAGGCCCGCGAAGTGATGCGGCACCAGCTTGTGCGTCACGCCGAGGATGACGACCAGGAAGATGAACGTCGCCACCACTTCGAAGATGAAGGCCGAGGTGACATTGTATCCGCCCATGTAGCCCGGGCCCCAGCCATTGGTGCCCATGCCGCCGTCCCAGCCCTCGGCCTTGCCCTTCATGATCAGGTAGAGGACAAGCGCGCCGGCGATGGCACCGAGAACCTGCGCGATCACGTAGGTGATAAAGTCGCCGACAGTCATGCGGCCGGCGACGAGCGCGCCGAGGCTGACGGCCGGATTAACGTGGCAGCCGGAGATCGGGCCGATGGCGTAGGCCATGGCGACGATCGCCAGGCCGAACGAGAAGGCGATGCCGAGCACGCCGACCGTATTGGCACCGGCGATGGCCGGGCCGGCGATGACGGCGGCGCCACAACCGAACAGAACAAGCGTGAAGGTTCCGATAAACTCTGCGACAGCTTTTTGCATGCGTAATTTCCCCGATCAGCCGAATCACTGCCGAAAAAAGGTACGCCGGAACCTGGACTTGTAAAATAGTGCCGAACTACTCGGCTCTCGCTTCGGCAAGCATGGTAGAAGCGCCAAGACGGAAGTAGGCCCCGTCGGTCCCGAGAGCGATGAAGTCATAACCAAGCGCTCGGTAGTGCTTCGCCTGCGCTCCCGTGATCGCGAAGATGCCGGCAAGCTTGCCGGCCTTGCGGGCGCGCGCCAGGATGTCAGCCGCCGCGGCCTGGTTGTCGGCCCGCATCGGATTGACGTCGGCGCCGTCGGAAAGCGCGATCGACAGGTCCGAGGGGCCGATGAACACGGCGTCGATGCCCGGCACCGCCAGGATCTCGTCGAGCGCGGCGACGGCGGCGCGTGTCTCGATCATGGCGAAGGTCAGCGTCTCGGCGTTGGCGGAGCGCAGATAGGCGCCGCCATCGGCCGCGCCGGCGAGTTGCATGGCGCGCACCGGCCCCCAGCTGCGCTCGCCGATCGGCGGGTATTTGGTGGCCATGGCGAAGGCGCGCGCATCCTCGGCCGAGTTGATCATCGGCGCGATGATGGCGCTGGCGCCCTTGTCGAGCGCGCGGCTCGCCATGGCGAAATCACCGACGGGAATGCGGACGATGGCGGGAACCCCGCCAAGCGCCACGGCGCCGATGCCGCGCATGATGCTGACGGGGTCATGCAGGCCATGCTGCATGTCGAGCGTGACGCAATCGAAGCCGACGCGCGCCGCATTCTCGGCGAGCAGCGGCTCCGGCGTGGCAATCCACGCGGTGAGGCATGTGCCGCGCGAACGGAGCACCGAAACAAGGGACGGAAGATGCATATTCGGTGCTCCGAGGGGCTGAGGGTTTAGCCCTCGGACTTGACCTGTTCGACGGCGACGGCGAGCAGCTCGTCCATCGTGCGGCGGATCTCATGGTCCGACTGCTTGACGCCGGCCGCGTCGAAATCCTTGCGGATCTTGCGGAACACGTCCTCATCGCCGGCTTCCTCGAAATCAGCGGCGACAACCTCCGATGCATAGGACTCGGCGTCCGCCCCGGACTTGCCGAGAAGCGCCGCGGCCCACAGGCCCAGCTGCTTGTTGCGCCGTGCCACGGCCTTGAAGCGCAGCGCCTCATCCAGGGCGAAGCGGTTCTCGAAGGCGTCCTTGCGCTGATCGAACGTCGTCATACGGAGTATCTCCACTCATCAACATGTTAGCGAGGACCATGATATGGGCCTTGCATATCGTCGTCACCACCCCAAATCAACGGAAGCACCGAAAGGGAAACGCGGAATGCGTGCTTTGGGTCGCCCAAAGCGTCGCATTTATCCATCATTGTGAATTGGCGAGTGATCGAGTAGGTTCACGCCGCGCAAACGACCTCGCAGAGTCGGTTGGCAAAGCTTCGCCGCGGCGAATCCCTGACATTGGAACCCCGGCTGTATGGATTTCCTCAAACCACGGTATGTGCCCATGAACCGTCGTCGGCGCATCTATGAAGGCAAGGGCAAGATCCTTTTCGAAGGACCGGAGCCCGGGACGCTGATCCAGTTCTTCAAAGACGATGCGACTGCCTTCAACAATAAGAAGCATGAGGTTGTTGACGGAAAGGGCGTGTTGAACAACCGCATTTCCGAGCACATTTTCACGCATCTGAACCGGATGGGCATCCCGACGCACTTCATCCGTCGGTTGAACATGCGCGAGCAGCTGATCCGCGAAGTCGAGATCATCCCGCTCGAGATCGTCGTCCGCAACGTCGCGGCCGGCTCGCTGGCCAAGCGCCTTGGCCTCGAAGAGGGCACGGTCCTGCCGCGCTCGATCATCGAGTTCTACTACAAGGCAGACGCGCTCGACGACCCGATGGTCTCGGAAGAGCACATCACCGCCTTCGGCTGGGCGACCCCGCAGGAGATCGACGACATCATGGCGCTCGCCATCCGTGTCAACGACTTCCTCTCCGGCCTGTTCCTCGGCGCCGGCATCCAGCTCGTCGACTTCAAGATCGAGTGCGGCCGCCTCTGGGAAGCCGACATGATGCGGATCGTCGTCGCCGACGAGATCTCGCCGGATTCGTGCCGGCTCTGGGACGTGCAGACCCAGAACAAGCTGGACAAGGACCGCTTCCGCCGCGACATGGGCGGCCTCGTCGAGGCCTACCAGGAAGTCGCGCGCCGGCTCGGCATCCTGACCGAAGAGCAGGAACGGCCGCAGGGCGGCGGGCCTGTTCTCGTTCAGTAACCACCCGTTCATGGCAACGGCCGCCGCGAGGCGGCCGTTTGCATTTCTGGAACCATCCGACTGGAGTACCCGATGAAGGCCCGCGTCACCGTCACCTTGAAGAACGGCGTTCTGGATCCCCAGGGCAAAGCCATCGAAGGCGCGCTCGGCGCGCTCGGCTTTGCCGGCATCGGCAGCGTCCGCCAGGGCAAGGTGTTCGACATCGAGGTCGAATCGACCGATGCCGCCAAGGCGAAGACGGAGCTCGAGGCCATGGCCGCCAAGCTGCTGGCCAATACGGTCATCGAGAATTATCGGGTCGAGATCGTCGACTGAGCTACGAGGGACACCACCGATGAAATCCGCCGTCGTCGTTTTCCCCGGCTCCAATCGCGAACGCGACATGGTCGCCGCGATCGAGAAGATCACCGGCCACCGGCCCGCCACCGTCTGGCATGGCGATCATGACCTGCCCAAGGTCGACCTGATCGTCATCCCCGGCGGCTTCTCCTATGGCGACTACCTGCGCTCCGGCGCCATCGCGGCGCGCGAGCCGATCATGGCCGCGATCGCCCGCGAGGCGGAGCGCGGCGTCGCCGTGCTCGGCGTCTGCAACGGCTTCCAGATCCTGTGCGAGGCGGGGCTGCTGCCGGGCGTGCTGATGCGCAATGCAGGCCTCAAGTTCATCTGCAAGGAAGTCGACCTCCGCGTCGAGACGACCGACAGCCGGTTCACCCGCGGCTACGCCAAGGGCGAGGTCATCCGTTCGCCGGTGGCCCATGGCGACGGCAATTACCGCACCGATGACGAGACGCTGAAGCGCCTGCAGGACGAGGACCGCATCGCCTTCCGCTATGTCGGCAACCCGAACGGCTCGGTCGACGACATTGCTGGCATCCTGTCGGAGAAGCGCAACATCCTCGGCATGATGCCGCATCCGGAAAATCTGATCGAGCCGCTCAATGGCGGCCTCGACGGCCGGCCGCTGTTCGAGAGCCTGCTCGCAGCCTGAGCCGACGCGCTCAGACCGTGACGGGGTAATCGGCCAGCTCGGGGCGCATCGCCTCGATGACGAAATCGACCAAAGCTTCGGGGACATCGAGATAAAACTCCCGGTCCGAATAGGCTCCGACATTCGCCTCGAGGCCACGCTGGCGCAGCCATGCGGCCAGGTCCTCGAGCGCCTGTCGCGGCGTTTCGCTCAGGAAGGACACCTGGGAGCGGCGCTTGTCCTCGTCGCGACGGGTCTCGACGCTCTGGCAGAACTGCAGGTCGATGTTCGCGCCGGGCTGGCGCATCCAGATCACGCCCTCGGTTCGCCGGAGCTCGACGAAGCCGAGCTGCTGGATGAACAGATCGACGATCGTCTCGAAATGCTTCGCGTCGAGACGGTTGGCGACGTGATTGAACCGCATTGGATTTCCCCGATTTGCCCGCCACGAGCCTCGGCGGAAATCGACTTCAAGTCACGCGCCAAATCACGCGCGAACCTCGGCGCGGCCCCGTACCGCGCCCTGCCCGCTTCCGCCGCCTCCGCAAATTCGCCCCCGCCATTTACACACGCGACGCCGCGCTCTATCGCATCGTCGAAACATCCGCCCGAGGTTTTCCGTGCTCCAGAATGATACGCCGATCACGCCCGAACTCGTCGCCAGCCATGGCCTCAAGCCCGACGAGTATCAGCGCATCCTTGACCTGATCGGCCGCGTGCCGACATTGACCGAGCTCGGCATCTTCTCGGCGATGTGGAACGAGCACTGCTCGTACAAGTCCTCGAAGAAGTGGCTGCGCACGCTGCCGACCACCGGCCCGCGCGTCATCTGCGGCCCCGGCGAAAACGCCGGCGTGGTCGACATCGACGACGGCCAGGCGATCATCTTCAAGATGGAGAGCCACAACCACCCGTCCTTCATCGAGCCCTACCAGGGCGCGGCGACGGGTGTCGGCGGCATCCTGCGCGACGTCTTCACCATGGGCGCCCGCCCGGTCGCGGCGATGAACGCGCTGCGCTTCGGTTCGCCCGACCATCCCAAGACCCGCCATCTCGTCTCCGGCGTGGTCTCCGGCGTCGGCGGCTACGGCAATTCCTTCGGCGTGCCGACGGTCGGCGGCGAGGTGAACTTCCACGAGCGCTACAACGGCAACATCCTCGTCAATGCGTTTGCCGCCGGCCTCGCCGATGCGGACAAGATCTTCTATTCGAAGGCCGAAGGCGTCGGCCTGCCCGTCGTCTATCTCGGCTCGAAGACCGGCCGTGACGGCGTCGGCGGGGCCACCATGGCGTCGGCCGAATTCGACGAATCGATCGAAGAGAAGCGCCCGACCGTGCAGGTCGGCGACCCCTTCGGCGAGAAGCTGCTGCTGGAAGCCTGCCTCGAGCTGATGAAGACCGGCGCCGTCATCGCGATCCAGGACATGGGCGCCGCCGGCCTCACCTGCTCGGCCGTCGAGATGGGCGCCAAGGGCGACCTCGGCATCGAGTTGGACCTCGACAAGGTGCCCTGCCGCGAAGCCAACATGACGGCCTACGAGATGATGCTCTCGGAGAGCCAGGAGCGCATGCTGATGGTGCTGCGCCCCGAGCAGGAGAAGGAAGCCGAGGCGATCTTCCACAAATGGGGCCTCGACTTCGCCATCGTCGGCTGGACCACGGACGACCTGCGCTTCCGCATCCTGCACAAGGGCGAAGTCGTCGCCGACCTGCCGATCAAGGATCTGGGCGACCAGGCGCCGGAATATGACCGTCCGTTCGTGCGCCGGCCCGTGCCGGCCGTTCTGAAGGCCGAGGACGTCGCCGAGCCCAATAGCTATGCCGAGGCTCTGCTCAAGCTGGTTTCCTCGCCCGACATGGCCTCGCGCCGCTGGGTCTGGGAGCAGTATGACCATCTGATCCAGGGCAATACGGCGCAGAAGCCCGGCGGCGACGCCGCCGTGATCCGCGTCGAGGGCCACGACAAGAAGGGCCTCGCCTTCACGCTCGACGTCTCGCCGCGCTACTGCGAGGCGGATCCGTTCGAGGGCGGCAAGCAGGCGATCGCCGAATGCTGGCGCAACCTGACCGCGGTCGGCGCCGAGCCGCTGGCTGCGACCGACAATCTCAATTTCGGCAATCCGGAAAAGCCCGAGATCATGGGCCAGCTTGTCGGCGCCATCGAAGGCATCGGCGCCGCCTGCCGCGCGCTCGACTTCCCGATCGTCTCCGGCAACGTCTCGCTCTACAACGAGACCAACGGCGTCGGCATCCTGCCGACCCCGGCCATTGGCGGTGTCGGCCTGCTGCCCGACATCGACGTGATGGCGACCGTTGCCTTCAAGAACGAAGGCGACGTCATCGTCCAGATCGGCCGCGACGGTCACCATCTCGGCCAGTCGATCTATCTGCGCGAGATCCTCGGCCGCGAGGAAGGCACGCCGCCGCCGGTCGACCTGGCCGAGGAGCGCCGCGTCGGCGATTTTGTCCGCGGCATCATCCGCAACCGTCTCGTCACCGCCTGCCACGACATCTCCGATGGCGGTCTCCTCACCGCGCTGGCCGAAATGGCGATGGCGCGCGGACTGGGCGCCTCGGTCACCGTGCCGCAGAGCGCCGCCACTCCGCACGGCTTCCTGTTCGGCGAGGATCAGGCGCGCTACGTCGTCACCGTGTCACCTGCCCTGCTCGACGCCGTCACGGCGGCGGCGGCCGAAGCGGGCGTCGAGGCCAAGGTCCTCGGCACGGTCGGTGGTGAAGTGTTGGATGTGGCGCGGGTCGCCACCATATCTGTTGCAAAGCTGAAGCAGGGCCACGAGAATTGGTTCCCTGAATTCATGGCCGTCAGCGACTGATTTGCCGACGGGTCTGGGTTTCTGGCTGAGGGGTACATTCTATGGCGATGGACGCACGCGACATTGAGGCTCTGATCAAGGAGGCTCTTCCGGACGCAACGGTCACCATCCGCGATCTCGCGGGCGACGGGGACCATTATGCTGCCGAAGTTGTGTCGGAGTCTTTTCGCGGCAAGAACCGCGTGCAGCAGCACCAGATGATCTACGCTGCGCTCAAGGGAAACATGGGCGGAACCCTCCACGCTCTCGCCCTGCAGACGAGCGCGCCCGACTGAGATCGGCCTGGGCCGAGAAAAGGAAGTTTGAGATGAGCGATATTCAGGCCTTCATTCAGAACGAGGTCAGTTCGAACGACGTGGTGCTCTTCCTGAAGGGCACGCCGGCTTTCCCCCAGTGCGGGTTCTCCGGCCAGGTCGTGCAGATCCTCGATTTCCTCGGTGTCGAATACAAGGGCATCAACGTGCTCGCCGACGCCGATATTCGTCAGGGCATCAAGGATTTCTCCAACTGGCCGACGATTCCGCAGCTCTACGTCAAGGGTGAGTTCGTCGGCGGCTGCGACATCGTCCGCGAGATGTTCCAGTCGAACGAGCTGCAGCCCTATCTGACGGAAAAGGGCATCACGGTCGCTCAGTCGGCCTGATCGCGAGCCTACTCCGATCCAAGCGAGCGCGAACCCGTTTCGCGCTCGCTTTTTTTGCGCGTGCACGAGCCCCCGAGCCATCCCCTCGCCTTTTCTTTGAAGGATCGCTGGTAGCCTTCAGTGGAACGCTAGCGCGGGGAGATTTCAGCGCTGCCCGGAACCAACTCGCTTCCGTATCGTTACGTATCCATCAGAGCGAAATTGTCGATCGATTTGACCTTTGGCGTTGCCGAAGGCGGCATAAATCATCGCTCTTCGCAAAGGAGTAGAACGATGTTGACGCAGTTCAAGAATCTTCTGAAGGCTGGCCTCGCCGTTGCTGTCGTCGCGACATCCTTCGTCACGTTTGGAGCCCCGGCCCAGGCGGCTGAATCCGGTGTTCGCAGCGATGGTTCTTATCAGGTCGCGGACAACTGGAACGGGCGCCGTGGCAACTGGAACGGCAATCGCAACTGGCGTGGCGGCAATGACTGGCGCTGGCGCCACGGCAATCGCTGGCACAATCGCGGCGGCTATTACTACAACGACAACAATAATTGGGGCGGCGCGGCCGCTGCCGGCATTATTGGCCTCGCCGCGGGCGCCATGATCGCCAATTCGGCGAACCAGCAACGCTATTACGACGCCCCGGCCTATTACGGCGGCGACGACTACGTCGCGTATTGCTCGAACCGCTACCGCACGTTCAATCCGCGCACCGGCACCTTCACCGGCAATGACGGATTGCAGCATCGCTGCGTGATGCGATAGCCGACCCGGTTCGGAACCGGAGGTGGCCCGCGCAAGCGGGCCGCTTTTTCTATGGCTGGTCCGCGGCCGGTTCGGCGCGCTTGCCGACCAGGCTCTCGAAATCGAACAGGGTTCGATCCAGCAGGTGCGACGGGTTGGTTTTGCCGAGCGCCCTGAGCATCGTCTCCTTGCGTCCGGGCGTCTTCATCTCCCAGTCGGCCAGCATCTGCTTGATGACATTGCGTTGCAGGCCCTCCTGCGAGCCGCAGAGGTCGCAGGGAATGATCGGGAACTGCAGCGCCGTCGAGAAACGGGCGATGTCGTCCTCCGCCGCATAGGCGAGCGGCCGCAGCACCAGTGTCTCGCCATCCTCGTTCAGGAGCTTCGGCGGCATGGTGGCGAGCTTGCCGCCATGGAAAAGGTTGAGGAAGAAGGTCTCGAGGATGTCCTCGCGGTGATGGCCGAGCACGACCGCCTGGCACCCCTCCTCACGCGCGACGCGATAGAGATGGCCGCGACGAAGCCGCGAGCACAGCGCGCAATAGGTCTTGCCGGCCGGGATCTTCGAAGTGACGATCGAATAGGTATCCTGCCGCTCGATCCTGTGCGGCACGCCGAGCTCGGTCAGGTAGCGCGGCAGGATATCGGCCGGGAAGCCCGGCTGGGCCTGGTCGAGATTGCAGGCGAGCAGGTCGACCGGCAGCACGCCACGCCATTTCAGATCGAGCAGCAGCGCCAGCAGCGTATAGGAATCCTTGCCGCCCGACAGACACACGAGCCAGCGGTCGCCCGGCCGCACCATGGCGAAATCGTCGAGCGCCTGCCGGACCTGACGGATCAGCCGCTTGCGCAGCTTGCCGAACTCGACCGTGTCCGGTCCCTTGCGGAACATCGGATGGCAGGCGTCGTCGGCCAGATCTGCATCCGCCAGTTCGGCGTCGCGCTCGATCACATCGGACATCGGAAACTCCTTGAATTCGGCTCCCTTGTGCCCGGATGCGCGAACGGGCGCAACGAGGAATGACGGCTCGATGCCATCGGCGGGCGGCAACGTTGAACCGGATGGTTGACCACCCCGTTCGCGGGCGCTATTAAACCATATGGTTTACCAAGAACCCGCCCAGCTCGATCGCCTGTTCCACGCCCTGTCCGACCCGACCCGGCGCGCCATGCTCAAGGCGCTGACCGAGGACGAACAGAAGATCGGCGACCTCGCCCGGCCGTTCGCCATGTCGTTCGCCGCTGCCTCGAAGCATGTCCGCGTGCTCGAAAGCGCCGGCCTTGTCCGCCGCCGCATCGAAGGCCGGGCCCATGTCTGCCGCATCGAGTCGGAGCCGCTCGCCGCGATCGAGGAATGGCTCGCTTTCTACGCGCGGTTCTGGAGCCGCCGCCTCGATACCCTCGAGGCGCTGCTGCAAGCGGCGCCGGATCCGACCCTGCCCGCAACGGAGGAGAAGTCATGACGCTGCACATCGCTCTGACCAGTGTATTGGTCGACGACCAGGCCAAGGCCCTCGCCTTCTACACCGACGCCCTCGGTTTCCGGCTCAAGCACGACTTTCCGATCGGCGGCGCCCGCTGGCTGACAGTGGTTTCATCGGCCAAGCCGGAGGGAACCGAGCTCCTGCTGGAGCCGATGGGCTTCGAACCGGCGCGCGTCTACCAGAAGGCGCTGTTCTCGATGGGCATCCCGGCTGCCGCGTTCGCCGTGGACGACATCAACGCGGAGCATGCCAAGCTGACGGCCAACGGCGTTCGCTTCCGCTCCGAGCCCTTCCGACCGGCGTCGGGCCCCGCCATCGCCCTCTTCGAGGATGGCTGCGGCAACCTCATACAGATCTTCGAGGCCCCGCAGGAGAAACAGCCATCATGAGCGATTACGGCACGGTCATCGCCCCTGGCACAATCCGCTTCGAGCGCCTGCTGCCGGGCCCGATCGAGCGGGTGTGGAGCTTCCTGGTCGATTCCGACAAGCGCGGCCGGTGGCTGGCAAGCGGCGCGATGGAGCCCCGCGCCGGTGCCCGCTTCGACCTGACCTTCCATCACGCCTCCCTGTCGCCCAACGTCGTGCCGACGCCGGAGCGCTTCAGGGCCATGGAGAACGGCGCCACCAGCCGGCACACGGTGCTGCGCGCGGAGCCGCCGCGCCTGCTCTCCTTCACCTGGAGCGCCGAGGCGGAGGCGCCGTCCGAGGTGACGTTCGAACTGGAGCCGGAAGGCGACAAGGTGCGGCTGACGCTGACCCACCGCCGCCTGCCGCAAGGCGAAATGGCCAATACCGCCGGCGGCTGGCACACCCACCTCGCCATTCTGTCGGACAAGCTGGCAGGGCGGACGCCGCCCTCGTTCTGGAGCCTGTTCGAGGGGATCGAGGCGGAATATGGCCGCCGCCTCGCCGCGTCCTGAGACCGAACTATCGGCGGCGGGTCAGATTGACGATCAGCACGCCGCCGATCGCCAGCGCGCCGCCCAGCAGGCTGAGCAGCGCGGGGATCTCGCCGAGCCAGAGATAGCCGATCAGCGTCGCCGTCGGCGCGATGCAATAGAGGAAGTTGGACGCCATCGAAGCCGGGAAGCGCTTCAGCGCGATCGCCCAGGTCAAGTAGCCGATGATGGTCGGCAGGATGGCGAGATAGACGATCGACCACAGCACGGTGGCGGGAGCGATCCGCAGCGCCGCGATCGTTTCGGGAATCGCCGGGGTTAACGGAAGGCTACCAAGCAGCAGTACCCAGGCGGTCACCACCAGCGGCGGCATGCGGCCGAGCAACGGCTTCTGCAGGATGGTCGAGATCGAGGTGCAGAACGCGGCGCCGAGAATCAGCAGCGCGCCGACATTGAGCCCGAGCCCGTCGCCGCTGCCATAGGCGATCAGCCCGACGCCGAGGAACGAAACCAGCGTGCCGAGCCAACCATAGAGGCCGAAGCGCTCGCCGAGCATCGGCATGGCGATCAGCGCGACGAGGATCGGGTTGACCTGGATGATGAAGGAAGCGGGCCCGGCGGCGATCGTCTGCTCGCCGGTATTGAGCAGCACCGCATAGGCCGAGATGAACAGCACGCCGATGACGACAAGCCGGACAAAATCGCGCCGGGACGGCAGCGGCGGCCGGACAATGGCGAGGTAGAGCCCGGCGGGAACCGCGGCGGTGAGATAACGCGCGGCGGCGAGTTCGACCGGCGTCAGCGCCGTCAGGCCGACGCGGATGGCCGCGAAGGCCGACGCCCAGCCGATGATCGTCGTGGCAATCGCGGCCAGTCCGACGACGTCGGTGGCCCGTCCCGTCCTGCTCGCAACCTCGGCCATGCCATCCCCCGTGCTCGATCGGCATCCTTGATACGCCGGAGCTCGGTGGTTTCGAAGAGCGTAAATGCCGGGCGATCGCTCCAAGAAAAGAAAAGGCCGCCCGAAGGCGGCCTTTTCCAGAATTCGAACGACGCTGACGGATCAGCGCGAATAGAATTCGACGACCAGGTTCGGTTCCATGTGAACCGGATACGGCACGTCGGCCAGAGCCGGCACGCGCGAGAACTTGGCGGTCATCTTGTGATGATCGACTTCGATGTAGTCCGGCACATCGCGCTCTGCGAGCTGGGTCGCCTCGAGGACGATCGTCAGCTGACGCGAAGCTTCCTTGACCTCGATCACATCGCCGACCTTCGCCTGGAAGGACGGAATGTTGACGCGGCGGCCATTGACCTTGATGTGGCCGTGAGAAATGAACTGGCGCGCGGCGAAAACGGTCGGAACGAACTTGGCGCGATAAACGATCGCGTCCAGACGGGTCTCGAGGAGACCGATCAGGTTCTCCGACGAATCGCCCTTGCGACGGGTCGCATCGGCATAGATCTTCCGGAACTGCTTCTCGGAGATGTTGCCGTAGTAGCCCTTGAGCTTCTGCTTGGCGCGGAGCTGGGTACCGTAGTCGGAAACCTTGCCCTTACGACGCTGGCCATGCTGGCCGGGGCCGTATTCGCGCTTGTTGACCGGGGACTTGGGACGACCCCAGAGGTTTTCACCAAGACGACGGTCAATCTTGTGTTTGGACGAAGCACGCTTCGACATCGCATATCCCTTGGATACGAGTTACAGGGACACGTGCCCTCCTCTGCCGGTTCTAAGGCCGGCCGACAGGAAACGAAGAACGTTTCCGCGGGTGCGTGAAATACCGCGCCGGCCCGAATGGACCCGCTCGATGGGCCGGGATGTAGAGGAGAAGCCCGGGCGAGTCAAATGCCGGAGCCGGTTCACCGCCTCAAGCAAGCGACATCAACAACCCGCCCTCGACCCGCAGCGCCGCCCCATTGGTGGCGGCACCCAGCGGGCTCGCGACATAGGCGACCAGCGCCGCGATCTCCTTCGGATCGATCATCCGCTGCAGGAGCGACGACGAACGATAGAGCCGGAAGAATTCCTTTTCCAGTTCGGTCTCGCTGCCGGTGTTATCCGGGAACACCGAACGCAGGAAATCGCCGATACCGGCCGAGCGAGTCGGTCCCGGCATGACCGAATTAACCGTCACCGCCGTGCCCTTGGTCAGCTCGGCGAGACCGCGCGCCACCGAGAGCTGCGCCGTCTTGGTCATGCCGTAGTGAATCATGTCGGGCGGCACCTGCAGCGAGGATTCGCTGGAGATGAAGATGATGCGCCCCCAGTTGCGCTCCAGCATGGCCGGGAAATAGTGGCGCGCCAGCCGGATGCCGCTCAGCACGTTGACGTCGAAGTAATGCAGCCAGTCGGCGTCTGTGATCTCGACGAACGGCTTCACTTCATAGATGCCGAGATTGTTGACGAGAATATCGACAGCCGGCTGCTCGCGCAGGAGGATCGCGGCGCCCTCGGCCGTCGCCGGATCGGCGACGATGCCGCGCGCCGCGCCGATCTCGCGCACCACCGCCGCGACCTTTTCCGCCGATCGTCCCGTGACGGTGACAGCGGCGCCCTCTTCCGCCAGCGTCCTGGCGATCGCCAGTCCGATACCGCCGGTCGAACCGGTCACCAGCGCCGTCTTGTCCGCGAGCTTGAAGTCCATTCTGATCTCCTGATCCGGCCACAGGCGCCCGACAGCGGGCCCGAATGACGTTGCGGCAGACTAGGAGACTTTTACGCCTCGAGCACGCCCGCATTCAGGGCCGGCGGATATCCGCCTCCCAATCGGTCAGCATTTCCATGATCTCGATCGAATCGGCTGGACGCGGCGAGGGGCGCTTGGCTTGCCCGAGGCCAGCGGCCAGGCTGCGCTCGACCATGCGGACCTGGTGCAGGAAGGCATCCGCGTCGCTTTCGACGACGATCTCTTCGCGGGTGCCGTCAAAGCCGGTGAACAGCAGCCGGCTGGCGCCCGCCTCAGGCAGCCAGGGATTGTCGAGAAAGCGCAGGCTTCCCTTGTCGCCGACGACAGTGAAGTCCGGAAGCATGCCATAGGTCTCGGCGGCCTGGACGGTCGCGAGGATGCCGCAGCCGAAGCGCACGGCGAGCGCCGCTTCGCTGACATTGCCGTCATGCGGCGAGATCGTGCCGGTACCGGTCTGGCTGCGATCGCGAAACGCCCCTTCGCCCGCCACCGTCTGCACCGCGAGCTGCAGTAGCGACACTGGATAGCAGCCGAGATTGTACAGCGTGCCGCGCCCTTCGGGATTGACCACCTGCCAGATATCGGCGGCGTAACTCGCATGGATCGACTTCACCGTGCCAAGACGACGGTCGCGCAAGATCTCGACGAAACGGGCAATCAGCGGATGGGCTAGATACATCAGACCCTCGACGAAGAAGACGTCGCTGGCGGCCACCGCCTCGACCAGCGCCTGGCTCTTCGCCATGTCGACGGAAAGCGACTTCTCGCTAAGGATCGCCTTGCCAGCAGCCGCCGCCTCGCCAACGAAGCGGTGGTGCAGATGGTTCGGCAGGCCGACATAGACGACGTCGACGGCCGGATCGGCAAACAGATCCGCATGATCGGCATAGGCGCGATCGCCCTCGAAGCGGGCACGAAATGCCTCCGTGCGGCCGATATCTCGCCCGGCGACGGCGGCGATGCGCGAGCCGGGGCTCTTGACGATGGCCGCCGCGACCGTGTCGGAGATGAACCCCGTCCCCAGAATGCCCCAACCGATCATTGCGCGCTCCCTGTCATGGCTTTCGTGCTTCTAGCCTCGCGACGAGCCCGAGAACAGCGACCTCCATACTGTATCACTCCATACAAAAATCGGTGCCACGATCTTTCCGAGCGACGGCCGGCTTCCCACATAGTCGAGACCCTTCCCCCACCGGATCGTTTCATGCCCCAGAACCCCGCCATCCCGCTCTCCGTTCTCGACCTCGCCCCGGTTCGCCAGAACGGCACCGTCGCCGGCGCCCTCGCCAATTCGCTCGACCTCGCCCGCCATGTCGAGAAGCTCGGCTACAACCGCTTCTGGGTCGCCGAGCATCACAACATGCCGGGAATCGCCAGTTCGGCGACATCGGTTCTGATCGGCTACCTGGCCGGTGGGACTTCGACCATCCGGGTCGGGTCCGGCGGCGTCATGCTGCCGAACCACGCACCTTTGGTGATCGCCGAGCAGTTCGGCACGCTGGAGGCGCTTTATCCGGGACGGATCGATCTCGGCCTCGGTCGCGCGCCGGGCACCGACCCGATGACGATGCGGGCCCTGCGACGCGAGCTCGTCGATGACGACAACGCCTTTCCGCAGAATGTGCAGGAACTCCTCGCCCTGCTGGCGCCGGCCGTCGAAGGACAGAAGCTGCGCGCGGTTCCGGGTGCGGGCTCCAACGTGCCGGTATGGCTGCTCGGCTCATCAACCTTCAGTGCGCAGCTCGCGGGCCTGCTCGGCCTGCCCTTTTCCTTCGCCAGCCATTTCGCGCCGCTGCGCCTGATGGATGCGCTCGAAACCTACCGACACTTCTTCAAGCCGTCCGCCTATCTGGAAAAGCCCTATGTGATGGTCGGGCTGCCCGTCCTTGCCGCGGAAACCGACGAGGAGGCACAGTTCCAGGCGACGACGCAGTACCAGCGCCTGGTCAATCTCGTGCGCGGCCAGCCGACCGTGCTTATGCCGCCGGTCGACAGCATGGAAGGACTCTGGGAGCCAAGGGAAGAGGCCTATGTCCGCTCGCATCTCGGCGTCGCCATCATCGGCGGCCCGGATACGGTGCGTACGAAGCTCGCGGCCTTCATCGAGCAGACTGGCGCCGACGAGTTGATCGTGACGACGGACTTTTATGACCCGGCCGATCGCAAGCGCTCATTCGAGATCCTGATGGACGCGCACCGGGACTGAACTCCCACGGCCGGCTGGGCTTGGCGGCGCTTAGTCCAGCCGCGCCGCTTCGAGCCCGAAACGGCCGAGCAGCTCGACCTGCGCCGGCGCCCAGGGCTTGCCGGAGGTCAGGAATGCCTGACCAGACGAGGCTATGGTTCCGGCCGGCTCCGATACGAGGGACAGAACCGAGAGTACGCGGCGGGCGATAGCCTCGGCCGGATCCACCCAGGCGACTGGCCATGGCGCCACCGCCTCCAGCCGCTCGATCAGGAAGGGATAATGCGTGCAGGCGAGCACGATCGTATCTGTCCGCTTACCATCCACCTCGATGAAGGCGGGTTCGATTTCGGTCCGGATCGCCGCGTCTTCGACCCGCTCGCCGCGCATCACCGCTTCGGCGAGCGGCGCCAGCTCGGACGAGCCGACCAGGCGGACGTGACAATCCCTAGCGAAACTCTTGATCAGTTCGCGCGTGTAGTCGCGCTTCATCGTGCCGGGTGTCGCCAGCACGCCGACGACACGGCTCGCTGAGCGTTCCGCCGCCGGCTTGATCGCCGGGACCGTGCCGATGAACGGAAGGGCGTGGCGGGCGCGAAGCGGCGGCAGGACGAGGGTCGACGCCGTATTGCAGGCAATCACCACCGCGTCGGGCTGGAAGCGTTCGATCAACCGGCCCATCAGGGCGACGATGTGATCGGAGAGCGGTTCGGCCTCCCAGTCGCCATAGGGAAAGGCGGCATCGTCGGCGACATAGGCGATTTCCGCCGACGGCAATTGACGCCGGATCTCGCGCAGCACCGACAGGCCGCCAATGCCCGAATCGAAGACCAGCAGGCTTGCGCTCAATCCTCTGCCTCGCGGCTGGTCGTCTCGGTACCGTCGGCGCGCTTCCGCGGACGGGTCGGGCGGTTCTCCAGCGCCGCGATGACCCCACGCAGCGTTCGGATATCGGCTTCGGTGAACTGCGCCCGCTGCAGCATGGCGCGCAGGGTCTGCACGACGACGGGGCGCTTCTCGACCGGCCGGAAGAAGGTGACGCCGTCGAGCGCGCCCTCGAGATGCTCGAACAGGCCGAGCAGTTCCTGCTTGGTCGCCGGGCGGCTGTCGTTCGGCGTCGCGAAGCGGAGGCCCGCCTCCTCCGTCTCGAGCCCGCTGCGCCGCCATTCATAGGCGACGATCAGCACGGCCTGGGCGATATTGAGGGACGCGAATTGCGGGTCGATCGGCAAGGTGACGATCTCGTCGGCGAGCGAGATTTCCTCGTTGGTGAGGCCGATCCGCTCGCGCCCGAACAGCACGCCTGTCTTCACGCCCGCCGTCATGTGGCCGCGCATAATGCCGGCGGCGGAGGCAGGACCGCGCACCGGCTTTGCCAGTTCGCGCGAGCGTGCCGTCGTCGCCACCAGATAGCCGAGATCGGCCACCGCCTCCTCGACGCTGCCGAACAGACGAATGCGGTCGAAGACGTGATCGGCCCGGCTGGCGGCGCGGCGGGCGCTTTCACTCGGCCAGCCGTCGCGCGGATTGACGATGCGGAGGTCGCGCAGGCCGAAATTCGCCATGGCGCGGGCGGCCGTGCCGATGTTTTCGCCCAGCTGGGGCTCAACGAGAATGACGGCGGGACCGTCGACAAGAAGTTCAGAAGAAGACATGTCGTCCGTGCAGCGGAGAGAGAAAGGCATGTCCTAGCTGATTGATGGCGGTCACGCTATATTTGCGACGCTGGTTGCACGATTCTCGCGAGTCGCAATCATGGCAACAGGATGGTCCAAGGGGAGGACAAGAGATGCCCGCAGATCTGGCAGCCAATAAGAGCTTTTCCACGGCCGTGCGGGAGAAATGGGGTTGGTTCCTCTTTCTCGGCATCGTCTTTCTGATTGGCGGTATCTGCGCCATCGCCATGCCGCTGGTCTCCAGCGTCACGGTCACCGTGTTCCTGGCCGTCGTGCTGGCGATCGCCGGCATCTTCCAGATCTTCCAGGCCTTCAGCATCCAGGGTTGGGGCGGCTTCCTCTGGCAGCTGATCGTCGGCCTCGTCATGCTGATTGGCGGCATCGCGATCTATATGTCGCCCGTCTTCGGCAGCTTCGCGCTGACGCTGGTGATTGCCTCCGTGTTCCTCGCCAAGGGCATCTTCCAGATCGCCCTCTCCTTCCGCATCAAGCCGCTCGACGGCTGGGGCTGGATCCTGGCAGCGGGCATCATCGCCTTCCTCGCCGGCTTCTTCATCCTCGCGCAGTATCCGACCTCGGGCCTCTGGGTCCCCGGCACGCTGGCTGGCATCTCGCTGATCTTCACGGGCTGGAGCTACATCGCCCTCGCACTGGCCGCGAAGCGCACGCTTGCATGAACGAGGCCGAGTGGCGTTCGCGCTACGGGGTGAGCGGCGGCACGAAGCTGCCGCTCGTCTCGATCATCCTGATCAACTGGAACTACGTCTCCTATCTGCAGACCGCCCTCGATTCGGCGGCAGCGCAAGATTATCCAGCGCTGGAAATCATCACGCTCGACAATGCTTCGGACGATGGCAGCGCTGATCTGATGGAAGCTTTCAGCGCGAGCCATCCCGAGGTCCGCTTCATCAGTCTGCCCGACAATCTGGGCCAGCTTGGCGCGGCGCATCACGTCTTCACCCAGCATCAAGTCGCTGGAGACTTCATTTGCATTCTCGATGCCGATGATGTGCTTTTTCCGAATTTCGTCAGCCATCACGTTCGCGCCCATCTGGCGCTCGGCGGCGAACTCGGCGTATCGAGCAGCGAAGCCATCCAGATTGGCACCGACGGCGCCGTCATTGCATCCGGCATCCCGCATATTCGCCTCACCATGACCGAGTCCTGGCCGAGAATCCCGATCGCGAAGGAAACAGCCGACGAACCGCCCACGACGGCCATCCGAGTGCCGGCCGACGTCGAGGGCTGGATCTGGAGCCCCGGCACATCCAACGTGATCCGACGCAAGACAATTGACGCTTTCATCGCTGCCATGCCGCGGAACATATTGCCCGCCTACTGTTTCGACACCGTAGCGCTGCCCTTCGCCCATGAAGATGCAGGCAGCCTCCTCATCGAGGTGCCGCTCTCGGCTTACAGAACCCATGGCAGCAATGCGAGTTCATCCATGCCGCGGCTGCAGCACTTCAACCCCCATCGGCCCACATCATCCGCGGGCTCCGAGATCCAGCATGCATGGTTCCAGTCCGGCCAACGGAGTATGCCTGGCCGGGCCAAAGTCCGAGTGTAGCGCCGGAAATCCGGCGAGCGTTCATTCGCCCTAGATTGCGCCGTTTTCCTACTCACCACTTTTCAGGGCACCCAAGTGACAGCCACCTTCACCGGCGACACGTCGGCGCAATTCACATTGGGGGGGATTCCATCGACGCGGCTTGCGGCCCCAGGCGAACTGAAGCTTCCCCTCGTCTCGTTCATCGTCCGAAACTGGAACTATGCGGGCTTCATCGACGCAACGCTTCAGTCGATCCAGGGCCAGGACTATCCCCGCTTCGAGGCGATCGTCGTCGACAATGCCTCCACCGATTCAAGTCGGGACGTCATCCGGAAGACCGTCGGCGACGACCCTCGCTTCACGGTCATCCACTCGCAAACCAACCTCGGACCACTCGGCGGCGCGCTGCGCGGCTTGGAGGCGGCCCGGGGCGAGTTTGTCGTGTTCGTCGATTCCGACGATACCTTGCTGTCAAACTTCGCCTCCATGCATGTCCAGGTTCATCTCGCTGGCCGCCTGAACATCGCGTTCACCTCCTGCTGCGCCCTCGAAACGACCCGCGACGGCGTGATGGTCAACGGCCACCGCGAGCGGACCATGCTAGCACGACCGGAAGCCCAACAGGATCTCAGACCAGCGGCATTCGTCCCGCGCCTGGCAACGATCGACGACGCCACCTACGCGCAGCTCGCGCGCGGCACGACCATTCTCGATCCCCGCATTTCGATCTGGCACTGGCCCTGGTCGCCTGGCACGTCGAACATGTACCGACGCTTCATGGTCGACCTCGTCGCGCCGGTCTGCGACGATCCCGATCGGTTGCGGCGGCTGGCGGCCGATGGGCACTACAATCGGCTGTGCCACTTGCTCGGCGGCTCTGCCATCATCGACGTGCCGCTTTCGACCTATCGGGTTCACGACCAAAATTTCTACGCTTCCGCACCCAGCCTCCGCTACATGGGCACGAATGGCGGTCCGGCGTCGAATTTCGGCGGACTTCGTATCCGCGAGTTGATCCGGGTCCTAGTGACGCATGCGGAGGATTTCTCGTGGCGGATCGGCGCCGACCGCTACTGGAATGCGCTCGGGATGCTGCTCCAATATCCCCGCCATACGAGCGACCCGGACGATGGCACCAAGGCCACGGCGTTCCTCGCAGAGCAGTTGCCGCGACTGAACGCCGTCTTCGGCGAAAAGCAAACCCTGCGCCAGTTGGCGAAGCGCACGTCGCCCCGCCTGCTCGGCGCCGCACTCCGACAATGCCATGGCAGCAACATGCCGTTCGGAACCCGCCGGGAGCTTCCGTTCCTTGGTCTCAGGCGGCTCAAGGGTCGGATCCGCGAAAAGCTCCGGAAGTGGCGCGGGCGTGGAGGCAATGCCACTCATTCGTAACGCTCCTTCCCGGGCTTCCCGCCTTTGCGGGGTTTGAGCGCGATGCTATAGGGGTGCCCGCACCATCCTTCGGCGCTGTCCTGCCGCACGCGGCCTTGCCGCCGGCAGCCAGGGTCGTCCAACCCAGAAGCGAGGCCTTCCTCCATGGCGAAGATCAAGGTAGCCAATCCCGTCGTTGAACTCGACGGCGACGAGATGACCCGGATCATCTGGCAGAACATCAAGGACAAGTTGATCCACCCCTACCTCGATCTCGACCTCCAGTATTTCGATCTGGGCATCGAGCATCGTGACGCCACCAACGACCAGGTGACGATCGAGGCAGCCGAGGCGATCAAGAAGGTCGGCGTCGGCGTCAAGTGCGCCACCATCACGCCGGACGAAGCCCGCGTGAAAGAGTTCAACCTCAAGGAGATGTGGAAGTCGCCGAACGGCACCATCCGCAATATCCTCGGCGGCGTGATCTTCCGCGAGCCGATCATCTGCCAGAATGTGCCGCGCCTGGTGCCGGGCTGGACGCAGCCGATCATCGTCGGCCGTCATGCCTTCGGCGACCAGTACAAGGCGACGGACTTCCTCGTCCCCGGCAAGGGCCGGATGACGATCAAGTTCGAAGGCGAGGACGGCACCGTCATCGAGAAGGAAGTCTTCAAGTTCCCGGGCGCCGGCGTCGCCATGGCGATGTACAACCTCGACGAGTCGATCCGCGAGTTCGCCCGCGCCTCGCTGAACTACGGCCTGATGCGCAAGTACCCGGTCTACCTGTCGACCAAGAACACCATCCTCAAGGCCTATGACGGCCGCTTCAAGGACCTGTTCCAGGAAGTGTTCGATGCCGAGTTCGCCGCCGCCTTCAAGGCAGCCGGCATCACCTATGAGCATCGCCTGATCGACGACATGGTCGCCTCGGCCCTGAAGTGGTCCGGCGGCTATGTCTGGGCCTGCAAGAACTATGACGGCGACGTGCAGTCCGACACCGTCGCCCAGGGCTTCGGTTCGCTCGGCCTGATGACCTCCGTGCTGCTGACGCCCGACGGCAAGACCGTCGAAGCGGAAGCCGCCCACGGCACCGTGACGCGCCACTACCGCCAGCACCAGCAGGGCAAGGAGACGTCGACCAACTCCATCGCCTCGATCTTCGCCTGGACGCGTGGCCTCGCCCATCGCGCCAAGCTCGACGACAATGCCGAACTGGCCAAGTTCGCGCTGACGCTCGAGAAGGTCTGCGTCGACACCGTCGAAGCTGGCGACATGACCAAGGATCTGGCGCTGCTCGTCGGCCCCGACCAGAAGTGGCTGTCGACCACCGGCTTCCTCGACAAGGTCAGCGAGAACCTGACCAAGGCGATGGCATAAGCCAAGGCCCGTTCGGGGAGCCCAGCTCCCCGATCAAGCTCAGGACAAGGGCGGCGCTCCGCCCTTGTCCCCTTCCTTGCCGATTGCCTTCCCCGGTCCTGAATAGGATGTCCGCATGCGTGTCGTGATCCGCCCACTCGCCAGCACCGACCGCGAGGCGTGGCGGCCGCTCTGGCAGGGCTATCTCGATTTCTACCAGCGGCCGCTGGCGCCCGAGATCTCCGATCTCACCTGGGCCCGCCTGAACGATCCGGCCGAGCCGATGTTCGCCCTCGGCGCCGAGATCGACGGCGACCTCGTCGGCTTCGCCCATGCCGTGATCCATCGATCGACCTGGCTGGCCGGCCATTCCTGCTATCTCGAAGACCTGTTCGTCAGCCCCGCCAGCCGCAGCGGCGGCGTCGGCCGAGCGCTGATCGAGGCCGTGGCTCAGGAGGCCGGCGTGCGCGGCTGCGACCGGCTGCACTGGCTGACCCACACCGACAACGCCACAGCGAGACACCTCTACGACAAGGTCGCCGCGCATCTCGGCTTCGTCAGCTACCGCCGCAGCCTGCTCGACAGCTGACCTGCGCCTCGCCGAAGCCGCCAGCGGCCGGGTGCTACAGGCGGGACAAGACGACGATCGAATTGCCTCGCCCGTCGAGCAGGATCAGCTTGCCGCGAGCCGGATCGACGCGCCAGCGACGCACATCCTCCAGTGCAGCGATGAATTTCCGTTCCTGGTTCATGGCAGCCGGCGTGCAGGCCATCCGCGTGCTGGCGATCGCGCCAAACCGGATCGTGTCGCCGGCGATCTTCGCCTGGCCCGACATGCGATTGCAGCCGCCAGTGCCGCTGACCCGGCCATTCGGGCCGATTTCAAGCACGGTCTGCAGATAATCGATGACGCCGCCCCGGCGGATATCCTCGGCGAGCCAGCGCCCGGCCGGGCTGCCGGCGGGACGCGGGGCCGCCTGGCCACCGAGGCGCTGGACGGGAATATCGATCCGGTCCGGCCCGCCGATCTCGACCGAATGGCGGCTGGTCGAGGTGAACCACAGCCTGTCGCCGACCGAGATCGTCGCCCGCAACCCATAGCTGTGACGCGGCTTCAGCCTGGCCTCGTCGAAACGGAGGCGGTAGGGAATCGGCACCGGGCCGCGCGGCCGGAAGCTCGTCCGGGCGATGGTTCGCGACGGCGCGTCGGCCAGGGAGACATCCAGCAACTGGACCTCGACCCGCGCGTCCGGGGGCAACGCCATCCGTTCGCGATCGATGACGGAGCCATGCAGGGTCCGCGTCGCGGCAACGGCAGCGACCGCGTTCGCCCCGACGAGAAGCAATGCGACGGCGATCGCCGCCAAACGGAAGCCGATCTGGCGCATGACGCTTTCTCCCGACACAGTCCCCATCCGACTACCTGACACGAAAGCGCCGCCGAACCACAAGCCCTCTTCGGCTCAGGCTTCCTGCGGTATCGCTCCGGGAACGGACGCCGACCGGCCATCGCGGTGGTCGACACGCGCGGATGCGATCGCGATATCGAAGCGATCGACGAGCGGGAAGACGTCAAAGAAAGTCAGGGCGAGGATCGATAACACGATTACCCTTTACGCGAACGTCAGCACGTACGTGGCGGACGAAATCTACGAGCGATCGATCCAATATGTCAAAATATCGATAGTTTACCATCGCAACGCGGGCAAAAAATGAACAAATCAATTTCCATATTGCATCGCAACAAATGCACAGTCTCACACGTTATTTGAAACAGACAGTTGGCCCGATGTTGACCGGAGAGAAGAACTTTGCGTAGGATCCAGTGGACTGTGCGGCATACCACTTGGTCAGGCAGAGGGAGAGACTGTCTAGGATGCGTTGCCGGAGCTCACGCCAGGGTGTGAGCGGTGGAGGATGGCTATCTCTGGAGCGGTATTTGCCACGACGACGCATGGAGGTGCGCGTTGTCCGTGAGCCCATCGGCAAGCCTTGCGACGCGACTGGATCAGCCCGAAGTGGCTGGGCGTTCGTTGCGGCCAAGCCTGAGTTTTCTCCTGCTACTCACAACCACCGCGGGTTGAGACTGGCGCCACCAGACGTCCCGCGAGCTTTTCGCAGGCGAATACTGGCGGCCGGCATGAAGACACCGTCACCAAGCGTGACACGCATTCGATGCCTGCAGGACATCCATCTCGGCGCCGCGTTTTCTCGGCGCATGACGTCCATGCAGCGCATCAATCGCCGCCGGATTCCATCCGAAGGCGGCATCGGATCTAAGTTCTGGGAGGACGTGTATGGCGTCAGTAGAATTCGTTAACGTGAAGAAGTCGTTCGGCGCACAACCGATCATCAAGGGCGTCGACGTCCAGATCGATGACGGCGAATTCGTCATCCTCGTCGGCCCGTCCGGCTGCGGAAAATCGACCCTGCTGCGCATGCTCGCCGGGCTCGAGAACATCACTGCCGGCGAAATCCGCATTGGCGACAAAGTCGTCAACCAGATGCCGCCGAAGGAACGCGACATCGCGATGGTGTTCCAGAACTATGCGCTCTATCCGCATATGACGGTCGCCGACAACATGGCCTTCTCGCTCAAGCTGAAGGGCGCCAGCCAGGCGACGATCGACGAGCGCGTGCGGCCCGCGGCCGAGATCCTCGGCCTTACCCATCTGCTCCAGCGCTTTCCCCGGCAGCTCTCGGGCGGCCAGCGCCAGCGCGTCGCCATGGGCCGCGCCATCGTGCGCGATCCGCAGGTCTTCCTGTTCGACGAACCGCTCTCCAACCTCGACGCCAAGCTGCGCGTGGCGATGCGGGCCGAGATCAAGGAGTTGCACCAGCGGCTGAAGACCACCACGGTCTACGTCACGCACGACCAGATCGAGGCCATGACCATGGCCGACAAGATCGTCGTCATGCATGACGGCATCGTCGAGCAGATCGGCGCGCCGCTCGAACTCTATGACCAGCCGGTCAACCTGTTCGTCGCCGGCTTCATCGGCTCCCCGTCCATGAACATGATCAAGGGACGGGTCGACACCGCCGACGCATCCCGCTTCATTGCCCAGGATGGCACGGTCCTGCCGGTCCGCAATCCGGCCGACAGCATGAAGGGCCGGGATCTCGTCTACGGCGTCCGCCCGGAGGCCATGCGGCTCGATCCGGCCGGCGTTCCCCTGCAGGTCCTGGTCGTCGAGCCGACCGGCTCGGAGACCCAGATCATGGCCAAGCTGGCCGGCGCCGACGTCACCTGCGTCTTCCATGACCGCGTCGCAGCCAGGCCAGGCGACACGCTGCATGTCGCGATCGACACCAATTCGACGCACATTTTCGATGCCGCAAGCGGACTTCGGCTCTAGGACGCCGCCGGACTCATCGGCGTAGCGATCCCGGCTGCATCCGCCGAGATCGCAGTTGTAAAAAAAGAAAATCGCGAGTTAGCAGGAGGAAACAATGACCCTGAATAGACGAGACCTTTTCGTAACGACCGCCGGCCTGGTGGCCGCGGCTGGCTTCGGCAAGCTCGGCATGTCGCCGGCCTTTGCCCAGGCCGCTGCGCCGGTCTACACGCCGGAAGCCGGCGCCACGCTCCGCCTTCTGCGCTGGGTGCCGTTCGTGGCGTCGGAAGAAGCCGCCTGGCTCGAGAACACCAAGAAGTTCACCGAAGCGACCGGCGTCGAAGTCCGTATCGACAAGGAAAGCTGGGAGGACATCCGTCCGAAAGCCGCCGTCGCCGCCAATGTCGGCTCAGGCCCCGACATGGTGATGAGCTGGTTCGACGATCCGCAGCAGTATCCGGACAAGCTGGTTGACGTGACCGAGCTCGGCGAATATCTCGGCGCTACCCATGGCGGCTGGTATCCGGGCCTGGAAGGCTATGCCAAGCGCGACGGCAAGTTCATCGCCCTGCCGCTCTGCGCCATCGGCAACGCGATCGTCTATCGCGACAGCCATATGAAGGCAGCCGGCTTCAACGAGTTCCCGACCGACACCGCTGGTTTCCTGGAGCTCTGCAAGGCGCTGCAGGCCAAGGGCACGCCCGCCGGCTTCCCGCATGGCAAGGCCGTCGGTGACGGCAACAACTACGCCCATTGGCTGCTCTGGAGCCATGGCGGCCAGATGATCGACGACAAGGGCGCCGTCGTACTCAACAGCCCGGAGACGCTCGCCTCCGTCAAATACGCCCAGGAACTCTACAAGACCTTCATTCCGGGCACGGAAAGCTGGCAGGACGTCAACAACAACCGTGCCTTCCTGGCCGGCCAGGTATCGCTGACCGCCAATGGCGTGTCGGTCTACTACGCTGCCATCAAGGATCCGAAGATGAAGGAGATCGCCGAGGACATGCGATCGACGAACCTGCCGATCGGTCCCGTCGGCAAGTCGATCGAACTGCACCAGGCGTCGACGCTTTCGATCTTCCAGCACACGAAGTACCCGGAAGCCGCGAAGGCCTATCTGCAGTTCATGTATCAGGCCGATAGCATGAACCGCTGGATCGAGGGCGCCAGCGCCTATTGCTGCCAGCCGCTCAAGGCATTCGCCGCCAACCCGGTCTGGACCAGCAACCCGATCCACGAAGCCTATGCCAGGGCTTCGGAGTCGCTCCGTCCGAACGGCTATGCCGGTCCGCTCGGCAGTGCTTCGGCGGCAACCATGGCGGACTACGTCCTCGTCGACATGTACGCCACTGCGGTCACCGGTCAGATGTCGCCGGAAGACGCCATCGCCCAGGCCCAGCGCCGCGCCGAGCGCTACTACCGCGCCTAAGTCGATACCGATGTCACCCGCCGCTCCGGCGGCGGGTGACATCGGGCCAAAGCCCGGATGCGGAGACGTCCATGAGTACTGCCCCTATCGCAAAACCGCAGACATTCGCCGGCGCATTCTTCCAGAGCAAGAATGCGCTCGGGTTGATGTTCATGCTGCCTGCCGCGGTTTTCCTTCTCTGTTTCCTGACTTACCCGCTCGGTCTCGGCGTGTGGCTGGGTTTCACCGATACGAAGATCGGCCGCGACGGCATCTTCATCGGCCTCGAGAACTACGCTTTCCTCTGGGATGACCCCGTCTTCTGGACCGCGGTCTTCAATACCGTCCTCTACACGTTCATCGCCTCGGTGCTGAAGTTCGTGCTGGGCCTCTGGCTCGCGCTGCTGCTCAACGAGAAACTGCCCTGCAAGTCCTTCTTCCGCGCCATCATCCTGCTCCCCTGGGTGGTGCCAACGGTTCTTTCGGCGCTCGCCTTCTGGTGGATCTTCGACGCCCAGTTCTCGATCATTTCCTGGTCGCTGATGAAGATGGGCTGGATCGATCAGCCGATCAATTTCCTCGGCGATCCGACCAATGCGCGCGCTTCGGTGATCGCCGCCAATGTCTGGCGCGGCATTCCCTTCGTCGCCATCTCGCTCCTGGCCGGATTGCAGACGATCCCCGCCTCGCTGCAGGAGGCCGCCTCGATCGACGGCGCCACCAGCTGGCAGCGCTTCCGTCTCGTGACCCTGCCGATGCTGACCCCGATCATCGCCGTGGTCATGACTTTCTCGGTGCTGTTCACCTTCACCGACTTCCAGCTGATCTACGTGCTCACCAAGGGCGGTCCCGTGAACGCGACCCATCTGATGGCAACGCTGTCGTTCCAGCGCGGCATTCCCGGCGGACAGCTCGGCGAAGGTGCCGCCATCGCAGTCGCCATGATCCCCTTCCTGCTCGCGGCGATCA
Organism: Kaistia granuli DSM 23481; assembly: GCF_000380505.1. Taxonomy (GTDB): domain Bacteria; phylum Pseudomonadota; class Alphaproteobacteria; order Rhizobiales; family Kaistiaceae; genus Kaistia; species Kaistia granuli. Next base: position 48,195 of record NZ_AQYH01000019.1, on the reverse strand, counting down.
TGTTCAGCTTCTTCGGCCTGCAAAGGCGGAAGTGGCAGCAGGGTGGTCAGGACTAAGGAAAAAAACATGGCCGCTACCGCGCGCAACACGACACAAGCCAACGCACCGCTCGTCGACGACGTCGAGGGCATGAGCTATCTAAGCAGCCTGCCTCGGCGGGTCGTGACGATCTATCTGCCGCTCGCCGTCTTCGTCTTCGTCCTGCTCTTCCCGTTCTACTGGATGGGCATCACGGCGGTGAAGCCGAACGAGCAGCTCACCGACTACGACCAGTACAGCCCGTTCTGGGTCGTCTCGCCGACGCTCGACCACATCAAGTACTTGCTGTTCGAAACCTCCTACCCGGGCTGGCTCTGGAACACGGTCCTGGTCGCTTTCGGCTCGACCATCCTCTCGCTGGCAGCGGCGGTCTTTGCCGCCTACGCCATCGAGCGGCTGCGGTTCACCGGATCGCGTCCAGTGGGATTGCTGATCTTCCTCGCCTATCTCGTGCCGCCATCGATCCTGTTCATCCCGCTCGCCGTCATCGTGTTCAATTTCGGCATCTATGACAGCAAGCTGGCTCTGATCTTCACCTACCCGACCTTCCTGATCCCGTTCTGCACCTGGCTGCTGATGAGCTACTTCCGCTCGATCCCCTACGAGCTGGAGGAAAGTGCCTTGGTCGACGGCGCCTCGCGCTGGCAGATCCTCAGCAAGGTCATCCTGCCGCTGGCGGTTCCGGGATTGATTTCGGCCGGCATCTTCGCCTTCACCCTGTCCTGGAACGAGTTCATCTACGCGCTGACCTTCATCCAGTCCTCGGAGAACAAGACCGTGCCGGTCGGCGTGCTGACGGAGCTGGTTCGCGGCGACGTGTTCGAGTGGGGATCGCTGATGGCGGGCGCCCTGTTCGGCTCGCTGCCGGTCGTCATCCTCTACTCGTTCTTCGTCGATTATTACGTATCGTCGATGACGGGTGCCGTGAAGGAATGACGGCGAGCCCGTTGCACTGTCGGCCTGGCCCCGTTCTCCGCTAGAACCAGCCCCGCCGACAAGAAGCCGCCCTGCCCGGGCGCCGCAGCCTTCCGCCGCGGCGCCCGTTTGCCTTTCACGACGCTCGCGGACTCGCAGAACGGCGTGCCGGACGCTACGCTTCCTCGACAGTCGAGGGAGGAATCATGTCTGAGTTCACGGGTAAGCGCATTCTGGTAACCGGCGCCGGCAAGGGCATCGGCCGCGCCACAGCCGAACTGCTGGCCGAGTATGGCGCGACGGTCGTGGCGCTCTCGCGCGATCCGAGAGATCTGGAAAGTCTCGCCGCGGCGATTGGCTGCGAAACCATCGCCGTCGATCTCGCCGACCCGGTCGCAACCCGGATCGCCGCGCGCTCGGCACAGCCGATCGACCTGCTGGTCAACTGCGCCGGCACGACCATTCTGGAACCGTTTCTCGAGACCAGCGTCGAGAGCTTCAACCACCTCTATACGGTCAACGTCATCGCCGCGGCGATCATCGCCCAGGAAACGGCGCGCAGCATGATCGATCGCGGCGTCAAGGGCGCGATCGTCAATGTCTCGTCGCTGTCATCCTGGATCGGCTTCGCCGACCACGCCGCCTATTGCGCGTCAAAGGGCGGTCTCGACGGCTTGACCACCGTGATGGCGAACGAACTGGGCCGCCAGGGCATTCGCGTCAACGCGGTCAATCCCTGCGTGACGCTGACGCCGATGGCGGTGAAGGCCTGGAGTGATCCCGCCAAGGCGGACCCGATGCTGTCGCGCATCCCGCTCGGCCGCTTCATCGAACCGCGCGAGGTAGCGGAGACAATCGCCTTCCTGCTCTCGGACCGCGCCTCGATGGTGAACGGCGTGACCCTGCCGGTCGATGGCGGCTTCTTGATCAACTAGTCCGAGTCGGGGCTGCTGTCGGGCGGCAGGTTCGGCCCGATCGCATCGGGATCGTCGCCGCAGCGAAGCCTGGCGTGGACGATCTCGCGCGCCATCGCCAGCCGCTGTTCCACCGCGTCGCCCGGCAATCCCATCGTCGCGAGCAGGTCGCCGGCCAGCTGTAGACTGGCCTCCAGAGCCTCGGGCACCACGTGGGTGGCACCGAGATCCAGCAATTGACGAGCGTGGCCCACACTGCGGGCGCGCGCGTGCACCACCGCCTGCGGCCAGTTCTCCAGCACTACACTGATCATGGTTTCAGCCACCTTGCCGGCGTCCGGGGTCACGACGAAGGCAACTGCCCGATCGCCGCCGACCTTGGCGAGGATCTCCGGCCGCGTCGCATCGCCGAAGAAGACTGGTTGCCCCTCCTTCTTGCCCCGCTCGACATTCGCGACATTGAGATCGAGAGCGACGAAGGGAATGTCTTCCGCCTGGAGCAGGCCGCCGACCATGCTGCCGAAGCGGCCAAACCCGCCGATGATGACGTGTCCGGAATATTCCGCGTCGGCATGGACACCGTGCAAAAGGGAATGGCGGCGGTGGTCCAGCTGTCGACCGATGCGGGCGCCGATGACGCCGAGCATGGGCGTGAACAGCATGGAAAGCGCCGCCACTGTCGTAGCAAAATGCGCGACGTCACCGTCGATGACGTGTTCGCGATAGGCAAGCGCGAACATCACGAAGGCGAACTCGCCGGCGCCCGCCAGCAGGAAGGCCAGCTCGATTGCGACCGGGACCTCGACCCGATTGAGGCGGGCCGCGACATAGGCCGTCACCATCTTTACGGCGAACAGGACCGCCAGCGCGGCGAGGACCATCGCCCCGTGATCGATGACCATCACCAGATCTATGGTCATGCCGACTGTCATGAAGAACAGCCCGAGCAGCAGGTCCTTGAACGGCTCGACCTCGACATCGAGCTGATGGCGATATTCGCTTTCGCTCAACAACAGGCCGGCGAGGAAGGCACCAAGAGCCGAGGACAACCCGGCCGCGGATGTCAGCGCGCCGGACCCGACGATGATCAACAGGGCGATGGCGATCAGCAGCGTCCGGTTGCCCGTCGCGCCTGCCAGCCGCATCAGCGGCCTGACCAGGAAGCGCCCGAGCGCCAGAACGGCGACGACGACGGCGATGGCAATGCCGATACCCTGTATCAGGGCAAGACCGACGCTGGCACCCTCCGTCGCCCCGGCGTTGCCGAGGATGCCGACGACGATGACGATCGGCACAACCGTCAGGTCCTGCAGGATCAAAACACCCAGCGTCGTACGGCCTGCCGCAGCGCCGAGCCGCTTATGTTCCACCAGCGACTGGGTGACGATGGCCGTCGACGACAACGCCAGCGCCATACCGAGAACGAGCGCATCGTCGAACTGATAGCCGGCGAGCGCCGCCAGACCGTAGATGACGGCGGTGGCGAGGATGACCTGCAGGCCGCCGACACCGACCATCAGTCGTCCGATCGCCCGCAGGCGAGTGAACGACAGCTCTAGCCCGATGGTGAAGAGCAGGAAGAGCACGCCGAGGTCGCCCAGCATCTGCAGGCGCGAGACGTCGGAGATCGCCGCATAGCCGAAGATCGGCCAAGTCGCGGCCAAGTGGCCGAAGCCACCGGGACCGACCGCGACGCCGGCGATCAGGAAGCCCAAGACGACGCCGAGCTTCATATACTGGAACAACGGGACAATGACCCCCGCGGCGACCAGGAAGACCAGAAGTTCCCTGCCCGCCGCGACCTGTTCCACAGCGTCGTCCTTTTCCGGGGGCGCTGCCCCCTCAGCTGTTAACCGGCCAGAACGGCCTCGATCGCCGCGAGCGCGTCGTCCGCCTTGGCGCCATCCGGACCGCCGGCCTGCGCCATGTCCGGCCGGCCGCCGCCGCCCTTGCCGCCGAGCGCGTCCGACCCGGCGCGAACCAGGTCGATCGCGCTGTAGGTACCGACCAGATCCTCGCTGACGCCGACGACCAGACCGGCCTTGCCGTCATCCGAGACGCCGACGATCGCCACGATGCCAGAGCCTACCGCCTTCTTGGCGTCGTCGACGAGCCCCTTCAGATCCTTCGGCGCGATGCCCGAGACGACGCGGCCGAGATAGCGGACCGAGCCGACTTCGCGCACACCGTCGCCGGCCGCCTGGCCCGCTCCGCCGCCGCCGAGCGCCAGCTTCTTCTTCGCCTCGGCCAGTTCGCGCTCGAGCCGGCGCTTGTCCTCGACGAGCGCTTGAACACGATCGGCCGCCTCGTCCGGACGCACCTTCAGCGCCGCGGCGACCGCCTTCAGGCGCTTGTCCTGCAGCTCGAGATGATCCCGCGCCGCCTTGCCGGTCAGCGCCTCGACGCGCCGCACGCCGGCCGCCACCGCGCTCTCGCCGATCAGCGTCACCAGGCCGATCTCGCCGGTGCGGCCGACATGGGTGCCGCCGCAGAGCTCGACCGAATAGGCCTTGTTGCCGTCCTCGCCCATCGAGACGACGCGAACCTCGTCGCCATACTTCTCACCAAACAGCGCCATGGCGCCGGAATGCATCGCCTCGTCGCGATCCATCAGACGGGTGACCACGGGCGCATCCTGCAGCACCACCGCGTTGGCGATGTCCTCGATCGAAGCGAGCTCGCTCTCGTCGATCGGCTTCGGATGGCTGAAGTCGAAGCGCAACCGCTCCGGCGCGACCAGCGAACCCTTCTGGGCGACGTGATCGCCGAGCACGCGGCGGAGCGCGGCATGCAGCAGATGGGTCGCCGAATGGTTCGAGCGGATCGTGCCGCGGCGGTCATGATCGACGATCAGGCGCACTGCATCGTCCGTCTTGACGGTACCGCTCTCGACCTGGCCGATATGCACGAACAGGCCGTCGGCCCGCTTCTGCGTGTCGGAGACGCGTACCACGGCGCCGCCCTCGGTCTCGATCCGGCCGGCATCGCCGACCTGGCCGCCCGATTCGGCGTAGAACGGCGTCTGGTTGACGACGATCGACACCGGCTCGCCGGCCTTTGCCTCGCCGATCTCGGCGCCGTCGCGCACCAGCGCCAGCACCTTGCCCTCGGCGGCCTCCGCCGAATAGCCGAGGAACTCGGTGGCACCGAGCTTGTCGCGCAGCGAGAACCAGACCGTCTCGGTCGCCGTGTCGCCAGAGCCCGCCCAATTGGCACGAGCCTCGGCCTTCTGCCGCTCCATCGCCGTCTGGAACGCGTCGGTATCGACCGCGATACCGCGGGCGCGCAGCGCGTCCTGCGTCAAGTCGAGCGGGAAGCCATAGGTGTCGTAGAGCTTGAACGCCGTCTCGCCGTCGAGCGTGGCGCCGCTGGTCAGCGTACCCGTCGCGTCATCGAGCAGCGTCAGCCCGCGCGCCAGCGTGCGGCGGAAGCGGATTTCTTCCAGCCGCAGCGTCTCGGTGATCAGGGCCTCGGCGCGCAGCAGTTCCAGATAGGCCTGGCCCATCTCGCGGATCAGCGCCGGCACCAGGCGCCACATCAGCGGCTCGGCCGCGCCGAGCAGATGCGCATGCCGCATGGCGCGGCGCATGATGCGACGCAGCACATAGCCGCGGCCTTCGTTCGACGGCAGCACGCCGTCGGCGATCAGGAAGCTGGTCGCGCGGAGGTGGTCGGCGATGATGCGGTGGCTGGCGCGGTTGGCGCCTTCCGCCGGCACGCCGGTGGCCTCGACCGAGGCGCGGATCAGCGCCTTGAACAGGTCGATGTCATAGTTGTCGTGCACGCCCTGCATGACGGCGGCGACGCGCTCAAGGCCCATGCCGGTGTCGATCGACGGGCGGGGCAGCGGCACGCGGTTGCCCGGCGCGATCTGCTCGAACTGCATGAAAACGAGATTCCAGATCTCGATGAAGCGGTCACCGTCCTCGTCCGGGCTGCCCGGAGGGCCGCCGGGGATGTGATCGCCGTGGTCGAAGAAGATTTCCGAGCACGGGCCGCACGGACCGGTATCGCCCATCTGCCAGAAATTGTCGGAGGTGGCGATGCGGATGATCTTGTCTTCCGACAGGCCGGCGATCTTCTTCCAGAGGCCGAAGGCCTCCTCGTCATCATGGTAGACGGTGACGCAGAGCTTCTCCTTGGCGAGGCCGAACTCCTTGGTGACCAGCGTCCAGGCGAGCTCGATCGCCCGCTCCTTGAAATAATCGCCGAAGGAGAAATTGCCGAGCATCTCGAAGAAGGTGTGATGCCGGGCGGTGTAGCCGACATTGTCGAGATCATTGTGCTTGCCGCCGGCGCGCACGCATTTCTGCGAGGTCGTGGCGCGCGGATAGGGCGCGGCCGAGCGGCCGGTGAAATAGTCCTTGAACTGGACCATGCCGGCATTGGTGAACATCAACGTCGGATCATTGCGCGGCACGAGCGGGCTCGACGCGACGATCTCGTGACCGTTCTTCTGATAGAAGCCGAGATACGCCGACCGGATGTCGTTGACGCTGCTCATGAACTGACCCGCCTGCTACAGAGGGCAGCGCGCGTGGTTCCGCGCCCTGCCGAAGGAATTGTGCGGGCGTTTGTAGCGATCGCTAAGCGGACTGTCCAGAAAGCGCGTGAGCCGTGCTTAACGCCGCGCCGGCCGGGCTGGATCAGACGCTGCGACCGTCGAACGGAGTGACCGTCACCGTCGAAAGATCGATGTCATCGAGACAGCGGACATTGACCGCCACCATCGCGGAACCGTCCGGAGCGGTGCCCCGCCCGAAGGAGCCGACGCCGCAGCGTGAACAGAAGAAATGGTGGATGCGGCGATGGTTGAACTGGTAGTCGGAGATAGACTCGGCGCCCGTCTCCAGGTCAAAATCCGAGGCCGGCACGAAGGCGAGCCAATGGCCGCGTTTCTGGCAGATCGAGCAATTGCAGCTGATGGCGGCATCAAAGGCGCCGCGCGCCGTGAAGCGGACATCGCCGCAATGACAACCGCCGCTCCGGATCTCGCGCTCCGCCATCCCTGCCATCCTCTGTCGGCCGCCGCGTGTCCGGTGAAGGGATCGCTACGCGCATAGAGATTGCCTGAAGACCGGGGAGCGCGCCGCCCTCCCCGGTCGATTTCCGTCTACGCCTCGAGCGCGTCGTCGCCGTCGCTGTCGTCCTCGGGGCCACCCTTGGTCAGCTGCTCGGAGATCAGACCGGCATTCTGCCGGATCGCCAGCTCGATCGTCGCCGCAACCTTCGGATTGTCGCGCAGGAAGCCCTTGGCGTTCTCGCGGCCCTGGCCGAGGCGCTGGCTGTCATAGGAGAACCAGGCGCCCGATTTCTCGACGATGCCGGCCTTGACGCCGAGATCGACGAGCTCGCCCATCTTCGAGACGCCTTCGCCATACATGATGTCGAATTCGACCTGCTTGAACGGCGGCGCCAGCTTGTTCTTGACCACCTTGACGCGGGTCTGGTTGCCGACAACCTCGTCGCGCTCCTTGATCGCGCCGATGCGGCGGATGTCGAGGCGGACCGAAGCGTAGAACTTCAGCGCATTGCCGCCCGTCGTCGTCTCGGGATTGCCGAACATGACGCCGATCTTCATGCGGATCTGGTTGATGAAGATCACCATGGTGTTCGACTTCGAGATCGACGCGGTGAGCTTGCGCAGCGCCTGGCTCATCAGACGAGCCTGCAGGCCCGGCAGGCTGTCGCCCATCTCGCCTTCGATTTCAGCGCGCGGCGTCAACGCCGCGACCGAATCGACGACGAGGACGTCGACGGCGCCGGAGCGGACCAGCGTATCGGTGATCTCCAGCGCCTGCTCGCCCGTATCCGGCTGCGAGATCAGCAGATCATCGAGATTGACGCCAAGCTTGCGGGCATAGATCGGATCAAGCGCGTGCTCGGCATCGACGAAGGCGCAGATGCCGCCATTCTTCTGGGCCTCCGCGATGGTGTGGAGCGCCAGAGTGGTCTTGCCCGACGATTCCGGTCCATAGACCTCGATGATACGCCCGCGCGGCAGGCCACCGATTCCAAGCGCGATATCGAGACCGATGGAACCGGTCGAAACCGTGCCGATCTCGACGGCCTTGTTCTGGCCGAGGCGCATGATCGAACCCTTGCCAAAGGCTCGCTCGATCTGGGAGAGCGCTGCATCCAGCGCCTTCGACTTGTCCATTGTGGCCCCTTCGACGAGACGGAGAGAAGATTGAGACATTCCGGCGCTCCTTATTCCACACCGCTCGGACGTGAGCAAACACGGACAATGTACACGTTTTGTTCTCATTCGCAAGGCCCACATTGTCGTGTCGCTCGCGGGCAATCGCCAGTGGCGACAAGCCCGGTTTGGGGGCTAGTATGAGACCTCCGACGTAACGCCCTTCCGGAGACGCGCCATGCCGCGACATGCAATCAGGCCCCGGTCCGGGCGAACCTGCCGCCGGATCGTGGGCATCGCCGCCCTCCTGGCAGCCATGATGCTGCCGGCCGCGGCGCAGGAGGAAAAACCGATGACCGCAGCCGAATCGGACCCCGTCGCGCTCGGCTGGATGGTCGGGGCGCCGCCGCCCGCCGACAAGATCATCCGCTTCACCGATCCCGACTATTTCAGCTTTCCGAAGCTCCGCTGGACGGTCTGCCATTTCCGCCAGCTGATGCCGACGATCGGGGTCGGGCGCGGGCTCGGCCCGCTGCGCTTTTTCGAACGCCGCCTCGACGACAGCATCGACGCGCTGACCTTCACGCCGCTTGGCAGCGACAAGCCGATGCGCTTTTCCGATTCGCTCGCCGCCAACTACACGGACGGCATCGCCATCCTGCATGACGGCAAGCTCATCTATGAGCGCTATTTCGGCTGCCTCGACGACACCGGCAAGCATGGAGCGATGTCGGTGACCAAGTCGCTGACCGGGCTGCTCGGCGAGATGCTGGTGGCGGAAGGCGGGATCGACGACAAGGCCAAGGTGGCGACGCTGGTGCCAGAGCTGGCGCAGAGCGCCTTCGGGGACGCAACGGTGCGCCAGGTCCTCGACATGACCACCGGCCTTCACTACAGCGAGGATTATTCCGACCCGGATGCGGATGTCTGGACCTATTCTGCCGCCGGCAACCCGCTACCCAAACCGGCCGACTATACCGGCCCGCGCACCTATTTCGACTATCTGAAGACGGTTCGGAAGGAGGGTGAGCACGGCGCCGCCTTCGGCTACAAGACGATCAATTCCGACGCACTCGGCTGGATCATCGCCCGCGTCACCGGCAAATCGGTGGCGACGCTGCTGTCCGAGCGGATCTGGAGCCGGATGGGCGCGGAGCAGGACGCCTATTACACCGTCGATTCGATCGGCACGCCGTTTGCCGGCGGCGGGCTCAATGCCGGCCTTCGCGACATGGCGCGGATCGGCCAGTTGATGCTGGACGACGGCAAGCAGGACGGCGAGCAGATCATCCCAGCGGCGGCGATCGCCCATATCCGCGCCGGCGGCGACAAGGCGGCCTTCGCCAAGGGCGGCTATCCGCTTCTGAAGGGCTGGAGCTACACCGGCATGTGGTGGATTTCGCACAATCCGAACGGCGCCTTCATGGCGCGCGGCGTGCACGGCCAGGCGATCTATGTCGACCCGGCCGCGCGCATGGTGATCGCCCGTTTCGCCTCGAACCCGCAGGCCAGCAATGCGGCCAATGATCCGACCAGCCTGCCGGCCTACGCGGCGGTTGCGAAATATCTGATGGCGAAATGAGGCTCAGGCGGTCAGTGCGCCGTCGATGGCAATGGTCTGGCCGGTAACGTAGCGCGCCTCGGGCGATGCCAGATAGGCGACCGCCGCGGCGACTTCCGCCACCTCGCCATAGCGGCCAGCCGGAATGCGGGCAATCCGCTCCGGCGTGCTCGGCAGCGAATCGACGAAGCCCGGCGCCACCGCGTTGATGCTGATGCCGTCCTTGGCAAGGAGCCTCGCCGCGACGCCGACATAGGCCGAGAGACCGGCGCGCAGCACCGAGGACGAGGCGAAATCGGGATCGGTCCGCTTGGCGGCGAAGCTCGAAATAGCGACAACGGCGCCCTTCGAACGCTCGAGATCGGCGCGCGCGGCGCGCAGCAGCCGCACCGTCGGCATCACGAAGATGTCGAGCGCGGCGTGCCAGTCGGCATCGTCGAGCTCGAGCAGCTTCTTCTTGGCCGCATGGCCGGTGCTGGCAACGATGACGTCGATCTGCCCCGTCTCGGCCCGGGCACGCTCGACCAGCGCGACGAGATCGTCGCCGTTCGTCACATCGCCGCGCACCGCGAAACCACCCAGTTCGCTGGCCAGGGCCTCGACGCCCTCCGAACGGCCGAGCAGACCGACGCGATAGCCATCCGCGGCCAGTCGGCGCGCGACGGCGGCGCCGATGCCCTTGCTGGCGGCCGTGATGAGTGCGGTCTTCGTCATGCTTCAAGCCCTTTGCTGCTCCGGAACGGCATCGCCGTCCGGTTCGATCGACAGGGCGTCGATATGATCTGCTTCCGGCCGGAAAGAAAAGACAAGGACGTTCCGAAACTGGCCCGTCGGCGCGATGCCCATGCTGCCATGTACGCCGAGCATGGCACCCGCGCGGCAGCAAACACTTGCCTGGGACGCGAGGGATCGGCATGGTCCGCCTTTTCGCGGTCGCTCCGCGCCCCCGTCGGGGGCGCCGGCCCGCGCCTCTTAGAACGGTAACACTCGATGTCCGATCAAGACCTCATCATCCTTTCCGAGGAAGTCGCCGCCGCCCAGGCGGATGGCAAGCCGCTGGTGGCGCTCGAAACCACCATCGTCACCCATGGCATGCCCTATCCAGACAACATCGCCACGGCGCGCGCGGTCGAGGACATCGTCCGTGAAAACGGTGCGGTCCCGGCGACGATCGCGATCATGGACGGCAAGATCCGCGTCGGCCTGACCGCCGACGAGCTGGAGCGCCTCGCCGGCCTCAAGGATGTCATGAAGGTGTCGCGCGCCGATCTCGCCTTCGCGCTGTCGACCGGCCGCCCCGGCGCCACCACGGTCGCGGCGACGATGATCACGGCCCATCTCGCCGGCATCAAGATGTTCGCGACCGGCGGCATCGGCGGCGTGCATCGCGGCGCCGAGACGAGCTACGACGTTTCCGCCGATCTCTACGAGTTCGCCAAGACTCCGGTGACGGTCGTCTGCGCTGGCGCCAAGGCGCTACTCGACATCCCGAAGACGCTGGAAGTGCTGGAGACGCTCGGCGTGCCCGTCGTCACCGTCGGCCAGGATGCGCTGCCGGCCTTCTGGTCGCGCGATAGCGGCCTGCCCTCGCCGCTCCGCCTGGACGCTGCCCGCGACATCGCGGCGTTCATCGCCAAGCGCGCCGAAATCGGACTGGAAGGCGGCATGCTGATCGCCAATCCCGTGCCGATCGCGAGCGAGATCCCGGCGGATGAGATGCGCGGCTACATCGAGACGGCGATCCTCGACGCCGAGCGTGACGGCATCCGCGCCAAGAGCGTGACCCCCTACGTACTCGGCCGCATACTGGAACTGACGTCTGGCCGCAGCCTCGTCACCAACATCGCGCTGGTGAAGAACAACGCCAAGCTCGCCGCCGGCATCGCGGCAGCCCTGGTCTAGGAACCCGAACGCGCCCGGGCCCCGAGGCCCGGGCGTGACGAAACGGCGCCCTTGTCGGCATACGGCCGGAAGCCGTGGTCTACGCCAGCGAAGGCGCCAACCCCGGGACGGCGCGCCAGATCTCGTCGCGAACGACCGACGGCCCGAAGCGCCGGACGGCGTGCGCGATCAGGCCTCGCATGAGATTGTCGCGGTGCTCCTGCCGGCGGTAGAGCCTGGCGAAGATGTAGTAGAGATAGGTCACCAGCCGTTCGGCGCGCTGGAAATCGAACTGCTCGAACATGGCGCGCACATCCGGCGCCAGCGCATCCGCCTCCGGCAAGGTCACGAACATGCCGATCTGCAGGCGCGTGATCGGCTTCACCGCATAGAGCCTGGCACAGGTGGCTTCGAGCCGTTCGCGATCCCCCGCGGCCAGCAGCGCGCTCGCCCGCAGCACCAGAAGATAGACTTCGAACTGCGAGCCCGGCTCCGCCATCTCCAGCCCGTGGTCGTAGAGCTCCACCGCCTGTTCGGCGGCGCCAGCCCCCATCCGGATCTGGCCAAGAATGGCGAAGGAGGCGGCGAAGGCGGTGCTGGCGGCAAAGGCCTGTTCGGCCAGTTGCTCCGCCAGCCCCTCATGGCCGCGACCGGTGAAGAACAGCAGTTTCGCTGCCGCGAGCATCAGAATCGGATTGTCGTCGAGACGCGGCAGGACCGCGAACACCAGCGATTCGATCTCGGTCTCGACGCCGTTGCGCGCCTCCGGCGTCAGATCGGCGCTGGTTGCGCCGAGCAGCAGCCTGGAATGCAGGTAGAGCCCCCACATAAGCTGGATCGTCGGGTCGTCCGGCTGGGCGGCGCGGGCGACGGCGAGCTGGGCGCCCATTTCGATCCAGCTCTCGTCGCTGCGGGCCAGCAAGAGCGACGCATCATGCATGCGAAGTTCGAGCGGCATATCGGAGGGCGCGGCGATGCCGATCGAGCGGCGGGTCAGCTGCTGCCAGAGCGCCGCCTGGATGCGCCCGGCCAAGGCGTCGGCGTCATCGCGGGCGGATGGCTCCCCATCAATCATCAGTCTGTCGGTTGCGAGGATTTTCCGGTTCGGCCCGTCGCGAAGCACGGCCGCGCAGTGTAACGCATCCGTCGCCTGGTAGAAGCTGACATCGAGCGAATAGCGGGCGGTCGCACTGGCAGCGCCTGGCCGCCAGTCGTGGATCTCGACGATCGCCTGGTCCGCGGCAGTGCGCCGATCGAGCCCGTGCCGCACATGCTCGAGGAATTGCCGGGCCGGCCCGGCCGGCGGCAGCCGCTCAAGCCCGTGTACGGGCCCGATCACCAGAAACGCATCGACCGGCGTTTCCGACCGGACGGGATCGGCGATCCAGACATAGCCTTCGCCGTACTGCGTCGCGATCATCGCCGGATGACTAGCCGGATCGCCGAGCTTGGCGCGAAGCCGGTTGATCAGGAAATCGATGCTGCGATCCGTCGTGTCGGAGCCGGTGCCGGCGACCGCGTCCAGCAGCTGGTTACGCGACAGCACGATGCGCGGGTGACGTGTGAACAGGAGCAGTAGGGCCCGCTCCGAGCGGGTGAAGCGGAGTTCCGCCTGCGACCGGTCGCGGGCGAACAGGAAGGTGGCGTCGAATGTGACATCGCCATAGCGGACAAAGCCGACCATCTCCCCCTCCCCGGCTCGATCAAACAATCATGCAACAATCCTTGCGTAGCGTCGATGCTCCGGGCTCGTCGCTGCGACGGGGCTGGCTTCTATTGCCCCGATCCGAGAACTCCGAGACGGAAATGCCTTCAGGATCCATCGCCTATCGCCTCGTCGTGTTGCCGGCCCTGCTGCTGGCGATCTTCCTGGCGGAACGAATTCCCTCCGCATCGGCACAGGGAACGATACCGGTCGACGTCGAGATCGTCATCGCCGTCGACGTCTCGGTTTCGATGGATCGGGAGGAACGACGTCTTCAACAAGTCGGCTTCGCCACGGCGTTTCGCGACCCGGCGATCATCGCGGCCATCCGCGCCGGTGAGACAGGACGGATCGCCGTGACCGTCATGGAATGGGCGGGCGAGGTTCGCCAGTCCGTGATCGTGCCGTGGACGGTGATCGACGACGAGACCAGCGCCTATGCCTTTGCCGATCAGTTGGAGCGCCGGGTTCCCGGACGCATGTCGAATGGAACCGCGATCGGCAGCGCGCTCCTGAAAGCCGCTTCGCTGTTCGGGACGGGCAGCGCGATCGGTGCCCGCCGCGTTATCAACATTTCCAGTGACGGCATCAACAATCGCGGCCCCGATCCGGCGGCGACGCGGGACTTTCTGGTGGCTCGCGGCATCACCATCAACGCCCTTCCGATCGTCTATCGCGGCTTGCTCCTTGGTGTCGTCGATGACGATACCGACGATCTGCCACCGAGCCACCTGATCGGCTATTTCACCCGCAAGGTGATAGGCGGTCCGGGCGCCTTCCTCGAGGCGGTCAGTAACGTCCAGGATTTTGAGCTGGCCATCCACCGGAAGCTATTGCGCGAGATCGAGGGGCAAGTGGACATCGCGCAGCGCCCGTCCGGGCCGGCGCGACGTCTTCGGGATCAGGCGGCGGTCGCGGGTTCGTCGAGCTCTGCAGTGGCGGTGGCCGCCGTCTTGATCGCCGCCACGACATGGCCGATGGCGGCCCGATCGAGCGCCGAGGCGCCACCCAGATAGATCTGGCCGAGATCGGGACCAGTACGATCCTCGATCGACGAGAAGCCGAGCGCAGCCAAGCGCCCGGCGAGGTCGTCGGGGCGGAAGAAGGTGACGAATGGCTCGCCGAGGCTGGCGGTACGGCCAGCCAGCGTCGTGAAGGCAAGGCGCTGCAACAGCGTGAGCTTCTCAGGCGATTCGGCATAGTCGAACACGACCTCGCCACCGCCCGGTCGCGCCGCGATGATGCCAAGCGTCGACAGGATCGCCGCTTCGGTCAGATAGGGGGCGACGCCGAGCCAGGAGAAGAACGCCGGCACGCCCGGATCGAGGCCGGCCTCCAGAAGCTTCTGATCGAGATGCTCGGTGGCGAAATCGACCGGGACGAACGTCACGTTGTCAGGCACTGCGATGCCGGTGGCGGCGAGCCGCTCGCGCTTCCAGGCCTGGGTCGCCGGATGGTCAACCTCGAAGACGACGACGCCCTTGTCGGCGAACGGATTACGATAGGCGAAAGTCTCAAGGCCGGCGCCGAGCAGGACGACGTGGCGGACGCCGCGCGCTACGGCAGCCGCCAGGCGGTCCTCGGCGAACCGGCTGCGCGCCGCGAGAAAGGCGCGAATGGTCTCGCCACCTGGCGAATCGGCACGCGATAGTTCATCCCGCGCCAGCACGGATCCGCGGTCACCCCCCACGATGGTGAGGGCCAACGGATCCTCGAAAATCAGGGGCTTGTCGAGAAGCTGATGCGCGGCACGACGCATGGCAACGCGAAAAGCGGTGGCACTGGGCTGTCCTTCAATCATCGTGCCTTCTACTCCAGACAGCCGAAATTGGTAAGCAGCCGGGTCGCGGTTTCCCTGCCCTCGGCATTGCCGGGCTTGGCGTAGTCGGACAGGAGCAGCAGCGATGGCTGGCCGTTTTCCTCGATGATCGCGTGGAACGGCACGAATTCGGCCCCCGTGGCCATTGCCACTTCGCCGCAATAGCCACGGCCGTTCCGCGCCTTGGAAAGGTGGAGCTTGCGGAACTGCGCCTCGGCCGGAGCGGTGACATCGCGCGTCACCAGGACCTGGATCGCCTGGACCAGGGCGGGATCGAGGCTGGCGGCGGAGCCGTCCACCACCGTCTGCGCGCCGGCCTGCGCCGACATCAGCAACGCCGTCGCCAGCGTCGTGGCGCCACAAGCCAACCCGGTTGTCATACGCCGCATCAAACGTCCCATGCCAGGTTCAGGCCATCGAGGCCGTGGAAATGATAGGTATCGCGATAGTTCGGCGCGCCGGCGAAGCGGAGGCCCGGCAGGCGCTCGAACAGGATCGGCATCGCCACCTGCATTTCCAGCCGCGCCAGCGGCGCGCCAATGCAGAAGTGAATGCCGAGCCCGAAGGAAACATGCGGCTTCGGTTCGCGCGTCGCGTCGAAGCGATCGGCGTCGCCGTAGCGGGCGGGATCGCGATTGGCGGCGCCGAGCAGCAGGCCGACCTGCTGGCCCTTCTTGAGCTGGATGCCGCCGAACTCCAGATCCTCCAGCGCATAGCGCATGAACATGTGCAGCGGCGGATCGTAGCGCAGGCACTCCTCGACCGTGGCTGCCGTCGTCTCGTCGGATGCGAACAGCGCCTTCGGATCCGCGCCGGAACGCAGGATCGCCCGCACGCCATTGCCGATCGCGTGCACGGTGGCTTCGTGGCCGGCGTTCAGGAGCAGGATGCAGGTAGTGATCAGCTCGTCCTCGGAGAGCTTCTCGCCCTTCTCTTCGGCGGCAATCAGCTGGCTGATCAGATCGTCGCCCGGCTTGCCCCGTCGCTCCTGCACGTACGCACGCAGGAACGCGGAGAATGCGAGCGTGGCCTCGACGGCAGCGTCCTCCATCGCCCGGGTACGGCCGAGCTGGTACATGCCGACCATCGCATGCGACCAGGCAAGCAGATCCGGCGCGCGCTCGACCGGCACGCCGAGGATTTCGGCGATGACGGTGATCGGAATTGGCGTCGCATAGGCGTCGATCAGCTCGACCTCGCCCTTCGCCTGGAAACCGTCGATCAGTTCGTGACAGAGCGCCTCGATGCGAGGCCGGAGCCGCTCGATCTGGCGCGAGACGAAGGCGCGGTTGACCAGCGTCCGGAGGCGGGTGTGGACCGGCGGCTCGCGCTCCAGCATCGACAGATTATCGACATCGTAGAACGGCTTCAGATGTGCCGGGATCTCGGGAATGCCGAGTTCCTCGCGGGTCGCCACATGCAGGATCTCGCGGCCGAATCGGCGATCGCGATAGAGCGCATTGACGTCATCGGCGCCAAGGAAACACCAGACGCCCTGCTCCTCCCAGAAGAAGGCCGGCGTGACCGCGCGGACCGCCTCGAAGACCGGATAGGGATCCTGGAAGAAGGCGGGATCCTTGGCGTCGATCGAAACGCGGCGCGTGACCGGATCGATCCGGACCGGCAAGGCCTGCGCCACTGCCGCTTGGGTGAGCGCGCTTCCAACGTTCATGAACATCATTCCGAGTTTAGGATCTGAACCGCCATTTTCGGCGGCCGGCCACGCCTTGGCAAGCGTGGCGTTTGGCTGCTGCCGCGTGCCGGGCCAGCGCGGACGGCGAACCGCTGGCACCCGCGCCTACTGGCCGAGCGTCTCCTTGACGGCCGTCGCCAATTGCTTGAGCGAGAACGGCTTCGGCAGGAAATTGAAGGTCTCGCCGTCCGGAAGATTGCGGGCGAAGGCGTCCTCCGCATAGCCGGAAACGAAGATGATCTTCAGATCCGGCCGCTCCTTGCGCAATTCGCGCAGCAGCGACGGGCCGTCGAGTTCCGGCATGACGACGTCGGAGACGACCAGATCGATCGTGCCGCCGGTCTCGCGCATGATCTCCAGCGCCTCGACCCCGGAGGTCGCCTCATGCACCGTGTAACCGCGCGAGGTGAGCGCGCGGGCGGCGAAGCTCCGGACCGCCTCCTCGTCCTCGACCAGCAGGATGCTGGCGCTGCCGGTCAGATCGGCGATCTCCGGCGCCTTCTCGGCAACGACCTCGGGCTTGGCCGAGACAACCGGCACATGGCGCGGCACGAAGATGCGGAACGTCGTGCCGACATCGGTCTCGCTGTCGAAGAAGATATGGGCGCCGGTCTGCTTGACGATGCCGTAGACCGTCGACAGGCCGAGGCCCGTGCCCTTGCCGACATCCTTGGTCGAGAAGAACGGCTCGAAGATCTTCGACTGCACCTCGGGCGGAATGCCGGTGCCGGTGTCGGAGACTTCGATCAGGACATAGTCGGCCGGCGGCAGCGGCTTGTAGTTGAACTCGGCCACCTCGTCCGGGGTCACGTTGCGTGTCCGGATGGTCAGCGTGCCGCCCTTCGGCATGGCGTCGCGCGCGTTGACGGCGAGGTTGATCACCACCTGCTCGAACTGGTTCAGATCGGCCTTGATCGGCCAGACGTCGCGGCCATGCACCAGCGCCAGCTTGACCTTTTCGCCGAGCAGCCGCTCCAGCAGGATCGAGAGATCGGACAGCACGTCGCCCATCGCCAGCACCTGCGGGCGCAAAGTCTGGCGACGCGAGAACGCCAGCAGCTGCCGCACGAGGCCGGCGGCGCGGTTGGCGTTCTGCTTGATGTTCATGATGTCCTGGAAGGACGGGTCGCTCGGACGATGATTGGCGAGCAGGAGGTCGGAGAAGCCGATGATCGCCGTCAGCACGTTGTTGAAGTCATGCGCGACGCCGCCGGCGAGCTGGCCGATCGCCTGCATCTTCTGGCTCTGGGCGAATTGCAGTTCGAGCGCCCGCTGCTCCGTCGTCTCCAGCGCATAAACGGTGGCGATCTCGCGATCATTGGCGTCCTCGTCGACCGCTGAGACGTAGAAGCGGACGCTGCGTTCGCCATGGCCGGGAATCGTGGTGTCGACGGGCGCGATCTCGCTGCGGCCGCCGGCCGCCGTCTCGAGCGCCGCTTCAAGCGCCGGACGCTCCGCCTCCGCGACAAGGTCGATGAGGCGCGAACGGCTGCCGCCATCCGACTTGATCGGCCCGAACAGGCGCGCGAACGGCGCATTGGTGCGGCCAATGCGGCCCGACTTGTCGATCGAGGCAATCGCGAAGGGCGTATGGTTGAAAAATCGGGTGAAGCGCACTTCCGCCGCCCTCAGCGCTTCCGACAGTTCCTCGCCGGGACCGCGGTTGAGCACGACGGTGCGTGTCGCGCCCGGCGCGCCGTCGCCGGCGAAGGGAACCCGGTGCAGCAAGCGGACCGGCAGGCTCTGGCCGTTCTGCTTGACGAGGTCGAGATCGATCGTTTCGGTCCGCGTCTCGCCGGTATTCTCGCGCCCGACCGACAGCAGCGCCGCGCCGTCGCCGCGCACGATATCGGCCAGCATCAGCTGGCCGGACTTGAAGAAGGTCAGGTCGATGCCGAGCCAATCGGCCAGCGTCGCGTTCAGATAGACGATGCGGCCGTCCGGCTCGGCCGAGAAGAAGCCGGCCGGCGCGTGATCGAGATAGTCGATCGCATGCTGCAGGTCCTGGAACACCGTTTCCTGCTGGGCGCGGTCATGCGTGACGTCGGCGACCTGCCATGCGGTCAGCTGGCGGTCATCATCCGCGGCCGTGCGGACGGGACGCACGCGGATGCGATACCAGCGTGGCGGTCCGGAGACGGGCCCGGCCAACGGGCTCGGCATCCGCACTTCCTCGACGGCCGGACGACCCTGCCGGATCGATTGCGACAGGCGATAGATCGCCTCGCTCGCTGCCTGGTCGGCCGAGAACACCCGCTCGACGACGCGAACATCCTTGCCATCGTCGGCGCCGATCAGATCGGCATAGGCGGCATTGGCATAGAGAATGCGGCTGTCGCGATCGGTGATGATCAGCCCTTCAGCCATGGAATCGATGAAACCGCGCGCCAGCTCGTCACGCGGAGACTTGCCGCTGAAGCGCATCAACCCTATCGCTGCGGCGAAGAGGGTGAACACGCCGACGACGGCGAGCAGGCCGAGCAGCGCGAAAATGAACGGCTCTGCGGCGGCAGGCGGCAACAGGGCGAACGCCAGCGCGGCGGCGACGAGGCAGAAGGCAAGCACGAGCAGCCGGCCGATACCGGTCGGCCGATCGGACCGATCGACCAACGCGCTGCGCGACGGCTTCTGATTTCTGCTTTCGGTCATGCCGTCACGCGGCCCGACATGTGCGGCATGAACCCCTGCACCCCGGTCTGCCCCATCTTGTTCTCGGTCCTGGCGAATTCTTGTTGGTGGCGAAGAATCGCTGATCGCCGCATGTAACAGGCAGAATGCGGAGGATCACTCCCGAATTCAACGCGAGCCGCTGAAATCGACACCGGCGCCCCGCGCCGGGAGGCGCTCATCTCGCCGGAAAAGCGTCGCACTTGCCATGGAATCGGCCAGCTCGCCGCCTAACCAGCCCCCCGGCGACATGAAACTCGTGGCCCCAAAGCCGCGAATTGCATGCAACGGGAAGGCGAATCCACTGGATTCTGCCAAACTCATGGTCAATGAATTCTTAACGCCACCAGGGGATTGATGGATCAGATCCGCGCTGCGGGGTTGCCAAGGCCTAGCGCACGCACGAAAAACGTCGAATAAGCAGGGAGTCGAGCTTTTCAGGCACGGAGAGTGCCAGGCTCGATCCGTTTCGACGCCTCGTTACGGGCTGAACCGGAATCGGAAGTCGGGAGAATAAGATGCACGATTATCTGGCGCCAATGTTCGGCGACACAGGCGCGACCATTGCCCAGTTCGTGATCACGCTCGTCGTGGTTCTTCTGGCCATATTGCTGGTCTTCTGGCTGATCCGCCTGTTCACGAACGGCCGACTCGGCAGCGGGCCGCAACGCGGCCGGCAGCCGCGCCTCGCCGTGCTCGACGCGCTGCCGCTCGATCCGCGCCGCCGGCTCGTTCTGGTGCGCCGTGACAATGTCGAACACCTGATTCTGATCGGCGGACCTTCGGATCTCGTCGTCGAGCCCGGCATCCAGCGCGTTCCGCAGACGCGCCGGCTCGAGCCGCTGCGGGCGGAGCCTGTGGCGCGCTCGTCACAGCCGACGCAGAACGGCCGCGTCATGGCAGCTCCCGAAGCGCCGCGCCAGCCGCAGCCGTCCGAGCCGCGCCGTCCCGAGCCCGCGCCGATCGCCGAAGCACAGTCCTACGAGGCGCCGGCACAGCCGGAACCGGCTTCGCGCCAGCTGGGCGAGGCAGAACCGGCGCCAGAGGTTGCGAGCGAGCCGGCCGCCAACGCCCGCTACGCCCAGCCCGAAGCCGAGCCCGCCTTCGAGCCGGCCCCGCAGCGCCCGACGCCGGCGCCTCAACGCCAGGCGCCCGAACCGCGCACCGGCCGGGGCTTCCCGAGCTTCCTGTCCGGCAACCGACCGCGGCACACGCCGACGACGGCCGACGTGCCGCCCCAGCCGATCCCCCCGCCGCGTCCCGCCCCGCCGACGGAACCGATCGAAGGCCGGCCGATCGGACAGCGCCCCCGTCCCTATGACCCGCGCCCGCTGCTCGGCTCGCAGCAGACGCCCGTCGCACCAGGCGCCATAGCGGCCGTCGCGCCCGCGCCGGAACAGACGTCCTTCGCCGCTTCGGATCTCGACAGCCCGCGCGCCGTTCCGCGCCGGGGCGCCATTCCGCCGGCCCCGCCGGTCGAGAGCGCCGACCCGTTCGCCGGTCTGGACGACGAGGCCGAGCGTCTCGCCCGCTTCGAGCCGATCTTCGATGTCGGTCCGGAAAACACCCGCTCCGACGATGGCGATCAGTTCGACGCGCCCCACCGTTCCGCCGCCCCGGCCGTCGAGCCGCCGCAGCCGGAGGACGAGCCGGTTGCGATCGCCGAGGACTTCATCGAGGAAGAGCCGCTTCCCGGCGAGCAGGCCGCTGACGCGCCCTCGCCCGTCGGCGATCTTGAGAAGGAAATGGCCCGCCTGCTTGGCGAGATCTCTGGCTCACGCAAGAGCTGATCGCTCAAACGATCATCCATGAAGAAGGGCGCGGAACCGACGGTTCCGCGCCCTTCTTCATTTTGAGATATTGGCCGGACTTTATTCGTCGCGGTAGACGCGCTCGCGCCGTTCGTGGCGCTCTTGCGCCTCGATCGAAAGGGTTGCGATCGGCCGCGCGTCTAGACGCTTGAGGCTGATCGGCTCCCCCGTTTCCTCACAGTAGCCGTAGCTGCCATCCTCGATGCGCTGCAGGGCAGCATCGATCTTGGCGATCAGCTTGCGCTGGCGATCCCGCGCCCGCAATTCGATCGCCCGGTCGGTCTCCGACGACGCACGGTCGGCCAGATCGGGATGGTTGACGTTCTCGTCCTGGAGGTGCTGGAGCGTTTCCCGGGACTCCCGGAGAATATCGTCTTTCCAGGCAAGGAGCTTCTTGCGGAAGTACTCCCTTTGCCGCTCGTTCATGAAGGGCTCGGCTTCCGTAGGCCGATACGCTTCAAGGGTATCTAACGTCATGAATGACCCCTGCTCGATGGCATTTCGGCGCGGAATATAGCGATGCGACACCCTTAGGACAACTGGTCGCGGACGTCTTTGTGAGAGAGCCGAAATAACCGCATTTCGGGCTCTTGACGGCACCCGATTTTGTACAGCCGATTCCGCCAAGATTTTGATATTTCTAGATTTCCTAACGGGGCTTCGGATATCGCCGAAGCCCGGCGCGGCAACGGAATACCGCGTGCCCGCCGTGGCATTAACGCAACGGAAGGTAAAACTTCGTTAATCTTAACGATGATTGAATGAGCGGGCTGTTTTGGCGCCGCTGCCATCGGCGACGCCTGAGACCGATCCGCGCGTCCGCGCGGCTGACCGAGGAAGCCGTCCGTGAGCCAGCCCCTTCTCCAGCCTGCCCTGCGTCAGCAAGACCGGGAAGCCGATTCGTCATCGATTCCCGCAGTCCTCAGTTTCGACGACGCGGTCCGGGTCTGCGCCCGGATCGAGGCGACGATGGAGGCGCTGCTGCAAATGATCGAGGCGGAGACGATGCTGCTTCGCAAGGGCCATTTCGTCGCCGCGGCCGAGCTGGAGATGCGCCAGGGCGACTATGCCCGCCGCTATATCGACGAACTCGGGCGCATCGGCGCGATCGGCGATCGTCTCGATCATTTCGCCCCCGGCTCCGTGGCCAGGCTCCGCCGACTGCACGAGCAGTTCTGCGCCGTGCTACGGATCGACATGGCCGCGCTGGCCACCGCGCGCGCCGCATCCGCCCCGGCGCCCGCCCCCCTGCCGCAACCGCCGGCGCGGCCCGTCATCGTCGCGCAGGCGGCACCGATCCGCGACCCCAGACTCGCCCGGGCCGCCGCCGGCTGAGAGCACGCAAGCACCTCCCCGCCCAAGGCACGGAACGGATTGAAGTCGACCCGCAGCCGTGTCAGCGTATCGCATCGACCGCCGCGCCGGCTTGGTTCCGGCGAGCCGGCCGCCCCCGGAACAGGAAACGATCCGATCGCCATGCGCCTTCTTCTGCTCCGTCACGCGAAATCGGCCTGGGACGTGGCCGGGCTTGCCGATTTCGACCGGCCGCTGGCGCCGCGGGGCCGGCGAGCGGCGACGATGATCGGCGAGCATCTGGCGACCCATCGGCTCGTCCCCGACCGCATCCTCTGCTCCTCGGCTCGCCGCACGCGCGAAACGCTGATGGGGCTGATGCCGATGATCCCAAGCGATCTCGACATCCGCATCACGCGCGATCTCTACGACGTCGGTGCCGACGCCTATCTCGACTGCATCGGCGCACTCGGCGGCAATGCCCGTCATCTGATGCTGATCGGGCACAACCCGTCCATCCAGGACACAGCCCTCGAACTGATCGGCAATGGCAATCCGGCGCTGCGCGAGGAAATCGCCGCCAAATTCCCGACGGCCGGCCTCGCCGTCATCGATTTCGACATCCACAAATGGTCGGAACTCCGGCCGCGTACCGGACGGATCGTCGCCTTCTTCCGCCCTAGGGAACTGGAACTGGTCGGCGGCGAGCCCGTCATCGACGACGAATAGGTCTTTTGTCGTCCGCGCGCTGTGCCTACATGGGACGCGGCCGGCTCATCGGCCAGATCGAGCGGCCAGGAACGGGTACCCTTGAAACTGACCACGCTGACCGACGAAGCGCGCCTTGCCCTGTCGACCCTGGGCGACCGCGCCGCGGATTTCGTCTCGCCGACCGTTCGGCTGGGCGTAACCGGGCTGGCCCGCGCCGGCAAGACCGTCTTCATCACCGCCCTCGTCCACAATCTCGTCCACGGCGGCCGCTTGCCGCTGTTCCGCTCCTATGCGTCGGGCCGCGTCACCGGCGCTCGCCTGGAGCCGCAGCCGGACGACGACGTGCCGCGCTTCGACTACGAAGACCATGTCCGCGCGTTGGTCAACCAGCGCATCTGGCCGGATTCGACCTATCGGATCAGCGAGCTCCGGCTGACGATCGCCTATGAATCCGCCTCCTATTTCAAGCAGCGCTTCGGGCCTGGAAAGCTGCATCTCGACATCGTCGACTATCCGGGCGAATGGCTGCTCGACCTGCCGCTGCTCGCCAAGGACTACGCGCAATGGTCGCGCGAGGCGCTGGAGCTGGCAAGGAGCCCGTCCCGGCGCATCGCTGCGGCGCCCTGGCTGGCCAGACTCGAAACGATCGATCCGGCGGCGCCGGAAGAGGAAGGCGTGGCCCGCGAGCTGGCGGCACTGTTCACCGACTATCTGCGCGCCTGCCGCGCCGACGAGAACGCCCTCTCGACGCTACCGCCCGGCCGCTTCCTGATGCCGGGCGACCTCGAGGGCTCACCCGCCCTCACCTTCGCACCCTTGCCGGAGGGCGCCTCGGGCAGCCCTGCTGGCTCGCTCGGGCGCATGATGGCGCGGCGCTACGAAGCCTATAAGTCGGTGGTGGTGAAACCGTTCTTCCGCGATCATTTCGCCAGGCTCGATCGCCAGATCGTCCTCGTCGATGCGCTGAACGCCCTCAACGCTGGCCCCGCCGCCGTCGCGGATCTCGGCGCCGCGCTGACCGAGATCCTCGGCTGTTATCGCCCCGGCTCCGGCTCCTGGCTCGGCAGCCTGCTCACCCGCCGCATCGACCGGATCCTGATCGGCGCCACCAAGGCGGATCACCTGCACCATGCCGATCATGACCGGCTGGAGGCGATCCTCGCCCGGCTGCTGGCGCCGGCCATCGAGCGCGCCTCGGCTGCCGGGGCCCGCGTCGAGGTCGCCGCGCTCGCCTCGGTCCGGGCGACGCGCGAAGGCGTCGTCGTGCAGGACTCGGAAAAGTTGCCGTCGATCATCGGAACGCCGCTGGCGGGCGAAACGATCGACGGTGAGACCTTCGATGGCAAAACCGAAATCGCCTTCTTTCCCGGTGACTTGCCGAACGATCCTGAATCAATTCTTGCAGGCGCTGACTCAACTTCTGAAGTCAGCCAGACGGCGTTGCGCTTCGTCCGCTTCCGCCCGCCGGCACTGGAGCGAACGGCCGAGGGCATCACGCTGTCGCTGCCGCATATCCGCCTCGACCGGGCGCTCGAGTTCCTGATCGGAGACCGGCTGGCATGAGCGACGCACCGCGCAAACCGACCGCTTTCCGGCTCGATCGGATCCGTGTCGTCGACGATCCCGACATCGCCCATCGTCCCGGCGACCGCCCCGTGGTCATCGCCGAGCCGGAGAATATCGATCTGCCGGTGGTGACGCCGAAGCCGCCGCGTCGGACACGCTGGGCCAACATCCTCGCCTCGGCGCTGGGCATCCTGCTGTCGCTCGGCATAGGGCTTGCCGTCGACCAGTTGATCCGCGACCTGTTCCAGCGCGCCGAATGGCTCGGCTGGTTCGCCGTCGCCGTGGCCGCCGTGGCCCTCGTCGCCCTCGCCGCGCTGGTGGTCCGCGAGGTCGGCGGTCTGCTGCGCCTGCGCCGGATCACGCGGATCCGCGAAGCGGCGGAGGACGCCGCCCGCCGCGACGACCGCATCGCCGCACGGTCTTCCGTCCGCGACCTGACCGCCCTCTACAGCGAGCGGCCCGACACGGCACATGGGCGCGCGGCGCTCGAATTGCACGCGACGGAAATCATCGACGGGCGCGACCTGATCGGCCTGTCGGAGCATGAATTGTTGCGGCCGCTCGATGCCGCCGCGCAGACGCTGGTGCTCTCGGCCGCAACGCGGGTGACGCTGGTAACGGCGATATCGCCGCGCGCCGCGGTCGACCTGCTGTTCGTGTTGTTCACGGCGCTGCGGCTGATCCGCCAGCTCGGCCAGCTCTATGGTGGACGGCCGGGAACGCTCGGCTTCCTGCGCCTCGCCCGCACCGTCATCGCCCACCTCGCCGTCACCGGCGGCATGGCGGCCGGCGATTCCGTCGTCCAGCAGATCCTCGGCCACGGCATCGCCGCCCGGCTATCGGCCCGGCTCGGCGAGGGCGTGATCAACGGCATCCTAACGGCGCGGGTCGGCATCGCCGCCATCGACGTGTGCCGCCCCCTGCCCTTCGTCGCCGAGAAGCCGCCGGCCATGGCCGATTTCATGGCCGAACTCACCAAGCTGAACACCGGCAAGGCGACCAAGAAGCCGGAGTGAGCGCCGCTCAGGCGGCCCAGAGGGCCAGCAAGGGGCCCTCGACGCCGGTGATCGGGTCGCCGGCCGGCATGCCGACGGCGCGAATGCGAGCACGGACAGCGGCCTTGTCGACGACATCGTCGGCCCGGATCAGATCCCAGCGCTGGCCGACCGGATAGGCCCCGACCACCAGGAGATCCGGGCTGGAGTGCAGCCGCTTGTGGCCGACGCCGGCGGGAATGAGGACCGCATCGCCGGCGACCAAGTCGACCGGCGTTCCGCTCTCGCCGCCGAGTTGCACCGTCACGGTGCCCGTCGCGATGCCGAGCACCTCATGCGCGGTCGAATGATAGTGATGGAACGGATACATGCCGTTGCGCCATGTGCCGCCCCAGCCATGCGAGACGAACAGGCGCTCGAAGGCAGAGCTCCGATCCGTACCATCCTCGGCCAAAGCCTGCCGGTAGAGGATCAGAGGAAGATTCGGGTTGTTGGGAACATCGCCGCCATCGGCGAAAAGGTGCGCGCTGGGGATCATCATCGACTCCGGCAAAGGGCATGCGGCAAACGGCGATCGCCGGCATGCGGTTCCCGTCCGGTACAGCGCGCCGGCCAGATCGGGAACCCGTGGGAAAAGGCGCCGCGCGATGCGGCGCCGACGTCAGGTGACGCCGAGCTTCTTCTGCAGGCTCGTCGACGACGTGGTGTACTGGAACAGGATCTTCTTGTCCGGGAAGACGATCCGGCTCGCCGCCTGCGCCATCAGCGCCGCCTCGTGGAAGCCCGACAGGATCAGCTTGAGCTTGCCGGGATACCAGTTGATGTCACCGATCGAGAAGATGCCGGGCTCGGAGGTCTGGAACTTCTCGGTGTCGACCTTGATCAGGTTCTCATGCAGGTTGAGGCCCCAATTGGCGATCGGGCCGAGCTTCATGGTCAGGCCGAAGAACGGCAGCATCCGCGTGGTCGGCAGGCGATGCTCCTGGTCGTCATTGTCGGTGATCACCGCATGCGAGACGTGGCCATTTGCACCCTCGAGGCCGGTCACCTGGCCGAAGACGAGCTTCATCTCGCCGGCTTCGACAAGCGCCCGCATCTTGTTGACGCTGTCGGGAGCGGCGCGGAAGGCATCGCGGCGATGCATCAGTGTGACGCTCCGAGCGATCGGCTGCAGGTTCAGCGTCCAGTCGAGCGCGGAATCGCCGCCGCCGACGACCAGAATGTCGTGATCGCGGAACGCTTCCATCTTGCGGACGGAGTAGAAGACCGACTTGCCTTCGAAATCCTCGATGCCCGGCACCGGCGGGCGCTTCGGCTGGAACGAGCCGCCGCCAGCTGCGATGACGACGACCTTGGTCAGGAACACCTTGTCGGCATCGGTGGTTACGCGGAACGATCCGTCCTCGAGACGCTCGATGCCGTTGACCTGCTCGCCGAGATGGAAGGTTGGATCGAACGGCTTGATCTGCGCCATCAGGTTTTCCGTCAGCCCGTCACCGGTGATGATCGGAAAGGCGGGAATGTCGTAGATCGGCTTTTCCGGATAGAGCTCGGCGCACTGGCCGCCCGGCTTGTCGAGAATGTCGATCAGATGACAGCGAACGTCGAGAAGACCGAGTTCGAAAACGGCAAACAGCCCGACCGGGCCCGCACCGACGATCACGACATCGGCTTCGATCGTTTCGCTCATGATCATTCCGTTGCAAGTGAAAACGCGCGAATGAACGCGGGCGACGTTTAGCGACTGACGCCGCCGCTGCAAAGCATCAAAGTTCTGCCGTCTGGCGCCAGCCTAGCAAAACGTTCCGCTCGGGACTGAATCAGCCCTGGCGCTCGGGAATGCGTACGATCAGGCCGTCGAGTTCCGGCCTAACGCGGATCTGGCAGGACAGGCGCGAATTCGGCTGCACGTCCTGCGCGAAGTCCAGCATGTCCTCTTCCATGGCCTCCGGCTCGCCCGTCGCGGCGACCCAGGCCTCGTCGACATAGACGTGGCAGGTTGCACAGGCGCAGGCGCCGCCGCATTCCGCCTCGATGCCCGGAATGGCATTGCGAACGGCATTTTCCATGACGGTGGTGCCGTCGCGGGCTTCGATGTCATAGGGCGTGCCATCGAAGGCAATATAAGTGATCTTGGCCATGGGATCCGGAACGCTGGAAAAGACCGCCCCCTATAGGCGAAATGAGCCACATGTGCCAAGGGCCACGACCGACAAGGGCCGCGACGGATCGCCCATCCGGCGCCACTCGTGCCTCCCGCTTGCTTCGTACCGATCGCGGCGCGCAACCATCTCCGTCGCCACTCGGCAAGCCATGAAGAAGCTCGTCGCTTGAAAAGCTGCTGCTATCGTTAACAAAAGCCAGCGCCCGCAGGGCCCGGAATCCTTCCACTTTCGAACGATCTCTGCCACGACGGCACCGCGCCTCGCCAGACCCGGCGAATGCCGGATCCAGTCCAACGGCAGACCATCTACACAAAATGACTCGAAAGAGAGGAACGACCTACGGGCGCGCAAGATCAGAACGATAGATGTTTCAGAAAAATCGGAAGCGGAGAGCCTGAGGCCAGCTTTTCAACACAATGAATGCTACGCACGACTTGATGGCACGGCAACTGACTCAACGAAAGCTTCGATCAACTCGAAGAGCTGAGTCGGACAGCGTTTGCGGGAGGCGTCGCTGTTTGTAAATACCTTGTTAACAAATCGCGGCCGAAAGCCATGCTTTCTTGTACCCCTGCGCTGAATGTGCCAAAAGGTGGGGCTACGGGCAAGGGTGTGAAGGCCGACCCGGCATCGCGTAGTATTGCGATTTCGGGAGACGGGCTGATCTACGGGGTGTAGCGACTTCGGCGCACGTATAAAGCGCCAGCTGTGTCCTGGAAGCATCCTCGTGCTTTTGGCGGGTCAAACCGTCGAAGCGGCCGACAGAGTATCGAGTACGGACGCGAGGCTAAAAAATGGCGAATACCCCGAAGTCCAAGGACCCGGCGGATGCAGCGCTCACCGCCGTGGAGGAAGCGCTCCGCATCGATTTCAACGCTCCGGCCGGCGGGCCCAATTCAAGGGCGGCGGCGGCAACCGTTCCCCGGGATCGTCGTCTAGAACCCCCTCGCCTGCAGGACGCGCCGCGCAAGGGCGATGCTCCCCGCAAGGGTGACGCGCCGCGCAAGCCCGAGGCAGGACCTTCCGCCGCGCCGAACCGTGCCATCCCGTCGCCCGCTCGCGATGACGCCAATGCCGCCCCGCGCGGACGACAGCCTGGTCGCGGCCGCATGCCGGCCAATGACGACCGCCGCGTCGCCGGCGCCGCGGCTCCCGCCCCCCGCCCGTCGCGCCTGATCTATCCGCTCGCCACGCTGCTTTCCGTCGCGTGGGCCGGTGCCATCGCCGCTTATGTGACGTCCGCCGACATTAGCCTCTTCTCCGGCGACACCGCCGTCGGCTCGGCCCAGTTCACTAATATCGCCCTCGCCTTCGTGCTGCCGATCGGCATCATCTGGGGCATTGCGATGATGATCGCCCGCGCTCAGGAAATGCGCATCGCCGCGCGCTCCATCTCGGATGTCGCCGCCCGCCTTTCCGAGCCCGAAGACGCCGCCTCCGAGGCAGTGGTTACCGTCAGCCAGGCCATCCGCCGCGAAGTCGCCGCCATGGGTGACGGCATTGAACGCGCTCTCGCCCGCGCCAGCGAGCTTGAGCTCCTCGTCCACAACGAGGTCGCCGCCCTCGAGCGCTCCTATTCCGACAATGAAGTCCGCATGCGCGGCTTGATCGACGACCTCGCCAACCAGCGCGAGGCGATCGTCATCAATTCCGAGCGCGTGCGCACCTCGATCGTCTCGGCGCAGGAATCCCTTTCCAAGGATCTTGGCGAGGCGAGCGAGCAGATCGCCGCCAACATCATCGGCTCGGGCGATCGGATCACCCAGGCGCTTGCCGGCCGCGGCGAGAGCATCACCTCCGCCCTCGGCAGCGCAGGTGATGAGATGATCAGCAAGCTGTCCGTGCGCGGCGAGGATCTCGTCAACCGCCTGTCGAGCGCCGCCACCGACGTCACCGAATCGCTCTCACGCACCAGTGTCGAAGTCACCGACGTGCTGCTTGCCCGCAGCGCCGACATCAACGACACGCTCGAGACGACCGGCCGTGCCATGGCCGAGAACGTCGCGGAGCGCGGCCGCGAGGTCAACGAAACGCTGGCCCGTGTCACCGAGGAGCTGACCAACGGCCTCGACCGTCGCACCGCCGACATGACCCGTTCGATCTCGGTCACCGGCAACCAGGTTGCCGAGACCATCTCGCTGCATACCCGCGAAGTGAATGCCGCGCTGAAATCCAACGCCGACAGCCTGATCGTCGATCTGGCGCTGCGCGGCCAGGAGATCAACGAAAAGCTGGACGAGACCGGCACCCGCATCGCCGACACCATTACCGCGCGCGGTGGCGATCTCGCCGACCGTCTGTCGCTGACCGGCGACCGGATCCAAGACGCGATCGCGATCGACGGCAGCGGCCTCGCAGACCGCCTGACCGCCGCCGGCGACATCATGGCCAACCTGATCGAAGCCCGCACGGCCGCGCTGCGCGATACCATCGACGGCGCTTCCAACGCGGTCAACGAGACCTTCGACGCCCGTTCGGCCGAACTGACAGAGCGTCTCGCCACGGTCGGCGGCGAAGTCGCCAAGGCGATCGCCGTGCGCGGTCTCAAGGTCAACGAGACCATCATCGCCTCCGGCAACGAGATCTCCGAGACGATCGCGGCGCGCGCCGGCCTGCTGCATGAGCGAATCGTCGATTCAGGTCGGCAGGTCGCCGACAATATGGAGAGCCGCGGCACGGCCGTTTACGACCTGATCATCGAATCGAGCCAGCAGCTCGCCGATGCGATCGAGACGCGTGGCACCGCCGTGCACCAGAAGATCCTCGCCTCGGGCAACGAGATTGCCTCGACGATCGAGAGCCGTGGCACGGATATCCATGAGCGCATCGTCGCTTCGGGCAGCCGCTTCGCCGACGAAATCGCCAGCCGTGCCGACAGCGCGCACCAGCAGATCCTCGCCTCCGGCAACCAGCTGGCCGACGAGATCGAAAGCCGCGCCGGCGCCGTGCACCAGCGCATTATCGCCTCGGGCACCAACCTGTCGGGCGAAATCGAGCGCCGCGCCGAGGCCGCTCACCAGCTGATCGCCGCATCCGGCGCCAATCTCGCCAACGAGATCGAGAACGTCCACGGACGCATCCTCTCCTCGGGCAGCGAACTGGCTAAGGACATCACCGATCGCGCCGATGCCGTCCACCAGAGCATCATCGCATCCGGCACCGAGCTGTCGGCCGAGATCGAGCGTCGCGCCATCGAAGCGCAGGAGCGCATCCTGGCCTCGGGCACCGACGTCGCCGGCGTGATCGAGAATCGCGGCGCCGCCGTGCATCAGCGCATCGTCGCCTCCGGCACAGGCCTGGTCGACGAGATCGCCAGCCGCGCCGATGCTGTGCACCAGCAGATCCTTGCCTCCGGCACCGAGATCGCCGACCAGATCGAGACCCGCGGCTCGGCGGTGCATCAGCGCATCGTCGCTTCCGGTACGGGCCTGGTTGACGAGATCGCCAACCGCGCCGATGCCGTGCATCAGCAGATCATCGCCTCCGGCACCGAGCTCGCCGACGAGATCGAGAGCCGGGCGACGACCGTCCATCAGCGCATCGTCACGTCGGGCACGGATCTGGCCGACGCCATCGAGAACCGCGCCACCGCCGTGCACCAGCGCATCGTCGCCTCGGGAACCGAGTTGGCCGACGAAATCGAAAGCCGTGCCTCGACCGTCCACCAGCGGGTCATCGACGCCGGCTCGGGCCTGATCAACCAGATCGAGAGCCGCACCGGCGCCGTGCATGACCGCCTCGTCGCGGCCGGCTCAGCCCTGGTCGGCGACATCGCCAGCCAGGCCAATCTGGCCCATGAGCAGGTGATTGAATCCGGTTCGACGCTCGCCGACCTGATCGCCAGCCAGACGCTCTCCGCCCACCAGCAGTTCCTGTCGTCCGGCAACACTCTGATCGGCGAACTGTCCAGCCAGGCGCGCGCCGCCCATGACGAGATCCTCTCGTCCGGTTCCGGCCTCGTCGACCAGATCGCAAGCCAGGCCCGTGCCGCGCATGAGCAGATCATGGCCTCGGGTTCGACGCTCGCCGACGAAATCGCCACCCAGGCGCTGACCGCGCATGACCGGATCCTGACGACCGGCTCCGATATCGCCAACGAGATCGAAGGCCGGGCCAACGCGGTGCATGACCGCATCGTCTCCTCGAGTTCGACCCTGATCGGCGACATCGAGAACCAGGCGCTGCAGGCGCATGAGCGCATCGCGGCCTCGGGTTCGAGCCTCGCCAGCGAGATCGAGAACCGCGCCGTCAACATCCACGACAAGATCGTCGACACGTCGAGCCGCTTCGGCGACCTGATCAACGATCGCGGCCTGGCCATCGCCACCGGCCTAGACGAGCGCTTCGCCGCGCTGCGCGACATCATCGAGGTCCGCGGTCCGGAGCTCGTCACCCGCTTCGCCGACCGCGCCAATCTGATGGACACGACGCTGGCCGATCGCCTGACCGGCTTCGGCGACGCCATCGAGGCCAAGATCGGCACGGTTGCCGACACGCTCGACAGCAACACCCGTCGCATCGACGAGGCGCTCGACACCCGTTCGCGCCAGATCAACCAGACCCTGATCGAGCGGACGCGCGACATCGCGGAGGCGTTCACCACCGGCCAGTCCGAGATCGGCACGATCATCGACGACCGACTGTCGGACGTGACCAACCGCCTGTCCGACCGGACTCAGGCGCTGTCGGACATGCTGTCCGAGCGCTGGCACACGATCAACGAGACGCTGGGCGAGAAGGCGGTCGAGGCTGCGAACAGCTTTGACGCGCGCGCTACCCAGATGGACCAGATCCTTTCGACCCGCCTTGGCGACATCACCTCGACGCTCGGCCGTGAATCGGTCCGTGTCGCCGAGCAGATCGTTGGCTCGCTGTCGCAGGCGACCGAGCATCTTGTCTCGGCCTCGACCAGCACCAGCGAAGCGCTGCGCTTGTCGGCCAGCGATGCCTCGCAGACGCTGACCCAGTCGGCCGATGTAGCGGCGCAGGCCTTCTCGCAATCGGCGGCGCACGCAACCCACGCCCTGTCGCAGTCGCTCGACGACGTCTCGCAGACGCTCGCCCGTTCGGCCGCCGGCGCTTCCGAGGCCGTGACCCTTTCCGCCGCCCAGGCTTCCGAACGCCTGTCGCAGGTGGCGACGTCGACGGTCGACCTGCTGGCGTCCTCGAGCGCCGAAGCCGCCGGCCATCTGTCGCGCGTCTCCTCCGAGGCAGCCGAGCAGATCTCGCGCGTTTCGCTCGAGATCGAGCAGAGCCTCGGCGGCCGTGCCATGAACACGGCCAGCGCGCTGGAGGAGCGGACCCGCGCCTTCAACGAAGTGCTGGAAACCCGCAGCGCCGAGCTGGCCCAGTTGCTGGATGGCGAAGGCAACCGCCTGGTCGCCACCATCGACCGCCGCGGCCATGACCTGACCAGCAGCGTCGCCAACGCCGGCGACACCATTGTCGACCTGCTGTCCTCGAAGGGCTCCGAGATCGTCTCGATGGTGCTGTCGCGCACCGACGAAGCCGCCCGCGCCCTGCTTGAGAGCGGCGAGACGGTGTCGCAGAACTTCAGCTCGACCAATGAGCGTCTGCGCACCGACGTCGCCGGCATCGTCGAGCGTCTGGCGCAGTCGAACGACATGCTGAATGCGCTGCTGACCCGCACGACCGACAATCTCAACCAGATCGAGACCGGCCTTGCGACCCGCACCGGCGAGTTCGCCCAGGCGATCGAGCAGGCCATCGGCGGCACGCAGAACTCCTCGAATGTCCTCGCCTCGCAGGTCGCGATGCTCCGGGACGTTTCCAAGGACGTGCTCGAGAATGTCGGCGCCATCGCCGGCCGCTTCGAGGACCAGGGCCGTTCGCTCAGCGAGGCTGCTCGCAGCCTGACGTCCGCCAATACGGACATCGAGGGCTCGATCGAACAGCGCCGCGTCGCGCTCGACCAGCTCGCTGCGACGCTGGCCGCCCGCTCGACCGAGCTGGACGGCATGATGCGCAACTTCACGGAAACCGTCAGCGCCTCGCTGAAGGATGCCGAGGAACGCGCCGGCGAAGTCGCCAAGATGCTTGCCCGTTCGAGCGAGACCGCTGCCAAGGGCGTGCTCGAGAACCTCGAAGGCATGCAGGCCACCGCCAGCAACGAGAGCCTCAAGGCCGCCAATGTGGTGCGCGAGGCGAACCGTGCGCTGATGGACGACATGGCCGCCGTCGTGGCCCAGGCGACGAAGCAGTTCTCGGCCGCCACCGACGAGATGCGCTCCGCCGCCAAGGAGATGCAGCAGGACCTCGAGGTCACGCGCAACGAGCTGAAGCGCGGCGTGCTCGAGCTCCCAACCGAAACGCGCGAGAGCGCCGACGCCATGCGCCGCGTCGTCACCGACCAGCTGAAGGCGCTGACCGAGCTTTCCGACATCGTCGGCAAGCACGGCAAGTCGCTCGACGTCTCGGTCCCCGGCACCCCGACGCCGGCCCCGCGCGGTCGCGTCTCCGAGGCTTCGGCCGCGGCGACCGCCTTCGCCCGGCCGCAGCCGGTGCGCCAGGCGGCGCCCGAGCCGATCCGCAGCGCGGCTCCCGCCGCAGCGGTCCAGGTAGCCCAGCGTCCGGCTACGGCACGGCCGGCCGTCGCGGAGCAGCCGCGTCCGACCGTGCAGCCGGCCGCCCCGGCACGCCAGCCGGCCGCGCCCGCCCCGGCCCGCGCCGAGGCCAAGCCCGCCCCGGCGACCGAGGATGCCGAGCCGCGTGGCTGGGTATCGGATCTGCTGCGTCGTGCCTCGCGTGACGAGGACCACAACACGGCTCCGGTCGAGCGGCGCGAAGAAGCGCCCGCCGCCCGCAACGGCAGCAATGGCAGCGGTTCGCTCGGCAATTTGTCGACCGACATCGCGCGCGCCATCGATCCCCGCGCGGCGGCTGACCTCTGGGAGCGTCACCATCGCGGCGAGAAGAACGTCTTCACCCGCCGCCTGTACACGCTGGCGGGCCAGCAGACCTTCGACGAGATCCGCCGCAAGTATCAGCGCGAGGCGGAGTTCAAGGCAGCGGTCGATCGCTATGTCGGCGATTTTGAGCGCCTGCTGAACGAAGTCGCGCGCGGCGGCCAGGATCCGGCGGCCAGCAACGCCTACCTCGTCTCCGACACGGGCAAGGTCTACACCATGCTCGCCCATGCGAGCGGCCGCTTCGACTGATCGGATCGATCTCGGAAATAGCGAAAGGGCGCGGCCAAGGCCGTGCCCTTTTTTGTGCGCTTCAGCCGGCTGACGTTGCGGCGAGAAGGTCACACGAGCCCCACTCCGGTCGCTCCGGCGAAGTTCGCGATTGTCGCGGCTGGTTGCAAGGCGATAGACAGGCGACGCAGTTTGCGCAGCGCCCTTCCCCTTGCTCGCGCAGCAGAGGTCCGGACCTCCTTTACATGCCCGATACATCGACCGCGCATCAGCGTCACAGCTTCGGAGCCTTCCAGCACCGCGGCTTCTTGTATTATTGGCTGTCCCGCCTTTGCGCGACCTTCGCCGTCAACATCGTCAGCGTCTCGGTCGGCTGGCAGGTCTACGACATGACCCGCGATCCGTTCGATCTCGGCCTGATCGGTCTGGTGCAGTTCCTGCCGGCGCTGCTGCTGGTGCTGGTCACCGGTTCGGTCGCCGATCGCTTCAACCGGCGCATGATCATGGCGCTCTGCCTCGCCGGCGAAGCACTCTGCGTGTTGGGTCTTCTGCTGTTCACGATTTCGGGCAGCCAGGCCGTTTGGATCGTCTTCGCCGTGCTGCTGTTCTTCGGCGTCGTCCGCGCCTTCATGGGGCCAGCCTCGCAGTCTCTGGCGCCCAATCTGGTGCCGCCGAAGGATCTCGCCAGCGCCATTGCCTGGAACTCCTCCGCCTGGCAGATCGCCACCATCGTCGGCCCCGTCACTGGCGGCCTGCTCTATGGCGCGGCGTCGGAGGCCTCCTATGCCGTCGCCCTGATCCTGATGGCGATCGGCGCGGTGCTGATCCTGATGGTGCCGAAGCCCGCCCAGAAGATCCTCAACGACAAGGCGAGCTGGGAAACGGTTATTGCCGGCTTCCGCTATGTCTGGAAGGAAAAGATCGTGCTGGGCGCGATATCGCTTGACCTGTTCGCCGTCCTGCTCGGCGGCGCGACGGCGCTGATGCCGATTTTCGCGCGCGATATCCTCGAGGTCGGACCTTGGGGCCTCGGCCTGCTGCGGGCAGCGCCGGCCGTCGGCGCGCTGACGGTCGCCGCCTGGCTCGCCTTCAACCCGATCCGCAACCATGCCGGCCTGCTGCTGTTCGGTTTCGTCACCGTGTTCGGCCTCTCCACCATCGTCTTCGGCCTGTCGACGCTGGTCTGGCTTTCGGTGGTGGCGCTGGTGGTGATGGGCGCCAGCGACATGGTCAGCGTCTATATCCGCGAAACGCTGATCCAGCTCTGGACGCCGGATGCGGTGCGTGGCCGCGTCAACGCGGTCAACATGGTTTTCGTCGGCGCCTCGAATGAGCTGGGTGAATTCCGCGCCGGCATGTCGGCGGCGGTGTTCGGCGCCGTCACCGCCGTCGTCATCGGCGGCGCCGGCACGGTTGCGATCGCCGCGATCTGGTCGCGTTATTTCCCGGATCTCCGCCGCGCCCGCCATCTCGACGGTCGCGCCTGAAATGCTCGGCCGGCTTCCCATGTCTGGAACCGAATGGCGGCTCAACGCATTGAACTGAGCCAGCAAATTCGGGGCAAATCATTCGGGGAGCCGTCATGAGTACCATTCTTCTGATCGTGGTCGTGATCCTTCTGATCGCCGCGCTGCCGAGTTGGCCCTACAGCTCGGGCTGGGGCTATTATCCGAGCGGCGGACTGGGGCTGATCCTGATCATCCTGCTCATCCTGCTGCTGATGGGCCGCCTGTAGCGCCCGCATCGTCCAGCTTTTCGACCCAGAGAGGCGGCTGCCGGCCACGGCGGCCGCCTCGTTCGCGATTCGGCGGGCCGCGATGACATTCCTGCACTATCGCCGGCCGGACACATGCGGTAGCAGACGCGTCCCCTTTTGCCTTTGGATGCGTCAGCCATGCCTCGCCCCGATTCGATCGCGGACGAAAACCGTACCTCCCGCGAGCGCATGCTCGCCTGTCTTGTCCTCGTCGTCGGCACGCTGGCGACCATGGTGTCGATCGATCTGGTCCTGCCGGCGATTCCCGCCCTGCCCTCGCTGCTCGGCGGCGACGCGCAAGCGGCGCAATACGTGCTGGCGACCTATATGGGCGGCTCCAGCATCGGCCTCATCCTGTTCGGCAGTATCGCGCAGCGCTTCGACGCGCGCCTGCTGCTCGGCGGCTCCCTCGTCGCCTATGCCATCGTCTCGGCGCTGGCGGCGTTCGCGACCGACATCTGGACGCTGAACGCCATCCGCGTGGTGCAGGGCGCCACTTCGGCCGGCGCGGCGGTGCTTCCCGCGCCGATGCTGCGCCGCCTGTTCAGCGAGACGGGCGCCGTCCGCGCCATCTCGGTCATCGGCAGCATCCAGTCGCTGGTGCCGGGTCTGGCACCGTTGATCGGCGCCTGGTTGCTGCATGTTTCCGGCTGGCAGGCCGCGTTCATCGTGCCTGCCATTCTCGGCGCCGCCGTCGGCGCGGTCATCCTGGCCAAGCCGTCGCTGTTGCCCGCCAACCCGCCGATTGCCGCCGACCAGAAGCGCGGCAGCTATCTCGCCTTGCTGCGCAACGGTCCCTATCTGCGCTACGCGCTCAGCCATGCGCTGATTCTGGGCGGGCTGATCACCTTCGTATTCAGTGCTCCCTATGTGATGGTCGAGACGATGGGCAGCTCGGTCAACGCCTTCGTCATC
The DNA here is from genome assembly GCF_000380505.1 of Kaistia granuli DSM 23481. Taxonomy (GTDB): domain Bacteria; phylum Pseudomonadota; class Alphaproteobacteria; order Rhizobiales; family Kaistiaceae; genus Kaistia; species Kaistia granuli. The sequence continues at coordinate 10,493 of NZ_AQYH01000019.1, read as the reverse complement.
CTGCAATTGCTGACGGTGGCGATGTTCGTGGTGACGTCGAACCTCGCCGGCCTGTTCGCCCATCGCTGGGGACCGGAACGGCTGGTGACGATCGGCACGCTGATGGTGGGCGGCTCGGCGCTGGCGATGCTGGCCTATGCCTTCGCCGGCGGCTCCAGCGTCGTCGTGCTGCTGTTCATCATGCTGCCGGTCTCGGGCGGGCTCGGCCTGCGCGGCGGCGTCGGCTTCGTCAAATCCCTCGCCGCTTCCGCGCCGGACGAAGCGCGCGGCTCCGCTGCCCTGATGCTGGCAATCACGCTGCTGCCGACCATCGGCACCGCCCTGGTGGCGCCGTTCATCCAGTTCGGCCTGCCGGCGCTCGCCGTCGCCTTTGCCGTAATAACGCTGCCGGCGGTCGCCTGCATCTACCTGTTGCCGCGCTTCGAGGGCACCACCAATCTGAGCACGACAGCAGTGCATCTCGGCTGATCGCGCAAGGCCCGGCCTCCCAGCCTTACGCGACGTGACCCTCGTCACATCCAGTCGCCGGCATTTCCTCTATCAAGCATCACCGGACGAATTCGACCGGAGTCTTGGAGGAGATGACGATGACCAGGAACACGCTGAACCTCACCCGCTGGCTGCGCCACCGTCGCGCCCGCCACACCCTGCTGGCGATGGACGATCGCATGCTCTCCGATCTCGGTGTCAGCCGCTCGGAGATCGATCTGTATGTCAGCGGCGCGCGCCTGCGCTGATGGGCCGCCCCCTCAGTCGCCGGATCAAAATCCGCCGGAGGCGAGCGCGCGCCCGGCGTCCAGAATGGCAGCGTCGGTCCCGAGCGCCGTCGTGACGCTGCCGCCCTTCTCGCTATAGGGCGCGCCCTTGTAGCGAGGGTCACGCCACGGTCCCGTCGTGATCGTGATGCCGCGAAACACCAGCTCGCCATTGACGCGCGAGAGGTGCATGCCACCCGACGAAGCTCCGGTCGCATCGCAATCGGTGCGGAAGAACGATGTCGCCGCCGCCGAGCGCGACTTGTCGATCGCCCGCCGCACGCGGCAACCCTGCGCCACCGGAATATCGCGATCAACCTCGCGCTCCATTTCCGCCGGATGCGCGGAGATGACGACCAGCTTGTCGCCGGACTTGACCGGCACGTCGGGCGCGACCGGAAACGGCACCGCCCCCTGCACCGGCTCGACCAGTCGCACGATCGCAAAATCGTTGTTCGAGCCCGGCTTCGGCTTCTTCGAGCCGAAATGCGTGTTGCCGTCGACCACGAGATCGATCATCGGACCGCCAGGGCTCTGAGGCCGGAAGAAGCATTTCCAGCGCCGCTTGCCCGAAGGCTCGAAGAATACGTGCGCCGCCGTCAGGATCTGCTGGTTGGTGAGGAACAGCGCCGCCGATCCGACCGAGGGCGACGGCGACAGGCAGCCGACATAGCCGGAAACCTGGCGGATACGACTGATCTCGCCGCGCGACAGGCCAAGCGACGGCCCGATCGCCAGCAGCGAATCGCGATCATCCTCGCCATCGATGATGTTGACGCGCTGAAGATGCGACGGCCCCGCCATGAGACCGGAGCCTGTCGGCCATGCCTGTCCCGCGGGAAGGGCGAGATCGAAAGCCTGCGATGCGGCGGGAAAACAGAGAAAGAGGCAGAGGATGAGGGTGCGCATGGCGTGAACCATGCCACGCGTCTGCCGATGCGTCACCTGCCTCCCACCCCTCGTTGCATAGAGTTCAACATATTTGACGGACGCGACAGTTCGACACTTGTAGTTCAGGCCCTAAGCTGGCTCAATTCACGAGCGCGCTCATCCTGACGTTGACCGAGACTAGGTTGTCAAAATGCAGTTGAGACCGGTCACCTATTATTCCGACTTCATCGTCTACCCGGCCACGCTCGCGGCGCTGATCTTGGCAGCCATCCTGTGGCATGGCCCCCTCAACCCACTTCTATGGATCGTCGCCTATGGCGTGGGGCTGTTCGTCTGGACACTGGCCGAATATCTGATCCACCGCGGCATCCTGCACAATATGGTCTACTTCCGCGACCTGCATGAGAAGCACCATGCCAGGCCGACGGACCTGATCGGAACGCCGGTCTGGTTGAGCTTTCTGGTCATCGCGGCGGCCGTATTCTGGCCGAGCTGGCGCCTGTTCGGCCTCGGCATTGCCAGCGGCTTCACCGCCGGCGTCGTGACCGGCTATGTCGGCTACAGTTTCGTCCACCATGTGCTGCACCACTGGCGCATGCCGCATGACAGCTACCTGTACAAGGTGAAACGGCGGCACGCCCTGCACCACCACAGCGAGCTTGAAGGCAATTTCGGCGTGACCACCCTGTTCTGGGATCACGTCTTCGGCACCGCCCTGCCGGAGCATCCCGGCCAGCCCAAGCCTTCCGACCGGACCTGACGGGCAGGGCGACGGAAGTCCGATATCCGGCTAGTCGTCGTTGGCGGAGCTCAGTTCCTCGGGGCGCTTGCCCTCGTCCGTCTGCGCCCGGCCAAGCCGTACGCCCGGCCCGCCGTCGACCGACTGGCCCTCGTCCTCGAAGATCACCCCCGCCCCCTCCAGCGCGCTGCGAAGGAGAGGGTCGATCCGCGGCGTCAGCGCCTCCCCGTTCTCGAAGTGCGCGATCAGATCGATGGGGACGCCCGATCGGCCGGCCAGATCTTCAAGGCTCCAGCCAAGACCGGCTCGCGCCATCCTGCATTGAACGCCATTCATGCCTGCACACCATGTTGGATCTCATCACCTGGGCAGTAGAGCATCAGCCTGCGGCGACGGCAATCAGAGGCCGCTCGCCGTACGGCGACAGTTTGTCTGGCGCGGTACGGCGGAGCGGGACTTGCGAGCCCCGGCCGCTCGTCCCATGATTGTGGCCAGCCCGAAGGAGACAGCATGTTCGAGCCCCCGTTCCTGACCGGACGCCTGATCGCCGCGGCGCGCGCGCTGACCGGCATCAGCCTCGACGACCTGGCCAGGACCACCCGCCTGGAGGCGGAAAAGATGCGGCTGGCCGAGGATAGCGGCAGCGCCTGCCTGTCGTCGGCCGAGGATTCGGAGGCGATCATCCGGGCGCTCGAGCATTTCGGCGCCGTATTCCTCGCCGAGGGCGGCGGTCTCGGCGCGGGTGTACGGCTGAAATTCACCCGCCTCGACGTCAAGCAGATTACCCGTATGGAAGGTGAAGGCGGCCCGGCTGGCGACGACGACGTTCCCTGAGTTCGCACCCGCCTCGCCCCAATTCTCGCCTCAATGGCGACAAAGCATGACAACGCCTGCGATGGATCCAGCCGGCTCCAATTGCAAACAAGAGGTGTAGAATGCTCGAGAACATCGGGACCGAAGGCTACATGACGATCTCAAAGCCGGTGGCCGAGGTGGCCCTGGTGCTGGATTGGATCCTTGCCGACAACAGATCCCCCGTGGTCGCCGAGATCGGGACGGGGGTCGGCGCCACGACCAAGACGATCGTCGAAAAGCTCGACAATCGCGGGCGACTGCTGATCTTCGACTATCAGGACAGGGTGGATGGGCTGACCGCGGACTTCCGCGACCTCGGCTATTCGAACATCGAGCCATTCGGCAATACCAGGCTGCGCTTCGACAGCTACAACTGGAACCTCGCCAAACTTGCTCTTAAAGCGCGCGAGACCGGGCCGTGCCTCGACTTCGCGTTCCTGGACGGCGCCCACACCTTCACAGTCGACGCGCCGGCCACCCTCGTCCTCAAGGAGCTGGTGAAGCCCGGCGGCTATCTTCTGCTGGATGACCTGCTCTGGACGATGGCGACGTCGCCGACCATGAAAAACATCGCCGCCGACCTCTACACCAGTGAACAGATGGAGACGCCGCACATCAGGATGATCTGCGAGCTGTTCATGGCAAACGATCCCGCCTTCCAGCGGGTGACGGAAGGGATCTCGACGAGCCGGGCGCTCTACCGAAAAAAGGCCTGAAATCGGGGATCAGCGCCGCATCCCGAGGCTATAGCCACCAAAGCAAAAAGGCCACCAATCGGAGATTGGCGGCCTTTTCGAAAGTGGTGGGTGCACTAGGGATCGAACCTAGGACAAGCTGATTAAGAGTCAGCTGCTCTACCAACTGAGCTATGCACCCATTCCTTGGCGGCGTCGAAGCCTGCGCTGCGACGCCCGGAACGAGGCGGTATGTAGCAAAGCGCTTCCGGCCTGTCCAGCCGCGCTTTCAACGGACTGTGGAAATCTTCGCGCCGGCTGTCCAGAGCGGCACAGAACCGTCACCGGACTGTCATCGGCACGTCATCCGTCGCCGCTCTATTGCGCCGCAATCCTGGGCGTCAGCGCCACGGACAGCCATGAAATGATTGGGGAATTCATGTTCAAGCCGATCCTGCGCGGCGCCCTCGCCGCGACCCTTCTCGCCGGCACCGCCCTCGCTTCGAACGCTGCGGAAAACTTCAACCGCATCAGCACGTTCCACGTCATCGACAATCTGCCTGGGGATGCCGATGCCAAGGAGAGCACCGTCGCCGAAATCATCACGGCGACGGAAGACGGCAACACGCTGGTCTATACAGATAGCCCCGGCAAGCGGATCGGCCTGATCGACATCACAGATACGAAGGCGCCGAAGCCGGCCGGAACCGTCGCGCTTGAAGGCGAACCGACCTCGACGGTCGTCGCAAACGGCATTGCGCTGGTCGGCGTCGTCACCTCGAAATCGAAGAGCGAGCCCTCGGGCCATCTCGCCATCGTCGATCTCGCCACCAAGACCGTGAAGGCGACCTGCGACCTCGGCGGCCAGCCCGATTCGCTCGCCAAGAGCCCGGACGGCAAGTTCCTCGCCATCGCGATCGAGAACGAGCGAGACGAGGAGATCAACGAAGGCGCCATCCCGCAGCTTCCGGGCGGCGCGCTGGTCAGCTTCGCGATTCAGCCCGACGGCTCCGTCGACTGCGCCAGCAAGACGGTCATCGACGTCACCGGCCTTGCGGAGATCGCCCTGACCGATCCCGAGCCCGAATTCGTCGATATCAACGACAAGAACCAGGTCGTTCTCACCCTGCAGGAGAACAACTACATCGTCATCGCCGACCTCGGCACCGGCAAGGTCGTGAACCACTTCCCAGCCGGAACCGTCGACCTCGACGGCATCGACGTCAAGAAGGACGGCGTGATCGACCTCTCCGGCAGACTGGAGAAGGTCGCCCGCGAGCCGGACGGCGTGCAGTGGATCGACGCGACGCGCTTCTTCACCTCGAACGAGGGCGACTGGAAGGGCGGTTCGCGCGGCTTCTCCATCTTCAACATCGACGGGACGCTCGAATATGACTCGGGCACATCGCTCGAATACGAGACCGTCCGCCTCGGCCACTATCCGGAAAAGCGCAACAAGAAGGGCAACGAGCCGGAAGGGGCCGAGTTCGCGACCTTCGGTTCCGACAATCTGATCTTCGTCGGCTCCGAGCGCGCGTCCCTCGTCGGCGTCTACAAGGACGAGGGCGCCGGCAAGGCTCCAACCTTCCTGCAGGCGCTGCCGGGCGGCATCGGCCCTGAGGGTCTGCTGGCCATCCCGGCCCGCAACCTCTTCGTGACGGCGGCCGAGAACGACCTGCGCGAGGACGGCCTGATCGGTTCGGTCGTGACGATCTATGAGCGCAGCGACGCGCCGGCCGCCTACCCGACCATCGTTTCGGCCGACAAGAACAGCAAGCCGATCGGCTGGGCCGCCCTGTCCGGTACGGTCGCCGACGCGAAGGAGCCCAGCAAGCTCTACGCCGTCATTGACAGCGCCCAGTCGATCGGCCGCATCCTGACGATCGACGCGACCAAGACCCCGGCCGTGATCACCGACGAGATGACTGTGACCAAGGACGGCAAGCCGGTCGAGAATCTCGACCTCGAAGGCATCGCACTTGCGAGCGATGGCGGCTTCTGGCTCGCTTCGGAAGGCAATCCCGAGCGCGAGAAGAACAAGACGCAGTCGTCGCTGGTCCGCGTCGACGCCAAGGGCGTCGTGCAGGAAGAGATCGCCCTGCCGGAAGCGCTGGCGGCGCATGCCACCCGCTTCGGCTTCGAGGGCGTGACGGTTACCGGCTCCGGGGCCGACGAGACGGTCTGGGTCGCCGTGCAGCGCGAGTGGAAGGACGATCCGAAGGGCTTCACCAAGCTCCTCGCCTACAAGCCGGCGTCGAAGGAATGGGGCGCCGTGCACTACCCGCTCGACAAGGCCGCAAAGGGCTGGGTCGGCCTCTCCGAGCTGACCGCGGTTCCGGGTGGCCTCGTCGCCATTGAGCGCGACAACCAGATCGGTCGGGACGCCAAAATCAAGAAGCTGACCTTCATCTCGCTCGACGGCGTTACGCCGGCCCCGCTCGGCGGCGACCTGCCGAAGGTCGCGAAGCAGGACCTCTACGACCTGCTGCCGGCCCTGCAGGCGACGAACGGCTACGTCCTCGACAAGATCGAGAGCTTCGCCCTCGACGTCGCCGGCAATGGCTACGCGATCACCGACAATGACGGCGTCGACGACCATTCCGGAGAGACGCAGTTCCTCCGCCTGGACTTCGATCTGCCCAAGTAAGACGGTCTCCCGGCCGACGATCGGCGGCGTCCTGTGAGAGCGGGGCGCCGCTCCGCTTGAACCCTCCCCTTGAGGGAGGGGCAGAACCGCAATGCGGTTTGGGAGAGGGGCCGCGACAGGACTACAGAGCCGACACATCGAGACAAGGCGCCGGACTGATCGGCCGGCTCCCCCTCCCCGAAAATGCCAAGGCATTTTCGACCCTCCCGCAAGGGGAGGATTCAAACGGAGCCAAAAAACAAGAACGGCCGCGTCATCGACGCGGCCGTTTTGATTCAATCGAACTAATTGATCAGGCGTTGACGGCCTGGGCGTGCTGGCGCTGGCGCTTCACCATCAACTTGTTCAACGACGACAGATACGCCTTGGCCGAGGCGACCATGGTGTCCGGATCGGCGCCCTTGCCGGTGACCGACTTGCCGTCTTCCTCGAGCCGGACCGAGACCTCGGCCTGCGCGTCGGTGCCCTCGGTGACCGCATGCACCTGGTAGAGCGACAAAGTCGCCTCGTGCGGCACGATCGCCTTGATGGCGTTGAAGATCGCGTCGACCGGGCCGTTACCGGAGACTTCCTTGGTGACGTGCGAGCCTTCGACATCGAGGCTGATGATTGCCTTCGCGGCGCCGCCGGTACCGGCGATGACCGTCAACGACAGGAGGCGGATCGACTCGGCGGCGGTGGCCACCTCGTCGCCGATCAGCGCCTCGATGTCCTCGTCATAGACATGCTTCTTGCGGTCGGCCAGATCCTTGAAGCGCTTGAAGGCGTCTTCCAGGGCGTTCTCGCCGACCTCGTAGCCGAGATCCTTCAGCTTCGAGCGGAAGGCGTGGCGACCGGAATGCTTGCCCATGACGAGCGAGGTCGCCTTCACGCCGACGCTCTCCGGCGTCATGATCTCGTAGGTCTCGGCGTTCTTCAGCATGCCGTCCTGGTGGATGCCGCTCTCATGCGCGAAGGCGTTCCGGCCGACGATCGCCTTGTTGTACTGGACCGGGAAGGCCGAGACGTTGGAAACCAGCTTGGAGGCGCGGGTCAGCATGGTGGCGTCGATGCGCGTGTCGTAGGGCATGACATCGCGACGGGTGCGGATCGCCATGACGATCTCTTCCAGCGCGGCGTTGCCGGCACGCTCGCCCAAGCCATTGATCGTGCACTCGATCTGGCGCGCGCCACCTTGGATGCCTGCCAGCGAATTGGCGACCGCGAGGCCCAGATCGTTGTGGCAATGGGTCGAGAAGATGGCCTTGTCGGAATCCGGCACCCGCTCGATCACTTCGCGGAACATCGCCGCATATTCTTCCGGCACGGCATAGCCGACCGTATCGGGCAGGTTGATCGTCGTGGCGCCGGCCTTGATGGCGGCATCGACGGTACGGACCAGATATTCGATCGGCGTGCGGGTGGCGTCCATCGCCGACCATTCGACGTCCTCGACCAGATTGCGCGCCTGCGCGACGGTGGCCGAGATGATGTCGAGCACCTGCTCCTCCGTCTTGCGCATCTGGTGCGCCAGATGGATCGGCGAGGTCGAGACGAAGGTGTGGATGCGCGAGCGCTTGGCGACGCGGACGGCTTCGCCGGCCCGGGCGATGTCGCCCGAAATGGCGCGGGCGAGGCCGGCGATGGTGACATTGTCACCGGCGCGCTTGGCGATCTCGTGCACGGCCTCGAAATCGCCCTGGCTGGCGATCGGGAAGCCGGCCTCGATGATGTCGACGCCCATTTCCTCCAGCAGTTCGGCGACCTCGAGCTTCTCCTCGAAGGTCATCGACGCGCCGGGGCACTGTTCACCATCGCGCAGCGTGGTGTCGAAAATGACGATCCGGTCCTTGTCGGAGGACGAATTCGTGGTCGCGGTCATGTTGGTCTTCCTTGTCGGCGGCCCGGCACACGAATGGCGCTCAGGGCATGAATGGCGGAGGTCTTCGCGTTCATTCCCCTGAGTGCCCGCCCGTCACGGGGCAGCCGACGCTCAGGGGCGTCTAAGGAGAAGAAGACCACGAAGAGCGGACATGGCGCGGCCGGTCGCGGCGAACGCAACCCGGTCATCAGCACCATTTGTCGTAAAGAGCAGCACGCTCTCGCCCTCGTCTACAATCCGCGGACGGCTCGGCATCGCGCCAGCGTCCAGACTGGAAGACCTTTAGCAAAGGATTCCCGTCCCGCGCAAGGCGGCAATCAAGCCGCAGCCGTTTCAGTTGCGCGGAGTTTTGGCGGATTGCTATAGAGCGCGGGAACCAGAGGACCATGCGACCATGACCGTCGATCCAGCACGAACGAAGGACGGCGGCGGCAAGCTGCGCATTCTCGAGGTCAACGCCCACCTTTTCCGGATAGCGGCGCCGGATCAGACCGATTTCTTCTGGGCCGGCCGCAAGCCGGAAGGCCAGATCAGCGCCCTGTTCGGGCCGTCGGCATTCTTCCGCACCCTCAAAGCCCTGCGCGGCGGGGAGTACGACCTCGTCGTCGTCGACGGACCGCCGCTACCTGCCTGGCATCCGCGCACGTGGCTGACCGCGTTGCGCGACTATCACGTCCGCGCCCCGAAGGCGCTGTTCGCCATCGCCGCGTCCCGGCTGATGCACCATTTCCACGCCGTGCCGGTCGCCGTTATCGACGTCAACGATTCCTTCGGCATCGGGCGGCACAATTTCGGCCTGATCGATCGCTGCCACAGCTATTTCAAGCGCGAGCTGACCGCCGACCGCTGGCAGGTGTTCTTCAAGTCGAGCCATTGGGACCTGCCCGGCCGCCGCTGGCGTTCCATGAAGAGCTCGCAACGCCGGATCAAGAAGCTGCGGCCGATCCATCTTGGCTATCCGTCGCAGCCGATGGTCGAGCCGACGACGCAGAAGACCTCGGACGTGTTTTTCGCCGGCGACATCTCGCCGAACAGCACTGTCCGCACCGACGGCATAAAGGAGCTGCTGGCGCTGCGCGACGAGGGCTATGTCATCGACGTGCCGGACAAGCCCCTCGACCGCAAGACGTTCCACCAGCGCCTCGCAAGCGCCCGCCTCGCCTGGTCGCCGATGGGCTATGGCTGGGATTGCTACCGCCACTACGAGGCAAGCGAGCTCGGCACCGTGCCGCTGATGAACTATCCGACCATCCTGCAGCACCGGCCGTTCCGCGAGAGCGAGCACTGCTTCTACTATTCGGTAGAGCCCGGCGGCCTCTCCCGCGCCATCCGAGCCGCGCTCAAGGATCCCGCCCGCCTCGCCGACATGGCGGTGGAAGCCCGCACCTATACGCTGCAGCACCACACGGCCCGTGCCCGTGCGGAGTATGTCGTCGCGACGGTGCTGGGGAGAAAGCTGGACGGGAGCCGGGTCGTACGCGGTGACGGGGCTCACGCTCAGTGATCGCGGACGAGCGGAATGCATGAGACTCGGCATGAGAGCACTACGTTGACATCGTAGGTTGCCTTGGTGCGATGCTCGCCCGAGGCGGGGCCCCTCACATTGCGCGTTGAACGAGGTGAGGCGCCCAGCCCAGCCTCGCCCCCCCGTCATCTGCGAAAGCAGAGATCCATCCATCCGCGCCAGAGGCGCGTTTCACGCGGCCAACAACCTGGCTGAATGGATCCCGGGCCAAGCCCGGGATTGTCTGTTTGGAATTTGCTAGATGGTTTGGGCCGGTTGCGGGTTTCGAAACGGCCATCCCGAAACCCGCGTCCATGGCCGAGACCGTCCCGGGATCGGGCGCCTGCCCGTCGTCATCTGGGTCCGGCGGTGGACCGGCTTCGCTTGCTTGTTGACTTGATGGGGCCGCGTTCCCGCGAGCCCGCAGACAATCCGAAGCCAGGACAAACCATGCCATCACCCAGCCCAGCCGTCGAGACGGTGCCGCGCATCCTCGGCATCGACGTCGCCAAGGAAACGGTCGTCCTGCACGACAGCACCTCCGGCCAAACCCTTGTCCTCTCCAAC
>NZ_AQYH01000018.1 GCF_000380505.1 Kaistia granuli DSM 23481 | reverse complement strand
AGGTAGCTGGATAGCACTATGAAAAAGATCCCCCGCATCGGCATTGGTGGACCCGTCGGCTCCGGCAAGACCGCCATCATCGAGGCGATCACCCCCGTGCTGGTCAAGCTCGGCTATCGCATCCTGGTGATCACCAACGATGTCGTCACCACCGAGGACGCCAAGCATGTGCAGCGCACCCTGCGCGGCATCCTGCTCGAAGAGCGCATCATCGGCGTCGAGACCGGCGGCTGCCCGCACACGGCCGTGCGCGAAGACCCCAGCATGAACCTCGCCGCCGTCGAGGAGATGGAAGCGAAGTTCCCCGATTCCGACCTCGTGCTGATCGAGAGCGGCGGCGACAACCTCACCCTCACCTTCAGCCCGGCGCTGGTCGACTTCTTCATCTACGTGATCGACGTCGCCGCCGGCGACAAGATCCCCCGCAAGAACGGCCCCGGCGTCAGCCATTCCGACATCCTGGTCATCAACAAGACCGACCTCGCCCCCTATGTCGGCGCCAGCCTGCAGGTGATGGACGACGATTCCCGCATGATGCGCGGCAAGAAGCCCTTCGTCTTCACCAACTGCAAGACCAATGAGGGCATCGAGGAACTGACCAGCCTGATCCGCCAGAACCTGCTTTTCGAAACCAACGAAAAAGCAGACGCGTGATGTTCAGCGGCGCCCGGGAACTGGGGGCTTACCAGGACGAGCCCCCTCAGCTGCCGAGCGGCTCCTTCGGCAAGAACGCGATGTTGCGGCTCGGTTTCGAACCGGGCCCGCATCGGAGCGTTCTGCGCACCCTGCATCGCCGTGCGCCGCTGATCGTCCAGCAGGCGCTCTACTGGGACGAGGAGATGCCGGGCCTGCCCTGCGTCTCCATCATCTCGAATGCCGGCGGCATCCTGCAGGGGGATCGCAACATCATCGAGATCGACATGGCGGCCGACGCGCAGGCGCATGTCACGACCCAGTCGGCGACCCGCATCCACGAGATGGACGCCAACTATGCCAGCCAGACCCAGCAGCTGACGCTCGGGCCCAGCTCCTATCTGGAATACATTCCGCGCCCGATCATCCCGCACAAGAACTCGCGCTTTATCCAGGCCACCCGGATCTCGATCGACCCGACGGCGACGCTGGTCTACTCCGAGATCATGATGCCTGGCCGCAAGTACTATGGCGACGGCGAAGTCTTCCAGTACAAGCTGTTCTCCTCGACGGTCGAGGGCGCGCGCCCGGACGGCACGTCGCTGTTCACGGAGAAGTTCGTGCTGGAGCCCGGCGTCAACGATCTGGCGCGCATGGGGGTGATGGGTGATTTCCATGTCTTCGGCAACGTCATCGTGCTGACGCCGAAGGAGAACGCCGACGCGCTGTTCGAACTCGTCACGCCGGCTTTCGACGCGGAGAACGAGATCGCCTACGGCGCCAGCCGCCTGCCCAATGACGCCGGCATCATCTTCAAGGTGCTGGCGATGGAAACGGCGCCCGTCATGGCCAAGATCCGCGAATTCTGGTCGACAGCCCGCGAGATCGCCGCGGGTCACAAGGTGCCCGAAAACTTCCTCTGGGCTTGAGGCGAGCCGCGCAACAAGGACATCCGCCGGCGACGGCCGGCGGCGGCAATGGATTTGGAACGCCGCGTCGTCGACCGGCGGCCATGATGAGGGGGACAGGATGTCGGATGCGCTCTCCGCCTGGACAGGCATAACGCAGAAGAATGCGCTGGCGCGCTTCCTCGATATCAACCTGCGCGGCGCCGGCCAGGTCATCTTCCAGAACAATCCGCTGACCGGGCTGTTCTTCCTCGCCGCGATCGTCTGGGGAGCCATCTCCGGCGGCCAGATCGACATCGCCATCGGCGCAATCGTGGCGCTCCTGGTGGCGACCGTCACGGCCATGCTGCTGAACGCCGACGAGACATCGCTCGAGCAGGGCATGTTCGGCTTCAACGGCGTGCTGGTCGGCGCCGCCGTGCCGACCTTCCTCGCCGATGGCGCGGCGATGTGGTTCATCCTCCTTGTCGGCGCCGCGGTCTCGACCGTGGTCATGCTGGCCGTCTCCAAGGTGATGAAGACTTGGGAAGCCCCGGCCCTGACCTTCCCGTTCGTGCTCACCACCTGGTTCCTGGTGCTTGGCGCCTATTCGTTTGGGCACGTGCCGATCGCTTCGATGGGCCCGCCGGCGCTGCCGCACGCGCTTGCCGCCACCGGCACGGAATCGGCCCTTAAGGTCTCAGAACTGTTCCTCGCCTGGCTCAAGGGACCGGCCCAGGTCTTTCTGATCAACAATCCGATCAGCGGCGTGCTGGTGCTGATCGGCCTGCTCGTCTCATCGCCCTGGGCGGCCGTGCTCGCCGCCCTCGGCGCGGCGGTGGCGCTTGCCGTATCGCTGGCGCTCGGCGCCAGCCTCGCCGCCGTGACGGCAGGGCTCTACGGCTTCAGCCCGGTGCTTACCGCGGTGGCGCTCGGCTGCGTCTTCTACCAGCCCTCGCTGCGCGTCCTCGCCTTCGCCCTGCTCGGCACCATCTTCACCGTGCTGGTTCAGGGGGCCATGGATGCCGGCATGGCCCCGATCGGCATTCCGACCTTCACGGCCCCGTTCGTCTTCGTGACCTGGCTGTTCCTGCTGCCGAAGGCGGATCTGAAGCCGCATCCGCACGGCCCCTTGCAAGGCGGTCTCTTCAAGAAGAAGTCCTGACAGCCGGTTGTTAGGCCGCGCCACAAGCTGGAATCCCCAGGCGCAAACGCCCGGGGATCAGCATGCCTTCGCCCGGCGCCAAAGCGCCGCACCGCTTAGCCCGCTTCGGAGGTCACCAGTTCGCGCTGGCCGATCTGGCTGATGTCGAACGGGGTCGTCTGGTAGATTTCGTTGATCCAGTTGCCGAACAACAGATGCGCATGGCTGCGCCAGCGGTTTTCCGGCCGCCGCGCCGGATCATCTTTCGGGAAATAGTTCGCGGGAACGGGAAAGTCGCTGCGTTCCGCGATGTCCCGGAAATACTCGTCCGCCAGCGAGGTCGTGTCGTACTCGATATGGTTGAACATATGGAGCGACCGGTGTTTCGCGTCGTCGAGAAGGCACAATCCCGTCTCGTCGCTCTCAGCCAGGACGGCCATGCCGCTATCGGACGGTATGTCGGTGGCGCGAACCTCCGTCCAGCGGGAAACGGGGATGGAGAAATCGTCGGAGAAGCCCCGCAGATAGGGCGACGCCGGCGCACGATTCTGCTGGCGGAAGATCCCGTAAGCCTTTGAGGGCAGTTCGTATTTCGGCATGCCGTGGAAGTGATGCACCGCCGCCTGGGCGGCCCAGCAGATCATGAAGCAGCGATGGACATGCGTCTGCGTCCAGTCGAACACGCGCTGCAGTTCGTCCCAATAGGTGACGTCCTCGAACGGCATGCGCTCGACCGGCGCGCCTGTGATGATGAAGCCGTCGAAGCGCTCGCTCTTCACCTCGTCCCACGGCCGATAGAACGATTCCATGTGGTCGGCGGGCGTGTTGCGGGCGACGTGATCGGTCATGCGGACCAACGTCAGCTCGACCTGCAGCGGCGTCGCGCCGAGCAATCTGGCAATCTGGATCTCTGTCGTGATCTTGTTCGGCATCAGATTGAGCATGCCGATCCGCAGCGGCCGGATGTCTTGGCGCATCGCGGCCGCTTCGCGCATCACCACGACGCCTTCGACCTCAAGGGTACGGCGGGCAGGCAAATCGTCAGGAATCTTGATCGGCATCGTCGCGTCTGTCCTTCAATGGCGAGGCGGACGCGTGTGGCTCTTTCCGTTTTGTTGCCGGCTCGGCCACATCCTCCCTGACGGGAGCACCACCTTGCCCGGAAAGGCAGGTTGGCGTTGGGCGTCGCCCCAACTCTTGATGTAGGGACATCTCTACCGAGACTCGCGACCCTTGACAAGGACAGCTTCGAGCAAGATTTCGCGATAACACTATTGCCGGAGATCGATGCCTTCCAGGCCCTGTTCGGCATGCGGGCTTCGCCTCGGCGGCTACACCAGCACCTGCCAACGAAAAGGACCCCGACCGGGTGCGGTCGGGGCCTTCTCAGTCTTGCATCAGGCCGGCCTTATTTGCCGCCCCACTGCTCGGGATAGCCAGGCAGGTCCTGGCAGCCGCAGAGGCTGTAGTGCAGCGGCGGCATGCGCTCGTCTATGTAGCTCGCGAGCGTCTCCTGGGTGATGGCCGGCTGCGGCAGGTTCCACTCCGGTCCCGGGACCTGCTTGCCGTCGAGGATGTCGAGGGCCGCGATGATCGGCGTGCGCCACTGGTAAGTCGGGTAGGACGGCGCGATCGCGACCAGGTTGTCCTTCTGCCACTTGCGCAGGAAGTCCTGCTGGTCCTCGCCGCTGATCACCGGATAGGGCAGACCGGCATCCTCGAAGGCTTCGAGCGCGGCCGTCGCCGTATCGCCAGCGTCCATCCACACCGCGTCGATCTTCTCGCCACGATTGATGTAGTCCTCAACGACCGACTTCGTCTTGGCGCGGTCGCTGCCGGTGAACTCCGAGCCGATCACGTTGATACCGGCCTCGTCGAAGATCGACTTGGCGGCCGAATAGCGCGTCTCCAGCACGTCGACGCCGGGGACGATGCGCAGCGCCAGAACGTTGGAGCCCTTCGGCAGCTTGCTGGCGATGAACTCTGCCGAGGTGATGCCGAAGCCGTAGCCACCGACCGGATGGATATAGGTGACCGGGCACTTGGTGTTGACGCCACGGTCGAACACGATCACCGGCAGCTTCTCGCAGGCGGCCTCGACGGCGGGCGTCAGGGCGGCGGTCGTCGTCGGCGAGACGATCAGCACGTCGCACTTGCCGCCATCCAGCAGCGACTGGATGTCCGAGATCTGCTTGTCGTCCTTGCCTTCGCCATCAAGGACGATCAGCTCCTTGATGCGCGCCTTCTGCAGTTCCGCCTCGCCCTTCATGTTGTTGAGGCCGACCACGCGCCACGGATTGAAGACGCCGGCGTTCGAGAAGCAGATCGTGTGCGGACCGTCCTTCTTGAACTTGGCGGTATCGACCATGCCGCCCCCGAGATGCTGCTCCCAGGGCTTCCCCTCGGGACCCTCGGCCTTGGTCGACAGCAGCTCGCGCTGCTTCTTGAACTCGGCCGGGTCGTTGAACTCCTGGGCATAGGCCGTGGTCGAAAACGCAACCGCCAGCGTTGCCGCCAAAATGGTTCTCAATTGCATCCCTCGTCTCCTCTCCATTGACGAACTTGTTCGTGAATTGCCGCCAGCGGCGGGCAATCAGGTTGAGCGGCGATAGCGCAGGACCGTCACTCCCACGGCCGCAATCAGGATGAGCCCCTGCAAGCTGTCACGCAGGGCCTGTGGCAGGCCGAGCAGGTTGAGCAGGGTGAACAGCGCGAACAGGCTGAGCGCGCCGAACAAGGCACCGACGATGGTTCCCCGGCCGCCGAGCAGCTGCGCGCCACCGATGACGCAGGCGGCGATCGCCTGCAGTTCGAGGCCGCGCCCCGCATTGACGGAAACGCCGGAAAACCCGCCGATCAGGATGCCCGCCGTCACCGCCGAGAGGGCGGAGACGACGAAGGCGGAGATGCGGGTCGGCTTGACCGGAACGCCGGCGAGCTCGGCAGCGCGCGGATTGTCGCCGACCGCGAGCAACCGCTTGCCATAGGCGGTGGCATGCAGCCCCCACCAGGCCAGCAGCGTCACCACGACCAGGATGACGACGGCGATCGGCAGGCTGCCGACGAGCGGCACGTCCTTCAGCACCAGCCTTCCCAGATTGCGGAAATTGTCCGGCAGATCGCCGCGTGGCGCGCCGCCCGACCAGGCGAGCGCCAGCCCATTGACCAGCAGCATTGTGCCCAGCGTGGCGATGATCGACGGCACCTTCAGGAACGAGACGATGAGCCCGTTCGCGAGGCCGACCGCCAGCCCCATCGCATAGAGGATGGCGATGACTGTCCACGTCATGTCCGGATCGCCGCCGATCAGCATCGAGGCGGCGAGGACCACCAGCGTGACGACGGCGCCCATCGACAGGTCGAAACCGCCCGACAGGATGACGAAGAGCTGGCCGCAGGCGAGGATGATCAGCGGTGCCGCCCGGCGCAGGAAGTTCATGAACAGCGCGGCGTCGAGATAGTTCGGCTGCAGGATCGCGATCACGCCGTAGAGGACGACGAAGATCACCAGCGCCAGGTTGACGCTCAGCCACGCGGTGCGTCGGCGGGTCGGACGGACGGCATTGAGAAGTACCGTCATGCGACGTGCCCCCTGTTGCGAACCGCGTAGACGGAGACCGCCGCGATGACGATGGCGCCGCGCAGGACCTGCTTGAGGAAGGCATCGACGCCGAACATGTTGAAGCTGGCATCGAGGCTGGCGAACAGCAGCACGCCGGCGATGGTGCCGAGCACGCCGCCCTTGCCGCCCGACAGCAGCGTGCCGCCGATCACGACGATGGCGATCGATTCCAGATCGTAGATGCCGTCGCGGCCGATCCACGGCGTGCCGGACTGCAGCCGTGCCGCCAGATAGAGGCCGGCGACGCAGGCGGCGAAGCTGGCGATCACATGCGCGCCGAGAACAAGGCGCTGGACCCGAAGCCCGGCGAGTTTCGCGCCGTCCGGATTGCCGCCGGCTGCATAGAGATGCGCGCCGAAACGGGTCTTGGCCAGGACGAACCAGGCCGCCAGGGCGAACACCGCCAGCAGCAGCACCGGCAGCGGCACGCCGAGCAGGTTCTGGTAGGCGAGAGCCTGGAACGACGGCGCGACGCTGCCACTGAGGAAGGTGAAGCTCGCCGAGAGCAGGCCTTGCAGGATCAAGCCGGTCGAGAGCGTGGCGATCAGCGGATTGATCCCCCAATAGGCGACGAGAACACCGTTGATGGCCCCAACGCCGAGCGAGAGCGCGACGCAGGCGGCGATCGCCGGAACGATCATGCTTGGGTCGCCCTGCATCAGATAGGAGGCGAGCACGGCGACGGTGCTGATCAGCGCCGCGACCGAAAGGTCGATTGAGCCAACCAGGATGGCGAAGGTCTGGCCAAGGCCGACCAGTCCGAGCGCCACCGTCCTTTGCAGCAGCCCGGTCAGGCCGGCGGCGGAAATCTGGTTCGCCTGGCCAGTAACGATCGCCGCCGTCACATAGATCAAAGCGGCCAGGGCGATGACGACAACCGGCACCGGGACATCCCGGAAGCCGCGCCTCGTCATGGCGACAGGAGTCGCGTTGACACTCATCACACCATCTCCCGCTCGGCCGCATTGCCGGTGACACCGAGCGCCAGTTGCATCACGGCCCCCTCTTCCGCGCCGCCCGGCAGCTCGCCGGCGATCCGGCCCTGGTGCATGACGAGGATCCGGTCGCTGACACCGACGATTTCCGGCAGGTCGGAGGAGATCATCACGATGGCACGGCCCTCATTGGCGAGTGCGCGCATCGTCTCGTAGATGGCGGCCTTCGCCGCGACATCGATGCCGCGCGTCGGCTCGACGAACACGAAGAGGTCCGGGTTCTGCATCAGCCAGCGGGCGATGATCGCCTTCTGCTGGTTGCCGCCGGAAAGCGTCGCGATCTCCTGACCGAAATCCCCGGCCCGGACGTCCATCGTCCGAAGGTTACGGTCGGCCTCCGCCACCGAGCGAACGCCGGCATTCGGCAACGACAGCACGGCCGCCATCGCCTGCAACGTCAGCAGCGCATTGTCGCGCACCGATTGGCGCGGCACGATCCCCTCGCGCTTGCGATCGCCCGGCAGATAGCCGACGCCGGCGGCGATCGCCTGACGGGGCGAATGCAGCACGACCGGCTTACCGCCGATCTCGACCTCGCCCTGCGTAAAAGGCTGGTCGCCGAACAGGGCCTGCGCCAGCGCGCCTTTGCCGGAATCCTCCAGGCCGGCGATGCCGACGATCTCGCCGGCACGGGCCACCATGTCGATATCGCGCAGGTGCCGGTTGCCAGCGCCACGGATCTGCAACACCGACTGACCCGGCTCCGTCGCGGCGCGCGCCGGGTAGAAATCCTGCAGCTCGCGGCCGACCATGGCGGTAACGATGGCATTGACCGTCGCGTCCTGCCGGTCGCGCGTCCAGACGAGGCGGCCATCCTTGAGGACGGTGATCCGGTCCGCGATCGCCATCACCTCGGGCATGCGGTGTGAAATGTAGATGATCGCCACGCCCTCGGCCTTCATCCGGCTGATGAGGCGCAACAGCGCGTGGGCGTCGCGATCGTCCAGCGCTGCCGTCGGCTCGTCCATCACCAGGACCTTGGCATCAAGCAGCATCGCCTTGGCGATCTCGACCAGCTGCTGCTCGGCAATTGAGAGGTCCGCGACCTGCGCGCCCGTCGGGATGGACGAGCCAAGGCGCTGAAGCAGGGCCCGCGCGCGCTCGTCCATCTGGCGGCGGTCGAGCAGCCCCCAGCGCGTCGGCTCCATGCCGGTGAAGATGTTTTCCGCCACGCTCCGGAAAGGCAGCAGGCTCAGCTCCTGATGCACGATCGAGATGCCGGCCGCCCGCGCCTCGCGCGGATGCTGGAAACGGACTGGCGCGCCGTCGAGCCGTATCTCCCCCTCGTCCGGCCGGTAGCTGCCGCCGAGCACCTTCATCAGGGTCGACTTGCCAGCGCCGTTCTCGCCGCAGATCACATGGACCTCGCCGGCGCGGCAGTCGAAATCGACCTGGTCCAGCGCCTTGACGGCCGTGAAGGCCTTGCTGATCGACCGCATCTCGAGAACGGGGCTCATGCGACCACCGTGCCGGACGTCAGACGTTCGCCAGCCGCCCGCCATTCGCGCCGGATCAGCGTGATGCTGTCGGCGAACAAGCGGTCCGCATCCTCGAACAGGTCGCGCCAGACGCGCGTGGCGCCGGCGAGCTCGGGAACGGCGCGCCCGAACGCCTCGACCGTCAGCCAGCCATCATAGGAACAGCGGCGGAGGGCATCGAAGTGGTCCGCGAACGGCACATGCCCGGTTCCCGGCACGCCGCGGTCATTCTCGGAGATGTGGTAGTGGTTGATCTCACGGTGGTAAACTTCGTAAGTCGCCGCCGGCTGCTTCTCTTCGATGTTGGCGTGGAAGGTGTCGAACATGTAGCCGTAGTTGGGATGGTTCACCCGCCGGTAGATGGCGGAGGCCTCGGCCATGGTCGACATGATGTAGCATTCGAAGCGGTTGACCGCTTCCGCCGAGATCATCACCCCGGCCGGCGCCGCATAGTCGGCCAGGGCGTGCATCGCATCGACGCACCAGGCCAGTTCATCCGAGGTCGGCCCAAGCCCCGTGAAATGCCCGACCGGCGAGTGGACCGGTCCGGCGATCAGCTCGCCGCCCATGGCATGGGTGCAATCGACCAGCCAGCGATGATGATCCCGGGCGCGAGCTCGCACCGCCGGGTCCGCCGCGATCGGATTGGCCTCCGGCGGCACGGTGCCGGCGGTCGCCGCGGACAGGCCGAAATCACGCAGCAGCGCACCGAGCGCCGCATAGCGCTTCACGTCTCCGGAAAAGACGGGCACCTCGACGCCATCATAGCCGAGCGACTTGAGCCGCTCGAGTAGCGGCGCGTGCGCGGCCGTGATTTCGGCGCCGGCGACGAGAAGATTGAACGCGACCTTCAAACCCGGCTCCCCCCTGAAACTGGCATTCAGACCGATCTCCCAAGCATTTCGCGGACGGTGCCACATCGCCGCAATCGTGGCTTGCAACAATCAACGTTGGTAAATATCGTAAAAGCATTCGGGAGCCGGGAGGGGCGGCCGGATACGCGAGGGGGGGACCATGAACCAGCACGTCAATGCCGAGATCGATGCGAAACCCAGGCCCACGGTGTTCCGCCAGCCGGGATCCTTGATGTACGCCGACAATTGCCGCGACCTGCAGATCGCGGCCGGCCGGGGCGAGGTCGAATTGCGGGCCTGGACGCGGGGAAGCTATCCCGGCACCTCGCTCGGCGAGCGGCTACCCGGTATCTGCACGACCGGCTACTGGGACGCGAAATACCAGCAAACCTGGGGGCTCAAGCGCCATTGCAACGAGGGCTTCAAGATCGCGTTCCTGTCGCGCGGCAGCCTGCAGCTGGTCGTCGACGACACCGAATATCTGCTCCAACAGGGCCAGTTCATCGTCATCCGGCCCTGGCAGCTGCACTCGATCGGCGATCCGGTGGTCGGGCCAAGCCGGCTGCTATGGCTGATCCTCGACGGCGGCCTGCGGCGGCCGAACGAGAGCTGGAGCTGGCCCGAATGGATGGTCTTCTCGGAGACCGAGGCGCATACGCTCGGCAAGATCCTGACGCAGAACAACCAGCCGGTCTGGGACGGCAACAGCGAGCTCGGCAATGCGTTCGAGGCGATCGCACCGATCCTGACAGGCCGCACCCCGGAGACCGGCGAGACCCGCCTCAAGGTGGCAATCAATACCGTGATGCTGGCGCTGATCGATCGCATGATGGAACAGGCCCCTGCCCTCGATCCCAATCTGTCGACCGCGCAGCACACTGTCGCGATCTTCCTGCGCCGGCTCCCCGCGCGGGCGGAAGAAAGCTGGACGCTCGAGATGATGGCCTATGAGTGCGGGCTGTCGCGCACGCGCTTTGCCGACTACTGCAAGCTGCTGACGAATATGAGCCCGCTGCAATATTTGCAGCATGTCCGGCTCGAACGGGCGACCGTCATGCTGCAGGATGCGAAGCGACCCAGCATCACCGACATCGCCATGGCCTGCGGCTTCAACTCCAGCCAGTACTTCTCCTACGCTTTCCGCAAGCGGTACGGCTACGCGCCGCGGTCCATCGCGGCACAGCAACCGGCCTGAGACTGGAGAAGCGTCACGATGCGCCCGGCTCGGACTGCGCCGGTCGCTGCCGCTTCAATCGCTTGACGAAAACGGCCATCTCGCGGGCGGCCTGGATATCGCCGCGTCGCTCGGCGACATCGATGCCGCGGTTCCAGGCGACTTCCGCCGCATCCGGACGATCGACCGCCAGCAGCGCGACGCCCAATTGCTTCCAGGCAGCCGAATAGGTCGGATCGTGCTCAGTGGCCCGTTCGAAATGGATGACGGCGCCCTCGACATCGCCGTCCCTGACCAGCGCGTTGCCGAGCCCGAAGCGCAGCATCGAGTCGTCATGACCGTCAGCCAGACGCTTCAGCAATCTCTCTCGCATCGATGCCTCCCGCGCTGGCAACCAGGTCGAACCATCACCACGCCCTCAGCCGACAATCGAGGCTGCGCGCGGCAATGGCGGCTGTTCCGCGGCCTCCCGCGCTGGGTGGTCATGGTCGTCCTTCAGAGCTCGATAGTCGCGCCGGCTCCAGAGCAATGGTCGGGAATGCTCCGGAATATCCGTGGCGACAATGGTGCCGACGAAAAGCTCATGATCGGCCGCGGCGATGGCAGCCGACAGCTCGCAATCGAGCGCGGCGGACGTGCCGAGCAGATGTGGCCGGCCGGATGGCCATGCCCTCCAGACCCCGATCAGATGGCGCTTGTCCGGGGCGACCCTGCCGGCGAACGCATCGGCGACGAGTTCCTGTCCCTGCGCCAGCATGGCCAGGGAGAACCCGCCCGCTGCCTTGATCGCGCCCGCCAGCACACTGCCGGCCTTGATCGAAACCAGGATGCTGGGCGGATCGGCCGACAAGGACAGGACGGCGGTCGCCGTGCGACCGTGACGGCCCGCGCCGTCCACCGCGCTCACCACGCAGACTGTCGCCGCCATCCGCGACATCACCTCGGCAAACTGCGCTCGGGGAACGGCCGTGGCCGCCTCGATCCAGTCGAGGCGGGCAGTCTCGGTGTCGCTCATTTCTCGACGAAGGCCTTCTCGATGACGAAATGCCCGCTCGTGCTCTGGCTACCTTCGGTGAACCCGCGATCGAGCAGAAGCGCCTTGCTTTCGCTGAGCATTTCCGGGCTGCCGCAGAGCATCATGCGGTCCTCGGCGAGGTCAAAGGGCGGCAGCGACAGGTCCGCGAACAGCTGACCGGAACGGATCAGGTCGGTCAGCCGGCCCCGGTTGCGGTAGGGCTCGCGCGTCACTGTCGGGTAATAGAGAAGCTGGCTGCGGACGGCCTCGCCGATGAACTCGTCTTCCGGCAGTTCCTTGCCGATGAAATCGGCATAGGCCAGCTCCGCGACCTGGCGGACGCCATGGACGAGAATGATCTTCTCGTAGCGCTCATAGACTTCCATGTCGCGAATGATCGACAGGAAGGGTGCGAGCCCCGTTCCGGTGGAGAGCAGGTAAAGCCGCTTGCCCGGCATCAGATTGTCGTAAAGCAGCGTGCCGACCGGCTTTTTCCCGACCAGGATCGCATCGCCCTCGCGCAGGTGCTGCAGCTTCGAGGTCAGCGGCCCGTTCGGAACCTTGATCGAGAAGAACTCCAGCGAATCTTCATACGGGCTGCTGGCGATGGAGTAGGCCCGCAGGAGCGGTTTGCCACCCGCCTCGATCCCCATCATCGTGAACTGACCGCTCTGGAACCGAAATCCCGGGTCGCGGGTCGTTCGGAACGAGAACAGGCTGTCCGTCCAATGATGGATGTCGAGGATGGTTTCCTGATGGTAGTTGCTCATGCCGGAGGCTTTCTACTTGCATTGCGCCAGTATGCGAGGGTCGACGGGTGGCGCGCCCTGGATCCTGATCCGGGCGACGGCTGCCCCCCATATGGGGGACAGCCGCCGCATGAGCAAATCAGGCCGCGCTCAATTGTGCTTCCGCGAATTCATAGTTCGCCAGTCTATCGAGGAAATTGGCGACATAATCCGGGCGACGATTGCGAAAATCGACATAGTAGCTGTGCTCCCAGACATCGAGGCCGAGAAGCGCCCGGCCCTCCGCCGACGACAGCGGGCTGCTGGCGTTGGCGCTCTTGGTCACCTTGAGCTTGCCGTCGGTGCCGAGTACGAGCCAGGCCCAGCCGGAGCCGAACTGCGTCGTCGCGGCGGTCTTGAAGGCATCCTTGAAGGAAGCCACGCTGCCAAAATCCTCGACGATCTTCGCTTCCAGCGCGCCCGGCAGTTGGCCGCCCTTCGGCGACAGCGACTGCCAGAATAGGATATGATTCCAATGCTGGCCGGCGTTGTTGAAGACGGGCGCGAGATCCGCCTTGCCATCGGCGAAGCGGACGATCTCCTCGAGCGTCTTACCCTTCAGCGCATCGTTCTTCTCGACGAAGCCGTTCAGGGCCGTCACATAGGCCTGATGGTGCTTGCCGTGATGAAGCTCCAGCGTTTCCGTGCTCATTCCCGCTTCGGAGAGCGCGCTAGTGGCGTAGGGCAGAGACGGCAATTCGAAAGCCATGGAGATTTCCTTTCGGGCTATCCGGCCGGATAGGGCCAATGCGACATGCGGTACGCAGCTTGGCGACTTGCACTTTCGCCGCGGATCGCTCATTTACCAAGATAGTTCTTTGTTAAATGGGCCCCGTTAATATGTCAACGAATGCCTTGTTAAATTCGGGCGGTTGGTCGACGCGCTCGCCGGCCCAGCGAATTCTGATGGCGCTGAAGATGCACGGCCCACAGACTGCGCCCGCCCTCGGCGAGCGGCTCTCGATCACCGGAGAAGCCGTGCGCCAGCAACTCGTGCGCCTTTCCGACGAAGGGCTCGTCGACGCCCGATCCGAGGCCAGGGGCGTCGGTCGGCCGTCGCAGGTCTGGGAACTGACCCCGGCAGGAAACGACCAGTTCCCCGACACGCATGCCGAACTGACGGTGCAGCTGCTGCGCACCATCCGTGCCACATTGGGCGAGCCGGCGCTCGACACCATCATCGCGGCCCGCGAGCAGGAGATCCGAAGCCACTACAAGGCGCAGTTGGAGCCCCTGCCCGATTGGCGGGAACGCGTCGACTGCCTCGCCAGGATCCGGGCGGCGGAGGGGTACATGGCCGACTGGCAGGAAGCGCCCGACGGCTCCCTGCTTCTGGTCGAAAACCATTGCCCTATCTGCGCCGCCGCCACGGCGTGCCAGGGCTTCTGCCGGTCGGAACTGGACATCTTCCGGAGCGTCCTGGGCACCGGCGTGCAGGTCGAACGGGTCGAGCACATCCTTTCGGGCGCCAGGCGATGCGCCTACCGCATCACGCAAGCGGATGCCGCGGCGCCCACGACCTAGCCACGACACATGAAGCGGCGGCCTCGCCGCTGCAAGACTCACCATTTGACGCCGAGCGGCGCCGGCCCCGCCAGTGACGGGAATAAGGGCAGCACCTCCTCGGCCAGTTCCTGCACGATCTCCGCAGCCGGGCGCTCGGCGAACTGGATGCCCAGCGCCGCGTGATTGACGCCGGCCTGCCGCCATTAGCCGAGGAGATCGATCAGGCCCTTGCGACCTGTCCTCAAAGTGTAGCCGCCGCGAAGCGGCGTGCGCGGGAAATCCGGATCATCGACGAGATCAAGCCATTCATTGGTCATGTGTGGCCGGAAGCCTCCGCCGGGGATCAGCTCGCGCCAGGCCCGTATCTTCTGTGCCAGCTGACGCGGCCCTTCCGATATGTGGGTCGCCTGCGGATAGGTCAGCCAGCCATCCGCATGCTCGGCCACCCAGTCGAGGCTCTGCCGGCTGGATCCCGTGACGATCAACGGAACACGCCCCGTCGCCGCCTTGGGCAGGAAATCGACACCCTCCATCACTCCAAGCGGTGAGACTACAGAGGGACGGCCCACGCCGACCAGTTGCCGGAAATAGCGAACCGCCTCGGCAAACCGCTCGCCTCGTGTTTCCATGTCGATGCCATAGGCCGGAAACTCCACCGCCCGGTCGCCTGATGCGATGCCGAGGACGAGGCGACCACCCGACAGATGATCGATCGTCGTCGCCATCTTGGCGAGATCGATCGGATGGCGCAGCGAGAAGATCGCGCTGCCGGTGACAAGAGCCACCTGCTCGGTCTGCGCGGCCAGATAGGAGAGATAGGTAAACGGATCGAACACCTGCCCGGCGTCGCCGAAGTTGGGATCGAATAGCGGCACGTCCCGCACCCAGACGGCGGCGAAGCCGCGCCGGTCGATGTCGGCGACGAGGTCGGCCTGGCCAGCCAGCACGCACATATCCCCCTGGAAGAAGCGCAGCGGCAGGAAGATGCCAAGCGTGAGCTGGTCGGGCGCAAACATCCGGCGATAGCCAGGATGCGACGCGAAGGCGTCCGCCGACGCCCCGACGGGCACTTCCCCTGCCGGAGCGGATCGGGTGGCGATATTCATGGATTGGGGTCTCCTCGAATGATTTCCGCTCACGGTCCTGTTGCCGGCGCAGGAAGCGCGATGCCGCGCTGGACGGCCGGGCGCGCGGCGACGCGCCCCTGCCATCGGGCAAGATGGTGGTATTGGCTGAAGTCGAAGCCGCAGATCTCGGCAATATGGGTCCAGCCGAAGGTGGCGATATCGGCGATCGAATAGTCCTCGCCGGCGAGCCAGGGGCTTTCGGAAAGCCGCTGATTCAGCGTTGCGAAGGCCTCCTCCGTCAAACGCCGGTAGCGGGCGATAGCAGCCGGGATCCGGGTCTCGGCGAACATCTCGAAATGGACACGCTGGCCAAGGATCGGCCCCATGCTCGACGCATGGAATTGCAGCCACTGGATGGCCTGCCAGCGCGCCTTCGTCGCGCTCGGCAGAAACCGGCCCGTCTTGTCGGCGAGATAGAGCAGGATCGCCGCGGATTCGAACAGGGCTATGCCGGTTTCATCATCAGTGATGACCGGTATGCGCCCATGCGGATTGAGCGCCAGAAATTCGGGACGGCGATGCGCGCCCTCGTCGATTTTCACATGATGCAGACGGTAGGGCAGAGCCAGCTCTTCCAGCGCGATCGTCGCCTTGAAGCCGTTCGGCGAGGAATCGGTATAGAGCTCGATCACCGCCCCGATCTCGCATTCGGATCGCGTGGCGCCTGCCCCGCTGTGACCGGCATGGCGCCGGCTGGCCCGGTTGCCGCAGGACCTCGCCTGCGCCGAAGACCGGTTATGCGATCCGGTTCACAGGGTCGAACCATCGATTGAATTGTCATGGATCTCGCTTTCAGAAGCGAGGTGCGCTAAATTGTTCCGGCGCGCCTCGTAAGCAGAGATAGGTCACGAATCCAATTCACTGAAACAATTAATTCTGCCGATAGAATTTAGAAAAACTGAATTATGAATACCGTCCTTCCGCTTCTCGCCCTGCGGGCCTTCGCCGAGATCGGGCGCCATGGCAGCATCAAGCGCGCCGCCGAAACCATGGGCGTCACGTCCGGGGCCGTCAGCCAGCAGATCCGGCAATTGGAGGAACGGGTTGGCGTGCCTCTCTTCAGGCGCACCCGCTATGGCGTCGAACTGACCGAGGCCGGAGCCAAGGTTCATCCGGCCCTGCTCCGAGCCTTCGATCAGATTGGCAACAGCTTGGAAGCCCTGGAGGCGATCCAGGCGCGCCAGACGATCACGATCAGCACGGTTCCTTCCTTCGCGGCCTCCTGGCTGGTGCCGCGTCTCGGCGGCTTCACCAGCCAGAATCCGGACGTCGAGCTTCGGGTCGAGGCGACAACCGGTCTCGTCGATCTCCGGCGCGATCGGGTCGACGTCGCGATCCGCCACGGGCTCGGCCACTATCCCGGTCTCGTCTCGAAACATCTGATGGCGCCGGTCTTCCTGCCCGTCGCGAGCCCGGCCCTACTGGCGGCGGGGCCGCCGATCCACGAACCCGCCGACTGCCTCGCCTATCCGCTGCTGCAGGATTCCGACCGGGCCGACTGGCCACTCTGGCTGAAGGCGCTGGACGTGCCGGAAGATCCCCGTTCGGATCGCGGCCCCTCCTTCGACGACGACATCCTTCTCATTCGCGCCGCCGAGGCTGGCCAGGGGCTGGCGCTGGTCCGCGATATCTATGCGAGAGAGGAAATCGCCAGGGGCCGGCTGGCGCTGGCCCTGAACCAGCCCTGGCCGACAGAGTTCGCCTACTATGTCGTGACGCTGCCGGAGGCGATCGAGCGCCAGCCGCTTGCCCGGTTCATGGAGTGGCTAGAGCATGAAGCCGCCAAAGACGGAGAGCGAGCCACTTAGAACCAGCCGCGCGCGCGGTTGACATCGCGACCGAAAATGGTCTGCCGTGACCTGACATTCTGATAGCCAAGGCCAGACCACGTGTTCAAGCACGCGCAATTTGAATCGGTGCAGGCATTCGTTGCCCACCCGGCCCATGCAGGGCTGCCGCTCCACGCCCGCATCCAGCGTGCCATCCGGCAGCTGATCCTCGACGGAGCACTCGGCGCCGGCAAGCCGCTGCCGGCCTCCCGGACGCTAGCGCGATCGCTCGACGTGTCGCGCGACACCGTCGAGGCCGCCTATGCCCAGCTTCATGCCGAGGGCTTCATCACCCGACGCGTCGGCAGCGGCAGCTTCGTCTCCAAGATGACCCGCTTCGCCGGCAAACGCCCCATTTCACGCGCCCTCCGCCTGGATCCGGTAGCCGGCGGCCCGACGCCCGGCCTCAGCCGGCGCGGCATGGCGATCTTCCAGGGTGGCGGCGTGCGCGAACATCTCGAGCCAAGACCCTTCGCGCCGGGCGTGCCCGAAACGCGATCCTTTCCGATTTCGTTATGGGAGCGGCTGCAGCGGCAAGTTCTTCGGGAGCTTGGAGCCCGCGCCCTCCATCACGGTGATCCGCAGGGAATGGAGCACTTGCGACGGGTAATCGCCGACTACGTCAATCTGGAGCGCGGCGGCCATGCCACGGCGGATCGCATTGTCGTGCTGACGAGTTCGCAACAGGCGCTGAGCCTCTGCGCAACGGTCCTGCTCGACCCCGGCGACCCGATCCTGATCGAGGACCCCGCCTACTACGGAGCCCGCAAGGCATTCGACGCGGCCGGACTGACCTGCGTGCCGATCGGCGTCGATGCCCAGGGCCTGCAGGTCGGACAATTGCGCGACGCCCCGAACGCCAGGGCAGTGTTCCTGACACCCTCGCACCAGTTTCCCACCGGCGCGACGCTCTCCCTCGACCGCCGCCTCGCCCTGATCGAATGGGCTGCCCGCAATCAAGCCTGGATCATCGAGGACGACTACGACAGCGAGTTCCACTATTCCGGCAAGCCGACCGCCTGCGTGCAGGGGCTCGATCCGCATGACCGAACGATCTACATCGGCACCTTCACCAAATCGCTGTTTCCCGGCCTGCGGCTGGCCTATGTCGTGCTGCCGCCGCAGTTGGTGCAGCCGATGACCGTGGCGCGCACGCTGCTCGACGGCCATACGGCGTCGATCGCGCAGCTCACCTTGGCCCGCTTCATCGAGGGCGGCCATTTCGGCGCACACATCCGGGCAATGCGAGGTATTTACGCCAAGCGCTTGCAAACGCTAGAAAATGCCGTTCGGCAACATCTGGGCGGCATCGCCGAGCCTCTTCCGCCGCTGGGCGGCTTGCAAATGCCCTGCATCCTCACCGGGGCCATTTCCGAAAGCGTGGCGATCGGCGCTGCCCGTCGGATCGGCATCGAACTGACAAGCCTGTCCGGGCTCTATGCCGCCCCCGGCGGCCAGCCAGGTTGGCTGATGGGCTTCGCCGCCTACACGCCAGAGGAAATCGACATCGCCGCTCGAAGGCTAGCAGAGGCGCTGAAGGCCGTTCGCCCCGCCTGATCGAAGGGCGACGCCGATTGGCTGGGTCCGTCGACTGAAAGTGGCGGGATCTGCCATACCACTCGCGTGCTAAGGCAGGGACGGCGAAACGCCCTCGCCCGCCGGCATGCAGCAAGGCATCCGCGATCGGGCACTCGCGCGCCTTGAAGGAGCCCCCCGAATGCCGCCGCCCGCCGCACCACTCGACCACAACCCCGCCGGCGGCCTCCCCCTTTGCGAGGACGAGATCGAGCGGTTCGGGGCCCGTCC
The DNA here is from genome assembly GCF_000380505.1 of Kaistia granuli DSM 23481. GTDB lineage: Bacteria > Pseudomonadota > Alphaproteobacteria > Rhizobiales > Kaistiaceae > Kaistia > Kaistia granuli. Next base: position 120,668 of record NZ_AQYH01000018.1, on the reverse strand, counting down.
GGCAGAGACGTTCGCGTCGAACCTCGTCACCGTTCGCGCGCGCATCCAGGCGGCCTGCGAGCGCAGCCGACGCGATGTCGCCTCCGTGCGACTGCTCCCGATCACCAAGACCGTCCCGGCTGCTGTCCTGCGATCGGCCTGGGCCGCCGGCATCCGTGACTTCGGCGAGAACAAGCTGCAGGAAGCGCAGGGGAAGAATGCGGCCCTCATCGACCTGCCGATACGGTGGAGCATCGTCGGGCATCTCCAGAGCAACAAGATCAAATACCTGGTCCGGTTCGCCTCGGAATTTCAGGCGCTCGACAGCCTCAAGCTCGCCGACGCGCTCAATCGGCGCCTCGATGCCGAGGGGCGCGATCTCGACGTCTTCGTGCAGGTCAACACCTCGGGCGAACAGACCAAGTTCGGCCTCGCCCCGGACGACCTGCTGCCTTTCGTGCAGCGCCTCGACGAGTTTCCGCGGCTAAAGCCCCGCGGGTTGATGACCCTGGCGATCTTCAGCCCGGACAGCGCGCGCGTCCGCGTCTGTTTCCAGCGCTTGCGCGCCTTGCGGGACGAGGCCCTCGAGCTCAATCCGGCCCTGCGGGAACTGTCGATGGGGATGTCGGGAGATTTCGAGATCGCGATCGAGGAAGGCGCCACCGTCGTACGGGTGGGACAGGCGATCTTCGGCGCGCGCCCGGGCAGCGATGCGCATTATTGGCCCGGACTGATCCCCGAGACCTGAGGGTGAGACCATCCCGCTTGTTGGAGCGGCCTCGCCAAGCTGGCTGCTGCACAGAGGACAGCGAGTGCCGTGGGTCTGCCACCTGGCCTCGTCGGGCTCCGGATCACCCGCTTCATCAGACGAACCAGCGCCTCCTCCGCATCCCCCTGCAAGCTACAGCCGCTTCGCTCAGCCCAGCTTAACAATTCTCATGCAAAACAAATTATCGCCAATACTTATTAAAAATAAGACATTTCCATGGATTATCGTCTGTTTATGACGTGAAATAATTCACCAACAGCAGTCAAATCCCCCTGATATACAAGAACGATAATACTGACATAGATCATTACTTGCAGAGACAATTGCTCCAACGGACAAAAGCGATTACCTTTCCTGCAGGGTGGCCAGCGTGGCGTTGCGGCCTCCGTGCCCGAAACGGCATTGGCACCATGGGTGTGCCGGATCGGCGCTCAGTACCAGGCGGTCGCGGCATCACGGAGGACGGCATGCCCGTTAATCCGACCTATCCCGGCGTCTATATCGAGGAAATCTCCAGCGGTGTGCGCACCATTCGCGGCGTCGCGACATCGGTCGCGGCGTTCGTCGGCAGCTTTCGCAAGGGGCTGCTCGACGAAGCGGTACAGATCTTCTCGATCAGCGATTTCGAGCGCGAATATGGCGGCATCGATCGCAACAGCGAGACCAGCTACACCATCCAGCAATTCTTCCTGAACGGCGGCTCCGAGGCCTGGGTCGTGCGGGTCGCGGACACCGCGACCGGCGCCGCCGATGCCCCGCCGACCAACGCCAACACCGCAGCGGTGCTGGTCGCGTCGGTGCCGGGGGGGGGCGTGCAGGTGTTCCGCGTGATCGCCGGCCGTCGCATCCGTGGCGAACCGGCCGAGAATCCCGGCTTCTGGGGCAACTTCATTCGGATCGAGGTGAACTACGACACCGCCGACCCCGCGAACCTGTTCAATCTCTCGGTGCAGGAAGTGCGCCTCGACGGCGACCGCACCCTCGTGCTGCAGACCGAGACGTTCCGGAACCTCACCTTGGAGCCGGACACGCCGAACAATGCGCTGGAGGTCGTCAACCAGGGTTCCCAGCTCGTACAGCTCAATCGCGATGGCCTGCCGCCGCTCGCCGCCCCGGCGCCCGGCACACCCTGGGTCAGGCCCGCCTCAAGCGGTACCCTCGGGGGGGCTCTGCCGACGACGACCGCGATCCCCGCCGACGGGGCGGCGTTCAATGTCACGCTCAGCGGCACGCCAACCATCAACGGCACGATCACCTATGGCGGGCCGCCGCCAACCAGCTATGCCCAGCTCCGGCCCTTCGTCGAGGAAGCGATCCACCGGGCAGCGGCGTCGCTCGCCGATGCCCAGAAGCCGCTGCTTGCCGGCGCCAGCGTGCGGCTGCTCGGCGACAATTCGACGGCCAATCCGTTCCGCTTCCTGGTCACCCTCGGCAGGGGCGCGCGGCCGTTTGACCCTGGCGTCACGGTCGACTTCAGCGGCGCGGCGGCGGTCGGCGGCGCCAGCGGCATTCGCCTTGCCTCCGCCAACGGCGCCGTGGTCAATGCGCAGCAGCAACCGCTTGCCGGTGGGCGCGACGGGCGCCCTCCCGCGGTCGGCACGACGCATCGACCAATCCCGGTTGGCTTCTTCCGCGGTTCGCTGGTGCCGAAGACCGGCATGTATGCGCTGGAGGATGTCGACCTGTTCAACATCCTCTGCATTCCCGAAGCGACCACCCTGTCGCCCGGCGACATGCAGAGCCTCTATACCGAGGCGGAGAACTATGTCCGCGATCGCCGTGCCATGCTCATCGTCGACATTCCCGAAGCCATACGCGATCTCGACGACATGCAGACCTGGCTGGCGGACAATGCGGTGCTGCGGCACTCCAATGCAGCGGTCTACTACCCCCGCTCCCATGTGCCGGACCCACTCAACCGCAACCGCCCGCGCTCGCTTTCCAACAGCGGCACGATCGCCGGCCTGTGGGCGCGCACCGACGGCGAGCGCGGCGTCTGGAAGGCGCCGGCCGGGACGGACGCCCGGCTGCGCAACGTGGTGATGCTGGACTATAATCTCACCGACCAGCAGAATGGCGTGCTCAACCCGCTCGGCGTCAACTGCCTGCGCACCTTCCCGGTTTATTCCAGCATCTGCTGGGGGGCGCGCACGCTGGAAGGCGCCGACGTCATCGCGTCGGACTTCAAGTACATACCGGTGCGGCGCATCACACTCTTCCTTGAGGAAAGCCTCTACCGCGGCGCTCAATGGGTGGTGTTCGAGCCGAACGACGAGCCGCTCTGGGCGCAGATCCGGCTCAATGTCGGGGCGTTCATGCAGGACCTCTTCCGTAAGGGCGCCTTCCAGGGCAAGTCGCCGCGCGAGGCCTATTTTGTCAAATGCGACGGCGAGACGACGACGCAGCAGGACATCGACAACGGCATCGTCAACATCGAGGTGGGCTTCGCACCGCTGAAGCCGGCCGAGTTCGTCATCCTCAAGATCCAGCAAATCGCCCGGCAGGCGGACGTCTGAGGAACCCGACATGGCTCAGTTCACGGTCAATCCGCGACGTTTCGATCCCTACAAGAACTTCAAGTTCCGCATCCGTTGGGACGGGCGCTACGTCGCCGGGGTCAGCAAGATCTCGGCGCTGCGGCGCACCACCGAAGTGGTCGAGCACCGTGACGGCGGCGACCCGAGCACATCGCGCAAATCGCCGGGCCGTTCCAAATACGAGGCGATCACGCTGGAACGCGGCGTGACGCACGATCTCGAATTCGAGCGCTGGGCCAACAAGGTCTGGAATTTCGGCGGTACCAATGGCGGCGAAGTCTCGCTGGCCGACTTCCGCAAGGACGTCATCATCGACGTCTTCAACGAGTCCGGCCAGACCGTGCTGTCCTATTTCGTCTATCGCTGCTGGGTCTCGGAATACCAGGCGCTGCCGGAATTCGACGCCAACGCCAATGCCGTGGCGATCCAGACTCTCAAGCTCGAAAACGAAGGCTGGGAGCGCGACCTCTCGGTGGCGGAGCCGGCCGAGCCGGCCTTCAACAACCCGGAATAGCCCACGCATCAACACGGACACGAACCCGACATGAGCCTCGTCGTCGACCTCAGGAATGGATGGCGAAGCGACGGGGCCGTCGCGCTGCAATTGGTGGTGCGCCCGTTGACGGGCGGCGACGAGATGCAACTGGAGGAACAAACCAGCCTAACGCCGGCGGCCTGGGCGAACCGGTTGCTGGCGGCTTGCACACTCGATCTGGCATCCGGCAGCCCGGTCGGTCTTCCCGTCGTGCGGTCGCTAAGCCTCGGTGACCGCGAACGGCTGCTGCTCGCCGCCTATGCCGCGAATTTCGCCGGCACCGCCGACATGGTGCTGAGCTGCGGCAAGGAAGGCTGCGGCGAAACCATCGAATTGCAGCTCGACCTTGCCACATTCCTCGCCGGGCGGCCGGGACGAGGTGACGGCGCGCAGACTTTCACAATTGCCGAAGGCGAGACGCAGGTGACCTGTCACTTGCCGACGGCCGGCGACCTGGAGACCGTGGCGGAGCTCGGCCGGACCAACCCCGCCGCCGCCGCTGATGCACTCGTTGCGCGTTGCCTCGTGGCCGCCAGCGAGTCGTCCGGACCGTGCGATCCTCCCCTCCTCGATAGGCTCGCCAGGGAGGTGGAACATCGGGACCCAGAAGCCGATATCCGCATCGCGGTCACATGCCCCACATGCGGGACAGCGACCCAAGCCCTGCTCGACGCCGGCGCGATCCTGCGCGCCCGATGCGCCATGGGCGAGGGCATCCACGCGGAGGTGGCCCGCCTCGCCCGCGTCTATCACTGGAGCGAGGCGGAGATCCTTGCCCTGCCCCGCCAACGCCGCCGGCGCTATCTTGACCTGGCCGCCAGCCAGGAGGCCATCCGGTGAGCGGGCTGTTCCCTTCCCTCGTCGCCCGCGCCACCGGCCAGAGCCCCGCCGGCACGCCGATGTTGACCCCGCGCCCGGTCACGCGCTTCGAGCCGGGCCAGGCTGCCTGGACGGCGACGATGGATGCCGAGCCAGACGCTCGATCCGATACGGGGCAGTTGGAAGAGATCGCCACGGGCATGCCAGGCCGGTCCACTGCCCAGCCCGCGCCGACGCCAGCGCGGGGAACGCCAGCGCTCGACGCGACCCGCGCGGAGCCGCCACCCCGAACCGCGCCCCGATCTCCCCGGGAACCGACCGCCGCGCCGCCAAGCGCTGTCGCGATCACGATTCCGGCCGTACCAGTACGGCAGGACGCGGCCCGGCTGGTGTCAGGCCGAGCCCAGGAGCCGCCCGTCGCCATGCGCCGCGAGCCGGCGCCGCCGGAGATCGATGAAATCCAACCGGCGTTCCTGCATTTCGAGGGGCCGACGCCCAATCCGACCACAGCGCGGGATCCATCGGAGACATACGATCCGCCGCCTCTGCGCGCGTTCGGCGAGCCCCTTGCCCAGGAAGCACGGCTCACGCCGCTACCGACCCACCACGAGGAAGGTCCGGCTATGGCCGAACGCATGCCGGTCGCGGCGGGGGCGCCTGCGGTTTCCGTCTCGATCGGCCGCATCGAGGTCGAAATCCTGCCCGCCCCGGTTCAGGCCCGGGCAGCGGCGCGACCCGGACCCCAGCGCAGCCGGGGATTTGCCGGCTATGAAGATATCCGGCGTGGTCGGCGGTGAAGCATGGCCGATCATTCCGCCATCGCCGCCGTCAGCCGCTCGCTCCGCACCCTGCTGCGCGACCGCATGGCGATTGCCTCCGAGGTAACGCTGGCGCCGCCGGATATCGAGGTCGCAGGCATCGAGGGCGCGCGCATCAATCTCTATTTGTACCAGGTGCAGGAAAACCCGCACCTCGCCAACCAGGAAATCCCAGGCAGCGGCTCGGGCGGCTACGGCCGGCCGCCGTTGGCGCTCGACCTGCGCTATCTGATGACAACCCATAGCGCCATCGAGACCACCGCCGATGCCGATCTCAATGCCCAGACGCTGCTGGGCGACGCCATGCGCGTTCTGCATTTCTTCGGCAATCGAATCGACGCGCTGAATGTAACCCGGGCGACCGCCGGCACCATTGGCGATCCGATCCTCGACCCGGCGCTAGCCGGCGAATATGAGCGGGTGAAGCTCCGCCTGCATCCCGGCAGCCTCGACGACATCACCAAGCTCTGGTCGGCGCTGTCGGAGGAGAACTTCCGCCGCTCAGTAGTTTACGAGGTCAAGGTGGTGCAGATCGAGACGACCGAACCGGCGCGTCGCGCGCCGCCGGTGCAGAGCCGTCAGGTCCTCTCCGGCCCGAACCGCCGCCCAGTGGTGCGCCGCGCCTATGTGACGCCGATCGGATCGGAGCCAATCGGCGAGATGCGCGTCTCGGTCGGCGAGGAAATCAGCATCGAGGCCGACGCCGCCAACGCCGAGCGCATCTATGTGCGCCTGGGCGGGCTCGATCCGATCCGGCTGCCGCCCAGCGCCGACGGGCGCTACCGCATCCGCATTCCCGACGATCAATACCCGCCGGACCTCGACATACCGGCTCTGCGCCCGATCCCGCCGGCCCAGCGCCTGCAACCCGGACTGCTGGAGGTGCAACTGATCGCCATGAACGGGGTCGAGGGCGTGGCGGGCGCGCTGGACAGGGGCGCCAGCCTGGTCGCGGAGCGCCGCTTCGCCTCCAACGTCGCGCTGATGCAGCTGGTGCCCGAGATCACCGCCATCAACCCGGCCGCCGGCAGCCCCGGCGTCTTGCTGCAAATTCATGGCACGCGTCTCTGGTGGCCCGCTGCCCGCGAGGCCTGGACGGTGATCGGCGACGCGGCGGTGCGCATCCGGCCGCCGGTCGGTGCCGATCCATGGGCGGCGCCGACGCCCATCCAGATCGAAATTCCGGTTTCGGAGGCCGCGGCGCTGCTGCCAGACCCGCCGCCCGCCGGAACCGCCTACCCGGTCGCCGTCGAGATCGACGGCGCCCGCAGCCGCCGCTCGTTCGACTTCACCCTGACGCCGTGATGAGGCGATGACCGAGAGAGCCGACCCCGCCAGCCTCGAGATCGCCCCGGATACCGCAGCGCTCCGGGCGACGGGCAATTGGCGCGTCGTCGAATTGGGGATGGCCTGGTTGACCGCCTTGCTGCAGGCGCGCATAGGCCCCGCCCCCGCTTCAGGGGCCGAACAGTCCGCCGCGTCGGCCCGCCTGGCCTATGACGCGGAGCGCGACCGGTTGCGGCGCGACGGCCTGCCGGTGGCGTTTGACCAATTGTCAGCCATGTTCGGCCTGTCGCCGTTCGAGGAGGATATCTGCCTGCTCGCCATGGCAGCGCGGGTGGACGAGACGGTGGCCGCGTTGTTTGGCTCGCGCGGCGGTGGTCCCTCGCATCCACCGCTCCACCTCGCACTCCGGCTGTTTTCGGGTATGCGCGGCGAGGCGGCGCTGGCGGCGCATCTTTGCTTCGGGCCAGGGGCGCCTCTCCGGCGCTTCGGTCTGCTGATGGTGGACGAGCCTGGCGGGATCGACTCGCTGTCGCCGCTGGTGCTGGAGGAGAGCGTCGCCCGCTTCCTGATGGGCGATGCCAGCCTCGCCCCGCGCGTGGCCGCCTGCCTGACGCCGCTGCCACCCGTGCCGACAGCAGCAGCCCAACAGCAGGCAGCGCAGGCACTGGGACGACGTATTCGCAGCGTCGACGCCATGGAGCTGCGCGGGCCCGCCGGAAGTGGGCGCCGATCGATCGCTGCTCAGGCGATGGCGCAACTCGGCCTGCCCCTGTTCGAACTGCGCCCGCCGCGCCCCGATGCCGATCCGGCCACCCTGCGCCAGACCCTGATCGCGCTGTCCCGCGCGGCGCGGCTACATGGCTTTGCCGTGCTGGTGGACGCCGCGCGGGTGCGACGGCTGGCAGCGCCGGACAACCGGGAGGCCGCGAACGAGACGATCGCGGCGCTGGTCGCCGCGCTCGACTGCACCTGCGTCCTGATCGAGGAAGAGGCGCGCGAAACCTCGGCCGGGTTGTTGGCGATCGAGGTCCCCCCGCTAGGCGATCGTGACCGGCTGGAGGTCTGGCGCGAGGTGGCGCCGGGTGCGGACGAGACGCTGCTCGGAGAGGTCGCCGCGCAGTTCCCCCTCGCGCCGGAGGAGATCGCCCAGGTGGCGGCAGCGGTGCCATCCTTCGCGCGCGGCCCGCTCTGGGCGGCCTGTCGCGAACGCGCCCGAGGCAGTACCGACGAGCTCGGCGACCGCGTCAGCCCGCACTACGGCTGGGACGACATCGTGCTGCCGGACGACACACTGAACGACCTCAGGGCGATCGCCGGCCAGGCGCGGCACCGCGCCAAGGTCTATGGCAATTGGGGCTTTGGCGACCGGCTGGTGCGCAATACCGGCATCACCGCGCTGTTCGCCGGGCCAAGCGGCGTCGGCAAGACCATGGCAGCCGAGGTGATCTGCCGCGATCTCGATCTCGACCTGCTGCGCATCGACCTCTCCGGCGTCGTCTCGAAATATATCGGCGAGACCGAGAAGAACCTGAAGCGGGTGTTTGACGCGGCCGAGCGGGCCGGAGCCGTGCTGTTCTTCGACGAGGCAGATGCGCTTTTCGGCAAGCGCAGCGAGGTGAAGGACAGCCACGACCGCTACGCCAACATCGAGGTCAGCTACCTGCTGCAGCGCATGGAGTCCTATGGCGGCCTCGCCATCCTCGCCACCAACATGAAGACGCATCTCGACCCGGCATTCCTGCGCCGGCTGCGCTATGTCGTGGACCTTCCGTTCCCCGACAGCGCCTCGCGGCGCCGGATCTGGCAGCGCGCCTTCCCGCCAGAGGCTCCCACGGTCGGCCTCGACTTCGAAGCGCTGGCGCGGCTCGACGTGCCTGGCGGCAACATCGTCGTCATCGCGGTGAACGCCGCCTTTCTAGCCGCCGGCGAAGGCCTGCCGATCAGCATGGTGCATGTGGCGCGCGCTGCGCGCTCGGAGTTCCGCAAGCTCGACCGCGAATTCCGCATGCCGAACCCGACGGAGGTGCGCCGTGGCCCATGATGGCGCCCGCTCCTCCTCGCCCTTCGCCACCGCTACCATGCGGGCCGGCCTCGCCGACCATGTGCGAGCCGCGACCGAAGCCGCGGTGGGCGCCGCGCCGCCGGCGGTGGACCGTCACATCGAACGCCTGCGGGTTCGTCTCCCCGCCAATGCCGATGCTCGGACCATGCGCGAAGCGCTGCGGCGCGCGATCGCGGCGGAACTCGGGAGGAAGCCGTGAGACAGGCGGTGCGCTGCGCGAGTTCCGCGCGAACGATCCGCGCGTCCGTCGGCCGGCGTCAGCCTCCGACGGAGGCTTTGGCCGATCGACTGCGCCCTTCCATCGCGATCGGCAGCGCCGGCGACACGCTGGAACAGCAGGCTGATCGCGCCGCCGACACCATCTCCGCCGGCGGGCGTGCGTCCGGCCTCCATCCTGCGCCGGTCAAGGTGCAGCGCGTTTCGGCCAGCGAGCGGGCCGGCGGAGGCAATGGCCAGCGGGCGGCCGACGCCGTCGCGGCGGGCGGTCAAGCCATGCCCTCGCCGCTGCGCTCCTATTTCGAACCCCGCTTCGGCGCCGATCTCGCCGGCGTGCGGCTGCATACCGATGCTCCGGCGGCAACGGCTGCGAACGCCATCGGCGCGCGCGCTTATACCTACGGTAACGATATCGCCTTCGCCCCCGGCGCCTATGCGCCCGGAACCGCATCGGGGCGGCGCCTGATCGCCCATGAGCTGGCGCATGTGTTGCAGCAGCGCAGCGGCGCCCTGCGCATCCAGCGTGACGGGCCACAGACCGCCAAGCCTGCCGACGCGGAGCTCGAACTCGGCAACACGCTGCGCGGGCCCGGCTTTTCGAACGGCTTTGCGCTCGCCTTCTATGACGAGAACGAGCCGGAGGCGCAGCGGCGGGCGGCCGATTTCGCCACGCGCGAGAATGCGATCGGCCTCAAGGGGACGGGCATCGACGCCGCCAATCTCGTTTTCGGCAAGGCGATCCCCAGCGTCCGGACGATCGACGCCACGGTCCCGGCCATCGCCAAGGTGGTCAACGACGCGCTGGCGCGGGTGCCGGCGCCGGCGAACTATCCGCCAGCCACGGCGGCGGCGCCGGGCAAGGTCAGGGCCATCGCCATTTTCGCGCATGGCACGCCGCAATGGTGCAGCGCCGGCCTTACGGTCGGCAACGCAGGGGCCGTGTTCAAGAAGATCGCCCCCAGTCTGTCCCCCACCGTGCGGGTCGTGCTCTACACGTGCAGTTCGGCGCGCGGCACCGACGAGGAGGAGGACTGGGTCAAAGGCACCATGCGCAGCGGCGGCAAGGGCTCGCTCGCCTCCCTTGTGCGCGACACGCTAGCCGACGAGAAGATCGACGCCGGCTCCGTCTGGGGCCACACCACCGTCGGCCACACCAGCCGGAACTTCGCACTCAGGGTATTCGAGACCCGTGCCGGAAAGGGCGCGGAGGGCGAGTCCTACGCCGCAAAATTCGTGTTCGGCGGCCTGCGCGCCGGAGTGATCGCGGAACTCGCCACCGAGATCAATGCGCAGGGTTACAGCGTCGCGACAAGCGACGCCGGCTTCGTCGCAGCCGCCTCGGCCGAGCTGGAGGTCGTCTTCTACAGAGCCTATTCGGCCGCCAACCGGGACCTGCCCGGCGACAATGCGGCGGAAGACGCGCCGCTCTACTCCTACTATACGGCCGACCGCATCGAGACCTACTGGAAGGACCTCTTCTGGCCAGCCAACCGCGCCGCCACTGTCGCCGCTTTGATCCGGCGGCTGAAGCTGAAGAAGCCCAAGCCGGTGGGTGGCCCATGAGTACCACCGCCGCCCACACGATGGCTCCGACGCGAACCACGGCCGCCCGCGCGCCGATGCGGCCCAAACTGCTGCCGGCGCAGCTGGTCTCGCCATTGCAGCGCAAGCCGGTCATCGGCGCAGTCGACGACCCACTCGAGCGCGAGGCTGATCGCGCCGCCGACGCGGTCATCGCCGGGCGGCTCGACATGCCGATCACCGGAACGCGGCCGGGCATGGAGCGGGGACTGGTGCAGCGAAAATGCGCCGCCTGCGAGGAGGCCGAGGAGCGTGGCGAGGAGACGCCCTGCGAGCACTGCTCCGGTGAAACCATCCGGCGCGCCTGCGACGGCGGGGATCGTATCCTGCCGAAGGCGGACGGCGCCATGCTGCAAAACGGTGCCAGCGAGGCCGCACAGGCCGTCGCGACCGGCGGCGCGCCGATGCCTGCGGATTTGCGCCGCTATTTCGAGCCACGCTTCAGCCGCGACTTCGGCGATGTGCGTCTGCATACCGACGCCGCCGCCTCCACTGCGTCGCGCGCCATTCATGCGCGCGCCTATACGCTCGGTCGCGACATCGCCTTCGGCCCCGGCGCCTACGCGCCCGACAGCATCGAGGGTCGACGCCTCCTTGCGCATGAGCTCGCTCATGTGGCGCAGCAGGACGGCGGCCTGCCGGTGATCCGCCGCCAGGAAGAGCAAGGCGGCCCCAGCCCCGAGGCCACGGAAGCCGACATCAAGGAACCGACGACCCAGGAACTGCGCGAAGCGGAGATTCGTGAATCCCGCACCTCGCCCGGTGGCGTGCGCACCACGATCCAGCCCTTCCGCATCACGCTGGAGGATTTTGCCGTCGACTCCAGCGACCTCAAGAAGCTCCACGAAGGCGCTGTCGATGAACTGGTCGACATCCTCAAGAAGGCGCCCGCCGGCAATTTGCGCGTTGTCATTGTCGGCCATGCCGACGAGACCGGCGCCGATGCGCACAATCTCGGCCTGTCGCGCCGGCGCGCGGAGGCGGCGATGCGGCGATTGCGCCGGGTGGGGGGTACCAACATCGAGACGCTTGGCCTGGGCGAGGCGCAACCGGCGGCTTCCAACGCCACGCTGGAGGGCCGCAAGCGCAACCGCCGGGTCGAGATATTCCTCCTGCCTGGTCCGGCGATCAAGGTGAAGCCCGAGCCGGAACCGGAGCCGGAGCCGCAGCCTGTACCTAAGGACGACACCACCCCGGTGCCGCCCGAGGACACCAAGCCACCGCCCGAAAAGACCAGTCCGCCGCCGGAGAAGACGACCCCGCCTCCACCCCCGCCTCCTCCGCCAGACGACAGCTTCTGCGAGCGCCACCCGATCATCTGTGGCGGGGTCGGGGTCGGCGTGGGGGTAGGTGTCGGCGTTGGCGTCGGCATACTCTTTTGTCTCGCCAATCCGCTGGCGTGTGTACCGATCCCGGGCCTGCCGCCGATCTTGCCGGGCGGGGGCGAACCGCCTGGCGGCGAGGATCCCGACAAGGACCCAGAAAAGGAAAAGGAGAAGAAGAAGCGCAAACCCAAGCGCGCCTGCCTGGTTTCCTCCAACCTGCCCAGCGGCCATATCAAGGCCCGTTCCCTAATCCTCGGAGCGAATTCCACGCTTTCTGCGCCCTTCGACATGGGCCTCACCTTCAGCGAAGACCCGGAGACCGGATGCAGCTGCAATTGCGGCGAGTTCCGTCAGGAGGTGAAGGGGACCTTCGAGCGGAATATGGGCTCAGGCTGGGAAGCGCTCACGCATAGCCTTGTCCATCCCGCGAAGCTCAGTTCCACGACGTTCCAGGAAGACACGCATGAGCGCGGACCCTATGGTCGCCGCTATTGGGACCCGCTTCGCGCCGTGCCGCGCCCCGGTCGCGAAGGCGACGAGTTCATCCCCGACAGCGAGACCGGATGCAGCTACTCCGGCAGCGACTCGCCTGGATTCCCGCTGGCCGTACGCCCGCCCGGCTCCGAATACCGCTTCCACCTCTATTTCCAGGGTGGCGCGGTCGATGGCTGCCTCGGTCGGGCGCGAATGGCCGGCTGGCATCAATGGGAAACCTCCGGCTACATGAAGATCCCCGGCTCGCCGCCGCCAACGCCGGATCCCGATCCCGACCCGGTGATCCCGCCGCCGGCGCCCGCGCCGCAAATCGACCCGGCGCCCTACAAGGGTCCTTCCATGGGCCCTGCCCCGTCCGGCCCGACGCGCCGCGTCAAGCCGGACGCCGGAGCGCTCTGCGTCGACAACAACATCGGATGCCGCACCGCGGATTTCATCTTCGATCATCACGGCCTTCTGATGGGAGACCAGCGGGACCAGGCCATCGACATGGAATTCCAGGCATTGTGGCGCCACTGCAAGTGGTCGGAGTCGCCCCTCCTTCTCTTGAACCCGGGCGCCTCGATCGCCTTGCTCCGCAACCATGCGGAACGCAGGGTCGCCGCCTTCCTCGCCTGGGGCATGCTGATCAGCCAACACAGCGTCGGTCCGCCATGCCCATGACCGCACAACCGCCTTCGATCTTCCGTTATGGCAAGCATCGCGCGGGACAGCCCCAGCTGGCTGTGCTAGCCTCCTCTCTTCCTCGGGGCACCGAATGCCGGCGGAGGTTGTGGGACGATGCCTTCCAGTTTTCCAGGAAGCCCGCATTTGCTGAAAGGCGGCATCGTCGCTTATCAGTTCCCCGAGCTTCTGCCGACGATCATCGTGTTTCAGTACAACCCCGACGAGGTCACGCGCTCGCTGCAGATGCGCGGCGCGTCCGGTGGTGGGCGGGGCGACGCCAACCGGGTCAATGGCCCGCCGGAGGAAACGCTTTCCTTTACGGTCGAGATCGACGCCGCCGACCAGCTCGAGCACCCGGCGCAGAATGCGCTCGCAGTCGCGAACGGCCTGCATCCGATCATCGCGGCGCTGGAAGGATTGACCTATCCTCCCTACCCGCTCGTCATCGCCAACCAGGCTCTGGCCTTCGCCGGCAGCGCCTTCATCCTGGGGGAACAGTCGCCGCTGGCCCTGCTGGTCTGGGGGCCGCGCCGGGTGCTACCCGTGCAAGTGCAGTCCCTCTCGATCCGCGAAGAAGCTTTCGACCAGAAGCTCAATCCAATCCGCGCCAAGGTAGAGATTTCGCTGAAGGTCCTGACCTATCGCGACCTCAGCATCACCAATCCGGGCTACTGGGTCTACATGGCCTCCTTCACGCAGAAGGAAGTGATGGCCGCACTCAACACGTTCGAGGACGCCACTGAAATCCGCTCCCTGCTGCCAATCTGAGGATGCGCGATGTTCTTTCGTGGAAGCCGCTACGAGGCGATCGCCGATGCCGAGACGACCGACCGCAACGGACGCTGCGTCCGTTACAAGCGCATGCGCTTCATCCCCTCGACCCCGGGGGCATTCGGCTACCAGGTCCGCGAGGAAGAGCGCCCGGACCTCGTCGCTTACCGCGCGCTGGGTGACGCCGAACAGTTCTGGCGGCTGGCCGACGTCAACCGGACGATGCGCCCGATCGAACTGACAGCGACGCCGGGCCGTCGCATCCGCGTACCCGCGCCGGGCGGAGGGTGAGCAGATGAGCCTGCTGCCATCCTATTTCGTCGTCCAGATCGGCTTCGCGCCACTTCCCCTGCCCTTCATGGAGGCGCTGAGCGAGATCGAGATCGAGACGTCGGTCGGCCAGGCCTCGATCTTCCGCCTGCATTTCGACCTGAGCCGCAACAGCTTCGGTGATTTCGACGCCCTGGCCATCGACATCTTCCGACCGCTGCTGCCCATCACCATCCGGCTCGCCTTCGGGCTCGGCGTGCCGATGACGCTCGCCAGCGGCTTCGTGCAGGGCGCGCGGCTCGGCGCCAGCAACACGCCCGGCGGCTCGACGCTGGAAGTGGTCGGGATGGACGCCATCGGCACGATCATGGCGCATATCCAGCAGCCCTTCATCTGGCCGAACCTGCCGGATAGCGAGGTGGTGCGGACCATCTTCGCCAAATATGCGCTGATCCCCGTGGTGGTGCCGACGCCGCCGAGCCGCACCATGGTCGACACCATCACCACGCAGCGCGACACCGACGCCGAATATGTGATGCAGCTGGCCGGCCGCAATTCCTACGAGATCTACCTGCAGCCGGAGCCGCTCAGCGGGCTGATGATGGGGCACTTCCACCCCGCGCTGACCATGGCGCCGCCGCAAGGCGTGCTGTCGATCGATTTCGGCCTGCACACCAACCTGAGCTCGTTCAGCGTCTCCAACGACATGCTGCAGCCGCGCAGCGTGATCTCGGCCTCGATCGATCCGCGCACGCGCGTGCCGGTCCCGGCGATCGCACCGGTGTCGATCGAGCCGCCGATGGGGCTGGAGCCGGCACTGAACCGAATTCTGCCGCCACCGATCGAACGATCCCTGTCCGAGGACGCCGCCAATCCGATCGAGATGCAGGCACGGGCACTGGCACGCGCCTCGAGTTCGAGCCGCGCCATCCGGGCGCAGGGCGAGGTCGACGGGCTGAAATATTCGCGCCCCCTGCTCGCCGGACTGCCGGTCCTGGTGCGGGGCGCCGGACGGCAGAACAGCGGGCTGTACTACGTGACGTCGGTTACCCACCGCATCTCGCGCGACGGCTGGAGCCAGAGCTTCAGCGCCTCGCGTAACGCGGTCGGGCTGACCGGCGCGGAGATATTCATCGATCCACTGGAGGCGGTGGCCTGACGGGGACTGACGATGGCATACGCTGAAGAACGAGCCTCCGCCCGCACCGGCGACCGCGAACGGGTCTACGGCAAGTATCGCGGCATCGTCTTCAACAATACCGACCCGCTCAACATGGGCCGCATCCAGGCGACCGTCGTCGATGTGCTCGGCGAAGTACCGACCAGCTGGGCGACGCCCTGCGCCCCTGTCGCCGGCATCAATGCAGGCTTCTTCGCGGTTCCCATGGTCGGGTCCGGCGTGTGGATCGAATTCGAGGCGGGCGACGTGTCGCGACCGATCTGGACGGGTGGCTACTGGGCGGTAGGCGAGGCACCGATGGCGCCGCCGGCTGCCCCGCCACTGCCGACAACCAAGATCTGGCGCTCGGACCTCGGCCTCTCGGCCGTCCTGGACGACCTGACCCAGACCCTCACGCTCTCCGACGCGCTCACCACCAACCAGATTGTCGTCAGCGTGGCGACCGGCACGGTCACGGTGAAGGGACTCGCCCGCGTCGTGCTGGAAGGGCCGCTCATCCACGAGGGCAGCCAGGCGGCGTTCCACCCCGCCGTGCTCGGCGATCAGCTGCTCGTCTATCTCACCCAGCTGGTGACGCTGTTCAACACCCATGTGCATCCGGGCGAGATGGCGCTCGGCATTTTGCCAGTGACCCCGGCTCCACCAGTCGCGCCGATGCCGCCGCCGAGCCCGAGCCTGTTGTCGCTCAAGGTTCTGCTGGAATGAATGAGGAGACGCAAGCATGCCACTGAGAGCCGGAAATTTCCGCGCGAACGAGACGGACTACACCGACTATGTGAACTCGATGGCAGCCGCCATGGACGCCGAGCTCAATGCGCTGCTGCTGCTCGACGGCATGCCGGGCCTGAACGTTGACGACAACGATCGCGAGGTGCGGGCGCGTCGAAGACTGTTCGTGGCGATCGCGCGCGGGGTCGTGCGCCACATGAAGGAGCAGGAGACGGCGTTCCGGATCACCCTGCCGCTGCCCGGCTCGCCGGTCGTCACTCCCGTGCTGCAGGTGTGAGGGAGCGGCGATGGCGACGGAACCTCTCTTTCTGGACTTTCCCTTCGCCATTGACGAGCGCGGCCGCTCGGCGCTGACCAATGCCGACGAGCATGTGCGCGACCTGATCCGCCAGGTGATCTTCACCAATCCCGGCGAGCGGGTGAACCGGCCGGAATTCGGCAGCGGCGTGAAGCAGCTCACCTTCGCCCCGGCCTCCGATGCGCTGGCCGCGGCGACCGAACAGCTCATCCATGGCTCGCTGCTGCGGTGGCTCGACGCCGTCATCCTGGTGGAACGCGTATCGGTCAACGCCGTCGACGAACGCCTGGAAGTCAGCGTGGTCTATCGGCGGCGCACCACCGGCGAACGGATGGAAGATACCTTCGTCAAGTCGGAGGCGGTCTAGGCATGGTCATCTCCAGCGCAGGGACGATCTGGTGCGAGGACGAGCGGCGGTCCGGCCTCATCCGCGCGCCCACCAGCCCGGTGAACGGCATCGACTATGTCGAATACCGGCGTGACCCGCTCGCCGTCGCGGGCCGCCGTCATGTGCTCGAGCTGCATTTCCTGAAGACGCCGCCGGCCGGGCTCGATGCCGCGCCGGATGCCTTCGCCGTGCTCGGCGGCGTGCGCATCGTGGATATCCGCGTGCTTGCCACCGAGCCGGATCCGGGCGCCGCGCTGGTGATCCGCATTTACCTCGACCGCGAGGGCGACTTCTCCAGCTACGTGCTCGCTGTCAACCCACCCTGGCTAGATCCGGAGCGCAGCCAGGCGCGCTTCTCCTTCAAGGCGGGCTGCCCCAGCAGCATCGACTGCCGGCAGGAGCCGGATTGCCCACCGACCGTGCTCGACGAGCCGGAACTCGACTACCTGTCGAAGGACTACCAGAGCTTCCGGCGGCTGATGGTCGAGCTGGTCGCCGAGCGTCATCCCGACTGGCTCGAAAACTCGCCGGCCGATATCGGCATCGCCGTGCTGGAGCTGTTCGCCTATGTCGGCGACTATCTCAGCTACTTCCAGGACGCCGCCGGCACCGAGGCCTTCCTCGACACTTGCCTGCATCGCATCAGCGCCGCGCGCCATGCCCGCCTCGTCGACTACCGCATGCACCAGGGACGCAACGCCTTCACTTATGTGCGCTTCGAGGCAACCGCCGGCGCCCCCGGCTTCGTCCCGGCCGGCGCGAAGCTGCTCACCCGCGTCGGTCGCCCGCTGCTGGGCGAGGCCGGCGCGCCCGGCGCCGTCCTCTCCGCCGCCGCCGATTTCGACACCGACCCGGCACTCGCCGACGCGGCCGTGTTCGAGACTACGGCGCTGACCCGTGTCGACGCCGCCCACAATGTGCTGCGTATCCATTCCTGGGGAGATACCGGATGCTGCCTTGCCCGCGGCGCCACCGAAGCCTGGCTCTATGGCGTGCCGTCCGGCGCCAACCCCGCCGCGTTTCGGCCGACCTTCGTCGAGGGAGACTATCTGCTGCTGCGTGAGGCGGTGAGCCCCGTGACCGGCGCACCGGCCGACGCCGATCCGTCCCATGCGCAGATCGTCCGCATTCTGCGTGTCACCGACGACACCGACCCGGTTTTCCGGCGCACCATGACCGGTGGCGCTCTGACGCCGCGAACCAGTGTCGGACAGGCCGCGCTGCCGCTGCAGCACGTGGTTTGGCGTCGGGAAGACGCCCTCGCCTTCCCGCTCTGCCTCTCGGCGGAAACGCCACAGACGGGGCCAATCGATCCTGTTTCGCTGGCATATGGCAATGTCGCCCCGGCCGATCACGGGCGTACCGTCACCCGCGCTCTCGAAGTTCCTTCCGCCGCCACGCTCGCCTGGCCGATCGCCACCGTCCCTCTCCCGGACGGCCCGCTGTCGCACCAGGCAATGCCGGCGGCTCCCGCCTATGCCGCCGACGGGCGCCTGATCCAGGGCCGCCACGAGCTCGGCGCCGACGTGCGCGCCGTCGGCCCGGCGGCGATCGTGCTGATGAAGACGCTGGAGGGCGACACTGAGCTGTGGGAGCCGGTGCCGCAATTGTTCGAGAGCGGAGCCTATGACCGCCACTTCGTCGTCGAGGTCGACAATGATGAGGTCGCCCATCTGCGCTTCGGCGACGACCGCTATGGCCGCTCGCCCGGCAACGTCACCGCCATCTCGGCGCGCTACCGGATCGGCAACGGTCGCGTCGGCAATCTCGGCGCCAACGCGCTGGTCCATATCGTGCAGCCGACCGCGGCCGAGATGACCGATCCGGCCAACCCGGCTGGCCCACCCTTGCCGTTCGTCGGCATCGAGCAGGTGTTCCAGCCCTTGCCGGCACGCCTCGGCACCGATCCCGAAACCATCGAGGAAGTCCGACAGCTCGCGCCCGAGGCGTTCCGTGCCGTGCAGTTCCGCGCCGTGACGGAGGCCGACTGGGAAGAGGCGGCGCGGCGCCATCCCGATGTCGCGGCCGCCAAGGCCCGTTTCCGCTGGACCGGCAGCTGGCACACCGTATTCGTCGCCATTCATCCCCGCGACGCTGGCAATCTGGTTCGGCTTCCGGGGGGCGGCGCTGCGCTGGAGCCGGAGTTCGCCAGCACGATGTGCGCTCATCTCGGTCGCTTCCGCATCGCCGGCTACGACCTCACGGTCAATGCCGCGCGCTATGTCCCGCTCGAGATCGAATTGAAGCTTTGCGTCCAGCGCGGCCATTTCCGAGGCGAGGTCATCGCCGCCGTGCGCCGCGTACTTTCCAACCGCGCCTATGCCGATGGCACACGCGGCTTCTTCCACCCGCTCGCCTTCGGCTTTGGCGATGCCACCTATCTGTCCCGCCTCTATCAGGCGGTAGAGGCGGTGGAGGGCGTCGAGTCGGCCACCGTCGTGGTGTTCAAGCGCTACTGGGACCCGCCAGGCAGCGGGCTGGAGCGCGGCTATCTGCCGATGGGTCCGATGGAGATCCAGATGCTCGACAACGACCCGAACTTTCCCGAAAACGGCGTGCTCCACGTCGAAGCGGTCGGAGGCCAGTAGCGATGGCGCCCCATCCCGCCTTCTGCTCCTGTTGCTCCAGCGGCATGGCCGATGCTCCGATGACGGTGTCGAACCGGCAGGGATTATCGGCCCTCTCCTACCGGATCGGCAGCTTCGCCAGCTTCCGCCGCTCCATGCTGGACGGCATCGCAAGCGACCCGCGCCTCAGCGCGCTCTCGACCCGCGACAGCGACGACTACGCGATCGTGCTGCTCGAACTTTTCGCCGCGGTCGCCGACGTGCTGTGCTTCTACAACGAGCGCATCAGCAACGAATTCTTCATCCGCACAGCGGTCGAGCGGGATTCGGTGCTGCGGATGGTGGCGCTGCTTGGCTACCGGCCGCGGCCGGGGTTGGCGGCCACCGCCCTCGTCGCCTTCGCGCTCGACGAACACGCCACCACGCGGATCCGCCGCGGCCTGCGCATCATGAGCATGCCCGGCCAGGACGAGCGTGCCCAAACCTACGAGACCGTCGAGAGCGTCACCGCCTTCGCCGGGCTCAATGCGCTGCCGGTCTACGGTCCCCCGTTGCCGTTCAATCCGTTCGCGCGCGGCAGTGCCTCCGCTATAGCCCTATCACGACCCGACCCGCTGTCGATCGGCGACCGTGTCGTCGCCTTCGGCCTTGGAACGATCGAGGAGAAGACCGTCACTGCGCTCGACCGGCGCGCCGACGGCGAACGGCTGGGATTCGATCCGCCAATCCAGGCCGATGGGCTGCGGCCGGAAGTGGCGCGGCTGGCGCGCGCCGACAAGCGCCTGCGGTTCTTCGGCTACAACGCTCCGGCCAGTCACAACATCTACGATACCAACCCTGCCACGCCGCCGCACAAACGCTGGAAAACGACCCCGATCGACGCTTCGTTCGGTCCTGCCCAGACCCAATATCCGCTCGACGCGCGACATGACGACGTCAAACCGGGAGACCAGTTCTTGATCGATTGCGGCGCCGGCGTGCCCCGCCTGCGCACCGCGGTCGTGCACGCCGCGGAGGACCGCCTCGCCACCGCGGTCGGTCCACTCTCGGACAGCGTCACCCACACCACGCTGCGACAGACCATAAGCGGCCGGCCGGTACCCGTGGCGGCGCCCGCCGGTCTGCCAATTGGTTCGTTGCGCGTGGCCACCCGCTCGGGCGCCGGCGTGCTCCAACTGCTGCTGCGCGGCGGTGGTTCGCAGATCGACACCGTCGTCAAGGCTGCGGGCCAGGAAGCGCATGCCTGTGACGAGCCGGCTGCTGTCAATGGCGGCCCGCACGACGTCGATTTGTTCTACCGCGACGACGCAGGCCGGCTGATGCAGGCATTCCGCTCCGGCGCGGGCTGGAGCGTGTCGGTGCTCGGCGGCGCAACGCTCGCCCGGCCGGCCGCCGTGTGGCACCCGGGCGGTCAGGCGGTGGTCGCCTGCACCAGCGTGAATGGCAAGGTGCGCGTGCTGCGCATCGGCGCCGGCGGCATCGTCGAGGACCAGACTCTCACGATGGCGGCCACTTCGGCCCCCACAATCGCGACCTTCGACGGCAGCCGCGTCGACGTCGTGGCGCGCGGCACAGATCGGGGCATCTGGCATGCCGTCAAGGGCCCGGCGGGCTGGTCCGGCTTCATGTCGCTCGGCGGCGTCGCAGCTGCGACGCCGGTCCTGGCGCTCCCGACGCCAGGGCGGCCGGAGCTGTTCATCACCGGCCCAGACGGCAGGCTGCGCCATCGCCACTTTGACGGCACGGCGTGGAGCGACTGGCTCGACCTCGGCGGCGACGTCGAGGGCGAGCCCGCGCTGGCTGTAACCGGGGCCGGACTCCTGATGGTCTTCGCGCGCGGACGCGACAGCGACGTCTGGACGACGCAGCGCACCGGCACCAACTGGACAGCCTGGTCCAGCCTGCGCGGCCCCGTCACCTCGGTTCCGACCTGCGCGATCCAGAACGGCGTACTCCGCATCTTCGTCCGCGACGGCGATGGCGGTGTGTCGTTCCGCGCCTTCACCGGCGGCGAGTGGTCCGCATGGGCGCCGATCGGCTTCGGCCTCGACGCGATTCCCGACCGGCGCCACACCCGGATGTACCGGCTGTCGCGCCCCGACATCGCGTTGCGCCCCCACGGCTATCCGACGCAGCTCACCGGAGGCCGTCTCGCCATCGCCCTCGTCGGCGCCACCGGGCTGGAAGGCATCGCCAAGGGTCGACGGCTGATCCTCGACAACGGGGCGCGCCAGCTCGGCGTTCGGGTCACGGCGAGCACGGAGTTTTCGACCAGTCCCGGCGGCGATCCCGACCACTTGCTGGTCGATTTCGTTCCCCCGGTAGACGGCCTTGCCGGCGAGGTCCGCATGCTTGGCAACGTCGCCGAGACCAGCCACGGCGAGAGTCAGCCGTTGAGCGCCAATCCTGACGGCACGCCGGGCTTCGAGCCGCTGGGCAATGGCGACGCGACCAAGGCGTTCCAGAGCTTCCCGCTCAGCCGCGGGCCACTGACCTACCTGCCCTCGCGCCAGGACGCCGGCGGCAAGGCGGAGATCGAAATCCGCGTCAATGACGAACTGTGGCAACAGGTGCCAAGCCTCTACGGCGCCAGATCCACCGATCGCGTCTACACGTTGCGCCAGAACGATGCCGGGCAGACGCGAGTCGGCTTCGGTGACGGTCGGACCGGCGCACGGCTGAAGACCGGGGCGATGAACGTGACGGCACGCTACCGCACCGGGCTTGGGCTGCAGGGCCGGGTTCGCGCGGGACAACTGGCGATCCCGCTGGAACGACCCGTCGGCCTGCGCGGCGTGCACAACCCGCTGCCGAGCGACGGCGGCGCCGATGCGGAAGCCCGTGACGATGCCCGCCGGGCCGCCCCAGCCTCGGTGAAGACCTTCGGACGCGCCGTCTCGCTGCAGGATTTCGAAGGCCTTGCCATGGCCTCCGGCCTTATCGCCCGGGCCTTCGCCACATGGGTCTGGCTCGACCTGCAACGCACCGTGCACCTGACCGTCGCGGCGGTGGGCGGGACAACGTTGTCGACCGAAGCGCTCGACGATCTGCACGCCTCGCTGAACACCATCCGCGACACCAATCGTCCGCTGGTGCTCTCTGCCCTCGTGCGTGTGCCTCTGGTCATCCGTGCCAGGCTGCTGCGCGACCCTGCCTATGAGGCCGACAACATCGCCGCGCGGGCACGGGCCCATCTGCTGGCGGCCTTCGCGTTCGAGGCGCAAGAGGTTGGAGCGGCGGTGCATGCCAGCTCAATTTTCGCCCGACTGCAGGAGGTGACGGGCGTCCGGGCGGTGGATGTCGATCTGTTCCAGCTCAAGGGCTATCTGGACCTCAGCGCGACGGAACGCGGCGTGCGCTCGATCACCATCGCGCCGGTGCAGCCGCATATCCGGATCTATCCGGCCCGCCCGAGCCCCGCCGATCCCGCCCAGATCGATCGATTCGCCCGTGCCGGCTTCGACGGCAGCGCGATACCGCCGGTGCTGGCGGCCGAACAGGCCGCGATCCTCGATCCCGCCGATGTCTCGCTCACCGTGGTGGAGGCGCTATGATGGCCTACTCCACCCGCAAGGACGACAAGCTCTATCATCTGCTGCCAGCCTATATCCGCGAGCAGGACGCCGGTCGCGGCGAGCCTCTGCGGGCGCTGCTGGAAATCGTCGAGCGCCAGGCGGACACGGTCGAGGCGAACATCGCGCAGGTGCACGCCAACGCCTTCATCGAAACCGCCGAGCCCTGGGTCGTCCCCTATATCGGCGATCTCGTCGGTACCACGCCGCTGTTCGACGAAAGCCGCGTGCGCGACGGCGACATGGCGCAGGAGCTGTTCCCGGAGCTGGAAGGGCCGAACCTGAAGCCCGCCATTGCGCTGCGCAACCGGGCGGATATTGCCAAGACCATCTATTACCGGCGCCGCAAGGGTACGGCGCCAATGCTGGAGGAACTGGCGCGCGACGTCACCGGCTGGGCAGCACATGCGGTGGAGTTCTTCGAAAGCATCGGATGGACGCAATGGCTGCGCAATCACCAGCGCCCCGTCGCGCCACGGACGCCGGACATCCGCTCCCCGGAATTCATGGACCGACTCGGCACCGCCTTCGACGTCATCTGCCATACCGTCGATGTGCGCCCTGTCGGTCAGCTGGACGGTCGCCACAACATCCGCAACATCGGCTTTTTCCTGTGGCGGCTCGGCGCCTACCCGATCGAGTCGGCGGAGGCGCGGCGGCTCGGCAATTCCGGCGATTTTCGCTATTTCTTCTCGCAGCTTGGCCGTTCCGCCCCGCTGTTCAGCCGGCGGCGGCCGGAAGGCGACGAGACCGGGCTCGCCACCGAGTGGCACGTGCCGCAGGCGATCCGCCCCGCCCTCTTCTACGAGGATCTGCGCGCGCACCACGCCCTGCCGTTGCCGCATCCCCCGCATAGCGAATGCTACGGGCTGTTCGATGCCCGGCCCCCGGTCCCGGCCGCCCCGCACCCCAGTTTCAGCATAACCGTCGACGGCGCCCCGATTCCGGCAGACCGCATAGTCTGTCGCAATCTCGGCGTCTGGTCCGCCCCGCCCACCGATTTCGTCGCCGTCGACGTCGCGCTGGGGCGGCTCACGCTGGGGCCCAATCTCACACCCGCCGCCAGCGTCGAGGTGTCCTATCACTACGGCTTCCCGGCCGATCTCGGTGGCGGTCCCTATGCACGCCGCGCCTGGCTCACCAGCGCCAAATTGGCCGACCAGATCTTGCTGGTCGGCGGCAGCGGCGATCCCAACGTGTTTCCCACCATCGGCGCCGCACTCGCAGCGTGGACGGCCGCGCTGAAGCCCAATGCCATCATCCGCATCCGCGACAACCGTACCTATGCGGAAGCGATCACCATCGAGCCGGAGACCGGCCGCCTCCTGGCGATTGAGGCCGCCGACGGCTTCCGCCCCCATCTGCGGCTGAACGGGCCGCTTACTGTGACCGGCGACCATCCCGATGCCAGCCTCACGCTCGGCGGCCTCCTGGTCGAAGGCACTCTCCAGGTGACGGGCAGTCTCAAGCGGCTGCGGTTGCTGCACACGACGCTGGTGCCCGGCGGCAGCATCACCGAGCCCGCCGGGGCGCCGGCACCTCCGCCCGCCTCGGTCGAGATCGCGGCAGCCGACCCCGCCGGCGCGCCGATCAATACGGAATTCCGGCTGGAGATCGCCTTCTCCATCACGGGGCCGCTCCGTGTTCCGGAGCATGCTGAAGGCGTCTTCGTGCTGGACAGCATTCTCGACGGCGCGGGTAGCGACGCTCTCACAGCGCCCGGCGCTGCCGGGGCGGCGGGTCCGCCTTTGCACGTCGAGCGCTCGACCCTGCGCGGGGCGTGCCGGGTGCGCGAAATGGCGTTCGCCACCGAGACCATCTTCGACGGCATCGCCCGCGCCGAGCGCCTCCAGCGCGGCTGCGTCCGCTTCTGCTACGTCCCCGCCGGCTCGCGCCTGCCGCGGCAGTATCGCTGCCAACCGTCTTTGGCAGTCGCCAAGGCGATCGAGGCCGAGGAGGCCGTGTCGGGCCCGCTGACGACGGTCCAGCGCGCCACCGTTGAAGCCAGGGTACAGCGACGGGTGAAGCCAGAGTATTCGGCCGAGGAATATGGCCTGCCAGCCTATCTGCAATTGTCGCTCGCCGGTCCGAGGGAAATCGCGCTCGGCGCCGAAGACGGCTCCGAGATCGGCGTCTACTGCCACCTCAAGCAACCGCAGCGCGAATCCAATCTGACGATCCGGCTCGAGGAATATATGCCATTCGGCCTGGAGGCGGGCCTCATCTACGTAACGTAAGCCGAACAACGGGGTACCTAGATGAGCGGAGACTATACGCGATTCACGCACGACCCGCTGAAGCGGCGCAGCGGCGTGCTGATGCAGCAGGGCCGCGTTCAGCTGGATTCCGACTGGAACGAGTTCGTCGCCATCGCCAAGCGCCGGCAACGACTGCAGTCGCTCGACACGTTCGGCCCCTATGGCGTGCCCTACCAGACGACGCCGGACGCCTTCCTGATCGGTTGGCTCGGCGGGCCGACCCCGAACCTCAGCATCGAGCCAGGCCGGCTCTATGTGGAAGGCAATCTCGTCGAACATTTCGAGACCGAGACCGCCAGCTACCTCGCCCAGCCCTTCTATCCCGCCCCGCCGCCGCTGCCGGCAAGCGACGCGGTCGTGTTCCTCGATATCTGGGAGCGTGAAATCACCTATGTCGAGGATGCCTCGCTGCTGGACGTCGCGCTCGGCGGTGCCGATACCACGACGAGGACCCAGACGGTCTGGCAGGTTCGGGTCGACGCCCGCGACGCGGCGGCCTGCGGCATGGATGTCGGCGAGGCGCCTTCCGCCGGCCTTCTGTCAACCGCCGCGATCCTTTCGCCCGCGCCAAGCGATCCCTGCCTGCTGCCGCCGATCGCCGGCTATCGCGGGCTGGAGAACCGGCTGTACCGGGTGGAGATCCACGACCCGGGCGGACTGGGCGTCGCGCGGTTCAAGTGGTCGCGTGACAATGGTTCGGTGGTCTCGGTGGTGCGCGCACTGGCCGTCGCTGGCGGTCAGACGACACTGACGGTCAACCGCATCGGTCGCGATCCCGTGCTGCGCTTTCGCATCGACGACTGGGTCACCATCACCGACGACCACCGCGAATTGATGGGGGAGCCCGGCCAGATGGCGCGGGTCATCGACATCAACGAGACCCGCAATGAAATCGTGCTCGACCGCGCCCTGCCATCCCCCGGCGGCCGCGCCTTCGGCGCCAGTCCGACAGAACTGGTCGCCCGCCACACCCGTATCCAGCGCTGGGACCAGACCGCCGCCACCAACACGGTCGACGCCGACGGGCTGATCTCGACGGGCCCCGGCCCGATCGAGCTGGAGGACGGCATCGAGGTGAGCTTCGATCTGATGCCGGCAGGCGGCGGCTTCCGAACGTTCGACCATTGGGTGTTCGCCGCCCGCGTCGCCGATGCCTCGGTGGAAACGCTGGTCAAGGCGCCACCGCGCGATATCCGCCACCACTACGTCCAGCTCGCGGCCATCACGGCCGGCGCGCCGCCGGTGGTATCGGACTGCCGGCCGCAACCGCCCGCCGAAGACGGCGGCGACGAGGAATGTTGTTGCAGCATAACGGTTTCCGTCGGAGAGAGCATCCAGGACGCGATCGACGCGCTGCCGCCGGAGGGCGGTTGCGTCTGCCTAAAGGCCGGCGTCCACAAGCCGCGTGATACGATCCGCATCCGCCGGCCCAATGTGAAACTGACAGGCGAGAGCCCCGGCACCATCGTCGCGCTGACCAACGGGCAATCGGTGCTGCGGATCGAGCGGAGCATTGCGATCCGCGTCGAGACGATCGCCTTTCGCGCCAGTATCGAGTCCGGCGAAGGCGTGGTTTCGCTGGCCGGCTGCGATGATGTCGCCTTCCTCGATTGCAGCATGGAGAACCGCGATTCCCGTCGTGTTGTCGGCATCGAGGTGCTGCGGACGGACCGGCTGCGCGTGGAGCGCTCGACCATCCGCATGGTCGAGGTCGGGATTCGCATGCAAGGCTATTGCGAATGCCCGATCTTCGCCGACAATCTGATCGCGCCCGGCGGCGAGGATCGCCGCGTGCGGCCGGTCGGCATCTTGTCGGAAGGATCGAGCGCCCCGCTCACCATCTCTGGCAACCGCATCGGATTCTGCGCCTTCGGCGTCGTCATCAACGACACCCACGCGACCGACGCCCCCTCATCGGCCGCCGAGGGATCAGCGGTGATCGACAACATTTTCGTCATGACGCAATACGAGCGAGAGGACGCGAACCGCCTGTACGCGATCGACGTCGCGGCACCACGAGCCACGATCACGGGAAACCGGATCTGGCTCCATTCTGCCATCAATGTCGGCATCCGCGCCGCCGGCTCTCAATCCGTCGTCACCGGCAATGTCATAACCTCGAAGCCGGATGACTCCGTCGCCGTCAGCATGCCGATCGGCATCCAGATCGGCTATGAGGCCGAAAAGAACGGGGTCCCCACGATCGAGGTCATCGTCGCCGACAACCGCATGGAGGGTGCGATGAACGGTGTGATCGCGACGTTCGCGCGTGGCCTCACCATTCGGGACAACGCACTGGTCGGGACGCGCGAGGGCACCGCCTTCGGCATTTTTCTGACCAAGTGCCAGGAAACCCTCGTCAGCGGCAATCGCGTGTCGGGCGTCTCCGGCGGGCTCTTCAGCTTGTCGGGGCGTGCTTGCCGCTTCAGCGAGAATGACGTCTCCTCCGTGAAGGCTGGGCTGGCACTCGCCGGAGAAACCGGAGCCTCGATCACGGGCAACCGCATCAGCGACACGACGCTCGTCGGCATGCAGGGCTCCACGCTCATCGGACGAACCGACATCGTCCAGAACCGCTTCACCCATTGCGCCTATGAGGCCGAGCGCGCGGTCGGGATTGGCGTCAAAATGGTTGCCGGCGAACTGCATGTCGAGGCCAACGAGGTGACCAATACCGGCATGACACCTGACAACAAGGTGCAGGCCCCGCAGGCAATAGGCATCTTCGGCACCTATGTCCTCGAGGCGCGCATCGAGAGCAATCTCGTCACCCACACGGATATACGCGAGCGCGACCGCGAGCGGGAAGATCGCGCGTTGCTGCTGGGCGGCGCCTTTGACGGGCCCGACCCGGAAGTCGACGGGCGGGCGCGATTGGGCTTTCCGGTCCAGATCCTCTCCAACAAGTTCTACGGCACCGGCCGCACCGCCCTGGTAGAATTGACGCAGGAGCCCACTCAGGATGAACGAGTCTGGTCGCGCTTTGACCGGGTATTCTTCCACGGCAATTATTGCAGCCACGTGATCGCTGAGAGGTTCGATGAACGTCAGGCGACCGTCGTTCTGGTCGGCAATGCCGCGACCGTCAGCGGCAATCAGATCAAGGCGATGCCCGGCCGAATCGCGTCGGTCAATTTCAACAGCATGCCGGGCCCGTTCATCGGCAATGTCACAGCCGGCGGCAGCATCAATCATGTCGATTTCCCGACGCCCGAAGGCGATTTCAACCAGATCATGTGACGGGAAGGCACAGGTGGATCATGAGCATCGACGACATCCTGAACGAGCAGCGCAAATGGCTAAATGAAGCAGCCGGACGCTTGGCGAAGCCAGATCGGCCAGAAGATATCCTCGCCATGCCGCTCGCCTTTCGCAAAGAGCGGGTCGGCGAGATCGACGCGCGCGTCAAGCAACTGGAAGCGCAGAAGCAGGAGATGATCCAGCGCTACGACGCGGCGATAGCGGCCGAGCGCGCCGAAATGGAGCAGCTCGCCCGCGACATCGACTGGGACAAGGGCGGGCCCGTGCCTGCCGCCGGCACCGCGACGACGGACGTCCCGCCGACCACGACCGAACCCAAAATCCGGCAAAGGGCCAGGACCAGGCCGGCCGGCGGCAGCGGTTGAGAGAAGCAGCAACGGAGTGCCGATCGTCGAACTTCGAATGCTCCCTCCGACCGAGTGACTTCTCCCAAGAGAGACAACTCCCCCTTGCGGCCGACAACTGTTCCCGGCCGCGACGGCAGGCCAGGATGTCCGGTGCCCATCACGGCTGCAGATCGGACATCTCGTAGAGCGGCCGGATTTCGATTTCGCTCGGGCCCGGCATGGGATTGGGGCAGCGCTTCACCCACGCGACCGCTTCGTCCATGTCCTTGACTTCCCAAAGCCAGAAGCCAGCGACGAGTTCTCGGGTCTCGGCGAAGGGGCCGTCGATGACTGTACGGCCAGCTCCATCGAACCCCACACGCTTGGCCCGCGAGGTAGGCTTGAGCCCGTCGGCCGCGCGCAGGATGCCGGCCTCGGCGAGTTCGTCGTTGAACTTGCCCATCGCTTCGAGCAGCTCCGTCGTCGGGAGCATGCCCTTTTCGCTGTCGTCCGTCGCCTTCACCAAAACCATCACGCGCATCATTTGCCTCCTGGTTCGCGCCGCCTCATCAGGCTGGCATGAATGCGACGAACGGGGAGCCAGAAAATCGACATCACCCCCCAACTATACCGGACGGGCGAAGCGCAGACGAACGCGTCAGAACCAGTGGTGCGATAGACTGCAAGGGTCGCGTGGTTGGCCGCGGCGCCAGCTTTAACGACGCCGCCGCGTCGTCACTCCCACTCGATCGTACCGGGGGGTTTGCTCGTTACGTCATAGACGACGCGGTTGACGCCCTTGACCTCGTTAATGATCCGGGTCGCGGCCCGGCCAAGGAAGTTCATGTCATAGGGGAAGAAGTCTGCCGTCATGCCGTCGACCGAGGTGACGGCGCGCAGCGCCAGCACCGAGTCATAGGTGCGGCCATCGCCCATGACCCCGACCGTCTGCACCGGCAGCAGCACCGCGAAGGCTTGCCAGATCGTGTCGTAGAGGCCTGCTTTGCGGATCTCGTCGAGATAGATCGCGTCGGCCTTGCGCAGGATATCGAGCTTCTCGCGCGTCACGCCGCCCGGCAGGCGGATGGCGAGGCCGGGGCCCGGGAACGGATGGCGGCCAACGAAGCTATCGGGAAGGCCGAGTTCGCGGCCGAGCGCGCGGACCTCGTCCTTGAACAGTTCACGCAGCGGCTCGACCAGCTTCATGTTCATGCGGGCCGGCAGACCGCCGACGTTGTGGTGCGACTTGATCGTCACCGACGGGCCGCCCGAGAAAGAAACGCTCTCGATCACGTCCGGATAGAGCGTGCCCTGGGCGAGGAACTCCGGCGCGCCCTTGCCGTCGCTCGCGATCTTCTTCGCCTCGGCGTCGAACACGTCGATGAACAGGCCACCGATGATCTTGCGCTTCGTCTCGGGGTCGGAGACGCCCTCGAGTTTGCCGATGAAGAGATCGGACGCGTCGACGCTGATCAGCGGAATGTTGAAGTGCTCGCGGAACAGCGAGACGACCTGGTCGCCTTCATGCTGGCGCATCAGGCCGTGATCGACGAAGACGCAGGTCAGCTGGTCGCCGATCGCCTCATGGATCAGCACGGCCGCGACGGCCGAGTCGACGCCACCGGAAAGAGCGCACAGCACCCTGCCCTTGCCGACCTGCTTGCGGATCTTGTCGATCATCTGCTCGCGATAGGCCGACATCGTCCAGTCGGACTGAAGGCCGACGATCTTGTGGGCGAAGTTCGACAGCAGCTTGGCGCCGTCCGGCGTGTGGACGACCTCGGGATGGAACATCGTCGTGTAGTAGCGACGATCCTCGTTCACCGCGATGGCGAAGGGCGCGTTCTCCGACGTGCCGACCACCTTGAAGCCGGGCGGCAGTTCGGTGACGCGGTCGCCATGGCTCATCCAGACCGGATAGCGCTGGCCGACCTCCCAGAAACCCTCGAACAGCGGGCTCGCATCCTTGATCTCGACTTCGGCGCGGCCGAACTCGGCGGCGTGGCCGCCCTCGACCTTGCCGCCCTGCTGCAGCGCCAGCGT
The DNA here is from genome assembly GCF_000380505.1 of Kaistia granuli DSM 23481. GTDB lineage: Bacteria > Pseudomonadota > Alphaproteobacteria > Rhizobiales > Kaistiaceae > Kaistia > Kaistia granuli. The sequence goes on along the minus strand of NZ_AQYH01000018.1, from coordinate 89,916 downwards.
CTGCTGGCCGTAGCAGATGGCGAGGATCGGCACGCCGGAATCAAAGACGGACTGCGGCGCGCGCGGGCTGTTGGCGTCGGTGACCGAGGCCGGACCACCGGAGAAGATCACGCCTTTCGGCTGCAGCTTCTCGAATGCGGCGGCTGCATTCTGGAACGGATGGATCTCGCAATAGACGCCGGCTTCGCGGAGGCGACGCGCGATCAGCTGCGTTACCTGCGATCCAAAATCGATAATGAGAATGCTGTCGGTCATGGAAGCGGCCCGGCGTCTGAGGGGAATGGCCCCTCGGTTAAGCGATTGCGCCGCAAACTGCAATCGCGGAGCTGCCGATCTCCGCATGCATAGGTCAAGAAAACGGCCCGCTCCGGTGGGAGCGGGCCGCCATTTCGATCAGGGCGCTGCCGTCTCGGGCGTGTCGGAAGCCGGAGCCTCAGCCGCCGGCGCAGCCGGTTCGGGAGCCTCGGCGGCCGGAGCCGGCGCCGCAGGCGTCTCGGCGGCGGGAGCCGGTGCCGCGGGAGCCTCGGCCGCAGGCGCCGGAGCGACAGGCGCTGCCGGTGCGGTTTCCGCGGCCGGAGCGGGAGCCTCGACGGCAGGCGCTGCTGCCGGCGGCTCGACGGCTGCCGGAGCCGGCTCGACGACGGGTGCCGGCGCAGGGGCCCAGAACGCGAACTCGGCGCAACCCTCGGGCGCCGTCTTGGCGTCGGCGAAACGTTCCTTCAGCTTCTTGCACGCAAATTCACGCGCCGCTGTCGGCATGTACTTGTTGATCTCGACGCCGAGCGGGTCGCTCGGATTGCCGGCGGCGAACACGTAGTAGGCCCAGTATCCGGCGAACACCACGATCAGAATGGCGATGAGCCTGAGCAACCTGCGCATAAGATTTGACCTCCTAGTCGGGGGAACCCCGGGGCGGCCCTTCTATCGGCGCATCCGCACCGTGTCGAGGCAGGCCGCCCGCCAGCAGGCAAAGGCGCACAGATGAATGCAATCAGGCGCTTCGTATCAGCACCGAGACGAAGAATCCGTCCGTTCCGCTGGTCAGCGGCGTCATCAGCAGGCCGTTTTCGAGCAACCTGACAGTGGGACCGAGGATGTTCATTGATTCCTGTTCATAGGCCTCGACCACCGCCTGCGGCGGCACCACCGAGAAGCCCGGATGCGCCGCCAGGAACGCGTTGATCTGGTCGGAGTTCTCTTCCTCCAGCACCGAGCAGGTGATGTAGGCCAACCGGCCGCCCGGCTTCACGTAGCGGCTCGCCGCCTGGAGAACCAGCGCCTGGTCCTTGTTGCGCTCGGCCAGGCTGCCGGGACGGATGCGCCACTTGGCGTCCGGATTGCGGCGCCAGGTCCCGGTGCCGGTGCAGGGCGCATCGACAAGGACCAGATCCATCCGGTGTTCAAGATCGTCGAGCACATCGCTATTCGGCCGCGGCGTGCGGACCTGGACGTTGCGGACACCGGCCCGGGTCAGGCGGTCGTGGATGGGCGCCAGACGGCGCCGGTCCGCATCATGGGCGAAGATCTGGCCGTGATTCTGCATCGCGGCCGCCAACGCCAGCGTCTTGCCGCCACCGCCGGCGCAGAGATCAAGCACCTGCTGGCCCGGACGCGCTCCGGCGAATTCCGCCGCCAGCTGGCTGCCGAGATCCTGGATCTCGATCTGGCCTTTCAGGAAAGGCTCGGTCGAGGCGATGTGCGGCTCGCCCCGCTCGGGCTCGAGCGGCAGGCGCAGGCAGAGCGTCGAGAGCGCCGGGCGCTCCGGCGCGCGGCCGATCGCGGCCGTCAGTTCGGAAGCTGCGTGATCCGGCTCGGCCTTCAGCGTGTTGACGCGCAGATCGAGCGGCGCCGGCGTCGCCAATGCCTGCATTTCGGCAACGACATCGTCGCCGAAGACCCGGGCAAGGTTGGGGGCGATCCACTCCGGGTAATCGCCGCGCACATAGTCCGGAGCCGTGGCGAGGCGCTCGACGCTCAACGTCGCGCGCTCGTCTTCCGTCAGCGGAGCCGGCGCGAAGCGATCGCCCGAAAACAGCTTCTCGATCGCGGCGATGTCGAGGCCACGGTGAAAATGAAACAAGCCGAGCATGATGGAGCGGCCGTCATCGCCGCCGGCCACCGCTGCGGACGAGTTCTTGTGGCGGAGCGCGTCGAAGACGAGATCGCCGATGGCGCGCCGGTCCTTCGAACCGGCGAAGCGGTGCGCGAGACCCCAATCCTTCAGGGCGTCGGGCGCCGGGCGGCGGCGGGTTGCGATATCATCGAGGACCTCGATGGCGGCGGAGATGCGTGCGGCTGGGATCATGGTCCGGGCTTCTAGAGGATACGAACGGCGAGGTCGAGCCAGAGGAAGAAGACGAGCACGAATCCGACAAGAAAGCTGACATGACGCAGCATCAGCAGGCCCCGAAGCGATGCCAGGGTGTGGAGCAGGCGCGACGCGACGAAGAGCCACGCGACGACCACCTCGAGAACAGAGGTGCCGTTGATGCCGAACAGGAAGCCGATCACGACAAGGAAGAGTATCGGCAGCTCGAACTGGTTGGCGAGATGGCGACGAGCGTCGGCCGACGCACGCGGCTCGTCGCCGCCCGGCGGAAAATCGGTGTTCGGCACGGCGCCGCTGCCGAGCGCCCGCTGCCGGGTAACGCTGAGCCAGAGATAGACGCAGGCAATCAGGACGAATTGCGCGATCGCCGGCCACAGAATGACGGTCTTCAGCATGGAGCCCCCGATATGTGTTCCGGTGCAAGACAGAATCCGGGCGCACCCGGCAGGGCGCAAACAAGACAGAGGGGCAGAAGGTTCCGACCCCTGCCCCTCTTCGATTGCGTCAGCACACCAAGGTGCGATCAGCCGATGCCGGGATAGTTCGGGCTCTCGCGGGTGATCGTCACATCATGGGTGTGGCTCTCGCGCAGGCCGGCCGTCGAAATGCGGACAAAGCGTGCCTTCTCGCGGAACGCCTCGAGGTTCTCGGCGCCGACATAGCCCATGGCGGCGCGAAGACCGCCGGAGAGCTGATGCAGCACACCGCTGACCGGGCCCTTGAACGGAACCTGACCTTCGACGCCCTCCGGCACCAGCTTCAGCGTATCGCGCACCTCGGCCTGGAAGTAACGATCGGCCGAGCCACGCGCCATCGCACCGACCGAGCCCATGCCGCGATAGGCTTTGAACGAACGGCCCTGGTGCAGGTAGACCTCGCCAGGGCTCTCTTCCGTGCCGGCCAGCAGCGAGCCGATCATGGCGCAGCTGGCGCCGGCGGCCAGCGCCTTGGCAAGATCACCGGAATATTTGATGCCGCCATCGGCGATCACCGGTACGCCGGCCTTGTCGGCGGCCGAGACGGCTTCCATGATCGCGGTCAGCTGCGGGACGCCGACGCCGGCGACCACGCGGGTCGTGCAGATGGAGCCGGGGCCGATGCCGATCTTGACGGCGTCCGCGCCCGCATCGATCAGCGCCTGGGCGCCCTCGGCGGTGGCAACATTGCCGGCCATGATCTGCACGCGATTCGACAACTTCTTCACCAGCTCGACGGCGTCGAGGACGCGCTGCGAATGGCCGTGCGCCGTGTCGACGACGATCAAATCGACGCCGGCATCGATCAGGCGCTCGGTCCGCTCGATGCCGTTGTCGCCGACCGTGGTGGCGGCGGCGACACGCAGGCGACCCTGCTCGTCCTTGGCTGCGTTCGGATTGAGCTGCGTCTTCTCCATGTCCTTGACGGTGATCAGGCCGATGCAGCGATAGGACTTGTCGACGACGACGAGCTTCTCGATCCGGTGCTGGTGCAGGAGCCGGCGGGCCTCTTCCTGGCTGACGCCCTCCTTGACCGTGATCAGACCCTCGCGGGTCATCAGCTCGTAGACCTTCTGGTTCGGGTTCGAGGCGAAGCGCACGTCGCGGTTGGTCAGGATGCCGACCAGCCGGCCGGGATTGCCGCCGCCCTCGACGACAGGGATGCCGGAGATCCGGTGCGCCTTCATCAGCGCCAGTGCATCGGCCAGCGTCGCGTCCGGCTCGATGGTGACCGGGTTCACGACCATGCCCGATTCGAACTTCTTCACCTGCCGGACCTCTTCGGCCTGCTGCTCGGGCGACAAGTTCCGGTGAATGACGCCAAGACCGCCGGCCTGCGCCATGGCGATGGCGAGCCGTGCTTCGGTGACAGTGTCCATCGCCGAGGAGATGATCGGGATGTTGAGCTCGATCTCGCGTGTTAGCCGCGTGCGGATGTCGACTTCGCCCGGCATGACCAGCGAATGGCCCGGCTGCAACAGCACGTCGTCGAACGTGAGGGCCTCGCGTCCGGTCGACAATTCTACGATCTGGGCCATGGCCAACGCTCCGAATGCAAAAGACCAGCCGTGGGACCAAAGGGTCACCGGCGGATCGAGGTTTCAGCGAATAGAGTTGGCGGTGGTCTCTATCACGGAGTAGCCGGCGGAGGAAAGGCTCGCGGCGTCCAAAAGTGAATCCGCATGGCGAAAGCTCGCCCAGCGCCCCAACGCCGGCATACATCGATCTCCCCTACAGCTTCAGGTTGGTATTGGACGGAGAATCATGGAGAAGCACATGTCACGGGGGACGTTTCGAGCCGCCGGCTGGCACGGTGATACATCGAATGGTTAACTTACTTGATTTGACGGGCAAGCGTGGCCAGGCGCGGCCTCGCCGGCGTATCAGGCTCTCGAAAGCCGCGTTCAAGCGCGCACTGTCGCGGGCGCCGCTGATCGGCAACAGGCTCAACCGAGCCAAGGTTGTGCAGCGCTGCGAAGCGTTCCTGGGCGAGCCGTTAGCCATGGATCCGCCCGCGGGCTTCAATGCACTGATCGTCCATCGCCTGATTTACGATCGCGACCCGATGTTGAAGCGCATCTGCGACAAGATCGCGGTGCGCGGCGTCATCCGCGAGCGGCTTGGCGAAGACTATGTTACGCCGATAATCGGGTTTTGGGATAGTCCAGATGAAATCCCGTGGCATGCGCTGCCGGACCGTTTCGTCCTCAAGCCCAGCCACACTTCGGGGCCCTTCGCGATTATCCACGACAAGTCCAGCTGCGATTTCAAAGCCCTCACCGAAGAAGCGCAGGAGTGGCTTCAGCACGACTACTTCGACCTCTCGCCAGAGTGGGGCTATCGGGGCATCCCGCGCCGGGTGCTCGCCGAGCCGCTTCTGATCGGCCCGGATGGCGGTGGCGTGCCGGAAGCCAACGTCATGACCTTCCATGGCCAGACGGTGGCGATCCGGATCTACACGGGCGCCAAGCACTCGCCGGACCGGCTCGACAATTGGTTCGACGTCCATGGCGCCCGCCTGCCGTTCCACTCCCTGAAATACCGCCCCGGTGATTTTGTCCTGGCGCCTGAGATGGCGCGCCGGTTGGCCGCCGTCTCGGCAAAGGCCGCCGCCGGCTTCAGCCATATGCGCGTCGATATCTACCTCACCGACCAGGGGCTGCGGATCGGCGAGCTGACACCCTATCACGGCGCAGGGCAGACAAAGTGGAGCCATCCTGGCTGCGACAGGCTGTTCGGCCGCCTCTGGCAAGACCCGGCGCTGTTCGGCTCGATCCGCGACATGGGCGTGGCCATCACGGAAGCGTGAACTGGCGATCCCGCCTCGGAATCGCCCCGCGGTCGCTCTAAGGTAGGCATAGCATTGCCCGCCCAGAGGCCTCATGGCTCCGCATCGCCCTCCCGCCCGGATTCTACTCCCGCTGATCGTCGCCTGCGCGCTGTTCATGGAGAACCTCGATTCGACGGTGCTCTCGACGTCGCTTCCGGCGATCGCACGGGATTTCGGCGTCAGCCCGATCGATCTCAAGCTGGCGCTGACCTCCTATCTGCTCACCATCGCCATCTTCATTCCCGCCTCCGGATGGATCGCGGACCGGTTCGGCGCGCGGTCGGTGTTTCGGCTCGCCATTGCGCTCTTCACGATCGGCTCGATCTGCTGCGGCCTGTCCAGTTCGATCCCCGAGATCGTTGCCTCGCGGGTTCTGCAAGGGATCGGCGGCGCGATGATGGTGCCGGTCGGGCGACTGGTGATCCTGAAGTCCGTGTCGAAGAGCGAACTGGTCGGCGCCCTCGCCTGGCTGACGGTACCGGCGCTGATCGGCCCGGTGGTCGGCCCCGTGGTCGGCGGCTTCATAACCACCTATTTCGACTGGCGCTGGATCTTTTGGATCAATGTGCCGATCGGCATTCTCGGCGTGACGCTGGCGACGCTGTTCATTCCCGATATTCGCGGCGAGGAGCGGGTTCGCTTCGATTTCATCGGTTTCCTGCTGACCGCCTTCGGCATAGCCGGCTTCATCACAGGTTCGACCTCGCTCGGTCTCAACCTGATGCCCTGGCCCTATGTGCTCGCCTGCCTGTTCGGCGGCGCTGCGCTGCTCATCACCTATTTCCTCTACAGCCGGCGCGTCGCCAACCCGATCCTCGACCTGTCGCTGTTCGCCATTCCGAGCTTTGCCGCCAGCGTCTTCGGCGGCATGCTGTTCCGGATCGGCATCGGCGCCCTGCCCTTCCTGCTGCCGCTCATGCTGCAGCTCGGTTACGGGCTATCGCCCTTCCAGTCGGGAACCATCACCTTCGTTTCGGCACTCGGCGCGATCGCGATGAAGTTCGTCGCGCCACCGCTGCTGCGCCGGTTCGGCTTCCGCCCGGTGCTGATCGCCAATTCATTCATCGCGGCGTTCTTCGTCGGCATTCCCGCCGCCTTCTCGATCGGCACGCCGATGCACCTGATCACCGGACTGCTGTTTATCGGCGGCTTCTTCCGGTCGCTGCAGTTCACCAGCGCCAACGCGCTGTCCTTCGCCGACGTGCCGCTGTCGAAGATGAGCCGGGCCACCAGCATGACCAGCGTCTTCCAGCAATTGTCGCTGTCGCTCGGTATCTCAACCGGCGCGATCTCGCTGCAACTGACAATGTCGGCGCATGGCGGCGAGCTCGGCCTCGCTGATTTTCATCCGGCCTTCATCGCCGTCGGCCTGATCGCCATGAGCTCGGTCATCTTCTTCCTCCGCATGCCGCGCGACGCGGGCGAGGAAATGTCAGGCCGGAAGCTCGTTACCAAGGAGTTGGCGCCTGACCCGGTCACCGCCATGCGAGAACGCGCCTGAAAAGGCGCGCTCGGCATTCATGCGATGAGACACGACCCGACGTGCTTGCCGGAGTGCGAGACGTCTAGGGGCGCCAGCCCTCGTCGACCGCATCGTCTTCCCTCGGGCCGCCGTCGGCATGCGCCTTGCGGCCCTTGAAGCCCTTGGCGAGCAGGAAGAGCTCGACTGAGCCTGCCCGGCTCGCCGGCGGCTTGATATGGTGCACGCTGGTGAAATGCTGCTTCAGCTGCGTCAGCACCGTCCCCTCGGCTCCGCCGCGGAACACCTTGGTCAGGAAGTGACCACCGGGCTTCAGAACGTTGATGGCGAAGTCGACGGCGACCTCGCAGAGGAAGATCGTCCTGAGATGGTCGGTCTTCTGGTGGCCTGTCGTCGGAGCCGCCATGTCGGACATGACGACATCGGCGCGTCCGCCCAAGGCCTCTTCGAGCATCGCGGGAGCGTCCTCGTCGAGAAAGTCCTTCTGGAACAGGATGACGCCCGGAAGCTCGTCCATTTCCAGATAGTCGATGGCGACGACGAGCTTCTTTTCGTCGGTGGAGCCAACGCGGTCGACGGCGACCTGCGACCAGCCGCCCGGCGCCGCGCCAAGGTCTACGACGCTCATGCCCGGCTGCAGGATCTTATGCTTGTCGTCGATCTCGATCAGCTTGTAAGCAGCGCGCGAGCGATAGCCCTCGCGCTTAGAGCGCGCGACATACGGATCGTTCAGCTGGCGCTCGAGCCAACGCTGCGACGACGCCGTCCGGCCGCGCGACGTCTTGACCCGAACGGTCAGCTCGCGTCCACCCGATCCCTTGCCCTTGGTTGCGCTCATGACGTGCGTCCCCCCTGTCGATGGGGCGCGCGTCGCCAGACGCCGTCCTCAGCCATCATTTCTACCAAAATTCCCTCACGCAGACCGCGATCAGCCACCCGCAGCCGCTGGCAAGGCCAGCGTCGGCGAATGGCTTCGAGAATCGCACAGCCCGCCAGCACCAGATCCGCCCTCTCCTTGCCGATGCAGGGATTGGCGATGCGGGCGGCGTAGTCCATGCCGGTCAGCGTGTTCATCATCAGATTGACCTCATCGGCCGTCATCCAGGTGCCGTCAACCCGGCGCCGATCATAACGCTCGAGGCCGAGATGGACACCCGCCAGCGTTGTCACGGTTCCGGACGTGCCGAGCATATGGAGATTGCCGGCCGCGACCGCCTGATCGAGGGCCACGGCTTCGGGGAAGGTGCGGAGCATGTCGGCCACTTCCGACACCATCGCCTCGAACACTTCAGCCGTCACCGTCTCCCCGCCATGGCGCTCGCTGAGCGTCACGACGCCGACCGGAAGCGACGCCCAGGTGCGAATGCGATCCGACATGCGACGGCGACGCCCCTCGGCGGGGCGCGTCAGGTCGATCCACACCAGCTCCGACGATCCGCCGCCGATATCGAACAGCAGCGCGCCGTTGGAATTGGGATCGATCAGCGATGCGCAGCCGGACACGGCGAGCCGGGCCTCGGTCTCGCGCGAGACGATTTCGAGCCCGAGGCCTGTTTCGCTACGCACCCGTTCGAGAAAGATCGCGCCGTTCTCAGCCGAGCGGCACGCTTCCGTCGCAATTAGGCGCGCTCGCAAGACCCCACGATCGGAAAGCTTGGAACGGCAGATGCGAAGCGCCTCGACGGCGCGGTCCATCGCCGCCTCGCCAAGCCGGCCACTGCGACCGACGCCTTCGCCGAGACGAACGATCCGCGAAAACGCATCGACGACGCGAAAGCCCCGTTCGCGCGGCTGCGCGATCAGCAGGCGGCAGTTGTTGGTACCGAGATCGAGCGCGGCATAGAGCGTCTCCTGCGGCGCCGCGAAATCGGCACGCTGGCGCTCGTCCTGGCGCGGCACGGCGCGGGCAATGGATTGCGGCTGCGGAATGTATCCATTGCGCGACGGGACGCTGGCCGGGCGCACCTGTCCGGGGCCCGGCTTGCCGCCCATGGCGATACCGCGCCCGTTCTGCGCGCGATCGACGGAGCCGGATCGGCTCTTTTCGGTCGCCTTCGCCTCGGCCGGTTTTTCGCCCGAGGCATAGACCGGCCGGCGCTTCTTGCGCCGCCTGCCCTTCTTCTTGCCGGGCAGTGCCTGTCCAGCGCCACGAGGGCCCTGGGCAGAACCGCCGGCGGTCCCGACATGATCCCGCGGCCCGGCCGCAGAATCAGTGGCGGGCGTCCTGGACTCCGCGATCAGCGGATCCTCGCCCGAAATTGTCACATCAAATCCTTCGGCTGCGCGGACACAGGGCAAAAGGGCCCGGCGCGCAGCTCATCGCGTGCCTTGTTGCCCCCAATGTAGCAGCAAGCGGCGACGGCACAAGCGTGCCGCTTTCAGAGGTCCTTGGCGCCAGCCGCGCGCACACGCCAAGGCGCCCTTGAAACGCCATTTTGACGGCGACAATGGTGGCCCGATGGAGCGGTTCGCGACCCTGCATGGCACGCATGCTGGACGCACGACTTGCCTCCTCGGCCGGCGCGTGAGAGTTTTATCGAACGATTAACCAGGCTCGGAGCCTCCTTGATCAGCCCCTCGCCCTTGATGCGCCGCGGTTCCGGTCGCATCACATCCGCATTCGCCGGACGGATGCGCAGCCTTCTGGTGCTGCTATTCTGCGTCCTGATCCCGGCGGCGGTGCTTGCCGACGATGGTCCGACGCAAGCCGAAATCGAAGCCCGCATCGCGCATTACGCCAAGGTCTACGGCATCCCGTTCGCGCTGCTGCGCAAGGTGGTGAAGACGGAGAGCACCTTCAATCCGGCGGCCCGCAACGGGCCCTATTGGGGGCTGATGCAGATCCGGCACGACACGGCGAAGGGCCTCGGCTATCGCGGTCCGGCCTCCGGCCTCCTCGACGCGGAAACCAATCTCATCTATGGCGGCGCCTATCTCGCCAACGCCTATATCGTCGCCGGCGGCAACGACCGGCGCGCACACAGCCTCTACAAGAGCGGCTACTACTACGAAGCCAAGCGCAAGCGCCTGCTCGCCAAGCTGATCAACGTTCCCATGGGCACCGCGCCGGTGATGGTCGCCGGCAGGACCGTCACCGAGCCGGCCGCGGCAGCCCCGGAAAGCGGCAAGCTGGTCGTCGCCAGCCTGGCCGCCAAGCCCGAAGCCGAGAAGCCCGCCATCGCCAAGCCGGCGACCGTCAGCGTCGAGCTGGACGCGCCCCCAGCGGAGGTGGCGAAGCCCGTCGTGGCCAAGGCCGAGATCGCCATGCCTCTTCTGCCGCGGCGACGGCCGGCGGCACTGGTCCAGCTCGCGGCTCTCGTCGAGCCGAAGCCCGCTCCGCCGCGCGGCCTTCTTTACGCAACTGCGCTGGTTCCGCCATCGAGGATGGCGCAATCGGTCAACGCCGACCAGATCATCGCTCAGCCGGAACTGGCGCTGGCCGGAACAGCCTCCACCTTTGCCAGCAACGCCACCTCCGCCGCGATCGCACTTCCCCGGGCGGCACCACGGCAGACCGCCACCTCCCCGCTGCCCACAGCCGTCCGCCTCGCCGCCACGCATGAGGGGTCCCTGTCGGATGCCCAGGCCTGCTGCCAGCAACCTTCAGCCGCGGGGGGTATCGCCGCGCCGCTTCCCCGCGCCCGCCCGGCATTGCCCGCTCACAACTGAGCGGCCTTTTCGCCAGCCCTCCCGCTTCCACCGCCGCGCCACCTGCCGTAGGGAATCCGGTGGCTTGACCGCCTGCGGACCCCATGCATAGCTGACGTTCTGCGCCTCGCGCGGAAGGACGCGGCATGGGGAGCAGCGGGCCATAGTTCCGATACCCGCCGTCAGGATGCGCTCCGCCTGCCGGAAACCGGCGACGCGGTCAGAGGGGAACGAGGATGCGAATTTTCACCGAGGGCGGCACCATGCAGGTCGCCTATGTCGTCCGCGACCTGGAAGCCGCGATGAAGCGGCACTGGGAGACCTTCGGGATCGGCCCCTGGGATATCTACCAGTTCGAGGCAGGCAAGGTTCAGGACTACATCTATCGCGGCAAGCCGGCGACGCACACCTGCCTGATCGCCGTCACCTGGAGCGGCGACACCCAGCTCGAACTCATGCAGCCGCTGACCGGCTACAGCATCTATGACGAACACCTCGAGAAGCACGGCGAGGGCCTGCATCACATCAAGCTGTTCTATGCCGACTGCAAAAAGGCAGTCGAGAATTTCGCCCGCAAGGGCTACCCAGTGATCCAGAGCGGCCGGATCGATGACGACGAGCACTACTACCTCGATACCGAGAAGGACTTCGGCTACGTCATCGAGCTCGGCAATGCCGGCCGGATCCGTCCGGCCGAGCGCACCTATCCTGCCTGAAAAGCGACATCGAGGCGATGGCGCCTTCGCGCTCGCCTCGTTCGTTAGCGCACGATGGTGATGCAGTTCGCCGCCCGGGTCAGCCCGGTATAGAGCCAGCGGTCGCGATGCTCGCGGAAGGCGTAGCTCTCGTCGAACAGGACGAGATCGTCCCACTGCGAGCCCTGCGACTTGTGCACGGTCAGCGCGTAGCCATAGTCGAATTCGTCCGAATTGCGCCGTTGCGCATAGGGAAGGTCTTCGCCGCCATTCTCGAAAAAGTTCGGATGCACGGAGACCTTCACCGCCTTACCGGTCGCATCTTCCTCCGGCTTCAGGCTGAGGCGCAGCAGGCTCTTGCGCGGCGCGCCGAGCTCGGAGACCACCCAGGTACCGCCGTTGAGCAGGCCCTTCTGCTTGTCGTTGCGCAGGCAGACCAGCTTGTCGCCGACCGCCGGCATCGGGCTCAACAGGCCCTTCAGCTCGCGGATGCGCTGGTTGTACAGGCGTCGCGTCTTGTTGGTGCCGACCAGCACCTGGTCGGCGGCGAGAATTTGGGCGGCGTCGATCTCGCGGCGCGAGATCACCCGGCTCTCGCCGTGCTCGCCATATTCGATCGGCTCGCCGGCCCGCACCTGCATCGACAGGCGGATGATCGGATTGTCCTGGGCCTGACGATGCACCTCGGTCAGCATCGAGTCGGGTTCCTGCTCGGTGAAGAACCCGCCGCCCTTGACGGGGGGCAGCTGCGCCGGGTCGCCCAACACCAGCACCGGGGTCCCGAAGGACAGCAGGTCGCGGCCGAGCTCCTCGTCGACCATCGAGCATTCGTCGATGATGATGAGATCTGCCTTGGAGGCGGCGCTCTCATGGTTGATCGCGAAGACCGGCTGCTCCTCGTCATCGCCGGCGCGCGGCCGGTAGATCAGGCTGTGAATCGTGCCGGCGCCCTCGCACCCCTTGGAGCGCAGCACATGCGCCGCCTTGCCGGTGAAGGCCGCGAAGGCGACGTCACCGTCGATGTCCTCGGCGATATGGCGGGCAAGCGTCGTCTTGCCGGTTCCGGCATAGCCGAACAGACGGAAGACGGGACTGTCTCCGCGCCGCAGCCATTCGGACACGGCGGAGAGCGCATTTTCCTGTTGGGGTGACCAGCGCATGAAGGCTCCGAACTTTGACCCGCCCCTGATAGCCGATTCACGCACGACATGTAGAAACAAGCTCGGGGAAACGCCGCGTCATTTCGGCAACAGTCGCCGGCATCGCGGCCCAACCGCTGCAACATGCTTAACGCGCCTTGGTTTCGGCTCATCTCGAACGCACAAATTGAGCCTACGCCGCGTCATCCTTGGCTTCATGGGCATTGGATTGGCCATTGGTGTGGCGAAATTGTCATTGCGGTGAAATGCGAAAGCAACCAGTAAGACTGTCAATCATTCTTATTGGATCGCGCCGCCAGGGCGGCGGCGGAAACGAGCCAATCGAGACGATTGGTCCCGGATCCGCTCCCCCGGCGTTCCGGTCTTTCATTGGGTTCGTCCCATTATGATGATGAAAAGGAACAGGCTTTGAACGATACGAAGCCTCTAAAGTCGGCAGGCAAGCTCAGCCGCCGTACGTTCATGATTGGCCTCCCCGTCGTGCTCGCAGCCTGCCAGACGACGCAGCCTCCCGGCTCGTCGTCCAGCATCGTCACCGGTCCGGGCAGCGCCCCTCCGATCGATCAGGGCTTTGCCTCCATGTACGGCCCGATCACGGATGAGCCGTTCCCGATCGCGGCGATCGACCTGTCGAAGATCAACCCGCGCTACTATCGCCAGGTTGTCGATCTGCCGTCGAGCATCAATGCCGCGCCGGGCACGATCGTCGTCGACCCGTACAACCACTTCCTCTATCTCGTCTTCGAGAACAACACGGCGCTGCGCTATGGCGTCGGCGTCGGCCGCGAGGGCTTCGCCTGGTCGGGCGACGCGACCATCCAGGCCAAGCAGCAGTGGCCGAAGTGGCATCCGCCCAAGGAAATGATGGCACGCGACCCGAACGCGGCCAAGTGGCCGAACGGCATGCCCGGCGGCCCCGGCAATCCGCTCGGCGCCCGTGCGCTCTATCTCTACCAGGGCAAGGTCGACACGCTGTACCGCATCCACGGCACGACGCAGCCTTGGTCGATCGGCAAGTCGCTGTCGTCGGGCTGCATCCGCCTGATGAACCAGGACATCATCGACCTGTACAACCGCGCGCCGATCGGCACCAAGGTTCAGGTACTGGGCAATTCGACGCCGGAGCCAGTCGCGGCCAATCAGCCGAAGGGCGGAACGCGTCCGAGCTAGACCCGTCCAGCAACGACGGCCCAGTGTCCGACCCGGTTCGGCCGGCCGGCATCAACGATGGATCGCCACGGCCCCGACCTACAAAAAAGGCCCTCCTTCCGGAGGGCCTTTTCATTTGTGCAACGACATTCCGGACAAGGGCCGGATCAGGCCTTGTCCCGGAACTTGTTGGTGATCGGATAGCGGCGGTCGCGGCCGAAATTGCGGCGGCTGAGCTTCACGCCCGGAGCCGCCTGGCGGCGCTTGTATTCGGCGATCGCCAGGAGATGCTCGATCCGCTTCACCGTCGCCGCCTCATGGCCGCGCGCGATAACGTCACCGACCCGCATCTCGCCTTCGACAAGGCTTTCGAGAATGTCGTCGAGAATGTCGTACGGCGGCAGCGAGTCCTGGTCCGTCTGGTTTTCGCGCAGTTCCGCCGTGGGCGGCTTGGTGATGATCCGCTCCGGAACGACTTCACCGGACGGACCGAGGCAACCCTCCGGCACCTGGCCGTTGCGGAAACGCGATATGGCAAAGACCTGCGTCTTGTAGAGGTCCTTGATCGGATTGAAGCCGCCATTCATGTCGCCATAGAGCGTGGCGTAGCCGACCGACATTTCCGACTTGTTGCCCGTCGTCACCACCATGTCGCCGAACTTGTTCGAGATCGCCATCAGGATGGTGCCCCGCGTACGGGACTGCAGGTTTTCCTCGGTGATGTCAGCCGACCGGCCCGCGAACATCGGCGCCAGCGCATGCATGAAGCCCTCGACCGGCTCGGCAATCGGCACGATGTCGTAGCGTACCCCGAGCTTCTCGGCACATGCCTTGGCGTCGACCAGGCTGTCCTGCGACGTGTAGCGATAGGGCAGCATGACGCAGTGAACGCGCTCCGCTCCGAGCGCGTCGACGGCGATGGCCGCGACCAGGGCTGAGTCGATGCCGCCGGACAGGCCAAGCACGACGCCCGGGAATCCGTTCTTGCCGACATAGTCGCGCAGGCCGTGCACACAGGCGAGATAGTCGGCCTCCTCGCCTTCCTCGACCCGAGCCTTCGCACCGTCGGCGCAGCGCCAGGCTCCGTCGACCCGCGCGAATTCGACGATCTCGATCGCCTCGCGAAAGGCCGGCATCTGGACAGCGAGCGAACCGTCTCCGTTGAGCACGAAGGACGCGCCGTCGAACACCAGTTCATCCTGACCGCCCACCTGGTTCAGATAGACGAGCGGCAGGCCCGCTTCCGTCACACGGCCGACGGCAACGTTGAAGCGCTGGTCCATGATACGGCGGCGATAGGGCGAGCCGTTCGGCACTAGCAAGATCTCGCCGCCCGTCTCGGCGATGCACTCGACGGGATCCGGGCCCCAGATATCCTCGCAGATCGGCAGCCCGACGCGCACCCCCCGCAACGAGACGGGACCCGGGTGCGGCCCTGGCGTGAAGACGCGCTTCTCATCGAAGACCCCGTAATTCGGCAGGTCCACCTTGAAGCGGACGCTCTCGATGCGGCCGTTGTCGCAGAGCGCATAGCCATTGTAGAGCTTGCCGTCCTCGAGCCAGGGCAGGCCGATCAGCACGGCGGGGCCGCCATCGGCCGTCTCGGCCGCGATCGCCTCGCAGGCGGCGCGGCAGGCGTCCTGGAACGCCGGCTTCAGCACCAGATCCTCCGGTGGATAGGCCGACAGGAACAACTCGCTGAACATGACGACGTCGGCGCGTCCCGCCGCGGCGGTCGCGCGCGCGACGCGCGCTTTCTCGAGATTGCCGGCGATGTCGCCGACAATCGGGTTGATCTGGGCAAGGGCGATGCGGAGCGTATCGGGGCGGGTCATATTCTGCCTTTAGCGCGCCGCCGGACCGGCGGCAACGGGAAGTGTTCGGCCCGCCGAAAAACGTCGCGGCCACCGGCGCTTCCGACCCGCTCTCCGCCTCAATCGAAGCGGTACATGTCCATGGAAAGCGCGGAATATTCATACGAATTGTGGATGCGCTCGCCCTTGGCCCCCTCGCCGGCCGCGCCGAGCGCGACGAAGAACGGCAGGAAGTGATCGTCCTCGGGATGCGCCATCTCCGCATGCGGTGCCTGCGCCCGATAGTCGACGAGACCGGCGATATCGCCCGCCGCGGCCTTCTCGGCGACCCAATCGGCGAACTCCCGCGCCCAGTCGACAGGCGCCGCGTCGACTGCCGGCATGCCGCCGGGGTTGCGGAACAGGACCCTGAGATTGTGCGTCGCAGCGCCGGTGCCGATCACCAGCACATTGTCCCCGCGCAACGCGGCGAGCGCCCGGCCAAGCGCTACATGATGGGACGCATCGCGTTGCGGCTGGATCGACAGCTGCACCAACGGCACGTCGGCCTCGGGCCAGACCAGCGACAGCGGGATCCAGGTGCCGTGATCGAAGCCGCGCTTCGGCGCCACGTCCACCGGCAAGCCGGCGGCGGCGAGCCGATCGGCCACCTCGCGGGCGAGCACCGCATCACCCGGGGCGGGATAATCTATTTCATACAGGGCTTTGGGGAAGCCACGGAAATCATAGATCATTTCCGGCTTGTCATCCGACACCACGGTTGGCGTCTCAGTCTCGAAATGAGCCGATACGACAACGACCGCGCGCGGCCGGCCAACGGTTGATGCGAAGGACCGCAGGAAGCGATGCGCCGGCGTATCGGTCAGCGCCAGCATCGGTGAGCCATGCGACAGGAAGAAAGTGGGGAGCGACATCGGACTATCCTTTGCGTGTTGACCGAAAGGTAGTCCCGACGCGCCTCATCCAGAAGGTGCACAAGAACGCACGCAGTGTTCAACCTGCATGATCAATCCTGGACGCACCCGTCTGCTTGAGGCAGGCATCAATCAGGCGCTCGGCCGCGGCAGCGAGCGAGCGCGACGGACCGCCTTCCCCAAACAACTGACCGCTGGAATAGGCGCCCTCAGCAAGAAGATAGAGGCCGTCACCCAGGATCTCCGGCTCCGCCGCGCCCATGGCCTGTGCCAGTTCGGTGAACCGACGGCGCAGCTCGCGCTTGTTTTCGACGGCGACAAGACGCGCCGGATTGTCCTTGTCGGGAAACTCGACCGCGGCATTGGTCATGCCGCAGCCGCGATACTCCGCGCTCTGTGAACGGACGCCAAGGCCGGTGAAATAGCCAAGAACCTGCGCGCGCGGGTCGCCGGGATGTTGGGCAACGATCGCGTTGAACCGGCCCCAGAAGTCGACGTCGTAGTCACGCAGATAGGCAGCCGCCAGCTCGTCCTTGGAGGCGAAATTGCGATACAGGCTGGGCTTGGTGACGCCGGCCCGTTCCACGATCTCCTCGATGCCGACGGCGCGGATGCCCTGGCGGTAGAAGAGATCACGCACGGTCGCGCGAATCCGGTCGGCGGCGCGCGGCGGCGCCTCTGCGGCTGCGCGGGCCCGGCTCGCCGGCTTTTCGGCACTGGCGGTCACATATTCCTCCCTACCGCTTGACGATGTAACTGAACGGTACGTATCATCCGACGCCTTGTAACGGAACGGTCAGTAACATGAATATAGTCCGTCGGCGGCCCTTCGGCCAGAACTATGCCTTCGTCGTCGCTGGCGTGATTTTCGTCTGCCTGCTGGCCGGCGCCGGATTGCGCGCCGCTCCCGGCGTAATGATCCTGCCGATCGAATCCGCCTTCGGCTGGAGCCGCGACACCATCTCGCTCGCCGCCGCCATAGGCATCTTTCTCTACGGTCTCACCGGCCCGTTCGCAGCCGCCCTGATGCAGAGTTTCGGCATTCGCCG
Source organism: Kaistia granuli DSM 23481 (assembly GCF_000380505.1). GTDB lineage: Bacteria > Pseudomonadota > Alphaproteobacteria > Rhizobiales > Kaistiaceae > Kaistia > Kaistia granuli. Next base: position 72,372 of record NZ_AQYH01000018.1, on the reverse strand, counting down.
GGTCCTGATCGGCGCCCTGCTGCTGATGTCGGCATCGACCACCATCAGCGCCTTCATGACCCAGCCATGGCAGTACATCGCCACCTGGGGAGTATTCTCGGGCATCGCCTCCGGTTCGGTCGCCATGGTTCTCGGGGCGACCATCGTCAACCGCTGGTTCGTCACCAATCGCGGACTGATGATGGGTCTTTTGACAGCGAGCACCGCGACCGGCACGCTGATCTTCCTGCCCGGCATGGCAGCGCTGGCGGAATGGGGCGGCTGGCAGGCGATCGTCATCACCGTCGCGATCGTCTCGGCGGCCTTGGTCCCCCTCGCCTATTTCTTCGTGCCCGAGCGTCCGCAGGATATCGGCATTCGCCCCTATGGCGCTGCCGAAGGTGAACTGCCGCAATCCGCCCCACAGGGCAACGCCTTGGCCAACGCCTTCAAGGCCCTGTTCGAAGCCGCGCGCACCAAGACGTTCTGGTATCTGTTCGCCACCTTCTTCATCTGCGGCTTCACCACCAACGGCCTCGTCGGCACCCACATGATCGCGTTTTGCGGCGACATGGGCATGCCGGCGATCCAGGCGGCGAGCCTGCTCGCGGTGATGGGACTGTTCGACCTGGTGGGCACAACGGCGTCCGGCTGGCTGACCGACCGCTTCGACCCGCGCAAGCTGCTGTTCGTCTACTACGCGTTGCGCGGCATCTCGCTGATGTTCCTGCCCTTCACCGACTTCAACATCTACAGCCTGTCGATCTTTGCCGTCTTCTACGGCCTTGACTGGATCGCCACCGTGCCGCCGACCGTGCGCCTCGCGAACGAAGCGTTCGGCGACAGCAAGGCGCCGATCGTCTTCGGCTGGATCGCAGCCGGCCACCAGTTGGGCGCCGCATCCGCCGCCTATTTCGCCGGGTACATGCGCACGACCCAGGGCAACTATCTCGACGCCTTCCTGATCGCTGGCGCCACCGGCATCCTCGCCGCGCTGTTATCGCTGATGATCAGCCGCAGGCAGCCGCAACTCAAGCCAGCGCTGGCGTGAACACGGATATGTGCTTCTCGGCATAGCCCGGGCGCACGTTTCGCGTGTAAAAGGAGTGCGGCGCACATCGAACCCCCGCGCCGCACTTTCCGTCCACGAATGAGGTCGAACATGTCGAAGCTGCACAAGGTACTTCTGGCGGCTGCCGTTGCCATCACTGCGACGCTGCCGCTGGCCTCGACGGCGCAGGCCGCCGTCAAGACCGGCGTGCTGACCTGCCGCGTCGCCGCCGGCGTCGGCCTGATCGTCGGCTCGCGCCGCAGCGTCTCCTGCGAATTCCATTCCAACCGTGGCGTCGAGTTCTATAGCGGCCGCATCGACCGCATCGGCCTCGATGTCGGCGTCACCCGCAACAGCGTGATCGTCTGGAACGTGTTCGAGCCGACGCGCCGCCATGGCGACCTGTCCGGCCGTTATACCGGCGCGACGGCTCAGGCGACGATCGGTGTCGGCCTCGGCGCCAACGTGCTGGTCGGCGGCGGCAAGAACAGCGTCGCGCTGCAGCCGCTGTCGGTGACGGCGCAGACCGGCCTGAACCTCGCCGCCGGCGTCAGCTCGCTGCACCTGACCCGCACGGGCAGCGGCCGCTAAAGGCCAAAGAGGACCGGCTGCGGACCCTCGTGCGTCCGCAGCCGGAACTCACACGTCCGATGCAGGTTTGAGACGCCGGTCGAAGGCTGGCGCGTCGCCTTCGATCTCGTAATAGTCGCCCTTGTCCGCGACGAAGATATGCTTGTCCCAGGTCACGCCGGTCGGCCCGTCGAAGCCACCCATGGCGATCGCCGTCCGGGGCCGCTTGTCGCTTTCCCAGAACAACACCGATCCGCACTCGCCGCAGAACCCGCGGCGGGCGAAATGGGATGACTGGTACCAGCGAAGATTGTCCGCGCCCTCGATCGTGAGGTCCTCGGTCGCGACCGAGGTCGAGGCGAGAAAGTGCCCGGTCTGCTTGCGGCACATCGTACAGTGGCAGCCGACGACCGGCTCGAGCGGGCCGGCGACGCGATAGCGCACCGCGCCGCAGAGGCAGGCGCCGGAATGGATTTCCTCGCCCGCCGCCATCGATGTCAGAGGCCGGCGACGAGACGCTGCCGGGTCTCGCCCTGGCGGCTCGCCTTGAGAAGCTCCGCCACCAGGAAGGCCAGCTCCAATGCCTGATCCGCGTTGAGGCGCGGATCGCAATGGGTGTGATAGCGATCCGACAGATCCTCGTCGGTGATCGCGCGGGCGCCGCCCGTGCATTCGGTGACGTTTTTGCCGGTCATCTCGATATGGATGCCGCCTGGCAACGTGCCCTCGCCCTGATGCACCTCGAAGAAGCTCTTCACTTCCTTGAGGATCAGGTCGAACGGACGGGTCTTGTAGCCGCTCGATGCCTTGATCGTGTTGCCGTGCATCGGATCGCAGGACCAGACGACGGAGCGCCCTTCCCGCTCGACGGCGCGGATCAGCTGCGGCAGGTGATCAAACACCTTGTTGGCGCCGAAGCGGCAGATCAGCGTCAACCGGCCCGGCTCGTTATCCGGATTGAGCAGGTCCATCAGCTGCAGCAGGCCATCGGCCGTCAACGACGGACCGCACTTCAGACCGATCGGGTTCTTCACACCGCGCATGTACTCGACATGGGCGTGATCCGGCTGGCGCGTGCGATCACCGATCCAGAGCATGTGGCCGGAGGTTGCGTACCAGTCGCCGGTCGTCGAATCGACGCGCGTCATCGCCTGCTCGTAGCCGAGCAGCAGCGCCTCGTGCGAGGTGAAGAAATCGGTCGAGCGCAGCGACGGGGTTGAATCCGGATCGACGCCACAGGCACGCATGAACGCCATCGACTCGGAGATGCGGTCGGCGATCTCCTGGTAGTGGTGACCCTGCGGGCTGTCCTTGACGAAGCCGAGCATCCACTGATGCACATGCTCGAGATTGGCATAGCCGCCCTGCGCGAAGGCGCGCAGCAGGTTGAGCGTCGCGGCCGACTGGCGATAGGAATCCTCGATCCGGCGCGGATCGGGGATGCGGGCCTCGGGCGTGAACTCGATGCCGTTGATGTTATCACCCCGGTAACTCGGCAGCTCGATCCCGTTAATGGTTTCGGTCGGCGCGGAACGGGGCTTGGCGAACTGGCCGGCGATACGGCCGACCTTCACCACCGGCATCGAGCCGGCGAACGTCAGCACAACGGCCATCTGCAGGAAGACGCGGAAGAAGTCGCGGATGTTGTCCGGGTGATGCTCCATGAAGCTCTCGGCGCAATCACCGCCCTGGAGCAGGAAGCTCTCGCCGCGCGATACGGCGGCCAGGCTCTTCTTGAGCTTGCGCGCCTCGCCGGCAAAGACCAGCGGCGGATAGCTCGAGAGCCGTTCCTCGACCGCCGCGAGACCGGCTGCATCGGCATAGTCCGGCACCTGCTGGATCGGCATCGACCGCCAGCTATCCGGCTTCCAACTCGTCTTCATCGTCAGCACTCCACACCCTTGCCCGCCTTCGCGCTCCACCGCGCGCGACGGACCTCATCGGGTCTTGAAAGGTGGTGCCTTATACACGCTCGCTCCCGCTGAGGAAACACGCGATGGGCCGCGTGCCGGCATCGCTCAGAGCCAGGAAACGGCCCAATGCCACAGGCGATCCTTCAGGCCGACGAAGGCCGGCGGCGGCAAGACGACCGGCGGCGCCGTGGATTTGGCGCCCGCCGGCACCAGCCGGGACATCCAGATCTCGCCGTCCGTATAGTAGGGATCGCCCTCGCCATTGTGCCCGTTCACAGTCGGACCGATGCCGGTGATTTGATAGGTAGCCTCGACCATGCCGGCCTTCTTCAAATCGTCGGTCAGCGCATCGCGGACCGCGTCGATATCGGGTCCGATGTGATGTGTCACCTGGCCGGTATCGTGGCTCAGGCCGACGCCGCGATCGTAGGTGGCCGAGCCGAGCCAGACGGGGCGTCCCTCGGCTCCCTTGTCCAGAACCTTCCAGAACCGGACATGGTCGCGCTTGTCGGCGCTCTCGCCGACCGGCTTTTCGAAGGCGAAATCCTCGCGCCGGCCATCATAGTAAAGCGGGCTCACCGGCGCGTCGTGATAGGGCCGATCGAGCACCACGCTGCCGATGATCTCGATGCTCGAGCGCAGCGTGACCGGATCGGCGGGATACCAGCCGGCGGCATGCATCGAGGTGAGCACGTCCTCCTTCACACCGACGAGGCCGACATTGAGCGGATCGCCGGGAATGCCCTGGCCGGTATGGGTGACCATCGGCCGATCGGCGAGGCCGGGCTGATGCTCGTAATGTGTCCAGGCCATGGGCAGAACGACATAGGCCGCGAGCCCATAGAGCGCGAGCGCCACGACCAGGATCGTGACGAGATTGCGCACCTTCAGCCGTTCGGAAAGACTTCGCTTCGCCGACGCCATCGACCCTTCCCCCAGTCAGAAGCCTGCATCATGACGCAGCGGCGGCCCGGCGCAAGGCTTCCGCCGTCGCCTCGTCGGCCGGAAAGAAGGATTCGATCGCGAGTTCCGACAAGGTGACGTCGACCGGTGTGCCGAACAGGGTCGTCGCCGAGAGAAAGGACAACGTCTCGTCGCCGAGCCGGACCCGATACGGCACGGCGATGCCGCCAAGATCGTCCGTGGCGGCCGGCCGGCCGGTGCTGCCGGAGGGATAGGCGCGCAACTCGTCCAGCAGGTCCGCCAGCGCGGCGTCGCCTGTCAGGTCGATCTCATGGGCCAGACGGCCGAGGAGATGCCCCCGCCATTCGGCCAGATTGACGGTGCGGGGTGCCAGCCCCTTCGGATGCAGCGCCAAGCGCAGCACGTTCACGGGCGGCTCCAGCAGGTCCGGCGAAACGCCCGCGACGAGTCGCATGACGGCCCGGTTCGCCGCGACCAGGTTCCAGTGCCGGTCGATCGCCAGCGCCGGATAGGGTTCGTGTCCGGCGATGATGCGCTCGACGGCGCTGCGGACGACGGCAAGTCCGGCATCGTCCAGCTTTCGCTCCCGGTAGACGGGCGCGTGGCCGGCTGCGACCAGCATCAGGTTCTGCTCGCGCAAGGGAACCTCCAGCTCGGCTGCGAGCTTCAGCACCATGTCGCGGCTCGGCCGCGATCGGCCGGTCTCGATGAAGCTCAGATGCCGCGTCGACATCTCGGCATCGCCGGCAAGGTCCATCTGGCTCATGCGGCGGCGCTGGCGCCAGTCGCGGATCTGTTCGCCGACCGGGCGCGGATTCGGTTCCATGGAACGATGATACGGCAAGCCCGGGCGTCGATCCAATTACCTCGGACGTAATCGACTTCATGCCCCGCACCGGCAAATCTCCGGCCTGTCAGCCACCACGACGAACCGAGGAACCGGACCATGAACATCACCCGCCACCCCAACTTCCTGCGCAACCTTCTCCTGGCGGACGCTGCCAGCTGCCTCGCCATAGGCGCTGCTCTGGCGCTCGGCGCCGGGCTCGTCGCCGACAGGCTCGGACTGCCGGCGGCCCTGCTGCGCGGAGCCGGTCTGGTGCTGCTGCCCTTCGCCGCCTTCGTCCTGTTCGTCGCCAGCCGACCGATCCTCTCGCGGCCCGCCGTCTGGCTGATCATCGGCGGCAACGCGGCCTGGGTCGTCGGCAGCGCCGCCTTGTTGATCGGTGGCTTCGCAGCGCCGACGGCCCTCGGCATCGCCCTCGTGATCGCGCAGGCGCTCATCGTCGCCGTCGTCGCGGAACTGGAGGCCATGAGCCTGCGCAAGGCACCGCACGTGATCGCCTGAACCTTCCCAGGTGAAGGCAAGGCCTTCGCCATCCTGCCCGCCCCGAACCCAACCCATGGAGATCGACATGACCGACACCGCAACCCTGATCGCGCGCTACATCGAAAGCTGGAACGAGACGGACGCCACCAAGCGGCGTGCCCTCATCACCACGACCTTCACGCCGGACACGTCCTATGTGGATCCGATGATGAAGAGCGACGGCCATGACGGCATCGACCAGATGCTCGTCGCCTTTCAGGAGCGCTTCGCCGGCCTCACCTTCAAACAGGTCGGCAAGGTCGACGGCTATGACAACCGGGTCCGCTTCTCGTGGGAGCTCGGTCCGGACGGCGGGGCCTCCCTCGCCGGTGGCACCGACTTCGCCACCATCGAGGCAGGCAGGCTCGCTGATATTGTCGGCTTCCTCGACTTCGCCCCGGCGTCCTAGGGCTCCGAAAGGCCGGCCCAGAGATGGGCGGTCGCCAGGCTTCGATGCGGGGCGAAAGCTTGCATCGAAGCCTCCTGCATTTTGGCATCCGGTCGCTCGGGCAGATCCAGCAGCCGCTGCAGGGCGGCGGCGAGACCGGAATCGCCGATTGGTGCCATATCCGGAAATCCGAAACCGCGCAGCATGATGTAGCGCGCCGTCCAGGTGCCTATGCCACGCACGGCGACGAGAGCCGCCTCGGCATCGGCAGGCGTTCCCTTCGCCAGATCGTCGAGCGGCAGCGCGCCGTCTGCGACCAGCCTGGCAACACCGATCAGATAGCTCGCCTTCGAGCGGGAAAACCGCAGCGCCGTCAGATCCTCGATTTCGAGGTCGGCGACGCGGGCAGGATCCGGGTGAGCCCGCAGGCCGCTCACCGCATGCAGCGGACCGGTCAACTCGATCATCGACCGACGTAGCGCCGCGGCGAAGGTCAGATTGATCTGCTGGCCGATCACCGCCCAGCACACGGCATCCCAGATGTCGGCCGTCAGCGGAATACGCAACCCGCGCCGCGAGCCGAGAATCCTGTCGCTATCGACACGGGGAGCGATCAACGCCTCGAAGGCAACAGGATCGCTGGCGAGACCGAGCATGCGGGCGGCAATCGCCTCGACCCGATCTGGCGGCAAGGCGTCGTGATCGATCCGGACACGCGCGACGGGAGGTTGGGCGCCATCGGCCTCGGTGAGGTCAATCTCCAGCAGATGCGCGCGGCCATCGACCAGGATCGTCTTGACGATCGTCCGTCCTTCGACGCGCTCGCTGACGCTCAGCCGATCACGACCATGATAGGCGAGCGGATATTCCGGCCGATAGCTGTCGCCCAGCGGCAATGCCAGAACGCCGCCGGCAGCCGGTTCGATTTCAACGCTCATCCCGACCTCGTCTCAACCATCCGGAGCGTCGGCTACGCAAATCGAGCCCATGGCGCGATCCGATTCTTGCTCTCGAATTCGCCGGAGGGTGTCGGCCCGCCCCGCGTCCGCAGAGGAGCATCACGCGGGACCGGCAAGCGGGATCCTGTCAGCCGTTGCGGCGATGCCGGCTGCTCGGGGTTCGCATGGTGACGAGTTCCTCGGCCGCCGTCGGATGCAGCGCCATCGTGGCGTCGAAATCGGCCTTGGTCGCCCGCATCTTCAGCGTGATGGCGACGATCTGGATCATCTCGCCCGCATCCGGTCCGAGGATGTGGCAACCGACGACGCGGTCGCTGTCGGCATCCACGAGCAGCTTCATCAGCGTGCGCTCGTCGCGACCGGACAGCGTGTGCTTCATCGGCCGGAAGCTCGTCTGGTAGACGTCGACAGCCTCGAATTCCGCCAGCGCCTCTTCCTCGGTCAGGCCGACGGAGCCGATCTCCGGCTGCGAGAACACAGCCTTCGGCACGCCGAGATGATCGACCGAGATCGACTTGCCACCGAACACGGTATCGGCGAAGGCATGGCCCTCGCGGATCGCCACGGGCGTCAGATTGATGCGGTTGGTAACGTCGCCGACGGCATAGATCGACGGCACATTCGATTGCGAATAGGCATCGACGATCACCGCTCCGGCGCCGTCGACCGCCACGCCGGCACTCTCCAGACCCAGTCCGCTGGTATTCGGCCGGCGTCCGGTCGCGATCATGACCTCGCCGCAGTCGAGCGCTTCTCCACTGCTCGTCCGGGCAATCAGCCCGTCGCCGCTCTTCTCGATACCGGCGAGCGTCTCGTTCAGTAGGACGCGGATGCCCTTCTTCTCGATCTCCTCGCGCAGCGTACGCCGCACTTCGCCGTCGAAGCCGCGCAATAGCGCGTCGCCGCGATGGATCAGCGTCGTCTCGACACCGAGGCCATTGAAGATGCCGGCAAACTCGACGGCCACATAGCCACCGCCGACCACCACGATCTTCTCGGGCAATCTCGCCAGGTGGAACGCCTCGTTCGACGAGATCGCCAGCTCACGGCCCGGCAGGTCGGGCATGACGTAGGGCGTGCCGCCCGTCGCGACGAGAATGTACTTCGCCGTGACGAGACGCTCCTCCGCGACCAGCCGCACCGTATGCGGATCGACGATGACCGCCCGGCTCTGGACGATGGTCGCGCCGGAGCGCTCCAGATTGCGGATATAGATGCCGTTCAGACGGTCGATCTCTTTGTCCTTGGCCGCCACGAGGCGCGACCAGTCGAAGGTCACCTCCCCGGGCGTCCAGCCGAAGCCGACGGAGTCCTCGAACTCCTCGGCAAAGCGGGACGCATAGACGAACAGCTTCTTCGGCACGCAGCCACGGATCACGCAAGTCCCGCCGACGCGGTATTCCTCCGCGACCATGACGCTGGCGCCGTAGCCCGCCGCGATCCGGCCAGCGCGAACGCCGCCGGAGCCGGCACCGATGATGAAGAGATCGACGTCGAACTGGCTCATGAGATCTGTCGGCCTAGAATTCGATGCCCTTCTTCTTCAGGCCCTCGCGGGACTTCTCGAACAGCTCCTCGCCGACGCGGTCCGACCATCCCTTGACCGACTGCAGCGTCTCGCCGACGACCTTCGGGCCAATCTCGGCCAGCTTGGAACCGGCCGGGCTCTTGTAGAAGGCGGAGATCGCGTTCAGCTCGTCCTCGGAGAAGTGCTTCGCCCAGATGCGAGCGACGTCGTTGTCGAGGTCCTTGCGGCGGGCGACGAGCTCAAGCGCCTGCGCGTCGACCACCTCGGCGATCGCCTGGTGCTGGTCGGGGCGCATGCGGATCAGCTTGTTCTGGGTCTGCTGCGACAGGAGCGGCAGCAGATTGTCGAAGCCGCGCGACGTCTTGGCGGCATGGACAGCGTCCAGAGCGGCCGCGACATGCGCATCGGTCACTTCCTGGGCCTGAGCGAAACCGGCCGAGCCCATGGCAAGGCCGGCGGCCAGCACGGCGGCGCCGATGGAATTGCGGATGAAGGTCATGGAGAAACTCCCGATGGGCGAAGTGATGTTAAGCCACCAACCAGCTGATGCCTTCCGGACGAGCGATGACGGCGGCGGAGGCAAGTCCGATGAAGAGCCCGTGCTCCACGACCCCCGGAATCGCCGCAAGGGCAAGACTCAAGGCTTCTGGATCGCGAATACGGCCAAAAGATGCATCGATGATAGCGTGTCCCCCATCGGTGACGAAGGGGGAACCGTCGGCGGCCAGACGCCGCGTCAGCGTGACCGGCATGGCGAGCCGTTCGGCCGTGTCGGCGATGGCCGCCGTGGTCGCGCCGATGCCGAAATGATTGACTTCGACCGGCAGCGGAAAGGCGCCCAGCGTCTCGACCAGCTTCGAACCGTCGGCGATGACGATCATCTGACCGGAGGCCGCCGCGACGATCTTTTCGCGCAGCAGCGCGCCGCCGCCGCCCTTGATCAGGCGCAGTCGGCTGTCGAGCTCGTCGGCGCCGTCGATCGTCAGGTCGAGGCGGGGCGTTTCGTCGAGTGTCGTGAGGGCAATGCCCTCCGCGCGGGCGAGCGTCGCGGTGCGCTCGGACGAGGGGACGCCGACGACCTGGAGACCGTCGCGCACGCGCGCGCCGAGACCGCGAATGAAGTGATTGGCGGTCGATCCGGATCCGAGACCGAGCTTCATTCCCGGCTCGACCTTCTCGAGCGCTGCGAGCGCCGCCTGCTTTTTCAGTTCATCGCTGGTGATCATCAGACACTTCAAAATGATGGAATTGACGCCGAACCGGCGCGGCTTGTTAGCATGGGGCAGCGCCGCCGCCAACGTCTCCGCGACATCGTCCAGCCTTTCGAAGGGGGGAATGAGTTGCTAGGCTCCGCCAATCTCAGTAGCGGAATCCCCTCCCCGATGCGCCCCATTCTCGTCTTCGATCTCGACGGCACGCTCGTCGACACAGCGACCGATCTCGTCGCGACGCTCAATGTCGTTCTCGAACAGGAAGGTTTGACCCCGGTCGCCTACGAGGAGGCCCGTTCGATGGTCGGACATGGGGCCAGGGCGCTGATCGAACGCGGTCTCGCCGCAAACGGCGTGACGCGCGACGCCGCCACCGTCGAGCGCCTCTTCGACACCTACATCGCCTATTATGCAGCCCACATCGCCGACACCAGCCGCCCGTTCGATGGCGTCATCGCGGCGCTCGACCATTTCGCCGCCGAGGGCTGGCTGCTCGCCGTCTGCACCAACAAGCTCGAGGGCCTGTCGATGCTGCTGCTCGACGCACTCGACCTGTCGGACCGTTTCGTCGCGATCTGCGGTGCCGACACCTTCGCGGCCCGCAAACCCGATCCGCTCGCCCTGACCGAGACGATCCGGCGCGCCGGCGGCGACCCGCGCCGCGCCGTGATGATCGGCGATTCGAAGACGGACATCGACACGGCCAAGGCGGCCAGCGTCCCCGTCGTCGCAGTGGATTTCGGCTACACGCCGGTGCCAGTGACCGAACTCGGTCCCGACATCGTCATCAGCCATTTCGACCAGCTCGCCGAGGCCGTCGCGACGGTGCTGGTCCGCGCCTGAGGCCGACGTCAGGGACAGCGCTTGGCGGCGACGTTGACCGGCTTCATGTCGAGCCGGACCAGCTTCCCCGTCAGCGCGAAATCGCCATAGTCGAGCCGCATCCGCCGCGTCACGCCGTTCTCGTAGACGATGAACGACAGCTCGTAGGAAGGCTTCTGCTCGCCGGTGGCGTTCTCGTCGAAATAGCTGAGCGTCACGGGCCAATGGCGGACATTGGCGATGCCGGCCGCCTTGGCGGTCGCCTCGTCGCCGAGATTGTCGGCGCCCGTATTGGCCGCGCCGATGACGGCCGCCGTCGAATAGGGCTTCTCGCCCTTTTCCGAACCGTCGAAGAGGTCGACCTGAACGAAATGCTCGCCTCGGATGGCGGCGTCGATGATCTTCGTCAGGTGCTGGTTCGGGAACTGGAAGCTTGGATTGATGTCGAACCGGATCGATTTCGGCTTGGCCATCGTCACATGCAGCTTGCCGTTCTCGCGCTCGGCCGAACCGGTAGAATCCTCGGCGAGCGTTCCATCGACATAGCTCTTGGTGGCGAACGAGAAGCTCTTGCCGTCCGAATCCTCGAAAGTCGAGGTAGCGACATCGGTCAGTCGCGCATTGCCGTCGCCGTCACTGATGCGGGTGACGAAGCGGAGCTTGGTATTGTAGCCGTCGCAGCGCGATCCCCAGAAATGATAGACCATCCGGCCTTCGGCATCGCTGATCGTGTCCGTGCTGCCGCCCGTGTCGAGGCTCAGGTCATAGACGGCCTCATGCGGCGACATCCCCAGCGCCGGCGCGGCCGAGATCGCCGAGGCGGCCCCGGTCATGGCCAGCCAGCAGGCGCCGACGGCCAGCGCGGCCTTCACGCCAGCGACCACCGCCCCACGACCTGCGTTTATCGATACGGACGTCATTCTGGCTCCCATCGTCGTCAAGCCGACATAGGGCTGACATAGGACGCATTTCAATCAGCAAAAAGGCAAAAGGTCTACGAGCCGCTTTCGCCGCACCACAAGCCCTGGTTTCAACGACCCTTGCGGCGGCTCCGCTTTCGGGCGAAACCGGAAGCCATCCGTATCCATGCTCTTGGGAGACCCTGAATGACCAGCCAGATCGACAGTCGCCTCGAAGCCCTCGGGATCGTGCTTCCGGCGGCAGCCGCGCCGGCTGCCAACTACGTCCCCTATGTCGAGAGCAAGGGATATCTCTATATTTCCGGCCAGATTCCGATGGGGCCGAACGGCGTCGAATATGTCGGCAAGCTCGGTCGCGAGCTGGGTATCCCGGAAGGACAGGCCGCGGCGCGCCTCTGCGCCATCAACATCCTGGCCCAGGCCAAGGCCGCGCTCGGCGACCTGGAGCGGATCGGCCGCGTCGTCAAGCTGGTCGGCTTCGTCAATTCGGACACCAGCTTTGTTGATCATCCCAAAGTCGTGAATGGCGCCTCCGACCTGATGGTCGAGGTTCTCGGCGACAAGGGCCGGCACGCCCGCTCGGCCGTCGGCGTCGCCGCCCTGCCGTTCAATGTCGGCGTCGAAGTCGAAGCCATCCTCGAGATCGCCTGACGACCATGGTCAAATCGGCCCCGCCAGCGCCCGCCTGGCTCACCGCGCGCCCGATCGCGCATCGCGGCTATCACGATCCGGCAAGCGGCCGGATCGAGAACACGCTGTCGGCCGTTCGCGCCGCGATCGACCACAATTTCGCGATCGAGGTCGATCTGCAGCTGACCGCCGACGGCGCCGTCGTGGTGTTCCATGACGACACGGTCGATCGCCTGCTGCAGGCGACCGGTCGCGTCGACGCGATCCCGCTCGCTGCGCTGAAGAAGACGGCGTTCAAGCAGGGCAGCGACAGCGTGCCGACGCTTGCCGAGCTGCTCGAGACCGTCGCCGGCAAGGTGCCGCTGGTCATCGAGCTGAAGAGCAACTGGGACGGCAACCGACGGCTGGAAGCAGCGGTCGCCCCCATCCTCGCCGCCTATGCCGGGCCTGCCGTGGTCATGTCCTTCGATCCGGACTCGATGGCGGTCATGCAATGGCTGCTGCCGACCGTGCCGCGCGGCATCGTCGCCGATCGCTACACCGATCTCGACGAATGGGGCTTCTTGCCGCCGCGCCGGCGCTTCGCGCTGCGCAATCTCTCGGCCGTGCCCCAGGTCGGCGCCAGCTTCGTCTCCTATGACCTGAACGGCCTGCCTTCCTTCGCCCCATCGAAGGTCCGCGCCAATGGTCTGCCGCTCATCACCTGGACTGTGCGCAGCCGCGAACAGGCGGCAAAGGCAAAGCTCTACAGCGACCAGATCACCTTCGAGGGTTTTGATCCGGACAAGGGCTGAGAGCCCGACTCTCACGCTCGTACGGCGGCCCTCCGCCCACCCTCGCCGTCATCCCGGCCCCCGAGCCGGGATCCATTCAGCCGTGGCCTCAACGTCGAGCGACGGGTCGACCCGCACGCCCCGCCTGATGGTTTCCAGTTCTCGCCGCGATGGCGTGGCCCGCCGCGACTTGTGCTTGCGGGGTTTCGCCTTAGATGCTGGGATGCCGCATTCTGCGAAGCGAGAGCGCCTTCCCCCATGACCGCTGCCCCCGATGCGCGTCTCAGCGTCCTTTCATCCCTCACGGAAATCGAACGCCAGGACTGGGACGCCTGCGCCAATCCCGGCTGGCCGTCGGCCCGCCCGTTCGGCGACGATCCATCAACGTTTCTAAGGACTTACCATGGCGGAACGGAATCAGGACCTGAACCGGGCACACCTGAATCAAAATCTCAGCGACCGGCCTATAACCCCTTCATTTCATACGATTTTCTGAAGGCGCTCGAGGAATCCGGCTCGGCCACCGCTCGGACCGGCTGGCAGGCGCGCCACCTCGTGCTGGAGGGTGCCGATGGCCGCCCCCTAGGGATCGTTCCCTGCTACCAGAAGCCCCATTCGATGGGCGAGTATGTCTTCGACCAAGGTTGGGCCGACGCCTATGAGCGCGCCGGCGGCCGCTACTATCCGAAGCTGCAGGTCTCGGTGCCGTTCACGCCCGCCACCGGCCCGCGCCTGCTGGTTCGCGCCGACGCCCCGCCCGGTACCCGCGATCTGCTCGCCGCCGGCCTGATCGAACTGGCCCGCCAGCTCGCCATCTCGTCGATCCACGCGACCTTCCTCGATCCGGTCGACGCCGACATCCTCGGCGACAGCGGCTTTCTCGCGCGAACCGACCAGCAGTTCCATTTCCTCAACGAGGGCTATGGCAGCTTCGACGATTTCCTCAATGCGCTCGCCTCTCGCAAGCGCAAGGCAATCCGGCGGGAACGGCGCGAGGCCCTGGCCGGCGGCATCACCGTCGAGCATTTGACTGGCGCGGACATCACCGAGGCGGACTGGGACGCCTTTTTCGGCTTCTACATGGATACCGGCGCCCGCAAATGGGGGCGCCCCTATCTGAACCGGCGCTTCTTCTCGCTGCTGGGAGAGCGGATGGCCGACCGGATCCTGCTGGTCTTCGCCAAGCGGGACGGCATGCCGATCGCCGGCGCCCTCAACCTGATCGGCTCGGACGCGCTCTATGGCCGCTATTGGGGCGCATCGGAAGACGTGCCGTTCCTGCATTTCGAGCTCTGCTACCATCAGGCCGTCGATTGGGCGATCGCGCATCGATTGCCGCGTGTCGAGGCAGGCGCCCAGGGTGACCACAAGCTGGCGCGCGGCTATCGGCCGATCGTCACCCGCTCTGCCCACTGGATCGCGGATCGCGGCCTGAAACGGGCTGTGGCGGACTATCTGGCCCGCGAGCGCGCCGCCGTCGCCGCAGACCATGAGTTCCTCGACGAGCACACCCCCTTCAAAGCTGATACGTGATTTTCCATGACAGCGATTCTTCTCTGGGGCGTGGCGGCCGCCATCGTGCTCGCGACCGAGCGGCAGGCGACGAAGCCGGTATTCGCCCTGCTGGCCTTCGCGTTCCTGACCGCCATCTTCCTGCTCGTCGTCGGTGACCTGCCGCGAGCGACGTCGCTGGCGCTGATCCTGGCACTGACCATCGTCGGCGCCTCGGCGGTCAAGCATCATCACAGCGGCATGAAGCTCGCCGTCGCCGATCTGGGCCTCACCTTCGCCGGCACGATCCCCTTCATGCTGCGTCAGTATCGACGCACGGCGACACTCACCATCGCTGGCATGGCGCTGCTCGCCCTCGCCGCCATCGCGACGCTGACATGGGTGCGTGGCGCTGCCTTCGGTGTTCCCGAGCGGGTGTCGATGTTGGCGCTCGCGACCGCGGCGCTCTACGCATTCTGGCGGACGGGCGGCGCCACCGCCTACCGGACCGACGTCACGCAGCAGAAGCGGTTCTTCTCCTTCTTCATGGCGTCGCTGGTCGATATTGCGAGCTGGTGGCCGACCGGTGGCCTCCGAATGCTCGACGTCGCGCCGGTCCCGTTGCCGTTGGCGCCACCGCTTCCAGCGCGCTCGGATCGCCGCCCCGACATCATCGTCATCCAGCATGAATCGGTCTTCGATCCCCGCCTCTACGACCTGCCGGTCGACGAGCGGATCGCCGAGTTTCTGACGCCGGAAGGCGCGCTGGCCGGCCGGCTGCATGTAGACATCTATGGCGGCGGATCGTGGCAGACGGAATTCAGCCTGCTGACGGGCCTGTCCTCCGCCAGCTTCGGCCCGGATTCCTATTTCCTGTTCAAGAAGGGCGTCGGTCGCTTCCGCCATTCGCTGCCGAGCGAACTTTCGGCGCTCGGCTATCGCACCCTGCTCTCGACCAGCTGCCGGCGCGAATTCATGAACTACGACGCTTTCTATGCCGGCCTCGGGGTCGAGGAGCGTGTATTTTCCGACGAGTTTCCGCCACCCTTCGACCTCGCCGCCTTCGAGATCAGCAATTCCGACGCCGCCTTCTTCGCAGCAACGCGGGGCGCGCTGGAGCGGTCGATCGACCGGGATCCGACCCCGCGTTTCGTCATGGCACTGACCAATTTCAACCACGGCCCGCATGAGACACGGCTGGTCCCGCCGGGGCGCTACGAGGAAGAGCGGCAGTTCGCGCTCGCCGCGCTGCCCGATGGCAATTACGGCGAATACTATGCCCGCCTCGCCGAGACGGCGGAGAGCTACGCCGCGTTCAAGGCGGCGCTGCAGTCGCGCTATCCCGACCGGCCTATGCTGATCGTCCGCTATGGCGATCACCAGCCGACGATGACCCGCGCCATCGAGGAGGCCCGCGGCATTTCCCCGGACGATCCGCGCCAGTTCGAGACCTTCTATGTCATCGAAGGCGTCAATTTCGAACCGCAGATCGCAGCCGTGCCGCCGCAACTCGACATCGCCATGCTCGGCACCGTGGCGCTACAGGCGTCGGGCCTGCCGCTGGACGCCGTCTCCGCCACGCGCGCCGACCTCATCCGCGAATGCGGCGCGCTCTATATGGCGACCCAATCGGAACGGAAGAACCGCTTCCACCGCACGCTGATCGAGCAGGGCATGATCGATCTGGGCAAGGCTGCGCCGGCCTTGTCAGCCGTGCCGGAGCGAGCCTAGAAAATCTGGCTACCACGACGGGAGAACTCCATGACCAGCTACGACGACGCCAACATCTTCGCCCGGATCCTGCGGGGCGAGATTCCGTCGCACCGCGTCTATGAGGACGCCGAGACGATCGCCTTCATGGATGTCATGCCGCAGGGCCCCGGCCATCTGCTCGTCGTGCCGAAGGTCGCCTCGCGCAATCTGCTCGATGCAGCACCGGAAACACTCTCCCGGCTGATGCCGGTGGTGCAGAAGCTCGCTCGCGCCGCCAAGAGCGCCTTCGCCGCCGATGGCGTGACCGTGATGCAGTTCAACGAGCCGGCCTCCGGCCAGACGGTCTTTCATCTCCACGTCCACATCATTCCGCGTTTCGCCGGCGAGCCGCTGCATCCGCATTCGGGCACGATGGAAAAGCCGGAAATCCTGGCCGAGAACGCCGAACGCGTCCGCAAGGCGCTGGCCGCGGAATAATTCTTCAGGCCGTGTCACAGACGCTGCGACTGACTCGTCTTACTCCGTCAACCAACGGAGCTGATCATGCACGAGAGACTCAACGCCTACTCCGCCGCCCCGGACGCCGTGATGGCGATGCAGGAGACGAGCCTGAAGCTCACTGCCTCCAGCATCGAGCACAGCCTGCAGGAACTGGTGAAGATCCGCGCCTCGCAGATCAATGGCTGCGCCAACTGCCTGCACATGCACACGGCCGACGCGCGCAAGCATGGCGAGACCGAGGAGCGGATCTACCTGCTCAACGCCTGGCGCGAGTCGCTGCTCTACACCCCGCGCGAGCGCGCGGCCCTCGCCTGGACGGAAGCGCTGACGCTGATCGCTCAGACGCAGGCACCCGACGCCGACTATGAGGCGTTGAAGGCGGAGTTCACGCCGAAGGAGCAGGTCGAGCTGACCTTGCTGATCGGGACGATCAATGCGTGGAACCGGCTGTCCGTCGGCTTCCGCACCATTCATCCGAACGACCGCAGGGCGGCGGCCCGCGCCGCGGCCTGACCAACCCTCTTCCGGCCACGGCCAGCTATGTCGTGGCCGGGAGACAATGCGATACAGGAGCCAGATGGTCGACGTCTCCGCCGCCGAGTTCGAACAGCACCGACGTTTCCTGACCGGGCTTGCCTACCGCATGCTTGGATCGCTGGCCGATGCCCAGGACGTCGTGCAGGACGCCTTTCTGCGTTGGCACGGGGCAGCGCTGGCCGGCATCGCCAGTCCCCGTGCCTGGCTCAGCACGACCGTCACCCGTCTCTGCCTCGATCTGATGAAATCCGCCCGCTCCCAGCGCGAGAGATATGTCGGCCAGTGGCTGCCCGAGCCGGTGATCGCGACGCTCGCCAGCGATCCGACGCTGGCTGTCGAAGAACGCATCGACGCGCCGGTCGCATTGATGCTGGCGCTGGAGCGGCTGTCGCCGCTGGAGCGCGCCGTCTTCATCCTGCACGACCTGTTCGATATCGGCTTCGGCGAGATCGCCGGCGCGATCGACCGCAACGAGGCGGCCTGCCGCCAACTGCTGGTTCGCGCCCGCGGCCATGTCGGCGAGGGTCGTCGCCGGTTCGAGGTCGACCCCGACGAAGCGGCTCACGTCACGACCGCGTTCTTCGCGGCGATCGGCAGCGGCGACGCCTCCCGGCTGCGCGACCTCTTGGCCGAGGCCGCGCGGATGCACAGCGATGGCGGCGGCAAGCGGATCGCAACGCTCAACGTGATTCACGGCGCCGACCGGATCAGCCGCTTCTTCGCCGGCGTCGCGCAGAAGCACGGGCCGGAGGCCTTCCAGGCGTGGTCTGGGCCGCTCTGGATCAACGGTCTGCCCGGTTATGTCTCGGCCGACGACAAGGGCCTCGTCCAGACGACGGCGCTCGAGATCGAGAACGGCCGTATCGTCGCGATCTACATCATGCGCAATCCGGACAAGCTGGCCGCGGCCGCATCGTTCCTGCATAGGGCCTGAACGCCCCCCCCCAAAAAAAAGCGAGGCGCATCTCTGCGCCTCGTTTCATTTCGTTTGGGCTGAACGGATCACTCCGTCTTCAGCGGCACCTTCGGCACCAGACCTCCGCGCTTCGGCGAGGTCGGCGGCTTCTCGGCCACCGCCTTCTTGGCCGTGGCGCTCGCCGCCTTGCGACGCGGCTTGGCCTTCGCCTTCGGTTCTTCCGGCTCCGGCTTCGGCGTTACCGGTCCGTCCTCGATCGGCTCGAGATGCAGCTCGGTTTCGCCGTTCTCCCTAGTCTCGACCGTGACCTTGACCGTGCCGCCCTTGCGGAGCTTGCCGAACAGCACCTCGTCAGCCAGCGGCTGCTTGATGTACTGCTGGATCACACGGCCAAGCGGACGCGCGCCCATCTGGCGATCGTAACCCTTGTGCGCCAGCCAATCGACCGCCTCGGGCGAGAGATCGAAGGTGACGCCGCGATCGGCCAGCTGCGCCTCGAGCTGAAGCACGAACTTCTGCACGACATTGTGCACGACCTCGATCGGCAGATTGCCGAACTGCACGATCGCGTCGAGACGGTTGCGGAACTCCGGCGCGAACAGGCGGTTGATCGCCTCCTGGTCGTCGGAATCACGGGCCGAACTCTTGAAGCCGATCGCAGGCTTGGCCAGATCCGCCGCGCCGGCATTGGTGGTCATGATCAGGATGACGTTCCTGAAATCGACCTGCTTGCCATTGTGGTCGGTCAGCTTGCCGTGATCCATCACCTGCAACAGGATGTTGAACAGGTCCGGATGCGCCTTCTCGATCTCGTCGAGCAGCAGCACGCAATGCGGATGCTGGTCGACGCCGTCGGTCAGAAGACCGCCCTGGTCGAAGCCGACATAGCCCGGAGGCGCGCCGATCAGCCGCGAGACCGTGTGGCGCTCCATATATTCCGACATGTCGAAGCGGATCAGCTCGACGCCGAGGCTGGCGGCCAGCTGCTTGGCGACTTCCGTCTTGCCGACGCCCGTCGGTCCGGCGAACAGGTAGGAGCCGATCGGCTTCTCCGGTTCGCGGAGGCCCGCACGCGCCAGCTTGATCGCCGAGGTGACCTGGGCGATGGCGCTGTCCTGCCCGTAGACGACGCGCTTCAGCGTCGCCTCCAGGCTCTTCAGCACTTCCTGGTCGTCCTTCGACACCGTCTTCGGCGGGATCCGCGCCATGGTGGCGATCGTATCCTCGATCTCCTTGACGCCGATCGTCTTCTTGCGGCGGTTCTCCGGCACCAGCATCTGCGAGGCACCGGTCTCGTCGATCACGTCGATCGCCTTGTCCGGCAGCTTGCGGTCATGGATGTAGCGGGCCGATAGCTCGACCGCCGACTTGATCGCCTCGTTGGTGTAGCGAACCCGATGGAAATCCTCGAAATAGGGCTTCAGCCCCTTCAGGATCTCGATCGCGTCGGGAATGGTCGGTTCGTTGACGTCGATCTTCTGGAAGCGCCGGACGAGCGCCCGGTCCTTCTCGAAGAACTGACGGTATTCCTTGTAGGTGGTCGAGCCGATGCAGCGGATCGCACCGCCCGCCAGTGCCGGCTTCAGCAGGTTCGACGCGTCCATCGCGCCGCCCGACGTCGCGCCCGCACCGATGACGGTGTGGATCTCGTCGATGAACAGGATCGAGCCTGGATACTCCTCGATCTCCTTGACGACCTGCTTCAGCCGCTCCTCGAAGTCACCCCGATAGCGGGTGCCGGCGAGCAGCGTGCCCATGTCGAGCGAGAAGATGGTCGAGCCTGCCAGAACGTCGGGAACGTCGCCCTCGACGATCCGCTTGGCCAGACCCTCGGCGATCGCCGTCTTGCCGACGCCGGGGTCGCCGACGAAGAGCGGGTTGTTCTTCTGACGGCGGCAAAGGACCTGGATCGTCCGGGCAATTTCAATGTCGCGGCCGATCAGCGGGTCGATCTTGCCCTTCTTCGCCTTGTCGTTGAGGTTGATGCAGTAAGCGTCGAGCGCATCAGCCTTCTTCTTGTTTTCCTCACGGCTGTCGACCGTCGCCGCGTCGTCGTCGACGCCGCGCACCGGCCGGCTTTCGCTCATGCCGGCCCGCTTGGCGATGCCGTGCGAGATGTAGTTGACCGCGTCGTAGCGGGTCATGTCCTGCTCCTGCAGGAAGTAGGCGGCATGGCTTTCGCGCTCGGCGAAGATGGCGACGAGCACGTTGGCGCCGGTGACTTCCTCGCGGCCGGACGACTGGACGTGGATGACCGCGCGCTGGATCACGCGCTGGAAGCCGGCGGTCGGCTTGGAATCCTCATCGGGGCCGTGCGCCAGATTGGCGAGTTCGGTATCGATGTAGTCGACCAGGCTGCGCTTCAGCATGTCGAGGTCGACATTGCAGGCGCGCATGACGGCGGCGGCGTCCTGATCATCGATCAGCGCCAGCAGCAGGTGTTCGAGGGTCGCGTATTCCTGGTGCCGCTCGTTTGCGAGAGCGAGCGCCTGGTGGAGGGCCTTTTCGAGGCTGCGGGAGAATGACGGCACGTTAGGACCTCACTTCCTTTCCATCACGCATTGCAGCGGATGTTGGTGTTTGCGCGCGAAATCCATCACCTGGGTGACCTTGGTCTCGGCCACTTCATAGGTGAAGACACCACACTCCCCCACACCATGCTGATGCACATGCAGCATGATCTGCGTCGCCTCTTCACGGTTCTTGTTGAAGAACCGTTCGACCACATGCACGACGAATTCCATCGGCGTGTAGTCGTCGTTCAAGAGCAGAACGCGATACAAATTGGGCCGCTTTGTCTTCGGCCGTGTTTTGGTGGCGACGCCGACATCGTTATCGCCATCATCGGGTCGACGAGTTTCTTTGCTCATAGGGTTCGATCAGTACGTCGCTAAAACGGAATCCTGCCGAGATTTCCGTTGCAGCGCAATCGCTCATTTCGAGCATTCCGCACTGCCGCGCGCTAGGCAGGCGGGAGAGGTGTTGAACTCTATATGGGTAGGCAGTCCGGGGATGGAAGTAGGCCGGCGCACGACGCGCGACGCCGCGGCAACCGCGCGACAGCGCACGATCGACAGACACCACCCCTAGCATCAAGCCCGGGCTCCACCGGCAACGCAGGGAGAAAGCATCGTTCGGACGCTGCGAAGTCCCGATCGGTGCTATGGATCGGCCGGTACGAATCTTGTCGTTCGGACATCGGTGATCGGGCGGTCAGCATCCCAAGGCGGATCAGGCCGCGCCATTTCCGCGAGTTCGACCCGAATTCCCTGGAGCGCGCATGGCCGTCACGACCCAATTCATTGTTCAGCCCTTCCGGTTGAACAAGCGCGGCAAGCTAGAGGCCGAGCCGGCGATCGCCGCTACATCGGTCGAAAACGCGCGAATGCGAGCGGAGAAGCTGTCCGCCTCGCGGGCCGGCGTGATCGCCTTCCAGATTGCCGCCGACACCGAAATGGGCGATTACGGCGAGCCGGTCACGCTCGTCCGCTACGGCACATTGCCCGAGGACATGGGATAATCCCGTCGCCGGAGTCAGCTCGGCGTCCGTGCCGATAGCAAAAAGCCCGGCACATGGCCGGGCTTCGAAAAAAGCGAATGCGTCGGGCAGCTTACTTCGGGAACTTGCCGAAAAGCCCTTCGAACGGCTTGAAGGCGTCCTTCGTCGTCTCGGTCATCATCGCGCCGAGCTTCGACATTTCGCCGAAATAGCCCTCATAGGCGGACTTCACAAACTCGGTCTGCGCCTCGACGACCTTTTCGACGCTGGTCGACGACATGATCTTCTCGATCGCTGCGGAGCCGCTCTCGAAGCTCTTCTTCGAGTAGTCGGCCGCCTCGACGGCGATGGCCTGGAGCCCCTGACTGAACGAGCCGAAGCTCTTCATGGCCAGATCGATGCTTTCCCTGCTCGCCTGCTGCATGCCGTCAAAGTCATTGATCACAGAGTTACCCTCCACGCCCGAGCTGGCGCCATAGCCGGCTCAACTGATGCCAAATTCCGGCATTTCCGGCGGAATGTCAAGAAAAATGCTGCGATGCACAATACGACTGAGCAGCTGCAATACGGCCACTCCGACGAGGACGCCCCAAATCAGGACATTCACCCTTCGCCAATTTTTACGGTTTCGTAACGGCGTTTCCTTAACTTCCAAACCCAGACCGAAGAGCAGCACAGCACTCGCAGTGCGGCATTTTCCTTGGCGCAGGCAAGGGAACCTGCGGGGAAGCTCCGTGTCGACGGCCATGTTCCGGCCCCGGCATTAACCTTCCCAGCAAGGAATTCCGTGCTTGCCTCAAAAAAGTGCGGGTCTTGCGGTCAGTTGGGAATGGGCACTGCCGGGGTTCACGCTCCGGTTCTGCGAGACGCGGAGAATTCAGTCAAAATGTTGATGGGCCTGAACCCCCTCGGTCGGCATTGCGCCCGCTCGATCCGGAACGCATTGACTGGCCTTTTGGTTGCCGGCATTTCGTTGACGGCCCTCACCGTCCAGGCCAGCGCCGCCCCCAGTTCTTCCATCGTCGTCGACGCCAAGACCGGCAAAGTGCTCTATTCGAAGGAGCCCGACGCGCTGCGTCGGCCGGCCTCGCTCACCAAGATGATGACGCTTTACGTCCTCTTCGGCGAGCTCGAGGCGGGCCGGATGTCGCTCTCGACGCGCATGAAGGTTTCCCAGTTCGCGTCGCGCCAGTCGCCGACCAAGCTTGGTCTCAAGCCCGGTTCGACGGTCGCGGTTCGCGATGCCATGCTCGGCCTCATCACCCGTTCCGCCAATGACGCCGCCGTGGTCATCGCCGAGCATATCTCCGGCTCCGAAGCCGCCTTTGCAAAGCGGATGACGCAGCAGGCGCGCTCGATCGGCATGAGCCGCACCACCTTCCGCAATGCCTCCGGCCTGCCGAACAACCAGCAGTGGTCGACGGCGCGCGACATGGCCACGCTCGGCCGCGCCCTGCAGGAGCGCTATCCGCGCTATTACAAGTATTTCGCGACGAAGAGCTTCGTCTATAACGGCCGCGAGATCCGGGGCCACAACCGGCTGCTCGGCCGCGTCCAGGGCGTCGACGGCATCAAGACCGGCTATACCAACGCATCGGGCTTCAACCTCGTATCCTCCGTCAAGCGCAACAATCGCGCGCTGGTCGCCACCGTCATCGGCGGCGCCTCGGGTGCGGCGCGCGACAAGCAGATGGCCAATCTCCTGGAGAAGTACCTGCCGGTCGCCTATGCGGGCCCGGCCAAGGGATCCGTCTTCGCCCGCAACCAGAAGGCTCCGGTGATCGACGACGAGATCGAAGTTGCCGAGGCGGCGCCCGCTCCGGCTCCGGTTCCCGCCGCGCGGCCGCAGCGCGCCGCAGCAGCGCAGTCCGTTGCCTCGCTGATCGAAGCCGCCCCAGCCCCGGTGCCGGCGCGCGCTCCTGCGCCGCAGCCCGCTCCTGTGGCCGTCGCTCTCAACGATGCCGTTCCGATCCAGGCCTACGCCGCCGAGCCGACCGAGCCGGCGGGTCCGCGCATGGTGTTCCAGCAGGGGCCGTCCGGCAAGGAAGTCGCCCGCCCGATCGTCAAGACCGCGTCGATCATCCAGCCGGTTCCGACTGCCGACAGCGATGAAGACGGCGTGACCGGCAGCATCGCTGCGCAGGCCGCATCTTCCGTCGACATCGCCGACGGCTGGAAGATCCAGATCGCCGCCGCACCGAGCGAAGATGGCGCCCGCGAAATGATCGACCGGGCCAAGTCCAAGGGCGGCAAGGTGCTCGCCGACGCCACGCCCAGCGTGGAGCCGGTCGCCAAGGGTCAGTCGACCTTCTATCGGGCCCGCTTTGCCGGGTTCGACAACAAGGATCAGGCCCGCGCCGCGTGCGCTTACCTGACCAAGCGGGATGTTTCCTGCCTTGCCATCCGTCAGTAACGGCTGGTCACTCGTGAGAGTTTCGCCCTCCTTTCTTGTATCCGCGTCTGGGAGCTAGCGATGTCCGCCGAGGAGTCTTTCCTTCGCCTCGTTGATTTGGGCGGCCAAGAACGTCGATCCTCCCTGGTCGGGGTGGACGCGCTTCATCAGCCGTCGGTAGGCCGCTCTGATTTCGGCCTCGGAAGCGCCGGCCGAAAGGCCAAGGATCTCGTAGGCCTGCTCATGTGTCATGGCGCCCGAGCGCGCCGCGCCGCGCGACCGGCCTGCCGGGTCACCCTCGACGTTTTCACGCCAACCGGGAATTCGGCGGTCGAGATAAGCTTCGAATAGAGCTCGGTCGCGGGCCCTGCCCGCGACCTGGCCATAGAGCGCGACAAGCTCCGCCCGGTCGAGTGAGTCGAGCGCCCGCCCGGCAAACCGGCCCCGCAGGACCTGGCCGTTGGCGATCCACGGCTTGTTGTCGAGAAATTTCGGCTTCAGCATCCAGAGCCCGACCGCCAGCAGCGGAATGCCGAGCCCCAGCCGGCCGGTCAACGCCGCGGCCGCCCCCGTTGAAATCAGCGCCCCGGCGATACCGCGCCGCGCGGCCCGCCCCATCGCCTCGGCTCCCCTTTCGCCACCGAACAGGAAGGCGATGCCGATCGACACCGCGATCACGCCCAGAAACGGGATAATCAAACCCATAGTCGCTCCCAACCGGCCGATTCCCTGAGGCCGTTCTCTCTATTGGGGCGAACACCCGGTCGCCGCAATGGCTGACACGCAGGTGATTTGCTAGACCGTCGCAGCACGGTTCGGAGTCGCCGCCCGCGCGGCAGCGCCACGACGCCCCGTGCATCGCGCGCAATGAGGACACGCCATGCCTGCCAGCCCGACCATCTACCGCACCGTTGACGACCTGCGCGCCGCCGTTGCCGCATGGCGACGAGACGGCCTTCGCGTCGGCATGGTGCCGACCATGGGCGCGCTGCACAGCGGACATCTCGAATTGGTGCGCGCCGCGCGCGAGCGCGCCGACCGCGTGATCGTCACCATCTTCGTCAATCCGACGCAGTTCGCGCCGAACGAGGATTTCGGCTCCTATCCGCGCACGGAGGCCGGTGACGTCGCGAAGCTTACCGAGATCGGCGTCGAGGCGGTGTTCGCCCCCAACGCCAACGAGATGTACCCGGCCGGCTATGCGACGACGGTCTCGCTCGCAGGACCTGCGGTCGGCCTCGAAACCGACTTCCGACCGCACTTTTTCTCCGGCGTCGCGACCGTCGTTTCCAAGCTGCTGATCGCCGGCTTCCCGGACGTCGCCCTGTTCGGCGAGAAGGACTACCAGCAGCTGATGGTCCTTCGGCAGATGGCCCGCGATCTGCGCTTGCCGACCGAGATCGTCGGCCTGCCGACCATCCGCGAACCGGACGGTCTCGCCCTCTCCTCGCGCAACGCCTATCTCTCGGCCGAGGAGCGGCAGCTTGCGACGACGATTTCCCGCGTCATGCGCAAGGCGGCGGGCGAGATTCAGGCCGGCGCGGCCATAGAGCCAGCGCTCTCAGAGGGGCGCGTGGCGCTCGAGGCGGCGGGCTTCCGGGTCGACTATCTGGTGGTGCGCAACGCAGATACCCTCGCAGAGCTCGACGGCAGTGCTGCAGAGCCCCGCCGCATGCTGGTCGCGGCCTGGCTCGGCAAGACCCGCCTGATCGACAACATCGCCGTCTAGCACACAGGAAGAGCAGCGGCGGCGCGGCAGGCGCTCATAAGAGGCCGAGCTCGGCGAGTTCGGCCTTCAGCGCCGACGGCAATTCGTCGCCCGCGCTGCCGCCGATCGCCGCCAGATCGCGCGGCGCATCCTTCGGCAGCAGATAGCGCCAGCCCTGGAACGGCCGCTTCGGTTGCCATTCCGTCGGCACCACCTCCGGATCGAACACGATGCGGCAGCGCTGGATATTGTCCGAACCGACCACGGCCTGCAGATCGAGGATGCGCTGACGCGCCTGGATCTGGCCCTTGATGACCCAGTAGAGCGAACCCCCATCGAGAATCTCGGGAATCCGCTTCGGCATCATACGGGTGGTGTGGGTGTCTTCCGGCTCCATGCCCATCCCGCGCTGACGAGCGATGTCGTCGGAGATCCAGCCGGTCAGTTGCTCGATCGATTCGACGCCGACACAGAGCTTGATGAGATGAAGGGCCATGCCTGAACACTAGTCCTCGCGCCGGCGGGCGGCAGGCGCCGCGGCGATTTTTCCACAAGGATGAATTGGCGCTCGGCTGCGGACTGGCCTATGAGCCTGTCTGGATGCCACGCCGGCGCCACCATAGGCGTTCCGGCCTCGCCGCGAAAGCATGGCGTAGGCGACGCGGCGTGACATAGACTGCCCCCGTTCGGCCGCGCGCCCTTCCTCGCGACGGGCCGGACAACCGCTTCACCACATCGCATCACGAGGCCAAGATGATCGACGAAAAGCCCACTCTCGACACCAAGGCGAGCCGCGTGGCGATGAGCGGCATCATCGCCTGTCTCGTGCTGACGGCGGCCGGCATGATCACGCGCGAACCGATCTTCGGCGCGCTCGGTCTGGTGGTCATCGTTGTCACCGTGATCTTTCGCAAGCAGATCGCCAAGTTGCTTTCGCCGCGCTGATGGGCGTGTGTTGCCGCCGGCTCGCTGGTTTGGCACGATTGCGCCCTAACGCATGGCAAGGGCCGGGAGCGCCGCAGACGTGATCGAGATTCCCCCGATCGACACCATCGCCATCATCGTCTTCGTCGGCGCCTGGATCCTCTATTCGGTCATCCTGTCCCGCATGGCCGGTACTGGCAGGACCCTGTCCTCAGCAATGGACATCCAGCGCCGGCAATGGATGCGGACCATGATGCACCGCGACCTGCGCATGATCGATACCGGCATCATGAGCGGATTGCAGAATGGCACCGCCTTCTTCGCCTCGACGTCGCTGCTGGCGATCGGCGGCTGCTTCGCGCTCCTGAACGCCACCGATCACGTCTATGGCGTGATGCGCGATCTGGCGCTTGTCGAGACCGTTCCGAAGGGCCTGTTCGAAGCCAAGGTGATCGGCCTGATGCTGATCTTCGGCTACGCCTTCTTCAAGTTCGGCTGGTCGTACCGCCTGTTCAACTATGCCTCGATCCTGATCGGCGCCACGCCGACGGCCGCACATGCCGGCGAGGCGGAGACGATCGCGGCGGCCGAACGGGCGGCTGTCTTCACCATCACCGCCGGCCGTCATTTCAACCACGGCCTCCGCGCCTTCTTCTTCTCGATCGGCTATCTGGGCTGGTTCGTGAACGGCTGGACGCTGATCGTCACGACGCTCGTCGTCGCCGGCGTGCAGCTGCATCGCCAGTTCTTCTCGGATTCCGCCAAGATCGTCATCGAAGCATCACGTCAGGGACAATCATGAAAGTCAGTCACGAGCAGATCCAATCGACCTTGCTCGATCTGCTCGCCGCCTTGCCCGCCGGCAAGAGCGTCGATCCGACGGAGCTGGCGCGCGCCGTCGCCGGTCCCGACGAAAAGGTCTGGCGCCTGCTGATGGTGCCGATCCGCGCCGTCGCGATCCGTCTCGCCGACGAGGGCAAGGTCGCGATCCTGCGCAAGGGCCGTCCCGTCGATCCGCATGATTTCAAGGGCGTCTACCGTATAGGCGCCCCCGTCGCGACGACCAAAGCCCCGGAGACCGGCGAAGCACCGTAGCCGGCGCCGCGCTCGCCCGACCTTAGGATCCAGCGCCGGCGTCAGGCGCCGGATAGAGCGTGTCCGTACGCCCCGTCATGCGATAGGCGACAAGGCCGATCCACTCCTTGGCCGCGAGATCGACGAGCGTCAGCCCGTGCGACGGCCGCAGGATCGGGCGGTAGAGATCCATCGCCCCACGCGTGCGGTAGTCCGTCGGCCAGGGCATCGGCGACCAGCCGGCGGCCCGGAAGCTGCCCATGGCGCGCGGCATGTGAAAGGCCGAGGTGACCAAAAGCCAGGTCTCACCCGGCGTCGCATCCACCATCGCCGCAGTAAAGCGCGCATTCTCCGCCGTATTGCGACTGACCTCCTCGATCGTCACACGGGAATCGTCGAGCCCCATGGCGCGGAAGAAGCGGCGAGCGGCCGCCCCTTCGGTATAGCCATCCGACACGATCTCGGCCGAGCCGCCGGAAAAGACGACCCTCGCCTCCGGAAAACGCTGCGCCAGCGCGACCGCCTCAGTCATCCGGTCGCCGGCATCGCTGAGCTCGACAATCTGCCGGACCTCACCGACATGCTGGTCGATGCCGCCACCCAGCACGATGATACCGGTGACCGGGCCAACCGGCTCCGCCCGCTGGAAGCGCTCTTCCAGCGGCAACAGCAGCGCCGGTCCGAGCGGAGAAAAGCCTGCCAGCAGCAGGCCGATCGTCGCGAGCACAACCAGAAACGTCCCGATCTTGAGGCTGCCGAAAGCGATCGCCAGCAGGCCGCCGGCCAGGGCGATCAGCAGGGCGGCGGACGGCTGCATCAGGAACCAGATCAACTTGGCTGCATAGAAGAACACGCGTCGCCCCTTAGTCCCAATCGGGCGAGAAGGCTGAATCGCAGATCCGGCTGCCATCTGTGCGGAGCGCGTCGATCGCGTCCATATCGGCGGCCGCCAATTCGAAGCCGTCGATATCGAGATTCTGGCGAATGCGGGCCGGGTGCGCACTCTTCGGGATAGCAACGCATCCCTTCTGGATCTGCCAGCGCAGCACGATCTGCGCCGGCGCGCGGCCGAGGCGGCCGGCGATGTCCTTGATCACCGGTTCATCCAGGGCCTCAGCACGGCCGAGCGGGCAATAGGCGACGAAGGCGGTGCCGTGCCGTTCCGTGGCGGCGCGCAGCTTGCTCTGGTCCAGGTAGGGATGGTGCTCGCACTGATTGACGGCGATCGGTTCCTCGGTCGCCGCCCAGGCCTCATCGAGCAGACGGACGGTATAGTTCGAGACGCCGATATGCCGGGCGAGGCCGCGCTGCTTGACGCGGTTGAGCGAGCGGATCGTCTCGGCCGCGGTCAGGGTCCGGCTCGGCCAATGGATGAGCAGGAGATCGAGCTGGTCCACCCGCAGGCGCCGGAGGCTGGCCTCGGCCGCCCGCATCATGTCGTCGGCGCCGAGCTGCTCGGGCGGAATTTTCGAGGTCAGGAAGATCTGGTCGCGCGCCACTCCGGTGCGGCGCAGCCCTTCGCCTACCTCCGTCTCGTTGCCATAGCCGATCGCCGTGTCGATGTGGCGGTAGCCCGCTTCTATGGCGGCTGCCACGGCAGCGCTGGCCGTCTCGCCGTTGAGCTGCCATGTGCCAAGGCCGATAGCCGGCAAGGTGGCGCCGTGCGCCGTGACGGTGAGCATGGGTCTTCTCCTCGGGGATCTGGCCGTCACCATCCGGTGCTGCGATGACAGCGTCAAGCTCAGCTTGCCGCCTGAAAGACGAGGTCCCGCCCGCCGCGCTTGGCCGAATAGAGCGCCTCATCGGCGGCCATCATGAGGCGCTCGAAGTCGACATCCGGCCCCTCGGCAGCGGCGACGCCCACGCTGACCGTCACGGCAATGCCACGCCCGCCATGCAGGATGGGCTGCGCCGCGAGGTCACGGCGGACGCGTTCCGCCAGCTGCCACCCCTCCCCGGTATCGACGCCGACCAGAAGAGCTGCGAATTCCTCGCCACCGACGCGCCCGACAAGCTCCGATCCCCCGACACTTCGATGCAACAATCCGGCGAAGCATTTCAGTGCCGCATCGCCTGCCGCGTGGCCGTGCCGATCATTGAGCTGCTTGAAGCGATCGAGGTCGAACAGCAGCATGGTCGCGGACTCTGCCCTTTGGACATTCGCGGCCCGGGCCCTCGCCCGATCCATGAATGCGCCGTGGTTCAGGAGCCCGGTCAATCCATCGGTGGATGCCGCCTGCTTCAAGACATTCTTCAGTCGCTCGTCGATCATCAGCAATCCGATGATCGTCGCGGCGAACATCATCAGGATCGGCTCCAGAATGCTGACGCCGAGCAGGACACCCCCTTGGAGCAGATCGGCGGGCAGGTCCACCTCAAGCGCGACGGCGCTCCGGACAGACAGGAACACGACGTGGACGATCGGAATGAGAGCGAAAGGGCCGCGCCAGAACAGCGTGTCCTTTGCCTTGACCCAGCTTTCCCAGGCGATTGCCAGCGAGAGGACGCCGCTCAATAGGGAGATCACGGTGATGCGGAGCGGCAGCGACTGCGCGATCGACGGATCGCGCATCAGGATCAGCCAGATGGCAGGAGCTGCAAGGGCTGGCAGCCACCGCACCGGCCGGCTGTTGAAGGCGCGCGAACCGTTCCAGGCCAGACCGAGTGCCAGCAGCGAGCACGCATTGGCGAGATCGATCGAAAAAAGATCGGGGATCCGGTTGCGTAGCAGCAATAGCACGCAACTGACGGCCGCCAGTTCCAGCGCCGACGCCCAGAGGATGACATGCCGTTCCGGCCTGCGCCGGACCCAGGCTCCGATGAACGACAAGGCCGCGATCTGACACATGAGCGCCAACACGACGAGAAGTGTCGGAACGTCGAGCGACATGCGAAAAGGGCTCCCCAGCCGGCCATTCAGCCTGAGGAGCCCTGATACGACAAAGCCGTTAAGGAAGCATGCGGCATTCTCGCATGCGCGGTAAATCAGCCCACGAAGTCGAGCACAGCGTCGATGACGCGTTCGACTTCCGCGTCGGTCAGGTCCGGATGCATCGGCAGGCTGATGACGGTATCCGCCAGCGTCTCCGACACGGAAAGCGGACGCTGCGGGGCTTCGGCGAACGCCGGATGCTGATGCAGCGCCAACCGGTAGAAGAACGCATTGCCGATGCCGCGTGCATCCAGCTCCGCCTTCAGGCCGTCGCGGTTCGGCACGGTGATCGTGTAGATCGCGTTGGCGCTGAAATAGCCGGCAGGACGCTTTTGCACGCCGACCTTGCCGGCAAGCGCTGTATCATAACGCCGGGCGATCTGGTCACGACGCTCGAGTTCTTGCTCGAAGATCGTCAGCTTCGAGAGCAGAACGGCGGCCTGCAGCGTGTCCAGACGGCCGGTGATGCCGTTCCTGACCGCGACATCGCCGGTCCCCTGGCGGCCATGCGAGCGCAGCGTGCGCACGGCCTCGGCGAGCACGTCGCTGTCGGTCAGGATCGCGCCACCGTCGCCGTAGCAGCCGAGCGGCTTGGTCGGATAGAAGCTCGTCGCCGAGATCGGCGCCATGCCGCCGACGCGGCTGTTGCCGGAGCGGCCGCCAAAGCTCTGCGCTGCATCCGAGAACACGGTCATGTCGTGCTTGGCGGCGATCTTGCCGATCGCCTCGTAGTCCGCCGGCAGGCCGTAGAGATCGACCGGCATGACGACCCGCGGCTTCAGCTCACCGGCGGCGATCACCTCGTCGATGGCGCGCTCGAGATCGACCGGATCCATGTTGCGGGTCTCGGCATCGACATCGACGAAGATCGGCGTCGCATTGATCGAGCAGACCGCGCCCGCCGTCGCGGCGAAGGTGAAGGCCGGAACGAAGACAGCGTCGCCCGGACCGATGCCAAGCGCCATCAGGCCGATCATCAAGGCATCGCGACCGCTCGATACGGCGATCGCATGCGGCACGCCGGCAAAGGCCGCGAGCTTGGCCTCCAGCTCAGAGACCTCCGGGCCGAGGATGAACTGACCATGCACCAGCACAGCGTCCATGCGGGCGCGCACATCATCGTGGATCCGGCGCTGCTGGCGCTGCAGATCAAAAAATCCGATGCGATCGGCCGCGGCCGCAACGGCGGGATGGGAGGGGGACGCCATTAGTGCGAATCTCCAATGAGGACGGACGAAGCGGTGAGCTTCCCCTGCCCGATATGCTGAATGATCATGTCGGCGACCAGCAGGGCGTCGAGCCCGGCCTTGCCGTCGACGACGGGCCGGCGCAGGCCGGCGACGGAATCGAGAAACGAGTCGATTTCGAGCGCGAGATTGTCGCTCGGCGGGACGGCGATCTCGTCGTGAGCCAGCACGGCATGGCCGCGCGGGAAAGAAGTGACGGTCCGCGACGCCAGATCCGCCGACCAGTAACGCCCCGGTTCGACCACCTTGATCGTGCGCTCCGAGCGATCGGCGATCCGGCTCGCCGACAGGTGGGCGACGGTGCCGTTGGCAAAGCGCAGTTGCGCCAGGGCGAAATCATTGGTCGGCGCCAGCACGGGCGACCCCATCGCCTCGACGGCGACGACCTCTGAGCGCACCAGCGCCAGCACCAGATCGATATCGTGGATCATCAGGTCGAGCACGACATCGACGTCGATGGCCCTGCCCTTCCACGGTCCGATCCGCGTGCATTCGACGGTCAGCGGCGTGCGGACCTTCTCGCGCAGAAGCCCGAAGACCGGCGAGAAACGCTCGATATGCCCGATCTGCAGGACCACGCCCTTGGCCTCGGCCCGCGCAATCAGATCCCGCGCCGATTCCGCCGTATCGCAGATGGGTTTCTCGATCAGGACATGCACGCCGGCATCGATGAAGTCAGCCGCGACGGCATGGTGGAGCGACGTCGGCACGGTGATCGACACGGCGTCGATCTTGCCGATCAGCTCACGGTGATCGGTGAGCGCCACCGCGCCATACTGGGCGCCGACCGCCTCGGCGCGGGCGCGATCGGCATCGACCACGGCAGCCAGCCGGCCTTTCGGATTGGCAGCATGCTGCCGCGCATGGAAGGAACCGAAATACCCGAGTCCGATGACGCCGGTCCTGATCTCGCTCGTGGTCAATCCTGTCTCTTCCTGCATTCCGACCTATCGGCGAAGCAGTGCGCTTCGCTGGCATCGGTCTAACGAATTCTCGCTCAAAGTCGATCATTCGCCGACAGAGAGCGGTCACATTTTGTCCAATTGGGAAACATGGCGCGACACGCGCGAAAGCCCCGTCACGTCCGCGTGACACGGCCTTGCGAACCGCTAACGCCGCGGCCACCCGACGCCGAAACTAGTTCAGCCCGAACCAGAGGGCGGCGAAGCCGAGGAATGAGAAGAAGCCCACCACGTCGGTGATCGTCGTCACGAAGGAACTCGACGCGATGGCCGGATCGATCTTCAGCCGGTTGAGCGTCAGCGGGATCAGGATGCCGCCGAGCGCCGCGGCGATCAGGTTGATCACCATCGCCGCGGCGATGACGAAGCCGAGATCGAGAATGCCGAAGCGGTAGACGGCCATGGTGCCGACGATCGCGGCGAACAGGAAGCCGTTGAAGATACCGACCACGAGTTCACGGCCGATGACGCGCAGAACGTTGTGGGGGCCGAGTTCGCGCATAGCGATGGCGCGGACAGCCACCGTCATGGTCTGCGTACCAGCATTGCCGCCCTGGCTGGCGACGATCGGCATCAGCACGGCGAGCGCCACCATCTTCTGCAGCTGGTCCTCGAAGAGGCCGATGACGAACGACGCAAGCACGGCGGTGACGAGGTTGATGAAGAGCCAGGGAAACCGGCTCCTGGCGATCGACCACACCTTGTCGGAAACCTCTTCGTCGCCGACGCCGCCGAGGCGCTTGATGTCCTCGTCCGCCTCCTCCTGGATGACGTCGACGATGTCGTCGATGGTCAGGAGGCCAACCAGACGGTCCGACTCATCGACGACGGCGGCCGAGATCAGGTTGTAGCGCTGGAACATCCGCGCCGCTTCTTCCTGGTCGGCGGTGGCGCGCACCAGATGGCGCGCCTCACTGACGAGTTCGGCGATCTTCACCGGGCGCTTGGTGCGCAGAAGCCGGTTGAGCGACACCGTGCCGAGCAGGTGATAGCCCGGGTCGATGACGAAGACCTCGTGGAATTCCTCCGGCAGGTCCTGCGCCTCGCGCATGTAGTCGATCGTCTGTCCGACCGTCCAGAACGGCGGCACGGCGATGAACTCGGTCTGCATGCGCCGGCCGGCGCTGTCTTCCGGATAATCAAGGCCGCGCTTCAGCGCC
Organism: Kaistia granuli DSM 23481; assembly: GCF_000380505.1. Lineage (GTDB taxonomy): Bacteria > Pseudomonadota > Alphaproteobacteria > Rhizobiales > Kaistiaceae > Kaistia > Kaistia granuli. The sequence continues at coordinate 38,279 of NZ_AQYH01000018.1, read as the reverse complement.
AGCCGTTCGACCGACGGAATCTGGGCGAGAATCTCGTCCTGATCGGCCTTGTCGAGATCTTCCAGAATGTAGACGGCGTCGTCCGAATCCAGGTCGCGCATACCCTCGGCGACCGTCTCGGACGGCAGTTCCTCCAGAATCTCGACGCGTACCGCCTCGTCGAGCTCGGTCAGCGCCGTGAAGTCGAAGGAACCGCCGAGAAGCTGAATCAGGGCCGGACGCTGGTCGGGTTCGAGCGCCTCGAGGATGGCACCGACATCCGACTCGTGCAGATCCTCGGTCAGCGCCCGCGCGCGTTCCGCATCGCCGTTTTCGATCGACGCGCTCAGTGCATCGAGGAAAACAGAGGAAACGTTATCGTTCTCGTCGCGCAGCGGCGGAATGCCATCCGCCGGGCGATCGTCGCGTTCGATGGTCATCTCGTCCGACATGGCCCCTCAAGAACGCGTGCAGGAGATTTCAGGGAGGGTTTTGCGCGAGCTTTAGCGCTCAAGTTTGTTCGGGCAAAGGAAAAACGGTGGCGCCCGCGGCATTCTCGCCAGTGTTGCGATTTGGTCCGCTCCGCGTGAGCGAACCGAAGTCCATAGTGAACCAGGACCGGTCCATTTCCGTTCCAGCCTGACCCAGAAACAAAAACAGCGGCCCGAGGGCCGCCGTTTTGCGAGGATTTTTGCATTTGGGTTTGGTGCGGTCGAGAAGACTCGAACTTCCACGCCTTTCGGCACAGCGACCTCAACGCTGCGCGTCTACCAATTCCGCCACGACCGCGAAACCCAAGCCGGTGTGAACCGGCGCGAGGTGGGATGTAGCAAATGACCTTCGACGAAACAAGCGGCTTCGAACACTGTTTGAATTCATCCACAGGCAGCAGCGAAAGCCAAGCCCGCGCCGACAGGTGAAGAATGGCGGCCCTTGCGCTATGACCAGATCGACCGACATGAGAACCGACACCACAGAATGACCGGCCGCTGCCGGTCCAGAGCGACGCCATGACCCTCCGCGATGACCTCCATGCCTCCCTCCTGCCGAAAGATGGCAGCCCGCCCGTCGAGTGGGTGATCGAAGAGGCGCCCGTCGCCTATCCGGACGCGGTCGCTGAAATGGAGGCCCGGGTCGCGGCCATCGCTGCCGGAACGGCCGCCGAACGGATCTGGCTCGTCGAGCACCCGCCGCTCTACACGGCCGGCACCAGCGCCCAGGAAGAAGACCTGATCGCGCCGGACCGCTTTCCCGTGTTCCAGACCGGGCGCGGCGGCCAGTACACCTATCATGGCCCCGGCCAGCGCGTGGCCTATGTCATGCTTGACCTGAACCGGCGGCGGCAGGACCTTCGCCTGTTCGTGGCGACACTGGAACAATGGATCATCCAGACGCTGGATGGCTTCAACGTCCGCGGCGAACGGCGCGATGATCGCGTTGGCGTCTGGGTGCGCCGCCCCGACAAAGGCGTGGGTTCCGAAGACAAGATCGCGGCGATCGGCATTCGCGTCCGTCGCTGGGTGACGTTCCATGGCATCTCGATCAATGTCGAGCCGACGCTCGAGCATTTCGACGGCATCGTGCCCTGCGGCGTGCATGGCCACGGCGTCACCAGCCTGGCCGATCTCGGCCATATCTTCACCATGCCCGAAGTCGACGCGGTGATGCGCCGGGAATTCGAGACATTGTTCGGGACGACCAGTCTGCCGCCGCCCTCCCCCTGATGCGGCGAGAAGGCCGGCGGCGCTAGCTCAATTTCAGGCCGTGGGCAAAACCTGGAACGGGCCCGTCTCGGCCTCGCTACGCTCCTCGATATCGACCGCGTCTACCCGCGCCAGCCGCGGCCCTGCCGAGCAGGCCGCGAGCATCGCGTCGACAACCGTCGCCTCGCCGGAGAACACCGCCTCCACGGCACCGTCACGGCGGTTGCGGACCCAGCCGGACAAGCCCCGCGCCACCGCCTCATCCGCCGCCCAGGCCCGGTATCCGACGCCCTGAACGCGGCCAGAAATCCTCGCATGGACGGTGCGGACACCCATCAAACCTCTCCGCGCAGCAGCCTCAGCACCGTCGGCGCGAGTTCGGCGACATGCGGCACAATCGCGTCGGGTGGAAACGTCTCGAACTCCTCCACCGTACCATAGCCCCAGCCGACCGCCGCGACCTTGATGCGGTTTGCTCGTGCGCCCTCGATGTCGTAGCGACGATCGCCAATCATCACGCACCGATCCGGGTCGATCGCCTCGACCTCAAGGATATGGGCGACGAGATCGTTCTTCTCGGCCAGGCGACCATCCAACTCGGAGCCGTGCACTGTCGTGAAGAACGGCGTCAGCTCGAAATGGTCGAGGATGCGCTCGCAGAAGACGCGCGGCTTGGAACTGGCGAGGAACATCTGGACCCCAGCCGCCTGAAGGCTGCCGAGGGCTTCGGGAATGCCTTCAAAAAGGACATTCTCGAACAGCCCGACGCTGCCGAAGCGCTCGCGGTAATGGCCAAGCGCCTGCTTCGCCAGGACCGTGTCGCCATCGAGCAGGGCCGCGAATGTGCCTTCAAGCGGCGGACCGATGGCGGCGCGCAACGCCGGCTCGTCCAGCGCAGGCTGACCGAGTTGCTCCAGCGCATGGAGGATCGAGGCGCTGATGCCCAGATAGGGGTCGGTGAGTGTCCCGTCGAGATCGACGAGCGCCGTCAGTTTGGCAACAGTCATGGATCAGTGCAGTCCGTGATGGGTTCGGGATCGACGAGGCCCGACTTGCGCGCTTCGGGCCGGAGCGTCAAGCGCCAAGGCCCACCTTCATCAGAACGTCATGCAGCTGCGCGAGGAGGGTCGCAACGGCGCGGCACGAATCGCAGTGCCCTCCGTCGCAAGAGGGAGCCGATATCGCCTTGCCAGCCTCCACAGCCCGCCCGAGCTATCCGGTTTCGCCATGAGCAGCGGTATCCTGCTCGCCCAGATCTTCTGCCTCGTCGCGCTACTCGTCCATCTCGCCAGCATCGCCCTGGTGACGCTGCGCGGAGGCCGGGGGCAAGCCGGCGATGCCAGGCCGCACGGACGGCCGCGGATCACCATCCTTCGGCCCGTCTGCGGCATCGAGCACGCCATCGAGCGAACGCTCCGCTCCGGCTTCACCCTCGATTACCCGAACTATGAACTCGTCTTCTGCGCGGCCAGCCGCTCGGATCCGGTCCTCCCGGTCATCCGCCGCCTGATAGCGGCGCATCCCTCGGTACCGGCCCGGCTGCTCGTCGGCGACGACCGGATCAGCATCAATCCGAAGCTCAACAATCTCGCCAAGGGCTGGATCGCGGCGCGGCACGAATGGATCGTCATGGCCGACAGCAATGTGCTGATGCCGCCGGACTATCTCGACCGCATGCTCGAACGCTGGGATGGCGAGAGCGGACTGGTCTGCTCGCCGCCGCTTGGCAGCGAGCCGGACAATCTCGGCGCCGAATTCGAATGCGCCTATCTGAACACCTACCAGGCACGCTGGCAGCTGGCGGCCGATGCCGTCGGCCAGGGCTTCGCGCAGGGAAAATCGATGCTCTGGCGGCGGGAGAACCTCGACCGGCATGGCGGCATCGCGGCGCTCGCCGCCGATCCGGCCGAGGATGCGGCCGCCACCAAGGCGATCCGGGCCAATAGCCAGCGCGTCCGTCTGGTCCGGCAGCCCTTCACGCAGCCGCTCGGCGCCCGCGCCCTGCAGGCGGTCTGGCACAGGCAGTTGCGCTGGGCCCGGCTGCGGCGCGTCACCTTCCCGGCCCTGTTCGGCATAGAACTGTTCCTGGGTGGCCTGTTGCCGATCGGGCTCGCGACGCTGCTGGCCGTGACCGATTCCGTGCCCGGTTGGGTCCCGCCCGCGCTCGCCATCGTCTGGTACGGCGCCGAGGCATGGATGGCGAAGCGCCTCGGCTGGCATTGCTCGCGTTGGTCGCCGCTCGCCTGGCTGCTGCGCGATTTGTCGCTGCCCGTCCTCTGGATCGCGGCGGTGAGCGGCAGCGGGTTCGAGTGGCGGGGCAATCAGATGAACGTCAAGAACGACAGCCTGCTGGCCGCCGAAGGCGACTGAGCAGCCACCTCAGATCAGGCGAACTCCATAATGATAGCGTCGACCGCGAGGCTGTCGCCCTGCTTGGCGGCAATGCGCTGCACGGTCAGGTCCCGTTCGGCGCGCAGGACGTTCTCCATCTTCATCGCCTCGACGATCGCCAGCGTTTCGCCGGCCTTGACCTCCTGCCCTTCCTCGACCGCAACCGAGACGACCAGGCCCGGCATTGGGCAAAGGAGGAACTTCGAAGTGTCAGCCGGCTTCTTCTCGGGCATCAGCCTATGGAGCGCGGCGATGCGGGGCGTCATGACCCGCGCCACGACATCGATGCCGCGATAGAGCAGCCGCGTTCCAGACAGCGCCGGCCGCACCTGCACGGTAAAGGCCTCGTCGTCGAAGGCGCCTTCCCAGACCGGATCGCCGGGCACCCAGTGCGACAGGACGGCGATCGGCTGATCGGCCCCCGGCAGCAGGATTTCGACCGCGGTCGGCATCGCAGCCATGCCGCCGGGGCTGGCGAGCTCCACCGTGGTACCGCCGATCGCCACCACCCAGTTCTCGCGCCAGTTGCCCGAATGCGGCCCAAGGCGGCCGGACAACCGGTCAAGCCTGTCCTTGCGCAGGATCTCCATCGTCAGCGCCACGGCGGCCAGGCGCGCCAGCGTTGCAGAATCCGGCGCAACCCCTTGGAATCCGTCGGGGAATTCCTCGGCGATAAAGCCTGTCGACAACCGCCCCTCGCGCCAGCGCGGATGCGCCATCAACGCGGACAGGAACGGGACATTGTGCTGGATGCCCTCGACGACAAAGTCATCCAGCGCCACGCTCATGGCGTCGATCGCCTCGGCCCGGGTCGGCGCATGGGTGCAGAGCTTGGCGATCATCGGGTCGTAGAACATCGAGATTTCGGATCCCTCGACGACGCCCGTATCGTTGCGAACGGTGATGTCGTCGCGAACGGCTTCCGCCGGCGGCCGATAGCGCGTCAGTCGGCCGATCGAGGGCAGGAAGCTGCGATAGGGATCCTCGGCATAGATGCGGCTCTCGACCGCCCAGCCCTCAAGCTTGACCTCGTCCTGGGCGATCGCGAGCCGCTCACCAGCGGCGACCCGGATCATCTGCTCGACCAGGTCGATGCCGGTCACAAGTTCCGTGACCGGATGCTCAACCTGCAGGCGCGTGTTCATCTCAAGGAAAAAGAAGCTCTTGTCCTGGCCGGCGACGAACTCGACCGTTCCGGCCGAATCGTAGCCAACGGCCTTGGCCAGCGCGACCGCCTGCTCGCCCATGGCGCGGCGCGTCTTGGCGTCGAGCAAGGGTGACGGCGCCTCCTCGATGACCTTCTGATTGCGCCGCTGGATCGAGCATTCGCGCTCGCCGAGATAGATGGCATTGCCGTGCTTATCGGCGAGAAGCTGGATCTCGATATGGCGCGGATTGACGATGAACTTCTCGATGAAGACCCGATCGTCGCCGAAGGAGGAGCGCGCCTCGGAACGGGAGAGCCGGAAGCCCTCGCGCGCCTCGGCATCGGAATGGGCGATCCGCATGCCCTTGCCGCCGCCGCCGGCCGAGGCCTTGATCATGACGGGATAGCCGATCTGGCGGGCGATCTGGACCGCCTCGTCCTCGCTCTCGATGATGCCGAGATGACCGGGCACCGTCGAAACATTGGCAGCTGCCGCGACCTTCTTCGAGGCAATCTTGTCGCCCATCGCCTCGATCGCCTTGGCGTTCGGACCGATGAAGACGAGGCCGTTGGCGACGAGCGCCTCGGCGAAGGCGGCGCGTTCCGACAGGAAGCCATAGCCGGGATGGATCGCGTCGGCGCCCGTCTGCTTGGCGGCGGCGATGATCTTGTCGATCAGCAGATAGGACTGGGCCGCCTGGGCCGGTCCGATATGCACGGCCTCGTCGGCCATCTCGACATGCAGGGCATCCCGATCAGCATCGGAGAATACCGCCACGGTCCCGATCCCCAGTCGCCGCGCCGTCTTGATGATGCGGCAGGCAATCTCGCCGCGATTGGCGATCAGGATCTTGTCAAACATGGAGGCTCCTCGGCAGAAATTGCCTTTCTGGACAAATGCTTTCTAAGCCGTCTGTCCGGAAGCGGCAATCATGACACGGCGGAACGTCCGACAATCCGTTGACAGCCCAACATGTTTGGGTGCTGTAACAGCGGCGCGGCCATGCGGGCCGCCGGAATCGACAAAGACAAAGCCGCGAGTTCGTGATGGCGCCAGCCGTTCCCATCGACATTGATCACCTCGACCGCCGGACCAGCGGCCGCAGCCTGATCATGGGCATCCTCAATGTGACGCCTGACAGCTTCTCGGATGGCGGCGACCATGCCGAGGGCGAGGCGGCGACCGGCCATGCCGAACTCCTCCTCGCCGAGGGTGCAGACATCATCGACATCGGCGGCGAATCGACCCGGCCGGGAGCCGCCGAAGTTGACGCCCCAACCGAAGCCGCGCGCGTCATTCCCGCGATCCGGGCGGTCGCCCAGCGCACCAGCGCCTTGATCTCTGTCGATACCTACAAGGCCGCCGTCGCCGACCAGGCGCTTGCCGCCGGAGCCCATATCGTCAACGACGTCTGGGGGCTGCAGCGCGAGCCGGAAATCGCCCGCGTCGCGGGGGCGCATGGCGCCGCTGTCGTCGTCAGCCATTGGGAGCGCGAGACCTATTCGCCACCGACCATCCTCGACGCCATGAAGCGCTTCTTCGACCGCTCGATCGGGCTGGCGCGCGCGGCCAATATTCCCGATCACCGCATCGTCCTCGATCCGGGCATCGGCTTCGGCAAGGGCATGACCGAGAACCTCCTGATTCTCGATCGCCTCGACGAGATCGTCGCGCTCGGTTTCCCCGTGCTGCTCGGCGTCTCGCGCAAACGCTTCATCGGCGAGATCACCGGCAGGGAGCCCAAGCAGCGTCTCGCCGGCACTCTCGCCACCAATGTCCTGGCGGCGGCGAAAGGCGTCTCGACCTTCCGCGTCCACGACGTCGCCGCCCATCGCGACGCCCTCGCCGTCACCGATGCCATCCTCTCGAGCCGCGAACGACCATGACCGACCGCATCTTCATCAACGATCTCCGCTTCTTCGGCTTTCACGGCGTGCTGCCAGAAGAGGCCGTGCTCGGCCAGCGCTTTCGGGTCGACCTCATCGCGGAGCTCGATCTCTCCGAGGCCGGTCGGACTGACGATCTGGAAAAGACCGTCCACTACGGCGAGATCGCCATGCTGGTGGAGGAGATCGGCAAGACGCATCGCTACAAGCTGATCGAGGCGCTGGCAGAAGCGATGGCGAAAGCCGTCTTCGAGGCCTATCCGCCGATCGACCGGCTGACGATCCGCATCACCAAACCGGAAGCGCCAGTGCAACTCGCGACGGGCGTCATCGCCATCGAGATCGAGCGGGAGCGCGTGCGTGACTGAAGCTTACCTCGGCCTCGGCAGCAATCTGGGAGATCGCGCCGCGACGCTGCGCGCCGCGATCGCCGCGCTCGATGCATCGTCCGGCGTCCGCGTGACGCGCATTTCGTCGCTCTATGAAACGCCGCCCTGGGGACCGGTGCCGCAGGGCCCATACCTCAACGCCTGCATCGGCGTCGAGACCACGCTCGCGCCGCGCCAATTGCTCGACCTCGGTCTCGCCATCGAGCGCGACCATGGCCGCGAGCGCGCCGTGCGGTGGGGACCGCGGACGCTCGACATCGACTTGCTGCTCTTTGGCGACACCAGCCTCGACGAGGACGGCCTGATCGTGCCGCATCCCCGCATGGCGGAACGCGCCTTCGTGCTCGTGCCGCTCGCCGAAATCGCGCCGGAACTAACCGTCGGCGGTGAAGCGATCGCCAGCCACCTCGTCGGCCTCGACGTGTCCGACATCGCGAAGATCGGCCCAATCTAGCTCGCCCTGATGGCCAGCGATCGCGGCGTGCCCCCCGAGACGCAGGCTTGAAGCACTAACCCCATCCTGCCCTTACAGCGGGATGTTGTCGTGCTTCTTCCACGGGTTCGTTAGCGCCTTGTTGCGCAGGAGCCTGAGGCCACGGGCGATCCGCCGGCGCGTCGAGTGCGGCATGATCACTTCGTCGATATATCCGCGCTCCGCCGCGACGAAGGGGGAAAGGAACCGGTCCTCATATTCCTTCGTCCGGGCGGCAAGGCCGTCCGCATCGCCGTTCTCGGCGCGGAAGATGATCTCGACGGCGCCCTTGGCGCCCATCACGGCGATCTGCGCCGATGGCCAGGCATAGTTGAGGTCACCGCGCAGGTGCTTCGACGCCATGACGTCGTAGGCGCCGCCATAGGCCTTGCGGGTGATCACCGTGATCTTCGGCACCGTCGCCTCGCCATAGGCGAAGAGCAGCTTGGCGCCGTGCTTGATCAGCCCGCCATATTCCTGCGCCGTGCCCGGCAGGAAACCCGGCACATCGACGAAGGTGACGATCGGAATGGAAAAGGCGTCGCAGAAGCGGACGAAGCGCGCCGCCTTGCGCGAGGCGTCGCTGTCGAGCACACCGGCCAGCACCATCGGCTGATTGGCGACGAAGCCGACGGTACGCCCCTCGATGCGGCCGAAGCCAATGACGATGTTTTTGGCGAAGGCGGCCTGGATCTCGAAGAAATCGCCCTCGTCGACCGTCTTGAGGATCAATTCCTTGATGTCGTAGGGCTTGTTCGGATTGTCCGGGACCAGCGTATCGAGCGACATCTCGATACGGTCCGGCGCATCATAGCTGTCGATCTCCGGCAGTTCGCCGCCATTGTTGAGCGGCAGCAGGTCGATCAGGCGACGCATCTCGAGCAGCGTCTCGACATCATTGTCGTAAGCGCCGTCGGCGATCGACGAGCGCGTGGTGTGGATCGAAGCGCCGCCGAGCTCTTCCGCCGTCACGGTCTCGTTGGTCACCGTCTTCACCACATCCGGGCCGGTGACGAACATGTAGCTCGAGTCACGGACCATGAAGATGAAGTCGGTCATGGCCGGCGAATAGACGTCGCCGCCGGCGCAGGGCCCCATGATGACGGAGATCTGCGGGATGACACCGGACGCCAGCACGTTGCGCTGGAACACTTCGCCATAGCCGCCGAGCGCCGCCACGCCCTCCTGGATGCGGGCGCCGCCGGCGTCGAACAGGCCGATGATCGGCGCACGATTCTTCAGCGCCATGTCCTGGATCTTCATGATCTTGCCGGCATGCGCTTCCGACAGCGAGCCGCCGAAGACGGTGAAGTCCTTGGCGAAGACGAAGACGGTGCGGCCGTTGATCGTGCCCCAGCCGGTGACGACGCCGTCACCGGGGATCTTGGTCTTCTGCATGCCGAAATCGGTACCCCGATGTTCGACATACATGTCGAATTCCTCGAACGATCCCTCATCGAGCAGAACCTCGAGGCGCTCCCGCGCCGTCAGCTTCGCCTTCGCGTGCTGCGCCGCGATCCGCTTCTCGCCACCGCCGAGACGGGCCTCGGCCCGCCGCTTCTCGAGTTCCGCCAGGATGTGCTTCAAGGCTATCTCCTATGCCCGAGCCGCCAGAACCAGCGAGGCTGCCTGCATTTCGGCCCAGCGCCCTGCCCGTCGCACGCTGGCTTCCTCGTCCTCGCCCCAGAGGGCGATCTGATAGTCCTCGTCGACATGCGCCGCCGCCCATGCCTCCTCGGGCGAAAGCTGCCGATGCAGGACCGCGATGGCGAGGATAGCCGATCCCGTCAGCGCCGTGATGGTGTTGAGAGCGGCAAGGCGCAGCGCGTCGAGATCGCCGATGGCGGCGTCGACCGCTTCGATCGTCTCCGGAAACTGCGTCACATGGACGATGCCTTCGGCCAGCACAAAGCGCGCCTGGAAACGATCCTGCATCCACGCAATCACCGGCGACCACCGCTCCTCCTGGAGCGCGACCAGCTTCTCGGGACCGTCCGCGCGATAGCAGAGGAGATCAGTGCCGGCATAGCGCAGGACCTCGGCACGGGTCGCCTCCGGCTCGCGCGCGACGCCGTCGAGCGCGGAATTGGCGAGACGGGTCAGCGGCATGGACGCCGGATTGATGACGTCCTTCTGGCCGGCCCATTCGGCGGCGATCGCGGCGGCAATCGACTCGTTTGGCACGGCCAGGACCGCCTTCGACGGCGTCCGGACGGCGCGGCCGTCGAGCTGGATCACATAGCCATTGTCGGTGCCTGAGATCGTCACGCTCTCATAGAAGCGCTTCGGCAGTTTCGGGGCGTCGAGTTTTTCGGGAGCTGTCGTCATGTCCGTCTTCTGATCGTGCCGGCTGGCGCCGTCGCTTCAACCCTGGCCGGGCCGGCCGCCGCAATCCGGCGACGGCCCGGCGTCGCCGGGATCATTCGTCGTCGTCGCTGCCTGCGTCGCCGAGATCCTTGTCGAAACCGAGAAGGTTCCAGCTCTGCACCATGTGCGGCGGCAATGGCGCCGTGATGTCGAGAATGCCGCTGCCGGACGGATGCGGAATGATGATCCGCCGCGCGTGCAGATGCAGCTTGTTCTGAATGCCGCCCGGAAAATCCCAGTTGATGTCGGCTTCGAAGTATTTCGGGTCACCGATGATGGGATGGCCGATATGGGCGGCATGCGCGCGCAGCTGGTGCGTACGGCCCGTCACCGGGCGCATGGTCAGCCAGGACAGGTTCTGGCCGGCATTGTCGACGACCGAGAACAGCGTCACCGCATGGCTGGCATCGTCCTCGCCATGGCGCGCGACCTTCATCTTGTCACCCGACGGGCCGCCGTCGCGGGCAAGCCAGGTCGAGATGCGCCCCTGCATCGGTCGCGGAACGCCCTTCACCAGCGCCCAGTAGATCTTCTTGGTGGCGCGCGCGCGGAAGCTCGCCGAGAGCTTCGATGCCGCGAGCCGGGTCTTGGCGACGACGAGCACGCCGGTCGTCTCGCGATCGAGACGGTGCACCAGGCGCGGCTTCTGGTCCTTGGTATCGCGCAGGGCTTCCAGCATGCCGTCGACATGCGTCGTCAGGCCGGAGCCACCCTGGACGGCGAGACCCTGCGGCTTGTTGAAGACATAGACGTGGTCGTCCTCGTAGAGGCACATCGCCATCAGCGCGTCGGCGGCGCTGCCGCGCGCGCCAAGCGGGCGGGCGACATGCGGGCTGCCGCCGGCGGAGTCGACGCCGAGAGGCGGAATGCGAACCACCTGGCCGGGATTGACGCGATCATTGGTCTTGGCGCGGCCGCCATCGACGCGAACCTGGCCAGAACGCAGCAGCTTCTGAAGATGGCCGAACGACAGGCCCGGATAGTGATCCTTGAACCAGCGGTCGAGGCGCATGCCGGCCTCGTCGGGGCCTACGGTAATGTTGACGATGGTCGCCATGGATAAGTCCTTCTCTTGAAGGCGCCTCATATCATCAGGCGAGCGTCCTGACGAGCAAAAGCCCGGCAAAGAGCGCGAGAACCGAAACAATCAGCGACGCCAGGGCATAAAACGTCGCGCTTCCCGTCTCGCCGCGTTCCAGCAGCAGGACGACGTCGAGCGAGAAAGTCGAGAAGGTGGTGAAGCCACCGAGCACGCCGGTGGTCAGAAACAGGCGCGCGTGCTGGGTCCAGTGCGCGCCATCGCGAAAGGCGAAGTAGCCGGCGAGCAGCCCCATGATCAGCGAACCGACAACGTTGACGGTCAGCGTCCCCCAGGGAAAGTTCGTGCCGAACAGACGGGCGGCCGCCAGATTGACGCCGTGCCGAAGAACACCGCCAAAGCCCGCGCCGACAAAGACGAGACATACCGGAAGCATGGATTCTCCTCTGGGCCTGTCGCCCACTCAATCGAGGTCCAGCGGAAAACAACGGCATCGCGGAAGGCTGGACGGCCCCCCGCCACGCGCCCGAAGGCAGCTTGGCAGGGGGCATCAGCCGATCGTGGCGGTTCAGATCCGAAGGACCTTGGGAGACTCCATTCCCGGAACGGAAATTATGCCCGCGGCGGCCAGAATGCAAACAACAGAACAGGTCCGGACGCCTGCGGGCAACAGGCTCCGGATGCTCATGGCGGCCAGCGGATGGCGGCGCCGAACGATGATGCGATTGCCGGCCCGGACCGCCGCAGTGTCAGCCCGGCCGGCAATCCCTTAGCCCTTCTTGCCCTTGCCCGGCGCGCCGAGCGTCGCCTTGGTCACCTGGGTGGAGAAGGTCGTCGCCAAGGCCGGCGCTTCCTTCACCTTCTTGGGCTTCTTCGCCTCCTTGTTGCTGCGCATCTGACCTTTGGCCATGGATATTCTCCTCAGGAGGTCACGCCAGATCCTCGGCGCCCGGCAGAAGCCGTCATGGCCCAGTCCCGCCCGATCAGGCGGTCTCGACCGCGAGCGGCAAGGAAGCCGCCTGCCAGCGTCTCATCGCCTTGAACGGCACGAGTTGCTGGCGGCCTTCATCCCATAGTACCAGCGGAACCGACCGAAGGCTCTGGCCAAGTGTAATGCGGCCGACCTGCGTCAGTTCGGGATGCTGCCGGAGCACTTCCGGCAGGCGGTAGTAGGGAATGCGACTGCAGAGATGATGGACGTGATGCACGCCGATATTGGCGGTCATCCAGCGCAGCACGCCGGGAAGATCGTAGTAGGAGCTGCCATGCAGCGCCGCCTCCTGATGCGTCCAATTCGGAGGACGGGCCCAGAAGGTCTCCTCGAACTGATGCTGGATGTAGAACAGCCAGACACCGAGTGACGCAGCAACAACGGCGATCGGCAGGTGGACCATCAGGAACGGCCCGACGCCGACCAGCCAGATCAGCACGCCCGCGAGCAGTGCGATGCCAAGATTGGTGCCCATGGCGCTCAGCCAGGGTTGCCATCCCTCCCGCATCAGACCAACAGGCAACCTGTGCTGCAGCAGGAAGAGATAAGCCGGTCCGACAACGAACAGCGTGATCGGATTGCGGTACACGCGATAGCCGAGCCGGCCCCAGAAGCCACGGGCACGGTATTCCTCGACCGTCAGCGTCGTGATGTCGCCAATGCCGCGCAGTTCCAGATTACCGTGGGTGGCATGGTGGATCGCATGGCTCCGGCGCCAGTAGTCATGCGGTGTCAGCGTCGCCACGCCGATGACGCGGCCGACCCAGTCATTGACGTCGCGTCGGCGGAAGAACGCGCCATGGCTGCAATCGTGCTGAATCATGAACAACCGCACCAGAAAGCCGCCGGCCGGAATTGCGAGGACCAGCGCCAACCACCAATAGCCAAACTGCACCAGCGCCCACATCGCCACCCAGAGCGCGACGAGCGGCAGAATGGTAATCAGGATTTCCACGACACTGCGCGTCTCGTTCGGCTCGCGGAACCGGCCAAGGATCTTCGGCCAGCCTCGCGCGTCCGAGGCGCGGTCGGATAAATGCACATCGTTTTTGTGGGTCATGGGCGGCGATCCTACACGAGAACCGCCCGTGACCCGCCATGGTTTATTTTCAACCGGGGGGCTTGTTCCGCTAGGCGGCGCGCACGCTTTCCGCCGCGACAACGTTTTCAAGGGCATCGCCAGCTTCCGCCGCGGCGATATTCCGCAGCGTCGTGTCGCTGATCGCCCGCAAGGCATCGCCGGTAAAGAAGGCCTGATGACCGGTCACCAGCACATTGGGGAAGGTGAGCAGTCGCTGGAACACGTCATCCTGGATGATCTCGTTGGAGAGATCCTCGAAGAACAGGTCCGCTTCCTGCTCGTAGACGTCGAGCGCGACGCCGCCGACCTTGCCGCTCTTCAGACCCTCGACCAGCGCCTCGGCGTCGATCAAGGCTCCCCGGCTGGTGTTGACGAGAAGGAAGCCGGGTTTCGCCCTTTCGATCGTGGCAGCGTTGACGAGATGATGCGTCGCCGGCGTCAGCGGGCAATGCAGTGTCAGGATGTCGGCGGCAGCCATAACGTCGTCGAGCGCACCGAATTCGACGCCGATGTCGACCAGCGCGGGATCCTGCCACTGGTCGAAGGCCAGCACCCGGCAGCCGAAGCCGAGCTTGAAGCATCGCGCCACCAGGCCGCCGATCCGGCCCGTGCCGACGACGCCGACCGTCTTGCCGAAAAGATCATGACCGATCAGGCCGTCGAGCGCGAAATTGTTGTCCCGCACCCGTGCCCAGGCGCGTGGGATGCGGCGATCAAGCGCCAGCAGCAGCGCGACGGTGAACTCGGCCACGGCGTGCGGCGAATAGGCCGGCACGCGCACCACGTCGATGCCGAGTTCGCCGGCCGCGACCAGATCGACATTGTTGAAGCCGGCACAGCGCAACGCCACCAGGCTCGTTCCGCTGGCGGCGAGATGCGCGAGCAGATCACGGTCGAGCCTGTCATTGACGAATACGCAGACGGCTGGAAAACCGTCCGCTAGCGGCGCTGTCGAGATGTCGAGCTTCGGCTCGAAGAAGACGAGATCGTGACCGAAAGCGCTATTCGCCTCGGCAAGATATTGCCGGTCGTACGGCTTGGTACTGAAGACGGCGACCCGCATGGGCTACTCCTGTTCGGCAAATTCCCCGAAGAGCTTCAGCCCCTCGATCCATGTTGCGCCCTGCTGCTTGACGACGACGCGTGGCGCGACGCCGGCCTCGATCTCCAGCGCCGCGGCGAGCGCTTCGGAATGGGTCACCACCCAGACCTGCGTTCGTTCCGCCGCCCGCGCGATCAGCCTCGCCAGTGGCAGCGTCAAATCGGGATGCAGGCTTGTCTCCGGCTCGTTCAGCGCGATGAAGGCGGGCAGACGATATCCCGAGAGCGCTGCCACCAGGCAGAGGAAATGCAGCGTGCCGTCGGATAGTTCATGCACGCCGAGCGGACGCGGCAGATCGGGGAATTTGAGCCCGATGGAGACCGTGCCCTTGCCGAACTCGGTGACCAGGGAAGCGCCTGGAAAGGCATCCTCGATCGCCGCCTCGATATCGGGCGCCTCGCCGCGGATCTCGAGAACCGTGGCGAGCGCCGCCGCTAGGTCATAGCCGTCCGACGCCAATGTCGGCGTCGTAATGGCCAGCGCCGGCTGGCGGATCGGCGAAGCCTTGTCGGTGCGGAAATCGTGATAGAAGCGCCAGTCGAGCAGCGCCCGGCGCACGAGGTCCAGTTCGGTGAACCGGCCCTGGTCGCGAAAGCCGGAGAGCGCCGTCTCGGACGGGATCAGCGCCTCTTCATAGGATTGCCTGCGACCATCCTCGTCGCGCAGCCAGGCGCTCGGCCCCTGCCGCTTCATCAGTGTCAGGGCTTCGCCACGAGTTCGATGGACCAGTTCCTCGGACTTGACCATTGGTTCGGTGGCGGTGAGCGCCGCCTCGTCGATCGGCGCCGGCAGGCCGATCTCGATCGAATAGGCATAGTCGCCGAATTCGGCGCCGAGCTTCAGCCGCACGGGCCCTTTCGCGCGAGGGCCCGCCCAGAGGACAGATTCGAATCCGCCCTCCTCCGCGATTTCCCGGGTGATCGCGCCGCGCGCGGCCGCCGCCAGCAATTCCAGCGATCGGTAAAGATTGGTCTTGCCGACACCGTTCTTGCCGACGAGGACGGTCAGCCGCTCCACCGGCACCTGGATGCGCCGGATCGAACGATAGAGCTCGGCCGAAACGGACGTCAGGCGAAGGGGCACGGCTCCTCCGGGCAAAGGTGAGGAAGTGGCTCGGGCAGATGGCCGAGGCCACCTGCCCGAAGCTGCGATCAGAACGTGACGACGCTACGGATCGACTTGCCTTCGTGCATCAGGTCGAAGGCGGTGTTGATCTCGTCGAGCGGCATGGTGTGGGTGATCAGGTCGTCGATGTTGATCTTGCCGTCCATGTACCAGTCGACGATCTTCGGGACGTCGGTTCGACCGCGCGCGCCGCCGAAGGCCGAGCCCTTCCAGACGCGACCGGTGACGAGCTGGAACGGGCGGGTCGAGATCTCGGTGCCAGAAGGCGCCACACCGATGATGATCGATTCACCCCAGCCACGATGGCAGCATTCCAGCGCCTGGCGCATGGTGTGGACGTTGCCGATGCACTCGAACGAGAAGTCCGCGCCGCCGCCGGTCAGGTCGACGATCGCCTCGACGACCTTGTCGCGGCCGACCTCGTCCGGATTGACGAAATGCGTCATGCCGAACTTCTTGGCCATGGCGACCTTGGACGGGTTGAGATCAACGCCGATGATCTTGTCGGCGCCGACCATGCGGGCGCCCTGGATGACGTTCAGGCCGATGCCGCCGAGGCCGAACACCACGACGTTCGCGCCCGGCCAGACCTTGGCCGTGTGGATCACCGCGCCGATGCCGGTCGTCACGCCGCAGCCGATGTAGCAGATCTTGTCGAACGGCGCGTCCTCGCGGACCTTGGCGACGGCGATCTCCGGCAGGACGGTGAAGTTCGAGAAGGTCGACGTACCCATGTAGTGGAACACGGTCTCGCCGTCGCAGCGGAAGCGCGAGGTCGAATCGGGCATCAGGCCCTGGCCCTGCGTCGAGCGGATGGCCGTGCAGAGGTTGGAGCGCTGCGACAGGCAGGTTTTGCACTGGCGGCATTCCGGCGTGTAGAGCGGAATGACGTGGTCGCCGGGGCGCACGGAGGTGACGCCGGCGCCAACCTCGCGGACGATGCCCGCGCCCTCATGGCCGAGGATCGCCGGAAACTTGCCCTCCGAATCGAGGCCGGAAAGCGTGTAGGCGTCGGTATGGCAAACACCCGTCGCCATGATCTCGACCAGCACTTCGCCGGCGCGAGGGCCTTCGAGATGGATCGTCTCGATCGTCAGCGGCTTGTTGGCTTCCCAGGCGACGGCGGCACGGGTCTGCATCGGATGGCTCCTCGCGAATTCTCTTCGGTCAAACGGTGCCGACGCGATGCCGGCCTGCCTCTTGGATAGCCCACTCGCGACACGGGGTCGATGCTTCCGTCCGGCACAGGCGGGGATAGTGACACCGCTCCGTCCCTGTGGAAGGCTCGCCAAGTCAACAGGGGGATGAATAGGTGTCGAAGAAGATCTATCTCGCTGGTCCCGAGGTGTTCCTGCCGAACGCGCGCGAGATGCTGGCGCGCAAGGCGGAACTCGCGCGAGCGGCAGGTTTCGAGCCGCTTTCGCCGGGGGATCTCGAAATTCCCGTCGCTGATACGAAGAAGGGATTAGGCTACGCAATCAGCGCGGTCGACGAGCGGATGATGCTGGAGGCGGACGCCATCATCGCCAATCTGACGCCGTTTCGCGGGATCGCCGCCGATACCGGCACGACCTTCGAGCTGGGCTTCATGTGCGCGCTCGGCAAGGCCGTCTTCGCCTACACCAACGTCGCCGCCAACCACTATCGTCGCGTCGTCGCGCACTATCACGGCGAGGTCTCGAAGGGCGATGACGGCCATCTGCGCGGACCCGACGGTCTCTCCGTCGAGGATTTCGACATGATCGACAATCTGATGCTGCATGGCGGTGTCGAGCGGCGCGGCGGCACCGTCATCGTCGGCCACGCGGCGCCGGATGCGCTTTATACCGATCTCACCGCCTTCAAGACCTGCCTCGCCGTCGCGGCCGATCGACTGCTCTGAGCCGCTCAGGGTTTCGGCGGCGTCAGGGTCTGCGAGTTCTCGATGAAGACCGGCAGCGCTTCGCATTCAGACGCCAGCGCCTGCAGGCGCGGCCAGGAATTGTCCTTGAGGAGTCCCGGATTGGATTCACGGGCAAACCGAAGCGCGCAGGCCACCGCGATGTCGGCATGGCCGATCCGGTCGCCATACCACCAAGGCGTCGAGCGCGCCGCGCGGTCCGCCTCGAGCGCATCGAGCGTCGCGCCGATCTGGGTCCGGCAGCGTTCGATCCAGAGCGCAGACCGGTCCTTGCGAAGGATCTGTTCGTAGAACAGGCTGACCGCCTTGTCGGCCATGCCCATGGCAAGCGCGATCGTCTTCAGCGCGTGCCGCCGCTCCGGTCCGAATGGGGCCAGCATCACCTTGTCGGGGCCAGCCAGTTCATCGAGATAATCGAGGATCGCAGCGCTTTCGATCAGAACCTCGCTATCCTCCAGCACCAATGTCGGAACCCGTCGCAACGGATTGTAAGTGCCCAGCCTTTCGGCGTCGCCGAATGTGGACCATGGCCACTGCTCGAAGGGCAGATCATAAAACCGCAGCGCGATCGCCACGCGGCGGACGAAGGGTGAATCATACTGGCCGATAAGGATCAAGGCGGAGCGCTCCCAACAAGGCAGCCATCATGCAACGAGCAAGGCTCTATCGGAAGGGCCGCCGCATCAACCGCAGCCCGTTCCGAGCTGCGGCGACAGCCAGATCAGCGCTGGATCGATAGCCCGCTGCCAGTAGTCCCAGAAATGTCGCCCCTCGCTGCTCCGGCTCTCGACCGAGTAGCCCTGCTCTTGCAGTTCCATGGCAAGCTGTCCGCCAGCCCGGATCAACTCCGGGTAGTCGCCATCGCCGATCGCCATCCAGATCCCCGGCGGATCGGACGGCGCGGGCGTCGCAGCGACAATGGTGAAGAGATTGAGGGCGTTGAAGCGATCGGCTTCGATCGGGGCGCCATAGGCCCCCTTGTAGAGATCGCGGATAAATGGCGCATGCAGCCGTGGATCGCCCGGACCGATCGGATCGGCGATGGCGCCGGAGAGGCTGATCGCCGCCCGGAACAGGTCGGGATGGCGAAGCGTCAGCAACAATGCGCCATAGCCGCCCATCGACAGCCCGCCAATTGCGCGGCCGCCGCGGCAGGCCGCCGTCGGCAAGCGCGCATCGATCGCGGCAATCAGGTCGGTGGTGAGCGCCGTTTCCATGCGGCCCAGGCCACCGACATCGGGATTGTCGACATACCAGCTATCGCCCGCGCCGGGCGCCACCACGACAAGCGGCTGGATCGCCCCCGACGCGATCAGCCGGTCCAGAATGGTGGCGAGGTTGCCCCAGCTGAACCAATCGCCGTCTCGCCCGGTCAATCCATGCAGCAGATAGACGACGGGCCACCGTTTCCCCACAGCCGGCGCATTGTCCGGAATGTAGACGGCATAGGGAATCGGACGACCGAGGACAGGGCTTTCCGCCGACTGGTGGAACTCCGTCCGGCTCGCCGCGTCGACGTCAGCGACAGAGAGGTGCCCGAACAGAAGGCTCGCGCAGATCGACCATCCCTTGCCAAGCCGCATGATTTCCCTCATCTGCCGAGCGACACATCAGCCGCCGCCACTTAGAGATGAGAAAATCTGGGAAAGGAAGGGTCAACGGGAAACCTACTCCCCGCGCTCCTTCCGGAGCTTGGCCCAATAGTCCATGCGCTTGCGGATATCGCGCTCGAAGCCGCGTTCGACCGGCTGGTAGAAGCTCTGCCGACCGAGCGCGTCCGGGAAATAGTCCTGGCCCGAAAAGGCGTCCGGCTCGTCATGGTCGTAGCGATAGCCGGCGTTGTAGCCCTCGTCCTTCATCAGCTTGGTCGGCGCGTTCAGGATGCGCTTCGGCGGCAGCAGCGACCCACCCTGCTTGGCGGTCTGCATCGCCGCCTTGAACGCCATATAGACGGCGTTCGATTTCGGCGCGGTGGCGAGATAGACGGCCGCCTGCGCGAAGGCGAGCTCGCCCTCCGGACTGCCGAGATAATCGTAGGCGTCCTTCGCCGCATTGGCGACGACGAGCGCCTGCGGATCGGCAAGGCCGATATCCTCGACCGCCATCCGTACCAGCCGGCGTCCGAGATAGAGTGGATCCTCGCCGGCGTCGAACATGCGCGCGAGATAATAGAGCGCTGCATCGGGATCGGAACCGCGGATCGACTTGTGCAGGGCCGAGATCAGATTGTAGTGGCCATCCTGGCCCTTGTCGTAGATCGGCGCCCGGCGCTGGACGATCTCCTGCAATCCCTTGGCGTCGAAGATCTCGCCCGGCTTCGCGGCGCGCCAGACTTCCTCCGACAGAGTCAAGGAGGCGCGGCCGTCGCCATCGGCCATGCGGATCAGCGTCTCGCGAGCCTCCTCGTCGAGCGGCAATGGCTTGCCCTCGACGATCTCGGCCCGATCGAGCAGCTTGGCGATCGACTCGGGACCATGCGAGTGGAACACCAGCACGCGCGCCCGCGATAGAAGAGCGGCGTTGAGTTCGAAGGACGGGTTCTCCGTCGTCGCGCCGACCAGCGTGACGGTGCCATCCTCCATCACCGGCAAGAAGCTATCCTGCTGGGCGCGGTTGAAGCGATGGATTTCGTCGACGAAGAGCAGCGTGCCCTTGCCGATCTGGCGGCGGCCGCGCGCCTGATCGAACACCTTCTTCAGATCGGCGACGCCGGAGAAGATCGCCGAGATCTGCTCGAAATGCAGGTCAGTCTCGTTGGCGAGCAGGCGCGCCACCGTCGTCTTGCCGGTGCCGGGCGGGCCCCAGAAGATCATCGAGCCGAGCGAGCCGGAGTTCAGCATGCGCGACAGCGCACCATCCTCGCCGACGAGGTGATCCTGGCCGACGACATCGGCGAGCCGCTCGGGACGCAGCCGGTCGGCCAAAGGCCGCGGCGCGGCCCTCTCCATTCCGGCGGCCTCGAACAGGTTACTCATGTCTCACCATCCGTCCTGCCAATTCCGACCGGATCACCGGCCAACTTGCGAGCGGATCAGACGGCCGCCACGCTCGATGACGAGACGATAGCGCGAGGCGTCCTGCCCCGCGATCTTGGCGAGTTCCGCGGTCGTCTCGACCTTCGCGCCATTGACCTCGACCACAACATCGCCGGGCCGGAAGCCGACGCCGGATGCCGGCGATCCCTTGTCGACCGACTGAATCAGAACACCCTTGCGGCGCTTGCCTTGATAGGCCTGCTCCTCGACGACGGCCGGCGACAGGTTGACCACGGTCGCCCCGGCGAAGGGCGATGATCCGGGGATGGCGCGTTCGTCACGCGCCGGCGTCTCGGGGGCCGCGACCAGGTCGAGTTGGGTGGCGCCTTCCTTGCCGCCGCGGATATAGGCCAGCTTCGCCGCGCCGCCGACGCCCTTGGTGGCGATGCGATAGTTGAAGCCGTTGGGATCATCGACCTCGACGCCATCGACGCTGACGACCAGATCGCCGGAGCGGAGGCCGGCCTTGTCGGCGGGGCTATCCGTCTCGACATCGGTGACGAGCGCGCCACGCGGCCGGCCGATGCCAAGCCCTTCCGCAATCTCCGGCGTCACCTGCTGAAAGCCGGCGCCGACCCAGGCAAGCCGGAGCCTGCCATCCTTCAGCGCCGATTGGGCGACGACACGGACCATGTTGGAGGGGATTGCGAAGCCGATGCCGATCGAACCGCCGCTGCGCGAATAGATCGCCGTGTTGATGCCGACGAGATTGCCGTCCATGTCGACGAGTGCGCCGCCGGAATTGCCCGGATTGATGGCGGCGTCGGTCTGCACGAAGAACTGATAGTCGGAAGCGCCGATCTGGGTGCGCGCGAGCGCCGAGACGATGCCGCTCGTCACTGTCTGGCCAACGCCGAAGGGATCGCCGATCGCCAAAACAAGGTCGCCGACCTCGAGCGCATCCGAGTCGGCATAGGAGACGACGGGGAAGTGGCCGCCGGCATCCTTCAGTTTCAACACGGCCAGATCCATGCGCTCATCCTTGAGCAGGACCTCTGCCTCGTATTCGCGCTTGTCCGAGAGGGCGACCTTCACTTCGTCCGCATTGGCGATGACGTGATAATTGGTAACCACCACGCCCGCCGGGTCGACGATCACGCCGGATCCGAGCGATTGCTGCACCCGCTTGCGGGGCGCATCGTTCATGTCGCCGCCGAAGAAGCGCCGGAAGAACGGATCGTCCATGAAGGGCGAAACCCGCTGCTGCACGACGCGCGAGGCATAGACATTGACGACGGCGGGCGACACGCGCTTGACGATCGGCGAGAAGGAATAGCGAAGCGCCGCTTCCGATGGAGGCACCGTGCGGTCGACCGCATATGCGGAGCCCCCCATCAGCGCGCCCACCAATCCGATCGCCACTGCCATTCCAATCCGCATCTGTCCGCCCTTCTGCAGAGATTCCATCAGCCAGCATGGTACATGAAATGCGGCGTCGCGGTGACCTCGCCAATGCGGGCTGCGGAGCGCTGAGCACGAATCCACAACGGGTGCTTCCTTTGATGGTGCCACCTGCCATAGGCTCGCCCAGACTCGATGCGATAAGCCGACATCCGGTGACCTCCGGCGCCTCGTTCCACACTTGGCGCTGGCGCCGACATCTGAATAATGCCTTAGGCGCATAGGGATCAGAATGCTCTGGATCATCCTGTTCATCGTAGGTCTTTTGGTTCTTTTGGCCGGCCTGGTTCCGATGCTCCTCAATGGGAGGAGCAAGAAGAGCGCTGCCGCCATCGCGATCGGCGCGATTCTGCTGGCGGCAGGAATCACCGGCGTCGTCATCGACCCGAGATTGCCGCTGACGATGCCGAACATCGCCGCGATCGAGGATGCCGTGACCGGCAACGCGGAACCCGAAGCCTCGCCGCAGTCCGCCGAACCCGTCCCCGAAGCGTCCGCCAGCCCGGCGGCTCCAGTCCGCGTCGTCGAGCCGGCCCAGGTGCCGGAGGCCCAGCCGGCATCCTCCGCGAAGGACGAATCGCAGCTCGAGCCGACGCCCCTCCCCGACCCGGTACCCGTGACCACGACGACCGTCCCTGGCGGCGAACCGGACCCGCTGACCGCCGGCACGCCGCCGACGCCGGTACCCTCGCCCGCCGCCGCGCCGGCAGAGGATAGCATCGCCGCCCTCGCCCTCGCCGCCCAGCAGCCGAAGGATCAGGCCGCCTTCGCCACCGTCATCAAGACCTCGAAGGCCGATTTCGACGCCGCCGACGATGTCGAGCGCGAATCGATCCAGCCGCAGCGCGCCGCCGCCATCTGCCAGGCCCTGCCCAAGCCGGAGATCAAGAATTGGGTTGGTACGGTCCAGGCGGCTGACAAGGCTTCCGGCGGCCGCTTGACGGTCACCGTCGCCCTGCCCGATGGCACGCTGGTCAAGACATGGAACAATGCCATGTCGGATATCGACGACAACACCCTCGTTCCCGCCGGTACGCCGTTGGCCCAGGCCTTCGGCAAGCTCAAGCCGGGTGATCCCGTTCGCTTCGCCGGCAGCTT
This sequence comes from Kaistia granuli DSM 23481, assembly GCF_000380505.1. Taxonomy (GTDB): domain Bacteria; phylum Pseudomonadota; class Alphaproteobacteria; order Rhizobiales; family Kaistiaceae; genus Kaistia; species Kaistia granuli. The sequence continues at coordinate 15,172 of NZ_AQYH01000018.1, read as the reverse complement.
CTTTACCGACGAGATGGATTGCTACCGTTCGAGCCGGCTGGCCCTGACTCAGTCCATGATGGAGCCGAGCTTCCTGTTCCGCTTCACGTCGGTCGAGAAGCTGTAGGGTTCGCCACCGGTCGCTCCGACCCGGCGGTGCACCCGCACCCAGAATCGGCTTTTCTGACGCCGCCCCTGTTTTGAGGGAAGCATCCGTCGTACCGTCAGAGGCCGGGGCTCATGAACTCCGGCCAAGAAAAACTGGGCCAAGCAACCTCGGCCGAGCTTTCCAGCCACGGGGCGGTGTGCCTGGATCCCGGCCTCGCCCGGATGGCGGCAGAGCGCGGCACGGCGGGAGGAACGCAGCGGCGGCGGGATCACGTCGCGTGCTTCGAGGCAGCCCTTAGGGCCTCTCCATCCTGCTGACGACGGTGCTGCGCGAAGGTCTTCAGATGGGATCAAGGCGTGGCCCTGTCCGTCGTCAACACCCCACCCCAAACGAAAAAGGGCGACCCGAAGGCCGCCCTTTCAAAACTCATGGATGCGGGCAGCTTACGCTGCGACGCCTTCCGACTCGGCTTCAGCCGCCGCCGTGCGGGCACGGTCCGAAGCGCCCTTGGCGTCGACGTCGCGATCGACGAACTCGATCACGGCGACCGGGGCGTTGTCGCCATAGCGGAAGCCGGCCTTCAGAACGCGAAGGTAGCCACCCTGGCGCTCCTGGTAGCGCGGGCCGAGCGTGTCGAACAGCTTCTTGGCAGCGGCGACGTCGCGCAGTTCGGCGATCGCCTGACGACGTGCATGCAGGTCGCCGCGCTTGCCGAGCGTAACCAGCTTCTCGACGATCGGACGCAGGTCCTTCGCCTTCGGCAGGGTGGTGACGATCTGCTCGTGCGTGATCAGCGCTACAGCCATGTTCGCGAACATCGCCTTGCGGTGGCTCGCGGTACGGCTGAACTTGCGACCGGAATTACCGTGGCGCATGGCTCTCTCCTCAGTTTCTCTACCGGCGGCTCACGCCGTGGGTGCTGTCTTAGTAATGATCTTCGTAGCGCTTGGCGAGTTCTTCGATGTTCTCCGGCGGCCAGTTGGTGACCTCCATGCCGAGATGGAGACCCATCTGAGCGAGAACTTCCTTGATCTCGTTGAGCGACTTGCGGCCGAAATTCGGGGTCCGGAGCATCTCTGCCTCGGTCTTCTGAATCAGGTCGCCAATATAGACGATATTGTCGTTCTTCAGGCAATTGGCCGAACGGACCGAAAGTTCCAGTTCGTCCACCTTCTTCAGAAGCGACGGGTTGAAGGCGAGCTCCGGAATCGCTTCCGAAACGGTCTCCTTCTGCGGCTCTTCGAAATTGACGAAGATCGACAGCTGGTCCTGCACGATGCGGGCGGCATAGGCCACCGCGTCGTCGGGACGGAGCGAGCCGTCGGTCTCGACCGTAAGCGTCAGCTTGTCATAGTCGAGAACCTGGCCCTCGCGGGTGTTCTCGACGCGGTACGAGACCTTCTTGACCGGCGAATAGATGCTGTCGACCGGGATCAGCCCGATCGGCGCGTCTTCGGCGCGGTTGCGGTCGGCCGGGACATAGCCCTTGCCGGTATTCACCGTGAACTCCATGCGGATCTCGGCGCCCTCGTCGAGAGTGCACAGGACCAGCTCGGGGTTCAGGATCTCGATGTCGCCGACGGTCTGGATGTCACCAGCGGTGACGACGCCCGGACCCGTCTTGCGAACCACCATGCGCTTCGGGCCTTCGCCCTGCATCTTGATGGAGATTTCCTTGATGTTCAGGATGATGTCCGTGACATCTTCCCGCACGCCGGCAATCGACGAAAACTCGTGCAGAACGCCGTCGATCTGGACGGCGGTAACCGCAGCGCCCTGAAGCGAAGACAGCAGCACGCGGCGCAGCGCATTGCCGAGCGTCAGACCAAAGCCGCGCTCAAGAGGTTCCGCCACGACAGTGGCGAGACGCTTGGGATCGGAACCCGGCGTCACCTCGAGCTTGTTCGGCTTGATCAGCTCTTGCCAATTCTTATGGATCACGACCGTATCCTTTCGATCTCGAACGCCGCCCGACGGTTCGGGTGGCGTGGCGCTCCGGCGACAGGCGGAGCGCCGAATGCCGATACGCAGTGAGGACGGCGTCCTTCGACGCCGTCCGAGGCATTAGACGCGGCGACGCTTGCGCGGCCGGCAGCCATTGTGCGCGATCGGCGTCACGTCACGGATCGAGGTGATGGTGAAGCCAGCAGCCTGCAGAGCGCGCAGAGCCGACTCACGGCCCGAACCCGGACCCGAGACTTCGACTTCAAGCGTCTTCATGCCGTGCTCGGCAGCCTTGCGGCTGGCATCCTCAGCAGCCATCTGGGCAGCGTACGGGGTCGACTTACGCGAACCCTTGAAGCCCATCATGCCGGCCGACGACCAGGAAATCGCATTTCCCTGTGCGTCGGTGATGGTGATCATCGTGTTGTTGAACGTCGAGCTCACATGCGCAACGCCCGAGGAGATGTTCTTCCGCTCGCGGCGACGTACGCGCGTTGTGTCCTTGGCCATTCTCTATCCTTACGTTCGATCTCGACACCGCCGTAGCACCGGCGGCTCCACCGGGGGCCTAGCGCCCCGAATTCAAAATTACTTCTTCTTACCGGCGATCGGCTTGGCCGGACCCTTGCGGGTGCGCGCATTGGTATGCGTGCGCTGGCCGCGAACCGGAAGACCACGGCGATGACGCAGGCCGCGGTAGCAGCCGAGGTCCATCAACCGCTTGATGTTCATCGCGACTTCGCGACGCAGATCACCTTCCACGACGTAGTCGCGATCGATCGCTTCACGGATCGCCAGAACTTCGGCGTCCGAGAGCTCGTTGACGCGACGCTCGGGAGCGATGTTCGTCTTCGTGATGATGTCGAGCGCGTTCTTCGCGCCGATCCCGTGAATGTACTGAAGCGCGATGACAACGCGCTTGTTCGTCGGGATGTTTACGCCTGCGATACGGGCCAATGCCGTCTCCATCTCAAGCCGTCGGAACCTTCCGGCAGCACCTCTAGTTTCCCGCGTCCGGTGGAGGCCGGCTCTTGCGGGCAGTCTTGCGCAAATAAGCAATGCCGTCCCCTGAAATGTCAGGGAACGCCAACGCCCGTTTGCAGCAGGTCGCGAGCCTTATCGACTCGGAACCTGTTCGTCAAGTCTATCCAGTGTCGCCGCAATGTCCGCCGACACTTCGTCGATCGAACGCATGCCGTCGAACTCGACCAAACGGCCCTTCGCCTTGTAGTAGGGCGAGATCACCGCCGTATCCCGATTATAGGCTGCGAGCCTGGTCTTGAAGACCTCGGGATCGTCGTCCTTGCGGACCGGCTCACCCCGGGCGCGCGTCTCGTCGGCACGCTTGGTGATGCGATCGGTCAGCTTCGACTGGTCGACCTTCAACTCGAGCACGGCGTCAAGCTTGACGCCCTTGCTGGCGAGCATCTTCTCCAGCGCATCCGCCTGGGCGATCGTGCGCGGGAAACCATCGAGGATGAAGCCCTTGCGGGCATCCGGTTCCTCGATCCGGTCGGCAACGATACCGACGACGACATCGTCAGGAACGAGGTTGCCCGCGTCCATCAGCGCCTTGGCCTGCAGGCCGATCGGCGTCTCCGCTGCCACGGCGGCCCGCAACATGTCGCCAGTCGACAGCTGCGGAATGCCGTAACGCTTCACCAGTCGCGCGGACTGCGTGCCCTTACCAGCTCCCGGCGGTCCGAGCAGGATCAGTCTCATCGCCTCTTCCCCCGGAGCTTGGACTTCTTGACCAAGCCCTCATACTGATGCGCCAACAGGTGGCCCTGGATCTGCGACACCGTATCCATCGTCACGTTGACGACGATCAGCAGCGACGTACCACCGAAGTAGAACGGCACATGGGTGGCCGAGATCAGGAACTCGGGCAGAAGACAAACGACGACCAGGTAGATAGCGCCGAGCAGCGTGATGCGCGTCAGCACATAGTCGATGTACTCGGCCGTCCTCTGGCCCGGACGGATGCCCGGAATGAAGCCGCCATGCTTCTTCAGATTGTCCGCCGTGTCGGTCGGATTAAACACGATCGCCGTATAGAAGAAGGCGAAGAACATGATCATCGCCGCGTACAGCAGCATGTACAGGACGGTACCGTGTCCGAGCAGCGCAACCGTCGACGTCAGCCAGCTCGGCGCCCCGCTCGACGCGGTGAAGTTGGCGATAGTGGCCGGCAGCAGCAGCAGCGACGAGGCGAAGATCGGCGGGATGACGCCCGACGTGTTCAGCTTTAGCGGCAGATGCGACGACTCACCCTGGAACATCCGGTTGCCAACCTGGCGCTTCGGATACTGGATGATGAGGCGGCGCTGGGCGCGCTCCATGAACACGATGAAGGCAATCGCGACGACCGCGACGACGGCGACGAGCAGGATGACCCAAGTCGCCAAGGCGCCCTGGCGGCCGAGCTCCAGCATACCGATCAGAGCATGCGGAAGGTTGGCGACGATGCCGGCGAAGATGATCAGCGAAATACCGTTACCGATGCCGCGCGAGGTGATCTGCTCACCGAGCCACATCAGGAACATCGTGCCGCCGGTCAGGGTGATGACCGTCGCGATGCGGAAGAACATGCCGGGATCGATGACGATGTTCGTGCCGCCCTCGAGCCCGACGGCGATGCCGTAGGCCTGGACGATGGCGAGGAAGACCGTACCGTACCGCGTGTACTGGTTGATGATCTTGCGACCGGCCTCCCCTTCCTTCTTCAAGGCTTCAAGGGAGGGAACGATCGACGTCATCAGCTGGATGATGATCGATGCCGAGATGTAGGGCATGATGCCGAGCGCAAAAATCGCCATGCGTCCGACGGCACCGCCGGAGAACATGTTGAACAGGCCAAGAATGCCCGACTGCTGATTATTGAATGCGCTGGCGAGAGCTTCCGGGTTGATGCCGGGAAGCGGAATATAGGTGCCGAGCCGATAGACGAGCAACGCACCCAGCGTGAACCAGATGCGTTTCTTCAGAGCCTCGGCTTTGGCGAAGGCGCCAAAATTGAGATTGGCCGCCAGTTGTTCAGCCGCTGATGCCATTCGCCGCTCCGTTCGGGCCCGGAAACCGGGCCCCAATGCCCCTGCCGGGCATCAAGTGGTCTCTCGGAGGCGCCGCGACAAGCGGCGCCCCTCCCCGAACGACGCAGTTTAAGCTGCGTCCGTCTTGTCCGAAGCCTTGGCAGCCAGGACCTTGACGGACCCGCCAGCCTTTTCAACGGCCTCGATGGCCGACTTCGACGCACCGGCGATTTCGAAGGCAACAGCGGCCTTCAGTTCGCCGACGCCGAGGAGGCGAACGCCATCCTGCACGCGACGGACGACACCGGCTTCCTTCAGCGCTTCAACCGTCACCGGCTTCGTCGCGTCGAGCTTGCCTGCATCGATCGCCGTCTGGACACGACCGAGGCTGACCTCATTGTAGTCCTTGGCGAAGATGTTGTTGAAGCCGCGCTTCGGCAGACGCCGATGCAACGGCATCTGGCCGCCTTCAAAGCCCTTGATCGCCACGCCCGTGCGCGACTTCTGGCCCTTGACGCCGCGACCGCCGGTCTTGCCCTTACCCGAACCGATACCGCGTCCGACGCGCATGCGGTCCTTGCTGGAACCCGGGTTGTCGTTGATCTCGTTGAGCTTCATCGAACTGGTCCTTCTGGGCTCAAGCCTCGTCCACAACGCGGACGAGGTGAGCCACCTTGGCGATCATGCCGCGAACCGCAGGCGTGTCCTGCAGCGTCGAACGGCGACGGATCCGGTTGAGGCCGAGGCCGATCAGCGTTGCACGCTGCTCGGCCGGACGGCGGATCGGGCTGCCGGTCTGCTCGACGGTAACCGTCTTGGCGGCGCCTTCAGATTTCTTGGCCATTTGGTCAAATCCTCGAATTCAATCGGGCGCTCACGCCTCGGCGGAAGCTTCGGCTTCGCCGCCGCGACGGGCCTGCAGGGCCGACACCTTGATGCCACGACGGGCCGCGACGGAGCGCGGGCTGTCTTCGGCGCCGAGTGCCGCGAAGGTCGCACGCACCATGTTGTACGGGTTCGACGAACCCATCGACTTGGCGACGACGTCCTGGACGCCCAGGGTCTCGAACACGGCGCGCATCGGGCCACCGGCGATGATGCCGGTACCAGCAGGCGCAGCGCGCAGGAAAACCTTGCCGGCGCCGTGGCGACCGAACACGTCATGGTGAAGGGTCCGGCCCTCGCGGAGCGGAACCCGAACCAGGCTGCGCTTCGCTGCTTCCGTCGCCTTACGGATCGCTTCAGGCACTTCGCGCGCCTTGCCGTGGCCGAAACCGACCCGGCCCTTCTGGTCGCCGACGACGACGAGGGCTGCGAAGCCGAACCGCCGTCCGCCCTTCACCACCTTCGCGACGCGATTGATGTGAACGAGCTTGTCGACGAATTCGCTGTCGCGCTCTTCCCGCTGCTCTCTGGCCATCGAAAGATCCAATCGTCCTGTGTTTCGTGATGACGCGCCTCAGCGCATCAGAAGTCCAGACCGCCCTCGCGAGCGCCGTCGGCCAGCGCCTTGACGCGGCCATGAAAAAGATAACCACCGCGGTCGAAGACGACCTGGGTCACGCCGGCAGCCTTGGCACGCTCGGCGACGAGCTTGCCGACTGCCTCGGCGGCTGCCTTGTCGGCACCCGTCTTCAGCGAGCCGCGGAGATCCTTTTCCAGCGTCGATGCCGAGGCGAGCGTACGCCCCTCGGCATCGTCGATCACCTGGGCATAAATGTGCTCCGACGAGCGGTAGACGCTGAGCCGGGGACGTCCGTTCGCAACCTTCCGGAGCGCACGGCGGACGCGCGCAGCGCGACGGTCCTGCAGAATATTGGCCATGACGGTCTCCGTTACTTCTTCTTGCCTTCCTTGCGGAAGATCGTTTCGGTGGCGTACTTGACGCCCTTGCCCTTGTAAGGCTCGGGGCTGCGGTATTCGCGAATCTCGGCCGCAACCTGGCCGACGCGCTGCTTGTCAATGCCCGAAACGATGATCTCGACCGGACGCGGCGTCACGATGGTGATGCCCTCCGGGATCGCATAGACCACGTCATGGCTGTAGCCAAGAGCGAGCTGCAGGTTCGAGCCCTGGACGGCGGCGCGGTAACCCACGCCGTTGATCTCGAGCTTCTTGGAGAAGCCCTCGCTCACGCCCTTCATCAGGTTCGCAATCATCGTGCGCGACATACCCCAAGCGGCGCGAGCCGGCTTGCTGTCATCACGCGGGGCGACCTGAACGCCCGCTTCCGTCAGTTCAACTGCGACGTTATCCGTAAAGTCGAAGGACAATTCGCCCTTCGGACCCTTCACCGACACCGTGTGGCCGTTGATCGTGGCCGTGACGCCCTTGGGCACTGCCACCGGCTTCTTACCAATACGAGACATCAGACAAATCCGTCCGGTTCGTGTTTCGCCATCAACCAGATCAGAATACCTGGCAAAGAACCTCACCGCCGACATTCTGGTCGCGGGCGTCCGTATCCGACATCACGCCCTTGGGCGTCGACAGGATGGACACACCGAGGCCATTCTTGACCTGCGGAATATTCTTGACCGAGGCATAGACCCGGCGACCCGGCTTCGAGACACGCTCGATGGTGCGGATCACAGGCTCGCCATCATAATACTTCAGTTCGATCTCGATCGCGGGACGGCCATTGCCGTCTTCTACGGTCGCAAAGCCACGGATGTAGCCTTCCGACTGCAGAACACCGAGAACGTTCTCGCGCAGCTTGGAGGACGGCGTCGAAACCTTCGACTGCCGGCGCATCTGAGCATTGCGGATGCGGGTGAGCATATCACCCAGAGGATCGGTCATTGTCATCGGGACCGTGCTCCTTACCAGCTCGACTTGACGAGGCCCGGGATCAACCCCAGCGACCCGAGTTCGCGCAATGCAATACGCGACATCATCAGCTTGCGATAGACGCCGCGCGGGCGGCCCGTCACTTCGCAACGGTTACGGATGCGCGTCTCCGACGCGTTCCGCGGCAGCTCAGCCAGCTTCAGGCGCGCCTGGAAGCGCTCCTCGAGCGGCAGGCTCTCGTCATTAGCCACGGCCTTCAGCTTCGTCCGCTTCGCAGAATACTGCTGGGCGAGCTTGCGGCGCCGGTTGTTCTTCTCGATCGAGCTTTTCTTAGCCATCGATTTGTCCTCGTCCTATCCCGGCGTTACTGGCGGAACGGGAAGTTCATCGCCTTCAGAAGGGCGCGAGCTTCCTCGTCAGTCTTGGCCGTGGTGCAGACGATCACGTCCATTCCCCAGACCTGATCAATCTTGTCGTAATTGATCTCCGGGAAAATCAGATGTTCCTTGATGCCCATGGCGAAGTTGCCACGACCGTCGAAGCTCTTGGGATTGAGCCCACGGAAGTCGCGAACGCGCGGCAGCGCGATGGTGACCAGGCGGTCGAGGAACTCGTACATCCGCGCCTTGCGCAGCGTGACCTTGCCGCCGATCGGCATGAATTCACGCAGCTTGAAGGTCGCGATCGACTTCGAGGCCTTCGTCACGGCGGGCTTCTGACCGGCGATCAGGGCCAGATCGCCAAGGGCCGTACCGACCTTCTTGGAATCATTGACGGCTTCGCCGATGCCCATGTTCAGAACGATCTTGTCGAGGCGGGGAACCTGCATGTGGTTCTTGTACCCGAATTCCTCGACGAGCTTCGCCCGCACTTCGTCTTCGTAGAACTTCTTGAGCCGCGGCTCGTAAGCTGCCTCAGCCATCGATCACATCTCCCGAACGCTTTGCGACGCGTTGCTTGCGCCCGTCTTCGGTCACCTGGAAGCCAACGCGTGTCGGCTTGCCATCCTTGGGGTCGGCCAGCGCGATGTTCGACAGATGGATCGTGAGCTCCTTGGCGACAATGCCGCCCTGCTCGCTCGCCGTCTGCTTCTGATGCTTGCGCGCGACGTTCACACCACGCACGACAGCGCGGTCTTCGGTCGGAATCACGCGAAGCACTTCGCCCGACTTACCCTTATCCTTACCCGTGAGGACGACGACGTTGTCGCCCTTCTTGATCTTGGCCGCCATCACAGCACCTCCGGCGCGAGCGAGATGATCTTCATGTGGTTCTTCGCGCGCAGCTCGCGCGGAACCGGTCCGAAGATACGAGTCCCGATCGGCTCCTTCTGGTTATTGATCAGAACCGCCGCATTCTTGTCGAAGCGGATGACACTGCCATCCGCGCGACGAATATCCTTGGCTGTGCGAACGACGACCGCCTTCATGACGTCGCCCTTCTTCACGCGACCCCGCGGGATCGCCTCCTTGATCGACACGACGATGATGTCGCCGACCGAGGCGTACTTCCGCTTGGAACCGCCGAGAACCTTGATGCACATCACACGACGAGCGCCGGAATTATCCGCCACGTCGAGGTTAGTCTGCATCTGAATCATGACTGGCCGCCTACTTTTCTGGTTGCCAACGAACCCTGGACACCGTCCCGGGAATCAGCAGCAACGAACCTTATTCGTGCCTTACTTATCGCCCGAGGCGATAACGACCCAGCGCTTATTCTTCGAGATCGGCGCGGTCTCTTCGATCGAGACGATATCGCCAATCTTGTGAACGTTGCCCTCGTCATGGGCGTGGTACTTCTTGGTCCGCCGCACGGTCTTCTTCATGACCGGGTGCGTGAAGCGCCGCTCGACGAGAACGACGACTGTCTTGTCGGTCTTGTCGCTGACGACGCTGCCCTGCAGAACGCGTTTCGGCATACTCGCCTCCTCAGCGCTTGTCCGCCGCGCTCTTCTGCGCAGCGATGGTCTTGATCCTGGCGATGTCGCGGCGAACCTGCCGGACACGCGCCGTGTTTTCGAGCTGGCCGGTAGCCCGCTGAAAGCGCAGGTTAAACTGCTCTTTCTTCAGGTTTGCAAGCTCAGTGTCGAGCTGGTCGGCGGTCTGCAGCCGAACGTCCTTCGCCTTCATGGCTTTATCCTCGTCCGTTCGCCGATCAATCGGCGATGCGCTGTACGAAGCGCGTCTTGATCGGGAGCTTCGCCGCGCCGAGACGGAGCGCCTCGCGGGCGGTCTCCTCGTCGACACCGTCGATCTCAAACATGATCCGACCAGGCTTGACGCGGGAGGCCCAGAATTCCGGCGCTCCCTTGCCCTTACCCATTCGGACTTCGGTCGGCTTCGACGTGACGGGCACATCCGGGAAAATCCGGATCCACACACGACCGGCGCGCTTCATAGCACGTGTGATCGCACGGCGGGCAGCCTCGATCTGGCGCGCGGTGACGCGCTCCGGCTCGAGCGCCTTCAGGCCGAACCCGCCAAAGTTCAGATCCGTACCACCCTTGGCGACGCCATGGATACGGCCCTTGAACTGCTTGCGGAACTTGGTGCGCTTCGGTTGCAGCATTTCTGTTCTCTCTCGCCCTCAGGTCCGACCTATCAGGCCGCGGAGTCGCGACGACGAGTATTCGAGCCCTGCTCGTTACCCTCAGTCTGGCGACGCTCGGAAGCCATCGGATCGTGCTCGAGGATTTCACCCTTGAAGATCCAAACCTTGATGCCGCACGTGCCATAGGCCGTGTGCGCCGTCGCGGTTCCGTAATCGATGTCGGCGCGCAGCGTGTGCAGCGGAACCCGACCCTCGCGATACCACTCGAGGCGCGCGATCTCCGCGCCGCCGAGACGGCCACCAGCGTTGATACGGATGCCGAGGGCACCAAGACGCATCGCCGACTGGACGGCGCGCTTCATGGCACGGCGGAACGCAACGCGGCGCTCGAGCTGCTGTGCGATCGACGCGGCGACCAGGTTCGAGTCGATTTCCGGCTTGCGGACTTCGACGATATTGAGATGCACTTCGCTGTCGGTCAGCTTGCCAACCAGCTTGCGGAGCTTCTCGATATCAGCGCCCTTCTTGCCGATGACGATACCCGGGCGAGCCGAGTAGATCGTCACGCGGCACTTACGGTGCGGACGCTCGATCACGATCTTGGAGACCGCGGCCTGCTTCAGCTCGACCATGAGCTTCTCGCGGATCCGCATGTCCTCGTGCAGCAGCTTGCCGTACTCGCCCTTGTTGGCGAACCAGCGGCTGTCCCACGTCCGGTTGATGCCGAGGCGGAGGCCGATCGGATTGACTTTCTGGCCCATTATGCAGCCTCCTCGGTTTCACGCACCACGATGGTGAGGTGCGAAAACGGCTTCTCGATCCGGCCGACCCGACCGCGAGCCCGCGGCGTCCAGCGCTTCATGACCAGGGCCTTGCCGACAAACGCTTCGGCCACGACCAGCGAATCAACGTCGAGATCGTGATTGTTCTCGGCGTTTGCGATCGCCGATTCCAGCGTCTTCTTTACGTCACGCGCAATCCGCTTCTCGGAGAAGGTCAGATCGGCCAGAGCCGTCGATGCCTTCTTGCCCCGGATCAGCTGCGCAACAAGATTGAGCTTGCGCGGAGAGACACGGATCATGCGCGTGATGGCGCGGGCCTCGGTGTCTTTCAGCGCCCGTTCGCGCTTCGGCTTGCCCATGTTACTTCCTCTTCGCCTTCTTGTCGGCCGTGTGACCATAGTAGGTCCGGCTCGGCGAGAACTCGCCAAACTTGTGACCGACCATGTCCTCGTTGACGATGACCGGAACGTGCTTCTGGCCGTTATAGACGCCAAAGGTCAAGCCCACAAACTGGGGCAGGATCGTGGAGCGGCGGCTCCAGATCTTGATCACCTCGCCACGACCCGAAGAGCGGCTCTTCTCGGCCTTGCGGAGGAGATAACCGTCGACGAACGGGCCTTTCCAAATAGAACGAGCCACGGACAGCCTCTCTCTTACTTGCTCTTGCGCAGATGACGGCTGCGCGCGATGAACTTGTCGGTCGACTTATTATTGCGGGTCTTCTTGCCCTTGGTCGGCTTGCCCCACGGCGTGACCGGATGACGGCCTCCCGAGGTGCGGCCTTCACCACCGCCGTGCGGATGGTCGACCGGGTTCATGGCGACACCGCGGACGCTCGGACGCTTGCCAAGCCAACGATTACGACCGGCCTTGCCGAGCGAGATGTTGGAATGGTCGGGGTTCGAAACCGCGCCGATCGTGGCCATGCAGGACTGGTGAACCAGACGCTGCTCACCCGAATTCAGGCGAAGAATGGCCATGCCGGCGTCGCGACCAACATACTGTGCATAAGCACCGGCCGAACGTGCGATCTGACCGCCCTTGCCGGGCTTCATCTCGACATTGTGCACGATGGTGCCGACCGGCATGGCGCCGAGCGGCATGGCGTTACCCGGCTTCACGTCGGCCTGGGCCGAGGAGATAACCGTGTCGCCAACGGCCAGGCGCTGCGGCGCCAGGATGTAGCTGAGCTCGCCGTCCTCATACTTGATGAGGGCGATGAAGGCCGTACGGTTCGGATCGTACTCGATCCGCTCGACGACGGCCGGAATGTCGCGCTTGGTCCGCTTGAAATCGATCAGGCGGTAAGTGCGCTTGTGACCACCGCCACGGCCATAGGCCGTGACGCGTCCCATATTGTTACGACCGCCGCTCTGACGGAGACCGACGGTGAGCCCCTTGACGGGCTTGCCGGCGTAGAGCTCCGAACGATCGACGAGAACAAGCTGGCGCTGTCCCGGCGTGGTCGGCTTGTAGTGCTTGAGAGCCATGGCTTCAGCCTATTCTTTTCGCGTCAGAGACCGGTAGAAACGTCGATCGACTGACCTTCAGCGAGCGTCACGATCGCCTTCTTGACGTCGCTCTGCTTGCCCACGATACCGCGGAAGCGCTTCACCTTGCCCTTGCGGACCAGGGTGTTGACGCCCGTGACCTTGACCTTGAAAAGCGCCTCGACGGCAGCCTTGATCTCGGGCTTGGTCGCCGTCTTCAGAACGTTGAAGACGACTTTGCTCTGCTCGGTGGCGATGGTCGATTTCTCGCTCAGCACCGGGCTGCGGATGATGTCGTAATGCGAGAGATTGCTCACTTGAACCGCTCCTGCAGGGCTTCGACCGCAGCCTTGGTCAGCACGAGCTTCTCGCGGCGCAGAATGTCATACACGTTGATGCCCTGAACCGGCAGCACATCGATATGCGGCACGTTGCGGGTCGCGAGACCGAAGTTCTCGTTGACCGCGGCGCCATCGATGATGAGCGCGTTTGCCCAGCCGAGCTTGGCCAGGTTCTCGCGAACCGCCTTCGTCTTCGGCGCATCGATGGCGATGTCCGAGACGATGATCAGGTTCTCGCCCCGGGCCTTGGCCGAGAGCGCATGACGAAGTGCAAGCTGACGGAACTTCTTGGTCAGGTCATGCGCATGGCTGCGCACCACCGGACCGAAGGCCTTGCCACCACCGCGGAACTGCGGCGCCGTCTTGGCACCGTGGCGTGCGCCGCCGGTACCCTTCTGCTTGTACATCTTCTTGGTCGTGCCGGAGACTTCCGACCGGACCTTCGACTTGTGGGTACCAGCCTGGCGCTTGGCCAGCTGGTACCGCACCATACGCTGCAGGATATCGCCGCGCGGCTCGAGACCGAAGATCTCGTCCGAAAGGGTGATCTCCCCGGCTGCCGTGCCGTCGAGCTTGGTGACCTTAATATCCATCACTCGGCCTCCTTCGCTTCAACCGCCACTTCAGCCGCGGCGCCGCGCTTCCGGAATGCGCCGGGAACCGGAACATCCTTGGGGAGCGCACGCTTCACCGCATCGCGAACCTCGATCCAGCCGCCCTTGGCGCCGGGAACGGCACCCTCGACCATGATCAGTCCCCGCTCGACGTCCGTGCGGATGACCTTGAGGTTCTGAGTGGTCACGCGGACATCGCCCATGTGACCAGCCATCTTCTTGTTCTTGAACACCCTGCCCGGATCCTGGCGCTGGCCAGTCGATCCGTGCACACGGTGAGAGACCGAGTTACCGTGTGTCGCGCGGCCACCACCGAAGTTGTGGCGCTTCATGACACCGGCAAAGCCCTTACCGATGGAGGTTCCGCTAACGTCGACGAATTGTCCGACGACGAAATGCTCGGCGGTGAGCTCGGCTCCAACCTCGATGAGGTTGTCCGGGGACACACGGAACTCCGTGACCCTGCGCTTTGGCTCGACCTCGGCCTTGGCGAAATGACCACGCTCAGCCTTGGGCGTGTTCTTCACCTTGGCGAGACCGCTTCCAAGCTGGACCGCGGTGTAACCGTTCTTATCTTCCGTCCGATGAGCGACAACCTGACAGTTGTCCAGCTTCAGCACCGTTACCGGCACCTGCTCGCCCGCATCCGTATAGATGCGGGTCATGCCCACCTTCTGTGCGATCAATCCAGAGCGCATTCTATCCTCGCTCGCCTCAGAGCTTAATTTCGACGTCCACACCGGCCGCCAGGTCGAGCTTCATCAGCGCGTCCACGGTCTGCGGTGTGGGGTCGACGATGTCGAGAAGACGCTTATGAGTGCGCATCTCGAACTGCTCACGGCTTTTCTTGTCGATATGCGGCGACCGGTTCACGGTGAACTTCTCAATTTGAGTGGGAAGTGGCACCGGGCCGACTACGCGGGCGCCGGTACGCTTCGCCGTGTTCACGATCTCGCGCGTCGATGCATCGAGAATACGATGATCGAACGCTTTGAGCCGGATCCGGATATTCTGACCGTTCATCGATTTCTGTCCTCAGGTGACATGGGCGCGCAACGCAATTGCGCGCCCGGTCCGGATCATCCGACTTACTTAATGATGCTGGCGACGACGCCCGCGCCGACGGTACGACCGCCTTCACGAATGGCGAAGCGCAGCTTCTCTTCCATGGCGATCGGCACGATCAGCTCGACATCCACCGAGATGTTGTCGCCCGGCATCACCATCTCGACGCCTTCCGGCAGCGTCACGACACCCGTCACGTCCGTCGTCCGGAAGTAGAACTGCGGACGGTAGTTCGTGAAGAACGGCGTATGACGACCACCCTCTTCCTTCGTCAGGATGTAGGCCTCGGCCTTGAACACCGTATGCGGCGTCACCGAACCGGGCTTGCACAGAACCTGACCGCGCTCGACGCCTTCACGGTCAACGCCGCGAAGAAGAGCACCGATATTGTCGCCAGCCTGGCCCTGATCGAGCAGCTTGCGGAACATTTCAACGCCCGTGCAGGTCGTCTTGACGGTCGGACGGATGCCGAC
>NZ_AQYH01000017.1 GCF_000380505.1 Kaistia granuli DSM 23481 | reverse complement strand
CAAGGGTTTGGCCGGAGGTGCTGTCGTGCAGGACGACCGTTTCCTTGGCGACGTCGATGCCGAGGATGCGCGGCACCGTCTCGACGGCTGGGCTGGGTGATGGCATGGTTTGTCCTGGCTTCGGATTGTCTGCGGGCTCGCGGGAACGCGGCCCCATCAAGTCAACAAGCAAGCGAAGCCGGTCCACCGCCGGACCCAGATGACGACGGGCAGGCGCCCGATCCCGGGACGGTCTCGGCCATGGACGCGGGTTTCGGGATGGCCGTTTCGAAACCCGCAACCGGCCCAAACCATCTAGCAAATTCCAAACAGACAATCCCGGGCTTAACCCGGGACCCATTCAGTTGGAGCCTTGGCAGCGCGAGCTTCCCGATACCTCCGCTGCATGGATCCCGGATCGAGCCCGGGAAAGCGGCGGAGGGAATGGATGGGGTGACGGCGGCGGAGCAACCCGCCGTCAATAATCCCACTGCGCGCCGATGCCGACCTCGTTGGAGCCATCGGCGCCGGCCGCGCCCTGGATGCGGATATTGCGCGTCAGGTCGACATCGACCGTGACCTTGCTCGAATCCGGCGACGTACCCTGCTGCACGCCGATATAGACCTTGTCGTTCAGCCGCTTGCCGATGCCGAGCTGGCCGCCCTTGCCGGAAGCGTCGGTGCCGATCGACAGCGAATCGACGCCGAGCGAACGCCGAACCGAATCGAGCACGCCTGTCCCGCGGCCCGAGAACTGCGCCACCGTCTGTGCCACCTGCAGCGCCTGGCCGGGCGTCAGCGTGCTGATCGCGCGCCCGAACAGCAGCCGGGCGATCACCTCGTCCTGCGGCAAGGTCGGCGTCGAGGCGAAGCTCACCTCCGGCGACGACGCATTGCCGGTGATGATGATGCTGGCGACGACGTCGCCGCCGGTGGTATCAGCCTTGAAGTCGAGCTCCGGGTCGAGGCTGCCATTGAAGGTGATCTTGCCCTGGGTGAAATCGAGCTGGCGGCCAACGACGTTGAACCGGCCGCGCCTCAACTCGAAGCCGCCCAGCGTCACCATGTCGGCGGTGGTGCCGCGCAGCGTCAGGTCGCCGCCAAACTCGGCATCCATGCCCATGCCACGCACAAACACGCCGTTCGGGGCCGAGACGCGGAGGTCGAGATCGGCCACGAAGGGGCTCGCCGGCTGAGTCTTCTTCTTGGCGGTCGCGGCGGCGCGGGCCTGCGCCTGGGCCCGCATGCCGGCCTTCCCCGCCGGCTGCTTGCCGGTATTGACGTGGCGGACGGCGAGCGGGTCGAGCCCGCCCGACGGCACGTCGGCGATGTTGATGTCGAGGCTGCGGACGTTGATCTGGCCGACGATCTTCGGCCGCGTCGCGACCGGTCCCTGGACGTTGATCTTGCCGTCGGCGACGAGCCGCATCATGTCGCTGTTGACCAGCGTCGCCTTCTGCAGCGTGACTTCGATGGCGGCCGGGAAGCCCTGGGCCGGGTCGAGACCGACATTGCCCTTGCCGACGATGCGGCCGCCCTGGACGGTCTGCGCCGAGAACGACGTGACCTGGATGGTGCGGTCGGTGCCGGTCAGCACCGCCTCGATGTTGGAGAGTGCGATGCCATTCAGCGAATCATTGTAGCTGGCGCCCGAGATCCGCACCGTGCCCGAGGCGCGCGGAGCCGAGGTCGGCCCGCCCAGAGCCGCGTCGATCACGGCCTTGCCGCGGACATTGCCGCCGGACGTGGCGAGCGCGGTGTTGGCGATGGCGAGATCGATGCCGCCCTTGATCTTCAGGTCCATGTCGCCGCCGGCGATCGGCACCGAGCCATTGATCGTCAGGCCGGACACCGAGGGCGCCTTGATCGTCGCCTCGACGCCGACGCGCCCGCCGCCGAGCTTGCCCTTGGCGGTGATGTCGAACGGTCCGAGGCCGGCCTTGGCGATATCGCCATTGGTGAGCTTGGCGATCCGGAGGTCGTAGTCGCCGGCTGGTGCCGAGGCCGAGCCGGTGACGCGCGCGGTTCCGCTCAGCGTGCCCTTCATGTCGAGCGTCGGCGAGGCGAGCGAGGCCAGCGACAAGGGCAGATTGCGCAGGTCGACATCGAGGTCGAGCGTCTCGCCGGCGCGGCCGCTGATCGTGGTCCGGCCGTCGCCGGTCACCAGCGCCAGCTTGTCGATGGTGACGCCTCCCTTGGCGATCACAATGTTCGCGGGCGAAGCGAGCGTCACATTGGTGCCGGCGCGGGAAAGCTTCAGCGTGTCGAGGCGGACATCGGTCGCCTCGCCGGCCGGCGAAATCCGCGCCTTGGCGTTGATGCTGGCGCCGAGCAAGGCGGTGTCCAGCGTGACGTCTGTGGCGGTACCGGCACTCTTCGCCGTCACGGTCGCCTTCTCGATGGTCTGGCCGCCGGCGACGACGCCGGAGAGCACCACCTTGCCGTCGATCACCGGCGTGCCGGTCAGATCGGCGATGCGGGCGTTGATGTCGGCCTTGTCGACGCGGTTGCCGGCAACGCGCAGCCCGGCGGCCGAGCCGTCGACGGCGACGCGCTGCGCGCCGTTCGGCGCGTCGAGCACAATGGTGGCGTCGAGCCGGCCGGCGAGCTCGGTCAGGACCAGGCCCGAGAGATCGGCGAGGTTGGAGGCGGCGATGGTGACCTTGCCGTCGACGAGGCCGGAGGCGGCAAGGCTCGCCGCACCCTTGGCATTGACCCCGCCAATGGCGAGATCGAGATTGTCGAGACGGCGACCGCCATCGGCGAGCGTGGTCAGCTTTGCCCCGCCCTTGGCCGGCTTGCCGGCGAGCTTGCCGTCGAGCGCGACCGTGCCTCCCGGCAGGCCGGTCAAGTCGGTCAGGTCAACGGTGAGCGCCAGGTTCTCGATCTTCTGGTCCATGGCGACGCCGGCTGGGATCGACACCTTGCCGGTGAGGCCGAGCGCCTCGAGGCCGCCGGTGAAACGCAGATCGGCATTGGCGGCGCCGGAAACGCGCGGATCGAGCTGCTTCAGATCGGCGAGCTTGATGCGGGCGGCGAGATCGGCGGCGGATTTCTCGATGCCGCCATCGACCGCGACGTCGAGCCCCTTGGCGGCCAGCGTCAGGCCGTTGACGGCGATGCGACCGTCCTCGGCCAGCGAGACCGAGCCCTGGATCCGGCTCTCGCCGCTGAAGAAATCGTCGACCTGAGCGATGCCGGTGGTGATGTCCCGCGATGAGCCATCGAGAGCGACCGCGATGCGGCGGACCGACGGATCGGCGTCGATCCGGGCGGCGAGCACGGCGCTGCCGGTCAGCGGGCGGCCGGCAAAACCGGAGAACGCGGCGAGGTTGAGCCGCTCGAGACGCAGCTCGCCCTTCACGTCCTTGGCTGCGGCGGTGCCGGCAAAGGTGAGGTCGAGCGGCTCCAGCGCCACCTTGGCCGAGGTCAGGACGGCGCCGGCATCGCCGACTGAACCCGCCGCCTGCAGCCGCGCGGACGGACCGAGCGCGGCGGCAACCTTGGGATCGGCGGCGGACAGGCCGGATGCCGTGCCGTCGACGGTGAAATCGAGCCCGCCGTTGCCGGCCGGCGTCGTCTTGGCGACGATGCTGAGGTCGGCCGCGTCATAGCCGAAGGCGGCGAGCGCCTTTGCCGTCAGCGTCGCGTCGACGGTCGGCGCCGCGAAAGCGCCGTTGGCGGCGGCGTTGAGACGCCAGTTGGCCCAGGTGACGCCAGGCGCGAAGGCGGCGAAATGCGAGGGGTCGCCGCCGACCAGGTCGAGCCTGACATCGGCGGTCTTGGCCTTGGTGTCGAGGCTGCCTACCAGCGCCAGGCCGAAGCCGGACGCGGTGGCGTTCAGCCCTTCGATGGCGACGCGGCCCTCGGGCTCGACGATGGCCGAGCCGATCAGCGTCGTCCGGTCGGTGAAGAGCGGGCGGATCGAGGCGGGAACCAGGCCGGCAATGTCGCCGCCGAGATCGAGCATGACACGGCGGCCGGTCTCGACCTCCTTGACGGCGGCGGTGCCGGAAAGCTGGCCGGCGCTACCGGCATCGAGCGCGATACGGCCGTCCCAATTGTTGAGCGGCGCATTGCCCTTGATCGAAAGCGCGAGCGCCGGAAGCCCCTCGATCTGCGCGAGACGGGCGACCAGGCCGCCGGCCGGTTCGCTGGCGGTGACATCGAGATAGAGCGAGTCGCTGCCGGCACCATTGCCCGGCGCATAGCGGACGCGGCCCTTGATCTCGCCGGGCGCGTCCTCGCGGACCACCGCGAAGTCGAGCGCCAGCCCCTCGGCCGGATCGACCAGCCGGGCCGACGCCTGCAGGTTGAGCACGGCCGCCATGCCGAGCACCGGCTCGCCGATGTCGATCTTGGCAATGTCGAGCCGGTCGAGCGCGACGCGGATGAAAGGAATGCCGCCGGAAGAGCTGCTATCGGCCGGCGCGGCCGGCAGGACAGGCTGCCGCGACACCGCAACCCGGTCAGCCGACAGATCGGTAATCGCCACCTTGCCGGAAAGGAGCGACAGCGGATGCCAGGCGAGATGCAGGTTCTCGACCGAAGCGAACGGGCCGGTGGCGTCGGCCACGTCGATGCGGGCGATCGACAGGTTGGAGGGAACGAAGCCGGAAATACCCTCGATCTGCACCGTCAGCCCGTCGCTGCTGGCGAGCTTGCTGCCGACGCTGGCGAGCATGCGCAGGCCGGGGCCCGTCTGCAGGAAGCCGAACAGGCCAACGAGCGCGATCAGGACGGCAATGAAACCGACGCCGAACCAGCGCAGGATCTTGAGGGCGCGAGGCATCAGAACGACTGTCCAAGGCTGATATAGATGCCGTAGCCGGCATCGTCGGGCTCGGGATCGAGCGGGATGGCGACGTCGAGCCGGACGGGGCCGATGCCGGTATAATAGCGCAGACCGAGGCCGGCGGCATAGCGCAGGTCATCGAGGTCGGGAACCGAGCCCTCTGAGGCGCCGCCGATATCGAAGAACGGCACGATGCCGATCGTATCCGTCACCTTGATGCGCGCCTCAGCCGAGGCGGTCACGTAGCTCAGGCCGCCGATGATGTCGCCCTGCGCGTTGCGCGGGCTGACCGACTGATAATCATAGCCGCGCAGCGAACCGCCGCCGCCGACATAGAAGCGCCGCTGCGGCGGCACGTCGAGCAGATCGGCGCCGAAGATGGTGCCGGCCGAGACGCGGCCGGCGAGGATGTAGCGCTTCTCCTCGTCCAGTGCCTTGTAGGTGGAGAGCGAGCCCTTGAACATCATCGGTCCGGCGCTCGCCTGGCCGAGATAGGCGAAGGGCTCGAAAGTGCCCGAGGCGCGAATGCCGGAGGACGGATCGAGCGGGTTGTCGGTGGTGTCGTAGGCGACGTCGATCGGGACGCCGACGATGGTGTCGTCGCGCGAGCCGGTGGCGTCCTGGACATGTGACTGTTCGAGATCGAGGCCGACCTGCACGGAGAACTGGTCGGAATAGTTGCGCCGGACGCCGGCCGTGAAGGTCGCCGCCTCGCGGACATAGGCGTCGGTGACCTCGCGCAGCACCGCCGCCTGGGCGACGAGATCGTCGATCGGCGTCCAGATGCCGGGCTTGCCGAAGGTGGCGGCGAAGCGGTAGCCGAGCGGATTGGCATCCGGCACGGCGCTGGACTTGCTGCCGAACCACGAGACCTGGCCGTCGAGGCGCAGCGTCTCGGCGCCGCCGAACAGGTTGCGATGGCCCCAGAAGGCGTTGATCGACGAGCCGTCGGTGGAGGAATACTTGGCGCCGAAGCCGACATAGCGCGGCTTGCGTTCGGTCACCTCGACCTCGACCGGCAAGCGGCCGTCGGCGTCCAGCTTATCGCCCTCGCGGATGCGGACGCCGGAGAATATCTCGTAGCGCAGCAGCGACTTGCGCGTATCGGCGAGACGCTGCGGCGAGAACATCTCGCCCGGAATGATGCGGACCCGCTCCTCGACGAAGGACGGGCGCACCTTTTCGGTGCCGGCGACGGTGACCTGGCCGAAGGCGACCGCCGGTCCCGTGCTGACGACATAGGTGACGTTGACGAGGTTCGACGCATGGTCCGCGACGACGTCCTTGTCGACCACCTTGGCAAAGGCGTGGCCTTCCTTGCGGAAGTAATCGGCGATCTTGCCCTCGGCATCGAGGATGGTCGTCGACTTGGCGTCGGAGCCCGGCTCGATCCCGAGTTCGCGCAAGGTCGGCGCCATCGGCAGGGGCCGGTTGCGCTCGTCGACCAGCGTGATGCTGCCGAAATGGAACAGGGGCCCGGTGGTGACGTCGATCTGCACCGGAACGGGGCCGGCCGGCCGCGCGGCCTCGATCGCCTGCAGGATGTCCGGCGCGTCGAGATCCCGGCCGGCGATCGTGATGCGGATGGACCCGCCATAATAGCCGTTGGAATAGAGCGCCGCGGTGATCTGGTCGATGTCGGCGCGCGCCCGGCGCAGCAAGCCGGCGGCGCCGGAGGGCGGCGACTTCCGCATCGACTGCAGGGTGGAGGCGGCGGTGATCGCCTTGCGCAGCGAACGCGGTGCGTCTGGAACGTTGACGGTCGGCTTATAGGGAACCGCGTCGGCGACTGGTTCGACCTTTTCCTTGCCGAAGAGCGAGCGAAAGCCGCTGAGGAAACCGCCATCCTGTGCATAGGTGGCCGTCGAGCCCGCCATCACGATGACCATCGCCGATGCGACGGTCTGACGGAACCGGCGCCGAGTGCGGATGCCGCGCGGTTGGAGGACAGGGACTTTCAACGGCACAACACCCATACACATCGCCGGAACGCTACATCGGCCAATCACGCTCCTGTCTCTATGAGACTATCCTTAACATTTACCATACACGGCCGCTCGCGCCACCACCGCCCGTCGGCAAGAGGCGGGATGCACAACCAGCGAGCATGCAGGTAAGTGCGGCGACATCACGGTGAAACGGGCTGAAAATCGCCCAGCATGGTGGGAAGAAGCTCCGAAACCGTCGGATGGATGTGGACGCCGCGGCGGACCTGATCGAACGGCCGGCGGGCATACATCACGTCGATCAGCGAGTGCACGGCCTCGTCGCAGCCCGTACCGAGCAGCGCCGCGCCGAGGATCTCGCCGCTGTCGGCGTCGGCGACGATCTTCATGAAACCCTGCGTCTCGCCTTTCTCGATCGCCCGGCTGACCCGCGTCATCGGCCGCGTGGAAACGAGGATGCGCTTGCCGGTCTGGACCGCCTCCGCCTCGGTCATGCCGACGCGACCGAGCGGCGGGTCGATATAGAGCGCATAGACCGGAATGCGGTCGCTGACGCGGCGGGAATCCTTGTCGAGCAGGTTGGCGGCGACGATCTCGAAATCATTGTAGGAGGTATGGGTGAAGGCGCCGCGGCCGTTGCAGTCGCCCATCGCCCAGATGCCGTCGGCTTTGGTCTTGAGCGCGTCGTCGACGATGATGTAGCCATGCGCGTCGAGCGCGACGCCGGCCTTCTCGGCGTCGAGATCGTCCGTGTTGGGACGTCGGCCGGTAGCGACGAGCAGATGCGAGCCGGACACGGTACGCAGGCCGTTCGGACCGTCATGGCTGAGCGCGATCATGCCACCCGCCGCGGCGCCGTTGGTCGCCCGCCCGACCGACAGGTTGGTGGCGCCGACGACGATGTCGATCCCTTCCGCCGCCAGAATTCCCGCCACCGCGCGCGAGATGTCCTCGTCCTCGCGGCGGATCAGGCGCGGGCTGGTCTCGAACACCGTCACCCTGGCGCCGAAGCGGCGATAGATCTGCGCGAATTCCAGCCCGACATAGCTGCCGCCGATGATCAGGAGATGATCCGGTACGGTATCGAGATCCATGATCGTGCTGTTGGTCAGATGCGGCGTGTCGGCGAGGCCGGGAATATCCGGCAAAGCGGCGCGGCCGCCGACATTGATGAAGATCCGCTCCGCCGTCAGCACGTCGTCGCCGACCTGGACCCGCTTGCGGTCGAGGAAGCGGGCATGACCGCGATAGAGGGTGCAGTTCTCCATGCCGGCGAGCCAGGACGTCACGCCGTCGCGCGAGGCGCCGGAGACGGCGTCGGCCCGCGCCTTGACCTTCCGCATGTCGATGCCGACCGATCCTTCGAGAACGACGCCATATTCGGCGGCCCGCCGCGCCATCTGCGCCGTCTTGGCGCTGGCGACGAGCGTCTTGGTCGGCGTGCAGCCGGTGTTGACGCAGGTGCCGCCGATCAGGTTGCGCTCGATGATGGCAACCTTCTGGCCGGCGGCGGCAAGCCGGCCGGCTAGCGGCGGGCCGGCCTGGCCGGTGCCGATGATGATGGCGTCATAGGCAGGCATCCATAGCCTCCGTTGGCTGGGATCGAAGCTCAGTCGGTGACGAGATCGGCATATTCGCCGTGGCGAGCGATATAGGCGTGCACGAAGGGGCAGAGCGGGTGGATCCGGGCGCCACGGTCGCGCAGCCTTTCCAGCACGGCGCGGACCAGCTTGGTGCCGATGCCGCGACCGGCGAGCTCCGACGGCACTTCCGTATGGACGAGTTCGATGACGTCGCCCTGCAGCCGATAGAGGATGAAGGCGGCATGGCCGTCGACCTCCATCTCGAACCGCGTCGGCGTGATCTGAAGTGCCGGCTTGTCATTCATGATCGCTCGCCCGCCCGGCGCACAATGCGCGCAACGAAGCTAGCAGGTCACGGCCCCGGCCAATAGCGGCGCCATCGCGCTGTTTTGCCGATATGTGCCGCTGCGGAAGCGGCATGGTGCCCAAAACGTCACCCGACTGCCGAAAGTCTGGCTCTTGACGAAAAGCCCCGTCTGTAGAAATGATCAGATGTCAGACCAATTTCGTCACAGACGGACCGGGGACACAGCGTGATCAAGGCGACTTCATCGTCAGACACACGGCATCGCGGCGCCACCGGCGCGGGCGATCCCCCGTCTTTTCCCGGCCTTTCCCCCCTTCCCGCCTCCGACCGCGCCGGCACGGTGATGAAGGCACTCGCCGATTTCATCTCGCAGTCCGGCCTCAGGCCGGGCGAGCGCCTGCCGACCGAGCGCGAGCTGATGCAGTCGCTCGCCGTCGGTCGGTCGACGGTGCGCGAGGTGATCCGCCAGTTCCAGGCACTCGGCGTCGTCGAGTCGCGCAAGGGCAGCGGCACCTATCTGCTGCGCGGCATCTCGCCCGACACCATCCACATGCCGCTGCAGATCGATGCGAGCGACCTGCGCGAGGGCCTGCTGGCGACGCTCGACATCCGGCGCGGGCTCGAGGCGGAGGCAGGGGCGCTGGCAGCGCTCCGCCGCACCAGCGCCGATCTTGAGATCATCGAGGCGCGGCTCGACGAGATGGAGACGGTGCACCTCGCCGAAGGCACCTCCGGCAAATACGACCTCGCCTTCCACCTCGCCGTCTACGACGCCTCGCACAATCCGATGTTCGGGCAATTGCTGGAGCAGATGCGCGAGGCGTTCGAGCGCTTCTGGTCGAAGCCGTTCGACCGGCCCGATTTCGCCGGTCGGTCCTTCCCGTTCCACCGCACCCTGTTCGACGCCATCGCGGCGCAGGACCCGCAGCGGGCCCGCAATGAAACCCTCGCGATCCTCCAGATCGTCGAGGAAGACATCCGGGAGATGTCGCAGGACATCGCCCACCAATCCGACAAGGCAATGAAATGAACGACAGCGTCGCGTCCTTCGAGCACGCCTCCCTCCTCGCCGCGCATGACGAGGGCAATGCCTACGACGCGGTCGTGCCGCCGATCGTGCAGACCTCGCTCTTCACCTTCTCGTCCTATGCCGAGATGGAAGAGACCTACAAGGGCAACAAGGTCCGCCCAGTCTACAGCCGCGGCCTGAACCCGACCGTGCGCATCTTCGAGGAGAAGGTGGCCGGCATGGAAGGCGCCGAGGACGGCCTCGCCTTCGGCAGCGGCATGGCGGCGATCTCCTCGACGGTGATCACCTTCGTGAAGCCCGGTGACCGCATCGTCTGCGTGCGCCATGTCTATCCCGACGCCTATCGCCTGTTCGAGACGCTGCTGTCGCGCTACGGCGTCAGCGTCACCTATGTCGACGGGCTCGACGAGGCCGCCGTGGCGGCGGCGCTGCCAGGGGCGGCGCTGTTCTACATGGAGAGCCCGACCAGCTGGACGATGGAGACGCACGACATCCAGGCGCTGGCGGCTCTCGCCAGAAGCCACGGCGTCATCACGGCGATCGACAACAGCTGGGCCTCGCCGGTGTTCCAGCAGCCGATCAAGCTCGGCGTCGACCTGGTGCTCCATTCGGCCTCGAAATATCTCGGCGGCCACAGCGACGTCGTCGCCGGCGTCGTCGTCGGCTCGAAGGAACTGATCGGCAAGATCCGCTCCGGCACGCTGCCCTATCTCGGCGGCAAGCTGTCGCCCTTCGATGCCTGGCTCTTGGTGCGCGGCCTGCGCACGCTGCCGATCCGCATGAAGGCGCACGAGGCCGCCGCGCTGCATGTGGCGCGCCGCCTCGCCGACCATGACGCGGTCGCCTCCGTGTCGCATCCCGGCCTCGGCAACGCCCTGCCGCCCAGCCTGTCCGGCACGTCCGGCCTGTTCTCGTTCACATTCCGCGACGGCGTGGTCGACATCCCCGCCTTCGCCGACAAGCTTCGGCTGTTCAAGCTCGGCGTCAGCTGGGGCGGCCATGAAAGTCTCGTCGTGCCCGCCCAGGTCGTGCGGGTACAGGCGGCAGGCCCCAATTCGGCGATCGATTTCGGCATCGACGCCAACATGGTCCGCCTGCATGTCGGTCTCGAGGGGGCCGACGCGCTCTGGAACGATCTCGCCGCGGCGATCGAATCCGCCCGGCGTCCGTAAACACCGCTGCAATCAACAAGAGGGAGAACCACCATGTTCAGGAAGATCGCCGCAGCCGCCGTCATGACGGCGCTGCTCGCCGGATCGGCGCTCGCCGACACCAAGCTGAAGCTGGTCGAAGTGATCACCAGCCCGGAACGCACCGAGACGCTGAAGGGCATCGTCAAGACCTTCGAGGAGGCCAATCCCGGCACCACTGTCGAGATCATCTCGCTGCCCTGGGGCCAGGCCTTCGAAAAGTTCGCGACCATGGTCGCCGCCGGCGAGACGCCTGACGTGATGGAGATGCCGGACACCTGGCTGTCGCTCTATGCCAATCGCGGCATGCTGGAGGACCTCGAACCCTATCTGGCCAAGTGGGACGAGGCTTCCGACCTGAACGACCGCGCGCTCGAGCTCGGCCGCTCGGTCAAGAACACCGCCTACATGCTGCCCTACGGCTTCTATCTGCGCGCGATGTTCTACAACAAGAACCTGTTCAAGGAAGCCGGCGTCACCGAGGTGCCGAAGACGCTGGCCGAATTCGAGGAAGCCGCCAAGAAGGTTTCGGCACTTCCGGGCAAGTCGGGCTACTGCATGCGCGGTGGCCCCGGCGGCCTGAACGGCTGGGTCATGTTCGGCGCCACCGCCAACGGCGACAACGCCTTCTTCAAGGAAGACGGCACCTCGACCTTCGCCGACGCCGGCTGGGTCAAGGGCCTCACCTTCTTCACCGACCTGTACAAGAAGGGCTATGCGCCGAAGGACAGCGTCAACTGGGGCTTCAACGAGATCGTCGCCGGCTTCTATTCCGGCACCTGCGCGATGCTCGACCAGGATCCGGACGCGCTGATCGCCATCGCCGAGCGGATGAAGCCGGAAGACTACGGCATCATGACCATGCCGAAGGGCGAGAACGGCAAGACCTTCCCGACCATCGGTTATGCCGGCTGGTCGATGTTCTCGACGAGCGAGAACAAGGACGCCGCCTGGAAGCTGCTCGCTACCCTTGAAGGCAAGGAAGGCAACATCGCCTGGAACAAGAAGACAGGCGCCTTGCCGGCTCGCAAGTCGGCCGAGACCGACCCGTTCTACGCCAGCGAGCAGTTCAAGGGCTGGTTCGCCGAGCTGTCCGACAAGGACGTCGTCCCGACCGTCATGCCGACCTACCTGCCCGAGTTCGCCTTCTTCAAGGACTCGCTCGTGATCAAGACCAGCCAGCAGGCGCTGCTCGGCGAGATCACGCCGCAGGAACTCGGCCAGGAATGGGCGGACTACCTGACCAAGAGCCAGCAGAAGTTCCTCGCCACCAAGTGAGGCCGTGTCGCGCCGGCTGAGCCACGGCCAGCCGGCGCGACCGCCAGTCCGGCCCTTCTTCGCGGAGGGCCGGATCCCGGCAGACCAGATCGCGGAGCAGACCATCCCGCGCCCGGCCCCTCTGCCGAAACAGAATTCCGCGACTGCGACCTCCGCGAAAGAGAGGCTCCGGCAGGGTGCGAAGAGACCAAAGGGATCGACTTTCGATGACAGAGGCCGTGAACGCCGCCCCCTATGGGCGCGACCGACGACCGTTCTTGCGGCGCCTCGCCTCGGCGAGCGAGCCCTATCTCTATTCCGCCCCGGCCCTGATCCTGATCGTCACGGTCATGCTGGTGCCGCTGGTGATCGGCATCTCCTACGCCTTCCGCGACATCACGCTGCTCGACCCGTTCTCGGGCGGCTTCATCGGCCTCGACCATTTCCGCGCGCTCGCCAAGGACAAGACCTTCTGGCAGGCGCTGAAAAACACCGTCTACTGGACCGGCTATTCGGTGGCGCTGCAGTTCTGCCTCGGCCTGATCCTGGCACTGCTGCTCGACAAGCCGTTCCGCGGCCGCGGCCTGGCGCAGGCGCTCTGCTTCCTGCCCTGGGCGGTGCCGAGTTTCCTGTCCGGCCTGAACTGGGCGATGCTGTTCAACCCGATCGTCGGCCCGATCCCGCACTGGCTGTTCGGCCTCGGCCTGATGGACGCGCCCGACAACCTGCTGTCGAGCCCCGACCACGCCATGTGGGGCCCGATCATCGCCAATGTCTGGTGGGGCATCCCGTTCTTCGCCATCACGCTGCTGGCGGCGCTGCAGTCGATCCCACGCGATCTCTACGAAGCGGCCGCCATCGACGGCGCCACCCCCTTCCAGCGCTTCCGCTCGATCACCCTGCCCTTCCTGGCGCCGACCATTGCCATCACCGTCATGCTGCGCACCGTCTGGATCGCCAATTTCGCCGATCTGATCGTCGTGATGACCAATGGCGGCCCGGCCGACCGGACGCAGATCGTCGCCAGCTACATCTTCACCACGGCCTTCCGCAGGCTCGATTTCGGCTACGCCTCGGCGATTGCGATGGTGCTGCTCGCGCTGCTGCTCGTCTATTCGATGCTGATCGTGCTGTTGCGCCAGACGCTGCTCAGGGAGCGCTGAGACATGAGAAGCAACAAGCGCATCGTCGCCACGATCGCCCACCGCGCCGCCATCCTCTGTTACGTGGCGTTCGCCCTGTTCCCGCTGTTCTGGGTGCTGAAGATCTCGGTCACGCCGAACGACCTGCTCTATTCCGAGGGCGTTCGGCTGTGGCCGTCACGGGCGGTGTTCGACCATTTCGACTTCGTGATCCGGCACAGCGATTTCCCGCTGTTCTTCCGCAACTCGATGATCGTGTCGCTGTCGACCGCCGTCATCGTCACCATCCTGTCGTCGCTCGGCGGCTACGCCATGTCGCGCTTCTCGTTCCGCGGCAAGTTCTGGATCGTCGGGCTGATGCTCCTGACCCAGATGTTCCCGCTGGTGATGCTGATCGCGCCGATCTTCAAGATCCTGTCGCCGCTCGGGCTGACCAACAGCCTCTCCGGCCTGGTGCTCGTCTACGTCGCCTTCAACGTGCCGTTCGCGACCTTCCTGATGCAGTCCTTCTTCGACGGCATCCCGAAGGACCTGGAAGAAGCCGCGATGATCGACGGCGCCACGCGCTTCATGGCGTTCAGGCAGATCATCCTGCCGCTGACGCTGCCGGGCATGGCAGCGACGCTCGGTTTCGTGTTCACGGCGGCGTGGAGCGAACTGCTGTTCGCGCTGATGTTGATCTCCGGCGTCGATGCCAGCACCTTCCCGGTCGGGCTGCTCAGCTTCGTCTCGAAGTTCTCGGTCGATTTCGGACAGATGATGGCTGCGGGCGTGCTCGCCCTGATCCCCGCCTGTCTCTTCTTCTTCTTTATCCAGCGCTACCTCGTGCAAGGCCTGACGGCCGGCGCGGTCAAGGGCTGAGGGAGCATCGCAATGGCATCCATCGACATCAAAGACGTCCGCAAGGCCTACGGCTCCGTCAAGATCCTGCACGGCGTCGACCTGACCATCCAGGACGGCGAATTCGTCGTGCTGGTCGGCCCGTCCGGTTGCGGAAAATCGACCCTGCTGCGGATGATCGCCGGCCTGGAGGACATCTCCGCCGGCGAGATCAAGATCGGCGGCAAGCGCGTCAACGAGCTCGATCCCAAGGACCGCGACATCGCCATGGTGTTCCAGTCCTACGCGCTCTATCCGCACATGACCGTCGCCGGCAACATGAGCTACAGCCTGCGGCTCCGGAAGACCGCCAAGGAAAAGATCGCCTCGGCGATCTCCGGCGCCGCCGAAAAGCTGAGCCTGACGCC
Organism: Kaistia granuli DSM 23481; assembly: GCF_000380505.1. GTDB lineage: Bacteria > Pseudomonadota > Alphaproteobacteria > Rhizobiales > Kaistiaceae > Kaistia > Kaistia granuli. The sequence continues at coordinate 83,643 of NZ_AQYH01000017.1, read as the reverse complement.
GCTGATGGAGCGCCGCCCCAAGGCGCTCTCCGGCGGCCAGCGCCAACGCGTCGCCATGGGCCGCGCCATCGTGCGCTCGCCCAAGGCCTTCCTGTTCGACGAGCCGCTCTCGAACCTCGACGCGCGGTTGCGGGAGCACATGCGCGGCGAGATCAAGAAGCTGCACCAGGATCTCGGCGCCACCTCGATCTATGTCACGCACGACCAGATCGAGGCGATGACGCTGGCCGACCGCATCGTCGCCATGAATGCCGGCATCGTGCAGCAGGTCGGCAGCCCGCTCGATCTCTATGACCGGCCGGCCAACCTGTTCGTCGCCGGCTTCATGGGGTCGCCGGCCATGAACATGTTCGAGGGCACCTATCGCGCCACCGACGGCGCGCCGCGCGTCGAACTCGGCCAGGGCGTGACCGTCGCGCTCGCCGGGCCCGCCTCGACGGCCGACGGCGCCAGGGTGACGCTCGGCATCCGGCCCGAGCATGTCGTCGTCGGTAAGAACGAGCCGGAGAGCATTCCGGCCCAGATCGACCTGGTCGAGCCGACCGGCTTCGGCACCATCCTGCACGCCAACGCCTTCGGCAGTGACGTCAAGGCGTTCTCGCTCGAGCGTGGCCTCGCCGCGCGCGGCGATACGGTCAGCGTCTCGTTCCCGGTCGAGCGGATCCACCTGTTCGATACCACGACCGGATCGCGCATCGGCTGAGCCGCGAAGTGAAGATTGCCGCGCCTGGCCCCCCGGTGCGCGCGGCACAGAACGGCTGGACCGGGCGTCGCGCCCGGTTCATGCTTGGATTTCGGATCGATGGAGGATCGTCCATGTCGAACGCGCCCAGCCCCACCTCTCCGTCCCAGGACCGGCTCGCCATCCTGGCCGAGTTGGAGAAGAAGATCCTCTGGCTGGCGGCGTGGACCATCCACAACGCCAACCATTTGCGCGACAATGCGGAAGGGTTGAAGGTCGGCGGCCACCAGGCCTCGTCCGCCTCGCTGGCGACGATCATGACGGCGCTCTATCTCGACGTGCTGCGGCCGCAGGACCGCGTCGCGGTCAAGCCGCATGCAAGCCCGATCTTCCATGCCATCCAGTATCTGCTCGGCCGCCAGACCCGCGAGAAGCTCGAAAACTTCCGCGGCTACAAGGGGGCCCAAAGCTACCCCTCGCGCACCAAGGACATTGACGGTGTCGACTTCTCGACCGGCTCGGTCGGCCTCGGCGTCGCACAGACGCTGTTTTCCTCGCTGGTGCAGGACTATGTCCGCGCCAAGGGCTGGAGCCACGCGGATCGGCCGGAAGGCCGGATGATCGCGCTGGTCGGCGACGCCGAGATGGACGAGGGCAACATCTTCGAGGCCCTGCTCGAGGGCTGGAAGCACGGCCTCAGGAACACCTGGTGGATCGTCGACTACAACCGCCAGAGCCTCGACGCCGTCGTGCGCGAGGGACTGTGGCAGCGTTTCGAGGCGATCTTCCAGAACTTTGGCTGGGATGTGGTCGTTCTCAAGTACGGCGTGCTGCTGGAAGCGGCCTTCCAGGAGCCGGGCGGCGAACGCCTGCGCGACTGGATCGACAATTGCCCGAACCAGCTCTATTCGGCGCTCTGCTTCCAGGGCGGCGCGTCCTGGCGCAAGCGGCTGCTCGACGAGATCGGCGACCAGGGCCCGGTCACCAAGCTGATCGAGGCGCGCTCCGACGCCGACCTCGCGAAGCTGATGACCAACCTCGCCGGCCATGATCTGCCGACGTTGCTCGACGCCTTCGCCAAGGCCGGCGAGCACGACCGGCCGACCTGCTTCATCGCCTATACGATCAAGGGCTTCGGCCTGCCGATCGCCGGCCACAAGGACAATCACGCCGGGCTGATGAACCCGACCCAGATGGACGCGTTCCGCACCGCGATGAACGTCCGTCCCGGCCATGAGTGGGAGAATTTCGAGGGCCTTTCGGCAGCGCCCGCCAAGCTGCAGGCTTTCCTCGACACCGTGCCGTTCAACAAGCGCGAGAAGGCCGAGGCCGCGCCGCATATCGACGTGCCGGCCGTGCTGCCGGCGCCGGGCGTCGGCGGCAGGGAGCTCTCGACCCAGGCCGGCTTCGGCCAGATCCTGAACGAGATCTCGCGCGAGGATTCCGATTTTGCCAACCGCATCGTCACCACCTCGCCCGATGTCACCGTCTCGACGAACCTCGGCCCGTGGGTGAACCGGCGCGGCCTGTTCGCGCTCGAAAGCATGGCAGACACCTTCAAGTCGGAGCGGATTCCCTCGACCTTCAACTGGGAATTCTCGCCGTCGGGCCAGCATCTGGAGCTCGGCATCGCCGAGATGAACCTGTTCCTGATGCTGTCGGCGCTCGGCCTCAGCCATTCGATCAATGGCGAACGCCTGCTGCCGGTCGGCACGCTCTACGACCCTTTCATCTATCGCGGCGCTGACGCGCTCAACTATGCCTGCTACCAGGATGCGCGCTTCATCCTCGTCGCCACACCGTCCGGCATCACGCTGGCGCCGGAAGGCGGCGCGCACCAGTCGATCGGCACGCCGCTGATCGGCATGGCGCAGGACGGCCTCGCCGCCTTCGAGCCTGCCTTCGTCGACGAGCTCGCCACCATCCTCCGCTTCGGCTTCGACTATATCCAGAGGAACGGCGACGGCGATCCGGACGAGCGCACCTGGTTGCGCGACCAGACCGGCGGTTCGATCTATCTGCGCTTGTCGACGCGGCCGCTCGAGCAGCCGACCCGCACCATCGACGACGAGCTGTCGCGCGCCATCGTCGACGGCGCCTATTGGCTGCGGAAGCCCGGCCCGAATGCCGAGATCGTCATCGCCTATACCGGCGCCGTGGCGCCCGAGGCGATCGAGGCGACGGGGCTGCTCGCCGAGGACCGGCGCGACATCGGCCTGCTCGCCATCACCTCGGCCGACCGGCTGAATGCCGGCTGGACGGCGGCCGGACGAGCGCGCGAGCGCGGCCTCGTCCATGCGCAGTCGCATGTCGAACGGCTTTTCGCCGACCTGCCGCATCATTGTTCGCTGGTGACGGTTCTCGACGGTCATCCGGCGACTTTGGGCTGGCTCGGCTCGGTCGGCGGCCACCGCACCCGTTCGCTCGGCGTCGAGCATTTCGGCCAGACCGGCACCATCGCCGATCTCTACCGCCACCACGGCATCGACGCGCAGGCAATCGTCCGCGCGGCCCTGGCGCTGGCGCCGGAACGCCCGGTCCGCTACCTGCGCGAAGCGTCGGGACCGGGGGTGTAGCAGCGCCTCTGCACCCATATTTGGCACCGCCGGCGCCGCAATGCGCCGGCGTCATCCCGGGCTTGACCCGGGATCCATTCAGCCGGGTTCGCGGGAAGAACGAGGATCCTTCAAACTGCCGGCAACCCGGCTGAATGGATCCCGGATCTCCGCTTCGCTGCGTCCGGGATGACGGCGAGCTTACGACGACGAGCGAGCCGGCCTGGGCCGGTCCTATCCGCTCGCGCGAGAGGCTGACCGCGCGCCCGCCTCAGGCGATCGTCTCGGTCGAGGCGCCGGCGCGCTCCAGGAGCGCGATCAGCCCGGCCTTCATCTGCGGCGCGCCGCCGGCGATGCGGTTACCCTTCAGCATGCCCTCGCCGGCGAGGAAATCATTGTGCCAGCCGCCGGCTTCGCGGATCAGGCAGAGACCAGCCAGGCAATCCCAGGAATTGATGTGCTGCTCGTAGTAGCCGACGAGCCGGCCGCAGGCGACATAGGCAAGCATCAGCGCGCCGGAGCCGTTGCGGTAGAACATGCCGCCGGCGTCCAGCAGCACGGTTATGAAGCGACCGACATCGGCGGGCGGGATGCGGTGGTTGCTACCGAAGCCCAGCAGGCCATCCTCGATCGAACGGGCTGGTGCGACCGCGATCGGCGCGTCGTTCAGGAAGGCGCCCATGCCCTTGGCGGCGGAGAAGAACTCGTCGCTGACTGGGGCGTAGATGACGCCGATCTCGGCCTCGCCCTCGACGGCGACGGCAATCGAGATGCACCAATGCGACAGGCCGTTGAGGAACGGGCTGGTGCCATCGATCGGATCGACGACCCAGAGCACGCCGGACTGGCCCTCGACCAGGCCATCCTCCTCGCCGAGCACGCCGTCCTCGGGGAATTTTTCCGCGATGCGGGCCCGGATTAGCACCTCGACCTCGCGATCGGCGATGCTGACGACGTCCTGGCCGCCCTGCTTGAATTCGACGGCGAGGGTGGCGAGCCGCTCGAAATAGCTGAGCGCCAGCGCGCCGGCCTCGCGGGCCACCTCCCTGGCGAGGGCGAGGCGGGCAGAGCGTTGTTCGATCGAAAGGGTCACGTTCTTTGTCCGTTCAGGCGTGGTTTCGCCGGGACGGTAGCACAGCCTCGTGAAGCTCAGGCAACAGCTTGTCCGTCGCTTCGCATAGAGCCGCTTCAGCTCGCGACGCTCTCCGCCGGCGCCGCCGCCAGCGGCAGGGCGATCTCCTGCACGAGGCCGCCATCCACGCCGTTGCGCATGACGATCCGGCCGCCGAGCCGCTCGATGATCTCCTTGGCGATGGCGAGGCCGAGGCCGGCGCCGGGTACCGACTGGCGGCGGGCGGGATCGACACGGAAGAACGGCTCGAAGGCGCGTTCGATCATCGCCTCGGGAATCCCCGGCCCCTGGTCGGCGATGCGGATCACGGCCATGCCGTCGTCGCTTCCGAGCGTGACGACGCCGCCGCCGCCATGGGTGGCGGCGTTGATCATCAGATTGCGCAGCGCCCGCGTCAGCGCCAGCGGCGCCGCCGCGACCTGGACGGGCTCGAGCCGGCCGGCGGCGATGTCGCGGCCCTGCGCCGCCAGCTCGGTCGTCAGCCGCCGCACCAGCTCGTCGAGCCGGAGCGGTTCGCGTTCGCCCTCATCCACTTCCTCGCGGACAAGGCGGATGGCGCTGTCGGCGATGCGGTCGAGTTCCTCGAGATCGTTCAGCCAGTTCTGCCGCTCGTCCTCGTCGAGAAATTCGGCGCGAAGCCGCATCCGCGTCATTGGCGTGCGCAAATCGTGGCCGGCCGCCGCGACCAGGCGCATCCGGCTCTCCATGGCGTTTTTGAGCCGGGCCGATAGCCGGTTCAGCGCCCCCGCCGTCGCCCGCATCTCGGCCGAGCCGGTTTCCGGCAGGACCGGCAGCACGCCATCGGCGCCGACCGAGGCGATCGCCGCCTCGATCATCTGCAACGGCTTGGTCAGCCGGTTGGCGATGACCAGCGCGATGCCGGCAGCGCCCAGGATGATCGCCAGCATCCAGCCGATCAGGATCGGCCAGCCGGCGCGGGTCGGCGGCGTGTTCGAAAGCGGCACGGCGATATAGCCGAGATCGGCGATCGGGATGGAGACCATGGTCGGACCGCGATGGCGCGGCTCGGTGACGACGACGTCGCGCGGATGGCCGATATGCTCGAGCATCCCGCGCAGCGATTCCGTCAGCCCCTCATGCACCGGCCCGCGCGCCGGCTTCGGCCGCAGACGAATGCCGAGATCCTTGCCGCGCATCGAGCCGCGCTCGACCAGGCCTTCCTGGAAATCCTCCGGATGGCGCTCGACCAGCCGCGCGATCAGGTCGATCTGGATGGCGGCGGGCCCGAGCGCGCGCTCCGGCCCGGGCCGGCCGATCACGCTGACGGCGACGAGGGTCGCCAGGCCGACGACGGCGACAATGGCCACGACAACGAGCAGCGCGATCTTCAGGCGCAGCGAGTTCACGCCTCGCCCTCCGTCTCGACCTTGACGGCGAGCTGGTAGCCGCCGTTGCGGACCGTCTTGAAGATCTGGAACTTGCCGTCATCGCCGAGCTTGCGGCGAAGCCGGCTCATCAGCACGTCGATCGACCGGTCGAGCGGGTCGGCCTCGCGGCCCTGCGTCAGATCGAGCAGCTGCTCGCGCGACAGCACCCGGCCCGGCCGGTCGAGGAACACGCGGAGCAGGTCGAACTCCGCCCCGGTCAGCACGATGTCGACGCCGTCGGGATCGGCCAGGGCCCGCGTTTCCGGCGACGCGACGAAGCCGGCGAACCGATAGCGGGCGATCGCGGCCGGCGCCTCGTTCACATCTGTCGTGCGGCGGAGCACGGCGCGGATGCGGGCGAGCAGCTCGCGCGGATTGAACGGCTTGCCGAGATAGTCGTCGGCGCCGATCTCCAGCCCGATGATGCGGTCGACGTCTTCCTTCAGGGCCGTCAGCAGGATGACGGGTATCTGGGGCCGGCGATCGCGCAGCTGGCGGCAGATGTCGAGACCCGAACCGTCCGGCAGCATGACGTCCAGCACGATCAGGTCGATCTGCTGCGTCGCCAGCTTTTCCTCGAGCTCGCGCTTGTCGGCGGCGAGCGAGACGCGCAGGCCCTGACCGTCGAGATAGCGGCCGAGCAGCTTGCGGATTTCGAGATCGTCATCGACGACGAGGATATGCGGCGGATTGGACATCGTATCGGCTAACTCGTTTCTCCGGCTACCCGTGCCCGCGTCGCGTGCCCCGGTGAAAAAGCTCTACCCCGTCCTAGATGACAGGGGGCAGGTTTTTCGTAACCGAGCGTCTCAAACGTGCCGGCGGAAACATTTCGCAACAGAATCGTTGAAGGCGGACATGCTGGGAAACGAAACGACCTATCGGGGAAACGGCCGTTCCCTAGCTTCGGTTCGTGTCCAGCGTAGCAATTGGAGATTTTCCATGAAGCGTACTCTCGCAGCTCTCGCCATCGTCACTCTCGCCGGCGCCTCCGCCATCGCCGTCGCTCCGGCCGCTTTCGCCGCCAAGACCGACACCGTCGCCGAAGCGTCGAAGGGTGGCGACAAGGGCGAAATGAAGCGCGGACCGCATGGCGGCAGGCATGCCGGCAACCAGGAAGGCCGCGGCGGCCGCCACCACGGCCGCGACATGCGCGGCCATGGCCCGCACGGCCCGCGCGGCGAACGCATGCAGATGTGGCTCGCCAATAACCTGAACGCGGCCGAAACGCTGATCGACATCCGCCCCGACCAGAAGGATGCCTGGCGCGGCTATACCAACGCCCTCCTCGCCATGTTCCAGCCGCCGGCCCGCCCGGACGCAGCGGCGGCCGAGGCCGACAAGGCGCCGTTCGCCCGCGAGGAGCGGCTGATCCGCCGCTCGACCGAGCGCGCCGCCAAGGCCGCCGATCTGCAGAAGGCGATCGACGGGCTGAAGGCGAAGCTGACGCCGGAACAGCTGCAGAAGCTCGCCGATGCCGATCTGCGCTTCGGTCCGCCGATGCGCGGTCCCGGCCGTGATCGTGGCCCTGGCCCGGATCGGGCCGGCGACCAGGCAGCTCCCGACGCCGCTCCGGCGGCGCCGGACATGCCGGAGGACGACGCCGCTCCGCAGGCGGAATAAGTCCTCGAGCGTCCGCGCGCCCGCCCCCATGCGCGCGGACGCTCCACCGAATATCTGACTGACCTGACTGACCTATCCAAATCCAGGCCTCGCCTCGAACCCCGGGGGCGGGGCCTGTTCGCGTCGTGGTCGCCGCCGCGAACGATCTCGCATTCCCGACGCATCGCATATTGCACGCGATATGCGATCGTGCTTACATCCTCCCCGCGAACGCGGGCTGGTGGAGCAGCCCCGTCTGTCGCCGAGGGAGGACATCATGAATAACCGCCACCGTGGCGCGCGCTCGCGCGCCCTGCCGATGCTCGCTGCCGCCCTGATGGGTCTGGCCGCCGGTTCGGCCTATGCTTCCGACAACAAGATCGCGCTCATTCCGGGCGGCCCGCATCCCTATTTCGCGCCCTGGGAACAGGCCGGCAAGGACGCGGCGAAGGACTTCGGCATCGCCGCCGTCGACTTCAAGGTTCCGTCGGAATGGAAGCTCAACCTGCAGACCGAGCTGGTCGAGAGCCTGGTGACCCAGGGCTACAATGCGTTCGGCATCTTCCCGGGCGACGCTGTCGGCATTAACTCGACGGTCGAGGAGCTCTCCGCCAACAACATCCCGTCGCTGGCGCTCGCCGGCTGCGCGCAGGACCCGACCAAGGTGTCGTTCTGCTTCGGCACCGACGTCTACAACTCGGCCTATCTCGGCACCAAGGCGCTGATCGAGGCGCTCGGCGGCAAGGGCAAGATCGTCCATCTGGCCGGCCTGCTCGTCGACCCGAACACCAAGCTGCGCATGGATGCCGTCGAGAAGGCAGCTTCCGAGACGAACGGCGCGGTGACGGTCGTCCAGCACATCACCGATACCGATGCGCAGGAAGCCGCCGACCAGAAGATCAACGCCCTGCTCGGCGCCCAGAAGGACGAGATCGACGGCCTGATCTCGACCGCCTACATCCCGTCGGTGGTCGCCGCCAAGTCGCTGCGCAATCTCGGCGACAAGCGCATCAAGCTGGTCGGCATCGATGACGACCAGATCGTCCTCGACGCCATCAAGGACGGCTTCGCAGCCGGCACGATGGCGCAGAACCCCTATGGCCAGGGCTATGTCGGCGCCTATGTGCTCGACCTGCTCGCCAGCGGCACCTGCACGGTCAAGGCCGAGGCTCCCTTCGTGAAAACGCCGCAGACCGAGCGCTTCATCGATTCGGGCACGCTGCTGATCTCGAACGCCAACGCGGCGACCTACAAGGACGACCTGAAGAAGATCACGACCGAGATCCAGGCGTCCTTCAAGGACAAGTACCTCGACTGCAAGTAAGCGGTATCGCGGATCGGCCGGGCGGATATGCAATCCCGCCCGGCCTTCTACCCTGCCCGGCACGATACCCTTCACCTCTCCCTGAGGGAGAGGTCGACGGCGAAGCCGGCGGGTGAGGGTTTAGGAAACTTCCGGTGAGACCGAAAACCCTCACCCGGACCTTCGGTCCGACCTCTCCCTCAGGGGGAGGTGAAGGCCAGATCTTCCGCGAATGGCGCCTTGCCAACCGGTTCGCCTCACACATGGCTTCACCATGACCCTATCCGTCTCTTCCCAATCCCGCGCACGGCCGTCCTGGCTGGCGGAACAGTCGAACCTGATCGGCCTCGCCGTCATCATCGTGCTGTTCTGGGTCCTGTTCACGAGCCTTGCCCCCGGCTTCGTCTCGTCGTTCAACCTGTTCGCCCTGTCGCGCTCGCTCGCCGTCGACATCGTCATCGGCTTCTCGACCATGGTCGTGCTGGCGACCGGCGGCATGAACCTCGCCATCGGCTCGATCGGTGTCTGCGCCGTGATGGCGTCGGGCTATCTGATGCAGACGATCGGCCTGCCGATCCCCGTCGCCATGGCGCTGGCGCTGCTGCTCGGCGCCTTTCTCGGCTGGCTGAACGGCTTCGTCATCGTCCGCTCGGGAGTCAATTCCTTCATCATCACTTTGGCCAGCGCCAGCCTGTTCCTCGGCGGCATGCTGATCCTTTCCAAGGCGCAGACCTTCAACGCGCTGCCGCCCGAGATCGCCGCCTTCGGCCGCATGCGCTGGGGCTTCCTGTCGCCGCTGCTGTTCGTGGCGCTCGGCCTCGGCGCCGCGCTGATCGTGCTGTTCCGCTTCACCGCGCTCGGTCGCGAGATCCTCGCCGCCGGCGCCAACCCGCGCGCCGCCGAGCTCTCCGGAGTGCCGGTCGGCCGCGCCATCATCATCGCGCATACGCTCTCCGGCGCGCTCGCCGCCTCGGCCGGACTGATGCTGGTATTCCGCCTTGGCGCCGCCATGCCGTCGATCGGCCAGGACTGGCTTCTGCCCTCGTTCCTGGCGCCCGTCCTCGGCGGCACTCTGCTCGCCGGCGGCTTCGTGTCGGTGGTCGGCACCATCCTAGGAGCGCTGCTCGTCACGACGCTGCGTTCGGGCCTGCTCGTCATGCAGGTCGGCAATTTCTGGCTGCAGCTCTTCCTCGGCCTGATCCTGCTCTTCGCCGTCATGGTCGACCGCTATCGCGGCGTCTATGCCGAACGCCGCAGCCTTGGCCGCAAGAACCCGCGCCAAACTTCAGGACGCAGCGCATGACCAACAACATGACCCTCGGCCAACGTTTTCTCGCCAATGAATGGTCGGCGCTCGCCGTCGCCATCCTCGTCGGCCTCGTCGTGCTGGCGTCGATGTCGCCGGCGTTCCTGACCGAGTTCAATCTCTATGTGATGCTGCGCTCGTTCTGCGTCGTGCTGATCGTCGCCTTTGCTCAGATGCTGACGCTCGCCGTCGGCCACATGAACCTGTCGGTCGGTGCGCTCGGCGGCCTCGTCGCCATCGCCGTCGGCGGCATGATGGAGAAATGGGGCTTCCCGGTTCCCGTCGCTGTTCTCGCCGGCCTCGCCATCGGCGCCGCCGGCGGCCTGATCAACGGCCTGCTGACGGTCCGCACTGGCATCAACGGATTCATCATCACGCTGGCGACGGCGTCCGCCTTCACCGGCATCAATCTCGGCATCACCGAGTCGATCCCGTTCTACAACCTGCCCGCCGGCTTCGTCGCTTTCGGCACGGGCCGCCTCTATGCCCTGCCCTACCTGCTGCTGCCGCCCGTGCTGATAGCGCTGGCGCTCGCCTTCTTCCTCGCCCGCACCGTGCCCGGCCGCCAGCTTCTCGCCGTCGGCGGCAATCCTCACGCGGCCGAGCTCTCCGGCATCCCGCGCGACCGCGTCATCGTCATGGCGCATACGCTGTCCGGCCTCCTCGCCGGCGCCGCTGCCATCCTCGCCGTCGCCCAGCTCGGCTCGGCCCAGCCGTCGATCGGCGTCGACTGGCTGCTGATGTCGTTTGCCGCCCCGATCATCGGCGGCGCCGCGCTGACGGGCGGCCACATCTCGGTCGCCGCCACTGCGCTCGCCGTGGTGCTGATCGTCATCATCCAGAACGGCATGGTGCTGGCCAAGGTCGATCCCTACTGGGTGCAGTTCCTGCTCGGCGCCCTGATCCTCGCCGCCGTCGGCCTGAACCGGCTGCGCGCCGTCCGCGCCGGAGGTGCCTGATCATGCGTCTGACCATCGAAGGCATCGGCAAGGATTTTCCCGGCGTCACCGCGCTCGACAATGTCTCGTTCGAGATCCTGCCCGGCGAAACCCACGCGCTGATGGGCGAGAACGGCGCCGGCAAGTCGACGCTGATCAAGATCATCACCGGTCTCTACCGGCCGGATCGCGGCCGGCTGCTCGTCGACGGCAGGCCGGTCGACTTCCACTCGCCGCGCGACGCCATCGCCGCCGGCATCTCGGCCGTGCACCAGGAGCGCAACCTGATCCCGCGCTTCACCGTCGGCGAGAACATCATGATCGAGCGTCCGCCGACGCGGAACGGCGTGATCGACTTCGACAAGGTGCATGCCGAGGCGCGAAAATTCCTCGACATGATCGACCCGTCGATCGACACTCGCACCGAGGTCCGCCATCTCTCGGTGGCGCAGATGCAGATCGTCGAGATCGCCAAGGCACTGTCGCTGGAAGCGCAGGTGCTGCTGCTCGACGAGCCGACCGCCTCGATCACCGGCCATGAGGCCGACGCCTTGTTCGCCGTCGTCCGGCGGCTTCGCGACGAGGGCAAGGCGATCGTCTTCGTCTCCCACAAGCTCGAAGAAGTGATGGCGATCTCCGACCGCGTCACGGTGCTGCGCGACGGCCGCATCGCCGCCGCGGGCGAGCCGATCAGCCGCATGGACCGCGGCAAGATCGTCTCGGCGATGATCGGACGCGAGGAGCGCGTCGCCGAAATGGGGACGCGCGACGTCGACCGCTCGAAGACCGTGATGGAGGCGAAGAACCTCGCCACCTCCTTCGGCCACAAGAGCATCAGCTTCCAGCTGCACAAGGGCGAGATTCTCGGCCTGTACGGCCTGGTCGGCGCCGGCCGCACCGAACTCGCCCGCGCGCTGATCGGCGACGGCAAGGTGGTTTCGGGCGAGTTGCGGCTGAACGGCCAGGTGGTGACGATCCCCGACGTGCCGACGGCGATCCGCCGCCACAAGCTCGGCTACATCTCGGAGGACCGCAAGGCCGAGGGGCTGATCCTCACCCATCCGATCCGCTCCAACATCGCGATCTCGGTCTGGCGCCGCATCGCCTCGAAGCTCGGCCTGATCGGCCGCGCCGCCGAGCGCCGTGTCGCCGAGCCGCTGGTCGCCAAGCTCGAGGTGAAGACGCCGTCGATCGAACAGGCGGTCGGCAAGCTCTCGGGCGGCAACCAGCAGAAGGTGTCGATCGCCAAATGGCTGGCGGCCGGCGTCGAGATCCTGATCATCGACGAGCCGACGGTCGGCATCGACATCAAGACCAAGACGGCGATCCACGAGCTGATCGGCGAGATCACACGCGAGGGCGTCTCGGTGCTTCTGATCTCCAGCGACATGCCGGAGATGATCACGCTGGCCGACCGCATCCTGGTGATGAGCGACTTCGCCCTCACCGGCACGATCGAGAACTCGCGTCGCTACGAACCGATGAGTCGCGAGATCATGGGCTTCATCCATGCCGGCGCCGAGGCCGGGCATGCCGCCGCCGCGACGGCGCATGGCTAGGACCGACGAGCCGGGGGATGCGGGATTGCCTCTGTACGAGGTGATCTACCGCGTCCTGCGGCGCCACATCGTCGACGGCGTCCTGCCCGGCGGCCTCGTCGTCGGCGAGACGGCGCTGGCGCGTGCCTTCCAGTCGAGCCGGATTCCGGCCGGCGCCGCGCTGAAGCGGCTGGAGGACGAGGGCCTCGTCACCCGTTTCGGTGGCCGCGGCCTGATGATCGGCGACGACATCGACGCCGAACCGCTACGGCGCGATCTGGTCGAGGCCGGCCTGACGCTGCCCGACACGCTCATGCTGGAACCGAAGACGCGCAACCGGCGGGCGACGATCTATCCGGAGGTCGAGCACATCGTCGCCGGCTGCCTGCCCTATGGCCGCTTCCAGCTGAACGAGAGCCTGCTGGCCGAGCATTATCGCGTCAGCCGCACGGTGGCGCACGAGGTTCTGACCGCGCTCGACCGAACCGGCCTCGTCATTCAGGACAAGAACCAGCGCTGGTATGCCGGGCCGTTGACGCCGGAACTGATGCGCGAGCATTTCGAGCTGCGCTGGCTGCTGGAGCCGATCGCCCTGGAGCAGGCGATGGCACGGCTCAGTCAGTCCGATCTCCATGCCAGGCAGGAGCGCATTCGCCGCGTCCAGTCCGGCCGCCGCACCGCCGCCAATCTTGAACAGCTCGAGCAGGACCTGCATGTCGATACGGTGCTGAGCTGTGGGAACCGCCAGCTGCGCCATGCGATCCGGCGCAGCCAGCTGCCGCTGATCGCCATGCACGAGACGTTCCAGCGCCATCGCGATACCGACGAGATCGAGATCATGCTCGGCGAGCATCTTGCGGTGTTCGACCATCTCGTGGCCGGCCAGCTTGCGGAAGCGCAGCAGGCGCTTGCGCGCCATTTGCAGCGCTCAGTCGTCTCCAACCTCGCGCGGCTCGCCAGGCTCGACAAGCAGGCGCCCCACCACCCTGTGCCGTTCCTGATTCTCGTCGATTGACCCCCATGACGCCGCCGCACGGAACCGGATCGGGAGCAGCGGGTTTTCCTCGACACGAAACCCCGAGGAGACGCAGCATGTCGACGCCTTATGACAAGGACAAACCCGGCGGCAACAGCAGCTTCGGCAACACGCGGCGGCCGCCCGACATCCAGGGCGACACGCCGGAAAACCAGGCCGAGCCGCGCGATCCAGCCCATCCCCCGGGGGACGCCCCCGGCAAGACCGAAACCGACAAGCCGGTCACGCCGGCCCCATAGGGCGATCGTTGCGAACGAATACAAATCTTGCGGGATGACGCGGCTTCGCTCGTGACGGAGCCGCGTTCCTTCTCTAGCTTGGGCATCAGGGGAGAAGCGCCCACTCTGGAGGAAGTTCATGTATCTCGAAAAACTGCGTCTCGACGGCAAGGTAGCGCTGGTCACCGGCGGCGCCCAGTCGATCGGCCTCGCCACGGTCGAGGCGCTCGCCGAGGCCGGCGCCAAGGTGATCATCGCCGATCGCGACGAGACGGTGGCGAAGGCCGGCCAGGCCAGCCTGAAGGCGAAGGGCTACGACGTCGACGTCGTCGTCATGGACGTGACGGACTCGGCCCGCGTCAACCAGGTCGCCGACGACGTCGTCGCCAAGCATGGCAAGATCGACATCCTCGTCAACAATGCCGGCATCGCCCGCAGCATGACGCCGGCCGAGACGGTGACAGACGAGCATTGGCTCAACGTCATCGACGTCAATCTGAACGGCACATTCTGGTGCTGCCGCGCCTTCGGCAATTACATGCTCAAGGCCGGCAGCGGCTCGATCGTCAATATCGGCTCGATGTCGGGCTTCATCGTCAACAAGCCGCAGGAGCAGGCCTTCTACAACGCCTCGAAGGCCGGCGTGCACCACCTGACCAAGTCGCTCGCGGCCGAATGGGGCTCGCGCGGGGTCCGCGTCAATGCCGTGGCGCCGACCTATATCAACACGCCGCTGACCGCCTTCGTGAAGGACGATCCGAAGATGTGGGACGCCTGGGTCGGCGGCACGCCGATGGGCCGCATGGGCGAGACCGACGAGATCGCCTCGGTCGTGCACTTCCTCGCCAGCGACGCGGCGAGCCTGATGACCGGCTCGATCGTCTCGGCCGACGGCGGCTATACCTGCTGGTAGTCAGGCGGCCTTCGCCAGGGCGGCGACGCGCCTGAGATCCTCGAGAAAGCGTGCGGCTTCGCGCGCTTTCTCCTTTTCGTCCGGCAGGCGCAGCAGGAAGGACGGATGCACGGTCGCGATCAGCGGCGTGCCGTCCGCCAGCGTGAGCGCCTGTCCCCGGACCGAGGCAAGCGGGGCCGCCGTGCCGCGCAGCCCGGTCAACGCCGTGACGCCGAGCGCGACGACGAGGCGGGGCCGGAGCAGTACCAGCTCCTGCTCCAGCCACCAGCGGCAGGCCTTGATCTCCCCCATGTTCGGCTTCTGGTGGAGGCGCCTTCTGCCGCGCGGCACGAATTTGAAGTGCTTGACCGCATTGGTGACATAGACAGCGCCGCGATCGATGCCGGCCTCCTGCAGCGCCACGTCGAAAACCTGGCCCGCGGGTCCGACAAACGGCCGCCCGGCCAGATCTTCCTGGTCGCCCGGCTGCTCGCCGACGAAGACGATCGCCGCATCCGCCGGCCCCTCGCCGAACACCGTCTGCGTCGCATCGGCAAAGAGCGGGCACCGCCGACAGTCTGCCGCCTCGAGGCGCAGCGCCTCCAGCGAACCGGCAGGCGCGGTCGGCGCCGGGGCGGCGCGGCCGCGCTGCGGGCTTCTGTTCGGCGCGGATGGGGCATGCTGGACCATTTCGGCGCTCCTCGTCGCCGCAGACCGGATCAAGGAATCAATGAGCGAGGCCTCGGGCAGGTTGCGCCAGTATTTCTTCGGCATCTCCGAGCGCATCGCCTGCGGCTTCAGTCGCGCCGGATTGAAGATCGCCGCGTAATAATCGCACCAGAGCGCCTCGAGCTTGTCCTCATCCGGCGCCGCGCCCCGATCGACGCCGTCGGAAAAGCGCAGCACGGAGCCGTCCCAATGCGCGCAGCGCTCCGGCGTCAGGATCGACCAGCGCATCGACGCGAACCGGCGGACGAAGAAGGGCGCCGCGGCCTCGACGATATGGTGCTCCGGCTCGAACCAGGCGACGAAGCATTCGCCAGCCTCGGTCGCGACGGAGCGGAAACGGACGAAGGCGTGCATCTTGTGGATGTCGCGATAGACCGCCTTGGCGAGCCGGCCGAGCCGAGTCACCAGCGGATCGACACGGTCTTCCAGCGCGTCGTGATCGGTCTTGAGTCGGCAAAGCATCCTGTAGAGCAGCGCGAAACGCTCGGGATCGACATGCAGGATCGCCGTCTCGGCCAATTCGAGAAAGCCGCGCGGCACCGCGAAGGCGGGGCCCTCCGGCAGGGTGGCGATCGGCGGATCGAGCGCGCCGAAGAGATCAGCCTCGCCGTCGACCATCCAGGCGACGTCGGCAGGATCGACGCCCTGCCGTGCCAGGCGGCGCGCCGCGTCGCGCCAACCGCTGAAATCCGCCGGCCCTGCGAGCGCGACCCGGTGCATGGCTAGAACGGCAGCTCGATCTGCGCCGGGCGCGGGCGCAGCATCGCCGCGAGGCGGTCGGAATCGAGGAGGCGCGTCGGCCGGTGGTCCCCCAGTTCGACGAAGGGCAGGATCTTGCCGAGCGGCAGGCGCAGCCGGCCGAGATCCTCGCGCCGCAGCGTGCGATGCCGGCGCGCCACGATCAGCCGGTCGACCGTTTTCGCGCCCAGGCCCGGCACCCGCAGCATCGTCTCGCGGCCGGCCCGGTTCAGATCGACGGGGAAGCGGTCGCGATGACCCAGCGCCCAGGCGAGCTTCGGGTCGATGTCGAGATCGAGCATGCCCGACGCGCCGCCGATCTCGTCGGCCGAGAAGCCGTAGAAGCGCAGCAGCCAGTCGGCCTGGTAGAGCCGGTGCTCCCGCAGCAGCGGCGGCGCGGCCGGCGGCAGCTTGCGGCTCGCATCCGGGATCGGGCTGAAGGCGGAGTAGTAGACCCGCTTCAAGCCATAGGAGCCGTAGAGATTGGCGGAGAGGTCGAGGATCGAGCGGTCGGTCGCCGCGTCGGCGCCGACGATCATCTGCGTGCTCTGCCCGGCCGGCGCGAAGCGCGGCGCATGCTTCAGGTGCTGCTCCGACTTCGCCTCGTCGAGCTTGAGCCGCAGCCGCCCCATGGTGCGGCGGATCGAGGGGACGCTCTTTTCCGGCGCCAGCGCCTTGAGCGCCGTCTCGGTCGGCAGCTCGATATTGATCGACAGGCGGTCGGCATGGAGCCCCGCCTCGGTGATCAGCGCCTCGCTCGCCTCCGGAATGGTCTTCAGATGGATGTAGCCGCGAAAGCCGTGCTCGACCCGGAGCGAGCGCGCCACCGCCACTACCTGCTCCATCGTGTAGTCGGGATCGCGCAGGATGCCGGAGGAGAGGAACAATCCCTCGATATAGTTGCGCCGATAGAAGTCGAGCGTCAGCTTGACCACTTCCGCCACGGTGAAGCGGGCGCGCGGCACGTTGGACGAGGCGCGGTTGACGCAATAGAGGCAGTCGAAGCTGCAGGCATTGGTGAGGAGGATCTTGAGCAGCGAGATGCAGCGCCCATCCGGCGCGTAGGAATGGCAGATGCCCATGCCTTCGGTCGAACCGATGCCACCCTTGCCGTCCGGGCCGGGCGCGGCATGCTTGCGGTCGGAGCCGCTCGAGGCGCAGGAGGCGTCATATTTGGCCGCGTCGGCCAGGATCGTGAGCTTTTCACGCAGGTTCATCGGCCGTCTTCCCAACAAAGTTCATGCTTTGTTCTAGGGCAGGGACTCGCCCCTGGCAAGGCGGGCCGGATGCCGGCTCAGCCGCCGAGCGGCGGATCGCTCTCGCCCGGCACCAGCTCCATCGGCCAGATCTTCTGCGTGACGCCCTGCGGATAGTGGTCGCGATAGGCCGGCATGGTGGCGAGCAGCGACTGCGCCAGCTCGACGCCGACATCATGCAGCGACAGCCGGTGGCAGGTCAGCGTCGGCGACAGGAATCGCGCCTGCGGGCTCTGCCGGAGCCCGATGATCGCCATGTCGCGGCCGGGCATCAGCCCCGCGTCGTGCAGGCGACGATAGATGCCGATCGCCAGGCTCTCGTTGACGAGCACGACCGCCGTCGGGCGATCCGGCAGGGCGAGCAGCCGGTCGCAGATGGCGTAGCCGCCACGCTCGGTGATCTCGCCCCGCATCACGATGTCCGGATCATAGTCGATGCCGTGCTCGGCCAGTGCGCGACGGTACGAATCCTCGAAGATGTAGCTCAGATTGATGCCGCTTGCCGTGTTGGCGAGCGCGATGCGGCGATGGCCGCGCGCCACCAGCCGGGCGACGGCGCCCGCCGCGACCCCCTCGAAATCCATGTCGATCCAGGAATGCTCGCCGCCGGACTGGCTGCGCCCGAGCGTCACGAAGGGAATGCCGCGCTCGATCAGGAAATCGATGCGCGGATCGACGCGCTGCGTCGCCGAGATGAACAGACCATCGACGAACTGGCGCGAGACGACGCGGCGGACATGGTCGAACGGGTCATCCTCCGAGGAGCATGGCAGCACGACGAGGTCGAGCTGGTGGCGGGCGAAGACGGTCTGCACGCCGTCGAACACGCTCATGAAGAAGGTGTCGCCCTGCGACTTGGTCTCGATATTGGTCTCGATGGTGAAACCGATGACATTGGTCGTGCCCTGGCGCAGGCTGCGGCCGGACTGGTTCGGCACATAGCCGAGCGCCTCGGCCGCCGCGAGCACACGCTTGCGCGTCTCCGGATTGACGTCGGCACGACCGTTCAGCGCGCGCGATACCGTGCCGATCGAGATATTCAGGTGCTGCGCCAGAGCCTTGATGCTCACCAGTCTGCCTCCCCTTCCCCAGCCGCCGTAGCGACCCGCCTTGCGTACATCATTTGTGACGCCGCGTGCACCACCTCCGCGAGTGCGGACTCCGGCGGTCCAGCAATCGGGATCTTGACAAGCGTACCTCAATACGGTGTCATCGTAAACGTTTACGGCCCTGTTGCATCGCACCGTAAACGTTTGCGGTGCAACGAATGAGGACATGGGCCGTGGGAGGAGCATTGGAATGCAGCGCGCCGTCTTGATCGGTTGCGGAGCGATGAGCCGTGCCTGGCTCGAAGCCGCCAAGACCATCGATGATCTGAAAATCGTCGGCCTCGCCGACATCAACCCCGACGCGGCCCGTGCCCGCGCGGCCGAGTTCGAGCTCGGCGACATCGTCATCGCGACGAGCATCGAGCAGCTGATCGCCGAGGCGAAGCCGGACCTCGTCTTCGACGTCGTCATCCCCACCGCCCGACACCACATCGTCTCGACGGCGCTCGCCGCCGGCTGCCATGTACTGTCCGAGAAGCCGATGGCCGAGACGCTCGACCAGGCGCGCGACCTGATCGCCCGCGCCAAGGCGGCCGGCAAGCTGCATGTCGTCGTGCAGAACCGCCGCTATCTCGAAGGCGTGCGCCGCATCCGCCACGCCATCGAGAACGGCGCCATCGGCGACGTCACCTCGATCCATTGCGATTTCTTCCTCGCCCCGCATTTCGGCGGCTTTCGCGAGCAGATGGACCATGTGCTGCTGCTCGACATGGCGATCCACACCTTCGACGCCGCCCGCTTCATGTCGGGCACCGCGCCGGAAGCCGTCTATTGCCGCGAATGGAACCCCAGGAACTCCTGGTACAAGCAGGGCTCCTCGGCCGCGGCGATCTTCGAGCTCGGCGACGGCGTGATCTTCAACTACCGCGGCAGCTGGTGCGCCGACGGGCTGATGACGAGCTGGGAATCGGCCTGGCGCATCATCGGCACCAAGGGAACGCTCGTCTGGGACGGGCATCAGGACATTCGCGCCGAGATCGCAGGCCAAGGAAATGGCAAGCCGATCTCCGGCCTGTTCTCTGAGGTGGCCGCCACCGAGATTCCTCCCCTCGGAACGTCCGACCGGACGGGTGGCCACCTCGGGGTCATGCAGGACTTCATCGCCGCGACCCGCGGCGGGCCGGAGCCGGAAACGGTCGGCCACCAGAACATCAAGAGCCTCGCCATGGTCTTCGGTGCGATCGAGAGCGCCGAAACCGGACGTCGCATCGACATTTCGATCTGAAGGAAAGACGCCGTGACCACCAATCCCGTCCTCGACATCCGCATCGGCACGATGATCAAGGGGAACCTCCCCGATCCGGCCGCCTACGTGAAGCAGATCCTGCCGCTCGGCTTCGAATCCATCGAGCCGTTCTTCTGGCAGACCCTCGGCGGCAAGGATATTCCGAAGCTGGCGGCCGAGTTGAAGGAAGCGATCGGCGACGCCGACGTGAAAATCGATACGCTCGGCATGTTCGGCAACCCGCTCGAGACCACCGACATCGACCGCGAGACGCTCGAAGGCTGGAAGACGCTGATCGACAACGCCCACCTGTTCGGCGCCAAGACGATCGCCGGCTTCACCGGCCGCATTCGCGGCAAGTCGATCGAGGAGAGCCTGCCGCGCTACAAGGAAGTGTGGAGCGAGCTCGCCAAGCGCGCGAGCGACAAGGGTGTGCGTCTCGCCTTCGAGAATTGCGCCATGGACGGCAACTGGGCGACCGGTGACTGGAACATCGCCCACAATCCCGACGCCTGGGAGCTGATCTTCAACGAGACGCCGGACGACAATATCGGCCTCGAATGGGAGCCGTGCCATCAGATGGTCTATCTGATCGACCCGATCCCGCAGATCCGAAAATGGGCGCCGAAGATCTTCCACGTGCACGGCAAGGACGCGACGATCCGCTGGGACGTCATCCGCGAGAGCGGCATCTTCGGCAAGCATCCCTTCGTGCAGATGCGCTCGCCTGGCTTCGGCGACAGCGACTGGACGCGGATCATCAGCGAGCTTCGCCTCTCCGGCTATACCGGCACGATCGACATCGAGGGCTGGCATGATCCGGTCTACCGCAACGCGCTCGAGATGACTGGCCAGGTCAAGTCGCTCAACTTCCTGAAGGAAGCTCGCGGCGGCATGGCCTTCATCCCCAATCCGGCCTGATCCCTCACTGACCGGACGAGACTACCCCGCCGGGTTCCGGCGGGGACCGCCGGGGCGATTGCCCCGCCACGCGGGAGGAGCGTGGGTTCGATTGCTCGCCACCATGGAGGAAAACGATGGCGAATTTTGCGAAATACTGGCTGGGCGCCGCGGGCGTTCTGGCGCTGACGGCCGCCGCATCGGCGGAGCCGGTCGAGCTCAATGTCTGGACCATCGATCGCCAGGCCGACCCCGGCTACAACTACGTGATGGCGGACGAGTTCATGAAGCTCCACCCCGACATCAAGATCAACATCAAGCGCGTCGAGTTCGCCGACTGGGCCAATGACGTGATGCGCGCCGTCGCCACCGGCACGACTCCCGACGTCGCCTATGTCGACAATCCCAACACGCCGTTCCTGTCGGCCAAGGGCGCGCTGCTCGACCTGACGCCCTACATTGCCGAATCAGAGATCGTCGATACCTCGAAGATCTTCCCGGGCCCGCTCTCGACCGTCACCTGGGACGGCAAGATCTACGGCCTGCCGCGCGGTTCCAACACCATCGCGCTCTACTACAACGCCGACATGTTCAAGGCCGCCGGCCTGGATCCGGACAAGCCGCCGCAGACCTGGCAGGAGCTCTACGAGACGGCGAAGAAGCTGACCGACCCGGCGAAGAACGTCTACGGCCTGGCCTTCTCGGCCAATTCGAACGAGGAAGGCACCTTCCAGTTCCTGCCCTGGGCGCAGTCGACCGGCGCCGATTTCGACCACATCGCCGATGACGGCGCCGTGCGCGCGCTGGAAGTCTGGCAGAAGATCATCGACGAGAAGCTCGCTTCGCCCGACACGCTGATCCGCGGCCAGTACGATTCGATGGCCACCTTCAACGCGCAGAACGCCGCCATGGGCATTTCCGGCCCGTGGGAGCTGCCCCGCATGTCGAAGGACGCCAAGTTCGACTACCGCGTCGCACTGCTGCCGATCGAGAAGCAGGGCGATACCCGCGCCTCGGCGCTCGGCGAAGGCAACAATGTGATCTTCGCCAAGTCGCAGCATCCGAAAGAGGCGTTCATGTATCTCGAATACATGTACTCGCAGATGCCGCGCGTCTGGAACGAGTTCGGCTTCGTGCCCTCCTATCCGGTCGAGGCCAAGGATCCGAAGTGGCCGGCGCAGTACGCCGTGTTCGCGGAATCGATGAAGTATGCCCGCGCCCGCGGTCCGTCGCCGGATTGGGCCAAGATCTCCAAGGCGATCTCGACCGCCATCCAGCAGGCGCTGACGCACCAGGCAGACGCCAAGACCGCGCTGACCACCGCGCAGTCGACGATCGACGGCATCGTCAAGAAGTAGGCGTTCGCGCCAGCCAATGCCGTCATCCCCGGCTCCGGCCCGGGATGACGGCTGATTTTCAGCGGCGAACCCCAAAGCCCACTAAGGAGACCGCCCATGTCGGCGCTTCTGCGCAGCCTCCGCGACGGACGCGGCTTCGACGCCGCGCTGGCCAGCCTCGCTCTGGCCTATCTCTTCGTCTTCTCGGCGTTTCCGCTGATCTACAACATCGCCATGTCCTTCCAGGAAGTGGACATGTTCTCGCTCGGCGACCTGATCCGGCCCTTTGTCGGGCTGGCCAACTACCGCACCCTGTTCGCGGCGCCGGAATTCTGGTCGATCATGGCCAATACGGCGATCTTCGTGATCCTGTGCATCGTCTTCCAGCTCGCCATCGGCTTCGGGCTGGCGCTGTTCTTCCAGCAGGACTTCTTCGGCGCGAGCTATCTGCGCGGCCTGTTCCTGGCGGCCTGGATCATCCCGGCGCTGGTCGCCGGCGCGATCTGGAAGTGGGTGTTTGCCGGTGACTTCGGCGTGCTCAACTACCTGCTGATCTCCTCCGGCCTGATCGACGACAAGATCTTCTGGCTGTCGACGCCGGCGATCTCGCTCTATTCCGTCATCATCGCCAATGTCTGGCTCGGCATCCCGTTCAACATGATTCTGCTTTCGGTCGGCCTCGCCGGCATTCCGAAGGACATGTACGAGGCGGCGGCCCTTGATGGCGCCGGCCCGTGGGGCCGCTTCTGGCACATGACGCTGCCGATGATGCGCTCGACCATCGGCGCCGTCGTCTGCCTCGGCATTATCTTCACGCTGCAGCAGTTCGACCTGTTCGCCTCGCTGACCCAGGGCGGTCCGGCCAATTCGTCGAATGTCGCGCAATACTGGTCCTGGCAGCTCTCGTTCCAGAACTACGACATCGCCACCGGCAGCGCCGTCTCGGTGCTGATGCTCGGCTTCGTCATCGTCGTCGCCTTCCTCTATGTGCGCTCGACGCGTCAAGAATACCGGGCCTGAGGAGAACCCCATGAAACGCTACGTTCTCTTCGCCATCGCGCTCGGCTTCCTGGCGATCTACCTGTTCCCGCTCTACTGGATGTATCTGACCGCCTTCAAGCCGTCGTCGGAGACCTTCACCTACCCACCGACCTTCTGGCCGACCGATCCGCAGTTCAACTTCATCCAGGTGTTCGTCGACAAGAAGATGGACGTCTATCTGTGGAACTCGCTGGTGGTGGCGGCGGGCACCACGGTGATCGCCGCGCTGATCGGCACGGGCTGCGCCTATGCGCTGGCCCGCGTGCGCGGCGTCTGGATGGATGTCGTGCTGTTCCTGATCCTGATGATGCAGGTGCTGCCGCCGTCGCTGATGGCGACGCCGATCTTCGTGCTGTTCAACCAGATCGGCCTGATCGCGACGCCGCGCTTCGCCGTCATCCTGGCCCAGACGGCCAAGGTGCTGCCGCTCTACATCGTGCTTTGCCGGACCTCGTTCCTGCAGATCCCGAAGGAGCTCGAGGAAGCGGCGCGGGTCGACGGCGCGTCGCGCCTGACCGCCTTCCTCCGCATCATCGTGCCGCTGGCGCGCAACGGCATCCTCGTCACCTCGGTGCTGATCTTCCTGCAGTCGTTCGGCGAATATGTCTATTCGCGCACGATGATCTCGCAGGAGGACCTGCAGACGGCGACTGTCGGCCTGATGAACTTCATGGGCCCGAACACCACCGACTGGAACGGCATCATGACCTATGCCGTGATCTATGTGACGCCGATCGTCATCGTGTTCATGCTCTTGCAGCGCAAGATCGTCAGTGGCCTGACCGCCGGCGCGCTGAAGTAGCGCCGCCTCCCGGCGGCCTGGACAACCAAAAGCCCCGCGGCCAGCCGGCCGCGGGGCTTTCCTGTTTGGACGGGTGGCCGGCCTATTTCACTTCGGCGACGGAGCCCTTGGCGATGAAACCATCCACCGTTGCCGCGTCAAAACCGAATTCCTTCAGGATCTCGCGCGAATGTTCGCCGATGCGCGGCGCCGGGCGCTCGATCTCGGACGGCGTCTTCGACATCTTCACGGCCGGCGCCACCACCTTGACGGTGCCGGCGGTCGGGTGCTCGTAGCTGGTGATCGCGCCGATATGCTTTACCTGCGGGTCCTGCTCGGCTTGCAGATGCGTCTTCACCTCGCCGCACCAGATGTCGACGGCGAGCAAAGCCTGCATCAGGTCGGCCGTCGTCCAGCCCTTGGTGAGCGCCGCGAGCTTCTCCCAGATCTCGTCGCGCTTGTCGAACAGGTCCTTCGGATTGTCGTAGACGAGCAGGCTGTCGTCGCCGAGCACACCGACGAAGCGCTTGAACGGGCTCATCGCCACCGTCACCCAGCCGTCCGAGGTCGGATAGACACCAAAGGGCGCGTCCATGCCGGGATGGCCGATGCCGGAATTCGGCCGCACGAAATCCTGCTGGAAGTTCATCGCCATCAGCATTTCCTGGCCCTGATGCGCGAGCATGGCCGAGAGCAGGTCGACCTTGATCTCCTGGCCCTCGCCAGAGCGCTCGCGCCAGTAGAGCGCCGACAGGATGCCATAGACCATGTTCATGGCGCCGACCTGGTCGGAGAAGCCCGAGCCGACCGGCACCGGCGGGCCGTCGCCACGGCCGGTGGCGGCGGCGATGCCGGTCAGGCCCTGGATCAGCATGTCCTGGCCGGGGCGGGACAGGTACGGGCCGCTGTCGCCATAGCCGGACCCGGAGCAATAGATGATGCGCGGATTAATTTTGGCGAAATCGGCATAGCCGAAGCCGAGCCGCTCCAGCACGCCGGGGCGGAAATTCTGCACCACGACATCGGCCGTCTCGGCGATCTTGTAGAGGATCTCCTTCGCCTCGGGCGCCTTCAGATCGAGCGCCAGCGAACGCTTGTTGCGGTTCCAGGCGAGGAAATTCGGGCTCTCGGTGCCGCCGACCCAGCGGTTGTTGAAGGTCAGCGTGCGGAACAGGTCGCCCTGCCCCGGCCGCTCGACCTTGATGACATTCGCACCCATGTCGGCGAGCAGCTGGGTGGCGAAGGGGCCCTGCAGGAGATGGCTCAGATCCAGGACGGTGACGTCCTGGAGGGCCTTGGCGGCGGTCATGGTCGGTTCCTCACACTCGTCGTTTGGCCGGCCGCGTCGGCGGCTGGCCTTGGTTGGTTAGTCGGATTCGCCCCGGGTCTGCCGCCAGAGCGGCGTTCCGGTGGTGTCGGTCTCGATCTTCGTGACGTGCCAGCGGCCGAGATTGGCCGTGTAGAGCGTGGCGCCGTCGAAGGCGATGTTGGTCGGATGGGCGAGGACATGCGCGGTTGCGTCCTCGATATAGATTTCCGCAGCGCCGCCGCCGGCCGGAATCCGGAGCACGCGCGACGGCTCGTAGCAGCTCACGAACAGCGCGCCCTTGTCGTCGAAGGCGAGCCCGTCCGGAAGGCCCGGCAGATCGCCGCACCATGTCGTCGCCGCGCCGGCCGAACCATCCGCCTCGATCGCGATCCGCGTGACGCGCCGTGCAAAGGTTTCGCACAGGAACAGCGCGTCACCCTCCGGAGAAAGCGCCATGCCGTTGGCATGGTCGAATGGCCCGCCATGCCAGACGGCGCCGGCGCCGCTTGCAAGATCATACGACCAGATCGACGGGCCGGGATCGGTCGGCGCCCGCGTATCGGAGACATAGAGCCGGCCGCGCGCGCGATCGACGACGGCGTAGTTCGGCACCTGGATGCCGGGCGCGGTGAAGCGCGCCAGCGACCGGTCGGCGAGATCGAGGCGAAACACCGCGTGATAGCGGGAATCGCAGGCAAAGAGCGCCCGGTCGCCGTCAAAGGCGAGCCCGAGCAGGAAGCCACCCGTCGAGGCGACCTCCTCGATCTCGGACCCGTCCGGCGCGATGCGCAGAATCTGACCGTTCTCGCTGCCGGCCCAGACCCAGCCGTCCGGACCGACCGCGACACCTTCGGGATGCTGCAGGCGCGGCGACGAGAAGATACCGTCGAACAGGACGGTCGCCCGCTCCGCCGGCAGGACCGTCGGTCCGCCGGTGGTGAAGCCGTGATGCATCGCCGCGCCAGTCATCATGCGCCCCGCGTCAGGAATTTCGCGTCATAGGGAACCGTGACGCTGCCGCCGGCCTCGTCGACGAGAACGAGTTCCCCAGCCCCCGCCTCGACGGAGGCAACGCGGGTCCAGCCCTCGGGCAGCGCGACGCCGCCGATGACATTGCGGACCTCGACATCACCGGACGGATCGAGGTGGAGCGAGGTCGGAATGCCCTGCTCCGACCACGGGTTCGGGGCGATCGACGCCTTGTGGCCGTAGCCGGCATAGGTGCGGCCTTCCTCGAGGCCGAGCACGCCGATATGGCGGCCGTTCCACGGCGTATAGTCGCGGCCGCCATTCGAGAACCACATCATGGTGATGGGGAAATCGGCCGGGTTCTTCAGCGTCAGGAAGATGTCGCGCTTGTCCGGTCGGACAGCGGCCGCCCAGCCGAATGGATTGGCCGGATCCTCGACCAGCGACAGGAAGTCCTCGTGCTTCGAGCCGAACGGATAGGTGGTGAGATCGGCGGTGCCGCCATCGGCGCGCGGCGCCTTGGTCAGATCGGTGAAACGGGCGGGATAGGCGAGCAGCGAGCGGCCCTTGGCCGGATCGGATTCGATCGCGGTTTCCGGCGTCGTGCCAAACAGCTTCGGCGAGAAGGAGAGCCGGCCGCCGCCGTCGAAGCGGGTCATGGCGTGATTGGCGACCGGCAGATCACCCTCGCCACCGGAGAAGATGTGGCGCTCATAGAGGAAGGGATGGCCGTCGCGGACGGTCAGCTCCTTGACGAGCGTCGCACCCTGCACGCGCTTGACCAGCTCGTAGCGCGCCGTCTGGCCGCCTTCTGGATGCGCCTCGACGCCCAACAGCGTCCAGGGCGAATTGGCCGGCCAGCCATGCAGCGTCACCGGGTCGATGTCATTGGTCGAGAACGGCGCGCAGAAGAAGTCGCCGGAGAGTAAGCGCAGATTGGCATCGATCGTCTCATCGTCGACGATCGTCTTGTCGTTCAACCAAGGGGCCGAGTGCAGGGGCTCGATCGTGCGGCCGCCCTGCTCCGTCGCGAAGACGCGGACATGGCCGCCCCGGAGGTCGAGGGTCGCCTTGACGCCCTTGGCCTCGATCGTATGAAAATCGCTGTCGCTCATTCCGCTTCCTTCCCGTGATGATTGCCGCGCGTCATTCGCCCCGGACGACGAGGCCGCCATCGACGCGCAGGATTTCTCCCGTGATGAAGGAAGCCCGATCGCTGGCCAGGAACAAGACCGCTTCGCCAACTTCCGGTGCTTCTCCAAAGCGGCCGAGCGGATGGGCATTGTTCCAGCTGGCGATCAGCCCCTGCGGATCGGGATGGGTGGCGAAAATCTTCTCGTTCAAGGGCGTCATGATCGTGCCGGGCGCCACCGCGTTGACGCGGATGCCGTGCGGCGCGAGGTCGATCGCAGCCTGCTGCGTCAGCGCGTTGATGCCGCCCTTCGCCGCGGCATAGGCAGCCCAGCCCTTGAAGCCGGCGAGCGACTGCACCGACGACATGTTGACGACGGCGCCCTTGCCGCGCTTGCGCATCTCGGGAACGCAAACGCGCATGCCACGCCAGACACTGGAGAGATTGGTGGTGATGACGGTATTCCAGCTCTCCTCGTCGATCTCGTCGACGACGCCGCCGATGGCGCGGGCCGCATTGTTGACGAGGATGTCGATGCCGCCGAAGGCCTCGACCGCCCTGGCCGCCATCGCCTGCATGTCGGCCATCACCGCGACGTCGGTGCGCACGAAGATCGCCTCCGCGCCGGAGGCCCGGAGGCCCGCCGCCGTCGCGGCGCCCGCCTCCTCGTCGATGTCGGCCACCACCACGGCGGCGCTTTCCCGCGCCAGCGCCTCGGCGGAAGCGCGGCCGATGCCCATGGCGCCGCCGGTGACGACGGCCACCCGTCCCAAAAGTTCGGTTCCACGCATCGTCATATTCCCTTGAAGACCGGATCACGTTTGTCGAGGAAGGCGTCGATGCCCTCCTGGCCGTCCGCCGTGCCGTAGAGGCGGAACAGCACTTCCTGCTCGAAGCCCTGCGCCACCGGCAGCGCCGCGTCGGGGCCCTGGCGGATCAGCCGCTTCATCTCGGCCTGCGCCAGCGGCGCTACCTTCAGCATGGCGCGGGCGCGGCTTTCCGCCATTTCCATCAGTGCGTCGTCGGCGACGCATTCGACGGCGAGGCCGAGCTGGTGGGCGCGCTCGCCGGTGATGCGGCGCGCGGCGAGCATCATGTCGGAGGCGACGATTCGGCCGACGGCGCGGGTCAGGCGCTGCGTGCCGCCGCCGCCCGGCGACAGGCCAAGCAGGCCCTCGGGCAGGCCGAGGCGCGCGCTGGTCGCGCAGACGATCACGTCGCAGCAGAGCGCGATCTCGAAGCCGCCGCCGAGCGCATAGCCGCGGATCGCCGCGATCGTCGGCTTGGCAAGCGCTTCGAGCTTGTCGAACACGCGTCGGCTCTCGAGCTGGTAGGCGATGAACTCGGCCCGCCGGTTGCCGCGATATTCGGCGATGTCGGCGCCGGCGACGAAGGCCTTCTCGCCGGCGCCTGCGAGGATGACCACCCGCACGGCCGGATCGGCGGCGATGGCGTCCAGATGCGCCTCGAATTCCTGCATCAATGGCGTCGACAGCGCGTTCAGCTTGTCGGGCCGGTTGAAGGTGAGCCGGACAATGCCGGGTTCGAGGTCGTCGCGGAGAACGAGCGGTTCGGACATCGATCAGCCTTTCACGGCGCCGGCGGTGAGGCCGGCCACGAACTGGCGTTGCAGGAGGAAGAAGACGGCGATGACGGGAACCGAGATCAGCACCGAACTCGCCATCAGCTCGCCGTAGCGGATGCCGTACTGGCCGATGAAGTCGTTCATGCCAACGGGAAGGGTCCGCATCTCCTTGGTCGAGGTGAAGGAGAGCGCGAACAGGAACTCCTGCCAGGTGACGATCAGAACGAAGACGGCGGTGGCGACGATGCCTGGCTTGCAGAGCGGCAGGATGATCAGGAAAAAGATCTTGAACGGACCAGCGCCGTCGATCGCGGCCGCCTCCTCCAACGCCACCGGCAACCGCGCCAGGAAGCCGCGCAGCATCCAGATCGCCACCGGCAGCGTCACCGTCACATAGGCAAGGATCAGCGAGGTGTAGGTGTTCAGGAGGTCGGCCGCCTTCATCATCTTGTAGATCGGGATGATGATGGCGCTGGCCGGGAACATCTGCGCCACGATGACGAGCACCATCAGGAGCGACAGCAGCCGCATCTGCGTCCGCGTGAACGAATAGGCGGCGAACAGCGCCAGCGTCACGGTGATCACGACGGTCGAGAGCGAGACGACGACCGAGTTCAGGAAATAGGTGCGGAATTCCGGGCGGAACGCCGTCAGGTAGTTCTCGAAGGTCGGGTTCTCCGGCCAGAGCCGGGCCGGAATGGCGAAGGGCTCGGCGGCCGGCTTCAGCGACACCGACACCATCCAGAAGAAGGGCAGCAGGATGATGACGCAGAGGCCGAGCTGCAGTGCCATCAGGAGGAAGCGAGAGGATTTGGACGGGGTCATGCTTGAGCCTTTCGGCCGGTACGCTGGACCAGGAAATAGAGCGTGATCAGCAGCGCCAGCACGACGATCGAAACGACGCCGTAGCCGGCCGCCTCGCCGAAGCGGAACTGGCCGAAGCCGAGCTCGTAGATCTTGGTCGGGAAGATATGCGTGGAGTTCTGGGGCCCGCCGCGCGTCAGCACCCAGATCATGTCGAAATAATTGAAGGTCAGGATGGTGGTCAGCACGAAGTTGATGGCGATCACTTCCTTCATCGACGGCAGCACGATGTGCCACAGGCGACGGAGCGAGCCGGCGCCGTCCATCTTCGCCGCCTCCATCTGCTCGGCCTCGACATTCTGCAGGGCGGCGAGGAAGACGACGGTCGAGAACGGAAAGCCCTTCCAGACGGCGGCGACGACGACGGCCGCCATGGCGGTCGAGCTATCGGCGAGCCAGGCGAGGCCCTGATCGCCGAAGCCGGCTGAGATCAGGAAGGAATTGATGAGGCCGAGCTGCGGGTCGTACATGAAACGCCACAGGATGGCGGCGACAACGCCGGGCAGCACCCAGGGCAAGAGGATCAGCGACCGCATCAGCCCCTGACCGGGCAGCTTCTGGTTCAGGAGCAGCGCGCAGAGAAAGCCGAAGCCGTTCTGCAGCACCACGACGGCCAGCGTCCAGACGCAGGAATTCCAGACGATCTGGGCGAAATCGGCGCTGCCGAAGATCTTCTGGTAGACGGCGAGGCCGACGAATTTCGGCGTCGGATTGATGAAGGAGGTCGAGTAGAGGCTCTCGATGACCGTTCCGATCATCGGATAGTACATCAGCACCGCGACCAGCAGGACGGCCGGCGTCACGAAGATCCAGGTGAGCCAGCGATCGCGTTTCAACATGAATTTGGTTCTTTTCGGTATGGGCGTGGCGGGCGCCGGTATGGCGTCATCCCGGGCTTTACCCGGGATCCATGCAGCCTGAGTTGTCTCTGGCCTTGATGAATCCCCGCTTTCGCGGGGATGACGAAGCGGAGAACCGGACGGACGCGATGTCCGCCCGGCAAGGCATTGCCTCAGTTCAGGCCGTCAATGGCGGCGCAGGCCTTGGCAGCGGCCTCGGCCGGGTTGGCGCCGGAATAGACGTCCTGCGCCAGCGTCACCTGGATGTCGGAGACTTCGAGGTAGCGGGCCGAGAGCGGACGCGGCTGGGCGTTGCCGAGATGCGTCATGATCTTGTCGGCGCCCTTGCGGTTCGCCTCGAGGAAGGTCTTGGCCGCCTTCACGTTGGCCGGGACGAGATCGACGACCGCGCCGTTGACGTCTTCCTTGGTCAGGAACTGGATGAACTTCCAGGCGGCTTCCTGATGCGGCGACGACTTGTAGACGACGAGGTTCCAGCCGCCATAGGCGCCGACCGGGGTCTTGCCCGCCGGCGCGGTGCCGTTCTCGAAGTCCCAATCGATCTTCGACTTCTGCAGGGTCGGCTGCTCCAGCGCCGGCCAGAACTCGACGCCGAGCGAGCCGTTCAGGAACAGTTCGCGCATGTCGCCCGACGAGGCGTTCAGGATGCCCTTCGGCGCGAACGGCACCAGCGACTGCAGATATTCGAGCGCCTCGACCGATTCCTTGCCGGTCAGCGCGCACTTGCCGTTTTCGTCCAGCACCTTGCCGCCATTCGAGAAGATGAAGCTGTCCATGACGACGACGGTGTCTTCGCCCTTATGGCCGAACAGGCCGACGCCATACTTGCCCTTGGCAGGGTCGGTCAGCTTCTCGGCGGCGGCCTTCAGGCCTTCCCAGGTGGTGATCGAGGCGGGGTCGATGCCGGCTTCCTTGAACAGCGCGTTGTTCAGGAAGGAGAACTGCCAGACGTCGACATTGAACGGGATGCCGTAGAGCTTGCCGTTGTAGTTGGCCGAATCCCAGGCGCCCTTGAAGAAGGCGTCGGGCGAGACGCCGGCGGCCTTGGCCTGCGCATCGAGCTCGGCGATCGCGCCGGCCTCGGCGAAGGCGGCCTGCCAGATCTGGTCGACGGTCGAGACATCAGGCGCGTTGCCGCCCTGCACGGCCGTCAACAGGCGCTGCTGGAACTCCGGATAGGGGATGGTCGTGACTTCGATCTTGATGCCGGGATTCTCGGCCTCGAAGCGCTTGACCGCCTCCTGCTGGTACTGGCTCAGACCGGATTCGGTCTGCTGGTTGTCCCAGAACTTCAGCGTGATCGTCTCCTGCGCAGAGGCCGCAGGCGTCAGTCCCGCGAGCATCGTCGCGGCGAGAAGCAGTTTCTTCATGGTATCCTCCCAGTCACTTTTCAAAATTGCTTATGCAGTCCGTCCGGCTGGCTAGGCCGTCTTCCTGTCCCCGGCCGGCCGATCGGACCGGGGCGCCGCCATCTCCTCGGGCTCTTCGTCGGCGAGCGTGATGCGCATGCCGAGCGAGGCGAATGCGAGCCGATCCGCTGGCAGCGAGGCGGAATCCGTGATCAGATCGTCGACGGCGCCGAGGCCGGCGATGCGGTGGCTGGCCTCGACGCCGACCAGCGAATGGTCGGCCATCACCACCACCTCGCGCGAGGCGTCGACGAAGCGCTTGGCGGCGAGCGCCAGCCGCTCGTCCGTGGCCGACGGGCCGAAATGTGGCGAGATGCCGTCGACCGAGAGAAAGGCGCGGTCGACCCGCATCGTCTCGAACAGCGCGCCGAGGCTCGGCCCGACCAGGCAGCGATCTCGAGCCTGGTATTCGCCGCTGGTCATGATCAGCTTCAGGCCCGGCCGGCCGGACAGCCGCTCCATCACGTCGACGGCGTTGGTGACGACGGTGATCCCGTCGCGGCTCATCAGTTCGTCGGCGAGCAGCGTCGACAGCACGCCGCTGTTGATCAGGATGGTGTCGCCCGGCCGCACCAGGCGGGCGGCGCTCCTGGCGATCAGCCGGCGGATGGCGGCGATCTCGCGGGCGATGCCGGATTGCGGCGCCGCGACCTTCAGCTCGAAGCCGAGCGCCTCGGCCCGCTCCCGCATGGCGCGCGCCATGTTGCGATACCAGTCATGCGCCGGATAATGCGGCACGAAGCCGATGGCGCGGCGCGGCCCGACGGAGCGGACGAAGGCCGGCCGCTCGGTGGCGCCGAGGATCGACGCCTCGGCTTCCGGCGCCAGCACCCAGCCATTGCCGGCCTTGCGATAATAGCGGTCGAGCGACTCCGGCGTGACGACGACATGCGGCGTGCGGATCTCGTCCGGCATCGCGCTGCCATGCAGCGCGCCCGCCAGCGTCTCGACGGCGCGGATGCCAACGATCTCCGGAAACAGCGCAGCGGTCGCCTTCAGCTTGCCGCGGGCGGCCAGCGCATCGAACAGCGCGCCGCCCTCGCCGCCGACCGAAAACGCGCTGACATCGGCGACCCCGGCCCGGTCGGAAGCCTCGATCGCCGCCAGCACGGAATGATCGTTGACGCCGAAGATGACGTTGATGTCGGGATAGGCGGCGAAGGCGTCGAGGCTGGCCCTGAGCGCGATGCGGAAGCTGCCCTGACCGTCGACGCGCCAGGGCCGGACCGTGCCGCGGAACGTCTCGCCGAACCCCTTGACGAAGCCGTCGCAGCGGGCCCGCGTGTTCGGCAGCGTCTCGAGCGAGACCAGCAGCACGCGCGCCTCGGCCATCGCGCCGGAGAGCATCTTGCCCGCCGCCCGGCCGAGCTCACGGCCGGCAGTGAAATTGTCGGGACCGAGATAGACGCCGCCTTCCTGCGGCGAGGATTCGGCCAGGAACGGGATGCGCCGGCGCTTCGCCAGCATGCGCAGCGTATCGGCG
The DNA here is from genome assembly GCF_000380505.1 of Kaistia granuli DSM 23481. Taxonomy (GTDB): domain Bacteria; phylum Pseudomonadota; class Alphaproteobacteria; order Rhizobiales; family Kaistiaceae; genus Kaistia; species Kaistia granuli. The sequence continues at coordinate 50,326 of NZ_AQYH01000017.1, read as the reverse complement.
CCGCGCCCGCCGATCGGCGGCAGCACGATCGCGTCGACCCCCTCGACCTCGTCCTGCAGCGCGTTTTCACGCGGCAGCGGTGTCTCGGCTGCCGCGGAGGCCGCCGGCAGCAGCGCGCCGCCATGCGTGCGCTCGAGCCGCCCCTCCTCCGCCAGCCGGACGATGTCCCGACGTATCGTCACGCCGGAGACGCGGCCGATGCGCTGCGCGATTTCCAGCACGGAGACCTCCTCGCCCGCCTGGGCAAGGATCTCGAGGATCCGGTTTTCACGCTGCGACTTGATCATATTGATCATTTTTCCTGAGGTTCCCGCCATTATCGACAACCGGATTGACCATTCAAGCTGCCAATTCCGTTCCGGCAGCATTGATCGACTTGATCATATCGTTCGAATGGACGATGGCGGACATGAGAAACGCCGGAGGATATGGACGAATTCGCGCCAGGAACCGTCGTCGCCCCTGTTCGGCCATGGCGATATGGTCGATCCTGCCGCCAGACGAAGTTCAGACCGGAATCATCAGGACCCTAGAATGCCCAGCCCAGCCGCCCCCGCCCCCATGAAGGTCATCTACGACACCGATCCCGGCATCGACGACGCCATGGCGCTGCTGTTTCTCGAATATGCGCCGTCGGTCGACCTGGTCGGCATCACCACCGTGCTCGGCAATGCCTCGATCGACACGACCACCCGCAATGCGCTGTATCTGAAAGAGCTTTTCGAGATTGAGGCCCCGGTCGCCCGCGGCGCTGCCAAGCCGCTCGTCCTGCCGCTGACCGAGGAACCGCACTACGTCCACGGCCATAACGGCCTCGGCGACGTACCCATCCCCGACACGATCACCGCCGCCGAGCACGAACTGCCGGCGCACCGCTTCATCATCGAGATGGTCCGCAAGCATCCGGGCGAAATCACCCTCGTCGCCGTCGGCCGCATGACCAATCTGGCGCTGGCGCTGCGCGAGGACCCCGGCATCGCGGCCCTGGTCAAGCAGGTCGTCATCATGGGCGGGGCCTTCGGCTATTCCGGCCATTCCGGCAATGTGACGCCGGTCGCCGAGGCCAACATCATCGGCGACCCGCACGCCGCCGACGAGATGTTCGCCGCCCAGTGGCCGATCGTCGTCGTCGGCCTCGACGTCACCCAGGAATGCGTGATGACGACGGCCTACATGCAGGAGTTGCGCGAAAAGGCGGGCAAGGCCGGCCAGTTCTTCTGGGACATCTCGCGCTTCTACGAGGACTTCTACCGCAAGGCGACCGGGATCGACGGCATCTTCGTGCACGATTCCTCCGCCGTCGCCTATCTGCTCGATCCGAGCCTGTTCGAGACCCGCACCGGCCCGATCAAGGTGGTGACCGAAGGCATCGCGATCGGCCAGACGATCCAGAAGCCGACGACGCGCAGCTTCCCGCCGACGCCGTGGGATGGCCTACCCGATCACACGATCTGCACTGCCGTCGACACCGAGCGCTTCCTCGACCTCTACTTCCGCACGATCGTCGAGGGCGCAGCCGCCCGCGCCTGAGCCTCGAACGCAGGGGCCTTCGGGCCCCTGCACGGCCCCCGCTCATCCACCGGGGCCGGACGTGACGTACCCATCCTCAGCAGGCGCTGCATGCAGACCCTCCCCATTTCCATCATCATGCCGGTCCGCAACGGCGTTCCCTACATCACGGAGGCGCTGGCAAGCCTGGAGGCCCAGACGGCAAAGGCGGCCGAGATCATCGTGGTCGATGACGGCTCGACCGACGCCACACCCGAAATTCTGGCCGAGGCGGCCGCCCGCAACCCGACCATCCGGGTCCTGCGGCAGGCGCCGCTCGGCATTGTCCCGGCGCGCCAGAATGGCATTGCCACCTCGCAGCAGCCGCTGGTCGCCTGCCTCGACGCCGACGACATCGCCCACCCGGACCGGCTCGCCCTGCAATTCCAGCGCTTCGAGGCAGAGCCGGATCTCGTGCTGCTCGGCAGCAACGGCATGGCCATCGATCCCGACGGAAATCCGATCGAGCCCATGAATCGGCCGCAGCAGCATGACATCCTGGTCAAGCGCCTGGCTCGCGAGAACCCCTTCATCGCCTCGGCCATGATGTTCCGCCGCTCGGCATTCTATCGCGTCGGCGGCTTTCGAGACGCGTTCGATGCGGCGGAGGATTACGATCTGTGGCTGCGGCTCGCCGAGGTGGGGCAGGTCGCCAACCTGCCGCAGGCGCTGATCTCCTATCGGGTCTGGCCGGGCTCGGTCTCGCACACCCGGGCGCTCCACCAGAATTTCGCGGCGGACCTCGCACGCCGATCCGCAGCGATGCGACGGGCGACCGGGCTCGACCCCGCCGCATCCCTGGTCGGCCGGCTGGACTGGCATCAGGAAGAGGCGGAACGAGGCCCGTTCCGGGCCGAAATCCTCCGCTACCGCGCCCTGGACCGCCTGCAATCCGGCAAGAGCGTGACGGCGAGCGAATGGCCGGCCGCTTTCGCGGACCTGGCCGCCGCGACGCGGCTGTTCACCCGACGCGATCGCGCCCAATTGCAGGACGTGCTGGCCTATCACCTCCTTCACGCGGGCCTCCCGGCCTCGATCCGCGCCACCTGTCTCTGGCACCTGCTCCGACTGGGACCAGCGAAGGCCATCAAGCGGATCTATCGGCAGCGAACAGGGCCAGCGGTTTCGCGCGGCGCTTGAGAGGACGGCCGGCGGCGACCGCATTGACATTGGCGGGCCGCCGGCCTACGTCTTCACATAAGTGATTGATCCTCACATATGTGAAATCATGCCAATCGCCGCCAATCCAGTCCGCCCGGCCAGCGACGAGCAACGCGAGCACCTGATGGTGCAGGTCGCGAAGCTCTACTACGACCTGGAACGGACCCAGAGCGAGATCGCCTCGGAGGTCGGCCTGACGCGCTGGCAGGTCGCGAGGCTGTTGCGCGACGCTCGCGACAGCGGGATCGTCCGCATTGCCATCGTTCCCCGCGCCCAGCGCCTGCCCTCCCTCGAAGCCCAGCTCCAGAAGTCCTATGGCCTGCGCGAGGCCATCGTCGTGCCGGCGCTCGGCGACGGCGCGCTGGCGCAGGACGCCGTCGCCCAGGCAGCCGGGCAATATCTCGCCTCGCTCAGCCCCCGGCCCGGCCTGATCGGCGTATCCTGGGGCCGAACCATGGCGGCCGTCGCGCATTGGCTGCCGCCGGGCTGGAACGACGGCGTGCGGATCGTCCTGATGAACGGCGCGACCAATTCACGATCGGCGCGGCTCGCGACCAACACCGTCGCCGAGCGCTTCGCCGAGAGCGGCAACGGCACGGCGACGCTCTTGCCGGTGCCGGCGATCGTCGGCCGCGCCGAGACGCGCAGCGTGCTCGAGGCTGACCCGGTCATCGCAGATGTGCTGGCGCTCGCGGAGGAAGCGCCCGTCGCCTGCTTCGGGCTCGGCGGCATGGCCGGCTCCGTCCACATCGAATCCGGCTATCTGACCGACCGCGACGTCGACGGCCTCGCCGAGAAGCACGCCGTCGGCGACCTGCTCGGCCGCTTCATCAACGCCGACGGCGCCATCGCCGATCCGGCACTCGACGCCCGCACGATCGGCCTCGCGCCCGAGAAGCTGCGCGACAAGACCCATGCAATCGGCGTCGCTGCCGGCAAGTCCAAGCACGCCGTCGTCCTCGCCGCCCTGAACGCCCGCTATGTCAACGTCCTCGTCACCGACGAGGCGACCGCACTTCATGCCCTTTCCGAACACGCCCTTTCCGAAGCCCGGGAGAAAACCCATGCCGGCTGACGGCTCCACGGAGCGCAAGGCTCCGAAGCTCTCCAATGCCCTCACGCGCAATGACGGCACGCCGCTCAGGACCGATTGGTTCGAGGGCGCGCAGGTCAATACCTCCGCCGCCGAGCGTCGCGCCGCGACGCTTCCGACAAGGCGGACGGTGAAGAAGGAATACCAGGCAGCCTGGCTGGTGAAGGCCGTGACGCTGATGGACCTGACGACGCTGGCCGGCGACGATACGCCGGGCCGCGTGCACCGGCTCTGCATGAAGGCGCGCCGGCCGTTCCGCGAGGATCTGGTCGAGGCGCTCGGCCTTTCGGACAACCCGCCTGTTGTCGGCGCCGTCTGCGTCTACCCGACCATGGTCGCCCCGGCGGTCAAGGCGCTCGAAGGCTCCGGCATTCCCGTCGCCTCGGTCGCCACCGGCTTCCCGGCAGGCCTGACGCCGCTGAAGCAGCGGCTGGAGGAGATCCACTACGCCGTCGGCGAGGGCGCGCACGAGATCGACATCGTCATCACCCGCGCCCATGTGCTGAATGCCGACTGGCAGGCTCTCTATGACGAGGTCGCCGCCATGCGGGAAGCCTGCGGCGAGGCGCATCTGAAGGCGATCCTCGCCACCGGCGACCTGAAGACGCTGCGCAATGTCTACAAGGCCTCGATGGTCGCCATGCAGGCCGGCGCCGACTTCATCAAGACCTCGACCGGCAAGGAAGACGTCAACGCGACGCTGCCGGTCAGCCTCGTGATGTGCCGCGCCATCCGCGACTACGAGGCGGCGACCGGCTTCAAGATCGGTTTCAAGCCGGCCGGCGGCCTCAGGACCGCCAAGGATGCGATGTCGTGGCTGATCCTCATGAAGGAAGAGCTCGGCAACCGCTGGCTTGAGCCCGACCTGTTCCGCATCGGCGCCAGTTCCCTGCTCGCCGACATCGAACGGCAGATCGAGCACTTCGTCACCGGCCGCTATTCGTCCACCATCCGTCACGCCCTCGCCTGAGGAGATCGATCATGGCACTCGTCAAGGACATTCTCGTCAGCATGGATTACGGCCCCGCCCCCGAAGTGAACGAGCACGTCGTCGGCTGGCTGGACCAGCACAAGAACGGCTTCGACCATTTCATCGACGGCAAGTTCGTCGCGCCCTCGGAAGGCCAGCGCTTCGCCGTGTTCAACCCGGCCTATGAGACCGAGCTCGCGCAGGTCGCCCAGGGCAGCGCCGCCGACGTCGACAAGGCCGTCAAGGCGGCGCGCAAGGCGTTCAAGTCGTGGTCGGCCCTCTCCGGCCATGACCGCGCCGTCTACCTCTACGCCATCGCCCGCCACATCCAGAAGCGCGAGCGCTTCCTCTCCGTGCTGGAGACGATGGACAATGGCAAGCCGATCCGCGAGACGCGCGACATCGACATTCCCCTCGTCGCCAGGCACTTCTACCATCACGCCGGCTGGGCCGAACTGATCGAGAGCGAGTTCCCCGGCGAAGGCCCCGTCGGCGTCTGCGGCCAGATCATCCCGTGGAACTTCCCGCTGCTGATGCTCGCCTGGAAGATCGCCCCGGCGCTCGCCGCCGGCAACACGGTCGTGCTGAAGCCGGCTGAGTACACGCCGCTCACCGCCCTCGCCTTCGCGGAGATCTGCCGCGAGGTCGGCCTGCCGGCCGGCGTCGTCAACATCGTCACCGGCGACGGCATCACCGGCAACGCCATCGTCGAGCATGCTGATGTCGACAAGATCGCCTTCACCGGCTCGACCGAGGTCGGCCGCATCATCCGCGAGAAGACGGCCGGCACGGGCAAGAAGCTGTCGCTCGAGCTCGGCGGCAAGTCGCCCTTCATCGTCTTCGAGGACGCCGACATCGACGGCGCGGTCGAGGGCGTGGTTGATGCGATCTGGTTCAACCAGGGCCAGGTCTGCTGCGCCGGCTCCCGGCTGCTCGTGCAGGAGGGCGTCGCCGAACAGGTCTACGCCAAGCTCCGCGCCCGGATGGCCAACCTTCGCGTCGGCGATCCGCTCGACAAATCGGTCGACATGGGCGCCATCGTCGACCCGGTCCAGCTGAAGCGCATCCGCGAGCTTGTGGCCAAGGGCGAGGCGGAGGGCGCGACGCTCTTCCAGGTTAACGAGGGGTTACCAAAGAAGGGCTGTTTCTTCCCGCCGTCGCTGTTCACCAATGTCGCCCCGGCCTCCACCATCGCCGAGGTCGAGATCTTCGGACCGGTGCTCGCCGGCATGACCTTCCGCACGCCGGACGAGGCGGTGGCGCTCGCCAACAACAGCCGCTACGGCCTCGCGGCCTCGGTCTGGTCGGAGAACATCAACCTGTCGCTCGACGTCGCCGCCAAGCTGAAGGCCGGCGTGGTGTGGATCAACGGCACCAACATGTTCGACGCTGCCGCCGGCTTCGGCGGCTATCGTGAAAGTGGCTTTGGCCGCGAGGGCGGGCGCGAGGGCATGGCCGAATATCTGAAGCCGGTCTCCGACAAGCCGTTGAAGGCAGACGAGAAAGTCGCCGCCAAGCTGTCGGCGCTGCCGGTCGCCGACGAGGAAATCTCGGGCCTGCCGTCGATCGACCGGACGGCAAAACTCTATGTCGGCGGCAAGCAGGCGCGGCCGGATTCCGGCTATTCCTATTCGGTGCTCGACCCGAAGGGCCGTCCCGTCGGCCAGGCCGGGCTCGGCAACCGCAAGGACATCCGCAACGCCGTCGAGGCGGCCGGCAAGGCCGGAAGCTGGGGCGGCGCGACGGCGCATAACCGCGCGCAAGTGCTTTATTACGTTGCGGAAAATCTCTCCTCCCGCGCCAAGGAGTTCGAGGCGCGGATCGTCGCGATGACCGGCGTATCGGCCAAGGCGGCGGCGGAAGAGGTGGCGGTTTCGATCCGGCGGACCTTCTGGTACGCGGCGCAGGCCGACAAGTACGACGGCGCCGTGCATGCGACCAAGTCGCGCCACGTCACCCTCGCCATGAACGAACCCTTTGGAACCATGGGCATTCTCTGCCCGGACGAGGCGCCGCTGTTGGGTTTCGTGTCGCTGGTGATGCCGGCGATATCAATGGGCAACCGGGTCGTCGTCGTCCCCTCCTCCAGCCATCCGCTGGTGGTGACGGATTTCTATCAAGTCCTTGATACGTCGGATGTTCCGGCCGGCGTGGTCAACATCGTCACCGGCGAACGCGACGTGCTGGCCAAGACTCTGGCCGAGCACGACGACGTCGCGGCGCTCTGGTATTTCGGCTCGAAGGCCGGCAGCGCCATGGTGGAGAAGGCCTCGTCCGGCAATCTGAAGCCGGTCTGGGCCAACCAGGGCATCCCGCGCCGCTGGCCCGAACCCTCGGCGCAGGGCCGCGAATTCCTGCGCCGCGCCACCCAGGTCAAGAACATCTGGGTCCCCTACGGCGAATGATACCCGCTGCGTCCGCTCACCGCTTTCCATAAAGGAAGCGGTGGAGCGGCGCGGATCTCCGCTTGAGCCTGCCCCTGCGTTCGGGTGAAGCTACGCTGCCGACGCCGAGTAGACGCGGGCGCTGGCCCCAGGGGAAAGGGCATGCGCTCCGTCGCCACTCCGCACCAACCGCAATGCGATGCGCCCGCAGGGCCGGACGACGCCACGCGCGCCTATATCGAGGCGGCGGGTCCCTGCTTCGAGGATCTGCGCGCCGTCACGGCGCAACTCGCCGGCCTGCTTCTGCTTTCCGCCAGCGGCGCGCGCTCGGCCGGCCCCCATCATCCAATGCTCGCCGTCGCGGCGGACCTGCTCGATAGCGCCCGCGACGCCACGCTGCGCCTCGCGCCGCACTCATCCCGGACACGCCATCATCACGAGCATCTCCTGGCCGCGGCCGCGCGGCTGACGGACGCGCTGGCGAGGATCCGCGCCGCGCCCCTCGGTCGCGATGGCGTCACAGATCCAACACGGCTGGTCGCCGCCGCCTGGGCAGAACTCGGCGCCGCGTCCCGCGCGCTCCCCGGCTTCGATCGGATCGATCTCACCGGAGCCTGCTGCGCGCTGCATACACCACGCCTCGTCACAACCTGAAGCGCGGCCGGGAGGGCCCATGTCCATCTATTCGATCTGGGTGCTGGAATACGCCTACATCCCCGAAATGCCGCTGAGCGCGCTGGTCTATGGCGAGCACAACAAGGGAACCTGCAAGCTTCCCTATGCCTACACGCTGCTGAAGAGCGACGAGCACACCATCCTGATCGATTGCGGCCATGACGACGCCGCCCATGGCAAGTTTCTCGCCGATCGCTCCGGCGTCGTGAATTTCGCCGCGCCACGCGACGTGCTGGCCGAAATCGGGATGACGCCTGGGGACATCGACCACGTCATCATCACCCACGCCCATTTCGACCACATGGGTGGCCTCGCGCTGTTCCTCAATGCGAAATTCTACATCCAGGAGGCCGAGCTTTCGCGCTGGATCTGGGCGATGTCGCTCGACCGGCGCTTCCGCTGGCTGATGCGTACGACCGACCCGGCCGACATCATCCGCTGCGTCGAGCTGGCGCGCGACGGCCGTCTCGTCGCCGTGAATGGCGACATGGAGGATGTGTTTCCCGGCATTGACCTGCGCCTCGCCGCCGATACGCATACGCCCGGTTCGCAATTCGTCGTCATCCGCAATGACGGCCAGCGCACAAGCGAAGACAGCTTCGTCATCACCGGCGACCTCGTCTACCGGATGGAAAATCTCAATGGAGGCGAGCCGGCGGATCCGTTCTACCGGCCGGTCGGCATGGGCATCGGCAGCCAGACCAACATGGTGTTCGCGCTGGATGCCATCGTGAAGGCGGCCGGCGACGATCCTGGCCGGGTTGTGCCGCCTCATGAAGCGCGCCTGCCGGAGATGTTTCCGTCAAGGCTCACCGAGCGCGGCCTCAGCGTCATCGAGGTCGCGCTCGCCGACGGCGCGACGAGCCGCGTGCGAGGCTGAGACTAGAGATCGCCCCAGGCAAGCGGCAGCGGCAGGCTCTCGGTCGGACGCCCGCCAAGCACCGTGGTCGCCGCCGCCCCCGCCGCGACGCCGCGGTTGAGGCAGATGTCGAGCGGCTTGCCGGCCAGCCGCGCGGCCAGGAAGCCGGCGAGAAAGGCATCGCCGGCGCCGGTCGTGTCGACGACCTTCACCTGCGGAGCCGGTGCCTTCAGCCGGATCGACTGGTTGGCCGCCTCTGCGCCAGCCGCGCCGCGCTTGATGACCGCGAGGTCGTAGCGCGCGGTCAGGAAACGGATCTGCTCGGCCTCGTTGCGCGTGCCGGTCAGGCAGGCGGCCTCCTCGGCATTCGGGAAGATGATCGACGCATCGCTGGTCCAGCCGAGGAAATTCGACGGGCCGACCTCCTCCAGGAACCCGACCGAAGCGGGATCGACCGTCACCGTGATGCCGCGCGCCCGCGCCACCGCCATCAGCGACATCACCGCGGCGCGCGGGCCCGGCGTGAACAGCGCATAGCCGGAGACATGCACGAGATCGAGCTGGTTCAGCATAGAGAACGGCAGATCATGGTCGCAGAGGCCGTCATTGGCGCCGCGATCGGTCAGGAAGCTGCGCTCGCCGCCCTCGGAGAGCAGGACGATCAGCATGCCGGTCGCGCGCGTATCGTCGGCGGCAAGAACCGGCACGACGCCGGCGTCGCGCAAGGCCTGCTCCTGCTCGCCGAGATCGCGGCGTCCGACGCGACCGGCGAAGGCCACGGGAATGCCGAGATGCGCCAGCCAGGCCGCCTGGTTGCAGCCGGAACCGCCCGGATAGAGGCCGATCTTGGCGCGCCGGTCGGAGCCGACCACCAGCGGGCCGTCCGGCCGCACGATGACATCGGTCATCACGTCGCCAATGACGAGCATGCGGGGACGGGGCGGGAGGGAGGCGGACATGGCGAAACTCGAATCGGACAGGGGTTGGTCTCTCTCCTATAGAGAGGAATGCGGCCGGCATTAAGCTTGAACCGCGTCGCCAAACCCTCCATGTCTGGCGTCAGCTCATTCTCACAGAGGCCCGCATGACTGCCGACAATCCGCTTCTCGCGCCCTGGAACACCCCTTTCGCCGTCCCGCCCTTCGCATCGATCGAACCCGCGCATTACAGCCCCGCCTTCGAGGCGGCGATCTCCGCGCACAATGCCGAGATCGCTGAAATCGCCGACAATCCAGAAGCGCCCAGCTTCGACAACACGATCGCCGCCATGGAGCGGGCCGGTCGTCTGCTCGACCGCGTCGCCAGCGTCTTCTTCAACCTGACCGGCGCCCATACCAATGACGAGCTGGAGACGATCGAGCTCGATCTCGCCCCGGTGCTGGCCCGCCACAGCAATGCGATCTACCAGAACGCCAAGCTGTTCGAGCGCATCGACACGCTGGTCAAGGTGGGCGATTCCGGCCTCGACGCCGAACAGGCCCGGGTGCTCGATCGCTATCACACCGCCTTCGTCCGCGCCGGCGCCGGCCTGTCGCCGGAAGCGAAGACCCGGATCGGCGCCATTGCCGAGCGGCTCGCGACACTCGGCACCAATTTCGGCCAGAACGTGCTCGCCGACGAGAAGAGCTGGAGCCTGACGCTGGAAGGCGAGGACGATCTCGCCGGCCTGCCGGACTTCTTGCGCGACGCGGCGGCCCAGGCGGCCAGGGATCGTGGTCTCGACGGCAAGCACGTGATCACGCTGTCGCGTTCGTCGATCGAGCCGTTCCTGCAGTTCTCGGCCCGGCGCGACCTGCGCGAGAAGGCGTTCGCCGCCTGGATCGCGCGCGGCGAGGCCGGCAAGACCGACAACCGCGCCATCATTGCCGAGACCGTGGCGTTGCGCGCCGAACGGGCGAAGTTGCTCGGCTTCGAGACTTTCGCGCATTATCGCCTCGACGATTCGATGGCGAAGACGCCCGAGGCGGCGATGGAGCTGCTGCGTTCCGTCTGGACGCCGGCTCGCGCCCAGGCGCTGGCCGAGCGCGACGCGTTGCAGGAACTAGCTCGCAGCGAGGGCGGCAATTTCGACATTGCCGCCTGGGACTGGCGCTTCTATTCCGAGAAGCGCCGCAAGGCCGAGTTCGATCTCGATGAAAGCCAGCTGAAGCCGTATCTGCAGCTCGACAAGATCATCGAGGCCGCCTTCGACACGGCAACAAGGCTGTTCGGCGTCACCTTCGTCGAGCGCTTTGACGTACCGGTCTACCATCCGGATGTCCGCGTCTTCGAAGTGAAGGACCGGGAAGGCAAACCGGTCGGCCTGTTCCTCGGCGATTATTTCGCCCGGTCCTCGAAGCGCTCCGGCGCGTGGATGAGCGAATATCGCGGCCAGGAGCGGCTCAATGGCGATATCCGCCCCGTCATCGTCAATGTGATGAACTTCGCCAAGGCGGCCGACGGCCAGCCGACGCTGCTCTCTTATGACGACGCGCGGACGCTGTTCCACGAGTTCGGCCACGGCCTGCACGGCCTGCTGTCCGACGTCACCTACCCGCTGCTCGCCGGCACCAATGTGGCGCGCGACTTCGTCGAGTTCCCGTCGCAGCTCTACGAGCACTGGTTCGAGCAAACGGACGTGCTGGAACGCTTCGCGCTGCACTACAAGACCGGCGAACCGATGCCGAAGGCGCTGCTCGACCGGCTGATGGCGAGCCGGACCTTCAACCAAGGCTTCGCCACCGTAGAATATGTCTCGTCGGCGCTCGTGGACCTTGAATTCCACCTGCTGACCTCGACCGAGGGCCTCGACGCCAACGCCTTCGAGACGAAGATCCTCGGCGAGATCGGCATGCCGGAAGCGATGGTGATGCGGCACCGGCCGCCGCACTTCCAGCATGTCTTCGCGGGCGACGGCTATTCCTCGGCCTATTATTCCTATCTCTGGTCTGAAGTGCTCGACGCCGACGGCTTCGGCGCCTTCGAGGAGGCGGGCGACATCTTCGCGCCCGCCGTCGCCGCCAAGCTGCGGGATTTCGTCTATGCCGCCGGCAACCGCCGCAAGCCGGACGAGGCCTATCGCGCCTTCCGCGGCCGCGACCCGGAACCCTCCGCGCTTTTGAAGAAGCGCGGCCTGCTCGAAGCGGCGGAGTAATCCGCCGCCGGACCTTTCGGCCCCTCCCGCTTGCGGGAGCGGGCAATCTGCCGTTTCATTGGACCGTACACGCGCGCGGCGCTGGCCTTGACCGGAATTATCGCTATTGTCCGCGGCCAAACATCAAAAGGATCAGCGCCATGGCCGTTTCCAAGACCGACCTTTCCCAAATCGAGCTGAAGACGCTCGCCCGCGTCTCGCGTCCCGGCCCCTATGTCGGCCTCAACGGCAAGGCCGTGCAGAAGCTGATCGAGCTCGGCCTCGTCAAGACGCGCGTCGCCGGCTATGTGCTGACGGATGAGGGCATGAGCCTGCTGCGCGCCGACGCCGAATAGGCGACGGACCCACCCGGCGGAAGCAAAAAAGGCCCCGGCGATCTTCGCCGGGGCCTTTTCCTTGGCTGAATGGTCCAGCTTCAATCCGGAAGGACGACGCCGATCTTGGCCAGCAGACCGCCATCGACCTTGTATTCGCCGCCCGTGCAGAAGGCGGCGCGCGGGCCGGCGAGGAAGGCGATCATCGCCCCGACATCCTCGATCCGGCCGACGCGGCCAATCGGATGCGCCGCGCCCCAGGAGGCGATCACTTCGTCCTCGGTCTTGCCGTCGAGATTCTCGCTCGCCGCGAAACGCAGCATCGGCGTATCGATCGAGCCGGGGCAGACGGCATTGACGCGGATGCCGTCCTTGGCATGGTCGAGCGCCATGGCGCGGGTCAGCGCCAGCAGGCCGCCCTTCGAGGCGACATAGGCGGCGACATTGGTCTGGCAGGCGATGCCCTGCACCGACGCGATGTTGACGATCGCGCCACCGCCGTTCTTCCGCATCACCGGAATGGCGTGGTGGGCGGTCAGATAGGTGCCCTTCAGATTGACAGCGAGCACGCGATCCCAATCGGCCTCCGACATCGTCTCGACCGTGCCGTAGGGCTGGATCGCGGCGCTGTTGACGATGATGTCGATGCGGCCGAACTTCGCCACCGTCTCCGCCACCAGCGCGGAAACCGACGCGTCGCTCGAGACGTCGCCGACGACGCCATGCGCGGTCGTGCCCGACGCCGCCAGCGTCGCGACAGCCTTGTCCAGCGCGCCCCTGTCGAGGCCGAACAGCACGATCGTCGCGCCGTCCGCCGCCAGCGCCTGCGCGCCGCCGAAGCCGATGCCCGTCGCCCCGCCGGTGACGATCGCCACCTTGCCCGCCAATTCCGCCATTCGTCTCGCTCCCTGTACTCGTCTATCGGCGGGCGGGCGGCCGAATTCAGGTCGCCTGCCCCCACCGTTCCCATTCGCCGACGACGACCGGAATCGCGGCAGCGCTTCGCGGTCGCCACCCTGCCATCGCCGCGCTCGACGCGCCACGATTTCGCGCAGGACTTTCGGTCAGGCAGAGGGCTCCTTCGCCAGCAGAACCGCCACCAGGCCAACCAGGCCATGCCGGACGTGATCCGCCACCGCGCCCTGTGGATCAAAGCTCCACCAGACCAGCGAACCTTGCCAATGCGAGGCCAGCAGCAGGCCGATGTCCTTCGGCGCGTGCGGCGTATCGGCGAAGCAGGCGTCGAGCGCCTCGGCAATCGCTAGCTTCCAGCGCGCCCCACGGGCCCGCAGCAGCGGATCGCGCAGATCCTCCCGCAGCACCAGCAGCCCCTCGGCATAGGCTTCGATGTCGCCATAGTCGGACAGTCCGACCAGCAGGGCGATCGCCCCGGCCGGCGATTTCGGCACGGCGGCGGCGAGGCCGGCCGTTCTCGCGTCGAGACCGTCCCATGCCTGCAGCAGCGCCGCCTGCTTCAGCGCCGCCTTGCTGCCGAAGCGCTGGACCAGCGTCGAGCCGGAGAGCCCGCAGGCACGGGACAGGTTCTCGAAGGTCAGCGCCTCGGGACCGCGCTCGTGGATCAGCGCCAGCGCGGCTTCAAGTACCGCCTCGTCCGGAAGGGTCTTGCGACGGGCCATCTTGACTCTCTTTTATAAACGAATGATCATTTATAAATTACTGAACTCAGATTTGCCAGACCGAATGGGCTGGCAAGACCGGGAGAATGCCATGACGCTGCACGGAAAAGTGGCTCTTGTCGCCGGGGCGACGCGGGGCGCCGGACGCGGCATCGCGGCGGAACTCGGCGCGGCGGGCGCCACCGTCTATGTCACCGGCCGGTCGACGCGGGAGCGGCCCTCCGAATACCAGCGCCCCGAGACGATCGAGGAAACGGCGGAGCTGGTGACATCACTCGGCGGCGCGGGCATCGCCGTACCGACGGACCATCTCGTTCCGGACGAGGTCCGCGCCCTGGTCGAACGGATTCGCCGCGACGCAGGGCGGCTCGACATCCTGGTCAACGACATCTGGGGCGGCGAGAAGCTGTTCGAATGGAACAAGCCGGTCTGGGAGCACGATCTCGCCAACGGCCTGCGCCTGCTTCGCCTCGGCATCGACACCCATCTGATCACCGCGCATTTCGCCCTGCCGCTGCTGATCGAGAATCCCGGCGGACTGTTGGTCGAGGTGACGGACGGCACGGCGGACTACAACGCCACGCATTATCGCCTGTCGCCCTTCTACGATCTTGCCAAGACCGCCGTGAACCGCATGGCCTGGGCGCATGCCAAGGATCTCGCCCCGCACCAAGCGACGGCCCTATCGCTGACACCCGGCTGGCTGCGCTCGGAGATGATGCTGGAACATTTCGGCGTGCGCGAGGACAATTGGCGCGAGGCCATCGCGAATGTGCCGCATTTCGTCATCTCGGAAACGCCGCGCTTCGTCGGCCGCGCTGTCGCCGCCCTCGCCGCCGATCCCGACCGTGCCCGCTGGAACGGCCAGTCGCTCTCCAGCGGCGGTTTGGCGGAGGTCTATGGCTTCACCGACCTCGACGGCTCCCAGCCGGATGCCTACCGCTACCTGGTCGAGGTCGAGGAAACGGGCAAGCCCGCCGATGCGACCGGATACCGGTAGCGCTTCCCCAAGCGCCGAGGCAACGCCTGCGCCGAACGACGACGTCATGGCCTAACAAGGCTTGACGGAACGGCATTTACTTGTCCGTAGAAGATTTCGTGCTTTTCTGGTGGCTGGCTATCAAGAGGATTATTCCCGATGCAAATCACCCGCCTCAGCAAAACAGCGCTCGTCGCTTCCATCGCCTTCTTTGCCACCTTGGTGGCATTCGGCAACATCACGGACTACGGCTCCAATTTCGAGTTCGTGCAGCACGTGCTGTTGATGGACACCATCTTCCCGAACGCGACGATCCATTACCGCGCAATCAGCAACCCGACGCTGCACCACGTCTTCTATATCGCGATCATCGCAGCCGAGACACTGACCGCCATCCTGTGCTGGATCGGCACTTTCGCCATGCTCGGCCGCCTCGGCGCCGATGCCCGCGCCTTCAACCGCTCGAAGAAGTGGGCGATCGGCGGCTTGGCCTTCGGTTTCCTCGTCTGGCAGGTGGCATTCCTGTCGGTCGGCGGCGAGTGGTTCGGCATGTGGATGTCGCAGACCTGGAACGGCATCGAATCGGCGTTCCGCTTCTTCATCACCATCATCGCCGTGCTGATCTTCGTCTCGATGCCGGACACGGAACTGAACGACTAGCCCATGCGGGCCGCCTGGCGCCTTCCAGCGCCGTGACCGACAGACCCCGGCCAGCTCACCCTGGCCGGGGTCTTTTTTTTCGCTCGCGCAGCGCCGACCGTCTTGCCACGGCGGCCGGCAAACAATCAGAACCAGACGACTTCCAAAGATACCGACCATTTGGTATCTTTACGAAATGACCAATGCCTACGCCCGCAAGAAGCAGCCCGAACAGGTACGCCGGACCCTCCTGGACTGCGCGGCCGGTCTCGCCGTCGAGATGGGCCTGTCCGCCTTGACGATCCAGGCCGTCGCCGATGCGGCCAATGTCACGAAGGGTGGATTGTTCCACCACTTTCCGAGCAAGGAGATCCTGATCGAAGGGGTCTTCGTCGACCTTCTCGACGCGCTCGACAGCGAGATCGACGCGCTGCTCGCCGACGATTCCGTCGCGCATGGCCGCTTCACCCGGGCCTATGTCGAATCGGCGCTCCGGCTGATCGGCTCGAAAACCCCGAGCCCCTGGGGCGCGCTGTCGATTTCAATGATGACGGACGCCAATCTCCGCAAGCTCTGGTCGGAATGGTTGCGCAATCGCCTGCTGCGGCATGCCGACACCGATTCGGATCCGGCGCTGGAGATTGTCCGCTATGCGGCCGACGGTGTCTGGCTGGCCGACCTGACCGAAGTCGACGCGACGCTGCGCATGGACCGCCACGCGCTGCGCCAAACCCTGATCGACATGACCGTGAAGAGTGACAGGCCATGAACCCGGCCCTTGCAACCTACGCCTCCCTCGGCATCGCCATCGGGCTCGAGGTCGTTGGCACCACGCTGCTGCAGCAATCGCAGCAGTTCACCCGACCGCTGCCGACGATCGGCATGGCGCTTTGCTACGCGGCGGCCTTCTATTGCCTGACCATCGCGCTGCGCACCATGCCAGTTGGCATCGCCTATGCGATCTGGAGCGGCCTCGGCATCGTGCTGATCTCGGCGATCGGATATTTCCTGTTTCGCCAGACGCTGGACACGGCCGCCCTGATCGGCCTCGGCTTCATCATCACCGGCGTCATCATCGTCAACGTCTTCTCCAGCTCCGTTTCCCACTGAGCTGGAGACGCCGACATTCAGGGCATGGATGCGGTCGGCAAGCGCCGCGGCGAACGCAGGAGCGCGCGTCTCAGAGGGAAAGCCCGATCACCATCAGGCAGTAGCCGGCCAGTGCGCAGTTCACGAGGGTGAAATAGAGGTGCGGCTTGCGCGCCTCGCCCTGGAACAGCAGGAAATTATGGAAGAGCGTCGTGGCGCCGATCAGGAAGAGGATCAGCAGGGCCGCGCCCCAGGCCGGCCAGATGCCGAGCGCGACGGAGAGGCCGCCGACCAGCTGCGAGACGAAGCCGAAGGCGGCTACCGACACCGGCAGCTTGAAGCCGTAATTGGTCTCGGATGCGCTCGCCTTGGCGAAATTCATAAAGTTGCGAATGCCGGCGATGACAAAAAACAGGCCGAGAATGACGCGGCCAACCAGGATCAGTGTCGCTGCAAGTGTCATGATTCCCCCACTCCGCCTTGAATGGGCGGATGTCGCGCCCAATAGGACAGAAGCCTGAAGGCGGCCGCAAGCGTCTGAACGCTCCATCCCGCAGGAAATCCGCCGAAATCGCCCGGTGAAGTGCGATCCCGGGTCGCGGGCCCCGGGCGACGCTCAGGGCCGGACCGACCGGCGCGGCACCGCCGGACCCACAAAGTCGGCTGACCAGGCGCGATTTGGGCTCCTGCCCGCGCCGCGGAGTGGCAAGGAACAAGGGTGCCAGCGTGGGCGCCCTTCTGCATCGGCGGGAACTCCCACGCCGTCTGGGCCAGTTTGGCGATCTCCTGCTGGGCGAACTGGAACCGCCAGACCTCTTCTTCCCTTCACCACCGCAACGCTAGAATGTTGCTTGCGCAACGTCACGTTGTGGGCGAGGGTGACCTATCGATTCCGAAGGGACTTAATCCAATGTGCGAGCCCCGTTGCCCCTCGGTTGCATCCGGACAGCCCCCTCCTTCGATGGATGTGTTCTGGCACACGCCCAGACCGAGCTCGTCGGATTGGGCGCGGACGAAGTGCTTTCGGGATGATCGTAACGAACCGATACGGCGGCGATTGACTGCCTTGTTGGGCGGAGCTGCTCTTGTCGGACTGGTTGCGATCGCAGGTTCCAGCGGATCGGCCATGGCACAGTCGGCGACAGGCGGACAAGGCGGTGGCTCGGACAGCCTTACCGGCGGCATGGGCGGCACGGCGGGTCAATCTGGTAGCTCAAGTTCGGCAGGCAATCCGGGCGGGATCGCCGGCACGAATACGTCTCCGCCCCAAGACATCACCACTCCCGTGGCGAGCGGCGGTGGTGGTGCAGGTTATACCTCTGGTGGTGGTGGCGGTGGCGGTGGCGGTGGTGGCGGCGGGAGCGCCCAGATTTGGGGTGCCGATGAAGTCCGGGTGGGTGCCACTGTGGTCGGTGGTCACGGCGGCGACGGCGGCGGCGGCCTCGGCTTTAGCGGCGGCGGCGGTGGCGGCGGTGGCGATGCCCTCCAGATTACCGGCGCAAGCGAGATCCACGTGAATGCCGCTGTGACCGGCGGCCAAGGCGGAGATGGTGGCCGTTACGCAGGCGGCGGCGGCGGCGGCGGCGGCGCCGGTCTTCGGATTTCCGGAGCCGCCCTCGTGATCGTGAATGAGAATGGCAGCATCACCGGTGGAGCTGGTGGAGCCGGTGACGGTATCAGCAGCGGGAAAGGCGGCGGTGGCGGTGGCGGGTTGATCCTTCTCGACGGGGGCAACATCACGGTGAATGCTGGCACCATCAGCGGTGGCGCGGGCAGCGACGATGGCAGTGGCGGCGCCGGCTTAGCGAGCGGAAGTCACACAATCCTCACCATCGACGCCGCGGGCCTCGTCGCGGGCGGCGCGGCCTCCGGACTTGGCAGCGGCGGAGCGGCGATCCTGCTGTCGGGCGGCGGAACGATAACCAATTCCGGCGTTATTCAAGGAGGGGACGGTGGCAACAGCGCCAGCGGCGGCTGGCCAGGTGCAGCGGGCGGATTCGGCAGCGGCGGTGCGGCTGGGAGCAACGGCGCCGCGACGAGAGGCCGGGGCGGCAGTGGCGTCATAGGCGCCGATCTCGCCATCATCAACTCTGGCACGATTGCTGGTACAAATACCTTCTTTGGCGGTCAAGCTAACGCAATCACATTCACCGGTGGCGAAAACCGCCTGGAATTGCAGGCCGGGTCCAGCATCACCGGCAATGTCGTCGCGGTCGCGAACGGCACCGATGTGCTGGCGCTGAGCGGGACGGTGGATTCGAGCTTTGACGTCGCGACCCTTGGCACCCAGTACCAGAATTTCGCTTCTCTCGAGAAGACCGGCTCCGGCATCTGGACCGTCAGCGGCATAAGCAGCTTCAACGGCTCCACCCAGGTCAAGTCTGGCACACTCGATATGGCGGCCGGCAGCTCGATTGCCTCGTCCTCGCTAACGATCGCCACCGGCGCAACGCTTTCTGGCCAGGGTACGGTCGGAACAACGACGGTCTCCGGCACGATTGCACCGAGGAGCTCCACCGGAACGCTCCAGGTGGCGGGCAACATTTCGTTCAATGCGGGTTCGACCTTCATCGTCGCGGCCGATGCCGATGGCCAGGCCGGCAAGATTGCCGCGACCGGAACGGCGACCATCAATGGCGGCACCGTTCAGGTGTTGGCAGGCGCCGGCAACTATGCCCCGCTCACAACCTACACCATCCTTACCGCGACAGGCGGCCTCGCCAACGGCGACGCCTTTACCGGGGTCACCTCGAACCTGGCTTTCCTCAATCCGCTGCTGAGCTACGATCAGACCAGTGCCTATCTCAGTCTGCTCCGCAACGACATCAGCTTCTCCAGTGTAGGCGTCACCCGCAACCAGATCGCCACCGGAAGCGGTGTTGACAGCCTCGGCTTCGGCAATCCCGTCTACAACGCCATTCTCAACCTTTCCGACGCCCAGGCGCGCGCCGCCTTCGACGGCCTGTCCGGCGAGATCCATGCTTCGGCCATGACGGCGCTGATCGAGGACAGCCACTTCCTGCGGGATGCGGTCTACGACCGTATCCGCGCCGCCTTCGACGGCGTCGGAGCTTCGCCCGCGCCGGTCATGGCCTATGCGGAAGGCGGGCCGGTGCTCAAGCCTTCAACAACGGACGCATTCTCGGTTTGGGGTCAGGGCTTTGGCGCCTGGGGGCACACGGATGGCGACGGCAATGCCGCGCGTCTCGATCGTTCGACCGGCGGCTTCCTGGTGGGCGCTGACACGGCCGCCTTCGACAACTGGCGACTTGGCGCGATCGCCGGCTACAGCCGCACCAGCTTCGACGCCGACGATCGCAACGCCTCGGGTTCGAGCGACAACTACAGTCTCGGAGTCTATGCGGGCACGCAGTGGGGCGCGCTCGGATTCCGTTCCGGCCTTGCCTATACATGGCACGACCTCGACACCAGCCGCTCGGTCGCCTTCCCCGGTTTCGCCGACCCGCTCAAGGCCGACTACGATGCGGGCACGGTGCAGGCCTTTGGTGAGCTCGGCTACCGGATCGACACCGCGCAGGCGTCGTATGAGCCATTCGCCAATCTCGCCTATGTGAACCTGAACACCGACGGATTCACCGAGCTGGGCGGTGCCGCGGGGCTGTCGGCGGAGGACCAGTCCTCCAGCACCACGTTTACTTCGCTTGGACTGCGGGCATCGACTGTTTTCACGCTCGGAACAATGAACGCTACCGTGCGTGGTGCACTCGGCTGGCAACACGCGTTCGGCGACACGGTGCCGCTGTCGACTTTGGCCTTCGCCGGGTCCGACGCTTTCACCATAGCCGGCGTGCCGATCGCCAAAGACAGCGCCCTGATCGAAGCCGGCCTCGATCTCGCCCTTTCGTCATCGGCGACGCTGGGCCTGTTCTATAGCGGCCAGGTGGCATCCGAGGCGCAGCAACATGGCTTCAAGGCCAATCTCGGGATCACGTTCTGATCTGAGGCGGCCAGCGAGACGGCTCGGAAGGTGCTGCATGCGGCTACCGAAAGGTCTGCGCCGCGTTCGATATACCACCCAGCGGCACGAGCTCCCAGAAAACCATCAAGCAGACCGCCCACTCGAAGGATTGGAAGGAGGCGCTATCGGACAAGTTCGTCACGGCAGCGCCACAACCACGCACGCCGTCAGGGCAGCAATACAGCGATCGCAAGCTTCACTCGCGCAGCCGAGCCGGAAGCATGGCATCAATCCGAAGACGGTTTCGAAATGGCGGAAGCGGGCGAAGGTTGAGGATCTGAAGATCGGACCGAGGGAACCGCGGTCCAGCGGCGGCCAGACCCACCATTCCGCTTTCCGAGCGTGTCCACCTGGATCCGCTGGCAGCGTCAGCCACGAAGTGCCGTCTATTCGTCCTCGGACTCATGCGATCTGCAAGGTGCAGGCCCCCGATACGATGTCAGCTTGTCGCTACGGAATGGTATTTGTCGAGAAACGTCTCAACCGGCATGGCTCGGAAGTCTGGCAGCACCTCACGCAGCTTGTCGTGGCTCCAGTCCCACCAGCAAAGCGCCAGCAATCGATCGATCACATCCGGTTCGAATCGATATCGGATCAGCGTCGCGCTGACGCCGCCCACGATCGCGAACGGGGCAACGTCCTTGGTGACGACCGCGCCCGCCGCGACGATCGCCCCCGCGCCGACCGCCACGTCCGGCTTGATGATCGCACCATGCCCGATCCAGCAGTCCGGCCCCAGCACCGTGCGGCGGGCGGCGCGGGCGGCGAAGAAATCGGCATCGTCCGCGACGTCCTCCCAATAGCTGGCGGAGCGGTAGAGGAAATGGTGCTGGGCCGCATGGGTGAACGGGTGGTCCGTCGGGCCGATCCGCGTCATGGCGGCGATGTTGGCGAATTTCCCGACGGTGGTGTTGGCGATGTCGGCGTACTGGTCGCAATAGGCGTAGGCGCCGAAATCCGAGTTGAGGATGCGCGAGCCCTGTCCGATCTCGCAATAGGCGCCATAGGTCGAATTGTGCGAGATCGCGCCCGGATGCAGTGTCGGCTCGGTGGCGGAAAGAAGAGGCATTGCGGAAAGTCCGATCGGTATGGGCCGCGAAAGGGGCGATGCCCTGGGAGGGGTCGACATTCAGATGGTCGGGGGCGGATCGCCGGCAAGCCGGCGACGCAAAGGTCTTGTCGTCAGGCAGCGGCGGCGGGCCGCACGTCGCAGGGCTGCGGCATGAAGCAGAGCTTCCCGTCGCGGTAGACCGAGAACTTGCGCGCGCTGAGCGTGGCGCGCATGCCGGCGGACCAGCCTGTCCCGGGCGGCGCCATGATCTTGAGCCTCTGCCGGCACCGGGTGCGGACCTCGATCGACAGATGCGTGCCGAAATCGGTGACGCGCATCACGTCGGCGCCGCCATCGTCGCCTCGCTTTTCGAGAGCGATGTCCTCCGGCCGTAGCGCCAGCGTCGCCGGGCCGTCGGCGAGCGCGACCGGCAGGTCGATCCCGGCGACGGACATCACATTCGAGCGAATTGCGCCCTGCAGCAAGTTCATCTGGCCGACGAAGCCGGCGACGAATTCGGTCTGCGGCTGGCGGTAGAGCCTGTCGGGCCGGCTCAGCTGCTCCAGTCTGCCGTCGCGCATCACGGCGATCCGGTCGGCGATGGCGAGCGCCTCGTCCTGCCCGTGCGTGACGAAGATCATGGTGATCCCGACCCGACGCTGGATTTCGCGCACTTCCTCGCGCAGCCGCTCCCGCAGATGCTGGTCAAGGCTGGCGAACGGCTCATCCAGCAGCAGAATTTTCGGTTCCAGAACCAACGAGCGCGCCAGCGCCACGCGCTGCTGCTGCCCGCCCGACAGCTGGCTCGTCTTCCTTTCGCCGTAACCTTCCAGGCCCACCGTCGCGAGGGACCCGTTCACCCGCCTGCGGATCTCGTCCTTCGGGAGACGACGCAGCTTCAGGCCGAAGGCGACGTTGGCGAAGACGTTCATATGTGTCCACAGCGCATGGCTCTGAAACACCATTCCGGTCGGCCGCCGCTCCGGCGGCACGCGCGTCACGTCCTGTCCGTCGATCAGGATCGCCCCCGCGGTCGGTTCCTCGAAGCCGCCGATCATCCGCAGCACCGTCGATTTGCCGGAACCCGACGGTCCGAGCAGGCAGACGAGTTCGCCATCGCCGATCGTCAGGGACAGGTCGTCCACCGCGCAAGTGTTGCCGAAGAGCCGGCTCAGATTCTTGATTTCCAGTGTGGCCATTTAACAGGCTCCTCGAATTTTAGGCTCCGAGCGCGCGGCCGAGCGCCTGCGCGCCCAGGAAGCGGCGGACCAGCATGAGCAGGACGAAGGACGGCACCCACAGTAGTAGCGACAGCACCGCGCCGTACTGGACCACCAGCTCGGAGTTGATGAAGCGGACCATCAGCAGCGGCACGGTGCGCACTTCGGGCGCGCCGATCAGCCAGGCAACCTCGGTCTCGTAGAAGGTGTTGACGAAGGTGAGCAGCACGGCCGCCGAGATGGCGGGAAGCACCTGGGGCAGCGTGATCGACCAGAACACGCGCAGCGGCGAAGCCCCGGCGTCACGCGCGGCCTCCTCCTGCCGCCGGTCGACGTTCTGGAACGCGGAGACGGGGATCCACACCATGAACATCAGCGTCGAGACGAGCTGGATCAGCACCACGCCCCAGAAATTGCCGATCAGGCCAAGACCCAGGAAGATCGTGGCGATGGTGATGTAGAGGCCGAACTTTGGAAAGGCGTAGACGGTCAGGAACGACATGAAGAAGAGGTTGCGACCGGGAAAGTCCATGCGCGCGAAAGCGTAGGAGGCGGGCAGGCAGATCAGCGCCGACAGAGCCGTCACGATCGCCGCCAAAGACAGCGAGGTCGTCATCGCCAGGTGCACGTCGCCGCGCGAGAGCACATCGCCCCAGAAGCGGAAGCCGAACTTCTGCGGAATGACCGCGGGGTAGCGCCATATCTCGGTGAAGGCCCAGATCGCGACGTTGACGAGCGGCGTGAGGATGAAGAGCGAAAGCAGGGCGGCAATGGTGATCCCGGCCCCGTTGGCGCGGAGGCGGGAGAGGCCGAGGCTGGCCGGGCCCGCCCTGCGAAGTGCGGGCATGCTCATGACGATTGCTCCCGGCGGGTGCGCGCGATCGAGCGCACGTAGAAATAGGCGAAGGCCGCGCAGATCAGGAAGGTGACGACGGCCTGCGTGCGGGCCTGCAGCGGATCGTCGACATCGATGATCGTGCGGCGCATGAACGGTCCCATCATCTCCGGAACCGCCGGGCCCAGCAGGTAGGGCAGCGTGAACGCGGAGAAGAGGCCGAGAATGACGAAGGACGCGGCGACGAGCAGCGTACTGCGGATGCGCGGCAGGATGATGTACCGGAGCAACTGGACGCGGTTGGCGCCGACATCGCGCGCGGCGTCGATCGAGGCGCGCGACACGTTGCCGAGACCGGCCAGCACGATCAGCAAAGTCAGGGGGAGATTGTCCCAGACGAGCCCGATGATCGGACCCCAGATCGTCAGATAGGGAGACGCCAGTTTCGGCAGGCCGACGGCGCTGAGCAGGATGTCGACGGTTCCGTTCGGCCCGAGCGTGCGGATCAGCGCGTAGGCGAGCAGGATCGAAGGCACGAACAGCGGGAACAGCGCCAGCGCCTGGATGTATCCGGTCAGCCTGGACGTGGAAAAGCGCAGGTAGAGGGCGATGGGCAGGCTGATCGCGAGCAGCAGCGCGGTGCAGATCGCGGCCACCTGGACGGTCATCCAGAGATTGCGCAGGCTGAAGCTGTCGGAAAAGAAGAAGCGATAGGCATCGAGGCTCAGCGTGACGCCGGACGGCGTCTCGACGGTGAGCGTGTCGAACACCGACAGCGCCACCGGCCAGACGATCAGCGACAGCACCAGGAATACGGGCACGGCGACGAGGAGGAGGCCGATCGGCCTCCTCCCCTTCGTGTCCTGTCTTGTTGCCTCAGCGCGTGACATGGGGCGCGACTGTGCGGAACCAGCCGTCGCTGATCGCCGAAACCCAGGGGCCGCCCGGGAAGGTCGGGATCGAGGCAGGCTGCATCGCGGCGTATTTCGCGGCGAGATCCTGCGGCAGGTGTTCCCACGAGATCGCCGGGAAAGCGCCGATCTCGGTGACGACCTTGGTCTGGACTTCCGGCGACAGAACGATGTCGGCGAGCTTCATCGTCGCCTCGAGGTTGCCGGCATTGGTCGGAACGGTCATGTCGGCGAAGCCGCCGGCGAAGGCGAGATCGGTCAGCTGCGTGAAGCCGGTGGTCTCGGGCAGGACGCCCTTGTTGACGGCGTCCAGCGCCATGTCGGACCAGACCGGCACCATCGTGACCACGCCCTGCGCGAGCAGCTGGATCGACTGCATGTTGTCGCCGGAGTAGGAGCCGGGGCCATAGGTATAGGGCGCGATCTCCTTCAGGAGTTCGAAGCCCTTGGCGAGCCGTTCGTCGCTCTCGCCGGCGACATAGTTGTCGATGCGGAAGAGCGACGGATCGCGGCCGTTGGCCTCGTGGATCGCGCGGCGGACGAAATTGCCGCCCGAACCGCCCGTGTCGGGACGGTTGTGGGTGAACTGGCCCGGATTGGCCTTCATCCATGCGACTAGCTCGGCCCAGGTCTTCGGCGCGTCTTCCGGCTTCAGCTTGGTGGTGTCGTAGGCGAGGACGACCTGCGTGCCGCGATACGGCAGGCCATAGTCGGTTTCGAGCGTGACCGGGTTGAGCTTGCCGTAATTGGCGAGGCCGGCCTTGGTGAAGTCGACCCAGAGGCCCTTCTCGATGGCGCCCTTCGGCAGGTTCGGATCGTTCTCGTCGAAGATGTCGACCTGGGGATCGACGTCGCTGCCGAGCGCGGCAAGGGCGCGGTCGACGATCGGCGCGATGTTGTTGCGCGCGCTGACCACGTTGAGCGTGTATTGCGGATTGGCCTTCTCATAGGCCGGCTTGATGATGTTGTTCCAGAAATTGATGATGTTGGAATCACCGGTGATGTAGACGTCGATCCGGTTGACGTCGGCCATGGCGGCGGCCGGCATGGCCAGCAGCGCCGCCGCGGCGATGGTGGAGCGGAAGAGATTTCTGCGGTTCATGTTCATCTCCGGTTTGGGGGCGGCAGCCGTCGCTCACCGGCCGCGATTTGCCGGTTTCGATCCGTTGCCTGAATTTGTGATGCGGGTTTCGCGGGGCGGCGGGTGGCCCCGGCGAATGCGTGATTGCTACAGAATGTTCAATCGGTATGCCGTTGTTGTCGACGCTGTGCGGACCGCGATCCGTTTTTCCGTTGCCCCTTCTGGATAGGGCCGGATTGTGTAAGGCGCATGACAGCTGTAGGTACAGCTGTCGAGTGTTGCGCTCCGCGGCCCTAGTCCTCGAGCGCGTCAGCAACGGACAGGGACACGCATGAAGTCGCAATGGGAGGCGCTCTACGTCGAGCTCAGGGACGGCATTCGCAGCCGCCGATACGCGCCGGGACAACGGCTGCCGACGGAGCATGAGCTTTCGGCCAGCAACGGCGTCAGCCGCAACACGGTACGGCGCGCCTATCTGGCCCTGTCGCAGGACGGCCTCATCCGCATCGTCAATGGACGCGGCAGCTATGTCATGGAGAACGGCATCGTCTACGAGATCGATGCCGTGTCGCGGTTCCGCGACGTGCTCGACCGCCTCGGCGTGGACAGCTCATCGCGCGTGATCGAGAGCCTCGTCGAGGCCGCCGTCGCGGAGGTCGCAGAAAAGCTGGAATTGCCGGAAGGCACCCTCGTGCTTCGGCATACGACCGTGATCCTCGGAGGCGAGGTGCCCTTCATCCTCACCACGCGCTATTTTCCATTCGATCTCATTCCCGACTTCGAAAACCGTCTGTCGCGCAAAGGGGCCTTCACCCCCCTGCTGCGTGAAGAGGGGTTGGGTGATCTCCATCGCGTCTCGACCACGGTCGGCGCGCGCATGCCCAGGGATGACGAGGCCGCCTTGCTCGCGTGTCCTCACAACGCACCGTTGCTCGACGTTTCCGCGCTGGGGCGTCTATCCGGCGGCAGAGCCGTTGAATGGCAGCAGGCCGTGATGAACAGCCAGCTGATCCGGCTGTCATTTTCAGCCTGACCGTAGCTGATCCCAGCTTCGGCAGAAAACGGATGCTCCGAAATCCGGACGAGAGCCACCTAGACAGCAGGAGGCCGCGATAGACTGGTCAGCCAGAATGCGCCGCTCGTGCGCCGCAGGATAGGCATCGTGATACTTCGACTTCAGATCTCCCAATGTCTGAGCCAGAAGCCGTCAAAAATCCGACTCCGAACGCTGTTTCGGGCTGGCAATCTTGGCTGTCAAATCAGTGCGGCAGCCCGAGAGACAGGTCGCGCGGGCGATCGTAGTACTTGAATTCGGTGACCTTAACGCATTGGTTCCAGCGACACTGAAGGCGAACTCGCGAACCGTATCCAGGTCCACAGCAAGATCGAGCGCTGGCACCAGCCCCCTTAAGAAACGCTCCCCTTTTGAAATCTACTTCCTGGCCAGCGACCTTGAGGGCCAGACCGAGGCCCTCGTCACGCACAACCGCCGGCGCTAGCACGAGAGTCTACGTTCTTCCCCTGAACGTCCGTCGCACGATAAAGTCCCCGCCAGCAGTCCTACGACGGCTCCAGCGAGGACCTCACTGACATAGTTGCGGTCCGACATGGAAGCGGGGCGATCCGATAGTCATCGCCGCGCGGATGGTGGTTCATAAGCGATCGTGACAGCTCCCGTGTCTCGGAATATCAGACGCGAGCCTCGGACCGTCTTGGGTCAACAGTCGCAATATCTCGCTCAGATTTGCACCTTTTCTGAATTTCCGAATCGCAGTCAGTCAATGCGAGTGACCTGCGTGGGATGCTGTTGCATTGCCAGGCTCCTCCAGGCTGCAACGGGCGTCGCCTTCCCAGTCGATGCCGATCGTCGGGTGCTCGATGCCGAACGTCGTTTTCAGTTCGTGCTCGACCGGCTTGATGACATGGCGCACATCGGCCCCGTCCATCGGACGCACCTGCAGCGTTGCTAGCACGCGGCCGGAAGTCAGCGACCAGACGTGGACGTGGCTGACGCTCCGGACGCCCGGAACGGCCTTCCGAAGATATTCGGAGATCTCGGAACTACCGGCCTTGGCGGGAGCGCCTTCCAGCAGGATGTGCAGCGCGTTCTTGAGAAGGCTCCAGGCGCTGCGCAGGATCAGCAGCGACACGAACACCGAGAGGATTGGATCGATCGGGGTCCAGCCCGTGTACCAGATCCCGACCGCGGCGACGATCGCGCCGACCGAGCCGAGCAGATCGCCCATCACATGCAGCACCGCTCCCTTGACGTTCACATGTTCGGAATCGCCGCGGGTCAGGAACCAGAGGACGAAGAGGTTCACGAGCATGCCGATGAGGGCGACCACGAACATCGATCCGGCCAGGACCGGTTGCGGATCGCGGAACCGTCCGACCGCTTCGTAGAAGATCCACCCGACGATGCCGAACAGGGTGAGCGCGTTGACGAGCCCCGCGATCACTTCGAAACGGGCATAGCCAAAGCTGCGTCGCTCGTCCGCAGCCCACCTTCCAATGCGGAAGGCGACATAGGCGAGGCCGAGCGCAATCGCGTCGGTCAGCATGTGCCCAGCATCGGCAAGCAGGGCGAGCGAGCCGGAGACATATCCGCCGACGGCTTCGACGAACATGAACGAGAAGATGATCAGGAAGGAAATGAGGATCTTGCGCTCATTGTCCTTGGTGACCACCGGAACGTGGGAGTGGTCATGATCGTGCCCCTCGGCGTGATCGTGACCATGATGGTCGCTGTGGGAGTGCGGGCGGGTCGCCATGGTGGATCCAATCGTTTGTTTCTAACAATTGAATATCTGTTCATATGTTTATTTGTCAATTCATCATGACGACCCGAATGGCCGGCATAAACAAACAGGGCAGCCGGAGGGGGCTGCCCTGTTTGCCTGGATCGCCAGCGGCACCGTCGCTGCCACCGCCTGCATCACCGCGCAGCTTGCGTTGGCAGGAACGAAATGCCTCAGGCGGCAGCCGTCTTGTCCTCGACCGGATAGCCGGCTTCGGACAGAACCGCGCGGAGCGCCGCTTCGTTCGCCGAAGTCTGGACGCGGACTTCACGCGTCGGCGGATCGGTCTCGATCCTTGCGTCGGCATCGACGCTCTGCAGCGCCCGGGTGACCGATTTGGCGCAACCGCCGCAGGTCATGTTGGGAACCGTGAAGAAAAACATGGAGGCCTCCTTCTGTTTGCCTCCAAGACAGATGGGGTTTCCTATCGTTGCAAGGTCAAGTCCCGGAAATACAGAAACCGAGGATGGATCTAGTTGGAAGCGCCGCACCGAAACCTCACGGGTGGGACGAACTGGAAATCTCTGCGCCATGTTCCATATCCGGGTGCAGTCGGGTCGGGCGGATCGTCCCGACTGCACCCGCTTTCAGCCCCGGCCTAAACGCGCGATTCCAGCGCCGCGGCGCTGTCTCGCCGCGTCTGACGGGCGACCGCCCTGCGGCGCACCAGGACGTAGAACACCGGCGTCAGCACGAGGCCGAACAGCGTGACGCCGAGCATGCCGGCGAACACGGCAATCCCCATGACATGCCGCATCTCGGCGCCGGCCCCGGTCGCCAACACAAGCGGGACGACGCCGGCGATGAAGGCGAGCGAGGTCATCAGGATCGGCCGCAGGCGGAGCCGGGCTGCTTCCAGCACGGCGTTCAGGGGGTCGATGCCTTCCTCTTCCTTCGCTCGGGCGAACTCGACGATCAGGATCGCATTCTTGGCGGCGAGCCCGACAAGCACGACGAAGCCGATCTGCGTGAAGATGTTGTTGTCGCCCCCGGTAAACCAGACGCCCGCGATCGCCGAAAGCAACGCCATCGGAGCAATCAGCAACACGGCGAACGGCAGGGACCAACTGTTGTACTGCGCCGCGAGAATGAGAAACGCGAGCAGTACCGACAGCGGGAAGACGTACAGCGCCGTGTTGCCGGCTTGCTTCTCCTGATAGGCGAGCTCCGTCCACTCGAAGGCCATGCCGGGCGGCAGGGTTTCCGACGCGATCCGCTCGATCGCCGCGGTCGCTTGCCCGAACGAGTACCCGGCCGCCGGGCTACCGCTGATATCGGCTGACGGGAAGCCGTTATAGTGCATGACGCGATCCGGCCCCGAGCTGTTCTCGATGGTCAGCAAGGCCGACAGCGGGATCATTTCCCCCGCCGCGTTGCGCACCTTCAGCCGGCCGATGTCCTCCGGCTGCATGCGGAACGGCGCATCCGCCTGGACCATCACGCGGTAGGTACGGCCGAACCGATTGAAGTCGTTGGCGTAGAGCGAGCCGAGATTGACCTGCAGCGTCTCGAAGATCGTGTTGAGCGGCACGCCCTGCGACTTGGCCTTGACCCGGTCGATATCCACCTGCACCTGCGGCGCGTTCACCTGGAAGCTCGCGAGCATGCCCGCCAGTTCCGGCGTCTGCATCGCCTTGGCCAGGATGGCGCCCTGCGCCTCAGCGAGCGCCTCGAAGCCAAGCCCCGCCCGATCCTCGATCTGGATCTTGAAGCCGCCGGTCGAGCCGAGGCCCGGAACAGGCGGCGGCGGAAAGATGCCGGCGAAGCCATCGGGGATCTGGCTGAATTTGCCCATCAGGCGACCGGCGATGGCGAAGGCGGACAGGGAAGGATCCTTGCGCTCGTCAAAGGGCTTGAGCATCGTGAACATCACGGCGGCGTTGGGGATATTGACCATGCCGTTGACCGAAAGGCCCGGAAAGGCAACGACGCTTTCCACGCCCGGTTCAGCGAGCGCGATCTCCGACATCGTCTTGACGACCGCCTCGGTGCGATCCAGCGACGCGCCGGTCGGCAGCTGGGCAATGCCGACGAGATAATACTTGTCCTGGGCCGGCACGAACCCGGTGGGCACCATCTGGAACCCCATCCATGTCATGCCGACCAGACCGGCATAGCCGAGTAGGACGATCGCGCTGAAACGGACGGCGCGCCGCACCGTCCAGACATAGGCATTCGAGGCGCTGTCGAAGAAGCGGTTGAACCGCCGGAAGAACCAGCCGAACAGGGTGTCGATGACGATCGTCAGCCGGTCGCGCTTCACATTGTCATGGTGCGGCTTCAGGAGCACGGCGGCGAGCGCGGGAGAAAGCGTAAGCGAATTGATCGCCGAGAGGATGGTCGAGATGGCGATCGTGAGGGCGAACTGCCGGTAGAACTCGCCCTGCAGGCCGGACAGGAAGGCCGAGGGAATGAACACCGCCGACAGGACCGAGGTGATGGCGATGATCGGCCCGGTCACCTCGTCCATGGCCTTGCGCGCCGCCTCCTTCGGCGTCTCGCCGAGCGCGATGTGACGCTCGACGTTCTCGACGACGACGATGGCGTCATCGACCACGATGCCGATCGAAAGCACGAGCCCGAACAGCGACAGCGTGTTCAGCGAAAAGCCGAACAGGTACATGAGGGCGAACGTGCCGACCAACGAGACCGGCACCGCGACCAGCGGGATGATCGAAGCGCGCCAGGTCTGAAGGAAGATCACCACCACGAGGACGACCAGCGCGATGGCTTCGAGCAGCGTGACCACCACGGCCGCCAGGGAAGCCTTGACGAAGACGGTCGGGTCGTAGGCGATGCGATATTCGATGCCCTCCGGGAAACCCTGCTTCAGTTCCTCCATGGCGCCGCGAATGGCGCTCGAAACGTCTAGCGCGTTGGCGCCGGGGCTCTGGATGATCTGGATCGCCAGCGCCGGCTTGCCGTCGAGCAGGCTGCGCAGCGCATAGGAATCAGCACCGAGTTCGATGCGGGCGACATCCCGCAGACGGGTGACCTGGCCGTCGGCGCCCGTCTTGACGACGATTTCGCCGAACTGCTCCTCGTTCGAAAGCCGGCCGAGCGTGTTGACCGTGACCTGGAGCGCCGCCGAGGCTTCCGGCTGCTGGCCGACCGAGCCGGCCGCCACCTGGACGTTCTGCTCCTGAATGGCCGCCACCACGTCGGAGGCGGTCAGGCCGCGCGCCGCCACCTTGGCCGGATCGAGCCAGATCCGCATCGAATATTCGCCGGCTCCCCAGACCAGCACGTCTCCGACGCCGGGCAGACGCGCCAGCTGGTCGCGCACCTGCAGGAGGGCGAAGTTCGAGAGATAGAGGGGATCATAGCGATCATCGGGCGAGACCAGATGCACAACCATCAGGATGTCGGGCGAGGTCTTCTGCGTCACGACGCCGATGCGCTGCACTTCCTGCGGCAGACGCGGGAGCACCCGCGAGACGCGGTTCTGCACCTGGATCTGCGCCATGTCCGGATCGGTGCCCTGCTGGAAAGCGACCGTCAGCGTCATGCGCCCGTCGGTCGCCGCCTGCGAGCTCATATAGAGCATGTTCTCGACGCCGTTGATCGCCTGCTCGAGCGGCGCGGCAACCGTTTCGGCGATCACCTCGGGATTGGCGCCGGGATAGCTTGCGGTTACCTGAACGGTCGGCGGGGTGACCTGCGGATACTCGCTCAACGGCAGTTTCAGAAGCGTGAGACCGCCGGCGATCAGCATCAGGACGGAAAGAACGACCGCGAAGATCGGGCGGTCGACGAAGAAGCGCGGAATATTCATCGCCGCGCCTCCTGAGCTGCCGCCGCGGACCGACCGCCATCGGCGGAATGGCCCGGAAGCATCGAAATCAGCTGTGGAGACACCTGCATGCCCGGACGCACCAGCCCCTTCACGATGATCTTCTCACCCGGAGCGAGGCCGGCCGTGACCACTCTCAGACCGTCGACCATCGGTCCGAGCTCGACCGGACGGTATTCGGCCTTGTCCCCGGCCCCGAGCACCAGCACGTAGCGGCGCCCCTGATCGGTGCCGATCGCCTGGTCGTCGATGAGCACGGTCTGGGCCGGCTCGGCGGTGACGAGGTTCGCCCGCGCAAACAGGCCGGGCGCCAGCCGACCATCCGAGTTGCTCACGATGGCCCGGGCGCGGATCGTTCCCGTGCTCCGGTCGACGCGGTTGCTGAGGAAATCGAATTCGCCGGCATGCGGGAAGCCGGCATCGGTCATCAGCCCCACCTGCACCGGCAGCCTGCCGGCATCCTTGCCGCTTTCGCCCGCCCGAGCCCGCGCGACGAAGTCGAGATAGGTGGCCTCGTCGATATCGAAATAGGCATAGAGGGGGTCGGTCGTGACGATGGTGGTGAGAAGGGTCGCGGCTCCGGCATTGCCGCCGGCGACCAGATTGCCTTCCGAGACCAGAACCCGGTCGACCCGCCCGCCGATCGGCGCGGTGACGCGCGTGAAGGAGAGATCAAGCTCGGCGGCGGCCAGGGCCGCCTTCGCGATTTCGATCTGCGCCTGCCGCTGACGATGCGCGGTCCGCGCATCGTCATAGGTCTTGCGCGACACCGTGCCATTCGGAGCCAGCGTCTCGATACGCCCGAAATCGATCTCGGCCTGATCGAAGAGAACCACCGCCTGCTGCAACTGGGCCTTGGCGGCATCCAGCGCGACCTCGAATGGCCTGGGGTCGATCTGGAACAGGAGCTGGCCGGGGCGCACGAGACCGCCTTCGGGAACGCTGACGGCATCGATGGCGCCGCCAACACGCGGTCGAAGCTCGATGACCTTGGTCGCCTCGAGATGGCCTGTGAACTCCACCGAGCGCGCAACGGCGCGCGTGACGACCTCGGCGACCGGAACCTGTGGCAGGGGCATTTCACTCGACTGCGCAGCCGCTTCGGGCGCGACCGTCAACGATACGAACGCCAGCAGGCGGCTGGCATAGGAACCTGCCTCGTCGCTTTTGACGAAGGCAAACGTGCCCCCGGCAACGGCCACGCCGGCTAGAAGCAGGGTGGCGGCTTTTCTACTCATCTCTTTTACCTTCGTTGGGAAACCTTCCAGGCCCGTGGCCTGCGGCGACAGTCGATTCTTTCGCGAAGGTGGGGTTTCCAACGATGGAAGGGTCAAGGCCCCTCCGAAACTCTGTCGAAGGCGGTCTTTTGCGCGGTCATCTTGCTATGCGGCGACCAACCGCCGGCTTTACTTCAATGCCGTTGTTTCGAGGCGAGGAAATTCGTCTTTGGATACGTGGTGAATTTCACTCAAGAAGCGCGCCAAACGAGCCGGCTCACTCGTCCGCGTGATCTTCCGCGATGTGCATCGCCATGTCCTGCAGCACCTGGCTGACGTGCTGGTCGGCGATTTCGTAGAAGATCTGCTTGGCCTGGCGCACGCCGCTGACGAGACGCGCTCCCCGCAACAGCCGCAGATGATGGCTGACGAGGGACGGCGACAGCTCCAGCCTCTCGGCAATATCGCCGACCGATATCGGCCCCGCCACGCAGCTCAGCAGAATCCGCAGCCGGGACGGATCACCGAGTAGGCGGAACGTTTCCGCCAAGATCGTGATCTCGTTCTGCGACAGCGAGGCATGGCTCAAGAGCGCGTCGGGCGCCGCGGCACGCGCCGGCCCTGCGCCTTCATTTTGTTTCTCGACCTTGGCCGTCGGTTTGCGAGACGTCATCTGCCCGAACTACCTGTGCTGGGAACGAAGCTCGTCGGCGTTCGGGACGAGGCGCAGTCCATATGGATTTATCGGGCCCAATCTAGCGGAAGAGCGAGGGATCACAATGCGCAAGCCGGTCGCGGCTAGCGCGCATTTCCCCGAGGCTGCGTCGCACCTCCACAAGTCCTCTGCCGTGCGACGACGGCACTTGACCTTGCAAGCGCTGGAAGCCGCACCGTGACGACAAGGTTCCGCTAGCCGGCCGCTCTCAGGCCGATCGACGCGAGCGAAACCATGTCGAACTCACCGAAAGGCAACACCATGACGGATGCCAGCGCACCGCAAATTCTCCTGTACACGACCCCGACCTGCCCGGATTGCCATGCGCTCAAGCGTTGGCTCGACCAGTTGGGTGTCGCCTACGAGGAACGCGATCTCACCGACCCGCGGATCGCCGAGGAGGCCAAGGCGCGCACGGGTGTGAGGGTGGCGCCCATCACCCTGGTCGGTTCCGAAGTCTTCTACGGAACATTCCAGAGCCAGAAGCCGGGCCTGATCCAGGTGCTCCGGCTGGCGCAGGACCGGTAAGGAACCGGCAGCATGACCGCCACATTTGTCGATATCCGGCAGGCCCGGACCAGCCTTGCAGTCCAAAGCGGACAGACCATTCTGGATGCTGCCCTCGCGGCCGGCATTCCCTACCCGCATGGTTGCCGGTCCGGACGTTGCGGTTCCTGCAAGTCCCGGCTGATCGAGGGCGAGGTCAATCTGCTCCCGCATTCGCGCTTCGCCCTCACCGACCAGGAAAAGGCCGGCGGCCTGATCCTGGCGTGCCGGGCCCTTCCCCAGACGGACGCGGCCGTCGCTTGGCTCGGCAGCGACGACGAGGAGGTCCAGCCTCCACGACGTCTCGACGGCAGAGTGACCTACCTTGGTGATCTCACCCACGACATCAAATTGGTTCGGATCACGCCCGAGGACGGGGCTCCGTTGCTGTTCGCCGCCGGGCAATATGCGCAGGTCGGCTTCCAGGGAGTTCCCGCCCGCAGCTATTCGATGGCCAACCGATCCGGCGATGACGGCCTCGAATTCCACATCCGCCGTGTCCCGGGAGGGCTCACCTCGGAACAGGTGCACGGCACGTTGAAGTTCGGTGACAGGGTTACGCTCGAATTCCCCCTCGGCTCTTCCTCGCTGCGCCAGCATCATGCCGGCCCGATCCTGTGCATCGCCGGCGGCTCAGGGCTGGCGCCGATCCAGTCCATCGTGGAAACGGCTCTCGCCCTCGGCATGAAGCAGCCGATCCATGTCTATTTCGGCGCCCGGAGCGAGCGCGATCTCTATCTCGTCGAGCATTTCCAGGCCCTCGGCAGGCAGCACCCCAATCTCGCCTTCGTGCCCGTGCTGTCCGCGGCGCAGTCCGCGCGGTATCGGAGCGGCTTCGTCACCCAAGCCGTGGCGGAGGATCTTTCCGACCTCGACGGATGGAAGGCCTATGTCGCCGGCCCGCCGCCGATGGTGGACGCAGCCATGGCGATGGCGCTCGCGCTGGGCCTGCGCCAGGAGGACCTGCACGCCGACGTGTTCTTCACTCCCGAGGAACTGCCGACGCCGGTTGCGGTCGCATGATGCCGTCATCGACGAGAGGACCCTGCCGCTCCCCGCTCCAATGAAAAGCCCGCCGCGAACTCTTCGCGGCGGGCTTTTTCATTCATGGACCGACTCTAGGCCTGAACGTCGACCGTTCCCATCATGCCGAGCTGTTCGTGCTCGAGGATATGGCAGTGATACATGCGCGGTCCCGGCAGATCCTGGCGCAGCAGGATGCGGACCGTCTCGCCGGCCGCGACGTTCACGGTATCCTTCCACGCGCGATAGGCGGGCGGGGAGATATTCCCGTCCTTCTCGTGCTCGGTAATCTGGAACTGCGTCCCATGCACATGGAACGGATGGTCCATGTCCGCCTCGTTGACGATTTCCCAAAGCTCGACCTGTCCGACCCTCGAGACTTCGTCGACGCGGTTCATGTCGAAGCTGGCGCCATTGATCAGGAACCTCATGTCCATTCCGCTGGAAGACATGGACATGCCGGAGTGATCCATGCCGTTCATCGCCATGTCGCCATGATCCATGCCGCCCATCGATTCCGTCAGCACGAACCGGCGCGTGACAACCGGATTCCCGAGCGTTTCGATGGCGCGTAGCCTTGCCGGCAGGGGCGGAATCGCCGCCACCGCCTGGTCGGCTACGTTCGCCGTCAAGAGTACCATTCCGGCCTCGGCCGGCTTGTCCGGCCCCATCCAGCCGCGCTCATAGTCGAGCGTGGTGAGCCTAGCCGCACCCGGCTTGTCGAAGGAAACAATCAGCTCAACCCGTTCGGCCGGCGTGAGCAGGAGCTCGTCGACGGCGACGGGCGCTTCAATCAGCCCGCCATCCGTTCCGACGACGGTCACGCTGGCGTTCTCGAACCGAAGCCTCAGGAAACGCGCGTTCGTCGCATTGAAGAGACGCAGGCGGCGCTTTTCGCCAAGACCCACGGCCATGGCGGGGTTCTTCTGGCCGTTGACGAGCACGTGATCGCCCACGCGGCCGTTCATGAGATCGGCCATCGTGCTTTCCGGCATCGTCCCGTCCGCGGCGATCCTGAGATCGCTGAGCAGGAGGATCGTGTCGCCATATTCCGGCGGGATGGGATCGTCCTTCGGTTTGACCAGGAAGATGCCGGCGAGGCCGCGATAGACCTGCTCGGCAGTCAATCCGTGCGGATGAGGATGAAACCAGTAAGGTGCGGCGCTGCCTTCCGGCAGATTGAACGCATAGAGGCGCTCGCTACCCGACGCCACGGGGTCGGTCGGATTGCCATCCTGGTCGGCGGGCACCGGCATGCCATGCCAATGGATCGTCGTAGGCTCGCCCGGAATCCCGTTCCGGAAGCGGATCTCGATCTTGTCGCCTTCGTTGGCCTCGATCACGGGCGTGCTGCCGTTATAGAGAAGCACTGGCGTGTCGAGCCCTTCGGCGAACCGCACGACGCCTGGCTCGGCCACCAGCTCCGCCTGGAACAGGCCGGGCACGGCCGATCGGTTGGACAGGCGCGGCAGCGCCTTCAGCGGCTGGCCTTCCGGCAGGACGGGATTGGCGTCCGTCGCGGGCATGGCGTGCTGGCCGTGGCCGCCGCTCATCCCGCCCATATCATGCTTCATCTGGGCAGCCACGGGCCCGGCAACGGCGAGGCCCGAAAGGCCCGCCAGAAAAGTGCGCCGATACATGGATCGTCTTCCTCTCGGTCGTTTGACTGCGAACGGCTGGGCCGGTCGACTATGACTTGAGTTGCTTTGCCGGCCCGCATGGCCTGTCCGCATCGCGTGGCTGGCTTGTCAGGGTCTCTCCGACCAGGAGGTCGATGTGCTCGGCGACGACGCGACGGATATCTGCGTGGTCTTCGCCGAGCAGAGAATCGCGTCCGAGCTTCTGCTCCACCATGGGGCGGGAGACGCAGAAGATGGCGAACTGACCGGAAATCGCGAACGAGCGGAGCATCGCCTCGTCCGATTGCGGATCGAGGTCCCGAAGGAACGCCACCAGCTCCGTCGTCGTGCTCTGACACCGCAGCATGAAGTCGTCGATGACGTCGAAGGAGGCGGAGGGCTCCATCTGCTCGCGCAGGATGAAACGGCCCCAGAGTTCGGCCTCGGCCTCGCCCAGCATGGCATCGATATGAGCGTCGACGATCCGCTGCAGCAGCCGGCGCGCCGTCGGGCGGTCGACCGATCCGGCCAGAGCTTCCGCCGCCTGGTCGAGGCTGCCGCCGATACGCGCATCCATCTGCTCGACGACATGTTCGGCGACAGCCCGGTGCAGCACGTCCTTGCTGCCGAAGTGATAGACGATGGCGGCGAGATTGGCGCCGGCGCGCTTGGCGATCTCTCGCGTCGCCGCGCCCTCGAAGCCATAGCGCCCGAAGACATCGAGCGCGGCCAGCAGCAGTTTCGTGCGCGTTTCGACGCCGCGATCCTGGCGCGCCCGACGATAGTGCCGCGAGGCAGGCAGCGACCGGCCAGCCGGCGAGTTCAGGTCGACCGGCAGGCTCCTGGACGTGTTGGCGATCGCGTCCATCATGACATCCGGCTCCCTGCAATCGCGCGACCGGGTCTGATGGTGATGAAAATCGGGACGGGCTTGCTCATGCCATCGCTCCCGTTCCGATCGCGGTTGCCGGATAGCCGGCTTCCGCGAGAGCCCTTTGCAGCGCCGCCGAGGTCGCCGTTGTCTCGACCCGGACCAGGCGCGCGGCTGGATTGGTCTCGATCCCTGCGTCGGGATCGACGGACTGGATCGCCCTGGTGACGGTCTTGGCGCAGCCGCCGCAGGTCATGTTCTCGATTCTGAGTTCCATGAGAAATCTCCTTGATCTGGGTCTCATGACGCTCAAGCTGGGGTTTCCAGCCATGGGAAGGTCAAGCGCTGCAGAAATCATTTTTCGGCCCTTGACCTTCCCATGGCTGGAAGCCCCACCTTCCGTCCGAACTTGAATTTCGGAACGATGAAGGAGGCGGCAATGAATGCCCCCGTTCGAGCAACAGACCTGACCGGCACGATATCGCTACCCATCGAGGGCATGACCTGCGCGTCCTGCGTCGGCCGGATCGAAAGAGCCCTGAAGGCCGTCCCTGGCGTCGAGACCGTATCGGTCAATTTGGCGACCGAGCGTGCGAGCATAACCACCAGCGCGGCCGTTGCCCGCGCCGAGTTGGTCCAGACGATCGAGGACGCCGGCTATTCCGTGCCGGCGCTCACGACCGGGGCCGGTCCTGCGGAGATCGCGATCGAGGGCATGACCTGCGCGTCCTGCGTCGGCCGTGTCGAGCGCGCGCTGAAGGCGGTTCCCGGCGTGACCGGAGCGGTCGTCAATCTGGCGACGGAGCGCGCCACGATCCACGGAACCGCCGACGCGGCTGCGCTGATCGCGGCGATCGGCGAGGCCGGCTACGAGGCGCAGGTGATCGGCGCGGCGGCCAGCCAAGGCGGCGAGGACGAGAACGCCGAGCGCGCCGAGAAGAAGGAAGCGGAACGCCGCGAACTGGCCCGCGACTTCACCATCGCGGCCGTGCTGACCACGCCGATCTTTCTCATCGAGATGGGTTCGCACCTCATTCCGGGCGTGCACGGCCTTATCGATTCGACGATCGGCATGCAGTGGAGCTGGTACATCCAGTTCGCGCTGACGACGCTCGTGCTCTTCGTTCCGGGCATTCGCTTCTACAGGAAGGGGCTGCCGGCCCTCTGGCGTCTCGCCCCCGACATGAACTCGCTGGTGGCCGTCGGTTCGCTGGCTGCCTATGGCTATTCGCTGGTCGCGACCTTCGCACCCGGCTTCCTGCCGCCTGGAACGATCAACGTCTATTATGAAGCCGCCGCCGTCATCGTGACGCTGATCCTGCTCGGCCGCCTGCTCGAAGCCCGGGCCAAGGGCCGGACATCGGAAGCGATCAAGCGCCTGGCCGGCCTGCAGGCCAAGACGGCGCGCGTCCGCCGGGACGGCAAGACGGTCGATCTGCCGATCGGCTCGGTCGTCTCCGGCGACATCGTCGAGGTTCGCCCCGGCGAGCGCCTGCCCGTCGATGGCGAGGTGATCGACGGCTCAAGCTATGTCGACGAATCGATGATCACCGGCGAGCCGATCCCGGTTTCCAAGTCGGTCGGCAGCGAGGTCGTCGGCGGCACCGTCAACCAGAAGGGCGCGTTCTCGTTCCGCGCGACGGCAGTCGGCGGCAATACGGTCCTGTCGCAGATCATCCGCATGGTCGAGGAAGCCCAGGGCTCCAAGCTGCCGATCCAGGCGCTGGTCGACCGCGTGACCATGTGGTTCGTCCCGGCGGTGTTCGTCGTCGCGGCGCTGACCTTCGCCGCCTGGCTCGCCTTCGGCCCGTCGCCGGCGCTCACCTTCGCGCTGGTCAATGCCGTCGCCGTCCTGATCATCGCCTGCCCGTGCGCCATGGGGCTAGCGACGCCAACCTCCATCATGGTCGGCACCGGCCGCGGCGCCGAACTCGGCGTGCTCTTCCGCAAGGGCGAAGCGCTGCAGCTGCTGAAGGACGCCAAGGTCGTGGCGCTCGACAAGACCGGTACGCTGACCGAGGGCAAGCCGACCCTGACCGATCTCGAACTGGCGGCCGGATTCGAGCGGTCGACCGTCCTGGGCCTTGTGGCTGCCGTCGAGGCCAAGTCGGAACACCCGATCGCCGGCGCGATCGTCGACGCCGCCGTGGCCGAAGGCACCGCGCTGCCGGCCGTGTCGGACTTCGAATCGGTGACGGGCTTCGGCGTCAGGGCCACGGCCGACGGCAAGCGCGTCGAGGTCGGGGCAGACCGCTACATGGTCGAGCTCGGCCATGACGTGGCGGCGTTCGCTGGAGTTGCCGAGCGTCTGGGCAATGAGGGCAAGTCGCCCCTCTATGCGGCGATCGACGGCCGGCTCGCGGCAATCATCGCCGTGGCCGACCCGATCAAGGCCCCGACGCCCGCGGCCATCAAGGCCCTGCACGCTCTCGGCCTCAACGTCGCGATGATCACCGGCGACAATGCCCGCACGGCCAAGGCCATCGCGGCCCGGCTGGGGATCGACGAGGTCGTCGCGGAAGTCCTGCCGGATGGCAAGGTCGACGCGGTTCGCCGCCTCCGGGCGAAGTACGGCAAGGTCGTCTTCGTCGGCGACGGCATCAACGACGCCCCGGCGCTGGCCGAGGCGGATGTGGGTCTCGCCATCGGCACCGGTACCGACATCGCCATCGAGGCGGCGGACGTGGTCCTGATGTCCGGCAGCCTGCAGGGCGTTCCGAACGCGATCGCCCTGTCGAAGGCGACGATCGGCAACATCCGGCAGAACCTGTTCTGGGCGTTTGCCTACAACACGGCGCTGATCCCGGTCGCGGCCGGCCTGCTCTATCCGGCCTACGGCATCCTGCTGTCGCCGGTCTTCGCGGCGGGCGCCATGGCGCTGTCGAGCGTCTTCGTGCTCGGCAATGCGCTGCGGTTGCGCGCGTTCAAGGTGGCGAACTGACAAACCGCGGCAGCCGGTCCCGATCCGGACCGGCTGCCGCGTCATTCCAGGGAGAACATGGATGAATATTGGACAGGCATCCAAAGCATCGGGCGTGTCCGCCAAAATGATCCGCTACTACGAGCAGACCGGGCTCATTCCAGCTGCCGACCGCAAGTCCTCCGGCTACCGCGACTATTCGAACACCGACGTCCATATGCTGCGCTTCGTCCGCCGCGCGCGCGATTTCGGATTTTCCGTCGCCGAGATCAGCGATCTCCTCGGCCTGTGGCGGGACGACACCCGGCAGAGCGCCGAGGTCAAGCGCCTGGCGCAGGGCCACATCGACGGACTGGAAAAGAAGATCAAGGGTCTCCAGGACATGGCCCGCACGCTCACCATGCTGGTCAACGCCTGCCTGGGCGATCACCGCCCCCATTGCCCGATCCTGCAAAGTCTCGAGACGGACCTGAAGGACGAGGATCTGTCGATCCAGCCCCGCCCCGGCGCCATCGCACGCCCGATGCAGTGAGGGAAGCCGAACAGACCCCAGCCGGCCATACGACAACGGTGGATGGGTGGCCGGGGTCCGAAGGGCAAAGGCTGGGGGCTTTGCCCCGCGGACCTCCTGGGCGCGTTGCACCGCGACCCACTCCGCACCCCTTGCGTCCTGGACGGTCAAATCAGCGGCGCGTGCCTTCGCGCCTATGGGCTTCAACAACCGCCCCAGTGCTGCGGCCCGGCGACACCGGGATGGATAATTTGGGAGCCCATAAATTCGCAGCCATTCGACAGGCGTTTCGAGAGCGACATGCTCTATGAAAGCCTGCCTCACCAGCGCCATGCAGGGCAGGATGTCGTTTATGCCAAGTTGGCAGGCGACATGGAACGGTAGGCCCGCGCCATCCTGGACGCCATGAAGGAAGCTCGCCTCAAACGGTTGATCTTCATCAGCTCCATGGCTATGCGGCGAGGTGCCAGGGGAGCGTTCTGGAACCCTCCCGAGACTCTGCAGCCGTCATCGAGGCAGCCGATCTCGACTACAAGATCCTGCGACCTGGCTGGTTCAACCATGAACCCTCCTCCTGCCTACTGCCTGACGCAGAAGGGCAGCCGTTCATCAGTCACGATGTGGCGCCGAACAGTTTGGCAGCGCTGATCACGGACTTGGCGCCGGGGCCATGGCTCAGGTTCTGCTTAGCGACTAAGCCCCGTCACCGGGGTGCCTCCTGCAATTCCACCAACCCTACCACTCAGCAATATCGGCCCCCTGAGCCAGAACGTCAAAAAACGCCCCGCAAGGGCGTTTCGGCAAGTCGTTGATTTTCTTTAAGGAAATGGCGCGCCCGAAGAGATTCGAACTCCTGACCCCCAGATTCGTAGTCTGGTGCTCTATCCAGCTGAGCTACGGGCGCCTGCCGATTTCGACTGCCTCGGGCAAAACCCCGGGGAGCCGCGCCGACCCTTGAGGCCGTCGACGAGGGGATTGCTACAGCCTCATTCTGCCGATTGCAAGCCTCGATTTCGAGGTCCCTGTGGACATTGCTTCTTTCTCCTAGCCGACCCTGGCTCGCGCCGCGAGATCGAACGCGATCGGCCGATCCGGCACAGAGATTTCAAACGCAGCCCCTGGCCCGTCATGGTCGACCAGCAGAATCGTGCCGCCATGAGCGCGGATAATCTCGGCTGCGATGGCTAGGCCCAGCCCCGTCCCGCCCGACCGAACGCCGCCCTGGAACGCCTGGAACAGATGCTCGCGCGCCTTGGCCGAAACGCCAGGCCCGGTGTCGCAGATGCGGATCGTGACCACCGAACCCTCACGGAACGCCTCGATCCACAGCCGGCGCACGACAGATGGATCCGACTCGCTCTCCAGCGCCTGCACAGCGTTGCGGCATAGGTTGAGAATGACACGGAACAATTGATCCGGATCGGCATCCACCTCGAAGCCTGGCTCGATGCGGCTCTCGAAGCGGATGCTCGGATGCTGGTCGAGGCCGAGCACCTCGGCGACATCGTGCGAGATTCGCGTCAGGGCAACCAGCCGTCGCTGCGGATCCCGCTCGCGGGCGCGGCCATAGGCCAGCGTCGTCTGGCAATAGTCGATGGCTCGGCCGATGGTGGCGATCAGCTTGGGAGCGAACCGCTGCACCGCCGGATCCGGCAACGCCGCGATGCGGTCGGAAAAAAGCTGCACCGAGGCCAGCAGGTTGCGCAGATCGTGGTTGACCTTCGATACGGCGAGCCCCAGATCGGCGAGATGGCGCTTCTGCGCCAGCGTCTCGGTCAGGTGAATCTGCATCGCAGCCAGCTTGTCCTCGGCGATACCGATCTCGTCCGACCGGCCGCTTGGCAGGATGATGCGCTCCTTGTCCTCCGGGTCTTCCGAATAGCGCACCATGGCTTGGGCCAGGCGCCGCATTGGTCGGATCAGCATGCGCTGCAGACTGATGTAGATGAACAGGGCCGTGAGGATCGAGATCACGGCGGAGATCACCAGCATGGTGGTGGCGAAACTCAGCATTGCCTCCCGCAGGGGCCGGTCGCTGATCACCAGCTCGAGGCTGCGGCCGTTCTTTTCCGGCCCGATCACCCGCAGCGTCCGTGGCTCTGCGGCGAACAGGGTGGACAAGGCGGCGGCGGCGGACCCGATCATGTCCGCCTCGCGCAGGTCGGCGACCTCGTCGACCGTTGGCGGCATCTCGACGGTTGCCAGCAGGCGCGTCACATCCCCGGTCCTCAGCACGATCGCCGTGGCGCCGACGGAGGCGAGCAATTGGTCCTGCACCGTGCGCGGCACGTCGCTCCACGCCGAGGAGCCGAGCAGGACGCTCGCCGCCTCGGCCGTCGCCAGACGCTCTTCCAGAAAGCTGACCCGATATCCGGAAATGGAGGG
Source organism: Kaistia granuli DSM 23481 (assembly GCF_000380505.1). Classification (GTDB taxonomy): domain Bacteria; phylum Pseudomonadota; class Alphaproteobacteria; order Rhizobiales; family Kaistiaceae; genus Kaistia; species Kaistia granuli. Next base: position 6,367 of record NZ_AQYH01000017.1, on the reverse strand, counting down.
AATGAAGGCCGCCACTTCGCTCACCATGACGAAGACGGCCGTCAGAAGGATCAGCTTGAGCGATAGGCCGAAGGCGTGGCGGCTCGGGCGCGCGGGCACGACATCCGGCACGGCGGCTTGCTCGATGATGCCGGATTGCCCGCTATTCGCGTCGAGACTCGTCACATTGCTATCGTTCAATCGGCGTTCCCTCATGGCCGACGACCAACGCATGATGCGCCCTGCCCGTTCGTCCCGTCAAACGGGCCCGTGCCGATCGGCGCCAGGCCGCCTCGAGCCACCGGGACACGCGCGGTGGCATTCCATGCCCGACCGGTCCCAAGTCCCGTGTTCAGAGACCTGCCGGACTCGCGTTGACTTGGGTGGACCTAGTCCGTATAAGCCGGGCTCACGAGAGCACGCTTCCTGTCATGTCTGGGCCTCGGCCTTGGACATGTGGATTAACGCCGCCGGGAAGGCTCGCTCATCCGAACGATAAACATTGAATTCGAGGGGCCGCCCCGCGCGGTGACGACGCATGAAGCGCACGTATCAACCTAGCAAGCTCGTTCGCAGCCGCCGCCACGGCTTCCGCGCCCGTATGGCAACTGTCGGCGGCCGCAAGGTCATCGCGGCTCGCCGCGCCCAGGGCCGCAAGAAGCTCACTGCCTAATTCGGCAGAGGGACAGCCGGCCGGCGCCCGGAAAGGCTTCCCATGGATCAGATGAAGACCATGGATCGTCTCAAGAAACGCGCCGAATTTCTCGCCGTCGCCGGAGGGGCTCGCGCCTCCCGGCGCGGTTTTGTGTTGCAAAAGCGCGATCCGGGCACCGAGTCGCCCGACCGCGCGGCGCGCATCGGCTACACGGTTACGAAGAAGATGGGCAACTCGCCCGAGCGCAACCGGATCCGACGCCGTCTGCGCGAGGCGATCCGCGCAACCGGCGAGCATGCCGTCGCCGGCACGGACTATGTCCTGATCGGCCGCCGCGCCGCTCTGTCGCAGCCCTTCGATCTTCTCGTGTCCGACCTTATCTCCGGCTTCGACGCGCTGAAGCGCCCTACATCCGGTCCGCGACAGCATGAACGCGGCAAGGAACCAGCCCGGCAGCCGGGCCAAGCGACCTCACCCGAAAGACGTGAACGATGACCGACAACCGCAATCTGATCCTAGCCGTCGTCCTCTCTGTGGCGGTGGTCTTCGGATGGCAGTATTTCGTCGCTGGGCCGAAGCTCGAACAGACTCGCCAGGTTGCGCAGACGCAGCAGCAGACGGGCCCTGACGCCGCGGCCGACGCCGCCGCCCCCGGGGCGACCGTGACGCCGGGCACCCCGGCCCAGCCGGCGCCAGGTGCCATCCTGACCCGTGCCGAAGCCCTGCTCACCTCGCCGCGCGTTCCCATCGATACGCCGTCGGTCACGGGCTCGATCAACCTGAAGGGCGGCCGCCTCGACGATTTGCATCTCGACGGCTTCCGCGAGACGGTCGACCCGAACAGCCCGACCATCATCCTGCTGTCCCCCTCGAACGGGCCGGACGGCTTCTTCGGTGAGTTCGGCTGGGTGGCGCCTGCCGGCATTTCGGCACCCGGCCCCGACACGCTGTGGACGGCTCCCGCCGACGCAAAGTTGACGGTCGAGACTCCGGTGACGCTGACTTGGGACAATGGCGCTGGTCTCACCTTCACCCGCACCATCTCGGTCGATCGCGAATTCATGTTCACGGTTAAGGACGAGGTCGCCAACGCGACGGGCACCGCCGTGACGCTGGCTCCCTATGGCCGCGTCACGCGCCTGGGCGAGCCACATGTCGCCGGCTACTACATCTTGCATGAAGGCCCGCTCGGCGTTCTCGGCGAAAAGGGCCTGCAGGAATTCACCTACAAGGCTCTGCGCAACGACGGCCCTTCAACCTTCGAGGGCATCGGGACCGGCTGGCTCGGCATCACCGACAAGTACTGGGCCGCCGCCGTCATTCCCCGCACCGGCAAGACCTTCGACGCCTCGTTCGCCTTCGTCCCGGGCACGACGCCGCTCAATCAGCTCTATCAGACCGATTTCAAGAGCGCCCCGATCACGGTCGCCCCTGGAGGTACCGCCACAGCCGAAGGGCTGATGTTCGCCGGCGCCAAGCAGGTCAACGTCATCCAGAACTATCAGACGAACCTCAACATCGACCGGTTCGACCTGCTGATCGACTGGGGCATGTTCTATTTCTTCACCAAGCCGCTGTTCTATCTGATGGACTGGTTCTACCGGCTGTTCGGTAATTTCGGCGTCGCCATCCTGCTGGTCACTGTCGTCGTCAAGGCCGTGTTCTTCCCGCTCGCCAACAAGTCGTACAAGTCGATGAGCGCGATGAAGAAGGTGCAGCCGGAAATGGCGGCCCTGCGCGAGCGCTTCGCCGACGACAAGGTGAAGCAGCAGCAGGAGCTGATGGCGCTCTACAAGAAGGAAAAGATCAATCCGCTCGCCGGCTGCTGGCCGGTGCTGATCCAGATCCCGGTCTTCTTCTCGCTCTACAAGGTCATCTTCGTCACCATCGAGATGCGGCATGCGCCGTTCTTCGGCTGGATCCGCGACCTTTCGGCGCCGGATCCGACCTCGATCTTCAACCTGTTCGGCCTGATCCCGTGGTCGCCGCCGGCCATGCTGATGATCGGCATCTGGCCGCTGATCATGGGCGTGACGATGTGGGTACAGATGCGCCTCAACCCGGCCCCCGCCGACCCGGCGCAGCAGGTGATCTTCAACTGGATGCCGGTGATCTTCACCTTCATGCTCGGCACGTTCCCGGCCGGCCTGGTGATCTACTGGGCCTGGAACAACACGCTCTCGATCGCTCAGCAGTGGGTGATCATGCGCCGCCAGGGCGTCGACGTGAACCTGCTCGGCAACATCATGTCGACCTTCAAGAAGAAGCCGAAGGACGACGGCAAGCCGTCCGAACCCACCAAGGCAAAGAGCTGAGGCTCGTAAAAAGGCGCAGCCATGCCCGAAATTGATCCGGAAGAGATCGACCGCCTCGAACGGGGTCGCCTCTTCTTCGCCAAGTCCTGGGACTTCGTGATGAGCGTCCCCTCGATCGCGCACCTGCCGCCGATCGGGGTTGCCGAGATCGCGTTTTCCGGACGTTCCAATGTCGGCAAGTCGTCGCTGATCAACGCGCTGACCAACCGCATCGGCCTGGCGCGCACGTCGAACACGCCGGGCCGGACGCAGGAGCTGAACTTCTTCACCTCCAATAGCGGCCTGTCGATCGTCGACATGCCGGGCTACGGCTATGCCGAGGCGCCGAAGAAGCTGGTCGATGCCTGGAACCGGCTGATCAAGGACTATCTGCGGGGCCGGGTCAGCCTGCGCCGCGTCTATGTGCTGATCGATTCGCGCCACGGCCTCAAGGCGAACGACAAGCTGACGCTCGACCTGCTCGACGAGACGGCGGTGTCGTACCAGATCGTCCTCACCAAGGTCGACAAGCTGAAGACCGGCGAGCTCGCCCGCGTCAAGGCGGCGACGGAAGCGGCGATCGCCAGACGGCCGGCCGCCTATCCGGTCGTCATCGCCACCTCTTCGGAGACCGGCGAGGGCATGGATCTGCTGCGCGCCGAGATCGCCCAGCTGGCGACCTGACGTCGCTCTCGGGCGCTCGCTCCGGGCGAGCCGATCGCCGTCATTGTTCCGCCATCGCAGAATCGCTATAGAGCGCTGCCTTGAGCGGAGCGGAGATTTGAGGATGGATATGCGGCTAGAGGACAGCACCGACCCCGTGCTGACCGCACGATTGATCGCCACTGCGCTGCCCTACATGCTGCGCTATGACGAGAAGACCGTCGTGGTCAAGTTCGGCGGCAATGCTATGGGCTCGGAAGAGCTCGGCAAGGCCTTCGCCGAAGACATCACGCTGCTGAAGCTCGCCGGCATCAATCCCGTCGTCGTGCATGGCGGCGGCCCGCAGATCAACGCCATGCTGAACCGCCTCGGCATCAAGTCCGAATGGGCAGCCGGCATGCGGATCACCGACAAGGCGACCGTCGAGGTCGTCGAGATGGTGCTCGCCGGCTCGATCAACAAGGAGATCGTGCAGACGATCACCGAGGCGGGCGGCCGCGCCATCGGCCTGACCGGCAAGGACGGCAACATGGTCACGGTGCGGCGGCTGACGCGCACCGTCGTCGACCCCGATTCGAACATAGAGAAGGTCGTCGACCTCGGCTTCGTGGGCGAGCCGACGCGGGTCCGAACCGAAGTTCTGGAAGTGCTGGCCAAGTCCGAGATCATCCCCGTGCTGGCGCCCGTCTGCGCCGGCGAGGATGGCGAGACCTACAACGTCAACGCCGACACCTTCGCCGGTGCCATCGCCGGCGCGCTCGATGCCAGCCGGCTGCTGTTTCTGACCGACGTTCCGGGCGTGCTCGACCGCAACAAGCAGCTGATCAAGGAACTGTCCGTCGCCGAGGCCCGCGCCATGATCGCCGACGGCACGATCTCCGGCGGCATGATCCCGAAGGTCGAGACCTGCATCGAGGCGCTCGATCGCGGTGTCGAGGGTGTCGTCATCCTCGACGGCAAGACGCCGCATGCCGTGCTGCTGGAACTCTTCACCGAGCGCGGCGCCGGCACGCTCATCAAGCGCTGATGCCGGACGCGATCCCGAAGCCGCTGTCGGCGGCGCCGGTCCCGGACCGGTTCGCCGACATCCGGTCCTGGGTCTTCGACCTCGACGACACGCTCTATTCGAGCCACACTGGCCTGTTCGGACAGGTCAGCGACCGCATCCAGCTCTATCTGCAGCGTTGCCTGTCGATATCCGCCGAAGAAGCCTCGCTCGTGCGGGCCGATTTCTATCGGCGCCACGGCACGACGTTGCGCGGGCTGATCGTCGAGCATGGCATCGTTCCGGACGCCTTCCTCGATTTCGTGCATGATATCGACCATTCGCCGCTCGAGCCGGATCCCGCCCTGGTCACGGCGATCGAGCGCCTGCCCGGTCGCCGATTCATCCTGACCAATGGTTCGCGCAGCCATGCCGAGCGGATATTGGCGAGGATCGGCTTCGGCGATCCTTTCGACGACATCTTCGACATCATCCGCGCCGACTTCCTGCCCAAGCCGCATCCCGACACCTATCGCCGCTTTCTCGGCCAGAACGACATCGATCCCCTCACGGCGGTGATGTTCGAGGACCTGCCGCGCAATCTGGAAGTTCCGAAATCTCTGGGCATGGCAACCGTGCTCGTCGTGCCGCATGGCACCGATTCGGTTCCCGTCGAGGCCTGGGAGACCGCCGCCAACGCGGCGCATATCGACCATCTGACCGATGATCTCGGCGGCTTCCTGAGCCGACTCACGCCGCGGCGCTAGGTGTCGTTTCCAAGCAGGTTGTTCACACGCTGCCAAGGCGTGAGACCTTGGATGGCTGAGTGGGGTCGTTCACGGTTGTAGCTGTCGGTCCATGGGCCGATGGCGCGGGCGCGCTCCTCGGAGCAGGTGTAGGCGCGGCCGTAGGCCCATTCGCGCAGGCTGGTCTGGATGAAGCGCTCGGCCTTGCCGTTGGTGCGCGGCGTGTAGGGGCGCGTGCGGACGTGTCTGGCCCCGGCGGCCAGCAGGGCCTTGGCGAAGAGCTTGGAGCGATAGGCCGAGCCGTTGTCGGTCATCACCCGCTGGACCGTCACGCCGTGGCGGAGGAGCCAGGCGACGGCGCGTTCAAGAAAGGCGGTCGTGTCCTGCTGGCCTTCCGACGGCAAGATTTCGGTGTAGGCCAGGCGCGAGGCGTCATCGACGCAGACATGCAGGAAGTCCCAGCCGGCCTTCCTCGATCGGCCCAGGCGGCGGTCGTTGGTGATGCGATGGCCCTCGACATGGAACCGGCCCAGCTTCTTGATGTCCAGGTGAATCATCTCGCCGGGCGCACCGCGCTCGTAACGGACCACCGGGATCTTCGGATCCAGGGCGGATAGTTTGCCCAAGCCCAGCCGGCGCAGGATCAACCCCACCGTCGAGCGGGCCATGTCCAGGGCCCTGGCGATGGCCGGCCCCGTCATCCGCCGGCGCCGCAGCAACTGGATTTGCTCGACGATCTCCGCCGAGGTCTTGCTCGGGCATCGACGAGGCGCCGAACTCCGGTCGTGAAACCTTCGGGCCCCACCCTGCCGATGCCGATCCAACCACTTGCCGACCGTGCGCCGCGAGACCCCGAAGGCCTCCGCCGCCTTGGCCATCGACCAGCCGCCACGTTCGATACGATCGACCATCAGGGCTCGACCAACAGGCGTCAGTCGCGCATTCTCGTGCACGTTCATCCGGGGCCTCCGGTGCCAGACGTTGGAGCGTCGCAACCCCAGCCTCTCAGCACCGGCCCGGATGAACAACCTTCATAGCTTCGACA
>NZ_AQYH01000016.1 GCF_000380505.1 Kaistia granuli DSM 23481 | reverse complement strand
CACGTTCATCCGGGGCCTCCGGTGCCAGACGTTGGAGCGTCGCAACCCCAGCCTCTCAGCACCGGCCCGGATGAACAACCTTCATAGCTTCGACAGCTAGGGCGCCATGCCCTGCCTGGCGCAGGATCTGGAGGCAGCGGTCGCGATCGCCCGCGGGGGCCTGATCCCATGCGCGATGGTGCAGCCGGCCGGACTCGCGATCTCGTAATGTCCAATCCAGCGCAACGTCACCCTGATGCGAGACGTTGCGTCACTCCAGCTCAGACCCTCGCGCCGTGAGCGGCGCTCACCGTTTCCTCTCCACCGCACTCGTCTCGACGCCTTTCGTCACTGTCGAGAACCTGACCAACATGGCCTACAGCCCTGCGGTCTCGGGCGATTCGACGGCGATGACGGGTCGGGGCCGGACTGTCGTGGTCGGCCTGACGACGCAGTTGTGATCTCCTGCCCTGCCGGCGCGCAGCCGGCAGGCATTTCGCCTTCGATCGCGAGGGCGCCGCCCCGTATTGGCGGAAAACCGGCGGCCGAACGCCTTGCGCGTTGACTTCCCGGCACTGCCCGATATCGTCCCGGCCGAACCATGCCGGCCGCGCCTCTGCCGGCTCCGCCTATTTCCAGGGATAGATGATGACCACGCACGACCTCGCCGCCCTCCGGACCACCGTCGAAGCCGCCTTCGAGGATCGCGCGAATGTCAGCCCGGCGACCCAGGGCGCCCTCCGCTCGACGGTCGAGACGACGCTCGGCCTGCTCGATCGAGGCCAGGTTCGTGTCGCCGAGAAGATCGACGGCGAGTGGATCGTCAATGACTGGCTGAAGAAGGCCGTGCTCTTGTCGTTCCGCCTGAATGACATGGCGCCGGTGCCGGGTGCGCCGAACGGCTCGACCTGGTGGGACAAGGTGCCGACCAAGTTCGAGGGCTGGGGCGCCGATCGCTTCGCCGAGGCCGGCTTCCGCGCCGTGCCGGGCTCCGTCGTCCGCCATTCGGCCTATATCGCGCCGAACGTCATCCTGATGCCGTCCTTCGTCAATCTCGGCGCCTATGTCGACAGTGGCACCATGGTCGACACCTGGGCGACGGTCGGCTCCTGCGCGCAGATCGGCAAGAACGTCCACCTCTCCGGCGGCGCCGGCATTGGCGGCGTGCTCGAGCCGCTGCAGGCGAGCCCCACCATCATCGAGGACAATTGCTTCATCGGCGCCCGCTCCGAGGTGGTCGAGGGCGTCATCGTCGGCGAAGGCTCGGTCATCTCGATGGGCGTCTTCATCAGCGCCTCGACCAAGATCATCGACCGCGAGACGGGCGAGATCCATATCGGCCGCGTGCCGCCCTATTCCGTCGTCGTCTCCGGCTCGCTGCCCGGCAAGAACCTGCCGAACGGCCAGCCCGGTCCGTCGCTCTATTGCGCCGTGATCGTCAAGAAGGTCGACGCCAAGACCCGTTCGAAGACCAGCGTCAACGAGCTGCTCCGCGACTGACAGGATCCACCGCCATGGCCAGCGATCCGGTTCGCATCCTGCAAGACCTCATCCGCTGCCCGTCGGTGACGCCGGACGAAGGCGGGGCGCTCGCCTATCTGGAGAGCATCCTCACCGAGGCCGGATTCTCCGTCGAGCGCCCGGTCTTCTCGGAAGCCGGCACGCCGGACGTGGAAAACCTGTTTGCGACCATCGGCTCGGGCGCGCCGCATTTCGTCTTCGCCGGCCACACCGATGTGGTGCCGCCGGGCGATGCCGCGCGCTGGAGCCATGAGCCGTTCTCCGGCGACATCGCGGACGGCATGCTTTATGGCCGCGGCGCCGTCGACATGAAGGGCGGCATCGCGGCCTTTGTCGCGGCGGCGCTCGATTTCCTCGCCGACGGACCGCGAGCGGGAACCATCTCGCTGCTTATCACCGGCGACGAGGAAGGCCCGTCGATCAACGGCACGTCCAAACTGCTCGCCTGGGCGGCCGAACGAGGCCACCGCTTCGACGCGTCGATCGTCGGCGAACCGACCAATCCGCAGAGGTTGGGCGATGCGATCAAGGTCGGCCGCCGCGGCAGCCTTTCCGGCACCATCATCGTCAATGGCCGCCAGGGTCATGTCGCCTATCCACATCTGGCGCAGAACCCGATCCCGCAGCTCACCACGCTGATCCGCCGGCTGACGGCGGAGGCGCTCGACGCCGGCAACGAACGGTTCGACGCCTCGAACCTCGAATTCATCGGCCTCGAGGTCGACAACACGGCCTGGAACGTCATCCCGGCCGAGGCGCAGGCGCGCTTCAACATCCGCTTCAATGACGAGTGGACCCGTGACACGCTGGAGGCCTGGCTGCTGAGCCGGCTGGAACAGGCGGCCGGCAACGCCATCGATTTCGAGCTGGCGCTGCAGCCAGGCGGCAGCGACTCCTTCCTGACGCATTCGGAAAAGCTGATCGGCACGCTGTCGGATGCGATCGAGAGGGCAACGGGCCGCCAGCCGGCGCTGTCGACCAGCGGCGGCACCTCGGATGCACGTTTCATCAAGGACTATTGCCCGGTAGTGGAATTCGGTCTCGTCGGCCAGACCATGCATCAGGTCGACGAACGCGTCGCGCTGGCCGATCTCGAGACCCTGACGACGATCTACCGTGGCTTCCTCGACCAGTATTTCGCGTAAGGCGGCGGCGGATGATCAGCCCCCAGGCTTCCAGCGCGCTGACCGGCGCGCTCGAACTCTTTCTCGGCCGACGCGAGGGCATCCAGCGTTTCGACTTCAGTCTGGACGGCTTCTGGCGCTCGTTCGGCGCCATTCTCTACGTGTTGCCGTTCTTCGCCATTAGCATCGCCGTGGAACACCGGCTGCGGCCGCCCGACGTCATGGTCACCGGTCCCTCGGACGGGCTGTTCGTCCTGTCGCGCCTGATCGATCTCGGCCTCGACTGGGTGATGATGCCACTGCTGCTGGCTGCCTTCGCCCGCAATCTCGGCATTGCGCGGACCTATGCGTCTTATGTCGTGGTGAGGAACTGGGCTTCGGTCGTCATGTCGGCGCCGCAGGCGCTGATCGCCCTGCTCGTCGGGCTCGGCCTGATCCCGATCGAGTTCGCCGCCGTGCTGTCGCTCGCCGTCGTCGGCGTGATGCTGCGCTACCACTACCAGATCGTCGGCGCGACGCTGGGCGGAACGCAACCGTTCAAGATCGGCCTCGTCGGCGCCGACCTGGTCCTAAGCCTCATCCTCAGCGGCATCTTCACTCGACTGTTCGGCGGGTGAGCCGTAGTCGACCTTGACGAGATAGAGCCCACCCGGAGGCGCCACCGGACCGCAGGCCTTGCGATCACGCGCTTCCAGCACCTCGCCGACGCGCTCGAACGGCCATTTGCCCTCGCCGACCTTTTTCAGCGTGCCGACCATCGAGCGCACCTGATTGTGCAGGAAAGAGCGCGCCGACACGCCGAACAGGACGTGCTCGCCGTCGCGCGTGATCTCCAGCCGCTCCAGCGTCTTCATCGGGCTCTTGGCCTGACAATCGGCCGAGCGGAAGGTGGTGAAGTCGTGCCAGCCGAGCAGCAGGTCGGCCGCCCGCTGCATCGCGTCGATGTCGAGGTGCTTGCGGACATCCCAGACGCGGTTGATCTCCAGCGCGGCCGGCGCGCGGCGGTCCAGCACGCGATAAATATAGTGACGCTTCACCGCGGATCGGCGCGCGTCGAATGCATCCGCGACCGGCTCCGCTTCAAGCACGGCGATCGGCTCCGGCCGAAGCTGCGCATTCATCGCGTCGCGGATGCGCAGGCCTGTCCAGTGGCCGGGGAGATCGAAATGCGCCACCTGGCCCGTCGCATGGACACCCGAATCGGTGCGCCCGGCACCGAAGGTCAGCGCCGCCTCGCCGGAGAAGCGCTGGATGGCGGCCTCGAGCGACTGCTGCACGGAGGGTGCATTGGCCTGACGCTGCCAACCGGAGTAAGGCGTGCCGTCATATTCGATCAGGAGCTTGTAGCGGGGCATCGCCCGACCTAGCCGACGAGAGCGCCGGCTGCAACCGATGCTCCGCGCAAGAAGTCGACCGCGCGCAGCGGCTTGCCGCCGGCGCGCTGCACCTCGACCAGCCGGACCGCGCCTTCGCCACAGGCAATGGTGAGCTGATCGTCCAGCACGGTTCCGGGCTGGCTCGACCCCTCTGCCATGGCCGAGCGCAACACCTTGACCCGCTCGACCTTGCCGCCGAGCGTCATCTCGCACCAGGCGCCGGGAAAGGGCGACAGGCCGCGAATATGGTCGTGCACCTGCTTCGCCGGCTTCTGCCAGTCGATCCGCGCCTCGCCCTTGTCGATCTTGGCGGCATAGGTGACGCCCTCCTCCGCCTGCGGCACGGCATCGAGCCCGCCACGCGAGGCGGCGGCGAGCGCCCGCACCATCAGATCGGCGCCGAGCCGCGCCAGCTTGTCATGCAGATCGCCGGTGGTGACGTCGGCGCCAATCGCGATCTTCTCGACCATGGCGACGGGACCCGTATCCAGCCCCGCTTCCATGCGCATGACCATCACGCCGGTCTCGGCATCGCCGGCCATGATGGCCCGGTGGATGGGAGCCGCACCGCGCCAGCGCGGCAACAGCGAGGCATGCAGGTTGAGGCAGCCCTCGCGCGGCGCGTCGAGGATCGCCTGAGGCAGGATCAGCCCATAGGCGACCACCACCGCGACATCGGCGTCGAGCGAGGCAAAGGCCTCCTGCTCGTCGGCGCCCTTCAGCGATTTCGGCGTGAAGACGGGGATGCCGAAGCGCTCGGCCGTCTCATGCACGGGCGACTTGCGCTCGGCCATGCCGCGACCGGCCGGACGGGGCGGCTGCGAATAGACGGCGACGACCTCGTGGCCCTGACCGATGATCTCGACCAGCGTGGGCACGGAGAAGTCGGGCGTGCCCATGAAGACGACGCGGAGGCTCATATCCGCCTCACATCTCGTCGGGGGTGTGCGACTTGAACTCGGGCAGATCGCCGGTCTTGGCGGCCTTGACGAACTTCTTGATCACCATGTCGCGCTTCAGCCGGGACAGGTAGTCGATGAAAAGCTTGCCGTCGAGATGATCGATCTCATGCTGCACGCAGGTGGCGAGCAGCTCGTCCGCCTCGATTTCCTGCAGCTTGCCGTCGCGATCGAGATAGCGGATCCGGACGGAAGCAGGACGCTCGACCTCGGCATAGTAGTCCGGAATCGACAGGCAGCCCTCTTCATAGACCGAGCGCTCATCCGAGACCCTGAGGATCTCCGGATTGATCAGGAACAGCGGCGCGGGCGTGCTGCCCTCTTCGCGGCCCGACACGTCGATGGTGACGACGCGGCGCGGCACGCCGACCTGGATGGCGGCGAGGCCGATGCCCGGCGCCTCGTACATCGTCTCCAGCATGTCGTCCATGAAGCGCAGCAATTCGTCGTCGATGCGCTCGACCGGCTCGCTGACGAGCCTCAGCTTCGCGTCCGGCAGGGTAATGATGTCGAGTAGGGCCATGAAAACCTCGGATTGAGGCGTTTCAGATAGGAGATGCGGGGATGGCGGTCAACGAGGAATGATGGATGGCGCCCGTGGCGTGTCCGCGCGTGTTCTTGTTTTGATCTCCTCTTTCCATCCGAATCTGTTATGGATGGTGGATGCAGGATGTTCTTTTCATCGTCGGCGACCGGCCGATCACCGTCGCCATGCTGATGCTGGCGGCCGCCAGCATCAGCGTCACGCTGCTCTTTCTCGTCCTGATCGTCCTGTTGCGCAGCATGCGCCGACAGAGTGTGGCCGAGACCGACCAGGCGATGCAGGGCGACGAACTGGAGCGCCGCGTCGCCGATCTGGTCCGCATCCAGAGCGAGATGACCGGCCGGATGCAGACGATGGCGGAAGTGTTCGGCTCGCGACAATCGGAGCTGCTGCACGGTCTCTCCAACCGGATGGACGGGCTCGGCCACCGCATCGGCCAGACCATGGTCGAATCGACCCGCAACACGCATGAGAACCTCGCGCGGCTGAACGAGCGCCTCGCCGTCATCGACACGGCGCAGCGCAACATCACCGAATTGTCGAGCCAGGTGGTCGGCCTGCAGCACATCCTCGCCAACAAGCAGACGCGCGGCGCCTTCGGCCAGGCGCGGATGGAGGCGATTGTCCAGGATGGCCTGCCGATCGGCGGCTACCAGTTCCAGGCGACGCTCTCGAACGGCAACCGGCCGGATTGCGTGGTCGCCTTCCCGAACAACACGGCCGGCCTCGTCATTGACGCCAAATTTCCGCTTGAGGCGTGGAACGCCATCCGCGCCGCCGAAGGGCCCGAACTAACCCGCGCTGCCGAGACGCAATTCCGCCGCGACGTGACCAAGCATCTGAAGGACATTGCCGAGCGCTATCTGATCCCCGGCGAGACCCAGGACACCGCTTTCATGTTCGTGCCGTCGGAGTCGATCTTCGCCGACATTCACGAGCGCTTTGAGGATCTGGTCCAGTCGGCGCACCGGCTCAGGATCGTCATCGTCTCGCCGTCGCTCCTCATGCTGTCGATCCAGGTAATCCAGTCGGTGCTGAAGGATGCCGGCATGCGCGAACAGGCGCATCTGATCCAAGGTGAAGTGATGAAGCTGATGGAGGATGTCGGCCGGGTGAACGACCGCGTGCTCAAGCTGAAGACGCATTTCGACCAGGCGTCGAAGGACATCGACGACATCCTGATTTCGACCCGCAAGCTCACCGCGCGGGGCGCCAAGATCGAGGCGCTGGAATTCGGCGACGAGGGCTCCCCCGCCTATGACCGCCAGCCGGATCTTCTGGCCGGGGAATAGCCCCATGGGCCCAATCCGGTCCGCAGCGATCTACTTTGCGGTCGTCTTCGCGATCGGCTTCGTGCTTGGCACCGTCCGGGTCCTCTGGCTGGAGCCCAGGATAGGCGCATTGACGGCCGTTGCGTTGGAGCTGCCCATCATGCTCGCCGCGGCGTGGGTTGTCTGCGGCCATATTCTCCGGCGATCGCAGGTCACCGCGCGACACGGGGCCGATATCGGCATGGGGGTCGTCGCCCTGCTTCTGCTGCTGGCCGCCGAATTCGCGCTCGGGCGCCTCGGCTTCGGCCGGCCCGCGGCCGATCAGTTGGCGGCCTATGCCACCTGGCCCGGCATACTCGGTTTCGCCGGTCAGATCGGCTTTGCCGCAATCCCGGTGATCCGTTGCCGGTGGCGGATCAGTAGCCCCGCCCGTCCTTGAGGAATTCAGCTTCCTCCGACGTCGAAACGCGGCCGAGATCGGCGTTGCGATGCGGGAAGCGCCCGAAACGGCGGATCACGTCGCGGTGCTTTTCGGCATAGTCGAGGAAGGAGGCATAGGTGCCCTTCTCGGCCTCCGGCATTTCGGCGAGCAAGGCCTGGTAGAGGGCGACCGAATTGTCCTGGTCGGCCAGTTCCTCGCTATGCTCGAACGGCAGATAGAGGAAGACGCGTTCCATCGGCGTGAAGCGTCCGACGCCGCTTTCGATCAGCCGACGCGCCGCAGCGCGAGCGCGCGCGTCATACGCATAGGCCCGGCCGTCCTCGCGAAAGAGGTTGCGCGGAAACTGGTCGAGGAACAGGACGAAGCCGATGCCGGCCGCCGGCGACAGCGTCTCGAACGGCCAATCCGTCTCAGCGACAGCGTCGAGATGATCGCCGAAGCGCTGCCGGCAGGCCTCGTCGGTGGCGTCATGGCGGGAGAACCACACCTTCACCCGCTCGGCCGGCGCCTCGATGCCGGCGACCAGTTCCTCGAACCAGAAACGATGGGCTTCGAGAAGGATCGCGGCAACAGGCTGTTCGGACGGCATAAGGGGTTCTCCTGTCAAAGCGAGCGAGGCCGTCAGAACGGCGTGCGGGCGCGGATCGCGGCGGCGAGCGTACCCTCGTCGAGATAGTCGAGTTCGCCACCGACAGGCACGCCATGGGCGAGGCGCGAGACCTTGACCGGCGTGCCGGTCAACCGGTCGGTGATGACATGCGCGGTGGTCTGGCCGTCGACGGTGGCGTTGACCGCGAGGATCACTTCCGAGACTTCGCCCGTCGAACAGCGCTGGACCAGCGTATCGATGTTGAGATCATCCGGCCCGACGCCGTCGAGCGGCGACAGCGTGCCGCCGAGGACGTGATAGCGCGCCTTGATGGCGCCAGCCCGCTCCAGCGCCCAGAGGTCCGAGACATCCTCGACGACGACGATGGTCCTGGCGTCGCGCGTCGGGTCGCTGCAGATGGTGCAGGGATCAGCGGTATCGATGTTGCCGCAGGTAGAGCAGGTCAGGATCCGCTCGGCGGCCACCGTCATCGCGCCCGCCAGCGGCACCAGCAGCTGGTCCTTCTTCTTGACAAGCGCCAGCGCGGCGCGGCGCGCCGAGCGCGGCCCGAGGCCTGGCAGCCGCGCGAGAAGCTGGATCAGGCGTTCGATCTCGGGACCGGCAGTGCTGCGAGACATGAATGCGCTTTGGCTGGATGAAATCGTAGTCGCCCGAGACCGGGCGTCGGAATGGGCGAATGATCGACATCCGCCCGCCGATTTCGAAGGATCAGAACGGCAGCTTGAGGCCGGCCGGCAGGCCGAGGCCGCCCGTCAGTTCCTGCATCTTGTCGGCCATGGTGCGCTCGGCCTTGGCGCGTGCGTCGGCATGGGCGGCGGTGATCAGGTCCTCGAGGATCTCGACCTCTTCCGGCTTCAGGAGCGACGGATCGATCGTCAGCTTGCGCAGATCGCCCTTGGCGGTCATCACGACGGTGACCAGCCCGGCGCCGGCGGAGCCTTCCACTTCGATGGTGGCGACTTCGGCCTGCATGTCCTGCATCTTCGACTGCAGTTCCTTGGCCTTGCTCATCATGCCGAGAATGTCGCGCATGGGTCACTCCTTCAGTTCAATGAATCAATCTTCGTCGGGATCGGGCGCTTCGTCCGGATTCTCGACCGGCACGGCCGGCGACGGCAGGCCGATATCGGCCTCGCCGCCACGGATCTGGATATCGACGATCTTGGCGCCGGGAAAGCGCGACAGCACGGCGGCGACGAGCGGGTCCGCGGCGGCGTCCGAGCGCGCCTTGTCCCTGGCGAAATTGCGCGCCTCGGCGATCGTCATTTCCGTTGCGCCGCGTCCGAGCGCCACGACCCAGCGTTCGCCGGTCCAGTCGGTCAGCTTGCGGCCGAGATCCTGCGCCAGCGTGCGCGGCGCATCCTCTGTCGGCTCGAATTCGAGCAGGCCCGGCTCGAAGCGGATCGGCTTGACCTGCTGTTCAAGCGCCAGTTTCAGCGGAATGTCGCGCTTGAGGCCGACATAGGCGACGAGATCCTCGAAGCGCTGAAACCGGACGGCCGGCTCGGCCTTGGCCTGCGGCACACCGGCGGGTTGCGCCATCGCCATGGTCGGCATCGGCGCGGCGCTAGCGATGGTGCGCATCTGGCCGACGGGGCCGCCCTGGGGCGCCGAGCCCGACGCGCCCGATATCGGCGGCGCGGAGGCCGACGACGCGGCGAAGCTGCCGCTCTTCAACAGGCGCAACGCCTCGTCCGGCGTCGGCAGGTCGGCGGCGTGGGCGATGCGGATCAGCACCATGTCGGCGGCGGCGAGCGGCCGGCTCGAGCTGGAGACTTCCTCGATGCCCTTCAGGAGCATCTGCCAGGCGCGTGCCAGCACGCGCAGAGATACGGTCTCGGCGAATGCGCGACCGCGCGTCCGCTCGTCCTGCGGCAGAGCGGCATCCTCGCCGCTATCCGGCACGACCTTGAAGCGCGTCACGGCATGGGTGAAGGCGGCAAGATCCTGCAGCACGACGGCGGGGTCCGCGCCGATGTCGTATTGTTCTTTGAGCAGCGCCAGCGCTTCGGCGATGCGGCCACCCATCAACGCCTCGAACAGATCGATGACGCGGGCGCGGTCGGCGAGGCCGAGCATGCCGCGCACATCCTCGGCGGAGATCGCGCCGGCGCCATGGGCGATGGCCTGGTCGAGCAGCGACAGAGAATCGCGCGCAGACCCCTCGGCGGCGCGGGCAATCATGGCGAGTGCATCGTCGCCGATCGAGACCTGCTCCTTCTCGGTGATCGACCGCAAGAGGCCGATCAGCCGGTCCGATTCGATCCGGCGCAGGTCGAAGCGCTGGCAGCGCGACAGCACCGTGACCGGAACCTTACGGATCTCGGTTGTCGCGAAGATGAACTTCACATGCTCGGGTGGCTCCTCGAGCGTCTTCAGCAGGCCGTTGAAGGCCGCGCCCGACAGCATGTGCACTTCGTCGAGGATATAGACCTTGTAGCGGGCCGAGACCGGCTTGTAGCGGACGGCCTCGATGATCTCGCGAATGTTGTCGATGCCGTTGTTCGACGCCGCGTCCATCTCGAGCACGTCGACATGGCGGCCTTCCATGATCTCGGCGCAATGGACACCAAGCTCGGGCATGTCGATGGTCGGGCGGTCGATTTGGCCGGGGATGGAATAATTGAGGCCACGGGCGAGAATGCGGGCCGTCGTCGTCTTGCCGACACCGCGAACCCCGGTGAGCATGTAGGCCTGCGCGATGCGGCCCGTCTCGAAGGCGTTCTTGAGCGTGCGGACCATCGGCTCCTGGCCGACGAGGTCGTCAAAGCTCTTCGGCCGGTATTTGCGCGCCAGAACGCGATAGGCGCCGTTCGCGCCATCCTTCGGGGTGCTGGAAAGATCGCCGCCGTCCATGCGTCGCCCGTTGTAGTCCTGCTGTTGCACCAAACCCTGGCCGCCCTCGCGGGCAAGCCTTTCCGAACCTTAGCACACCCTGGTGGGCGCGCCCGGCTGATCATCAAGGCTGACGCGATGGCTGGGGAAAAGGTAGGAGGCTGGCACGCGACCCGTGCCGTGGCTCGTTGGGGCTGCTTCCTTCCGGACCTGACCCGATTGGCGAGTGGCTCGTCCACCACCAACCTCCCGCGGAGACATATCGTCGTTCCCGATCGAAATGGCAAGCCCGAACCGTGCCCGGGGGCTATCGCGGTGAAAAGGTCTGTGGCGTAATCAACGAATTGCCTTCGAGTCGGCGCCCCGTCGGCCGCCATTTCCCGTACATAGCAGCACCACCATGACCCGCAATTTCTTCGACCGATTGCCCCCCGTCGAGCCCAGCACCTTGGTCGGATTCTCCGGCAACTCGCTCGACCGCCGCAGCGAGGCGCGCAACGAATCGACGTTCGCCGCCGCCCTCGCCGATCCGACCGCGCGCGTCTACCTGCTGCGCGGCGACGAGGCAATGATCCGGGCCGGCGGCGCAACGGAGAGCCTGTTCAGCCTGAAGGAAGCGAAGGCGCTCGGAGCCGCCATGGACGACGCCATCCTGCTCGGCTGGGAGAATTCGGCGCCGCGTATCGCCGCGATCGTCGGCAGCGACACCTCATTCGATGTCGACGCGTTCCATGCCGTGCCGCTGCGGACGCTGGCGATCAACGCATTTTCCGGCAGCATTCTCGCCGATACGGTCGAGCCGGCGACGCTTGGCGCGCTGGCGCAGGCCCGCGCCCTGCTGCACTGGCACGCCGCCAACCGTTTCTGCGGCCGCTGCGGCACGCGCTCGACCATGGCCATGGGCGGCTACCGGCGCGACTGCCCGAATTGCGGCCTGCAGAAATTTCCGCGCACCGATCCGGTGGCGATCATGCTGGCGGTCGACGGCGACCGCTGCCTTATGGGCCGGCAGGCGCGCTTCGCGCCTGGCACCTATTCCTGCCTCGCCGGCTTCGTCGAACCAGGCGAGACGATCGAGGACGCGGTCCGGCGCGAAATCCAGGAAGAGGCCGGCATCCGGATCGGCCGCGTCGCCTATCACGCCAGCCAGCCCTGGCCGTTCCCGATGTCTCTGATGATCGGCTGCATCGCGCAGGCGATCTCGACCGACATCGTGCCGGATACGGAAGAGCTGGAGGATTGCCGCTGGTTCTCGCGCGACGAGACTCGCGCCATGCTGGACGGCGAGCATCCGGACGGCCTCTCGACGCCGCCACGCATGGCGATCGCCCATACGCTGATCCGCGCCTGGGTCGAAGGCGGCTGACCCCCACGATAAGGGGCGCCTGCCACGGCAAGCGCCCTTCGAGACAGATCCGTCGGAACCTAGCGCGGCGCGACGACGTCGGCGCGGAACGGCGCCGCCGGATAGACGCCCAGAATCCGCAGCTCGGCCGAGAAGAAGGCGAGCTCCTCCAGCGCATGGGCGAGGCCCGAATCCTGGGGATGCCCCTCGACATCGACATAGAAGCGCGTCGCCGAGAAGCGGCCGTCGAGCTGGTAGCTCTCGAGCTTCGTCATGTTGATGCCGTTGGTGGCAAAGCCACCGAGCGCCTTGTAGAGCGCGGCCGGGATGTTGCGGACGCGGAAGACGAAGGTGGTGATCACCGGCCCTGCGCCATAGGCGGCATGCGCCGGCTCGCGCGACAGGATGACGAAGCGCGTCGTGTTGTGGGCGGCGTCCTCGACATTCTCGGCCAGGATGTCGAGGCCGTAGATTTCGGCGGCGAAACGCGGTGCCAGGGCCGCCCGGGTCAGGTCGTCCGTCTCGGAGATGATCCGCGCCGCGCCAGCCGTATCGCCGGCGACGATGGCGCGATAGCCATGCTCGCGCATGATGCGACGGCACTGGCCGAGCGCATGCACATGGCTCTCGACCGTCTTTATCGTCTCCAGCGTCGCGCCCTTCAGCGCCATCAGCTGGAAGCGGATCGGCAGGAAATACTCACCGATGATGTGCAGGCCCGAATCAGGCAGCAGGTGGTGGATATCGGCGACGCGACCGGCGAGCGAGTTCTCGATCGGAATCATCGCGAGGTCGACATCGCCGCGCGACATCGCCTGGAAGCAATCCTCGAAGGTGGGCGCCGGCACGGCCTCGTAGTCGGGATAGACGTCGGCGCAGGCGATGTGGGAATTGGCGCCAGGCTCGCCCTGGAACACGATCTTCTTCATGTGGCTGAGACTTCTGTTCAAGTTTGCCGCCGGTCTAGCGGCCGGCGTCATCCGGGGCGGAGAGCAGGGTGCGCGCCCTTTCGAGATCGGCGGGAGTATCGACACCGAGCGGGACGGCGTCAACGATCGCGACATCGATGCGCATGCCGGCCTCGAGCGCCCTGAGCTGCTCCAGCTTCTCGCGCTTCTCCAGCACGGAGGGCGGCAAGGCGACATAGCGATCGAGCGCCGCCCGCCGGTAGGCGTAGAGGCCGATATGGTGCAGCAGCGGCCCCTCGCCCCATGGCGCCGTGGCGCGGGTAAAATAGAGGGCGCGCAAGCGGTCGGCCGCGAGCGGCGAGCCGACGATCTTCACGACATTCTCATTGGTACGGTCTTCGTCGCGGTCGATCACGGCGGCGATCGTCGCGATGTCGACGGCGGGATCGGCGAGCGGCGCGAAGCAGGCGGCGACCGAAGCCGGCTCGATCGTCGGCAGGTCGCCCTGGACATTGACGATGACGTCGTAGCGACGCTCGGGATCGACGATCTGCGCCGCCTCGTGGATGCGCGCCGAGCCGTTTTCATGGTCCGCCCGGGTGATCACCGCCTCGCCACCGGCCGCGCGGACGGCCGCGGCGATGCCGGCGTCGTCGGTCGCCACCACCACCGGACCGATTCTCGCCTCCGCGGCGCGCCGCCAGACATGCACGATCATCGGAATGCCGTGAATATCGGCCAAAGGCTTGCCCGGCAGCCGGGTGGCGGCCATGCGAGCGGGGATAAGAACAAGGGCCTCGGAGGCGGAACGCATCAGGTTTTCCTTGATTAGTTCGACAGGCGACGCATGCAGGTGGCAAAACGTCTCAATCATGAGGCGTTCATACGTATTGCACCCAACACTGGAAAGCTTGTAGTTTCCGCGCCACATGAGAGGGGGACATGGCGCCACGGGGGCTGCCGGTTCCTATAGCCTAATCGAAGCGTCTGGGGCCAAGACCGATGGATTCTTTCGAGCTCAACAAGATCGTCGGTGCGGTCCTGTTTACGCTTCTGGTAGTGATGTCGCTGAGCATCTTCTCGGAAGTGATCTATGCGCCGGCCGTGCCGGAAAAGCCGGGCTTCGTCATCGAAGTCGCGGAAGAGACGACCGGTGGGGCCGCTGGCGCCGCGGCCGCGCAGGAGCCGCCTGTCGCGGTTCTGCTGGCCAGCGCCAAGGTCGAGGCCGGTGAGGCCGTCGCCAAGAAGTGCGCCGCCTGCCACAATTTCGTCGAGGGCGCCGGCACCAAGGTCGGTCCGGACCTCTACAACATCATTGATCGCCCGATCGGCTCGGTCGAAGGGTTCAAGTATTCCGGCGTCATGCAGACCGCGCATGACGAAGGCAAGAAGTGGACCTACGAGCACCTCTACACCTTCCTGAAGAGCCCGAAGGCCGACATGCCCGGAACGGCCATGGGTTTCGCCGGCATCTCGAAGTCCGAGGACCGCGCCAACCTGATCGCCTACCTCCGCACGCTGGCCGAGAGCCCGGTTCCGCTGCCCGAGCCCGAGGCAGCCGCTCCCGCCGAGGCTCCGGCCGCGGCAGAAGCTCCGGCTGCCCCTGCAGAGGCCGCTCCGGCGGCTCCGGCAACCGACGCGCCTGCGGCTCCCGCCGCTCCGGCGGCCGAGACCCCGGCAGCGCCGGCTGCCCCCGAGGCGCCCGCTGCCCCGGCTCCGGCTGCCCCCGCAGCCCCGGCTCCCGCCGAGCCGGCCGCGCCGCAGCCCGCCACGCCGTAAGCGCCATCCGTCACTGCTGACACACTACGAAAGGCCGGAGATCATCCTCCGGCCTTTTTCTGTTGCGATGTCGCTCCGGGCGTTGATCACGCAGCAGTTGCCCTGCGCGCAATCCGCCTTAGTAATGTGAGTTGTCAGCTGGAGAATCACGCCCATGAAGCTCGTCGCCGCCGCCTTGTTCAGCCTGTCGCTCCTGCTACCCGCGACGACCGGCGCCATGGCGGCCGAGACGACGGAGGGCGCCGCGCCTTGGCGCCACGCGACCTCGCTGATCGGCGAGCCGAAATATCCGGCCGGCTTCAAGCACTACGACTATGTGAATCCCGATGCGCCGAAGGGCGGCACGCTCAACAGCGCCGCCGTCGGCACCTTCGACAGCCTGAACCCCTATATCGTGCAGGGTACCCCGGCCTCCGGCTTCGCGGCTTTCGGTGGCGGCTTGCTCTACGACACGCTGATGGAGCAGGCGACCGACCAGCCCGGCACCAATTACGGTCTGATCGCCGAGGCGATGAGCTATCCCGACGATTTCGCCTGGGTGAAGTTCCGCCTGAACCCGGCGGCGCACTGGCATGACGGCAAGCCGATCACGCCGGAAGACGTCATCTGGTCGTTCGAGACCCTGAAGGCGCAGAGCCCGATGTACAACAAGTACTACGCCAACGTGGTCAAGGCGGAGATCACCGGGGATCGCGAGGTGACGTTCACCTTCGACAAGCCGGGAAATCGCGAGCTGCCGAACATCATGGGCGATCTCGCCGTGCTGCCGAAGCACTGGTGGGAGGGCACGGATGCGAGCGGCAAGAAGCGCGACATCTCGAAGTCGACGCTGGAGATTCCGCTCGGCTCCGGCGCCTACCAGATCGAATCCGTCAGCCCAGGCCGGCAGATCGTCTGGAAGCGGGCCGAGGACTATTGGGGCAAGGACCTGCCGACGCAGGTCGGCCGTAACAATTTCGACCGCATCAAGGTCGACTACTACCGCGATCCGAACGCCGGCTGGGAAGCCTTCAAAAAGGGTGGCCTCGACGACTACCGGCAGGAAAACCGCATCGGCCGCTGGATGACCGAGTACAACTTCGACGCCGTGAAGGACGGCAAGGTCATACAGCGCTCCTTCCCGCTCGCCTCCTCGGGCCGCATGCAGGGCTATGTGCTCAACCAGCGGCGTGACAAGTTCAAGGACCCGCGCGTCCGCCAGGCGCTCAACTACGTCTTCGACTTCGAAACGATGAACCGCACGCTGTTCTTCGACAAATATAAGCGAATCAACAGCTATTTCGCCGGCATCGACCTCGCCTCCAGCGGCCTGCCGCAGGGCAAGGAACTGGAGATCCTCGAAACCGTCCGCGATCAGGTTCCGCCGGAGGTTTTCACCGAGGAATTCAAGCTGCCGGTCAACGACACACCGCAGGCCTTCCGGGACAATCTCCGCCGCGCCGTCGCCCTGCTGCAGGAGGCAGGCTGGGTGCTGAATGGCAACAAGTTGGTCAACGCCCAGACCGGCGAGCCCTTCACCATCGAGTTCCTGGAAAGCGATCCCTCCTTCGAGCGCGTCGTCGCCCCCTATATCCAGAATCTGAAGCGGATCGGCATCGACGCCCGCCTGCGCGTTGTCGACACCGCGCAATATGTCGCCCGCGTCAACGATTTCGATTTCGATGTCGTCTCGACCGTGATCGCGCAGTCGCATTCGCCCGGCAACGAGCAGCGCGAGATGTGGGGCTCGGCCGCCGCCAAGACGCCCGGCAGCCGCAACCTGATGGGCATCCAGAACCCGGCGATCGACAAGCTGATCGATCGGGTCGTGTTCGCGACCAACCGCGAGGATCTGGTCGCCGCGACCCATGCGCTCGATCGCGTGCTGCTGTGGAACTACTACGTCGTGCCGCAATGGTTCAGCGACACCATCAACGTCGCTTACTGGAACAAGTTCGGCATTCCGGAAAAGCAGCCCGAATATGTCGGCATCGACGTCTATTCCTGGTGGATCGACCCGGCCAAGGAAAAGGCCCTGGGGGCCAAGCCTTGAGTGAGCCATCCTTGAGCGACCGAGCGTTGAGCGACGCGAACCGTGGACACGGCCTGACCCGTCGCGCCCTGTTTGCCAGCGCGGCGGCCGGCGCCTTCCTGCCGGTGATCGGGCTTTCGCCACGCGGCGCCCAGGCGGCGGAGGCGGCCGGCCGGCATGGCCTTTCCGTTTTCGGCGACCTCAAATATCCGGCCGATTTCAAGCACTTCGACTATCTGAACCCGCATGCGCCGAAGGGCGGCAGCTTCATTTTTTCCGCGCCGAGCTGGTACTACAACCAGAACGCCTACACCTTCAACACGCTGAACGGATTCACCTTCCGGGGCGATGCGCCGCCGCGCATCGAGCTCTGCTTCAGCACGCTGATGACCTCCGCCGCCGACGAGCCGGACTCGGTCTACGGCCTCGTCGCCGAGAGCGTGACGGTTTCGGAGGATCGCAACCGCTACGTCTTCGCGCTGCGCCAGAATGTCCGCTTCCACGACGGCACTCCGCTGACCGCCGACGACGTCGTTTTCTCCTTCGAGACCCTGAAGGAGAAGGGACATCCCGACATCACCCAGTCGATCCGGGAGATGGTCTCGGTCACTGCGACTGGTCCGCACGAGGTCACCGTGGTGTTCTCGGGCAGGCAGAACCGCAAGGTGCCGATCCTCGTCGCCTCGACCCTGCCGATCTTCTCGCGCGCCGACTGGGCCGGCCGGGATTTCGAGGCCTCCACGATGGTCGCGCCGCTCGGATCCGGTCCCTATCGTGTCGGCAATATCAGCCCCGGCCGCTCGATCGAATACCAGCGGGTCGAGGACTACTGGGGCAAGGACCTGCCCGTTGCGCTTGGTAGCGGCAATTTCGACCGCATCCGCGTCGAGTTCTACCAGGACAACGAGGTGCAGTTCCAAGCCTTCGCCAAGGGAGAACTGACCTTCCGCGAGGAAGTGTCGTCCAAGACCTGGGCGACCGGATATGACTTCCCGGCAGTGCGCGACGGCCGCGTCCGGAAGCCGACCTTCGCGGCCGAACGCCGGGCCGATATGTATGGCTGGTTCTTCAACCTGCGCCGCGCCAAGTTCGCCGATCCGCGGACACGGCAGGCGATCGGCATGGCGCTCGATTTCGCCTGGACCAACAAGAACCTGTTCTTCGGGCTCTATGTCCGCGCCACTTCGTTCTTCGAGTTCTCGGACTTCGCCGCCAGCGGTCCGCCCGACGCCGACGAACTGGCGCTGCTCGAACCGTTCCGCGCCCAGTTGCCGGCCGAGGCCTTCGGCCCCGCCGTCATGCCGCCAGAGGCCGACGGCAGCGGGCGCGACCGCAAGCTGCTGCGCCAGGCAGCGACCCTGCTTGCGGAAGCGGGATGGCAGCGCCACGGCAACGAGCTGGTCAACACCGCCGGCGAGCGGCTGACGCTCGAATTCCTGATCCAGTCGCAGGCCTTCGAGCGCGTGCTGTCGCCACTGATCGAGAATTTGAAGGCGATCGGTATCCCCTCCTCGATGCGGATGGTCGACGCGGCACAGTATCAAAGCCGCAAGAACGCCTTCGATTTCGACATCATGGCCCACCGCATCATGTTCGACGCGACGCCGATCGACGGCATCGAGCAGATTTTCGGTTCGGTCAGCGCCGATCTTCCGAGCGGCTCCAATCTTGCCGGTCTCAAGCACCCCGTGGTCGACGCTCTCGTGGCGCGGGCGGCGAACGTCCAGAACCGCGCCGAGCTGGTGACGCTGATGCGCGGGCTCGACCGCGTGCTGCGATCCCTGCATATCTGGTTTCCGGCCTGGCTTTCCGAGGCGCACCGCGTCGCGGTCTGGGACAAGTTCGGCTGGCCGGAGACGAAACCCGACTACGGCTTTTCACCGGAAATGACGTGGTGGCAGGACCCCGAGCGGGCCGCCGCCATCGGCAAGGCTGGTTAGGAAGACAGATGGCAGCCTATATTTTCCGACGCCTCCTGCTGATGATCCCGACGATCTTCGGGATCATGGCGATCAGCTTCATCATCATCCAGTTCGCGCCGGGCGGCCCGGTCGAGCGCGTCATCGCCCAGTTGCAGGGCAACGACGTCTCCGCGACCAGCCGTATCGGCGGTGGCGGCGGCGCCGATGCCGGCATGGGCGGCACTGACCGAACGCTCGGCAGCGCGCCGGTCTCGTCGAAATATCGCGGCGCCCAGGGCCTGGACCCGGAATTCATCGCCAAGCTCGAAAAGCAGTTCGGCTTCGACAAGCCGCCGCTGGAGCGCTTCGGGCTGATGATCTGGAACTATGTGCGCTTCGATTTCGGCCAGAGCTATTTCCGCGATATCCGCGTCCTCGACCTGATCAAGGAGAAGATGCCGGTCTCGATCTCGCTCGGGCTGTGGATGACGCTGATTTCCTACGGCATCTCGATCCCGCTCGGCGTCGCCAAGGCGGTGCGCGACGGTGCGCGCTTCGATATCTGGACCTCGGCGGTGATCGTCGTCGGCTATGCGATCCCTGGCTTCCTGTTCGCGATCCTGCTGGTCATCCTGTTCGCCGGCGGCAGCTTCTTCGACTGGTTCCCGCTGCGAGGACTGACATCGGACAATTTCTCGAGCCTGTCGCTCGGCGGCAAGATCGTCGATTACTTCTGGCACATCGCCCTGCCGATCACCGCGATGTCGCTCTCCGCCTTCGCGACGACGACGCTTTTGACCAAGAATTCGTTCCTGGACGAAATCCGCAAGCAATATGTCGTGACGGCGCGGGCCAAGGGCCTGTCGGAACGCAAGGTGCTGTACGGCCACGTCTTCCGCAACGCGATGCTCATCGTCATCGCCGGCTTCCCGGGCGCCTTCATCTCGGCCTTCTTCGCCGGATCGCTTCTGATCGAGACGATCTTCTCGCTCGACGGGCTCGGCCTGCTCGGTTTCGAATCGGTGATCAACCGCGACTATCCGGTCGTGTTCGCGACCCTGTTCATCTTTTCGCTGATGGGCCTCGTGATCGGCCTGCTCTCCGATTTGACCTACACCTGGATCGATCCTCGCATCGATTTCGAACGGCGGGATGTCTGACGTGACCGATGTTTCCGCACAGGCCCGCGAGATCGAGCCAGGCCGTCTGGCGCTGTCGCCGCTCAACCTCCGCCGCTGGGCGAATTTCAAGGCGCATCGGCGCGGCTACTGGTCGCTCTGGCTGTTTCTCGCGCTGTTCGGCCTGACGCTTGGTTCCAATTTCATCGCCAACGACCGGCCGCTGATCGCCTCCTACAAGGGCGAATTGCTGC
Organism: Kaistia granuli DSM 23481; assembly: GCF_000380505.1. GTDB lineage: Bacteria > Pseudomonadota > Alphaproteobacteria > Rhizobiales > Kaistiaceae > Kaistia > Kaistia granuli. The sequence goes on along the minus strand of NZ_AQYH01000016.1, from coordinate 75,178 downwards.
TGCCGGTCTTCGCCGACTATCCGGAGGAGAAATTCGGCGGCTTCCTGGCGACGACCAATTTTCGCGATCCGTTCATCCAGGAAGAGATCAACGCCAATGGCTGGATGATCTGGCCGCCGATCCGCTATTCCTACGACACGGTCAACAACGAGATGGCGACACCAGCGCCGGCGCCGCCCTGGTGGATGATTCCGAAGGAGGATCGCTGCCGCGCCTATCCGCTCGGCAATGAAGATCCCAACTGCACGCTCGGGAATTTCAACTGGATGGGCACCGACGACCAGGGTCGCGACGTGGTCGCTCGCCTGCTCTACGGCGTCCGCCTCTCGGTGCTGTTCGGCCTGGTGCTTACCATCGTCTCCTCGGCGATCGGCATCCTCGCCGGCGCGGTGCAGGGCTATTTCGGCGGCTGGCTCGACCTGATCTTCCAGCGCTTCATCGACATCTGGACCTCGCTGCCCGAGCTCTACATCCTTCTGATCATGGCCTCGATCCTGGTGCCAAGCTTCTGGGTTCTGCTCGGAATCCTCCTGCTATTCTCCTGGGTCAGGCTGGTCGGGCTGGTGCGCGCCGAATTCCTGAGGGCCCGCAACTTTGAATATGTGCGCGCGGCGCGGGCGCTCGGTGTCAGGAACCGCACCATCATCATGCGCCACGTGCTGCCCAACGCCATGGTGGCGACGCTGACCTTCCTGCCCTTCATTCTGAACGGCTCGATCACGACGCTGACCTCGCTCGACTTCCTCGGCTTTGGCCTGCCGCCCGGCTCGCCGTCGCTGGGCGAGCTGCTGGCGCAGGGCAAGAATAACCTGCAGGCACCCTGGCTCGGCCTGACCGGCTTCGTCGTCATCTCGGTGATCCTGAGCCTGCTGGTCTTCATCGGCGAGGCCGTTCGCGACGCCTTCGACCCCAGAAAGACGTTCGGCTGAGATGATGGACAAGACCCAGACCATGAACGCCGATCCGTCCGCGAACCCTCTGCTCTCCGTCGAGGACCTCTCCGTCCACTTCCTGCAGGGCGAGACGCGCACCATCGCCGTCGACCGGATCTCGTTTACCGTCGGTCGCGGCGAGACGGTCGCCCTCGTTGGCGAATCGGGCTCCGGCAAGTCGGTGACGGCGCTCTCCGTGCTGAAGCTGCTGCCCTACCCCTCTGCCGAGCATCCGACGGGAAAAATCCTGTTCAACGGCAAGGACCTGCTGACGGTTAGCGAGCGCGAGCTGCGCAAGGTACGCGGCAACGACGTCACCATGATCTTCCAGGAACCGATGAGCTCGCTCAATCCGCTGCACACGATTTCGCAGCAGATCGGCGAGATCCTCAAGATTCATCGCGGCATGTCAGGCAAGGCGGCCGAGAAGCGCATCCTGGAGCTTCTGGCCGAAGTCGGCATCCGCGACGCCGAGAAGCGCCTCAACGCCTATCCGCACCAGCTTTCCGGCGGCCAGCGGCAGCGGGTCATGATCGCCATGGCGCTCGCCAACGAGCCGGACCTGTTGATCGCCGACGAGCCGACCACGGCGCTCGACGTCACCGTGCAGGCGCAGATCCTGAAGCTTCTGAAGGAGATCCAGACCCGCACCGGCATGGCGCTGCTCTTCATCACCCACGACCTCGGCATCGTGCGCAAGATCGCCGACCGGGTCTGCGTGATGACCAAGGGCAAGATCGTCGAGCAGGGGCCGACCCGGGAGCTCTTCGACCATCCGCAGCACAGCTACACCAAGCACCTGCTGGCGGCCGAACCGAAGGGCGCACCGCCGCCGGCCGACGAAACCGCGCCGGTCGTGGTCGCCACGCATGACCTCAAGGTCTGGTTCCCGATCAAGCGCGGCGTCTTCCGGCGCACGGTCGACAACATCAAGGCGGTCGACGGCATCGACGCCGCCGTCCGGCGCGGCCAGACGCTCGGCGTCGTCGGCGAATCCGGCTCCGGCAAGACCACGCTCGGCCTCGCCATGATGCGGCTGATCGGCTCGAAGGGCGCGATCGATTTCAAGGGCGAGCGCATCGACGGGCGCGGTTTCCAGGCCATGCGGCCGCTGCGCCGGCATATGCAGATCGTCTTCCAGGATCCGTTCGGCTCGCTGAGCCCGCGCATGTCGGTCGGCGAGATCGTCGCCGAGGGGCTGCGCGTGCATGAACCGCAGCTTTCCTTCCGGGAGCGGGAACGAAAAGTGGCGCAGGGGCTCGAGGAAGTCGGGCTGGATCCCGCGACCCGGCACCGCTATCCGCACGAATTCTCCGGCGGCCAGCGCCAACGTATCGCCATCGCCCGCGCCATGGTGCTCGAGCCGCAATTCGTCATGCTGGACGAGCCGACCTCGGCCCTCGACATGTCGGTGCAGGCCCAGGTCGTCGACCTCCTGCGCGACCTGCAGAAGCGGCACGGCCTCGCCTATTTGTTCATCAGCCACGACCTCAAGGTCGTGCGGGCGCTCGCCAACGAGGTCATCGTCATGCGCGGCGGCAAGGTGGTCGAGCGCGGCACGTCGGAACAGATCTTCACTGCGCCGGAAACCGATTATACCCGAGCCCTGATCGCAGCCGCCTTCTCGATCGAGACGGCCCCGGAAGGCATCGTTTCGCAATGACCGTCAAGACTACACTCCCCGGCGTCCTGATCGCTTCCGGCAATTGGGCGCCCGAGCCCTGGGCCGTCCCGTTCGCGGGCGAGCCGGAGCGGCCGCTGGCGATCTGGCCGCACGTCCCCGATCCGGCAGCCATCCACTACGTACTGGCCTGGCGGCCGCCGGCCGAGGCCTTCGCCAACCTGCCGAACCTCAAGGCCGTGTTCTCGCTCGGCGCCGGCGTCGACCATGTCGTCGGCAACGAGGCGCTGCCGGACGTGCCGATCGTCCGCGTCGTCGATCCGGACCTGACCACCCGCATGACCGAATGGGTGACGCTGCAGGTGCTGCTGCACCACCGCCAGCACCTCGCCTATGCCCGCCAGCAGGCGACGCATATCTGGCGCGAGCTGCGGCAGCCGGTGGCAAATGATGTCCGCGTCGGCATCATGGGTCTCGGCGAGCTCGGCCGCGACGCGGCGACCGTGCTGGCACGCCTCGGCTTCCAGGTTGCCGGATGGAGCCGCTCGGCCAAGAATGTGCCTGGCATCGAGACTTTCCACGGCGAGGACGGGCTGACGGCGTTTCTCGGCCGCACCGACATCCTCGTCGCCCTGGTGCCGCTGACGCCGGAGACGCGCGGCATCCTCGACGGCTCGGTGTTCGATCGCCTGGCCAGCGATGGTGCCCTCGGTGGGCCCGTGCTGATCAATGGCGGCCGCGGCGGCCTGCAGGTCGAGGCGGACATTCTCGCCGCTCTCGAGGACGGCCGGCTGATCGGCGCCAGCCTCGACGTGTTCGAGCCCGAGCCGCTTGCCGCCGACAGCCCGTTCTGGGATCACCCCCGCGTCGTCGTCACGCCGCATGTCGCGGCGTCGAGCGAGGCAAGTGTTCTCGCCAACGGCATCCGCAACCAGATCCTCGCCTTCGAGGCGGGCGGGTCGCTGCCCAATCTGGTCGACGTTTCGCGCGGGTATTAAGCGAGATCAGCGCGAGCTAGGCATCCGACGGGCTCAGGCCCCTCCGACGGCTCGGCCAGTTCCTTGCCAGCGCCCTGGGCGACGGTAGTGCGAGCTTCGTCGGACGCCATTTTGAGCAGATAGGCGAGATCGTGAAACTCGTGACGTTTCGCGAGCAGGCTCAATTGCTCCGACAGTTCTTCGATGTACCGGGCTGTTGCCTGCATTCCCGTTTCTCCGCTTATCCCCGACCCATGGGGAAGGAGATTAAGCGAAACGGGCGGGAACAACATACCTCAAATGAGGTACGTACTTCACCGGAATTGAAAAAGCCCGGCGGCCCGGAGCCCGCCGCTAGGGTCGCCTTACCGCGGCCACCACCTTGCCGGATCGGCCATACCGGGCGAGTACGTCCTCAAGCGGCTCCGAAACGACGCACATCTGATAGCCGCTGGCATGCAGCAGCGTGGCCGGGTCGCTCACGATGCCGACATGGCCTTGCCAGTAGATCAGGTCGCCACGCCGCAGACCTCCATCGAGACCGCCTGCCACCGGTTCCCCGATCGCGCCCTGCTGCTGATAGGTGTCGCGCGGTACGGAAACGCCAGTCATCGCCAGCGAGAGCTGCACCAGTCCGGAACAGTCAATGCCGAAGGCCGAGCGGCCACCCCAGAGATAGGGCGTTTCCACAAACCGTTCCGCCACCGTGACGAAATCCGCCTGGGGCGGCGTGTCCAGCGCCTCGACATGGCGGGCGACGACGGCGCCGCAGCCGTCGGCCAGCCAGAAATAGGGGGTTCCCCGCGTCTCGGCTGCTTTGCCCAGTGCCAGGCGACTGCCGATCGACAGGGTCGCCACAGGGGGCAGCTTCATGTCGGCAGCCGGATAGACGAAGGTGCGGAGCGCCGTCACCCGGTGCGTCGGTTCCGGATCGAGCGGGCCGACCGTATCGGCGGCGACGAAACCGACATAGCCATCGGTCTCAAGCTGGACCCAGCACCACCCTTCGGTCGTCGTCTCGAAGACGCGCACCGTCTCGCCGCGCAGGGCCTCGCTGTCGATGGGAGCGTCCGGCTGCGGCGCCCGGCGAATGACGGCCAGGGGCGCCGTCACGCGCCTGCGTTCTCCGGCGACGAAGCGCGCCGCCTCCACCTGCCCCTTGAGCCTGGCATCGGCGAGATCCGTGCGAAATGCGTTGAGGCGGGGATCCAGTGTCACAGCGGCAATTCCTTGTGGCGGGCGATGACGACATCGCCCAGGCGTTCGACGGCGAGAGCGCCAGCGACGGTCCTTTGGATCACCACATTGCGGCGATCCTTGGCATCGCGGTGGCGACTGACCAGACCGAGTCGGCCCATCGTGTCGAGCGCCCGGGTGATCGCCGGCTTGGTGACGCCGAGCTTGGCGGCCAGACCGCGCACGGTGTGCGGCGGCATTTCGAGATAGACGGTGAGCAGAACGGCCATCTGCCGCGCCGAAAGATCATGCTCGCCGTCACGGACGAGGTCGAGCGTCACATCATGCCAGAGGCGAAGCGCCTGCGTCGGCCTGAGTTCGACGGGCATGAATGGCTCCCTCATCCCTGATCGTTTCGGACCCGTTCTATTTAAGCCCGGCCTGACGTCTCCCACAAGGGCGGATCCCGTCGAACGGCATGCACCACCGTCAACACTCCGTCGCTTTCCGACCCGATCAAACCGTGCCGAAGCGCTGCTGGATCAGCGCGAACAGGGCCCGGATGGTCTGGGCCTCGCCGCCCTCCGGCCGGCCGGGCTTGCCCGAAGGGTTCCAGGCATAGATGTCGCCATGGATCCAGGGGATCGTCTTGGGCACGAACCGGTCCAGGAACAGCGCCGCGGTGATCGAACCGGCGAAACCGCCCGCGCCGGCATTGTTGATGTCGGCGATCTTGGAATCGATCATCGCCTCATAGGGCGCCCAGAGCGGCAACCGCCAGAGCGGATCGGAGCGTTCCTCCGCATGGCGGGCGAGATCGGCGGCGAGACTGTCGTCATGGGTGAAGATCGCCGGCAGCTCGGGGCCGAGCGCCACGCGGGCAGCCCCCGTCAGCGTCGCCAGATCGACCAGAAGCGCCGGATTCTCCTCCGCCGCCAGCGCCAGCGCGTCGGCGAGGATCAGCCGGCCCTCGGCGTCCGTATTGCCGATCTCCACCGTCACCCCGGCGCGCGAGCGCAGCACGTCGCCCGGCCGGAAGGCGGGGCCGGAAATCGCATTCTCGACCGCCGGCACCAGCAGCCGCAGCCGGACTGGCAGCTTGGCGTCCATGATCATGTGGGCGAGGCCCATGGTGTTGGCGGCTCCGCCCATGTCCTTCTTCATCAGGAGCATGCCGCTTGACGGCTTGATGTCGAGACCGCCGGTATCGAAGGTCACGCCCTTGCCGACCAACGTCACCTTCGGGTGATCGGGATCGCCCCAGACGAGATCGACGAGGCGCGGGGCGCGCTCGGCATCAGCGGCGCGGCCGACCGCGTGGATCATCGGCAGGCTGGAGGAAAGCAGATCGCGACCGACGATCTCGCTGACGGTGGCACCGAAGCGGGCGCCCAGCGTATGGATCGCGGCAGAAAGCTCGGCCGGGCCGAGGTCGCTGGCCGGCGTGTTGACGAGATCGCGCACCATAGTGATCGCACGCGCCATGCTGCGGGCCTTCGGCGCGTCGACGCCGGCCGGGACGACAAGCCTCGGCACCGGGGCGGCATTGGTCTTGTAGCGCTCGAAGCGGTAGTTTCCGAGCGCCCAGCCGAGCGCGCCGAGGGTCGGATCCGGAAGATCACTGACGAAGTGATAGTCGCCCTGCGGCAGGATATTCGGCAGCTTGCCGGTGATCAGCGGCGCGAGGCGACGGCTGTCGGCCCGCCCGAGCCCGAACAGGACGCGACCGATGACGCCCTTCGCGTCGGCGATGATCGTAACGGCGCCGGCCGCCGCGTCGAAACCCGTCGACCGCGCCCACGCAGCCTCGATCTCGCCGAGCGAGGCGAGGAGAGCCTCCAAGCCGTCCGGCTCCACCGCATGGATCGGTATCGCGACATCGGAACTGTCGATCAGGCTGTCGATCACGGTGTTCGTCCTTGGAACTCGATTCGAATGGGATGGCGATGATGGCCCCGCGGCGCGCGAGGATCAATTGCGTCACGGTCCCCCGCTCGGCCGGCGGATCGTTTCCGCGAGACAGGATCGCCTGCCGCAAATTTGAGCTAAGCTGTGCCAGGGCGAAGCGGACCATGCAACCCAAGGACATCATGCCACCTACCGCCGAGATAATGCTGGGAGACGCGACCGGCTCGCAGCGTGATACCGTGATCCTGGACGGTTCCCCCCTCCGCCTGTCGACCCTGTCGCTGATCGGGCGCGGTCTCTTGCATGTGGTGCCATGCGAGGTTCGCCTCGTCGAAGTCCAGAACGCCTATGAAGCGGTGCGTGGCGCGGTCGAGGGTGGCCGGCCGCTCTACGGCGTGACGACGGGCGTCGGCGCGATCAAGGACCGCGCGGTCGCGCTTGCCACCTCCGCCGATCGCACCGACCTGGTCCGGGCGCATCATTTCGGCGTCGGCGAGCCGCTGGCGCCGGAGATCGTCCGCGCCGGCATCGCCATTCGCGTCAACACCGCGCTTTCCGGCATGGTCGGCTGCAGCCCCGATCTCGTCCGCGCCTATGTCGCGGCGCTCGACGCCGACATCGTGCCGGTGGTACGCCGCCTCGGTTCGATCGGCGCCGCCGATATCGGCCTGATGAGCCAGGTGGCGACGGCGCTCGCCGGCGAAGGCCAGGTGTTCCATCGCGGCGTGCTGAAACCGGCCGAGGTCGCCCTGCGCGAGGCGGGCCTCACGCCGCATGTGTTCCGCCTGAAGGACGCGCTCTCCGCCGTCAGCACCAACGCCCTGACGATCGCCAGCGCCGGGGCGACCCTGATCGAGGCAGCCCAGACGGTGCGCGTCGCCATGGCGACCGGATCGAGCGCGGCGGCGGCGCTGCGGGCCTCGCCCGAGCCCTGGCGGGTGGCCGTGCGGATCGGCTCGCCTCGCGAGGCCGCCGCCGGCACCGTGCTCACCGCCGTCGCGGAGGCGTTCCCCTGGACGCCGGCGACCCATCTGCATGACCCGCTCAGCCTTAGGATGATGGCGCAGATCTTCGGCGCCTCGGCCGGGGTCGTCGCCTTTGCCGCCGCGGCCGTCGAAGCGGCCACGGCGCGGCCGGACGACAACCCCGTCGTCATCGACGGCATTCCGATGACCTCGGGCGGCTCGCTGCCGCTGGAACTGGCGCTGACGCTGCAATCGGTCGGGCCGGGCCTCGCTCATCTCGCCCGCAACATCCTGAACCGCATCGTGCTGATCGCCAATGGCGGGCGCGGCCTGCTGCCGACCAATCTCGTCTCCGAGGCGACCGACGCCACGGGCTTCGGGCCGCTGGTCAAGCTCGCCGGCGATCTCGCCAGCCGCGTCATGGCGGAGCTGGCGCCGGTCTCGGCCATGCCGCTCCTGATCGCCGGCGGCATGGAGGACGAGGCTATGTTCGCGCCGCTGATCGTCGAGCGGCTCAACCGCCAGATCACCGCGCTCCGCATGATGACGGCGATCGAAGCCCTGCTGGCCGCCCAGGGGCTCGACATGCAGGGGCTGAAACCGACGGGGCTGGTGGCGATCGTGCACGGATCGGTTCGTTCGGAAGTCGCTTTCCTCGACAAAGATCGCGCGCTGTCGCTCGACATCGAGACGATCGAACGCAACCTTTTCCAGCCGGCGCTCTTGGAAACAGTCAGGAATTTCTACGAATCCATCACAACCGACGAACTCATTTTCTCGCATTGACGTCAGCGTCACCCTAAGAACAATCGGGACGACCAGATCAACCGACAGTAGAGGGACCCTGCCATGAAAGCCTTGAAGACCATCGTGGCCGCCGCCACGATCCTCGCCTCGATCGGCGCGGCGCGGGCGGCCGATGTCGTCGTCTCGTCGAAGATCGACACGGAGGGAACGCTGCTCGGCAACGTCATCGCGCTCGTGCTCGAGGCGAACGGGATTTCCGTCGACGACCGCATCTCGCTTGGCGGCACGCCGGTGGTGCGCAAGGCGATCACGGCCGGCGAAATCGACATCTATCCGGAATATACCGGCAATGCCGCCTTCTTCTTCAACAAGGCCGACGATCCGCTCTGGAAGGACGCCGCCAAGGGCTATGACGCGGCCAAGACCCTCGACTATGACGCCAACAAGATCGTCTGGCTGGCGCCCTCGCCCGCCAACAACACCTGGGCAATTGGCCTGCGCGGCGAGGTAGCGAGCGCCAACAATCTGAAATCGCTGTCGGATTTCGGCAAGTGGGTCGCCGGCGGCGGCAAGGTGAAGCTCGCCGGCTCGGCCGAGTTCGTCAATTCGGCGGCCGCGCTTCCGGCCTTCCAGACCGCCTATGGCTTCGCGCTGAAGCCGGACCAGCTGCTGGTTCTCTCGGGCGGCGACACCTCGGCGACGATCAAGGCGGCGGCCGAGCAGACCGACGGCGTCAACGCCGCCATGGTCTACGGCACCGACGGCGCCATCCAGGCCGCCGGCCTCGTCGTGCTCGACGACGACAAGGCGGTGCAGCCGGTCTATGCGCCGGCGCCGATCGTGCGCGAGGAAGTGCTCAAGAAGTTCCCGAAGATCCAGGAGGTCCTGACGCCGGTGTTCGCCGCGCTCGACCTCAAGACGCTGCAGGAACTGAACGGCCGCATCCAGGTCGGCGGCGAGCCGGCCAAGGAAGTCGCCAAGAGCTGGCTGACCGAGAAGGGCCTTCTGAAGTAGGTCCGGCGCTAAACCGGACGACGCTTCACGTGAAACCGGGCGGCGCCGACGCGGTTGCCGTCCGGGGGTTAACAGGGCCCGCCCCGTTAACCTCCCGTTAGCCAATATCACCTTGCGGCAAGGGGATTTGGCCCTAAGCTCCTGCTTCGCGCCGCGCCGATCCTTCGGCGCCCCGATTTGGCCGAGACAGCAGCCCCCGAAGGGAACCAACCGGCTTGACGGACGCCAGCCAGACCGCCGCCCCACCCGTCCCGCTCACCGCGCGGCTCGACCGCGTCGGCGTCGTCGTGGCGCTGATCGCCGTCGCCGGCATGGACTGGCAACCCTTTGCCACGCTGAAGCCGAACCGGCTGATCTCCGGCCAGGGGCTGAGCCTCGCTGGATCACTGCCGACGCTGTGGGCGGCGATCGGCATCGGCATCCTGTCGATCGCCACCATCGTCGCCGTGCTGCGCACGAACGCCTGGCTGCGGCTCACCACCGGCATCGTCTCGCTGCTCGTGCTGGCGCTGCTGATCGGCCTGGTGCCGGCGACCGTGGTGCCGCCCGGCAATACCTTCGCGCGCGTTTCGCCGGCCTCCGGCTTCTGGCTGATGGCCTTCGCCTTCGCGGTCTTGACCACCGACGCCATCGCCAAGCTGAGGCTCGGCCCGCTCGCCCGGCTCGGCATGCTGGCGGGGGCTGCGGTCGCCGTCGCGCTGATCCTCGGCTCCGGCCATTGGGACGGGCTGTCGATCCTGAAGGAATACGCCACCAACGCCGACAAGTTCTGGCGCGAGGGGCGGCAGCACATCCTCCTCGCCGTCAGCTCGCTCGCCGCGGCGATCGTCGTCGGCCTGCCGCTCGGCATCGCCTGCCACCGCAACCCGACCCTGCGCGGCATCACGCTGCCGGTCCTCAACATCATCCAGACCGTGCCGTCCATGGCGATGTACGGGCTGATGATCGTGCCGCTCAGCCTATTCGCCGCCTCGTTCCCGATCGCCGCCCAGCTCGGCATTCGCGGCATCGGTACGGCGCCGGCGCTGATCGCGCTCTTCCTCTATTCGCTGCTTCCCGTCGTCGCCAACACGGTAGTCGGCCTCGGCGAGGTGCGCCGCTCGGTGGTCGAGGCGGCCGAGGGCATGGGCATGACGCGCTTCCAGCGCCTGTTCCAGGTCGAGCTGCCGCTGGCGCTCCCCGTCATCCTGACGGGCATCCGCATCGTGCTGGTGCAGAATATCGGCCTGGTCACCATCGCCGCGCTGATCGGCGGTGGCGGCTTCGGCACCTTCGTCTTCCAGGGCATCGGCCAGGCGGCGACCGACCTCGTGCTGCTCGGCGCGGTCCCCACCATCGCGCTCGCCTTCACCGCCGCCATCCTGCTCGACGCGGTCATCGAACTCACCGAAAGGCGCCGGCTTTGATCGAACTCGACCATGTCAGTCGCCGCTTCGGCGAACAGCTCGCCGTCGACGACGTCTCGTTTTCCGTCGAACGCGGCACCATCACGGTGATCGTCGGCACCTCCGGCTCGGGCAAGTCGACGACCCTCCGCATGATCAACCGGCTGATCGAGCCGACCTCCGGCACCATCCTGATCGACGGCAAGGACACCGCCTCGGTCTCGGGTGAGGAACTCCGGCGCGGCATCGGCTATGTCATCCAGGGCAACGGCCTGTTCCCGCACTGGACGGTTGCCCGCAACATCGCCACCGTGCCGACCTTGCTCGGCTGGGACTCTTCGCGCGTCGCCAGGCGCGTCGACGAGCTTCTGTCCCTCTTCAGCATGAAGCCGGAGGATTTTCGCGAAAAATTCCCGCACCAGCTTTCCGGCGGCGAACAGCAGCGCGTCGGCGTCGCCCGCGCCCTCGCCGCCGAACCCGGCCTGCTATTGATGGACGAACCTTTCGGCGCGCTCGACCCGATCATCCGCGCCAAGGCGCAGGAGGACCTGCTCGCCGTACAGCAGCGGCTCGGAATCACAGTCGTGCTCGTCACCCACGACATGGAGGAAGCGATCCATCTCGGCGACAAGATCGCCGTCATGGATGGCGGCAAGCTGCTGCAATATGCGCCGCCGGCCGAGATCCTCGCCAACCCCGCCCCCGGCTTCGTGGAAAAACTGGTCGACGGCGTCGATCGGCCGTTCCGTCTGCTGTCGCTCTCCCCGGTCGCCTCGATCGTCGAACCGGGCACGGCCGAGGGACCGCCAATCCTGGAAACGGCGACGCTGCGCGATGCGCTTTCCGAACTGCTCTGGCACCGACGCGACGCGCTGCCGGTCACGGCGGGTGACGGCACGGTGCGCGGAAAGATCTCGCTCCAATCCCTTCTCGCCCATGCGAGCGGCCCGGCATGAGCCGTCTTGTCGGTCCTGTCGCCCGTCTGGCGGCGCTGGCGCTGCTGCTGGCGCTCGTTCTCAGGCCGGAATGGTTCGAGCCGATCCTGAAGCCCTTCACCGAAAACAACGCGCCGGCGATCTACACCCAGTCGAGCCTGCTCAGCCTGACGCTCGCCCATCTCGGCCTCGTCGCGGTGGCAAGCCTGATCGGCGCGGCGCTGGCGCTGGTCATGGGGGTCTTCGTCACCCGGCCGATGGGGGCGGAGTTTCTGCCGCTGTCGCGCAGCCTCGTCAATATCGGCCAGACTTTCCCGCCCGTCGCCGTGCTGGCCCTCGCGGTTCCCGTCGTCGGCTTCGGCGTCAAGCCGACCCTGATCGCGCTTGTGCTCTATGGGCTGCTGCCGATCTTCGAGAACACGATCACCGGCTTGAAGGAAGTGCCCGGCAATGTCGTCGAGGCGGCGCGCGGCATGGGCCTGTCGCCGAACCAGCAGCTCTTTCGCGTCGAGCTGCCGCTGGCGCTGCCCGTCATCCTCGCCGGCATAAGACTTTCGGTCGTCATCAACATGGGGACGGCGACGATCGGCTCGACCGTCGCCGCCAAGGGGCTCGGCGAGGTGATCATCGCCGGCCTGCTCACCTCCAACACCGCCTTCATCCTGCAGGGCGGCATCATCGTCGCGCTGCTCGCCGTACTGCTCTATGACGCCCTGGCGATCCTCGAACGCCGCGTCGCCCGGCGCACGGGCCGGCTGGCGGAGGTTACGGGATGAGGCGGGCGCGCGTGTCATTCTCCGCCGTCATCCCGGCGAAGGCCGGGATCCAACGTCGACCGTGTTCATGGGCCCAGCCCCCCGCCGGGGCGCCGAACCCGAGGAAGCAGCCATGAGCGATTTCGATCTCGTCCTCTCCGGAACCGTCGTCACCGCCGATCGGATCATCCCCGGCGGCTTCGTCGCGGTGCGCGACGGCAAGATCGCCCTGATCGGCCAGGGCGAGGCTCCGGCAGCGCGCGAAAAGCACGCGCTGGGCGAGGCGCTGATCCTGCCTGGCGCCATCGACGCGCAGGTACATTCGCTGAGCCAGAAGGACCAGGAGGACTTCCTCTGGTCGACCCGCTCGGCGGCGGCCGGCGGCGTCACCACCATCGTCGACATGCCCTATGACGAGGGCAATCTCGTCTGCTCCGCCGCGGCCGTGGCGAGGAAGATCGCCCATGCCTCACCGCAGGCGCGCGTCGACTATGCTCTCTATGGGACGATCGACCCGCAGGAGGGCCCGGCCCGCATTCCCGAAATGGTGGCGGCCGGCGTCGCCGCGTTCAAATTCTCGACCTTCGGCACCGACGCCAAACGCTTTCCGCGCATTCCGCCGGCGCTGCTCGCCGATTGCTTCGCCGCCATCGCCCCGACAGGGCTCACCGCCGGCGTCCACAACGAGATCCACGAGGCGGTCGATGCGCATATGGCCCGTGTCCGGGCCTCGGGCGTCACCGACTGGCGCGCGCATGGCCTGTCACGGCCGCCGATCACGGAGCTTCTCGCCGATGTCGAAATCTTCGAGACCGGCGCGCTGACGGGTTGCCCGGCCCATGTCGTGCATTCTTCCCTGGCGCGCGGGCCCGAACTCGCAGCGCGCTACCGCGCCGAGGGATTTGCCGCAACCGTCGAGGTCTGCATCCACTATCTGACGCTCGACGAGGAGAACGACGTCCGCCGCCTCGGCGGCAAGGCGAAAATCAACCCGCCGATCCGGCCGCGCGCCGAGGTCGAGGCGCTGTGGCGGCAGGTGACCCTCGGCCATGTCACGCTGGTCTCGACCGATCACGTTTCGTGGTCGGAGGACCGCAAGACCAAGCCGGCCATGCTGGACAATGCCTCCGGCGTGCCGGGACTCGAGGTGATGCTGCCCCTCTTCGTCAAGGGCGCGCTCGAGCGCGGCATCCCGCTGACCTGGGCGGCCCGGCTGATGGCGGCGAACCCGGCGAAGCACTTCCGCATCGATCACGAGAAGGGCGCGCTCGAAATCGGCAAGGACGCCGACATTGCCGTGTTGACGCCGGAGCCGCTGCTCTATGACGCCAGCGCGAGTGGGCATAATGTAGTGGGTTGGAGCCCCTATCACGGCATCGAGCTCCCCTGGCGCGTGAGCACGACGTTCCTGCGCGGGAAACTGGCCTTCGACGGACGCGACGTGCTGGCCGAACCCGGATCGGGCCGGTTCGTGCGACCGCCGGCCACCCTGCCGATCGGAAACTGATCCGCACCATGCGCGCCAATCTGCCCATCGACGAGACCGGGCTCTGGGACGATCTGATGGCACTCGCCGCGCTGACCGACGCCGACCGGCCCTGGACGCGTCGCGCCTTCTCGCCGATGTTCCTGGAAGGTCGCGCCTTCGTCGCCGAGCGCATGCGCGACGCCGGGCTCGCCGTCCGCATCGATACCGCTGGCAATCTGATCGGCCGGCGCGAGGGCCGGACCGAGGACGCCAAGACGATCGTCATCGGCTCGCACAGCGATACCGTGCCAGATGGCGGCCGCTTCGACGGCACGGCCGGCGTGATGGCCGGGATCGCCGTCGCCCGCAGCCTCACGCGCCACGGCGCGAAGCTTGATCATGCCTTCGAGGTGATCGACTGCCTGGCCGAGGAGGTGTCGATCTTCGGCCTCTCCTGCATCGGCAGCCGCGCCATTGCCGGCCAGCTTTCGGAAGAGCAGCTGACCCGTTCGGAGCCGACCGGCGAAATTCTCGCCGCCGCGATCGACCGCATGGGCGGCGACGTCGACGAGCTCGACACGGCAAAGCGCGACGACATCGCCGCCTATCTCGAGATGCATATCGAGCAGGGGCCGGTATTGCAGGACGAACGCCGCGACATCGGCATCGTCACCGCGATCGCCGGCATCACGCGGATCGAGATCGTCATCGAGGGACGCGCCGACCATGCCGGCACGACGCCAATGACGCTGCGCCAGGACGCGCTGGTCGGCGCCGCCGCGGCCGTCTCGGTCATCGCCAAGGATGCGCGCCGCCGCGCGGCCGCCGGCCATGGCCATTTCGTCGCGACCGTCGGCGAATTCCGCATCGAGCCGAATGCCGCCAATGTCGTGCCGAGCCGGGTCACCCTGCTGCTCGACGCGCGCGCCGAGGAGCGCGGCTTTCTGCAGGGCTTCGTCGAGGAATTGCGCCCGCTGCTGACGCGGGCGATGTCCGGAACGGCGACGCGGATCAGCGAATTCCGCATCCTGTCCGACGCCTTGCCGGCGCTATCCGATCCCCGCCTGCTCGACGTGCTGGAGGATGCGAGCGGGGCGCTCGGCCTCACGACCCACTGGATGGCGTCGGGCGCCGGCCACGACATGGCCTGGTTCTCGCGCATCGCCCCTTCGGCGATGATCTTCATTCCCTCGAAGGACGGCCGCAGCCACACGCCGGACGAATGGTCGGAGCCAGGCGAGATCGCCGCCGGCGCCGCCGTCCTCTACGAAGCCGTGCTCCGCCTCGACAAGGCCCTCGCCTAGAACCAGGAAGGGCCGCGGTTTCTTGCCCGCGACCCGGTGTCCAATTCGCTCGAAACGCTCCCGAAAGGAACTTCCGCCATGGGCCGCATCCTGACCGAGAAGGACGTTGAAGCCGCCGTTCGCGGCGGTTCTGTCTACGCGGCGGGCGGCGGCGGCTGGGCCGATCACGGCCGCATGCTGGGCCTCGCGGCCGTGCGCATCGGCCGGCCCGAGCTGGTCACGCTTGACGAGCTCGAGAAGGACGACTGGGTTGCCACCGCCGCCGCCATCGGCGCGCCGGCCGGCACGACGCGATGGGAGATGCAGGGCGTCGACTACGTCAAGGCGGTGCGCCTGTTGCAGGAAGCCCTTGGCGAGCCGCTGGCGGCGCTGATGGTCGGCCAGAACGGCCGTTCCTCGACGCTGAACGGCTGGCTGCCTTCGGCCATCCTCGGCACCAAGGTGCTCGACGCCGTCGGCGACATCCGCGCCCACCCGACCGGCGACATGGGCTCGATCGGCCTCGCCGCCTCGCCCGAGCCGACGATCCAGACCGCGGTCGGCGGCAATCGCGCCGACAACCGCTATATCGAGCTGGCCGTGCGCGGCGCCACCGCCAAGATCTCGCCGATCCTGCGCACCGCCTCCGACATGTCGGGCGGCTTCATCGCCTCGGCCCGCAATCCGGTGCGCGCCAGCTATGTGCGGAAGAACGCCGCGCTCGGCGGCATCTCGATGGCGCTGGCGCTCGGCGAGGCGATCCTCGCCGCCGAGGGCAAGGGCCCCGGCAAGGGCGGCGGCAGCGCCGTCATCGACGCGATCTGCAAGGTGACGGGCGGCGCGATCGCCGTTTCCGGCCGCATCGCCCGCAAGGACGTTGTCTACACCAACGCCGCCTTCGACATCGGCACGGTGGTGATCGGCAGCGGCGACAAGGCGACGACGCTGCATGTCATGAACGAATACATGGCGATCGACGACGCCGCCGGCACACGGATTGCCACCTTCCCGGATGTCATCACCACGCTCGACAAGGACGGCGAGCCGCTCTCGGTCGGCCAGTTGCATGTCGGCATGAACGTGCATGTGCTGCATGTGCCGAAGACGATCATCCCGCTCTCGGCCGGCGTGCTCGATCCGTCCGTCTATCCGCCGGTCGAGGCGGCGATGGGCATCGAGATCGCCCGCTACGTGTTCGAGGAAGAGACCAGGAAGAAGCGGAAGGGCAAGAAATGAAGGGCGAGACGTGATGAGGAACCCGCGCTATCCCGTCACCTCGGGCACGACGCTCCGCTGCAAGGGCTGGCGGCAGGAGGGCCTGCTGCGGTTGCTCGAAAACGTGCTCTCGGTCGGCGAGGACCCGGACAGCCTGATCGTCTACGCAGCCCTCGGCAAGGCGGCGCGCAACTGGGCAGCGCATGACGCCATCGTCCAGGCGCTGAAAACCTTGGACGAGGACCAGACCCTCATCGTCCAGTCAGGCAAGCCGATCGGCCTGCTGCGCACGCAGGTGCAGGCGCCCATCGTCATCATGGCGAACTGCAACATCGTCGGCCAATGGGCGAAGGCGGAATATTTCTACGAGCTGGAGCAGAAAGGCCTGATCTGCTGGGGCGGGCTGACGGCCGGCGCCTGGCAATATATCGGCAGCCAGGGCGTCATCCAGGGCACCTACGAGATCTTCATGCGGATCGCCGAGAAGCATTTCGGCGGCGATCTGCGGGGCCGCTTCATCCTGACCGCCGGGCTCGGCGGCATGGGCGGCTCGCAGCCGCTCGCCGGCCGCATGGCGAACGCCGCCATCCTCACCGTCGACGTCGATCCCGAGCGGGCGGAAAAGCGCAAGGCGATCGGCTATGTCGACGAGATCGCGCCCGACCTCGACACCGCCCTGCAGCGGATTGCCCACGCCCGCCATCATCGCGAGCCGCTCTCCGTCGCCCTGGTCGGCAACGCCGCCGAGATCTATCCCGAGATTGTCCGGCGCGGCATCTATCCCGATATCGTCACCGACCAGACCTCGGCGCATGACCTTGTCTATGGCTATGTCCCGGCCGGCCTTCCGCTGGCCGAGGTCCGGGCCCTGCGCCAGTCCGACCCGGCCAGGCTGATGGCGCTGTCGCGCGCCTCGATCGTCCCGCATGTCCGCGCCATGCTGGATTTCCGGCGCCATGGCTCGGTCGTGTTCGACAATGGCAATCTGATCCGCACCCAGGCCCGCGAGGCCGGCGTGGCGAACGCCTTCGACATCCCGATCTTCACCGAGGCGTATTTGCGGCCGCTGTTTGCCCGCGCCATCGGGCCGTTCCGCTGGATGGCGCTTTCAAACGACCCGGAAGACATCCGCCGCATCGACGATCTCGTGCTGGAGCGCTTCCCCGACAACCCGATCGTCACCAACTGGATAAGGCTGGCGCGCGAGAACGTGCCGTTCGAGGGCCTGCCGGCGCGGATCGCCTGGCTCGGCCACGGCGCGCGCACCGAACTGGCGCTCGCGGTCAACGACATGGTCGCGGCCGGCGCGCTCTCCGGCCCGATCGCCTTTTCCCGCGACCACCTCGACGCCGGCGCGATGGCGCATCCCAACATCATGACGGAGAACCTTCGTGACGGCTCCGACGCCATCGCCGACTGGCCGCTGCTCGACGCCATGGCGCTTGCCGCCTCCGGCGCCGATCTCGTCACCGTCCATTCGGGCGGCGGCGGCTATGCCGGCTACATGACCTCGGCCGGCGTCACGCTGGTCGCCGACGGTACACCGGCCGCTGGCGAACGGCTTGCGCGGGCGCTCACCAACGACACCTCGCTCGGCGTGCTGCGCTATGCCGATGCCGGCTACGAGGACGCGCTCGACGAGGCGGCGAAGAAGGGCATCCAGCATTTTGACGTGCCATCGGAGAAGGTGGTGCGGCGGGGGTAGTCCCGCCGCCGCTCCCTTCCGAGGGCGAACGCCCTAGCCATGCGGGCGGGCGAAAATCTCGGCCAGCATGTCGACAAAGCGCTTGGGATCCGCGTCGAAGGCGACATCGGCATTGGGCTCTCGGTTGCCGCGGAAATGCGTGTCGATCACCGTGCGGCCGACGGTCAGCGCGCCACCCGTCTCGACGTCGACGTGATGGCGGCGCGTCGTCAGGATCGCGGGATCGACCAGATAGGCGACGCAGACGGCGTCATGCACCGGCGCCGTGCCGAGCACATCCATCTTCTGGGCGATGTCGTGCATCTCGATGCGGAAGCGGACGATGTCCGACGTCGCCTGGCCGGCGGGCGTGCCGAGCGCGGCGAGACGGTCGCAATCGGCATAGGAAACCAGCGCCCGGTGCGTCGCGTCGAGCGTCACCAGCGTCACCTTCTCGAAGCCGGCGTTCAGCACGCGGGCCGCCGCTTCCGGATCGGCCCAGATGTTGAACTCGGCCGAGGGCGTCATGTTGCCGATCTCGTGGCCGCCGCCCATGATGATCAGCTCCGGCACGCGCCTGGCGAAATCCGGATCGGCGGCGAGCGCTGCCGCGATGTTGGTGAGCGGTCCGACCGGCATCAGCGCGATCGGATCCTTGGCATTGCGATAGGTCTCGACCAGGTAGTCGACGGCGCCCTTGGCGGCCTTCTTCGACTTCGCCGCCGGCACCGGCAGCGTCTCGACATGGAATTTCGACGCCTGGTCGGTGACGCCACGCGCCACCGGGAAATTGTCGCGCACGAGGGGGCGGTTCGAGCCCTCATAGACCGGAATGTCGGAACGGCCGATATGGTCGAGCACGCGCAGCGTGTTGTCGGTGCAGAACTTGACCTCGACATTGCCGTTGACGGTGGTGACGCCGACCAGCTCGATTTCCGGATGCAGCGCCGCCAGCATGATGGCGACGGCGTCGTCGGTTCCGGTGTCGACGTCGAGAATGAGCTTCTTGGCCACGCGCGGGCACTCCATGCGATCGGGAAGGATCGGATCCAGTAAGGCGGGCGGACGTTAGGGGCGAGCGCGGGGAAGCGTCAAGGCACAGCGGCGAGGTCATGGCGGGGCCGCGTCCATGGCTCCCGGGGGAACCACGCAATCGGCTGTGGGTTTACCCGCCCGACAGGGTCCCGCCGCCTCCGCCCGACATACTGGCGACGCAGTCGCGATCCTATCGTCGGCGCTGCATCCGCACGTTGTCCCTCGGGTTGCGCGGTTGTGGTGTTGATTTGGCAACGATTTCCGCGCCAATCTCCAATCCACCTTTTCGAACGGGAGTTCCCATGTTTCCGACACCGGTGCCCAAGCTCGTCGCCAACACCTACGATTTCGAATCGAAGCCGATGGTGAAGCCGACCGGCTTCCGGGAATATGACGCGCGCTGGCTGTTCGGCGACGAGATCAACCTGATGGGCGTTCAGGCGCTGGGCATGGGCCTCGGCACGCTGCTCGGCGAGATGGGCGTCAAGCGCGAGCTCGTTACAGGCCATGACTTCCGCTCCTACTCGGCCTCGATCAAGCTGGCGCTCGTGACCGGCCTGATGGCGGCGGGCGTCAAGGTGCACGACATCGGCCTCGCGGTGACGCCGATGGCCTATTTTGCCCAGTTCGATCTTGACGTGCCGGCCGTCGCCATGGTCACCGCCTCGCACAACGAGAATGGCTGGACCGGCGTCAAGATGGGCGCGGCGCGGCCGCTGACCTTCGGCCCCGACGAGATGAGCCGGTTGAAGGAAATCGTCCTCAAGGCGAGCTTCGACCTCGCTGGTGGCGGTTCGTATGTGTTCCACGACAATTACCCGGCCCGCTACATGGCCGACATCACCAACCGGCCGAAGCTGAAGCACCCGATCAAGGTGATCGCCGCCTGCGGCAACGGCACAGCCGGCGCCTTCGCGCCGAAGGCGCTGGAGATGATCGGCGCCGAGGTGATCCCGATGGACGCCGAGCTCGACTTCACCTTCCCGCGCTACAATCCGAACCCCGAAGACATGAAGATGCTGCACGCGATCCGCGATGCGGTGCTCGAGCATGGCGCGGCGGTCGGCCTCGGCTTCGACGGCGACGGCGATCGCTGCGGCGTCGTTGACAATACCGGCGAGGAGATCTTCGCCGACAAGGTCGGCGTCATGCTGGCGCGCGACCTCTCGGCGCTGCATCCGAACTCGACCTTCGTCGTCGACGTCAAGTCGACGGGCCTGTTCGCCACCGATCCGGTGCTGATCGCCAACGGCGTCAAGGCCGACTACTGGAAGACCGGCCACTCCTACATCAAGCGGCGGGTGAACGCGCTGAACGCGCTCGCCGGCTTCGAGAAGTCCGGCCACTATTTCTTCAACAAGCCGATCGGCCGCGGCTATGACGACGGCTTGGTCTCGGCCTTCGCCATCCTCGACATGCTCGACCGTAACCCCGGCAAAACCATGGCCGAACTGCGCGACGCGCTGCCGAAGACCTGGGGCTCGCCGACCATGTCGCCGCATTGCGACGACGAGAAGAAATATGGCGTCATCGACAAGGTGGTCGCCCGCTTCCAGGAGAAGCAGGCGAAGGGCGAACTGGTCGCCGGCCAGAAGATCATCGACCTCGTCACCGTCAACGGCGTGCGCGTCGTCAACGAGGACGGCACCTGGGGCCTGGTGCGCGCCTCGTCGAACAAGCCCGAGCTCGTCGTCGTGGTCGAGAGCCCCGTCTCGGAAGCCCGCATGCGCGAGATGTTCAAGGCCGTCGACGAGACGCTGCGCGAAAACCCGGAAGTCGGCGCCTACAACCAGACCATCTGAGCCCATTCGCGACCCTCTCCCGCCGGGGGAGGGTCGATCGACCCATTGCCCCTAACCAACCCTGCTGCGGAGACGTCCCCATGCCTTCCCGCTCCTTCGGCGCCCTGCCGGACGGCACTGCCGTCGATGCCGTCACCATCTCGAACGGCGATCTCACGGCGACGATCCTCACCTATGGCGCGGTCATCCAGGACATCCGGCTCGCCGGCGTTCCCCATCCGCTCGTGCTCGGCTACGACACGATCGAGGGCTATCTGCGCAACCCCAACTATTTCGGCGCCGTCGCCGGCCGCTTCGCCAACCGCATCGCCGGCGGGCGCTTCACCATCGACGGAACGCCGTTCCAGGTCTCGCCCAACGAGGCGCCGAACCATCTGCATGGCGGCTTCAAGGGATTTGGCACGCGCGTCTGGAAGCTGCTTCGCGCCGATGCGTCGAGCGTGACGCTCGGCATCACCGGCGAAGATGGCGACGAAGGCTATCCGGGCAAACTCGATGTCGAGCTGACCTATTCGGTCGACGCGCCCGGCACGCTCAAGACCTCGATCACCGCCACAACCGACAAGCCGACGCCGGTCAATCTGGCCCAGCATAGCTATTTCAACCTCGACGGCGCCGGCACGATCCGCGATCACGTGCTGACGATCCCGGCCGAGACCTACCTGCCGGTCGACGCCGGCAAGATCCCGACCGGCGAATTCCGCCCCGTCGCGGGCACGCCGTTCGATTTCCGCGCCGGCCGCCACGTCGGCGAGGGCAGCGACGGCGTGGTCGACAGCTATGACCACAATTTCGTCGTCACCCGCGCCAAGACGGCGACACCGCATCCGCTGGCACGCCTCGCCTCGAAGAACAGCGGCGTCGCGCTCGACATCCTGTCGACCGAGCCGGGCGTGCAGTTCTATGGCGGCCACATGATCAAGGCGCGGGATGCGGGCCTGAACGGCGAGGTCTATGGCGCCAATGCCGGCCTCTGCCTGGAGCCGCAGCTCTTCCCCGACGCACCGAACCAGAAGGACTTCCCGGACGCGATCCTGCGCCCCGGCGAGACCTATCGCCAGGAGACGCTGTTCTCCTTCAGCCGCACGGGCTGAGAACGGGGCCAATCCTGCCTTCGCATGGCGGTGAGCCGGGAGGACTCTCCTTCGGCTTTGTCGGACTTGGGCGGCTCGCTCCACCCTCCCCCACCCTCGCCGTCATCCCGAGCTTGACCCGGGATCCAGCAGCCGGGTTTCCCGGGGGTGCGGGCCTCCCAGTGCTTCGGCTGCATGGATCCCCGCCTGCGCGGGGATGACGCCGAGGCGACCACGCGAATTTTCTTCCCTTCCGCTGCGTCACGGATCATGCTGGCGTGCTCTTGCAAGCCGTTGGAGCATCATGACGATCAACCGTTCGACGCATATCCGCCTGACCTCGCATCCGGGCGCCCAGGCGCCGGTCCGCTTTCCGATCCATTGGGGCGACCCTGACCCCCGCCGACGCGGCCCGGTCATCGGCACGGTCTCGAACCCTTCCGACCGCAACACCATCGGCACGCATGGCGGCTCCTATTCGCTCTACCGGGCGCTCGCCGTCTCGTCCGGCGCGCTGAACCCGATCCAGCGGCCGGATTTCCGCAATACCTCGCCGGCGGTGACGATCGGCCCGCATCCGCAATGGTCGGAGCCGGGAAGGATCGTTTCGCTCGATCCGTTCGGCCATCTCGCCGCCGACCTGTTCAGCGATCTCATCGCCGAGGGCGTCGACATCCGGCCGACCATCGCCGTCACCAAGGCGCGGCTCACCATGATCGAGCTGCATGAGGCAATCCGGCTGAAGCGCATCCCGATCGACGGCGCCATCGTGCACGAGAATGGCGACGTCTCGGTCACCAAGGCGGCGCTCGATCCGGTCTGGCACCTGCCGGGCATCGCCGCGCGCTTCGGCGTCGCCGAGGAACAATTGCGCCGCTCGCTGTTCGAGCAGACCGGCGGAATGTATCCCGAGCTGGTGACGAGGCCCGACCTCGACCTGTTCCTGCCGCCGATCGGCGGCATCACGCTCTACATCTTCGGCGACGCCGACGCGATCGCCGACCCGAAACGGCGCCTCGCCTGCCGCGTGCATGACGAATGCAACGGCTCCGACGTGTTCGGCTCCGACATCTGCACCTGCCGGCCCTACCTCATCCACGGCATCGAGGAGGCGGTGAAGGAAGCGCAGGCGGGCGGCGTCGGCCTCATCGTCTACAATCGCAAGGAAGGTCGCGCGCTCGGCGAAGTGACGAAGTTCCTCGTCTACAATGCCCGCAAGCGGCAGCAGGGCGGCGACCAGGCGGCGACCTATTTCGAGCGCACCGAATGCGTCGCCGGCGTGCAGGACGCCCGCTTCCAGCAATTGATGCCGGACGTGCTGCATTGGCTCGGCATCACCCGGATTGATCGCTTCGTCTCGATGTCGGACATGAAATACGAGGCGATCACCAGCTCCGGCATCGAGATCCGCGAGCGCGTGCCGCTGCCCGACGCGCTGATCCCGATCGACGCCCGCGTCGAGATGGAGGCGAAGAAGGCGGCCGGCTATTTCAGCGCCGACGCGCCTCCCTCGGCCGACGACCTCGCCCATACCGTCGGACGCTCGCTGGAGAAATACTGAGAGCTCATTCTTCCCCCTCCCCTTGCGGGGAGGGCCGGGGTGGGGGTACCGGCTGTACGCCGGGCGTTTGCCGCCCCAATAAATTCATCGGAGACGACGGCGCAGGTACGCCCTCCCTAGCCCGCCCCAAAAGGGGGAGGGAATTGGAGCGAGGCAATCGCGTCCCCCTGACCATGGAGCTTCCCTTGGCCTCGATCCCTTCCCTCCTCACCGCCAGCGCCGTGCGCGAGCGCGCCAACCGGCTGCTCGATCTCGCCATCACTGGAGAGCTCGACCATTTCACCGTCGATCTCGCAAAGCTTCCGGCGGTTGCCGACTACGTCATCGAGACGATCCGCGAGAACTATCCGGAGCTCGAAATCCCGTTCCATGCGCGCTGGCGCCATTTCGAGGCCGGGCAGATCGACCGCTTCGGCGGGCTGGTCGACGCCGCCGGCATCACCGATCCACTCGTCTTCGGCCGCGCGGCCTACGACCTCGCCATCGTCAGCGTGCTGCTCGACGCCGGCGCCGGCCCCGACTGGCGCTACCACGAGACAGCGACCGGCGAGACGTTCTCCCGCTCGGAAGGCCTCGGCGTCGCGAGCTTCGCCATGTTCGCCTCGGGCCTGTTCTCGCAGGATCCTGCCGATCCGCTCCGCGCTGACGCGGCGGCCCTCGCCGTGCTGGAGGCAAGCGACCTCGCCGAGGGATTCCAGGTCACGCCCGAGAACCCGATGGTCGGGCTCGAAGGCCGGGCCAAGCTCCTGAACGCGCTCGGCCGGGTCGTCGCCGACCGCGCCGACCTGTTCGGCACGGAGGAAGCGCGTCCGGGCGGGCTGTTCGACACGGTGCTCGCCAGCGCCGATGAGGAAGGCAAAGTCTCCGCGCCAAAGATCCTGGAGCTGGTGCTGGAGGCGTTCGGGCCGATCTGGCCAAGCCGACTGCTGCGCGAGGGCGTCGCGCTCGGCGACACCTGGGAGCACAGGAGGCTCACGACCGACGACGCGACCTCGGGCCTGATGCCGTTCCACAAGCTGTCGCAATGGCTGACCTATTCTCTGATCGAGCCGCTGATCTGGACCGGCGTCGAGGTCGTCGATCTCGACGGGCTGACCGGCCTGCCGGAATACCGCAATGGCGGCTTGTTCCTCGATCTCGGCGTGCTGGTGCCGAAGGATTCGTCCGCGACAGGCAAGCGCTGGAAGGCGGGCGACGAGTTCATCGTCGAATGGCGGGCGCTGACGGTGGCGCTGCTCGACCGCACGGCGGCGCTGATCCGCGAAAAGCTCGGGCTCGACGCGGAGGCGTTGCCCTTGGCAAAAGTTCTGGAAGGCGGCACCTGGGCGGCCGGCCGCCGGATCGCCAGGGAAAAGCGCGCCAAGGGCGGCCCGCCGCTCGCGATCGAGAGCGACGGCACGGTGTTTTGAGGGGCTGTTGGCGCAGGCCGCCAGCCGCCCCCTCCCGAAAACGCGAAGGGCGTTTTCGACCTCCCCTCAAGGGGGAGGTTCAGGCAAGAAGCGGCAACTCGCGCCGCGCTCCCTCTTCCGCCTGCGGGAGAGGTTGGGTGAGGGTGGCAGGCCGGGCTCAGCCCGCCTTCTTGCCGCCGTGGAACAGATAGACCCAGGCGAGCAGCACCGGGCCGATCGTCAGGGCGACGTCGGCCAGGTTGAAGACGAAGAAGCCGCGCGCGCCCCAGTGCAGGAACAGGAAGTCGATGACATGGCCGTGCCAGACGCGGTCGATCAGATTGCCGAGCGCGCCGCCGGTGATCAGCGCGAAGGCGGCGGTGCCGAGGCGGCCGCCCTCGGTCGAGCCGCGCCAGACATAAAGCACGACCCCCGTCACGATCGAGGTCAGCACGACCAGCATGACGCTGTCGGCGCTGTCGCCGAGCGAGAAGGCGATGCCGGTATTGTTGACGCGGTAAAGCGCCAGCAAATTCGGCACCAGCTCGATGCCCTGCTGGTAGACCAGATTGGCGTCGGCAATCCATTTCGAAACCTGGTCGATCACCACCGTCAGCGCGATGATCGCGAGGCCGAGCGCCGAGAGCGGCCCCGGAATTCGGGCGGCGGCGGTCTCGGCCTTGATGTCCGTCTCAGGCGTCATCACGGGTTCCGGATTGTTTTCGAGCCAAATGGGCACCGGTTCGCGGCAAGGGCGCGCGCACCGGCAGGATGTCAGAGCTTCAGCTTGTCGCGGCGGATCTCGTAGAGCATCACGCCGGTGGCGATCGCCAGATTGAGCGAATCCGCCCTTCCCGCCTGCGGGATCTTGACCAGGTGATCACAGGTGGCGGCGAGATCCTCCGGCAGGCCGGATTGCTCATTGCCCATGAACAGCATCACCGGCCGGTCATAATCGATCGTGCGATAGTCCGACTTGCCGGAGAGATGCGTGCCGACGACGATGCCGGGCCAGCCCTTCCGCCATGCCTTGAACTCGTCGACGCCCATGCGGGCGAGCTTCATGTGGAAGATCGATCCCATGGTGGCGCGGACCGCCTCGACGCCGAACGGATCGACCGTGTCGCCGACCAGGATGACGCCCTCGGCGCCGACCGCGTCGGCCGTGCGGATGATGGTGCCGAGATTGCCGGGATCCTTGATGCCCTCAAGCGCCACCCAGACGCCAGCGGGACCGGGCCGGATCTCGCTCTTCGGCGTCAGCTTCTGCTCGAAGACGCCGACCACCATCTGCGGATTGTCGCGGCGCGTGATTTTTGAAAGCACCGCTTCCGAGACTTCCAGAACATCACCGCCCCTCGCGTGGGCCGTCGTGGCGACGCGCTTGACGACCGGATGATCCGCGACCTTGGCGCCATAGACGAGAATCTTGATCGGCCAGTCTTCCTCGACCGCGTCGGCGACCAGCTTCATGCCCTCGGTGACGAAGAGGCCGCTCTCCTTGCGGTTCTTCGGCAAGGCGAGGGCGCGGATATCCTTGATCGTCGGATTGGTCAGGCTGGTGATGGTCCTGACCGCGCCGGGCGCGGCAATCGAGGAATGATCAGCCATCGCGGGACCACCTGGAGAAAAGGGACGTGGAGAGGGTGCGGCCGCCGCCTTCCTCGCGGATCAGCAATTCGCCCGATTCGAGCGTGCCCGGCAGGCCGGAAAGCGCCTCGGCCGAGGTCTCGTGGATCGCCATGAACGAGGCGCGGATCGAATAGGCGGAGAGGCAGAGGAACAGCGCATCGTCGGCGAGCAGCTGGCGGCAGAGCGCCATCATCTCGGGCAGGCGCTCGAAGATGTCCCAAACCTCGCCATTCGGGCCGCGGCCGAATTTCGGCGGATCGAGGATGATGCCGTCATATTTCGAGCCGCGGCGCACCTCGCGCTGCACGAACTTCATCGCGTCGTCGACAATCCAGCGCACCGGCAGATCAGCGATCCCCGACATGGTCTGGTTGTCGCGAGCCCAGCCGATCGCCTTCTTCGAGGCGTCGACATGCGTCACCTGGGCGCCGGCCATGGCGGCGACGAAGGAGGCGATGCCGGTATAGCCGAACAGGTTCAGCACCTTCGGCTGGCGCTTGGCGTCGGCGTAGTTCGCCTCGCGGATCTTCTTGCCGAACCAGGCCCAGTGCATCTCCTGCTCCGGGAAGAAGCCGACATGGCGGAAGGCGGTGAAGCGGCCGAGGAAGCGCACCTCGCCCTCGCCGACGGCGCGCGGCAGCGGCCAGGCCATCGGCCAGGTCTCGCCGATCGGCTTCCTGTATTTCCAGCGGCCGTCGGAATCCTCGTCCTTGGCGCCGGTGAAGATCGCGTCGGCGCGATCCCATTCCTCGGCCGAAAGACGCGGCGTCCACAGCGCCTGCGCCTCGGGGCGAACGATCCGATAGGGGCCGTAGCGCTCCAGCTTCCGGCCATGGCCGGAATCGATCAGCGCGTAATCGGGCCAACCCTCGGTCTCGAGCATGACGGGCCAGCGCGAGGCCGGCGTGCTGGTGCCCCGTGCGGGCGGAATGTCGGAAGCGGTCTTCATCGTCGGTTCATAGCGTTCGGCGCGACGAAAGCCAATCGATCCCGACGAGGAACACGCGGCCCGGCTTGCCGTTGCCAGAAGGCCCATGCAAGATGAACCTGCAAGGATCGCTGGCGCGACGACGCGCCGATCAAGGCAGCAGGCAGGTTTGCCAGCCGCCCGACTAGGGACCATGACTGATGGAAATGACGGGCGAATACCGGATCCCCGCCAGGCGCGACGCGGTCTGGCGCGCGCTGAACGATCCGGATGTCCTGAGGGCCTGCATTCCCGGCTGCGAGGAACTGACGCGGACGGCGGAAGACGCCATGAGCGCCAAGGTCGTCGCCAAGGTCGGGCCGGTCAAGGCGACCTTCGTCGGCAATGTCACGCTGACCAACGTCAACCCGCCCGAGAGCTACACGATCTCCGGCGAAGGCAAGGGCGGCGTCGCCGGCTTCGCCAAGGGCGGCGCCGATGTGCGGCTCGCCGAGGATGGCGACGCGACGCTTTTGACCTATGTCGTGAAAGGCCAGGTCGGCGGCAAGCTGGCGCAACTCGGCTCAAGACTGATAGACAGCACAGCCAAGAAGATGGCCGATGATTTCTTCGGCGCATTTGCCACCCGCCTTTCTGGAGACGAGCCGACAATGGCCTCCTCGCTGACCACCCCGACCAGCCCCGATGCCGCCGACGCAGCCGCCACGGAAGAACTGACGGACCGCATCGAGCACAAGATCGACGACGAGGCGCTCGACCTCGGCGAAGTCGCGGAAGAAATCGAGGAAGAAGTCGAAGTCGCCGCGAGCCGCGGCTTCCTCGGCGGCCCCTATGTCTGGGGCCTGCTCGCCCTGCTGGTCGTCATCGTCTTCCTGGCGGTGGCCAGCCGATAAGAACACGACGCGCATGAGGTTTTTCCGGCCGTGCCCACCACAGGCCGCCGGAGAGGGAGGAGTTTCATGACGAGCGTTTCCATCACCGTGAACGGCACGGCGCGAACGGCGGAGGTCGAGGGCCGGACGCTGCTGGTCAACTTGCTGCGCGAGGGCTTCGGCCTGACCGGCACGCATATCGGCTGCGACACGTCGCAATGCGGCGCCTGCGTCGTGCATGTCGACGGCAAGGCAGTGAAATCTTGCACCATGCTGGCGGCGCAGGCCGACGGCGCCACCGTGCTGACGATCGAGGGGCTCGCGCATGGCGACGAGCTGCACCCGGTCCAGGCGGCGTTCCACGAGCATCACGGCCTGCAGTGCGGCTTCTGCACGCCCGGCATGATCATGGCGGCGGTCGACATGATCGAGCGGCACGACGCGCAGCTCGACGAGGCGACCATCCGGCACGAGCTCGAAGGCAATATCTGCCGCTGCACCGGCTATCATAACATCGTCAAGGCGATCCAGGCGGCGTCCGACCGCATGGCCGGCCTGCGCCAGGCGGCGGAGTGATCCGATGTACGAGACCAACTACCACCGCCCGAAGGATCTTGCCGAAGCGCAGAGCCTGTTCGCCTCGGCGGCCGAGGGCCGCTATCTCGCCGGCGGCATGACCCTGCTGCCGACGATGAAGCAGCGCCTTGCCGCGCCGTCCGACCTGGTCGATCTCGGCCGGCTCGAGGCGCTGAAGGGGATCGCCGTCACCACCGACACCGTCACGATCGGCGCCGCCGTCACCCATGCCGAGGTGGCCGGTTCCAGCGAGATCCAGGCCGCCCTGCCGGCGCTCTCGGCCCTTGCCGGCCAGATCGGCGATCCGCATGTGCGCCATCGCGGCACGATCGGCGGCTCCCTCGCCAATAATGATCCCGCCGCCGACTACCCCGCCGCCGTGCTGGCGCTCGGCGCCACGCTGCGCACCACGCAGCGCGAACTGGCGGCGGAAGATTTCTTCCAGGGCCTGTTCACCACGGCGCTCGAGGAAGGCGAGATCCTCGTCTCCGTGAGCTTCCCGATTCCATCCCGGGCGGCCTACGCCAAATTTCCCAACCCGGCCTCGCGCTATGCCATGGCCGGCGTCTTCGTGGCGCGGATGCAGGATGGCGACGTGCGGGTTGGCGTGACCGGCGCCGGCCAGGACGGCGTCTATCGCGAGGCGAGCTTCGAGGCGGCGCTGGCCGGAAATCTCACGCCGGCGGCGCTCGATCCGCTTACGGTCGATCCGGACGGCATGCTCGCCGACCTGCACGGCTCGGCCGCCTACCGGGCCAATCTGGTCAAGGTGATGGCGAAGCGCGCCGTCGCCGCGGCTTCGGGCTGAAGGCCGGGCCGCCATCGAATCGCCGTCCTTGCGGCGAATGAGGTGACGGCGCGGCCGCGTTTCCGGCTGCGACACATCGGAAGGAGGGCCGGCTGCCGGCTGGCGGTCGACCCCGCGGAGTCCTATCTCTGGCGAAACGGAAGCCCACGGAGGCAACCTCAGTCCCCTGCCATGATCGTCTGTTCCTGCAATACCCTCACCAAGGCCCTGATCCTCGAAACCGCCGAGCGCCTGGCGCGCGAGACGCCGGGGCGACCGCTGACGCCCGCCCGCGTCTATCGCGCGCTCGGCATGAAGGCGCAATGCACCGTCTGCTTCGTGCTGGTTCGCCGGCTGCTGGCTGAATCCGGCGCGATCATCACCTGCCCCGAACCGCTCGGCAGCGGCGCCGAGGAAAACGAAGACGTCGCCCTGTTCGGCTGAACGGACGCCCCCGGCCGAAACGGCATCCGCCATTTGACGATCCGGAACTCTGGTTCTATCCTCCAATTTAGAACCATTCCAGAAAGGATGCCGTCATGAAGGGCGATGCCAAGGTCATCGAATATCTCAACCGGGCGCTTCGCCTCGAGCTGACGGCGGTCAACCAGTACTGGCTGCATTATCGGCTGACCGAGGACTGGGGCTACACCAAGCTCGCCAAGAAGGAGCGGGCCGAGTCGATCGAGGAGATGCACCACGCCGACAAGCTGATCGCGCGCATCATCTTCCTCGAGGGCTTCCCCAATCTGCAGGTCCTCGACCCGCTGGAGATCGGCCAGAACATCAAGGAAGTCCTGGAGGCGGATCTGCGCGGCGAATACACGGCGCGCAACTACTACAAGGAAGGCCGCGACGTCTGCCACGCCGCCGGCGACTATGTCTCGATGGCGCTGTTCGAAGAGCTGATGCAGGACGAGGAAGGCCATATCGACTTCCTCGAGACCCAGCTCGACCTGCTGAAGGACCTCGGCAAGGAGCTCTACGCCCAGCTCCAGGCAGCCCCCAGCAACGACGCCGAATAAGCGCACGACGTTCCCCCTGCGGGTTCGCCCGCAGGGGTTCCAGCCGCCCCCGTCTGGCCGGCGGCGCGGCGCTCCGCCGCGCGAAGGGGGCCGTGGTTGCCGCCCCCCGGCGCGCATACTATAAGCGCTGCCATCCTTCACTTCGCGGAAACGGCCTCACAATGTCCGACGTCAAGAAGGTCGTCCTCGCCTATTCCGGCGGGCTCGACACCTCCATCATCCTGAAATGGCTGCAGCTCGAATACGGCGCTGAAGTCGTGACCTTCACGGCCGATCTCGGTCAGGGCGAAGAGCTCGACCCGGCCCGCAAGAAGGCCGAGATGATGGGCATCAAGCAGATCTACATCGAGGATCTGCGCGAGGAATTCGTCCGCGACTTCGTGTTCCCGATGTTCCGCGCCAATGCTCTCTACGAGGGCACCTATCTGCTCGGCACCTCGATCGCCCGGCCGCTGATCGCCAAGCGCCTGGTCGAGATCGCGCATGAGACCGGCGCCGACGCCGTCGCCCATGGCGCCACCGGCAAGGGCAACGACCAGGTCCGCTTCGAACTGTCCGCCTATGCGCTCGATCCCAACATCAAGGTGATCGCGCCCTGGCGCGAGTGGGACTTCAAGTCGCGCACCGACCTGCTCGACTTCGCCGAGAAGAACCAGATCCCGGTGCCGAAGGACAAGCGCGGCGAGGCCCCGTTCTCCGTCGACGCCAACCTGCTGCACTCGTCTTCCGAGGGCAAGGTTCTGGAAGACCCGGCCCAGGAAGCCCCGCCCTACGTCTTCATGCGCACCGTCGCGCCGGAAGACGCGCCGGATGAGGCCACCTATGTCGAGATCGGCTTCGAGAAGGGCGACGCCGTTTCCATCAACGGCGTGCACATGTCGCCGGCGACGATCCTGACCAAGCTCAACGAGCTCGGCCGCGACAATGGCATCGGCCGGCTCGACCTGGTCGAGAACCGCTTCGTCGGCATGAAGTCGCGCGGCATCTACGAGACGCCGGGCGGCACCATCCTGCTTGCCGCCCACCGCGCCATGGAAAGCCTGACGCTCGACCGCGAGGCCGCCCATCTCAAGGATTCGATCATGCCCCGCTATGCGGAGCTGATCTATTACGGCTTCTGGTTCGCCCCGGAGCGCGAGATGCTGCAGGCGCTGATCGACAAGAGCCAGGAGCATGTCGAGGGAACGGTGCGGCTGAAGCTCTACAAGGGCAACACCATCGTCGTCGGCCGCTCGTCGCCGAAGTCGCTCTATTCCGACGCGCTCGTCACCTTCGAGGACGATCGCGGCGCCTATGACCAGAAGGACGCCGCCGGCTTCATCCGGTTGAACGCGCTTCGCCTGCGCACGCTCGCCGCGCGCAAGAAGCTCGTCTGAGGCGTTGGAAGCGAGGCAATTGGCCGCTTCCAACGGTCAGTTGCTAAAGCTTCATTTTAGAGTTAGGTTATTTGGACTGGCCCCGCCGCTGCAAGGTGACGGGGCCGATCCGACGACCTGAACGCTAAGATTTGGACGAACCGCCCATGCGCATGGACATTGTCAAAAAAGCAGCCCGCACGACCGACAAGAAGGCGTCGGAAGTTCGCGTCATGCTGCGGACGGCAGGCCTTCGTCCGACCCGCCAGCGCCTGGCGCTGGCCGAGATCCTGTTCGAGCGCGGCAACCGCCATATCTCGGCCGAGGGCCTGCATGAGGAAGCGATGAACCATCGCGTGCCCGTCTCGCTCGCCACCGTCTACAACACGCTGCACCAGTTCACCGAGGCGGGTCTCCTGCGCGAAGTCGCGGTCGACGGCTCGAAGACCTATTTCGACACCAATGTCGACGACCACCACCACTTCTTCATCGAAGGGGAGAACCGGGTGCTCGACATTCCGCTGTCGACGCTGCGGGTCGAGGACGTTCCGGTTCCGCCCGAGGGCATGGAGATCACGCGCGTCGACATCGTCGTCCGCCTGCGCCGGATCGACAACTGATCCAAGGCCAAGCCGAAATTTCAGAACGCCGCGCCGGCCCAGCCGCGCGGCGTTTTTCTATGGGCCGCTCCGCATAGATACCTGCAGGAAGTGAAAGCCTCAGCCTCAGGGCCGTCACTCAAATGGCCCTGTCATCTCATCCCCGGGGCGCTCGCCGTGAGCGGCTCTTGGACCTCGCTCGACAGGAACCAGCCGATGGCCGGCCTCGTAACACTCGATATCGCCTCCCCCTCTGACCTGCCGCGCTTTCGAGAGGACCTGCAGGCAGCCTTCGTCATCGCGGTCATCGATGCGTTTGGCTCGCTGGAGCATGGGCCGATACCGTCGGACGACGATATCAACGCCTCATTCAACGCCCCCAATGCCGTGGTGCATCGAATTCTTGAGGATGGCCGCTGGGTCGGCGGGGCTGTCGTGCAAATCAATGCCGAAACCCAATGCAATTCTCTGGATTTTCTATTCGTTCGCGCAAGCGAACTTGGTCGAGGGATCGGGCGCAAGGCTTGGCGAGCCATCGAGGCAGCCTATCCGGACACGAAGATCTGGACGACACATACGCCGTACTTCGAGACGCGGAATATCCACTTCTACGTGAACGTATGCGGCTTCCACATTACAGCGTATTTTCACAAGCGTCACCCGGACCCGGGCTTCCCCGGCGAAGCCGAGGAGGATGGCATGTTCCTGCTTGAAAAGCGTTACGCGCCGATACAAGCCCCGGAATTTCAAGCGCCTGCTTCAAAGCCCTGAGCGGGTCATCGATTTCCCTCTCCCGCCTGCGGTCGAGGGATCTGGTTCCTGCTCGAGCCAGGACGGCCTCAGTCGATCGTCTCGTCCGGGTAGACGCCCCAGAGATTGGTCTGCTTGATCCAGCCGCGGAAACGCTTGTCGGTAAGCCGGCACCAGCCCTTGTCGCACTCGGAAATCTGCGACACGACCTTGGGCTGCAGATAGGCGGCGATCTCGGCCGTGTCGTTCGGCGAGACACGGATCGGCAGCGGGTCGCCGTCCTGCCAGGGCGCGACGACGGCGGTGCGCTTGCCGACGAGGAGGCTGTGGAAAACCCAGCCCTCGGTGCCATCGGAATCGCGGATGCGGCGCCAATTGTCGAACTCCTGCACGATCTCGACCGGCAGGCCGGAGCGGGTGAACACCCAGGACACCTTGTAGCCCTGGCCGGGGCCGACACGGACATTGACCCGTCCGGCCTTCAGCGAGACGAAACGCGGCAGCGGCAAGCCGCTCGGGCCGAGCTTCGGCGCGGCGCCGGCGGCGCCCTGGGCGGATGCCGTCTCGTTCGGCTGCAACACGAGCAAGCTGGCCGCGACCATGGCGAGGCTCAGGGACGAGCGGACGGGGCGCGCCTTGCGCAGCCGACGGAACAGTCCCTTGATCGC
Organism: Kaistia granuli DSM 23481; assembly: GCF_000380505.1. Lineage (GTDB taxonomy): Bacteria > Pseudomonadota > Alphaproteobacteria > Rhizobiales > Kaistiaceae > Kaistia > Kaistia granuli. The sequence goes on along the minus strand of NZ_AQYH01000016.1, from coordinate 41,062 downwards.
AGCCGAAATCATTGCCTCGTCACCCCTCTTCTATCGCCCCGCGCTGCGACCGGAAGTTCTTTCCCGTGAGGCCGGCCACCGATACGTTTGTGATCGCCAGGCCGTCTGGTAGAGGATCGAGGGACGCAGCGACGGGGTTACACCAGCCGTCGCGCATAGTGTGACGCTCCATGGTTAAGGAGCTCTCAACGAAGAGGCCGCAACGATGAAGAAGAAGCCGCTGGTCATCGTCACGCGCCGGCTGCCGGACGCCGTCGAGACGCGGATGCGCGAATTGTTCGACACGCGGCTCAACATCGACGACCGGCCGATGACGCCGGCCGAACTGATCGAGGCGGTGAAGGTCGCGGACGTGCTGGTACCGACCGTCACCGACCGAATCGACGGCTCAATTCTCAGTCAGGCGGGGGAGCAGCTGAAGCTGATCGCCAGCTTCTCGAACGGCTTCGACCATATCGACGTCGAGAAGGCGCTGGCGCGCGGCATCACCGTCACCAACACGCCGGGCGTGCTCACCGAGGATACCGCCGACATGACGATGGCGCTGATCCTCGCCGTGCCGCGCCGGCTGGTCGAGGGCGCCCGCGTGCTGACGCCGGACCATGACTGGGCCGGCTGGTCGCCGACCTGGATGCTGGGCCGGCGGATGTCGGGGAAACGGCTCGGCATCGTCGGCATGGGCCGGATCGGCCAGGCGGTGGCGCGCCGCGCCAAGGCGTTCGGCCTGTCGATCCACTATCACAACCGCCACCGGTTGCCGGCCGCGATCGAGGAAGGGCTGGAGGCGACCTATTGGGACAGCCTCGACCAGATGCTCGCCCGCATGGACATCATCTCGGTCAATTGCCCACGCACGCCCGGCACGTTCCACCTGCTGTCCGAGCGCAGGTTGAAGCTGCTGCGGCCGGAAGCCTATGTGGTCAACACCTCGCGCGGCGACGTCATCGACGAGACCGCGCTGGCCCGCCTGCTCGAGACGGGCGCCATCGCCGGCGCCGGCCTCGACGTGTTCGAGCATGAGCCGACCGTCAACCCGAAGCTGGTCCGCCTCGCCGCCAAGGGCAAGGCGGTGCTCCTGCCGCATATGGGGTCGGCGACGATCGAAGGCCGCATCGCCATGGGCGAGAAGGTGCTGATCAACATCCGCGCCTATTTCGACGGCCACAAGCCGCCGGACCGCGTCCTCGCCTCGATGCTCTGAGTCGGCTAAGCGATCGAGGTAAGCCGGATTCGGATTTTTTGGGGCGACGGGCCGGCGGGGAGTTCTCTGCTTTCCCGCTTCCCGACAGGCGAGGCAGGAAGCCTTCCCCCTCCCCCCTGTGGGGAGGGACGGGGTGGGGGGTACCACCTCGGCATGGGAAAACGCGCGTTGACGGGTGTTGCGCCTGCGGAGACGGAGCCGATCCCCCCTCCCTAACCCTCCCCACAAGGGGGAGGGAATTTCCGGGCTTCACCTTGCCTGGCCGGAGACTAAATCCCCGTCATTCTGGCGGAAGCGGAAATCCAAGCTGCCGCCGCTGGAGACGGGCCCTATCTTACCCTCGGCGGCGCCGTCGACTGGCGCACGACCAGCTCGACCTCGACGCGCTCGCGGCGCGGGCCGTCGATGCCCTCGAAGATCATTTCGGCCGCCATCCGGCCCATCTGGGCGATCGGCTGCGCCACGGTGCTGAGCGGCGGATCCGACACCGCGCCCTCGGGCACGCCGTCGAAGCCGATCACCGAGACATCGCCCGGCACTGACAGGCCGCGCCCGCGCAGCCAGTCGAGCGCGATCAGCGCGGCGCGGTCCGACATGCAGAGCAGCGCCGTCGGCGCGCGCCCATCGGCATAGAAATGTTCGAGCGCCGCGATCACCGTCGGCGCGTTGTTCATCGTCTCGAAGACCGACACGCGCTCCGGTGCAACGCCGAATTCCGCCAGCCCGGCGAGATAGCCGCGGATGCGGTCGCGCGAGCCGGAATAGAAGGCGGCGTCGACCTGCTCCGGCGACACGGGACCGACGCGATCGTCGACCAGCTCCAGCGCGACGATGGCGACGTCGCGATGGCCAAGCGCGCCGATATGGCGGGCGGCGGCGCGGGCGCTGTCGAACTCGTCGATGCCGATGGTGGAGATCGTCTCGTCCGGCGCGGCGAGCTGCAGCGCCACGAAGGGCAGCCGGCGCTCGCGCGACAGTTCGACCAGCCGTTCGCCGCCCTCGATGCAGAGCAGAATCAGTCCGTCGACGATGGCGCTCTGGATGTTCCAGGCCAGCTTCTCTTCATTGGCGGCGGAGATCAGCGAGATGCCGGCGCCGCGCAGGTCGCAGGCGGCGGAGATCGACGCCATCATGGCGCGGGCATAGGGATCGGCGAAGAAATAGTCGAGCGTCTCGGTCGTCGCCACGCCGATCGCATTGACCTTGCCGGCTCTGAGCAGCCGGCCCTTCGGATCTGGCCCGGCATAGCCGAGCTCGCGCGCCGCGGCCTCGACCCGTTCGCGCACTTCCGGTCGCACAATCTCCGGGCGGTTGAAGGCGTTGGAAGCCGTGCCCTGCGAAACGCCGGCGGCCTTGGCCACGTCGGACAGCTTGACCACGCGATTCATGTCACTCCGCTCATCTGTCGCCGGAACCTTCCCTGTATAGACGCCCGAGCCCTAACGCCACCACCGGCTGCTCGCCCGGTCTCGGGCCACGCCCGGCGCGACGATATCACAATCTCTTGTATCGGTTCAAATTACGCTTGACGACAGCCTGTGAGCCTCATAGCTTGAAACGGTTCAATCAGCGTGACTCCGCTCATAGATTGAATCGATTCACTCACCATCGTTGACCAGGAGGAATCGCCATGATTCCCGCCAGCTATCTGTTCAAGAGCCTGTATCAGTCCCGCTTCGAGCGGACGCCGCCGGCCGCCGAAGTACCAGATGTCGAGACGCCGCAGGGCGGATCGAGGGACCAGCGCGGCGCGCGCCACCCGGCCGTGCCGTTCCTCGCCATCCTGGCCGGCTTCGGCCTCGGTCGCTGACAAAGGGGCTCGCCCCGCGGTGGACCGGCCTCGCCCCGCCACCTACTTCCGTCGCTTGTAGCGGATCGTCTCGAAGCGCATCGAGAGCGCGTCGACCAGCAGCAGCCGGCCGATCAGCGGCTCGCCGATCCCCAAGATGATCTTCAGCACCTCCGCCGCCTGCAAGCTGCCGAGAATTCCCGTCAGCGCGCCAAGAATCCCCGCCTCGGCGCAGCTCGGCAACAGGCCGGGCGGCGGCGGCTCCGGGAAGAGATCGCGAAAGCGCGGATTCAAGGCGCCCTCGGCATTCGACTCCCAGGGCATCAGCGTCGTCAGCGAGCCGTCGAAGCGGCCGACGGCGGCCGTGACCAGCGGCCGCTCAAGCTCGGCGCAGCGGTCGGCGGCGAGAAAGCGCGTCTCGAAATTGTCGGTGCCGTCGGCGACCACGTCATAGCCGGAAATCAGCGCATCGGCGTTTTCAGCGTCGAGGCGCAGTCTATGCGTCTCGACCACGACATGCGGATTGAGCCGCGCGATCGACGCGCGGGCGCTCTCGACCTTCGGCGCGCCGACCGAGTCGGTGTCGTGGATCACCTGTCGCTGCAGGTTGGAAAGGGCGACGACATCGTCGTCGACGATGCCGATCGTACCGACACCCGCCGCGGCCAGATACTGGATCAGCGGCGCACCGAGCCCCCCGGCGCCCAGAACCAATACGCGCGCCGCCTTCAGCTTCTGCTGGCCGGGACCGCCGACTTCGGCAAGCAGCAAGTGGCGCGCATAGCGTTCGATTTCGTCAGACGAGAACATCATGCCCCGATCTTAGGCATGGACGGCGGCGATGGCGAGATCGCCGTCGCGACGCCGCGCGACGCGACGGAACGTTTCGCTGCATTGCGGCATTGGGAAATGAAACCATTTTTCGAGGAAGCGCCCGCCATGCAGATCCGCATCGGATACGACATCGCCTTCGAATGCCCGCAGCCGACCCCGATGCTGATGATGCTGCGGGTGCATCCGAGCCTCGGCGACCGGGTGATCGAGCATGACTATGTCGCCTCCGAACCGGCGCTGGCGATCGACACCTATCTCGACGGCTTCGGCAATCTGGCCAGCCGCACGGTGCTGCCGGCCGGCCAGACCCGCCTGTGGGCGAGGGGTATCGTCGAATCGGACGGCGAACCTGATCCGATCGCGCCGGATGCCCGCATCCTGCCGGTGCAGGACCTGCCGGAGGAATGCCTCGTCTATCTGCTCGGCAGCCGCTATTGCGAGACGGATCATCTCGGCTTCATCGCCTGGCCGCTCTTCGGCCACCTGCCGGAAAACTGGCAGCGCGTGCAGGCGATCGTCGACTACGTCCACAACCATTTGACGTTCAACTATGCGCTGGCGCGACCAACCCGCACCGCGCTGGAAGCGCATGGCGAGCAGCTCGGCGTCTGCCGCGATTTCGCGCATCTCGCGATCGCGCTCTGCCGGGCGATGAACATCCCGGCCCGCTATTGCACCGGCTATCTCGGCGATATCGGCGTGCCGCGCGATCCAGCGCCGATGGATTTCTCGGCCTGGTTCGAGGCCTATCTGGGCGACCGCTGGTACACATTCGACGCCCGCCACAACAAGCCGCGCATCGGCCGCGTCGTCATGGCGCGCGGCCGCGACGCCACCGACGTGGCGCTGACGAATTCCTTCGGCAACGCCACGCTGGTGAATTTCTCCGTCGTCACCGAGGAGATCGAGCCGTCGTCCGCCGGCAATGCGCCGGGACGGCCGTCCGAGCTACTTGGTGCCGTACATCCGGTCGCCGGCGTCGCCTAGGCCGGGAACGATATAGCCGTGGTCGTCGATCTTCTTGTCGATCGAGGCGGTGAAGATCGGGATGGTCGGGTGCACGGCCTGGAAATTGGCGATGCCTTCCGGCGTCGCCAGCAGGCAGAGGAAGCGGATGTCCTTGGCGCCGCGCTCCATCAGCCGATCGACGGCGGCGATCGCCGAATTGCCGGTCGCCAGCATCGGATCGACGACGATGGTCAGACGCTCGTCGAGCGAATCCGGCGCCTTGAAGTAGTACTCGACCGCCTGCAGCGTCTTCGGATCGCGATAGAGGCCGACATGGGCGACGCGGGCCGCCGGCACGAGATCGAGCATGCCCTCTAGCAGGCCGTTGCCGGCGCGCAGCACCGAGGCGAAGACCAGCTTCTTGCCGGCCAGCGTCGGCGCTTCCATCTCGGTCAGCGGCGTCTCGATCGTCGTCGTCGTCATTTCGAGATCGCGCGTCACCTCGTAGCAGAGCAGCGTCGAGATCTCGCGCAGCAGCCGGCGGAAGCCGGCCGTCGACGTGTGCTTGTCGCGCATGATGGTGAGCTTGTGCTGCACCAGGGGGTGGTTGATCACCGTCACGCCGTTCATCATTGGCCTCTCTTGAACTGGATGGCGCCACCGTAGCGCGCCGTTCCCGCGCTGGAAACCGGTGGCAGCGTCGCGCCGCCCGCGCGCCGCCGCTGTCCCCATCGAACGGCGACTTGTGGCGGGTGGCCTCGCCTCCTATCCTGCCGGTTCCATTCGCACAGGTTGTCCCATCCATGTCCCGCGCCATCCTGATTGTTCTCGATTCCGTCGGCATCGGCGGCGCGCCCGACGCGGCCGCCTATGGCGACGAGGGCGCGAACACGATCGGCCATATCGCCGCCGCCTGCGCCGAGGGGCGCGGCGACCGGGCGGGTCTGCGCGCGGGAGCGCTGGCGCTGCCCAATCTCGCCCGCCTCGGCCTCGGCGCCGCGGCGGAGGGCGCGAGCGGCAGCTGGCCGGCCGGCCTCGGCGAGCCGGACGACAGGAGCGCCCTCTACGGACACGCGGCCGAGATCTCCAACGGCAAGGACACGCCGTCCGGCCATTGGGAGATCGCCGCCGTGCCGGTGCCGTTCGACTGGGGCTATTTTCCGGAGGAAGAGCCCTGCTTCCCGGCGGCGCTCACCGACGCCATCGTGCGCGAGGCGAAGCTCCCCGGCCTCCTCGGCAACAAGCATGCCTCCGGCACGACAATCCTGGCGGAACTCGGCGAGGAACATATCCGGACCCTGAAGCCGATTGCCTATACCTCGGCCGATTCCGTCTTCCAGATCGCCGCGCACGAAACCCATTTCGGCCTCGAGCGGCTCTATGCGCTCTGCGAGATCGTGCGCCGCCTGGTCGATCCGCTGAACATCGGCCGCGTCATCGCCCGTCCGTTCCTCGGCGAGACGGCCGAGACCTTCGAGCGCACCGGCAACCGGCGCGACTATGCCGTGAAGCCGCCGGAGCCGACGCTCCTGGACCGCGTCGTGGCGGCCGGCGGCCGCACGCATGCCATCGGCAAGATCGGCGACATCTTCGCCCATCAGGGCATCACCGAGGTTACCAAGGCGACCGGCAACGCGGCGCTTACCGACGCCACCCTCGCCGCGCTCGGGAAGGCAGGGCCGGGCGATCTGGTCTTCGCCAATCTGATCGATTTCGACATGCTCTACGGCCATCGCCGCGACGTCGCCGGCTATGCCGCCGCGCTCGAGGCCTTCGACGCCCGCCTGCCGGAGATCGAGGCGGCGCTGGAGCCCGGCGACCTCGTCGTCATCACCGCCGATCACGGCTGCGATCCGACCTGGCGCGGCAGCGATCACACCCGCGAGCAGGTGCCGGTTCTCGCCTTCGGGCCCGGAATACCCGGCAGGAACATCGGCGCGCGCGACACCTATGCCGATATCGGCGAGACGATCGCCGCGCATCTCGGGCTGGCGCCCGGACCCCATGGACGGAGTTTTCTCTAATGGTTGCGACGATCCCGAAGGCCGAGATTCACTGCCATATCGAGGGCGCGGCCTCGCCGGAGCTGGTCCGCCATGTCGGCGCGCGGCACGGCATCGACCTCTCGGGCCTGTTCGACGATACCGGCGCCTTCGCCTGGCACGACTTCACCTCGTTCCTCGGCGCCTATGACCGCGCGAGCGCCGTCTTCCGCACGCCGGAGGATTATCGCGACCTCACCTTCACCTATTTCTCCAGCCTCGCCGCCGAGGGTGCGATCTATGGCGAGGTCTTCATCTCGTCCGATCACGCGCTCGCCTCGGGCCTCTCCTATCGCGACTATGTCGAGGGATTGGCGCAGGGCATCCGCGACGCGGAAGCCGCGACCGGCATCGTCGGCCGGATGATCGCCACCGGTGTGCGCCATTACGGCCCCGCCCGCATCCTCGTCGCCGCCGAGACGGTGGTGAACGAACCGCACCCGCTGGTCACCGGCTTCGGCGTCGCCGGCGACGAGCGCATGCACCATCCCCGCGATTTCGCCGACGCCTTCCGCATCGCCGGCGAGGCCGGACTCGGCCTTACCGTGCATGCCGGCGAATTCGGCGGGCCGGAGAGCGTGCGCGACGCGCTCGACCATCTCGGCGTCAGCCGCATCGGCCATGGCGTGCGCGCCATCGAGGATCCGGACCTCGTGCGCCGAATCGTCGACGAAGACATCGTTCTGGAACTCTGCCCCGGCTCGAATGTGGCGCTCGGCCTCTATCCCGACATCGCCAGCCATCCCTTCGCCCGCCTGCGCGACGCCGGTGTGCGCGTCACCGTCAGCTCCGACGACCCGCCCTATTTCGGCTCGTCGATCGGCGCCGAATATGGCTGGCTCGCCAGCGACCTGGGCCTTTCCCATGCCGATCTCGCCGAGGCGACCCGCACCTCGATCGAGGCCGCTTTCGTCGATGCGCCGACGCGCGCCCGCCTCCTGGCCAGGCTGGAAGGCTGAGTCATGCGCCGCAACCGTCTCGCCGCCCTCGCCCTCGCCCTCGCCGTCACCTGGCAGGGCGTTGCCCCGGCATCAGCCGGCTGGCGCGACGATCTCGGCACCCTGAAGATCGGCTTCGTCGCCGGCGACAATCCGACCTATGAGGTCGCCCGGCTGGAGAAGTTCCGCTGGCATCTGCAGTATAGTCTCGCCGTGCCGGTCGAACTGTTTCCGGCCCGCAACTACGAGGCGCTGATCGAGGCGCAGTCGACCGGCCGGATCCAGTATGGCGTGCTGTCGTCGCTGGCATATCTTGCGCTCAACCAGCGCTGCGACTGCGCCGAGGCGATCGCCCAGCCGACGACCGTCGACCATGAACTCGGCTTCCGGGCACTGCTGGTGGCGAAGAAGGACGGCCCGATCACCACGCTGGCCGATGCCCGCAATCTGCGGCTCGCCGTCGGCGCGGCGGATTCGCTGTCCGGTCGACGGGCGCCGCTGGCGGGACTGGCGGCGGAGGGCATCGACCCGGCGAGCTATTTCCTGCGCATCGTCGAGACCGGCGACAGCGAGGCCGCGCTGACGGCGCTGGCGAAGGACGAGGCCGATCTCGCCACGGCGTGGTCGTCCGCCTCCGATCCGCTCAGCCCAGAGACCGGCTCCGGCCCGTTCGCAAGGCTCGCCGGCGACGGCACGCTGCCGCCCTCGACCTTGCGGGTGATCTGGCAATCGCAGCTGATTCCGTTCGGGCCGCATGCCGTTCGCAAGGACATGCCGGTCGAGGCCAAGGCGGCGCTGCTGCGGGCGCTGACGGAAATGCAGACGGCGGCGCCGGAGGCCTATGACGCCATCGAGCGCGGCTTCCCGGGCGGCTTCGTCGCCGCAGAGCCGTCGCTCTATGACAATCTGGCGATCCTGCTCAACGTGGCGCCCGCGAAAGACTGATGCAAGCGCCTGGATATCCGCTCGAGAACCGTCAGTCCGTCGCCCGACGCGACCATTCGGGCGCCTTGCCAGGACGGCGCGTCGCCTTTTCCACACCGTTCAGGCGACGGAACCTTCGGTGGCGAGAATATTGTCCTGGATCTTCAGCAGGGCGACCCGCATCGACTCGATGGCGACGGGATCGACGCCACGTTCGGCGTCCTCCCGCACCTGCTTGCCGATCGCGCGAATTCGGCGAACGATGCTGGCGGCATTCGGCGTCAGCCGGATGAGCTTGGCGCGCCTGTCTGCCGGGTCGGGAATACGCTCCACCAGCGCCGCCGCCTCCAGGCGATCTAGAAATCCGACCAATGTCATCGGTTCGACACAAAGTTCATCTGCCAAGGTAGACTGGCGAAGACCTGGGTGCCGACTGACAAAAGCAAGAGTCCTGGCTTCAGCAACTGTCAAACCGAGCCCAGCATTTTCTAATGCTTTCTCAAATCGTCGCCGTAAAAGTCTCGCGACATCGACAAGCAGGAAACCAAGAGGGTCTTCCGTTACGGCAGCCAAATTCTGACCCTCCACGTTATAATAAGATATACAGATTATAGATAAAAGTTTGCGAGAAAGTCAAGAAATTGTTTGATCATTACTTGATCATTCGAAACGGCGCGACGGCGCGATAAAACCGCCCGGCGGGGGCCGAGTCGGCCCTCCGGATGGGAGGTTGCGTTTTCCGGATAATTCGATCATTTTGCGCCGCAAAATATGCCGGCCGTCTCGAGGCACCTGTCCGACGCCGCCGCGCCTTTTCGGATTCGCAAATGACTCTTCGCAATATCGCCATCATCGCGCACGTCGATCATGGCAAAACAACACTCGTGGACAAGCTGCTGCAGCAGTCCGGTTCCTTCCGCGACAACCAGCGCGTGGCCGAACGCGTCATGGATTCGAATGACATCGAGAAGGAGCGCGGCATCACCATCCTGGCCAAGGCGACCTCGATCGTCTGGCATGATACACGGATCAACATCGTCGATACACCGGGCCACGCCGATTTCGGCGGCGAGGTCGAGCGTATCCTGAACATGGTCGATGGCGTGATCGTTCTGGTCGACGCCGCCGAAGGTCCGATGCCGCAGACCAAGTTCGTCGTCGGCAAGGCGCTGAAGCTCGGCCTGAAGCCGATCGTCGCGATCAACAAGGTCGACAAGGCCGACGCCCGCATCCAGGAAGTCGTGAATGAGGTGTTCGACCTCTTCGCCGCCCTCGACGCCACCGACGAGCAGCTCGACTTCCCGATCCTGTACGGATCCGGCAAGCATGGCTGGATGGCCAATTCGCCCGACGCGTCGCATGACGAGGGCATGGGCCCGCTGTTCGAACTGGTGCTGAAGCACGTGCCGGCCCCGCATGTCGAGGAAGGCCCGTTCCGGATGATCGGAACGCTGCTCGAAGCCAACCCCTATCTCGGCCGCCTGATCACGGGCCGCATCTCGTCGGGCACCGTCAAGCCGACGCAGATGCTCAAGGTTCTGTCGCAGGACGGCTCGACCGTCGAGCAGTTCCGCGTTTCCAAGATCATGGCTTTCCGCGGCATCGAGCGTCAGCCGATCGAGGAAGGCGTCGCGGGCGACATCGTCGCGATCGCCGGCATGACCAAGGGCACGGTCGCCGACACCTTCGCCGATCCGGCCGTCACCGAGCCGATCAAGGCACAGCCGATCGATCCGCCGACCGTGTCGATGACCTTCATGGTCAATGACAGCCCGCTCGCCGGCACCGAGGGCGACAAGGTCACCAGCCGCATGATCCGCGACCGCCTGATGAAGGAAGCGGAAGGCAACGTCGCGCTGAAGATCGAGGAATCGACCGAGAAGGACTCGTTCATCGTGTCCGGCCGCGGCGAGCTCCTGCTGGCGATCCTGATCGAGAACATGCGCCGCGAGGGCTACGAGCTGGCCGTTTCGCGTCCGCGCGTGGTCTTCCAGAAGGACCTTTCCGGCCAGACGCTGGAGCCGATCGAGGAAGTCATCATCGACGTCGATGAGGAGCATTCCGGCGTCGTCGTGCAGAAGATGTCCGAGCGCAAGGCCGACCTGGTCGAGCTGCGCTCGTCCGGCGGCGACCGCCAGCGTCTCGTTTTCCATGCGCCCACCCGCGGCCTGATCGGCTACCAGGGCGAGCTTTTGACCGACACGCGCGGCACGGCGATCATGAACCGCCTGTTCCACGCCTATGCCCCGCACAAGGGCGAGATCCCCGGCCGCCGCAACGGCGTGCTGATCTCGACCGACCAGGGCGAGGCCGTGGCCTTCGCACTCTGGAACCTGGAAGACCGTGGCCCGATGATGATCGAGCCCGGCTGGAAGGTCTATGGCGGCATGATCGTCGGCGAGCACACCCGCGAGAACGATCTCGAAGTGAACGTGCTCAAGGGCAAGAAGCTCTCGAACGTGCGCGCCGCCGGCAAGGACGAGGCCGTCCGCCTCACCCCGCCGATCCGCATGACCCTCGAGCGCTCGCTGTCCTGGATCTCGGACGACGAGCTGGTCGAAGTGACGCCGAAGTCGATCCGCCTGCGCAAGGCGATCCTGGATCCCGTCGAGCGCAAGCGCGCCGACCGTTCCAGCAAGGCCGGCTAACACGGTTTCCGGCGGCGCCCCGACGGGCGCCGCCGTGATGCCGTTGTCACGCGACGACAAAGACCGCGTCGCGAAAGCAGAAACCCCCTTCCCCGACGCGAAGCTCGGACATATCTTGATCGACATGAGCACTCTGTCGATCGGTGTCCGTCGCGCAGAAGCAAGTGACGCGGAAGCCATCACCGCGGTTCACGATAGCGCTTGGCGTCAGGCCTATGACGGCCTCATCCCCGCGCGCGAGCTCGGCCGGATGATCACGAGGCGCGGCGAAAACTGGTGGAGCCGGGCGATCCGGCGCGGCACCGGCATCGTCGTCATCGATGTCGGCGGCACCGTGGTCGGCTATGCCACCTTCGGCCCCAACCGGGCGAGAAACCTGGTCCAACGCGGCGAGATCTACGAAATCTACATGCGGCCCGAATATCAGGGCGTCGGCCTCGGCACGCGGCTGTTCCTGGCGGCGCGGCGCGAATTGCTGCGGCACGGCTTCGATTCCGCCGTCGTCTGGGCGCTGGCCGAGAACGAGGGCGCCTGCCGCTTCTACAAGAATGCCGGCGGCCGCAAGGTAGCGCGCGGCAGCGAACGCTTCGGCGACAAGACGCTGGCCAAGGTCGCCTTCGCCTTCGCCCGCGGCTGAGGGCTGCGGCCTACTCGCTCCCGATCCCATCGTCGCTGGCCTTCCCCTGCCATCCGGGCCTCCAATGCTGCGCTGCGGTGGATTGGCACTTGCGGCCCGGGATCGTGCCCCGTAAAGGGTAGCCGCCCTTTTCACTTGAGGTACCGCCATGCGCATCGATGCTGTTCCGATCGGCAAGAATCCCCCGCACGACATCAACGTCATCATCGAGGTGCCGGTCGGCGGCGAGCCGATCAAGTACGAGATGGACAAGGAAGCCGGCGCGCTCTACGTCGACCGCTTCCTCTACACGCCGATGCGCTATCCCGGTAATTACGGCTTCGTTCCGCACACGCTCTGCGGCGATGGCGATCCGATCGACGTGCTCGTCGCCAACCAGCGGGCGATCGTTCCCGGCGCCATCATGAACTGCCGCCCGGTCGGCGTTCTGAAGATGCGCGACGAGGGCGGCGAGGACGAGAAGATCCTGGCCGTGCCGTCGACCAAGCTGACCCGCCGCTACGAGAAGGTCGAGTCCTACAAGGACCTGCCCGAGATCACGCTGCAGCAGATCGAGCACTTCTTCCGCCACTACAAGGATCTCGAAAACGGCAAGTGGGTCGAGATCATCGGCTGGGGCGACCGCGAAGAGGCGCAGCAGCTGATCCTCGACGCCATCGAGCGCGCCAAGAAGGTCTGAGCCATGTCGCTCACGCGGCGCGGCGTCGCGCACCTTTTCCTGGTCGCGACGCTGGCCGCGTCGGGCATGGCGACACACACCGGATCGTCGCTCGCCAGCGACGATCCGCAAGCCTTTGTGGCGGCGATCTACGAGCGCTACGCGAATGGCGGCGACGGCATGGTGCTGGACGACGCCCAAACGATCCGCGCCCTGTTCGAGCCGCGGCTGGCCGAGCTGATCATCGCCGACGGCGAAGAGGCGGCGGCGGCCGGCGACGTCCCGCGCATGGACGGCGACATGTTCATCGACGCGCAGGACTGGGACATCACGGATCTCACCGTCGCCGTCGAGGCGGTGACGCCGGACCGGGCCGAGGGCCATGTCGCCTTCGCCAATTTCGGCGCGCCGAAGCGCGTCGACCTCCAGCTCGTGCGCGGCGAGGACGGCGGCTGGCGTATCCGCGACATCCTGTGGGCCGAAAGCTCGCTCCGCGGCCTCTACACGCACTAGCGGGCGCCTAGCCGGCGAGCGCCTCGAGCCTCGCCGCGATCTCCCCGACATCGCCATCGACGCGCAGGCTTTTCAGCCGCGCCGTCTGGCCGAAAACCAGCGTCACCGCCGAGCGCGGCAGGCCGAGCGCCTTCGCCAGCACCCCTTCCACCGCGGCATTGGCGGCGCCCTTTTCCGGCGCGGCGCGCACCCGCGCCAGCAGAACCTTGCGGCCATCGGCCAGTTCGCCGACGCCGTCGATCGCATCGCGGCCTCCCTTCGGCGTCAGGCGCAGCTGGACCATGACATGGCCGGCGCCGACGCGAAAGAAGCCCGCTTCGCTCAAAACACGTTCGGGTAGACGTAGCGGATGATGACCTGCTGGATCAGGATGATGCCGAGCAGCAGGATGACCGGCGAGATGTCGATGGCGCCGAGGCTCGGCATGAAGGCGCGGATCCGGCGCAGCGCCGGCTCGGTCGCCTGGTACAGGAACTTGCCGATCGACGAGACGATCTGGTTGCGCGGGTTGACCACGCCGAAGGCGTAGAGCCAGCTGAAGAGAGCGCTGGCGATCACGACCCACCAGTAGAGGTTGAGGGCGATCATAACAACGTCGAGGATGGCGCGCATGGGGTTCCCGGGGGCGGTCGTGGAGAAATTCGAAGCTTCTCATGTAGCGGCGACCCGCCCGCGCCGCAACCCGCCCGCCCCGGCAAACGGGGACGGCGCTGACGCCCGGAGGTCGCATCGGAGCCGCTTGACAGGGATCGGCGCCGCCTCCTAAATGGCCGCCGTCGCCACGCGACGGGGCCGTAGCTCAGATGGGAGAGCGCTGCAATCGCACTGCAGAGGTCAGGGGTTCGATTCCCCTCGGCTCCACCAACGACCTCAATCGCTCACATAAGCGATCAGTATTCACTGAATGCCAGTAGTGAGCGTGTCGTGGGTGTGCAATTTGCTTTTCTCAGAATGCTGCCATCATTGAAAAGACCGAAACTCTTAGCGGCATGTCGCAGAACTCCCGTCCTGGCGCTCGATGAAGCGCCAATAGTGGATCATCAGCGATTGCAGCCTTCGACGTAGCCCCCCTCGAGCCCGACGAAGGCTCAATAAAGGGAGGCGACGCCAAATGACGCGAGGAATCGATCTCGTGCGCTACTCCGGCCAGCTCAGCCGCGGTCGCCAGACCAACCCTGCATTGGATTTGAACCGGGCCGCTTAAAGGGGGGCAACCCCCCTCAATGAACGCTGTTTTGGCTAGGAAATATCAAATGTGATGGTCTTGATGTCGGTTACTTCGCGCAGCGAATGCTTGCCGCCGAGCCGACCGATACCGCTCTGCTTGCCGGCAGCGCCGCCAAAGGGGAGATGAAGCTCCCAATAGCAGCTCGCGCTGTTGATGTTGACCAGACCGGCGGTGAGGTTTTCGCCAAAGGCGAAGGCGCGTCCAAGGTCCCTGGTGAAGACACTCGCGGCCAGGCCATGCGAGGCCGCATTCGCCGTTGCCAGCAGATCGGCCTCATCGCTGCAGACGACGATCGGCGCGACGGGACCAAATGTTTCGGCGCTGTTGAGCAGCGCTTCGACCGGAACCCTTCCAAGCACGGTAGGTTTATAGAAGAGTTCGGAACCGAGTTCCGGGGAGCGATTTCCGCCGACAAGCAGTTCCGCGCCGCGCGCCAAACCATCGGCGACGTGTTCATCGACCTTGGTCGCGACCATGGCGTTGTTGAGCGGACCCATCGTCGTGCTGGGATCGAGCGGGTCGCCAAGTCTCACTTTCCCGGCGATGGCGGCGATCTTTTCGGAGAGGGCGTCGTAAGACCGTTCCGTAACCAGGATGCGCCCTGAGGCGGCACACACCTGCCCGGCATTGAAGAACGAACCGAAGGCCGCCGCTTCGGCGGCGCGGTCCAGGTCGGCGTCGTCGAGTACGACGACGGGACCATTGCCGCCGAGTTCCAGCAGCATCGGCTTGCCAGCGCCGCGCTGGGCAATCAGCCCGCCAGTTCGCGCGCTGCCGGTGAACCCAATCCCGTCAGTGCCCGGATCGGCGACGATTTCGTCGCCGACGACCGCGCCTGGGCCAAACACGAGATTGACCGCGCCGTTGGGCAGATCGGCCGCAGCAATGCACTCCATTAGCATCGCCGCGCAAAGCGACGTCGTCGGCGCCGGCACCCAGACCACGGCGTTTCCAGCGGCAAGGCAGGGTGCGAGGTACTCGACGGGGATGTTGATCGGAAAATTCCACGGTGTGATCACGGCATAGACACCGCGTGCCTGGCGGTAGCTGATCACGCGCTTGCCCGGCGTCTCGACCGGGATGAACTCGCCCTCCATCCATTTGATCAGTTCGCCGGCTTCGCGAAAGCCTGTCGCCGCCGCTGCCACCTCGCCGCGAGCCTCCGCTTCGAGCGGCTTGCCTTGCTCCATGGCGAGAACTCTGGAGAGCTCGTCGCTGCGCCGCTCGACCTCGTCGGCAATGCGAAAACAAAGGCGCGCGCGCTCCCAACGCGTCAGCCGTGCCAACGATTTGAACCCTCTGCGCGCAGCGGCAATAGCCGCCTGGGCATCGATGCGATCGCCCTCGGCTATGGCAGCCAGGCGCGCGCCGGTCGATGGGGAGTAGGTGTGGACTACCTTGCCGCTCGCCGAAGGCTGCCAGCGTCCATCGATGAAGTGCATGGTGGTTGTCGCGTCATGTGTCTGTTGCATCTCGGCCTCAGCTTGCGAGTTCATGGAGAGGGCGCGCCTCGCCGGCGGCGGTGATGGCTTGCCCCCTGACGATCAGGTGTTCGCAGACCAACCGCCTATCGACGGTGATGATTTCACCGGCCGCGTCCTGAAGTGGCCAGGGCTCGGACTTCCATCGCAACACTGCGATATTGGCCTCGTCACCAGCCCGGATGCGTCCCAGATCCGGACGCCCAATGGCCCCGGCCGGATTTCGGCTCGCCGCAGCAAGCGCCTCATCGGGCGCGACTCCAAGCGCAATCAGCTTGTTGACGGTCGTCAGGAGATCATGCGCGGGTCCATCCACCGAAAGGGCGTGGATGTCGGAACTGATGAGATCGGGCGCGAAGCCCTCGTCCAGCATCTCGCGACAGACCTTGAACGAGAAACCGCCGCGGCCATGGCCAACATCGAAACGCACGCCGCGCCGGCGCGCCTTCCAGGCCGCCTCGCGCACATGGCCGTCATGCGTTGCCGAATTCGGCGCCGGGCGACAGCAATGGGTGATGATGTCACCAGGTCGCAGCCTGTCGCACACCTCGTCGATCGTCGGCGGGGCAAGATCGACATGGCACATGATCGGCACGCCTAGCTCCTCGGCGACGTCGAGTGCGAGATCGAGCGCCAGTGCGCCGTTTTCGCCGGCGGCCATATGCCCCGCGCGCACCTTGACGCCGACGATCCTGTCGCGGTGCGACCGCACGGCGGCGAGACAGCTCTTCGTGTCGAGGAGACGTGCGTCACAGCATTCGCCGACCATGACATCCTTGCCGAAACCGAAAATGCCGGCGTAGGAGATGTTCAGGTAGGCGAAGATATGAAACGGCGACGGCTCAGCAATGAAGGCGCGCAAGCCTTCGTAGTTTCCCGCCCCGGCCGAGCCGGCATCGACAAAAACACCGGTTGCGGAGCGATGGGCCACAGTCTCCGGCCGAACGCCAAGCGACGTGCCGCCCCAGTAGACATGCGTATGGATATCGGTCAGGGCCGGTGTGATGATGGCCCCGGCAACGTCGATGACGCGGTCGCCGGCCTGCTCCGCCACATGGCCGAGACTGTCGATCCTGCCTGCCGATATCGCGACATCCGAGCCTGCCAAAGGCGTGTCGCCAAATGATAATACGCGCCCGCCGCGCAGGATAATCCTGGTCATTTCATCTCCTGCGCCGCTGTCGGGCGCGACTGTTTTCGTCGCTCAGTCTTCGGATTGCGCTGGCCGACTGCCGAACACGCTAGCTGGAAAAAAACACAAACTGACTAGTCGGTCAATATTGACATCATCGATGTTCTTTGTTCAGTTGGGTGCGCCTCACGAGGGGAGGCCCTACCGAAAAATCGAATAGTGGGAGAACATCGATGAAGATCGACAGGAAGTATGTCCGCGCGCTTGCGCTCGGCGCAACGTGCTTGGCGCTCTCCTTTCAGGTCACGTCGGCATCAGCAAAAGATGTCGTCAGGGCACGGTTCGCCGAGTACAGCACGCAGACGGGGCCCTTCTTTCAAGAGCTCGCCAAAAAATTCAACGCCGCCAATCCAGACATCGAGGTCAAGGTAGAACATTTGCCGTGGCCCGAGATGCAGCAGCAGCTGGTCACCGATATCTCGGCAGGCACGGCACCGGACATTTCGCACATGGCCACCCGCTGGATGGCGGGCTTCTCGCAGGATGGCGTTCTGGCGCCGATCGAAGATCTGATGTCGCCGGCGTTCGCCGAGACCTTCGTTCCGACCTATCTCGATCTGCAGAAGCAGGACGGCCACACCTGGGGCCTGCCGATTGCGGCCTCGGCACGCGGCCTCTTCTACAACAAGGCTCTGTTCAAGCAGGCCGGCATCGACGCCGTCCCCACGACGTGGGACCAGGTCTACGAGGCTGCCGGCAAGATCGACGCACTTGAGGGCGATTTCTACGGCATGGGCATTCAGGGCAAGGACCTCGATGCCGAAGGCTACTGGTTCTATTCGCTTTGGACGCATGGCGGCGCCATCTTCGGGCCCGATGGCAAGAGCGGTTTCGCCTCGCCGGAGGCCGTTGCAGCGACCGACAACTACCTTCGGTTCATCAAGGCCAATGTCACCCAGCCCGGCGTGACGGGTTCGAGCCGTGAAGATCTGCAGAACCTGTTCGCCGCCGGCAAGCTCGGAATGGTGCTGTCCGGGCCCTGGTTCAACGCCCAGCTCGCCGAGCAGGGCAAGGACGTCGACTACGGGATCTCCACGATCCCGATTGCCACTACCGCCGCCACCTACGGCGTTACCGATACGATCTCGATCCTGGAATCGTCGACGGTGAAGCCATCGGCAATGAAGTTCCTCGAGTTCATCTTCAACGAGGAGAACCGGCTCGAATTCGGCAAGCTCGAGGGTTTCGTGCCTGTTCTGAAGTCGGAATCGACCGCGCCCTTCTTCGCGGAGAATCCCAAGATGAAGGTCTTCCTGGACATGGGGCCGGTCGCCAAATTCGCGCCGCTGATCCCCGCGTGGGAAGAGATGTCCGACGGTCTCCGGTCGGAGCTCTCCGCGATCTATGCCGGCGAAGTCACCTCGGAAGTGGGGCTGAAGCGCGCAGCGGAGCGGATGGACGCATTGCTGGCCAAGAAGTGAAGCCAGGTCCCGCGGGTTGATCTTGCCAGAAGCAAAAAGAGTGTAAGCCAATGAGTCTGCACGGATCCGACCTTACATTGTCAAGCACGGCGGCGCGTAGTTTACGCGCCGCCGGTACCAGGCGCCGCCGCAGCCTGCCATTGCTTGGCCTTCTCCTGATCGCGCCCAGCCTGGCTCTTTCCATCACGGTTATCGGCTATCCGATCTTTGATGTCCTGCGGATGGCTCTTTTCGAGGTCAACCGCTTCGGGCGGCTTGGCGATTTTGTCGGCCTTGCTCATTTTGTCGACGCATTCTCCGATCCGATCTTCGTTCAGGCCGCTTGGCAGACCGTGATCTGGACCTTGTCGGTGGTGGGCGGCACCGTGCTCATTTCCGTTCCGGTGGCGATCATACTGAGCGAGGATTTCTATGGCCGCATGATCGCGCGCACGGTCATTCTGCTTCCCTGGGCGATCTCGCTGGCAATGACAGCCGTGGTTTGGCGCTATGTCGTCAACGGCGATTTCGGTACGCTGAACATGACCTTGTCGGCACTGGGGCTGCCTTTCGCCAACTACCCCTGGCTAGCCTATCCAACCACAGCCTTCGTCATTGAAATCCTGGTCGGCATCCTCGTTTCGATCCCGTTCACGGTAACCATCATCATGGGTGGACTGACCTCGATACCGCGCACCTTGTATGAGGCATCGGCCCTCGATGGCGCCTCCACGGTTCGAAGCTTCACGAGCATCACCTTGCCACTCCTGCGGCCGTTCATGCAGATCGCGGTGGTTCTCAACGTGATCTATGTCTTCAATTCATTCCCGATCATCTGGATCATGACCAATGGCGGCCCTTCGAACCGGACCGACATCCTGATCACCTATGTCTACAAGCAGGCCTTTGTGTTCGGGAACCTCGGGAATGCGGCGGCCGGGTCGGTCGCGATGTTCGCCATGCTGCTGTTGTTTGCCGCCCTCTACCTGACCCTCACCCGCAGCACGGAGACCGCCGAAAATGACTAAGGCAAAGAGGTCGATTCTGTGCTGGGCGGCACTGTCCCCGCTGCTCGTCGTCGCCATTTTTCCCTATGCCACAATGCTGTCGACAGCCTTGAAGCAAAAGGACGAGGTTTTCGCCGTCGATCAGAGCTGGCTTCCGCGTGGGCTCTATCTGGACAATTTCACCAGACTGCTCTTTGAACGCAATTTCGGCCAGGCAGTCCTCAACTCCCTGACCATCAGTCTGGGCGCGACACTGCTGTCGCTCGCGGTGGCCATTCCCGCGGCCTATGCTCTCACTCGCCTGAGCGTTCCAGGCAAACCCTTCTTCCGGAACTATCTTCTCATCACCCAGATGATCTCGCCGATTGTTCTCATCATCGGCCTGTTCCGGATGTTTGCCTATTTCGGCATGATCAACAGCCAGACGTCGGTGATCATTGCTCACAGCGCCTTCTACATGGCCTTTGCGGTATGGATGCTGCAGAGCTACTTCGCCACCATCCCCCGGGAACTGGAAGAGGCTGCCTGGCTCGACGGCGCTAGCCGCTTCACCGGCTTCGTACGGGTCTTCCTGCCGCTATGTCTGCCTGGTGTCGTCGTCACGGCGTTGTTCACCTTTGTCAGCTCGTGGAACGAATACGCGATGTCGCTGACGTTTCTGCGCGACGCCAGCCAGCAGACGGCGCCTGTGCAAATCGCATTCCTCACCGGCACGCTCTATCAAATCGAGTGGGAGATGATCATGGCAGCAACGCTGATCGCTTCCCTGCCGGTGGCCATCATCTTCGCCTTCATCCAGAAGTATCTCATCGGCGGCCTGGCCCTCGGTGGGGTGAAATAGGAATCTGCCATGGCTTCGATTTCCCTCGCCAACATTAGTAAACGCTTCGGATCGCTGAGCGTTCTCGACAATGTCTCCATCGATATTCGCGACCGCGAATTCGTCGCGCTGGTCGGGCCGTCCGGATGCGGCAAGTCCACCTTGCTGCGCATTGTGGCGGGCCTCGAGAGTATCTCCGACGGGGAGATTTCCATCGACGGTGAGGTCGTCAACGACCTCGGGCCGCAGAAGCGCGATCTCGCCATGGTCTTCCAGACCTACGCGCTCTACCCGCACATGACCACGGCCCAGAATATGGCTTTCCCCTTGAAGCTGCGCGGGCATAGCGCACTCGAGATCGACAAGGCCGTGGGCCAGGCCGCATCCACCTTGCACCTGGACGATCTCATGGATCGTCTGCCGCGCGCCCTGTCGGGCGGACAGCGTCAGCGTGTCGCGATGGGCCGTGCGATGGTTCGCGAGCCTCGTGCGTTCCTCTTCGACGAGCCGCTCAGCAATCTCGACGCCAAGCTTCGCAGCCATATGCGCCTGGAAATCCGTCAACTGCATCAGGCGCTGAATGCGACGTCCATCTATGTGACGCATGACCAGGTCGAGGCGATGACCATGGCCGACCGTATCGTCGTGATGAACCGGGGCCGGGTCGAACAGGAGGGATCCCCGATCGAACTGTTTGACCGGCCGGCAAATCTGTTCGTCGCGTCGTTCCTGGGTTCCCCTACCATGAACATGGCCGATGCCGTCCTGACGACGGACGACGAGGGGAAGCCGGTTCTCAGCTTTGATGCCCAGACGAGCCGGATCCCCGTCCCTGCGTTTACGGGTGCCCCGAATCGCAAGGTCATTGCCGGCCTGCGCCCGCAGCACATGGACGTCGTGCCTCCCGATGAGGGGATGATTCAGGCACAGGTTCAGATCGTCGAAAACACCGGTTGCGAAACCAACATCGTGGTAGCGATCGGTGCAGAGACATGGACCGTGCAATCTCGCCAGCGGCAGCGGCTTGCACAGGGCGATGTTATCGGACTTATCTTCCGGGAGGAGCACATTCATCTATTCGACCATGGCTCCCAGAAGCGTATCAACTGATCTTTGCCGAGGAGACCGATATGAAAGAAGCCGCTGCAAAGACAAAAAAGCGCGATCCGGAGCGGACACTGCGGATCATCATGCTGGCGGCGCGCGAGGAATTTGCGAAAGTCGGCTTTGAAGGGGCTCGAGTCGACAAAGTCGCCGAGCGCTCGGGCGTCAGCAAAGGACTGATCTACCATTACTTTGCATCAAAGGACGATCTGTTCATCGCCGTGCTCGAAGACTGCTACCTCGAGCTGCGCTCGCAGAATGAGGAACTGATCCTCGACACGTTCGAACCCGTAGAGGGGATCCGGCAGCTGATCGCGCATACCTATCGCTATTTCGCGGACCATCCGGAATTCATCGTCCTCGTCAATTCCGAGAACATGATGAAGGCGGAGCACCTGAAGCGGTCGGTCAAAGTGGGGAAAATGTATGAACCGCTGTCGCTTCGCCTCAAGGAGCTGGTCGAGCGTGGCGCGTCGCTCGGCATGTTTCGCAGCGATGTTGATATCGTCGAACTCTATATCTCGATCGTCGGGCTCGGCTATTTCTTCCTGTCCAATCGATGGACGCTGAGCCTGGTCTTCGACCGGGACCTGCTCGCCGAGGGCGCGGAAGATCGCCGTCTCGACCACATTACCGAGATGGTTCTCGGGTATCTCCGTCACCCAAATTCGATTGCAGGCTCCCGTGATTGAAGCGACAGGCACACTGCCGCCGGCAAGTCCCGCATTGTGGCGCGACAGGATCGAAACGCCGGCCGTCCTCATCGATCTCGACATCGTCGAACGCAACATTGCGCGCTGCCAGAAGCATTGCGACGAGCTGGGACTCGCGGTCAGGCCGCACATCAAGACCCACAAACTTCCTTTGCTGGCGTATGCGCAACTGGCTGCCGGGGCTGTAGGGGTCACGGCCCAAAAGATCGGCGAGGCAGAGGTCATGGCGGCCGCCGGCATCACCGACATCTTCATCAGCTACAACATCGTCGGCGCGAAAAAGCTGGATCGCCTGCGGCAACTGGCGCAAGCGGCACAACTGACCGTTACCGCCGATTCCCTGGACGTGGTGAGCGGCCTCGCCACCGCCTTCGTCGACGCGCCGAGGCCGCTGAACGTGCTTGTCGAATGCGACACCGGTATGCATCGCTGCGGCGTCGCCACGCCGGAGGCGGCGGTCGAACTCGCACTTCAGGTGCACGCTGCGGCCGGCCTGCATTTTGCCGGCCTGATGACTTATCCCGCGCCGGGCGCTGGCACCGGTGCTATGGCGTGGCTAGGGGCAGCGGCCCGGCTCTGCCGAGACGCCGGTCTGTCGGTCGAAGTGGTTTCCAGCGGCGGGACGCCTGACCTCTACCGGTTTCGTTCCGAACCGGCGGTCAACGAGTACCGGCCCGGAAGCTATATCTACAATGACCGTTCGCTGCTGGCATCCGAGGCCTGCGAGGAGATCGACTGTGCCCTGACGGTGGCTGCGACGGTGATCAGCGTCCCCGCCGCCGACAGGGCGATCGTCGATGCCGGTTCCAAAATCCTCACCTCGGATTTGTTGGGTCTTGATGGCTACGGCTTTGCGCTCGGACGTTCGGATATTTCCATCCCGCAACTGAACGAGGAGCATGGCCATCTCCAACTGACAGGCGATGGTCCGGCCTTGGTGGTCGGGCAAACCCTGCGGATCATCCCCAACCACGCATGTGTCGTCAGCAATATGGTCGATCACGTGCACCTGGTTCGCGGCGAACACTACGTTCGCCAGGAGAGCGTCGCGGCCAGGGGGAAGGTGCTTTAGGCGCCGAGCGGCTGGCCAATTCCTGATCTGGGCGGGCAGCGCCACAGGAGACTTCCGGAGCTCTACTTTGAGTGTCGCCTTGATTGCGGCCATCGATGCACTTGGCCAAGAGGAGTATCTTCCGTGACTGAGAGAATCTCATCCCACGCTGAGCCGGATGCCAACCGACCGTCTGTGCTTTCCCCGGTTGCCCTCGCCACCTTGTTCGGCGATCTGGTCGACGTCTTGATCCCTGGAAACGAAAATTGGCCGTCCGGCTCGGCCGTCGGCGTGCACGGGCTGCTGCTCGCACGCCTTGTCGATGAATGGGGAGAGGCGGAACCGCGTTTGGTGGCCGAAGCGCTGCTGGCCGAGGGCGGTCCATTGGCCGGCCACGACCCGGCCAGGCGGAGGGAGATCGTCGAACGGTTTGAGGCAGCGCGGCCGAACCTCTTCGCCCGGCTGAACGCGGCCGTCGTGCTCGCCTACTACGAAAGTCCGCTCGTCGCCGAGGCCATTCGCAAGCTTGGGCGACCCTATCAGCTGCACTCGCATCTGACTGGCTATCCGAGTCGACCATTCGACCCGGCACGCGATACGCCGACCCACAAACGCGGCGCCTTCGTCGCGACCGATGCCGTCAAACGCGTCGATCTGTCCGGACTGGACCTCGAGACCACCCGTACCGAAACCTGGGGGACAAGACGATGACCGCGCAACGCACCTGCGACGTCCTTATCATCGGCGCTGGCGCGACCGGCTCGTTGGCAGCGCTGGTCCTGTCTCAAGCAGGGCTCGACGTCGTTTGCCTGGAGCAGGGATCGTGGGTCGAGGAGAAGGACCATCCTCATCTCCGTTCGGACTGGACCTGGCAACGCAAGACGAACTGGAACCCGGACGTCACAAAACGTCGCCATCCCGACGACTACCCGGTGAAATCCAACAGTTCGCAGATCCTGATGTGGAACGGCGTCGGCGGATCGACCAATGTCTATGGCGCGGTCTGGCCGCGCTATCGACCGTCTGATTTCCGCAAGGGCACCGAGCATGGGCTGCAGCCCGATTGGCCGCTGGCCTATGAGGATCTGGCACCGTTCTATGAACAAGCCGACCGTTTGGTCGGGGTGTCGGGTCTGAACGGCGATAGGGCGATGCCCGGCCGCGAGCCCTCGCCCACCGGCCCGTTGCCGCCTTCGAAGGTGTCGAAGCGCCTGGCCGACGCCTTCGACCGGCTCGGCTGGCATTGGTGGCCGGTCGAGGCTGGTGTGATCTCGAGCGACTATGACGGCCGTCCGGCCTGCAATGGCTGCGGAACCTGCAATGGCTGTCCGCGCGGCTCGATGAGCAAATACTCGATGTCGATCTGGCCAAAGGCACTCGAAGCCGGCACCGAACTACGCATCAACGCCCGCGTGCTGAAGATAGAAAAAGGTTCGGACGGCCGCGCTACCGGCGCTCTCTATATTGATCGCAACACAGGACATAGCCACTTCCAGAAGGCCCGGATCGTCGTCGTCGCCGCCAATGGCGTCGGTACGCCTCGCCTCCTCCTCGCCTCCGACAATCTTGCCAATCAGTCGGACCAGGTTGGACGAAACCTTCTGCATCACACGCTGGTCGCCGGCGAGATGTTCGTCGACCAGCCGGTCGATGGCCATACCGGCTATGTGGCGTCCCTGATCTCGCGGGAGTTCGCCGAGACCGATACGTCGCGGGGCTTCGTCAACGGGTTCAATTTCAACTGCGTGACGTCCTCGCCTTCAGCAGGTGAGACGGCAGCCGGCTGGTTCACCAATTCCAAGGCGCCCTGGGGGGCCGATCATCACGCCTGGTTCGAGCGGCATTTCGGGCATGGCATCGGCATCTTCGCCATCGGCGATGACCTGCCGAACCCGAACAATCGCGTGACGCTCGACCCGTTTCTGACGGACTCCGACGGCGTGCCAGCCCCCGTGACGCACTACGAGCCGGGTGAGAACGACAAGCGAATGATGACCTACATGCTCGACCGCATCGAGGATGTGGCGAAAGCGGCGGGCGCATTCGAATATCATCTGCATGACTATCGCGACGCCGAAGGCGTCTATCGTACGCCGGCTTGGCACATGATCGGCACCGCGCGGATGGGCGCCGACCCGGAAACCTCCGTGGTCAACAAATGGCATCAGAGCTGGGACGTGCCCAACCTGTTCATCATGGATGGCAGCGTCTTGGCCACGGGTGGCGTCGTCAATCCGACACCAACGATCTCGGCCCTGGCGCTACGAGCCGCAGGATACATCCGCGATAATTTCGCTCAGCTATCGACCACCACCCGAGCCGCGGAATTGAACAGAGGAGACCTATAGAGGCCGGATGTTGAGTCGAACGACAACGAGCTGATTTCGATTATTGACTGACTAGTCAGTATGTGATTTTTAAGACTCAGACGCTGTTCCAGGAGCGCTCCGCTGGGGAGGAGACTTCGGCAATTCCGCGACTTGAATCTTGGGCGACGGCCGCCTGCGTGACCGATCATCGATCGCTCGGCACGGTTGATGAGGGGGAATATCTGCAGCTTGCGAGCCCGAGCGTTCGTCTTGCTGCGGGCAGAAGGTCAACGTGCGGCAACGCGTTTCATTTTTCGCAGTGAGGAACGATGCGACTTTGTAGTTATCTCCACAATGAACGCTCCGGGTATGGCGTCGTCCAGGACGGCCTCGTCTTCGGTATCGGCAGTGTGCTTGGCCCTTCGCATCCCACGCTTGCAAGCCTGCTGGCCGAGGAAGACTTTCTGGAAAGCTGCAAGCAGGCAATCAGCCTCAGCGAGGGTCTGCCGCTCTCAGACATTGCGTTCGAACCGCCGATTCCCAACCCGGGAAAGATCCTCTGCGTCGGGCTGAACTATCACGACCATATGGTCGAAACGCAGCATATGCCGACCCAGCATCCCACCTTGTTCACGCGGTTTGCCGACTCTCAATGCCCTCACGAGCGGCCGATGCTCTTGCCGTTGGCGTCGACCCAATTCGACTTCGAAGCAGAACTGGCCGTCATCATTGGCAGGGGCGGACGCAATATTGAGG
Organism: Kaistia granuli DSM 23481; assembly: GCF_000380505.1. Lineage (GTDB taxonomy): Bacteria > Pseudomonadota > Alphaproteobacteria > Rhizobiales > Kaistiaceae > Kaistia > Kaistia granuli. The sequence continues at coordinate 14,869 of NZ_AQYH01000016.1, read as the reverse complement.
TTGACGCCGCACTAGATCACGTCGCCGGCTATTCCTGCTACAATGACGGCTCCATCCGCGATTGGCAGACGCACACGTCGCAGTTCCTGCCTGGCAAGAACTTCCCCCGTACCGGTTCGTTCGGACCGTTTCTGGTTACGGCAGACGAAGTTCCCGATCCGCAGGCTCTGGCAATCACCTGCCGGCTGAACGGTGTGACGGTCCAGGCCGCCAATACGAGCCAGATGATTCACTCCGTGGCCAGCCTGATCGCCTACATCTCTCGTTTCACCGCCCTTTCGCCCGGCGATGTCATCGCTACCGGCACGCCGGGTGGCGTCGGGTTCGCGCGCGTACCACCGCTCTTCATGAAGGACGGCGATGTGGTGGAAGTCGAGATCGAGCGTGTCGGCCTATTGCGCAACGGCGTCGCAAGCGACATTCGCTGACCGAAATTGGCCTGCCTTCCATCCAACAGAAACAATTCTCAGGAGATCCCACCATGGGTGAAGTGATCGATTTCGCCGCTGGCAACTACCGCTTTATTAAAGGAGTGTCGCAGTATTCGGGAGGCGTGGCGGCTCAACCTGGCTATCGCCTGGAGCGCGTCCGTTTCGCGGAGCCCCAACCACTGGCGGAAGGATTTGCTCGGATCGCCAGCCATATTCGCGCCATGGGGAGGCCCATTACCGCGTTCGCAGCATGCGAGCTGCGTTCGCCGGCCCCCTTCAGCGAAGAGGGGTTCGTTGCCTTCAACAAAGCCTACACGGAAACAATCAAGGCATGGGGACTGCTCGATATCGGACACAATCCGGTAGCACGAAGCAACGTCTGCCCGAAGATTGCCCCCCCGAGCGAGCCGTCGATCTATGCCTTCGCCTATACGGTGGCGGATGCCGACGCCGCTCCTTCATTCATCGTGTCCGGCTCGGCAGAGGTTCCGGAGGGCCACGTCGCCTATCGCGATCACATCGTCAGACGTGGCGATCTCTCTCCGGAGGGCCTCAGAGCCAAGGCGCAGTTCGTACTGGCGGAGATGGAGCGGCGCGCGAACATGCTGGGCTTTGCCTGGAAGGATGCCACGGCAGTACAAGTCTACACGGTCCACAACCTGTTTCCGTTCCTCGCCGAGGAAATCGTGATGCGAGGCGCCGCACGTGCCGGCCTGACGTGGCATTTCAACAATCCGCCCGTCATCGACCTTGAATATGAAATGGACTGCCGCGGCGTTTTGACAGAGCACGTCATCTAGGTCGCGCGTAGCGACGTTCGCCGACGATTTATAACCTCGCAAGGCTTGCGCGATATGATCGACCGACTGGATCTTGGCACATACGACTACGTTGTTGTCGGGGCAGGCTCCGCGGGGTGTGTCCTGGCAAACAGGCTGAGTGCCGATGCATCGAAGCGTGTGCTGTTGCTCGAGGCGGGCGGATCGGACAACTATCACTGGATCCATGTGCCGGTCGGCTATCTGTATTGCATGGGTAATCCGCGCACCGACTGGGGCTATCGGACGGTGGCGGAGCCGGGTCTCAACGGGCGTTCCCTGATGTACCCGCGCGGCAAGGTGATGGGCGGCTGCTCGTCGATCAACGGCATGATCTACATGCGCGGCCAATCCGAGGACTACGAGCATTGGCGCCAGCTTGGAAACGAAGGCTGGGGCTGGAACGATGTGCTGCCCCTGTTCCGGAAATCCGAGGATCACCACAGCCTCTCCGACGCGTTCCATGGGCAGGGTGGGGAGTTGAGGGTCGAGCGTCAGCGCCTATCCTGGGCGATCCTGGACGCGGTGCGTGAAGCGGCGGAAGAACTTGGAGTGCCCCAGGTCGGCGACTTTAATGGGGGTTCAAACTTTGGCTCATCCTATTTCGAAGTGAACCAGAAATCGGGGGTCCGATTCAATGCCGTGCGCGCCTTCATCAAACCGGTGCGCCATCGCAAGAACCTGACGATTTTGACCCATGCGCAGGCGGAGCGCATCGTGTTCACCGGCCGGCGGGCAACGGGCCTCGACCTGCGCCTCAAGGGCAGGCTTGCCCATGTGACCGCCGCCAGCGAAATCATTCTCTCCGCCGGCGCGATCGGGACTCCGCAGTTGCTGCAGTTGTCAGGCGTCGGGCCCGCTGCCCTGCTCCAGCGACATGGCATCGATATCGTGCAGGACCTGCAGGGTGTCGGCGAGAACCTGCAGGACCATCTGCAGATCCGGACCGCCTTCAAGATATCCGGAGCCAAAACACTGAACGAGCGCCAGGCGAGGCTCACAGGCAAAGCGCTGATCGCCATGGAGTATGCAGTCAAACGCTCCGGGCCGATGTCGATGGCCCCGAGCCAACTCGGCATCTTCATGAAATCGGCCGAAGGCTTCGAGACTCCCAACATCGAGTTTCACGTTCAGCCATTGTCGCTGGATTCCTTCGAACAGCCGCTCCACAGCTTTCCCGCGATAACCGTTTCCGTGTGCAATCTGAGGCCACAATCGAGGGGACATGTCCGGATCGTCTCGGCCCATGCAGGCGATCATCCTGATATCGCGCCCAACTATCTGTCTACCGACGGCGACCGCGAAGTCGCGGCTTCATCGATCACCATCGCCCGCCAGCTGATGAAGACGCGGCGCATGGCCGAGTTCCGACCCGACGAGTTCAAGCCGGGTCGGCATATCCAGGAGCCTGAGGATCTCGCCCGTGCCGCTGGCGACATTGCGACAACCATCTTTCACCCTGTCGGCACGGCAAAGATGGGCAATGACCGCATGGCCGTTGTCGATCCGCAATTGCGCGTCCATGGAGTTGAAGGCTTGCGCGTCGCCGATTGCTCAATCATGCCAACCATCGTTTCGGGAAACACCCATGCTCCCGCAGTCATGATCGCCGAAAAGGCATCCAACCTGATCCTGGGCAGGAATCAGTCGACCCCAGCAAGTCATGCTGTTGGCCGATAGCTCTCATCTTCGCCTCGGCCTACGCCAGGGTGAAGGCAAGAGCACGCCGGACGAACATGCGGCCTGAGCAAGACGCTGAACGCGCCGCCTTCGAAAGTTCGAAGCAGCCCTACCAGCGTGTCAACATTGCTGGCCAACGATCTGGCCGACCGCTCCAGCACCCTCCGGCAGGTCGCAGAGGAGCCGCAAGTGCTCGCGACAACCCATATCGCGTCGTTGCGCCCGAGACGTCGCGGTGGGCAGTTGTCCCATCGCCGTCCGCCCAGAAGGCCGGCCACCTTGCCGGAGACACGCCACTTCCGTGTGAAATATATTTCAATGATTGAATATTATTGACAGCCATTTCGCACCTGCTACGTTCCACCCGTCGGCTTCGGGAGGAAGCTCCGACAGTCCAATCAAGAAATCGAACGCCTTGGCGTTCGCCATAATCTTTGTGGATGGCTTCGGCCAAGGGAGGGAACTTGCGCAAATTTCTCAAAACGCTGGCATTCGCCGCGGCAGCATCGACCTGTTTGGCTTCGACCCAGTCGCTTGCCGAAACCGCCAACCCGTTCAAGTGCGAACCGGGTGAAGAATACGTCATGAACGTCATGGTCTCTGGCGTCGAATACTGGTTCCCGGTCTACGAGATGTTCAAGCAGGCCGGCCAGCAGTTCGGCTGCAAGACGCGCTATACCGGCACGCCCGACTATGACGTCAACAAGCAGATCGCCACCTTCGACCAGGCGCTGGCCCAGAAGCCGGCCGGAATCCTGGTCCATCCGATGAACTCCGATCCGTTCATCGAACCGATCAACCGCGCCATCGAGCAGGGCACCGCGGTCGTCACCTTCGCGGCGGACTCGCCGAATTCCAAGCGCGTCTCCTTCATCACCTCGGACAATCTCGCCGAAGGCACCTATGCCGCCGACGCCGTCGCCGAGGCGATGGGCGGCAAGGGCGAGTATGCCGTGCTGGAAAACCCCGGCCAGGACAATCACGACAAGCGCATCAGCGCCTTCATCGCCCGCATGGAAGCCAAGTGGCCGGACATGAAGCTGGTCGGCCGTGCCGCTTCGAACCAGGATCCGACCAAGGCCTATCAGGCGGTTCTGAGCCTGGCGCAGGCACACCCCAATCTCGGCGCCGTGTTCATGCCGGAAGCCAATTCGGCCATCGGCGCGGCCCAGGCTGCCAAGGAAGGCGGCGGCAAGATCAAGATCATGCTGGCCGACGTCAACGCCAAGATCCTCGACATGATCAAGGCCGGCGAGATCTACGGATCGGTCAATCCCAACCAGGGCATGCAGGGCTATATGGGCTTCATGCTGCTCTGGATGGCCAAGCATCCCGAGTTGATCGACCCGATGAACGACACCAAGCGGTCGGGCGCCAACGGTATGCGCGTGCCCTTCGTGGACAATGGCTTTTCGATTGTCACGGCCGAGAACGCTGACGACTTCTACTGGGACAAGTACCTGCAGCGCCGCGGCACCAAGGGCATTGAGGAATAGCATCCTCAGCCTTGCCGCTTCCGGCGGATCCGCCGGACGCATGAATCCGGAAGGGGGCGTGGCCCCCTTCCCCACCCCGTGCATCGCAGGAGCCGCGCGTGACCCAGGCGCCCATTCTTGAAATTCGTGGCGTGTGCAAGACCTTTGGCCCGGTCAAGGCGCTGAGCGATGTCCGGTTCGAACTGCGTCGTGGCGAGGTCCATGCGCTGTGCGGCGAGAACGGCGCCGGCAAGTCGACACTGATGAACATCCTCGCCGGCGTGCTGCAGCCGAGCGAAGGCGAGATTCTCCTCGATGGTGAGCGCGTCGCGATCGCCTCGCCCGCCGCGGCCCAGCGCCTCGGCATTGGTCTGGTGCATCAAGAGATCGCGCTCTGCCCCGACGCGACGGTGGCGGAAAACATCTTCATGGCGGCGATCAACGCCCGCCGTGCGCCGCTAATGAATTTCCAGAAGCTCTATGTCGAGGCGCAGAAGGTCATGGACCAACTCGCCCCGATCCCGGTCCGCACCAAGGTTGCCGACCTCTCCATTTCCAACCAGCAGCTCGTCGAGATCGCCAAGGCGCTGACGCTCGACTGCAAGGTGCTGATGCTGGACGAGCCGACCGCGGCCTTGACCGAAAGCGAGGCGCAGCGCCTGTTTTCGATCGTGCGCGGGCTGCAGCAGCGCGGCATTTCGGTGGTCTATATCAGCCACCGCATGGCCGAGATCTTCTCGCTCTGCGACCGCGTCACCGTGTTTCGCGACGGCCAGTATGTCGCGACGGATCGCATCGCCGACGTCTCCCCGGATGACGTCGTGCGCAAGATGGTCGGCCGCGAGATCACGCAGCTCTATCCCGACAAGCTGGCGGGAGCGCCGGGACGGGCCTTGCTTTCCGTCAAGGGACTGTCCGACAGCGACTGCTTCGCCAATGTCGACCTGGAGCTTCGCGCCGGCGAGATCCTCGGCATTGGCGGCCTGATCGGCGCCGGCCGTAGCGAGATCGCGCAGACCATTTGCGGCCTTCGCCCGGCGACCGCCGGCAAGGTCGAGATCGACGGCAAGCCGCAGCGCATCCGCACCTACAGCGACGCGGTCAAGGCAGGTCTCGTCTACCTGTCCGAGGACAGAAAGGGTTCCGGCGTGTTCCTCGACATGCCGATATCAGCCAACATCTCGGCCCTCGATCTGAACAAGGTGACATCGCTCGGCATGCTCAACCGCAAGGCGGAAGATCGCCAGGCGACCGAGCTCAGCAAGCGCCTCGGTGTGCGCATGTCCGGCATCGGCGCGACAGTCTCGACGCTGAGTGGCGGCAACCAGCAAAAGGTGGCGATTGCCAAGCAGCTCTCGGTCGATCCGCGCGTCATCCTCATGGACGAGCCGACGCGCGGAATCGATGTCGGCGCCAAGGTCGAGATCCACCGCCTCCTGCGCCAGCTCGCCGCCAAGGGCGTCGGCATCGTCGTCATTTCCTCGGAGCTCCCGGAACTGATCGGCCTCTGCGACCGCGTCATGGTCGTGCACGAGGGACGGATCGCCGGCGAGCTCGCGGCCGGGGCGCTCGGCGAGGAAGCCATCATGCGCCTCGCCTCCGGCGTCAAAGCCCCTTCCAATTCAAAACAGCAGGCTGCCCATGTCGCCTAGGGAAGAGACCCCCATGCATGCCGAACTCAACGCGGGCAGCGCACGGCGCATGAATTTCGCCCGCCTCGCCTCGATGCGCGAAGCCGGATTGATCGTCATCATTCTGGCGCTCTGCATCGCCATGACCTTCGCGTCGCCCCACTTCCTCACATGGGGCAACCTGCGCGCCATGATGATGAGCTTTTCGATCGAAGGCATCGTCGTGGTCGGCATGACGATCCTCCTGATCGTCGGCGGCATCGACCTTTCGGTAGGCTCGGTGGTCTGCTTCTCGATGGTGATTTCCGGCGCGCTGTTCCTGGCCGGGATCGATCCCTGGACGGCGAGCCTGATCGGCATCGCAGCCAGCGCGCTGATCGGCGCCATCATGGGCTTCTTCGTCACGGTGATTGGGCTAAGCCACTTCATCACGTCGCTGGCCGCCATGGTGATTGTGCGTGGCCTCTGCCTGATCATCACCAAGGGAACGCCGCTTTCGCTGTTTTCGCTGCCGGACTCGTTCAAGGCGATCGGCCAGGGCAGCTTCCACAACATCCCCTATGTCATCCTGATCTTCCTGGTGGTGGTCATTGTCTTCGACTTCCTGCTTCGCCGCGCCACCGCCTTCCGCAAGGTTTTCTATACCGGCTCCAACCAGAAGGCGGCGCAGTTCTCCGGCATCAAGACCAACCAGGTGAAGTTCTGGGTGACGGTGCTGTGTTCCGCCCTCGCCGGCTTTGCGGGCGTCATCTACATGGCGCGCTTCGGCGCCGCCACGCCGACCTTCGGCGCCGGCATGGAACTGAATATCATCGCCGCGGCGGTGATCGGAGGCGCGTCGCTCAATGGCGGCTCCGGCACGATTTTCGGCGCCATCCTCGGCATGGCGCTGCTCTCCGTCGTGACCAGCTCGCTCATCCTGCTCGACGTGTCTGTCTATTGGCAGGAGATGATCAAGGGTTGCATCTTGCTCGCAGCGGTTTCCATCGACCACTTCCTGCATCGCAAGAAGTCCTGAGTCTCCAGCGCACCGAAGCAAGATCATGGCCCCCATCACTCCACGCGACGACCTCCAGGCAGCCCGCCAGATGCATCAGGCCCTCGTCCTCCACTATATCGAGGGCAAGACGCAGGCAGAGATCGCCAAGGAACTCGGCCTGTCGCATGCCACCGTCAACCGGCTGATCAAGCGCGGCCACCAGCTCGGCCTCGTCGAGATCAAGATCCGGTCGCCGATCGACCACCTGGTCGAGATCGAGGCGCAGCTGGTCGCGCTGGGCGGCATCGAGCGCGCCGTCGTCGTGCCATCCGTTTCTGAAAATCCCCGCACCGCCCTGCAGCGGGTCGGCGAATCTGCGGCGCGGCTGCTGCTCGACACCATCAAGGATGGCGACACCATCTCGATCTCCGGCGGCAAGGGCGTCAGCGCGCTGGTCGCGGGCCTGCAGCCGGGTCGCCGCTACGATGTCGAGGTCATTCCGGCCACCGGGCTGGTCCAGGGCCAGCACTATACCGACGTCAACCACGTCGCCTCGCTGATGGCGGACAAGCTCGGCGGCCGCGCCTACCAGATCCACGCGCCGCTCTTCGCCGACTCGCCGGAACAGCGCGACATGCTGATGAACGTGCGCTCCGTCGGCGATGTGTTCCGCCGGGCGCGCGAAGCGGATGTCGCCGTGGTCGGCATCGGCTCGATCCTCAGCGACGACTCCAGCTATTACGACCTGCATCCGTCCTCGGTCGCCGACCGCCGCGCCATCGAGCAATCCGGCGCGACAGGCGAATTGCTCGCCCATCTGATCGGCCGCGACGGCCAGCTTTGCGACTACACGCCGAACCGGTCGCTGGTGTCGCTAACCTTGGCCGAGTTCGCGACCATTCCCCGCTCGATCGGCATCGCCAGCGGCGCCAGCAAGATCGCGCCGGTCCTGAGCGCCATGCGCGGCAATCACCTCGACATCATCGTCACGGACGAGGCGACCGGCCTCCAGATCCTCGACCTCGCCCGGAAGGAAGCAGCATGAGTTCGCAACCAATCCAGCGCCGCATCGGCAAGTCCGGCATTTCCGCCTCGGCCGTCGGTCTCGGCACATGGGCGATCGGCGGCTGGATGTGGGGCGGCACCGACGAGGCGGCCTCGGTCCGCGCCATCGAGGCCTCGATCGAGGCCGGCATCAGCCTGATCGACACCGCGCCCGCTTACGGCCTTGGCCGCAGCGAGGAGATCGTCGGCAAGGCGATCCGCGGCAAGCGCGACAAGGTCGTGTTAGCAACCAAATGCGGCCTCAACTGGCATTCCGGCAAGGGCAACCATTTCTTCGACCAGGACGGCAGGCCGGTCCATCGCTATCTCGGCGCCGATGGCATCGCCTATGAGGTGGAGCAGAGCCTGAAGCGGCTCGGCACCGATCATATCGACCTCTACATCACGCACTGGCAGGACCCGACGACGCCGATCGCCGAGACCATGGCAGCGCTGGAGAAACTCAAGGCGCGGGGCAAGATCCGCGCCATCGGCGCGTCCAATCTCAGCGTCGAGGAGCTCCATCAATACATCGCCGTCGGCGGGCTCGACGCGATCCAGGAGCGCTATTCCGCGCTGGACCGCGAGATCGAGGCGAGCATGCTTCCGCTCGCCATGCGCAACGACATCGCGACGCTCAGCTATTCGTCGCTGGCGCTCGGCCTGCTCACCGGTTCGATCGACCCGTCGCGCGAATTCACCGGAGACGACCAGCGCCTCGGCAATCCGCGCTTCTCCGCAGCCAATCGCGCCAAGGTTTCCCGATTGAAGGCGGCCATCGCTCCGATCATGGCCAAGCACGGAGCCTCGATGGCGCAGGTCATGATCGCCTGGACGCTCGCCCAGCCCGGCATCACCTTCGCGCTCTGCGGCGCGCGCAACCCCGAGCAGGCGATCGAGAATGCGCGGGCCGGCGAAATCCGCCTCGATGCCGACGATCTCGCCACCCTCGATGCGGCGCTTGCGACGCACCTCGTGGCCATGGACGCCTGAGCGAGAAGGCAGAGCCCGATGAACCGCACCGAAACCCTCGCCGCCCTGCGCGGTCGGCCGGATGTTGCCGTGCTCGTCATCGGCGGCGGCATCAACGGCATCAGCGTTTTCCGCGAACTCGCGCTTCAGGGCGTCGATGTCGTACTGGCGGAAAAGGGCGACTATTGCGGCGGCGCCAGCGCCGCCCTGTCACGCATGGTGCATGGCGGCCTGCGCTATCTGGAAAACGGCGAGTTCAAGCTGGTACGCGAGGCCCTGGTCGAGCGCGACAGGTTGCTGAAGAACGCGCCGCATTACGTGGCGCCGCTGCCGACGACGGTGCCGATCTTCGACATCTTCTCCGGCATCGCCAATGGCGCGGTCCGCTTCCTTGGCCTGACCCGCCGCCCGAGCCGGCGCGGCGCCTTTGTCATCAAGGCCGGTCTGACCCTTTACGACCGCTTTACCTCGGCGCGGCAACTGATGCCGGCGCATCGGTTTCGCGGCCGGGCCGAGACGCTGAAGGCATGGCCGGCGATCAACCCGGCGATCCGCAGCTCCGCGACCTACTACGACGCCTGGGTCAGCCGGCCGGAGCGGCTCGGGCTGGAAATGCTGCTCGACACCCTTGCCGCCCAGCCTTCGGCGCGCGCGCTAAACTATGCGGCCGTCGCGTCCGACGCTTCCGGCCTGGTGCTCACCGACACCCTCACCGGCGAAACGCAGCCGATCCGGCCGCGGCTCGTCATCAACGCCACCGGCGGCTGGATCGACCTGACCAACCAGGCAATCGGTGCCCCCGCGTCGCGCATGATGGGCGGCACCAAGGGTTCGCATCTGATCGTCAACAACCCGGCGCTGTACCAGGCGCTGGACGGCCACATGGTCTATTACGAGAACGAGGACGGGCGCATCTGCATCCTGTTCCCGTATCTCGGCAAGGTGCTGGTCGGTTCGACCGATATCCGCGTCGACGATCCCGACACGGTACGTTGCGAGGACGACGAACGCCGCTACATCCTGCAGTCGCTCGCCTTCGTCTTCCCGTCGATCCCGATTGCCGATGACGAGATCGTCTTCCAGTTCTCCGGCGTCCGTCCCCTGCCCGCCAGCAAGGACAGCTTCACCGGCCGCATCCCGCGCGATCATTTATGCGAGTTCGTCGAGGCGACCGACCGTCTCCCTGCGACGCTCTGCATGATCGGCGGCAAGTGGACCACCTTCCGCTCGTTCGGCGCACTGGCAGCCGACATGGCGCTGGAGCGGCTTGGCGCAAAACGCAAGGTTGGCACCGAGGATCTTGCCATCGGCGGCGGTCGCGCCTTTCCGGCAAACCCCGCCCGGTGGATCGCCGGATTGGCGCAAGGGCACGGCCTGAGCCCGGGCTATGCCGAACGCCTGTTCGAACGCTATGGCACCTCGGCCGCGGCAATCGCTGCCGATATCGCCAAGGCGCCCCTCGTGATGCTGCCGGGATCGGATTATTCGGCCAGCGAGATCGCAGGGATCGTCGAGCGCGAGCAGGTCGAAACCCTGGCCGACCTGTTCCTGCGCCGCACCACCATCGCCATCACCGGCAGCCTCACACCCGCGCTCATCGACGCCGCCCTCGCCATCCTCGCCGCACAGAAGGGCTGGGACGCGGAACGATCCGCCCGCGAGCGCGCAGCCTTCTTCGCCCTTCTGGCGGCCCAGCACGGCATCCGCTTTCCCGATTGCACAGAGACAAACGACAAAAGGAGCGCGCTATGCGCCTGAACAAGAAAGCCCGCATGAACCGGCTCTTCGGCGGCGGCCGCTGCCTCGACGTCGCCATCGATCACGGCGTCTGCAACGAGCCAAGCTTCCTGTCCGGCCTCGAGGACATGGAAGGCGTCGTCTCGCAGCTCGTCGCGGCCGGCCCCGACGCGATCCAGATGAACTATGGCCAGGCCGACCTGCTGCAAGCCGTGCCCGGCAAGGACAAGCCGGCGCTGGTGATGCGCATCGACATGAGCAATCCCTACAACCGCATCCGTCACCGCGCGATGTGGGCGGTACTGCAGAACGAGGCGGAACCACTGATCGGTGCGATCGAGATGGATGCGGCGTGCGCCGTGGTCAACCTGTTCATGCTGCCCGACGAGCCGGACCTGTTCCGGCAATGCGTCCAGAACATTGCCCGCGTCCGCGCCGATTGCGACAAATACGGCATGCCGCTGATGATCGAACCGCTCGCCATGCTGCCGGTGAATGAGCACGGCGGCTACATGGTCGATGGCGACGCCGAGAAGATCGTGACGCTGACGCGTCTCGCCCGCGAAATGGGCGCCGACATCGTCAAGGCCGACCCGACCACCAACCCCGAGGACTTCCACCGCGTCGTCGAGGCGGCGCGCTGCCCGGTGCTGGTGCGCGGCGGCGGCAAGGAGGACCTCCGCGCCGTGTTCGACAAATCGGCGGCGCTGATGGCGCAGGGCGCGCTCGGCATGGTCTACGGCCGCAACATCTACCAGCACGCCAATCCGAGCGCCGTCGTGCGTGGCCTGATGGCGATCATCCATGACGACGCGGACGGCGCGGCCGCATGGGAACTCTATCAGGCGGCATAGCGGCTTCGGTTTCGGGAGGAACCCATGGGCGAATACATTCTCGGCCTCGACGCGGGCAATACTGTCATCAAGGCGGTCATCTTCGACAAGACCGGCCGCGAACTGGCGCTCGCCGCCCGCGATGGTCATTCCTCCATGCCGAAGCCCGGCCATGTCGAGCGTGACCTGAACGAGCTTTGGCGCAACGCCGTCGCGGTCATCGGGCAATGCATCGAGCAGGCGGGCATCGACGCCGGCGAGATCATCGCCATCGGCTGCGCCGGACATGGCAACGGCCTCTACGCACTGGATCGCGACGGCGCGCCGCTGATCGGCATCCAGTCGCTCGACACCCGCGCCGTCGGCATCGTGGCGGATTGGGCGAAACAGGATGTCGGCGCCCGCGCCTATGCCCATTGCCTGCAAAGGCCCTGGGCGGCGCAGACACCGACCCTGCTCGCCTGGCTGAAGCGCCATGCGCCGGATCTGTTCGCAAAGATCGGCACGGTGTTCCTGTGCAAGGATTTCGTCGTCAACCGCCTGACCGGCGCACGTACGACCGATACATCCGACATGTCGGGCTGCGGCCTGCTACAGATGCCGGATCGACGCTATGAGGCGGACCTCATGGCCGCCTATGGTCTCGAAGACTGCATGCCGCTGCTGCCGCCGGTGCTGGAATCGGCGGAGATCGCAGGCCGGATCACGGATGATGTCGCCGCGCTTACCGGCCTTCGCGCCGGGACGCCGGTCGTCGCCGGACTGTTCGACGTGGTGGCGAGCGCTGTCGGTTCGGGCGTTACCCGCACGGGGGCTGCCTCGGTCATCGCCGGCACCTGGAGCATCAACCAGGTGATCACCGACGAGCCGATCCGCGATGCCTCGGTCTTCATGGTCTCGACCTTCGATCCCGCGCGCTACCTGGCGATAGAATCGAGCGCCACCTCGGCCGCCAATCTCGAATGGATCGTGCGCGAATTCCTCGAGCACGCGGCCGAGGGCGACAAGTCGCCGTTTGAGCTCTGCAGCGAACTGGTCGCCTCCGTCGACCCGACCGGCGATGTCCCGATCTACCACCCCTTCCTCTATGGCTCGCAGCAGAACGGCAGCGCCCGCGCCGGCTTTTACGGCATTGCCGGCTGGCACACCCGCGCCCACATGCTGCGCGCCCTGTTCGAAGGCGTCGCCTTCGAGCACAAGCGCCATGTCGACAGACTGCGCAGCGCCGGCGCGCGGGTCGACGAGATCGTGCTCTCCGGCGGCGGCTCGCGCAGCCAGGTCTGGCCGCAGATCTTCGCCGATATTCTTGATGTCCCCGTCACCGTGGCGCGCGGTCGAGAAACCGGCGCGCTGGGCGCGGCCATCGCCGCTGCCGTCGGCGCCGGCACCTTTGCCAACTTTGGCGAAGGTGCTGCCGCCATGACAGCCGCCGCTCGCAACTACCAGCCCAATAACGCGATTTCGCCGGCTTACGAACGGCGCTATAGCGTCTATGGCGAGATCAACCAGGCGATGACCCCGATTTGGCAGCGCATCGCCGCTGAACAGGCGCAGAATTGACCCAACCTGCTTCCTCTCCCTTCGGCGAATACGACTATGTCGTCGTCGGCGCCGGTTCCGCCGGTTGCGTCCTTGCCAACCGGCTCTCCGCCGACCCGCGCAACCGGGTACTCCTGCTCGAGGCCGGCGGCAGCGACCGCTACCATTGGGTCAATATTCCCATCGGTTATCTCTTCTGCATGGGCAATCCGCGCACCGACTGGATGATGAAGACCGAGCCAGAGCCGGGACTCAACGGGCGCAGTCTGAACTATCCACGCGGCAAGGTGCTCGGCGGCTGCTCCTCGATCAACGGCATGATCTACATGCGCGGCCAGGCGGCCGATTACGACGGCTGGCGGCAGGCCGGCAATGCCGGCTGGGGCTGGGACGACGTCCTGCCCTATTTCGTGAAATCCGAGGCTCATCACGGTGGCGACAGCGCGCTTCATGGCGGCGGCGGTGAATGGCGCGTGGAAAAGCAGCGCCTGTCCTGGCCGATCCTCGACGCGTTTCGCGACGCCGCCGAAGAACTCGGCATCCCGCGGACCGACGATTTCAATACCGGCACCAATGAAGGCTCCGGCTATTTCGAGGTCAATCAGAAGAACGGCGTGCGCTGGAACACTTCGAAGGCGTTCCTGCGCAACATCGAGGGCCGGCTGAACCTGCGCGTCGTCACCGGAGCCGAGACCGAGCGGCTGACGCTCGATGGCGCCCGTATCACCGGGCTCGTCTTCCGCAAGGATGGCCAATTGCATGGCGTGAAGGCGGGGCAGACGATCCTCGCCGCCGGCGCGATCAACTCGCCCAAGATCCTCGAACTCTCGGGCGTCGGCCGGCCGGACTTGCTGTCCGACCTCGGCATCCCGGTCCGGCACGCGCTGAAGGGCGTCGGAGAGAACCTGCAGGACCATCTGCAGATCCGCACGGTGTTCAAGGTGAGCAACGCGTCGACGCTCAACCAGCGCTACCATAACCTGGCCACCCGCGCCGCCATGGGGCTCGAATATGCGCTCAAGCGCAGCGGTCCGCTGTCGATGGCGCCGAGCCAGCTCGGCATCTTCGCCAAGAGCGACCCGCGCCTGGAGACCCCGGATCTCGAATATCACGTCCAGCCGCTCAGCACGGATCGGCTCGGCGAACCGCTGCACAAATTCCCAGCGGTGACGGTCTCCGTCTGCAACCTGCGCCCCGAAAGCTGCGGCACGGTGCACATGGCCTCCTCGGACCCGCATGACGCGGCGAAGATCAAGCCGAACTATCTCTCGACAGAGAGGGATCGCCGGGTCGCGGTGGCGTCGATCGAACACGCGCGACGCTTGATGAAGACCCGCGCCATCGCCCGCTTCTCGCCGCAAGAGATGCTGCCGGGGCCTGAGTTCGTCGATGAGAGCGATCTGGTGCGCAAGGTCGGCGACATCGCGACGACGATCTTCCACCCGGTCGGCACCTGCAAGATGGGCAGGGACGACATGGCCGTGGTCGACGACCGGCTGCGCGTGCATGGGCTCGATGGCCTGCGCGTGGTCGACGCCTCGATCATGCCCAGCATCGTTTCCGGCAACACCAACTCGCCGGTCATCATGATCGCCGAGAAGGCCGCCGACATGATCCTGCGGGACGCGCGCTAGGTGTCGAAGCTATGAAGGTTGTTCATCCGGGCCGGTGCTGAGAGGCTGGGGTTGCGACGCTCCAACGTCTGGCACCGGAGGCCCCGGATGAACGTG
>NZ_AQYH01000015.1 GCF_000380505.1 Kaistia granuli DSM 23481 | reverse complement strand
CCTTGGTAAGGGAGAGGTCGAGAGTTCAATCCTCTCTTGCAGCACCATTTCCCTCAATAAAATCAAATACTTACTGCCAAGCTAGAAACGCCCTAGCTAAGCCACCTGGCACATTTGGGCAGAACGAAGCGTGAAACTGCACGTGCACTCGTGCAAAATCCGTGCACGATGTTCCGCGAACGTTCCGGAGCCCCCATGTCCTACCGCCGCCTCCGCATACCTATCGCCGGCTGGATCGTAGTGATCGGCCTATGGGCTATGCTGCTCTGGCAGTTGGGTGCTGGGGTGTTCAAACTGGTGAGATCGGTGGCGGGGTGGTGAGGCAGCGAAACGCAAAAAAGCCCGGCCCCGTCCGAAGACAGAGCCGGGCTGATGATGGTCGGCGCGGTGGGGCCTGCCAGCGAACCCCACAAGGCGATCCGTCCTGTAAATCTGCAGGACGCTCTACGGCAGGCAGAATTTCACCGTGTCACGCACCTTGTCGTGGCTCACACCGAAGCGTGAGCGATAGGATCGACGCGGGCCGGGCTTGATACCGGCTTACCTAAGGTGCTCGTGCTGGTCGGGTGCACTCCGGGGGCCAGTCACTCCGCGCTTCCTTCAGCGCCGCCGCGTCGAAATCGAACTGTTGACGCGGCCCCTGGCGGGTGCCCCGAACGTCCTCAGGTAAGCCGTTGCTCCAGCGCCTGCCGCGTCGCCCGCATTCTACCCCATGCCGAATCGAAAGGGAATCGGCAACCGGGCGCAGAACTCTGCCATTTTCAGCCGGTTTCAAGCGTTTTGGAAATCACTCTTGACGGCCATCGCTTTCCGTGAACAAAAAAGGAACATGACCGGGACCATCCGAGAGATCATCGACGGCGAATATCGCCTCTACGCCTATTGCCACGAGTGCAACAAGTCGGCGGTCGAGGTGGACATGCCTGCGATGGCGGAGCGGTACGGGATGGATGCACCTGTCAAAGGGCCAAGACAGATCGGGCGCGGGCTACTCAAGTGCTCCCACTGCGGCTCGGCCAACTGCTCGATGCGGATACACCCTCACCTGCCCAAGTTCACACCCAACCGATGATGTCTGAGGCGAGCTTGATCCAGGACCACCAGAGCAGCAGGCTCAGCGCGACGATGCCGGCATAGACGAGGGTTCGGAGCAGCATGGCCTGAGGCTATCAGGCGAGTGAGATCTGGGTAAGCCCGCTCACCTTGTCGAGGAAGGCGCCCAGGTCGCCTGCCGAAGTGGCAGATCAGAAAGAAACGGCCTCAAAACTTTCTGAGGAAAGGCGACGGCTAGGGCAGCTGGGGCTCCGGAGGGAACACTGCCTGGGTGTAATCAGTGGCCGGCGGGTAGACCTTGTGCATCGCTAGGGCCCGGCCGGCGTCGCAGCACGACGCGAACAGATGCAGGAATTCGTACTCGGTCAGTTCCTGCCAAGGGCCGTCGCTGTGAAGGATGAGCTTGCCGCGGTCGAATTCGAGGCGGGCGGAACTAGCCATAGAGAGCCCTCAGTTCGAGCTGATCATAGAAGCGCGCCGAGATCACGATGCCGTTCTGGATCGCGAGATCCGCAACGCCATAGGTCCAGCCGGTCGTTCCGACGTTGTAGTCCTCGACCTGGCCCCACGGCATGCAGGTGCCGAGGTTGGTCAGGGTGATCCGGTTGTTCGGGCCCAGCTTCGCCACGGTCTTGTGCCGGAAGCGATGATCATGGCCCCAGACAACGGAATGCGTCGCGTCGTTGCCGATGGTGTTTTCCGAGTGCTTCCCGCCATATTCGCGCCCCATCTGATTGAGCGGCACGTGGACGAAGCCGACCCCATAGAGATAGAGCCACTTCCCGTACTCGTGGGTCTTCCAGCGGTAACGGCTAAAGGCCTGATCGATTCGGAGCGGGAAATCACCCGCCACGCGTGGATCTGCGTTCGCCATCCGCCAGGCGCGGTGCTCGTGATTGCCGAGAGTAATGTCGCGGGGGATGTCCGCTGGGCATTCGCTGTCGAAAGCCTCAAGACTGTCCTCTAAAGCCGCAAGTTCCTCATGGAACGCTGGTCGCTCGCTATCCTTGGCGCTGCCCTTAGCCGGATGGAACGAGCAGCTATCGAGTGAGGCATAGTCCCCGATGCAGACGATCCGGTCGGGCTTGGTCGCCGCGGCGTGGCGGGCGGCCAGGATCACGGGCTCATGGGTGCGGCCGGGCTTGCAATGGACGTCACCAATGCCGAGGACGCGGACGATTGGGCCTTCTGGTGGCGCAGCGTGGGTGATCGCCTGAACGCGCACCCTGGGCTTGCTCAGAGGCGCGTGAATGGTCTCGTAGGTGGTGAACTGGTCTTTCGGCTCTGCCGGCTTGGCGGCGAGATCGAAATTGTCGAGCGCGGCCCGGTAGCGGGTGACGAAGGTCCGAACCGACTTCACCACGCCGGCCTTCACCGCGGCGCGGCCGGCGGCTTCTACGGCACTGGGTGTGCCGCCCAGCTTGAACCCGGCGTCGACATGTTGCTGAACGAGGGCGACTGTGGCTTCCGCCACCTGTTTGGATAGCGGGGGAGTTGGCATCAGGCGGACCGTCCGATCATCTCGATCAGCACGGCCGCCGGCAATCGGACGCCGACCACGAAGCAACCGCCCGGCCCGAACAACGCCGCGAGCGCTACGCCACCAGGGGCCTTCAGCACGATCATGGAGGCGACCGGCTGGCTTGGCTTGCCGAGGGCGTCGAACATCATGTCCGCGGTCCGCTGCGCCAGCTCGGCGTCTTCGATCGAGACAACCTCGCCCTTGATCTGCTGCGCGACCTCGTGCGCTTGCTCGAGAGCCCGACCTTTGGCCTCCCTGCAACTCATATCCTCGGCGAGCGCCGGCAGGCAACCGGCCAGAGTCATGGCCGTAGCCGCAATCAACATGCGCATGGCAGTGCTCCTAGGGAGGGGGATTAGCGATTCTGAATGGCGAGCCAGATGAGGCCGAGCAGCCCTGTGATCAGGATGCCCATGGCTGTGACGAGCCCTTGCCGCTTCACGGTCTCGGAGCTGGTGCGCCAGGCGCGAAGGTGCTGGAAGTCTTTCTGAGCCTCGAGCGGCTCGTCGGTATCTATACCGAGCGCCAGAAGGGTCTCTTCTACCGTCGCCTTAACGATGGCGCGGATTTCGTCGTCGGTGCGCGTCATGGCTTCGCCTTCCAGCCGCATGCCTGCGCGCCATAGGTGTTGTGCTTGAGGATCTGGCGGGCGGTGCCGTCTGTAAGCCGGTCTTCGACGGACGGCCGGATCGGCCTCGAGGTGTCGCAGAAGCTACCGCGGGCGGTCACGCACCCACTCGCCAAGCTTGTCACGCACAGCATCAGGCCCAAGGCCATCAACCTTTTCATCGCTGGTGTTCCTGTTCCTGATGGCGGTGAGGTCATTGGCCTGCTGGCGGGATCGCTCCTGCTGCTTGCCGACAGAGATGAGCTTGAGAGCGGCGAGGCCGAGGGCGGCAGCGATGGCGACGCCTATGGCGCAGTAGCGGCCGATGCGGGTGGCGAGGAACCAGGCCAGCATCAGACGATCCCGCGCCGCTGCAGGGCCTTGAAGCCGATGAAGCCTCCGGCCGCCAGAACGGCGAGGAACGCCAGAAGCGCCCAGGGGCTGTCGATGAAGGCGAGAAAGCCGAACGCGCCCGAGCTGATCATGGTCATGATCGCGCCCATGAAGCTCTCCGACTTCAGGATCGAGCCCGGCGCAGGGATCGCAATGGGCGTGTCCGGCATCTCGGCGACGTCTGGCGGGAGCGGCTCGGCCTTGGGCGGCGAGACCCTCGGCGGCGCGGCGTCAGCGAAGATGGCCTTGGCCAGCGTGAGGTAGCGCTTGCGATCCGTCAGCCCGTTGAGCCCGCCATTGATCTTGCGGGTGATGCCCTCGACGTCGTCGGCGTCGGCAAGCGCATTCAGGCCCTTGGCCTTCCAGTACTCGCAGGCGATCTGGATCGAGTTGACGGGGTCGGCCGCACGCTCAGGAGCGCGAACGAGGTCGATGCCGATCGCCTTGCCGTACTTGGCGTAGTTGAACCGGCCGGTGCACTGAAAGATGCCCCTGCCCCGGAATCGCGCGCCGTCTCCCGGCTGGGTGTTGCCGAGACGCTTCCCGACCGAGGTCTGTGGGCCATAGCGCTTGTTGAAATAGGCGTCGTCGCCATACTCGACGAGCGTCTTGAAGCCGGCCGTCTCATGCGCCGCCTGGGCGATAAAGTGGGCAAACCGCAACGGCGTGGTGATGCCGTACCGTGCCAACGTCACGGAGAGCGACGGGGCGAGCCCAGCGAGAATTGCGGCATTGCCCTTGGGCGCAAGACGACGCAAATCGTCCGCCGTGACACGGGTCATGTCTTGTCTCCGGTGATAGGAAGAGGTTGACTTAACGTCAAGTTGTGCTGTTACTGAGAAAGCAACCGTCTCTGCTTCCAAGGCCCAGGCGGGGTGCGGTCCGCCGGCCTGATCCGAAACTCAGTGCCGGCGGGCATAATTCCCCCAAAATGGATCGACCACCGCGCGCCAGTTGGGCACGAGCATGTCTTGTCTCCGGTGATGTGGGGAGGTGCTGGCGGCGGCCGCTATCGAAACGCGGCGGCCACCAAAACACTGGAATTGTAGTTGAACGACA
Organism: Kaistia granuli DSM 23481; assembly: GCF_000380505.1. Lineage (GTDB taxonomy): Bacteria > Pseudomonadota > Alphaproteobacteria > Rhizobiales > Kaistiaceae > Kaistia > Kaistia granuli. Next base: position 36,514 of record NZ_AQYH01000015.1, on the reverse strand, counting down.
CGGCGACCGAGCGAGAGTCGTTCGCATTGACCAGCGTGGCGGACGCGCCTGAACGACGCTGCTGAACGGAATAGTCGACGTTGAAGTTTTGAGTGGCGCCGCTCCACACAACCGTGCCCGGGCTAACGCCGTAGGCCACTTGATAATAGGCCACGATGATCCCGCCCGCCGCGACATTGAGCGAAGTAGACAGGTTGTTCGCGTTCGCAGCGCTTCCAAATGATGTTGCGGCGCTGGATGCCAGGAAACGGCTAATCCACCATGCGATTGGGACAACGCCGGTGTTCCCACCGAAATTTAGATTGGCGGCAACGCTTGTTCCTGTCGGTGCGGGGGCGGTGAATATGCCGGCCCTGATGGCGCCCTGGTCTCGGGTCCCCGCCAGGGTCGCCGTGGTGCCGCCCACTGTAATCGTGGGATTGCCCAGGGATGCTTTCCATGTGAGCGCTATGTGAACCCGGCGGCTCGCATCATTGCCACCAAGATTGTTCAGAGTGACATCAAACGATGAATTCGAGTTGGTGATGAAGTTGCTACCGCCAAACGCTACCGATGGGGGCTCTGAAGCAGCCCCGCCCGATGCCGCGAATACGCCGACCCCGAGGCTCACGCTGCGATGTCTCCGATAAGGTGCCATTCGTCGGTGGCAATCTTGATCAGCTGCGCGGCCGAGTACTGGCCACCGAGCTTGAGCTTGGCGCCACTTGACCGGATCGTGACGCCCGCCCCCGCAGCGATGGAAGTCTGGCCGGCGCCGTACTGGCCGATGTCGATCCAAGAGTTGACCGGGAAGGCTACAGAACTGTTTGGCGGCACCGTCAGCACATTGGCAGCGGCATTCGACATCCGGACGAGCTTGCCCTTGTCAGCGAGCACGAGCGTATAGGCGGTGCCGGTCTGGGAGTTGATGCCAGTGCGCTCGCCGATCTTCTCCGCCTCGATCGCAGCCCGCTGGGCGGCAGCAGACGCAGCGGTGACCATGGCCCGCCCAGCGGTCGTAATGCCGGCCAGATCCGCGTCGTAGGCGAGAACGTTGGAGCCGATAGCCACGCCCAGCGCGGTACGAGCGGCCGCTGCCGTCGTCGCGCCTGTGCCGCCATTGGCGAGGGATAGGGCTGTCCCCGACCAGTTAGCGTTGTTCACCGATGCCAGCAGCGCCAGAGCACCGAGGCCGAGGTTTGTCCGAGCTGTCGGCTTGTTGGTGAGATCGGACAGGTTGTTCGCGGCGAGCATGTCGCCAGTGCCGGCGCCGGCTGCCCCGCGAATGTCGGTCGCGCTGGCAATGGAGGCTGTGAAGCCGGTCGGGCCGACATACAGCCCAGTTGCCGGCTTGGTCCCCTGTCCTCCGACCCAATCGACGATCTGTGAGACGCGGCGCGAGCCGTCGACAACCGTGGCGTAGACCGGCGACCAGGCGCTGTTTCCTTGAGGGCCGGAGCCCTTCAGGTCTTGCAGCGATACCGCCCAGAACTGGCCGGTGTCGACGTCCTGCATCCAGACGAACGCCCGCTCGTTGTCGACGTCTGCCGATACGGGCAAGAGACGCAGATCCGGCCCGAACGTGAACCGGCCTGCCTCCTTGATCACCTTGAGGCCGTCCACCCCCTCGATGATAGCCGGCATTTTGGGGACAACGCGAACGGAAACGCCCCGCGAAGAGGATCTGAAAGCCATGCGGTGATGTCCTTGGGGAGGGGCTAGGGCGCCAGGATCACGGCCGGGTCGAGCCCGAGCGCATTGATGAACAGCAGCGTGTCGGGGTCGTCGTAGAACACGCTCGGTACAGGCATGTTCCACTTGATGAAGGCGGCCCTATTGCCCGGCATGGTGAGTAGCTCATAGGCGGCATCACTTTTCCCGGCCGCTTCAATGCGTTCAGCAATCACCCACTTTTCCACGCGGCGGCGAGGCTCTGGCTCAGGCTCTATATACGGCAGCGAAAACGAACTTCCATCGTAGGCCATGCCGCAAACGACGGCGCCATCGGGCGTCTCGACGAGCGTGCCGCCGGTTCCGTCGACCTCTGCAGCCTGAGCCCCGCGCCAGATTTGCTGGACGGTACCGTCAACCACCAGGACAACATCAGTCATGCCAATTTCTCCACAAACACTTCGGTGTAGACTTCGACAAGGCCCGAGAAAACCATCGCTCGCCCTAGCGTCTGCGTGGTGCCAGTGGCCTCTTGGATCCGGTGATCAATCCTGAATGCGGTAGACGCTGCGATGGTGAGAATGCACTGCAGCCATGCGTCCGTGATTGTATCGAACCCACCCGGCGTCATCGCATTGGCGCCTTGGAACACATAGGCGCTACCCGTCACGTCGTAGAGCGCGATCCTGTGCCTATCGCATTTGTACCCCGGGGCCCTTGCGACCAACTTGAATGTCCCAGCCGGCAACGTGAACACATTTGACGACAGCGATGCGCCAGCGATTGTGTTCACCAGAACGGTGTTCAGATTTCTCGTGACGAAAGAGCCGACTGTGCCAGCTCCGGCAACCGTCCCGCTGGGTTTTTCGTCCCGAATGACGAAGTACTCAGGCGCCCGCGAGGCATTGTCGACATACTGCTTTGTCGCTGGGTGGAGGTTCGCGGTCGGGTCGCCCTTCAGGACGATATCACCCGTCATCGTGCCGCCAGCTAGCCCGAGCTTGGCCGCGATGGCCGCTGCCTGGGCCGTTGAAACCGGCTTAGCGCTATCCGCCGTATTGTCGACACTGCCGAGGCCGACCTGAGATTTGGTGAGGCCGGTAATCAAAGAGCCGCCAACCGCCGGGAGGCCAGACGCGCCCAAGAGGGGGATGTTCCCGGACGCCGTTCCGGTGTTGACCGTAGCGGCCGTCCCAAGGCCGGTGATCGTCGACGCCGCCTGCGTGCCAGTGTGGTTCGCCCTGTTCTTCAGGTTGGCGTCGGTGTCGTTGGCCGTGGCAGCGGTCGCGATGCCGTTCAGCTTGACCTTGTCAGCGGCGATCATCAGGCCGTTGACGGAGGTCGTGACGGCGGCCGTCGACGCCTTGCCGTCGAGCGTCGTCTGTAGATTTGTGACCGTCGAGATGGCTTGTGAGCCAGTGTGGTTGGCTCGGTCGAGCAAAGTCGCATCGGAGGAATTGGCAGTCGCGCCGGTCGCTATACCTGAGAGCTTTGTGCGCTCGGTGGCGAGGAATGCCTTATTGGTCGTGCCGTCCGTGAGCGTATCAGCGGATTGGGTGCCGGTGTGGTTGGCGCGAGCTAGCAGCGTTGCGTCAGCCGAATTTGCCGTGGCCCCGGTGGCGACGCCCGCCAGCTTCGACCGCTCAGCCGCCGTCATGAGCAGCTTGGACGTGCCCTCGGTCAGGTCATCGCTGTCGTCGACTGCCTTCATGAAGGCCCCGGCGGCAGCAACGTTGGTCGAATTCACACTCGCCGGATCGCCGGCATCGCCCTTGTCCCCTTTGTCACCCTTGTCGCCTTTTGCCCCGGCCGCGCCGTCTGCGCCATCGGTACCGGGGTCACCCTTGTCGCCTTTATCGCCCTTCGGGCCCTGGTCGCCGGTCTCGCCCTTGCCGAACGGGATCGCCGCAGACCAACCGACAGGGCCCTGGCGGATGTAGAGGTTGCCGTCGTCGGTATCCAGGAAGCTGAAGCCGGCGGGCTCGCCGTCATAGAGGTCGCGATCCGCGAGAGGACCAGCCTCATCGACTTTGAAGGACTCCCCCTGATCGCCTTTTGCGCCAGTGTCCCCCTTGTCACCCTTATCGCCCTTGTCGCCTTTCAGGCCGGGCAGACCCTGTTCGCCAGTATCGCCTTTGGCGCCAGTCGATCCGGTATCGCCCTTGTCGCCTTTATCACCCTTGGCACCGGGCGCGCCGTCGGCGCCATCGGCACCCGGGGCGCCCGCATCGCCTTGGTCACCCTTGTCGCCTTTTGCTCCAGGAGTGCCGGGCGCGCCGTCCGCACCAGTGTCACCAGTAGCCCCCTTCTCTCCAGGGTCGCCCTTATCGCCTTTCGCGCCGGGTGCTCCATCAGCGCCGGGGTTGCCAGGGTCACCTTTCGCCCCAGCGTCACCTTTTTCGCCCTTCTCGCCGGGGGCGCCAGGAGCACCATTATTGCCGGTATCGCCCTTTGCACCCGCAGGGCCCTGGTCACCTTTGTCACCCTTCGCACCGGTCAGGCCGGTATCGCCAGTGTCGCCCTTTTCACCCTTCGCGCCAGCGGCCCCGGTCTCGCCGGTATCGCCTTTGTCGCCCTTCGGCCCAGGGTCGCCCTTGTCACCCTTGTCGCCCTTCGGGCCGACACCAGCCACGACTTCGACCATGTCGATGATCGAGCCGATCGAGAACCGCGAATAGACGTTCGTCTGCTGGTCCCAGAACCACACAAACGCATCGTTCGGCTGGGGGAGAACTGACGTCTCAACAAGCCGCTCCAGCGCAGGCCCAAGGGTATAGGTGCCATCGACCTTGTCGACCTTGAGCCCGTTGACGCCCTCGATCTGCGCCGGGAAGCGCGGGACTACACGAACGCGGAGGTATGGGAGGGCGCTGCTTCCAATGGTCATCTATTCACCACCCCATCAACGACCGGGACGGTGCCGATCAGGAACTGCATGGTCTCGCCACCACGCTCAAGCGTGCCGCCGACCTCGTAGGCGTCAGCGCGAAGATTTGTCATGCTCGAGCGGGGGAAGGTGAATTCGGCGAGCCCGGTCGAGACGATGACAATCGAGCCGTCCGTCGTCGACGCGTTGAGCACCTGGCAGCCGTCCTCATCCTTCACGGTGATGGTGATGGTGCTGCCGGTCAGGTCGATGAGGTCGCCGTTGTCGTCGTCCTTGAACTCGATACCTTCGATCCAATCAGCCCGATTGGACTGCGGCGGGAGCGTCGCAATAAGCATCGGCGCCTCTCAGAGCTTGATGTAGAAGGAGGCAAGGGCGAAGGGCGGCATGTTGTTGTGCGGTGCGCCGCCGCCGAATGGCGTGCCTGTGAACGTCGGTGTCACGCCGCCAGCCGTGCCGGTGTTAATGGGCGGAGACGAAGCCGCTCCCGAGGGCGACATCAGCTGCGTGTCTCGCGCGCCACCCTCTGCCGAGCCACGGCCGAGCGGGCCGCCGTTGCCGGAGAGCCCATGAACGTGCGGCGGGATCTCGCTGATCGTGCCGGCCGGAGTGACGACGGGGAGTTCAGGGACCGTGAGCACATGCTGATCGTCGCCACCGGACGAGCCCAGCTGCGTCGGCGAGCCCGTTGCGACCAATGCCGACAGCAGGCGACCTGCGGCGCTCGTACCCATGTCATCGAGGCCGAAAACCGCACGGCCGCGGAAGTCTGGCAGCTGGATTGTCTTGTGCGCGGTGAAGTCAGCGGATGCGGACGCACCCCGCCCACCATTCACCGCAAGGATGGTGTTCGGGACCGCGGCCCAGAGGAATTCAAACAGCGCCTGCGTATCAGCGTTGGCGCGTCCGGTGGCGCCAGACGTCGCGTCGCCAATGGTCCGCCCATTGCAGCGCTCCCAGCCAGGGTGCACGCCCGTCGCAAACCGAGTCTTGATGTCGCCCGTTTGCCAGAGCGCATTGGGATCAACCGGCGTGCCCCCGCCTCCCCCGCCGCCGCCGCCCGATGGGCCGATGATCGGAAGCGTTGCCTGGTCGAACAGGATCACGCCGCCGGACGTTGTGACGCGGACACGGAAGAAGCCGTCCGACTCCTTCAGGTAGACCGCCGGGAACATGCCGTAGCCGTCAGCCGCGACCGGGTTGGGATGAGACACCGAGCAGTCGTAGTTCTGGTAGACGATCAGCGGGGTAAGGGTCTCGGCCTCGTAGAAGTATGCCTTGGCGCCTGGGTACGGCTTCCCGTTCAGGTCGATCCTCTGCGTCAGCGAGAGGTTCCAGAGACCGGCCATGAGTACCTCAAAATGAAAAGACCGCCTCGGAGGGCGGCCTGTGGTGACTTTTGGTTGTGTTTGGGGCAGAATCTCGCGTCCGCCGGTCAGGCGGCTGGGGGAGAGATCATGAAGACTTTGGTACTGACGCTCGTTTTGAGCGTGATGGGCGTTAGCGCGGCCTTGGCTGGCAACTGCACCTATACGACCGACCGCGCGTCGGACGGATCGCGCTGCGGTGACCGGGCTTCAACGGTTCGCCCCGGCGGTAAGTGACATCAGGGGCGGTAGGCCACCCTCGACTCGCGAATAGCGCTAGGGCATGCTCTCCCCGCAACCTGGGAGGGGCATATGGCTGACAAACCAGCAGTGGTTCATATTGGCGAGAACTCGCCAGAAGGCGTTGCGTACAAGCTGTTTATCGATATCCGAAATGCGGAAAGCAACTCTACGCAGACCCGAGACAGGGCATACATACTAGACACATATGCGGAATGTCTTGTCGCTGCGACCGGGTTTCGACCGGCAAAGAAGTAGGCGAGACGAATTCCAAAAACTTCCTGGCTCTCTCCACGGCGTCAAATTGAGGATGATGCTCGGAGAGGGCCAGTTTCAGACACTCAAACCGAATTTCTTCGTCGGGGCTCATGTTCTCAGACCTTCCTTGGTACGGTAAAGTTCTCGCCTTGGTCGCGTTCTTCGCGATCATGACGGCAAGTTCAGCATCGGCGTATTGGCAGGATGGCAATAAGCTCTATGACCAGTGCGAGGCTCAGATTAACTTCGGCGTCGGATACATGCAGGGGGCGGTTGACGCGCTAGCGCTCGCTATGAACGAAGGCACATTTTGCATCCCACCGACCGTGACGGGCAAACAGCTCCGCGACGTCGTTTGCCGAGACCTTCGTGAAAACCCAAAAGATCGAAACCTTCTCGCAGCGCTTCTTGTCTTCCGCTCAGTTCAACAGGCTTGGCCCTGCAAGTAGGATACTGAATGTCAGCTGACCACGATCCTTGGTACGTAAAGGCCATCGCCTTCGGGCTGGTGGCGCTTGTCGCTATCTATATTGCAGGGCCGGCATCGCGTTGGGTGGGCGACCAGCTTCGCGGCCTTCGACACCAGCCGCAAAATTCGTCAACAGCTGCCGTAGAGCCACCGCCTGGTCGAGACCCCTATGGGGCTATCGCTCTTGCAGGCAATGGGCTTTGGCCCCGATGAGGGCGACGAACTGGTTGGCGAGATCGAAGGATACGGGATGGTCCCCGTTTACAACCTATCGAGCCGAATGAGTTTCGATGTCTGGGTCGACGACTACATGTTGTCGAAAAACAGGGCTATCGAGAAGCTTAGGAGGCACTGCAACTGATGCTGCCCGACCTATCCCCGCTTGGAAAAGTCCTCGCCTCAATCATCACGATTTTGGTGATGATCGGCATCGTGTGGGGGTTGAACTGGGGTGTCGACCGCTTGCCAATCAAGGCTGTCTACGGGCTCACCGGGTTGGGTTTTGGCCTAGCTGTCGGTTGGTTGCTCTGCGAGCGCTATGGCTCACCGAGACTCAAGCACATCGGCAAAATTGGCCGGTCGGTTGACATCGACCCGTAGGGGCTGGCGTGGCGCAATCTGCTGCCCCGCCGTCTGGCCACCTGCGTTTGCCGTCAGCGACAGCAGATAGCCGGCCTTATCTGCAACGGCCTTGTTCTTGGTATTGGATCGTTGAACACGTTGTAGCGCGGCGAGTACCGCAGTGCGGTCCGAGCCCGTCGCGGTCAGCTGGCGAGCGATCTGCTCCCCAATGGCCCGCATCTCTTCATCGGAGGATCCCTTTATAAGGCCCTCAACGGCTTTCAGCCCGCCAGCACGGAGCAGACCCAGGAACCCGCCGGACTCGTACGCCTGTCGTATCCCGCCGGTCTGTTTAGCCAAATCGCCCATTCCAGCAACGCGCGTTGCTGTTTCAGAGTTGTTCAGCGTGCGGTTTGCGGTCCCGGCGTAACGCTTCTCTTTCTCAAGCGCGCCGATCAGGTTGTCGGCTTTGCTTCCGACCAAGATCCTCAGCTTCTCGCGGTTCCAGCCCTTTTCGGCCAGTTCTCGGGCAGCCGCCCCAGCATCGTTCCGGGCCGTTGCCATGATCTCTTCGATCTGCGAGCGCGCGCCTTCCTGGAATGCCGAGCGCTCCGCCTGGCCGAGCGCCGCGATCTCCTTGCGCAACTCGTCCGGGCTCAAGGAACGCTGGAACACGCTCTTGCCCGCGTCCATGGCATCGAGAACGCCGGAGGGACCAGCGTACGCGGCGCGCGCCTGCGCATAAGCCGGGTTCATCTGGTCCATCTCACCGAGAAGTGTTGTCCGCATGTCGTTAACGGCGCGCAACTGCTCGCGTCGACCGCCGCGCGCAAGCGCCCCGGCAACGTCGTCGAGCCCGCGCTTCACATAGTCGAGCGCGCGGGTATCGAGGTTGTTGACATCAATAGGAGCTCGTTCGTCAGCGGCCAGGCGCTTTGCCTTTGCCAGAGCCGCACGCCCGGTCGGGGTCGCAAGGATCTCCTGAATTGGCTGTGTCACCTGAACCGGCGCGGCATATGCCTGCTGATAAAGTGGCGCGGCGGTGCTGGCGCGGTCCGCAGCGATCTGGTCAGCGGATTGAACGACGTTCGTGCGCGGGCCTAGGGCATGGTCGACGGCGTCTTGCGTACGCTGCCCGGCGCCAGCTTGTCGGGCCGCCATCGCCTCGCGCACGACCTGACGCCCCGGCCCCGGCGATGCTGCCTGCACCGATGCCATCTGCTGAAGGTTCGGCCCGAGGTCGGCAATCATTTCGTCGGGGGCCATATTAGCGAGAGCCGCCGGGTCTACGGAATCGGACTGCAACGCGCGGGAGACCTGCTGCGTGGCCTTTTCTCCCCCGCGGCCCATGACCTTGCTGAGGCCGGCGCCAGCGAGCCGCCCCACAACCGGCGCGGCTGCGCCTGCCGCGAGACCTATGCCAGCACCCTTCATGCCCTCATCGAGCCTGTTCTCAGCACCACCCTCGCCCGAGCCGAAGCCATATGCCCCGCCCTGTACAGCGCCGCCGATCGCGCCGCGGGCCATCTGCCCGAGCATCGTTGTCCCACGCGCCGCAGCGCCGATAGGCAGCACCGATGCCGGGATGGCACCAGCCAGCTGCCCGCCCATGAAGGCATACGGGTGCGCCTGTTCGGCCGCCGCTTTCGCCTGGCGCTGGGCCTGCAGCTCCTTGCCGTAGTCACCGAGCAGTCCGAAGCCGGTCTTGATGCCTGCGGTCGCCTCGTCAGCAAAGCCCAGGAAACCCATGTCGCCCATTCCGCGAATTGCGGATTCGGCGGTGCTGGGTTGCGACTGTGCGGCCGGCACGTTCTTGTGAAATGCGGCCGTTGCGGTCTGGGCATCCGGCGCCTCGATTTCAAAAGAGCGCCCGTCTTCCGTTTCGAACTGAAAGGTGCCCATTACTTCACCTGTCGCATCTTCACGCCGCCACCGAGATCGTTCCATTGACCACCCTGCTGCCCCGGCATACCGGACCATTTGGGGACGTCCCCAAAGCTCGGGATGATGTCTTGCTCGTTGATATTGTATCGCTGAGCGATGCCCTGGTACTGGCCGGCGTCCTGGTCGAAAGCGGTCTTGTAGCCCTGTATCCGACCCTGGGCCTCTTGGAGCAGCGCATCTCGGGTGGCGGGACTCAGGGTAGCGCCACCGTTCAACTGGTTGATCGCGCCGCGGAGCCAATCGGGCAATGACGATGTCTTGTTGACCATGACCATTTCGCCCTCTCGAACGACAGAGGTCGGGTCCATGATTTTCCCGAGGCCGTAGACGAGATTGAGGTCGGAAGCCTTGCTGTCGCGGCCAGCTGTCTCGACCATCGACCGATAGATGGGGAGAGCCTGCGCGAAGTTTTTATAGGACGGGAGGGCCTGAACCTCTTTCCGCACGCCGGAGATATTGTCAAAGCTCTCATTGTCGAGGCTGACTGAGCCATTCGGGCCAGAGGCCGGCGGCGGCTGGATCCACTCTCGCGTGTTCGGGTCGTAGATGCCTGTCTTCGAATTGACGAGGGGCTGGATGTCTCTTCGTTCCGACGCCCTCCTTGCGAGGTCGTAGTTCCGATCGGATTCGAAGGCGCCTCGGTTGAAATTGCGCTCCTGCAGGCCGTAACCACGGTCACTCTCGAAGATGCCACGATTGTACGAGCGGTCAGACGTCACGACTCCGCGGTCGAAATCCCGCTGATCGGTTTGCTTCCGCCAGTCGAACTGGTCCTGTTGCGCCGAGAAATTTCGATCGCTCTCCATGTTGGACCGCTTTTCCTTACGGGAGTCGACGAAGCTATCGCCCACCCCGCTGAACATATCGAAAAGCTGTCGGCTGTAGTCGGCCATGGTCCGGCTCCTCTACCCGAAAATCTTCTTGGCGGCGGAGATGCCCCCGAGCGCGGTCCCGATGATGTTGGCGCCGGTCTGGTCCTTGCCCTTCAGGAAGTCGGACTGTGCGCCTGCAGCGCCTGTGGCGGCGTTCCAGCCATACCCGGCCTTCGTCACGCCAGCGTCGTAGCCCATGCCCGCCTTGGCGCCGTAGAGGCCCGCCTGGCTGTCGGCGGCGCCCAGCGCCTTGCCGTCGTAGCCGCTCAGACGCTCGAGCCAATTGCCGTAATCCTGATCTGCAAGCCCATAGACGGCGCTCAGCGTGTCGAGGCCAGTCTGCCCCGAACCAAGGCGCCCCTGCGCTCCTGCCCGCCTTTCCAGCGCTTGGATGGCCTGGTCGGTGGCGAACTGATAGCCGGGGCCGGTCTGATAGGCGCCGGCCGCTCTACCGTTGCCGTCTGCACCATTCAGGCCGAGGGCATCAGCATAGAGCGACGAGCCACGGTTGTAGGTGTCGGATAGCGGTGCGTAGAGCCCGAGCGCTTTCGTGTAGTCGGCATTGGCGTTGGAAACACCAGTATCGATCTGACCATATGCCTCGTTCTTGGCGTTGCCATAGCCGTCCTTGAGCGCCTGGGCGGCCTTCTCCTCGTTCTTGTCTGAGAACAAGTCTTTCAAGCCCATGTCAGATGCCTTTCCAGCGGCTATCGGCCGAAACGAACGTCAGAACGTCGCCATTGGCGGGCGTCGCTGCGTCGATGTCGGAGAGATCATTGATTGAGAGGGCGAGAACGCCGCGAAGGATGGGGTCTGCGACGGTCCAATACCGGTACCAGTCGCGTGTCATTGTGCCGGTGGCCGGGTCGATCACCGGGATATTCGGGCCCGGAAGCGGCGGGAGCGTTGGCCAAGTTCGGCTCATCGCATGACGCCCATGTCCCCACCGAGGAGACCCACATAGACCGGGTCGGCCACAGTCAGGCGCCAACGGCGGCCAATGGTGTTCGTCACGCCGCAGCCGTTGATCGCGACCGGGTATTTCTGGATCTGCTGCGCGCCCAGCTCACGAAGAAGCGGCGTCGTGTAGTTGTCCCCGCCGTCATCGGTCCACGAAATCGCGACCTGCGGCTGGCGCTCGATCGGGTCTTCACCGTTCGCAATGCCCGTGCCGCGCACAAAATTGAACTCAGCCCGGGGGACACGGAAGCGCGCCGGGAAGTCACCCATCGCGTAGGATTCCGCCTCCCAGATCAGCGGCTCGCCGACCTCGCGATAGGTGCTCTCGGTGATTTCGAGGACGCTGCCGCTCAGCCGGTCACCGGTCAGCCACTTCCCGAACGCCTGGACGCTGTTGGCGCCTATGCGCCACGAGGATGTCAGGTAGGATTTCCGCTCGTGCCACGTCTTCGTGCTCAGATCGTAGACCCAGGTGAAACCGGGCCCGGTGATCCGCCAGCAGGGATGCCCGCCAACAACGTAAACACTCGCCTCAAGCAGATCCTTGTTCGTGGTCGCCTCGATCAAGCGGTCGAGTTCCGGCGGCGAGACCTTCTGCGTGCCGTAACCGGCCAGTTGATGGACGCCATTGTCGTCAGAGACCCAGAGCAGCGCCGCGGCAAATCCGTCCTCGAAGCCTGCTATGGCCTTACGACCCGCCAGGCCCCGCCAAATGACAGTCGTGCGGCTGAACGGGAAGCCCGTCGCGTTGCCGGTGTTCGCCCAGACCTCGATATTGCTGGGACCGCAAAGATAGAGCTCACGATCGAACGCAATGCCGCGCAGGAGCCCGTCAGGCTTGGCCTCGGCTCGGATGTAGTCGTTGCCGTTGACCGTGACGTCGTTGATGCCGGAGGCGAAACAGCGGCCGTCTGCGATTGTGAAAAAGAAAAAGCCGTCGATGAAGCAGACCGAGTTGGGCTGCGGCAGGTCGCCATCGACCAGCTCGGCAATCGCCGTCTCGGTGAAGGTGTAGACCGCGTCTTCCGTCACTACCACGCGGTCCGGTGTCGGCGTCTTGTTGTTGCGGGCGAAGCAGACCCAGTCGTCGCCGTTCAGCGTGCCGACCGTCGCGCCAACACCTGTGCTGTCGAAACGCACCAGCTTGTTGGAATAGGCGACGAAGAGGTAGGGGTCGACCACCGTCATGCCACGGCAGCCGCTCTCGCCAGAGCCGGCGAAGGTCCGGAGGCCAGGGGCGCGGCGGATAACGAATGCATTGCCCGCGCCCTGCCCGAGCGGCTCCGAATATGCGTTGACCAGCCGTCCGCCTCCCTCCTGGCTGTCGACGCCGGGAGAGGTGGACTGCGGGAAAAGGATCTTGGCCATTAGTGGCGGCGCCCGCCAAAGGCATGACGCAAGAACGGATCGGTCTGAAGTGTGCGGCGGGCCGGTTGGGGCACCTGCATCTTCTTCAGTCTCTCTTGAGAGCGCTCGATCAGCGCCACGTCAGGATCGCGCGTCTTGATGATGGCCTCACCGACGATGATGGCGAGGTCTTCCATGAACGCGTCGTCGATCTCGTCGTCGTCCGAGATGTAAACGACCTTGAGCCGCGCAAGGGCCGGCAGCACGCGGTCGATTGCTGCGCTGACGTGGTCCGTCTCGTCGGCTGCAGGGCTCTGGCCGGTTGCGAGCTGGCCAGCCTTCTGCATGGCCGCTACGACGAGGTCGGCCTTGGTGCTGGTGCTCATGGGCTATCCTTGGTCGAGAGGAAGCAGCGGGCCGAAGGTCCGCCGCCGTCTTCGTCAGGAGGATCAGGCGTTGCCGCTGTGGCGGGTGGCGAGGCGGGGGTCGATAGCCCGGCCGCCGAACAGGATGTCCAGACGCCATGCGCTCTTGTCGTTCACGCCGTCATAGACAGGGATCACGCGAACGTTGATGCCCTTGTAGGACTGACGCGCAACGTCGACTGCGCCCGGGGGCGAGACGAGCGGCACGGTCACCAGAGCAAACGCGTTCTTGTGGAACATCATGTTCTGGCGGTAGCTGGCGCCACCCGTTCCCATGACCGTGATCGGGGCATCGGCAGCAGGAACGGCGGAAACCGTCTGGAACGCACCCGACGCGATGATCGGGGGCGAGATGGTCAGCGTTGCCGGGCCAGTCGACGCACCGGAATCAGCATCCGCCTTCACGACGAACTGCTTCAGGAACGGCAACTTCGCCTTGGTCACCGGGTTGACGGCATAGACACCGGCAATCGTGATGACGTCGCCCTTCTTCAGGATGCCGGTCGTCGAGTTGGTCCAGCCCTTGGTTACCAGCGACTGCGTGCCAGTATCCTTCACTGCATCATAGGTGACACCCTGCGTGCCGCCGTTGACGAGCGGGGTGCCCGTCGCGACGCCGACCGTGTGGGTCAGGATGTTCTGCGACATGCTGGTGTCGACGCCGCCGATGGTCCCGAGCGAGCCATTGCGATAGGCGCCAGAGGCCGCGTTCTGGATGTATAGCGCGGTCTGGGAGCCGAGCATCGCCGCCTCGTCTGCCGGCGACAGAACAGACGCCAAGCTGTCGGTCGGAACGGCATATTCCATCAGTCGTTCCTTGCCGGCATAGAAGTCGGAGAACGAATTGATGAGCTGACCCGGCGTGCCGACCCAGTTCGGGACGGAGGCGTACATGCCAGCCAGGAAGGTGTCGACCGAGTTGGCAAGCTGGACCATGGCCGGCTTGATGACGCGCTCGGAGAGGTCGCCGATCTTGAGCGTCAGATCCTGCGAGGTGAACTCGAAATCCACACCACGACGCTGATCAACCGTGATGGTTGTCTTGCCTTCCACGACGTCCTGCACCGCCATGGTGGCGTTCGTGCGGACGGTGAAGTCAGTCGGCTTGCGGATCGAGATCGTTTCGCCGACCTCGTAGCCGTTCACCTTCTTGTCGAACTCGCTCTCATAGCCTCGGAAGACCTTCTTCGCGAGCACGAGTTCGTTGTCGAGGATCATCACCGCCTCTTTGGCGATGATATCCGCGGTAAGGGTCGTATTTGCCATTTTGGGCTGAACCTTTCGAGGTCAGTCCGCCTTAGCCGCGCTGCTTCTGCCGGTAGGCGACATAGTCGTCCATCGACATCTTGCTGAGGTCAGGCGCGGGCGCTGCGCCGCCACCTGGGGCGGATCGCGGAGGCGGTGCTTTTGTGGATTTGCTCGGGGTCGGCAGCGACAGGCGCGCCTCGATCTGGCCAATCTCGCGGGCGGCCTGCACAGGAGACATCGCGTTCAACGCGCGTGCCTTCTCGGGCTTCCCTGCAAGGAAGTAGGCAAGATGAGCAGCCTTGGAGCTGTCCAGAATTAGCTCGCCGACATGCGGCGCAAACTTCAGACCGTCAGTTTCGGCCTGCTTCATGACCTTGTCGTAATCAGGTACCCGATCCCGGATTTGGTCCACGGCGTCCTCGAAGGAATCGAGCTTCTCCTGCCTCTCAGCAGAACGTCGCTCCTGGTCCTTCGCCTGACTTTCCTGAGCCTTTTCCTCGCGGATGGCCTGGCGGATCTCGTAGGCGGTCTGGGCGCGCTCGAAAGCGGCATAGTCGCCGTTGAAATCCTGTTCCTTGGGCCTGTCGTCCTTGGCCGGCTGGCTTCTGGCCTGCTCTACTTCAGCAAGGCGTCGCTCCAGTTCAGCCTCTCGGGCCCTGCTGGCTTGCAGCGCCCGTTTCTGCCGCTCGGCTCGGGAGGCGCGGCGAGGTTTGTCCTCATCCTCGTCGCCGTCATCCTTCGCGGCCTCATCCGCTTCGGTGTCCTCGCCAGTCGCTTCCGTGGTCGTCTCGGTTGCGGTGGCTTCAGTCGTCGTAGCGGCGGTGTTGTCGTTGTCACTCTCGGCAGGCGCGGCCTCGGGGGCGGCTTGCACGTCGGTTCCGTCAGTCATGTGAGGCCCATAAAAAAAGCCGCCCCGAAGGACGGCAGGTCATCGTCGCGGCGGCCACGTCATGCGGCTGCCTGCTGGCGAAGCTCAGAGTGCCGGCGGGATGTCCTCGGCCGGCTGAAAGGCTGGTTCTGCGGCTTGCGGAGGCATCGGAGCGGGCTGCTGTGCTCCCTGCCCCATGATGACCGCGGCGAGTTCCTGCAGCATCTGCTCCTGACGAGCGTTGATCTGCTGCTGTTCGAGCAACTGGTCGCCCACGATGCGGAGCGCGGCCTCGACCTCGCCGGGCGGCGTGCCCTGCGGTGCAGCTTGATCCTGCGGCTGCGGGCCACCAATCTGCTGCAGTTGAGGCTGCTGCGGCGCGAGAAGCGACGCCTTTTTCAGAAGCAGGTCGATCTCCTTCATCTGAAGTTCGATCTGAGCCTTCTGTAGGTCAATCTGCGACTGCTCGCCCTTGGCCTGCGCTTCGGCTGCGGCGGCCATCTGTGCCGGGTTAGGCTGCGGAGGCGGCGGAGGCGCCATATCGCCCTCTTCAGCCTCCATGGCCCGGATCTGCGGCGGCAATGCCGTCTCAAGCCGCTTAGCGAACTGGTCGGCATTCGGCCAGTCCTGCGCCTTGGCGACAAGGTCCATCACAAGCGGGGCGACGTCGGGTGCCGCCTGGAGGAAGGCGGTCATGCCCTCCTTGGCTTCCTCGCGGCGCGTCGAATAGCTCGGCCCAGTCGACATCACGACGTCGTAAGCGCCGACCGTCACGTCGTAGCCAATGACGTTCATCGTATCGCCGGGGCGCATCCCCGGCTTGGCGGGGAACTTCTGTCCCGTCGCCGGATGGGTTGCCATCCCGTCCTTGCCGACCTGCACCTGGACCTTATGGTTGATCTGCAGCGGGTCCATCTTCCCGTCTTCGCCAAGGATGCGGATCATCCGCTCCGTGTCGTAGATGTGAGGGATCAGGTCCACGATGATGCGGCCGGCCTGCTGGACGGCGAGATTGAAGTTATCGATGTAGACGACCGAGCCGATGTCACCTTCGCGCTGGCGGGCGAGGATGGCCTTGCCACTCGTCTCGTTAGATCGATTGCCGAGCCCAGCGTCGTAGATGCCGATGACGGCTTTCATCTCCTCGGCCGTGCGGGCGATCATCTCGGACAGGCCCTGCGACGTGACCGGCGGCTGGGAGCGCTGGGGCGGGGCTCCGCCGTTCACAGGGTCCGGCTTATATGTCAGGTACGGAAGATTGTCGGTGTTGGCAGACAGCCATTCGTTCGGGTTGTTTTCGAAGTTCACCTCGGTCCCGATGAACGGAGCCTTAGGCTGCAGCGCAACCACCTCGGTCTCAGCCGACACCGCGTAGTTGTACATACGCTGCGCTTCTGCGGCGAAACGCACAATGCCGTGGCGGATGATCTTGCGGCCGATCTTCACCTGCTCGCCGATCACCGGAATGACCGGGATGTACGCGCCGGGCCACTTGTCCGGGCCTTCCAGCGTGTGCGCGCAGGTGATCAGGCTCCGATAGATGGCGAAGGAGTCTCGCTTTTCGACGCGGGCGCCCTCGACGTTGCGGGCCAATGCGTTCTCATCGTCCGTGACGTCCTCGATTGAGCCGTCTGGCAGCAGCACGAGCGTCTTTTTCTCGGCGCGCTTCTCCCAATATTCCGAGACGCGCACCGTATCGCTGCCGTGCCACTCGCCACGGTTTTGAACCTTGCCAAAATCCTCGACCGAAGCGTCGGGGTACTTCTCCTTGAAGGCCTCAACCGACATGTCGACAGGCACATGGCACCACATCGCGTCATCGCGCATGGGGCGCTTGGCGTTCGGATCCCAGATGACCGCGACGCCATCCTCAACCGAGGCGATGCGGATCTCCTGGTCGAACGTGGTCGACGCGGCGTACTCGGTTTCGATGCGGAAGTGGCCGATGCCGGCGACTACCTGGCTGTCGGCCGCGTCGGTGTAGACGCTGCGAGCGTCTGAACGGTTCTCGATGTACCGGACCAGGCCAGAAAGCTTCTCGGCCGTCTTGACGTCACCGCGGTTGTCGACCGGAACGACCTTGATCGACGGGCGCATCATGCGGATGTCGCCAGTCACCTGGCGGACAAACTGCGGGATGCGGTTCACCGTGAGCGTCGGGCGATCTTTCCGGGCCTTCTTCGCGTATTCAGGCCATTGATTGCCGGCGCGGATCTCCAGATCCTCATACGCCCAATCGATATTCTCGCGTTCACGGTCATAGCCGGCGTCGTACCGCTTCAGTGCCGTGGCAATGAAGTCGGGATCAGCCTTCGCACCAGCCATTAGCTACCCATCCATCCGCCGACACGGCGCCCGTATTGTTCGCGTTCCGGCTTCTTGCGGTCCATGACCGGCTCAGCGAACGTCAGCGCGATGGCGTCCCAATCGTCAGGGGACCGCACGCCGCGCGCTCGCATGTGCTCTTTGCTCTCGAGGAGCAGCCTTTGGTTCACGTCGTAGCCGTAGCCGGGGCCGCAGGCGTCTGCCTGGAGCACATCGACATCCGGGATGTCAGCCCCGCCCGTCTCGTCCAGCCAGTCGCGGGAGCGCATCCACATCTCGGCGCGCCGGTTCTTGGGCCCGGGTTGCTTCTCACCAGTCGGGAGCAGCTTGTACGGTTCCTGAGGTTCGCCGCCGAAGTTGATCGGGACGACGATGCTCTTGTACGGCTCGCCCCAGCTATGAAGGATGTCGACGACGCCGGCGCCGACACCACCCACGTCGATGAACGCCCGGGCGGGCTTGTCCACGTCGATGACCTGCTTGACCCAATTGGCGCCAGCGACGACGTCGATCTTGCCCTGGCTCTCCGTCTTCGAAACCTTGCGGCCCTTGCGCCATGCGATCGAGAACCGGTCGTTGCCGAACCGGGCCGGGTCGACGCCAAGCACCAGAGGACCGATGCCCTCGCATTCCGCTTTCCGTGCGCGCATGACCGCTTCGGGCTTGATGAAGCTGTCGTGGCCGGTCATCTGGAATGCTTCAGCAGCGGTTGCCGGGTACTCCTGCTTGAACAGCAGCGGGTCTTTCAACTCCGCCATCTTCGCCCGTCGCCAGACCATCTGGTCCAGTTCGAGGCTGTGCGAGGTCGCGTATTCCTGTTCTTCGTCGTCCAGCGTGAACCCGGGGGGCACCGGGCGCCGATACTCCGGCTGCCAAAACCACGGGATGAAGATCGCCTCGTAGTCGCCTATGCCAGCTTCGGCCTGCTGCCAGCGCTCGTGGAACTCGCCGCCAACACCGTTTGCCGTTGATTCCAGCACAATCTCTGTGCCGGGCAGGTCCGGGATGGCCTGCACAACGCCCGCGAAGTGCGTCGGCGCATTGGGCCAGAAAGCGACCTCCGAGCCGTGGAACAGCTGAACAGTCTGCGACCGGCCAACGGCCTTCGCGCCAGCCGTGCCGACCGCGTAGCCGCTTTCCAGCACCGAGAATGCCAACTCCTTTGCGTTGGCGGCGCCTGTCACTGGCTTGACCAGTGCCGGGCAATGTTCGTGATACCGCTCGACCATGCCGAACAGGTTGTTCGTGGCGTCCTGCTCATGGGTCAGGATGAAGACGCGGCGGCCCCTAGCGTGTGTCGCGCGCCAGTAGAAGCGGCCGCCGATATACGTAGAGATGCCCTGTTGGCGCCCCTTCAGGACGAGAGCGCGGACCTTGCCGGTTCGAGCCCGCTGCGCCTCAAGCCGTTCATGCAGATAGATCTGCGCGACGTTGAGGGCGAGCGGTTCGATGGCGCCAGACTTGGCTCGGATCTTGAGGCAGCGAGCGGCGTAGTGGGAGAAGTCATCTTTCAGCTTCTGGCGGATGGACCGTTCCCGGTCACTCAAGCTCGCCAAGCGCATCCTCGTGGTAAATTGTAAGGTCTCCGGCAATCTGCATGGGCAGCACCTTCCCGAGAAGGCCGGCCATGGCCTTGATGTCATTCTTCGCGATATGGACGAGGTAGCCCGTCAGGCCGTCTTCGCCGTTACCATCTGCGCCAACCTGTTCGGCTGCGGCTAGAATGGCTTCCTTCAGCGCGGCGGTTGTCTTGTTCGGGACGCCCTTCTTGCGACCCTTGCCAGCGTTCGGGGGCTTTGCAGCACTTCCCTGCACTTTACTGGCCGAGCGCTCGTTCGCCATCTGTCTCGATCTTTCTACGAGCGCCAGCCCTAGTGGCCGCGACCCCGCGATTGAACATGGCCCGCTTGCGGACTATTGCCCCCGCCCGAAAAGCGATGTCAGGGATCAGTATCAGCGCGCGCAGGTAGGCCTTCATGAACCGGCCGGCGATGAACCCAGGCGGGGCCCCATGATGATCGGACAACATACGGATGAACCGGCCTGGGTAGTTGGACGGCGACTGCCCATGCCATTCCCGTTTCAGATCCCTGTACGCGAAGGTGAACTGGTCTCGCCATGACAGGCGGAGCGGCGGGCCATAGGCGATGTGGTAGAGCGCACGGCGCGTGTCAGCTTCGGACTTCGCCAAGGCTGCGCTGTCCATCTGTCTCGATATCCTTGGCGATCACGCGAAGCCAGTCGGCGAAGGCTCTGTTGGAGAGGCCTGCGGCTTGCTGGGCTTGTGCGATGTGAGTGGCGGCAAGAGCGTAGCCGGCGGCGGTTGGGTTGTTCGCCATGCCGTGCCCCAGAAACGAGAAGCGCCCGGCAGGATCTCTCCTCCGGGCGCACCACTCGACTATTGAGTTATGGACGGATTCTGACGTGATTTGCGAGCGGCGTCAAGCGATAGTCCTAATCTGGACCCCAGCAATTTGATCTGTGGACACCGATTCACCTGGAGAGGCGGCCCTAAGGCCGTATACCGACGTCAGACGGCATAGCAGCGAGGATTTGTCTGTTGGGGACAACCCAAGGCTAAGGCTGCCGATCCCTAGAATTTGCGCGCGCCGATTGAGTTCAGCAATGGCACCAACAAAGCCCGCCAGATCCGCATCAGTCGTCATCCCGCCCTCCTCCGTTCCTGCGTAAAGTGCCGGTGCAGCGCGTTGAGCGCAATCCTCAGATCGCCGAGGAGATGCGCGGCAAACTCGTCCTTGATCACGAACACATCCAGCGCCGTGATGGGGTTGTAGCTGCGGGCCTCGACGGCGAGGGACTGAAGGCAATTCTGAAGGGCTCGTTGCGCGGCCTTGGCGCTCTCGCAGAAGTCCTCGAACGTCCCTCCCCCGGTTTCGAACATTGGTGGTGGCGGTGGGGTGCCTGTTTCTGGAGTTGCCCCGATAGCCCGTTGGTAGGCGTTGCGGACCTCGGTGTAACGCTCTGCCGCGCGCGCCTGGTCGAGGCTGATCTCCTTGCCGATCAGGAGGCGCCCGATGACCGTGCCGCCCTCCTGCGTCTTCGCCTGGGCCTCGGTGAGCCCGAACAAGCGCACCCTGGCGTTGATCCCGGTGCGCATGACGTCTTCGGAGGTCTTCGCCGCGGACCATTTGCGGTCCACCTTCCCTGACGCTTCTCGTGGCGCCCCTTCAGTCCTTGGTCGCCCTCCCTTGTGGACGCGGCGCTTGGCGGCTTTGGTACGTGCCTTCATCGGTGATGTGCCCTGTCAAAAAAGGTTTCCTCCCTTTTCGGTCAGGTGGTGGGGTTAGTCGTCGAACCAGCCATGCTTCTGATGCCAAGCGTTCCGTTCACGCCACGGGTCGGGCTTCCAGAAATTTGCCTCGACGCGCTGCCGGTTGCGCTTCCGCTGCAACGCCACTTTGGCCGGGAGGCTCATGAACCGGTAGGCGGCGATGTCCAAATCGAAGCCTCGCAGCTCTTGGGCCTCTTTGTCCCATTGGCGGCTCAGCCAGTCAGGGATACCCATGGTCTTGAGCGCGAGCTTGGAAATGCCGCTTGAAGCGCCTTCGAATGGGCCGCCCACACTATTTTCGTAGCCGCCCGCAGCGCTTGCCACCGCCAGGCCTTGCACTGAGCTACCGAGAGCCGGCATCGCCCCGATATGCGGCACGGCGATAGGAGCTGCAGCGGCGCCCAGCCCCATCATTTTCATGAGCCCGCGTCTGTTCACGCCTTCACCTCATCGTGTGAGAGAGCGGCGTCGATTCCATCGGACCAGGCGGTCTTAACACCATCAGCAGGGAACCATTCGTCGGATATGAACCGGATAGTGTCCTGCATTTCTGACACCATCCTCTCGGTCGGCTCCCTCATCGCCTCGATAGCCGCGCGGGCAAGCTTGAGGTACTTCTCCGCCCGATACGGCCAGCACTCAGGCTCAAGGCCGTCGGCGATCAACAGCGCCCTCGCGGCCCTGCCCACCATCTCGTTGCTCTGGTCTGCCATGGGTTAGGGCTCCTGAAGGGCTGAACGGGCTCGATCCCGGATTGCGACAAGGGTCTCTCGGACAAAGTCGGCCGCAGGGCCGCGGATGATTGATCCATCCGGGAGCAGGATCCTATGCCGCTCCTCGCCGTTTTCTCTGATCCCCGCTGTTATCGCTCCATCGATCTGCCGCAGAGCTGCTTCGTATCGGACAACTTTCACCTCGCTCGTCTCTGCCATCTCGTCTCTCCTATGCGGGGGTGTGGGGGATGGGAATGATCTTGGCCGCACAGACGAAATCGCCGTCGATGGCGATGCTGCGCCCGCCTCGGGCGGTGCAATCCTGTCGCCGCTGATATTCGTACCCTGAGCCGAAGCTGACGACGACGAGCAGGGCCAGAAACGCCAGGAACACTATTGCTTGGACCAATGCTGCCATGCTCATCGTCCTATGCTGCGGTTGCTGGGATGGGGGCGGAGGCCTTGGCGGCCTTCTTGGCGGCACGATCGGCGCGGTCCCGTTCGAGCCTGGCTTCGTTCTCCTGGCGCCGGGCTCGCATCGGCTCGATGTACTCGACCCAGAATTTGCGGGCGTTCGCCAGCAGTGCGTCTCGATCCGGGCCGACGTCGATGAACCGGATCTTGGTCGGGTAGTCCGGCTCCCACGTCCGCAGCAGCCATTCGGCGCCGTCCTCGGACTGGTAGAAGCGGTGCGACATGTGCAGGTCGGTCATCTCGATCTCCTATGCTGCGGTTGCTTGTGCGGCCGGGGGCCATTCGGTGGGGGTGTGGTCATTCTTCGCCCTCGCAGTCTGCGAAGCGGGCGACGGTTCGGATGGTGACGACCTGGACCGGCTTGGAGCACTCGGCGACTTCCTTTGCCCCGTACCGTTCTTCCAACACCTTGCGATCCAGCTTCGATTGTTCGGTGAGCGTGATGCGGGCGTAGTGCTCCGAGCCCGAGAGGTCGGCGCCCTCTGCCAGGAGCGATTTGCGGATCTCGTCTTCCTCGGCCTTGAGAGCCTTTATCGCCACTCGGAGATCTGCGAGGCGATCGACAGGGTGTCTGTTGGCTAGCATGCGATTTCTCCTTTGCTGGTTTGTGGCCCGATGGTGGCTCGGTGGCGTTTGGTGGCGCTCCCCTATGGGGAGAAGCGCAAAAGCCACCACCAAAAGCCACCTAGACCACCGTAATCGGGTGGGTGGCTTTTCAGGTGGCTATAGCCACCAAAGCCACCTATTTGACCCGGACGTAATTACTGCTTCCATCTTCACCGTTTTGGGCGATCAGGCCCTTCGCAACGAGGTTCCTGAGACCTCGTCCGAAGCTGCCCTTGTCGCCACCGATCATCGTGTAGAGGGAGTTGAACCCCAGACTGTCCCGCCCGCTCCGTGCAGCCTTTTCAAGAGCGTCGAGTATGGATTTTTCGATCCGCCCAAGGCGCGGGGCGGCGTCTTCGAGTTCATCATCCGCATCATCGTCCGAGCCCGCCGGCGCGGCCCCATCGTCAGCCATGACGACCAACGTGGACTGTTCATTGCCAGGCGCGCCGAAGCGCACCTGCTGCATTCTCAACTGGATGTCGTTGAAGGGTTCTGCGTTCTTCTGTTTGCCTTTTGGTGGTGAGTTGATGAGTTTGATTTTTCCGCTTTTGCCTTGCCGCTGAACGGTGAAAATCACGTCGCAGGCGCCGCGCAGGGAGACGTTCCCGCGCTCCTGTTCGGTGTTGCGCCCGGTGTGATGAACCACCATGACAGTCGCCCCTGTGGCGCGCCGGATCAGGTCGCAGCCCTGGATGAAGGCGTTCATGTCGGAGGTCTTGTCTTCATTCCCGGCGCCAAAGGTGCGGGCCAGCGTGTCGATCACGATCAGACGCGGCTTCTGGGGCAACATCTGGATCGAGCGCACGAGCTTCTCGGCGTCAGGCGAGGCCATCGTGAAGCTGTCGTTGAGAAGCGTCACGTCCGGGCGAGGGAGCCCCCTGCCCTTCGTCTCGCGCCAGCCGACCATTCGGAGCTTCACGCCGGCAAGGTCTTCCGCGGCGACATAGACGACCGGGCCGCCTTGGGCCTCCCGCCCGTGCCATGGTGTACCGGTGGCGATGCTCATGGTGATGTCGATGGCGACGAAGGTCTTGTAGTTGTCGCTGCCGGCCCAGAACAGCACGAGGCCGTTTTCAATCATCATCCCGTCGATCAGCCAGACTGGCGGCGGAAGGTTTTCCAACTCTTCCAGCGTATAGAGCTTGTAGATGTTGGAAGGCTCGGCCTTGACGGCCGTGCGGAGGATGATGCGAGGGTCGCCCCCCTCTTCAACGCAGTCGGCCGCGTCCCACTTCTCTGGCCTGTCGGCTGGAATTTCGACGATGGAGACTTCGCAGCCGATCGCCCGGAGATGGTCCGCGACCTTCGTCGCATACTCACGACCTGGCGCATCGTTGTCCGGCCATATGACGATGGTCTTGCCATGGATGGGAGACCAGTCAGTCTTCTCTACCGGGGAATGAGCACCCTGCATCGCCGTCGTGGCATCGATGCCTAGATCCGCCAGCGCCTGGGCGCACTTCTCGCCTTCGACAAGCACGATGGCATTGGACGTGACGATTTCAGGGAGACGGTAGAGGGGGCGAAGCGCCGGGGCGCCCATGCGCCAGACCGGCTTGCCGTCCTCGATCTTGTAGCAGAATGGTCGATAGGTCTTGCTGGCGGGGCCGTCCGGCTCATAGCGTGCCACGGACGCGATGATGTTGCCGTGCAGATCCCGATACTTCCAGTCCGCGACCTTCGGGCCCAGCTCCACCATGTCGGCGCGTGGCGCCGTTCCCATGGTCTTCGCCTTCACCTCGATCCGGCGGGCTGCGCTCTCTTCCCACGATGGTCGCTTGACGTCGATCGGGTCGCCAAGAAACTCGGCCGCAACCTCCTTCAGCGCTTGACCAAATCCGGACTGCCCATAGCCCATGTAGGCCATATAGAGCCCGACCAGATCGCCACCCTCGCCGGTCGCGTGATCATGCCACAGCCCGGCGCTGGCACCCTTGAGCGATATCGACAGTGATCCGCCGGCGGAGCCACTTACATCGCCGATGCGGGCCTCGCCCCGCGAGATCAGGGCCCGGCCCGAATACATCCACTTCAGGAAGGCTTCCGGGTTGGCGTTCAGGCGTTCGCGGATATCGTCCGCGTCAACAGTGTTGCGCCGAAGGTTCGCTTCCAACTGTTCTTGTGTCAGCGCGGCGTTGAAATCGAGGAGGATGCCCGTCATGCAAAGCACTCCTCGCGATGCGAACAAAAACGACACAGGAAAAATTCAGGGTCGTCTGAAACTCGGGGAAGTGTCTCGCCGGCTTCATCTGCACGCAGTACCAACACGGCGCGATCCGAAGCCTTCTGCGCGGCCTCGGGGTCGAACGGCACCAGCAGGTGAAGGATGTCTCCGGTTGAAGTGTTGTTGATGGTGAAGATGGCCGGATTTTCGGTGAGGCCGAGATAGGCCTGATAGAGCGCAACCTGCGCTGCATATTCAGGCCGGGCCTTCTTCAAGCCGTCGCGCACGATGGTTTTGAATGAGTTCTCGCCAAGAGCCTTGGCTTCCCAAAGGCATCTATAGCCGATGCCATCGATCTCAGGCCCTGCGTAGAAGATGCCGTCACAGTGGCCGCGGAAGAGCCCACCAGCCTGTTCGAAGCCCGTCTCAGAGCCACCGCGGCGAAGGTCAAAGCCGGCGTGTACGAAAAGCTTGGCGGTGTAGTCTTCCCAGGTATGACCGCGCCAGAAAATGCGCTGGCTCTTGGCCTGCGGCATCTTCGGTCTGCGCCAGTCCCACTGAATGCGGCGGAGACACTCATGACCGATGGAGGAAGCGCCGAGATACTGGCGCTTCGGCTCCCGTTCGGCCCGCTCCATTATGGCAGCATCGATTGCGACGTTGATGGCGTCGTTGGCGGCCTTCGATTTATGAATGGAGCGATTAAGGTCAAGCATTATCCGGCCATCAGTGTTGAGGTTTCGGAGTGATCAAAAGGGATTTCATCCCTTTCCTCGCGATTGGTGCGCGCGGCATCGAGGCCGACGAAGCAGGCCCAGGCGAGCTGCATCACCTTGTGCTTCGGCCAACTCCCGATCGGCAGATCGGTCGTCTCCATCTGCACGACGAGGTCGCCAAGGATTGGCAAGCAAGCCTCAATGGCGCCTGCATCCCATGGCTCCGGTTCGCCCTGCATGGTGCGGATCAGAGCTTCCACGCCGACACGCGTCTCGGTGACTTGGCGTGACCGCGCCACGATCCATTCGGAAATCGCCATGCTCACGATCCAATTAAGCTCGGTCTGAGAGAGCGACTTCAGCTGCGCATTGCCATTGATCGTGGCGAGTGGCCCGTCCCAGATCATTCGGACCGACTCCAGGGCGGCGTTGTGCGCCGCCCTTTCAAGTTCGTGATCGTGCTTGGCCATCACGCCCACGCCGGCCGAGCCCCGCTGACTTTCGCGGCCTGCTGAGCGGCCAAAACGGCATGATTGCCGCCGGCCGCCTTGACCTGATCAAGCTGCTGCCAGTCGGAACGATCGGGCGTCAGGACCGCCTTGATGGTGTTCTTGTCCTTGTAGCCGTCCTTGCCCTTCTCGATGCCGAGAACGGCCCAGAAGCGAAGCCCGTCGATATCGCCGTAACTGCTGATACGGCGCTTCTCCATCGCCTTCTCCGACTCGTCGTCGGGGCGGATGCCGAAGGCGCTTTCGAGGATACCGCGGAGCCGCGCCACGCTTATCTCGACGGCCTTCTTCTGGCCCTCGGTCTGGCCATCCACCGTCAGCTGCGACCAGAACTTGCGCTTGGCATACTGGCCATCGACGATGACAAACTCTGCATCGATCATCAGGCAGTCGCCCGCCTTGGAACGCTTGAGCCAGCCACCGTCGCCGGCATGGCCTGGTCGAACGGTGATCTGCACCGGCACCTTCGTGCCGTCCGGGATCAGTTCAAAATCGTCACGCTGGGTTGGTGCAGAGTTAAAGTCGAGAAGAGACATGCTGTGAGTTTCCTTGTTTGCTTTTGCTGAGTTAGGCCGCGGCTGCGGTCTTCTGCGGGGCCGTGATCTTCTCGATCAGGGCGCCGAGATCGGGCTTCTCGAACATTTCGAGACGGCCGGATCGGTCTTTCGCTGGCCACCCGTACGGGTTGTCGGGCCAGCATGCGAAAGCCCGGACGGGCTTGGCATCCTCCTCGTCGAAGGTGACGAGCTGCATGGTGATTACCTGGTCGACGATGCCGGGGAGCTCGCGGCCCGTCTTCGATCCCTCGATCTGCGGCTGCCAGGTACTGACGTTGAAGTCGTCCGTCACCTTCTCCAAGATTCCAACGAAGATGACGTTCTTTGACCGGGCGTGTTGCAGTTGGGTAAGCCAACCGATCATCTCGCGGCCGTGCAGGCCGTAGGCGCCGCGAAGGTCCGGCTTGCCGGTCTTGTCCGACATGCCTTCCGGCTGCGACTGCGACCACCGGAGGCAGAGACGGCCCGCGACGGTGATGGAATCGATGAAGTAGGTCTCATACTTGTCGAGCGACGAGACGTCGCCAAGCTTCGCGCAGACCGCATCATAGTGGGCCTGGCTGTAGGACATATGCGGCTCAAGGGCCGGGTTCGGGCCGCCGAGCAGTGCAGCGAGGTCGCGGCACTCCGGCCACGTCTTCGGCTGCATGGTGTCAATCTGGACGTCCTGCACCGACAGGTCGCCGGCTTCAAGATCTACGAAGAGCGTCGTGTTCGGGTTGACGGTGCGCAGCAGCGAGGTCTTGCCTACGCCTGCCGGCCCAACGATCAGGGCCTTCACACCACGCGGTGTCGATAGTCGTTGATCGGCTGTAATGATGCTGAAGGACACGATTTCACCTTTGCTGTTGAGGTTCAGGCAGCGTTTTGGATTTCGTTCTTGTTGAGTTCAGCGAGCTTGCAGATCTCGCGGAAGTCAGCTTCCCGGAGAACCACCAGGCGGTCATTCCGATCAGAGCGGATGAACAGGCCGAAGTGATCGGCGAGCCAACCGTAGATCTCGCGGAAGCCATTGGCGCGGACCTTCGCTTCGAAAATCCGATCCGTCCCGGTGATCGGGATGGTCACGTCGCCGATGAAGGAACCGCCAGCTGCGCCAGAAAGCGGGATGCGTTCGCTGGCGAAGCCGTGAAGCTGCCAGCCGTTGACGATGGCGCGCTCTTCGCGCTGCCCCTTGTCTCGCGATGGCTTACCCATGGGCGGCCATCTTCTGATCGAGCGCAGACCTGCCCCGCGGCGGGTCGCCCATCATGAAGCCGAAGGGCGTCAGGCCCTCCCAGCTTGGCGTGGCGCGCTCGACCGTATCTGGGACCGCGAAGACGCCCTCGCGGCCAGCTTTCTTCCGGCGGATGCTGCGGGCGGCCGCTCGGACGTCGCCCTTCTCACGAGCGCGGGCGATAAAGCTGGTGACCGCCGTTTCGGAGCGGAGCCCTACGCGATCAGCAATCTCCCCCGTTGGGGTTCCCTGCGCCCAGAGGTCCAGGATCGTTTCGCGGGTCGCGAGGTCATAGGCGTTCGCGGCTGGCTTACTCATCAACGTTCTCCATCTTCAGCCAGGGAGCGATCCGAAATGCCAACGCGGCGCGCTTGGTCGAGGACCGGAGCAAGGCGTGCCCGATAAAATTCCGGATCGCCCGACTGATCGGAGAGACCGACGAAGCTTGCGAGTTGCGCAGCGAGGATGTCGCGTTCATGCCGGGCCCTAGCCTCCGTGATGGCGTTGTAAGCATCGATGGCGTCCCGGATCGCATCCGTGATGTCTGCAGGGATGCGCTTGATCTTCTTCCAGCGAAGACGTTCGATAACGGTCACAGAAAGACCGCTCAGACGCGCCGCAATTGCGTTCTCTTCGTCAGCATTGCGGCCTGAAGCACCGAGCAGTCGCACTCCGCTCGACATCTCTTTTCTAATGGCCTCAACCCTTTGCATTTCCGTCTCCCGCCGTGAGTTTGATTCGTTGCGCCGTGAGATTTCCGTCATCTGCCAATTCCTTTGATTCATGTTCGGAGTTGCGAGGACCGAACATGACAACCGAGGAAGTGACAGGAGAACGGACAGATGGATGGCGATGCGCGAGGCCCACCAGCCGGATAAGAACCTGAGGACCGAGCGTTCCAATGAGAGTTGGGGCGCGCCGCTCGGCCCTCAGATCAGCGTCGCGGACGACACCGACTTCGTTTCGCTCGGAGCTGCAGCCGCGAATGTTGTGCGTGGGCTGATGCTTCGACGAGCGGGAGAACTGCGGCGGCGACCGATGGGGGAGGAAGCCAAGGGTCGCCGCCTGATCGCCACCGGGGAGTCGGTCGGCGGCAATCTGGATTGAGAAAAAGCGGCGGGCGCAGGTCAGTATTGCGCCCGCCGCAAGTTGGCTGCCGATGGGGGCAACGGCAGCGGGGAATTTCGTGGAGGCGGCGCTCATAGGTACGCCTCGTCCGTGACGTGCATGGCGAGGACAAGCGCCAGGAGGCCAACAAACCCATTGCAGACCTTGATGAAGCCCGGCTCCATCAGGCCCGACAAATCGCCTAGGACCACCGACAGCGCGATCAGAAGGATCACCCAGCCGACACGGGCGGCATTCCGCTTGTCGATCATTCCCGCCCCCGGTTGTTTCGAGCCCTCTCGTTGCGACGGATCGCAAAGGCGCAGGCGATTTCGATGGAGAGCCAGGCAATCGCCGAGGCGCCGAAAATCAGCGCCGGGCCGCTCTGGTCGATGGAGGTCATGAGCGCGGTGATCATTGGTGATCTCCCGGAACATGCTCGTGAAGCTCGACGGGGCGGCGCTTGCGGGTGATCTCGGAGAGCCAGTTGCCGATAGCGAGTAAGAGCCAGATCACGATGCAGCTCCCGATTGCTTGACGGGCGCCACGTGGTCTTGGATGAAGTCGGCAAGCTCCAACTCCTCACCAATCACCCGTGCGGCCACGATGATGTTTTGCCAATGGTCCTGCGGGATACGACCGCGGTCCTTCCACCCCTGCACGGTCGTGACCGGGCTGCCGATGGCATTGGCGGTTTTCGTGAGGCCGCCGAATTTCCCGATGACGTAGTGGGCAGGTGAAGCGTGCATCCGATTTTCCAGCAATGGCTTTTCGTACGCAGACTATACGCATCGTGCGTATTCGTTGTCAACGTGGAAAACGTAGATGACTAATGGTCTTGTGCGCGACATGGATAACTCGCCGGAATCAATCACCGGTCGCGTACGCACGCTGCGCGAAAGGTCGGGCCTGACGATGGACCAAATGGCGCGAGCCATGGGGTACAAGGCCGCGTCCAGCATCCAGCGCTACGAGAACCCCGATCAGTACAAGGGCGGCTACCTCACCCGTGACTTTGTCGCGAAGATCGAGCGCGCTCTGCTCGGCAAGGGCAGCCCGCCTATTCAGCGCCCTGAGATCTGGGAATTAGCCGGTCCTGAGTTCAGTTTTGGCCGTCAACCGGAGCCAAACGCTGTCGTTGGCTCGAGGATTGAGGCTGGCGGAAGGCATATCCCTGTTTATGGTAGTGCCGTCGGAGGGGTCGACGGGGAGTTCGAAATGAATGGGAATATCCTGTATGAGGTGATGGCGCCGCCTTCGCTGTCACCTATTGCGGGCGCATACGCGGTGCAGATTTCCGGCGAGTCCATGGAACCGCGTTATTTTGACGGTGAAATTGCCTTCGTTGACCCCACCAGGCGGGTGAAGAAGGGCGATTTTGTCGTTGCGCAGATCGAGATCGAGGAAGGCGGCCCCCGGCTTGCCTTCATCAAGAGGTTTGTCCGGCACAATGCTCAAGAGCTGGTCCTGACGCAGTACAATCCATCCAAGGAGCTGCGCTTCCCTCATGAGAACGTGCATTCCGTCCACTTCGTCGTAATGGGCGGCGCAGCCTCGTAGCGCCCCGCCAGAGCAACACCTGCCAAACATAAGGCCCGCCTCAGGCGGGCTTTTTTATGCGCGCCACATGCCGCAGCGGCAACTCGCCCTCCGATATGCATGAATTGTATCCCCACAAACCGAATTTACGTTAGTGGCGTATTTTCACTTGCAAGATACGTTTCATGCGTATAGCGTTCTCTCCATCAGCAGCGCCGGCACATTGGCCCTGCAGCAGATGGAGGGAATGTAGATGGACGAGATCACCAGCACCCATGAAATGGCCGAGGCCCAATGGGATGGCCCCAACGAGCCGCAGGACGTCGACACCAATATGGTCGCGACGACGGAGGCCGAGGGGCGCGGCATCGAATTCCATGTCTCCATGCGTAGCTATACCCAGCGAGACATGGAGGCGCTGATCGTCGAAGCGGCGGCGCGTGTGGTTGTCGGTGAATACGGCAACAACAAGCTGGCGAAGCTTGTCGAGGAGCGCTGCATCGCGCTTTCGGTCGAGAAGATCGACAAGCATCTCGCAAACGTCACGGCCGAGATCATCGACCAGCCCATAACCCCGAAGTTCCCGTTCATGAAGGCTGACGAGAAGCCCATGACGATGCGGGAGTTCATTGGGCTGACCGGCCGGGAGTATCTCACTGCATCCGTGGATAGCTCGGGGAAACCCACTAACGACCGGTACTACGGCAAGACCCGCATTCAGAGCCTCGTCGAGGGCGTCATGCAGCAGGCCTTCAAGACTGAAATCGAGAAGGCGACGAATGCCGCAGTCTCGGAAGTGCGCAACGCCATCAAGGCGGAACATGACGCCTTCCTCACCGCCGAGAAGGCCCGCCTCCGCGAAGCCCTCGCCAAGCTCGCCGCCTGAACCCCTCCCCAGCGCCGCCCTTCGGGGCGTCGTCAGCGAGTGGTTTGGCCCAGAGGAGCATTTCCATGCCCGACATCACTGTCCAAGTTCACAACGTCGCTCGGATCAAAGCCGACGCGCACCAGAACCGCCTGTTCCTGTCGATGCGCAATGAGGCCGGCGAGGCTGCTGAGTTCTTCTCCATCGGCCTCGACAGCGAGGGCTTGGCGCTCCGCCTCGCCGCTCGGATCAACGCAGAACAGATGGTCGAAGCGGCTCCGGTCTACCCGGCCGCCGATCGGAAGGTGGCATGATGGCCCAGAGTATCTACGAACAGAGCGTGGACCGTGCCGTCGAGAAGTTGCGTCAGGCCATGCTCACAGCCGCGCCTATCCCCGCCTATTCCGAGCGTGCCAAGCACCGCGCCGCGGTCTCGGCCCGACAGGGCGCCCAGATCATTAATACGGCTGTTGATGGCTGCTACGCACTTTGGCTGGCCGAAGTCGAAGGCTGGTGCGGCAGCCTGACCAAGTCTGAGCACGACGACGCCGACGACTTCGTGAGCAATGCCGCAGAGGAATTCCTCCTGCCGGCGCTCAGCGCGCTCGCTGACCGGCTCAAGCGCGGCTTGCCCACTCAGATCGCCCCCCTACGCCTCCGAGCGCCTCTCCGCCCGCCAGATGGGCCTCACCTCAGCACATGGAGGCCTGTGATGGCTGACCGCATTGAAGACGGCGGGCCAGCGTTCCCCTTCGCTTTCCGGGACACAGAGGGGCACCCGCTTGAGCATCGAGCGTTTGGCATGTCGCTGCGCGATGCCATCGCCATCAGTGTCATGCCGACGCTGCTTGCCAATCTCTATGCAGCCTCGGCCGTAAGCGGGATCCCCTATGCAGTCTCGGTCTACGTGGTCGCTGCCGATGGAGCCTACGAAGCCGCGGACGCTATGCTCGCCGCCCGCTCCCGCCAGATGGGCGTGAATGTCGGGGGTGAAGCATGAGCCTCCGCGTCCTCGACCTGTTCAGCGGCATTGGCGCCTTTTCGCTCGGCCTTGAACGAACTCGTGGCTTCGAGACCGTAGCCTTCTGCGAGATCGAGCTCTTCCCGCGCCGCGTCCTGGCGAAGCACTGGCCGAAAGTCCCACGATATCATGACATCCGCGAACTCACCGCGGCGGGTCTTGCCGCCGATGGAATTGCCGTCGACGCCATCTGCGGCGGATTCCCATGCCAGAACGTATCCATCGCAGCCACCGCCCATGGAGGGGACACCTCCCTCGACGGGGACCAAAGCGGGCTCTGGTTCGAGTACTCCAGGCTTATCGACGAGCTGCGGCCGCGCGTCGCCTTCATCGAAAACGTCGATCGCCTCGCCGGGGACGGACTTGACCGCGTTCTCAGGTCCCTTGCCGCGCTCGGGTATGATGCGCAGTGGGATGTTGTCCCCGGCTGGTTCGTTGGCGCCCCTCAGGCACGCAAACGCATCTGGATTGTTGCCTACCCTGCCGGCGAGCGAATGGAAGGACTGTTCGAAAGCGTCCGTGCTGGCGCGGCTGGACAAAGGCGGCCGAGTAGCGCGCCGGATCTGCTCGACATCGCGCATTCTGCCTTCGGTGGAGATGATCGTTTTCCTCAACCCCTCCTTCGCGGAGTGGATGACCGGCCTGCCAACTGGGTGGACCGACTGCACGGATGCGGAAACGCCGTGATCCCCGCCATCCCGGAACTGATCGGTCGAGCCTACCTCGACGCAGAAAGGCTCGCAGCATGAGCGACACCCGCGAAGTGAAGCTTGAGCCGACAGCCGAGGAAATCGCGCGGGTGTGCAACCTCATTGTGCAGGGCTTGGACCGTAACGACAAATACGGCGATATCGCTCGCGCGATCCTCGCCATGGACCGCCGCGCCTCCCCGCCCGCTGAGCCGGTGGCGTGGATTGAATACGGCGGTCGCGGCCGATTGGGGGAGCCCCTGAACACGAAGGTGCATGTGGGGGCCACTCGACCGACATCGTGGATGGGGGCAATCCCGGTCTACGCCTCCCCGCCCGCGCCAGCCGTGGCGGTGCCAGGGGGACTGAGAGAGCTTCAGGCTTGGGTGATGGCCGAGCGCATCGCTCTTGTGCCGCTAACGCCTGACTTTCTGCCCCGGTACAGCACCTTGAAGGCGGTGGGGGCGAAGATCCGCGCCATGCTCGCCGCCGCCCCCACGCCTCCCGCAGCCGAAGCGCCAGGGCAGGAGCCGGTGTACCGGTTCCTCAAGGTCGGCGAGATTATCCAGCACGGCGACGAGAACCCGGACGATCAGGCCCATCAGTGGGGGCCGGTGATGCATCAGGCGATCGGTTGGCCAGTCCTCCCGGCGCACAAGACAATGCGCCGCCTTGTCTCCGCCCCTACCACCTACGCAGACGCCGAGGCGATGCTCCGGCCGATGTCAGAAGCCCGCAAGCACGGCAAGGAAGTGGTGGTTGCGACCTCGAACCGCGCCGGGCTCAACGGCTATCTGATCGCTCATTGGGCCAGCGATATGAGCGGGTCAGAACAGCCGCCCTTCGAGGGGTGGTTCTATTGGACCGGGCATGGCTTCCGTGAAATCCCTGAGGCCGATCTCTTGGGCTGGTGCGAACTGCCGCGCATCCGCTCTCTCGCCTCTCCCGCGCCGAAGGGAGGAACGTGATGCCCTCACGCCTCCGCCAGAATGCCGGCCTCCTCCGCCGCCTCGACGAACGCGGCTCGCGCATCCAGCGGGTCGCCCTCGCCCTCCCAGGCTTCCAGGCAAGCCATCCGCGCGTCTCGGTGCAGCGCCGTGTCGGAGAAATCGTCCGGCCAGTGCTTCAAGAGCAGCTCGGCCGCTCGCACGACGTCACCGACAGCCTGGCGCTTGCCGAGCGCAACCCAGATCCAAACGGTTGGAAATCCATGACCCATCCCTTCGAATATAGAGAGGGCGCGAGCCATGAGTAGCGCGATGGAACGAGCCGTAGAGGCTGGGGCGCCCGATCCTGACGGGCTCGACGATCCGATGTTCGATCACGAGTTCCTGGCCGTGCAGGCCAAGGAGAACTACGAGCGCGCCCGAGCCGAAATGCGAACCGCTCGGTTTGCCCGTATCCAGCAGATGGCGGAGGCGCTGTGATGTGGACCTCTGAGCAAGAATGGGCCCGCTTTCGAAAAGTCATTGCCTCGTGGCCGGTCAGTACCATCCTCAGAAATGCCCGACGCATCGGAAGGTTCAAGCGGCAGCCCAACTGGGTTGTGGCTATGGAAGCCTACGGCTTGGGTTCAACCTACGCCACCATGCTGTGCCTTGAGCATGGGTTCGACCATGATGGGTTCGAGTTTACGCCCCTCCCCGCCCCGCCGGCTGTGGCAAGGGAGGAGTAGGGATGAGCGGCTCCTGGTATGATAGCGCGTGGGGTCACATCGACGCCGTCCATGCGACGCTTGCGCCGGATACTCCTTTCGCCGAACGGCGCAAGGCAATCAGCGACGCTTACCCTTGGGGTGAGCGGCGCATGCACCCCTACAAGATGTGGCTGAAGGCGCAGAAGCGATATCTGGCGCGGTACGACCCGGCTCCGGCTGGGCCTCTCGCGCCTGTCCCCGCCAAAGCCGCCGGCATTCCGGTCAGGGAGGGGTAACATGGACATCGAGACCAAGGTCGTGAACGTCACCATGACGCTACCGAAGGTGGAACGTCTTGCCGATGCCGTCTTCTGGGGCGTCGTCGCGCTCGCCGCGGTGACGTTCCTGATATCGATAAATCGCCCGATGGACGACACGGACGCACCGGGCGAACGCTCAGGCCTCCGCCTTCACACCGACCACGGCACCGGCTGCCAGTACCTCGCCACCCGCGACGGTGCGCTGTCGCCGAGGCTGGGCGCTGACGGGCGCCAGATTTGCCAGAAGGAGGACTAATGTCGTCAGCCCTCCCCGAAATCTTCACCATGGACGAGGCAGCCGCCAAGCTGCGCGTCAGCCGGCGGGCCTTCCATGACATCGTGAAGGTCCACCCCTTCTATTCTCTCAATGGCAGGCGCAAGCTGTTCTCCGAACAGGACATCATGGCGCTCTGGGATGCAATGCGATGCCCCTCAAGCTCGCCCGTCGCGGCAAGTCGCCCTACTGGTATCTCCGCGGCACCGTCCGAGGCATCTCTGTATTCGAGAGCACGGGAACTGACAGCGAGGAAGCGGCAGAGGCGATAAGGATCCAGCGCGAGGCCTCCCTGCTCGAACAGAGTGTCTACGGGAAGAAGGCGACCGTTTCGTTTCTTGAGGCAGCGGTCTCATACATGGCGGCCGGCGGCTCGCCCCGCTTCTTGGGGCAAGAAAAGAACGGGCGCTGGACCGGCCTTATCGGGCACTTCGCGGAACGCCGCCTGCACACGATCGGGCAGGAAGACCTGACGAAGGTCGCTGAAAAGCTGATGCCTGGCGTGAGCGCTGCCACACAGAACCGGCAGGTCTACACCCCGTTCGTCGCCGTCTGGAATCATGCGGTGGCTAACAAGTGGGCTGACGAACGGCGATGGCTACGCCCTCGCAAGGCGAAGGGTACCGCGCTGAAACCGCCGACCAAGCGGTCCGGCACCCGCCCTGTCAGCTATGAGAAGGCGGCGGAGTTTGTGGGGGCGATGAGCCCTGCCCCAGCGTTCGTCATGACCGCGCTGTTCTACACGGGGATGCGGCCGATCGAGCTTTTCTCTCTCGACGCTGACGAGGACGATATTCGCCCGCATGACCGCTGGCTGGTGCTGTCAGCGACGAAGACCGGCGCAGAGCGCGGCGTACCTATCCACGACTTCGTGGCGCCCCTCTTCTCGGCGCTGCTGAAGCGCGGCGGCCGTCTGTTCCGCACTCCTCGCGGCGGTGCCTATCCCATGACGGAGGACGGCGGCGGGCAGTTGAGCTCGGCTATCGAAGGCGCTCGCGGTCGGACCTGGATTACGAACATCTCGCCCTACACCGCGAGGCACTCGGTCAGCACCCAGCTTGTCATCAACGGAGTGCACCCGCACATCAAGGACCAGATCCTGGGGCACGCCGCCACAGAGATGAGCCGGGTCTACTCGCACTTGCCGAACCAGCCACTAATCGATGCGATCAACACCTTGCCGGTCCCAGTCGCATGGAGTGAAATGGAGTGGATTTCGGACCCGCTCAAGCATGCTGGAAGGCTTGTTAAGAACGGGTCATTTCGTGCAAAATCCGTGCAGTACAGATTGAAGAAGTCAGAAAGCGAAGCTAAAACAACGCGTAAGAAGGTTTCGAGATAAACCTTGGTAAGGGAGAGGTCGAGAGTTCAATCCTCTCTTGCAGCACCATT
>NZ_AQYH01000014.1 GCF_000380505.1 Kaistia granuli DSM 23481 | reverse complement strand
CCTGACGGGCGAGCAGGATGTGCTCGCGGGTCTGCGGCATCGGGCCGTCGGCAGCCGACACGACCAGGATCGCGCCGTCCATCTGCGCCGCGCCGGTGATCATGTTCTTCACATAATCGGCGTGACCGGGGCAGTCGACGTGAGCGTAGTGACGGTTGGCCGTCTCGTACTCGACATGCGACGTCGAGATCGTGATGCCGCGCGCCTTCTCTTCCGGCGCTGCGTCGATCTGGTCGTATGCCTTGAAGGTCGCGCCGCCGGACTTGGCCAGCGTCTTCGTGATCGCCGCCGTCAGCGACGTCTTGCCGTGATCAACATGGCCAATCGTGCCAATGTTGCAGTGCGGCTTGTTGCGCTCGAATTTCTCTTTACCCATCGGACTTCTCCGTCGTGTCTGTCAGCAGGTTCGGTTTCGCGTGAAAGGCCTAGGCGTACTTCGCCTGGACCTCCTGAGCGACGGCCTGCGGGACCTGCTCATAATGATCAAACTGCATCGTGTAGCTCGCGCGGCCCTGGCTCATCGAGCGCAGGTTGTTCACGTAAGAGAACATGTTGGCGAGCGGAACGAAGGCCGTGATGACATTCGCGTTGCCGCGCATGTCCTGGCCCTGGATCTGGCCACGGCGCGAATTAAGATCGCCGATAACCGAACCCACATATTCTTCCGGCGAGACGACCTCAACCTTCATGACGGGCTCGAGAAGGGCCGGATTGGCCTTCATGAGACCTTCGCGAAGAGCCGCGCGGGACGCGATTTCGAACGCGATCGCCGAGGAGTCGACTTCGTGGTAGGCGCCGTCGATCAGGGCGATCTTGACGTCCACGACCGGGAAGCCCGCGATCGGGCCCGAGGTCATGACCGAATTCAGGCCCTTTTCGACGCCGGGGACGTATTCCTTCGGAACCACGCCACCGATGATCTTGTTTTCGAAGGTGTAACCAGCACCAATCTCGTTCGGCTCGATGACGAACTTGACGCGGGCGAACTGGCCCGTACCGCCGGTCTGCTTCTTGTGGGTGTAATCGATCTCGGTCGCCTTGCGGATGGTCTCGCGGTAGGCAACCTGCGGCGCACCAACATTCACGTTGATGTTGTACGGCGCACGACGAAGGATATCGATCTTGATGTCGAGGTGAAGCTCGCCCATCCCCTTGATGATCGTCTGGCCGGACTCGCTGTCCGTCGAAACGCGGAAGGACGGATCCTCGGAAGCCAGCTTCTGCAGGGCGGTGCCCAGCTTCTCCTGGTCTGCCTTCGAAGCCACTTCCACCGACATTTCGATGACCGGCTCGGGGAATTCCATCTTCTCGAGGATCACCGGAGCGGCGGGATCGCAGAGCGTATCGCCGGTACGGGTTTCCTTGAGGCCAACCAGAGCGACGATGTCGCCGGCATAGGCCACTTCGATGTCTTCACGCGAGTTGGCGTGCATCGCAACCATGCGGCCGATACGCTCCTTCTTCTCCTTGGTGGAGTTGAGAAGCGTAGTGCCCTTGTTCAGGACGCCGGAGTAGATGCGAGCGAACGTCAGGATACCGAAGGGATCTTCGATGATCTTGAACGCCAGCATGGCGAGCGGCTCGTCGTCGGTCGAATGACGCTCGACTTCCTGCTCGGTCTTGACGTCGATGCCCT
This sequence comes from Kaistia granuli DSM 23481, assembly GCF_000380505.1. Lineage (GTDB taxonomy): Bacteria > Pseudomonadota > Alphaproteobacteria > Rhizobiales > Kaistiaceae > Kaistia > Kaistia granuli. The sequence goes on along the minus strand of NZ_AQYH01000014.1, from coordinate 16,831 downwards.
TGGTCGGCGGCACATCGACCGGCGACGGAAGGAAGTCAACGACGGCGTCGAGCAGCGTCTGAACGCCCTTGTTCTTGAAGGCCGAGCCAGCGAGAACCGGGAACCAGGTCGAATGCAGCACGGCCTTGCGGATCAACGCCTTCAGCGTCGCTTCGTCAGGCTCGTTGCCTTCGAGATAGGCTTCCATCGCGGCGTCGTCGAGCTCGACGGCGGCTTCGATCAGAGCGGCGCGGAAAGCGGTCGCCTTCTCGAGGAGATCCGCCGGGATCTCTTCTTCGTCGTACATCGCGCCGATCGAGTCGTCGTTCCAGACGCAAGCCTTCATGGTGATCAGGTTGATCACACCCTTGAAGTCCTGCTCGGCGCCGATCGGCAGCTGGATCGGGACAGCGCGAGCGCCGAGGCGCTGCTTGATGTCCGCCAGGCACATCTCGAAGTTCGCGCCGGTCTTGTCCATCTTGTTACAGAAGACAATGCGCGGAACGTGATACTTGTCGCCCTGACGCCAGACCGTTTCGGTCTGCGGCTCGACGCCCTGGTTCGAATCCAGCACGCAAACAGCGCCATCGAGAACACGCAGCGAACGCTCGACTTCGATCGTGAAGTCGACGTGGCCGGGGGTGTCGATGATGTTCAGGCGCTTGCCGTTCCACGACGTCGTGGTAGCAGCCGACGTGATCGTGATGCCGCGTTCCTGCTCCTGCTCCATGTAATCCATGGTAGCAGCGCCGTCATGCGTCTCGCCGATCTTGTGGTTTCTGCCTGAATAAAACAGGATCCGCTCGGTCGTCGTCGTCTTGCCCGCGTCGATGTGGGCCATGATTCCGAAGTTGCGGTAGTCGTCGATCTTATGCGTGCGGGCCATGATGGGCTGCCTTTGTCCGATCGTTACCAGCGATAGTGCGAGAACGCGCGGTTGGCTTCGGCCATCCGGTGCGTGTCTTCGCGCTTCTTCACGGCGTTGCCGCGGCTGTTCGAGGCGTCCAGCAGTTCGCCCGACAGACGCTCGATCATGGTCTTCTCGTTGCGGCCACGAGCCGCCGTGAGCAACCAACGAATGGCGAGGGCCTGACGACGATCCGTGCGGACCTCGACGGGAACCTGGTAGGTCGCACCACCGACACGACGCGAACGCACTTCGATGTGCGGAGCGACGTTGTCCAGAGCCTGGCGGAACACCACGACGGGCTCCTGCTTGGTCCGGTTCTGGATGATGTCGAACGCACCGTAAACGATGCTCTCGGCGACCGACTTCTTGCCGTCATACATGACGGCATTCATGAACTTGGTGACGACGATATCGCCGAACTTGGGGTCCGGGATGATCTCGCGCTTCTCTGCACTATGGCGACGGGACATTGTTCCTGATCCCTATTACTTCGGACGCTTCGCGCCGTACTTGGAACGACGCTGCTTACGGCCCTTGACACCCTGGGTGTCGAGCACGCCGCGCAGAATGTGGTAGCGCACGCCCGGCAGATCCTTGACGCGGCCGCCACGGATCATGACGACAGAGTGCTCCTGCAGGTTGTGGCCTTCGCCCGGGATATAGCCAATGACTTCAAAGCCATTGGTAAGGCGAACCTTCGCGACCTTACGAAGTGCCGAGTTCGGCTTCTTCGGAGTGGTCGTATAGACGCGAGTGCAAACGCCGCGCTTCTGCGGGTTCTCCTGCAGCGCCGGAACCTTGTTCCGCTTCGCCGGTGCTTGACGCGGCTTGCGGATGAGCTGGTTAATTGTCGGCATGCTTCGCCTTTCAGCTAGCCTACGGTTCTGTTTCTCTCCGCCTTCGCACCTCTGCCACAACCGTACGGCCATGAACAAAGAGCGCCCGTACCGCAAACTGCGGAGGCGCTACGAAATGCAGAGGATCACGGCGTTCGCCGCGATCGTGCGTGTCGTTCTAACGTCTGTTTCGATCCCGACAGTGTTTAAGCCTGAACTCCGCGACGCGTCGTCGCTGGAAAATTTGGGCTTACCACCTGCCTGAAAGCTTGCGGAACCTACTTATTCGGGCGGTTCCAGTCAACCCCTGTGTGGGGTTCTTTTCGACAGCGCATCCGGGGCAAGGATCGCACATCGAGGGCCGGATTCCAGCAACTTATGCAAAGTCCGCTGGCCTATCACGCAGTGTTGTTGCGGCGCCGCCGGAGCGGCGCCTGGAGCGGTACCGGAATGGCCTGATTCACTCCGGTGCCTCTGTCCGGACAGAGAACCCGATTCCTTTCTGTCCGGTTACGATCATCAAGATTCGGACGGTTTCTTCGCCGACGACTCGGCCGTTATGGCGGTGATCGACCATTTCGGCAAACGAATCTCCCATTTTGAAGAATCGCCTCTCGCCGCCCTCGCTCGTGACCTCAATCGTGCCGGCAAGGATGTAGGCGTAGGCCGGGACCGGATGGCTGTGCCAGCCCGTCTCGCCGCCCGGCGGTATTTCCACGATCAGGGACTGGACCAGGGGCTCGTTGGTGACGGGGTAGCGGATCGGATCGCCACTCGTCGTCGTCATCGTCTCCAGGATCCGTTTCACCTTAACGGACGGCTTGTAGCTTTCCTCGGCATGCGCCGCGGTCACGGCAAGCATGGCGCCGAGCACCCATGCGATCGAACGTTTCATAGCCCCTCCCCAGTCACGCCGGCGCGGACGACGGTCCGTCGCGAATGGTCGTGCTGTTCCCGGAGCCATTGATAGGCAATCCAGCGGTAAAGAAAAGGCCGCGCGATGCGCGGCCTCGGGAGCTTCGAAATTTCGGCGGGAGCTGGCGGGGCAAGGGCCGCGTCAGTAGGCGACGCCGCCACCGCCCGGCTTCGTGAGCAGGAGGTCGCCGGTCGAACTGGCATTGTCCTGCAGCGAGGCGCCCCAGGCCCTCACCTGATCGTCATAGCTATCGCGGGTCCGCGCGTCGAGGACGGCGACCGGGGCCGTCACGATCAGACCGGCGGCCGTGCCGACGCTCGCGGCCGCCCCCGTCGTCACGGCAACCAGCTTGTCGCCGAGCGCGACATGCGAGTCCGTCATCGTCTGGCCAGAAGCCAGACGGGTCCCGATCAACTGCACGACCTCGGGACTGGCTGCGAACTTCGCATGGTTGAGCTTGTCATCGGTATGGAGCCTGGTGAGGTCGATGACGGTGATCCGATCCGCCGCCATCTCCGACGCAAACGGCTCTCGGGCGACGTCAATCTGCCCGAGTCTCTCCACATTTCCCCACACCCGACGGGAAAACTTCAACGCTCGGTCGTCCTGCGAGACGAACAAGGTGAAGTTCGGCCCCTTGGGCCCGATATCGACCATCTGGCGGCGGAACACGTCGACATCGACATCCGGCGCCGCGAGCATGACGTTCTTGATTTTCGGCGCTATCCGCTTGTCGCGGATGGCCATCTGCCGAAGCGCTTCGAGCGCGACCCAATTGCCCATCGAATGGGCCAGGATCGACACCTCCTCAACGTTCGGATCATCCGCCAGCGATTTCAGCAGAAGCTCCAGGGCATCCCGCGAATAATTGGTGCTTTCGCGATCATAGCCATAGGCCAGCACACTGCCCCGCGACGGCCACGTGAACAGGATCGGCACCACGCTCGCATCCGAGTCATGCACGATCTGGGCGAAGCGGTAGACCGCATCCTCGAACCGATTGTTGAAGCCATGGATGAAGACGAGCGCCTGTCGCCGGGGCGAGGCCTTGATCTTGCGGTTGAACCAAGCCCTGGCCTGGGCGAGGTCCATGTCCTCAGCCTTGACCGTCACGAAGTCCGTCGCGGGATTGCCCGGCAGCTTCTTCGGCCACTGGACATCGCCCTTCTTGCGTTGCGCGTCCGGAGGTACCGAGACGACGATATTGGCGAAGTCGATGGCGCGGCCACGCTCGCCGGTAAACATTTGGCCCGGGGTGTTCGACCGCTGACGGGTGGTGGCGACCGCCATGTCGACAGTACTGGAACCAGGCACCGGCGTGGAGACGTCGACCGGTAGAAGCACGTCCTTCGGCCGACCTGCGCAGCCCGCCAGAAGACCAATGACGACGAGGCTGGTGACCCCTGCCCTGACGAGAACCGAAACGCTACGCAAGTCGAACTACCCCCGAAAAGGACGAGAGGTCTTGCCCGCGAGGCTCAAGACCGGGACCACCCTACCCCATCCCTATGACAAGATGCACTCAGAGTGGCAGCGAAGGGAAGAGCCTCGGACCGAGAATAGTTCGGCCACGAAAAAGGCCGCCCGAAGGCGGCCTTTTCCTGCTTTTGCGACGGCCGATTACTCGGCCGCGTTGGTAAGATCGCCGAGCAGACCAGCCGGCGCTGCCGCCGGGGCCGAGGCCGCCGAAGAACGGCGACGCTCCTCGAGGATCAGCTCGTCGCGCTTGGTCGCGATCTCGCGGATCCGGCCCATCGTGCCACCCGTGCCAGCCGGGATCAGACGACCGACGATGATGTTCTCCTTGAGACCATCGAGCGGGTCGACCTTGCCGTTGACGGCCGCCTCGGTGAGGACGCGGGTCGTCTCCTGGAAGGACGCGGCCGAGAAGAACGACCGGGTCTGCAAGCTGGCCTTGGTGATGCCGAGCAGGACCGGATTGCCGAGGGCGATCTTCTTGCCTTCGACCTTGGCCTTCTCGTTGACGACGTCGAACTCCAGACGGTCGATCTGCTCGCCGTTGAAGAATTCGGTTTCGCCGGCGTCGAAGACCTCGACCTTCTGCAGCATCTGGCGAACGATCACCTCGATGTGCTTGTCGTTGATCTGCACACCCTGGAGCCGGTAGACGTCCTGGATTTCGTTGACGAGGTAGGCCGCGAGTGCCTCCACGCCCTTGATCGCCAAGATGTCATGCGGCGCCGGGTTGCCGTCCATGATGTAGTCGCCCTTCTCCACGGCGTCGCCTTCCTGGAGATGGAACGGCTTGCCCTTCGGGATCAGGTACTCGATCGGCTCCAGCGGCTCGCCATCGATACCGATCGATCCCTCGACCGGCTCGACGATGACGCGACGCTTGTTCTTGTAGTCGCGGCCGAAGCGGATCGTGCCGTCCATTTCGGCGATGATGGCGTGATCCTTCGGACGACGCGCCTCGAACAGCTCCGCCACGCGCGGCAGACCGCCCGTGATGTCGCGCGTCTTGGCGCCTTCCGTCGGAATACGGGCCACCACGTCGCCGGCATGGACCGTCGAACCCGGATCAACCGAGAGGATGGTTTCCACCGACAGCATGTAGCGGGCTTCGCCACCGCGGGGCAACTTCAGGATCTTGCCGTCCTTGCCCTTGATCACGATCGCCGGCTTCAGGTCGCCGCCACGCGGATTGGCGCGCCAGTCGATGACAACACGCTTGGTGATGCCGGTCGACTCGTCCGCCGTTTCCACCACGGAAATGCCTTCGACCATGTCCTCATAGCCGATGGTACCCGAGACTTCCGTCAGAACCGGACGGGTGTAGGGGTCCCATTCCGCCAGGCGCTGGCCGCGCTTGACGTGATCGCCCTCGTCCACATGGACGCGCGAACCGTAGGTGACGCGGTTGACCGCGCGCTCGGTTCCGTCCTTGTCGACGATCACGATCGCCATGTTGCGGCCGAGAGCCACCAGCTTGCCACCGGAGTCACGCACCACGTTGCGATTACGCATCGTGACCGTGCCTTCGAAGCTCGACTCGATGAAGGACGAGTCGACCACCTGCGCCGTGCCACCGATGTGGAACGTACGCATGGTGAGCTGCGTGCCAGGTTCGCCGATGGACTGGGCCGCGATGACGCCGACGGCCTCGCCCATGTTGACGGTCGTGCCGCGAGCCAGATCGCGACCATAGCAAGCCGCGCAGACGCCGATCTTGGTGTCGCAGGTCAGCACCGAGCGGATCTTGACCGCCTGGACGCCAGCCTTCTCGACCAGGTCGACATCCTTCTCGACGATCAGGTGGCCGGCCGGAACCAGCACCTCGCCGGTAGCGCCCGACACGATGTCCTCTGCCGCCGTACGACCGAGAATACGCAGACCGAGCGACGCAACCACCTGGCCGCTGTCGATCACCGCCTGCATCTTCAGGCCGTTCGTCGTGCCGCAATCCTGCTCGATGATGATGCAGTCCTGCGCCACGTCGACGAGACGACGCGTCAGATAGCCGGAGTTTGCCGTCTTCAAGGCGGTATCGGCCAGACCCTTACGGGCACCGTGGGTCGAGTTGAAGTACTCGAGAACGGTCAGGCCTTCCTTGAAGTTCGAGATGATCGGGTTCTCGATGATCTCGCCCGACGGCTTGGTCATCAGACCACGCATGCCGGCAAGCTGCTTCATCTGGGTCGGCGAACCACGGGCACCCGAATGGCTCATCATGTAGATCGAGTTCATCGGCTTCTGACGGCCGGTTTCCTCGTCATGATGAACGGCGGAAATGCCCTTCATCATCTCGGCGGCGACCGCGTCGCCACACTTTGCCCAGGCGTCGACGACCTTGTTGTACTTCTCGCCGAAGGTGATCAGGCCGTCATTGTACTGCTGCTCGTAATCCTTGGCGAGCGCCTGCGTCTCCTCGACCAGCTTGGCCTTGGTCGGCGGGATGACCATGTCGTCCTTGCCGAAGGAAATGCCGGCACGGCAGGCTTCGCGGAAGCCGAGCGCCATGATGCGATCGCAGAAGATGACCGTCTCCTTCTGACCGCAATGGCGGTAGACGGCGTCGATCGTGTTCGAGACCTCCTTCTTCGTCATCAGCTTGTTGACGACGTCGAAGGGCAGGTTGTGGTGCTTCGGCAGGAGTTCGCCGATCAGCAGGCGGCCCGGGGTCGTGTCGTAGATCTTCGACGTGACGTTGCCGTCGGCGTCGACGCCACGATAGCGGCCCTTGATCTTGGTATGCAGCGTGATCGCCTTGGCGGCCAGCGCATGTTCGATCTCGGCGATCGAGCTCAGCAGCATGCCCTCGCCCGGCTCCTTGTCTGCCATGATCGACAGATAATAGAGGCCGAGAACGATGTCCTGCGACGGCACGATGATCGGCTGGCCGTTCGCGGGATGCAGGATGTTGTTGGTCGACATCATCAGCACGCGAGCTTCCAGCTGCGCTTCGAGCGACAGCGGAACGTGCACGGCCATCTGGTCACCGTCGAAGTCGGCGTTGAAGGCCGAGCAGACGAGCGGATGCAGCTGGATCGCCTTGCCTTCGATCAGCACGGGCTCGAAAGCCTGGATGCCGAGGCGGTGAAGCGTCGGAGCACGGTTCAGAAGGATCGGATGCTCGCGGATGACCTCGTCCAGGATATCCCAGACTTCCGGCTTTTCCTTCTCGACGAGCTTCTTCGCCTGCTTGACGGTGGACGAGAAGCCTTTGGCGTCGAGACGCGAATAGATGAACGGCTTGAACAGCTCGAGCGCCATCTTCTTCGGCAGGCCGCACTGGTGCAGCTTCATTTCCGGACCGACGACGATCACGGAACGGCCGGAGTAGTCGACGCGCTTGCCGAGCAGGTTCTGACGGAACCGGCCCTGCTTGCCCTTCAGCATGTCCGACAGCGACTTCAGCGGGCGCTTGTTGGCACCCGTGATGACGCGGCCGCGACGGCCGTTGTCGAACAGCGCATCGACCGCTTCCTGAAGCATGCGCTTCTCGTTGCGGATGATGATGTCCGGCGCGCGCAGCTCGATCAGCCGCTTCAGACGGTTGTTGCGGTTGATGACGCGGCGATACAGGTCGTTCAGGTCGGAGGTCGCGAAGCGGCCGCCATCGAGAGGCACGAGCGGACGCAGATCCGGCGGGATCACCGGGATCACCGTCATGATCATCCATTCCGGCCGATTGCCGGACTCGATGAAGGCTTCGACGAGCTTCAGGCGCTTGCCGAGCTTCTTGGGCTTCAGCTCCGAGGTCGACGTCGCGATCTCTTCGCGCAGGTCGACGGCGAGCTTCGGCAGGTCGAGCGCCATCATCATTTCGCGGATGGCTTCGGCGCCGATCAGGGCGGTGAAGCTATCATCGCCATACTCGTCCTGTGCGCGCAGGTACTCTTCCTCGGAGAGGAGCTGACGCTCCTTCAGAGGCGTGAGGCCCGGCTCTATGACGACGTAGTTCTCGAAATACAGGATGCGCTCGAGATCTTTCAGCGTCATGTCCATCAGCATGCCGATACGCGACGGCAGCGACTTCAGGAACCAGATGTGAGCGACGGGCGCTGCGAGCTCGATATGGCCCATGCGGTCACGCCGGACGCGTGCGAGCGTGACTTCCACGCCGCACTTCTCGCAGATGATGCCCTTGTACTTCATGCGCTTGTACTTGCCGCACAAGCACTCGTAATCCTTGATCGGCCCGAAAATGCGCGCGCAGAACAAGCCGTCGCGCTCAGGCTTGAACGTACGGTAGTTGATCGTTTCCGGCTTCTTGATCTCACCGTACGACCAGGACAGAATCTTCTCAGGGCTCGCAATGTGGATGCGGATCTGGTCGAAATTCTGTGCCGGCTGCGCCAGCGGATTGAAGATGTTCGCGACTTCTTGATTCATCGCCGATCTCCTTCGATGCCGGTGGCCGGTCGAGGACTACGCCTCATGCCGGACCACCGCATGTAAACTGAATGGGCCTCGTGGAAACCGCGGCGGATTATTCCGCCGCGTCCGGAAGCCGCGCGTTCGCTTCCGCATCCAAGGCTTTCTTGGACTGGTTGAGCTCGACGTCGAGCCCGAGCGACCGCATTTCCTTGACCAGCACGTTGAACGATTCCGGAATACCGGCCTCGAACGTGTCGTCACCGCGGACGATCGCCTCGTAGACCTTGGTACGGCCGGCCACGTCATCGGACTTCACGGTCAGCATTTCCTGCAGCGTGTAGGCGGCGCCATAGGCCTCGAGTGCCCACACCTCCATCTCGCCGAAGCGCTGGCCACCGAACTGCGCCTTACCACCCAGCGGCTGCTGCGTGACGAGCGAGTACGGTCCGATCGAACGCGCGTGGATCTTGTCGTCGACCAGATGGTGCAGCTTGAGCATGTAGATGTAGCCCACCGTCACCTTGCGGTCGAAGGTCTCGCCCGTCCGTCCGTCGTAAAGCACCGACTGACCCGAGGAATGCAGACCCGCCTCCTCCAGCATCTCGACGATGTCCGGCTCGCGCGCACCGTCGAAGACCGGCGTCGCAATCGAGACACCCTTCTTCAGATGCTCGCTCATCCGGATGACCGAGGCGTCGTCCAGCTCCGAGACCGGCTCGTCCTTCGGACCGTTATAGATGCCGTCGAGGGTGAGGCGGAGCGGCTTGACGTCGCCCGACTTCTTATAATCCTCGAGCATCTTGCCGATCTTCAGGCCCATGCCCGCGCAAGCCCAGCCCAGATGCGTCTCCAGGATCTGGCCGACGTTCATGCGGCTCGGCACGCCGAGCGGGTTGAGCACGATGTCGACATGCGTGCCGTCCTCGAGGAACGGCATGTCCTGGACCGGGGTGATCCGCGACACGACGCCCTTGTTACCATGACGGCCGGCCATCTTGTCGCCCGGCTGGATCTTGCGCTTCACCGCGACGAAGACCTTGACCATCTTCATCACGCCCGGAGGCAGCTCGTCGCCGCGCTGCAGCTTCTCGACCTTGTCGATGAAGCGCTTCTCCAGCCGCTTGCGGCTCTCGTCATACGAGCCACGCAGCGCCTCGATCTCGCCCATCAGCTTCTCGTCGGCAACAGCGAACTGCCACCACTGCGAGCGCGGATACTCCTCGATGACATCGCGCGACAGCACGGTGTCCTTCTTGAAGTTCTTCGGGCCGCTCGAAGCGGTCTTGCCTTCGAACATGTCGATCAGGCGGCCATAGACGTTGCGGTCCAGGATGGCCTGCTCGTCGTCGCGGTCCTTGGCGAGACGCTCGATCTCTTCGCGCTCGATCGCCATCGCGCGCTCGTCCTTCTCCACGCCATGGCGGTTGAAGACGCGCACTTCCACGATGGTGCCGGTCACGCCCGGCGGCACGCGGAGCGAGGTATCGCGAACGTCGGAAGCCTTTTCGCCGAAGATGGCGCGCAGAAGCTTCTCTTCCGGCGTCATCGGGCTTTCGCCCTTCGGCGTGATCTTGCCGACGAGGATGTCGCCAGCCTGAACGTCGGCGCCGATATAGACGATGCCGGCTTCGTCGAGGTTCTTCAGCGCTTCTTCCGAAACGTTCGGAATGTCGCGCGTGATTTCCTCAGGACCGAGCTTGGTGTCACGCGCCATGACCTCGAACTCCTCGATATGGATCGAGGTGAAGACGTCATCCGACACGATACGCTCGGACAGGAGGATCGAGTCCTCGAAGTTGTAGCCGTTCCACGGCATGAACGCGACGAGCACGTTCCGGCCGAGCGCCAGATCACCGAGATCCGTCGACGGGCCGTCCGCCAGAATGTCACCCTTGCCGACGCGATCGCCCACGCGGACAAGCGGCCGCTGGTTGATGCAGGTCGACTGGTTCGAACGCTGGAACTTCATCAGACGATAGATATCGACACCCGACTTCGAAGGATCAAGATCCTCCGTCGCACGGATAACGATACGGGTCGCGTCGACCTGGTCGACGACGCCGCCGCGGCGGGCCGCGATGGCAGCGCCCGAGTCACGGGCCACGACCGATTCCATGCCGGTTCCGACGAACGGCGCTTCGGCGCGAACGAGCGGCACCGCCTGGCGCTGCATGTTCGAACCCATCAGGGCGCGGTTGGCGTCGTCGTTCTCGAGGAACGGGATCAGCGCCGCGGCGACCGAGACGAGCTGCTTCGGCGACACGTCCATGAAGTCGACGCGGTCCGAGGTCACCATGACGTTTTCGCCGGAATGACGGCAGACGATCAGGTCTTCGGTCAGCTTGCCGGCCGGGTCGAGCGCCACGTTCGCCTGGGCGACGTAGTACTTCGACTCTTCCATGGCCGACAGATAGATGATGTCCATCGTCGCGACGCCGTCCTTGACGCGCCGGTACGGGCTCTCGATGAAGCCGTACTTGTTGACGCGGGCGAAGGTCGCGAGCGAGTTGATCAGACCGATATTCGGGCCTTCCGGCGTCTCGATCGGGCAGATACGGCCGTAATGCGTCGGGTGCACGTCGCGCACTTCGAAGCCGGCGCGCTCGCGCGTCAGACCGCCCGGGCCAAGCGCCGAAAGACGGCGCTTGTGGGTGATCTCGGACAGCGGGTTGGTCTGGTCCATGAACTGCGAGAGCTGCGAGGATCCGAAGAACTCGCGCACGGCGGCGGCCGCCGGCTTCGCATTGATCAGGTCCTGCGGCATCACGTTGCCGATTTCGACCGACGACATGCGCTCCTTGATCGCCCGCTCCATGCGGAGCAGACCGACGCGGTACTGGTTCTCCATGAGCTCGCCGACCGAACGCACGCGGCGATTGCCGAGATTGTCGATGTCGTCGATCTCGCCCTTGCCGTCACGCAGCTCGACAAGCGTCTTGATGACGGCGAGGATGTCCTCCTTGCGGAGAACACGCATCGTGTCCGGCGCGTCGAGGTCGAGGCGCATGTTCATCTTGACGCGGCCGACAGCCGACAGGTCGTAGCGCTCGCTGTCGAAGAACAGCGACTGGAACATCGCCGTCGCGGTATCGACCGTCGGCGGCTCGCCCGGACGCATGACGCGGTAGATGTCGAACAGCGCGTCTTCACGCGACTCGTTCTTGTCAACGGCGAGCGTGTTGCGGATATAGGCGCCGATATTGATGTGGTCGATGTCGAGCACCGTCACTTCGTCGTAGCCGGCCTCGTCCAGGACTTCGAGCAGCTTCTCGCTGATCTCGTCGCCGGCCTCGGCATAGACTTCACCCGTCGACGGGTTGACGATGTCCTCGGCGATATAGGTGCCGTGCAGGTCCTCGTTGAGAACCTTCAGCGCCTTGACGCCCTTCTCGGCCAGGCTGCGGGCGGCGCGCGCCGTCAGCTTCTTGCCGGCTTCGACCACGACTTCGCCGGTGTCGGCGTCGATCAGGTCGGTCGCGGCCTTCAGGCCCTTCATGCGCGCCGGATCATACGGCATGCGCCAGCCGTCGCCGACCTTGGAGTAGACGATCTTCGTATAGAAGGTGTCGAGGATCTCCTCGCCGTCCATGCCGAGCGCGAACATCAGCGACGTCACCGGAATCTTGCGGCGACGGTCGATGCGGGCGTGCACGATGTCCTTGGCGTCGAATTCGATGTCGAGCCAGGAACCGCGATACGGAATGATGCGGGCGGCGAACAGGAGCTTGCCCGACGAATGGGTCTTGCCCTTGTCATGATCGAAGAAGACGCCCGGCGAGCGGTGCATCTGCGAGACGATCACGCGCTCGGTGCCGTTGACGATGAAGGTGCCGTTGGAGGTCATGAGCGGCATTTCGCCCATGTAGACTTCCTGCTCCTTGATGTCCTTGACGGACTTGGCGCCGGTGTCCTCGTCGACATCGAACACGATCAGGCGCAGCGTGACCTTGAGCGGCGCCGAGAAGGTGATGCCGCGCTGGCGGCACTCATCGACGTCATACTTCGGCGGATCGAAGTCATAACGGACGAACTCGAGCAGCGACGTGTTCGAGAAATCGGAGATCGGGAAGACGGATTTGAAGACAGCCTGCAGACCTTCGTCCGGACGCCCGCCCTTCGCTTCCTCAACCATGAGGAATTGGTCGTAGGACGCCTTCTGAACCTCGATGAGGTTCGGCATCTCGGCTACGTCGCCGATGGACCCGAAGACCTTGCGGATGCGCTTACGACCGGTGAATTCCAGGGCCATGTTCGCTCCTTCTTTACGTTCAAGAACAGCTATCCGGAAAGCCGTACAGCCGCGCTCGGGCGCGGCTCTCTGGATAGCGGTCCTTATGGACCACGATGGAAACCGGCCCCGGCAATCCGGGGCCGGCCGAATTCAGTCGACTTACTTGACGTCGACCTTGGCGCCTGCGCCCTCGAGCTGAGCCTTGAGCTTGGCAGCCTCGTCCTTCGAGACGGCTTCCTTCACGGCCTTCGGAGCAGCTTCGACCAGGTCCTTGGCTTCCTTGAGGCCAAGAGCCGTGATCGCGCGGACTTCCTTGATCACGTTGATCTTGTTCGCGCCGGCCTCAACGAGGATGACGTCGAACTCGGTCTTCTCTTCAACGGCGGCAGCCGGAGCAGCAGCTGCTGCAGCAGCAGCGACCGGAGCCGCAGCCGAAACGCCCCACTTCTCTTCGAGAAGCTTGGAGAGCTCAGCAGCCTCGAGCACGGTCAGGGCGGACAGATCGTCCACAATCTTTGCAAGATCAGCCATTTTATCTTCCTGTCAGTTCGAACTTCAATTGATGAGAGAACGGCCTACGCCGCTTCATCCTTCTTGGCATAGGCGCCGAACACGCGGGCAAGCTGTGCCGCGGGTGCGCTGACGACCGTCGCGATCTTGGTAGCCGGGGCCGAGATAAGGCCGATCAGCTTGCCGCGCAGTTCGTCGAGCGACGGCAGCGTGGCAAGAGCCTTGACGCCGTTCGGATCCAGATTGGTCTTGCCCATCGCGCCGCCGAGAATGACGAGCTTGTCATTCGTCTTGGCGAAATCGGCCACGACCTTGGGAGCTGCCACCGGATCGTCGGAATAAGCGACGAGCGTCGGACCTGTGAACAGGTCCGCAATGTGAGCAGACTCAGTGCCTTGAAGGGCGAGCTTGACGAGGCGGTTCTTTGCGACCTTTACGCTGACCCCTGCCACGCGAGCCTTGCCACGAAGGGCGGTGAGCTCGGCGACGGTGAGGCCGGCATAGTGTGCCACGACGACGACATTGGTCTCCTGGAAGACCTCGTTCATCGTCGAGACAAGTTCGCGTTTTTCCGCTCTTTCCACTTGCCTCTCTCCAGTTGGCGGCCGACATTTCGGTCGGGTCCGCCGGTTACGTATGCCACGACCAGATATCCGATCGCGGCGCTGCGTGCCTGTCCCCCGACAGCTCTTGCGAGAAGCCGGGTCAAAGAGGTTCGAACCGATCACCGGCTTGCGCCGGAAAACCTTTCTTCCCCCCGTCTATGCAGGAGATTAAGCCGGCAAGCCGGCCCCTGCAGTCTCGGACAGGTAGTGACCGGACGGAGGGCGAACCCTCCGTCGGCCTTTTGCCGCCCGGTCGCCCGGACGGAAACTTTGCGCCTTAGGCGCCGAGCACCGTCGCCGGATCGACATGGACGCCGGGGCCCATGGTCGAGGAAACGGCGACCTTCTGCAGGTAGGTGCCCTTGGCGCCCGTCGGGCGAGCCTTCTGCACCGCGTCTGCGAACGCCTTGATGTTCTGGACCAGCTTCTCGGTGTCGAAGCTCGCCTTGCCGATGCCGGCGTGGATGATACCAGCCTTCTCGACGCGGAACTCGACGGAGCCGCCCTTGGCGCCCTTGACGGCGGTGGCGACGTCCATGGTCACCGAACCGACCTTCGGGTTCGGCATCAGGCCGCGCGGGCCGAGCACCTTACCGAGACGGCCGACCAGCGGCATCATGTCCGGCGTGGCAATGCAGCGATCGAAATCGATGGTGCCGCCCTGGACGATCTCGAGCAGGTCCTCGGCGCCGACGATATCGGCACCGGCTGCCTTGGCTTCGTCAGCCTTGGCGCCGCGCGCGAAAACCGCGACGCGAACCGTACGGCCGGAGCCGTTCGGCAGATTGCAGACGCCGCGGACCATCTGGTCGGCGTGACGCGGGTCGACGCCGAGATTGAGAGCAACCTCGATCGTCTCGTCGAACTTCGCGTTGGCGCGATCCTTGATGAGCGCAACAGCGACGCTGATCGGATAGAGCTTGTTGCGATCGATACCCTCGCGGGCGTTGATGACGCGTTTGCCGTGATGAGCCATGATCAGTCAACCACCGTGAGGCCAATGGACCGGGCAGAGCCCTCGATCATCCGAGCCGCCGCTTCGATATTCTCGGCGTTCAGATCCTTCATCTTCAGGGTCGCGATCTCGACGCACTGGGCATGCGTGACCGAGCCGGCGGGAGCGCCCTTGCCCGGCGTAGCGCCGCCCTTGGGGAGACCGGCAGCCTTCTTGAGAAGGAAGCTCACGGGAGCCGTCTTCATCACGAAGGTGAAGGACTTGTCCTGGTAATAGGTGATGACCACCGGTACCGGGGAGCCCTTTTCCATTTCCTGGGTCTGCGCGTTGAACGACTTGCAGAATTCCATGATGTTGATACCGCGCTGGCCCAGCGCGGGACCGATCGGCGGCGACGGCGTCGCCGATGCGGCCTTTACCTGAAGCTTCAGGTAGCCAGCAACTTTCTTTGCCATTTTGGTTCCTTTCCCATGCCGGCAACCCGCCGACGAGGTGGGCCGACATCACGTCGGCCCGGCGCCAGCCTCAGCTGGCAGGAATGGCGTGGTCCGGATGGCGACACCTGGCGAGCGCCGCACCCTCCCACGCCCAAACGATCAGAGCTTTTCGACCTGACCGTATTCGAGCTCCACCGGAGTGGCGCGCCCGAAAATCGACACGGCGACCTTGAGCCGCGCGCGGACCTCGTCGACTTCCTCGACCAGGCCATTGAACGAGGCGAACGGACCGTCCGAAACACGAACCTGCTCGCCGACCTCGAAGCTGACCGACGGCTTCGGCCGCTCCACGCCTTCCTGCACCTGGTGAATGATGCGGTTGGCTTCGGCTTCCGAAATCGGCATTGGCCGGTTGTCGGAACCGAGGAAACCCGTAACCTTGGGCGTGTTCTTGATCAGATGATAGGCGTCATCGGTCAGCGCCATCTTCACGAGTACGTAACCCGGGAAAAATTTGCGCTCGGCGTCGACCTTGCGGCCGCGCCGGACCTCGACGACCTTCTCGGTCGGAACCAGGATCTCGTCGAAAAGATCGGCAAGGCCACGCTGGCCCGCCTGCTCGCGGATGGACTCCGCGACCTTCTTCTCGAAGTTCGAATAGGCGTGGACGATATACCAGCGTTTATCCAATGAACTGCCCCCGCCTATCGACCGATGCCGAGCAGGAACGAGACGCCCCAGCTCAGACCGAAGTCGGCAACTGTGAAGAACAGGCTTGCCAGTACGGCCATAACGAAGACCATGACTGTCGTGATCGCGGTTTCGCGACGCGACGGCCAAACGACCTTCGATACCTCCGCACGCACCTGCTGGAGGAACGTAAATGGATTAGTTTTGGTGGCCATTACCCGCTCACGGCTTGCGGGCGCGCAAACTTCCGTCTGCGCACCCCGCTGGGAAGCGTTACATAGAACCGATCAATCGATTCCTCAAGTGTTAAATTGGCAGGGGCAGTAGGATTCGAACCTACGACCTACGGTTTTGGAGACCGTCGCTCTACCAGCTGAGCTATACCCCTACCGGAGCGAAGGACCGTTTCCGGTCCTCCCCAATACGTTCCGGCGACGCCCTGCTACTTAGCAGACCTGCGTCAACCTTGCATCACTTAATGATGCTGGCGACGACGCCCGCGCCGACGGTACGACCGCCTTCACGAATGGCGAAGCGCAGCTTCTCTTCCATGGCGATCGGCACGATCAGCTCGACATCCACCGAGATGTTGTCGCCCGGCATCACCATCTCGACGCCTTCCGGCAGCGTCACGACACCCGTCACGTCCGTCGTCCGGAAGTAGAACTGCGGACGGTAGTTCGTGAAGAACGGCGTATGACGGCCACCCTCTTCCTTCGTCAGGATGTAGGCCTCGGCCTTGAACACCGTATGCGGCGTCACCGAACCGGGCTTGCACAGAACCTGACCGCGCTCGACGCCTTCACGGTCAACGCCGCGAAGAAGAGCACCGATATTGTCGCCAGCCTGGCCCTGATCGAGCAGCTTGCGGAACATTTCAACGCCCGTGCAGGTCGTCTTGACGGTCGGACGGATGCCGAC
>NZ_AQYH01000013.1 GCF_000380505.1 Kaistia granuli DSM 23481 | reverse complement strand
TGCAGGACGACCGTTTCCTTGGCGACGTCGATGCCGAGGATGCGCGGCACCGTCTCGACGGCTGGGCTGGGTGATGGCATGGTTTGTCCTGGCTTCGGATTGTCTGCGGGCTCGCGGGAACGCGGCCCCATCAAGTCAACAAGCAAGCGAAGCCGGTCCACCGCCGGACCCAGATGACGACGGGCAGGCGCCCGATCCCGGGACGGTCTCGGCCATGGACGCGGGTTTCGGGATGGCCGTTTCGAAACCCGCAACCGGCCCAAACCATCTAGCAAATTCCAAACAGACAATCCCGGGCTTGACCCGGGATCCATCCAGCCGGGTTGTGGGGGAGAATTGACCGTCACGCCTTGCGCTGCATGGATCCCCGCCTGCGCGGGGATGACGGAGACCGTTCTACGCAGGATCCAGGGCCCCGCCCTCGCCCCTACCCCTTCGCGCGCTTCTCCAGCAGCGCGAAGAACACCACCGTCATCGCCAGCACGATGACGAGCAGGACGAAGGCGGCCGCCGCGCCTTCGTTGATCGAGAGGCCCAGAAAGGCCTGGCGGTAGGCGAAGAAGCTCAGCACCTCGGTCGACGTGCCCGGTCCGCCCTTGGTCAGCACATAGGGCAGGTCATAGGTGCGGAATTCGTTGATAAGCTGGATGATGACGGTGATCGCCGCGACCGGGCGCAGCATCGGCAGGGTGATGAACCAGAACTGCTGCCAGCCGCGCGCGCCGTCGACCTCCGCCGCCTCATAGGGCTCGCGCGGCAGCGAGGCGAGGCCGGCGGCGAGGATCAGCACGACGAAGGACATCTGCTGCCAGATATCGATGAAGGCCATGGTCCAGAGCGCGAGATTGGGCGAGCCGAGCCAGTCGAGCCGCGGCAGGCCCATCGTCTCCATCAGATGATTGACGATGCCGAGGTTGGGCTGCAGCAGCATGCGCCAGATCAGCGCCACGCTGACCGGCGACATCGCCATCGGAATGGTCAGGATGGCGAAATAGATCGGCTTGGTGCGGACAACGCGGTTCAGCATCAGCGCGATGCCGAGGCCGACGACGAACTGCACGGCGACGGTGACCACCGAATACTTCACCGTCAGCCAGGTGGCGTTCCAGAAGCGCTCGCTCGCCATCATGGTGGCGAAATTGTCGACACCGACAAGCGGCAGGATCGCCGGCTTCAGCAGCGTATAGGACGAGACGGAAAGCAGACAGGCATAGGCAAGCGGAAAGCCCATGACGATGACGAGCAGCAGCAGGCCCGGCGCGGCGAAGCCCCAGCTGATCCTTGCCTCGCGGCTCGCCCAATGCATTAAGCCCGTCATGAAGGTCCCGTCTGATCGAGGTCGTCGTTCCAGCGGCCTCGCGCCGCGTGGCGGTCGGAGCGCGGCGTCATCGCCGCGCTCCTGTCTTCGGCGGTCGTTCGACCGCTGCGCGGGCCCTACTTGGCCAGCAGTTCCTCGAGGCCCTTATGGGCCGCCTTCAGCGCGTCCTCTGTCGTCACCTCGCCGCCACCGGCCTGTGAGAGCGAGGTGCCGAGCACGTCCTCGTACTGCGCCGAATAGGCGAAGATCGGGAACGACTTGCCGGTCGCGACGATGTCCTGGGCTTCCTTGTAGTAGGGGTACTTCTCCAGCACCTTGGCGTCGGTATAGGTGTCGGCGCGGACCGGGGCGTGGCCCTGCAGCGCGCGGGCGACGGAGACGTCCTTGCTCTGCACCCACTGGATGAACTTCCAGGCGGCTTCCTGCTCCTCGGGGCTGACATTCTTCGGAATGCCCCAGCCCCAGCCGCCGCTCTCGCCATGGCCGCCCGGCATCACCGACAGCGCCACCTTGCCCGCGACGTCAGGGCACTTCTCGGCATTGTCGACCTGCGGCAGCATCCACCAATAGGTGACCATGCTGAACGCCTTGCCGCTGCACATCAGCCGCAACGTGTCGTCGAGGGTGGCCGAGAGCGCGCCCTGCTGGGCGCCGTTCTTGATGTTGTCAACATAGAGATCGATCGCGACCTTGCCCTCGGGACTGTCGAGCACGACCTTCTTGCCGTCGCCGAGATAATTGCCGCCGGCCGCGAACAGATAATTGGAGAACTCCATGCTGTTCGGATCGCCGCGCTGACCCTGCATCGCAGCACCCGCGACACCGGCATTCGCCTTCATGAACTTGGAGATCTCGACATAGTCGGCCAGCGTCTTCGGCACGGCCAGTTCCTTGCCGGTCGCCGCCTTGAAGGCCTCCTGGAGCTTCGGATCCTGGAGCAGGTCGGTGCGGTAGATCAGGCCCATCGAGTAGTTGTACATCGGCAGGATCTGGAGGCTTTCCTCCGTGCGGCCGAGCAGGTCGAGGGTCGAGGGGATGAACGGCGTGATGTCGTAGTTCGACTTCGCGATGAACGGCTTCAGATCGGCGAGCCAGCCGGCGGCCGGGAACTCGCCGGCCCAGAGAAAATCGACCTCAAGCAGATTGTAGTAGCTCTGCGGCGAGACCAGCTGCGACACCAGCTTGTCGTGCATATCGCCATAGCCGATCTTCTCGAACTCGACCTTGATGCCGGTCTCCTTCTCGAAATCGGGCAGCAGGCTCTCGATGATCTGTGTCTCCGGCACGTCCTCCATGAGGGCGCGCAGCACGATCTCGTCGGCATGGGCGGGAACCGCCGCCATCATCGCGCCGAGACCGGCGGCCGCGAGTAGAATCCGTTTCAGCGTCATGATGTTCTCCTCTTTGTGGCGGCGATGGTGCGTGCCCTACGGCTTATTTGACACCGCCGAACGTCAACCCCTGGATGATGAAGCGCTGGATGAAGCGCGAGGCGATCACCAGCGGCAGGATGGCCAGCACCACGCCTGCCGAGACCTTGGCGATCTGCACGCCATTCGATGTCTGCAACGCAGCCAGCGAAACCGGGATCGTGGCGGTCTGCGGCCCGCTGAGCACGAGCGCGAACAGGAACTCGTTCCACGACAGGATGAAGCCGAGCACGCCGGCGGCGGCGAGGCCGGGCAGCGAGACGGGAATGACGATGCGCCAGAACGCGCCCCAGGCGGTGGCGCCGTCGGTCATCGCCGCGCCCTCCATGTCGGCCGGCACGCCCTCGAAGAAGCCCATCAGGATCCAGGTCAGGAACGGCAGGTTCAACGCCGAATAGACAAGGATCAGGCCCGGCAGCGAATTGGTGAGCCCCGCCCCGCGCAGGATGGCGAAGGCCGGCAGCACCAGCGCCACCGGCGGCAGCATCTGGGTGGCGAGAACGGCGAAGCGGGCAAAGCGACCGCCGGTGCGGAAGCGGGCGAAGGCGTAGCCGGTGCAGGCGGCAAACGGCAGCGCCAGGATGACGGAGCCGAGCGCCACGATCAGGCTGTTGACGTAGAAGGTGCCGAACCGGTTCTTCTCGAACAGCCCGGTATAATTATCCAGCGTGAAGGCCGGCAGGATCTCCGTGCTGTAGGACATCGATTCCGGCACGAAGCTGGTGCGCAGCGCCCAGAGCGGCGGCAGCAGCACGACCACGCATGCCAGGATCAAACCGAAATGCAGGCCGAACTTGCGCATGGGGCGATCTCCTAGCGACCGACCGGCAGGGGCGGCCGCGCGACCGCCTTGCCGGTTTCGGCATCGAAAAGGTGCATCGGCTCGACATCGACATAGAGGTCGACCATCGAGTCCACCGGCGCGAAGAAATGCCGGCCAAGGCGCGCCTGGATCTCGATCGGCTTGTCGCGGCCGAGCAGGCCGATCAGCACATTCTCGGCGCCGAGCGCCTCGATCGCCACCACCTTGACGGTGATTTTCTGCCACTCGGGACGCTGCTGCGTCTCATAGATGTCCTCGGCGCGGATGCCGACAGTGATCGGTCCGCCGGCCTTATGCACGTAGGGCAGGTAGTGCTGGCGGGGCACGGTGATGCGGGTCGCGGCGTCGATCGAAACGACGAGCGCCTCGCCCTCATGCTCGAGATGGGCGGGCACCAGGTTCATCGGCGGCGTCGCCAGGAAGCGCGCGACGAAGGTGTCGGCCGGATTGGCATAGACGTCGAGCGGCCGGCCGGACTGGATCATCCGCCCGTCCTTCATGATGCAGATGCGGTCGCCCATCGTCATCGCCTCGACCTGGTCATGCGTGACATGGACGATGGTGCGGCCGAGCCGGCGATGCAGCTTGACCAGTTCCAGCCGCATCTCGGCGCGAAGCTGCGCGTCGAGGTTGGAAAGCGGCTCGTCGAGCAGGAAGGCCTCCGGCTCGCGCACGATGGCGCGGCCAAGCGCGACGCGCTGGCGCTGGCCGCCGGAAAGCGCGCCGGGCTTGCGCTGCAGCAGATGGTTGAGGCCGAGCATGTCGGCCGCCTTCGCGACCTTGGTGTCGATCTCGGCCAGCGGCACGCCGCGCATCTTCAACCCGAAGGCCATGTTGTGCCAGACGGACATGTGCGGATAGAGCGCGTAGCTCTGGAACACGACGGCGACATTGCGATCGCGCGGCGCGACGCCGTTGACGCTGCGGCCGCCGATGCGCAGGTCACCGGACGAGATGCTCTCGAGCCCGGCGATCATGCGGAGCGTCGTCGACTTGCCGCAGCCCGACGGCCCGAGAAAGATCACGAACTCGCCATCCTCGATCTGGAGGTTGACGTCGCGGACGCCATAGGCGCCGTTGGCGTAGAGCTTGGAAACCCGGTCGAGCTCGATCGATGCCATGTCGTTCCTCGTGCGGAAGGAGCTTGACTGCTCCCACCGCGCCTTCCGCGATCCGCCGGCCGAAACCGGCTTTCCTGTCGTGACGTCCCAATTGTAGGCGCACAAATTCAAACGCCTCAAGGATCAATTTTGGTCGATCCTGTTTATTTTTTGCTCGCCCGTCCAGTCGGGTCCTCCCGGCGGGAATCCGCGCTTCACCGAAAACGTCGGATTTCGGCCGAAATTTTCGATCATCCGGCCCGGTTTGATCCCAAATCCGGTCGCATCATTTTTTTACAGGATGGCTGCACTAACAGGATCAAACAATAACCAACGCGACATGTTTGAATTTGTTTGACGTCCTGTTATGGTCGGGGTTCCGCCGTTCGCCGGCCTCTGCAACAGGGAAGATCCTTGTCGAAACAGTCTACCGCGCACCCGAAATCCGCAGTCCAAGCTTCCGCCGCCCAAGCTAACACCGCCCATGCCATGGTGCGCCCTCGCCTGCCCGAGATGCGCCAGGCCGCCATCCTCGATGCGCTGCGGGCCAGCGGCGCCGTCCATGTCACCGAGATCGCCACCGAGCTGCAGGTCTCCGACATGACGATCCGGCGCGATCTCTTGGAACTGGAGCGCGCCGGTCGGCTGGTGCGGACGCATGGCGGGGCGATCCCCGCCGCGGGCGCCGCGACGGTCGAGATGGACAGCGACGAGCCTGATTTCGACGCGCGGCTGCGCCGCCAGCATGCCGCCAAGGAGCGCATCGCCGCCGCGGCCGCCACCCTGTCGCTCGCCCATCGCACCATCGCCCTCGATGTCGGTACCACCACCTTCCTGCTGGCGCACCACCTGCGCGACCGGGCCCACGCCAAGGTCTTCACCAACAGCGTGCGGGCGGCGGAGCTGCTCGGGGCGAGCCAGACCGAGACCTATCTCGCCGGCGGCCGGGTCCGCCGCGACGAACTGTCGGTCGGCGGCGCGGAAGCGGTTGCCCAGTTCGAGAAGCTCTGGTTCGACGTTTGCTTCGTCGGCCTTTCCGGCGTCACCGTGGACGGGCTGTTCGACTATTCGATCGAGGATGTCGACCTGAAGCAGGTCTATCTCAACCGGTCCGGCCTGAAGGTCGCGCTCTGCGACGCCTCGAAGTTCCAGCGCATGTCGCTGGTGCACGTGGCGCCACTCGCCGATCTCGACGTGCTGATCACCGATGCCCCGCCGCCGCCGGAAATCGCGGCGGCGCTCGAAGCTGCCCGGGTCGACGTTCAGGTCGCCCCGTAACGAGGTTAACCCCCAGTCTTCCCTGTCATCCTTTGCAATAATGGAGCGGATTATGGTTTTCGATTTCTTCGGCGACAAGAAGAAGGTGGTCATTTCCATGTCGCATATCGGCGCCCTGCCGGGTTCGCCGCTCTATGACGCCAAGGGTGGCCTCAACAAGCTGATCGACGACGCGCTCGCCGACGTCGAGAAGCTGCAGGCCGGCGGCGTCGACGCCATCATGTTCGGCAACGAGAACGACCGCCCCTACGTCTTCAAGGGCGCTCCCTCGGGCATCGCCGCCATGTCGGCCATCGTCCAGGCGATCAAGCCGTCGCTGACCGTGCCGTTCGGCGTCAACTATCTCTGGGATCCGATCGCCTCGGTCTCGATCGGCGCCGTCACCGGCGCGTCGTTCGTGCGCGAGATCTTCACCGGCGTGTTCGCCTCCGACATGGGCATCTGGGAGCCGAACTGCGCCGAGGCCTCGCGGCTTCGTCACAATCTCGGCCGCGATGACATGAAGCTGCTCTTCAACATCAATGCCGAATTCGCCCATTCGCTCGACCAGCGGCCGATCGAACTGCGCGCCAAGAGCGCCGTCTTCTCCTCGCTCGCCGACGCCATCCTGGTCTCCGGCCCGATCACCGGCGAGCCGGCCGACGCGTCGAACCTGCGCAAGGTCTGCGAGACGGTCACCAGCGTGCCGGTCTTCGCCAATACCGGCGTCAATATCAACAATGTCGCCGACATCCTGAAGCATGCCTCGGGCGTCGTCATCGGCACGCATTTCAAGGTCGACGGCTACACCTGGAACGCCGTCGACAGCGACCGCGTCCAGCGCTTCATGGACGTGGTGAACAAGCTGCGCTGATCCGGGCCACGCCCTTCCGGCCGGACATCGCCGGCCGGAAGGGCCTCCCCTCGCCCGGGCGCGCCGCGCCATTGGTGGGCGAAATTGTCATACAACCAGACTACCGTGCGATTTTCTGACGCCTTCCGCAGCGGCGCAGCCATCTTTCCCGCCAATCATCATTTGAATGCGGCGCGGATTCGCCTTAGACGAGGTACGCGGCTGCGCGGGCCCGCGAAGGCGTGCGCGCATCCCGAGGATCATCATCTGGCGAACCACGGCGTCGACCCGACGACTGCCGGTTCAGCGCTTGCTCGAGGAAGAAAACATGGCCCTGGAAAAGATCGCGGGCGTTCGCGCCGCGGCCCGTGACGTCGAACCGTTCGTCGCCGAGCTGTTCACCGCAGCCGGCGTGAACCGCGAGAGCGCCGAAGCCTGCGCCCGCGCCGTGGTCGACGCCTCGGCCCGCGCCTACGACACGCATGGCGTCCGCCTGATCCCGTTCTACATGCAGGGCCTCGCCGGCGGCCGCATCAACAAGAATCCGACGCTGACCGTCACCGAGAAGGCCGCCTCGGCCGTGCATATCGACGCCGATGACGGCCTCGGCCACTATGCCAGCTACCGCGCCATCGACGAGGCCGCCAAGCTCGCCGAGAAGACCGGCGTCGCGGTCGCCACCGTCGGCCGCTCGACCCATCACGGCGCCACCGGCGTCTACACGCGCTACGCCGCCACCAAGGGCTTCGTTGCCATTGGCATGACCCATGCCGATGCGATGGTGATCCCGCATGGCGGCGCCTCGGCCTTCTTCGGCACCAACCCGCTGTCCTTCGCCGTGCCGGTCGAGGGCGAGGATCCGATGGTGCTCGACATGGCCACCAGCTCGATCCCGTTCAACCGGGTCGGCCTGCGCCGCGCCACCGGCCAGCCGCTGCCGGAAGAGGTCGCGGTCGACGACAAGGGCGAGTTCACCACCGACGCCAACGCGGCCGTCTGGGTCGCCCCGGTCGGCGGCGCCGACTATGGCTACAAGGGTTCGGGCCTCGCAGGTATGGTCGACCTGCTCTGCTCGGCCTTCACCGGCATGGGCCATGGCAAGACGCTCGCCTCGTTCAACGGCCCGGACTTCTCGAAGCCGATCCAGATCGGCCATTTCTTCATCGTGCTGTCGCCGGCCGTGTTCCAGGCGCTCTCCGCCTTCGACGCGCGCATCACCGACTTCCTGGCCGACCTGCGCGCCCAGCCGGCGAAGCCGGACCAGAAGGTCTATGCGCCGTCCGACATCGAGAAGGGCGAGGCGAAGAAGCGCGCCGTCGACGGCATCCCGGTCGACAACGTCACCTGGGGCGCGCTCGAGGGCTTTGCCGCCCAGTACGGCGTCAAGGTCCCGGCCGCGACCGCCGACAACGGCTGAACTTCGGAATTTGCTCAATAAGGAAGGGGCGGCGATCGCGCGATCGCCGCCCCTTTTTTGTTTCGGCTCCATCCCCCGCTCACGCTCGCCGCTCGATGCCCCACCCTTCGCGTCATCCTCGCGAAGGCGAGGATCCATGCAGCCGAGGCAACAGGGAGTGAACCTCCCGGGCTCCCGGCTGAATGGATCCCGGGTCAAGCCCGGGATGACGGCGAGGGTGGATCGACGGCAACGGCGCCTACGACGCCTTGCGCACCTTCGCCGGCGTCACCAGGAATTCGCGGTTGACGCAGTTGGTGAGCCGCCCCTCGTTCAGATAGGTGAGGATGCACTCGACGGCCTTGCGCTGCATGTCCTTCATCGCGGCCGGGCTGTAGAAGGCGGCGTGTGGCGACAGCACCAGGCGACCCTGGATCCAGGGCTCGTTGGCCGCCCAGGCGGCGATCAGCTTCTGGCTGCGGTCGGCCGGCTCCTGCGGCAGCACGTCGAGGCCGGCGCCGGCGACGCGTCCGTCCCTCATCGCATCATAGAGCGCATCGATATCGACGATCGGCCCGCGCGCCGTGTTGACCAGGATCAGGCCCGGCTTGGCGACGGCAAGCGCGGCCGCGTTGATCATGCCGGTCGTCTCGGCGCTGCGCGGCGCATGCAGGCTGAGCACGTCGCTAATCGTCATCAGTTCATGCAGACTGTGCACGCGCTCGTAGCCGGTCGACAATTCGACGCCGTTCGAAAGATGCGGATCGTAGAAGACGACGCGCATGTCGAAGGCGGCGGCGCGGCGGGCGGCGGCGAGGCCGATGCGGCCGAGACCAACAATGCCGAAGGTGGCGCCGCGCAGACGCCGCACCAGCGGGGCGCGCGAAAAGCTCCAGCCATTGGCGGGGTCGCTGTTGAGCAGCCGGTCATAGGTGTCGGTGCCGCGGGTCAGCGCCAGCATCAGGGCCAGCGCGTGGTCGGCCACCTCGGTGGTGCCGTAATCCGGCACATTGCAGACGGGCACGCCGCGCGCGCCCCAGGCCTCGAGGTCAAGATTGTCGTAGCCGACACCTTCGCGCACGACGATCTTCACCTTCTCGAAATCGTCGAGATCGGCCGGCAGCAGATGGGTGGCCGAGCAGTTGATCACGGCATCGGCGGCGGCGCTGCGAGTCCGCGTCAGACGGTAGGCCGGATCGGCGGGGATCGGGTCGATGTCGAATTCCGCCTTCGATCCGAACAGTTCGAGGAGCTCCGGATTCTCGGGTGGATACCAATTGGCTTTCAGAATGCGCATAGTGTTTCCTGCCGTTCCTCGCCAGATTCACGCTGGCGTTGATTGGATTGTTAACAGTAGACTGTAGCGATGAGCAAGAGCCCAATCACGCCACCCTTGCAGCGCCGGGAACGGCGCGTCCTGACCGACGACGTCGCGGATTCGCTCCGCGAGGCGATTTTGAGCGGCCGCTTCAAGCGCGGCGAGCGCCTGATCGAGGACGAGCTGGCGGAGAGCCTGAACGTCAGCCGCGGCCCGATCCGGCAGGCGATCTTCCGCCTGCAGCAGGAGGGGCTGGTGGTGCACGAGACGCATCGCGGCGCCACCGTGGCGCAGATCTCGCTGCACGACGCGAGCGAGATCTACAGCCTGCGCAAGGCGCTGGAGAAGCTCGCCGTCGAGCAGGCCTGCCGCAACGCGACCGAGGCAGATCTCGCGCCGCTGGACGCAATTCTCCTGCTTTTCCAATCGATTCCGCGCGCTTCGATGACCAGGCGACGGGTCGCCGAGCTCGACATCGACTTCCATGACGCCCTGTTCCGCGCCGCCCATCATGGCCGCCTCTATCGCGCCTGGGAGGCGCTTCGCTCGCAGATCTTCGTCTTCCTGCTGCTGCGCGACGGCCTGCCGGAGGACTATCTGACCTCGTGGTACCAGGCGCATGCCAGGCTGCTCGCGATCGTGCGCAGCCAGGATGTACCCGCCGCGATCACTTGCATCGAAGAGCATATCGAGGCTGCCTATGGCCGCCTGAAGGAACATCTCCTGGAGACCGAGCCGGCGCAGGCCGGCTAGCAGCGGCGGCCGGTCGCGGCCTTGACAGCCTACCCTCTCATGCTATCGTTTCATTGTTAACAATTAACAATGGCGGATAACCGCCTTGCTGCGCGTGCGCGCCTCCTGCCGCACGCCGAGGGAGGAGAACGAGCATGACGCGATTGCACAGGCCGTCTTCCGCGCTGGCGGGTATCCGCCCGACGCGCCGGCAACTGCTGGCGGGGGCCGCCGCCATGGGTGGCGCGCTCGCCACCACATCCTTCGCCACCGGTCCGGCGCGCGCCGCCGACCGCATCCCGCTGAAACTGATGAGCTGGGAGCAGTTCCAGCCCGGCGAGAAGGAAGGCTGGAACGCCGTCCTCGACAAGTTCAACCAGTCGCAGGACAAGTATCTGGTCGAATGGACCGGCTGGCCGGCCAGCCAGTATGTCTCGAACGTCGTCATCCAGGCGCAGGCCGGCGGCATCGACGCCGACATCCTGATGGCAATGCCGGATCTCTCCGCCCAGGTAATCCGCAAGTTCCAGCTCGCCGAACCGCTCGACGACGTCGTCAAGGCGCTCGGCATCACGCCCTCGGGCGGCCATGAGTTCCTGCGCAAGGACGGCCAGCTCTACGGCCTGTCGGCGATCGATGTGAACTTCGCCCTGATCTACAACAAGGCTCTGCTGGAGAAGGCGGGCGTCAAGCCGGCGACGACGCCGGAAGAGTGGATCGAGACCACCGCCAAGCTGACCAGCCGGCCCGACCAGTTCGGCATCGCGCTCACCAATGTCATCGCCGATTCCGGCGAGTGGTGGTTCCAGCTGCAGAATTTCTGCCTGCCCTTCGACGGCAAATGGGCCGAAGGCAAGACGCCGCTCGCCAATTCGCCCGAGGTGGTCAAGGGCCTCGAGCTCTGGAAGAGCCTCTACGAGGCGGGCGTGCCGCAGGGCACGGCGCAGAGCGCGATCATGAAGCTCGCCGCCGACGGGCGCGTCGCCCAGGCCTTCGGCGTCAATCCGACCGTCGTGGTGCTGCGCGCCACCAACCCGGACATCTACCCGGACCTGCTTTCGGCCGCGCCGCCCTGGGCGAGCCGCCGCTCGCTCGACCGCATTCATCCGCTGATCGCGCTCAAGGGCAAGAATTCGGACGGCGCCAAGGAATTCATCCAGTTCGTCATGACACCCGAGGTGATGGCGGATCTGATGATCACCAATCTCTACGTCATGCCGCCCTACGACCTCGCTTCGAAGTCGGAGAAGTTCGCTGCCTTCCTCGCCGACAAGCCGTGGGTGACCGGCTTCAACGAGGCGAAGCAGGTGTCGCCGATCGATGTGATGGGCGACTTCGCCTTCGCCGACGACCAGTTCGGCCGCATCATCATGCAGAACTTCCAGAGCGCGCTGCGCCCCGGCGGTTCGGTGAAGACGGCGATGGACGGCGCCCAGCGCCAGCTCGAGGCGCTGGCGACACGGCTCTGAGCCGCATTTATCGACTCTCCCGAGGGGAGCCTTTGCACGACGCCGACGTCCCTCCGCCGTCATCCCGGCGGAGGCCGGGATCCAGAAACACCGGCCCGGGAGCTGGGCCACGGTTTCCTGGGTCCGTGTTCATGGGCCCCGGCCTCCGCCGGGGCGACGAACTGCCAGGCGCCACGGATTGACGACGTTCGATGCAAGGCTCTCCCCGGGGGAGCGTGAAGGAAGGGCATCACCCGGCAGCGGAGGGGATGACAACGTCGAATCGCCCGATCATCCCGAACGGGCGTGAGACAGTGATTTCGCAGAGGCTCCCCCTCCCCCACCATCTCCGCGCAAGCGGGGATCCGGCCGGCCCGATTCCTGGTCCGCCCGGGATGGTGGTGGGACCGGCGGATTTGCGGAGCGTTTTCGAGCGAAGCGGAAGACGGTTCGCGTGCTGAAAACGCGACCCAACACAATACCGGAGCCCCTCACCGGGCCGCCCATGACCGAGGAATGTAGATTGGCAATGGCTTCGGCGCTCACCCAGACGACGGATCGCGCGAGCCGTCCGAAGCGTGCCCGGCGCAGTGGCGTCGTCGGCAGCCGCGCCTTCCCCTATCTCCTGATCATGCCCATGCTGGCGCTCGAGGGCGCGCTGGTGATCTATCCGATTGTTCGCGGCGCCCTGTTCAGCCTCGATACGCCGGCCGGCCTCGGCCTCGACAATTACCGCTATATGCTCGCCGATCCCGATTTCTGGCGGATGATCCAGCACACGCTGGTCTTCACGCTGTCGGTCGTGGTTGCCATCCTCGCCATCGGCCTGTCGCTGGCGCTCCTGATGAACTGGAGTTTTCGCGGACGCGGCGTGGTGCGCAGTCTCCTGACCGTGCCCTGGGCGATCCCCGAGGTTCCCGTCGCCATCACTTTCGTGCTGATGCTCGATCCGAGCTTCGGCGTGTTCAACGCCTTCCTGCGCCTCGTCCCCGGCGTCACCGAGAACCCGCAATGGCTGCTCGATCCGGTGCTCGCCATGCTGGTCGTCGTCGGCGCCACCGTCTGGAAGGGTTTTCCCTTCTATTCGCTGGTGCTGCTCTCGGCGCTGCAGAGCGTTCCAGATGAGCTGTACGAGGCGGCGAAGATCGACCGCGCCGGCCGCTTCGCCCAGTTCCGCTACATCACCCTGCCCGGCATCCGCCCGACGCTGGCGCTGCTCGCCGTGCTCGCCTTCATCTATTCCACCCAGCAATTCACCCTGATCTGGCTGATCACCGGCGGTGGCCCTGTCGACGCGACAACGACGCTGGCGCCGGCGATCTACATGCAGGCCTTCCGCTTCTACAATTTCAGCTATGCCGGCGCGATCGCCGTTGTCGGCTTCGGCATCTCGGCCATCGCCACGCTCTGCTTCGTGCTGCTGCAGCGCCGGATGGAGACACCGGAATGAGCGCGCCCGCCCGAACGAGATTCCGCCTGCCCTCGCTGGAAGATGCGCTGCGCGGGGCGGCCATTGTCATAGTCTCGGCGATCATCTTCTTCCCGGTCTACTGGATGATCGTCTCGTCGATCCGCCCTTCGGCGGAATCGCTCTCCTTCCCGCCGCCGCTTTGGCCCGGCAGCATCGACGTCCAGTCCTATTTCCAGCTTTTCGTCGAGAAGCCGATTGCCCGCTGGCTGCTGCTCTCGACGCTGGTCGCCTCGCTCACCGTGATCGGCACGCTCATCCTGGTCATTCCGGCCGCCTACGCGCTGTCGCGGCTCTACTGGCCCGGCCGCTCGGCCTTCGGTCTGCTGCTGCTGTTCACCCAGATGATGCCGGCGGCGGTCGTCGTGGCGCCCATCCTGGCGCTCTATCGGGGTCTCGGCTGGACCGACAATCTCTGGGCGCTCGCCCTGCTCCACACCGCCTTCGTCGTGCCGCTTTGCGCCTGGGTCTTGAAAGCGTCGTTCGACGCGGTGCCGAAAGAGATCGTCGAGGCGGCACTGATCGACGGCTGCGACCGCTGGAAGGTGCTCTGGCTCGTCGTATTGCCGCTGACCAGACCCGGCCTCGTCGCCGTCAGCGTCATCGCCTTCTTCGCCAGCTGGAACGAGTATCTCTTCGCCTCGACGCTGATCACCAAGAACGACCTCTACACCGCCTCGCTCGGCCTCGCGACGCTGATGACCCAGCTCGACACGCCGCTCTTCGTGCTGATGGCGGCCGGCGTGACGTTCTCGATCCTGCCCGTCTTTTTCTACATGGCGATCCAGCGCCACCTGCTGCGCGGCCTCACCGCCGGCGCGGTCAAGGGATGAGAGTATGTTGGGTCGGCCCCGCCTCCTCCGTCATCCCCGCGAAGGCGGGGATCCATGCCGGGGGAGCGCCGTACCGTTTTCGGCCTCGGCTGGATGGATCCCGGGTCTCCGCTTCGCTCGCCCGGGATGACGGCGAGGTTGGAATTCGTGGAAGCATGACACGGCGTGACGCCAACTCTGGGGGACTGCGATGAAGATCACGAAGATCGAGACCATCTGGTTCGAGGCGCTGCCGCAGGCCGAATGGGCGAAGCTGAACCCCAAGGCGCGGCAGGCGCTGCCCAACAATCTCTGGGTCCAGATCCACACCGACAAGGGCATCGTCGGCCTCGGCGAGACCTATTACCTGCCGCGCGCGGTGGCCGCGATCATCCATGACATCTATGCGCCGCTGCTGATCGGCCGCGATGCCCGTGACATCGAGAACCATTGGGCCAACATGGCCGCGCTGGCGAATTTCTGCGGTTCGAACGGCGCCGAGATGCGGGCGATCTCGGCGATCGACGTGGCGCTCTGGGACTTGGCCGGACAGAACGCCGGCGAGCCGATCTACAACATGCTCGGCGGCCGCAGCCGCGACCGCATCCCAATCTACAACACCTGCGTCGGTTACGGAAAATATGACGACCTCAACGCCTGGCTGACCGGCAAGGCGGGCGAACTGGCGCAGAGCCTGCTCGACCAGGGCGTCACGGCGATGAAGATCTGGCCGTTCGACCAGTTCGGCCCCACCCTCTCCGGCCCCGTCGACACCCGGAAGCCGATGGTGATCTGGGGGGCGCAAACCGCCGCCGGCCCGCTCGGCCATGCGCTTTCGAACGACGAGCTCGCCGCCGGGCTGAAGATCGTCGGCGATATCCGCGCCGCCGTCGGCGACCGCATGGCGATCGCCATCGAGGGCCATGCGCGCTGGGATCTTCCCACCTCGACGAAGATCGCCCGCGCCCTAGAACCTTATGACATCCTGTGGCTGGAAGAGATCATGCCGCCCGACAATGTCGAGAGCTATGTCCGGCTGAAGCAGGCGACGACCATTCCGATCTGCCAGAGCGAGCGGGTCTTCACCCGCTTCGGCTTCCGGCCGTGGATCGAGAAGGGCGCCGCCGACATCATCATGCCGGACCTCTCCTGGGGCGGCGGCCTGACCGAGGGCCGCAAGATCGCAGCCATGGCCGACACCTACATGCTGCCCGTCACCTGCCACGACACGATCGGCCCGGTGGCGCTCTGGGCAGCGACGCATCTGATGCTGCACATCCCGAACGGGCTGATCATGGAGACGGTGCGCGGCTATATCGACGGCTGGTATGACGACGTCGTCACCGACCGCATCGAGGTGCGCGACGGCCATCTGCACCTCCCCGACCGGCCCGGCCTCGGCACCAGGCTGCGCGAGGATATCTTCGAGCGGGCCGGCGCGCGGATCGAGACCACCACCGAAGAAAGCCTGAAGCGGTGGTGAACGCCCGCCCCTTCACCGTCGCCTATACCGGCGACTATCTCGGCCCGGACGGCAAGCCGGCCATCGCCGAGATCGGTCTCGATCGCTATGAGGGCCACCCCTCGATCACGGTCGAGTTCCTGCGCGACCAATCACCGACACCGGGCGATACGGCCTATGCCGATCGGCTCTATTCGCTGGAATTGACGCCGAAGCATGTCGCCAGCGCCGATGGCATCGTCATCTTCCGGCCCTGGGTAAAGCCCTCCAGCTTCGCCGAGGGCGCTGAGCGACTGACGGTCATCGGCCGCGCCGGCGCCGGTATCGACAAGATCGACCTCGACGCCTGCACGCAGAACGACGTCGCCGTCTACAACACGCCCGACACGCTGACCCACGCCACCGCCTCCTCGGCCTTCCTGCTGATGCTGGCGCTCGCCAAGCGCCTACCGGAACAGGAGCGGATGGTGCGCGACGGCCGCTGGGATCTGCAGCCCGTCACCATGGGCCTCGACCTGCCCGGCAAGGTACTCGGCATCGTCGGCCTGGGCGCGAGCGGCCGCGAACTCGCCCGCCTCGCCGGCGCCTGGGGCATGACCGTCCTCGCTTTTTCGCCGCGCGCCTCCGAGATCGAGGCGGCGCATCTCGGCGTCACGCTCGTCGATAATCTCGACGAATTGTTCGCGACAAGCGATTTCGTCTCGCTGCACAATCGCCTCGACGCCACGACGCGCGGGCTGATCACGGCGGCGCATTTCCGGCGCATGAAGCCATCCGCCTATTTCGTCAACGTGGCGCGCGGCGAGATCGTCGACCAGGCGGCGCTCGTCACCGCGCTCCGCGACGGCTGGATCGCCGGCGCCGGGCTCGACGTGTTCGAGCACGAACCGCTGCCGAAGGACGATCCGCTCGTCGCACTTCCAAACGTCATCCTGACGCCGCACTGGCTGCCCTCGACACAGGACGCCGCCCGTCTCACCATGACGCAGATTTCCGACGGCATGATCCGCGTCGCGCAGGGCCTCGCGCCCGACAACATCGTCAATCCCGCCGTACTGGAGCGGCAGGGGTTCCAGACCAAGCTCGCCCGCTTCGCCCCGCCTTCCGAAACCTGAAACCCCGCATCCGAGACAAAAATGATCCGCAGAAACCGTCTGAAGGCCAATCTCAGGGCCGGACAGAAGTCTTTCGGCATGTGGCTGCAAAGCCCCGATCCGACCTTCGCCGAGATCACGGCGCTCGCCGGCTTCGACTTCTTCATCTTCGATCTCGAGCACGGCACCGGCGACGTGCTGACAGCGGTCGAGGTGATGCGCGCCGCCGCCTGCACGAATTCGACGGCGATGATCCGCGTGCCGTCCTCCGACCCGATCACGCTGCGCCGCATCGCCGACGCCGGCGCCGAGGCGCTGCTGGTGCCCATGGTCGAGACGGCGGAGGAAGCGAGGAAGATCGTCGATGCCTGCCGCTTCCCGCCGCTCGGCAAGCGCGGCAACGCCTGGGACATCACCCGCGCCGCCGGCTACGGCATCGCCAAGGACTACATGGAGCGCGTGCATGACGAACTTCTTGTTGTCGTACAGATCGAGACGGAAAAGGGCGTAAAGAACGCCCGCGCCATCGCCGAGGTCGACGGAGTCGACGTGGTGTTCATCGGCCCGACCGACCTCTCCGGCAGCATCGGCCTGCCCGGCCAGACCGGCGCGCCGGAAGTCGAGGCGCTGATCGCCGAATGTGTCGCGGCGGTCGAACCGACCGGCAAGCCGCTCGCCACCGTGCCGCGCCGCGGCAAGACCTGGCAGCAGGCCTTCGACGACGGCTTCCTGTTCGTCGCGGCCGGCAGCGACCTCTACTACTTCCGCGTCGCCGCCGAAGCGCAGTATCGCGATTGGCAAGCCTACATAACCAAGGCGAAGGTGGCGGCGGAGTAAGGGTTTAGGTCCGACCTCGATGCCGTCCCTCCGTGCCACGCTCGCCGTCATCAAGTCAGTTCTGTTGCATCTGGTTTGAGCAAGGCGTTGGCAA
>NZ_AQYH01000012.1 GCF_000380505.1 Kaistia granuli DSM 23481 | reverse complement strand
AGGGTTTGGCCGGAGGTGCTGTCGTGCAGGACGACCGTTTCCTTGGCGACGTCGATGCCGAGGATGCGCGGCACCGTCTCGACGGCTGGGCTGGGTGATGGCATGGTTTGTCCTGGCTTCGGATTGTCTGCGGGCTCGCGGGAACGCGGCCCCATCAAGTCAACAAGCAAGCGAAGCCGGTCCACCGCCGGACCCAGATGACGACGGGCAGGCGCCCGATCCCGGGACGGTCTCGGCCATGGACGCGGGTTTCGGGATGGCCGTTTCGAAACCCGCAACCGGCCCAAACCATCTAGCAAATTCCAAACAGACAATCCCGGGCTTGACCCGGGATCCATTCGGCCGGCTTGCTCGCCGCACGCCCGAACGCGCTGATGCATGGATCCCTGCTTCCGCAGGGATGTCGAGTTTGGGGACACAGCGTGCGCGGCTTTTGACGCCGGGATGTCATGCCGACGGGAT
Organism: Kaistia granuli DSM 23481; assembly: GCF_000380505.1. Taxonomy (GTDB): domain Bacteria; phylum Pseudomonadota; class Alphaproteobacteria; order Rhizobiales; family Kaistiaceae; genus Kaistia; species Kaistia granuli. Next base: position 16,773 of record NZ_AQYH01000012.1, on the reverse strand, counting down.
CGTTGCTGGCCGGCCCCTCCGGACCCGTCTCGACGCTTCCTCTCCCTCCCGTCATCCCGGCGAAGGCCGGGATCCATGCAGCGGCGTTGTCGCCGCGTGGAACGCCCGGAGCCTGGAATGTCGCCGGGAAGCCTCGCTTTCACCGCCTCCTTGTATCGAGGTGCGTCTTCAAACCCTCGCAGTCCATCCCGGCGCCGCACGGATTTGCTCGCCAGGGCTCCCCGGAAAGCGGGGACGACCGCCACGCCCCCCCTTCCGCAATCGCCAGGGACCGATACGATCTCCGGCAAACAACCAACGGATGACGCCATCATGATCGAACTCGCCGCCGGAGACCTGACCCTCGTCCTCGCGCCGGAAATCGGCGGCTCGATCGCCGCCTTCCGCAGTCGCGGCGTCGATGTCATGCGGGCGCTGACGCCGGAGCGCGCGGCGAAGGGCGACGTGCTCGGCGTCGCCTCCTTCCCGATGCTGCCCTATGCCAACCGTATCGACGGCAACCAGTTCACCTTCGATGGCGTCACCTATCGTTTTGAGGCCAATAACGGCGCCGAGCGCTTCAACGTGCACGGCACCGGCTGGCATTCGGCCTGGAAGGCGGAGCAACTCTCCGACACGTCGGTCGAAATGACGCTGGAGCGCCGCGTCGCCGGCGAGCCCTACCAGTACCGCGCCACGCAGCGCTTCGACCTTTCGCCCGAGGGGCTGACGCTTGCGACGACGCTGGGAAACCTCGGCCCGGTCCGCATGCCGTTCGGCTTCGGCCACCATCCCTGGTTCGACCGCGACGCCGATGTCGAGATGACCTTTGCCGCCAAGCATTTCTGGCTCGAGGCGCCGGACGGCGTCGCCGGCTCGCGCATCGCCACGCCCCCCGAGCTCGATTTCTCCCGCGGCGCGAAGCTGCCAAACCACTGGCGCAACAATGATTATTCAGGCTGGGACGGAAGCGCCACGCTGCGTTTCCCCTCGCGCGGCGTGACGCTCGTCATCGAGGCCGATCCCATCTTCGAAAACCTGATGCTCTACGCCGACCCGAAGCAGAGCTTCTTCTGCCTGGAACCCCAGACCAACGTCCCCTGCGCCGCCAACAAGCTCGAAGCCGGCGAGGAAGGCCTCGGCCTGGTCGTGCTCAACCCGGGCGAGGGGATGGCGGGAGTGGTGCGGTTTGGGGTGATCTAGTTGTGATATCTAGCTTCGCAAACTTGGACTGATGGGGGATGGGTTTATGCGCCTTGAGGATGGGGCAGCCGCCGGCGGTCAATCTGAGCCTAGCGAAATTCCCCTTTGGCTTCGGGCAACCATCGAAGACTTTGCTTCGGTGGATATCGAGGCGCCCATCATCAATTGTACCTCGGTTGATTGCCATGAATTGAGCACCGCATACAGAGCGGCAGCAGAGGTGTGCGACGGAGCCGGGGCGGTTGCTGCCGCTCAAGCTTACGCCATGCTGTCGGCAGTTACGAATTTCTACTTAAAGCCCGGAGACGTCGACGCTCCCTTTGCCCCGATGTTGGTTATGGAGCGTGGCAGGTCACCCATCCCAGAAGATTTTCGCGGTGCCCCAGTCGCCGTATTGGCCTATGTGGCGGAGAGGATCGCAAACCCTGTATTAAAGGCGCGTCTGTGCGACGTGTGCTGGCTTCTTGAGCGCAAGCGACAACAGTGCGGTCGATCTGCGGTGAAGGCATACGTCTCTATTGCAGAAGGTCTTGATTCCGGAGCGCTCAAAGAGCGTTTCGATCGGGATGACCCTCTACTCGGATTGACATCGCGCGATGTTCTTACACGAGCATTGTCAATGGGGCGTGCCCTTGGCTGGGACTGTGACGAGGTCTTGGCTGCGCGTGCGATGATACCACTAATATGTGAGCGTGCCGTCGCAGGTGAAAATCTTGCGGCTGTTCAATGGTTTTTCGAGATTGACTTGGGGTTTAGGCTATCAGATGCCGCCGTAGTCGCTACCGAAATAGAGGCTTATCTAGCCCGCGGACTATCGGACTCGGGTCATCATATTGTCGTCGAGCTCTGGAGGTTGGCGGCCCGCGCCTATCGCCTTGCAAAAAACAGTGATGGCGAGTTCCGGTGTAGGATTGGTGCGGCAGAAACCTTAGCAGCGTTGGCCGATAATCAGATCACCGCGGTACAAGAATCGCACTGGCTAAGTCAGGCAATCGCCGAGTACCATGGAATCCCGGGGCAGAAGGATCGTCGTACTGCCCTGCGACACAGATTGATCGACGTTCAGTCGGGGATCGCGGAGGAGCTCTCTCTTTTCTCGCATCCGATGGATCTGAGTGAAATTGTCGAGCACGTTCGGGGGCAATTGGAGGGTGATCGGGATGTATTTGAACTATTACTCATATTTGCAGACTTGGAGTGCTCGCCGTCACCAGAAAAACTTAAGGCAGACGCAATAGCGTCAATTGACAATCATCCACTCTCCTCCCTGTTTGGCGCGTCTTTCCACGACCATGAAGGTAAGGTGATACATCGGGCCGAAGGAGGTTTGGGTGATGGCAAGGACAACAGTGCAATTCGAGTGCAGATTGCCCAGCATGAGGGCGTACGTAGAAAAGTTACCGCCAGTGGCGGGATCGAGACTGCGCGTCGATATATAGTTGATAGGTACTTTGTCGGGGAAGATACGTTTCGACCACTTGTCCGGGCTAGTCCGTTCGTGCCGCCGAACATTAGGGAGACGTATTGTCTAGGTTTCGAGCGGTTCTTTCATGGCGATTTCACCAGTGCTCTGTACATTTTGACACCACTGCTCGAGGCATCTATCCGGCACGTCTTGAAGATGCACGGCAACGACGTTTCGAGTTTTGATGCCGCTAAGCAGGAGCAAGAGGATAGGTCAATGTCGGCGCTATTCGATCATATGAGGCCAGAAGTGGATTCTGCTTTCGGTGAAGCTATTTCTACCGACATTGAAAACGTCTTCTTGGTAAAGCCGGGGCCGAGTCTCCGGCACGCGCTAGCTCATGGGCTTCTGAATGATAACGCTCCGTTCGGTGCGGACGCGATTTACGCTTGTTGGTTGATATTTCGTCTTTGCTGTATTCCTCTTTTCAAAGATCGAGCCCGTTTGTACTTGCCATCGTGAGTGTCGGGTCGCGATAAGCATGCGTAGAATCGTAGCTTTAGCCCCCTACAACAGCAGCGCCGTCAGGCCCCCATCCGCGACAAATGCACTTCCGGTGACGAAGGACGCGTCGTCGGAGATGAGGAAGGCGATGGCGCGGGCGAGCTCGGCCGGGTCGGCAACGCGCGGCACCTTTCGTTCGTCGAAATAGAGACCGGCCGCTTCCACCCGCTCGCGCGCGTCGGGCGCGTCGCCGAGCGTCATCCTTGTGGCCACCGAGCCGACGACAACCGCGTTGACGCGGATGCGGTCGATCGCATAGTCGAGCGCCATCTGCTTCGAGAGGCCGACCACGGCCGCCTTGGTGGCGGCATAGGCCGGCACGCCCGGCACGGTCGCGACCGCGTGCACCGAGGCGAGGTTGACGACCGAGCCGCCGCCCGCCGCGCGGATCAGCGGCAGCGCCGCGCGGCAAACGCGAAAGATCGCGGTCAAATTGACCGAGACGCAGAGATCCCACTCGGCGTCCGTGACGTCCTCCAGGCGCTTGCCGGTCGGGTAGATGCCGGCGCAATTGACCACGGCGTTGAGCCGCCCGGATGTCTCATGCGCACGCTCGACGGCGGTGCGGATCGCGGCGTCGTCGGTCAGGTCCACCTCGGCGAAATGGAGCGGCAGGCCGCGCTGGGCGTAGTCGGCGGCGAGCGCCCGGCCTTCGTCGGCGTCGAGGCCGATACCGTGCACGCTGGCTCCCTCGGCGACCAGATGCTCGGCGGTAGCGCGGCCGATGCCGGTCGCGGCCCCCGTGACCAGGATTGATTTGCCGGCGAAACGGTTGGTCATCCCGCGTGCCCTGCGTTTGCCAGCGCGGCGCGCTGCATTTCGGCCTGCGCGGCGGTGATGGTGCGCAATACCTTGTCCTCGCTGCCTTCGCCGCGCTGGAATTCGCCGACGAGGCGGCCGTCGGCGACGACGAGGCAGCGGTCGGCGATGCCGATCACTTCCTCAAGCTCCGAGGCGACGACGACGAGCGCCACGCCCTTATCGGCGAGATCGACGATCAGCCGGTAGATCTCGGCGCGGGTCGCCGCGTCGACGCCCTTGGTCGGCTCGTCAAGGAGGAGCACGCGCGGCGCGCTCATCAGCACGCGGGCGAAGAGCAGTTTTTGCTGGTTGCCGCCGGAGAGATGGGCGACGGAGGCCTGCGGCGAGCGCGCCTTGACGTTGAGCGCCCGCATGGCGGCGAGCACGGCGTTCTTCTCGCGTCCCTCGCGCACCATGCCGTGGCTCGAAAGCTTCGTCAGGTTGCCGATGGTGATGTTGGCGCCGACGGGGAGGTTGAACAGCAGCCCGTCGCGCTTGCGATCCTCGGTCAGGAGCGCGATGCCGGCGGCGCGGGCGTCGGCGGCGGTGCGGATCGCGACCGGCGCGCCGTCGACGGCGATTTCGCCGGAATAGGGCACGCGGCCGTAGATCGCATGAAGGATCTCGGTGCGGCCAGAGCCGAGCAGGCCAGCGAGGCCGAGGATCTCGCCGGGGCGCACGTCGAAGGAGACGTCGCTGACGCCGCGATTGACGCCGAAGCGGCCGGCGATCGAGAGGTTCTTGACCTGGAGCAGCGGCCTCGTTTCGGCCGGCGGCGCGTCGTGGTGGGGATAGAGGCGCTGCAGCTTCTGGCCCGACATGGCGTAGATGAACTGCTCCTCGTCGAAATCCTCGCGCTCGATCGCGGCGGCGACGCGGCCGTCGCGCAGCACCGTGGCGCGGTCGCAGATGGCGAGCACCTCGGGCAGGCGGTGGGTGATGAAGATCATCGTCTTGCCCTGCGCCTTGAGCCGGCGCAGCACGGAGAACAGCCGCTCGACCTCGACGCCGGAGAGCGAGGCGGTCGGCTCGTCCAGCATCAAGACGCGGGGTTTGAAGGAGAGGGCGCGCGCGATCATGACGAGGTGGCGCTGCGCCGAGGTCAGGCTCGCGACCAGCATGCGCGGGTCGATCGAAAGGCCGAGCTCGTCGAACAGGGCGCGGGCTTCCTGCTCCATGCGGCGGCGGTTGATGATCGGGCCGCGGCCGAGGCCGGTATGGCCGGCGAAGACGTTCTCCGCGACGGTGAGCTGTTCCAGCACCTCGATTTCCTGCGGCACGTAGCCGACGCCACAGGCGCGGGCCTCCGAGGTCGAGGCGAAGGTGACCGGCTTGCCGTCGACGAGGATCTCGCCCGAATAGGAGCCGGCCTTGTGCACGCCGTTCAGGATCTTGACGAGGGTCGACTTGCCGGCGCCGTTCTGGCCGAGCAGGGCGTGGATCTCGCCGGGATGGACGGCGAAGTCGACGCCGCGCAGCGCCTGCACGCCGGAAAAGCTCTTGACGATGGCGCGGGTCTGGATAACGGGCGGGGCGGTCGATAGGTCGGTCATGGTCGTTCTCCCCGAGCCTCTTCCAATTGCGAGAACCCTCTCCCGCGAACGGGAGAGGGCAGTCGGGAGCCTGCCTACTGGCCGGCGCGGTCGAGCATCGCGTAGTACGGGTCGAGGTCGGCCGCGGTGATGACGCCGGCCGGCAGCGGGTTCAGGTAGGGAACCTCCTTGCCCTCGGCGAGATCGTTGGCGAGCTCGGCCGTCTTGGCGCTTTCCTCGTAGAGCGGCTGCGCGACGACGCCATAGGCGGCACCCGACTTCACCAGGTCGAGGTTCTGGCGGATATAGTCCATGCCGATGATGACGAGCGGCCGGTCGGCCTTGCGGGCCGCGCCCGACCATGTCTGGGCGCCGTTGCCCGTGGTCGAGAAGGCGGCGGTGACGTCCGGGTTGCCCTGCAGCAGCGCGACGGCCTTGGCCTCGGCGGCCGACGGCTCGAAGCCTTCCATCTGGGTGTCGAGGATCTTGATGTCGGGGAAACGCTCGGCCATCGTCTTGCGGAACGAGTCCGCCATGACGTTCTCGGTGTCGTTGGAAGAGCCCTGGGTCAGCGCGATGACGCCCTTGCCGTTCATCTTCTCGCCCATGGCGATGGCGGCCGATTGGCCGGCGCTCGGAATGTCCTCGCCGACGGCGGCCTTCAGGCCGGGGACGGAGCCTTCCGGCGGCAGCACATGCCAGGTGACGACCGGGAAACCTTCCTTGCCGAGCTTGCCGATGAACGGGAAGATCTCGGGGCCGGGACCGTAGACGGCGATGGCGTCGAACTTGGTGCGGGCCATGGCCGCTTCCGCGAGCGGAATCGAGGCCGAGACGTCATAGTTCGTCGAGCTCGGATTGCCGACGACTTCGCAGGTATTGCCGAGCTCCTTGCACTTTTCCAGGAAGCCGGCCTGCATCAGGCGATGCACCGGATGGTCGCGCATGGGCTGTACCCACAGCACGTTCTTGCCGGCCGCGAGGCTGGCCTCGGGCAGGGCGGCGAGACCGGCCGTCACGGCGACGGTGGCCAGCAGCGCGGATTTCAGCAGGCTGGAAAATCGTTGGGTCATGGTTAGTCCTCCCTCTGGTTGACCGCCTTGTGGCGGCCTTTTCGACTGGTTCCCTTTGTGGTCGCGCTTTCGTCGCGCGAACCGGTATCCACTTCGCTTGAAAACGCTTCATCTCGCCCGGCCGGAGCCGGGCGGGCCTTCAGGATGGCTTGGCGGCCGGTTCGGTCGAGGCTGCGACGGGCTGGGCGCCGCCGGAACCGGCGATGAAGAAGCGACGGCGCAGGATGTCGAGGCCGACGGCCATCACCATGATCACGCCGACGGCGATCTGCTGCCAGTTGGCGTTGACGCCGACGACGACGAGGCCGCTGGTGACGACCTGCAGCAGGAGCACGCCGATCAGGCCGCCGGCCATGGTGCCGGCGCCGCCGAACAGGCTGACGCCGCCGACGACGACACCGGCGATGACGTTCAGTTCCCAGCCGCTGCCGATCGAGGTGGTTCCGGAGGCAAGGTCCGCCATGACGAACATGCCGGCGATGGCGGCGAGCGCGCCCACCGTCATGAAGGCGCCGATCTTGTACCGGTTGGTGTCGATGCCGACGAGGCGGGCGACCTCGGGATTGCCGCCGGTCGCATACATGTTGCGGCCGAGCACCGTGCGGCGAAGCACGAAATCGGCGCCTAGCGCGGCGATGACGAAGAAGACGAAGCTCCAGCCGAGCCCGAAGATGATGCTGGCATAGCCGATGTCGCTGATGATAGGCGGCAGCGGATAGACAGGGTAGCCGTTGGTGACGACCTGGATCAGGCCCTGGCCGATGAACAGCATGCCGAGCGTCTGGATGAAGGCCGGGATCTTGAGCTTGACCACGACGAGGCCGTTGACCAGGCCGACGCCGGCGCCGACCATGACGCCGCCGAGCAGCGCCAGCGGCACCGGCAGGGCGAGGGCGGTCATCAATTTCGCGCTGCAGACGGCCGAAAGGCCCGCGACGGCGCCGACCGACAGGTCGAACTCGCCGCAGACGAGCAGGATGGTCTGGCCGATGGCGATGATGCCGATGAAGGAGACGACGCGCAGGATGGCGCGGATGTTGCGTTCCGACAGGAACGCCGGTTCCATCATGTAGAAGAAGGCGACCAGCACGATCAGCGCGAGCAGCACGCCCACTTCACCGACCGCGACAAGCCGCGTCAGACGATCGCGCAGCGCGCGGCCGGATCCCTCGAAGCCGGAATCCCGCTCAACGGTTCGTTCCATATTGTCCTCCCTTTCCACCGGGTACATCCTCCTCGATGCGGTCCTCGGCGGGGCTGCGTCAGAACGTTGAAGCAGCCTGCTCACATAACATCATGCTATTATAAACTTATCAACTCTCGCCAAGTGGCATCCCCCGAAATTTGGCGTGGCGCGCGGCGCGGACGAGGGACGCCGCAAACCGCTCGAGCCCATGATCCGACAAAGCCGTATTCGATCCGCGCACGTCCTTCACCTCTCGCATGAGGAGAGGTCGGAGCGATGCTCCGGGTGAGGGGCGTAGGGAACCATCCGGAGAGGCCGCAAACCCTCACCCGCCGCACTGCGCGCGTCGACCTCTCCCTCAGGGAGAGGTGAAAAGAGGTCGTCCCCGGCATTATGCGCCGCTCGCTCGGGAGGTCGTTGCACGACGCCGACAGCGCTCCGTCGTCATCCCGGCGCAGGCCGGGATCCAGAACCGCCGATCTGTAGCCGGAAGGCGCGCCACGCTTGTTTGGCCCGTGTCTATGGGCCCCGGCCTTCGCCGGGGCGACGCAGGACTGCCCGTGGCCGGCGAGCTGCATTAATTCTGGATTGATCGACTGTTCTGCCGTCCTATGGCCCTCCAGGGAGAGCGAAGCGAAACGCAACCAGTTCATCGCCGATGGATGTGACTCTAGAATAGCGGCGGGCGTCGATTCCGTCCGGCACAATGAGCGAGCGTTGCGATGGTGAATTCCGATCCGCGAGATCCCGGCAAGCCGCGCCTCAGCATGAAGGAGATCGCGCGTCGCGCTGGCGTCGCGCCGATGACCGTGTCGCGGGCGCTCGCCGATCCCGACAAGGTGTCGCCGGAAACGCGGGCGCGCGTGATGGAGGTCGTCGAGCGCGAGGGCTTCATCCGCAACCAGCTCGCCTCCTCGATGTCGTCGAACCGCAACAGCCGGCGCATCATCGGGACGATGGTGCCGCCGCTGATCAATTCCGGCATCGCCGAGCAGGTGCAGGGCATGTCGGACGCCTGTCACGAGGCGGGTTACCAGCTTTTGCTGATCCAGGGCGCCTTCGATCCGGAAGGCGAGGAGAAGGCGATCCGCGCGCTGCTCGGCTGGCAGCCGGCCGGGCTGATTCTGCAGGCCTTCGTCAATTCCGAAGCGGCGCGCAGCCTGCTCGCTTCCGGCGAGGTCGCCGTCGTCGAGATCAGCGAGATTCGCGGCCATGAGCCGATCGACATGGCGGTCGGCGTCTCGAATTTCGACACCGCCCATGCCATGACCAGCCATCTTGTCGGCAGGGGCTATCGCCGCATCGGCTTCGCCTCGACCCCGGTGCATGGTAATGACCGCCTGCAGCAGCGCCGCATCGGCTATCGCCAGGCGCTGGTCGATCGCGGCCATGCCTATCCGGAAAACCTCGAGATCGAGGTGCCGATCACCGCGCAGGGCGGCGCCTCGGCGCTGGCCGCGCTCGCCGACCGCGATCCGGCGCTCGACGTGCTGTTCTGTTCCTCCGACACGCTGGCGATCGGCGCCGTGCAGGAATGCCACCGGCGTGGCTGGAAGATCCCGGAGCGGATGGCGATCGCCGGCTATGGCGACATGGACCTCGCCGCCGAACTTTTTCCGCGCCTCACCACGCTGCGGGTGCCAAGGCAGGCAATGGGGCGGATGGCGGTCGAGCAGTTGCTGAAGCGGCTGAAGGGCGAGCCGAACCTGCCGCGCATCGTGCCGGTCGGCTTCGAGATCGTCGAGCGCGAGAGCGCGTGAATCCCTCTCAGGCGAGCGCCGCACGGCCGCGTCCCTCCACCTCCAGCCGCTTCTCCAGATGGCGCGCGAGCAGCGACAGCGGCCAGCACAGCGCGAAATAGACCAGCGCGACCGTGCCGAACACCAGCATCGGCTCGAAGGTGACGGTGTTGATCATGGTGGCGGTGCGGGCGAGCTCGGTGAGGCCGATCAGGGAGGCGACCGAGGTCGTCTTGACGATCTGCACCATGAAGCCGACGGTCGGCGGCAGCATCAGCTTCAGCGCCTGCGGGAAGATCACGAGCCGCAGCGTCGGGATGAAGCGCAGGCTGAGCGCCTTCGCCGCCTCCCATTGGCCGTTGGGTATGGCCTCGATCGAGCCGCGAAAAATGTCGCCGAAGAAGGCGGCGGAGTTGAGCGAGAAGGTGATCGCCGCCGCCGTCCACGGATCCGGGCTCAGGCCGATGAAGGCGGTGCCGTAATAGGCCATGAACAGCTGGATCAGGATCGGCGTGCTCTGGAAGAAGCGGATATAGCCGGCCGCGATCATCCGCAGCGGCTTCGAGGCGCTGATGCGGAGGCTGGCGATGACGACTCCGAGAATGCCGCCGCCGGCAAAGGCGATCAGCGACAGGAGGATCGTCCAGCGCGCCGAGAGGATGAGGAAGCCGAACTCGTTCAGGCCGAACTCGCGGAGGTTCATCGCTGGCTCCTCATGTCTTCCAGCGGAAGAAGAAGCGTGAAAAGCCCTGGAACAGCAGGCTGAACGCCTGCACCAGGATGAAGTAGATGATGGCGACGACGATGTAGACCTCGAAGGAGCGGAAGGTCTGCATCACCATGTTGTTGGCGATCGCCGTCAGCTCCTCGGCCGCGATCGCCGAGATGATGCTGGTGCCGAGCAATTGCAGGATGAACTGGCCGCAAAGCGCCGGATAGATGGCGCGCAGCGCCTGCAGCAGCACTATGTGGCGGATGATCTTGTAGGGCTTGAGGCCGAGCGACTTCGCCGCCTCGATCTGGCCGGACGGGATCGACTGGATGCCGGCGCGCATAATCTCGGTCGCATAGGCGCCGAGATGGATCGAGAGCGCCAGGATCGCGGCGGCGCTGCTCGAGAGCTTCAGCCCCAGGAAGGGCAGGGTGAAGAAGACGAAATAGAGCTGGATCAAGAGCGGCGTGTTGCGGATCAGCTCGACATAGGCGGCGACGAGGCTGGACAGCCAGCGCGGGCCGAAGCTCCTCGCCACCGCGCCGAGGATGCCTATGGCGAGGCCCAGCACCATCGACACGCTGGCGAACCAGATGGTGAGCCAGGCGCCGTGGATCAGCTCCTCCGAGCGGATCAGGATCGGGCCGAACTGGAAGACGTAGCTTGGCATGAGGCCGTCCGATCGGTTCTGATTTCAGGAGCCCGGGCGGGATCATCGATGCGCCGCGCCCTTCACCTCCCCCTGAGGGGGAGGTCGACGGCGAAGCCGGCGGGTGAGGGGTTAGGGAACATCCGGAGAGGCCGTAAACCCTCACCCGGCCCTGCGGGCCGACCTCTCCCTCATGGAGAGGTGAAGTAGGCGTCTCAGAACACCGGCAGCGGCGGCAGCGGCGTGTTGCGGTATTTCTGCGACAGGCGCTCCAGCGTGCCGTCCTGCTTCAGCGTGAAGATGAAGGTGTTCAGCCACTGCAGGATGTCGGGATTGCCGCGGCGGATGCCGACGCCGAAATAGAAGGTCTTCAGGATGTACTTCATCTCGAAGTCTTCGCCGTTGCTGCTCTTCTTCAGGTAGATGTCGCCATAGTCGCCGCCGCCCATGGCGTCGATCTGGCCGGAGACCATCGCCTGCAGGAGCGAGGCATAGTCGTCGAAGCGCAGGATCTCGATGCCGGGATTGGCCTTGGCCGCCTCGGTCAGCAGCCCGTCCTCGCCGGTGCCGCGCGTCAGCCCGACCTTCTTGCCGACGAGATCGGCATGGCTCTTGATGTTGCTCGATTTCGGCGCGATCACCACGGCCGACTGACCGGCATAGGGAATGGAAAAGTTGACCTGCAGCGCGCGCGGCGCGGTGATCGAGAAGATCGACACCACCATGTCGGCGCGGTTGGTCAGGAGCGCCGGGATGCGGCCTGGCGAGGTGACGGTGACGAATTCGACCGGCACTCCGAGCGCCGCGCCAATCAGCTTGGCGAACTCGATGTCGAAGCCGGCCGGCTGGAACTCCTCGTCGATCATGCCGTAAGGCGGCGTCGTGGTGTCGATGGCGATGATCACCTTGCCGCGCGAGATGATGTCGTCGACGGTTTCGGCGGCGGCCTTTTGCGGCGCGGCGGTCAGAAGCAGAGCGGACATCGCCAGCGCGGCGCAGCCGGCGACGACGGTCCTCAAGCGAGCCTTGAACATGCTTAACCCTCCCGGATGTGCGGACACGGTCCGCGGATGCGCGTCGCCGCGCGGACATTTCCTCTCGAGTTGCGTCAGGATGGCCCGTCTTCCGGTCGATCCGACCGCGCGCGCCTTGGCCCTCAGGTGAACATACTATTATAATCATATCAAGATGCGATGGCGGCCTTTGCGATCAGCCGTCGCGCTTCTGCCCCAGCCGCTTCTCCCAGCCCTCGGCGTGGATGTTGAGGAACGCCTTCGGGTCATAGGGATGCGCCCGCGCCACCGCGTCGTTCAGCTCGATGCCGAGGCCCGGCGCGTCGGGCAGCGACAGATGCCCGTTCGAGGGATCGATCCCCGGGTGCCAGCTGACGAGATCGCGCGTCCACGGCTCGTTGAAGGCGTCGAAATGCTCCTGGATGAGGAAATTCTCGACGCAGGCGGCGAGTTGCAGGCAGACGGCGGTGGCGACCGGGCCGCCGCTCTGGTGCGGGGCGATGTAGCTGCCATGCGCCTGCGCGAGATGGGCGACGGCCATGGCATTGCCGATGCCGCCGAGCGACATCGGCTCGGGCTGGAAGATGTTGACGCCGCCGCCCTCGGCCAAAGTGAAGAACTGGCCGACCGTATCGTACATCTCGCCGGTGGCGACGCGGATCGGGCTCGCATGGCCGACCGCGTGCACCGTCTCCTGCCGGTCGCGCGTCGTCGGCTCCTCCCACCAATAGAGGTTGAGATGCGCGAGCCGGTTGGCGGCGCGGATCGCCTCGGCCTCGGTGAAGCGGGCATGCACGTCGATCAAGAGCAGCGTGTGCGGCGGCAGGCCCTCGCGGAGGGCTGTGAGGATCTGTTCAGCCAGATCCAGCTCCGGATCGGAGATGAAACCCTGCGCCGTGCCGAACGGATCGAGCTTCATCGCCTTGAAGCCCCTGGCGATCACGGCCTTCGCAGCTTCCAGGAAGGCTTCCGGCGTGCGTTCGGCGCGATACCAGCCATTGGCATAGCCGAGCACGCTGTCGCGCACCCGCCCGCCCAGCAGCTGGTGCACCGGCACGCCGAGCGATTTGCCGAGGATGTCCCAGCAGGCGACCTCGATCGCGGCGATCGCCGTGCGGTGGATATGGCCGCCGTCGAGCGAGACGCTGTCGAGCATTTTCTTCGCCAGCGCCGTGACGCGGCGCGGATCGGCGCCGATGACGAAATGCTCCAGCTCGCGGATCGCGGCTTCCGTCGTGCGGATGAAGCCGTTCAGCGTGCCTTCGCCCAGCCCTGTGATGCCGGCATCGGTATGGACGCGGACGAACAGCCAGTTCTTCCAGCCGGCGCCGACGGCGAAGGTCTCGATCTCGGTGATCTTCATGCTCTTCCCCCCGTCGCGGCGGCGACCAGATCGTCCATCATCAGCCCATAACGCTTCTGCAGCGTCGGCACGGAGCCGCATTCGATATAGCGGTCGGGGAGGCCGATGCGCGTGAGCCGCATCGTCATGCCGGCGTCGAACAGCGTTTCCGCCACCAGCGAGGCGAGCCCGCCGTGCACGACATGGTTCTCCGCCGTGACCAGATGCTCGACACCGCCGGCAAACTGCGCCACCGCTTCCGTATCGAACGGCTTCAGCGTCGGCACATGCAGCACGCCGGCGGAAATCCCGCGCTTCTCCAGCGCCTCTGCCGCGTCGAGAGCGCGCTCGGTCATGAATCCGGTCGAGACGAAGCCGACATCCGTTCCTTCGCGCACCAGCCGCGCCTTGCCGATCGTGAAATCGAAGCCCTCCGGCTCGAACACCACCGGCACCTTGCCGCGCAAGAGGCGCATGTAGACGGGACCCGGATGGGCGGCGGCGGCTTTCGTCGCCGCGGCGATCTCGGTGGCGTCGCAGGGGTCGATGACGACAAGGCCGGGGATCAGCCGCATCAGACCGGTATCCTCGATCGCCTGATGCGTGCCGCCATAGCCGGTGGTGAGCCCCGGCAGGCCGGCGACGATCTTCACCGGCAGGTTCGAATGGGCGCAGGCGATGGCGATGAAATCGAACGCCCGGCGCGAGGCGAAGACGCCATAGGTGGTGGCGAACGGCACGAGCCCGGTGCGCGCCAGCCCCGCCGCGACGGCGACGAGGTTCTGCTCGGCCATGCCGACATTGAAGAACCGTTCCGGATGGGCGTCGCGGAAGGGCAGGATGTCGGTGTATTTGCCGAGATCGGCCGTTAGGCCGACGATGTCATCGCGCACTACCGCGATCTCGACCAACGCCTTGCCGAAGGGCGCGTCGATGGTGGTGCGCCCGCCCGTCGCCTCGTCGCGGCCCATCGCCTGCGTATAGGCGCGCTCAGCCATGATCCGCCTCCGTCCGTTCCAGTTCGTCGATCAGCGCGTCCCATTCGTCCAGTTCGACGTGGACGAAATGCGCCTTTTCGCGCGCCAACAAGGTGGGCACGCCCTGGCCCGGCCGGGTGCGCAGCACGATCGCGTGCGGCTTGCCGTCCGTGGCGCGCGCCTTCTCCAGCGCCGCGACGACCGCCGCGAGATCGTTGCCGTCGATTTCCTGCGTCGCGAAGCCGAAGGCGCGCCATTTGTCGGCGACGGGCTCCATGTCGAGCACCACCGGGCCGTCCGCCTGGATGCCGTTGCAGTCGATCAGCGCGACGAGGTTGTCGAGCGAGAAATGGCCGGCCGCCATCGCCGCCTCCCAGGTCGAGCCCTCCTGCATCTCGCCATCGGACAATTCGCAGAAGATCCGCGCCGGCGATTTCGCCAGGCGCAAGCCGAGCGCCATGCCGATCGCCTGGCCGAGGCCATGGCCGAGCGAACCGCCGATCATCTCGACGCCCGGCGTGGTGTCGAGCGTTGACATCTCCAGCCGGCTGTCGTCGGCGCCATAGGTGACGAGCTCGTCGAGCCGGATGACGCCGGCCTCGGCCAGCGCCGCCCAGAGCGCGATCGAATAATGCCCGGTCGAGAGCAGGAAGCGGTCGCGGTCGGCGGCCTTCAGGTCGGCCGGATCCCAGCGCATCTCGTGGAAATAGAGCGCGGCGAGCACGTCGCTGATGCCGAGCCCCTGGCCGACATAGCCCTGGCCCGGGCCGCGCGCCATGGCGAGCACATGCCGCCGCATCGATTTCGCCCGCGCTTTTAACGCGACGATGTCAGCGGTTGCGGGCGGGTGGTTGGCGAGCGCCATGGCTAGTCCCTGTCGAGGCCGCCGGAGGCGTTGAGGCGCTCGGCGGTGATGTAGGTGGGCGCGTCGAGGGCGAGCCAGATCACGGCGGCGGCGACCTCGGCGATCTCGGCCCGCCTACCGATCGGCACGCGTTTCGTCCGTTCATCGAGGAAGGCCTCGACATCGGCGCGTCCCTCGATGCGGGCAAGGTCCGCCTCGGTCGAGCGCTGCATCTCGGTATCCATCATGCCGGGGGCGACGCTGTTGACGCGGACGCCGAACGGAGCGAGCGCGATCGCCGCCGCACGGGTGATGGAATCGACGCCGGCTTTCGAGGCGGCATAGGCGGCGTAGTTGGGCAGCGCCATGCGCGAGGCGGGCGAGGTCAGATTGACGATCCGGCCTGCGCCCTGCCGCTTCATGATCGCGCCGGCCGCGATCGTCATCATCGCCACGGCCGTGACGTTGACGGCGAGCGTCTTCTGCCAGGTCGCGGCCGACATGTCGAGGAAAGGCTCGATGCGGCCGAAGCCGGCATTGTTGATCAGGATATCGAGCCCACCCCATTCGCGCTCGATGGCGCCGAGGATCCCGGCCGGTGCGTCCGGCGCCGTCAGGTCGGCCGGGATCACGAGCGGCGGCGCGGGCGTCGCGCCCAGCAGCGCGCGCGTCTCGTCCAGACCCTTGCCGTCGATGTCGATCAGCGCGACGGCGACGCCGCGCCGCGACAATTCGATGGCCAGTTCGCGGCCGAGCCCGGCCGCGGCGCCGGTGATGGCGGCGCGTTTCCCTTCAAAAGCCAATTGGATTTCCTCCCCAATCTGCAGCGATGGTAACGGTACCATTAGGCTTGTCAATCGGGATGTGGGGGAGCGTGTTGGGCATGACCACGAGACGGACCGCGGGCAGGACCACCGGCGGCACGGTCGGCGCCGCCCCCTCCTTCATCCCGGCGAAGATCGGGATCCATGTGGCGGCGAGGTGTGATGCTGACGGCCAGGCCCCGGAGCCGGGGCCTTCCGCAGAGTGCGTCTCTCGAGGCTTCGGATACATGGATCCGGGCCATCGCCGGGATGACGGGGTCTTGCCTTTTTCGGCCTGTCCACGGGTCGCAATCTGCCCGGACACATGCAGGCCGTCATCGCGGTCGAGGTCGGCGGCGAGGTGCGATGCTGACGGCCAAGTCCCGGAGCCGGGGCCTTCTCCGAGGACATCTCCCAGGGCTTCGGATGAATGGATCCCCGCCTTCGCGCGAATGACGGAGCTTTTCTCTTCCAGGGGGTGCCGCCGACCTGGAGCTCGATTCAAGCAACACACGCATCCGTCATCCCCGCGAAGGCGGGGATCCATGCAGCCGAGTTGCCGGGAGGTTGGCTGGTCTCGCGCCTCGGCTGGGATCTCCGCGGCGCTGCGCCCGGGATTGTCTGTTTGGAATTTGCTAGATGGTTTGGGCCGGTTGCGGGTTTCGAAACGGCCATCCCGAAACCCGCGTCCATGGCCGAGACCGTCCCGGGATCGGGCGCCTGCCCGTCGTCATCTGGGTCCGGCGGTGGACCGGCTTCGCTTGCTTGTTGACTTGATGGGGCCGCGTTCCCGCGAGCCCGCAGACAATCCGAAGCCAGGACAAACCATGCCATCCCCCAGCCCAGCCGTCGAGACGGTGCCGCGCATCCTCGGCATCGACGTCGCCAAGGAAACGGTCGTCCTGCACGACAGCACCTCCGGCCAAACCCTTGTCCTCTCCAACACGCCAG
>NZ_AQYH01000011.1 GCF_000380505.1 Kaistia granuli DSM 23481 | reverse complement strand
CCCCTAGCCACAAGTCATCCCCGTCTTTTTCAACAGACGTGGGTTCGGTCCTTCAGTGCGTGTTACCGCACCTTCAACCTGCTCATGGCTAGATCACCCGGTTTCGGGTCTAATCCGACGAACTGAACGCCCTGTTCAGACTCGCTTTCGCTGCGCCTACACCTACCGGCTTAAGCTTGCTCGTCAGATTAAGTCGCTGACCCATTATACAAAAGGTACGCCGTCACCCAGGACAAACCTTGGGCTCCGACTGTTTGTAGGCATCCGGTTTCAGGAACTGTTTCACTCCCCTTGTCGGGGTGCTTTTCACCTTTCCCTCACGGTACTTGTTCGCTATCGGTCGCTAAGGAGTACTTAGGCTTGGAGGGTGGTCCCCCCATGTTCAGACAGGATTTCACGTGTCCCGCCTTACTCAAGGACTTATGCTCGCATTACCCGTACGGGGCTATCACCCACTATGGCCGACCTTTCCAGGTCGTTCCGGTTGTCTCGCATAAGCCACTGGCCTCATCCGCGTTCGCTCGCCACTACTAGCGGAGTCTCTGTTGATGTCCTTTCCTCCGGGTACTTAGATGTTTCAGTTCCCCGGGTTTGCCTCGTACACCTATGTATTCAGTGCACGATACCTCTTGCGAGGTGGGTTTCCCCATTCGGATATTTACGGATCAAAGCTTGTTCGCAGCTCCCCGTAACTTTTCGCAGCGTACCACGTCCTTCATCGCCTCTTAGCGCCAAGGCATCCACCGAATGCCCTTCTATCACTTGATCACTCTCATTATCGATGCTCATCCCGCTCGGCGCGGGACAACATCGACGACAAAAAAACCAGTTTCTTCGAGATCCATTCCGATCGCATGCGGTCAAGCTTGCGAATCTGGGGACGTGCCCTGATGAGGGGCACTCGGAATGAATCTTCTCTTTACGATGTCAGATAACATGTCGACCAAAGCCTGAGCCTCGGCGACAAAACTGTTTCATGCGGATGAGGAGGTTGATCGCCTATCGATCGAACCGTCAAACTGCCAATCGCCCGGTAAAAAAGGGTCTTGGTGGAGCCAGACGGGATCGAACCGACGACATCCTGCTTGCAAAGCAGGCGCTCTCCCAGCTGAGCTATGGCCCCGTTAAGACATGTCAAAACCTGCAACAGGCACGACACGATCAAACCAGGCGAGCACGCGCAGGTGACACACGCTCCAGGGCCAAAACCCCGAAGTGATGGTGGGCCCGGGTAGACTCGAACTACCGACCTCACGCTTATCAGGCGTGCGCTCTAACCACCTGAGCTACGGGCCCGTCCCAAACATCCAGCCCCGGTCAAACCAGGCGCCAGACGCAAGACGACCTTGCAGCTGAACTCATCCGCGGAAGAAAGAGAGACGAAGACGGCGATATCCCGCCAAAGGCCTGATCGGTGCAAAACACCGGATCGGCCCGATAATCTAAGAGATCCGAGAAGGTCATCGTGAGAAGACCTTGAAGGATCATCCTTAGAAAGGAGGTGATCCAGCCGCAGGTTCCCCTACGGCTACCTTGTTACGACTTCACCCCAGTCGCTGACCCTACCGTGGTCGCCTGCCTCCCATTGCTGGGTTAGCGCAACGCCTTCGGGTAAAACCAACTCCCATGGTGTGACGGGCGGTGTGTACAAGGCCCGGGAACGTATTCACCGTGGCATGCTGATCCACGATTACTAGCGATTCCAACTTCATGCACTCGAGTTGCAGAGTGCAATCCGAACTGAGACGGCTTTTTGAGATTAGCTCCAGGTCGCCCTTTCGCTGCCCATTGTCACCGCCATTGTAGCACGTGTGTAGCCCAGCCCGTAAGGGCCATGAGGACTTGACGTCATCCCCACCTTCCTCTCGGCTTATCACCGGCAGTCCCTCTAGAGTGCCCAACTGAATGATGGCAACTAGAGGCGAGGGTTGCGCTCGTTGCGGGACTTAACCCAACATCTCACGACACGAGCTGACGACAGCCATGCAGCACCTGTGTTCACGCCAGCCGAACTGAAGGATACCGTCTCCGGTACCCATACGTGACATGTCAAGAGCTGGTAAGGTTCTGCGCGTTGCTTCGAATTAAACCACATGCTCCACCGCTTGTGCGGGCCCCCGTCAATTCCTTTGAGTTTTAATCTTGCGACCGTACTCCCCAGGCGGGATGCTTAATGCGTTAGCTGCGCCACCGAAGAGCAAGCTCCCCGACGGCTAGCATCCATCGTTTACGGCGTGGACTACCAGGGTATCTAATCCTGTTTGCTCCCCACGCTTTCGTACCTCAGCGTCAGTTCCGGGCCAGTGAGCCGCCTTCGCCACTGGTGTTCTTCCTAATATCTACGAATTTCACCTCTACACTAGGAGTTCCACTCACCTCTCCCGGACTCAAGATCGCCAGTATCAGAGGCAGTTCCGAGGTTGAGCCTCGGGATTTCACCCCTAACTTAACGATCCGCCTACGTACGCTTTACGCCCAGTAATTCCGAACAACGCTAGCCCCCTTCGTATTACCGCGGCTGCTGGCACGAAGTTAGCCGGGGCTTCTTCTCCGACTACAGTCATTATCTTCATCGGCGAAAGTGCTTTACAACCCTAAGGCCTTCATCACACACGCGGCATGGCTGGATCAGGCTTGCGCCCATTGTCCAATATTCCCCACTGCTGCCTCCCGTAGGAGTCTGGGCCGTGTCTCAGTCCCAGTGTGGCTGGTCATCCTCTCAGACCAGCTAAGGATCGTCGCCTTGGTGAGCCATTACCTCACCAACTAGCTAATCCTACGCGGGCTCATCTTATGGCGATAAATCTTTCCCCCGAAGGGCTCATACGGTATTAGCCAAAGTTTCCCTTGGTTGTTCCGTACCACAAGGTAGATTCCCACGCGTTACTCACCCGTCTGCCACTCCCTATTGCTAGGGCGTTCGACTTGCATGTGTTAGGCCTGCCGCCAGCGTTCGTTCTGAGCCAGGATCAAACTCTCAAATTGAACGAGATCTTTGATCGGCTTTTGGTCACTACGTATTATTGACAGAGTCCCAAGCACCACCGTCATCCCGTTGACATCTCTGCCAACTAGACAACTAAGCGAGCTTGATAAAACGTAGTACCGCCGAAGTCTCTTTTCGCTCATCCAGTTACCTGGACAAGCCGCAAGGACATCGCCGTCTACGTTTCTCTTTCTTCCTATTCACTTGTCAAACAACAGACAGGTCTTACCCTGTCGAAAGCTCAAAACCAAACCGCTCGATCCAAACAAGCCACCCAAAAGAGCAACCCTGGGAACCAAACCGCCCGGCCGAACCGGAGGCGCTTATCTAGTCATCTTCCGACAACCAGTCAACCACCCAAATAACAAAACTCAGAGACGAGTTTTCCGTTCGCTGGCAGCGGTGCCGCCCGCGTTCTTGAG
>NZ_AQYH01000010.1 GCF_000380505.1 Kaistia granuli DSM 23481 | reverse complement strand
GTTTCCTTGGCGACGTCGATGCCGAGGATGCGCGGCACCGTCTCGACGGCTGGGCTGGGTGATGGCATGGTTTGTCCTGGCTTCGGATTGTCTGCGGGCTCGCGGGAACGCGGCCCCATCAAGTCAACAAGCAAGCGAAGCCGGTCCACCGCCGGACCCAGATGACGACGGGCAGGCGCCCGATCCCGGGACGGTCTCGGCCATGGACGCGGGTTTCGGGATGGCCGTTTCGAAACCCGCAACCGGCCCAAACCATCTAGCAAATTCCAAACAGACAATCCCGGACGCAGCGAAGCGGAGATCCGGGATCCAAATTTCCGCCGCGCGAGGCGGTAGGCGCCTGACGCGGCGGATGCATGGATCCCTGCTTTCGACGATGGGGGTTGTGTCGTCGTCCTGCACTTCGACCCGCCCCCCGACGCCCCGTCCCTCTCCCGCTTGCGGGAGAAGGTTGGATGAGGGCCTGACCGCTCAGCCGTGCGCCGGCTTCGCGCCGGATTTCACCAGCTTGTAGACGATCGAATCGAGCAGCGCCTCGAACGACGCGTCGACGACGTTTTCCGAGACGCCGATCGTCAGCCAGCTGTCGCCGGTACCGTCGCGGGTCTCGATCAGGACGCGGGTGACGGCCTCGGTGCCGCCATTCAGGATGCGAACCTTGTAGTCGATCAGCTCGAGATCCGAGATCGCTTCCTGATAGACGCCGAGATCCTTGCGCAGCGCCCGGTCGAGCGCGTTGACCGGGCCGTTGCCCTCCTCGATCGTCAGGAGCCGTTCGCCACCGACGATCAGCTTCACAACGGCCTCGGAGACCGAGATCTGCTTGCCAACGGCATTGAAGCGCCGTTCGACGGTGACGTGAAAGCTCTCGACGGTGAAGAAGTCAGGCACATTGCCGAGCGTGCGGCGCGCCAGCAGTTCGAACGACGCGTCGGCGCCCTCATAGGAATAGCCGACTGCCTCGCGCTCCTTGACCTCGGAAAGCAGCACATCGAGCCGGCGATCGCCCTTGTCGACGGTGATGCCGAGGCGCGCGAGTTCGGCCAGCAGATTCGAGCGGCCGGCCTGGTCCGAGACCAGCACGCGGCGATGATTGCCGACCAGCTCGGGCTTCACATGCTCATAGGTGCTCGGGTCCTTGACGATGGCCGAGGCGTGGATGCCGGCCTTGGTCGCGAAAGCCGAGGCGCCGACATAGGGCGCCTGCCGGTTTGGCGCACGGTTGACGATTTCGTCGAAGCGGTGCGACAGCGCAGTCAGCCCCTTCAGCGCCTCCGGTGTGACGCCGATCTCGAAACGATCGGCGTAAGCGGGCTTCAGCATCAGGGTCGGAATGAGCGACGTCAGGTTGGCATTGCCGCAGCGCTCGCCGATGCCGTTCAGAGTGCCTTGGATCTGGCGGGCGCCGCCGCGGATGGCGGCGAGCGAATTGGCGACGGCCTGTTCGGTATCGTTATGCGCATGAACGCCGAGATGATCGCCGGGGATCACCTTGGCGACCTCGCGGACGATCGCCTCGACCTCCTCCGGCAGGGTGCCGCCATTGGTCTCGCACAGCACGATCCAGCGCGCACCGGCCTCATAGGCCGTGCGGGCGCAGGCGAGCGCATAGATCGGATTCGCCTTGTAGCCGTCGAAGAAGTGCTCGCAATCGACGAGCGCCTCCTTGCCGGCACCGACGGCCGCCTCGACCGATTGGCGGATGCCCTCGAGGTTCTCTTCCTCGGTGGCGCCGAGCGCGACCTTGACCTGGTAGTCCCAGCTCTTGGCGACAAAGCAGATCGCGTCCGAGGCGGAGGCCAGCAGCGTGTTGACGCCGGGATCGTTGGAGAGGCTGACCCCTGCCCGCTTGGTCATGCCGAAGGCGGTGAACTTCGCCCGGCTCGTGCGCTTCTCGGTGAAGAAGCGGGTATCGGTCGGGTTGGCGCCGGGATAGCCGCCCTCGACATAGTCGACGCCGAGCGCGTCGAGCATGCCGGCGATCAGGACCTTGTCCTCGACCGAGAAGTCGACGCCGTTCGTTTGCGCGCCGTCACGCAGGGTCGTGTCGAAGAGATAAAGGCGCTCTTTCGTCATTCTGAGCCTTCTTCCGGTACGGCCTTGCGATCCCAGGTCGTCCAGAATTCGCCGGTGACCTCGTCCTTGCCATCGATGATGACCAGGCCCATGGCGTCGAGCTGCTTGCGGATGGTGTCGGCCTTGGCGAAGTCCTTGGCCTCGCGCGCGGCGATACGGTCGGCGATGAGCTGTTCGATCAGGGCTTCGTCGAGCGGAATGTTGGTCATGGTGGTGTCTTTCCGTTGGACGGCGCGGCGGTTATCGCGCGCCGGATTGCAGGTCGAGGCGGGACGTCATCGCCGTGAATTCGGGAATGACGGCAGAGCGTGAGGCGACCACGGCGCGCGGGGCACGGCCACAAGCAGCGCCGGGAAGCAAGGATGCATCGACGATGACACCCTCGCTCGTCATCCCGGCGAAGGCCGGGATCCATTCAGCGGGAGCTTTGGACGTTGAAGCCCGAACCACGCCAGCCGAAACCCCGGCGAACTCAGCCGTATGGATCCCGGCCTTCGCCGGGATGACGGAGAGTGTGGTGGCGAAGGGAGCGCGCGATACGGTCACCGCTTCACCTCCCAGGTCGTGACGATCTCGCCGGTCGACGGGTCCTTGGCGTCCTTCAGCAGGATGCCCATGCCGTCGAGTTCGGCGCGGATGCGGTCGGCCTCGGCAAAATTCTTGGCGCGGCGCGCCTCGAGACGAGCGGCGATCTGCGGCTTGGCGATCGCGTCGAGTTCCCGCAAATGCAGCTCATAGGAACCCGGCCCATCCGAGACCGCATAGCCATAGGAATAGATCTCGACCGAGGCCTCGCCGTTCCAGAGGCCGAGGAAGCGCATCGACCGCGACAGCTTGGTCGCCGCCTCGGCGTCGCCCTTCTGCCGCGCCCAGGACGCCATCAGCGCCTTGGCCTCGGAAAAATTCAGATCGTCGGCGAGCTTCTCGACCAGTTCGGCCGGTGGCTCGTCGCTCTCGCTTTCATCGGCACCGCTGACGAAATCGATCCAATCGGCAAGCTGCTTGCGCGCCTCGACGAGACGCTCCGCGGTGAAGTCGATCGGCTGGCGATAATGCGTCGTCAGCATAGCGAAGCGCAGCACGGAACCGTGCCAGACATTCGCACCGAAATCGCCCGTCTCCAGCAGCTCGCGGATGGTGACGAAGTTGCCGAGGCTCTTCGACATCTTCTCGCCCTCGACCTGCAGGAAGCCGTTGTGCATCCAGATATTGGCCATGCGCGGCGCGTCGAAGGCGCAGCACGACTGCGCGATCTCATTCTCGTGGTGCGGGAAGACCAGATCGATGCCGCCGCCATGGATATCTAAGGTGTTCTTCAGCGGATCGTCGCAGTTGAGCCCACCGCCGAACGGCTCCAGCAGCTTCGCCATCGACATGGCCGAGCACTCGATGTGCCAGCCCGGACGACCGCGCCCGTCAATGCCGGCCGGCGACGGCCAGCCGGGCTCGTTCTCGGCCGAAGGCTTCCAGAGCACGAAGTCCATCGGCTCCTTCTTGTAAGGGGCAACGTCCACGCGGGCGCCAGCCAGCATCTCGTCGAGCGAGCGGCGGGCGAGCGCGCCATAGCGCGGCAGCTTGCCGTTCAGCCGGTCCATGGCGGAGGGCGAGAACAGGACATGGCCTTCCGCGACATAGGCGACGCCACGCTGGACGAGGCGCTCGATCATCGCCTTCATGCCGTCAATATGCTCGGTGGCGCGGGGCTGCTCGGTCGGCGGCAGGCAACCGAGTGCTGCCACATCCGCCTGGAACTGCGCGTCGGTCTTCTCCGTGACGAGGCGGATCGCCTCGTTCAGCGGCAGATCGGGATAGTCGACGGCGGCGCGCGCGTTGATCTTGTCGTCGACGTCCGTGATGTTGCGGACATAGGTGACGTGATCCGGGCCATAGACATGGCGCAGCAGCCGGAACAGCACGTCGAAGACGATAACCGGGCGCGCGTTGCCGATATGGGCGAAGTCATAGACGGTCGGTCCGCAGACATACATGCGGACATGCGGCTTGCCGGTCGCTGAATCCCGGGCGAGCGGGTTCAGTTCGTCCTTGTCCTTCGTCAGCGTATTGTAGAGGCGCAGCGTCATTGAACGATCCCGATGAACAAAAGCCCGCCGGCCGGGGCGTTCGTCTCTATCGGAATGGAACAGAGGAACGGCCTCAGCCAGCGTGCGCTAGCCGGTAATAATCCCGCAGCAGGTAATGCCGTTGAAACGCGGAAAAGCCGTCATGCCAGCGTGATGCAGGAATTCGGACGGAGCGTCAAGGCGGTACGCTGCGAACCCGGTCGGCACGCGCGGAATTGCGTTCGCGCCGTGGCAATCCACAATCCTGCCGCCAACGTCACCAAAGTCCTAAGATCGAGACGATTTTAATCAATTTGCAAGAATTCCGAACGATATCTGAACACAGGTTTCAGGTCGGGTTCAGCTGTGGGGGCGCAGGATCCAGCCATCGATTTGGGCCTTTTGGAGTACCGCGTCATGGCCACTCGTTCGTTCTTCGCCGTCACCCTCTTCGCCACGCTGGTCGGCATCGGCCTCGCCGAGCTGGTGCAGCGCCCGTCGCATTCCGAGATACGCGACGCGCGCAGCTCGGCGATCAGCATGTGCATGACCAAGGGCATCGCCTGCGGCGCCGCGCGTTCGGGCTTCGCGGCCTTCTGACCATTCACTGGCTCGCCTCGCCGGCCCGGATCGGCTACGTACGGATCGCGGCAGCGAGGACTGCCGTTCATCCGTATCGTTCGCAGGCAAGACAATGACCGAAAAAAGCCCGGTGGGCGCCGATCTCGACGAGAGCGCGCTCTTCTATCACCGCTTCCCGCAGCCGGGTAAGCTCGAGATCCGGGCGACGAAGCCGCTTGGCAATCAGCGCGATCTGGCCCTTGCCTATTCCCCTGGTGTCGCCGCCCCCTGCCTCGCCATCGAGGCGGATCCCGCCAAGGCGTTCGATTACACCTCGCGCGGCAACCTCGTCGCCGTGATCTCGAACGGCACCGCCGTGCTCGGGCTCGGCGCGATCGGTGCGCTGGCCTCGAAGCCGGTGATGGAAGGCAAGGCCGTCCTCTTCAAGAAATTCGCCGGCATCGACGTGTTCGACATCGAGGTCGAAGAGCGCGACATCGACCGGTTCGTCGATGTCGTCGCGGCCCTCGAGCCGACCTTCGGCGGTATCAACCTCGAAGACATCAAGGCGCCGGAATGCTTCGAAATCGAGCGCAAGCTGCGCGAGCGGATGCAGATCCCGGTTTTCCATGACGACCAGCACGGCACGGCGATCATCGTCGGCGCCGCCGTCATCAACGGGCTGAAGCTCAAGGACAAGCCGATCTCGGAAGCGAAGATCGTCTGTTCGGGAGCCGGCGCCGCGGCGCTCGCCTGCCTCAACCAGATGGTCGCGCTCGGCGCCAAGCTGGAGAACATCTGGGTCGCCGACATCGAGGGCGTCGTCTATGAGGGCCGCGAAGCCCTGATGGACCAGTGGAAGTCCGTCTTCGCGCAGAAGACCGACAAGCGGAAGCTCGCCGAGATCATCGACGGCGCCGACGTCTTCCTCGGCCTCTCGGCCGCCGGCGTCCTGAAGCCGGACATGGTCGCCCGCATGGCCGAGCGCCCGCTGATCCTGGCACTGGCCAATCCGAAGCCGGAGATCATGCCGGACGACGCGCGCGCTGTGCGCCCGGACGTCATGATCTGCACGGGCCGTTCGGATTTCCCCAATCAGGTCAATAACGTTCTTTGCTTTCCTCATATCTTCCGCGGCGCCCTCGATGTTGGCGCCACGACGATCAACGAGGAGATGAAGCAGGCGGCCGTGCATGCGATCGCGGCACTCGCCCAGGAAGAACCTTCCGATGTCGTCGCGCAGGCCTATGGCGGCGTGCAGCTCTCCTTCGGGCCGGACTACCTGATCCCGTCGCCCTTCGATCAGCGCCTGATCCTTCGGATCGCGCCGGCCGTGGCGAAGGCTGCGATGGAGACCGGCGTCGCCACCCGGCCGATCGCCGATTTCGACGCCTATATGGACCGGCTGACCCGCTTCGTCTTCAAGTCCGGCCTGCTGATGAAGCCGATGGTCGCGGCCGCGAAGACTGACGTGAAGCGCGTCATCTACGCCGACGGTGAAGACGAGCGCGTGCTGAGGGCAGCCCAGGTGGCGCTCGAGGACGGACTGGCGCAGCCGATCCTGATCGGCCGCCCGTCGGTCATCGAAACCCGCGTCAAGCGCTTCGGCCTGCGCTTCAAGCCGGGCATCGACTGCGAAATCATCAATCCCGAGGACGACAAGCGCTATCGCGACTATGTCGATCTCTATTTCGACAAGATGGGCCGCCACGGCATCACGCCGGAGGCGGCGCGCACGATCGTCCGCACAAACTCGACCGTCATCGGCGCGCTGGCACTGATCCGCAACGACGCCGATGCGCTGCTCTGTGGCCTGGAGGGCCAGTTCCGCACCAACTTCCGCGTCATCCGCGATGTGATCGGGCTGCGTCCCGAGAGCCACGCCTATTCGGCCATGAGCCTGCTGATCAGCTCGGGAGCGACGACGTTCCTGACCGACACTTATGTCAACGAGAACCCGACGGCGGAAGAGATCGCGGAAGTGACCCGGCTCGCCGCCGACCACATCCGCCGTTTCGGCATCACGCCGAAGGCGGCGCTGTTGTCGCATTCGAATTTCGGCTCGCGCGACAACGCCTCGAGCGCCAAGATGCGGCGAGCCACGGAGATCCTGTGGGAGACGGCGCCTGACCTGGAAGTCGACGGCGAAATGCATGGCGACTCGGCGCTGTCCGAGACACTGCGCGCCCGCGTCATGCCGAAGTCGAAGCTGACCGGCGAGGCCAATCTGCTGGTGTTCCCGAACCTCGACGCCGCCAACATCACGATGAACGTCGTCAAGGTGATGACCGACGCGCTGCATGTCGGGCCGATCCTGCTCGGCGCCGCCAAGCCGGCGCATATCCTGACGCCGTCGGTGACCTCGCGCGGCATCGTCAACATGACGGCGCTGGCGGCGGTCGAAGCCCAGAACGCCTGATCAAGCAGGCCGGACCACCTTGCGGTTGTCCGGCCGACGCAGCAACATGGGATTCCGGATGGCCGGGCCGCAAGGCGCCGGCCATTTCCTTCGAGCCCGAGACCCGTCGCCATGACCAGCCAAGCGGACGACACCGTCGACCTGTATCTGAGCGACATCCATAATTTCTTCCAGACGCCGGAAGTCGACCCGTTCCTCGGGGAGAACATTGAAGCGTCGGGCATCGAACAGCTGATCGACACGATGAACGCCCGCCCGAGCGGCCAACCCATCCGGAAGATCGCGATCCACCTGCCCAAGGCGCAGATCGTCGCCGATCAGACGCCGGTCGTCCGCACGGCGATCATCAACTACTGCAACGCCCAGATTCGCCTGGCCGCGCAGAAGAAGCGCGAGATCTGGCTGGAGGGGCGCAAGGCGCTGCGCATCGGCCTGGTGTTCTGGGCGATCTGCCTGGCGCTGTCGCTGCTGTTCGAAGAGGTGATCTTCACCCGCCACGCCGTCGGCCGCCTGTTTGGCGAGGGCTTCATCATTGCAGGCTGGGTCGGCCTGTGGCGCCCGGCCGAGCTGCTGCTCTACGACTGGCGCCCCTATTCGCGCGAGATGAAGCGCTATGAGGAAATCAAGGCGATGGACGTCGCCATCGTGCCGGGCACGCAGAACGGCACCCAGATCACGGTTCCGACCTGAGGCGACAGCAGGCGACACGGTCGCTCGTCGCTATTCCGGAGGCGAGGTCGATGTCCAGCTGGTCGAAAAGATCAGTGGCGACAGGCTGAGTTCACCAACCAGCCGCTCCAGCAACCGATCCTCCTGCCGTGTGCTGTAGAGGACGGCTTCGACCTCGACACTGCCGCTATCGGCGATCGTGCGGCTTTCAAGGCCGTGCAGGCGCAACTTCTGAACCGTCATCGCCTCCAACAGCTTGGCCCGGGTCCAGGCCTCGTCGCCGGAGGCGCATTTCAGTTTGACCACGTAGTAGCGCTCGTCCATTTCCTGTTCCGGCGCATAGCGTTCGACAAACCGGCCGATCCGCGGCAACGCCATGTTGATGAAGATAACGAACGCCGTTGTCTCGACCGCCTCGATCACGAAGCCATAACCGGCCAGTGTGCCGACGGCACCTGTCGCCCAGATCGTCGCGGCGCCGCGTAGACCACGCACGCTGAGACCGTCCCGCATGATCAGGCCGGCACCGAGGAAGCCGATGCCGCTGACGACCTGCGCGCCCATGCGGATATCCGTTGCACCGTCAAACAGGACGGCCAGCGAGGTAAAGGCGGCGGCGCCAAGCGCCACGAGGGCGTGCGTCGTCAGGCCGGTGTGGCGCTGCAACCAATGCCGCTCAAGTCCGATCAACATGCCGCAGAAGAGCGCGACAACCAGATGCAGGGAAATCGACAATAGTCTTGGTGGACCTCTCTTGTTGGCAGGACAGCGGCGATCGCGCGAGCTCCGGGACGAGAGCCCGCGCGACGCGCTGTCGGCCACGAACAAGCGCTAGAAGGCGCGCGCTCAGGGGCGCGGCGTCGTGGCCAGGACGGGGAAGATGACGTGTGACGGGTGCCGGGACAGGCCACGGCAGGGTCGGACGTTGGAGTGTCCGGGCGCCGGGATGGAAAATCCGGACGCAAAAAAGCCCGGCGCGAAGCCGGGCTCTTCGATTTCAAGCCTGCGCTGAAAGCTCAGACGGCCGCGAGATTCGAGGCCTTCGTCTTGCCGCGATCGCTGATGACGTCGAAGGAAACCTTCTGGCCTTCATTGAGCGAACGCATGCCGGCTGCTTCAAGAGCGGTCACATGCACGAAGACGTCCGGACCACCGGCGTCAGGCGCAATGAAGCCGAAGCCGCGCGTGGAATCGAAGAACTTAACGGTGCCAATATCGGCCATTTAGAAAACTACCTTAGTCATTCACGCCAGCACCATGCCAGCGCGCCTTCGAGGCGAACAAGATCGGGAACACAGCCGACAGCCCATCAAGGGCGCGGCGACATTCACCGATCCGGTTCGCAAACCCAACCGGAGCATCTGATCGTTTGTCACGGGATCAGGGAAAAAAGAAACGGAGTACATCCGTCCGCTTCGTTCATGAACGACGGCTGCATCGACAAATGCGCCTATCGAACTCCCGCTCGGTTCGGCTGGGATGAACGATATATAGACGACCCGGGCAGGAATTGCAAACTTTCAATTAAGTCTTTTTTGGACACTCGCGCGGCGCCCAATCGATATGGCAAAATCACGACTACAATGATCCGCTTCGCGCGCCCGGAATTATTATGACTCGTGACAGGGTTTTCTGATACGTTTCAGCAATGTCACATACATTTAAAGTCGGACAGCGCGTCACCATGGACCGGAGCAAGATCTTCAGCTCCGCCCCCGGAACCTATGTCATTGTCGCAGCCCTGCCGGAGTCGGGCGGACGGCTGCAATACCGGATCAAGAGCGAACTCGAAAAGCACGAGCGCGTCGCCGAACAGAGCCAGCTGCATCTGATGCTGGAGCAAGCCTGACGGTCCGCTGAAGCCATCTTCCGTCCCGCGCCGTCTTCAATCACCTGTTCCGTCCGGCAGCGCGGCGGCTTCGCTGAAACCTTGCCATTCGGCCCGGCGCGCCATTCGCCGCGCTGAGGATCGCGCGACAGCGGCAGGTGGCCACTGGCCGGCCCGTCGCGACCCGCACCCACGCCGACATCGCCATCTCGCACACAGCCGCCAGAACCTTTCAGGCGCTCCTGGGCCGACGGCGATCGTCTACGCGCACTGCTTGCAGGAAGACGGCAGCCGCGCCTTGGGCCGGAGACCCGCCCTGCCCGCTTGAGCTAGCGCCTGCCCCCCAACAAAAAGCCCCGCCGAAATGGCGGGGCTTTCGTGTCACGCAGAGCCTGCGAACAAATCAGAACTTGTAGTTCAGGCCGAGCTTCACCGAGTTGAACGAGGTGTCGAACTCGCGATTGTTAATCGGGTTCGTCGACGCGATGTTGGGATCCACAAGGGTCACATCATTTGTGCCGAGGTCGGTGTAGAGATACTCTGCCTTTACCGTCACATTGTTGGTAATGGCGTACTCAACGCCGGCGCCGACCGTCCAACCCCAGGCCGTATCGGACTTGGAAGTCTCGAATGCGCCGAAGCTGCTGCAACCGCGAGGCGGCAGCGGAGAACGGGCACCATCGCAGCCGAGCTTGTGATCAACATTCGCCCATGCGAGACCACCGGTCAGGTAAGGCAGGAAACGGTCGGCGGAATAGCCGACGCGGGCGCGAACCGTGCCGAACCAGTCGATCTTGTCTTCGCCGTAGTAGGGGTCGTACTGCGTGGCGCCACCCCACTCCTTGCCGATATTGCCGGCAGCAACATCCGCCTCGAGGCCGAGCACGACATTGTTCTGGAGCTGCCAGTTATAGCCGATCTGCGCACCGCCGAAGCCACCGGTCAGGGTCTGGCCAGAGGCGTTCGGGTTGTGCGTGTCCTGCGTATGGCCCCAGCCGTAGCCTCCATGAACACCAACATAGAAGCCGGTCCAGTTGAACACTTCGGCCGGTGCTGCAACCGGGGCAGGTTCATAGGTCAGGTCGGCGGCCAGCGCGGTCGAGCCGCTGAGGACGAGAGCGAGGGCTGCGAGGCGAAGTTTCATCGGGGGGGCTCCATAAATAGGCATCTGATTATATTTGTATCACAGCCAAACCATTTTGGGCCATGGCAGAACGGCAACACCACCCGGTAGAAGGCGACGAATTCATGCAACCAATTGTTAAGCACGCGATGAGGCGGAAGATCCGGAAAATTCTGGAAGAAAATACTTCAAGAATTCCAATCAGTTCCGTGGCGTTTGGGCAGAGCCTCCCCCGATTGACGTCCTGACGTTACCAAGGATTTTCACGCCACAACCATCCGCTCGCAAGAATTAGGAAAAGACGGGTCGCCAATGTTTGGGACACCAGGGACATTTCGCAACCTGGCACACCAGCACGACTTCCCCGCCCATGTCCGTCCGGACGATGGCAACACTAGAATCAATGCTGAGGATTTCCATGCGCTGCACTGCGCACCAGGCGGCGGCAGATCGTTCAGTCGGGAGCGGCGTGGGCTTGCCGCCATCTGACGGATGAGACCATCGAACCCGGCCCATGGCTGTCGCGGACGCCGCGACCGGGATCAGCGATTGACGGCAGAGTAGATAGGAGCGCGACGACAGCGGCGCGTTGTTAGACAGGCAAAGATGGAGCACGAATACCCCCTCGATGCCCCGCCTGCGACAATTGCCAGCTAAGTCTATGACATCAAAGGAAATGGTGGGCGGTACTGGGATTGAACCAGTGACCCTTCGCGTGTGAAGCGAATGCTCTCCCGCTGAGCTAACCGCCCTTTCAACCGAAGCAAGCTGCTCCGGGAAGGTGGCCGGATATAGATTGCCGCGGCCGTTGAAGTCAAGCCGGGCCGACGGGATATGACCACGGGATTGTGAATTGCCGCCATGTGCCCTATCCGTCAGATAGGACGCTCCCCTTACGAAATGCCCTTTCATGCCAAGTGACACCGTACTCGGCGCAAGCGCTTCCCCGGCCGCTCCGCCTGCCCCCGCCTATCGCATCACCGCCCTCATCGTCGCCAGCGCCTTGTTCATGGAGCAACTGGATTCGACCATACTGGCGACGGCGCTGCCGACGATGGCGCGGAGCTTCGGCGTCTCGCCGCTCGACATGAGCATCACGCTGACCGGCTATCTGCTCAGCCTGGCCGTATTCATCCCCGCCAGCGGCTGGCTCGCCGACCGCTTCGGCGCGCGCAACGTGTTCTGCGCCGCGATCGCCATCTTCATGGCCGGGTCGCTGATGTGCGCGCAGGCGCCTTCCCTGCCCTTCCTGGTGGTCGCGCGCATCCTCCAGGGGCTGGGCGGCGCCATGATGGTGCCGGTCGGCCGGCTGGTGATCCTGAAGACGGTGTCGCGCGCCGATTTCGTCTCGGCCATGGCCTGGGTGATGGTCCCCGCCCTGATCGGCCCGGTGATCGGCCCGCTGGTCGGCGGCCTGATCGTCACCTATCTGGACTGGCGCTGGATCTTCTATGTCAACCTGCCGCTCGGCCTTGTCGGCATCCTGCTCGCCAGCCGCTATATCGAGAATGTCCGCGAGGAGGCCCGGCGACCGTTCGACACGCTCGGCCTGCTCTATTCCAGCGTTTCGCTCGGTTCGCTGCTGTTCGCCTTCGAGACCGGCGGACGCGGCGAGGCGTCGCCGCTGACCGCCGGGGGGCTTCTGGTCGTCGGCCTCGTCTCCGGCGCCCTGTACATCCGCCATGCCCGCCGCCACGCGGCGCCGATCCTCGATCTGACGTTGATGCGGCTCGAAACCTTCCGCCTGTCGGTGCTCGCCGGCAGCCTGGCGCGAATTTCCGCCGGTGCAATGCCGTTCCTGCTGCCGATGATGATGCAGCTCGGCTTCGGCATGTCCGCCGTCCATAGCGGGCTCGTCACCTTCATCTCCGCCGCCGGCGCCATGGCGATGAAGGCATCCGCCGCGCCGATCCTGCGCCGGTTCGGCTTCCGCAACACGCTGATCTGGAACAGCGTCGCCACCAGCGGCTTCCTGGCGATCTACGCGGCCTTCCGGCCCGATTGGCCGATCCCGGTCATCTATGCGCTGCTTTTGATCGGCGGCTTCTCGCAGGCGCTGCAGTTCACCGCCTACAACACCATCGCCTATGCCGAGGTAGAGCGCGAACGCATGAGCGCCGCCACCAGCTTCTACACCACGCTGCAGCAGATGATGCTGTCGCTCGGCATCTGTGTCTCGGCCAGCGTGCTGCATCTGTCGGTCGCCTTTTCCGGCCGCGACACGCCGATCATGCCCGATTTCTCGGCAGCCTTCCTGACCGTCACCAGCATCGCTCTGCTCGCCGCCTTCGTCTGCGCCCGGCTGCCGCGAACCGCCGGCGACGACCTCGCCGGCCGCGAGACGGCGTCGAAGCCGGCCGGATAGGCCAGAGGACGCGACGGCCATCGCCTGCGACAGTCGCGTCAATCGGGGGATATTGCACGATCGGAGATGCACGATAGAGTGTGCCGGTCTACGATCCAAAGCGCTTTGGGCGAATGCCGGGTCACGGGCCGGTCGCATTCGGCCGACACAGAACACATCCACACCCGTGCCGCGCGGGACAAGCCTTCTGCGGCCAGGAAACGTCTAGGGAGACCATGGTCATGACGATCCGCGTTGTTGTCTGGGGCGAAAACGTCCACGAGCAGGAGAATGAAGTCGTCCGGAAGATCTATCCGGAAGGCATGCACACCACGATCGCCAAGGGCCTTTCCGAAG
The DNA here is from genome assembly GCF_000380505.1 of Kaistia granuli DSM 23481. Taxonomy (GTDB): domain Bacteria; phylum Pseudomonadota; class Alphaproteobacteria; order Rhizobiales; family Kaistiaceae; genus Kaistia; species Kaistia granuli. The sequence goes on along the minus strand of NZ_AQYH01000010.1, from coordinate 661,465 downwards.
ATCCGGTGCTGAAGGTTTCGACGGCAACGCTGCAGGAGCCCGAGCATGGGCTGACCGAAGAGCGCCTGGCCGAGACGGACGTCCTGTTCTGGTGGGGCCACAAGGCGCATGGCGAAGTTTCCGACGCCGTGGTCGAGCGGGTCGCCAAGCGCGTCTGGGAAGGCATGGGCCTGATCGTCCTGCATTCGGGCCACTTCTCGAAGATCTTCAAGCGCCTGATGGGCACCCCCTGCTCGCTCAAGTGGCGCGAGGCCGGCGAGCTTGAGCGCGTCTGGGTGATCAACCGCAACCACCAGATCGCCCAGGGCCTGTCCGACTATTTCGAGATCGAGCAGACCGAGATGTATGGCGAGCCCTTCACCGTTCCGGAGCCGGACGAGACCGTGTTCGTCACCTGGTATGAAGGCGGCGAAGTGTTCCGCTCGGGCCTGACCTGGCGTCGCGGCGGCGGCAAGGTGTTCTATTTCTCGCCCGGCCACGAGACCTATCCGATCTACTACAACACGGACGTCAAGCAGGTGCTGAAGAACGCCGCCAAGTGGGCCTACAACCCCGCTCCGGCCTGGGCCGGCATCGAGAAGGCGCCGAACACCCCCGCCGACAAGGCGCCGAACGGCCCGCTGACGATCAAGGGCGAAACCCTGCACAAGCGCGGCGAAGAAGGTTTCCGCTAGGCCCGACGGCTGACGCAACCGGCCCCGCCGGTTCATTTCGACAAGGCGGCCCGCGGATCATTCTGCGGGTCCGCGCCTCCCCCAAGAAGCCCTCCACTCCCCGGGACCTGCTCCCGTCATCCAAGAGCGATCATCATGGTCAAGCTTCTCATCCTCGGGACTGGCAACATGGCCAACAGCCATGCGACCGCCTTCAAGGCCGTTCCGGGTGCCACCCTCGTCGCCGCCGTCGAGATCGATCCGGAGCGCCGCGCCGCCTTCGGTAAGCAGCACGGCATCACCAACCTGTTCGCCAGCCTCGACGAAGCCGTCGCCTGGGGCCAGTTCGACGCCGCCGCCAATGTCACGCCCGACGCCGTCCACTATGCGACGACGATGCAGCTCCTCGCCGCCGGCAAGCATGTGTTCTGCGAGAAGCCGCTGGCGACCAGCTACCCGCTCGCCCTCGAAATGGCCGAGACGGCCGAGGCGAAGGGCGTCATCAACATGGTCAACCTGACCTATCGCAATTCGCCGGCCCTGCAGAAGGCGCGCGAACTGGTCAGCGCCGGCAAGATCGGCGCCATTCGTCATGTCGAGGCGTCCTATCTGCAGAGCTGGCTGGTCGGCAAGCAGTGGGGCGACTGGCGCACCGAATCGCGCTGGCTCTGGCGCCTGTCGGAAGAGCATGGCTCGAAGGGCGTGCTCGGCGATGTCGGCGTGCACATCGTCGATTTCGCCTCCTTCGGCGCCGACAGCTCGATCCAGTCGGTCGACAGCCGCCTGAAGACCTTCCACAAGGCGCCGAACGACCAGATCGACGAGTACAAGCTCGATGCCAACGACTCGGTCGTGATGATGACGGAATTCGCCAATGGCGCGCTTGGCGTCATCACGGCGACCCGCTTCGCCACCGGCCATGCCAACGACCTGTCGCTGACGCTCTACGGCACCGAAGGCGCACTCGAGGTCAAGACCGACGGCAAGGCCTCGTCGCTCAGGATCTGCGCCGGCGCCGACATCGACACGCAGGCCTGGAAGAAGGTCGAGTGCCCGCCGGTACCGACGACCTATGAGCGCTTCGTCAAGGCATGCCAGTCCGGCGTCAACGGCGACCCGAGCTTCCGCCGCGCCGCCGAGGTGCAGCGCATCCTCGACCTCTGCTTCGACCAGGACGTCGCCCGCGGCAAGAAGATCGGCTGATCCCGACACCACTTCCGACAAGAAACCTCGGCCCGGCACGTCCGGGCCGAGTGCGTTTTGGCGCCTCGCTATTCCTGCGGGCGGCGTGATCGCTCGGCCAGCAAGGCTTGGATGACGGGCTGTTTTACGCCCGTCATGGGATGGGCCTACCTTAAGTGGCGGGCCCGGTATCGGTTGGCATTTAGGTTGCGCTCACTCAAGCCGTGTGGAAAGGTCCCGCCGCATTACGCAGCGCAGACTCGTATGAAGAGGTATGTCTATGTTTCGCTCGGCTGGGATCGGTCTCGTATTGGCTTCGGTTGCATTGACGAGCGGAGCCTTCGCTCAGGCGCAAGACAGTAAGCAACCGGTTACCACGGACAACTTCGTCCGCGCGGAGACGGACAACTACCTTGCGATGAACGCGAAGGTAGTCGGCGCGCTGGGCAAGTTCCACCACTCCCGCGAGCCGGCTTCGATCGACAACCAGACCGTCATCCGTATGAATCGGGATACGCTCTATTCGTTCGCAGTGTTCGATCTCGCCGGCGGCCCCGTGACGCTGACCCTGCCGGATTCAGGCGAGCGCTACATGTCGATGATGATCGTCGACCAGGACCACTACGTGCCGATCGTCGCCCACGGGAAGGAAACCGTGACGCTCACCCAGGACACGTTCGGCACGCGGTATGCCTTTGCGGCTATCCGGACCCTTGTCGATCCCAACGACCCCAAGGATGTCGAGGCGGTCCACAGGCTTCAGGATGCGATCGAGATCACCCAGAAGGCCCCCGGAAAGCTCGAGCTGCCGGACTGGAACCAGGACAACCTCACCGACATCCGCAATGGGCTGCTCACGCTGGCCAAGTACCAGACGTCGTTTCGCGGCGCATTCGGAACCCGCGAACAGGTCGATCCCGTCCAGCACCTGATCGGCACGGCCGCCGGCTGGGGTGGCCTTCCTGACAGCGAGGCCAACTACCAGAGCTTCACGCCCGCGAAGAACGACGGCAAGACGATCTACACCATCAACGTCCCGAAGGATGTTCCGGTGCAGGCCTTCTGGTCCGTCAGCGTCTACAACGAGCAGGGCTTCTTCGAGAAGAACGACCACAACGCCTATTCGGTCAACGACATCACCGCGGAGAAGAACGCGGACGGTTCGGTGACGATCCAGTTTGGCGGCTGTGACGGCAAGATCGCGAACTGCCTGCCTGTGGTCGAGGGCTGGAACTATACGGCGCGGCTCTATCGCCCGGAGCAGCCCATACTGAGCGGCGAGTGGACTTTCCCCGCGGCGATTCCCCTGGACTAAGCCTCGGCGCCCAGACCGTCGGCGGGGAGGCCATTGCCCTCCCCGTCGCAATAGGCCGATGGGGAGCATAGGACGCTCCCCTTTGCCACCTCGATCGCCCGCCTTCCGACTTGCTGCAATGCCGGCCACGCGACCGGAGGCTACCGGCTTGCCGTCGGGCAAGATCCCGGCTCTGTCGTTTCATGATGACGATCAGAGACTTGGCGGGAATGCTTCAAAGTATTCCGCCCGCATGATTTCCCCGCTACCCCGGTTGATGACACACCAGACTCTGTTGCCCCGTCGCCACAATCGGCGGACGTGTGCGCCTTGCCGTCCCGTGCACTCTTGGCACTCGAAGGCAACGCGTCTATAAACGCTATCTCTTCAACTCCGAACGTGGGGGGATTTGCATGGCATCGCTGCATATGATCATCGCCCCGGCTGTACCAGCCTCGGGTTTTCCCCGAGCGTAGTTCGGACGTTCCGCGGGTTCTGTTCCGGTCCATAACCGGGGCCCACCGAAACCCGCCACCCCGCTACTCCGTGTATTAGCCGCGAACGTCCGTGCCTCGATTGCGCGTCGCTCGCCGTCATTCCTTTCTTTTTTCCGGGACCGGATCAGCGCCGTCGGCGCGTCCGGATTGGCACCATGACTCGATTCAGATTCCCCCGATTCCGTATCCGATGGCGCGCCGACGCCTTCACGACGGTGCTGGGTTTCACCTTCGCCCATTGGCGGCATCAGCCGCTGCTGATCGCCGGCATCGCCGTGACCGTGCTGGTCTCGACCATGGCCGACGTGCTGCTGCCGCTCTATGCCGGCCGCCTGGTCGACGCGCTGGCGGGCGGCATCACCGACCGCGAGGCTGCCCTTTCGGCGGCGCTTTCGGCGTTCGCGGCCCTGATGGCGCTCGGCGTCGGCATGATGGCGCTGCGCCATGTCGCCTTCCTCGCCATCATCCGGCTGACGCTGAACATGATGACCGACATTGCCGGCGACGCCTTCCATCGCGTGCAGCGCTTCTCGACCAACTGGCACGCCAACGCGTTCGCCGGCTCGACCGTGCGCAAGATCACGCGCGGCATGTGGGCGCTCGACCTGCTGAACGACACGCTGCTGCTCGCGCTGCTGCCGTCGCTCGTCATGCTGGTCGGCACGACGATCCTGCTCGGCTCGTACTGGCCGGTGATGGGCCTGATCGTCGCCGCCGGCTCGGTCCTCTACATCGCCATGACCGTGTCGCTGTCGCTGTTCTACGTCGCACCGGCGGCCAGCCTCGCCAACCAGTGGGACACCAAGCTCGGCGGCTCGCTCGCCGACGCAGTTTCCTGCAATGCCGTCGTCAAGGCGTTCGGCGCCGAGGATCGCGAGGACAGCCGGCTCGCGCGCGTCGTCGCCAAATGGCGCTCGCGCACCTCGCGCACCTGGGTCCGCGGCACCAATAACGGCACGGCGCAGGGCATCCTGCTGGTACTGCTGCGCGGCGCCATCATCGGCACCGTGCTGATGCTGTGGTGGCAGGGTCAGGCGACGCCCGGCGACGTCACCTTCGTGTTGACGGCCTTCTTCCTGCTGCAGGGCTATCTGCGCGATGTCGGCGTGCATATCCGCAACCTGCAGCGCTCGGTCAACGACATGGAGGAGCTGGTAGCCCTGCACGCCCAGCCGCTCGGCATCGAGGACCGGCCGGACGCAATTCCGATGCGCGTCGGCGCTGGCGAGATCCGCTTCGACGACGTCACCTTCCACTATGCCGGCCACGAAAAGCCGCTCTACAAGGATTTTGACGTCACCATCAAGGCGGGCGAGAAGATCGGCCTGGTCGGCCATTCGGGCTCCGGCAAGACGACCTTCGTCAAGCTGATCCAGCGTCTCTACGATGTCACGGACGGCCGCATCGTCATCGACGGGCAGGATATCGCCCATGTCACGCAGTCGTCGCTGCGGGGCGAGATCGCCATCGTGCAGCAGGAGCCGATCCTGTTCCACCGCTCGCTGGCGGACAACATTGCCTATGCGCGGCCCGGCGCGTCGATGTCCGAGATCATCGAGGCGGCGCGGCTCGCCAACGCGCATGATTTCATCGAGCGGCTGCCGCAAGGCTATGCCACGCTGGTCGGTGAACGAGGCGTCAAGCTGTCGGGCGGCGAACGCCAGCGTGTGGCGCTTGCTCGCGCCTTCCTGGCCGACGCACCGATCCTGATCCTGGACGAGGCGACATCGAGCCTTGATTCCGAATCCGAGGCGCTGATCCAGGAGGCGATGGAGCGGCTGATGGAAGGCCGCACGGCGATCGTCATCGCCCACCGGCTGTCGACGGTGCGGGCGCTCGACCGTTTGCTCGTCTTCGACCGCGGCCGAATCGCGGAAGAAGGCACGCACGAGCAGTTGGTCCGCACCGAGGGCGGAATCTATCGCAAGCTGTTCGAACGGCAGGCGATGGATCTGACCCGGGGCCTCGCGGCCTAACACATAAAACCCGAACGGGCCGGCTCGACGCCGGCCCGTCCTTCTTGTCAGGTCTACTCCGGCGCGGCCAATCCGGCGGCGGCCGGTTCTGGCCGCGTCACGATCCAGACGGCGCTGGCGAGCATCGCGGCGGCGACGAGGATGGCGAGCCACAGAGGCGGATGGGCCGAGAGCCAGAACACCGCATAGCCGAGCGTGATACCGCCACAGGCCATCCATTTGGCCCGGCGCGGTATGGCGCCATGGGCACGCCAGTCGCGCAGCACGCCGCCGAATCTCGGATGGGCGAGCATCCACGCCTCAAGGCGTGGCGAGGACCGGCCGAAGCTCCATGCCGCCAGGATCAGGAAGATCGTCGTCGGCATGACCGGCAGGAAGGCGCCGATGATCCCCAGCGCCAGAAACACGAATCCGAGCACGACGAAGCCGGCCCGCCGACTGGCATGGAGGGCCGCGCGGCGGCGCGTGCCGGCCTGCGGGTTCGCCGTCATGAGGGGCCTCCGGCCGCCACTGGATTCAATCTCTCCCCGCCCGTCTTGATGCAGGATACCGGCCGTCCGACGGACCAGTCTGGCGGCCGTAAAGGCAGGATGGAGATAGAGCGCCATCGCGCCGCCGCCAAGGAAAACCTTGGCGCGAGACCGTGGGGCATCGTCGCGCCCGCCGGATGGCTGCATGGATACAACCGATAGGCCGCATTGCGATGCCTGTCGCCGGTCCAAAACGCTTGTCATGGCGCGACCACGGATGGATCATCGACCATCCAGCGACGGCGCCACCCTGCCCCTCCAGCCAACGAGGCCAAGATGACCCGACTGACCGCCAGGGACTTTCATCCCGAACTGCTCGAGCTCTACGATTTCTACGCCCATGGCCGGATCACCAAGCGCGAATTCCTCGACCGCGCGGCGAAATTCGCCGTCGGCGGCATCACGGCGGCAGCGCTGCTGGCCTCGATGAGCCCGAATTACGCGCTGGCCCAGCAGGTACCCTTCACCGATCCGGACATTGTTGCCGAATACGTCACCTATCCCTCGCCCAACGGCCATGGCGAAGTACGCGGCTATCTGGTCCGCCCGGCCAAGGTCGAGGGCAAGCTGCCGGCCGTCGTTGTCGTGCACGAGAACCGCGGCCTCAATCCCTATATCGAGGACGTCGCCCGCCGCCTCGCCAAGGCGGGATTCATTGCCCTCGCGCCGGACGGCCTGAGCTCCAAGGGTGGCTATCCCGGCAATGATGAAAAGGGCCGCGAGCTGCAACAGCAGGTCGATCCGACCAAGCTGATGAACGACTTCTTCGCGGCGGTCGAATACCTGATGAAGAACGATGCAACCACCGGGAAAGTCGGCATTGTCGGCTTCTGCTATGGCGGCGGCGTCGCCAGCGCGGCGGCGGTCGCCTATCCCGAACTCGGTGCCGCCGTTGGCTTCTATGGCCGCCAGCCCAAGGACGAGGACGTGCCGAAGATCAAGGCTCCAATCCTGCTGCATTATGGCGAACTGGACACCCGCATCAATGAAGGCTGGCCGGCTTATGAGGCGGCGCTGAAGGCGAATGGCAAGACCTACGAGGCCTATGTCTATCCCGGCGCCAACCACGGCTTTCACAACGACTCGACCCCGCGCTACGACAAGGCTGCCGCCGATCTTGCCTGGCAGCGAACGATCGACTGGTTCAAGAAATATCTCTCATAGGCGTCCCGCGACGTCGAGGCGCCGCCACGGAGCCAAGCGCCGGAGACCGCCACCTCCGGCGCCAGGTCGCTCGAACGGATACTCTCGCCCATCCAGCAACGCGGCGACGCTACTCTTGCGAAGCGAGAGGAAACGGCGAATAGTCATGATCGTCTACTGCGCCGCAAAGCCGGGATTCAATCGTGGCATTCATTGAACAGCCGGTTGTTGCGCTCTTCCTTTGCCTGGCCCTCGGCTATCTGATCGGCAAGCTCCGCATCGGGCCGATCCAGATCGGCGGGGTATGCGGAACGTTGTTCGTCGCGCTGGCCATCGGCCAGCTCGGGGTGACGATCGACGCCGATCTGAAGAACACCGCCTTCGCCCTGTTCATCTTCGCCCTCGGCTTCACGGCCGGCCCGCAGTTCTTCACCAACATCCGCGGTGGCTGGCGCTACGGCATCCTGTCCTTCGTCGAGGTCGGCGCCGTCCTGCTGCTCCTGGTCGGCGCCATCCTCCTGTTCGGGCTCGATCACGGCACCGCTTCCGGCCTGTTCGCGGGCTCGGCGACCGAATCCGCCGTCCTCGGCACCGCCTCCGACGCCATCGCCCGCCTCGCCATGCCAGCCGCCGAGGTGGCGCGGCTACAGGCCAACATGGCGACCGCCTATAGCGTCACCTACCTCTTCGGCCTCGTCGCGATCGTCGTCTTCACCACGCAGATCGGCCCGCTGCTGCTCGGCGTCGACGTGCGCGAGGCCTCGGCCGAGCTGGCGCGGCAACTGGGTGCCGAGGACGATTCCGACAAGGAGAACGGCGTTCCCGAGATCGTTTCCCGCGCCTTCCTGGCCGGATCGAACGCCGGCAGCAGCGTCGGCGCCTTGGAGAACAGCGTCAACGGCGTCGTCACCATCGGGCGGGTCGGCCGGGACGGCGTGTTCAGCGAACCGACCGCCGAGACCGTGCTGGAGGCCGACGATATCGTCCTGGTGATCGGCCGGCGCCGGGCCGTCATCGCCGTCAGCGAACGCTTCGACCAGGAAGTGCCGATGCCGGCGGGCGAGACGGTCCCGCTGGTCGAGCGCGAGGTCGTCCTGACGCGCCGCGAAGTAAACGGGCGCCGGATCCGCGATCTCCGCCGCATGGCCAGCGCCGAACAGAGACGAGGCGTCTTCATCTCGCATATCCGCCGCCTGGGCCAGTCCGTCCCCTCCCTTCCCGGAACGACGCTCCAGGAGGGCGACGTGCTGACCCTCTATGGCACCGAGGCAGCGATCGCGCGGGCCGCCCCTGCCCTCGGGCACCCGCTGCCCGCGACATCGGCGACCGACTTCATCATGCTGGGACTCGGCATCGTCGTCGGCCTGGGGCTCGGCGAGCTCAGCCTGCGGATCGGGGCACTGAACCTGACGCTTGGAACGGGCGGCGGCGCGCTGGTGTCGGGCCTCGTCTTCGGCTGGCTTCACATGCACCGCCCGCAATATGGCGGGATCCCGCCGCAGGCGGCCCAGTTCATGAAGGATTTCGGTCTCGCGACCTTCATCGCGGCGGTCGGCCTGTCGGTCGGACCGGACGCGTTCGCCCTCTTGAAGCAATACGGCCTGGTGCTGCCGGTGCTGGCGATCCTGGTCTCCGCCGTGCCGGCGCTGATCTCGCTCTATATCGGCCACTATCTCCTGAAGATCGAAGCGCCGATCCTGCTCGGCGCCATCGCCGGCCAGCATTGCAGCACGCCGTCGATCAGCGCCCTGGTCTCGATCGCCGGCAATTCGACGCCGGTGATTGGCTATACCGTCACCTACGCCATCTCGAACGTCCTGCTGCCGCTGATGGGCCCGGTCGTCGTCGGCCTGGTCGGCATGCTGGACTGAAGGCGGCGCACCTCTCCCGGAACGCGCCGCCCTGCCCGTCTTCCAAGGGCGACCGCGAACCGACCTAGTCGCTCGCCCGTGCCAGCTTGGTCCGCGCCGCTGCCTGCTCGGCAGCGCCGAGCTGGGTCGGGCCGAGCTTGAAGGTGATCCCATCCAGCTTGCCGGTGAAGGCGAAGGGCAGCTGGTAGTCGCTGTCCTCGACCCCGCTGCGCGTATCGACGCCGACGTCGAAGGTCTCGTCGATCGTCATCAGGAACGGTGTGGTGTGCGGAACCGTCTGGCGGGCAACCTCCTGCTCGTCGACCTTGAGCACGCCCGTGCCGCCCTTGCCCGCGCCCGGCCCGTCATAGGTGAAGTCGAACACGATGGTGTGCTTGCCCGGCGTCAACGCATCGTTGCCGGCCCAGCGGAAGCGCTGGAGCGCCAGCAGGTTATAGAGGAAGACCGGCTTGCCCTGGACCAGATAGAGCCCATAGCCGCCGAACCGGCCGCCCATCGTCGCCAGCATGCCCTCCGCCCCGCCCTGCGGGATCTCGACCTCGGCCGTGATGGTATAGGACTTGGTCAGGAGATCCGGCGCGGCGCTGGGCGGAATGCCGGAAACGCGCCCGGCATAGGAGAAGCTGTTCCGCCCGGCCGTGGCGCTCGGACGTGGCGCCAGAAGACGCTGCACGATCGAATTGTCGAGCGGAAACACGTTGTATTTCGATGCCTCGACCAGGAACAGGTCCTTCAGCTCCTGCAGCTTCTCGGGGTTTTGCGCGGCGACGTCGTTGTTCTGCGAATAGTCCTCCATGATATTGTAGAGCTCCCAGTCATAGCCATCGATCACGTCCGGCATCTTGGCGAGCCCGAGCAGCCAGGGCGGCTGCGGCGGTTTCGTCGAGGCGATCCAGCCGTCGTGATAGATCGCGCGGTCGCCGAACATCTCGAAATACTGGGTGGTGCGGGCCGACGGCACGCCCTGGCTCGACTTGTCCCAGCTGTAGCTCATGCTTACGCCCTCGATCGGGCGCTGCGCGATGCCGTTGACGGTGACAGGCGCCTGGACTCCCGTCGCCTCCAGGATCGTCGGCACGATGTCGATCATGTGGTGGAACTGGGTCCGGATGCCGCCGGCGTCGCGGATGCGCGCCGGCCATGCCATCGCCATGCCCTGCCGCGTGCCGCCGAAATGCGAGGCGATCTGCTTGGTCCATTTGAACGGCGTGTCGAAGGCCCAGGACCAGGCGACCGACATATGCGGCGTCGTCTGGTCGGAGCCCCAGACATCGTAGAACTTCAGCTGGTCCTGGACCGGAACGTCGATGCCCTGGATCGCGGCGAGATCGAACGGCGTGCCGAGCGTCGAGCCCTCCGCGCTCGTGCCATTGTCACCCTCGATATAGATGATCAGGGTATTGTCCAGCTTGCCCTGGTCCTCGATTTCCTGGATCACCCGGCCGATCTCATGATCGGTATAGGCGACATAGGCGGCGTAGACCTCGGCCTGGCGAGCGAACATCTTCTTGTCGTCGGCGGAAAGCGTATCCCATTTCGGCAGGCTGTCCGGCCAGGGCGTCAGGGCGGTGTTCTCCGGAATGACGCCAAGCCGCTTCTGGTTGGCAAAGATCTCGTCGCGCATGGCGTTCCAGCCCATGTCGAACTTGCCCTTGAACTTGGCGATCCATTCGGGCGTCGGCTGGTGCGGCGCATGCGTGCCGCCGGGAACGAAATAGAGGAAGAACGGTTGGTCCGGCGCCGAGGCGCTGGTCTGCCTCAAATAGTCGATCGCGTTGTCGGCGAGATCGGTCGTCAGATTGTAGCCGGGACGGCCGATCCAAGGGAACACCTGGGTCGTGTTCTGGAACAGATAGGGCGTCCACTGGTTGGTCTCGCCGCCCATGAAGCCATAGAAATAGTCAAAGCCCATGCCGACCGGCCATTGGTCGAACGGACCGGAGAGGCTGTACTGGAAGCTCGGCGTGTTGTGCTCCTTGCCGAACCACGAGGTCTTGTAGCCGTTCTCCTTCAGGATCTCGCCGATCGTCGCGTTCTCCGGGCCGATGACGGAATCATAGCCCGGGAAGCCAGTCGACTGCTCGGTGATGACGCCGAAGCCGACCGAGTGGTGGTTGCGGCCGGTGATCAGCGCCGCCCGCGTCGGCGAGCAGAGCGCGGTCGAATGAAACTGCGTGTAGCGCAGCCCCGCCTGGGCTACCCTATCGAGCGCCGGCGTCGGAATGACGCCGCCGAACGTGCCGGAAACGCCATAGCCGGCATCATCCGTCATGATCAGCAGAATGTTGGGCGCGCCGGCCGGCGGCACCACCCGCGGCGGCCAGAACGGCTTCGAGTTGGCGGCGTCGAGATTGATCACCCCGCCGAAGGGCAGTGGCGGCGGCGGGATCGTGTGGCCGTCGATCGTCTGCGTCGCGCTCGGCGATCCCGGCGTGCCGGTGATCGTCTGCGCCTGCGCGCTCAGGATGCAGAAGCCGGAAGAAAGCATCAGGAAAGACAGAAATCGCCTTGAAATCATGGCGCATCTCCACAAAAATCCGCAGATCTTGCTTGGCATGAACTGCCGGATGAAAAGCAATATGGAATACAGACGAATTGTTATTGGCTATTCGGAGAGAGGCTCGACACGGCGACGCCAAAATACAGAAGACCGGTACAAGCCTCAATTCTTTCGCTGTCACGCCAGCGCACGATTTGGTTACAGTCGGCCTCGCCGCCACGACCCGTGCGCAAGTTCAGACGCCGCCGTCGGAACCACGCATCGGGCCCATGCATTCCAAGATTTCACGAGGCCCCTGCCCGCAGGACGGGAAAGCATTTCGCAATTCGGCCCCGGCCGCGAAAGGACACGCGATGGCGATTGCCAAGAACACGATCTGCGTCTGGTACGAGAAGGACGCCGAGGCGGCGGCCCGCTTCTACGCCGAGACATTTCCAGACAGTTCGGTGGGCGCCATCCATCGCGCCCCCAGCGACTTCCCATCCGGCAAAGCCGGCGACGTCCTGGTGGTTGATTTCACCGTCGCCGGCATCCCCTGCATCGGCCTCAATGGCGGACCGGCGTTCCGGCAGAGCGAAGCCTTCTCGTTCCAGATCGCCACCAACGACCAGGAAGAGACCGATCGCTACTGGAACGCCATTGTCGGCAATGGTGGCCAGGAGAGTGCGTGCGGCTGGTGCAAGGACAAATGGGGCGTGTCCTGGCAGATCACGCCACGCGTGCTGACCGAGGCGATGGCGGCCGGCGGCGAGGAAGCCAGGCGCGCCTTCGAGGCGATGATGGACATGAAGAAGATCGACGTCGCCGCAATCGAGGCGGCAAGAAGGGGGTGAAGTAGCGCTGGAGAGATCTGAAGTAGCACCCAATTGTCTCGGCTACAGTGCCCCGCGACTTTTGATGGTTGCTTGAGGCACGGGTCTGAACGGCTACTCGCCGCTAAAATGAGCGGCCAATGAGCCGTCAGCCCGCCCTGGAGCAACGCGCTTCACTTCACAAATGTCGTTATTCCGATGTGAGCATGAGGTGTGCCGAAAATCTATATTTCTTCTACTCCCGTAGCATTTCGACACCCATCATTCTACCTTGGCGTGCACCAACAATCTAGCTAGACATTCGTGACCAACCGGGGTGATCACGAATGTCCTTTATCTTCAGCGTTCCAGATTTGTCGCTTAAGCCCGTTGAGATCGAGCTGGTGCCTGGCTCTTCCACTTTCTTCGTCGGAGCGAATGGTAGCGGCAAAACGCGCCTAGCAGCACGCGCTGAAAAAGAATTGGGCATGAATGCCCACCGCATTTCCGCTCATCGTTCTTTGCGCCTCAATCCGACCGTTGCGAAAATCAGCCAGGTGAAGGCACAGAATGGATTGCGTTTTGGCTACGCAGACGTGGAACGTGAAGAAGGAATGGGCTATAGAAACAGCAGAAGATGGGGAAACAGCGCTGAGACTAATCTTCTAAATGACTATGATTTTCTTGTGCAATCGCTATTTGCTGAACAATCTAACGTAGCATTACAGACTCACAACTCCATACATGCAGGCACGCTCGAAAAGCCGAAACTGACGCGCTTTCAGAAGCTGACAGCCATCTGGGAAAGAATTCTCCCTCATCGCAGCCTTGAGATCACGGGAGACGACATCAAGATAGCGGCAGCTGGGCAGTCGTCCTACAGCGCGGCCGAAATGAGCGATGGAGAGCGAGCGGTCTTTTACATGCTCGGCCAAGTTCTGGTCGCTGAACCAGATTCAACCTTGATTTTCGACGAACCGGAACTCCATGTCCACCGCGCAATTCTGGGCAAACTTTGGGACGAGGCGGAAGCGGCACGTCCTGATTGCGCCTTTCTTGTGATTACCCACGACCTCGAATTTGCCGCCTCGCGGCCCAGCCAGAAGTTCGTCATCCGTAGTTATCGGGCGCCTGGCTTGTGGGAGATCGAACAGGTTCCCGAAGACAGCGGCTTCAGCGAAGAAGTCGCAACGCTAATCCTCGGCAGCCGCAAACCAATTTTGTTCGTTGAAGGCACCGGTGCCAGCCTCGATCTCGCAATCTACCGAGCCTGTTATCCCGACTGGACGGTGCTACCGCGAGGCCCCTGCGAAAATGTCATTCACGCAGTTGCTACCATGCGGAGGAACGCGAGCCTCACTCGCGTAACATGTGCAGGTCTTGTTGACGCCGATGACTACAGTGATGAGGACAAGAGACTTCTTGCCGAATTCGGGGTCGGCACACTCCCCGTCTCGGAGATAGAGAACCTACTCCTGCATCCGGAAGTCGCTACCGCCATCCTGGAAGAAGAGAAGTTTCAAAACACTGAAATTGAAGCTAAACTCGGAGCGCTTTTGGATGAAGTCCTCATGGAGGTCTCCAGACCCGGCTCAATTGATGAGGTTGTGCTGCGCTACTGCCGCAGACGGATCGATCGCACGTTGAAGAAGATCGACTTCAAGGATGTGAAATCACCCGCAGATCTTGCGGCAATTTATGCTGAACGTACCGAAGCGCTGGACGTCGCAGCAGTTGCCAAGGAGGCGCGCGACCGGATTGATGATGCCATCGGAAGGCGAGACCTGCCGACCTTGCTGGCCAATTTCGACAACAAGGCCCTTCTCGCGCTGGCGGCGAAGCACCTTAAGGGTAACTCTAAAGTGGCGTTCGAAAGCTGGGTGACCCGCACAATGCGCGACCCCAAGCTAGACAAGTTGAAGTCCGCGCTGAGCAGGATTCTGCCCACTATAACGGCCCATTAAGGCGGAGAGGCCCGTCACCGGCGCTTGTTGCCCTTTGGCCCCTTCAGCACCGGTGTCTTGGCGCGGTTCTCGTGCTCCGCCTTGCGCCAGCCAGCGGTCTTGGTGATCGGGTCCGAGGATTAACTCAGCGCCCAGACCGCATCGAAGAATCCCTCGGCGGTTGTCGAATTCCGGGCCGCTCGTTCGGCAGGGGAACGAGAGACCAATTAGCCGAGGCGCGCGAACTCGCTCAGGAGGAACCATGACGCAGTATCTGGTCGCCATTCACCATCCCGACGACTACGACCCTTTCGTCGCCGAAGACGCGGCCATGGACCGCGATATCGATGCGCTCAACGCCGAGATGCAGGCGGCGGGCGCCACGATCTTCGTGGGCGGCCTGAAGCCGGTGGCGAGTGCGAAGTCGCTGCGGGCCAAGGCCAATGGCGAGATCGTCGTCACCGACGGACCCTACACGGAAGCCAAGGAGCACATAGGCGGCTTCTGGGTCTTGGAAGCCGCGAACCTGGACGAGGCGCTGGCCTGGGGCCGCAAGGCCGCGATCGCCTGCCGGGCCCCCGTCGAAGTGCGCCCGTTCCACTGACGCGCTCGGTTCGCCCCTTCAGCGGCGCTTGTTGCCCTTCGGGCCCTTCAGCACCGGCGTCTTGGCGCGGTTCTCGTCCTGCAGCTTGCGCCAGCGATCGAGGCGGTCGGGATCGAGCGTGCCGGCCTTGACCGCCGCCTGCACGGCGCAGCCCGGCTCGTGCTCATGCGTGCAATCGCGAAAACGGCAGTTCGGCGCCAGTTCGGTGATCTCGGCGAACAGCTGGTCGATGCCTTCGGCCGCGTCGCTGACATGCAGCGTCCGCATGCCGGGCGTATCGATCACCCAGCCGCCGCCGGCGATCCGGTGCAGCGAGCGCGAGGTCGTGGTGTGGCGGCCCTTGGCGTCGCTCTCGCGGATGCCGCCGGTCTGTTGCGGTGCGTCCTGATCGGGACCGGCCAGCGTGTTCAAGAGCGTCGACTTGCCGACGCCGGAGGAGCCGATCAGCGCCACCGTCCGCCCTGCCCCGCACCAGGGCGCGAGCTCTGACGCGGCCTCGCCACTGCGCCCGTCCAGCGTGACGCAATCGAGCCCGCGCTGCAGCGTCGCCACCTGCGTCGCATAGCTTTCGGCATCCGCGACCGTATCGGCCTTGGTGAGCAGGATCACCGGATGCGTGCCGGCCTGGTTGGCGAGCGCCAGATAGCGCTCGAGTCGGGCGACGTTGAAATCGGCATTGCAGGAGGTGACGATGAACAGCGTGTCGACATTGGCGGCGGTCAGCTGCGGCTGCGTGCCGCCTTCGACGCGGCGAGACAGCAGCGTCCGCCGCTCCAGCCGGCGGCGCAGCAGATGCGTCTCCGGCTCGACGAGCACCCAGTCGCCGACGGCGTAGTCGCCGGTGTTGGTGTGGACCGGCAGCGTCAGCCGGACGGGTCCATCAACCGAGACGGCGCTCATCCGCGCCCGGTGCACCGTGGCGATCCGCATACGCTCGAGAGCCGCTTCGTCGGGCTCGACCTGCTCGGCGAAGAAATCCGACCAGCCCATGCCGGCAAGCGCCGAGGCGTCGTCGGCGGCGGGATCGATCCCGATCTCGCTCAAGATCGGGCCGGGCGGTAGGGCGTCGCGGTCATCGGCAGCATCCTGGGTAACAGAGGGGTGACGCCAGGCTAACGGAAACCCGGCCGATCTGGCGCTCCGGACACGGGCCACGCACCGCCGCCCGCCTCGGCCTCGCGTTCTATAGGGCCGCGCCGACGGCTCGCGCAAGCGTCGCCGCTCAGGCTTTGCCGCCGTCGCGCGAGGCAAAATAGGCGCTCATCGCCTCGCGGGCGCGGTTGTGATGGCGCGAAAGCGTCGCCACGGCGCGTTCCACGTCGCGGTCCCGGCAGGCCGACAGCAGCTCCCGATGCTCGTCCTGGCCCATGTCGCCGACGGCCGCGAGATGGAAGCGCAGATGTCGGTCGGCCGTCGCAAGATGTTGTTCTGTCAGCGCAATCAGGCGCGGCAAGCCGGCCTGTGCGTAGAGCGTCATATGGAAGCGCCGGTTCAGTTCACCCATGCGGCCGGGGTCGGTCTCCTGGTCGATCTCGGCCAGCAACTCCTCGGCAAGGTCGAAATCCGTCTCGCTCAGATGCGGGATCGAATGGCGGAGTGCCTGCGGCTCCAGCGCCGCGCGGATGGCGTAGTTGTCCATGGCATCCAGCAGCGTGATCTGGACGACGACAGCGCCGCGGTGCGGCTCGAAATCGACGAGGGCCTGCGCCTCAAGTTGGCGCAAAGCCTCACGAATCGGCATCCGGCTCACCTTGAAGGTCGCCGCCAGCTCCTCCTGCCGCAACGGCGTTCCCGGTGCGATCGCCCCGGAAAGGATGGCCTCGCGGAGCGTTGCCTCGACGAATTCGGTCGCCGTGCGAAACCGCGGCGCCGCGGATTGCACCAGCTCCGACAACGCAGCCGTCATGTCCGATTCCTCCAGAGCTGTGCGAGACAAGCACGATCCGCCCTTGCCTGTCGATTGGATCCAATCTAACAATTTGCTCGGTGAATGCAATCGAGGCCCTTGCAATGGATATCCGAGCCGAGGCGCCAGCCGCCCGTTTCGACGCGGCGGACCGGCCGTCGACCCATCCTGTCCGCGCGACCCGCCCCGTCGGGCTGATGCAACCGATCCTGGCCGGCATCATCGCCGCCTTCGTTGGCTTTGCCGGCGTCTTTACGGTTGTACTGCAAGGGTTTACGGCCGTTGGCGCCACCCCTGCGCAAGCTGCCTCCGGCCTGATGGCGATCTGTTTCGCGCAAGGCCTGCTCTCGATCTTCCTCAGCTGGCGCTACCGGATCCCGATCAGCATCGCCTGGTCGACTCCGGGCTCCGTCCTGTTCGCCGCGACCGGCCTGATCCAGGGCGGCTTCCCGGCCGCCGTCGGCGCCTTCGTCCTCGCTGGCGTGTTGATCATCGCGGCCGGGCTGATCAAGCCATTCGGCCGGCTCGTTTCATCCATCCCGCCGGTGCTGGCGAGCGCGATGCTGGCCGGCATCCTGCTCAGCCTCTGCCTCGCCCCCGCCAAGGCCGTCGGCGTGGAGCCGGCGCTCGCGATTCCCGTCGTGCTGGCCTGGGCGATCGTCGGACGGATCAAGCGGATCTGGGCGGTACCGGCGGCGGTCGCCACGGCGGTCGCGCTGATCATCTGGACCGCGCCGGCGGATGGCTGGTCGATCGATCACATCACGCCCGACATCGTTTTCGTTTGGCCGGTATTCACACTGCAGGGCCTGATCTCGCTGGCCATCCCGCTCTTCATCGTCACCATGGCGTCGCAGAACCTCCCCGGTATCGCGGTCATGAAGGCCAATGGCTATGAGCCGCCGGTCGGGCCGGTCTTTGTCGGCACCGGCATCGTCAGCATCCTCGCCGCGCCGTTCGGCGGCCACACGCTCAACTTCGCAGCCCTTACCGCCGCGATGTGCGCCGGTCCCGACGCCCATCCCGATCCCGCACGGCGCTGGGTCGCTTCGGTGTCGGCGGGCGTGTTCTATCTCTTCCTCGGCCTCGCGGCGACGCTCGCGGCAGCACTCATCACCGTGGCGCCGCCGGTGCTGATCCAGGCCGCCACCGGCCTGGCCCTGTTCGGCGCTTTCGCCGGCGCGCTCGCCGGTGCGATCTCGGCGCCCGCGCATCGGGATGCGGCGATGGTGACCTTCGTGACGGCGGCTTCGGGGCTTTCCTTCTTTGGGGTCGGTGCGGCATTCTGGGGGCTCATCGCCGGCGGAGCCTTCATGCTCCTCAACAGAAACAGGAGCCGATGACCGTCGCAGGTGTCATCCTCGCAGGAGGCAATTCCGTCCGGATGGGGCGCGAAAAGGCGTTCGTCGAATTCGGCAGCGTGCCGCTGATCGACCGCGTCGTCGCCCGTTTCCGTGACCAGGTCACATCGCTGGCCATCAACGCCAACGGTGATCCGGCCCGCTTCGCATCGACGGGGCTGCCAGTTCTCGCCGACGACCGGCCGGATACGGGGCCGCTGGCCGGCATATTGGCGGGAATGCGCTGGGCCGCGGCGCTGCCCGCGCGACCGAGCTTCATCGCCACGGTGCCGATCGATACCCCCTTCTTCCCGGTGGATCTCGTGGCCCAGCTCGATGCGGCCCGCGATGGCGAAACCCGGATCGTCATCGCGGCGTCAGGCGATCGGGACCACCCGGTCGTCGGCCTGTGGCCGGTCGACCTCGCCGACACGCTCGATTCTTGGCGCCAGACAGCCAAGAGCCAGGGCGTGCGCGCTTTCCTTGCCAGTTGCGGTTTCGTCGTCGTGAACTTCGAATCCCCAACCGGCGGGCCGGATCCGTTCCTGAACGCCAACACCCGGGCCGAGCTTGACGAAGCGGCGAACTGGCTTTCCGCCACCATCAAGGGCTGAGCGGAGCGCCCGCCCACAGGCAGTTGCAGCCTCCCCGCAAAAGGTGGGAATATATGGCAAGGACGGAACGTCTGCCGATGGCAGGCGCAACCGGACGCACTAGAAAAAGCGTATGTCAGAGGGAATGCAAATGCGTATCGTGAAGCAGGCCGCCATCGCGGCTCTGGCCTTGATGGCTGTCACCGGCGTCGTCCAGGCGAAGGAATGGAAGAACATCCGGGTCGCCGTCGAAGGCGCCTTCCCGCCCTTCAACTTCGTCAGCGCCGACAATCAGATCGGTGGCTTCGACGTCGATATCGCCAAGGCGATCTGCGAGAAGATGAAGGCGGAATGCACCTTCGCCGTCCAGGATTGGGATGGACTGATCCCCGCGCTGCAGGCTGGCAAGTTCGACGCCATCATCTCGTCGATGTCGATCACGCCCGAGCGCAAGAAGGTCATCGACTTCTCTCGTCCCTACTATCAGTCGCCCTCCTCCTTCATCGCGCCGAAGACCGCCGGCATCAAGGACACCTCGCCGGAGAGCCTGAAGGGCAAGACGATCGGCGCGCAGTCCTCGACCGTCCAGGCGGCCGAGCTCGAGGAGAAGTACAAGGATTCCGAGATCAAGCTCTATCCGACCCAGGACGAGGTCAATCTCGACCTGGTTTCGGGGCGCATCGACATGCTCTTCGTCGACAAGCTGCCCGGCCTTGACTGGCTGAAGACGGCGGACGGCGCTTGCTGCGAGTTCGTTGGCACCGATATGCCGACCGATGGCGTCGGAGCCGGCGTGCGCCAGTCCGATACCGACCTGCGCGACCAGATCTCGGAAGCGATCGTCGCCATCAAGGCCGACGGCACCTACGACAAGATCAACGCCAAGTACTTCCCCTTCTCGATCTGGAAGGACTGAGCCGCTGGCATAGTCGGGCGTGGACAAGCGTCCGACTATGCCCTGCCTTTCGCCGCACCCCGGGGGGCCGCGTGGACCTGCTAAGATTGTTGAGTTTCGGTCCCGACGGTTGGGGCATGCAGTTGCTACAAGGCACCTGGCTGACCATCCGGCTCGCTCTCGCGACCCTGCCGTTCGGACTGGCGCTAGGCCTCGCCATGGCGCTCGCCAAACGCAGCCCCAACCGCTGGATCCGCGCGTTCGGCAATGCCTACACGACCGTCTTTCGCGGCCTGCCCGAACTGTTGACGATCTTCATCGTCTATTTCGGCGGCCAGATCGCCCTGCAGAAATTCGTCAGCCTGTTCAGCGACGCGCCGGTCGAGGTGAACGGCTTCGTCGCCGGTATGGTGGCGCTCGGCGTGGTGTTCTCCGCCTATGCGTCGGAGGTATTCCTCGGCGCCTTCAACAATATCGGCCGCGGCCAGTATGAAGCCGCCTATGCGCTGGGGCTGCGTCCCTCGGCAACATTGCGCCTCGTCATCGTGCCGCAACTCGTCCGTCTCGCTCTGCCGGGTCTCGCCAATCTCTGGCTGATCCTGCTCAAGGACACGTCGCTCGTCTCGGTGATCGCGCTTGAGGATCTGCTGCGCAAGACCAGTATCGCAGTTCGCGTCACCAAGGAGCCGTTCCTGTTCTTCGGCGTCGCCTGCCTGATCTATCTCGCCCTCTCGATGATCTCGTCGATCGGCATCGTGGCGATCGAACGCTGGGCCAATCGCGGCCTGAGGAGAGCGTGATGAACTGGGACGCGCTCGCCACCTACGGCCCCCGCATGCTGCAAGGCCTCGTCGTCACCCTGCAGCTGGTCGCGATCTCGATCACATTAGGCGCCCTGCTCGCCTGGCCCGTCGCCTTGGCGCGCATGAGCCGCAGCCGCCTGCTGCGAGGTGTCGCCTTCGGCTACATGTACTTCTTCCGGGGCACGCCGCTGCTCGCCCAGACCTTTCTGGTCTATTACGGCGCCGGCCAGTTCCGGGTCCAACTCGAGGCGGTCGGCCTCTGGTGGCTGTTCCGGGATGCCTTCTTCTGCTGCGTACTGACTTTCACGCTGAACACAGCGGCCTACCAGGCGGAGATCTTGCGTGGCGCCATCAAGGCCGTGCCGATCGGCCAGCGCGAGGCGGCGATGTCACTCGGGCTGAAGCCCCGGCAGATCTTTCGCAAGATCATCATGCCGCAGGCCCTGCTGATCGCGTTGCGCCCGCTGGGCAACGAGGTGATCCTGATGATCAAGGGGTCGTCGGTCGCCGCCATTGTCACGGTCTTCGACCTGATGGGCGTGACCCGCCTCGCCTATTCCCGCACCTTCGACTTCCAGGTGTATCTGTGGGCCGCTGTGCTCTACCTGATCGTGGTGGAGAGCATTCGCCGGATCTGGGACAAGATCGAGCACTACCTGACCCGACACCTGCGCACCGCCTGAGACCAGAACGGTCCGGCAGCTGACGCCGCCGGACCGTTCCGCTTGAAGCGGCGCGGCCGGGCTAGGCCATGCCCTTGTCCTTCTCGAGCGGGATGTAATTCAACGGCAGAGCGGTCGCGTATTTGATCTGCTCCATCGCGAAGGCCGACGAGACGTCGGCGATGTCGATGCGCGAGATCAGGCGCTTGTAGAAGGAATCGTAGGCCTCGATGTCCGGGACCACGACGCGCAAGAGATAGTCGACCTGGCCGCTCATCCGGTAGAACTCGACCACTTCCGGCACATCGCGAATGACTTCGGCGAAGCGCTTCAGCCATTCCTCATTGTGCTGGCTGGTGGTGATGGAGACAAAGACGGTAACCTTGGCGTTTACCTTCTTCGGGTCAAGCACGGCGACGCGCTTGGTAATAACGCCGTCTTCCTCGAGTTTCTGGATGCGACGCCAGCAAGGTGTCGTCGACAGACCGACTCGCCGACCGATCTCGGCGACGGGGATGGTTGCGTCTTCCTGCAGGATTTGCAGGATTTTTCGGTCGAGTCGGTCGATCATTCCGGAACCCTCTGCCCTGGACCCGCACGGCAGTAGTATCATTTTCCAATGACTATTGCCAACGACTTTGAATTGAGAAAAATATTCTGCCGATGAATGCTCAACTCGGGCAGAGAAGTCAATCCGGACGGCGCAAATGGTCGGCGACGAGCCCCTGTAGTGCCGGGATCAGTTCGTCCTCAAACCAGGGATTGCGCTTGATCCAGCCGCTGTTGCGCCAGGACGGATGCGGCAGGGGCAGGACTTGGGGAGCCGAGGTTGCTTCCAGAATAGAACGCCAATCGGCGACCGTCTCCGTCAGCCCGGCTCCTGCCCGTTTGCCGAGATGCCATTGCTGGGCATAGAGACCAACGGCCAGCACCAGCTCGACTTCCGGCATGGAGGCCATCACGGCGTCGCGCCAGGCGGGCACGCATTCCCGTCGTGGCGGGAGGTCGCCCCCCTTGGCGTCGAGCCCTGGAAAACAGAAGCCCATGGGGACGATCGCGATCCGACTCTCGTCGTAGAAGGTCGCCTCGTCGATACCCATCCAAGCCCGCAGGCGATCGCCGGACGGGTCGGTGAAGGGCGTGCCGGAGGCATGGACACGCGTGCCGGGCGCCTGGCCGGCAATCAGGATGCGCGCCGTCGCGGAGCCACGGATGACAGGGCGCGGCGCATGCGGCAGCGGCGCGCGGATCGGATGATCGACGCAGATCCGGCAGGCACGGATATCGGCGAACAACTCGTCCAGTTCGGTCGGCAACGGCTTTAGTGACGGCTTAACCATGTTGCTCAAGTCAGCATTAAGCATTCGAAACGCAAGCTCGACGCGAACCTGGGTACTTCCTTACGGAAGTGGCGAAATGCAGATCCTAACCGCAGCGGCTGGCGACAGCCAGACGAAAGCTTCCTCCTGCGCCGGCGCTGAAGAGCGCGGCGCGGCTGCAGATCGTTTTCTTCATCTGCGCGCGCTGGCCGCGGCTTCGGCGGATGGCGAAAATGCCCTCGGCCGGGCGCTGCTTGCCGACTATGCCCGCTTCCGCTTTCTCAGTCTTGCGACCATGCCGCTGCTGGTCCCCTTTGCCGCCCTGGCCGCGACGATCTGGGTTCCGCTGCAAGCGATCCTTCTCTGGGTCGCACCCGTCGCCCTCCTCCACGGCCTGTTGGCGGCAGCCTGCCAGCGCTCGAAGAACCCGACGCACCTGCCCGCCGATCTCGGTCGTCGCAAGGCCGTGCTCATCGGAATCGAAACCGCTTGCGGCCTCGGCTGGGCCAGCCTCCTGGCTCTGACCGCGACGATCGCGCAAGGGGACGCTGGCGTTTTCCTCGTCGCGACGACCTTGGTGGCGATCGCCTTCACGACAGCGGCGACGTCCAGCCTACCGGCGGCCGGTCTCGCCGGCAGCGCGCCGATCGTGCTGATGGCGGTGGCGTTGTTTGCCATGCGTCACGACGCTATCTCACTCGGGCTTGCGGCGCTCACTCTGGTGGCGGCCATCGGGTGCTTGGCTCACTCGAAGCGCCTTCACGACACGACCCGCGACTTTCTGGCCGGCGACATCGACAATCACCGGCTGATCTCCGAACTCGAGGCCGCGCGTGCTAGAGCGGACGCGGCGCTCGTGGCCGCCGACGAGGCGAACCTAGCCAAGTCGCGCTTTCTCGCGACGATGAATCACGAACTGCGCACGCCGCTCAACGCGATCCTCGGTTTCTCGGAAGTGATGAAGGATGAGCTGTTCGGCCCGCTGCAGAACCGCACCTATCGCGACTACGCTCGCGACATCCATCAGAGCGGCAGTCACCTGCTTTCGCTGATCAGCGAAATCCTGGAACTGTCCGGCTTCGAGGCCGGGCGCTACGAGCTGAAGGAAGAGCCGGTGCGATTGGTTCGGCTGGTCGAGGAATGCCAGGCCTTCGTCCAGTCAAGGGCCCATAGCCGCGACCTCACCCTGAGATTCGCGGCGGAACCGGACATGCCGCCCCTCCTCGCCGACGCGCGCGGCACGTGGCAGGTGGTGATCAACCTGTTGTCCAATGCCATCAAGTTCACTCCGGCCGGTGGAGCCGTCGAGATACGGGTCGGCTGGACCGCCGGTGGCGGGCAATATGTGTCGGTTCTCGACAACGGACCGGGTATTGCCGCCGAAGACATGCCGAACCTGCAGACTGGCTTCGGGCGGGGCGAGGCCGGCATCCGCAGAGCCGAACAGGGCAGCGGAATGGGGCTCGCCATCGTCGAGGCCATCACGCGACTGCATGGCGGCTCGTTCGAGCTGCTCTCCACGCCGGGAAGAGGCACCGAGGCCACCGTCTGCTTCCCGCGCGCCCGCGTCATGGAGCCGAACATGGTGAGCCCGGTCGTCGCCGAGCCCGCCGATGTCGACATGGCGGCGGCCGAGAGCAAGGTTGTCCTGCTGCGCTCGGCCGGCTGAGCTCAGTCCGCCTTCACCGATACGCCGGCCTGCGCGAAGGTCGCCATGCCGGTATGGATCTCCGCCGCCGCCTTGATCAGGCCGGCCGCCATCGCGGCGCCCGTGCCCTCGCCAAGACGCATGCCGAGATCGAGCAGTGGTGTCTTGCCCATCGCGGCCAGCAGCCTGGCATGCGGCGGCTCGGCCGAGACATGGCCGAACTGACAATGATCGAGCGACGAAGGATCGATCTTGTAGAGCACGGCGGCGGCCGCCGTTGCGACATAGCCGTCGACGATCACCGGGATGCGGCTCATGCGAGCGGCCAGGATCGCGCCGGCCATGGCGGCGAGCTCGCGGCCTCCCAGCCGACGCAGCACTTCCAGCGGGTCGCCCAGATGGGCCTCGTGCAGGGCAAGCGCGACATCGATCACCTCGGCCTTGCGCGCCAATCCGTCCGCGTTGACGCCGGTACCGGGTCCGACCCAGTCGCTGCCGGTGCCGCCGAACAGGCCCGCCGCCACAGCGCCGGCGATCGTCGTGTTGCCGATGCCCATCTCGCCGATCGCCAGCAGGTCGATGCCGCCGGCCGTCGCCTCCATACCGAACGCCATCGTCGCCGCGCAGCCGGCCTCGTCGAGCGCCGGCTCGACGGTGATGTCGCCGGTGGGGATATCGAGCGCGAGGTCGAACACCTTCAGCCCGAGATCATAGGTGATGCAGATCTGGTTGATCGCCGCACCGCCGGCGGCGAAGTTCTCGACCATCTGCTGGGTGACGCTGGACGGGTAGGCCGAAACGCCGCGCGCGGCGACGCCGTGATTGCCGGCGAAGATCGCGACCAGCGGACGGGTGACGGCGGGGCGCGCCCTGCCCTGCCAGCCACCCAGCCATTCGGCCAATTCCTCGAGTCGTCCGAGCGAGCCAGCCGGCTTTGTCAGCTGCGCATCGCGCGCCCGAATCGCCAGCACCGCATCCTCGTCGCGCGCCGGCAACTGATCGAACAGGGCACGGATGTCGTCGAAGGGAAGTCCGGTAGCGGAGCGGGCCATGGGGATCTCGGCTTGGTGCGGGGTGGGCGGGAGCGGCGCGCTTTGCGGCCGGCAGCGGGGCGATCTATAACCTTCCTCCGGCGCACCGCAAAGCACGGATGAGTCGGTGCGGCGTTCCGCCAATCGGGGGCGACACACATGACCGACGAGCCATACCGCACCATGTTCCGCACATCGGCATCCGAATTCGCAGCCGCGACGGCCTTCCTGACGCGGCTCCCGGCCTCCTGGCTCGGCGTCGATCCCCAGAGTCGGCCGGATTTCAGCGTGGCCGCGCGGACCTTCCCGCTGGTTGGCCTGCTGGTCGGCTTGGTCGGGGCGATCGCCGCGCTTTTCGGAGCGTCGCTCGGCCTGCCGCCGCTCGCCGCCGCCGTGCTGTCGCTGGCGGCGACCGTGGCCCTGACCGGTGCCCTGCATGAGGATGGCCTTGCCGATACAGCGGACGGATTCGGTGGCGGCACGACGGCGTCGCGTAAGCTTGAGATCATGCGCGACAGCCGCATCGGCACCTATGGCGGCGTCACGCTGGTGCTGTCGCTCCTGCTTCGCGCCAGCCTGATCGCCACGCTGCTGCCCTATGGCGCCCTGCCCGTCGCGACGGCGCTTGTCGCAGCGGAGATGGTCGGCCGCGCCGCCATGGTCCAGCTCTGGGCAGCGCTGCCACCGGCGCGCTTCGAGGGACTGGCGAGTTCGACCGGGCGACCGAGCAGCGAAACGCGCTGGAGCGCCATCGCGATCGCGGTCATCGCCGCCTTGATCGCCGGCAGTCTCGGCACAGGCTTCTTCGACGCCGTGATCGCCCTGGTAGTAGCCGGTCTTGCTAGCTACGCCTTCCAGCTGCTCTGCGCCTCCCAGATTGCCGGACAGACGGGCGACACACTGGGCGCCATCCAGCAGGTCGCGCTCATCAGCTACCTGATCGCGATCGTAGCCACGGCATGATCACGCCCTGCATCAACATCTGCGTCATCGACCCGCAGTCCGAGCTCTGTGAAGGCTGCGGCCGCAATCTCGACGAGATCAGCAACTGGTCGCGAATGTCGCCGGAGGAGCGCCGCGCCGTGATGGACGGACTGCGCAAGCGCCTGGAAAGCTTGGCCACCACTGACGCCTGATGTCGGGTTGACCTATCGTTCGCAGGAACGGCGACCCAAGGACTAAGCCGTCCGCTCAAGCGGATCCGGACCGGGATTCCGATCCGGACACATTCGCGTTGCCTACGTCGTCGCCGTAGCCGCCGCGGCGATGGCGCGACGGCCCTCGCGGTTGGCGATCACGCTGACGATGACCAGCTGGAAGAAATGATAGAGCATGATCGGCGCGATGATCAGGCCAAGCGCCGGCGAGGCGCCGAACATCAGCTTGGCCAAGGGCACGCCGGTCGCCAGCGACTTCTTCGACGCGCAGAACAGGCAGGCGATGGTATCGGCCCGGTTGAAGCCCATCAGGCGACAGGGGATCATCATCAGCCAGTAGATGATGAAGAACAGCGCGATCGTGCCGACGACGATGGTGGCGATGATGCTGACGTCGTGCCCGGCCCAGACGCCCTCGACGATCGAATCCGCGAAGGAATTGTAGACGATCGCCAGGATGATCGCCCGGTCTGCCAGGCGGATGCCCTTGATATGCCGCGTCGCCCAACCGGCCAGCCAATGGCGCGCCACCTGGCCGACGACGATGGGCAGCAGCACCAGCAACACGATCTTGCCGATCACCGGCAGCAGCGGCATGCCGACGCCCGATGACGACAGAAACCACGCCATCAGCAGCGGTGTCGCGAACACGCCGATCAGGCTCGACAGCGTCGCGTTGAAGATCGCGACCGGCACGTTGCCATGAGCGAGCGACGTCATCGCAACCGAGGACGACACTGTCGAGGGCAAGGCGGCGAGATAGAAGAAGCCGATCCAGACCTCGCTCGGAATGTAGCTCTTGAACGGCGTTCCGAGCGTCAGGACGACGATCGGGAAGAGCACGAAGGTACAGAGCTGCACGGCGACATGGACCCGCCAGTGCCGGATGCCGGCGCGCATGCGTTCCGGCGCCAAAGTGAGCCCGTACAGGAAGAAGATCACGGCCACGCCATAGGTGGCGATGGCATCCATGTGCAGCACGCCGCCCGTGGCGCCGGGTCCCGGAAGCGCGATCGCGGCGATGACCACGAGAACCAGCGCAATCAGGAAGCCGTCAATCGTAAAGCCGCGGATCGTCATGTCGGGGATGCTTTCATTACTGCCGGAAAACCGCCGGATGCAAATGGACTTCCATCCTTAGCGAGCCCTGTCCCGACGATAAAGGGACATGCCGACAAAGCACCTTCGCCTCAGGCAGCGGCGACGGTGGCGGCGATTTCCTCGACCGTGTCCATGGCGCGGTGGAACACCTCGACGCCGGCGGAGCGGCTGGCGCCCTCGACTGTCAGGATCTGGCGGAAGCGCCGGGCGCCCGGACGGCCGTGATAGAGTCCGAGCATATGGCGCGCCATATAGCTGACCGGCGTGCCGGCGGCGAGCTGCGCTTCGATATAGGGCAGCATCGCCTCGATGATCGCGCGCGGCTCGGCGTCGGGACGATCGTCGCCGTGGAACCGTCGGTCGACGCTGGCCAGGATTTCCGGCTCCTGATAGGCGGTGCGACCGATCATGACGCCGTCGACATGCGCGAGATGAGCCTCGGCCTCGTCGAGGCTCTTTATGCCACCATTGATGCCGACATAGAGGTTTGGCAGGCGCGCCTTCAGGCGATAGACGCGGTCATAGTCGAGCGGCGGGATATCGCGGTTCTCCTTCGGGGACAGCCCCTGCAGCCACGCCTTGCGCGCATGTACCCAGAGCGCATCGACACCGGCCGCCACCACCGCATCCGCCAGCGTGTCCAGCGCCTCCTCGGGATCCTGGTCGTCGACCCCGATGCGGCACTTGACCGTGACAGGGATTGCGACGGCATCCTTCATCGCGGCGACGCAATCGGCGACACGCTGCGGCTCCCGCATCAGGCACGCACCGAACGTGCCCGACTGCACTCGGTCCGAAGGACAGCCGACATTGAGATTGACCTCGCCATAGCCAAATTCTTCGCCCGCGCGCGCGGCGATCGCGACCTTGGCGGGATCAGACCCGCCGATCTGCAGCGCGACCGGCTGTTCGGCCGGATCGAAGCCGAGCAGCCGCGACCGGTCGCCATGGATCACAGCCTCGGCGACGACCATCTCCGAATAGAGCAGCGCGTGCCGGCTCAGCAGGCGATGGAAATAGCGGCAATGCCGATCCGTCCAATCCAGCATTGGCGCAACGGATAGCTTATGCCTCTGATAGTCTTTCATAATTTCCGTGTTCATCGTCGCTTTGGGAGCCTGTCGGCACACTCTATATGCGATCTGCGACCGGTTTGGCCATGCGCAGCTCATCAGCGTGACCGTCACCGCACCGGATGCTAAGCCTTGAAACCTCTCGTCCTTGGGGGCGCCATGAGCTTGCGGCTGATCTCTCTGAATGTCTGGGGCGGGCGTATTCACGCCCCGCTGTTGCGGTATCTGGCCGGCGCCGAAGCCGATGTCCTGTGCCTGCAGGAAGTCGTGCGCACGGCGGGCTTCGCGGCGGACTGGCTCGACTATCGCGACGGCGATCTCGTGCTGCCGCAGCGCACCCATCTGTTCGAAGAGATCCGCGTCGCCCTGCCCGCGCATGACGGCCTATTCAGCCCGACGGCCCGCGGCATCCTGTTCGATGGCGAAAATCCGGTTTCGTCCGAGTTCGGGCTGGCGACGTTCGTGCGAAATTCCCTGCCCATCATCGGCCAGGCGCAGGACTTCGTGCATGGCGGATTTCGCGCCGATGGCTGGGGCGCTCATCCGCGCGCCCGCAACGCGCATGGCATTCGGCTCTTCCACTATGCCGGCGGCTTCCCGGTGACGATCGTCCAGATACACGGGCTGCGCGACGTCGCCGGCAAGGGGGATACACCGGCGCGCCTGGCCCAGGCCGAGGCGCTGGTTGATATCGTCGAGCGGCTGTGGCGTTGTGGCGAACGCTTGATCGTCTGCGGCGATTTCAACGTTCTGCCGGACAGCGTGACCTTCGACGCGCTGGCACGGCTGGGCTTGACGGATCTCGTCACGACACGCGGATTCACCGACACCCGGACTTCCCTCTACGAGAAGCCCGGGCGCTATGCCGACTACATGCTGGTCACGCCCAATGTCGAGGTCGTCGAATTCGATGTAGTGGCGGAGCCCGAAGTCTCCGACCATCGGGCCCTGATGCTACGGTTCAAGTGACCGTGGCAAGAACCGGCTCCGCCGCCCTGGCGGTGGCAGCGGACGCGCGCTGTCGCAGCCGTTCTTCCCAAAGCAGGGCGTCGGCGACAATCAGATCAAGCTCGTCGCGCAGCGGCTGGAAGCCGAGACTGCGGATCAGGTCGGTGGCGGCGACCAGAGACGGCGGGTCGCCGGCGCGGCGCGGCGCCAGACGGACTTCGAAATCGACGCCCGAGACACGCTTCACGGCCTCGATCACCTCGAGAACCGAGAAGCCGCGCCCGTAGCCGCAGTTCACCGTCAGGCTCTCGCCACCCTTCTCCAGGTGACCGAGCGCCAGCACATGGGCGCGGGCGAGATCGCTGACGTGGATATAGTCGCGCACGCAGGTACCATCGGCCGTCGGATAGTCCTGGCCGAACACGTCGAGATGCGAACGCTGGCCGAGAGCGGCCTGGCAGGCGAGCTTGATCAGATGGGTCGCACGCGGGAAGGACTGGCCGGAGCGGCCCTGCGGATCGGCACCGGCGACGTTGAAGTAGCGCAGCACCGCCGCGCGAAGGTCATGCGCCGCGAGCGTGTCGCGCAGCATCCACTCGGTCATCAGCTTTGACGATCCGTACGGCGAAATCGGCTGCATCGCCGCGCCTTCGGGGATCGGGCTGATATCCGGCTCGCCATAGACGGCGGCGGTCGAGGAAAAGATGAAATGGCGCACGCCATTCTCGACGGCCGCCGCAATCAGGGCGCGGGATTTGACCGTGTTGTTGAAGTAGTAGCCGAGGGGATCGGTCACCGAATCCGGCACGACGATCGAGCCGGCGAAATGCACGATGGCGGTGACGCCGAACTCGCGGATCAGCCGCCCGACCAGCGCCTCGTCGCCGCAATCGCCGCGAATGAGCGGCACGCCTTGCGGAACCTGGCTCGGAAACCCGGTCGAGAGATCGTCGAGAACGATGGTTTCGCGCCCGGCATCGGCGAGCGCCAGGACCATGTGGCTGCCGATATAGCCTGCGCCGCCGGTGACGAGAACGGTCATTCCGTGTTCCTGCTGTTTGGAGTTTGAGACATATCTGGAATCACAAATAGAAACTCATCTGGTCGGGACCGAGCTCAGCGAGCGTGACGCTCTCGATCAGGAAGCCGCTGCCAAAGCCAAAGTCGACATGGACGCCTTGCGCGGTGTCGACGGCGTGCGCCAGGAACCCCTCATAGTTGGCGAAGGCACGGCCGGAGATCGGCTGGAAATAAAGATGGTCGCCTTCGGCCACATTGAAGTCGGTGATCCGGTCGAAGCCCTCGTCGTGCTGGCCATCGAAGATGAAGGTGTCAGCGCCGGCGCCGCCGGTCAGCGTGTCGTCGCCGCGCGAGCCGCGCAAACGGTCGTCGCCGTCCTCGCCCGCGAGCGTGTCATTAGCCTTGCCGCCGAAGATCGTGTCATTGCCCATGCCGCCGCGCGCGTTCGCCACGCCGCCTGTGTTGAGCAATTGGATGTAGTCGTCCCCGCTCGCGCCGACGACGTCGATGTCGACCGACTGGTACACGCCGCCCGTCCCGATCAGCGGGCCGAACAGCGTCAACTTCTCGATGTTCTGGAACATGCCGCCGGTGGACGAGGTGCCGGTCTCCATGTCGATCCAGTAGGAACCGTTGGACGGCGTCTGGATCTGCAGCATGTCGATGCCGTCGCCGCCGTCGATCCAGTCCGGGTCGAAATTGCTCCTGAAGATAGTGTCGTTGCCCGACCCGGCATTGATGCGATCGAAGCCACCGCCGCCATTGATGCGGTCGTCGCCGGCGCCGCCATGGATGATGTTGCCGAGCGCATCGCCGAGCAGGACGTCGTTGTGGTTGGAGCCCCAGATGTCCTCGATCGAGGTCAGCGTGTCGCCCTGGGCGAAGCCGCCGACCTGCGTGGCGCGTCCGAGGTTGACGTCGACGCCTGCGCTGGAGCCGCCGTAGTCAACCCGGTCGCGGCCCCCGCCGCCGTCGATGCGATCGGCTCCGGCGCCGCCATCAAGCACGTCGTCGCCGTCGAGCCCCATCAGCCAGTCATTGCCCTTGCCGCCATGGATGACGTCGTTGCCACCATAGCCGCGGAAGGTGTCATCGCCATTGCCGCCGAGCAGCAGGTCATTGCCGGACGCGCCACCGACATGGAAGCTTTCGACACTGATGATCTTGCTGCCGATCGCGCCCCAGGGACGGATGTCGATGGTGACGTCGCCGTCCGAGTCCACGGCGTCGATCGACACGGTATCGAAGCCGTCGCCGCCGTCGATCAGGCCGAAGTCGATCCGCGCCGAGAAGGTGTCGTCACCGGCCCCGCCCAGCATCACCACATTCGGATTGGCGGCAGGCGAATGATTATAGGCCAACTCCTGCCAGAGGTGATCGTTGCCGTCGCCGCCATCCATCCAGTCCGCCCCGCCGAAGCCGCCGAGATCGTCATTGCCGGAGCCGCCATGGAGGATGTCGTCGCCGCTGGTGCCGAAGCCGATGTCGTTGTGCTCGGAGCCGTAGAACTCGAGCCGCTCGAAGCCGGTCGCGGGCTTGCCGTGCGGAGACAGATAATCCCCGTCGTCGATCAGCGACAGATCGCCATTCGGCTGATGCCAGACGATGAAACCCGGCCCGCCCGTCTCGCCGGCCCGGAAATCGCTGACGTCGACGACGAGCGTGTCGTTGCCTGTGCCGCCTTCGAGAATCGAGACGCTCGACACCTCGATCCGGTCGTCGCCCGCGCCGCCATTGATGCGGTCGAGGCCACCGCGACCGATGATTAGGTCATCGCCGGCGTCGCCCTTAATGATCTCGTCGCCGGCCGTCCCGGCGATCCGGTCGTCGAAGCGCGAACCCCAGAGGCTCTCAATCGAGAAAAGCCGGTCGCCCTCCGCGTCACCGCCGAACTGGGTGGTCCGTGTCAGTTCGATGTCGATCGGCGCGGCGCTGTCGATGTAGTTGACCATGTCGAGGCCATCGCCGCCGTCGACGAGGTCCGCGCCGAGATAGGGACGAAAGCTGTCGTCTCCGCCCTCGCCAAACAAGTTGTCGGCGCCGACAGTGCCGAAGATCCTATCGTTGCCGGATGTTCCATGAACATCGACCATGATGGCGCGTCTCCCCGTTCGTCAGGTTCAAGCGACTTTCAGCATGCTGTCTCCGGGGGCGCGCGTGGCGCGATCCACCAGCTTGGTATCGGCGTTGTTCTCGATCAGGAAAGTCCGGGTTTCGTCGTAGACGTTGCGCCAGGCGGCGTTGAACCGGTCGAAGCGCGACTGCTCCCAATATTCCTCGAGCACGAAGGCGGTGTCGCTGAACACGTCGTAGCTCGGGATCTTGTATGTATCGGCAAATTCGGCCGTCCGGCTGTCATAGGTGAAGTAGATCGACGGCGTGCCGTTGGCGAGCGCCATCAGATTGCCATGCAGGCGGTAGCCGAGGACGAGATCCTGCCGGCACACCAGCGCTTCGTAGTCGGCCACGACATCGGAATAGAACAGACGCTCGCGATAGAGCTTTTCCATCGCGTCGTCGAAGTACCAGTTGGCCGCCCAGCCATTGGCCCGGAGCGCGGCAATCGCCTCTTCCTTCTGGTCGTCCGTGCCGAGGACGATCTTCTTTTCCTCGATTTCACCCTGAGCCATCAGGGTGGTGTCGAAACGGGCGGCGAGCGATTTCACCAGGTCACGGTGGAAGCTCAGGTAGCGCTGGATGTTCTGCGCATAGGTAGGCGATACCTCCCGCCGGATGGTGACGCCGACATTCTGCACATCGGCCAGCGGCGGCAGTCGGATGTCGAGATCCGGGTCGAGGCGGCGGAATGCCGTCGGGCAGCCGACGATGCGGATATTGTCGATGCCGAGATCGGACAACACCTGCGCCGAATAGGCGCCGCGCACGCCGATCGACGTGCTCAGGTCCGCGATGACGCGCAGCACTTCCTTCGTCTGCGCCGAAAGCTCCAGCCTCCCCTGGACCGGCGCCTGGGCACCGATCCCGAAGGCGATGACCGGCAGTCCGAGTTTCCTCAGGACAGCGGCCGTGTCGTGCCACTCCATCTCGCCATGGATGTAGTTCGAGCCACGCAGCAGCACGTAGTCGTACTCTTCCCGCAACCGGTCGAGGCTGGACCAATCCGGATTGTTGATCTCCAGCACGCCGAGCTTGTCGAAATTCAGGAGCTTCAGAGAAGAATCGTAGACGAAGGCGTCGCCGATATTGTGGTAGCGGTCGATCGAGCGCTGCACGTCGTGGCACTGATACCAGCGAACGCAATCGTGATCGTAGATCTCACCTGATGGAATCATCACCAGCAAACGTGCCATACCGGCCTCCTTATCCCCCCAGGGACGCCGCTCCTTTGCCGGAGCAGCTTTCGCGCGATTGCTCACGCGCGTTCTTGTTGGCCAACCTCGCCGACAGGCGACGCTGGCTGGTACTGCTTCAGGACGGCGCGATACAGCGCTAGATGCTGCTCGGCGGAATCGACGTGGCTCATCGGCCGGCGCATGGAGGAACGCAGTCCCTCCCACATGGGGCCATCCGACAGCACGTCGACAAGGCGATCGGCGAGATCCTCGGGACTGCCGACACGGAAATGCAGGCCGTCCTTGCCGTTGCGCACTTTCTCGGCCATGCCGCCGATATTGCTGCACAGAAGCGGCCGACCGTGGAACAGCGCCTCCTCGATAACGACGGGCGAATTCTCCCACCAGATCGAGGGCACGACGACCCAGTCCACCGTCTGCATCAGCTCCGGCATCTCGCCATTCTGGTAGGAGCCATAGAAGCGGACGCGGCTGCCGGCGTCCTCGATCAGCTTCTTCATCCGCGCCTGGAACTCAGGCGGCTGGAATTCGAGATTGGCGCCGAAGATCATCAGGCGGGAATCCTCGCCCCAGATGCGTTCCGGCACGCGCGCTACCGCGTCGATCAGTACGTCGACGCCCTTGAAGGGCGTCATCTGGCCGAAATAGGCGAAGCGGCTGCGGCGCTGCTCCGAGCCCGGCAGGGCGCGCGGCGGTGCGGCGTCCGACAGCGCCAGGCCATTCTCGATGACGAAGATCCGGTCGGGCGACAGCCCCCAGGCCGCATAGCGCTCCGCCAGGAACGTGCTCGGCGACACATAGACGTCCGCGAGCTCGAGCATCGAGCGGATGAAGGTCTCGCGCTTCAGGAAGCGCGCCGGCGCGATATCCGGAAAGCAGCTGTGGCAATCCGTCGGCGAGGCGCGCCGGCAAAGCTGCGCGCCGTTCGGTTTCACCATCTGCCCGTGGTGGTGGCAGATGGAGAGAAACTCGTGGAAGGTCACGACGATCGCGGCGTCGGGCAGCGCCTCACGGATAGCATAGAGCGCCTCCAGGCCGAGGCCTAGAATGTGGTGGAAGTGCACCACATGCGGCTGCAAATCGCGGACGAAGCGCACCAGATCACGGCGGATGTCGTCCGTGTTGCGGTTCGACAGGAAGAAATGATCGTAGTCGTCGCTGTGAAACAGGATATCCGACGCGCTCTGCCGCAGGCTCATCAACGCCGTGCCCGCATGGCGCGGCGTCGGCGAACCGACACGGGCGAGATAGACAGAACGAATACCGGCGTGGGCATTCAGGCCCTTGTGCAGGTTGTGGGACGCGATTTCAGCGCCACCGAGCGAGAGACTGGGGTGACCGTGGCTGATGACGAGGACGCGGAGATCTTCGTTCATGCGGCGGCCGCCCGCGCCATGGAGGAGATCGTCTCCGACCAGCGGGCGCTGAACACGGCGTGATCCACGCTGCGGGCGTGGGCCTCCCAGGCGTTGAGCCGATCCCCCGGGTTCTCCGAGCCGAGCAGACGGACGCCGGGTAACCAATAGGCCCTGTGCCCGGTCGTCGACAGGCGCAACGCCAGATCGAGCCCCTTGGCGCGATTGCCCAGATAGCCGTGGCAGCCCTGGCCGAGCGAGGCGATCACCGGTTTGGCGACGATGCAGCACTCAAGATTGGCAACGGGCGTCACCGCCGGCGCGACCGTATCCAGCGTCGCGGCAGGATAACCGACATAGTTTTCGGCCAAGCCACCCTCTTCGCCACCCAGGCGATAGCCGGCCCAGCGGATCGAGTCGTCCTCATAAAGAAGTGCGGGCGAAATGATCACCGACGAATCCATTTCGCGATGCGCTTGGCAAAGTCGCCCGAGCCAGCCCCTGCCGGCAGGAACCAGCGAACCGGAAAACAGCACGACACGGTCCGACCGCGCCGCACCGGCCCCGACGATCAAAGCATCGAAGACGTCGTTGCAACCGGCAACCGCGACGAGATGGAGCGAAAGGCCATAGAACTCCGCCAACCGGCGCAACTCGCCACGCAGCGAAGCGATGACATGATCGGGGCCGGCCAGCACCACCGGCACCGCCCGGACCTCGGCGTCAAGCGCCAGCAGAGCGACCAGGGACGCGACATCCGTGGTGTGCTCGTCGAGCCCGATGACGAGGGTCGTATCGCCTGTCGGCGAGCCGGCCCCGACATGCTCCATCCGATCTGCCGTCGGCGCCTTGGTGGACGTGCTCGCCACCAGTGGAATCAAGTGTCGCTCGACGATCTCCGACATGGATGCGGCGCGCGCGCTGATCGATCGAAGCTGTCGGCCAACCGCCTCCCGATACGAAACGCGCTTCGGCACGACCGGGAGATAGGCAGGCGGCATCTGGGGAATGGTAAGCTCGACATAGACCGGCGCACTGCCATCCGGATCGAAATCGGGAATGAAGGCCGCGAAGCCATGGCCATGCTGGCCCTGGTCAAAACGTGCTGTGAACGGTGCCTTGCCGTCAAAGGCCGCCGACACGTCCGGTCGGTCGATCCGGCTCCAGATGTCCTTCAGCTCGATCGAAACCTGTCGGCGTCGGAGCTTGATCGACTCGACCCGGTGATCGGGATCAAGGAACCAGCCGCCGATCAGCAGGCCGCCCTGCTCGATACGAAGCGCATGGTCCATGGCCATCCGAACCGGCAGCGCCAGGCCCGACACCGTGTCGAGACCTTCATACCGATAAGCAGCATCGCGCAGCCTGCCGACGACTTCGGCCGAGCCGCGGATTTTCGGCAGAATGGCGCGGGCGTAGCCGGGCGTGTCACGCGGTGACGCCAGCAGCCGTTGCTCGTAGACGTCGGAATAGCGCCAGCCGTCGCGTCCGCGGAAATAGACGCGCTGCATGCCGAAGGGATCGATGGGTTCCGGCGCGACCAGGACAGCGGCGAAACCCTTGCCATGGCTGTTCAGGTCCTGCCGGTCGAAGGCGGCACCGGTACATTCCGCGATCTGCGCCGTCGCGCCGGCGATCAGGACGCGGCTGACTCCCGCCCGCACATCCGACGACCAGCCCTGCAGATAGACATCGCCGTCCTCGAACGCGCCGATGATCTCGATGAAGCCATCGGCCTTGGCGCTCGCCTCGACGAAAGTGGTCATCGCCGCCAACTTGCGGCGGCTCATCGGCCCCTGGCTCAGCATGGCGACGATCGCGTCGATCACGGCAGGCAAGTTCGCCCCGGTCAACTCGACCAGAGCCGCGGCGAGCGCCGCCGGCCGCATCAGATCCGGCGCAACCCGGTAGGATGCGGCGCGCCCCTGGGCCCGGAACGCCAATGCGCTCAGCCGCTCGCCCTTCAAAGGGCCAGCGAAGACGAGCGCGACGAAGCCATGGGAGGCTCTGCCCTTCGGATCGGCGAGCGGCCAGCTGACGACCGGCGCCTTGCCAGGCAGCGTCGGATCGCCGTTCAGCATCACCGCCTGGGCGCCGCTCATCGGCGCGCCGGCGCCGAGAACCAGGATGAAGGCTTCGTTGATCGGGCAGGCGATCAGGCTCTCGACGGCCGGCGAAGACCCGCCGTCCTGTCGCGGCGGCTGCCCGGGCCCGTGCCCCGGCTTCGCCCCCTTGTCGCCATCCTGCATCATGCCGCTGTGCTCCCGATCAATTGAGGAAGGCGGCAAGCGTGGCGCCGGCGCCAACGACGATGCCGATCAAGGTCGCCATCACGAGCATCAGCGGCTTCAATTCGCCACGTCCGCGCTTGGACAGCGCATCGATGCGTCCCTCCAGCCCGGCGACGATACCGTCGAACCGCATGAGGAAGATCTCGAGCTCCGAGAGGCGACTGACGATCTCTGTCTGCGTCGTCTCGATCTGCTCGATCTGCGCCGGCGGCGCGTCGGCGCCTCGTCCGGCGCCATCTCCCTCCGTCGTGGCGCGTTGAACGCCTCGCTGGTTCAGCTGGAGCTGGCGCTGGGCCGCCATAAGAACTTCCAGCTTCTCGAGCACGCGCGTCAGCGGCGCTGCGATCAGCGCCTCGGCCGCCTGTTCGTCGAGCGTCGGCGCATAGAGGATGCGCTCCTCGCCGGTGGGCGATACCGCGACGATCGAGAGATCGCGCTGCCGCGCGGTGACGCTTTCCGGCAACGGAATATCAAAAGCATGCTGGCCATCGCCGACGCCATTGCGGCGCAGATCAGAACGCAGCTTGTCGGCAGTGACTTCGGCGATCTTTTGGGAGCCGAGCGAGACGATCACCTGCATCCGGGAATTGGGATGGCTGCGATCGAAGGCCCAACCATACAGGCGGCCATTGTCGATGGCATCGACGCGGCCGGTCACCCCCACGGGGGAATCCTGGGTGTCGGGCTTCTGCGGGAGGGGAATGGCTTCGGCGGCTGACATGGCAACCTCCTTCAGGCAGGAAACTTGACGCGCGCGAGCGCGTCGAACAGGGCGAGATATCTGCTGGCAACCGCGTCGATCGTCGGCGGCGCATTCGCATTGCCAGACAGTCGCCGCCAGAGATCGGCATCGCCGGCCGCTTGCCGCATGGTGCGGGCAAGATCGATGGGATCGTCCGGCGCGACCGTCAGGCCGTTGACGTCGTGCTCGACCATCTCCGCCATGCCGCCGATACCGCTGACGATGACGGGGCGGCCCTGCTGTTGGGCCTCCTGGATGACGAGCGGCGCGTTTTCCCACCAGATCGACGGCACGACGACCCAATCGACAGCCGCCATTAGTTCCGGGACATCCTCGCGGCGATAGGCGCCGCGTCGAACCACGTGCGAGTTCGTCCTGGCAAAGCGGTCATCGAGTTCGGTCTTGAAGGCATCGGCCTGAAACGGCGTGCCGCCATGGACACGAAGCTCGAAATCGACACCGCCCTGTATCAGGCGCTCGGCGGCATCGAGCAGCACCGTCCCGCCTTTCCAGGGATTGAGATTGCCGAAATAGCCGAAGACATTTCGGGCCGAGCCGTCGGCGCACCGGGACGCGGCAACCCTGCGCCCGCCCGGCTGGCCGTTGGCGATGACATCGATGCGAGCGGCGTCGAGGCCCCAGGCGACAAAGCGATCCTTGAGAAAGGCACTCGGCGAGACGAAGCGATCGACGGTCGCCAGCAAGGTCTTCAGATAGCGCTCGCGCAGCAGGAACTGGTCGGCCCCGACTTCGGGGAAGCAGCCATGGCAACGATCCGGCGAGGCGCCATGGCAGCGCTCGCGGCCGTGGGTCCGCATCATCAGTCCGTCATGAGCGCAGATCAGATAGTAGTCGTGCAGCGTCATGACGATGCGCGCATCCGGCAGCACCCGCCTGACCAGGGCCGGGAACTCGGCGCCGATCAGAAGCAGATGATGGATGTGCACGACATCGGGCCGGAATTCCGTCAGCAGCGCCTCGAGATCGGGAATGACGCCGTAGAGGTCGACCTGGCTCATGAAAAAGCGGTCGAAATGGCCAGCCCAGAGCAGGATCTCGTCCTGCCCGTTGCCGATGCCCTGGAAGCTGGTGCCTGGCTTCTCGTCGCGATGCAGACGGTTCGTCGCGCCGAGAAACAGTGCCTCGGACCCGGCCCGTTGATAGGCGCGGAACAGGTCGTGCGCGAAGATTTCCGTGCCGCCGGGATGGAGATCGGGATGGTTGTGGGCGACGACGAGGATGCGCTCTGCCATGCTCACCCTCGCTTCTCGGCGACGAGGAAGTCCTGATAGTGCGCCGCCGGCTGGCCGCGCCAATGGCCGAGGCTCTTCAGGCAGATCGACAGCCCGAAACGCTGGATCAACCGCTCGAAGAAGCCATCATCGAAACCGACCGCGCCAAGCGGCGCGGTGCGGTCGACGAGCCAGGCCGGTCCGTTGCCCTCCCGCTTGAAGGCCAAGCGCGGATCGCGCTGCGGCAAGGCGCCTTTCGCCGTCTCGTCGAGGATGAAGGCCGTGATGAAAAGCCGGCCGCCCGGCACGAGCAGCCGCTGGGCCTCGCGGACATAGGCCGCGATCTCGAGCGGCGGCAGATGCGTCGCCACAGAGACCATGAAGATGAAATCAAAGCTCTCGGGCTCGAAAGGGAGCCGCAATGTCTCGCCCTTGATCGCACCCTTGGGATTGTAGATGTGATGGGCGACATCGATCGTATCGA
The DNA here is from genome assembly GCF_000380505.1 of Kaistia granuli DSM 23481. Lineage (GTDB taxonomy): Bacteria > Pseudomonadota > Alphaproteobacteria > Rhizobiales > Kaistiaceae > Kaistia > Kaistia granuli. The sequence continues at coordinate 621,567 of NZ_AQYH01000010.1, read as the reverse complement.
AGCGAAAATTGTCATAGACGGGGCTGATGTGCTCCCGGCACCAAGCCACCCCTTCAGCGACAGGATCCACCCCCCAATAGGCGGCGCCCGGCGAGAGATATTGCGTCAGAGGTACGGCGATGCGGCCGATGCCGCTGCCGATGTCGAGCACGCGATCATTCGGCAGGATGCCCCCCAGCTGAACGAGATGGCCGAGAAACTCGGTGCCGATCGCCCGATAGTCGCCGTCGCCGACGAAGATGCTGTCGGCCGTGGGCTCGGGCAGGAACCGGTTGGCGAGTACGCTTTCCTGCAACCAGGCAAGGTGTTGCGGGTCAAAATCCGGCCGTGCCGGCTCCGACACCGCCTTCAACGCAACCGCCGCCGTCATGCCGCGCTCCGCTGTCTGCGCACGGGGGTGGTCTCGGCCGCGCTCGTCACTTTCGCCAGTTCGGCCGCCTCCTGCATCAGAGGCCCGATCACGCCATCCCAGCGCTGACTATGCAGCCAGGAATTATATCGAGAGGCGATCCCGCGCATGTAGTCGCCATTACGGCGCATCGAACGCCGCTCAAGGTGATAGAGCGCGACGCCCGGCTCGTAGGAAATCGCCTGCCCGGTCGCTCGGATCTTCAGGCAGATATCGCTGTCTTCGTAGTCACCGATGACATAGTCCTCCGTAAAGCCGCCGACTTCGCGGAACGTGTCCCGCAGCATGACGAGGCAAGCGCCCGTCACGGCCGGCACGAGACGCGCGGTATTGGCGGGTGCATGGCCGCCGGGCATGCCCTTGAAGAAATGATGATTGAGCCAGGTGCCGCGGGCGTCGCGCTGGAAATAGAGGCCGGCATGCTGCAGCGAGCCGTCCTCGAACAGCAGCTTCGGGCCGACGGCGCCGATCTTGGCCGCGCCGCCCAGCTTGTCGGCAAGCTGCGCCAGCCAGTCATGCCCCGTCGGGATGACGTCGGAATTCAGCAGATTGACGATGAGCCCGCGAGCTAACTCGACGCCGGCATTGTTGGCCCGCGCGTAGCCGCCATTGGCGCTCATCACAGCGAGCGTCATCGGCATCTGGTAGAGCCGGTAGAGCCCTCCCAGCATATGGCTGACATCGTCGGCCTGCTCGGGAGAATCGAGCACGAAAATGATCTCGGCATAGTCGCGCAGGCCCGGATCGGTCGCGAACGCCGCGACCTGAAACCGCAGAAAGTCGAGCATCCGGTAGAGCGGGATGACGATCGAGAACAGCGGCTCGGCCAACGCCGGGCCAAACTGTTCCGTTCGCGCGACCGCCACCGACTTGATGACGCGGGACTGGATTTCCGCCAGCGCGGGCCCCAGCGTGGTCGTAAGCAGCGATCCGGTCGCATGCTGAAGCGGCACCGAGCGCAAGGCCCCTGCCCGCATCGTCGCGGCATCGATTGGCTGCGGCTTCGGGATCAGCGTGACCTCGCCGCCCGACTTCAGGCGCATGCGGAAGCGCGGCTGGAGGATCGGGCCCGCCGGCTTGTCATGCGGCAGATAGGCGATGAAGCCGGTGGCATCGTCGCGGACGGTGCCCTCGGCGTTGCCGACGCGGCCGGGAAAGAGATGCCAGACGGCGTCGAGTGAGCGCGCCTCCCCGGCGGCCACATGATCCATGCCCGCAATCAGCCCCTGCGGGTCGCGGAACCAGCCGCCGACGAGCAGGCCCTCGTCCAGCGACAGGGCCAGATCCACCTCGGCGCCCGGCTGGAACGCCGCGAGTTCAACCGCCTTCGCCGGAATCGCCGCGCGGGCCTGCATATCGATGACAGCCAGGCGCGCCTCATCCGACTTGGCGGAGAGGGTTCGCACCAGGAATTCGGTCAGCGCGCCGTCATTGCGGCGGGCGCCCCACCAACGCAGGAAGCTGGCCGGCGCCTTGGCTTTCCGCCCGAGTGTGCGAATGGCAAGACCATGCTCGCCGATCAGGACCAAGGTCCCCGAACCGAGGGAAGCTGCATTGCCGTCCACGACCAGCGTCGTGGCGTGCCGGCCGTTCTTGTCGGCCTTTCGCGCATAGGCGTCGATCGCCAGACGGCGTACGCCATGCGGGGTGATCAGATGCCCGGAAGCAATGGCGCCGAGATCGGCACTCGTCGCGAGCTCGATCAGCGCGGTGTCGCGGGTCGGCTCGCAGGCAAGCACGGCCTGGCCGTCGCCCGGCTGCAATTCATGCGCCAGAACCTGCACAGCCTCGGCATAGGTCGCCGAGCGACCCAACCGGAACGCGCCACACCAGGACGTCAACAGGGCCGTCAGCAACGAAACGCGAGCGCGGCCGTCGAGATCATCGACGAGGGCCGCGACATCGGCGCCAAGGAACGGATCGCCGGGATCGACTTCGACGTGATCGGATGGGCCGAGCGTGCCGGCCGAAACAGCAAGGCGCATGGGTTCGCGCGGCCGCATGGCCCAGATGATGCGGGTACCTCCATCGACGCGGCCGAGCCGCAAACTCGCGAGCGGCGCGATGATCTCGCCATCCTGGCGCGCGCAACGCGGCGGCACGGAACAGGGCCCGGGGATATCCCAGACAACCGCCGAAACATCCGAGGCCAGCTTCAGGCTCCGTATCGCCTCTGCATGACCATCAACGGGCGATAGCGGGACGATTTCCAGCATGCCGGGCACCTCGATATCGCGAACTCAAAGGGAACTTCTGCGGCGCCCGGTGGGAGGGTCCAGGCGCCGCAGGCCATCAGCCGACGGGGGATCAGCTGATAACGAAATAGCCGTTCGGGTTGTTGTGAACGTCGTCGGCATTGACGTTCACCAGCGTGATGGAGTCGCCGTTGCCAAGATCGATGATGGTATTGCCGCCAACCTGCGTGGCACGAGCAGCAAGATCATCGGCCGACGTGATGTTCAGATCGTTGATGTTCTTGGAGATCTGCAGAAGATCCTCACCAGCATGGAAGTCGAGGACGACATCGTTGCCGCCGCCACCGGTGAAGACGAAGACGTCTTGGCCCGCACCGCCGGTCAAAATGTCATTGCCGGCGCCGCCGTCGAGGATGTCGTTGCCATCGCCGCCGCTGAGAATGTCGCTGCCTTTGCCGCCATACAGGACGTCGTTGCCAGCACCACCGAGCAGAATGTCATTGCCGTTGCCGCCGTCGAGGACGTCATCGCCAACGCCACCGTCAAGGACGTCATTGCCGTTCTCACCGAACAGCTGGTCATTGCCGGCGCCGCCGAACAGGAAGTCATCCCCATTGCCGCCGAACAGCGCGTCGTCGCCAATTCCGCCGAACAACAGGTCATTGCCGTTGTCGCCGAAAAGCGTGTCGTTGCCGGCTTCGCCGAAAATCATATCGTCGCCATTGCCGCCAAAGACAGTGTCAGCTCCGGCATGGGCGAAGATGATATCGCTGAATCGCGAGCCGAATAGGACGTCATCATACGCCCCGCCTTCTAGAGTGGCCATCGAGGTCTCCTTGTCAGTCGCTTCTCGCCGCCCAGATCGAAGTATCTCCGCGGCCGCCGCGCTTTCCGCAAACGCACTTGGTTTCGGAAAGCATGACGCACTGCACTATAAGCGATCAACCGACATGTTCAACGACTTTATCAAGGATTCGACTCTTTAGATCTTTCAGAAACTAGTACATTTATTAGACTAATTCGTATATTTACGGAATTACTGACATACCAATGAAGCTAAATTATCCGGAAATCCAAACTATATTCTAAGGAAAATTGCTGCATCGCAGCATGACTCAAGGGGGATCACTCTTCGTGGAAAGCCGCGTTGAAGCTGTCCGTGATCGGCGAGAGCAGGTAGTCGATGGCCAGCCGGGGCTTGTTGATGATCAACATGTCGGCCGGCATACCCGGATAGAGCTTCACGTCGGGCGCCGATGCCAGTGACTCCGGCAGCACCTCGGCGCGTGTCACGAAATAGGAGGAGTTGGTCCGCTCGTCGACGACATGGTCGGCGGCGACATAGGTCAGCCTGCCCTCCAGCGGCGCATGGCTGCGCTGGTTGTAGGCCGTCAGCCGCACCCGCACGGGCGAGCCGACGCGGATGCTGTCGATATCGGTCGGTCGGACATGCGCCTCGATCACCAAAGGCTCGTCTTCCGGCACGATGTCCATCAACGGTGCGCCGGCGATGATCGCGCCGCCGACCGTTCGGATCTGGGCATTGACGATGATACCGGCTTGCGGCGAACGAACCTCGAGCCGCTGGAACACATCGCGCGCCGCGGTAATGCGCTCCTCGACATCGGCGAGTTCGCCCTGCGCCGTGGCGATGTCTCCCGCCACCTGCTGCAGCCAGTCCTGCGTCAGGGCGAGTAGCTCGAGGTTGGCGCCGGCCCTGGCCTGATCGGCCTTGGCCCTGTTGGCCTTCAGTTCGCCGGCATTGCCGAGCAGCGCGCTGAGCCGCGTATCGATCTCCAGCAATTGCGAGCGCTTGGCATAGCCCTTCTCGACCAGTCCGGCGATTGCCACGCGCTGCTCCTTGAGGAGCTCCTGCTGCTGCCGTGTCGCCTCGCTTTGGGCCACGAGCGCCTGGGCTTCCGCCTCGTGCTGCTCGACAGACTTCTGCTGCACGTCGAGGCGGCCGCTTTTGGCAGCAACACGGGAGAGAAAGAACTTGCTCTCGGCCGCCACCGCGTCCCGCGCCGCCGGCTCCGTCGAGGCCAGCAGCTCGGCCGGGAAGTCGACCGTCGCCGCATCCGCCTGTTCGCTGCGCAGCCGCGCCAGCTTCGCCATCAACGCGAAGCGCCGCGCCGTCAGCTGCTGCAATTCGGAGCGGGCCCGGGTGTCGTCGAGCAGGATGAGAGGCTGGCCCGCCTTGACGACGTCGCCCTCCTTCACCAGGAGCCGCTTTAGGATGCCGCCCTCGTAGTGGCTGACCGTCTTGCGCTTGGTATCAGCAACGACGGAACCACTGGCGACGGCGGCACTGTCGAGGCTCGCCGAATAGGCCCAGCCGATGAACCCCCCGAAGCCGATCGTGACGGCGACCACGCCCGCGATGATCGGAATGCGCAGGCTTGGTTCGCGATCGAGGATCTCATTGCGGCCGCCGCGCAAGGCGGCGGCATAGACGATCGCCGGCACGGCGTCGCGCCGGGCGCGATCAAGTTCGGCCGGCGTCTGTCGGGTCAGATTCTTCATCGATGGTCTCCGCCTTTGGCGATCGCCGGCGAAGCCTTCGCCACCGACCGCTCGCCCGTCATCGGCGAAATGATGTCGGTCCGCGGACCGAACTGGGACACCCGGCCATTCTCCAGCACGAGCAACTTGTCTGCGACCTCCATGATCGCGGGACGGTGCGCGATCATGACGACGATGGCGCCTTCCGCCTTCGCCGCGCGGATCGCCCGAATCAACGCCGCCTCCCCCGTCGCGTCGAGATTGGCGTTCGGTTCGTCGAGCACAATCAGCCGCGGATGGCCGTAGAGGCAGCGCGCCAGCGCCACCCGCTGGCGCTGGCCGCCCGAAAGCGTCAGACGGGCATCGCCGACCGGCGTATCGTAGCCGAGCGGCAACCGGCCGATCATCTCGTGCACGTCGGCGGTCCGGGCGGCTTCGATCACCGCGCGTGGGTCTCCATCATCCATGCGGGAAATGTTGTCGCGGATCGTCCCGTCCAGCAGCGACACCGCCTGCGGCAGATAGCCGACGAGCTGGCCGAACGAAGCCCGCTCCCAGAGATAGACGCTGTTGCCGTCCAGATAGACGCCGCCCGCGGTCGGCTTGATGATGCCGACGAGAAGGCGCGCCAGGGTTGACTTGCCAGCGGCAGAGGGGCCAATGACCCCCAGCACATCGCCCGGCGACAGGCTGAACGAGATGCCCTTGATGATCGGGACATCCTGGCCTTCCGCGGCATAGATCAGGCGATCGACGACGAGATCGCCGTCGCAGACAGAGGTCGGCATGGTCTGCCGGTCGGCGCCCTCGGATTCGATCAGCCCGCGAACCCGCTTCCAGGCACCTGTTGCCATCACCCACTGACGGCCATTCTCGACCACGCTGTCGAAGGGCATCAGCAGACGGCCCATGACGATGGTCGCGGCAATCATGGCGCCACTCGAAATCTCCTGCCGGATAGCCAGGATACACCCCAACGCCAGCACGAAGAGCTGCATCCCGTAGCGAAGCGTTCTGGTTACCGTGGCAATGATTTTTCCGCGACGGTTCGCGGTCTCCAGCAATTCAAGGGCGCTGAATTGAGCCAGACGCCAGCGTGCGGCCAGAGCGGGCAGCATCCCCATGCTCTCGATCACCTCGGCATGGCGAATCTGGCCCGCGACATTGCCGATCGCCTCGACATTCGCCTTGTTGGCTTCTGTCAGCAGGCTACGCGTCGAGATATCGAGGGCGATGCTGGAAATGACCAGAATCAGGATGGAAACGATTCCGACGATGCCGAAGCCCGGGTGCAGCATGAACAGAACGGCCAGGAAGATAGGGCTCCACATTGCCTCAAGCGGAGCGGTGACGGCATGACCGGTCAGGAAGGACCTGAGTTCGGCCAGATCGCGCAGCGCCTGCGCCGCCCGGCTAGCCCCCTCACGCGCGGCCGCGCGGATCGAGGCCGCCAGCACCGGGCCATTCAGCTTGCGCACCAGCCTTCCGCTCATCACCTGGAACGCCTGATAGCGGATAAACTCAAGAAGACCGTAGAGAACCAGCGCGCCACCTGCCAGTATCGACAACATGGCCAGGGTGTCCATGCTCCGGCTATTCAGCACACGGTCGTGCACTTGAAGCATGTAGAGCGGAACGGTTAGTTGCAGGACGTTGATGAATGCACTCAGGATTGCAGCATAGCCGAGGCCGGCCATGAAGGAACGACGCGCCTCGATCACCACGGCCTCAGGAACCTCAACCTTCCCCGACGCCTTCGCACCTGCAACATCACTCGACGTTGCTTCAATTTTCGGCATAATATTGGATTGCCTTGAAATTGTCATTTCTGAACTTTATCGTCCAGCTTCAAGGGTGTCCAGAAGATACATTTAATCGAATTTTCGGACAATCTTACGAAATGCTTGATTCGAATACGTCTATAGGCTGAAGCATTGCCCAACAGACGAATCGAAACACAACAATGCTTCTAAACTTGAATTAAAATTAGCAATGCGGGGCCCGATAATGACACGAGAACTTCTGCAAGCGGCGGTAGAAGTCGAAGAGTCGGACAACAACACTTTGTCCAACAACAATCTCGCATCTGCGAGCGTAATCACGGTGGTAACCGAGCACGACGGCGGGCACGTAACGCACTTCGAGCTCGCCAGGACCATCGAGCGCGTCAACCGGCGATTCACCGATCTGCTCCGGATCGAGATGGGCAAGTTGGGCGTCGGCGATATCGGTCCGGCCCAGGTTATGGTGCTGTTCACGATCGGCAATGGCGAGCTGTCGGTGCGGGACCTGCTCGACAAGGGCCACTATCTCGGTTCGAACGTCTCCTACTACCTGAAGCAGCTTGTCGATCTCGGCTACATCGATCGCGTCGCCTCGCAGCGCGACCGCCGCTCGGCCCGGATCAGCCTTTCCCAGAAGGGACATGAACTGTGCCAGGCCCTGCGCACGGCGGATGACACCTATCATCGCCTGCTCGTTCGCGACGAAGACGAATCGCGCGAGCTCGACAACGCCTATCGCCTGCTCCAGAAGCTGGAACTGGTCTGGACCAATGCGACGCGCTACGGCGCGTAGCCGGCTGGCCGCCCCGCCGCCACCAGAAACAGGGGCCCTTCCCTGATGCGTATTCTCTTCGTCCACAGGCGCGGCATCGGCCAGTTCGAGCATCTGGCCGCCAGCCTCGCCGCGGCCGGCAACGAGGTGACGCTGATCACGGAGAGCGTCGATCGGCGCCTGCCCGGCGTGCGGATTGTTCGCCACAGGGCGGAGCCGCCGGCCAAGCCCGCCGCGATCCGCAGCAGCCCGTTGGCGACAACAGAGCATCATGTCCGTCTCGGCCTGCGGGTTGCCGAGACGCTCGATGCCCTGGTGCGCGCGGAAGGGCCGCCGGATCTGATCGTCGGCCATATCGGCTGGGGCAGCATGATGTTCGTCAAGGACGTCGTGCCCGCCGCCCCGGCCCTCGGCTATTGCGAGTTTTTCTACCGGGCCGAGGGCGCCGATGTCGGCTTCGATCCGGAGGACATCATCGACCTCGACGTTCGTCAGCGGCTCAGGCTGCGCAACGCGGCGCAGTTGGTGACGCTCGATGCCATCGACGCCGGCATCAGTCCGACCGGGTGGCAGCGCAGCCGCTATCCGCAGAGCCATGCCCGGCGCATCGCCATATGCCATGACGGCATCGATACCCGCCGCTTCCGGCCAGACAGCGGACGTGGGCTGACCCTGCCGAATGGCCGCGTGATCCGGCCTGGCGACCCGGTCGTTACCTTCGCGGCGCGCGACCTCGAGCCCTATCGCGGCTTCCCGCAGGCGGCGAAGGCAGCCGAGATCGTCCTCCAGCGCAACAAGGACGCCATCTTCGTCTTCGTCGGCGGCGATTCCAACAGCTATGGTGCGTCGCGGCGTGACGGCAAATCCTGGAAAGAGGCCGTCCGTGAAGAAACCGCGTTGGATCCCGAGCGGGTATTCTTTCCCGGACAAGTTCCGCATGAGACGTTGACGCGGCTTTTCCAGATCTCAGCCGTTCACGTCTATCTAACCTATCCGTTTGTGCTTTCCTGGTCGGTGCTCGAGGCGATGTCCTGCGGCGCCCTGGTGATCGGGTCGGCGACCGAACCCGTTCAGGAAGTCATACGCCACCGCGAAAATGGGCTTCTCGTGCCCTTCTTCGAACCGGAAGCACTGGCCGAGACGGTCCTTGACGTACTGGCCCGACCGCGGGATTTCGTCGACATGCGCCGGCAGGCGCGCCAGACCATCATCGAGCGCTATGCGCTCGACAAGTGCCTGACGCGGCAGCGGACGATCCTCGCTCAGATGCTGGGCGCTTCGATGCGCTCGGTCGCCGCCGCCGGCTGAAGCACAGCCCGTTCGACCGGCTCGGCGACGCTCGATTTCAGCGTGCCCGTATGCAGGATGCCGAGAAGCGGCAGCACCGGCTCCACCGCTGGGTCATACGCCGCGTGCGCGACATTGTCCTTCGGCACATGGCGGTTGGTCCGGGCCTCGCCCTGCGCGACCTGGATCGAGCAGGCGAATTTCGCCGGCTCCTGCAACAGCGCGGGACCGGGATAGAGGAACTCGCAGCTCAGCATCGAGAGCAGGAACTTGAAGGTGCCGTCGCGGACGCCGCCCTTCAGCATCGCCGCTTCCACGGTCTCGCCCGGCATGGAAATCTCCAGCGGGCCGACCTCCGGGGCGCAGACATAGGAGAAGGCCAGCGGTCGGCCCTTCTCGAATTCGAGCTTCAGCCGCATGTTGCCGAGATCGGCCGTCGACGCAGCAAACCGGCGGTTGCGGTAGTCGCGCACCGGCAGACCGCAACGCTCGATCAGCGTCTTGGCATCGATGATGCTGGCGTCGGCGAAATGGTGCGGGTCGATCGGCAGAGGCAAGGCCGTGGGACGAACCGGCGCCGTCAGGATCCGTTCCAGATCATCGGCGACGATGTCGGCGACGATTGACGTTGCGATCGGCCGGGCATAGTGGCCCTGGTCCATGTAGAAACCGGGATCGGCCACGACCTCGCGACCGAAACGGCGCAGCAGATGGCGCGAGACATTGACCACCGACGTCCCGTACCAGTCGGAGATGTAGTGCATGCCGGCATCGATCGACGGAACCGAGCTGACAAACGAACCGCCACGGGCGCCAAAGACCAGCGAGACGATCCGCAGCTTCGGATTCTGGGCCAGGGCATGGCGTAGGATGCCCTCGTAGAAGCGGGCCCAATGGCGGAAGGGCCGTCTTTCGTCGCCGTAGACGAAGGCATCGTTCAGCGCATATTCGATGATCAGGACGTCGGCATCGGCGAGGCCTTCATGCGCCTTCAGCTGATACAGCCCGAAGCCCGAGGTCGTGCCGCCGACGGAGAGATCCGCCACCACGTCGAGCGCGACGCCGCGCCGCGCCATGTTGGTCAGAAGGCTGGGCCAGTAGCCGGGCTGCATCACCGTGTTCGAACCGCCGATGACGATAGTGCGGAGCGCCATTCGCGCTTTCCTCCCTGAAAATCCAAACGAACGATCGGGGGCTCAGTCGGCCACTGGCCGGACCGCCGCGCGGCCCGCCGAGGACAGGCCGCCGCAGCGCCAGACGCTATAGGGCGTCTCGCTGTCCCAATCGAAATAGTAGGCTGCCTCGACCCGACCGGTCTCGATGTCGGCATCGATGATCGAGCGAAGCTGGTTCACCTGCGCGGCCCGCTTGTCGTCTTCGATCGGGCAGGCCGGAGACGTATTGGCGACGCCCCACTCGGTGATCCAGCACGGCTTGCCGGCCGCCTCCGGTCCGCAGAAGGACAGAGCCTCGCGCACGAGCGCCTCTCGACGTGTCTTCGTGCCGGTGCCGCCCGGATAGACATGAATGCCATAAGCGTCGACGAGCTTGTCCAGCCCCCGCTCCTGCATGCGCGCCGTCCAGTCCGCCGCCGGGACGATCTCAAGCCCGATGCGGCGGGAGAACGGCACCGGCATGTCCGATAGACCGGCAGAGATCAGCTTGGCCTCGCGGTTGAGCTTGCTGGTGTCGAGTTCCTCCCGGGTCACCCGGACGATATCGACATAGCGGTCGAGCCCCAACGCCACCTTGGCAGGGTCGCTCGCCTTGCCGGCGCCGAAGGCGAGATCGCCATTGTAGCCGGCCCAGTTGATCTCGTTGCCAGGTTCGACCGCCACCAGCCGGACACCGATGTCGTCGAGCTTGGCCAGCGCGTCGCGAATGACTTTCCGGTACCCCTCGGGGTCGAGATCGGACAGCCGATAGGCGTCGAAGCTCTTGCCTTCGGCGGAACGCCGCTCGGTCGCTTCCGGATAGAAGGCTCGGTTGCTGAGCGAGATCTCCAGCAGGATGCGCAAGCCGGCCTCGTGGGCGAGGCGAACCGCATCGAGGCTGGGATCGACCGGCGCGCTCAGCGACAGCCGCACCGACACGACGCCGCTCCGTTTCATCGCATCGATGACGCGACTGCGCTCCGCCGGCTTCGCCCAGCCGAGATTGACCCGGTTGAAGCCGATTTCGGCAGCATCCGCCGGGACAACGCCGAGCCAGCCGATCATCCCGGCCATGACAGTCGGGATGACGCGGGCCGAACGGTTCGGTCTACGCCGGCTCATGAGCACGCGGGGTCGGCGCGGCCGCGGCGGTCGCGGGCTTTGCCGGCTGCGCCGCCTGCTTGATGCCGATATCGTTCAACGCCGTGCGGAAGTTCGTCTCGCAGGCGTCGTAGCGGTCGATCGAGGCTTGCGCGTCGATGGTCGACAGGAACTCCTTGAGATACGCCTTCTTCTGCGCCTCACGGTTCCAGATGCCGGCTTCGAGATGGGGGAAACCGATGAACTCCAGCATTTCGCGCATGCGGTCGTCGACCGCGATCATCAGCGACGGCACGCCGGCCTGCATGGTGATTATGCAGCCATGGAAGCGGCGGCCGAAGGAGAGATCCAGCTGCGACGCCCAGGTGCGCCAGCGGTTGGTGTCGAAGAAGACATGCAAGTCGTTCTTCCGTTGCCACTTTTCCTGGTGCTTGTATTCGAGCGGAGCGACGATGCGGCCGGAAGGCGCATCATAGGCGGGCGTCGCGTCATCGCCCTGGATGTTCATGTTGTAGACCACCACTTCGTCCTGAATGACGTAGTGGGCGGTGCTGTCGGGCTTCAGCAGGACATGCGCGTCGACAATCGTATCGGCGACGCTGCCGAGATAGCCGCCGAAGGCGATCTTCTGGGATTCGACCAGCTCGGGATTGGCCAGCTTTGTCAGGGCCTGGCGCATGCCGTCGGGATTGAAATAGAGCGACGGACAGCCGGTCGGCCGCACGAATTTCATCCCCTGCTCCTTCAGGAACTCGGAGGTGAAATAGCCGCGCGTCAGGAAATAGCTCTCCTTGGCCCGCAGCGCGTCGAGGAACTTCTGCGTGCCCGCCGGCAGGTCCTCCCGGAGGTTGGCCTTCTTCTGGATGCCGATGCCCATCACGACGACCGGCATTTTCAGCTTCTCGAAGACCTGCGCCTCGAGATCGGCCGAATAGCCGGGACGCAGCAGGTTGGCCGAGGCGAAAACGCAGATGTCGAACGAACGGCTGAGCTCGTCATACGCCTCTTGCGAGGCGAGGCTGTTGGCGAGGTGCCAGAATGGCACGTAGGTGACGTCATGCCCCTTGAGCGCCTGGCCAGCGCCCTCGCCGATCAGGTAGTTGCCGGTATTGGCGATTTTCTTGACCTGATCGATGACATCCTTCTTGGAGCGGATATCGTCGAAATAGGGCCGGTGTCGCACCGTCGCGCCCGAGGCGCTGGAGACGGTGCGCTGAAGGTAGGAAGGGATGCCGGTCAGCAGAATGCGCATGACGTTCGACCTTTTGAAACGATGATTGTCCGAAACGGGCTGTCGCCCTGCCCGCGCGCGAACGAGCCGGCGCGGGCTCGGGCGTGAGAACTAGTTCAGGCCGATGTCGCGCAACGTGGCGCGGAAGCTGCTCTCGCGCTCGTTGTACTTCTCCACCACCTGCGGAACGTTCAGATCCGCCAGGTGGTCGGCGACGAATTCGGCACGGTCGTTGGCGGCTTCGAGCGCCGAAGCCTCGACGGCCGGCAGGCCGGTGAAGCGCAGCATCTCCCGCATGCGGTCATCGACGGCGACCATCAGGCCGGGCACGCCAGACTGCAGGGCGATGATGTTGCCGTGGAAACGCCGGCCGATGGAGAAGTCCATCGACGAAGTCCAGGCGCGCCACTGGTTGGTATCGAAGAAGGTGTGCAGCTTCAGCTTGCGCTGCAGCTGATCCGAGGCCTTGTAGGCGAGATCACCGATCATCTGGCCCGAGGTCGAGTCATAGACGCGCCCCTCGCGGTTCGGCTCGACCTTCATGTCAAAATGCAGGAACTCGTCCTGCACGACGTAGAAGGATTCACTCTCCGGCTTGCTCAGCATGTTGACGTCGCGGACCGCCTCTTCCGTCGCTCCGAGATAGCCCGAGAAGACCGTCCGGCCGCTGCCGACCTTGACCTTCGGCAGCCGGCGCAGCGCCGTACGCATGTTGTCAGGCTGGAAATAGACGGAAGGGCAGCCTGTCGGCCGCACGAAGGAGAAACCGCGCGACTTGAGGAACTCTGCCGTCTCGTGGCCGCGGGTGAGGAAATAGTGCTCCTTGCCCTTGAGGACATCGAGCAGCTCCTGCGTGCCTTCCGGCAAGCCGGATTCGAGATCGGCGCGGTTCTGGATGCCGATGCCGAGCATGACGATCGGCATGTTGAGGTTCTTGAGCACCAGGGCTTCGGCGTCGGCCGAGAGGCCTTTGCGCAGAAGATTGGCGCAGGTGAAGACGCAGATGTCGAAGTTGGCGTTGATCTCATCGAGGCCGGTGCCGTTGGTGCAGGCATTGTGGAGATGCCAGAACGGCACCTGCGTCGCGTTCGATGGCATGGCGCGCAAGGCACCCTCGCCGATCAGGTAGTTGCCGGTATTGCTGATGTTGCTGAGCTCGCGCAGGAAGTCATCCTTGCTTTCCGGCTGCGGCTGCTGCTCGCCATAGTGCACCGTGGCGCCCTTGGCGCTGCGGACAAGCCTCGTGTAGTGGCCGGGAATTCCCGTGATCAGGATCCGCGAACGCATAGAAACGCACCTCTCCTCTTGTCCCGCCGCCGTCAGGCGACTGCCGGGACTTCAATCTCTGCAATGGGTTGGTCTGTCGGACGGCGCGGCGTCCGCGCAACGATCCGGGGTGTTGTGGTGACTGCCTGGTCGCACCAATCGACGAAGGGGCCGAAGGACGCCGCCCAGGAGCGGCCGGACGCCGTGAAAAGCCCGCCGTCGCGAAGCTGGCCGAGACGGTTCCGGTCCCGGGCAAGAGACTCCACGGCGGCCGCCAGGTCGGCGACGATCTTCAGATCGGCGTCTCCTTCGATCAGGATGCCGTCGCGTCCGTCGCTCACCAGCTCGTCGACGGCGCCGACCGCGGTCGCGACCGGCACGCAGCCGACCAGTTGGGCCTCGGCGATCATCAACGGCGCCCCCTCCCAGCGCGACGGCATGATCAGGATGTCGCCCCAGGCGAGCACGGTCGCGATCTCGCGGCCGCCAAAGATCGGCGGCCGGACGGCGACGCCGATTTCGCGGAGCTTCTCGGTCCAGGAGCTCGGCTGTTCGGCGAGAATTTCGCCGCCGACAGCCAGCGCCTCGAACGGGATGTTGCGGGCGCGCAGATCCTGCAGCGCCGCGTGGATGCGGTCGATGCCCTTCTGCGGCTCGAACCGCCCCATGTAGAGGATGCGCAAGGGCGCGTCCGGGGCCCGCGCCTGGCGGTTCTGCACAATCTCGGCAAGCATCTTCGGCTTGACCGAAATGCTGGGCGCGTTGGCGACCGCATAGATTTTCTCCAGCGGCACACCATAGCTGTGCAAATAGACCTTCAGTTGTTCCGAACAGGTCAGGAATGCGTCGTAGCAATGCTCGTGCGCGATGGCGGCGAAAGGCTGCCCAGCCGGACGGCGCAACGGCGTCTCGTCCACGACATGCAGATAGCAGGCCGTCCGCGCGCCGCCGGACCGCAGCTGCCCCATCAGGGGGTGCACGGCCATGACGTGATTGTTGATGATCAGGTCGAAGCCGGAGAGCAGGCCCTTCAGCGCATTCCAGTCGACATCATGATATTCGGCGATGAAGTCCTGGCCGAGGAAGCGGTTGGAGCCGCCCCAGGCCGGAATGCCCGACTTCCAGAAATGAATGTAGTCGAACGCGTCATCGAACTCGTCGAGCACGTCCATGCGCGCCGAGCCGAGCACGAAGAGATGCGTCTCGTAGCCCTCGGCCTTGAGTTCGCGCGCGGCCGCGAAGGCCACTTTCTCGGCGCCGCCGAACGAGGCATTCGGCACCAGCAGAGCCAGGGTCCGCCTGCCATCTTTGGAATGACCGAGCGGCAATACCGGCGAGCCTCCGATCTCCGTGCGGACCTGCTTGTAGAGCTCCGACAGCGCCGGAAGGCGCGAGGCGCGCCAAGTCCAACGCTTCGCCGCTACCGTCTGCAGCGGGCTGGTGGCGATCGTCTGCACCAGGTTGATGAGCGATTGCTCCGGGGTTGCGGAGGAACGCTTCTGCGAGGCCGCCGCGAAGGGGAAGCGGACCTTGAGCACCGCCACGGTTGGCCATACCTGATCGGCCGCGATCGAGCCGAGCCAGTCGAGCGCATTGTTGCGGATCGCGTCGCGGACGATGGTCGAAGAGACGAAGACGAGATCGGCCCGCCCCTTGCGGACATATCCGGAAGGCTGGATTTCCAGCTCAATGCCGCGCTCGGCCGCCACGTTGCCGATCTGAAGAAAGACGACGTTTGCCATCTCCGTCGCGCGCTCAAGATGGACGAGCAGACCGGGCCAGAGCCGCGACTGCTGCAGCAGCTTCAGCGTCTCGGCGCTGCCGGCGGCCATGAAGGGCGGAAAGTGCACATTGTCAGGCTCGGCCGTGCTTCCCCAGAACGCACGGATCGCCTCGTCAAAATCCAGCTTCGCTGGCGGCATGGTGGGGTCGGTGAAGCAGGCTATCGCCCCGTCGCCGGTCCTCAGCACCGCATAGCGCGGGCAATCCTCATGCTCGAAATCGATCAGCGTCGAACGACGGAACAGCGCCTTGTGCCGGCGGCGGAGAAAGCTCACCGAGGCGGCGCGGTCGCGGTTCGCTTCCTTGAACCGGCTCTCGGCGCGGAGGCGATATTCGAAGGCGGTGTCGTGGCATGGCGTCCCGACAAACCCGGCCTCGATGCAGGAGAGCCAGAACTCCCAATCCTCGAAGCCGTTCTGCCGGTCGCTGTCGAAGCGCACGCCGGCATGGAAGACCTCCATCGAGATCATCGAACCGGTGTCGCAGATATTGTCCGATACACAATGTGTCAGCCGCGAATAGCTGTCGCCGTAATGCGATCCCCAGCGCACCGCGAAAGTATCGATATTGGTATAGACCCAGCCGCACTGCTCGGCCTTGAGCCGCTGATACAGGACGTTGATGGTCGTCGGCAGCACACGGTTGTCGGCGTCGAGCAGATAGATCGCCTTCGCGTCCGGCAGATTGTCGACGACATAGTCGATCGCCCGATTGCGGGCACCGCCCGGCCCCGCATTGGGACCGAAGATGACATGCACATCCGCACGGCTCGCCGCGTAGAGCGTCAGCGCGTCGAATGCCTCGCGGCGCGGATCCCCGTCGACCGACACGACGATCTCGATACGACAGTCCGCCTTCGAGGCCAACGCCGACTCAAGCGCTTCGACGGCCAACGCCGAGTGGCCGTAGAGCGGCATGGCGATGACGACGAGATCGAGGGCCTCACTGCGCATGGGCAGTCTCCCCGCGCGGCTCGACATCGAAATGACGCACCAGGCGGAAGTCGAACACCTTCAGCCACGAGAAGTCGACGGAATCGCCCTTGGCCCGGCTCAGGATGACAAGGTTCATCATCCGCTGCGTCGGGGTATCGAGCATGATGTTGATGCTGACCGCCTCACCGGCCGCGACGTCGCGCCAGCCGCTGAAATAGGCCGAGCGGCGAGCAGTGCCTTCCCGCTCCAGAACCGCGATCTCCGAACGGAGATTGGCGGCGCTCGGCGCGAGGAGAAAGCCGACGAGCGCGGGCTTGCCTTCCGGATGGTCGATCATCGCCCGGGCAGCGAAACGGACGGTCCCCGGCGCCACGACATTGACGATGGCGCCGGCCGAGATCCCGGCCGGCAGCGGGTGGCAGACAATCGCATCCTCGTGCTCAAGGAAGCGGATTGTCTGGAAATCGGGCACGATCGGGCTCACCGACACGTCGGCAACGGCGCGCAGCGCGTCCAGAGGAAGGCGGTAGTCCTCGATGCGCCGTCCGCTCATCAGCGCGCTCGGCGCGATCGAGTTGGGCAGCGCGGTCGGGCGGACGCCCGGAACGCCGGAATAGATCTTGATCGCCAGCGGCCGATGATCGAGATCGCCATGCAGCGAGCGGGACCGGGCCGCATAGCGTCGGCTGGCGATCGGGTGGCCAAGCGAAGGCGCCGGCGGCTCCGCGCCGTTCGCCGAGACGCGCAGCCGGAGCGTGCGCGGGCTGCCGTCACAGGCCTTGGGCAGCGAGAAGAAATTCCAGTCGGCCGCGAGATCGGAGAACGGCACGATCCACTCGGCGACGCCCTCGCCGCTCTCGACATAGTCGAGCGTCACGATGACTTCGCCGCTGCCCTTCGCCACATGGCGGAAATGCAGCGCGAAACCGGAAACGCCGAAGCTGGACACCGGCAGCAACTGCTCGACCCAGCTTTCCCGCATCAACCGGCCGATGCCCTCGTCCTTGGGATCGACGAACGGATCATGCGCGAAGATCTCGCTGGCCGGCTCCCAGTTGCGGGCGCGGAACGCGTCTTCGAGCACGCGGAAATTCTCGAACAGGGTCTCGCGCTCGCGCCGCAGCATGACGAGTTCGGTCGACATCGTCTGCGCGTAGCTGGAAATGCGCCCGAGACCCGATTCGAGCACCGTCTGGACGAGAGCCGCCACACCCTCGACATCGCGGTCGATCCGGATGACGGGCGGCGCCGGAACGGTGGCCAGCTTGGCGAGCGCCGCCGAGGCAGCCTCGATCTCCTTGGCGCCCGCGGACGAGGCGACGACGGCGAGAACCGGATAGACGTTCCGCATCGTGCCATCGCTGCCGAAAACCTCGTCGGTATAGGTGACGAGATGAGCCAGAGGCCCGGCGGCCAGGCTGGCGCGATCGCTGGCGCCAGCAAGCACCATCCGCAAATTGGCCCTCGTTTGCGTGGGAAAAACCGGCTCGAGCTGGCTCTTGATAGGTTTGTTCACGTCGCAGCGTCCGTTCATGCACAGCAATCCAGTCGAAATCGCAACAAATACGATCAGACCATTCCGCTTGTTCTTCAGCTATCGCAATTAATATCGCCCCATTTTGCAACGCACAACAACGTTCTCAATAAATATTAATTGCTATTCTTTTGTATTATTGTTTCAAAATTCGAAACGGAATACGTCTGTCGTTTGTCGCAATTACTTGCTAGAGAAGAAGCATGATGATCAGAGACGAAAAACCGACGGATCACGAGGCTATAGGGGCACTCACCTCCGCCGCCTTCCGCGACCATCCGCACAGCCAGCAGACCGAGGCAGCACTGATCGTCGCGCTCCGGGAGGCCGGGGCGCTGACGATTTCTCTCGTCGCGGAAATGGATGGCAGGGTGGTCGGACACATCGCCTTCTCCCCCGTCACGATCGACGGAGAGGACAAGGGCTGGTTCGGGCTGGGGCCGGTCGCCGTCCTGCCGGAGTTTCAGGGAAACGGCATCGGCCGTGCCCTGATCGAGGCTGGTCTGGCGCGGCTGAAGGGAATGGGAGCCGCCGGATGCGTCCTGGTCGGCTACCCAGAATTCTACAAGCGTTTCGGCTTCAGGGCCGATCCACGCCTGACCTATGCAGGCGTGCCGCCGGAATACTTCATGGCGCTCGCCGTCGGCTCCGAAGGCGACTCAGCCGTCGAACTGCCCAGGGGCGAGGTGCGCTTTCACCCGGCTTTCGCAGAGGCCGGCTAGGCACAGATCAATGGTGCCGGGGCAAGCTGGCGCGGATGTTCTCGCGGCTCAGCACGCCCGCGAGGATGGCACCGAGCAGCGCGCAGACGACAAGTCCGAGGCCAGCCCAGAAGATGACGAAATAGGCACAACCGCCTGCGCTGCAGCCGACGTTCACAATGCGCTGCAACAGCATGCCGATGCCCACTCCGGTTCCGACACCGACGATTCCGCCGAAGATCAGACCGAAAAAGGCCGCGAAAGCGATACGCATGGTTTTGTCCTGAAATGGAATCAACTTGCCGGGAGGATTAGCACCGAACCGTGGCCGCGCCTGTGTCCTCAGTCACGCAGTCTTGTTATAGCTGACGTTCATTTCCGATTGGTTGACGCGGCCTTTCCGCCGACGGGAGATTTGTCCATGTCAGAACTCCAGATCGACGTCGTCACCGACATCGTCTGCCCATGGTGCTTCATCGGCGTCGTCCGGCTGCACAAGGTGCTGGCAAGGACGGGCAACCCCGATGCCCGGATCATCCACCACCCCTTCTTCCTCGATCCCGATGTCCCGATGGAGGGCATCGACGTCGCGGAGAAGTTGCGCAAGCGGTTTGGCGGCGACCCGTCCTCGATGTTTGCCCGCGTCGAGGCGGAAGCGCGCAAGAGCGGCATCGCCCTCGACCTGTCAAAGCAGCCCCGCCAACGCCCGACCGCGGCGGCGCACACACTGATCCGGCACGCGCTCGACAAGGGCACGCAGGATGCGCTGGCGACCGCCCTGTTCGAGGCGCATTTCATCGAGGCGCAGAACATCGCCGACCCGGCCGTGCTGGCGAAAGTCGCCGCCCGCTTTGGCTTCACCGAGGCGGAGGCGCTTCAACTAGCCACCGACTCGACCGAGTTGGAGGCAACGCGCGAGCAGGCCCTGGCGGCTGCCCAGGGCGGCATCAGCGGCGTGCCATTCTTCGTGTTCGGCCGACGCCTTGCCCTTTCAGGTTGCCAGCCGGAGGACGTCTTCGAGCAGGCACTCGCCCAGGCGAACGGAACCGGGGCTGAAGCGGCCGGCTGACGCATCGACAAGAAACTATCGGGAGACCCTGCATGGTCCGATCGTCCCACATCTTTCCGGTCCTCCGCTATCGCGACCCACGGGCGGCGATCAGCTTTCTCGTCAAAGGCTTCGGCTTCGAGCTTCAGGCCCTGCACGAAGGCCCGGATGGCGAGGTACTGCATGCCTGGCTGCGCTTCGGCCAGAACCTGGTCATGCTCGGCGGCTTCGATCCCGAGATCCTCGCCAGCGGGCGGACCGTGAGCGGCGGCATAGGGGGCATCTATGTGTCCGTCCGCTTCGTCGACGGGCATCACGACATGGCCGTGGCCGGCGGCGCCAAGATCACAAGCCCGCTCGCCGATACCGACTATGGTTCGCGGCAATATTCCTGCCGCGACATCGAAGGCTATGAGTGGACGTTCGGCACCTATGATCCACTCGGCGTCGACGGCAAGGTCGCCGACGCTTGAGTGTCTGCTACCATTTCGGCGCCGCTGGCTCAAAGCACCCGTCGGAAGAACCCCGGATACTGCGTCACGACACCGGAGGGCTCGGTCTCGATCTCGGCGCGAAAGGTGCCGTCGACCGCCTCGTAGAGATAGCGGCGGCCCGCCTCGATACAGGTATAACGTTGCTGATCGAGCGTGATTTCGAGATCGGGCAAGCGGACATATACCGCCGTGATCTCGGAGGACTGTCCCTCGGCGAGGCCGAGGCGTCGGATCGTCAGCATGTTGGTAACCGGACTTGCCGACAGGTCGACATCGATCGCGCCGACCAGCGCCGGCACGCGCTTGCCATCGCTGTTGCGCCAGAGGCCGTCGCCGTCCGAATGCAGGGCGATCGACGGTCCCCCGACAATGGCGACCCGCGCCTCGGCGAGATGGCCGTTCGGATGACAGGATAATTGGTAGTGGGCGGCGAAGCGTGCATCGCCGCCTGACAGTAGGGCCCCTTCGGCGACCGCGCCCGTGGCCCGATCGCTGAACACCATGTGCTCGGCGCCTTCGCCATCCCAACTCTGCCAGCGGACTGCTTTGGACATGGCGCGCTACCGATCCAGGCCGGCGACGAGAAGGTATTTCTTCTCGACGAACTCATCGATACCGAGATGGGAGCCCTCGCGGCCGTTGCCGGATTCCTTGACGCCGCCGAACGGCGCCAGCTCCGTCGAGATCAGGCCGGAATTGATGCCGACCATGCCGTATTCGAGCCCCTCGCCGACACGGAAGATGCGGCCGATGTCACGTGAATAGAAATAGGCCGCGAGACCGAATTCGGTGTCGTTCGCCGCGTGAACCACTTCGTCCTCGGTCTCGAACCTGAACACCGCTGCTACGGGCCCAAACGTCTCCTCGCGCGCAATCAGCATCTCCCGCGTCGCCCCGGTCAGGACGGTCGGTTCGAAGAACGAGCCCCCGCGCGAATGGCGATGCCCGCCGAGCACGATGGTCCCGCCCTTGGCCGTCGCATCCTTCAGATGTTCTTCCACCTTCAGGATCGCCTTGTCGTTGATCAGCGGCCCCTGGGTCACACCCGCATCCGCGCCGTCCCCGACACGCAGCTTTTCGACGGCGGCCTTGAGCTTCTCGACGAACGCGTCATGAATGCCGGCCTGGGCATAGATTCGGTTGGCGCAGACGCAGGTCTGCCCCATGTTGCGGAACTTCGACAGCATGGCCCCTTCGACGGCCGCGTCGAGATCGGCGTCGTCGAAGACGATGAAGGGCGCGTTGCCACCGAGTTCCAGCGCCACCTTCTTCACGGTCGTCGACGCCTGCTTCATCAGTTGCTTGCCGACCTCCGTCGAGCCGGTGAAGTTCACGAGCCGGATCGCCGGATGCGACGTCAGCACGCCGCCGATCTCGCCCGAATTGCCGGTGACGACATTGAAGACCCCCTTCGGAATGCCGGCGCGATCCGCCAGCTCCGCCAGCGCCAGCGCGGTCAGTGGCGTCTCGGAGGCCGGCTTCAGCACAACCGTGCAGCCGGCGGCGAGAGCCGGCGCCACCTTGCGGGTGATCATGGCGGCCGGGAAGTTCCACGGCGTGATCGCCGCCACCACCCCGGTTGGCTGGCGCAGCACCAGGATGCGCGCGTCGGCGCGATGGCTCGGCAAGGTCTCGCCGGCGATGCGCTTCGCCTCCTCGGCGTAGAACTCGATATAGGCATTAGCATACTCGATCTCACCCTTTGCCTCGGCGAGCGGCTTGCCCTGTTCCGAGGTCAGGATGCGGGCGAGATCATCGTGATGGGCCCGCACCCGCTCGAACCATTGCCGGATCAGCCGCGAGCGTTCCTTCGCCGTCTTCGCCGCCCAGCCCTTGAACGCGGCGGCCGCCGCGTCGACGGCCTTGGTGGTCTCGTCAGCACCGAATTTTGGCACGTGGCTGAGAACGTCGCCGGTCGCCGGATTTGTCACGGCGATCGTGCCCTTGCCGATCCAGGCGCCATCGACATAGCACTGGTCCTTGACCAGCGTCGGGTCGATGAGCCTCAGGGTCTTGACGGTCGACGTGTCCATGGCGCTACTCCCTTGCAACGTTTGGCCAACGGCAGACGCGGCACGCCGTTCCATCCATCGCTAGGATAGCGCGGCGAAGGCGGGACCGCCATGGAAGCGCGCGCCCCGCAACCCGCCGACAATCGCCCGTCGTCGCCGCCATCGCCCGGCTCGAAGGAGGTTCCATGCGCCTGATCCGCCAACTCGCCGCCACGACGGCGATCCTCCTGTCCCTCGCTTGTGCAACGCCGGCCGGAGCGGCGGTTTCAGCGCCGGAGGCGAGGCTCGAGACGCTCTTCGCTTCGGACAGGATCAAGCCGGACGCCTTCAGCGCGAGCTTTCTTGCCGACGTCCCCGCTGCGGAAGTGGCGCGCCTGATCGCGGGGCTGACGGACGCGCACGGCCCCCTACAGAGCATCGTCCCGGACGGCAGCGGCTTTCTGGTCCGCCTGACGAGGGCGACGGTTCACGCGAGCATCACGCTCGACGCGCAAGGCAAGATCACCGGCCTCTGGTTCGGCCCGGCCGCCGTCCTCGGTGGCATCGCGGACCACGCCGCCTCGATCCGGGCCCTCCCCGGTGCAACGACGCTCCTCGTCCTCAGCGACGGCAAGGAGGAAATCGCCCATCTGGCCGATGAGCCGTTCGCCGTCGGATCGGCGGCGAAACTGGCGATACTCGCCGCTTTGCAGACGGAGATCGCGCAGGGCAAGCTGACCTGGGATCAGGCCGTGCCGCTCAAGCCGGCCTGGAAATCCCTGCCAACCGGGATCCTGCAGGACTGGCCGGCGGGCACGCCGCTGACCGTCGCCACCCTCGCCAATCTGATGATCTCGATCAGCGACAACACGGCCACCGACGCGTTGATCGACATCCTCGGCCGCGAGGCGGTCGAAGCCGTCACACCCGCCAATGCGCCGTTCCCGACGACGCGGCAGTTCTTCACGCTGAAGACGGAGGACAACGGCGCGCTGCGCGCCGCATGGCGGAGCGGCGATGCCGCCGCGCGCCGCGCCATCCTGGCTGGCATCGCCGATGCGCCGCTGCCGTCCGCGATCAGCTCGACCACGACGCACGAAGTCGAGTGGTTCATGTCGGCGCGGGAGCTCTGCCGCCTGCTCGATGCGACGGCTGCCCTGCCCGCGTTTGACATCAATCCCGGCGTGGCCAGGCCGGATCAATGGCGGGATATCGCCTTCAAGGGCGGCTCGGAGATCGGCGTCCTCAACCTGTCGAGCCGCGTCGTCGGCCAGGACGGACGCGTTCATTGCGTCGTCGCAAGCTGGAACGATGATGAGGCGCTTGACGATGAACGCCTGATTGCCCCCTATCGGGCCATCCTCGCCCGCCTCGCCGTACCGGAGAAGGATTGACCATGCGCCAGGTGACCGTCGCCGCGACACAGATGGAATGCGACTGGGATCGCGCCGGCAATGTCGCGCGCGCCGAACGGCTGATCCGCCAGGCGGCGGCGCAGGGCGCCGACATCGTCCTGATCCAGGAATTGTTCGAGACACCCTATTTCTGCCAGGACCAGTTCCACGACCATTTCAACCTGGCGCAGCCTTTCGACGGCAATCCGCTGATTGCCCATTTCGCCGCGTTGGCGGCCGAGCTCTCGGTCGTCCTGCCGGTCAGCTATTTCGAGCGCGCCGGCCAGACCGCCTATAACAGCATCGCCATCGTCGATGCCGATGGCTCGGTGCTCGGCAATTATCGCAAGAGCCATATCCCGGACGGGCCGGGCTACACGGAAAAATTCTATTTCTCGCCCGGCGATACCGGGTTTCGCGTCTGGCCGACACGGTTCGGTACGATCGGCGTCGGTATCTGCTGGGATCAATGGTTTCCGGAAAGTGCGCGGGCCATGGCGCTCGCCGGCGCCGAGATCCTGTTCTATCCGACCGCCATCGGGTCGGAGCCGCAGGATGCCTCGCTCGATTCCGCAGCGCATTGGCAGCGCGTCATGCAGGGCCATGCCGGCGCCAATCTGATGCCGCTGGTCGCCTCGAACCGGATCGGCACTGAGCGCGGCCTGAACGGTACCGAGATCACCTTCTACGGCTCGTCCTTCATCGCCGATCCGACCGGCGCCAAGCTGGCCGAGGCGGATCGCGCCAGCGAAACGATCCTGACGGCTACCTTCGATCTCGACGCGATAGCCCATCAGCGTCGCTCCTGGGGTGTGTTCCGCGATCGCCGGCCGGAGCTCTACGGCGCGCTGACCACACTGGATGGTCGTCACCCGCATCGCGCCGCGACCTGAGACGGGCAACCGCAGGCTAGCCGACGCCAGAGGGATAGGAACGAACTGCCTCATCCCACCGGCTCCGCAGGGCTTGGACGAACGTCGCGAGCCCTCGCCTTGGCTCAGCCTTTCACGAAGGCGAGCAGATCGGGATTGATGATGTCGGGGTGCGTGGTGCACATCCCGTGCGGCAGCCCCCTGTAGACTTTCAGCGTGCCGTTCTTCAGCAACTTGATCGATTTCAGCGCCGCATCGGCGATCGGCACGATCTGGTCGTCATCGCCGTGCATCACCAGGACCGGCACCTCGATCGCTTTCAGATCCTCGGTGAAGTCGGTTTCGGAGAAGGCCTTGATGCAATCATATTGCGCCTTGGCGCCGCCGATCATGCCCTGCCGCCACCAATTGTTGATTATGCCCTGGCTTACGGCGGCGCCAGGCCGGTTGAAGCCGTAGAACGGGCCGGTCGGCACCTCGACATAGAACTGCGCCCGATTGGCCACGAGGGCGGCGCGGAAGCTGTCGAAGACTTCGAGCGGCAGGCCTTCCGGATTCTGGGCGGACTTGACCATGATGGGAGGCACCGCGCCGATCAGAACCGCCTTGCTCACACGTCCGGGCCGGGCGCGCGCGACGTAGCGCGCCACCTCGCCACCCCCGGTCGAGTGGCCGATATGCACCGCGTTCTTGAGATCCAGAGCCTCGACAAGTTCAGCCACGTCGGCGGCATAGGTGTCCATCTCGTTGCCGACAGCCGTCTGTGTCGAGCGGCCATGACCACGCCGGTCATGAGCGATGATACGATAACCCTCGCCGAGGAAGAACAGCATCTGATTGTCCCAATCGTCGGCGCAGAGCGGCCAGCCGTGATGGAAGACGATCGGCGGCGCCTCCTTGGCGCCCCAGTCCTTGTAGAAGATCGCGGTACCGTCCTTCGTCGTGATCATGCTCATGATGCCACTCCCTAGGCGGGGCGACGGGATCGGCGCCCTCGGACTACAGACAACCGTTCAGCATGTACCGCTCGCTCGCGCCCCTTCAACCCGGCGAAACCAGCTCGGTATGCCCATCCATTTCCTTCAGAAGCTGCCGCAACTGACTGATATCGCTGATAACATGATCCGCATAAGGCCCCAGTTGGTTCGCCAGCATGAAGCCGCTTTCAACGCCGATCCCGACAACGCCAGCCGCCCGCGCCGCATGCATGTCATGCAGCGTATCGCCGATCAGCGCCGTCTCCTCGGGCTGGAAGCCGAAGCGCTCCATGAACGCCACGACCTGCCCTGCCTCTGGCTTGCGGCCATGGCCTGAATCATAGCCGAGGATCGCATCAAACCAGTGCGCGAGGCCCAGCCGCTCGCACTGCGCCTTGGCACCGAGTTCGGAATCATTGGTGATCACGCCGAGCCGATAGCCGTCCGCACGCAGCGCCTCGAAGATCAGTGCCGGCTCGCCAATCGGCGTCGCGGCGTGCAGCGTCGCCTCGTGGAAGAGCGAGCGCAGCCGTTCGTCGAACGACGCGTCCCCGGCGGGCATGCCCAGCGCTGCGGCCCAGAGCGGGCTCAATTCGCCGACGGAGCTGCCGACAAAGGGCGAGGTCGGCAACAGCACCGAGCGATCGAGGTCATAGCCCACGATCTTCGCCAACCGGCGCGCCATTCCGCTGTCGCCTTCCGACAGCGCTGCGATCACCTCCCCGGTGGCGGCGTTCCACGTCTTGGCGAAATCGAGAAAGGTCCCGTCCTTGTCGAACAGGAGCGCGCGCAGCTGCATGGCTTGATCCGTTGAAAGTCCTTGGCACCGTGGTCTAGCACGCTTGCGCCGGCGGGGCATTCGCGCTTCCGTAGCGCGGGTTTCATCTAGCCAGAACGAGCATCATGTCCGCAACGCTCACCAGCCTCCCCCGCGACGACGGCTTTCGCATGCCGGCCGAATGGGAGCCGCATGCCGGCACCTGGATGATCTGGCCGGAGCGGCCTGACAATTGGCGGCTCGGAGCGAAGCCCGCGCAGCAGGCCTTCGCCGCCGTGGCAACGGCCATCGCTGAGGCCGAGCCCGTGACGATGCTGGTGTCGGCCGGTCAGTGGGAAAACGCGCGCCAGCGCCTGCCGACCCATATCCGTCTCGTCGAGACGACGACCAACGACGCCTGGTGCCGCGATACGGGGCCAAGCTTCATCGTCAGCGAGGATGGTCGCCTGCGCGGCAATGACTGGCGCTTCAACGCCTGGGGCGGTTTTGCCGGCGGGCTCTACTCGCCCTGGGACCAGGACGACCGCGTCGCCGCCAAGATCCTCGAGATCGAGCGCGCACAGCGCTATCGCGCACCCTTCATCCTGGAAGGCGGCGCCATCCATGTCGATGGCGAAGGCACGCTGCTGACGACCGAGGAATGCCTGCTCAATCCCAATCGCAACCCCTACCTGGATCGCAGCGAGATCGAGGAGCATCTCGCTGGCCGGCTCGGTGTCACCAAAACGATCTGGCTCGGCCCCGGCCTGTTCCATGACGAGACCAACGGCCATATCGACAACCTCGCCTGCTTCGCGCGGCCGGGCGTCGTGGCGCTGACCTGGTGCGAAGATCCCGACGATCCGCAATATGCGATCTCGCACGATGCCCATGACCGCCTGGCGAGCGCGACGGACGCGCGCGGGCGAAAGCTGGAGATCGTCAAGCTGCCTATGCCGGGACCGCTCTACATGACCGACTCCGAAGCGGCCGGCATCGACGTTTCCGAAGGCAGCGCCGAACGGGGTGGCGGCGCCCGCCTCGCCGCATCCTACGCGAACTACTACATCGCGAACGGTCTTGTGGTCATGCCGCTGCTCGATCCGAAGACGGACGAGGCCGCGATGGAGATGCTCGCCGCCCTGCACCCGGATCGCCGCATCGTCGGCATCGAGGCGCGCGAAATCCTGCTCGGCGGCGGCAACATCCACTGCATCACGCAGCAGCAACCGGTGGGAACGCCCGGCTAGTCCGTCGGCGCATAAAAATGGCTCCCGGCGCGATCATCGCGCACGGGAGCCCAAAGAACACCCTGCGGACGAGCCGCAGAGGGATTGCGAAATCAGCCCTTCAGGATGCTGCGGCCGGCATACTGTGCCTGCACGCCGAGCTGCTCCTCGATACGGATGAGCTGGTTGTACTTGGCAGTCCGGTCGGAACGAGCCAGCGAGCCGGTCTTGATCTGCCCGCAGTTGGTCGCGACCGCGAGATCGGCGATGGTCGAATCCTCGGTCTCGCCCGAGCGGTGCGACATCACGGCGGTGTAGCCAGCGCGGTGCGCCATCGACACGGCGTCGAGCGTCTCGGTCAGCGAGCCGATCTGGTTGACCTTGACCAGGATGGAATTGGCCGTTGCTTCCTTGATGCCGCGCGACAGGCGCGTCGTGTTGGTGACGAAGAGATCGTCGCCGACCAGCTGTACCTTGTTGCCGATCGCGTCGGTCAGGCCCTTCCAGCCGGCCCAGTCGTCCTCGCTCATGCCATCCTCGATCGAGATGATCGGGAACTTCGAGGCGAGATCGGCCAGATAGGCGACCTGCTCGTCGATGGTGCGGACGACGCCTTCACCCTCGTAATTGTACTTGCCGTCCTTGAAGAACTCCGTCGCGGCGCAGTCGAGGCCGAGATAGATGTCCTCGCCCAGACGGTAGCCGGCCTTCTCGATCGACTTGGCGACGAAGTCGAGGGCAGCGGTGGCCGACGGCAGGTTCGGGGCGAAGCCGCCCTCGTCGCCGACATTGGTGTTGTGGCCGGCGTCCTTGAGGGCCTTCTTCAGGGTGTGGAACACTTCGGAGCCCCAGCGCACGGCTTCCGCCAGCGTCGGCGCGCCGACGGGGAGGATCATGAATTCCTGGAAGTCGATCGGATTGTCGGCATGGGCGCCGCCATTGATGATGTTCATCATCGGCACCGGAAGGATCTTGGCGTTGACGCCGCCGACATAACGGTAGAGCGGCTGGCCCGAAGCCTCGGCAGCGGCCTTGGCCAGCGCCAGCGAGACGCCGAGAATGGCGTTGGCGCCGAGGCGAGCCTTGTTCGGCGTGCCGTCGAGATCGATCATCGTGCCGTCGATCATCGCCTGGTCTTCGGCTTCCATGCCGCCGATCGCGTCGAAGATCTCGCCATTGACGGCCTCGACCGCCTTCAGCACGCCCTTGCCCTGATACTTGGACTTGTCGCCGTCGCGCAATTCGACCGCCTCATGCGCACCCGTCGAGGCGCCCGACGGAACGGCGGCGCGGCCGAGCGAGCCATCCTCCAGCAGGACATCGACTTCGACCGTCGGATTGCCGCGGCTGTCGAGGATCTGGCGGGCGGTGATATCGATGATGGCGGTCATGCGGAAATCCTTGTTTTCGGACGGATCGGCTCAGCTCTCGCAGCTTCTAGCCTGCCGCGACAGAAGGCGGAAGAGGATGGGAGAGAAACTGTGACCGTCGCGGTGTGCCTGCGCAACACAATGGCGGCCATTTCGTCAGGGGAGCGGCGAACATTCCGCGCTTGCTGTTGCCTTCCGTCTCGCATCGGAAGATGAAGGCGGCATGACGACGCTCCTCATCACCGATGGCGACCAGACCGCCGACCTCCTCGCCGCAGCGGGTAGCCGCGCCATCATCCTGCCGTGGCGCGACGCCCTGCATGACGGCCCCATTCCGGCCCTCGACACGCTGGAGGCGCTCTCCGCCGTGCGGGCCGAGCATCTGGCCTCGGTGTTCAAGTTCGATCCGGGGACCGTCGCCGCGACGTTCGGCGAACGCGACGCAGTCATGCGCCGCCACGCCGAATTCGATCGGATCGAGCTGTGGTTCGAGCATGACCTCTATGACCAGCTGCAATTGCTGCAGGTGCTGGACTTCTTCGCCCGGGAGGAGCGGACCGAGGGTATCGTCATCGTCCAGGCGGACAGCTTCTTCGCGCTGGAGCGACCGGATACGGTGATGCGCTTCGCCATCGACGGCATGCGCGTCAGCCCGGCCGTGCTCAACACGGCCAGGACGATCTGGGACGAGCTGACGGCGCCGACGCCCGAGGCGATCGCCAAGCGCGCGACCAAGCCGATCCGGGGCTTCCCCTTCCTGCAAGCGGCGCTCGCCCGCTTCCTCGAGGAACTGCCGCAGCCCGGCACCGGCCTCAACCGCACTGAGATGCGCCTGCTCGACGCCGTCGGCATGGAGGAGATGTCGCCGGCAGCTTTGTTCCATCAGGCGCGCGAGGCCGAGGAAGCACCGTTCATGGGGACGTGGCCGTTCTACGCGGTGATCGATTCGCTCGCCTTTTGCGACTTCCCGCTGCTCAGGGGCGTACATGCGCCCTATTCGCATGCCGATTCGGAAGTTCATGCCGAGTACGTGACGGCGCCGCTGTCGCTGACGGATGTCGGCGAGGACATCCTGTCCGGCGCCCAGGACCAGGTATCGACGAACGGCATCAAGCGCTGGTGGGGCGGCACCGAGCTGAACGGCTTCAAATCGTGGCGGTTCAACCGCGAAACACGAACGCTGCTCGACCCGCGCTAGGGAGGGAACGATGAGCGAGGCTGAATTGCAGCTGGGACGGAGCGTCGGCATCGCCGAGAGCCCGGACAAGGCCGAGCTCGATCGCGTCCCCAACCCGCACACGGATACGCTCTATGTCGCGCGCTTCACAGTGCCGGAGTTCACCTCGCTCTGCCCAGTCACCGGGCAGCCGGACTTCGCCCATCTGGTGATCGACTATGTGCCGAAGGACTGGCTGGTCGAATCGAAATCGCTGAAGCTCTACCTGCAATCGTTCCGCAATCATGGCGCGTTCCACGAGGACTGCGCCGTGGCGATCGGCAAGCGCATCATCGGCTTGCTCGACCCGCACTGGTTGCGCATCGGCGGTTACTGGTATCCGCGCGGCGGCATCCCGATCGACGTGTTCTGGCAAAGCGGCCCGGTGCCGGCGGATGTCTGGCTGCCGGACCAGGGCGTCGCGCCCTATCGCGGCCGCGGCTAGCACCGAGAAAAGAGATCCTCACAGGCTCTATCCCAAGGTGCTTCCCGTTGTCAGGTGCAGGAGCTGCTGGCGAGGGCTTCCTCGATCGCCGGCGTAGCCCCGCTCAGCGATACCTTGCCGGCAACGGTGTCACCGATGGTGACCTCGATTTCCTTGCCGGTGCGCAACGTCTCGACATTGTCCGGCGCCAGCCGGATGCCCCAGCTATGGGACGTCAGCGCCAGGAACTCGCCGGCGAAGCCTTCATTGCGATCCGTTTTCACCTGGATCTTCTGGCGCAGGATGCCGTCCAGCCGTCCGCGCTCGGAGAGCTCCTGCTTGAGCGTCTCGGGGTCGGAACCAAAGGCAATGCGGAAGACCATCAGTTCCGGCGTATCGCAATACAGCGAAACCATCAGCGGTGACTGCCGATCCTGGGCGATCGCCATGACTGGCTGGCCATCGGGCTCATTGTCGAAACCGCTGAGCGGCTCGATCCGCCAGGCCGATGCGCCATTCAGGATTGAGACCTTGACGTCGGTGACGCGCGGCACGCCTGGCTGCGCCGGCACCGGCGCAAAGGCCGTCAGATCTCCGTCGCCCGGAGCGGCAACGGGCGCAGGCTCGCTCGGCGTCTCCGGAACCGGCGCGCCGGCGAACGGATCCTGCTTGGCTGGAGGCTGTGCCGGTGGCGATGGCGCCACGGACTCGCCGCCCGAGATCAGGCCATTGAGCGGGCCGCCCGGCAAGACGGCGAACACGGCGCCCAGTACGACGGCAAGACCGAGCGCGCCGATGCCGATCCGCTTCAGCCAGGGCGGCGACGTCTCGTCCTCGGCGAACTCGCCCGACGCTTCGACCGGCGCCTCGGGGGGCGTCGGCGGCGGTGGCGCCGGAGCCTCGGCCGGCGGCGCATGCGGGTGAATATGCGAGCGAGCCGCGATCCGGGTCTGCTTCTCGATCATGGCGATCGCGGTGCCGAGATCGCGTCGCAGCGCGCGGTAGCGCTCGGAATTGAGCACGCCCTCTTGCGAAGTGCAGGTGGCGCGGATCGTCTTCTCGACGCGCTCATAGACGCGCCGGCGCCCATCGGCCGAGGGATCGGGGAGGTTTGCAATCGCCCGGTCGAGAATAACGACGAGTTCGTTCGGGTCCATCGCGACGGCTGCTTCTTCTGAATTGACGCAGGCTGTCATCCTGCGATTGATTTACGTCATCCTACAAGTAGCTTCCAGCGAAACCGGCCGGGTCGTCCTAGCCCTTGGCCAGCCGGTCGAAAGCCAGCAACCGCTCCAGCAGAGCCGGCAATTCGTCGATCTGGATCATGTTCGGTCCATCCGAGGGCGCGTTGTCGGGATCCTGATGCGTCTCGATAAAGACGCCGGCGACACCGACGGCCACGGCCGCGCGAGCCAGTACCGCCACGAACTCCCGCTGTCCACCGGACGACGTGCCCTGACCGCCGGGCTGCTGCACCGAATGGGTGGCGTCAAAGATCACCGGCGCGCCCATGGCCGCCATGATCGGCAGCGCGCGCATGTCGGTGACGAGCGTATTGTAGCCGAAGCTGGCGCCGCGCTCGGTCAGGAGAACGTTCGGATTGCCGCTCTCGACGAGCTTGGCGAGGACGTTCTTCATGTCCCAGGGCGCGAGAAACTGGCCCTTCTTGACATTGATCACCCTGCCCGTCTCGGCGGCGGCGATCAGGAGATCGGTCTGCCGCGACAGGAAAGCCGGGATCTGCAAGATATCGGCCACTTCCGCAACCACGGCACACTGCTCGCGTTCGTGGATATCAGTGAGAATCGGCAGGCCGAATTCCTTCTTGAGATCGGCGAAGATCGGCAGCGCCGCGTCGAGGCCGGCGCCGCGCTGGCCGGAAAGGCTGGTGCGGTTCGCCTTGTCGAATGAGGACTTGTAGACGAGGCCCATGCCGAGGGCGGTGGTCATTTCCTTGAGGCGGCCGGCCATGTCGAAGGCATGCTGCCGGCTTTCCAGCTGGCACGGTCCCGCGATCAGCGTCAGCGGCAGATCATTGCCGAACGTCGCCTTGCCGACGGAGACATGCGCATTGGGTACCATCGTCATCCTTCACCCTGCCTTGAAAGCCATCCGAGCGTGAACCGACCCTTACAACGACAACCGCGCCGAAGCGACCCTCCACGCCCGTACATCCGGAATCATCGCAGGACTACGGCGGATTGAGGACATCGCGGCGGAGCGCGCAAAGGCGATGGAGAAAATCGGCACCGCCCGTCAGGCCGAGCCGGGCGCCCGACGGCGAACCTGTCGCCGCGCGGGCCAAGCCGATCGGCGCCGCCTCAGACGAGGCGTGCCTTTTCTATCGCCGCGGCGATGAACGACGCGAACAGCGGATGCGGATCGAGCGGGCGCGATTTCAGTTCCGGATGGTACTGCACACCGATGAACCACGGGTGATCTCGAAGCTCGACCGTCTCCGGCAGGACACCGTCGGGCGACATGCCGGCAAAGTGCATGCCGCAGGTCTCCAGGCGATCCTTGTAGTCGATGTTGACTTCATAGCGGTGGCGATGGCGCTCGAAGATGGTCGTCTCGCCATAGATCTCGGCGATCTTCGAGCCGGGCTCCAGATGTCCCTCATAGGCGCCGAGACGCATGGTGCCGCCGAGATCGCCGGCCGAATGCCGCTTCTCCAGCATGTTGCCCTTGAGCCATTCGGTCATCAGTCCGACGACGGGCTCGTCGGTCGGACCGAACTCGGTCGAGCTTGCCTTCTCGATGCCGGCCAGGCTGCGGGCGGCCTCGATCACGGCCATCTGCATGCCGAAGCAGATGCCGAAATACGGCACCTTGTGACGACGAGCGAAGCCAGCAGCCTTGATCTTGCCTTCCGAGCCGCGCTCACCGAAGCCGCCGGGCACCAGGATGCCGTTGACCCGCTCCAGATAAGGCGCCGGATCTTCCTTCTCGAAGATCTCGCTCTCGATCCAGTCGATGTTGACCTTGACCGTGTTGGCAATGCCGCCGTGTTGCAGCGCCTCGATCAGCGACTTATAGGCGTCCTTGAGGCCGGTATATTTGCCGACCACAGCGATCGTGACCTCGCCCTCGGGGGCGCGCAGCTTGCTGGTCAGCGCCTTCCACTTGTCGAGGACGGGCGGCGCGGCGTCGGTGATGCCGAACGCGGCCAGCACTTCATCGTCGAGGCCCTCGGCGTGATAGCTGGTCGGCACGTCATAGATGTGGGCGACGTCGAGCGCCTGGATGACGGCCGATTCGCGCACGTTGCAGAACAGCGACAGCTTGCGACGCTCTTCCTTCGGGATCGGGCGGTCGCTGCGGCAGAGCAGGATGTCCGGCTGGATGCCGATCGAGCGCAGCTCCTTGACCGAATGCTGCGTCGGCTTGGTCTTCAGCTCGCCCGCGCTGGGGATGTAGGGCATCAGCGTCAGGTGAATGTAGACGACATTGCCGCGCGGCAGGTCATTGCCGAGCTGGCGGATCGCCTCCAGGAACGGCATCGCCTCAATGTCGCCGACCGTGCCGCCGATCTCGCAGAGCACGAAATCGACATCGTCATTGCCGGAAAGCACAAAGGCCTTGATGGCGTCGGTGACGTGCGGAATGACCTGCACCGTGCCGCCGAGATAGTCGCCGCGGCGCTCCTTGGCGATGATCTCCTGGTAGATCTTCCCGGTCGTGACCGAATCAGCCTTCGAGGCTGGACGCCCCGTGAAGCGCTCATAGTGTCCGAGATCCAGATCCGTCTCGGCGCCGTCGTCGGTGACGAACACTTCGCCGTGCTGATACGGGCTCATCGTGCCCGGATCGACGTTCAGATAGGGATCGAGCTTCCTCAGACGGACCTTGTAGCCTCGCGACTGGAGCATTGCCCCGAGCGCCGCCGAGGCGATGCCCTTGCCAAGCGAGGAAACCACACCGCCGGTGATGAAGATGTACCGCGCCATGGGCCTCTACCTCAGTTTCGGATCGACCGATTCGTTTCGACAAGAGCCAGCCGCCGCAACAAACTGACGGCTAAGCCCAAATTCAGCAATTGTGCCCCTCCAAATAAAACGTCGCCGCACGGAACCGCGCGGCGACGCGAATGGAGAAAGGCTTGAGCGCGCGGTTACTGCGAGCTCGGAACCGAGGGAGCCGCGGGGGCAGCCGGCGCCGGAGCGGCCGGGGCCGCCTCGCCTGCCGGAGCAGCGGGTGCCGCAGCCGGAGCCGCGGGAGCTGCGGCCGGCGCAGCCTCGCCAGCCGGCTTCTGGCCGGGCAGCTGATCCAGGATGCCCTGTCCCTGGCCGGCGGGAGCCGACGACGACGGAGACTGGCTCTGGATCTGATCGAGGATCGAGGACGGCCGCTCGCCGTACCGCGTCAGAAGGGTAAGGCCCATCGACGTGACGAAGAAAATCGCCGCGAGGATTGCCGTCGTGCGGGTCAGGACGTTGGCCGAGCCGCGCGCCGACATGAATCCGCCGCCGCCGCCAATACCCAGCGCGCCGCCTTCGGAGCGCTGCAGCAAAACAACGGCGACGAGCGCGACGACCACCATAAGGTGGATCACGATGATGACTGTCTGCATCGATGTCTCTGATCAGAATTCAAAAAAGCTGGCGGCCTTGTACACGATCGGTTTCGCCGTTTCCAGTGCCGCGCCCCTGATATGGAGAGCGGAGAACCGGAAACAAGCCAAACACGGGATCAGGCATAGGCCGCGGCGATACCGAGGAAGTCCACGGCCTTGAGGCTGGCGCCGCCGACGAGCGCGCCGTCGACGTCGGCAATCTTGAGAATTTCGCCGGCGTTGGAAGGCTTGACCGAGCCGCCATAGAGAATGCGCATCTTGGCCCCCTCCGCGCCGAAGCGAGCGACGAGGCGTTGGCGAATATGGGCATGCACCTCGGCGATGTCGGCGTTCGACGGCGTCAGGCCGGTTCCAATCGCCCAGACCGGCTCATAGGCGATCACCAGATTGTCGGCGGTCGCGCCGTCCGGCACCGAGCCGGCGAGCTGGGTATCGACGACGGCTAGCGTCGTGCCGCCTCGGCGCTCCGCTTCCGTTTCGCCGATGCACAGAATCGCCACCAGGCCAGCGCGCCGGGCGGCCTCGGCCTTGGCGCGGACGATCGCGTCCGTCTCGGCGTGGTCGGTCCGGCGCTCGGAGTGACCGACGATGACATGGGTCGCGCCGGTGTCCGCAATCATCTCGGCCGAGAGATCGCCCGTATGCGCGCCGCTCGCCTTGGCGTGGCAATCCTGCGCCCCGATCCGAACTTGGCTGCCGAGCGCGACGACGGCGAAGGGAATCAGCTGCGTCGCCGGCGGGCAGATGGCGAGATCGACTTTCGCGCGCAAAGCGGCGTTATAGCCGGCCATGATCTGGCCGAGTTCGACGGCCGAAGCCTTCAGACCGTTCATCTTCCAGTTGCCGGCGATCAACGGCTTCGGATTCGGTGTGCTGGACATGGCGCTTCCTGGATTGCGTTTCTCGTTGGCCCCTTTGCAGCGGCCCGACGCCGACAAGTCAAGGGCGGAGCGCGCAGAACGCGGTCGCAGCGACGACGTTAACGACACACGAGCCGGCTCCGGAACGCCGAATTCGCCGCCTCAACCAGCACGAGAAGGGGGCTTCCGCATCCCGCTGACGTTGTCGTCGCGCTGCGCCTTGCCCCGACGAGGGGTCCTTTCTATGATCGCGCGCCCGAAGCGGGGCCGGCAAAGCCCCCGCGCGTTAGAGGACGTCGATGCTCAATACGATGCGCAAATACGCCACCGGCTGGGTGGCGCAGATCTTACTCGGCCTGCTCGTGCTGAGTTTCGCAGTCTGGGGCATCGCCGATGTCTTCACCGGCGTCGGCAATCATTCCGTCGCCCGCGTGGGCAATACGGATATTTCCTCCGTCAATTTTGACCGCGCCTATCGCCGCGAGCTGCAGGCGATGAGCCAGCGCGTCGGCCAGCAGATCACGCCAGACCAGGCCAAGATGCTGGGCATCCCGAACCAGGTGCTCGGCCGCCTCGTCACCGAGGCCGCGCTCGACGACCAGGCCAACAGCCTGCATATCGGCGTGTCGAAGGACATGCTGATCCGCGAGATCGCCCAGGACCCGGCCTTCCAGGGCGCGGGCGGCACCTTCGACCGCAACTATTTCGTGTCACTGCTGCGCAATAACGGCATGTCCGAAGACGCCTATGTCGTGGAGCGCCGCGCGCAGGAGAAGCGCCAGCAGATCGCCGAGTCGATCTCCGGCGGCGCAACCGCGCCGGATGCCCTGACCAAGGCCCTGCACGACTACCAGACCGAACAGCGCAACATCCGCTTCGTCGTCCTGCCGTCGTCGATCGTCGGCGAGATCGCCGCGCCGAATGCGGACGAGCTGACCGCCTACTACAATGACAACAAGGCCGAGTGGCGCGCGCCGGAAGCCCGCACGATCAGCTTCATCAAGCTCGGTCCCGAGGAAGTCGCGCGTCCCGACGACATCAGCGACGCCGACGCGCAGAAGGCCTACGACGCCGACAAGGTTCGCTTTGCCACGCCCGAGACGCGCCACGTCTTCCAGATCGTCT
This sequence comes from Kaistia granuli DSM 23481, assembly GCF_000380505.1. GTDB lineage: Bacteria > Pseudomonadota > Alphaproteobacteria > Rhizobiales > Kaistiaceae > Kaistia > Kaistia granuli. The sequence goes on along the minus strand of NZ_AQYH01000010.1, from coordinate 584,581 downwards.
TCGCTGACGAAAGCACCGCTCAGGCGGCCGCTGACCGGCTGAAGGCGGGCGAGAACTTCGACGCCGTCATCGAGAGCGCCGGCAAGAAGCTCGCCGACGTCGACCTCGGTGTGGTTACCCGCGACAAGCTGATCGATCCGCAGGTGGCGGAGGCCGCCTTCGCGCTCGCTCCCAACAGCAGCAGCGACGTGATCAAGGGCAGCTTCGGCCCCGTCGTCGTGCGCGTCACCGACGTCGTGCCGGAGACCGTCAAGCCGTTCGACGCGGTCAAGGACGAGATCAAGAAGTCGCTCGCGCTCGGCAACGCCAGGGCCGAGATCAACATCCTGCGCGACGCCATCGAGGATGCCCGCGCCGGCGGCGCGGCGCTCGAGGAGATCGCCGCCAACAACAAGCTGACGCTCAAGAAGATCGTCGTCGACCAGACCGGCAAGGATCCGGACGGCAATGTCGTTGCGGATATCCCCGCCCAGGCACAGCTGCTCAAGGACGCCTTCGAGAGCGACGTGGGCATCGACAACGCCGCGGTTCCGACCGATGACGGCTATGTCTGGTTCTCCGTCGCCGAGATCAACCCGGCCCATGACCGTCCGCTCGACGAGGTCAAGGACAAGGTGATTGAGGCCTGGAAGAAGCAGACGGCGGCCGACAAGCTCGCCGCCAAGGCCAAGGAGGCGAAGGATCGCCTCGGCAAGGGCGAGACGCTGGACGACATCGCCGCCTCGCTCGGTCTCACCGTGCAGGCCCAGGACAAGCAGACGCGCGGCGGCCAGCCCGGCGCCGGCCTCTCCGCCGACGCCGTCAAGGCGGCGTTCAGCGGTCCGAAGGGTTCTGCCGAAGTAGCACCCGGCGCACAGGATGGCGAACAGATCGTCCTGCAGGTGGCGGATGTCATCGAGACGCCGTACACTCCGGCCAAGGATGACGGCAATCCGCTTACCCAGCAGCTTGCCGACGCCATGCAGAACGATCTTCTGCAGCAGTATGTCTCCGAGCTGCAGCGCCAGCTCGGTGCAACGGTCAACCAGACCGTCCTGCAGCAGATCATCAGCGCTATCTGAGGGTTGATAGGAACCGATGTCGCCTCACCTTTTGCCCGAAACGCGTTCCGGTCGGCCGTGCCTCGCACGCGTCGCCGGTATCGCCTCCGACGGAACGCCTGCCCCGCGCGGGGCAGGTTCGTGGCCGTTTGCGGGAATCTGGCAGCAGGCGGCATCTTGGCGGCGCACGCAGACCTGGCGATGGCGTTGATCGCCATCCCGGCCCCGGCCGGGAAGACGAGATCCATGCCATTGCCGCGACCGTGTCGCGTTGCCAATCAGGCTCGATGAGCCTTCCCAACCTGATGGACTGAAACCATGTTGATCGAGCCGTCGCTGGAGACGATTGCGCCTGCCTATGAAGAAGGCCGCGCGCAAGTCGTCTGGACACGAATGGTTGCCGATTTGGAGACCCCCGTCTCCGCCATGCTGAAGCTCTCGGCCGGACGTTCGAAGACGTTCCTGCTCGAATCCGTCGAGGGCGGCGCCGTGCGCGGCCGATACTCGATGATCGGCATCGAACCCGACCTGATCTTCCGCGCCTTCGGTGACAAGGCCGAGCTGAACGCGCAGCCGGCGCGCGATCCGGAGGCCTTCGAGCCGCTGGAAGGACGCTCGCTCGACGCGCTGCGCCGGGTCATCGCCGCCTCGCATATCGACCTGCCGGAGAACCTGCCGCCGATGTCGGCCGGCATCTTCGGCTATCTCGGCTATGACATGGTGCGTCAGATGGAGGATCTCGGCGCGCCGAATCCCGACGCGCTCGGCGTTCCCGACGCCATCATGCTGCGGCCGACGGTCATGGTGATCTTCGATTCGATCAAGGACGAGATCACGCTGGTTACCCCCGTGCGTCCGGCGGCCGGTGTCACCGCCGCGCAGGCCCACGCCCGCGCCGTCGAACGCCTGACGGCGGTTGTGGATACGCTGGAGGGCCCGCTGCACCGCAGCCCCTACCCCGACGACATAGATCTCGCTGTGCCCGTCGTCTCCAACACGACGCATGAGCGCTATCTGGAGATGGTCGGCAAGGCGAAGGAATACATCGCCGCCGGCGACATCTTCCAGGTCGTGCTGTCGCAGCGCTTCGAGGCGCCGTTCAGCCTGCCGCCCTTCGCGCTCTACCGGGCGCTTCGCCGGACCAATCCGTCGCCCTTCCTGTATTTCCTCGACTTCGGCGACTTCGCCGTTGCCGGGTCGAGCCCGGAAATCCTGGTTCGCGTGCGCGACGGCGAAGTGACGATCCGTCCGATCGCCGGCACGCGCCGCCGGGGCGCGACGCCGGACGAGGACAAGGCGCTGGCCGCCGAGCTTCTCGCTGACCCGAAGGAACTGGCCGAACACTTGATGCTGCTCGACCTCGGCCGCAACGATGTCGGCCGCGTCGCCGAAATCGGCACCGTGAAGGTCACCGACAAGTTCTTCCTCGAGTACTACAGCCAAGTGATGCACATCGTCTCGAACGTGGTCGGAAGGCTGTCCTCGGACTACGACATGCTCGACGCGCTCGCCGCCGGCTTCCCGGCCGGTACGGTTTCCGGCGCGCCGAAGGTCCGCGCCATGGAGATCATCGACGAGTTGGAGGGCGAAAAGCGCGGCATCTATGCCGGTTGCGTCGGCTATTTCTCGGCCGATGGCGCGATGGATACCTGCATCGTGCTCCGTACCTCGATCGTCAAGGACGGCAAGATGTATGCGCAGGCCGGCGCCGGCATTGTCGCCGACTCCGTGCCCGAGAGCGAACACCAGGAGTGCATTGCCAAAGCACGCGCGCTCTTCCGTGCAGCCGAGGAAGCGGTAAAGTTCGCTTCTCAGGCTGGACGCGGGCAGTAGACGAAGCGGAGGGGACGCAGCATCATGGCTTTTCTCGTCATCGATAACTACGACAGCTTCACCTACAATCTCGTCCATTATCTGGGGGAGCTTGGCGCCAAGCTGATTATCAAGCGCAACGACAAAATCACCGTCGAAGCGGCCATAGCCCTTGATCCCGAGGGTATCGTCCTGTCGCCGGGACCCTGCACGCCCAACGAGGCCGGCATCTGCCTGGACCTGATCGAGCGGGTCGGCGCCACCATTCCGATCTTCGGCGTCTGCCTCGGCCATCAGGCCATCGGCCAGGCCATGGGCGGCGACGTGATTCGCGCGCCGAGCCAGATGCATGGCAAGGTTTCGACCATCCGGCACACCGGCAAGAGCGTTTTCCGCGGCATCAACGGCCCCTTCAAGGCGACGCGCTATCACTCGCTGACGGTGAAGCGCGAGACCATGCCCTCGGTGCTCGAGATCACAGCGGAATCGGAAGACGGCGTCGTCATGGGCGCCATGCACAAGACGCTCCCGATGCATGGCGTGCAGTTCCATCCGGAGAGCATCGCCTCCGAGCACGGACACCTCATGCTGAGGAACTTCCTCGATCTGGCGGCGGAGTGGAACGCGAGCCATCGCACGCCCCGATCGGTCGCCTGAGGTGCATGCGAACCATGAATGATTTCAAGTCCCACATTGCCAAGGTCGCTGCGGGCAAATCGCTCGATCGCGCCGAGGCCGAGGCTGCCTTCGACGTGATCATGTCTGGGTCGGCGACGCCGGCCCAGATCGGCGGCTTCCTGATGGCGCTGCGCGTCCGTGGCGAGACCGTCGACGAAATCGCCGGCGCCGTCTCGACGATGCGCGCCAAGATGACGCCTGTCGATGCGCCGGCTGATGCCATCGACATCGTCGGCACGGGTGGCGACGGCGCCCATACCTTCAACATCTCGACCGCTTCGGCCTTCGTCGTCGCCGGCGCGGGCGTGCCCGTCGCCAAGCACGGCAATCGCGCCGTGTCGTCGAAGTCCGGCGCCGCCGACGTCCTGATGGCGCTCGGCGTCAATGTCGACATCCCGCCGGACACAATCGCCCGCGCCATCCGCGAGGCCGGCATCGGTTTCATGTTCGCACCATCGCATCATTCGGCGATGAAGCATGTCGGCCCTGCCCGCGTCGAACTGGGCACGCGAACGATCTTCAACATCCTCGGCCCGCTCGCCAATCCGGGCGGCGTCAAGCGACAGCTGATCGGCGTCTATTCGGAAGAATGGGTCGAGCCGATCGCGCATGTGCTGGCCGCCCTCGGCTCGGAGAGCGCGTGGATCGTCTATGGCGCCGGTGGCGTCGACGAGATCACCACGGCGGGGACGACCAAGGTCGCCGCGCTGCGGAACGGCGAGATCCGGACCTTCTCGGTCAATCCCGGCTCCGTCGGCCTGCCTATCTCCCCCGTCGAGGCCATTCGCGGCGGTGACGCCGAATACAACGCCAACGCGCTCCGCGCCCTGCTCGAAGGCGAACAGGGCGCCTATCGCGACACCGTGCTGATGAATGCCGGCGCGGCTCTGGTCGTCGCCGGCCGCGCCGCCACGCTCGCCGAGGGCGTCGCGCTCGCCGCCGCCTCGATCGACGAGGGCCGCGCGCATGAACGTCTCGATCGCCTCGTCGCGATCACGAACGGATAGTTTGATGACCGATATCCTGAAGAAGATCGAAGCGACCAAGCGCGAGGAGATCGCGGCGGCCAAGGCGAAGGTATCGCCGGCCGAGATCGCGGCGCGGGCCAAGGACGCCCCGCCGGCGCGCGGCTTCGTCGACGCGATCCGCCGCAAACTCGCGGCCAACCAACCGGCACTGATCGCCGAGATCAAGAAGGCGAGCCCGTCCAAGGGACTGATCCGTCCCGACTTCGACCCGCCGTCGCTGGCACGGGCCTATGAGGCCGGCGGCGCAGCCTGCCTTTCGGTTCTGACCGACACGCCCTATTTCCAGGGCTCGCCTGACTATCTGATCGCCGCGCGCGAGGCCGTCGGTCTGCCGGCGCTGCGCAAGGATTTCCTCTACGAGGACTACCAGGTCTACGAGGCGCGCGCCTGGGGCGCCGACTGCATCCTGATCATCATGGCCGGCGTTTCGGACGACGTGGCGAAATCGCTGGAGGAAACGGCGATAAGTCTCGGCATGGACGTCCTGATCGAAGTGCATGACGAGCCTGAGCTCGAGCGCGCTCTCCGGCTCGCTTCGCCGATGATCGGCATCAACAACCGCAATTTGCGGACGTTCGAAGTCTCATTGGAAAATTCGGAGCGGCTCGCGCCGCAGGTGCCGGACGACCGGATCCTGGTCGGCGAGAGCGGCATCTTCACGCCGGCCGACATCGCCCGTCTGCGCGACGTACGGATCAACACCTATCTCGTCGGTGAAAGCCTGATGCGGCAGGAGGACGTCGCCGCCGCAACCGCGCAACTGCTCGGTCGCGCCGGGGCCTGAGCATGACGGTATCGATCCGCCCCGCGCGCCCGGAGGATATTCCGGCCCTACGGGCCGTCGAAAGGGACGCGGGCCAGCGCTTCGGCGCGGTCGGCCTCGCGGCGATTGCCGACAACGAACCGACCAGTGAAGCCTTCATGGCCGCCGTGCTGGCGCATGGCATCGCATTCAGCGCCGTGGATGCTGACGAAGCGCCCGTCGGTTTTCTTCTGGCGGGAAAGCTCGACCACGGACTGCACATCTACGAAATCTCGGTCGCGACGCAATTCGGCGGCCGCGGCATCGGCAGCCAATTGCTGCTAGCGATCGAACAGGCGGCTCGCGAACTATTGATCCCGGCGATGACGCTGGCCACGTTCCGCGATGTGCCATGGAACCGTCCGTTCTACGAGCGGCGCGGCTTCGTCGAGGTTCCCTGGGAGAATTGGACCCCGGCCTTCCATCTGCTGCATGCTGGAGAGCAGCTTTCGAAGCTGCCGCTGGATCGCCGCCTCTTCATGCGCAAGGAACTTCGCTGATGCCCCCTCGCCTCACGCATCTGGATGAGACCGGCGCCGCCCATATGGTGGACGTCTCGGGCAAGGCCGTCACGGAACGTACCGCCGTCGCCGAGGGCATGGTCAAGATGCAGGCCACGACGCTGGAGCTGATCCGATCCGGCACGGCCGCCAAGGGCGACGTCATCGCCACGGCCCGTATCGCCGGCATCATGGCGGCGAAGAAAACGCATGAGCTGATTCCGCTCTGCCATCCGATCATGCTCTCGAAGGTGACGATCGACATCGAGTTCGACGGCGATCTGCCCGGCCTGCGCATCCGCGCCACCACCAAGGTGGCCGAGCGTACCGGCGTCGAGATGGAGGCGCTGACGGCCGTCTCGGTCGCCTGCCTCACCATTTACGACATGGCCAAAGCGGTCGATCGCGGCATGACGATCGGCAACATCCGGCTGCTGGAGAAGACCGGCGGCCGCTCCGGCGACTGGCAGGCCGACTGATGGCCGATCCCTTGCTTCCGGTCGAGGACGCTATCCTGCGCGTCGTGCAGGATGTCGAGCCGACCGCCTCGGAGGACGTGCCGCTCGGCCAGGCGCTGAACCGTATCCTCGCCGCCCCGCTCGCCGCGCTCCGGACGCAGCCGCCCGTCGATCTCTCGGCCATGGACGGCTACGCGGTGCGCGCCGTCGATGTTGCGAGCCTGCCGGCGCATCTGACCCTGATCGGCGCGGCTCCGGCCGGTCACGCCTTCGCCGGCACCGTCGGCGAGAACCAGGCCGTGCGGATCTTCACTGGCGCCCCGGTTCCCGCCGGCGCCGACGCCATCCTGCTGCAGGAGGACGCCGTCGTCGAAGCCGACGGCCGGATCCGGGCGACGGAAACCGTGAGGCCGCAGCAGCATATCCGCGTCAAAGGCCTCGATTTTGTCGCCGGCCAGGAACTGCTCGCCACCGGAACGCGGCTCGGCATGCGGCAATTGTCGCTCGCCGCGGCCCTCAATCACGGCCGGGTTCCAGTCAGGGCCAGGCCCCGCGTCGCCATCATCGCCACCGGCGACGAGCTCGTGGCGCCCGGCTCCGAACTCGGGCCCAACCAGATCGTCGCCTCGAACAGCTTCGGCATCGCGGCGCTGGTCGAGACGATGGGCGGCACGGCGATCGATCTCGGCATCATCGCCGACGACCGCGCGGCGCTGGCCGCCGCCATCGATCGCGCAGCGGCCAGTGGCGCCGACATCCTGGTGACGCTCGGCGGTGCCTCGGTCGGCGAGCATGATATCGTCCGCGAAGTCCTGATCGGCCGCGGCATGGATCTCGACTTCTGGAAGATCGCCATGCGGCCCGGCAAGCCGCTGATGTCAGGCAAGATCGGCCCGATGCGGGTGCTGGGTCTGCCGGGGAACCCGGTCTCCAGCCTCGTCTGCGCGCTGCTGTTCCTGAAGCCCCTGCTCCGGCGCCTGCTCGGCCTCGAACTCGTCGACGAGACCGAAACGGCCGAACTCGGCGGGCCCGTACGCGAGAACGACCGCCGCCAGGACTACGTCCGTGCCAGCCTGGTCGATCTGCCGGACGGCCGGCGGATCGCCACGCCACTGCCGCGCCAGGACAGCTCGATGCTGTCGACCTTCGCGCAGGCGATCTGCCTGATCGTGCGGCCTCCCTTCGCCGCCGCCGAGCCCAAAGGCGCGGCGTGCCGGGTGCTGCGGCTGCCCTGAGGCGTCGGATCGGCCACTTTCGGAACTATTTTTGCGATTGCCATCAAGAGTCATTCCGCTAGGGAATGAAATGTGATCTATGATGCGCCCGTTAGAATCCTCGGCTAAGGAACCGCGCCCGGTAACAACCGTTACCCCAGAGCGCATCGAGCCGTGGGGAGGTGTCCAATGGTCAAGTCGGTTGCCAAGCCGTCCCTGAGCACGCGCACGCTCCATGTCGGATCGAGCTTTGCCGCGGGCGCGATGATGCTCTCTCGCATGAACCGTTCCGAGATCTCTCGCTATGACGATCTCGTCGCGGACCTCTGCTGCCTCCATACACCTAGCGGCCGCGGCGAGGAGCGCAAGGAGTTGGCGCCACGTCGGCGCTGGCGGCTCTGGGGCGTTAACACCGCCGTTAACAAGCGCTAACGGCGCACCCTTCCGGTAACCCTTCGTTAGCCCTGTCAGGCTGCGCCGACTCGCGCGTCGTGATCGGTGCGGGTCGCGTGGGCGTGGAAGTCGAGATCGACCACCAGCGGCAGGTGATCGGAGGCGACGCGGGCCAGCGGCGTACGCACCACCTCGACATTGCGGATGGCGGCGCGACCGCGCAGCCAGACGTGATCAATCCGCAGCGCCGGCAGGCGTCCCGGGAAGGTCGGCTTCGCCTTCCGCTCGCCCCAGGCCTTCTGGACGTCGATGAACTCGGAGGCGAGCCGCCGATACGGCGCGAGACCCGGCGGGGCGTTGAAGTCACCCAGGAAGACCACCGGATCGCGGCAATCGGGATGGCCGAGCCATTCCGGTCCGAGCAGGGTGGAGAGCTGGAGCATCTGCTCGTGCGGCCAGACGCCGAGATGGGTGTTCACCACCTGCACCTTGACGCCGCCGACATCGACCGAGGCCCAGAGCGCCCCGCGCGGTTCGACCTTGATGCGGTCGTGGAAGCCGGGCAGCACGTTCATCTTCTTCATCGTGTAGGGCAGCGAGGTCAGGATGGCGTCGCCATAGTGCTCGTCCGGCCCGATCCGGGTCGAGGGATGGAAATGCGCTTCCATGCCGAGCAGCTCGGCCAGGATCCGCGCCTGGTCGATCCGGCCGCTGCGCGGCCGGCCGACGTCGATCTCCTGCAGCGCGACGATGTCCGGTCGGCAGCTCTCGATCACCTTGGCGATGCGCTCGGGCGACATGTGCTTGTCGATGCCGACGCAGGCATGGACGTTGTAGGAAAGAATGCGGACTTTTGTCATGGAATCCAGATTAGCGGGCGTGGGGGCCAAGGCAATTCACCCTTTGTCCAATGTGCAGACATGCCGCGAGTTCCCGCCCGCTGGCCGCAAGTCGCCGCTCAGGCGCGCCGGCGGTGGATCGCCGCGCCCAGCGCCGCCACCCAGGTCCGGGCCGGCTTGAAGTCCGGCTCCGGACGACCCGATTCCAGCTCGCCGATCAGGACCTTCAGCTTGGACGCGATGACGTCGAGCGTCTCGCGATCATATTTGTCGGTCGCCGGATCGGCCTCGACCTCGCGGCGAATGACGGCGAACGTCTCCATCCAGCTTTCCGTGTCGTCGACCGAGGCACCCGGCTGCAAGGCGTTGTGCAGTGCGCCGAGGAGTTTCAGAACGTCCATGTGATCCCTATCCGCTGGTTCCGATGGGCTCCTTATCCATCGGTCGCCCGCCGCCATCAAGTGCGGCCGCTATCCCGGACAGGAAGGCGGCCGGGACTCAAGGCGCGAGGGCCGGCTCGGCGCCACCCGCCGGGTCGCCGGATCGGGCAGCGCCCGGATCGCTCGACTTCGGCTCCTTGATGCGGAAGCTGGTGACATAGAGCGCCGGCAGGAACAGCAGCGTCAGCAGGGTCGCCCCCGCGAGGCCGCCGACGATGGCATAGGCCATCGGCCCCCAGAACACGTCCCGCATGATCGGGATCATGCCCAGGATGGCGGCCGAAGCCGTCAGCATGATCGGCCGGAAGCGATGCTGCGCCGCCTCGATCACCGCTTCCCAGGCGTTCTCGCCCGCCTTCCGGGTATGCTCGATCTGGTCGATCAGGATCACCGAATTGCGGATGATCATGCCGGCGAGCGCGATGATGCCGAGCGTGGCGACGAAGCCCATCGGCGTATTGGTGAACAGCAGCGCCGCGACAACACCGATCAGGCCGAGCGGGGCCACGCTGACGACGAGCAGCAGCCGGGAGACGCTCTGCAACTGGACCATCAGGATGATCAGCATCATGCCGACCATGATCGGCACCTGGGCCATCAGGGCGGCATTGCTCTCCGCGCTCTTCTCGACGGTGCCGCCCTCGATGATCGTTGTCCCGAACGGCAGCGTCGCGCGGATCTTCTCCAGTTCGGGCCGCAGCCGCGAATAGACGGTCGCTGCCTGCAGGCCCGGCATCATGTTGGCCTGCACGGTCATGGTGGGCAGGCCGTCGCGCATGCCGACATAGCCCTCGTCGAGGACGTACTCGATCGAGGCAACCTCGCGCAGCGGCACGGAATGGCCGTTGGGCAGGCTGATCTGCAGGTTGCGGACGCCTTCGAGCGACGCACGGGTGCTGTCGTCGGCGCGGGCGACCAGATCGATCAGGTAGATCGAGTCACGCAGCTGCGTGATGGTCGTGCCGGAGAGAACCGCCTGCAGGGCCTGCTGCAACGTCTTGGAGCTCAGCCCGACGCGGCGCGCCGTATCCTGGTCGACGACGATCCGCAGCGCCTTGTTCTTGTCGCGCCAATCGAAATTGATGTCGCGCGCCAGCCCCGAACTGGTCATCGCGGCGACGAGCTCGTCGGCGAACTGGCGTGCCTCGTCCGTCGTGCGGCCGGTGACCCGGTACTGGATCGGCCAGCCGACCGGCGGTCCGAGCTCGAGATCCTGCACGAAGGTGGTGACGTCGGGCGCCGCCGTCGGCAACTCGGCCAGGAGCTTCGCCTTGACCCGTTCGCGTTCCTCGATGCCCTTCGTCACGATGACGAACTGGCCGATGAAATCATTGTCACTCAGCACGGCGAGCGGCAGATAGAAGCGGATGGCGCCGCCGCCGATATAGTTGGAATAACGCTCGATATCCGGATCGCCGTCGATCAGCTTCTGCACCCGGTTGACCGTGTCCTCGGTGGCGAAGATCGATGCCGCCGCCGGCAGGTTGATGGTCACGAGCAGTTCCGGGCGGTCAGACGACGGGAAGAACTGCCGCTGCACGAATTGCTGGCCGAACAGGGCTAGCGCAAAGAGCCCCAGCGTGACGGCGATGGTCAGATAGCGGAAGCGCATGCAGAACAGCAGAAGGTGCTTGTAGAGCGTGGTGACGCGGCCATACTCGCGCGCGCCTTCCTGGTGCTTGGCGACGATCTTGTTCGGCAGCACGAAGACGCCGATCACCGGCGCGAAGACGACGGCGACGAACCAGGACGAAACCAGGGCAATCGCGATCACGGCGAACAGCGAGAAGCAGTACTGGCCGGTATTGCTGTCGGCGAAGCCGATCGGGAAGAAGCCGAAGATCGTCACCAGCGTGCCGGTGAGCATCGGAAAGGCCGTCGTGACATAGGCGAAGGTCGCCGCCTTGGCCTTCTCGTAGCCTTCCTCGATCTTCGAGACCATCATTTCGACGGTGATCATGGCGTCATCGACGAGCAGCCCGAGAGCGATGATCAGCGCTCCCAGCGAAATGCGCTGCAGGCTGATTTCGGCCAGTTCCATGCCGATGAAGACGATCGACAGCACCAGCGGGATCGACAGCGCCACGACCAGGCCGGCCCGCAATCCGAGGCTGATGAAGCTGACGGCCAGCACGATGATCAGCGCTTCCAACAGGGCGTCGGTGAAGCCGGCAATGGCCTCCTTGACGACCTGGGGCTGATCCGAGACCAGCACGACATCGATGCCGACCGGGAAATCCTGCTGCAGCCGCGCCGCGATCTCGGCGAGGCCGCGTCCGAACTCCAGATTGTTGCCGCCCGCCTTCATCGACATGCCGAGGCCGATCGCCTGCTTGCCGTTGACGCGGAACATCTTGCTGGGCGGGTCGACATAGCCCTCTTCCACCGTGGCGATATCGGTCAGGTGGAAGAAGCGGTTGTTGATGAAGAGGTTGACCGCCTCGAGGCTTTCCTTGGTGAGGAAGCCGCCGGTCACGTTGACGAGGATGTTCTCGTCCGGCGTGTTGACCACGCCCGAAGGGACGAGCGCGTTCTGGTCGGCGATCGAGTTCAGGACGTCGTTCAAATTGAGGCCGAGGGCGGCCAGCTTTTGCGGCGAGAAGGACAGATAGAACTTCTGGTCCTGCTGGCCGAACATCATCACCTTGCTGACGTCGTGCCCGTTCTGGAAGGCCATCTTGGCCTGTTCGGCGAAATCGCGCGTCTGCCGCAGCGTAAAACCATCAAAGGTGATGCCGTAGATGACGCCGTAGACGTCACCGAACTCGTCGTTGAAGAACGGCCCCTGAATGCCCTGCGGGAACGTCTGCCTGATGTCGTAGACCTTCTTGCGTACCTCGTACCAGATGAACGGGATCTGGTCGGGCGGCGTCGACTGAAGAAGGTTGACGTAGATGACCGACTGGCCGGGCGTCGTGTAGGAGTTGATATAGTCGATATCAGGCGTTTCGCGGAGCTTCTTCTCCAGCCGGTCGGTAATCTGCGAGATGGTATCGGCCGTGGTGGCACCGGGCCAGTTGACCTGCACGAGCATGGTCTGGACAGCGAATTCCGGATCTTCCTCGCGGCCGAGGCTCACATAGGACTTCACCCCCGCGACGACGCAGAGCACCATGAAGAAGGTGACCAGCGTCTTGTGATTGATCGCCCACTCGGAAAGATTGAGGCCGCCCATCATTGCGACGCGACCTTTTCGAGCGCCACCTTCTGTCCTTCGGCCAGCGAATTGACGCCGGCCATCACGACGATGTCGCCCTTCTCCAGCCCGCCGGTGATCTGCACGGTCCGCTCGTCATACTGGTCGATCTCGACCGGCACCTTCTTGACGATGTTGTCGGGACTGGTGACCACCCAGACAGATGGCTTGTCGCCGGTCTGCAGGATCGCGGTCGAGGGCAGCGTCACGACGACCTTGCCCTCGAAATTGACCTCGCCGACGACCACGGCGCCGATGAACATCTCCGGCGGCGGATTTTCCAGCGTGACCTTGACGGTATAGGTGCCGGTGATCGGATCGGCATTCGGCGCGATTTCCCGAACCTCGCCCTCGACGGTGACACTCGGCTTGGCCTGCAGCCGGACCTTGACCTTCATGCCGACCTTGGCGCGAGCGATGTTCAGCACCGAGATCGAGAACACGCCGTCGCGATCGTCATAGCTCGACAGTTGCACGACCATCTCGCCGGCCTGCACGACCTGGCCGACATTGGCGCCGACCTGCGTGACGACCCCGGCGGTCGGGGCCTTCAGATTGGTGTAGCCCAGCTGGTCCTGGGCAAGCTTCAGATTGGCCTGGGCGCCCATCATGTTGGCCTGCGCCGTCTGCAGGTCCTTGAGCGCCTGGTCATAGCGGGCCTGGGACGTGAAGCCGTTCGCCAGCAACTGCTTGAAGCGGCCTTCCTCGCCGGCGGCCTGATCCAGCCCCGCCTGGGCGGAGCTGATCTGGGACTGCGCGGCCGTCAGCTTCGACTGGTAATCGACCGGGTCGATCCGGGCGAGCGGATCGCCGAGCTTGACGATGGCGCCGACATCGACGTCGCGGCTGAGCAGGCGCCCGCCGACCAGGAAGCCGACATTATTGACGTAGCGCGCCTGGATCGTGCCGCTGCCCTCGCCCGACAATTGCAGCGGCTTGGGCTCGACAACGAGGGTGCGCACCGTGCGGGGCGGCAGCGGCGCCGGCTTCTCCTCGGAACACGCGGCGAGAAAGAGCGCTGCGCCCCCCACCAGGGCAAGAGCGGCTACAAACTTCCGAGCACGTCTGTCAGGCATGGCTTCCCCGCGGCGATTCTTTTCAGAACCTCTGCGGGATCATGCCATTCCCGAAAGGGAGCACCAGACAATTCTAGTTCAGGCACCTCCGGCGAGAACAGAAAGCGCCTGAGCTGCAACGCAATAGCCACAGATTCGCATGCAGACCTGACTATTCGGCCGCGACATCCAGCTGGAAGGCGCCATCATCGCCGGGTCGACCGACGCTGACATAGCGGAAGCCTTCCCGAAGCACGTCGTCGCGGCGGTAGATGTTGCGCAGATCCACCAGCAATGGTGTCTTCATGACGCTCTTCAGCCGCTTCAGATCGAGCGCCCGGAAGGTGTTCCACTCGGTGACGATCACCAGGGCGTCGGCATCCGCGGCCGCGTCATAGGCGTCAGCGGCATAGGTGACGTCGGTCAGGAGTTGTCGGGCCGGCGCCATGCCCTCGGGGTCATAGGCCGAGATGGTCGCGCCGGCATCCTGCAGCGCCTGGATGATCGACAGCGACGGCGCCTCGCGCATGTCGTCGGTATTCGGCTTGAAGGTGAGACCGAGGATCGCAACCTTGCGGCCGCGGATGTCGCCGCCACTCGCCTGGATCACCTTGCGCGCCATGGCGCGCTTGCGCTGGTCGTTGATCGACACTGTCGTCTCGATCAGCCGCAGCGGCGTGCCGTGATCCTGCGCGGTCTTGACGAGGGCGAGCGTATCCTTCGGGAAGCACGAGCCGCCATAGCCGGGGCCGGCATGCAGGAATTTCGAGCCTATGCGGTTGTCGAGGCCGATGCCGCGCGAGACGGCCTGCACATCGGCGCCGACGCTTTCGCACAGGTCCGCCATCTCGTTGATGAAGGTGATCTTCATGGCGAGGAAGGCGTTGGCGGCGTATTTGATCAGTTCGGACGAACGACGCGAGGTGAACAGGATCGGCGCCTGGTTGAGATAGAGCGGCCGGTAGACTTCCGACATCGTCGCCTTGCCGCGCTCCCCCTCGACACCGACGACAATGCGGTCGGGCCGCTTGAAATCGTCGATCGCCGCGCCCTCGCGCAGGAATTCCGGGTTGGATACGACCGCGACATCGGCGTCGGGATTGGCTTCACGAATGACGCGTTCGACCTCATCGCCGGTGCCGACCGGCACGGTGGATTTGGTGACGACGACGGTGAAGCCCTTGGCGGCCAAAGCGATCTCGCGCGCCGCCGCATAGACATAGGAGAGGTCGGCATGGCCGTCACCCCGCCGCGACGGGGTGCCGACGGCGATGAAGACGACATCCGCCGCCCCGACCGGCTCGGCCAGATCGGTGGTGAAGGACAGGCGGCCGGCGCGGACATTGGAGGCGACCAGATCGTCGAGGCCGGGCTCGAAGATCGGAATCTGGTTGCGCTTCAGCGCCTCGATCTTCGCCGCATCCTTGTCGATGCAGATGACCTCATGTCCGAAATCCGCCAGACAGGCGCCGGAAACGAGCCCGACATAACCAGAACCGATCATCGCGATGCGCATATCGACGCCTTCGATTTTCTCATGAATAGGAGCATACGGTCATTGTAACCGAGGAATATGGCGCGTTCATAACCCATTGCGGCGATCTCCAACGCCGGAAACTGGCCCCGGCGCGGCGAAGGCCGATAAAATCCGTGGACCGATCAACAAGCCCTGCCCGCCGGACTATTGACCCGCCCCCTCGTGGCGACTAGGTTCCGCCCCAATTCGAGGCCCAACCTCGATGAGCCCGTAGCTCAGCTGGTAGAGCACGTGACTTTTAATCATGGGGTCTCGGGTTCGAATCCCGACGGGCTCACCACTCCCCTGATGTTTCGACGTTTCCGGCGCCAAGGCGAACCTGCCTTGCCGCCCGCGGCAGTCTGCCCAAGCCTGACGGCCTGCGCGAGCCGGGAAAACACCCAGTCCGCGCGAGGCGGTGGAGCGGGAGGCTTATCCTGATATCGATCGCGATCTATGTCGCCGCCGGGCTCGCCGAAATCGCCGGATGCTTCGCCTTCTGGGCCTGGCTGCGGCTCGACCGGTCGGTGTGGTGGCTGGTGCCTGGCGCGCTGTCGCTGGCGCTGTTCGCCTATCTGCTGACGCTGGTCGACAGCACCGCCGCCGGCCGCGCCTATGCCGCCTATGGCGGCATCTACATCGCGATGTCGATCCTGTGGCTGTGGATCGTCGAGGGCGCCCGGCCCGACCGCTGGGACCTGACTGGCGCCGGCATCTGCCTGGCCGGCGCCTCGATCATCCTTTTCGCACCGCGCGGCTGACGCCGGCGCGCCCTATTCAGCGAGCCTTGGGCGGCTTGCCGTTCGACTTGAACCAGCCGGTATAGGTGCCCTGCGCCGTCTCGGCCGTGCAGGTGACGATCGCCGGCCTGCCGGAATAGGGGTCGCTGAACTTGCAGAGACCGGATTTCGCCGCGATCACCTTCGGCTCCTTGCCGCTGCGAACGCTGACTTCGAGCACAGGCACGGCGGCGACGCCGGTCTTCTTGTCGCCGGCGAGCTTGGTCGCATCGCCGGTGAAGCCGACCAGGCCCTTGCCCTGGGTGAAGATGAACATGACGACGCCGCCCGGCAGCGGCGCGCTGGCAACCTCGTTCTTGCACTGCTTGGTGACGTCCTTGCCGGCGACGACCAGCTTCGAGCACTTGCCGGCGCTGACCATGACCGGCGGCGCCGTCGGCTCCTGGGCGAAGCTCGCCGAGGGTCCGGCCAGCATCAGGGCGGCGGTTGCGATCAGGGTCAGTTTGTTCATCATCTCTCTCGCTGCGGTTCCGGTCCGGCGGCCATCCTTCGAGCGGCCAAGAATCGGGAGAATTGTGGCTTCCCGAGGGTCTCGGCTCCTCCATAGCAGCTGCCGACGGTTTGCAAAGCGTGCGATGGCCCTCCAGGGCTGCGAAAACCGACGCCTGCCCGCCGGAATTCGCGACGCGGCGACGCGGGCGAATCGGGCCGGGCCGGCCGAAGGACGCGTCGAGCCTAGAACGCCCGGAAGGTCATGATCGTGCGGGTATCGCGGATACCGTCGAAGCGCTGCACCGATTCGGTGACGAAATGGCCGGGGTCGGCGTCGTCGGGCAGGTAGAACTTGACCAGGAGGTCGAATTCGCCGGCGGTCGAATAGATCTCCGACGCGATCTCGGCATCGGCGATGGCGTTCGCCACTTCGTAGGCGCGGCCAAGATGGCATTTGATCTGGACGAAAAGAGCTCGCATCGGGGCCTCCGGCAGCGCGTGATGTGAGGACGGGATAACAGGTCCGGTCCCCTTCCCGCAATGCGCTCGCATGGCGGTCGCCGGACGAATGCCGGCGCTCGCCACCAATCGCCGGCACCCGCAAACGCACTGCGAAACCTTGTCGACCGCCGCTTCGTAGCTAGTTCAACGGAAAGAACCGTTGCGCCGAAGCGCCGGAGAGCCAGATCATGACCCGCATCGCCTTCACGATCGTCTTCCTCCTCGCGGCCGCCCTGTTCTCGACGGCGGCGATCGCCGCCGAGCCGAGTTCCGCCGAGAAGGGAGCCCTCAAGCAGCTGGTCCAGGGCCAGCTCGACGCCTTCCAGCGCGACGACGGCGTCGCCGCCTATGGCTATGCCGCGCCCGGCATCCAGGCGATGTTCCCGTCGCCGGACATCTTCCTCGGCATGGTCCGCCAGGCCTATCCGCCGATCTACCGGCCACGCAGCATCGCCTATGGCGAGATCGCCGACAGCCCGATCGGCATCGTGCAGAAGGTCTATGTGACGGGACCGGACGGCAAGAACTGGATCGCGCTCTACCGCTTCGAGAAGCAGCCCGACGGCAGCTGGAAGATCGCCGGCTGCTCGCTGATCAAGGACACCGCTCCGACGATCTAGTTCCAACCGCCATCCCGACTCCCTGTTTTCCCGCGCGCCCTCCCGCGACACGCGCGCGCTTTTGCGCACTGTCCCGGCGGAGGATCCGCTTGACCTACCCTGACGCGATCGAAAGGATGCCCGACAACTCATTCGATGGCACGGGGGCCCGGGGGCACATGGATTTCGCGTTCGCGATCAAGATCTTCTCTGCATTGTTTGCGATCATGAATCCGATCGCCAACCTGCCGATCTTCCTCTCGCTGACCACCGGCATGACCGAGGGCGAGCAGCGGCGGACCGCGATCCTCGTCACCGTCACGGTGGCCATCGGCAGCCTGATCTCCGCCATGGCCGGCACCGCCATCCTCGGCTTCTTC
Organism: Kaistia granuli DSM 23481; assembly: GCF_000380505.1. GTDB lineage: Bacteria > Pseudomonadota > Alphaproteobacteria > Rhizobiales > Kaistiaceae > Kaistia > Kaistia granuli. Next base: position 566,898 of record NZ_AQYH01000010.1, on the reverse strand, counting down.
GGCCTGGACGTGAACCATTTCCGTCTCGCCGGCGGCCTGATCGTGCTGCTGATCGCGCTCAACATGCTGAATGGCGAAAGCAGCCCTTCCCATGCCGGATCGGCGGAGGAGCAGAAGAGCTTCAAAAGCGCCAGCAACGTTGCCTTCTACCCGATGAGCATCCCGATCCTGCTCGGCCCCGGCACCATTTCGGCCCTGGTCGTCTATGCGCATGAGGCGAAGGCGGGCGGCGACGTCGTGGCCTTCTCGGCCGGCCTGATCGCCTTCCTCGCCCTGCTCGGCACCGTGCTGATCAGCGGTCCCTTCATCGGCCGGGTCGTCTCACCGACGATCATGACCGTGACCAAGCGGCTGATGGGCATGATCCTGGCGGCCATCGCGATGGAGATGCTGGTCGGTAGCCTGACGGCGCTGTTCCCGGGCTGGGCGAGCTGAGGCTGTCCATCGCGACGGCCGCCCCGCCTCGCCGTCATCCCGGGCCTATCCCGGGATCCATTCAGCCGGGTCGCTCCCGCGCGAAATTCCCAAGGCCTCGGATGGATGGATCCCCGCCTTCGCGGGGATGACGGCGGAGCGTGGGAATAGCGGCCAGTCAGACGAAACGCGCAGGCCCATTGTTCAGAGCCCAATGACCCGCGCACCCTGCCACCACGCTCGCCGTCATTCCTGCGAAAGCAGGAATCCATGCGTCGGCGAGCCTCGCGCACGATGGACCGTACTCCGCCCATGCGTCCGCGCCCGTAGCGAGGAACAGGTGGATCCCTGCTTTCGCAGGGATGACGACGGAGGTCGCTCCGCGGCGATCGGGCCTGCGCCGGGAGGTGCCGCGATCGAAGAACGGGTTCCCGGCCCCTCAGAGCGCCGGAATATCGCCCCTCGCCCAGCCTTCCTTGGTCGCCAGGCGGAAATCGTCGAAGCGCTGTTCGTCGATCGAGGCGCGGATGCCAGCCATCAGCGTCTGGTAGTAGGCGAGGTTGTTCCAGGTCAGGAGCATCGCCGCCAGCGTCTCGTTCGACTTGAACAAATGATGCAGATAGGCGCGTGAGTAGTCGCGGCTCGCCGGGCATTCCGACGCCTCGTCGAGGGGACGGTGATCCTCGGCGTGGCGGGCGTTCTTAAGGTTGACCTTGCCGAAGCGGGTAAAGGCGAGGCCGTGCCGGCCGGCGCGGGTCGGCATCACGCAGTCGAACATGTCGACGCCGCGCGCCACCGACTCGATGATGTCGTCCGGCGTACCGACGCCCATCAGGTAGCGCGGCTTTTCCTCCGGCAGCTCGGGCGTGGTGATCATCAGCATCTCGAGCATGACATGCTGTGGCTCGCCGACGGCGAGGCCGCCGATCGAATAGCCCTTGAAGTCCATCGCCTTCAGCGCCTGGGCGCTTTCGACCCGCAGGCGCGGATTGTCGCCGCCCTGGACGATGCCGAAGATCGCCTTGCCCGGCTGGTCGCCGAAGGCGGCCTTGGAACGCTCGGCCCAGCGCAGCGACAGATTCATCGCGCGCTCGATTTCCTTCTCGGTGGTCGGCAGACCGACGCATTCGTCGAGCTGCATCTGGATGTCACTGTCGAGCAGGCCCTGGATCTCGACCGAGCGCTCCGGCGTCAGCTCGTAGCGGCGGCCGTCGATGTGGCTCTGGAAGGTGACGCCCTTCTCGTTCAGCTTGCGCAGCTTGGCGAGCGACATCACCTGGAAGCCGCCGGAATCGGTCAGGATCGGATGTGGCCAGTTGGCGAAGGTGTGCAGGCCGCCGAGCTTGGCGACGCGCTCCGCACCGGGCCGCAGCATCAGATGATAGGTGTTGCCGAGGATGACATCGGCGCCGAGATCGCGCACCTGGCCCGGATACATCGCCTTGACCGTGCCGGCGGTTCCGACCGGCATGAAGGCGGGCGTGCGGATCTTTCCGCGCGGCATCGAGATCTCGCCGCGTCGCGCCATGCCGTCCTTGGCGAGCAGGGTGAACTGGAATTTCTCGGTCATTCTGTCTCGTTCGGGAAAAGCAGCGACGCGTCGCCATAGGAATAGAAGCGGTAGCCGGTGGCGATGGCGTGCTCATACGCCGCCCGCATCGTCTCCAGCCCTGCGAAGGCGGAGACCAGCATGAACAGCGTCGAGCGCGGCAGGTGGAAATTGGTCATCAGCAGGTCGATCGCCCGGAAGCGATAGCCCGGCGTGATGAAGATCGAGGTCGGGCCATGGAACGGCCGGATAATGTTGTCCTCGCCGGCGGCGCTTTCCAGCAGCCGCAGCGACGTGGTGCCGACGGCGATGACGCGGTTGCCGCGCGCCCGCACCGCGTTCAGCGCATCGGCCGTCGCCTGCGAGACCTCGCCGCGCTCGGCATGCATCTTGTGCTCCGCCGTGTCTTCGGCCTTCACCGGCAGGAAAGTGCCGGCGCCGACATGCAGCGTCACGAAATGGCGCTCGACGCCGAGCGCATCGAGGCGGGCGAAAAGATCGGGCGTGAAATGCAGACCGGCGGTCGGCGCCGCGACGGCGCCCTCCTCGCGGGCATAGATCGTCTGGTAATCCTGCCGGTCCTCGTCGTCCTCATGCCGCTTCGACGCGATATAGGGCGGCAGCGGGATATGACCGACCGAGGCGATCGCCTCGTCGAGGATCGGACCGGAGAGATCGAAGGCGAGCACGACCTCGCCGGCGTCGCCCTTCTCGGCGACGGTGGCGGCAAGGCCGGAGATCAGGCAGGCGCGATCTTCCGTCTCGCCGAACTGGATGCGGTCGCCGAGCTGAAGCTTCTTCGCCGGGCGGACAAAGGCACGCCAGCGGTCCGCCCCCTCGCGCATGTGCAGCGTCACCGCGATGCGCGCCGAGACGCCGTCGCGCACGCGCTCGCCGAAGAGCTGGGCCGGGATCACCTTGGTGTCGTTGAAGACGAGCGCGTCGCCGGGGCGCAGCCAGTCCGGCAGATCGCGGACGATGCGGTCCTCGAGGGGATGGCCCTGCTGGACCACGAGCAGGCGCGCGCTATCGCGCGGCCGGGCCGGCCGCAGAGCGATGTTTTCCTCGGGGAGATCAAAATCGAAAAGGTCGACGCGCATGGAAGCTCAAACAAAGAGGGGCGCCGTCATGACGGCGCCCCGTTCCTAATCAGCTAGGCCCGGCATTGCAAACGGCTTGGCGCCGCAGGCCGGGGGCGAGGTCACGCCGCGTCGGCAGCGACCTTCATCGAGACGATCTTGTCCGGGTTCTGGACCGGCTCGCCGCGCTTGATCTTGTCGATGTTGTCCATGCCCTCGATGACCTGACCCCAGACGGTGTACTGGCCGTCGAGGAAGCGGGCGTCGCCGAAGCAGAGGAAGAACTGGCTGTCGCCGGAATCCGGGTTCTGGGCGCGGGCCATCGAGGCCGTGCCGCGCACGTGCGGCTCGCGCGAGAACTCGGCCTTCAGCTTCTTGCCCGAACCGCCCATGCCGGTGCCGGTCGGATCGCCTGTCTGGGCCATGAAGCCGTCGATCACGCGGTGGAAGACGATGCCGTCATAGAAGCCCTCGCGGGCCAGTTCCTTGATCCGCGCGACATGCAGCGGCGCGAGGTCCGGACGCAGCGCGATAACCGCCGTGCCCTGGGTGGTCTCGAGGATGAGGGTGTTCTCCGGGTCCTTGATGTCGGCCACGGTAGTCTCCTTCTGAAGGGCCGCGCCGGAAGGGGGCGCGGCAAGAGCCGACTTTTTGTCGTGTCGGCGGCGTGGATGGGCGTCGACGCCTACTTGGCGTCGGCGGCGATCTGCATCTTGACGATCTTGTCGGGGTTCGCCGGCGGCTCGCCCTTGGCGATCTTGTCGACGAACTGCATGCCGTCGACGACTTCGCCCCAGACGGTGTACTGGCCGTCGAGGAAGCCGCCATCGGCAAACATGATGAAGAACTGCGAATTGGCGGAATCGGGGTTCTGCGAACGCGCCATGCCGAGCGTGCCGCGGGCGAAATGCGCCTTCGAGAACTCGGCCTTGATGTCAGGCTCCTTCGAGCCGCCCATGCCGGTGCCGGTCGGATCGCCCGTCTGGGCCATGAAGCCGTCGATCACGCGGTGGAAGACGATGCCGTCATAGAAGCCTTCGCGCGTCAGCTTCTTGATCTGCGCGACATGCTTCGGCGCCAGGTCCGGGCGCAGCTTGATGACGACGCGGCCATCCTTGAGGTCGAGATAGATCGTGTTCTCGGGGTCGAGCTTCTCGCCCGCGGCCTGAGCCGGCGCGGCGATGAACAGGAAGGCGGCGGCGAAAGCCGCCATCAGGCCTAGGAAACGGGTCACGAGGATCTCCGGTCTGGAACGGGCCGCCTGTCGCGGCGGCCTCAGGAACTGAATTTTTGTGTCAGCTTTCGGGCAACCCCCGCCGGGACGAAGGCGGATGCGTCACCGCCCATCTTCGCAATCTGGCGCACCAGCGTCGCGGTGATGTGACGTGTCGCCGGCGTCGCCGGCAGGAAAACGGTCAGGATCTCCGGTGCCATGGTGCCGTTCATGCCGGCGAGTTGCATCTCATAGTCGAGATCGGTGCCGTCGCGAAGACCCCGGATGATCACGGAGGCGCCGCAATCGCGCGCCGCGTCGACGGTGAGCCCGTCAAAGGCGATGACATCCACCCGCCCCTCGCCGCCGGCGATCTCGGAGACCATCTCCCGGATCAGCTCGACACGCTCTTCAAACGAAAAAAGCGGCGCCTTGCCTGGGTGCACGCCGATCGCCACGACCAGCCGGTCGGCGACGGCGAGCGCCGCCTGCAGCATGTCGCGATGGCCGTGGGTCGGCGGGTCGAACGAGCCCGGATAGAAGGCGGTGCGCGGCTTGATCACAACTTGCTCCCGGAACGATCTCGGATTCTCACGCAGGCTTTACGAAAGGGAAGCCAACAACTTCGAGGAACCAACTTCCCAAACGCACATTGACTCCCCAGATGAAGGGTCAATGAACAACGGCTTGTGATGCCGTTCATAGGCAGAAGAGCATGTTGCGTTCAAGTTCCGACGCAACAAGACAGAGGGAGCCGATCCATGACGACGTGGTTCCACACCACCATTCTCGCGACGTGCGCCGCCGCAACGATCGCCGTCGGGTTTGCCAGCGCCGCCGTCTATTCCGACAGGGACATGCCGGCGGCCAAGAAGGCTGACCGCCTGACGATCGCCGCTGCATCGCCCGACGCGCGCCTGATCACGGTCGTGGACAGTCAGCAGGGCGTCTCCGTCATTACTCGCGTGCCGGTTTCGGACGCGAACTGAGGGTTTCCCCTCACCCTTTGAGTACCCCCTCATATCCTCCTCACGACGACGCCGGCCTTTACCCCGAGGCCGGCGTCATCATTTCTGCGTTCCGATCAGGCCTCCGGCGGCGCGTCCGGGGCCGGAGGCACTTCCGGTGCCGGCGGGGCGTCGGGCGCCGGCGGCGCTTCCGCGTCCGGCTCGTCTTCCTCGACATCCGTCAGGCGATCGACCGAGACGACTTTCTCGCTGTCATGCGTGTTGAACACGATGACGCCCTGCGAACCGCGACCGACGATGCGGATCGGCTTGTCGCCGCCGACCGGCATGCGGATCATCTGGCCGCCATCCGTCACCAGCATGATCTGGTCGCTGTCCTCGACCGGGAAGGAAGCGATCAGCTTGCCGTTCCGCTCGTTGACGGCCATGGCGACGATGCCCTTACCGCCGCGACCGGTGATGCGATACTCGAAGGACGAGGTCCGTTTGCCGTAGCCGTTCTCGGAAATGGTGAGAACGAACTGCTCGGCGGCGCTCATCTCGGCATAGCGCGTCTGCGGCAGCGTATCATTGCCCGGCGTCTCGTCGGCGTCGTGCTCGATGACCGTCGCATCCTCGATCTCGCCGCGCACGGCGCGGCTCATCTTCAGATAGGCCGAGCGCTCGTCGCCATTGGCGTCGAAGTGATGCAGGATCGCCATCGAGATGATGCGGTCGCCCTCGGCGAGCGAGATGCCGCGCACGCCGGTCGAATCGCGGCCCTTGAACACGCGGACGTCGGTGACGGCAAAGCGGATGCACTGGCCGTCCGCCGTCGTCAGCAGCACGTCGTCATGCTCGGAGCACAGCTGGACGTCGACGATCGCGTCGCCTTCCTCGTCGAACTTCATGGCGATCTTGCCATTGCGGTTCACCTGGACGAAGTCGGACAGCTTGTTGCGACGAACCGTGCCGCGCGTCGTCGCGAACATGACGTCCAGCGTCGCCCAGCTGTCCTCGTCCTCCGGCAGCAGCAGGATCGAGGTGATCCGTTCGCCTTCCTGGAGCGGCAGCAGGTTGTTCAGGAACTTTCCACGAGCCTGGGGAGCCGCCAGCGGCAGGCGCCAGACCTTCATCTTGTAGGCAATGCCGCGCGACGAGAAGAAGACGACCGGCGTATGCGTGTTGGTGACGAACAGACGGGTGACGAAATCCTCGTCCTTCGTCGCCATGCCGGAACGGCCCTTGCCGCCGCGATGCTGGGCCCGGTAGGTGACCAGCGGCACGCGCTTGATGTAGCCCTCATGGCTGACCGTGACGACCATGTCTTCGCGCTGGATGAGATCCTCATCCTCGAAGTCGATGCCGCCATCCAGGATTTCTGTCTTGCGCGGCGTCGCGAATTCGTCGCGAACGGCGATCAGTTCGTCCCGCACGATGCCGACAATACGAGCCCGCGAGCGAAGGATCTCCAGATAGTCGGCGATCTCGAGACCGAGCTTGTTCAGTTCGTCGGCAACTTCGTCGCGTCCAAGAGCGGTCAGGCGCTGCAGGCGCAGATCGAGGATCGCGCGCGCCTGGGTTTCCGACAGCTGGTAGGTGTTGTCGGCCGCCAGCTTGTGGCGCGGATCGTCGATCAGCGCGATCAGCGGCGCGATGTCGACCGCTGGCCAATGCCGCTCCATCAGGCGCTCGCGCGCCGTCGAGGGATCGGGCGCGGTGCGGATCAGGTGGATGACTTCGTCGATGTTGGCGACGGCGATGCCGAGGCCGACCAAGACGTGGGCGCGATCGCGCGCCTTGTTGAGCAGGAAGCGCGTACGCCGGGCGACGACTTCTTCGCGGAAGACGACGAAGGCCTGGATCAGGTCCTTCAGGTTCATCAGCTGCGGCTTGCCGCCGGTCAGCGCCACCATGTTGACGCCGAAGGAGGTCTGCAGCGGCGAGTAGCGGTAGACCTGGTTCAGCGCAACGTCGGCGACGGCATCGCGCTTCAGCTCGATGACGACGCGCATGCCGAGGCGATCGGACTCGTCGCGGATGTCGGAGATGCCCTCGATCCGCTTGTCGCGAACCAGCTCGGCGATCTTCTCGATCATCGTCGCCTTGTTCACCTGGTACGGGATCTCGTGGATGACGAGAGCCTCGCGCTCCTTGCGAACGGTTTCGACGGTGACGCGGCCGCGCATCAGCACGGAGCCACGGCCCTCGTGATAGGCGGCGCGAATACCGGCGCGGCCGATGATCAGACCGGCGGTCGGGAAGTCCGGCCCCGGAATGATCTCCATCAGCTCTTCGATGCTGATAGCCGGGTTTTCCAGATAGGCGATGCAGCCGTCGATGACTTCACCGAGATTGTGCGACGGGATATTGGTCGCCATGCCGACGGCGATGCCGCCGGCGCCGTTGACGAGCAGGTTCGGGAAGCGGGCCGGCAGGACGACCGGCTCGCGCTCCGAATTATCGTAGTTGTCCTGGAAATCGACCGTGTCCTTGTCGATATCCTCCAGCAGCGAATGCGCGGCCTTGGCGAGGCGCACTTCCGTGTAACGCATGGCGGCCGGGCTATCGCCGTCGACCGAGCCGAAATTGCCCTGACCGTCGGCCAGCATGACGCGCATGGAGAAATCCTGCGCCATACGCACCAGCGCCATGTAGACCGACTGGTCGCCATGCGGATGGTACTTACCGATCACGTCACCGACGATACGCGCCGACTTGCGGTACGACTTGTTCCAGTCGTAGCCGTTCTCGTTCATCGAATGGAGGATGCGGCGGTGAACCGGCTTGAGGCCGTCGCGCGCGTCCGGAAGCGCGCGGCTCACGATCACGCTCATCGCGTAATCGAGATAGCTCCGCTTCATCTCATCGGTGATAGAGATTGTTTCAAAGTCGGAAGGGCGGCCATCGCCCGGCTCGTCGGGGCTTGGCGGCTCATGGGTGTCGGACAAGTATTTTTTCCGGAATCAGTTTCGATTGCCAACATCATAGAGCCACCCTGTGGCGGCTTCAAGGAATCCCGCCAAAACCGCTGGATTCAGGGCCCTTTCACCCCAGGGCCGGCGATTTGCCGCGCCCTGTCGGCGGCCACGGCGGGATCGGCCGACACCGCCACCCGAAATTGCCTCCCGGCCTCCCTTCCCGGACGACGGACTGGCCCGCGCAACGGCCTCGATTCACCGCACTGGCGGAGCCACCTGCCGCCTGTCACGATACATCACCTTCCCACCGTCACAGGGGCCCGATGTGCTCGATTATCTGCTCAACGCGCTGATCACCCTGTTCGTGACGATCGATCCGATCGGCCTCGCGCCGATCTTCGTCGGCCTTACGCGCGGCATGACCAAGGACCAGCGCCGACAGACGGCGATCCGCGCCACGGTCACCGCCGCCATCATCCTCTACGCCTTCGCACTGGTCGGCGAAGGGCTGCTCGGCTTCCTCGGCATATCGCTCGCCGCCTTCCGCATCGCCGGCGGGCTGATGCTGTTCTGGATCGGCTTCGAAATGGTGTTCGAGCGGCGTGACCAGCGCAAGATGGCCAACGCGGCCAAAGCCATCGAGGAGGAGCGAACGCATGACCTGGCGGATATCCACCATTTGGCCATCTTCCCGCTCGCCATTCCTTTGATCGCCGGCCCCGGGGCGATCTCCGCCACCATCCTGATCGCGGCCTCGGCACCCAGCACGCTGGGCGTCGTCGGCCTGCTGGTCATCGTCGGCGCGCTGGTCGGCTCCTGCCTGGCCGTGTTCCTGCTCGCGGGGCCGCTCGACCGCATGCTCGGCAAGACCGGCCGGATCGTGCTGACGCGCCTGCTCGGCGTGCTGCTCGCCGCCCTCGCTGTGCAATTCGTCGCCGACGGCGTCACCGAGATCGTCCGCGCCGCGACTGCTGGAGGGATCTGATGCCGGCGCCAATCCGCCTGAAACGGCAAGGACAGCATGCGGATTTCCATGCATGAGGTATCGACGCCGCGGTAGAATGATCTAGAAGGCCCGTCTGCTCTCTGCCCGCGCCAGGACCCAACATGCTGGAAACCCGCCCCGATCCCGTCGATCTGAACGCGAGGCAGTCGATCGACACGGCGATCGTCACGATCCTGACCGGCTGTCAGGCGGAGTTGGTGACGACGCTACGTGCGGCACTCGACCGCCCCCTTCCCGACCAGGTGCACGCGCTCCGCGTCGCCCTGCGAAAGCTGCGCGCAGCGCTCGATATCGCGGCTCGCTGGGCCCGGTCCGACAGCTTCGACGGGGTCAAGGGCGATGCGCACGACCTGGCGTCGGCGCTCGGCGAGGCGCGCGACTGGGACGTTCTGGTCACCGAGACGCTACCGCGCCACGCCGCCGAGCTGGCCGGCATCGCCGACCTCGTGCCGCTGCTCGGCGCGGCGACAGGCGCGCGCGACGCGAGCTATCGGCGCATGCTGGGCAGCCTCGACGGTCCCCTCCCGCAAAAGCTGCTGCTGGGCCTGGCGCTGCTCCTGTCGGAACGGCGCTGGCGCGGAAGTGACGGCAACCTGCCGCCTCGCCTGACCGGCACGACGAAGGCCGGCGCCGTACGAGAGCTCGAACGCGCCCACCGCCGCCAGATGCGCCACGGCAAGCGGATCCTGGCGCTCTCGGACGAGGCGCGGCATCGGCTGCGCATCGATACCAAGCGTCTCGGCTACACGATCGACTTCCTCGGCCCGGTCTGGACCAAGCCCCGGAAGCGCCTCGCCTACCGGCGCGATGTGAAGCGTCTGCAGGACGTACTCGGAGCGCTGTGCGACACCGAAACGACGCATCGCCTCCTCGACCGGATCGGCTCGGAGACCATTTCCCCCGAGGTCCATAAGGCGATCGGCGCCATTCTCGGCTGGTCGGCGCGCGACAAGCGCGATCAGCTCGCCTCGATCGACCGTCTATGGCGCGCTTTCCGATCGGCCAAACCGTTCTGGTGAGCGGCACAGAGTCGTGAAGTTCCGCCGTTTCAGGCCCGTGATACCCTTCCATTGATGCTGCCCGGCACCGGGCGGTCTTCGAGCCGGAAGGACAGATCATGTTCATCGCACGCTGGCAGATCGACGCTCGTTTCGGGCACAAGCAGGAAGCCCTCGAACTGATGCGGGAATGGGAACGGGAGATCGGCGCCAAGGTGGGGCTCGACGCGTCCCGATCCTCGATCGCCACCGGCTCGATCGGCGCACTCGAGGCAACGATCGAAAACAACGTGACGGTCGACAGCCTGGCGGAGCTGGAGCGCATCTTCGAGGCAATCGGCAAGAACCCCGCGCATGCCGCCTGGGGCAAGAAGCTGGAGCCGCACGTCGTTTCCGGCACCTCCCGCTGGAGCATCCTGCGCCTGGTGCCGATGAGCTGAGCCGCGTCAGCCGCCGTCAGGGCTCATAGGGCACGGTCAGCGTGCGCCGCCAGGCTGTGCCCTGCGGAATTCGTTTTGCGAAGTCCCGGGCCTGTCGCCCGATCCTGCCGAGTTCGCGGGCCAGCTTAGCCATGCCCTTCAAGCGAGGCGGCGTGACCTTGGGGACGGACTGCATCTGCGATTCATGCAAGACGGCGCGGCCCTCGATCTCGGCCAGCACGCAATCCTGGACACAGACGGCCGGAACGAGCTGCAGCACCGCGAGATCCAGCGAGCGCGCGACGGCGAGATCGAACATGACGTCGTCCACCGGGCGCTCCATATTCGCCGTGACTGCCAGCAGCGTGCGGGCGCATTCGCGGCTGATCACATAGCCGCCCGTGCCGCAATGATAGGTCAGCAACTCGTGCAGCTTGCGCCGACCGCCGACGGCGACGCCCTTGCGACGGACCTTGATCGGATAGGAGAAGGTCTCCAGCTTGACCAGCGCCGCACCGTGGGGAATCCAGCGCTCGTCGGCCAGAAGGCCCACGACATCAGGGCTCAGATGCACGTCGTCCTCGAAGACGGCGCACCAGGCATGATCCCCCGCCACCAGCTTCTGCCAGGCGACGCGATGGCTGGCGAAGCATGCGACGGCGGGGGGGGACATTCCGGGCGGCACCGCCACGATCGTCGACGCGTCAACGGCGGCAATCCGTTCGAAGTCCAATCCGATGCGCTCGGCCTGCCGGCTAAAGGCAGCGAGCCGCTCGGTCGCCCGGTCGAGATTGATCAAATACGCCCGCATCAAACGCCTCAGTCGCGAGAGCCGATTTCAGATAGGACCCGGCACCTATCTGATAAGTCACGCCTCGATATAGGGAACTACCAAATGGCGCGACGGCTGCAAGGCACGCCGGACCAACCGCGACAGACGCATGGGACTGCTGAACTGCCGCATGATGCGCGTGCCTTCACGCTTCAGCTTCGTCAACGGGCCACTTTGCCCTGGTGAGGCAGGTGCCACTTCCGATCTTGAAATCAGACTGTCTGCTCTGGGCAGTTGCTGCACTCGATCTGCGATGAAACGCTCCTGGATGCAGACGGCCGGGACCATCTGTAGAATCTGGAGCTTTCGGCTGACCTCATGCTCATGATCGAACAAGACGATGTCCACCGGCCGAGTGAAGTTCTTGGTTTGCCGAAGCAGATCGATCGCGCACTGCCTAGACAGAATGTAGCCGGCGGAGCCGCAATGGGCAGTCTGCAGCCGATGCAGCGACACCCCTTCGACCGAGATCCCCTTGGCAGCGATCGCCACGCGGGCCTCGAATGTCTCCAGCTTCACAATGTCCGATTGGGCGGGGATCCAGCGATCCGACGCCAGCAAAGTGGCGATCGGAGGCGCCAGCAGCGCGTCGTCCTCGAAAACCGCCAGCCAGGGTTCGCCGCTGTCAACCAGCAATTGCCAAGCTTTGCGATGGCTCTCGAAGCAGGCGATTTCGCCCGGTGTCAACCGTCCTCGCGTCTGCGTGCAATTGTGCGCATCGACGGCGGCGAGCCGATCGAAGGCGAAACCCAGGCGCTCCGCCTGATCGCGGAACATTGCCAGCCGCTCCGGCGAACGATCCAGATTGATGACTACGGCCCGCACAACACACCCCGTTCGAATCCTCGGCGGCAAGCTACTGAATGTCGGCGGCGGTTTCCATGGGCCTGGCCGCACTTTCGGCGCACGCGTCGGCCGGGCTAGGCGAAGCGGAGGCTGTCGCCGACTTCTATGCGGCCGCCCTCGAGCACATCGGCATAGATACCGCAATCCATATGGTCGAATTCGCGCAGCAGCGTCTTCGGGATGTCGAGGTCGCGCATCGCGGTTTCCAGATTGACGTTGGTCGCCGCGCAACGCTGGGTCCGCTTGGTGAAGCGAAACCGGACGTCGCCGATGCGCGCCTCGCGGCCGACCAGCTCCAGCTCCTGCCAGGGCTGCAGCCCGTCGAGATTGATGTTGGCGCGAAAGCGCAGGGGATCGACCTCCTGGCCGACCATGGCGGAGATGGCCGCCACTGAAGCGAGATTGATGAAGGACACATAGGGCTTGCCGACATCGGTGAAGGCATGGCCGGGCGCCGACAGCACCTTGAGCGGCCCGCGCCGCTCGTCACCCATGAAGTCGGCGAGGAAGATCTCGGTCGCGATGCGGCCGCGCCGATCCGACAGATCGGCGGAGAAACGCTCGCCATGGCCGTCGATCGTCCAGACATGGGTAGCGTGATCGAAATGCGTATCGAGCGCGGCGAGCCGCGCATTCTTCATCAGGCAGAGGAATTTCGCCTTGGGAAGATAGCCGGGCGCCTCCGGGTCGAAACCCGAGGGCCCGTTCTCGACCGCATAGACCCGGTCGCCGTCGAAACGATGAAGCGGACGCAGATCGGCCATGTCGAGCTTCTCCGGCGAGAAGCCCTTCACCGGGTAGCGGTAGAGCGAGGCAATCTGGGGCATCCGGTCTCCTGTCCCGGCCTTCTGGCGGCCGGCGCGTTCAATCATTGAGGAGCAAAGTCCCGCCGGTTTGTCCAGTCCAGGGCGGCGCGGCGCCGGCGAGATGGCGCCACGGCTCGATCGACCAGTGCGGCCCGGCCTGGCCGGAGGGCGAGGTCAGGACATGGAGCTCGGTGGCGCCGATCCGCGTCTCCTGCCGGCCATAGGGAATCGCGCCGGTCGGCAGGCCGAGATACAGGCTCGCCGCGCGCTTCGAGGTGAAGGCGAGGATCGCCGGGGCCTGCGCTTCGATCTTGGCGCGCAACGCGAGCGCGTCGACGAGCGCGAGATCGATCGCCGTATCCTGGCCGATATGCTCCTTGGCGACATCGGTGAGACCGATGCCGAAGGACAGAACCGCGCGGAAATCGGCCGGAGCGATCCGGCGCGGCGTCAAGCCGACCGCATGAAGTGTCGGCCAGAACTTGTTGCCCGGATTGGCATAATAGGCGCCAACTCGCGCCGACCACGTCCCGGCGCCCGTGCCGCAGAAGACGATCCGGAGGCCCGGCGCCAGCACATCCGGCAAGATCGGCATCGATCGGGGTTCCTTTTTCTCGCCTCGTGAGCGAGTCGATCGTTAATGCACCCGGCGCGCAAAAACCATCTGTCGTTTCGCGGCCATAGCTGCCACTCTCCCGCCGGGCCGCGGCCCGCAAGAGAGACCCGGGAAGAGACACGCATGAGCACGATAAACTACCTCACCCAGATCGAGTTCGGCCCCGGCGTGGTGTCGGTCCTGCCCGACGCCCTCGCCACCCTCGGCGTGACGCGCCCCCTCGTCGTCAGCGACCGCGGCCTTCAGGCTTCCGGGCTGCTCGACCGCGTGACCGCCCTGCTCCCCGCCGGCGCGCCGGTCTTCCTCGACATTCCGACCAACCCGACCGAGGCGGCCGTGCTCGCCGCGCTCGACGTCTATCGGGCCAAGGGCTGCGACGGCGTCGTCGCCGTCGGCGGCGGCTCGCCGATCGATCTCGCCAAGGGCGTCGCCCTGCTCGCGACCCATGAGGGCCCGCTCGAGCCCTATGCGGCGATCTATGGCGGCGTCGCCCGCATCAGCGGCAAGGTGGCACCGATCCTCGCCGTGCCGACCACGGCCGGCACCGGCGCCGAAGTCGGTCGCGCCGCGCTGCTGACGCTGAACGACGGCCGCAAGCTCGGCTTCATTAGCCCGCATCTGATCCCGAAGCGCGCCATCTGCGATCCCGAGCTGACGCTCGGCCTGCCGCGCGGGCTGACCGCCGCGACCGGCCTGGACGGCCTGTCGCATTGCATCGAGACCTTCCTGTCGCCGCGCATCAATCCGGTTGCCGACGCCATCGGCCTCGACGGCGCCCGGCGGATCTGGGATCACATCGAACGCGCCTGCACGAATGGCGGCGATCTCGAAGCGCGCAGCGAAATGATGATGGGCGCGCTGCAGGGCGGCCTCGCCTTCCAGAAGGGCCTCGGCGCCGTGCATGCGCTGAGCCACGCGCTTGGTGGCCTCAAGAGCCCGAGCCTGCATCACGGCACGCTCAATGCGATCCTGATGCCGCCGATCGTGCGCTTCAACCGGGAGACGGTGCCGGAGAAGATCCGCCGGCTCTCCGCCGCGATGGGGCTGCCGGAGACGGCCGATCTCGCCGACGAACTCGACGCGCTCAACCGCCGGCTCGGCATCCCTGCCGGCCTCAGGACGCTCGGCGTCACCGACGACGTGCTGCCCTGGGTGGTGGAGCGGGCGCTCGCCGACCATTCCTACGCCACCAACCCGCGCGCCGCGACGGCGGACGAGTTCCGCGCCATCCTCGACGAAGTGATGGTGTAGGCGGCGACGCCAGGCGGTCACCAACAAAAAACCCGGGAAGCGGCCGCTTCCCGGGTCTTCATTCGGGATCCGCGAGGATCGGCCTCTCTCACACGGGAGAGAAGCGCCCACGACCCTAGAACGGGATGTCGTCGTCGAGGTCGGCCGCGTAGGACGAGGAAGCCGCCGGCTGGCGCGACTGGCCGCCGCCACGCGGAGCCTCGAGCGGGCTCGAGCGACCGAAATCGCTGCCGCCGCCGCCCTGGTAGTCCGACTGCTCGCCGCCGCCCGAACGTCCGTCGAGCAGCGTCAGCTCACCGCGGAAGCGCTGCAGCACGATCTCGGTGGTGAACTTCTCGGCGCCCTGCTGGTCGGTCCACTTGCGCGTCTGCAGCTGGCCCTCGACGTAAACCTTCGAGCCCTTCTTCAGATACTGCTCGGCGATCTTGGCGAGGTTCTCGTTGAAGATCACCACGCGATGCCACTCGGTCTTTTCCTTGCGCTCGCCGCTCTGCTTGTCGCGCCAGCTCTCAGACGTCGCGATGTTCAGATTGACGACCGACTCGCCCGAATTCATGCGCCGCACTTCGGGGTCGCGCCCGAGATTGCCGACGAGAATGACCTTGTTGACGCTTCCGGCCATGGTCTGTTCCTTCTTGCCTCTTTGCTGACCCCAAACTATCCCGAAATGACACGGCCCGCCCGCGACAATCCGGCCTTGTCCACATCAGACAATTGAGCCTGGGGAGCCTTACCTCACATTGTTCCCTTTTTGTTCTAGACAATTCCAGCTGAACTGGCAAGATCGCGTCAGGTGAGTCACTCGAATGCCGCGACAATCTGGGCCGCCTCCTTGTATGGAGAGGCCAATAGCCTAAATTTGGGCCTTGGCGCTGCCGCGCCCGCCCCTTCCATTGGATAGACGACACATGGCTCAGCATGCTGACGCGCGGTCATCCGGCGCGACCTCCGGCAAGTTCATTTCGGTACGGGGCGCGCGCGAGCACAATCTGAAGAATATCGACATCGATATTCCGCGCGACCAGCTGGTGGTGCTGACCGGCCTGTCGGGCTCTGGCAAGTCGTCGCTCGCCTTCGACACGATCTACGCCGAGGGCCAGCGCCGCTATGTCGAGAGTCTCTCGGCCTATGCGCGCCAGTTCCTCGAGATGATGCAGAAGCCGGACGTCGACCAGATCGACGGCCTGTCGCCCGCCATCTCGATCGAACAGAAGACGACCTCGAAGAACCCGCGCTCGACGGTCGGCACCGTCACCGAGATCTACGACTACATGCGCCTGCTGTTCGCGCGCGTCGGCGTCCCCTATTCGCCGGCGACCGGGCTGCCGATCGAGAGCCAGACGGTCAGCCAGATGGTCGACCGCGTCATGGCGCTGCCGGAGGGCACCCGCCTCTATCTGCTGGCGCCGATGATCCGCGGCCGCAAGGGCGAGTACAAGAAGGAGCTGGCGGAGCTGCAGAAGAAGGGCTTCCAGCGCGTCAAGCTGGACGGTGTCTTCTTCGAGATCGACGAGGCGCCGGTCCTCGACAAGAAGCTGAAGCACGACATCGACGTCGTCATTGACCGCATCGTCGTGCGCGGCGATATTTCGGCGCGGCTGGCGGACTCGTTCCAGACAGCGCTGGAGCTCGCGGACGGCATCGCCATTGCCGAATATGCCGACGAGAAGGACGACAAGGGCAATGAGCGCCGCGTCATCTTCTCGGAGAAGTTCGCCTGCCCCGTCTCCGGCTTCACCATCGCCGAGATCGAGCCGCGGCTGTTCTCGTTCAACAATCCGTTCGGCGCCTGCCCGGAATGCGACGGCCTCGGCTCCGAGAAGAAGATCGATCCCGACCTGGTCGTGCCGGACGGCTCCGTCTCGCTCAAGCAGGGCGCCGTCGCGCCCTGGGCCAAGTCGTCCTCGCCCTATTACGCGCAGACGCTGGAAGCAATCGCCCGCCATTACGAATTCTCGATGACGAAGCCTTGGGACGAGATCCCCGAGGCGGCCAAGAACGCCATCCTGTTCGGCACCGGCAAGGGCGAGATCGAGTTCGTCTATAATGACGGCACCCGCTCCTACAAGACGCAGAAGAGCTTTGAGGGCGTCGTCACCAATCTCGAGCGGCGCTGGCGCGAGACGGAATCGAACTGGGCCCGCGAGGAGATCGAGCGCTACCAGGGCTCGACGCCGTGCAAGGCCTGCGGCGGCGCGCGGCTGAAGCCCGAGGCGCTGGCGGTCAAGATCGCCGGCCGCAACATCTCGCAGATCACGGAACTATCGATCCGCAACGCCGCGCGCTGGTTCGAGACCCTGCCGGCCGAGCTGAACGAGAAGCAGAACGAGATCGCCGTCCGCATCCTGAAGGAGATCCGCGAGCGGCTCTCCTTCCTCGTCGATGTCGGCCTCGACTATCTGATGCTGTCGCGCAATTCCGGCACGCTGTCGGGCGGCGAGAGCCAGCGCATCCGGCTGGCCTCACAGATCGGCTCGGGCCTCACCGGCGTGCTCTACGTGCTGGACGAGCCGTCGATCGGCCTGCATCAGCGCGACAATGAGCGGCTGCTCGAGACGCTCCGCCACCTGCGCGACATCGGCAACACCGTGCTCGTCGTCGAGCATGACGAGGACGCCATCATGACGGCCGACTATGTCGTCGATGTCGGCCCGGAAGCGGGCGTGCATGGCGGCCAGATCATCGCCAAGGGCACGCCGGCCGAGGTGATGGCCAATCCGAATTCGCTGACCGGCAAGTATCTGACCGGCGAATTGTCGGTCGAGGTGCCGGAGAAGCGCCGGGCCATCTCGAAGACACGCCAGATCAGCGTCATCGGCGCGCGCGGCAACAATCTGAAGGACGTCTCGGCCGACATTCCGCTCGGGACCTTCACCTGCGTCACCGGCGTCTCCGGCGGCGGCAAGTCGACCTTCCTGATCGATACGCTCTATGCCGCCGTCGCCCGGCGGCTGAACGGCGCCCACATCCACCCGGCCGCGCATGATCGGATCGAGGGGCTGGAGTTCATCGACAAGATCATCGACATCGACCAGTCGCCGATCGGCCGCACGCCGCGCTCGAACCCGGCGACCTATACCGGCGCGTTCACGCCGATCCGCGAATGGTTCGCCGGCCTGCCGGAGGCCAAGGTGCGCGGCTACGGGCCGGGCCGCTTCTCGTTCAATGTCAAGGGCGGCCGCTGCGAGGCCTGCCAGGGCGACGGCGTCATCAAGATCGAGATGCACTTCCTGCCCGACGTCTACGTCACCTGCGAGGTCTGCAAGGGCAAGCGTTACAGCCGCGAGACGCTGGACGTCAAGTTCAAGGGCAAATCGATCTCCGACGTGCTCGACATGACCGTCGAGGAGGCGCGCGAGTTCTTCCAGGCGGTGCCCGGCATTCGCGATAAGATGGCGACGCTGGAGGAAGTCGGGCTCGGCTACGTCAAGGTCGGCCAGCCGGCGACGACGCTCTCCGGCGGCGAGGCGCAGCGCGTCAAGCTCGCCAAGGAACTGTCACGCCGCGCCACGGGCAAGACGCTCTACATCCTCGACGAGCCGACGACGGGGCTGCATTTCCACGACGTCGCCAAGCTGATGGAAGTGCTGCATTCGCTGGTCGACCAGGGCAACACCGTCGTCGTCATCGAGCATAATCTCGAAGTGATCAAGACGGCCGACTGGATCATCGACCTCGGCCCCGAGGGCGGCGATGGCGGCGGCGAGATCGTCGCGGTCGGCCGGCCGGAGGATGTCGTCAAGGAACCGCGCAGCTATACCGGCCACTTCCTGAAGCCGGTGCTCGACAAGGCCAAGCTCACAGCCCGCAAGCGCAAGGCGGTTGCGGCGGAATAGCCCCTCGCCGCAGCACCGCCGGCGGCTGCCCGGCCCAAACGGGGCCTCGCCAACCGGCGGGGTCTTTTTTGGATCGCACACCGTTGCCAGCGGGAACGTGAAAGGGTCTGAGGCTACGGGCAGCGCCAATAGGTGCGGCCATAAGCGTCGATCGCCTCGATGCAGCCGGCGCGCGGGGCCACCGCATAGGCGGTTCCGGCGACGGCCGCAGTACCGACAACGGCGCGTCGCGTCGTCCGGCGCGCGACGCCGGCATAGCTCACCGGAGTCAGGGGCCGGCCGACGCGGGCCTCTGCCTGGCTGACGATCGAAAACGGCGCATAAGCCGTCGGCTCCTCACCGATGAACAGGCCGCCGGCGCCGGCGACGATGGCCACGACCATGCCCAGGGCGCGTAGGGGACTATGGGTAATTCGAGTCATTTCGTGTCTCCTGCCGTGGCGCCGGGCGGTATCTCGTCGATGCCGGAGAGCGCGTTGAAATCGACCTTTTTCGCGCCGGCGGGGGGCGTGAAGGTGAAGGTGCCCGGCGGGAAGGCGTCGCCGGTCTCCCAGTCCGTGAACTGGATCGTGTATTGCGGCGCGCCGGTCACGGCCTTGCTGGTGATCACCATCTTGCAGGGAATCGGCTGCGCGCCGGTCTCGACCCAGAGTTGCCAGTCCGTGTCGGCATTGCGGAACGCGACATGCTCGCAGCTGACATTGTCGATGACGCCCCTGCCGATATGCTTGGCGTCGACGACGTCGGCCATCAGCGCGTTGAAGGAATCGGTGACGAGAAGGTCAGCGGCCGGAAGGTCGAGCATGAAGGCGTTGCGCAGCCGGTCAACGACCTCATCGATCGATCCGGTCATCGGCTCGCTGGCATAGGTGTTCGTATTCTTGTCGAACACGGTCACGCTCTTGCCGTCATAGATCAGCTCGACATCGGCATAGCCGCCGGTGCGGCTGACCCGGAACTGGTCGGGACGGCTGATCTTCGCCTCGCCGGAACTGTTGAACTGGAGCTTCTCCAGCTGTGGCGAGACAACCTCGAGGGCGCTGTCGTACTCGATGTCGATGTTCTTCTGACCACCGACATACTTCGCCATGCCCTTGACGATCTCGATCGCTTCCTGGCGGTTCTGCTCGGCGGCAGCGTCTGCCTGCTTGGCATCCTGGGCCCAGGCGGGCTGGCCCGTCGCCGCGAAGGCCATGATGCCAGCCACAACCGCGATCCGCCACCCGCCTCCCGATCCCTTTGGTGGCGTCAGTGCATGCTTGAGCATTGCTTCCTCCTCAGGGTCGTTGGCAAGACGCTGTCGGCCACGCGGCCAGATAGCAGGTTGACGTTACGACACTATCGCCGGAACAGGAACCATCCCGTTCGACTTCGCGCGATCGTGACGACAGCGCGTGCCGCGCCCAAAACGGACATGGCCGCGCAGAAGCGCGGCCATGTCTCGTGTTTTCCAGGCGACCGGCTTGTGCCGATCCGCCTACGCCTTGCGGCGGCGCGATTTGGCGAAGGTGTCGAAGGCGACCGCCAGGACGATGATCACGCCGATGATGATCTGCTGGATGTAGGACGAGACGTTCATCAGCACGAGGCCGTTCAGCAGAACACCGATCAGGATCGAGCCGATCACGGTACCGAAGATCGTACCGACGCCGCCGAACAGCGAGGTGCCGCCGATGACGACCGAGGCAATCACGGTCAGCTCGTAGCCGGTGCCGGCCACGGCCTCGGCGGAATTCAGGCGGGCCGACAGCACGAAGGCGCCGAGGCCGGCGAAGAAGCCCATGATGACGTAGACGCTGCAGATCACCCAGTTGACGTTGAGGCCGGATAGCCGCGCCGCTTCCGGATTGCCGCCGACCGCATAGACCTGCCGGCCGTAGCGCATGTAGCGCAGCGCGATATGGGCCAGCAGCGCCGCGACCAGGAAGATGATGACCGGAACCGGCACCGGGCCGATCTTGCCCTGGCCCCACCAGGTATAGTCGGGCTGGAAGCCGGAGATCGGGCCGCCGGCGGCGAACAGCAGCGCCGCGCCGCGGAACACCGACATGCCGCCCAGCGTCACGACGAAGGGCGGCACCTTCAGCCGCGTGATGGCGAGACCCTGCAGCATCCCGCCGCAGACGCCGACCGCGATCGCGGCGAGTGCTGCCAGCTGCCAGCCATAGCCGATAACGCCCTCGCCTACCGTGAAGCGGTCCTGCATGCCGCCCTTGGCGACGGCGGCGGCGACGAGGCCGGCGAAGGCCAGCAGCGAGCCGATCGACAGGTCGATGCCGGCGGTCAGGATGACGAAGGTCATGCCGATCGCCAGCAGACCCGTGATCGACACCTGCCGCATCACGTTGAACAGGTTGATCGACGACATGAAGCGCGGTTCGAGCACCGCGAAGATGATCATCAGGGCGATCAGGAAGATCAGCGGCGCAAACCGCGCCAGCGCCCCGAACAGGTCGAAGCCCGCGTTTTCCGCCGTTTCTCGTTTCACGTCCGTCATTACCGTATTCCTTGTTGGGTCACGCAGCTCGGCCGGCGGCGCTGAGCGTCATCATGGTCATCAGCTTTTCCTGGGTCGCGTCGGCCCGCATGACCTCGCCGGTGACGCGCCCTTCGCGCATCGTGACGATCCGGTCGGCGACCGCGAGAACCTCGGGAAGTTCGGACGAGATGGCGATCACGGCGATGCCGGAGCGGGCCATCTCGAAAAGCAGATTGTGCACCTCGACCTTGGCGCCGATGTCGATGCCACGGGTCGGCTCGTCGACGATCAGCACCTTCGGCCGCAGCGCCAGCCAGCGGGCCAGCACCACCTTCTGCTGGTTGCCGCCGGAGAGATTGCCGACGGCCTGGTCGATGCTCGCCATGCGGATGTTGAGCAGCTTGCGGTATTCCTCGACGAGACTGCGCTCCTTGCGCTCGTCGATGAACAGGCCGAAGCGGTCGATGCGGTCGAGGGCGGCGATCGAGAGATTGGTGCGGATCGCCTGGCTCAGGAACAGCGCCTGCTGCTTGCGGTCCTCCGGCACCAGGCCGACGCCATGCTTGATCGCATCGCGCGGCGAGCGGATGTCGACCGGCTGGCCGTCGATCAGGACGCGGCCGGAATCGAACGGATCGGCGCCGAAGATCGCCCGGGCCGTCTCGGTGCGCCCCGCCCCGACGAGGCCGGCAATGCCGAGGATCTCGCCGCGCCGCACATGGAACGACACGTCCTGCAGCTCGGTGGCGTGCGGGTCGTGCGCGCTGCGGCGGCGGGTCAGCCCTTCGACGGCGAGCGCCACCTCGCCGGCGCCGCTATCCTCGCGATGGGCGAACAGCGCGTTGACCTCGCGGCCGACCATCAGGCGGATGATGCCGTCGATGGTGATCTCGCTGACCTTGCCGGCGCCGACATTGCGGCCGTCGCGCAGCACCGTGAAGCGATCGCAGATCTCGATCACCTCTTCGAGCCGGTGGGTGACGAAGATGATCGAGATGCCTTCCGACTTCAGCTGGCGGACGATGCGGAACAGCTTGTCCACCTCGGCCAGGCTGAGCGCCGAGGTCGGCTCGTCCATGATGATGACGCGCGAATGCATCGACAGGGCCCGCGCGATCTCGACCATCTGCTGCTCGGCGACAGAGAGGTCGCGTACCAGCGTCATCGGGCTGCGCTCGAGGCCGATGCGGCGGATCAGCTTCAGCGTTTCCGCCGCCATCTTCGACCAGTTGAGGAAGAGGCGGGAACCGGGCTCGCGACCGATGAAGACGTTCTCGGCGATCGTCATGTCGGGGGCGAGCGTGAATTCCTGATAGATCGTGACGATGCCGAGCTTCTGGGCCGCCTGCGGCGTCGGCAGGGTGACGTCGTTCCCCTCGAACGAGATCGTGCCGCGGTCCGGCGATTGCGCGCCGGCGAGGATCTTCAGGAGGGTCGACTTGCCGGCGCCGTTCTCGCCAAGCAGCGCGTGGATCTCGGCGGGCGCGATCTCGAGATCGACGCCATCGAGCGCCTTGACGCCGGGAAAGCTCTTGGCGATGCCGGTCATCTTCAGGAGGATTTCAGGATCGGTCATCGGTCTTCGCTTGCGATGGAGCACGGGAACGTCCGCCCTCCCCGACAGGGGAGCGAGCGAGACGGCAGGACGGGATGGCGCGGCGGGCGCGCCTGAATCCGATATCGAAATGTCCGGCGCGGCGCGTCGTGGAAGATCCGGGAGGCCCCTCGGCGTGGCCGATGCGAGGGCCAGAGACGACAAAGGCGTTCCGCGCGCTGACCGCGCGAAACGCCCTCGCCCCGGATCCCGGGGACTACTTCAGTTCGCTGAGACGCTCGGCGACGTTGAGGTTGTCCTTGGTGATCGCGACCGGCGTGAGCAGGGTGAGTGCCTCGGCCGGCTTCTTCTGGTTCTTGATGAAGTCGACGAGCATGTCGACGCCCATGGCGCTCTGCTTGCCCGGGAACTGCTCGATCGTGGCGGTCAGGCCGCCGTCACGAACCTGGCCGAGCGCTTCCGGCAGAGCGTCGAAGCCGATGATGGCGATGCCCGAGAGATTGCGGGCCTTCACCGCTTCCATCGCGCCGAGCGCCATGTCGTCATTGGCGGCGACGATGACCTTCGGGGCTTCCGGCA
Organism: Kaistia granuli DSM 23481; assembly: GCF_000380505.1. Classification (GTDB taxonomy): domain Bacteria; phylum Pseudomonadota; class Alphaproteobacteria; order Rhizobiales; family Kaistiaceae; genus Kaistia; species Kaistia granuli. Next base: position 543,552 of record NZ_AQYH01000010.1, on the reverse strand, counting down.
GGGCGGCGAGCGCCGCTTCGGTGACCGAGAGGCCCTTGGCGCGATCGAAGCCGGCCGTCTGCTCGAACACGATCTTGTACTTGTCGGCCGCCTTGTCGAGGACGTTGTGCAGGCCCTTGTTGCGGTCGATCGCCGGCGAGGCGCCCGACTGGCCCTGCAGGTTCACGATGGTGGCGCCATCGGGATAGAGCTTCATGATCAGCTCAGCCTGGGCTTCGCCGCCCTTGACATTGTCGGCGCCGATATGACCGAGAATGCCTTCAACCTGCGCGACGCGACGGTCGACGGTGACGACCGGAATGCCGGCCTCGACGGCCTGCTGCAGCGCCGGCGCCATGGCGTCGACTTCGTTCGGGCTGATGACGATGCCCTTCACGCCGCGAGCGATCGCCGCTTCGACGTCGGCCGTCTGCTTGGGCGAGGACACCTGGCCATCGCTCTCGATCGCCGTGACGCCCTGCTTCTCGGCCTCGGCCTTGAATGCGTTCATCATGTGGACGAAGAACGGGAAGGTCAGGCCCGGGACCGAGGTCAGGATCTCGATCTTTTCCTGCGCGACCGCCTGCGTCGGCGCGGTGGACATGGCCGCGAGCGCGATCGCACCGGCAGCAAGCACTGACCTTGCAATATTCGACATTCTATTTCCCTCCCATGCCCTCTTTGAATTGGGGCTGAAGGTGAGCATGCCGCAGGTTGATCCACCATTCAAACGGATTTATGAACTTTGCACGCGCTGAGCAAAAGACGGCCAATCTCATCTCGCACTGCACAAATAGACGAAGGCGGGTCCTCTGGGTCATCCATGCCCGGATACTCTCTCGCCTCTACGGCAGACGCGAACAGGAAAGGGTCGAAATGGCATCGCCAGCGCAGGCGGCATGCATCCCTGGCGGTGGATCAGTGGAACTTCGATCCCGCCCTTGATATGCACGCGAGACCATGAACGACTTCGTCGAACGCGCGCTCACCCATCTACGCCAGCTCTCCGCACCGGCACCGGACGGCGCGGCGCATCCGATCACGCTGAATTTCCACCCGGATATCGGCGTTGCAGACAGCACGGTCATCGAGTTCCTCGCCCAGCATGGCACCTATCGCTCTCAGTTCGAGACAGGCACCAGCAGCGGCGGTCTGACGGCCTATCGTGGCGGCGACCGCTGGAATTGGGAGAGCCGGATGTTCGGAGGCGCCTATGACGACGGCGATCCCTCCTTCCGGCCGAAATATGGCGCCCTGAACTATCGCGACGATCCCGTCGGCGGATCGCGTCGCTTCGGCTCCTCCCATTTTCGCCTCGCGCCCCATGTCCGCTCGCGCACATCGTTCTGCTATCCGGACAGCCATTGGCAGCCGAGCGATTTCGCCGTCGGCGATGCCGGCCCGCTCGTCACCATGGCCAAGGCGAATAGCAGGGACCTCGATCCGTGGCTGGACAACTACATCGAAGCTCACGTCCATGGCCCCCTGCATATCGACAGGGATGTCGACGCCCTCGTCCTCGATCCCTCGTTTCGAGGCACGATGATCGAGGAAGTCGCGGGTTCGCTCGGCTGCACGGTGGAATGGCACGACGGCTTTCGCTTGCCCCTGGAGCGGATCGCCGACTGCGAACAATTTCGGGGACCGGACGCCGCCAGCGCCATCGCGCGGATCGCGGAGAGCGGGATCGTGACGCCGGAGATCCTGTGGCGCGCCCGCGATCGCCGGCTCGACTACCAGACGGCGAAATGGGTCTGGCATTGCATGGCGCGATACGGGCACCCCTGAGCACCGACGGCCCCTATCGCGTCTTCGCGTAACCAGCGCCGCTCCGTGCGCTCACCGGTCCAGCTCGGCCAGCGCCAGCGCGGCGACCCGGAGCGCCAGGTCGGGATCGGTGCCGTCCTCGACATGCCAGGCCGCCGACAGGCCGGCATAGGCCAGGATCCACTGCAACAGTCGCCGGCGATCCAGCCCGGCCGCCGCCGCGACGATGCCGGCCTGCCGCGCCAGGCGGCCGGGCGCGAGCGCCACGGCGGCGTCGGGATTGCAGAAGAGATTGGCGAAATCGAAGCCGCGTTCGCCCAGAAGCCGCTTCGGGTCGATCGCGAGAAAGCCGCGCCGGCCGGCATCGAGCACGTTGTCGTGGTGCAGATCGCCATGCAGCACGCCGATGTCGCGCGGGCTGTCGAGCAGGGCCCGCGCCGTCGCGGCGGCTTCGGCGAGCACACCGCCCTGCCCGGCCCCGGCGAACAGGGCGCGAAACCGCGCGTCGAGCGGCTGCAGCGCCGGCGGCGGCTCGGAGCGCGGCGCATGCAGCCGGGCCGCGACGGCGCAGAGGATGGCGCTGGCCTCGTCGTCCTCCCCCCGCCGCGCCATATCGGCGAGCGAGCGCGAGCCGACGGCGCGCTCCATCAGGAGCGCGTCCTCGTCATGCGCCACGACCCGTACGGCGCCGTCGCCATTCCACCAGAGCATCAGCAGCCCGCCGAAGCGTTCCTCCTCGGCCTGCGAGACCTTCAGCATCAGCGGCTCGCCGTCGCGACGGACGGGCAGCAATTCGCTGGTATGGGTGACGACGGGCGCTCCGTCCGGCACGAGCGACCAGCGCCGCAGATAGATCTCGAACGGCGTGGCAGCGTGCGACATGCGGTCCCTTTCATCGCTGGCGGCTTCATCCGGCGCTCCCGCGCTATCACCGGCCGCTCCCGCGCGGCATACTCCGGTTTTGATTCCTGATGCGATAGCGAGATGACTGAAGAAAATCCCAATACGCCCCAGATGGATTCCCCGTCCTACCGCCTGCCGGCCCTCGATAGCGATTTCCTGCTCGGCGATTCGATGCGCGGCGTCCGTTTCCTGCTCGAATATGCCAAGGCCGAGGAAGTCCTGCGCCGGTGGGGCGTGCGCTCGACCATCGTCGTGTTCGGCAGCGCCCGCATTCACGAGGACGGTGTCGGCGAGCATTCGCGCTGGTATGCAGAAGCCCGCGCGGTCGGCCGTATCGTCTCGGAGCGCGGCGGCGCCCTCGTCTCGAACGGCACCTTCCGCGACAACGTCATCGCCACGGGCGGCGGCCCCGGCATCATGGCAGCGGCCAATCGTGGCGCCGCCGAAGCCGGCGCGCCGACGATCGGCTTCAACATCACCCTGCCGCACGAGCAGGTTCCCAACACCTATTCGACGCCGGAACTCACCTTCCGCTTCCACTACTTCGCCATGCGCAAGATGCATCTCGCCATGCGGGCGAATGCGCTCATCGTGTTCCCGGGCGGCTTCGGCACCTTCGACGAGCTGTTCGAGATGCTGACGCTGCGCCAGACCAACAAGGCGCCCGCGATCCCGATCGTGCTGTTCGATCGCGCCTACTGGACCAAGGTCATCAATTTCGAGGCCCTGGTCGAGGAAGGCATGATCGCCGCCAGGGATCTCGAGCTGTTCGATTTCGCCGAGACGGCCGAAGAGGTCTGGGAAAAGCTCGCGGCCGCCGGCGTCGGCCTGCATGAAGGCGAGCAGGCGGGCGAATAGCCGCCGCCGCTGCGTGATCCCTCGCGCGACTTGTCGCGCCGGGGATCGCCGGATAATCCTTCGGGACGCCGCGCCATCCGGCCCGCTGCCCGAAGGAACCGCCATGACCCCGCTTGCCGCGCTCTTCGCCATTCTCGGGGCCCTGCTGATCGGGGCGATCAGTCCCGGTCCGAGCTTCGTCTTCGTCGTGCGGACGGCCGTGGCGCAGTCGCGGGCCGACGGCATCGCCGCCGCCCTCGGCATGGGCGTCGGCGCGATGATCTTCGGCACGCTCGCTCTGCTCGGCCTGCGCACGCTGATGACCGAGGCGGCCGGCCTCTACACCGTGCTGAAGATTGCCGGCGGCCTCTATCTGGTCTATCTGGCGGTCCGGATCTGGCGCGGCGCCAAGGACCCGGTCGAAGTGGTGCGCAATGGCGGCTCGGGCGGCAGCAGCCTCGGCCACTCCTTCGGGCTGGCGCTCGCCACCCAGATGAGCAATCCGAAGATCATCGCCGTGTTCGGCGCGGTCTTCGCGGCGCTGCTGCCGGCGGCAAGGCCGCTCTGGCTCGACCTCACGCTGCCTACACTCATCTTCGTCCAGGAAACGGCCTGGTACGCGCTGGTGGCGCTCGCCTTCTCGTCGTCGCGGCCGCGCGCACTCTATCTCGGCGCCAAGAGCTGGATCGACCGCGCCGCCGGCGCCGTGATCGGCGTACTCGGCATCCGCCTGCTGCTCGAAGCGCGCTGATCGGGATGTCGGGGCCAACAGCCACGCTGTTGCGCCGCGCCCTCAACCGGGCGCTGCTGGCCCGCCAGATGCTGCTCGAACGCGTCGACCTACCGGCCGAGGCGGCGGTGGAACATCTGCTCGGACTGCAGTCGCAGATCCCCGGCAATCCCTATGTCGCGCTCTGGTCGCGGCTGCGCGATTTCGATCCCGAAACCGTCTCGGAACTTACGCGCTCGCGAAAACTCGTCCGCATCGCGCTGATGCGCGGCACGCTGCATCTCGTCACCGTCCGGGACGCGCTGTGGCTGCGCCCTGTCCTGCAGAAGGTCTTCGAGCGCAACATGACGCCCGGCAGCGTCTACGGGAAGGCCCTGGCCGGCGTCGACATGGCGGCGCTGATGGAGACGGGCCGAAGACTACTTGAAGAAAAACCACGATCCAACAAGGAGTTATCCGACGTTCTTGCGCCTCATTTTCAGGACAGGGACGGCCATGCGCTGTCGCAGGCGGTGCGCGCGATCCTGCCGCTGGTGCAGGTGACGCCGCGCGGTCTCTGGCGCCAGGGCGGGCTGGCGATCTCGACAACGATCGAAAGCTGGACGGGCGAGCGGCTTGCCGAGGACGATGCGCCGGATGCGATGATCCCGCGCTATCTGGCCGCCTTCGGACCGGCCTCGGTCGCCGACATGCAGGCCTGGTCGGGGCTGACGCGGCTCGCCGGCGCGCTGGCGCGGCTCAGGCCGCAACTTGTCGAATTCCGCGACGAGGACAACCGCATTCTCTACGACCTGCCGGATGCACCCAGGCCCGGAGCCGATATCGAGGCCCCGGCGCGCTTCCTGCCGGACTACGACAACGTGCTGCTCGGACATGACGACCGGCGCCGCATCCTGGAAGATGCCCACCGCGCGCACTTCAAGAAGGAGAACGGCCTGCTGCCGGCGTTCCTGCTCGACGGCATGGCGGGCGGGAGCTGGCGGCTGGACCGCGACAAGGGCCGGGCGACGATGACGATCACGCCGCTGGTGAGGCTCACCGGCAAGGACCGCTCAGCGTTGGCACGGGAGGCAGAGGCCCTGCTCCCCTTCCTGGAACCAGACGCGACGGCGCACGAAATCCGGTTCGTCGACGCGCGCTGAGCGCGTCGACGTTCCTTGTCCCGAAGGGATCAATCAGTAGCCGGCCATGCGGCGGTATTCGGCCGCGCGGGCCGCTGCCTGCGACGCCGGCACCAGCGCATAACCGCGCTGGCCCATGCAGGCCTCGGCGGCGCGCAGGGCGGCGTTGTCGCCCGGCGCCTGGACGCAGGCGGCGCGGTCGGCGGCGAACTGATCGGCGAGCGCCGGATTGGCGCGGCCGCTCTGGCCGTCGCGGCGAACCCAGGTCAGGGCCTCGGAGGTCGACAGGCCGGGAGGCGCCGAAACCTGCACCGGTTGCGACGAGACGCAGCCAGCCAAGGCGACAGCAGCCAGCACTGCGATCACTGCGGGAATTCTATGAATCATGGGAAATTTCTCTGTTCAAAGCGTTTCGTTCGGGGGCCGACGCCGGACGCGACGATACATGGACGGCGAAGACTAGCAGCATCACGTCGGAATTGCGACAGAACGGCGCTTCTATCCCTCGTCTCCCCAAGCCTCAATGGGTGGATGCCGGCGCGGTTCCATCCTTGTCGTGCTCGCCGAAGCGCTCGACCATGGTGGCGCTGGCGGCATTGAGACCGACGACCTCGACGATCCGGCCGCGGGCCCGCGCCTTCAGGACGACGCGGTCGAGCGCGGAAATCGCCGAAATGTCCCAGAAATGGGCAGCTCCCACATCGATGACGATGCGCTCCAGCTCTTCCTGCAGGTCGAACGCCTCCGACAGCGTGCCGGCAGAAGCGAAGAAGACCTGGCCCTCGACGCGGTAGGTGCGCGTCGTGCCGTCCGGCGACAGCGTCGAGGTCACCCGGCTCAGGCGCGCCACCTTGCCGGCGAAGAAGACGCCGGAGAGCAGGACGCCGACCAGCACGCCCTTGGCGAGATCGTGCGTGGCCACCACCGTGCCGACGGTGGCCAGCATGACGACCGACGACGGCAAGGGATTGCTCCGGAGCCGCGCGATCGAGCGCCAGGAGAAGGTGTTGATCGACACCATGATCATCACCGCCGTCAGCGCCGCGACAGGCACGACCGCCAGAAGGTCCTGCAACGCCACCAGCAGGACGAGCAGGAAGACGCCGGCGACCAGGGTCGACAGCCGGCCGCGCGCGCCGGACGAGACGTTGATCACCGACTGGCCGATCATGGCGCAGCCGCCCATGCCGCCGAACAGGGCCGACGCCATGTTGGCGATACCCTGGCCGGCGCATTCGCGGTTCTTGTTGCTCGGCGTATCCGTCATGTCGTCGAGGATCTGCGCCGTCAGCAGGGATTCGAGCAGCCCCACCGCCGCCAGCGTCAGCGCCACCGGCATCAGGATGCGCAGCGTCTCGAACGTGAACGGCACGTCCGGCAAGGCGAAGCTTGGCAACGCCGAGGGCAGTTCACCGAGATCCGCCACGGTGCGGACATCGATGCCGAACACCGCCGCGACCGCCGTCACGACGACGATCGCCACCAGCGGCGACGGCACGGCGCGGGTCACGCGCGGCAGCAGATAGATGATGGCGAGCCCCAGCGCGATCAGCCCGTAGGTGGCCGTCGGCACATTCACCAGCTCCGGCAGCTGCGCCATGAAGATCAGGATTGCCAGCGCGTTGACGAAGCCGGTCATCACCGATTGCGACACGAAGCGCATCAGCCGTCCTAGCTTGAGCAGCGCCGCGAGGATCTGGAAGACGCCCATCAGGATCGTGGCGGCGAAGAGATACTGGATGCCGTGGTCGCGCACGAGGCCGGTCATCAGAACGGCGGTCGCCGCGGTGGCGGCCGAGATCATGGCCGGGCGGCCGCCGGTGAAGGCGATCACGCAGGCAATCACCACGGAGGCATAGAGGCCGATCTTCGGATCGACGCCGGCGATGACCGAGAAGCCGATCGCCTCGGGGATCAGAGCCAGCGCAACGACGAGGCCTGCGAGCGTGTCGCGACGGATGTTGGAAAACCAGTCGCGACGGACGGTGGAGGAAAGGTTCATGGGTTGGAATGCTTCGCGGCAGATGCACGTATCGACACGGCCAGGACGGCGGTGAGGAAATCCATCAAGTCATCTGCGTGGTCCGGCGGATCGGCGGCCGGAAGAGCCACCCGGATTTGCACCGGGTCCAGTCGAATACTCCCCTCTTAGCCGGAGCTTGCGTGCCGATGCAACAGCATCGCGGCAACGGCACTGTCCTGCCGATACGGAATCGGCCGGACGAGGACCGGCCGGCTGTCGGAACAACCACCCATTGTACAATTTCGTCGCCGCTATATCTCGTGTAGAACCATGGTTCCCCAGCGGAAGGAGGCCGGAATGAGCGATCTTGCAAGCCGTTTCGTCTGGTACGAGTTGATGACCACCGACACCGGAAGCGCCAAGGCGTATTACGGCTCGGTGGTCGGATGGGGCACGCGCGACGCCTCGCAGCCCCACATGGCCTACACGCTGTTCACGGTGGGTGAAAACCCGGTCAGCGGGGTGATGAACCTGCCGGAACAGGCTCGCCAGATGGGTGCGCCACCAAGCTGGATCGGCTACATTTCGGTCGCGGATGTCGACGCCGCCGCCGCCAAGGTCAGGAGCCTCGGGGGTACGGTGCATGTGCCGCCCGCCGACATTCCCGAGGTTGGACGCTTCGCCGTCGTCTCGGACCCGCAAAAGGCCGTGTTCACGCTGTTCACGCCGCTGCCGATGCAGGGCGGGGAACCCGAACCGCCGGCGATGGGGACGCCCGGCTATGCCGGCTGGCACGAGCTCTATGCCGACGATTGGGAAAAGGCGCTCGACTTCTACGGGACGATGTTCGGCTGGCAGAAGGCCGAGGCGATCGACATGGGCGAGATGGGCACCTACCAGCTGTTCGCGGTCGACGGGCAGCCGATCGGCGGCATGTTCAACCGGCCGCGCTCCGTGCCGGCGACATTCTGGCTGTTCTACTTCAACGTCGACGATATCGACGCGGCGGTGACGCGGGTCGAGGGCGGCGGCGGCAAGGTTCTGAACGGCCCGATGGAGGTGCCGGGCGGCGCCTGGATCATCCAGTGCGAGGACCCGCAAGGCGCCATGTTCGCCCTGGTCGGCGCCCGCATCCAGGCCGGAGCCTGATCCAGCCAAGGCCGACCGCCCCCGTCTCGGCCACGACAGAGGCGGTTGGCTTCAGCGGAGCCCTGACGTCCGCCGGCCGGCTCAGCCGGCGGCGCCGGAAGCGCGGCTGGCGTTGGCGATTTCGATCAGATTGCCGTCGGGATCGCGGATATAGATCGACAGGATCGTGCCCATCGCGCCGGTCCGAAGCACCGGCCCGACTTCTATCGCAATGCCCATCCGCGCAAGATGCGCCTCGACGTCCTCGAGCGGCGTGCTGGCGAGGAAGCAGAGATCCGCAGAACCCGCGACCGGGAACCTCGCCCTCGGCTCGAGCTCCTGCCCGACCTTGTGCAGATTGATCTTCTGTCGGCCGAAGCGAAGTGCAACCCGTCCCGATTCGAAGGTCTCGACCGTCATTCCAAGAACGCGATCGTAGAACTCGCAGGTGCGCTCGATGCTCGCGACTGTCAGCACCAGGTGATCCAGATGGTCGATGACGATCATGCTTCTCTCCCTTTGCAGCAAAAACTCCGAATGATGCATATCGACATGCACTCGATACCTTTCCAACCCCGGTGCCCCCTCATTTCGGCGCCGGCATCAGCCCCTCGAAGTGGCGGAGGAGATCGGTCGGCAACGGGAAGACGATGGTCGACGTGCGCTCGCCGGCGATGTCGTGCAGGGCTGCGAAATAGCGAAGCTGCATCGCCTGTGGCGCGCGCGCGAGGATGCGGCCTGCCTCGACCAGCTTCTCCGCCGCCTGCTGCTCACCCTCGGCGTTGATGACCTTGGCCCGGCGCAGGCGCTCGGCTTCGGCCTGCTTGGCGATGGCGCGCACCATGTTGTCGTTCAGGTCGATATCCTTGATCTCGATATTGGCGACCTTGATGCCCCAGGGTTCGGTCTGCCGGTCGAGGATCGACTGGATGTCGGCGTTGAGGCGGTCGCGCTCGACCAGCATCTCGTCGAGCTCGTGCTTGCCGAGCACCGAGCGAAGCGTCGTCTGCGCCAGCTGACTGGTCGCCGCCATGAAGTCCTCGACCCGGATGATGGCGCGCTCGGGATCGATGACGCGGAAATACAGCACCGCATTGACCCGCACCGGCACGTTATCGCGCGAGATGACGTCCTGAGGCGGCACGTTGTGGACGATGACGCGCAAATCGACCCGCACCATCTGCTGCGCGAAAGGCACCAGGACGATCAGTCCCGGTCCCTTGACGCCCGTGAAGCGGCCAAGCGTGAAGACGACGCCGCGCTCGTATTCGCGCAGGACGCGGATCGCCGCCAGCAGGAAGACGACCAAGAGGACCAGGACGATCAGATAGGGCACATAGATCAAGGTCATGGCAGTTCTCCATCGCGTTCGGCGTCGTGGCCGACCGGACGGCGCACCGACAGGCTCAGGCCGTCGATCGCCGACACCTCGACCGTTTCGCCGGGATTGAAGGCCTCGGCGCCGCGCGCCTGCCAGCGCTCGCCATGCGCGAAAACATGGCCCTCGCCGCCCCGCCAGTCGATCACCTCGGCCGGCATGCCCAGCATGGCGTCGCCGCCCACCGGGGAAGGTCGCTTGCGAATGCGCCAAAGGGCGCGCGCGGTGAAGGCGGACAGGCCGAAGACGAGTATCGCGACAGCGCCGACGATGGACCACGACAGGGTGAAGCCCGGCGCCTCGACCCTGAGCAGCATCGCCGTGCCGAGCAGGAAGGCGACGAGCCCGCCCAGCCCCAGCACCACGGTCGGATTGAAGATTTCGATGGCGAGGAAGGTCAGTCCGATCAGCATCAGGGCGAGGCCGGCATAATCGATCGGCAGCAGGTTCAACGCATAGAAGCCGAGCAAAAGGCAGATCGTGCCGATGACCCCGGGCGCGATCAGGCCGGGGCTCATGACCTCGAACAGCAGGCCGTAGACGCCGACCAGCATCAAGAGGACGGCGATGTTGGGATCGGTGATGACGGACAGCAGCCGGATCAGCCATCCCGGGTCATAGGCCTCGACCGCGATGCCACGCGTGGCGAGCGTCCGCGTCTCGCCGCCCGCCACTTCGACCGTGCGGCCGTCGATCCGGTCGGTCAGTTCCGCCTCGTCGCGCGCCACCAGATCGATCGCATGGGCTTCGAGCGCGGCGTTGGCGGAAAGGCTCGCCGCCTCGCGCACCGCCTTTTCGCCCCAGTCCGCATTGCGGCCGCGCAATTCGGCGAGGCTGCGGATCAGGGCGACCGCGTCATTGGTCGCCTTGGCGATGCCGGCGTCCGGTGCCGCCTCCTTGGGCGCCTCTTCCCGCTTGCCGCCGCCGGGCAAGCCCGGAATGGGCGGCCCGAGCTCGATCGGCGTCGCGGCGCCGATATTGGTGCCCGGCGCCATGGCGGCGATGTGGGTGGCGTAGAGGATATAGGTGCCGGCGCTGGCGGCATGCGCGCCCGACGGAGCGACATAGCCGATGACGGGAATGCGGGAGGCGAGGATATCGACCAGGATTTCGCGCATGCTGGCGACGAGACCGCCCGGCGTGTTGAGGCGCAAGATGACGATCTCGGCCTGCCGCGCCACCGCGGCCTCGAGCCCTTCCTTCACCGCGCGCGCCGTCGCCGGACCGATGGCGCCATCGATCTCGATCCGTAGGGCAGCGCGCGTCCCTCCGCCTGCTTCCGGGGCGGATGGCCGCGCGGCGGCCGGAAGCAGGACGAGGATGGCAGCGGCGAACGCTGCGAGAAGGGCCACGCGCGCAGGTTTCACGGCGGATGCTCCCTGCACAACATATGGGTGTCCCCGACGCCCGCTTCCACTCTATCAGCGACGGACGGACGGCAATCGCCGGCCGCACGCTAAAATCGCCATCGCCTCGCCGCCGCTTCTGCGCTAATCTGTCGCAGAACGGGTCGCGGTGCGGCTGGGCCACAAGGCATGTCCGAGCCAGGACTGGCGTTCGCTTATCTGGGGGGCAGATCCGGAGAGCACGTTCATGGCCGCACCAATCAGTGAGACTTCGGCCCATTCCCATCTCATCACTGGGTCGACTTCGCCGGACGCCAGCATGCCGGTCGTCCGACACATCTCCGTCCAGGACATCAAGGACGCGCTGAAGGAGGGATGGGACGATTTTTCGGCCTATCCAACCCACGCGATCTTCCTGATCGTCATCTATCCCGTCGTCGGCCTCTTCATCGGCCGGGCGGTGTTCGGATCGGACATCCTGCCGCTGCTGTTTCCGCTGATGGCGGGCTTCGCCCTGCTCGGCCCATTCGCAGCCCTCGGGCTCTACGAGTTGTCCCGCCGCCGGGAACAGGGCCTCGACGTCTCGCTGCCGCAGATCCTCGAAGCGCGCCATTCCCCGTCGATGGGCGCCATACTGATGCTCGGCGTCGGGCTGATGGTGATCTTCTTCGTCTGGATCGCCGTCGCGCAAGCGATCTATGTCGCCAATTTCGGCTATACGCCGGCGGCCTCGATGCCGGACTTCCTGCATCGCGTGCTGACGACGCCGGCCGGCTGGGCGCTGATCCTCGTCGGCAACGGCGTCGGCTTCCTGTTCGCCCTGATGGTGCTGACGATCAGCGTGGTGTCTTTCCCGCTGCTGCTCGACCGCGACGTCGGCCTGGCGCCGGCCATCCTGACCTCGATCCGCGCCGTGCTCGCCAATCCGGGACCGATGGCGCTCTGGGGCCTGATCGTCGCCGTCAGCCTGGCGCTCGGCTCGATCCCGCTGTTCTTCGGGCTCGCCATCGTGCTGCCGGTGCTCGGCCACGCAACCTGGCACCTCTATCGCAAGGTCGTCGTCTAGCCCCGCAAGGCCTGACCGGCGATCCCAGTCTTCAAGACAAGGTCGGCGCTAACCGCGCCGGCCTTCCTGTTTCCAGATGTCGTGCAGTTTGATATCCGGCGGCTCGCCATTGGCGCGCACCCAGCTGTCGACCACCCAGCGCTTGCCGCTGGCCGTCTCGACGATCGTGGCGGTGTTGTGCGGATAGCGGCCGTCGAACAGCACGCCGCGGCTGGCGGAGGGGCCAACCGTGTGGTGCCGCAACCAGCCTTGCTTGGCCAGAAGCTTGAGCAGCGTCGTCGTATTGGTCATCTCGTCGACGCAATCGAGCTGCGACAGCGGCGTGTAGAGCCCGAACTCGCCCTTGGCGTCGTCGCCCGAGGTACCGGTCTGCGCGCCGGCCTTGCGCTCGTACCACTGGTCGGCGCGCGAGATCGCGGCGCGCTCAGCCGCCGGACTACCCCGTCCCACATCCAGGATCCGCTTCAGGGCGGCGAGATCGCCGCTGGAGAACGTCACGGGCGAGCGCATCTTGCAGCCGAAGCCATGGCAGTAGCGGATCTTGACCGGAGCCAGGCCCTGGGCAGCGGCGGGACCGGCAAGCGCAAGGATGAGCCCGGCGACGAGGCCGCCGAGGGCGCTTCTGTTCAACATCCGATCTTCCCCGCACGGTTCGCTGGTGAGTGGCCGCAGGCGGCCCGAACCGGCCTTCATACTGGCCCAGTGATGCCCGCTTGAGCAATATTGCAGTGCAATATTTAATCAGAATCGATTGCTGCCCTGCATCATATGCAAGACAGCCATGCGAATTCTCGCAGTGCTCCTTTGCGCGGGCTTCTCCTATATTCGGATCAACAAGGACGGCGGGACCGAAACAGAACTTCCCCGCTGCCCCAGATGTCCGATTGTCCGAAGGAATATGACCGTGTCCGTGAACATCCTCGCTTCCTACAAGAACTGGCGCAAGTACCGCGAGACTTATGGCGAGTTGATGCGCCTGACGAACCGCGAGCTCAATGACCTTGGTATCAATCGCGGTGACATCACCCAGATTGCCAAGCAGTCGGCCGGTTACTAAGCCGATACGAAATTCGCGCGGGAACAAACCTCCTCCCTTGTTCCCTGCGATCCGGCGCTAGCGAACCTCCTCCCTCGCGAAGCGCCATCAGAAGAGACGCCCGCCGACCTCCTCCCCGGCGGGCGTTTCCTTTTGTCCGGGCCGAACCGGCATTTGCGCGGTTGTCCGAACCGCTCCGGCGCAATAATCTCCGCGCCATGAAAACAGATCCAATTCACATCATCGGCGGCGGACTGGCCGGCACGGAAGCTGCCTGGCAGATCGTCAATCGCGGCATCCCCGTCGTCCTGCACGAGATGCGGCCCGTCCGCGCCACGGATGCGCACAAGACGGACGGCCTGGCCGAGCTCGTCTGCTCCAACTCCTTCCGTTCGGATGACGCCGAGACCAATGCGGTCGGCCTGCTGCATGCCGAGATGCGGATGGCCAATTCGCTGATCATGCGGATGGGCGACAGCAACCAGGTGCCTGCGGGCGGCGCGCTCGCCGTCGATCGCGACGGCTTCTCACAGGCCGTCACCAAGGCGCTGGAAGACCACCCGCTCGTCACCATCGACCGCCGCGAGATCGACGGCCTGCCGCCGGCCGAATGGGACAATGTCATCGTCTCGACCGGCCCCCTCACCTCGCCGGCGCTGTCCGAAGCCATCCGCGACCTGACCGGCGCCGATTCGCTCGCCTTTTTCGACGCCATCGCGCCGATCATCTATTTCGACTCGATCAATATGGACGTTGCCTGGTTCCAGTCGCGCTACGACAAGGTCGGGCCGGGCGGCAACGGCGCCGACTACATCAACTGCCCGATGGACGAGGCGCAGTACAACGCCTTCCTCGACGCGCTGATCGCCGGCGACAAGACCGATTTCAAGGATTGGGAAGCCTCGACGCCGTATTTCGACGGTTGCCTGCCGATCGAGATCATGGCGGAGCGCGGCCGCGAGACGCTTCGTTTCGGCCCAATGAAGCCGGTCGGCCTCACCAATCCGCGCAACCCGACCGTCAAGGCGCATGCCATCGTCCAACTCCGCCAGGACAATGCGCTCGGCACGCTCTACAACATGGTCGGCTTCCAGACGAAGCTGAAATACGGCGCTCAGACCGACGTGCTACGCATGATCCCCGGGCTCGAGAACGCCCAGTTCGCGCGCCTCGGCGGCCTGCACCGCAACACCTTCCTGAACTCGCCGAAGCTGCTCGACCCGTTGCTGCGCCTCAAGGCCCAGTCGCGGCTGCGCTTCGCCGGCCAGATCACCGGCTGCGAAGGCTATGTCGAATCCGCCGCGATCGGCCTGCTGGCCGGCCGCTTCGCCGCCGCCGAGCGTCTCGGCGAAGTGCCGGTGCCGCCGCCCGCTACCACGGCTTTCGGCGCCCTGCTCGGCCACATCACCGGCGGCCACCTCGTCGACGAGGAAGCCGGCAGCCGGTCGTTCCAGCCGATGAACGTCAATTTCGGTCTGTTCCCGCCGGTGGAGATCCCCAAGGAGCCGGGCGTCAAGCTGCGCGGCACCGACAAGACCGTCGCCAAGAAGAAGGCCCTGACGGCGCGCGCCCGCGCCGATGCCGCCGCCTGGCTGAACGGCCCGGCCTCCGTCGCCGCCGCCGAATAGCCCACGGACCGTCCGGCGCGCTCGGCATTGCCGAACGCGTCGGCACTCCGTAAAGTAACCCTTGTCTATCAATGCCCAGATTGAGAATTCGCATGCGCTAGAACCGCCGACACGGGGAAGCCAGACATGCAGTCCAATGTGCATTCCAGGCGTCGCCCATGACGCGGCGCTTTCTTCTGATGCTGATCAAGCCGTCGCATTATGACGACGACGGCTATGTGATCCGCTGGCATCGCTCGATGATCCCGTCCAATTCGCTGGCGAGCCTCTATGGCCTCGCCTCCGATTGCGAGGCTCGCAAGGTGCTCGGCGAGGACGTCACCCTCGATATCCGCGCCATCGACGAGACCAACACCCGCGTCCGGGTCGAGCGGATCGTCGAGGAGTTCCGCCAGAACGGCAATTTCGGCCTGGTCGGGCTGGTCGGTGTCCAGTCGAACCAGTATCCGCGCGCGCTAGATCTAGCCCGGCCGCTGCGGGAGGCCCGTATTGCAGTCGCCATGGGCGGGTTTCATGTCTCGGGCTGCCTCGCCATGCTGCCAGACCTGCATGTCGACCTGCAGCAGGCGCTCGATATCGGCGTCAGCCTGTTCGCCGGCGAGGCGGAGGAGCGTCTCGACCGCGTGCTGCTCGATGCCGCCGCCGGGACGCTGGAGCCGCTCTACAATTACATGAAGGAGCTGCCGAGCGTCGAAGGCACGCCGCCCCCCTTCCTGCCCGCCGGTTACGTGACCCGCACGCTGGGCGGCAACACCTCGTTCGACGCCGGCCGCGGCTGCCCGTTCCAGTGCTCGTTCTGCACGATCATCAACGTCCAGGGCCGCAAGTCGCGCCGCCGCTCGCCCGACGACATCGAGAAACTCATCCGCGAAAACCTGGCGCAGGGCATCCACAACTACTTCATCACCGACGACAATTTCGCTCGCAACAAGGACTGGGAGATCATCCTCGACCGCATCATCGCGCTGCGCGAGAAGGAAGGCATGTGGATCGGCCTGATGGTCCAGGTCGACACGCTCTGCCACAAGATCCCGAACTTCATTTCGAAGTGCAAGCGCGCCGGCGTCAGCCGCGTCTTCATCGGGCTGGAGAACATCAACCCCGACAACCTGATGGCGGCGAAGAAGCGGCAGAACAAGATCACCGAATACAGGAAAATGCTGCTCGACTGGAAGCACGTGGGTATCATTACCTATGCCGGCTATATCCTCGGCTTCCCGAACGACACGCCGGAGAGCATCCGCCGCGACATCGGCATCATCCAGCGCGAGCTGCCGCTCGATATCCTCGAATTCTTCTTCCTGACCCCTTTGCCCGGCTCCGAGGACCACCAGACCCTGCACCGCAAGGGCGTGGCGATGGACGCCGACCTCAACAAGTACGATTTGGAGCATGCCGTCACCGGCCACAGCCAGATGTCGCAGCAGGAATGGGAAGGCATCTATCGCGAGGCGTGGCGGCTGTTCTATTCGCCCGAGCACATGGTGACGATCCTGCGCCGCGCCGCCGCCACCGGCGTTCGGACCAAGAGCATCCAGAAGCTGCTGATCTGGTTCTCGACCTCCGTCGACGTCGAGCATGTGCACCCGCTGCAGGGCGGGGTCATCCGCTTCAAGGACCGGCTCGACCGCCGTCCCGGCCTGCCGATCGAACCCGCCTGGCGCTTCTACCCGCATCATGCCTGGGAGACGCTGTCAAAGAGCGCGAAGCTGATCTGGCTGGGATTGAAGCTCGAACGCGAGCGCCGCCGCATCGAGGCGATGCCCGACAAGAAGAGCTATATCGACGCGGCGCTGATGCCGGTTGTCGACGACGAGACCGAGACGCTGGAGATCTTCAACCAGAACGAGGCCGCCCGCGGCGCTGTCCGCCATGCCCACCAGATCGACCTGCTGACGCATGGCGCTGCCTGAGGGCAACCCGGCACCCGCTCGCCGTCATCCCGGACGCAGCGAAGCGGAGATCCCGGATCCATCCGTCCGCATTATGGAACGGCCGGCCGCTTGGCGCGGCGGGGCAGCGTCAGCCCGCGACGGACGCAGACTGGACGCCGAGCCCCGGACGTCCAGTGCCGGACCTAGAACGTGCCCTTCCGGGCGGCGCGCCAGAGCCACCATTGCCGCTTCCATTGCGGCGGGTCGATCGCCATCGTGAACGGGTTGTAGTCGGACCGGTCCATCAGTCTCAAGACCGGCTCGACGAGCGCCACCGGCAGGAAAGCCGGCCTGGCGACCGGATCAGCGGCGGCCAGCGCCTTGCGGCCGGCCTCGAGATGCCGACGCGCCGTGGCGCGCAGATCGGCGAGCAACCGCAGCAGTTCCGGCGTCGTCCGGCCGGCGAAGACGTCCGCTCGCTGAACTCCATGGCGCTCCATCATGTCGGCGGGCAGGAACAATTGCTGCCGGCGCGCGTGATAGGGCAGCGCCCGCATCAGCCCGGCCAGCGCCTGCGCCACGCCGGCATGGCCAGCCGCGTCAGCCGTGCCGGGATCGCGACCACCGGCCAGCACCAGGGCGGCAAGCTGGATCAGCGCCGAGGCCGTCTCGCCGGCATAGCCTTCGAGATCGGTCAGGCTCGGCATCGGGTCGTTGTAGAGATCGAAGATGTGCGCGGCGACCAGATTGTCGAAGGCGGCGCGCGGCAGGTCGTTGAGGCCGATCGTCTCGAGCAGCGCCGCCGCGACCGGATGACCGGCCACGTCGCCGCGCGCGTCGCCGGTCAGCACGTCGCGCCACCATTGCAGGCGGATCTCGCCCGGCATCGGATCGCTGACGAGCTCGCGCACGCGGACGACCTCGAGATTGAAGGCATGCAGAGCGAACAGATAGCGCCGCTTCGCTTCCGGCGCGAACAGATCGGCGAGGAAGCGGTCGCGGTCGTGCGCGCGCACTTCATCGGCGCAGAGGGCGAAGACATCCATGATTGAAACCGATCAGAGGACGACGAGCGCCGCCGCGACAGGGCGGCCCTCGGCGAGCAGGATATTGTAGGTTCGGACCGCCGGGCCCGTCCCCATCACTTCGACGGCGATGCCGCTCTCGCGCAGCCGCTCCCGCAGCGGCTTCGGGAAGACGGCGATGTCGCGGCCGCAACCGACGACCAGCACGGCGATGTCGGCGGCTTCGGCGAACACATCCGCCAGCGAGTCCTCGGTGATCTCCGAAGCGCTCGCCACCGGCCAGCCATAGATGCCGCTTGGCAGGCAGAGCAGCGAGCCCGGATGCGACATCTCGGCGAAGCGGAACACCCCTTCGCCGTAGACGTCGATCGGAGCCTGACCCGGAAAATGCTGGGCCCGGAGCGAAACCGACGGTCGCGTGAAAAGCGCCATGACGCTCAGGCCTTGCCGGCCGCCTCCGCATCCTGCTTCTTGGTCATCTGGTCCTGGCGCAGGCCGAAATAGATCAGGATCGGCGCGGCGACGCAGATCGACGAGAAGATCGCCGCCAGCACGCCGAAGATCATGGCCAGCGTGAAGGCCTGGATAACCTCGCCGCCGAAGATATAGAGCGACAGCAGCGCGATCAAAGTGGTCACCGTGGTGATCACGGTACGACCCAGCATGTCGTTGATGGCGCGGTCGATCAGGTCGCCGAGCGGGATCTTCTTGTACTTGCGCAGCGTTTCTCGAATTCGGTCATAGACCACGACCGTGTCGTTCAGCGAGTAGCCGATGGTCGTCAGGATCGCGGCGAGCGAGGTCAGGTTGAACTCGTGCTGCGTGACGACATAGAAGCCGAAGGTCATCACCACGACGTTCGCCGCCGAGATGATCGATCCGACGGCGAACTGCCATTCGAACCGGAACCACACATAGACGGCGATGGCGGCGAAGGTGACGAGCATGGCGAGTCCGCCATTGAAGGCGAGCTCGCCCGAGACGCGCGGACCGACGATGTCGATGCGGCGGAACTCGGCCTCGCCCTCGAGCGCCGCGCGGATCTTGCCGACCGCCGCCTGCTGGGCTTCCTCGCCGCCGGCCTGCTGGCCCATGCGGATCAGGACCGAGTTGTCGGCACCGATCGTCTGCACCTGCACGTCGCCAAGGCCGAGATCGTTCAGCGTCGAACGAAGCTTGCCGAGATCCGGCTTCTCGTCCTTGGTCTGGATCTCGATGACAGTGCCACCGAGGAAGTCGATGCCGTAGTTCGGGCCAACGGTGAAGAACAGCACCACCGACATGATCGACAGGAACGCGGCAAGCGGGAACGTCCACTTCCGCATCCGCATGAACGGGATGTTGGTGTTGTCGGGAACGATGCGAAGATAAGCCATGTTTCTGTCCTCGCTTCAGAGCGTGATCTTGGTCGGACGGCGCCAGCGCACCCACATCGCGACCATGAGGCGGGTGAAGGTGAACGCCGTGAACATCGTCGTCGCGACGCCGATGGCGTGCGTGACGGCGAAGCCGCGGATCGGACCCGAGCCGAGGTAGAACAGAACGAGGGCCGCGATCAGCGTCGTCACGTTCGCGTCGAGGATGGTACCCAGCGCCTTGTGGAAGCCGGCGTCAATCGAGGCGATCGCGGATCGTCCCGCTCGGAACTCCTCGCGTATGCGCTCATAGATCAGAACGTTCGAATCCACCGCCGTTCCAACGGTGATGATCACGCCGGCGATACCGGGTAGCGACAAGGTCGCCCCGAGCAAGGTCACCACCGCGAAGATCAGGACAACGTTGACGATCACGGCGATGTTGGCGAGCCAGCCGAGGAAGCCGTAGGTCATCACCATGAAGGCGCAGACAGCGATCGTGCCGATGACGGCCGCGATCTTGCCGGCGCGGATCGAATCGGCGCCAAGGCCCGGGCCGATGCTCCGCTCCTCGACGATCGTCAGCTTGGCCGGCAGCGAACCGGCGCGCAGCAGGATGGCGAGGTCGTTGGCGGACTGGATCGAGAAATTGCCGCTGATCTGGCCGGAGCCACCGAGGATGGGCTCCCGGATGACCGGTGCCGAGATCACATGATCGTCGAGGACGATGGCGAATGGCCGGTTGACGTTCTTCTGCGTGACTTCACCGAAGACACGGGCGCCGGCGCTGGAAAGGCGGAAGGAAACGACCGGCTCGTTGGTGCGCGAGTCGAAGGTCGCCTGCGCGTCGGTGAGGTCTTCACCGGTCAGCAGCGGCAACTCCTCGACGACATAGGGAACCGGCGGCGTGTCGGTCGAATCGAGAACCAGCGTGCCCGGCTTGCGGGTCGCGGCATCCGGCGCGACGCCGGTATCGACGAGATGGAAGGTAAGCTGGGCGGTCTGGCCGACCAGGGCCTTCAGGCGCTCCGGATCCCCAAGGCCAGGGGCCTCGACCAGGATACGGTCGGAACCCTGGCGCTGGATCGACGGCTCGACCGTGCCGAGCTGGTCGATACGACGGCCGATGACCTCGATCGACTGGTCTACGATCTGGCGGACGCGCTGGTCGAGACCGGCCTGCGTGTAGCCCATCTTCACGACGCCATCGCTGCCGATCTCGAGATCGAATTCGTTGACGCCGGGACCGCCGAGCGCCGACGTTCCGAGTGGGTTCAGCAGCAGATCGAGCCGCTTCTTGACCTCGGGAAGCTGCGAGAGATCGCGGACGCGGAACTGTACGCCCTGCCCCTGCACGCCGAGGCCGGAATAGCCGATGCGCGGCTCTTCCAGCATCGCCTTGCGGATGTCGCCGACAAGCGAGCGGAGGCGCTTCTGGACATAGTCCTGCTTGTCGACCTCATAGAGCAGATAGGCGCCCCCCTGGAGATCCAGGCCGAGAACCAGCTGCCGCTTGGGCACCCAGCTCGGCCAGGAATCGACGGTTTCCTTAGAGAACAGATTGGGAAGTGCGATGACAAACCCGGCCAATACGACAGCCAGGATCGCAATCATCTTCCAGCGTGTGAAGTGCAGCATGGAAACCGTTCCAGTCGATTTCGGCCCTTAGGCGGGCCGTTTCATCAGGGGAGCGTGAGGCGGCTTATTCGCCGTCCTTGGCCGGCTCGCCCTTGGCGCGCACATCGGCGATGGCAGCACGCGACACGCGAACGCGCACGCCCTCGGCGACTTCCAGCAGCAACTCGGAATCGTCCACGACCTTGTTGATCTTGCCGATCAGGCCGCCCGAAAGCACGACCGTGTCACCACGACGGGCGCCCTTGATCATCTCCTGGTGCGCCTTCTGCTTCTGCCGCTGCGGCCGAATCATCAGGAACCACATGATGGCGAAGACGAAGATGAAGGGGACGAACTGAATGAGCAGGTCGGCTCCACCGGCGGAAGCGCCGGCGGCCTGTGCGAAGGCGGGTGTAATGAACATGAAAATAGAAGCTCCCTGTGGCGTTGGCGGGTCCGCTGATGGCCCGTCGGATCAAGACGCGTGGTTTGCGCCGACCTTCACATAGGGAGAGACAGCGGTACGCGAAACGGCGCGGAATATAACCACGCGGCAAGCCTTTGCAAATGGCCGCGCCCGCATGATAGTGGCGATTGTCGTCCGGAACCTGCGCCAGCAAGCGCGAAGCCAGCCTCCGGAGGGCTGGATGAAGGGTTTCCCCTTCCTCCGAACGCCTTCACCCCCAGCTGCCGGCGCCGCCCGCAGGCCTCGCAACACGCGTGAGGTAAGGTGCGGCCCGAGGAAATGCACTGTGACAGAAGATCCCCTGAAGTCCGTCGCCGATCGCCTCGACC
Source organism: Kaistia granuli DSM 23481 (assembly GCF_000380505.1). Classification (GTDB taxonomy): domain Bacteria; phylum Pseudomonadota; class Alphaproteobacteria; order Rhizobiales; family Kaistiaceae; genus Kaistia; species Kaistia granuli. The sequence goes on along the minus strand of NZ_AQYH01000010.1, from coordinate 522,004 downwards.
GGCTCATCGCCCTGATCGAACGCGCCGTGCCGCCGGCGCGGCCGAAATTCGACCCTGACGCCGCCGACGCCTTCGTCTGGCAGGCCTCAACTGGCACGCTGCAGCCGGTGCCAAAGGTCAACCGCGTCGAGATGGTGCTCCTGAAGGGCGTCGACCGCGTGCGCGATATCCTGGTCGAGAACACCGATCGTTTCGCCCGCGGCCTGCCGGCCAACAACGTGCTGCTCTGGGGCGCGCGCGGCATGGGCAAGAGCTCGCTGGTCAAGGCGGCGCACGCCACCATCAATGGCGATCCGTCCAAGCTGCCCGGCGGCCATCCGATGAAGCTGATCGAGATTCATCGCGAGGACATCGACAGCTTGCCGGAACTGATGACGCTGGTGCGCGGGCTCGATCGTCGCTTCATCCTGTTCTGCGACGATCTCTCCTTCGACAATGACGACACGTCCTACAAGTCGCTCAAGGCAGCGCTGGACGGCGGCGTCGAGGGACGGCCGGAGAATGTCGTGTTCTACGCGACGTCGAACCGCCGCCACCTGCTGCCGCGCGACATGATGGAGAACGAGCGCTCGACGGCGATCAATCCGGGTGAAGCTGTCGAGGAGAAGGTGTCGCTGTCCGATCGCTTCGGACTGTGGCTCGGTTTCCACAAATGTAGCCAGGACGACTATCTCGCGATGGTGAACGGCTATGCCGAGCATTTCGGGCTGGATGTGGCGCCGGACGTTCTCAGGGCCGAGGCGCTGGAATGGTCCACGACGCGCGGCGCGCGGTCGGGCCGCGTCGCCTGGCAGTATGTGCAGGATCTGGCGGGGCGACTTGGGGTCGCTCTTGCAGGCTGAAGCCGCCCCACCAGCGTTGTGACCGGATGATCCTCACGAGACGAGATCACACCGGCCAGGATCAGTCGGTCAGCCCTGCAAGTAGTCCAGCGGGTTGACCGGCTTCGAGCCCCTGCGGAGCTCGAAATGCAGCTGCGGCGCGTTGACCGAGCCGGACGAGCCCGCCTGCGAGATGATCTGGCCGCGACGGACCGTATCGCCGCGCTTGACCAGGATCTTGCTGTTGTGGGCATAGGCCGAGACCCAGCCGTCCGAGTGACGGACGAGCACCAGATTGCCGTAACCCTCGAGCTCGTTGCCGGCATAGATCACGGTGCCGGCCTCGGCGGCCTTGATCGACGTGCCTTCCGGCACGGCGAGATTGATGCCGTCATTCTTCTCGCCGGTCGCCGAAGCGCCGAAGCCGGTGATGATGCGGCCGCGCACCGGCCAGCGGAACGTGGTTCCGTTGGCTGAACCCGGATCGAGGCTCGCATTGGTGGCGGTCGCCTTGTCCTCGGACGGCGGCTCGTAGGCGACGGGCTGGTTCTTGGTAACGGCGGTAGCCTCGGCCAGACCGGCCGACGGCGCGCCCGGCTTGGCGATCGCCGCGGTCGTCGTCGGATCGGCCTTCTGCGGGGCGTTCGCGGCGAGCGGCTTGCTGTTCGGATCCTCGCCGTGCGGCTTTTCCTCGCGACGGGACGGATCGTTGCGCAGCGCCACGGCCTGCGGATTCTGGTCGTTGCCCGGAATGCGGAGCTTCTGGCCGGACTTCAGCTGATTGGCCGAGGTAAGGCTGTTGGCGGCCGCGAGCTGCTTGGCGCTGACGCCATAGAGACGGGCGATCGACGACAGCGTCTGGCCGGGCGATACCGTGTGCAGGCCATTGAGCGGCGCCTCGGCGGCAGCAACGGGCTTGCGCTCGCCGGCCGGTGCCGGACCGGCGACCAGCTGCGTCGCGTCGCCCGACTGCGGCGCGTTCTGGGCCGACGCGACGGCGGCGCCACTCATGCCGTAGGTCGGAATGGTCAGGCGGGTGCCGGAGCCGACCTGGGACGGGTTGGCGATGTTGTTGACCTTCGCCAGCTCCTTGATCGGAACACCGTAGCGACGCGATACCGACGAAAGGGTCTCGCCCGGTCCGAGCGTCACGACCGTGCCACCCTCGGTCGACCAGGCACCGCCGCGACGCGGCGGCTGGGCGGCCGAGGCGACCTGAGTCGGGGCAACCGGCTGGTTCGAGGCGGAAGGCGGCGTGTAGCCGCGCGGCGCTTCGTAACTGGGCGTGCCATAGGACGGAGCCGCAGCCACCTGCTGCGAGCCCTGCTGAACGCCCGGCAACATGGGCGGCAGGTCAGAGCGGCTGACAGACCGCGACGGCGGCGGCGTTGCCACCACGTCGTTGCTGTAGCTGTAGTCAACCGGAGCCGGCATCGGCTGGTTGCCGCCGCCGATGATCTGCTTCTGATTGGCCGTGCTACCGGTGAAGATGGAACCGTAGCGCCCGCCGTCGGAGCTGCACGCCGCGGTCAGGCCCGCGAGAAGCGCGACAACCGCGACCTGAGAGAGAGTCCGAGACCGAAAAGAGGAAACATTTCTGCACATCGAGCCTACTCGCAACGCCACACCACACATGACGCCACTAAACGCTGGTAACGTTTATAAAGGCTTAAGCACGAACTGAAATTTCGCCGGCGCCACGTGCAACCCTCGCAAAGCCGCGCCAACTCGCCTCCATCCGGACACATGGCTGTGGAGCACGCACGCCGGACACGGTTAAGACCGCGCGACATTCGGCGAAGCAAGATCGCGTCGAATCAGCGTTCGATGAGGGATGAGGACAGAGCCTAGAGCCGGGCCGCCTTGCCCCGGATCAGCGGCACCATGCGGACCGGGCAGATCGGCGTCGCCACCAGCTGGCGGTCGACGCGGATGAAACGGGTCATGGTCTGGATGCCGTCATCGGGGCCGATCGGCATTACCAGTATGCCGCTCGTGCTGAGCGATTCGACGAAGGCCTGCGGCACCGCCTGCGCCGAGGCGGAACAGACGATGCGGTCGAACGGCCCCTTCTCCGGCCAGCCGATCAGGCCGTCGCCGAAGACCGAGGTGATGTTGGCGATCCGCAGCATCTCGAAGCGCGACTGCGCCGCCATCACCAGCGTGCGAAAGCGATCGATCGTATAGACGCGCCGGGACAGACGGGAGAGCACGGCCGCCAGATAGCCCGTGCCGGTGCCGATCTCGAGCACGCGACAGCGTGTCGTCGGCGCCAAAGCCTCGATCATGCGGGCGGCGAGGATGGGCGGCGTGTTGAGCTGGCCGCAATCGATCGGCTGCGGACGCTCCGCGAACAGCGGCGCCCGGCGGATGTCGGAGGGCATGAACGGCTCGCGCGAGATCGACTCGAAGGCGTCGACCATGCGGCGGTCCATGATGCCGAACTGGCGAAGACGCAGCAGGAATTCGGCGATCGGGACAAGACTGTCGTCGAACGCCTCGTAATCCGTCGGGTAAAACTGAACCGCTTCGAGTGCCATACGCTACGCGCCCTCGCCTACACAACGATAATCATGCGGCAAAGGTGGTAAACGCCGTCTTAGTGCACGCGGCGCGTTCTGCAATTTCGTTCCAAATCGCGACATCGGGCCGATCGCACGCCATTCCGCGCGCGATCCCGGCCCTCTGCCGGCAGGAAAGCGCCGCTCAGTCGAACAGGGCCCTAAGCTCATGCGCCTGGTCATAGGCCGTCATGTCGAGCCGAAGCGGCGTGACGGAGATGACGCCGCGACGGATCGCGTCGACATCGGTGCCGGCCGCGTGTTCCTCGGCGATGCGCTGATGCTTCAGCCAGAAATACGGATTGCCGCGGCCGTCATTGCGCTCGTCGACCGTCAGGCCGTGCGTGACGACGCCCTGCGAGGTGACCTCGACGCCGGCAACCAGGCCGGGCGCCCGGTTCGGGAAGTTCAGATTGTAGAGCACGCCGCGCGGGCAGCCATGCGCGATCAGCTTCTTCAGGATGCGCGGCGCATGCGCCTCGACGGTTTCCCACGGAATGACCCGGCGGCCGTCGGTGAAGTCATAGGCCTGGCTGAGCGCGATCGACGGGATGCCGAGCAGCGTCCCCTCGATGGCGCCGGCGACGGTGCCGGAATAGGTGACATCGTCGGCGGCGTTCTGGCCGGAATTGACGCCGGACAGGACGAGATCGGGCGCACGGTCCAGCACCTTGCGCACTGCCATGATCACGCAATCCGTCGGCGTGCCCCGAACCGCATAGGTCTGCTCGGAGACCTGGCGCAGGCGCAGCGGATCGTTCAGCGTCAGCGAATGGGCGAGGCCCGACTGGTCGGTCTCGGGCGCGACGACCCAGACATCGTCGGAAAGCGTCCGCGCGATGCGCTCCAGCACCGCAAGGCCGGGCGCGTGGATGCCGTCGTCATTGGTGATCAGGATGCGCATGTCTGGGTCAGCCTTCGCTATTCGTCTGAGTGTCGGTCGAGAGGAAGCCGATGGGTCGGGAGGATGCCCGGCTGGAGCGGTTATGCCGCCCCCACCTTGTCGAGCCCGCCCATATAGGGCTTCAGCGCCGCCGGCACCGTGATGGAGCCGTCCTCGTTCTGGTAGTTCTCGATGACGGCGATCAGCGCGCGGCCGACCGCCGTGCCCGAACCGTTCAGCGTGTGGACGAAGCGGGTGCCCTTCTCGGCGCCCTGGCGATAGCGCGCATTCATGCGCCGTGCCTGGAAATCGTCGCAGACGGAGACGGACGAGATCTCGCGATAGGTGTTCTGCCCCGGCAGCCAGACCTCGATGTCGTAGGTCTTGCGCGAACCGAAGCCCATGTCGCCGGTGCAGAGCGTCATGACGCGGTAATGCAGGTCGAGCCGCTTCAGCACTTCCTCGGCGCAGCCGAGCATGCGCTCATGCTCGTCGATCGACGTCTCGGGCGTAGTGATCGAGACGAGCTCGACCTTGTTGAACTGGTGCTGGCGCAGCATGCCGCGCGTGTCGCGGCCGGCCGAACCCGCTTCCGAGCGGAAGCAGGGCGTCAGCGCCGTGAAGCGGAGCGGCAGCTCCTTTTCGTCGAGGATACTCTCGCGCACCAGATTGGTCAGCGGCACCTCGGCAGTCGGGATCAGCCAATGCTGCTCGCCCGCCTTGAACAGATCCTCGGCGAATTTCGGCAGCTGCGCCGTGCCATAGAGCGGATCGTCCTTGACCAGAAGCGGCGGCTGCACCTCGGTATAGCCGTTCTCGTTGGTGTGCAGGTCGAGCATGAACTGGCCGATGGCGCGCTCCATCCGGGCCAGCTGGCCCTTGAGCACGACGAAGCGGCTGCCCGAAAGCTTCGCCGCCGCCTCGAAATCCATCAGGCCCATGGCCTCGCCGATCTCGAAATGCTCTTTCGCGGCAAAGGCATGGACGCGCTTCTTCGGACGCGCCGCGGCCGCCTGCTCCTCCGTTTGGTTGCGACCGAAATAGAGGACGTTGTCGGCCTCGTCCTTGCCGACGGGAACATCCTCGAGCGGCAGGTTCGGGATGACGGCGAGCGCGTCGTCCAGCTCCTTGTTGAGCCGGCGCTCCTCGTCCTCGGCATGCGCCAGGAATTCCTTGATCGTCGACACTTCCGCCATCAGGCGCTGGGCCGTTTCCTCGTCCTTGGCGGCCTTGGCCTTGCCGATCTCCTTCGAGGCGGCATTGCGGCGTTCCTGGGCGGCCTGGACCTGGACGATGTGGGCGCGGCGCGCCTCGTCCAGCGCGATCAGCTTCGACGAGATCGGCTCGGCCCCACGACTGGCGAGCGCACGGTCGAGCGCGTCGGGGTTTTCGCGGATCCATTTGATGTCGAGCATGATCGAGCCTCGAAGAGAAGGCGGCCGTCATCCCGGCCGCAGCGGAGCGAAGCGTGTCGCCGGATGACGGATAGTGTGACTGGGCCGGCGGATCAACCCGCGAGCGGCGAGGCCGCGCCCGAAAACGAAGAAGGCCACGCCTCTGCGAGACGCGGCCTTCCAATCGGAGCCGGAGAAACAGGTCGACCTTAGGCCGCCTCTTCCTCTTCGTCGTCGGCAGCCGCTTCCGCGCGCTTGCGCTCGACCATCCGCACGGAAAAGATCGAGATCTCGTAGAGAAGCATGGCGGGGATCGCCAGCGAGATCTGGCTGATGACGTCCGGCGGCGTCAGAACGGCCGCGACGACGAAAGCGATGACGATCGCATAGCGGCGCTTGTCCTTGAGCATCTGGCTCGACACGATGCCGGCCCGACCCAGCAGCGTCAGCACCACCGGCAGCTGGAACACGATGCCGAAGGCGAGCGTCAGCGTCATGATCAGGCCGAGATACTCGTTGACCTTGAACAACGCCTCGATCTGCGCCTTGCCCTCGCCGCCCGTCTGCTGGAACGACAGGAAGAAGTGCAGCGCCATCGGCAGGACGAGGAAATAGACCAGACCCGCGCCGATGATAAACAGCACCGGCGTCGCGATCAGGTAAGGCACGAAGGCCTGCTTCTCGTGCTTGTAGAGCCCCGGCGCCGCGAATTTGTAGATCTGCATCGCGATGACCGGGAAGGCGATGAACACCGCGCCGTAGAGCGCCAGCTTCATCTGCGTCAGGAAATACTCCTGCGGCGCCGTGTAGATCAGCTTCACGTCCTGGGCCGGACCCACCGCCCACTCGTAGGGCAGCACGAGGATGTTGTAGATCGTGCCGGCGAAATAGAAGCAGACCAGGAAGGCGACGAGAACCGCGACCAGCGTCTTGATCAGCCGCGAGCGCAGCTCGATCAGATGGTCCATCAGCGGCATGCGGCTCGCTTCGATCTCGTCTTCGGCCGTCGGTTTGTCGCTCATGTCTTGGGCTCTTCAGTCACACTGGCGACGGAGGGCTCGACAGCGGCCGGCGTCGAAGCGACGGCAGTGTCGGCCGCCGGCTTCGGCTTGCGCGCCCGGCGAACCGGCGCGTCGCCCGTGCTGGCAGTGGCTTCCCCGTTGACCGTCTTGGCCCGGGATGCCCGCGGCTTTGTCGCCGGCGCGTCGCCAGCCTGGGCCGTGGCAGGCTTCTTCTTGGCGCGGGGAGGCTTTGCCTCGGCCGCGACGACCGGCTCCGCCGCGGCGGGCGCCGGAGTGGGCACGACGTCACTGGCGGTCATCAGCTGCGCCGGCTGGTCGGCCGACGGCGGCACCGGCGCGGGCGCCGGCTTGGCGACGGGCCCGGACAGCGGGTTCAGGCTGTTCTTGATGTCGTTCATCGGGTTCAGGCCGCGCAGCTCGTCGAACGACTTCTTGACGTCGTCGAGTTCCGCTTCCTTCAGGGCCTCGTTGAACTGACCCTGAAATTCGCCCGCCATCTTCCGCATCTTGGAGAGGGAGCGTCCCAGCGCGCGCATCATCGGTGGCAGATCCTTGGGACCAACCACGACAATCGCCACCACTGCGATGACGAGCAATTCGCTCCAGCCGATATCCAGCATTATCTCACACCGATCGGCCTAACCTGGAATTCGCGCATGGGCGCGAATCCGGCAGCTTCGCGGCCCTTGTTCAGGCCTTAGCTGGCGCGGGTCTTCTCGTCGGTGTTCGACGAGACGACATCGGAAGGCTTGTGGTCGATCGTCGGCTTTTCGGCGGTATCGTCGTCGGCAAGCCCCTTCTTGAAGCTCTTAACGCCCTTCGCCATGTCGCCCATCACATCCGAAATCTTCCCCTTGCCGAAGAGCAGGAGGACGATCACCAGCACGATCAGCCAGTGCCAGATGCTGAAAGAACCCATCAACTCATCTCCACAAAAATCACGCCTAACGCGTTTGGTGCGAGACTATCGCAGAGACACCCTGCGGCCGCAACCAACCATCTGACCGGCATGTAGGGTTATTCGGCCTGTTTAGCAAACACCAGAACCTCGCGCGGATCGACCGTCAGCCAGACCGTGCTGCCGACGACAAAGGGCTCGCTATTGTCGCGCGTCCGCACCCGGATCGGACGATCGACGCCGTCGATGACGACGCTGAGCAGATCCACCTCGCCCAGGAACTGGTGGCCGACGATGCGCCCCGGCACGCCGTCGCCGGCGATCGTGAAGCCCACGCCCTGCGGCCGGATGCCGACCGAAAGCGCCGCGCCATCGGCGTGGCCATGCGCGCCGAACACGCCGATCGGCGTCTCGACCCGGCCACTCTGCGCGACGGCCTCGAACTCGTTCAGCTCGGAGAAGAAGCGGGCGGCATAGAGGTCCACCGGCTTCTCGTAGAGGTAGCGAGCGGTGCCGACCTGGAGCAGCTTGCCGTGTCGCATCAGCGCGATACGGTCGCCCATCCGCATCGCTTCCTCGGGATCGTGGGTGACGATGATGCAGGTCGCCCGCGTCTCGCGGATGATCGCCATCGTCTCTTCGCGGACATGGTCGCGCAGGCGCTTGTCGAGGCCGGAGAACGGCTCGTCCATCAGCAGCATGGACGGACGCGGCGCGATGGCGCGGGCGAGTGCCACGCGCTGCTGCTCACCGCCCGAAAGAGCATGCGGATGGGCCGAGGCATAGCCGTCGAGGCCGACGCGGGCGAGCGCCAGCCGACCTTGCCGCTCCGCCTCGGCGCGCGGCAGATCATCAAGGCCGTAAATGACGTTCTTCAGGATCGTCATGTGCGGAAACAGGGCATAGTCCTGGAACATCAGGCCGACGCCGCGCTTTTCAGGCGGCACGAATACGGCCGGACCGGCCATCTCGCGGCCATTGACGGTGATGCGCCCCGACGAGGGCCGTTCGAGGCCCGCCGTGACGCGCAGCAGCGTCGTCTTGCCACAGCCCGAGCGACCGAGAAGACAGACCACCTCCCCCGGTTCGACGTCGAGCTTGATGCCGCGCAGCGACGGCGCATTGCCGTAATGATGCGTGACGTCATCGAAGCCCAGGCGGGCGGCGATGGTGACCCCGGCCGTGCCGCGACGGCCCCAGGCGGTGCGTTCAATCGATTGGGTGCTTGCGCTCATGCCTGCGGTTTAGCGACTGAAGCGGCCGCCGTCGAGTTCGACATAACGGTCGCGCCCCTACTTCGGCACGCCCTTCGAAGCGTAATAGGCCTCGGCCGCCGGATGGAACGGCACCGCCGTCCGGACCGCCGCGCTTTCGAGCGAGAGCTTCGCGGCCTCCGGGTGGGAACCGCGAATGAGTTCGACGTTGGCGAAGATGCCGTCGAGCACCGTCGTCACGAAGCGCGCCTCGGCCTTCGACGAAACGATCAGCACATTCGCCACGCCCAGACACGGAACGTCTTCCGTCATGCCGGCATAGGCGGTCTTCGGCAGGACGGCCGGGCGGTAGAGCCCCGGATACTCCTTTTCGATCGACGCGACGTTCTCGGTCGGAAGGAAGGCAAGCTTCGGCTGACCGGCGGCGGCGAGGCTCGACACCGCGGCGGTTGGCACGCCGCCGATCCAGAAGAACGCATCGATCTGGCCAGCCTTGAGCGCGTCCGCCGATTCCGCGACGCCGAAATTGAGTCGTTCGACATCCTTGTGCGGATCGAGCCCCGCGGCGGCCAGGACCCGGTTGGCGATTGTCTCCGTCGAGGAGCCGGTCGATCCGACGGAGACCTTCCTGCCCTTGAGATCGCCGATCCCGGCAATGCCCTTGTCGCCCGCCGCCACGATGTGCAGGTAGGAATCGTAGAGCACCGCGAGCACGGAGAGGTCGAGCTTGCCGTCGCCGGCGAACGCCCCGACCCCGTTGACCGCGTCATAGGCGGAGTCGAGCGTCGAGAAGCCGATATCCGCCTGGCCACGCTGGATGAGGCGGGCATTGTCAACCGAGCCGCGCGTCAGCTGGCCGATCGGGGCCAGGGCCGGCACGGCGGCGGACAGCAGGCTCGCGAGGATCTGGCCGTAGGGATAGAATACCCCGCCGACGCCGCCGGACACGATCACGGCACGCATGGGCTCCTGGGCAACAGACCGGCCCGGTACCAAGGCGAAGACCGAGGCGCCGAGGCCGGCGGCCAGAACATGGCGGCGGTTCAGGACAGATACGACCACGACACTTCCCCCCAAAGCCGGAACGGCATGCATCGCCGCATCGGACGCGCCAGATCATAGAAGGCGGTCAATACGACGCAAGGGAACGTCAAGAAACAAGGTCAACGAATTCTGCCGGACCACGCCGATCGACTTCGGGATAGATCCACGAAGTCCATGGGCCCTTGGTCCAGCGCCGCCCGCCGACGCCAGCGACAGGATTGCGACGGTCTAGTCGTGCTCGCTGAGGCCGGCCGCCAGCAGATCGCCGGGATCGAGCGGATCCTCGTCGTCCGTCAGCGCGTCGCCGTCGCGCGGCTCCGGCACGGAGAAGCCGGGCGGGATGCGGCCGTCGAGCAGGCCGGCGCCCTTGAGCTCGTCGAGCCCCGGCAGATCGCCGATCGCCTCGAGGCCGAAATGGACGAGGAACGTCTCGGTCGAGCCATAGGTGACCGGACGGCCCGGCGTGCGCCGCCGGCCGCGCATGCGGATCCAGCCCGCCTCCATCAGCACGTCGATCGTGCCCTTGGAGATCGACACGCCCCGGATCTCCTCGATCTCCGCCCGCGTCACCGGCTGGTGGTAGGCGATGATGGCAAGCGTCTCGAGGGCAGCGCGCGACAGCTTCTTCTGGTCGTGGGCATCGCGCTGCAGCAGGAAGGCGAGATCGCTCGCGGTGCGGAACATGTACTTGCCGGCGACCTTGACGAGGTTCACGCCCCGGCCGGAATAGGCATGCTCGATCTCGCGCAGGAGCCCCTCGACATCGCTGCCCTCGGGCAGGCGCGCGGCGAGCTCGGCCTTGCCGAGCGGTTCGTCGCTGGCGAACAGCATGGCTTCGAGCATGCGAAGCGCCATGCGATGCGGCTCTGTCGCCAGCAAAGTGAGATTTCCGCGTTCGGAAGGCGATGCATCAACCATGGCTTGTCTCCGCGCCGTCGCGGTCGCGATCGCGCATATAGAGCGAGGCGAACGCCGCCGTCTGGCGCAGTTCCACCCTGCCCTCGCGCACCAGCTCGAGGCTGGCGCTGAAGGAACTTGCCAGCACCGTGGCGCGCATTTCCGGCGTCACGATCCAGGGCGACAGGAAGACGTCGACCGGCGTCCAGTCGGCGATGCTGCCGATCATCCGCGACAGCACCTCGCGCGCCTCGGCCAGCGACCAGACCTGCCGTCGCCGGACATGGACCACCGACACCATCTGGCGCTGGCGCTGCGACGCATAGGCCGTCAGCAGGTCATACAGGGTGGCGCCATATTCGCTGTGATCAATCACCTCGATTGGCTCGGGCATGCCGCGCGCGAACACCTCGCGGCCGAGGCGATCCCGGTTGACCAGCTTCGCCGCGGCGTCGCGCATCGCTTCCAGACGACGCAGCCGGAAGGCCAGCGCCGCCGCCATCTCCTCGCCGCTCGGCTCCTCGTCGGGGGCCGGGGCCGGCAGCAGCAAGCGGGACTTCAGATAGGCGAGCCAGGCGGCCATGACGAGATAGTCGGCCGCCAGTTCGAGCCGAAGCAGCCGCAGCTCCTCGATATAGGCGAGATACTGCTCGGCCAGTGCCAGAATGGAGACCTTGGCGAGATCGACCTTCTGGGTCCGCGCCAGCGCCAGCAGCAGATCGAGCGGGCCTTCGAAACCGTCGACGTCGACGACGAGCGCCGCGTCGCCATCCTTGCGGTCGACGCGCCCCTCCATCTCCCAGAGTTCGCTCTGGCCGTTCTGGTCGCTCGTCCCGGCCATCCTGTCGATCCCTGGCTCAGGCCATCGCCGGCGGCCAGCCGGCGCGTTCGGCGAGGGTTGCATATTCCGCCTCGGCGGCCTCGCGGTCGAGCGGATGCGACGGCTTGCGGGCTGCCCGCGCCGCTGCGGCGCGCTCCGCGGCCCGGCCAGTCAATTCGGGAACAGCGCGCGCCACGTCGCGCATCTCGTCCATGACGCCGTTGCAATGCAGGACCATGTCGCAACCGGCGGAAAGCACGGCGTCGGCACGGCTGGCGAAATCGCCGCCGAGCGCGTTCATCGAAAGATCGTCGCTCATCAGCAGGCCGTCGAAGCCGATGGCCCCGCGGATGATGTCGCGGACGACGACGGGCGAGGTGGTGGCCGGGCGCTCGCGGTCGACAGCCGTGAAGACGATATGCGCCGTCATCGCCATCGGCAGGTCGTTCAGCGCCTTGAAGGGGACAAAATCGGAGGCGTGCAGCGTCTCGAGCGGCGCATCTACCACCGGCAGGCTCAGATGGCTGTCGACGGTGGCGCGACCGTGGCCGGGCATGTGCTTGACGACGGGCAGGACGCCACCGGCAGCCAGTCCCTCGGACGTCGCGCGGCCGAGGATCGAGACGATCTCGGCACTCTCCGCATAGGCACGGTTACCGATCGCGGCATGCGTCTGCGGCGTGCCGACATCGAGCACCGGCAGACAGTCGACGGTGATGCCGAGGTCGATCAGGTCGGAGGCGATCAGCCGTCCGTGCAGCCAGGCCATGCGCCGTCCGGCCGCCTGGTCGTCGGCATAGAGATCGCCGGCGAACTTCGCCGCCGGGCGATTGCGCCAGTGCGGCGGGGCGATGCGCTGGACGCGACCGCCCTCCTGGTCGATCAGGACGGGCCTGTCAGGATCATCGAGAATGTCGCGGAAGGTCGCGACCAGGTCGCAAACCTCTTCCGGGGTGCCGATATTGCGCTTGAAAAGGATCAGCGCCCAAGGCCGCTCGTCGCGATAGAACGCGATTTCATCGGCCGAAAGGCTGCGGCCCGCGCAGCCCGAAATGAATGCTTTGGCGGTCATTCTTCGGCCTTAGCCGCTTGCCGTGCGGACCGCAAGCGGCGGAGTGGCTCCGCCGCCCGGTCTTTCACGATCAGTTCTTCTGGACGATACAGTCGCCGCCGCCGGCGCGCAGGCTTTCGCACAGCGAAACGGCCTGGTCACGCGTCGCCATCGGACCAACGCGGGCGCGATAATAGACGCCCTTCGCGCCGAGATCGGCCCGCACGATGTTCGGCTCCTGACCACCGAGGATGCCGGGGAACTTGCGCTGCATGGCCCTGTAGGCCGCAGCCGCCTGCTCTTCCGAACGCTGCGAGGAGACCTGGACGACGAAGCCGCCAGAGGTCGGCGCGGCGGCGCGCGGTGCTGCTGCCGGAGCCGGCTCCGGAGCGGTCGCCGCGGTCTGCTGCGGGCGCGGCTTGGCGGGTGCCGGGGCCGGAGCCTCCAGATGCGACGGATCCTTCTCGGGCGCGCCGAGATCCATCGGCGGCGCCTCGGCCGTCTCCGTCGGAGCGGGCGCGGCAGGCGCGACGGCAGCGGGAGCCGGGGCGGAAGCGGCCGGAGCCGGCTCCGCCACGCCAGCGCCGTTGCGGGGCTGCGCCTCGCTCGAAATGATCGTGCCGTCCGGCTTCACGACGACGGTGCGAACCTTGCGCGGACCGGCGTCGACATCGGCCGCCGGGGCGGTCGAAACCGGTCCGGCCAGGTCGTCGATCGATTGCGGCGCGGCGCCCTCGCCGGGCGCGCCCGGCAGGATGATCCGCGAAATCCCGCGGCTCGCCTCGGATTCGTCGGCGCCCGGCCGCTCGTCGATCGGGCCATCGTCCGGCAGAACCAGCTGTTCGTCACCGGCCAGCTCGGGGCTGGCACGGTCGTAGATTAGCTTGTTCTGCGCGGCATCCGTCTCGGTCGGCTGGACGGTCGGCTGCACCTTGGTCGGGCCTTCATCCGCCGCGATCACGCGGGGAGCGCCGCTGCTGCCGCCGTCGCTGCCGCCCTTGAGCGCCAACGCGCCAAGGCCGCCGGCGAGAACGACCGCGAGGCCGGCTGCGGCCAGCATCAGTCCCTTGCGGGAGCGACGCGGCTCGGCATAGTCCTGATCCCGCGAATAGGGCGGGACGTCGTCATAGCCGTCATCATAGCCGCCATTGGGATCGTCGCCATAATCGGTCTCATAGCCGGTCGACTGATCGTCGGCGCCGTTCTCCTGTCCAGGATGATAGGCCCCGGCATAGGAAGCCTGCGTCCGCTCGCGACCATAATCCGCCGCGCCCGCATAAGCGGTGCCGGCGTAGGGATCTTCTTCCTCGATCGGCGGCTGCGGCTGCGGCTGATAGCGCGGCTCGGCCTGATAGCGCGGCTCCGCCGGACGCGGCGGCTGGACGGCCTGCCACTGCGGCGGCGCGGCCGGGGCGCCGGGCCGAAGCCCCATGTGATCAAAGCCCGGATCGCGCGCGGGTGCGGCGCGCGGCGGCTGCGGTTCGACCTGCGTCGGCCGGCCGGAAGCCGAACGGACGGACGGATCAAAGGAAGACTGAAGGTCGTTCATCAGCTCGGATTCGAGGTCGAACGACGTATCCCGGACATTCGCCGCCTGGGTGGGCCTCACCGCCGGAGCAGCCGCGGGGGAACGGCCGCCAACGAGGTCGTCGAAACTTGATTTTCCGGAGACGATCCGCGCCAGCTCGACCAGGGGATCGTCCTCCACAGGGGTCGGCTGCTCGTTGCGCCGGCCCGTGTTCCCGTCGGGCGACTGGGGTCGCCGCGAGAACGAGTTATCGTAGCGATCTGCCATCGCGCTCCACTTTCCGTCTTAGCCGGTGCTGTCCGTCTGCCGGGCGCAAAGCTCCGGGGGAGACCTCACCGCATCTCTTCGGGCGCATTAACGCCGAGCACCAGCAAACCGGATGACAGCACCAGCTTTGTGGCATGAACAAGGGCAAGCCGGGCCGCAGTCAACTGTGGTTGTTCAAGGTTAATAAAGCGTAATTGCGGCAGATCTTTACCCCTGTTCCACTGTTGATGGAACTCTGCTGCGAGATCGTAAAGGTAGAAGGCGATCCGGTGCGGTTCGTGCGCTTCGGCGGCGGATTCGATGATTCGAGGGAACTCGGCGAGCCGCCGCTGCAGGCCGATTTCACCAGCATCGTCGAGCAGCGAGAGATCGGCTTCGGCGAGGGCCGCCGCCGACAGGTCGAGCGCCGGCAGGTCCTGCGCCGCATTGCGCAGGATCGAGGCGGCGCGCGCATGGCCGTACTGGACGTAGAAGACCGGGTTGTCCTTGGACTGCTCCGTCACCTTCTGGAAATCGAAATCGAGCGGCGCGTCGCTCTTGCGGTAGAGCATCATGAAGCGGACGGCGTCGCGGCCGACTTCCTCGACCACCTCGCGCAACGTGACGAAATCGCCCGAGCGCTTCGACATGCGCACCGGCTCGCCGGCGCGGAAGAGCTTCACCAGCTGGCAAAGCAGCACGTCGACGGAGGCCGTGCCACCCGAAATGGCGCGGCCGACCGCCTGCAGGCGCTTGACATAACCGCCATGATCGGCGCCCAGCACATAGATCATCTGCCGGAAGCCGCGGTCGAACTTGTCCTTGAAATAGGCCACGTCGCCGGCGAAGTAGGTGTAGCTGCCATCCGACTTGACCAGCGGCCGGTCGATGTCGTCGCCGACATCGGTGGCGCGGAACAGAAGCTGCTCGCGATCTTCCCAATCGTCGGGAAGCTGGCCCTTGGGCGGCGGCAGCGTGCCGCTATAGACGAAGCCCTTCTGCTCCATGTCGGCGATTGTCTCGGCGATCTTGCCGCCGTTCTCGCCGCTCAGCGTCCGCTCCGAGAAGAAGACGTCGTGATGCACGTTCAGGAGCGCGAGATCGTCGCGGATCATGATCATCATGGCGCTGATCGCCGCGTCGCGGACGATCGGCATCCATTCCGCGTCCGGCATGTCGAGCAGCTTGCGGCCATGGACGTCCGCCAGCGCGGCGCCGACCGGCATCAGGTAGTCGCCCGGATAGAGGCCCTCGGGGATCGCGCCGATCTCCTCGCCGAGCGCCTCGCGATAGCGCAGGAAGGCCGACCGGGCGAGCACGTCGACCTGGCCGCCGGCGTCGTTGATGTAATATTCCTTGGTGACGTCGAAGCCGCCCCAATCGAGCAGATTGGCGAGCGCGTCGCCGACCACAGCACCGCGGCAATGGCCGACATGCATCGGGCCGGTCGGATTGGCCGAGACATATTCGACATTGACCTTGAGCCCGTCGCCGAGCCGGCTGCGGCCATAATCCTGCCCGGCGCCGATCAACGTCTTCAGGGCGTGGGCGCGATAGGGCGCGGCCAGCGTCAGGTTGATGAAGCCCGGACCGGCGACCTCGACCGAGGCGACATCCTCGTCATCGCGCAGCCGGCCGGCGATCGCCTCGGCCAGATCGCGCGGCTTCAGGCCGAGCGGCTTCGCCAGCACCATCGCGGCATTGGTCGCGAGATCGCCATGGGCTGCGTCGCGCGGGGGCTCGACGACGATGCGGGAGAGATCGACGGGCGCGCTGTCGCGCGCCGCCAGGATAATCTCGACGGCCGAGGTGACGCGTGCGGTGAAGTCGCGGAAAATGTTCATAGCGGGATCGGGCCCTTCGGGCGGAAACGGAGATTTGTGCTGCGCGCCTAACCCAAATCGGGCGAAGCGTCAAACAGACGCTGATGCTCGCGCAGTGCATAGCGGTCGGTCATGCCGGCGAGAAAGTCAGCGATACGGCGGGCTCGGCGGTCGAGATCCCCGACATCCAGCTCGCGCCGCCACTCGCCGGGAAGGGCGTCGGGATCGTTCCAGTAGCGCTCGAACAGGCGCTGCACCACGCCTTCCGCCGCCGTCATCACCTGCATGACGCGCGGGTGGCGATAGACGTTGTGCCAGAGATGCGCCTTGATCGCCTTGTCGGCTTCCAACAGCGCATCCGAGAAGGCGATCATCGGCCGGCCGGCATGGCGGAGTTGATCGGCGGAGCGCGGCGCCGTCGCTTCGAGCCGGCGCAGCGCCTCGGCAATGACATCCTCGATCATCCGGGTGATGACGCGCCGGACGATTTCGTTGACGAGGCGAGGCTTTTCCAGCCCGGGATAGCGGGCATCGATTTCGTCGATGATATCGCGCAGGAAATCGACCTCGCGCAGGCCCTCCACCTTCAGCAGCCCTGCCCTCAGCCCGTCATCGATATCGTGCGCGTCATAGGCGATGTCGTCGGCGATCGCGGCGGCCTGCGCCTCGGCCGAGGCATAGGTCGCGAGCTGCAGATCCTGCTCGGCCGCATAGGCCAGGATCGCGGCGGGAAGCGTCTTGCCGGCATAGGCGCCGACGCCCCTGCCCTCCGCGTCGACCAGCGGGCCGTTGTGCTTGACCAGCCCCTCCAGCGCCTCCCAGGAGAGGTTGAGCCCGTCGAAATGCGGGTAGCGCCGCTCCAGCTTGGTGACAACGCGCAGGCTCTGCGCGTTGTGGTCGAAGCCGCCATGTCCCTGCATCAGCCGGTCGAGCGCCCGCTCGCCGGCATGGCCGAACGGCGTATGGCCGAGATCATGCGACAGCGCGATCGCCTCGGCGAGATCCTCGTCAAGGCGCAGCGCGCGGGCGAGCGCCCGTGCGATCTGCGCCACCTCTATCGTGTGAGTCAGTCGGGTGCGGTAGTGATCGCCGGTGTCGAACAGGAAGACCTGCGTCTTGTCCTTCAGGCGACGGAAGGCGGTCGAATGGACAATGCGGTCGCGATCGCGTTGATAGGGCGTACGCGTCGGGCTCTCGGGCTCGGGATAGAGCCGGCCGCGGCTCGCCGCCGGGTCGACGGCGAAGGCGGCGTGCGGACCAATGCCGAAGCCGATCTGGCCTTCCATTTGCGCTTCTCTCTCCCGCCTGTTGCATCGCAGCGATTGACACCGCCAATCGCATTCCTAACTATCGGGGACGGGCGCCCGCAAGGTACCCCCAATTTCGGAAGTAGCCATGACCACTGAAACGCTCGACGTCACCCTGTCCGACCGCGCCGCCAAGCGGATTGCGAGGATCCTCTCGAAGGAACCGAGCGGCACGGCGCTGCGCGTCAGCGTCTCCGGCGGCGGCTGTTCCGGCTTCCAGTACGGCTTCGACCTCGACACCACCCGGGCCGACGACGACCTCGTGATCGAGCGCGACGGTGCGCTGGTGCTGATCGACCAGATCTCCCTGCCCTATATGGACGGCTCGGAGATCGACTTCGTCGACGATCTGATCGGCCAGTCCTTCCAGATCAGGAACCCGCACGCTACCGCATCCTGCGGCTGCGGCACCAGCTTCGCGCTGTAAGGGACCGCTTCCCGAGGGAAGCGGCTCCGATCTGCCGCCTACTGGAACGCCGTCTCGGTGAAGCTCCGGAGCTTGCGCGAATGCAGGCGCTCCGGCGGCATGTCGCGCAGCATCTCCATGGCGCGGATGCCGATCTCCAGATGCTGGCCGACCTGGCGGCGATAGAAGTCGGACGCCATGCCCGGCAGCTTCAGTTCGCCATGCAGCGGCTTGTCCGAGACGCAGAGCAGCGTTCCGTAGGGCACGCGGAAGCGGAAGCCGTTCGCCGCGATCGTGGCCGACTCCATGTCGAGCGCGATGGCGCGCGACTGCGAGAAGCGCTGCACCGGCTCGCGGTGGTCGCGCAGTTCCCAGTTGCGGTTGTCGATCGTTGCGACGGTCCCCGTCCGCATGATGCGCTTCAGGTCGTAGCCCTCGAGCCCGGTCACGGCCTCGACCGCGTCCTCGAGGGCGATCTGCACCTCGGCGAGCGGCGGAATCGGGATCCAGGTCGGCAGGTCGGCATCGAGCACATGGTCCTCGCGCACATAGCCATGCGCCAGCACATAATCGCCGAGCGCCTGCGTGTTGCGCAGGCCGGCGCAGTGGCCGAGCATCAGCCAGGCGTGTGGCCGCAGCACGGCCACGTGGTCGGTGATCGTCTTGGCGTTCGAGGGACCGACGCCGATATTGATCATCGTCAGACCGGCATTGCCGGCGAATTTCAGGTGATAGGCGGGCATTTGCGGCAGGCGCGGCGGCGCGATGCCGGAGGTAGGCTCCATGCTTCCCGCCGGCGTGATCACATTGCCGGGCTCGACGAACGCCTCGTAGCCGCCGCCGCCCTCGGCCATCAGCTTGCGGGCGCGGACGCAGAACTCGTCGATGTAGAACTGGTAGTTGGTGAACAGCACGAAGTTCTGGAAATGCTCGGCATTGGTCGCCGTGTAGTGCGCCAGGCGGAACAGCGAATAATCGATGCGCGGCGCGGTGAACGGCGCCAGCGGCAGCGGCATGCCCGGCAGCGGCTCGAAGGTGCCGTTGGCGATCGCGTCGTCGGTGACGGCGAGATCCGGCACGTCGAACATGTCGCGCAGCGGCCGCTCGATCCGCTCGGCCAGCTGGCCTTCGACATGCACACCGTTCGGGAAGGCGAAATGCAGCGGGATCGGCAGCGTCGATGGGCCGACCGTCACCGGCAGGCCGTGATTGCGCACGAGAAGCTTGATCTGCTCCTTCAGATAGTTCCGGAACAGCCCCGGCTGCGTCACCGTGGTGGCGTAGATGCCCGGTCCCGAGACATGGCCGTAGGCGAGGCGCGAATCGATCTTGGCGTAGCTCGTCGTGGTGAAGCGGATCTCGGGATAGGTCGCACGGACGCGGCCGACGGGCGGATGCCCCTTCAGCAGCGCGTCGAAACGGTCGCGCAGATGCGCCGTGTGGAGGTCGTAGATTTCCTCGAGCCGGGCAATCGCCAGATCGGGATCGGTGAATGCCTCGCTGGCAATCGGCTTCGGAACGTCGAACGGCTCGGGATCGGTCATATCACCCCCACTTTCGGGCGCGACTGTCGGCCAGCCGGCGCATGCGGTCAAGCCACGCGCCGGCGGTTTGAAAGGGCGGCCGGTGATCAGACGAGCTTGGCGTCGAGATCGATCGGCACAGCCTTCAGGGCCTTCGATACCGGACAGCCTTCCTTGGTCGCCGCGGCGATGCCGTCAAAGGTGGCCTTGTCGATTCCCGGCACCTTCGCCTCGGTGATGAGCTGGATATGGGTGATCGCGAATCCGCCGGACGGCACCGGCTCGACCTTCACCTTGGCCGTGGTGGAAATGGTATCGACCGTGAAGCCGGCCCCGGAAAGTCCGCCGGACAGCGCCATCGAGTAGCAGCCCGCATGGGCCGCCGCGATCAGCTCCTCGGGATTGGTTCCCTTGCCTTCCTCGAAGCGCGACGAGAAATTGTACTGGCCTTCCCAGACGCCATTGCCGACGTGAACGGTCCCCTTGCCGCTCTTGAGATCACCCTGCCACTTCGCGTCCGATGTCCTGACCGGCATTCGAGCCTCCTTCTGCGGGTTCACACTCCGGCCCTCGCCGGAGCCCTAGAGTTAGGTCGCGACGACGGCCGATCCAAGGGGCGAGGCGCGCTTCGCGCCGTTGGCTCGTTGGCGCTCGTGGCGGAAGTCGCACAGCAGATGTGCAAGACGATCGAAGCCATGCCCCCCCGGTGGCAACGCGCGGCGGATCGGCTAGTGTGCTTCGCATGAAGATCGCGACCTGGAACATCAACGGCGTCAAAGCCCGCATCGACACCGCCCTCGCCTGGCTGAAGGAAGCCTCGCCCGATATCGCCTGCCTGCAGGAGATCAAATCGGTCGACGAAGGCTTCCCGACCTCGGCCTTCGAGGATCTCGGCTACAATGTCGCCACCCACGGCCAGAAGGGCTTCAACGGCGTCGCGCTGCTGTCGAAACTTCCCTTCGACGAGGTCAACCGCGGCCTGCCGGGCGACGACGGCGACGATCATGCCCGCTTCATCGAAGGTGTGTTCTCGGTGCCAAGCGGCGCGCTGCGCGTCGTCTCGCTCTATCTGCCGAACGGCAATCCGATCGACACGCCGAAATTCCCCTACAAGCTCGCCTGGATGGAACGGCTGCGCCTGTGGGCGGCCGAGCGGCTGACCTATGAGGAGCCGCTGGTTCTGGCCGGCGACTACAACGTGATCGCCGAGCCGCGCGACGCCAAGGATCCGTCGCTCTGGCTGAACGACGCGCTCTACCAGCCCGAGACCCGCAGGGCCTACCGGGCGATCGAGACGCTGGGCCTGACCGACGCGCTGCGCGCCACCACCGACGAGGGCGGCCTCTATACGTTCTGGGACTATCAGGCCGGCGCCTTCCAGAAGAACAACGGCATTCGCATCGATCATCTGCTGTTGTCGCCGCAGGCGGCCGACCGGCTTGTTTCCGTCGGAATAGACAAGCATGTGCGCGGCTGGGACAAGCCGTCCGATCACGTGCCGGTCCATGTGGAGCTTTCAATTTGAGCCAGGTGATGAGCGCGGCGCCGATCACGGGCGGCTGCCTGTGTGGCCGGATCCACTACAACATCGACCGGCCGCCGCGGATCGTGTGCCATTGCCATTGCCGCATGTGCCAGCTGGCAAGCGGCGCGCTGTTCCTGACCTGGGCGACCTTCGACGCCAGCGCCTTCAGCCTGACCGCCGGCACGCCGGCGATCCACGAATCCTCGGCCACCGGCCGCCGGCACTTCTGCGCCGATTGCGGCACGCCGCTGATGATGACGACGACCGACGATCCCCTGAAGATCGACGTCACCCTCGCCTCGCTCGACGAGCCGGACCGCTTCGCCGTCCAGCACAATATCTGGGTCGGCAGCCGCCGCGGCGCCAGCAAGGGCTTCGACGCCGAACTGCCTTCGCATCTGGATGAACCGACCGGCTGAGGAAGCCACCGATGACGAGCCTGGCCGCGACCGTGCTGAAAGCGTTTCAAGCCCAGGCTGCCGCGTGCCGGGGCCTCGGCTCCCCCTTCACCGCCGATGTCTGCGACGCCGTCGGCGCGCGACTGGACGAGACCAGCCGCTTCGGGCGGCGTATCCTCGGCTGGTCCGGCGACCCCGTCGCTGACGCGCTGGCGCTTCGGGCAGCCGCCGGATTCCACGCCTTGAAGCGCGCCGGCCGATCGCCGGCTCTCACCGCCGCCTACCCACCAAACACCATCGACGGCGAGACTCTCGCCGACGCGCTGACCGCTGCGATCGGCGAGCACGATCAATTCCTGCACGACTGGCTCGACAGCCCGCCGCAGACCAACGAAGTCGCCCGCTCCTCCGTGCTGCTTGGAGGCGCCCTGATCCTTGGCCAGGAAATCGGCCTGCCGATCGCCTGGCACGAAATCGGCGCCAGCATCGGGCTCAATCTCGGTTTCGATCGCTACCGCTACGAACTCGGCGCTGCCTCGTGGGGCGCGGCGGATTCACCCGTCCGGATCCGCTCCGAATGGCGCGGCCCGGCGCCAGACACCGCCGCCCCGCTGAAGATCCTCGAACGGGCCGGCTGCGACCTCCAGCCGCTCGATCCCCGATCGAAGCGGGATCGCGAGCGGCTCCTCGCCTATATCTGGGCCGACCAGACGGAGCGGCTCGCTCGGGCCAGCGCCGCGCTCGACGTCGCGGCGGCCGCCTCATGGCGGGTCGAGAAAGCGGATGCCGCGGCCTGGGTCGAGCGGCGACTGTCCGCGCCTCAGACTTCGGGGACGCTGCGTGTGCTGGCCCATACCATCATGTGGCAGTACCTGCCGGGCGCGACGCAGGCGGCGATCACGGCGAGCCTCGACGAAGTCGGGCGGAAGGCGACGGCCGCGACACCGCTTGCCTGGCTCCGCATGGAGGCGGACGAGAAACCCGGAACCGCCGGCGTTCGTCTGACGACCTGGCCCGGCGGCGCTACCCGCGAGATTGCGCGCGCCGATTTCCACGGCCGGTTCGTCGACTGGAGCCCCCGATAGACCGACTTCGGCTCATGACGATTCTGTCAGGAGCCATGAAACCAACTGACACAACGTTGTCAGTTGGGTATGGTTATATTGGCAGCATCGAAAGTATCCGCGGGGATCGCGCCATGAACAGCAATGTGCTGGAAATCAGCTCCTATTCCCTCGTCCCCGGCATCGACGAACACCAGTTTGTCCGGGCCGCCGACGACACGATGGGGATCCTGCGCCGGCAGCGCGGTTTTCTCGCGCGCAGCATCGCGCGCGCGGAAAATGGCAGGTGGACGGAGATCGTTCACTGGCTCGATCGCGACTCGGCCCGCACTGCCAGCGAGCGGCTCGCCGCCAATCCCGATGCCGCCGCCTTCTCTGCCCTGATCGACAGGCCGACCTTCGAACGCGGCTACTATCCCGTCGCCTATTCCGGCTGATCCGCATGCGGCGCGCCGACCGCCTGTTCGATATCGTGCAGATCCTGCGCGGCGCCCGCCTCAGGACGGCGCAGGAGATTGCCGATCGGCTGGAAGTGTCGGTCCGGACGGTTTATCGCGACATCGACGCCCTGGTGGCGACCGGCGTTCCGATCGAGGGCGAGCGCGGCGTCGGCTATGTGCTGCGCGGAACTCTGCTGCTGCCGCCCCTCGCCTTCTCGCAGGCGGAGCTGGAGGGCCTGGCGCTCGGCGCCCGTTTCGTCGAGGCCTGGGCCGATCCCGAACTCGCCGCGGCCGCCCGCGAGGCACTGGTCAAGATCGACGCTGTGCTCCCGGAAGCGCGCCGAGGCGAGATCTGGCGCGATGCGGTCAGCGTCAATTCACCGGCCCTGATCGCCGCCGCCAATGCGCAACTGCCCCTGTTCCGGCAGGCGATCCGGCAGCGACGCAAGATGCAATTGAACTATCGCAGCGCCACCGAGGCACTGACCGGGCGAGTCATCCGACCGCTGGCGATCGAGGCCTGGGGCCATGCCTGGACGGCGACGGCCTGGTGCGAACTGCGCGGGGATTTCCGCATGTTCCGCCTAGACCGCATCGTCGATGCGTCGATCCTCGACGACATCTTCAAACCCGAGAAGGGCCGGACGCTGGCGGACTATATGAAGCGGCTGCGGGACGAGCGCGCGGGGCATCCGCCGCGCTGAACGGACCGCCGTTCTTCACCTCACCCTCTGGAGCCCCTTGCAGAACCCTGAAAGCAGTCCTGCAGCACCCCATATCCAACATCCTGAGGAGGCTTTCGGAGAAAGCCGTCTCGAAGACGCACGACCGAAGGGCAGGATTCACTTGGACTTGCACGTCCGCTCTGCCTGCTTCGAGACGCCCCTTCGGGGCTCCTCAGCATGAGAGGGACGGGGTCTGCAAAGGTCTCCTCTGAGAGAACTTCGCACAACACCGGCGCCCTTCCGCCGTCATCCCGGCGAAGGCCGGGATCCAGACACACCGGCCAGCAGCCAGAAGGCTGGCATTCGGCTTGCCTGGCCGGTGCTCATGGGCCCCGGCCTTCGCCGGGGCGACGAGGCCCTGCCGGTGCGCCGTGACCGCCTTCGATGTTCGCAAAGGCATCCCTCAGGGAGAGGCAACAAAATCCTGCCTCAGCCGCGGGGGAACTCGATCCCCATCTCGCGATATCGCTCCGGGTCGTCGCCCCAGTTCTCGCGAACCTTGACGAACAGGAACAGGTGGACCGGCCGCTCGGCCATTTCCTGGATCTCGGTGCGCGCGGCCATCGAGATACCCTTGATCGTCTCGCCCTTGTGGCCGATGACGATCTTCTTCTGGCTCTCGCGCTCGACATAGATCGTTTGCTCGATTCGGGTCGAGCCGTCGGCCTGGTCCTTCCAGAGTTCCGTCTCGACGGTCGACTGGTAGGGCAGCTCGTCATGCAGGCGCAGGAACATCTTCTCGCGCGTGATCTCGGCGGCCAGCGCGCGAAGCGGCAGGTCGGAGATCTGGTCCTCGGGGTAGAGCCAGGGACCGAGCGGAACGCGGCCGGCCAGGAAGCTCATCAGATCCTTGCAGCCATGGCCCTTGAGGGCCGAGATCATGAAGGTCTGCTCGAACTTCACGGTCGCATTGGCCTTCGCCGCCATTTCCAGCAGCGATTCGTGGCGAACCGTGTCGATCTTGTTGATCACCAGGATCTTCGGACCCTTGATCGCCGCGACCTTGTCCAGGATCTGGGCCGTCTCGCCCTTGTTGCTGCGCTCGGCATCGATCAGCACGCAGATGAGATCGGCATCCTTGGCGCCGCCCCAGGCGGTCTCCACCATGGCGCGGTCGAGGCGGCGCTTCGGCTGGAAGATGCCGGGCGTGTCGACGAAGATGATCTGCGAGGCGCCTTCGAGCGCGATGCCGCGCATGATGGCGCGCGTCGTCTGCACCTTGTGGGTGACGATCGATATCTTCGTGCCCACCAGCTGGTTGAGGAGGGTCGACTTGCCGGCGTTCGGCGCGCCGATCAGCGCGACAAAACCACAGCGGGTCGGGGTCTCCTCGGTATTCACCAGATCAGACGGCATGCGTTTCTTCTCTCCATACGCCCTGGGCACGCAGCACGGCGGTCGCCGCCTTCTGCTCTGCCTCGCGCCGCGATCGGCCCGAACCGAGGACGATAGGCATGCCCTCGATCTTCACTTCGACTGTAAAATGCGGAGCGTGGTCAGGCCCGCTCCGCTCGGCAATTTCATATTTCGGGGCGGCAAGGCCGCGGCCCTGCACCCATTCCTGCAGCGTCGTCTTGGCGTCGCGCAAGGGCCCGGTCCAGTTGAGCATGCGCTTGCGCCAGTTGCGATCGATGAAGGCGCGTGCCGCCGGCAATCCACCATCGACGAAGATAGCACCGATCACCGCCTCGCAGACATCGCCGAGGATCGCGGCCTTGCGCCGTCCGCCGGACTGCACTTCGCCGCCGCCGAGCCGGATCCAGCTGCCGAGATCGATATCGAGCGCCACTTCGGCGCAGCTCTCATTGCGTACCAACCCGGTCAGCCGGCGCGCCAGCTCGCCCTCGTCGGCATCGGGAAACGCTTCGAGGAGCATGTC
The DNA here is from genome assembly GCF_000380505.1 of Kaistia granuli DSM 23481. GTDB lineage: Bacteria > Pseudomonadota > Alphaproteobacteria > Rhizobiales > Kaistiaceae > Kaistia > Kaistia granuli. The sequence continues at coordinate 496,535 of NZ_AQYH01000010.1, read as the reverse complement.
GGCGATGACGAGCGCCAGCACGCGGTCGCCCAGAAACTCCAGGCGCTGATAGCTTTCGCCCGGCGCCAGATGGCTCTCCGCCACGGCGCTCGCATGGGTCAGCGCACGAACCAGATGACCGCGGCTCGAAAACCGATGACCAATCCTTTCTTCGAGACGCTGCAACGGTTCTTCGGAGGCCAAGCTCAGATCACCTTAAAAAGTCGGTCAAAACGAACGGTCCAGGGCCACTTCCAGAATTGCCAGGCCTGCGCACCCTCCTCGACGGAGAAGAACACCATGCCGGCACGGCCGACAAAGTTCTCGAACGGAACGTAGCCCACTGCTCCCAGAACGCGACTGTCGGTGGAATTGTCGCGGTTGTCGCCCATCATAAAATAGTGATCCGCCGGCACTTCATATACTGGCGTGTCGTCCGAGAAGCTGCGCGGATCGAGGTCGAGCACCGTATAGCTGACGCCGTTCGGCAACGTTTCCTTGTAGCGCGGCACATGCGTCTCGGTCCCGAACTCGTCGGTCGTCACATAGTCGTCGATCTTTTCCTTCGGCACCGGCTTGCCGTTGATCTGCAGCACGCCGTCGATCATCTGGATCTTGTCGCCCGGCAGGCCGATCACCCGCTTGATATAGTCGACGGACGGATCGCGCGGCAGCTTGAAGACGGCGACGTCGCCGCGCTCCGGCGGGGTTGCCCAGACGCGGCCCGAGAACAGGTCCGGCGCGAACGGAATCGAATACTTGCTGTAGCCGTAGGCGTATTTCGACACGAACAGATAGTCGCCGACCAGCAAGGTCGACTTCATCGAACCCGACGGAATATTGAACGGCTGGAACAGGAAGGTCCGGACGATCAGCGCCAGGATGAGCGCGTTGAAGACGATCTTGAAGGTTTCGCCCATGCCGCCGCGCTCGGCCTTGTATTTCTCGCCCGCCACGCTCATGCGTCCTTCCGATCCGTCTTTCGTGCATCCCACCGTCTGGCAGAACGTGGTTCATATCGAGTCACCGACGCCGGCGCAACGCATGGCCGGACATCGCCCAGAAATTGCGCCGCGACAAATGGGAAACCGTCAGTAAGCCGCAGGATCGGATCCCGGAAAGCCGCTTCAGACGATATCTGGCAAGGCCTCGATGATTACGAAGGCCTGCGCCAGCGGGTAGTCGTCGGTGATGGTCAGATGGATGGCGGCATGGTGGTTCGCCGGCATCATGCGGGCCAGCTGTTCGGCCGCGCCGCCCGTCAGCGCCATGGTCGGCTTGCCGCTCGGCAGGTTGACCACGCCCATGTCGCGCCAGAAGACGCCGTGGTTGAGACCGGTGCCGAGCGCCTTGGCGCAGGCTTCCTTGGCGGCAAAGCGCTTGGCATAGGACGCCGCCCGCTGGGCGCGCCGGTCGGACTTCTTCTGCTCGATCTCGGTGAAGACGCGCTCCGTGAAGCGCGTGCCGAACCGTTCGAGGGTCTTTTCGACACGGCGGATGTCGATCAGGTCGCTGCCAAGCCCGATGATCATGACAGCGCATCCGCCGTGGCGCGCGCCTCGTCCATCAGGCCGCGCATGGTCCTGATCGACTGTTCGAGGCCGATAAACACCGCCTCGCCGATCAGGAAGTGGCCGATATTGAGCTCGCGGATCACCGGGATTGCGGCGATCGGCTTGACCGTGTCGAACGTCAGCCCGTGACCCGCGTGGATTTCGAGGCCGAGGCCGGCGCCATATCGGGCGGCATCCTCAATCCGCGCGCGCTCGCGCTCGAATGCCTCGGGCCCGGCCTCGATCGCCTCGCAATAGGTGCCGGTATGCAGCTCGACGACCGGCGCGCCCAGCGCGACGGCGGCGTCGATCTGCTGGCGGTCGGCCGCGATGAACAGCGAAACGCGAATGCCGGCGCTTCCGAGTTCGCGCACCATCGGCAGGAGATGGGCGAGCTGGCCGGCGGCGTCGAGACCGCCTTCCGTCGTCCGCTCCTCGCGGCGCTCCGGCACGATGCAGGCGGCGTGCGGCTTGTGGCGCAGCGCGATGTCGACCATTTCGCGCGTCGCCGCCATCTCGAAGTTGAGCGGCAGGGCGATTTCGGCGCGCAGGCGTTCGATGTCGCTGTCGATGATGTGGCGCCGGTCTTCGCGCAGATGCGCCGTGATGCCGTCGGCGCCTGCGGCTGCCGCGAGCTGCGCCGCGCGAACCGGATCGGGATGCACGCCGCCGCGCGCATTCCGGATCGTCGCGACGTGATCGACATTGACGCCGAGGCGAAGTTCGTTGCGGACAGTCACGACGTGATCCCCTTTCACTCAATGCCGATGATGGTGGCCGTGCAGCGTTCTGCGGCGTACGGCGAATCTCTCCCGGCGCGACGACTGGAAGCCCATGGCGGCGATATAGACGAGAACATAAGAGACCGCACCCAGCACCAGTGCAATCGGTATGGCGCCGATCAGCATGGGTTCGAGGATCGGCCAGATCTCGCGCCAGGAATCGGTCAGCAGCTTGTGCGCCAAATGATCGAAATCGATAGGCTCGGGCCGGCGCCCGAACCAGCCGAGGATCAGGCTGCCGGTTTCGAAGGTGCCGAACCAGATCAACGGGAAGGTCAGCGGGTTGCCGATCGAGGTGCCGAGCACCGCGGCGAGCACGTTACCGCGCACCAGGAAGGCGGCGACGAAGCAGAGCAGGTAGTGAAAGCCGAGAAACGGCGTCATCGCCAGCCCGACGCCGACCGCGAAACCGCTGGCGATCGAATGCGGTGAGCCGGAGAGGCGCAACAGCCGCTTGCCGTAATAGCGCAGGGCACGCGCCCAGCCACCCTTGGGCCACACGAACTGGACCAGTTTCTGATGCGGCTTCAGGGGGCGGCGGCGACGGAACAGCATGAAATGCGGCAATCGCTCTCGTGGGCCTGCCTCAGGCGAGGCTGCGGCTGCCCGGCTTCACCGGGGGAATGGCGGCAAGTTCCGGCGGCAGCTGGTCGACCGGATAGGCGGGCACCTTGTAGCGCGTCAGCGCCACCAGCGGCACACCTACCTCGGCCTCGCCGTCCGAGCGGTCGATCAGGCAGGCGGCGGCGACGACATTGCCGCCAATCGCCCGGATCGCGCTGATCGTCTCGCGGATCGACAGACCGGTGCTGACGATGTCCTCGACGACAATGATGCGGGCGTTTTCCGGCAGCTCGAACCGGCGCAGGCGGAACTCGCCCTGCTCGCGCTCGACCCACATAGCCGGGACGCCGAGATGGCGGGCCGTCTCATAGCCGGGGATCAGCCCCCCGAGAGCCGGCGACACGATCAGGTCGAATTCGATGCCCGTCTCGCGGATTTTCTCGGCCAGCGCCTTGCAGAGGCGCTCGGTCCGGTCCGGATACATGAAGACGCGGGCCTTCTGCAGGAAGATCGGACTGCGCAGCCCTGAACTCAGGATGAAATGGCCCTCGAGCAGAGCGCCGGATGCGCGGAAAACGTCGAGGATTTCAGCTTGATTCATTCTGTATCCAGTCCAGATCTTGCCGTCGCGGCCGTCAGGCGTTGACGCGGTTGGCAGCGCTCACGACATGGCGTTCGCGAAGGTCGCTCAAAAGGCGATTGAGATGCTTCAGGTCCCACACCTCGAGGTCGATCGCCAGCTCCGAGAAATCGGGGGCGCTCTTGACGATGCGCAGGTTCGAGATGTTGCCGTCATTGTCGGCGATGATCTGGGCGATCTGCGCCAGCGTGCCGGGCTCGTTGATCGCCGTCACCTCGATGCGAGCGGGGAAGCGCTCGCGATTGGCGGCGTCGATATCCCAGCGCACATCGAGCCAACGATCCGGCTCGTCGTCGAAGTCCTTCAGGGCCGGCGACTGGATCGGATAGATGGTAATGCCCTCGCCCGGCGTCATGATGCCGACGATGCGGTCGCCAGGCACGGCGCCGGCCTCGGGCGCGAAGCGCACGGGCATGTCGCCATGCAAGCCGCGAATCGGGATGGCCGGCAATTCGGCCGGCGGCTCGCCGTTCGGCACGCGGAACATCATGCCCGAGCCCTTCTTCAACCCGAACCAGCCCGGCTCGCCGCCGGTGCCGTTGCCGCCCTTCGGCACGGCGGCCCGCTCTTCCTTGTGATCGGGATAGACCGCCTTCAGCACGTTGACGGATGGGATCTCGCCACGACCGACGGAGGCCAGCATGTCCTCGATATTCTGCTGCGCCAGGCGCGGCAGCGCCGCCTTCAGCCGATCCTCGGAGAAATCGCGACCGGCACGCTCGAAGGCGCGTTCGACGATCTTGCGGCCGAGACCGGCATATTGCTTGCGGATCGCGGTGCGGGCGGCGCGGCGGATCGAGGCACGCGCCTTGCCGGTGATGGCGATCGATTCCCAGGCCGGCGGCGGCACTTGCGCCTTGGAGCAGATGATCTCGACCTCGTCGCCATTATGCAGCTCGGTCGTCAGCGGCATCATGCGGCCGTTGATCTTGCAGCCGACGCAGGTATCGCCGATGTCGGTATGGACCGCATAGGCGAAGTCGATCGGCGTCGCGCCGCGCGGCAGCGCGATCAGCCGCCCCTTCGGCGTGAAGCAGAACACCTGGTCGTGGAACAGCTCGAGCTTGGTGTTCTCGAGGAATTCCTCCGGCGTGTCGCCTTCGGCCAGCATCTCGACCGTGCGGCGCAGCCAGGTATAGGCACGGCTCTCGTCGGAGAGATTGCCGTTGCCCTTGTCCTTGTAGAGCGCGTGCGCGGCGATACCGTATTCGGCGACGTCGTTCATCTCGCGGGTGCGGATCTGCAGCTCGACGCGCTGGCGGCCGGGTCCGACAACGGTGGTGTGGATCGACCGGTAGTCGTTCTGCTTCGGCGTCGAGATATAGTCCTTGAAACGCCCGGGCACGGTCGGCCAGGTGGTATGGACGATGCCGAGCGCCGCGTAGCACTCCGCCGTCGTCTCGAGGATGACGCGGAAGCCGATGATGTCGGAGAGCTGCTCGAACGAGACGGCCTTCCGCTCCATCTTGCGGAAGATCGAATAGGGACGCTTGGTTCGGCCGTAGACCTTGGCCTTCATGCCGTGCTTCTCGAGCTTCTCGCGCAGATCCTTCTCGATCTCCTCGATCAGGCTCTCATTGCGCGTGCGAACCTCGGCCAGCCGGTTGGTGACGGCGAGATGCGCCTCGGGATTGACGACGGCGAAGGCGAGCTCCTCGAGCTCCTCGCGCATGTCGTGCATGCCCATGCGGCCGGCCAGCGGCGCATAGATCTCCAGCGTTTCCTCGGCGATGCGGCCGCGCTTCTCCTCCGGCATGAAATGCAGCGTGCGCATGTTGTGAAGCCGGTCGGCCAGCTTCACCAGCAGCACGCGCACATCCTCGGAGATGGCGAGCAGGAGCTTGCGGAAATTCTCGGCCTGGGCGGCCTTCTTGGTCACCAGATCGAGGCGCTTGATCTTGGTGAGACCCTCGACCAGCCGGCCGATGTCCTCGCCGAACATGCCATCGATCTCGGAGCGCGTGGCGTCCGTGTCCTCAATGGTGTCGTGCAGCAGCGCGACCGCGATGGTCGCGTCGTCGAGCTTCAGGTCGGTGAGGATGCCGGCGACTTCGAGCGGGTGCGAGAAGTAGGGATCGCCATTGGCGCGCCGCTGCGAGCCATGCTTCTGCATGGCATACACATAGGCCTTGTTCAAAAGCCCCTCGTCGGCATGCGGATTATACCGCTGGACACGCTCGAGGAGTTCATACTGGCGCATCATGGCGCAATTTCCGAAGGCACACGAATAGGCCGGGCATAACCCGGCCAAAAGGCTATCCATTCATATAGGATAGCGAACGGGGCCAAACGACAAGCGTTTAGCCCCTGTGCGACGTGACGCCTCAGAAGTCGTCCTGCTTGTCCGGCGGAACCATGTTCTCGAGACCGCGCAGCAGGTCTTCTTCCGACATGCGGTCGAAGGCGACGCCGTTGTCTTCATCCGCCGAATCGTCGGCCAGGAGCTGCATATCCTGCTCGGGCTCGTCGACCTCGACGTATTTCTGCAGCGAATGGATCAGATCCTCCTTGAGATCGTCCGGATGGACGGTCTCGTCGGCGATCTCGCGGAGCGCAACGACGGGGTTCTTGTCGTTGTCGCGATCGATCGTCAGCGGCGAGCCGCTGGCGATCATGCGAGCACGGTGGCCGGCAAGGAGTACCAGCTCGAAGCGGTTCTCGACCTTGTCGACGCAATCTTCCACGGTGACGCGCGCCATGTCAGGTCTCCTGTTCGGGAAAATCTGGGGTTCAAGCGCGCATGAATAAGTGCGCAGCCGCCGGATTGCAAGGGTTTATACGCTTCTCACCACCTTGCCGCAGGGGACTACAGCGCTCCGGATCGCTCACAAACGAGGCATCCGGACCGTTTGCGGGAGCGGCGGACACCCTATATTGATTCGATATTGCTGTTTCGAGTCGGGCTTGGATTAGGCCTTTCTCGCTCAATCATACTATCATTGTCGTTGATTTAGATTATTGGGTCTGCACATGTTCGACGCACGCGAAAAGATCGCACTCTTTATCGATGGCGCCAATTTATACGCAGCCGCAAAGGCCCTCGCGTTCGACATCGACTACAAGAAACTCCTCGTCGAGTTCCAGTCCAAGGGCTATCTGATGCGCGCCTATTATTACACGGCGCTGTCGGAGGATCAGGAGTACTCCTCGATCCGGCCCTTGATCGACTGGCTCGACTACAACGGCTACACGGTCGTGACCAAGCCGACCAAGGAGTTCTTCGACGCCGCCGGCCGCCGCAAGGTCAAGGGAAACATGGATATCGAACTGGCCGTCCATGTCATGGAAGTGGCCGAGCATGTCGACCATGTCGTGCTGTTTTCCGGCGACGGCGATTTCCGCTCGCTGGTCGAGGCGGTGCAGCGCAAGGGACGCAAGGTGTCGGTGATTTCGACGCTGGCGACCCAGCCGCCGATGATCGCCGACGAATTGCGGCGCCAGGCCGACCATTTCATCGACCTGGTCAGCCTGCAGAACCGGATCGGCCGCGATCCGTCCGAGCGCGCCCACCGCAGCATCGAGCGCCAGCACGCGAGCAGCAACTTCGACGACGATTTCGACGACGAGAACTGAGCCCGAGCCGTCCGTGACACTGTCTTTCTCGGATCCGTCTCGTGACTGCCCGCTCTGCCCGCGCCTCGTCGCCTTCCGGGAAGAGTGGCGGGCCAAGCAGCCGGACTGGAACAATGCGCCCGTTCCCTCCTTCGGGGTGGATGACGGGCGCCTGCTGATCGTCGGACTGGCGCCGGGCCTGCGCGGCGCCAACCGCACCGGTCGCCCGTTCACGGGCGACTATGCCGGCGACCTGCTCTACCAGACGATGATCGAGTTCGGCTTTGCGCGCGGCGTGTTCGAGGCAAGGCCCGACGACAGCCTGACGCCGATCGACACGGCGATCACCAATGCGGTGCGCTGCGTGCCCCCCGAGAACAAGCCGACGACGGACGAGATCCGCGGCTGCCGTCCGTTCCTCACCGCCACCCTGCGCGCCATGCCCCGGCTGCGGGCCGTGATCGCGCTCGGCAAGATCGCGCATGACAGCGTCGTCGTGGCGCTCGGCGAGAAGATGGCGCGGCACAAATTTGCCCATCGCGCACATCATAACATCGGTTCACTTACCGTTTTCGACAGCTACCATTGCTCTCGCTACAACACGAACACCGGCGTCCTGACGACGGATATGTTCCGCGCCGTTTTCTCGGACGTGCGCGAGTTCCTCGACGCCGGCCCGCTCTAGCGCCCGCCCGCCCCGGCCTGGCAAGACGCGCCCCGAACGCGCCATTGGCGATCGGTTTCGACACAGCCTCGCCACATAGAGATGGTGTCTCCCGCTGGAAGCGGCCGGCGATCCTGGCATCCAGGCCCTTAGGAAGCGCCCTCCGCCCGAGCCCTCTGCCGGTCGAGCGCCCTTCCCCGCCGACAGGCCGCCCGGCTCCCCACCGGATCTCCAAAGCCGTCACACCTTCCAAAACGGGAGGTGCAGCAAAATAGCCACTCAAGCTTACAATCATCCATACATATCGGAAGCCTGGCTGTTTTTGAGTTACGTGAATCACCTTCCTCGCTAAGTTCACCTGACTTTCGACGAGTGATTTGGAGAAAGTCCTGTCCGCTTCCCATGGGGGGTTGCGGACAGCTCATTGGCTGGGGGAACAGGGCCAGGCACGCCGCTTCGCAGCGCTGGAAACAGCGCGGGCCGTAGGCAGCCAGGCGCCTTCCGATCCCCTGACAACCAGAGGTCAGGTTATGAACTTTAAGTCCCTTCTGCTCGGCTCGGCCGCAGCAATCGTGCTCGCAAGCGGCGCCCAGGCAGCCGATCTCACGGTCGCCGAGCCGGTCGACTACGTGAAGGTTTGCGACGCCTTCGGCGCCGGCTTCTTCTACTCCCCCGGCACCGACACCTGCATCAAGGTCGGCGGCTACGTCGAGTTCGGCACGTCCTTCGGCGGCGGCGACTTCGGCGGCCTGAACAGCTCGAACAACAACTGGGGCAACTTCTACACGGAAGTTTCGATCCAGCTGACGGCTTCGTCGGTCACCGAGTACGGTAACCTGACCGGCTTCATCGACATGCGCGCCAAGACCGGCAACGAAGCTGGCAACGCCGGCTCGCTTCAGGACAGCATCAACGAGTCGACCAAGTCGGCCTACGTCGACAGCGCCTACCTGGAGCTCGGCCCGCTGAAGGCTGGTTACTTCACGTCGCTGTTCGACTTCGGCCGCGGCTATGACGACACCGGCATGTTCGGTTCGGATTCGACCACCGATCACATCCAGCTGACCTACGCCGTCAACGGCTTCGGTCTCGCCCTGTCGATCGAAGACCAGCGCGATCGCGGTTCGTACGGCTACTTCGTCGACACCAACGGCAACGAATTCGGCAACGACAACGTTCCGGACATCATCGCCGCCGTCACCTACTCGTCGGGCATCTTCGCGGCGAAGGTCGCCGCTGCCTACACGAACTCGGCTGTTGACTACGACTTCGCCAACCCCGGCACCGCGGCTGACGGCAAGGACGGCTGGGCCATCGGTGGTGGTCTCGAAGTCGCTCTCGACAACTTCTCGGCTGGCGATCGCTTCTTCGTGTCGGCTGCCTATGGCGACAACGCCAACTCGTTCACGGGTATCTCGGGCGGCACGTCGGTCGTCGGCGCCCTCGGCCTCGACAACAACCTGTTCTCGGCCGCTTCGGGCACGAGCTGGAGCGCGCTTGCTTCGTACAAGCACGTCTGGACCCCGCAGCTCTGGTCGTCGCTCTCGGGCGGCTATGCCAGCTTCGACGGCTCGGGCTACCTGGAAGACATGAAGGTCGACGCTTGGCGCGTTGGCTTCAACACCGCCTACGCTCCGGTCAAGGGCCTCGAGCTCGTCGCCGACGTGTTCTACACGGACGTCGACCTCAAGGACGGCCCGACGCTCGCCAACTACGCGACCGACTACTCGGGCGACTCCTGGACGGCCAACCTGTTCCTGAAGCGCTCCTGGTAACAGGCCGCCTCGGCGATATCCCGTCCGGTGGCGCAATCCACCGGACGGACAGACGACAAGAGCCTCGCCGATTTATCGGCGGGGCTTTTTTTGTGTGCGATGGTCGACACGAAAAAGCCCGGCCGCAATATGCGACCGGGCTTTCCAATTCATCCGAACGTTACGAAGGGCGTCAGCCCTTGTCGCGCATCAACCGGCTCTTCTCGCGGTTCCAGTCACGCGCCTTCTCGGTCTGGCGCTTGTCGTGCTGCTTCTTGCCGCGCGCCAGCGCGATCTCGACCTTGGCCCGCCCCTTCTCGTTGAAGAAGATCTTGAGCGGCACGATCGTCATGCCCTCGCGCTGCACGGCCTGCGAAAGCCGTGCGATCTCCTTCTTGTGCAGGAGGAGTTTTCGCGGACGACGGGTCTCGTGGTTGAACTGATTGGCCTGTAGATATTCGGGGATATAGGCGTTGAACAGCCACACCTCGCCGCCCTTTTCGGCGGCATAGGAATCGCCGATCGTGCTGCGCCCGCCACGGAGAGACTTGATCTCCGTGCCGGTCAGCATGATGCCCGCCTCGTAGGTCTGGCCGATCTCGAAATCGTAGCGTGCGCGTCGATTGTCGGCGGCAAGCCGATAACGCGGATCGCCGGTGCCGCTACTCATGATTCACTGCCTTCAGTTGATCAGCCCCGCATGCGCCATGGCGCTGCGGATAGCCGTCTTGGTGGTGTCGGAAATGCCGACGAGCGGCAAGCGGACGCGGTCGTCCATGCGGCCGAGCAGCGAGAGCGCATACTTCACGCCGGTCGGGTTCGGCTCGATGAAGATCGCATGGTGCAACGGCATCAGCCGGTCCTGGTAGGTCAGCGCGCGGGCGAAATCGCCCGCCATGCAGGCCTCCTGGAATTCGGCGCAAAGACGCGGCGCGACATTGGAGGCGACCGAGATGCAGCCATGGCCGCCATGTGCCATGAAGGCCAGCGCCGTGCCGTCCTCGCCCGAAAGCTGCAGGAACTCCGGCCCCATGGCGTGACGCTGCAGGCTGACGCGGTCGAGCTTGGCCGTCGCATCCTTGACGCCGATGATGTTCTTCAGTTCGAACAGGCGCGCCATCGTCTCCACCGACATGTCGATGATCGAGCGCGGCGGGATGTTGTAGATGATGATCGGAATGCCGATGGCGTCGTTGATCGCCTTGTAGTGCTGGTACAAGCCCTCCTGGTTGGGCTTGTTGTAGTAGGGCGTGACGACGAGCACGGCGTCCGCGCCGGCCTTCTCGGCATGGCGGGCGAGATCGATGGCCTCGGCCGTGTTGTTGGAGCCGGCGCCCGCGATCACCGGAACGCGACCACCCGCGACCTCGATGGTGATCTCGACGACGCGCTTGTGCTCGGCGTGCGACAAGGTCGGGCTCTCGCCGGTTGTGCCGACGGGCACAAGACCATGGGTACCCTCGGCGATCTGCCAATCGATGAAGGAACGCAGCGCGTCCTCATCGACCGAATTCTCTCGCATCGGGGTGACCATGGCTGTGATCGAACCCTTGAACATCGCGCGCTTCCACCTGTTGCCGTCAATTGGCCGAATTCCCCCCCGATCTTGACCGAGGGTGGATCGGTCCAACATGCTCTGTTTTGTGCTCTAACTCTTGGGCGGCGAACATAATCGCTGCCCCTTGGCAGGGCAACACCTGCGCATCGGACAGCAGGCTGCGTCAAGCCTTTGTTCACCATGGCGGCTTATGGTCGGGAGTACTTGTTAGGGTGGATTGCGTCGAGTGACCTTGTCATCGCCGTATCGGGACCGTGGTCCAGGATGCGCCGCAGACGGGCGGGACATAAACGAGAGGGATGACATGGTCGTGAGAGCGGATCGCAGCTGGCAGCGTCGCGGATGGATGCTGACCCAGGTCGCAGGCTGCGCGCTGATCAGCCTCTCCATCGCGGCCGATGCGCTGGCGTCCTCGACACCGCGCCCGCGTGCCAATCCCGGTCGGGAAGCCTCGGCCGAAATCATCACCTCGGGCATCACCCCCGTCGCCAAGCCGACCCGTCCGGCCAAGGCCGGCGCCGCCTCGCAGGCGAACGACCTGGTCGAACGCTTCTCCCCCAGCCAGCTCGGCCTTGATGCCGCGCTGAAGCTGATCGACAGCGGCCAGATCGGCAAGGCGCAGGCGCTCGGCCGGATGATGCCGGACAAGACGAACCAGGACATCATCGCCTGGCTCGTCGCCCAAAGCGGCAGCCCGGACGTCACCGTCGCACAGATCACACAGGTGACGCAGGAACTGCCCGACTGGCCCAACCAGGCCCTGCTGCGCCGGCGCGCCGAGCAGGCGCTGACCCGCATGAACGCCGATCCGGCGACCGTGATCGGTGCCTTCGGCGGCACCATGCCGGGCTCGGACGAAGGGACGCTGCTGCTGCTGCGGGCCTATGTCAGCGCCGGCCGGACCAAGGACGCCGCCAATCTGCTGCGCCCGAAATGGCGCAAGGATTCGTTCTCCGAGAGCACCGAGGCGACCATTCTGAAGGAGTTCGGCTCGCTCCTGACGACGGCCGACCACAAGGCCCGGATGGACAAGTTCTTCTATGACGACGACGCGGCCGAAGGCCTTGCCATGGGCAAGCGGCTCGGCGGCGATTACCAGCACCTCGCGGCGGCCCGCGCCGCGGTGATCCGCAAGGACAAGAACGCCGGCGCCCTGCTCAACAAGGTGCCCGCCCGCCTGCGCAAGGATCCCGGCTATATCTATTCCAAGGTCCAGTTCCTGCGCCGCGGCGAAAACTACCGGGACGCTGCCGCCCTCATGCTGACGGCACCGCGCGACGGCGCAGCCCTCGTCAATCCCGACGCCTGGTGGATCGAGCGCCGCGTGCTGTCGCGCGAATTGCTCGACCTCGGCAATCCCAAGCTCGCCTACAAGCTGGTCGCGGAGCATGCCGCCGAATCGAGCAGCAACCAGGCCGACGCCGAATTCCACGCCGGCTGGTATGCGCTGCGCTTCCTGAACAGCCCTGCCACCGCACGGCGCCATTTCCAGGCGATTCAGGCCGTGTCCAGCATGCCGCTCAGCCAGTCGCGTGCCGAATACTGGCTCGGCCGGACGGCCGAGGCGATGGGCGAGAAGGCCGAAGCGCAGGCACAATATCGCCTCGCCGCCGCCTATCCGACGACCTTCTATGGCCAGCTCGCTGCTGCCAAGCTCGGCGTCAAGCAGCTGCGGCTCTCTTCGCCGCCCGCCGCCGACAGCGCGGTGCAAAAACGCTTCAACAGCCGACCGATGGTCCAGGCGGCGCAGCGTTTCGCCGCCGCCGGCTACAATGACCGCTCGCGCGCCTTCTATGTCCGCCTGTCCGAGACACTGACCAATCCGGCGGAAATGGCGCTGCTGGCACAGATGGCCGAAAAGCGCGGACAGCATCAGCTGGCCCTGCAGGTCGGCAAGAAGGCCTATACGCGCGGACTGCCGGTCGAGACGCTGGCCTTCCCGACCGCTGCCATTCCGCGTTCTGTCAAGACCACCAGCATCGAGAAGTCGATCGTCTATGCGATCGCCAGGCAGGAAAGCGCCTTCAATCCCGGCGCGGTCAGCCATGCTGGCGCGCGCGGCCTGCTGCAGCTCATGCCGGGCACGGCCAAGGTGGTCGCCAAGGCGGCCGGCCTGCCCTACTCGCTCGACCGCCTGACCACCGATGCCGGCTATAACGCCACGCTGGGCGCTGCCCATCTCGCCAAGCTGGTCGATGGCTTCGACGGCTCCTACATCATGTCGTTCGCCGCCTACAATGCCGGCCGGAGTCGCGTGATGAAGTGGGTCGAGCAATATGGCGACCCGCGCGATCCGAATGTCGACGCCGTCGACTGGATCGAGCGGATTCCGTTCAGCGAGACCCGCAACTATGTCATGCGCTGCATGGAGAACTTGCAGGTCTACCGCGCCCGCCTCGGCGAGCCGGCGCTGGTGATCAACCGCGATCTCAATCGCGGCGGCCGCAGCTGATCGACACTTCCTGAGACAGCAAGACGGGCGGGCCCCATCCCGCCCGCATCCTGAGGATCATCGCGGCGCGCTTTCACGCAAGATTTGCTGCGTCACGGCTCGCGGCGATGATCTGCAGGATCGGCTCCAGCAGGAGCCGCGCCGGTCGACGGCTCTGCCGGCGGGGCGACATCGGCCTCGGGCCCCGGACCCGGTGGCGCTGTGTTCGGCGCGGTCGTTGCCGGATCGATATCGGGTGCCGCGCTGTCGGCGGCGCCTTTCGACTTCCGGCGCGCGCGTGGTTTCGCCGGCCCACTGCGCGTGGCGGCCTCGGTCTTTGCTGCCGGCTTCGCCTTCGCCGCTGGCTTGGCCTTTGCCGCTGGCTCGGCAGCCGAGGCCCGTTTGGCCGCGGCACGCCTGGCCGGCGCGCTCGCCTCCGTCGCGATACCCTCTTCAGCCGGCTTCGCCACCTTTCGCTTTCTGGCTGGCTTGGCCTTCGCCGCAGAAGCCGTCTTCGGAACCGGCTCCGGCGCGCGCACCGGCTCGTCGGCACTGGCGAAGCGCATCGCCTGGCCAACCCAGTCCTTGTCGTCGATGGCGTCACCAACACCCAGATAGGCCGCGACCCACGCCAATTCCTGCGGGGTCCAGGACGCGATCTGGCTGAAATGGAAGATCCCAACCTCCGCCAGCCGCCCGGCATGGCGCTTGGTGAGGCCGGCGATCAGGTGCAGCGGGTCAGCCACACCCTGGCGAGGCGCCTGCAGCGGAAGGGGCCGGTAGCCGACCAGATCGCCGCGCGCCATGTCCTCGAAGGATTTCGTCGGTTCCGGCCGGGCGGGCGAAGCCACCAGGGCGAACTCGACTTCCTCCGGCCCCGCGGATGGCAGCGGGTCGACGGTGATGTGCCGGGGAACATAGGGCTCGACGGCGACATGGAGCTCCGGTGCGTCGCTCACATGGCTGAAGTCCGGCGGCGGGACTGGAACCGTCTGCGGCAGCACCGCCGGCACGGAGCCGCGCCACGGCATGAGCACGCGCTCGAGCGCCCGAACCACACGATCGATCCACCGGATGAGGCTCGCCTGGACCCGTCCCGCGCCGGTGAGCGCGATCGCCCGATGGAAGATCGAGCCGACCAGAGCGCCGAGAATGAAGCAGGCGGCCAGCGCCGCCCAGATTTCGGCCATGTGCAGCATCATGACGGCCTGTCCCCGGCGGACAGATCATCGCCCAGCCCGCGCCGGCCCGAGCCCAGGGCCCACCAGCCGACGACAAAGCCAAGACCGGCGGCGATCGCCAGGAACGGCCAGTAGTTCACGATCACATAGGCCATGCCGCCTCCTACTGTCCGACGATGCCGAATTCGATGCGCCGGTTCTGCGCCCGGCCCGAAGCCTTCGAATTCGAGGCGATTGGCCGGCTGCTGCCATAGCCGACCGGGTTCAGGCGCTCGCGGCGCACGCCGTCGGCGACCAGATGGTCGACCACCGCATTGGCGCGCTCGACGCTGAGCGCCTGGTTCTTGCGGGTTCCGCCCTGCGAATCCGTATGGCTGCCGATTTCGACCGTCGCGATCGGGCAACGCTGGACGATCGCCGCGATGCGGTCGAGCAGGCCGAAGCTGCCGGGCAGGATCTGCGCCGTTGTTCCCTCGAACTGGACCTTCTCGCGATCCGTCTCGACCCGCAGCGCCAGCTGGCATTGCGGGCCGCTCAACGGATCGCCACCGACCGCCACCATCAGCGACGACGACAACTCGAACCCTTCCGGCAAGTCCGACTTCACCGCCGCCTCGATGGCGGCCTTGGCTCCCTCCGACACGGCGACGCCGGAGAGCGAGAGCTTCGTGTCGACGAGATCGAACCGTCCACCCTGAAGCCGGCTGACGGCCTGCAGCGCGACATCGACGGCGTCGACAAAGCCGTCCGGCGCGCCGCCGGCGAGCAGGAGGCGCAGCTCGATCCGGTCGGGGCCGAATTTCGGCCTCGCCGCCGCGACGATCTTCTTCACGACCTCGTCCGTCGGGACATAGCCGCTCAGTGTCAGAGCCTCCGCGCCGCGCGCCGCCGCGAAGACGAACGGTGACACGGCGCCGGGCGACACGGCCGAGCGGCGCAGCTCCATGCTGGCCGGCAGGGTCTTCTTGAGCGTCTCGGTCAGGGTGGAATAGGCAGCCGACGACGCCGCCTCGCCGACGATGTCGTACTTGCGGCCGGTCAGCGATACCGAGCCCTTGTCGAGCAGCGCCAACTGGTCGAGGGCGAATTTGAGCGCACCGATCCAGTCCATCTTCGGATCGCCATCGGCGACTCGGACGTGATCGGTGACGGCTTTTTCCGGAAACAGCCGCGTCGCCGTGCTGATCACCTCGTCATGGGCGACCGTCGACGGCACATAGCCGGTCAGGACGACGCTGTCGCCGCTGAGATCGGCCCGCCAGACATAGGGATCGACGGCGGCTGGCAGCAGATCGATCGTGCCGATGCCGACGCCGGCGACCCG
This sequence comes from Kaistia granuli DSM 23481, assembly GCF_000380505.1. Taxonomy (GTDB): domain Bacteria; phylum Pseudomonadota; class Alphaproteobacteria; order Rhizobiales; family Kaistiaceae; genus Kaistia; species Kaistia granuli. Next base: position 480,553 of record NZ_AQYH01000010.1, on the reverse strand, counting down.
CTTGCTGCGGCGCGCCTCGATCTCAGCCAGCGCCATTTCATAATCGGCGACGGTCTTGGCCTTGGCTTCCACCGACAGGACAGAGCCGTCAATGGTAATCTTGCCGCTGCTGAAGCGCCCGAGCTGATAGGCCGAGAAGACGGCGGCGAAGGAGAAGCCCTCCGGCACACCGGAGGCGAGCTGCGTCGTGTCCTCGACAGCACTGCCCGGCAGCGCCGCGGCGAGCGCGTCGGCGATGTCGCGGCGGACGGCGACGGAGGGCACGAAGCCCGTGACCTTGACCGACTTGCCGTCATAGTCGGCAACCCAGGTGAATTTCTCGCTGCGCGGCGGCAGGACGCGGACGTTCCGCAATTGCCCGCCGGCCGGCAGGCTGGTGGAGAAGGCCCGAGCAGCAGCGGCAAAGCTCGCCTCATCGACTGCCGTGCCGTCGACCGACAGGCCGGAGCCGGTCAGCGTCACTGTCCCGACCGAGAGTTCGGCGAGCCGCTGCAGGGCGAAATCGACGAGGACGAGAAAGCCGACCGGCTGGCCCCGCGCCAGCTCCAGCTTGCCTTCGAGCGGCAGGGTCGGCAATTCGCGGGCGGCGGATGCCAGAATGGCCAGCCGCGCCTCTTCGGAAGGCGCGAAACCATGGATCGCAACACTGTCGGCCGAGCGGACCGCCGTCCACGTGTAGGGGGCCTGAAGCGGAATGATGCCGCTGCCGTCGACGACCCGACCGACGCCCCAGACACGGCCGGCCGATTCGACGGCAAGTCGCTGGGCGAGCAGCGTCGGCGACGTTCCCATCACCGTGACGGAGCGACCACTGGTCTTGGCCGTCGCCCAGGGCTGGCCGTCAAGCGCCAGCTGGGCATCGACGCGGTCGCCAATGTCCCGTTCGACCCGGCTGAAGGTCATGAAAAGGGCGAGCATGGTCAGGATCGTCACGATGACGAGGCCTGGAACGAGACACAGACGCCATGCGCTCATCGCCACGGCGCTCCGCGTGGCGAACGGTCGGCGTGACACAGCCTCGACAACCAGCCTGGCAAGGCCCGTTGAATCGAGCTGTTCTTCATGTCGTCTCCCTCCCGATCGCCGGAACGGGATGGCCCATGGAGGCCACCGGTTCGGCTGACGAGTGCTGGGGACGATCCTCGCCGAATTGGTCGAGGGGCTGCAAGCGCGTGAGCGCCTTCATCCCCGGCAAGCTTGCCCAGACGACGACGGAGACATCGTGTGTTGCTCGAATGTCAGGCTGAAGCCACGCGCCTACTGGAGGCTCGGCGGGTTCTTGCCGATCCAGTCGTCCGCCATCGCCAGCGCGGTACGACGCTCCGTCTCCGTCGCGACGGAGAAGGCCTGTTCCTGCAGCTTCTGGATCCACGAATCCGTGTTCAGGGCGCGGTCGCGCGCGATGGTCAGGAACATGAGGCCAACCACGGGCTGGCGGGTGACGCCATCGCCTTCGAACAGCATGTGGCCGAGCAGCGCCTGGGCGCCGACATTGCCCTTGTCCGCCGAAAGCTTTGCCCAGCGGGCCGCCTGGCGCGGATCGCGATCGCCGCCTTCGCCGTCGTAGTACATGCGGGCCAGATTGAGCTGCGCGTCCGAGTCGCCGAAATAGGAGGCGGCATAGGAGAACATCTGCCGGGCGCGGCTGAAGTCGGGCTGGATGCTGCTGTTCGGGATGCCATCGCGATAATAGGAACCGAGCGCGACGAAGGCATTGGAGACGAAGCGCGCGGACGGCGCGTCCGGATTGTCGTCGGCGTGGGCGTCCGCGATTTCGCTGAACAGCTCGAACGCCTTCATGTCGTCCTTGGTGAGACCGTCACCCTCAGCATACATCCGGCCCAGCTTCCACTGCGCGACCGCATGGCCCTTGTCGGCGGCAAAGGTCAGAGCCTCGACGGCCGTCGTCTTGTCACCCTGTTTGTAGGCGTTGAAACCGAAGCGGAAAGCCTCGACCGGGGTGGCGTTGCGGTCCAGCGTCCGGGCGTCGAGCGCTCGGGCCTGGTCCGACCACGCGCCCAGGCCGGCCAAGACGGTGATGCCAAACAGGGCGACGCCGCCGAACGCGTTACAGAATCGCATTGCACGCCATACCATAATTGCCGCCCGCGCCCGCCGACGGCCAACGGGCCATCAGGGTCGTCGAAGCGAGGTTCTCTGTCCGTCCCGCGCTACCGCGGAAATTTCGATTTCCCAGATTATGGGAATGGTTTCGGGCGAATCCGAGGCGGTTGCAGACACGTTCTACTACGCGTGCCATCACAGCTCCGTGTACCCTTGAAGACCAACGATAATTTTTGCCGACAATACGCAAGGTTTGTCCTGTCCGCCCCCGGATGAAAGCGACGGTCGTTCCACTTTATGGCTGAAAGGCGGCAATTGGGGCATGCCGCCCGAGCCGACAGCGAGATGCAATTGCAGTGTTGCGCGCCCGCAACATGGAATCGTAGGGTGCCCCCTACCGAGTTCAAGACAGGGTGTCGCCGGCCTGGTGTCGGGGAGTCCATCCGATGATGCGCAAAGACGAACAAACAAGGAACACACTCGCGCCCTAGCCCGGGGCGTGGCAAAATTCCGTCTTGATTCGCCGCCTCCACCACGCCATTGCACGGACCACACACCTACGGATGACCATGGCAGAGACCGACGACCTATTCGGATCCGGCGCGACCGCACGAGCGATCAAGCCGGCGGATCCGCTTCGCGAAGAAGCCGCACCGCGGCGGACGACGGCCGCGCCGGCGGCAGAAGGCAGCTATTCGGCCGCCGACATCGAGGTCCTAGAAGGCCTCGAACCAGTGCGCCGTCGCCCCGGAATGTATATTGGCGGCACCGACGAGAAGGCCCTGCACCACCTCTTCGCCGAGGTGATCGACAACTCGATGGACGAGGCCGTGGCCGGCCATGCCACCTTCATCGACGTCGAGTTCGCGGCCGATGGCAGCGTGACGGTCACGGACAACGGACGTGGCATCCCGGTCGATCCGCATCCGAAGTTCAAGGACAAGTCGGCCCTCGAAGTCATCATGACGACGCTGCATTCGGGCGGAAAGTTTGATTCGAAGGTCTACGAGACCTCGGGCGGCCTGCACGGCGTCGGCGTCTCGGTGGTCAACGCGTTGTCGGAACTGATGGAAGTCGAAGTCGCGCGCGGCAAGCGTCTCTATCGCCAGACCTTCTCCCGCGGCCATCCCACCTCGAAGCTCGAGGCGGTCGGCGAGGTCCACAACCGGCGCGGCACCAAGACACGCTTCAAGCCCGACCCGCAGATCTTCGGCGTCGGCGCGCATTTCAGGCCCGAACGCCTCTTCGCCATGACCCGGTCGAAGGCCTATCTGTTCGGTGGCGTGGAAATCCGCTGGAGCTGCGCGCCCGAGCTGCTCGGGCCCGACGCTGCGACGCCGCCGACGGCGGTGTTCCACTTCCCGGCCGGATTGAAGGACTTCCTCGCGGCCGAGCTCGGCAGCGAGAAGACGGTCACGTCGCAGATCTTCGCCGGCCGCACGGACAAGGCGAGCGGACACGGCGCGGCGGAATGGGCGATCGCCTGGTATCCGGGCGACGGCTATGTCCGCTCCTACTGCAACACCATTCCGACGGCCGAGGGCGGCACGCATGAGCAGGGTCTGCGCATGGCGCTGCTGCGCGGCCTCAAATCCTACGCCGAGCTCTCCGGCAACAAACGCGCTTCGGCGATCACCGCCGAGGACGTGATGACGTCCTGCGCGGCGATGCTGTCGGTGTTCGTGCGCGAGCCAGAATTCGTCGGCCAGACCAAGGACAAGCTGTCGACGGCCGAGGCCAGCCGCATCGTCGAGAAGGCGATCGGCGATCCGTTCGACCATTGGCTGACGGCAGCACCACAGGAAGCCTCGCGCCTGCTCGACTGGGTCATCGAACGCGCCGAGGAGCGGCTGCGTCGACGCCAGGAGAAGGAAGTCAGCCGCAAGACGGCGGTGCGCAAGCTGCGCCTGCCCGGCAAGCTGGCCGATTGCAGCCAGAGCGCCGCCCAGGGCAGCGAGATCTTCATCGTTGAGGGCGATTCCGCCGGCGGCTCCGCCAAGCAGGCGCGCAACCGCGCCAGCCAGGCCGTGCTGCCGCTGCGCGGCAAGATCCTCAACGTCGCCAATGCCGGCCGCGAGAAGATGGCGCAGAACCAGCAGCTCGCCGATCTGATGCAGGCACTCGGAGTCGGGGCGCGCAACCATTATCGCGACGACGATTTGCGCTACGACAAGGTCATCATCATGACCGACGCCGACGTCGACGGCGCCCATATCGCCTCGCTGCTGATCACCTTCTTCTATCGCGAGATGCCGGCCCTGATCGACAAGGGCCACCTCTATCTTGCCGTGCCGCCGCTCTACCGCATCAGCCAGGGCGGCAAGACGCTCTACGCCCGCGACGACAAGCACAAGGAAGAGCTGCTCTCGACCGAATTCAAGGGCAAGGGAAAGGTCGAGATCGGTCGCTTCAAGGGCCTCGGCGAGATGCTGCCCGGCCAGCTCAAGGAAACGACGATGGAGCCGTCGAAGCGTACGCTCCTGCGGGTCGGCATCGTTGACGGCGATGTTTCTCTCACCGAGGATGTCGTCGAGCAGCTGATGGGCAACAAGCCCGAAGAGCGCTTCCGCTTCATCCAGGAGCGGGCCGTCTTCGCGAGGGAACTCGACATCTGACCGTCGCCGTCGGGCACCACACTCATCCTGGGACCTGTTCCATGTCCCTGGGCCCGGCCAGTCCGGGTCCCCGCTACAAGGAGGTTCCAAGATGATCGTTCGCGCGCTTCTCACGGCCTGCATCCTGACCATCGCCACCGTCGCGCCCGTGCGCGCCGATCCGATGGCGGACAGCGTCACCGCCCTCGCCCCCTCGATCCAGGACGTCCGCACCGTCGGCACCTGGGAGAAGGACGGCAACAAGGGCGTCTACCGGGTCGTGGTGACACGCAGCGGCGCCGAGCCGACGGCGCGGCTGTTCGTCCAGTGGCTGCGCGCCGGCGACGACGGCAGCTACACGGTCGACCGCACCGTCGACATCAAGGAACTGGTCGAGCTGAAACAGAATATCGGCGACTTCGTCATCGAGTCGGATCCGGACGGTCTCAGCATCTTCCTGGAGATGATCAATCCGGCCGCTGACGGCGCCCGCGAGAGCTATGAGCTCTTCATCGGTGACGAGGAGACCTATCGTTTCGGTCCCGCCAGCAACTAGCCAATCGGCGGCGGCAGTCGCGGAAATCGGCCTTTTTCGCCGAAACATTTGACAAGCCGCCGCAAAACCTCGTATTTGCGTGCATCTTTCATCGATGGCGATGTGCTGGTTTGCCGTCCCGTCGGGCTCTGGGCCCTTTTTCAAAACATGACCTTCTCTACGCTCGGACTGAGCCCCAAGGTGTTGGCTGCCGTTGAGGCAAGCGGATACACCACGCCCACGCCGATCCAGGCAGAGGCGATCCCGCATGTGCTCGCGCGCCGCGATGTTCTGGGCATTGCCCAGACCGGCACGGGCAAGACCGCATCCTTCGTGCTCCCCATGATCACGTTGCTGGAGCAGGGCCGCGCTCGTGCGCGTATGCCCCGCACGCTGATCCTGGAACCGACCCGCGAGCTGGCGGCGCAGGTCGAGGAAAACTTCAACAAGTACGGTCAGAACCACAAGCTGAACGTCGCGCTGCTGATTGGCGGCGTCTCGTTCAACGACCAGGAAAAGAAACTCGACCGCGGCGTCGACGTCCTGATCGCGACGCCCGGCCGCCTGCTCGACCATTGCGAGCGCGGCAAGCTTCTTATGACCGGCGTCGAGATCCTCGTCATCGACGAGGCCGACCGCATGCTCGACATGGGCTTCATTCCCGACATCGAGCGGATCGCCAAGCTGATCCCGTTCACGCGCCAGACGCTGTTCTTCTCGGCCACCATGCCGTCGGAAATCCAGCGCCTCGCCGACACCTTCCTGTCGAACCCGATCCGCATCGAAGTCGCCAAGCCGGCGACGACGGCCAAGACGGTGACGCAGCGCTTCGTCCACACCGGGCGCGAAGCCTTCGACAAGCGCGAGACGCTGCGGGAACTGATCCGCGGCGCTACCGATCTCAAGAACGCGATCATCTTCTGCAATCGCAAGCGCGACGTGGCCGTACTCGCCCGTTCGCTCGAGAAGCACGGCTTCTCCGTTGGCGCCCTGCATGGCGACATGGATCAGCGCGCCCGCATGGCGACGCTCGACGCGTTCAAGAACAACCGCCTGACGCTGCTGGTCGCCAGTGACGTCGCGGCGCGCGGCCTCGACATCCCCGATGTCAGCCATGTGTTCAATTTCGACATCCCGACCCATGCGGACGACTATGTCCACCGCATCGGCCGCACGGGCCGCGCCGGCCGTTCCGGCACCGCCATCACGCTCGTCGCCCCGTCCGACCAGAAGTACCTGGCGGCGATCGACAAGCTGACCGGCGACGGCGTCGAGTGGATCGGCGGCGACAAGCCCGCGGCGACGTCAGGCGACGAGCCGGCGGCTGCCGGTCGTGGCCGCGGTCGCAAGAGCGAAGAGCCGCGCGGCGAGCGCAAGCCCCGCGGTGGACGCTCGTCGTCGCGCCAGCAGGACAAGCCGCATCCCGAGATCGCCGCCGAGGCGGCTGTCGAGGCACCGGAAGCGCCGCCGGCCGCCGAGCCGGCACCGCGCCAGCGTTCGGCCGAGCAGCCCGCGCGACGTCCGCAGCAGGATGCCTCGCGCCAGCAGGATGCTCCGCGCCAGCAGGATACGCCGCGTCGCGAACGCGACCAGCGTGACCGCCCTGCCCGTTCCGATCGCCGCGATCGCAACGACAATGACGACAAGGTCATCGGCCTCGGCGACCACGTCCCGCAGTTCCTGCTGCGTCCCGTCCGGGCACCGTCGTCCTGATTTGTTTCCGGGTGCCGGCCACCGGCACCCTTCCTGCCTCCGCTCCGCGAGGCTAGGTTAAGCGGTACGGCCAAGGCCCATGGCCGGCCGGCTTGACACCGCCCCGGCGCGTTTGAACGCGCCAAGCCTCGTCTCCGGGGCTTCGCGGTTCACACACCAATCCATTCCGATTAGTCGGTCCGAGACGCCATTCCGGCGGTCGGCGAAATCCGTCCGCTCGCTCTCGGAGCGGTCGCCGGCAGGGTCATGAGACAGCTTTCCCGCGCCCGGCAGCCGCCTCTAGAGGCGGGGCACGGCCCAGGCGACGAGTTCCTTCAGAACCTCATCCAGCGCGACGTTCAGGCCGCTGACGGCCGATGGCGCCGTATCCTCGGCGACTGGAACAGACGCCTCGAACACCTTGGCCTCGACGACCTTGCCGTTCCGGTCGTTCATGATCTGCGCGAAGATCTCGATCTCGGCGAAACGGCCCGACTGGGTGACGTTGAAGGCGAAGGTGCGGATATTGGTGAGCAGCTGGTAGTCGATCGACAGCCCCTCGCCCGGGCGTCCGACAGCGCGCACGCCGCGCGACTTCTCGAACGCCTGGATGATCCGGCTCTGCACCAGCTTGGGCAGCGTGTCCGGATACTGGGCGTTCGGGTAATAGGCGACGAGCGGGCCGCGCGTGACGACGATGCGCTGGCTCGCCAGCGTCTGCAGCGCGAACGGCTCCGGCACGAGGATCTGGGCGGAAGTCCGCCCCTTGACAGCGGGGGCCGTCTGGAGCCCGGCCAGATCATAGGTGGCCGGCGGCGGCGTCGTCACCAGCTTGCTCACGCAGCCTGAAAGCAGCGCGGCGCAAAGCATGGCCGAGAGCATCCCGACGGGCATGGATCGCTTCTGGGAATGCATGGTCTGGAGTGCCCCGCTCTGCGTCATTTGCGGTTGTAGTCCTGTACCGTCGGATTGCCAAAGATCAGGCGCTGCGGATTATTCTGGATGGAATTCAGCGTCCGGTCGAATTGCGTTGTCGCCCGCCGCAATTGGTCGACGAGACCGTCGACATTGCGCAGGCCTTGGCCGCTGAAGCTGGCGAGATTGTTGGCGATCTGGTCGGCCTTGCCGGAGAACGCCTCGGCGACCTTGCGGATCGCGGCGGCGGCGGCGGTCGCCTCGGCGAAGAAATTCTTGCCGTTCGGATCGGTCACCAGATCCTGCACCTTGCCGAGAATGCCGTCGATGCGAGTCGAGGCGGCGTTGAGCTTCTGCACCATGTCGCGCGTGTTGCTGACGATCAGATCGATGTCCGCGTCCTTGCTCTTGATGCTGGCGACGAAATCCTTGGCATCGGCGACGGTCTTGCCGGCGTCGGCGACGATCTTGTTGACATCGACGGTTGCCGTCTGGACGCGTCGCGCGACGGTGGCGATGTCGTTGATCGTACTTTTGACGGCTTCGACCTGGATGGCGGCGATGATCTGCTTGGCACCTTCCAGCGTGGTTCCAAGCTGCTCGGAGATATTCTTCACATTGGCGATGATCTCCGGGAAGGCATCCGAGGAGTCGGAGAGCTTCTGGGTCACCTTGTCGATATTCTCGATCGTCTCCGCCACCTTGGCTGGATCGATCGCCGCGATGATCTTGTCGGCCTTCTGGACTGCGCCGCTCAGCGTATCGGAGAGCGAACCGAGGCGCTTCGACAGGTCGCCGAACTGGCTCATGAATTCCTTCACGCCGGCGGAGTTCTCGGCGAGCGCGTCCGTGAAGGTCTGGACGTTCTTGATCGACGTCGTCAGCGACGGCTCGGCCGTGTCGATGAAGCCGTTGACGCGGTCGACGGCCGTGTTGACCTTGGCGACGAGTTCCTGGGCGCTGGCGATCAGGTCCTGCAGGCCGGAGCCCTGCGCTTCGAGGGTCGGGATACCCGGCTGGTCGAGCAGGTTCGGCAGCTTGCCGGAGCCGCCCTTCAGCTCGATGAAGGCGATGCCGGTCAGGCCCTGGATGCCGAGCGTCGCCTTAGTGTCCGCCTTGATCGGCTGGGTGGGATCGACGCCGACCATGGCCTCGACCTCGTTCGGATCCTCGGGATTGATCCGCAAGGTACGAACTTCGCCGACCCGGATACCGTTGAACAGCACCTGACTGCCCGGCGCGAGGCCGGTGACGGAACCGGGTATGAGGATGCGCATCGGCTTGCGGATGCCGCTTTCGTCATAGCGCGCGAGCCAATAGACGAACACGAAGCACGCGACGATCACGCCGAGGGTGAACAAGCCGATCAATGCGTAATTGGCGCGCGTTTCCATTAAACTTCGCTCTCCAGGCGACGCGCACGCACGCCGCGGAAATATTTCTGAACCCAGGGATGATCGAACGCGAGCAGATCGTCGATCGTTCCCTCGATGAGGACATGTCGGTCGCCCAATACCGCGATTCGATCGCAGACGGTGTACAGGCTATCCAGGTCATGCGTTACCATGAACACGGTCAGGCCCAAAGTATCGCGCAACGTGGCGATCAGCTCGTCGAACTCGGCCGCGCCGATCGGATCGAGGCCCGAGGTCGGCTCGTCCAGGAAGACGATAGCGGGATCCATGGCCAGCGCGCGGGCGAGACTTGCCCGCTTGATCATGCCGCCGGACAGCTCCGACGGCATCCGGTCGGCGGCTTCCGGGGCCAGGCCGACCAGCTCGATCTTTAGGCGGGCCAGCTCTTCCATCAGGCGCGGCGAGAGACGCAGATGCTCCCGCATCGGGAACTCGACGTTCTGCAGCACCGTCAGCGACGAGAACAGCGCGCCCTGCTGGAACAGCACGCCAAGCCGGCGATCGATCGAGGCGCGCGTATCGGGATCGGCATCGTCATAGGGCACCCCGAGGATCTCGACCGAGCCCGCCCGCTTCTTCTGCAGGCCGAGAATGGTGCGCAGAAGGACGGACTTGCCGGTTCCCGAGGCGCCGACGACGCCGAGTATCTCACCGCGATAAACGTTGATGTCGAGATTTTCGAGAATCAGCCGATCGCCAAATCCGACGGTAATCCCTCGCCCGCTGATGACGACTTCCTTCTCGCGGCCATGACCGTGCTCTGGCTGCGTCGTCATCAATAGTTCACCGCGGCAAAGTAGAGGGCGAAGAGACCGTCGACGACGATCACCATGAAGATCGACTTCACCACCGCGGCCGTCGTGTGCTGGCCGAGCGAGGCGGCGCTGCCGCGCACGGCCAGGCCTTCCGAGGCCGCGATGATGCCGACGATCAGCGCCATGAAGGGCGCCTTGATGAGACCGACGACGAGCGTATTGAACGCCACGGCATCCCGCACCCGATCGATAAAGGCCTCCGGCGACAGGCCGATATAGACCCAGCTCACCAGTCCGGCGCCGACCAGCGCGGCCATGTCGGCGAGGAACACCAGCATCGGCAGAGCGATGACCAGGCCGACGATGCGCGGCATGATCAGGACTTCAACCGGATCGACGCCGATGACGCTCAGCGCATCGATCTCCTCGCGCATCTTCATCGAGCCGATTTCCGCCGTGATGGCGCTGCCGGATCGACCAGCGATCATGATCGCGGTCAGCAGCACACCGATCTCGCGCAGCACCAGAATGCCGACCAGATCGACGGAAAAGATCTCCGCTCCGAAAGCGCGAAGCTGGAACGCGCTCTGCTGGGCAATGATGGCGCCGATCAGGAGCGACATCAGCGTGATGATCGGCACGGCCCGCAGACCGGTCCGGTCGATGTGGAAGACGATCGAGGTGATGCGCAGGCGCTTCGGATTGCCGATTGCCTTGACCAGGCCGCGCGTGACGCCGCCGAGAAGGTTGAGGCCGGAGAGCAGATCCTCCCACGACAGATACATGGTCCGGCCGATGCCTTCGACCAGCTCCAGCGCGGCGCCAACCGGCGGCGGCGATTTGGGGACGTCGCGTTCAGCCGGGTCGAGCGCGCCGAGCAGGCGCTGGGCGTTGTCGGAGGCCCCCTCGATCGTGACCGATGCTTCCTTGGCGCGAAGGCCGCGCTCCAGCCGCGTCAAAAGCCATGCGCCGGCCGTGTCGATATGCTCGATGCCGGAGAGGTCAATCACCGTCGCGCCGGCGACCTTGGCGATCGCATCGTCGATCGATGATTCCAGATTGCCGACGCTGCGCACCGTCCACGGGCCGAGCGCGCGCAGTCGTGCCTGCCCGTCCGCTTCCGAGAATTCGAGTTGCGCTGCTGGTACTGTTGCCGTCGCCACGACTGCTCCGCGTTCGACGCCTGACTGAGGGTGCGGAAGGGGCGTGCGGCTCTTGTGGCACCGCGGGGCGCCTCCTAAGCTCCCATCTCCAGTTAGGTGATCGCACGAGCACGGAAGCACGAGCAAGCCCTTGGCGGAAAAGGAAGTCGTGATGGAGATCACTACACCCTATCTGTTGTTTTTGGGTGACGTTCCGGACCCTCTCGCTGCCAAGACAGCCTTGGGTATTGTCGACTGGCGGCCGGAATGGTGTGTGGGCCAGTTGCGATTCGTCGGTTGCCAGGCCGATGCGGGTATCCCCGACATGACGATCGCCGAGGCGCGAGCCGCCGGCGCCAGGACGATGATCGTCGGCGCGGTCAACGCCGGGGGCGTCCTTCCGGACCATTGGGTCAGCACGATCGTCGAGGCGCTCGATGCCGGCCTCGACGTCGCCTCCGGGCTGCACACGCGCCTGCACGACAATCCCTCGATCCGCGCCGCGGCGGCGCGCTGGGGGCGCCGGCTGCACGACGTCCGGCACGCCTCGCAGCGCTTCGACACCGGCAAGGGGACGCGCCGGTCCGGCCTAAGGCTGCTGACCGTTGGTACGGATTGCTCCGTCGGCAAGAAGTACACGGCGCTGGCGCTGGAGCGGGGGATGCGGGCCGCCGGCCTCGACGCCGACTTCCGCGCGACGGGACAGACCGGCGTCTTCATCTCGGGGCGCGGCGTCGCCATCGACGCGGTGGTGGCGGACTTCATTTCCGGCGCCGTCGAATGGCTGTCGCCGGACGCGCCTCGCGACCATTGGGACCTGATCGAGGGTCAGGGCTCGCTCTATCACCCCTCCTTCGCCGGCGTGTCGCTCGGCCTGCTGCACGGCGCGCAGCCGGACGCCTTCGTCGTCTGCCACGAGCCGACGCGCACGACGATGCGCGGTGTCTCCCACCCGCTGCCGACCATCCAGCAGGTGATCGACCTGACGCGCGTCTGCGGATACCTGACCAATCCCGCCATTCGCTGCGTCGGGATCGCCATCAACACGCAGGCGCTCGACGAAGAGACCGCCCGCGCCACGCTGGACGAAGCCGCGGCGGCGCATGATATTCCCGCCGTCGATCCGATCCGCACTGGCGTCGGACCGATCGTCGATCGCATCCTGCAGGACTTTCCCTATTCATGACCCTCTCCCTTTCCGTCGCCGTCGAGCGCTGGCCGATCGCCGGCAGCTTCGTCATTTCGCGCGGCGCGCGTACCGAAGCGACTGTCGTCACCGTGACCGTCAGAGACGGCAAGGCGACCGGCTACGGCGAATGCGTGCCCTATGCGCGCTATGGCGAGACGGTCGAGGGCGTCGTCGCGGCGATCGAAGCCATGGCGCAGGTCCCCGCCGGCCTGCCGGACCGCGCCGCGCTGCAGAGCACCATGCCGCCCGGAGCAGCCCGCAACGCGATCGACTGCGCGCTCTGGGATCTCGAGGCCAAGGCCTCCGGGCTCCCCGTCGCGGAACGGCTGAGGCTCATGGCCCCCAAGGCACTGCTGACGGCCTATACGCTCAGCCTCGGTACGCCGGAGAGCATGGAGGAAGCCGCGCGCAACGCGGCGCATCGGCCACTCCTGAAGGTGAAGCTCGGTGGCGATGGTGACGTCGAGCGGATCGCCGCCGTGCGCCGCGGCGCCCCGGCGAGCCGGATCATCGTCGATGCCAACGAGGCGTGGTCGGCCGCCGATTTCGACGCGAACATGCGCGCCTGCCTCAACGCCGGCGTCGAACTGATCGAGCAGCCCTTGCCGGCCGGCGCCGATGACCTGCTCCGCCACGCGGATCGCCTCGTGCCGGTATGCGCCGATGAGAGCCTGCATGTCGCCGACGACCTCGAACGGCTGGTCGACCGCTACGACGCCATCAACATCAAGCTCGACAAGACCGGCGGACTGACGGAGGCGCTGCGCCTCAAGCAGGCGGCCGAGGCGCACGACTTCGCCATCATGGTCGGCTGCATGGTCGGCACCTCGCTCGCCATGGCGCCGGCGGTGCTGCTCGCCCAGGACGCCGACTTCGTCGACCTCGACGGTCCGCTGCTGCTGGCCCGCGACCGCACGCCCGGGCTCGTCTATGACGGCAGCCTGGTCAGCCCGCCGTCTCGGTCCTTATGGGGCTGAGCCGGCGGCCCCTCGGCAACAGCAGCACGAGCACGGCCAGCACGCCGCCGATCATCATGACCGGAAAGGCGCCGGCGCCAAGATGGCCATAGAGCGGCCCGGAGAGCAGCGTCGTCACCGCCATTACCGCCCCCGACGCGGTCTGCGAAATGCCCTGGGCCGACGCCATCATCTGGTCCGGCACCTGGCGGGCGATTGCCAGCTGCATGCCGGCATAGGCGGCCGCGAAGGTCAGGGCGTGCAGCATCTGCAGCGCCAGCGACGAGATGAGGTCGGTGGCGAAGGGAAACAGGCCCCAGCGCACGATGGCCGCCACCGCGCCGAGCAGGATCAGGCGCTCGGCCGGCATGCGGCGCAACGCCCGGCCCGAGACGGCGAACATGCCGATCTCGGCGACGACACCAGCCGCCCAGAGCAGGCCGATCTCGCCGCCGCTAAAGCCGAGCGCCTCCCAATGGATGGTGCCGAAGGAATAGAACACCGCGTGGCTCGCCGTGATCAGCGAGGTCGAGGCGATGACAATCAGGAACTCGCGGCTCATCAGGATGGCGCGGGCGGAAACCGGCTCGGGCTTGGCCGCGTCGTCGGCTGCGCGGATCTCGGGTGGCGTCACCGGTAGCAGGAAGGCCGCCAGCGCGGCAATCACATAGCCGCCGACCAGCATGGGCGACAGCGAGGCTGGGCCGAAACGGCCGAAGACGACGCCGCCGGCGAGGCTGACGACGATGAAGCTGATCGACCCCCAGACCCGCATCTTGCCGTAATCGAGGCCGAAGCGGCGGACACCGGTCAGCGCCAGCGCGTCGATCGCCGGCATGGTCAGGCCGAGCAATGCCGTCGCCACGCCGGTCAGGATCAGGATCGGCCAATAGCCGGCAACCAGCGTCGCCGGCAGGAAGAACAACAGCGCGAGAAACGCGAAGATCACGACCGCAAAGCGCCGGTTCGGCGCCCGATCGGCGAAGGCGCTGCCAAGCGGCGTGAACAGCAGCCGCGCCGCCAGCGGAAAGGCCATGCAGACGCCGATCTCCTCCGGAGTCAGGCCACGCAGCTTCAGCCAGACCGGGAAGAACGGCGTCATCAGCCCGCCGACGACAAAGAAGCCGATATAGAACAACGAAATGCGGGGACCGAAATGGCGCGGCGCGGCGACCATGGATACGTGCCGATCTGAAAATGCCGGCGAGAGGACGCGGCGGGGGGATATCGCGACTCATCGCTGGGGGACCGGCGGGGCGCCCGCGCAGGATAGCGATATCCGCGATGAAGCGGGAGGGCCGCAATCAGGCAGCGAGTGCCCTTTCGAGGATATCCGGATCGATGTTGCCACCGGAGAGCACGATGACGACCGTCTTGCCGTGGGCGTCCACCCGGCCCGACAGCAATCCCGCCAGCGCCACGGCGCCACCGGGCTCGACGACGAGCTTCAGCGTGCGGAAGGCATAGGCGACGGCGGCGAGCGCCTCGGCGTCGGACACGGCGACGCCGCGCGCGCCCGTCTCGCGGTTGATGGCGAAGCCGAGCGCCCCCGGCTGCGGTGCCATCAAGGCGTCGCAGACCGAACCGCCGGTGCGGGCATTGCGGGTGATCGAGCCGGAGGCCAGCGAACGGCCATAGTCGTCGAACCCTTCCGGCTCGGCGAGATAGACCTGCGTCTCCGGGCTTTCCGCCGCCATCGCGATGCCGATGCCGGCCGAGAGGCCGCCGCCGCCGCAAGGCGCGATCACCAGATCCGCATGCTCGCCCCGTGCCGCCAGTTCGTCAGCAATTTCGAGGCCAATCGTGCCCTGCCCCGCGATAACGCGGCGGTCGTTATAGGCGTGGACCAGCTCGGCCCCCGTCTCAGCGACGATCGAGGCGGTGATCGCGTCGCGATCGTCCGTCGCGCGGTCATAAGCGACGATATTCGCGCCGCGTCGTGTCGTTCCCTCGCGCTTGGCAGCCGGCGCGTCGCCCGGCATGACGATCGTCGCCGGAACGCCGAACAGGCGCGCCGCCTCGGCGATCCCCTGCGCATGATTGCCGGAGGACGAGGCGACGATGCCATGCGCCCGCTGCTCCTCGCTCAACGAGGCGAGCGCATTATAGGCGCCGCGGAACTTGAACGAGCCCGTGCGCTGCAGGTTCTCGCATTTCAGATAGATGTGGCCGCCGGTAAGCGCATCGAGGGCGGCGCTGGCAAGCAGCGGCGTGCGAACGGCTTCGCCGGCGATACGCTCGGCAGCGCGGCGGATATCTTCGATCGTGGGGGTCATGACTCTGCCCGGTGGCGCGAGGGGGACCCTTGCACAGTTACACGAAAGCGCTTTCGGCGCAGCCTTTTTGCGCGGCGACGACATTGTCGAGGAACTGGCGCGTCGCCGCATGCCAGGAGTGGCGCAGCGCGACGGCGCGGCAATGGTCGCGCGGGATGGCGAGCGCCGCCAGCACCGCCTTGCGCAGGTCCTCGTCGAGAACGCCGGCGCCCGTGCCGCCGACGACATCGCGCGGACCAGCGACGGGAAACGCCGCCACCGGCAGGCCGGACGCCAGCGCCTCAAGCATGACGACGCCGAACGTGTCGGTTCGGCTCGGGAAGACGAAGCAGTCCGACGCCGCATAGACGTCCGCCAGCGCCTCGCCCACCCGCGCGCCGAGGAAGGACACTTCCGGATGCGCCCGCCGCAGCGTGTCGAGCGCCGGTCCGTCGCCGACGACGACCTTGCTGCCCGGCAGATCGAGATCGAGGAACGCGCCGATGTTCTTCTCGACCGCGACCCGGCCAACATAGAGATGGATCGGACGCGGCAGGTCGCCGAGGACACCGCGATCCCGATCGGGCCGAAACAGATCGGCGTCGACACCGCGCGACCAGCGCATCAGGCTGCGGAACCCGCGCCCCGCCAGTTCCTCCTCCAGCGACGCCGTCGCCACCATGCAGCCGGCGCCACTATTATGGAAGCGCCGGAGCACCGCATAGGTCCAGTCGACCGGCACCGGCAGGCGGGCAGCGAGATATTCGGGAAAGCGCGTGTGGTAGCTGGTGGTGAAGATGCGCCCACGCTTGCGGCACCAGCGCCGGACGGCATGGCCGATCGGCCCTTCGGTGGCGATGTGGACATGATCGGGCATCGCCGCGTCGAGGCGCCGAGCAATCGCGCCGGGGGCGGCGATCGTCAGGCGGATCTCGGGATAGGTCGGGCATGGAACGGTGGGGTAGCCCTCAGGCGTCAGGAGGATCGGGGTCGCACCGAACTCCGGCAGGTGCCGGGACAATCGCTCCAGCGTCCGCACGACACCGTTGATCTGCGGATGCCAGGCGTCGCTCGCGATCAGGATGCGGCTCATGCGGCGACCTTGTCGATCTCCGGCTCCTCGTGCTGCGACACGGCGTAGAGGGGAGCGAAATCCGCCCAGCGGATCATCTCGATCCGGCCGTCATGATGTTCAACGATCGCGGTGCAGCTTTCGACCCAGTCGCCGGTATTGATGTAGCGGATGTCGAGGTCGTCGCGGATGGCGGCGTGGTGAATGTGGCCACAGACGACTCCATCGGCGCCGACGCGCTTCGCTTCGGTGAGCAGCGCCTGCTCGAAGGCGCCGATGAAGGAGACGGCGTTCTTCACCTTGAGCTTGGCCCAGGCCGACAGCGACCAGTATTCGAAGCCGAGCTTGCGGCGCACCTTGCCGACGACGGTATTGAGCGCGAGGGCGAGGTTGTAGGCATGGTCGCCCAGGAAGGCGAGCCATTTGGCATGCCGCACGACGACGTCAAACTGGTCACCATGGATCACCAACAGGCGCTTGCCGTCGGCTGTCTCGTGAATGATGCGATCGACGAGCTCGACGCCACCGAGATGGGTGCCGAGATAGTCGCGCAGGAACTCGTCGTGGTTGCCGGGGATGTAGACCAGCCGGGCGCCCTTGCGGGCCTTGCGCAGCAACTTCTGGACCACATCATTGTGAGCCTGCGGCCAATACCAGCCCTTTTTCAGCCGCCAGCCATCTATGATGTCGCCGACGAGATAGATTGTCTCGGCATCGTGCCACTTCAGGAAGTCGAGCAATAGATCTGCCTGGCTTCCTCGTGTGCCGAGATGAATATCCGACAGGAAAAGCGTGCGCAAATGACGGGAAGCGGCACCGCTCGACATGATCTTGATTCGTCCTCGCCCAAGACACCGTTACCGATTGCTTAGCCGACACGAACCACAGTTTTGTGACAGCGCCTCAGAGCAGGGTCGGTACCATCGACAGGACGAGAAGCGCGGCCATCACCGCGTTGAAGACCGCGACGCGCCGATCGCTGTCGAGAAAGCGCGAGATGGCGGTGCCAAACAGGCACCAGGTCGCCGCCGAAGGCAGCGAGGTGAGCGCGAAGATGGCGGCGAGCAGGAGGACGGCGGGCAGCATCGCGCTCCCGGCCGGCACATAGAGCGCCATGGCGCTGATCGCCATCACCCAAGCCTTGGGATTGACCCACTGGAACAGGGCCGCCGCGAGAAAGCTCATCGGCCTGCCCTGCCGGTTGCCGTCGGTGTCGTGCCGACCGGCACGCGCCAGCTTCCAGGCGAGATAGAGCAGATACAGGAACGACCCGTATTTCAGGATCTCGTGCAGGACCGGATAGGCCTCGAACACGCCACCAAGCCCCATGCCGACCGCGAACACCATGACCGGGAAGCCGATCGTGATGCCGAGCATGTGCGGAATGCTGGGCGCGACACCCCAATTGGCGCCGGAGATCATCAGCATCGTGTTGTTCGGGCCGGGGGTGAACGCCGTCACCAGCGCGAAGCCGAGTATCGCCAGAATCTGATCCACGATGGGTCCCCCACGAAGGACCGGATTGATGACACGACGCCGTTAATAGGTCAATATTACTGACATTTATCGGACGACCAAGCGGGAGCGACAGCTGTTCCCTGTGGGCCAAACTGCATTGCTCCAGTCATCAGACATCTGGGCTTGCATGCCAGCGCCCCCTCGACCATGATCCCGCCCGCCAAACACGGAGAAATACCCTATGAAACTCGTACGCTTCGGTGCCGCTGGCGCGGAGAAGCCCGGCCTTCTCGCCAAGGACGGCACGATTCGTGACCTGTCGGGCGTCATCTCTGACATCACCCCCGAGACCCTCAAGAACGGCGCGATCGACGCGATCGCCAAGGTCGACGCGGCTTCGCTGCCGGTCGTGCCCGCCGGCACGCGCCTTGGCCCGGTTGTCAACGGCACGCGCAACTTCATCGCCGTCGGCCTGAACTATGTCGACCACGCGCATGAAACCAACATGCCGATCCCGGCCGAGCCGATCCTGTTCAACAAGGCCCCGAACTGCATCGTCGGCCCGAACGACAACGTCACGATCCCCAAGGGTTCGGAAAAGACCGACTGGGAAGTCGAGCTGGCGATCGTCATCGGCAAGACGGCAAGCTACGTTTCGGAAGCGGACGCGATCTCCTATGTCGCCGGCTATTCGGTCTGCCACGACGTGTCCGAGCGCGCCTTCCAGACGGAGCGCGGCGGCCAGTGGATGAAGGGCAAGGGTTCGCCGACCTTCGGGCCGCTCGGCCCGTGGCTCGTCACGCCGGACGAGATCGAGGACATCCAGAACCTGGACATGTATCTCGACCTGAACGGCCAGCGCGTCCAGACCGGCAACACCAAGACGATGATCTTTGGCGTGGCCCACCTGGTCAGCTACATCAGCCAGTTCCTGCAGCTCGATCCGGGCGACGTCATCACCACCGGCACCCCTCCGGGCGTCGGCATGGGCATGAAGCCGCCGCGCTTCCTGAAGGCCGGCGACAAGGTTCGCCTCGGCATCCAGGGCCTGGGCGACCAGGAGCAGGAATTCGTCGCCTACAAGGGCTAATGCCCTTCGGCTGACGGCCTGACGAATGGAAGAGCGGTCGGCGCCACGCGCCGGCCGCTTTTTTTGTCTATGGCCCTTTTAGCAACGCCGCATTGACGTCAGCCGCCTCCGCCGCCAGTCTGGCCGGGCACCGCGGATCCGGCAGGAATCGCGGTCCGGGATGGCAACGTCCCGACGTGCGGGACCCTGGTTTCGCGCTCTCGCACGGCCTCCTCGCCCCGGCTTTACCTCGGGACGACTGCGCGAACCGCGCGGGAGCGCCTCCGTCCACGCGGCGCCACCCGCGCCGAAGACGCACCGGCCCCGCTGTCGGCGCCTCGTTGCCTTCCAGGGAGATCCGTTGACCAGCTTCGACCAGATCCTGACCGAGCATCACTGGCTCAACGCCGTGCTCACCTTGACCGCCCTTGTCGTCGCGGCACTGTTCGCGAACTTCGTCGTCAAGGCGCTGCTGCTCAAGCTGGTCCACAGGGCCCTTGGCTTGACCGCCTATGGCCGCGACGAAGAACTGCGCCGGCACGGCGTCATCGAGCGCCTGGCCAACATCATGCCGGCCCTGGTGATGTCGGCCGGCATCGATCTGGTGCCCGGCCTGCCGCAATTCGCGGCGACGGTCGTCAAGAACGTCGCCAACGCCTTCATCATCCTGTCGCTGGCAATGACGGTGAGCGCCGCGCTCAACATCGTCGACACCACCTATCACCGCCGGCCGTCCGCCCGCCTCAAGCCGATCAAGGGCTATATCCAGGTCGTCAAGATCGCGGTCTATGTGATCGCGGCGCTCCTGATCATCGCGACGCTGATCGACCGGTCGCCGGTGATCCTGCTCTCCGGTCTCGGCGCCATGGCCGCCGTGCTGATCCTGGTGTTCCAGGACACGCTGCTATCGCTCGTCGCCGGCATCCAGATCTCGTCGACCGACATGGTGCGCGTCGGCGACTGGATCGAGATGCCCGGCCAGAACGCCGATGGCGACGTGATCGAGATCGCGCTGCACACGGTGAAGGTACAGAACTTCGATAAGACGATCACGACGGTGCCGATCCGCAAGCTGGTCACCGAGCCGTTCAAGAACTGGCGCGGCATGCAGGAAACGGGCGGCAGGCGGATCAAGCGCTCGCTCTATCTCGATCAGACGAGCATCCGCTTCCTGTCTGACGAGGATTTCGACAAGCTTCGCCTGTTCGGCCATCTGGAGAGCTATCTCCAGCGCAAGCGGGCGGAACTCGACGAATGGAACGGCAAGCTTGGCGAGCGGGCCAATTTTGCCGCCAACCGGCGCCGCTCAACCAATATCGGCACCTTCCGCGCCTATGTGGAAAGCTATCTGCGCACCCATCCGGGACTGCGCCAGGACATGACCATCATGGTGCGGCAGATGCCGCCCGGGCCAGACGGCTTGCCGATCGAGATCTATGGCTTCACCAACACGATCGTCTGGGCGAACTACGAAGGCATCCAGTCGGACATCTTCGACCATCTCTACGCGATCCTGCCGGAGTTCGACCTCCGCGTGTTCCAGAACCCGAGCGGCCAGGACCTGAAGGCGCTGGCATCGAGCCCTGCCCGCGCGCGACGCCAGCCCGCGGCGGAGCCCGCCTGACGGGATGGGCATTCGACGGGACGGGGTGGACGGCCCCCCGCCCCGCATCGGATCAGGCCGCCTGATCGACCGCCTCACAGGCGAAGCAGATCGCCTCGACATGGCGGAAATCGGTGCCACAGCAACCGCCCACCACATTCAGGCCCGGGCAAGCACGCCGGAGCGACGCAAACTGGCGGCCAAGTTCAACCGGGTCGCCGTCATCGAGATCGGGCGCGTTGTCGAGCTCGGCATGGCTGCGCCGCGACGCGTTGGCCCGCAGCCCTTTGATCCGCCGCGTCCAGTCCTCGCCCGCCCCGAAAAGACGTTCGAAATGAGTCGGATGGGCGCAGTTGATCATGTAGTAAGCCGGCAGCACCGAGGCCGTCCGGTCGACGGTCTCGATCGCCTGCCGAAGACTCTGCCCGCTCGGCAGATTGCCGTCGGTCTCGAGCGTAAGGAGATGACGACCGGCATTTTCGCGTCCGCCGCCGCGCGGACGACGCCGATCGCCTCCTCGACATAGTTGATCGTCATGGCACTGACGAAATCCGCCTCGGTGTCGGCGAAGGTGCGGATCTGCTCGCCGTGATAGTCGGCCGCCTCGGCCGCGCTCATCTTCCGGTGGATCTGGTAGCCGTCGCCGCGCGGCCCGATATCGCCGCTGATCACCATCGGCGAGTCCGGGCTGTCATAGCGATCCCGAAATTCGCGCATCAGATCGATCGCGGCGCGATTGCTGGCCGCGAGTGCGTCGGAATCATAGCCGATCTGGGCGCCCCAATCGCGGTTGGCACGCCATGTCGGGCTCTCCAGGATGAAGCCGAGACGGCGCGAATGGGCGAGCGCGGCGTAGCGATCATAGTAGGCGCGCAGGCGTTCCAGACCGTCCGGGCGCGAGAACAGATCGAAGGCGGCGAAGGCCGGCAGTTCGATCCCCTGGTGGAAGATCAGCGTCGTCTCCAGACCACCATCGGTCGTGAACAGGCGGTCGGTCAGTTGCGGCAGGGCGTTTCTGTAGCGGGCCATTTCAGTCATCCTCCCTGAGGGTTTCGGATGTCGACGGACTCTACAGTCCAGCCCGCGTGTCGCTAGAAAGCGCGTGGTGCAGGTCTAGGATATTCCGGATACCAGAATCAAATCAGCTCCTTGGGCCGAATTTCTGGCAGACTGATTCACGCCGTGACGCAACGGAAGAACCCAGACTGTACCTGTGGTACAGTATCGCCATGTCGACGACGGCAATGCGGCCCCGGACCGACACCAAGGAACGACTGCTGAGCCTTGCCGAGGAGCGTGTCCTCGCCAAGGGATTTTCCGCTACGTCCATCGACGAACTGATCGCCGGGGTCGGCATCACCAAGAGCGGCTTCTTCTATCATTTCCGTGACAAGAACGAGCTCGCCCGAGCGCTGCTGCTGCGTTACCTCGAACAGGATCGCGCGGTGTTGGAGGCGATTTTCCAGCGCGGCGACGACCTGCATGACGACCCGCTGCACGGCTTCCTGGTCGGCCTGAAGCTGTTCGCCGAAATGCTCGCCAACTTGCCGGAGCAACATCCTGGCTGCATCGCCGCGTCCTATTGCTACCAGGATCAGCTGTTCGACCGCGAGATCCGGGACCTAAACGCCGCCGGTATGCTGGCCTGGCGCCAGCGCTTCGGCGAAAGGCTGCAGCGGATCGCCGAAGTCTATCCGCCGCGTCACGACGTCGATCTGGATGCGCTCGCCGACATGATCTCGACTTTGGTCGAGGGCGGGCTGATCCTCGGCCGTGCGCTGCGCGACGCGACGATCCTGCCGCGGCAGATCCTGCTCTACCGCGACTTCATCCGCGCCATCTTCCTCGGCAATTGAAAACCGTCACCACCATTTGTGGAAATGATGCACCGGGCCGTGGCCACGGCCGATCTTGAGGCGGTCGGACGCCGCGATCGCATCGGTGATGTAGCTCTTGGCTGCCTCGATCGCCGGTTCGAGCGCCAGCCCGCTGGCGAGGCCAGCGGCGATCGCCGAGGACAGAGTGCAGCCGGTGCCGTGCGTGTTGAGCGTGTCGATGCGCGGCGCGCTGAACCAGCGTTTCCCGGCGGCCGACATCAGCAGATCATCGCTTTCCGGGCCGCTGCCATGGCCGCCCTTGACCAGCACGGCCTGCGCGCCGAGGCGAAGGATCGCTTCCGCCTGCGCCTCCATGCCGGCCTCGTTCGTGGCGACGTCGGTATCCAGCAGACGGGCCGCCTCGCGCAGGTTCGGCGTCACCAGGCTAGCGCGCGGCAGAAGATCGGCGATCAGCACGGCGACGGATTCGTCGCGCAGCAGCATGTCGCCGCTGGTCGCCACCATCACCGGATCGAGCACGACGTTCGTCTGCGCATAGCGGTCGAGGCCGGCCGCGACGGCGCGGATGACGTCGGGCTGCGAAAGCATGCCGATCTTGACCGCGTTGACGGGAAGATCCGAGAAGACCGCGTCGATCTGCGCGGTGACGAATTCGGCCGGGACGTCGTGAATCGCGGTCACGCCCAGCGTGTTCTGGGCCGTCAGCGCCGCGATCACCGAGGCGCCATAAACGCCGAGCGCCGAGAACGTCTTGATGTCGGCCTGAATGCCGGCGCCGCCGCCCGAATCCGAGCCGGCAATGGTAACGGCGATGGCTGTCATGACTGCGTAATCCTCATCCTCAGGTCCCCGGCCCCGCCGGGGTCTTGGCCGCGCGCTCGCGGCTGCGTTTGATGCCGAGACGATGCTCGCGATAGATCACGAACATGCCCGATGCAATGACGATCGCCGAGCCGAGCAGCATGGTGGTGCTCGGCGTCGTGTTGAACAGCAGATAGCCGACGATGATCGCCCACAGCATCGAGATATATTCGAACGGCGCGATCAGCGATGCCTCGCCATAGCGATAGCTCTGGGTCAGCAGCACCTGGCCGATGCCGCCGAAGATTCCGGCGCCGATCAGAAACGGCAAATGCTCCCAGTTCGGCATCTCCCAACCGAACGGCGCCGTGACCAGCATGAACAGCGCGGTGAAGATCGAGAAATAGACGACGATCGTACCCGGTGATTCCACCCAGGTGAGCCGCCGCGTCTGCGTCGCGGCCAGCGCGCCGAAGAACGCGGCGAGGATCGCGAACACAGCGCCGAGGGTGCTGCGGTCAGGCCCCGTGGCCGGGCCGACATAATCCGAGAGGATGACGAGCACGCCGACCAGGCCGATCACCACCGCTGTCCAGCGATAGATCCGGATCGCCTCCTTGAGCAGTACGGCGGCGAGGACGACCGTCAGCAGCGGCGAGGCGTAGCCAATCGCTGTCGCGTCCGACAGCGGCAGCCGGGCGAGCGCCGAGAAGCCGAAGAACATCGAAGTCGCCCCGGCCACTGAACGCAGCACGTGACCGCCGATGCGTGGCGTGATGAAGACAGATGGAAGTCCGCCATACCAGCCGACCCAGATCAACACTGGAATGAGCGCGAAGGCGGAACGGAAGAACGCGACCTCGCCGGGCGGGTAGAAATCCGAGATGTATTTGATCAGCGTCGCCATCGCCGTGAAGGCGATGGTCGAAATGATCTTGAGCAGCACGCCGAACAGCGGCTGACCCTTTGGGGGCGTTTCCATGGGACCAACCGGACCGGGGGGCGGTCCGTTTCTTCAGGGGTCGCAAGGCTGCGGCCCGGTTTCAGACGTCGCGTTCAGCTGGCGTGCAAGGCCGCCCAAACGCGTTCGGGCGTCGCCGGCATGTCGAAATGCGTGATGCCCTTGGCTCGCGCCAGCGCATCGACGACGGCGTTCATCACCGCCGGCGTCGCGCCGATCGTGCCCGCCTCGCCGGCGCCCTTGATACCCATCGCATTGGTCGTCGACGGGACATTGTGGGTGGCGAAGCGGAAACTCGGCAGGTGATCGGCTTTCGGCAGGCAATAATCAAGCAGCGTCGCAGTCAGGAGCTGGCCGTCGGCGTCATAGACCGTCCGCTCGTAGAGAGCCTGGCCGATGCCCTGCACGACGCCGCCATGTACCTGCCCGGCCAGGAGGATCGGGTTCACCGTCACGCCGAAATCATCGCAGATCGAGAAATCGAGCACCTTGACCACGCCGGTATCGGGGTCGATCTCGACCTCGGCGATGTGGGTTCCGTTCGGATAGGTGCATTCGTCCTGGACGAACTCGCCGACCGCCGTCAGCAGCGCCGGATTTTTCGCGCGCGTCGCGAGATCGGCCAGGGCGATCGCCTGGTCCGTGCCGGCGACGCGGATGGTGCCATCGGCCACCTCAAGATCCTCAACACCGGCCTCCAGCTCTTCCGAGGCGAGTTCCTTCAACTGCTTGACCAAGGTGACCGAGGCACGGTCGACCGATACCGCGCCGAGCGGGATCGAGCGGGAGCCGCCGGTGCCCTCGCCGGTCGGCACCTTGTCGGTATCGCCCTGGATGACGTGGATCTTGTCGATCTCGACACCGAGATGGGCGGCGATGAACTGCGAATAGGCCGTCGCATGGCCCTGCCCGTTCGTCTGGGTGCCGATCAGCAGCGTCAGCGTGCCATCCGCATTCAGCGTGACGGTCGCCGGCTCGGAGCCGGGAAAAGCGCAGGCCTCGACATAGGTGGCGATGCCGAAGCCGCGCAGCTTGCCTTCCTGCTTCGACGCCTCCGCGCGCGCCGCGAAGCCGGCGAAATCCATGATGGCGAGGTTGCGGTCGAGATGGCCGGCGAAATCGCCGGTGTCGTATTTGCGGCCGCCCTGGGTCAGATAGGGCAATTGCTCGGGCCGGATGAAATTGCGCTTGCGGATCTCGACCGGGCCGAGGCCGGTCTCGCGGCCGCAAAGGTCAACGAGACGCTCAATCAGATAGGCGGCCTCCGGCCGACCGGCGCCGCGATAGGCATCCGTCGGCGTCGTCGTTGTCAGGATGCCCCGTACCGTCACGTCCATCGTCGGAATGTCGTAGAGGCCCGTCGACATGGTGATGCCGCCGACGGCGATATCGGCGCCGTATTGCGAGACATAGGCGCCGAGGTTGGACAAGAGATCGACGCGCAGCGCCAGGAAGCGACCATTGGCGTCAAGCGCCATCTCGGCCGTCGTCAGGTTGTCGCGGCCATGCGCGTCGATCTGGAAGTGATCGCCGCGCTCCTGGATCCACTTGACCGGCCGGCCGAGCGCCTTGGCGGCAAGCGCTGCGAGCGGATACTCGTGATAAACGAAGGACTTGGTGCCGAAACCTCCACCGACGTCCGGCGTCACGACGCGGATCTTCTTCGGGTCGATCCGCAAGATGTCCTTCGCGATGATGTCGCGCATCTTGTGGCCGCCCTGCGTGCCGAGGGTCAGCGTGAACCGATCGCTCTCGCCGTCATATTCGGCGACGATGCCGCGCGTCTCCATGTAGTTGGCGATGAGGCGCTGGTTGACCACGTCGATCCGGACGACCCGCGCCGCGCCGGCAAAGGCCGCGTCGGTCGCCTCCCGGTTGCCGCGGTGATGGGTATAGGCAACGTTGGTGCCGAATTCGGGATAGACCAACGGCGCATCCGCGGATGCGGCCTGGCGGGCGTCCGTCACGGTCGGCAGCGGGTCGTAGTCGACGTCAATCTGCTCGGCCGCCAGCTGCGCCGCTTCGGCCGTGTCGGCGACGATGAAGGCAATGGGATCGCCGACATGGCGGACGACGTCGGCGGCGAGCAGCGGCCGATGCGGGAAATGGCGCTCGGTCCCTGGCACGATCGGCGGGAATTCCTTGGCCGGCGGGCCCTGGTAATCGGCGACATCCGCGCCGGTGAGGATCAGGCTGACGCCCGGCGCAGCGCGCGCCGCGTCGAGTTCGTTCAAACGGATGCGGGCATGCGCCATGGCGGAGCGCAGGACGAAGGCGTGCAGTGTGCCCTCGGGCGTGTAGTCATCGGTAAAATGACCCCGGCCGACGATCAGCGCCGGATCCTCCTTGCGGCGGATGGCGGCCCCCATGCCGAACTTGCGCGGCGCTGTATCGCGAATGGACAACGCTTCGTTCATGCCGATCCGGCCCATCGGGCCGCCTCCTCGATCGATCATCGGTAGAAAGATGCAGCCGCCTGAACGACGGCCCGCACGGGCCAGAGCGCAATGGCCACAGTTCAACGATCATAGGACCCGCTCGCTGCGAGGTGCAACCGCTTATGCCTCGGCGACGGGGCAAAACCGCCGAAACCCGCCGGCCACGCCCAAGGATCGCGCTCGTCCTGCGCGCAACGCCTTTTCCCCGCCGGAATCGCGTGTTAAGCACCCAACCGGCGGTGCAGAGGTCATCATCGGAATCCCATGACACGTTTCATTACACGACGCTGCGGCGCGACTGTTGTCGCGGCAGCCCTGGCCTCTCTCCTCGTCGGCACCGCCCACGCGGAACGGATCACCAATCCGGTCGCCGAGTTCGCCGGACTCGACAAGATCACTGGCAGGATCATCACCTTCGACGTCTATATGGACGAAACGGTGCAATTCGGCGCCCTGCAGGTGACGCCGCGGGCGTGCTATTCGCGCCCGGCGACGGAGCAGCCGCAGACCGACGCCTTCGTCGAGGTCGATGAAATCACGCTGAACCGCAAGGTGCGCCGGATCTTCACTGGCTGGATGTTCGCCGACAGTCCCGGCCTGCATGCCGTCGACCACGCCGTCTATGACGTGTGGCTGGCCAACTGCAAGACCTCGTCGACCGTGGCGCATCCGTCCAAGCCGTAGAAGTCCCCCTCGCTGGTGAGAGCCGTCTCCAGACGCGCATGGTAGTCGTCGCGGTCGACCTCGATCGCGCCGAACTGCGACAAATGCTCGGTGGTGAACTGCGCGTCGAGCAGGCTGAAACCGCCGGCCTTCAGGCGGGCAACCAGATAAACGAGCGCGATCTTTGACGCGTCGCGCGCGTGGCTGAACATGCTTTCGCCGAAGAAAGCTCCCCTGAGCCGCACGCCATAGAGCCCGCCGACCAGCCTGCCGTCCTGCCAGGCCTCCACGGTATGGCAGTGCCCCAGCACGAACAGCTCATGATAGAGCGCGCGGATGCGCTGATTGATCCAGGTCTTGTCGCGATAGGGGGAAGCGGCGTTGCCGGCGCAGCCAGCGATGACGGCGTCGAAATCCGAATCGATACGGATCTCGTAAGGCTGATGCCGCATGGTACGCGCCAGCCGGCGCGGAACGTGGAAGGCGTCGAGCGGGAAGATGCCTCGGCTTTCCGGCTCGATCCAGTACAGGCCGGGATCGTCGGCCGAATCGGACATCGGGAAGATGCCGCACGCATACGCCTTCAGGAGAACTTGCGGCGTGATATCGGGCATATGGTCAGACTGGCGGGCCATGGGATCACGCGACGCGGGGACCGAAAGCCGAGACTGCCGGGCCGAAACCGGCCCCTGCTTCACTGACTAAACGAATCCCGCGCATTGTGCACCCCTCCCCGGAAGAGCACGAGAACATTGTCATGTTCCCGTGGCTCCCGATAGGCGGATGCGGCCCGACCCTTAGCGGTCCACAGCCAGCTTCTTTTCCAGCCAGTGGATGTCGTAGCGGCCGTCGGCAATGTCCTGATCGTCCACCAGCTGGCGGAAGAGCGGGATCGTCGTCGAGACGCCATCGACGACGAATTCGTCCAGGGCGCGGCGCAGCCGCATCATGCATTCGACGCGGTTGCGGCCATGCACGATCAGCTTGCCGATCAGGCTGTCGTAGTAGGGCGGGATCTTGTAGCCCTGATAGACGCCGGAATCGACGCGAACACCAAGACCGCCCGGCGGGTGGTAATAGGTGATCTTGCCGGGCGACGGCACGAATGTGCGCGGATCCTCGGCATTGATGCGGCATTCGATAGCATGGCCTTCGAACGTGACGTCTTCCTGGCGGAACGACAGCCCGCTGCCGGCGGCGATGCGGATTTGCTCGTTGACGAGATCGATGCCGGTGACAGCCTCCGTGATCGGGTGCTCCACCTGCAGGCGGGTGTTCATCTCGATGAAATAGAACTCGCCATTCTCGTACAGGAACTCGATCGTACCGGCGCCGATATAGCCGAGATCCGCGACGGCCTTCGCGCAGACGGCGCCGATCTTGTCGCGCTCCTCGGCGTTCAGGGCCGGCGAACCCGCCTCTTCCCAGACCTTCTGGTGACGGCGCTGCAGCGAGCAATCACGCTCGCCGAGATGCACGGCGTAGCCCTTGCCGTCGCCGAGAACCTGGATCTCGATGTGGCGGGGCTTCTCGAGGTATTTTTCCATGTAGACGGCATCGTCGCCGAAGGCGGCCTTCGCCTCCGAGCGGGCGGTCTGGAAGGCGATGACAACATCGGCCTCCGAGCGCGCGACCTTCATGCCGCGGCCGCCACCGCCCGACGATGCCTTGATCAGCACCGGATAGCCGATTTCGGCGCCGTTGCGGATCGCGTCGGCCTCGTCCTTCAGGGCGCCATCCGAACCAGGGACGACCGGAATGCCGAGGCGCTTCGCCGTGCGCTTGGCCTCGATCTTGTCGCCCATGATGCGGATGTGCTCGGACTTCGGTCCGATGAAGGTCAGATTATGCGCTTCGAGAATTTCGGCAAAGCGAGCATTTTCCGACAGGAAGCCGTAGCCCGGATGGATGGCATCTGCGCCCGTGATCTCGCAGGCGGCGAGCAGGGACGGAATGTTGAGATAGCTGTCACGCGCGGGCGGCGGGCCGATGCAGACGCTCTCGTCGGCGAGCCGGACATGCATCGCATCGGCGTCGGCCGTCGAATGCGCTGCGACTGTCTGAATCCCCAGCTCCTTGCAGGCCCGAAGGATGCGGAGGGCGATTTCGCCTCGATTGGCGATCAGGATCTTGTTGAACATCGGCACCACGGCGCTCATTCGATGATCAGCAGCGGTTCGCCATACTCGACCGGCTGACCGTCTTCGACCATGATCGCCTTGACGACGCCGGAACGCGGCGCCGGGATCTGGTTCATTGTCTTCATCGCTTCGACGATCAGCAGGGTCTGGCCCTCGCGAACCGCGTCGCCGATCTCGACGAAGGTCTTGGCGCCGGGCTCGGCCGAGCGGTAGGCGGTGCCTACCATCGGCGACGGGACGATGCCCGGATGGCTCGCCAGGTTGACCTCGGACGGGGCTACCGTGGCGGCGACCGGAGCGACGGGAGCCGCCGGCGCCGCGACGTGATAGGCCGCGGGGGCAGCCGTCACCGTACGGGCGACGCGGATCCGCAGATCCTCGTGCTCAACCTCGATCTCGGTGAGATCCGTCTCGGTCAGCAGCAAGGCCAGCTGGCGGATCAGGTCCTGGTCGATCGTCGAATTTTTGCTCGTCATGCCCTTTGTTCTTTCATGGAAGCCGTTTCCCCTCGCTCAGTCGACGAGCGGCTGCAGCGCCTGAAGCGCCAAGCCGTAGCCCGCGGCTCCGAAACCGCAGATCACGCCAGCGGCGACGGGGGAAACATAGGAATGATGTCGGAAGTCCTCGCGGGCGAAGACATTGGAGAGATGCAGCTCGATCGTCGGGAGGCCGACGGCGCGGATCGCGTCGTGCAGGGCGATCGAGGTATGCGTGTAGGCGCCGGGATTGATCACGATGCCCCGGTACCGGCCGAGCGCCTCGTGGATCCAATCGACGAGGACGCCTTCATGATTCGACTGGCGGAATTCCACTGCCATGCCAAGCCGCTCGCCGGCGGCCTTCGTATCCGCCTCGATTTCACCCAAGGTCTTGGCGCCATAAACACCAGGCTCGCGCTTGCCGAGCATGTTGAGGTTGGGGCCGTTGAGAACGAGGATTGCGACTGTCATCGATGATTTTCTACCGAGGGCCATGCAAGGACAGGCCCTTGCGGCGAGGTTGGCCGGTTATAGGGGGTCGAGGAATAAAGGAAAAGCCCCGAAACCTTCGCCTCGGGGATACTGTCCCATGAATCTTGTCCAGACGGTCAGCAGCTGGCCGAACCGCAATCCCGCACGGATTTGATCTTCTCCTTCAACGTATCGTAGCCGACGGCGCCGACCACGACATCGTCCTGCAGGACGTAGGAAGGCGTTCCGTTGATGCCGAGCGCCGACGCAAGTCCATAGGATTCGTTGATCGTGGCCGCGACTTCCGGGTCCTTCAGCTGCGCTTGGATTGCGGCCTTGTCGAGACCAAGATCGGCGGCGACGGCGAGCGCGCGGGCACCATCGACCTGTCCCCGGCTCATCAGCAACTCGTCATAGAAGGCGCGGTACTTGTCGGGCGCGATCTTGTTGACCACGACCGCGACCTGCGCCGCCTCCTCGGAGCCCTGACCGAGCACCGGGAACTCCTTCAGGATGACGCGCAGTCCCTTGTCTTCTTCGAGCAGCCGCGCCATGTCGGCATGCGCCTTCTTGCAGTAACCGCAGTTGTAATCGAAGAATTCGACCAGCGTGACGTCGCCCTTGGGATTGCCGATCACGGCATGGCGCTTCGAGTTGAACAGCGTGTCGGCGTACTTGGCGACGCCCGACCGGCGCGCCTCGGCCTCCGCCACTTCCTGCTTGCGCTGCAGCTCCTGCATCGCATCGCGGATCACTTCCGGATGCTGCATGAGATAATCTTTGACCACGTCGCCGATCTCGGTGCGCTGGCTTTCGGAGAAACTGGCGGCCTGAACCGGAGCCGTCGCCAGGGTCAGGGCGGCGAGCGCCGCGGCAAGGGTAAGTCTCGACATTCTCGTCACCTGTTTGCGCCCAACGGGGAATCGCCCAACGCGACCCGGGGCTGAATGAATCATTTGCCCTTCGCGGGTGGCGCGTAGGATACGATGTCGTCGGCGCGAAGCCATGCCGGCGACCCGGTCTTGAATTGGCCCTGGGCCCGCTTGGCCCGCGCCTTCGCTTCCTTGAACTTGCCCTCGGCGAACTCGCCCTGCGCGGTCGCAAGATCCGCCATGGCGACGTCGCCGCGCATCGCGTAGGCGCGCGCCAGGCTGCGATAGCCGATCGGCATGTCGGGATCGGTCTGCAGGCCGATGGTCAGGTTCTTGACCGCCTCGTCGATCGACTTCTTGTCACCGAGCTCAACCAGCGCCTGGCCAAGCATGATGCGCAAGAGGCCCGATTTCGGCGCGGCGGCCACCGCCTTGCGCAGCGGCGCCACGGCTTCCTTGGCGCGTCCGCTCTCAAGCAGAACCTGGCCCTGAAGCTCGTAGAAATAGGGGAAGTTCGGCCGCGACTTGATCAGCGACGAGATCTGATCGAGCGCATTGCGGGAATTGCCCGTCCGGTAGGCGAGGATGGCGCGTGCATAGCGGGCCGGCATCGACGTATCGCTCGGCGGATAGCGCCGCATCACAAGCATCGAATCCTCGGAGAAGGCCGAGAGCTTGGCGCGCACCATGTCGTGGCGCGCCTGCAGCTCTGGGGAATCCTTGGTGTTGTAGAATTTGCTCTTCTTCGCCGCGCCCTGAATGAGGTCGATGCGCTCGTTCGGCAGCGGGTGGCTCTGCAGGTAGGGATTGGCGCCACGGCTGGAGAACAGCGTGTTGTCGGAGAAGCGCTCGAACGTCCGGATCATGCCCTTGGCCGACTGGCCGCTCTTGTCCAGATAGGTGAGCGCCGAGCGATCGGCCGCCATCTCTTCCGACCGCTGATAGGCAAGCAGCCCGCGCCGGACGAGTTCGCCCGAGCCCATGGCAATGCCGCCGCCGGCCCGCGCCGCGTCGCCCGAGCCGCTGGCGGCGCCGGCGATCGCAGCCCCCATGCCGACGACGCTGCCGATCATGGCCATCGTCCGCGCGGTCTCGAGCTGCTGGCGGAGCTGGATCTGATGGTTGCCGGCAAGATGGCCGGTTTCATGCGCCAGCACGCCGATCAGCTCGTTCGGCGTCTGCGAATCGATGATCGCGCCGGTGTTGACGAAGATCTTGTCGCCGGAGGCGACGAAGGCGTTGAAGGCGGGACTATTGACCAGATAGAGCTCGATCGATGACGAGCGCAGGCCCGCCGCCTTGAAGATCGGCTTCAGGTAGTCCTGGATCAGCGCCTCGGTCTCCGCGTCGCGAACCAGCGCAGGCCTCGATTGTGCCGCGACCGGACCGCTCGCCATCGGGGCGAGCAGAACCGCGCCGACGACGCCTCCCATGAGGCCCCGCATGATGCGCTGCGCTGATTTCAACACCCGTCCCTCCTCCTCCAGCCTTTCCCTAAAGGCCGACGAATTGTATGAAGCCGCTCGCGCTGTCGCCAGCGGCATCCCCCTTGGACGGATGCGCAGAAAATGGGGCGATAGCAAGACTTTTCATCCAGAGATGGAACCGCTCGTCATGACCGCCTCCGATCGTCCGCCGTCGCGCCGCAGCGCCGTCGCCCCGTTCATCGCGATGGACGTGATGTCGGCGGCTTTCGACCGGATCGCCAAGGGCGAACGGATTATCAGGATGGAGATCGGCGAGCCCGGCGCCTCGGCCCCCAAAGCGGTGCTGGACGCTGCCCGCGCCGCCCTCGACGACGGCCGGATCGGCTATACGGAAGCGCTGGGATCGCGGGCGCTGCGGCAGCGGATCGCGCAGTATTACGCCGACAGGCATGGCGTCGACGTGCCGCCCTCCCGGATTGCGATCACGACCGGCTCGTCCGCCGGCTTCAACCTCGCCTTCCTGGCTGCGTTCGATCCCGGCGACCGCGTCGCGATCGCCTCGCCCGGCTATCCCGCCTATCGCAACATCCTGGCCGCGCTCGGGCTCGAAGTGGTCGAGATCGAGACCAGCGCCGACACGCGGCACGCCATTACCCCGGCGATGCTGGAACGGGTGCATGCGGAAACGCCGCTGGCCGGCATCCTCGTCGCCAGCCCCGGCAATCCCACCGGCACAATGATGACGCCGGAAGCGCTCGCCGCCCTCGTGCGCGCTACCGACGAGCTCGGCATCCGCTTCATCTCCGACGAGATCTATCACGGCCTCGTCTATGACGGCGTCGCCGAGACGGCGCTGAAGACGAGCGACCGCGCCATCATCATCAACTCGTTCTCGAAATACTACTGCATGACGGGCTGGCGCATCGGCTGGATGGTGCTGCCGGAGGGGCTTGTGCGCCCGGTCGAGCGGATCGCGCAGAGCCTCTACATCTCGGCGCCGGACCTGTCGCAGCGCGCGGCGATCGCCGCGTTCGACGCCACCGAGGAGCTGGAGATCATCAAGGCCGGCTACGCCGCCAATCGGCGGCTGCTGCTCGAAAAGCTGCCGAAGATCGGCTTCGACGACTATTTCCCTGTCGACGGCGCCTTCTACATCTACGCCTCGGTGCGGCGGTTCTCGAACGATTCAGCCGATTTCGCACAGAAGATGCTGGCCGAGGCGGGTATCTCGGCGACGCCGGGCGCCGATTTCGATCGCGTCCACGGCCACGCCCATATCCGCTTTTCCTTCGCCGGCGCGACGGCGGAAATGGCCGAAGCGGCGGAGCGGCTGGAGCGCTGGCTAGCCTGAGGCAGGAACCTTAGGCCTTGGCGCCGAGCGTCGGTTCGGCGCGGGACGCCGTGGCCGGCGCCGGCAGTTGCACCGGATCGTGGTCGGAACTGGCGAAAACCTCGCGGTCGAGACGCTGCATAGCGCCAGCGAGGATGCCGACATCGACCAGATCGTCCTCGGCCGAGAACACCTCGATCTCCGTCATCCGCGCCAGCTCGCTCACCAGCCCCTCGTCCAGGCCGGCCCGGAAACCCGCCTCCATCAGGTCGAAGGCGGCGACACCGCGCCCGGTGAAGGCGACGCGTTGCGGATTGAGCAGCGCGATCAATCGCGACAGGCCGAAGCCGAGGGCAAGGCCAGCCTGGTGATAGGCCATGCGGACACGATCCTCGCCGGCGCGCGCCCGCTCCTCGAGCTTGCGCATCGTCTCGGCGTCGGGATCGATCTCGGTGGGCGGCTCGTCCGGGGGCAGGTTCTCGACCGACCGGTAGATCGCGTAGTCGGCCACATAGGCCTCGACGCAGCCCCGTCGGCCGCAGCGGCAGAGTGCCCCGCCCGGCATGTGGTTGGCATGGCCGAACTCGGCGCCGGAGCCATAGGCGCCGGTAAACAGCTTGCCATTGATGTAGAGCCCCATGCCCACGCCATAGGCGATGAAGATGACGGCGAAGGTGCCACCGAAACGC
Source organism: Kaistia granuli DSM 23481 (assembly GCF_000380505.1). Lineage (GTDB taxonomy): Bacteria > Pseudomonadota > Alphaproteobacteria > Rhizobiales > Kaistiaceae > Kaistia > Kaistia granuli. The sequence continues at coordinate 445,729 of NZ_AQYH01000010.1, read as the reverse complement.
ACCGGATCACGCGAGTTCAGCGCTTGCGCCATCATGTTGACGTCGTTGGTCATCGACGCCGGGATGCCGAAGGCATCGGCGACCGGTCCCGGGATCGGCCCGACATCCACCGACACGGTCGGGCTCCACAACAGCGTGCCCGTCGTCTCGTCCGTGGTGCCGGGTATGGCGATGGAAATCTCCGAAACCCGCGACGGCTCGATCTCGCGATCGACGAAATAGCCGCGAATGATCTCGATCAGCCGCGCGACAAAGGCGGCGGAATCCGGCCCCATGGTCGGGATCGCATAGCGGCTGCGGTCGCGCAGATGGCCGGCATAATCGCTAAGGAGCAGCGTCACTGTATTGAGCGAGACCTTGACGCCCAGCACATAGGCGGCCTCCGCGTTCAGCGTCAGGGCGACGCGCGGGCGCCCTCGCCCCAGCGGCCGCTCGGCGCGCTCGTCGATGCTCGCAGTGACGAGAATGTGCTCGGCGAGAAGATCACCGGTGATGGCGGAAATGGTCGCGGGGCTCAGGCCGGTTTCCCGGCCGAGTTCCACGCGCGCCAACGGCCCGGCCCGGCGCACAGCGCCCAGAACAAGACCCCGGTTCTGGCGACGCACGAGTTCAGTGTCGGCTTTGCTCTGCACGATTCTCTCCCCAGGCCGCAGAATGATCTATCGATTATTGATTTCCAAGGACAATTCGTCCGGCCGTCGCCTGGGCGGAAACCTAGCATAATCGGCGAGAAGGGTGCGCGGGTGTGCGCGCCAAATTGCCGGGCCGCCCTGCGGGGTGGTCTTGCCGAGCCGCCGGTAGCGTCGTATGTCGTCACGCCCCGTAGGCTCATCGCTTCGAAGGACGTCCACCCATGACCGTCGCCCGAACCGCCGCTACGGCGGCTGCCATCACCAGCGCATTCTCGACGCTTCGCGGTCACCGCGACCGGGTCGAGGCCCAGACCATGCGCGACATGTTCGCGGCCGACCCGGCGCGCTTCAGCCGCCTTTCCCTCACCGTCGATGATCTGCTGCTCGACTATTCGAAGAACCGCATCGACGCCGCCGCGATCGTCGGCCTGCTCGACCTCGCCCGGGTCGCCGGCGTCGAGGAGCGCCGCGACGCGATGTTCGCCGGCGAGAAGATCAACGTCACCGAGAACCGCGCGGTGCTGCATGTCGCGCTGCGCGCCCAGCCCGGCGAGACCTATCTCGTCGACGGCCGGAATGTCGTCGAAGACGTGCACGCCGTGCTGGACGCGATGGCCGCCTTCGCGGAAGGCGTGCGCGACGGCTCGATCGCTGGCACGGGCGGCCGTTTCACCGACGTCGTCAATATCGGCATCGGCGGCTCGGATCTCGGCCCGGCCATGGTGACGCGGGCGCTCAGCCCCTATCATGACGGCCCGCGCCTTCACTTCGTTTCCAACGTCGACGGCGCGCATATCCACGACACGCTGGCCAAGCTCGACCCGGCCACCACCCTGTTCCTCGTCGCGTCCAAGACCTTCACGACGATCGAGACGATGACCAACGCCGCGACCGCGCGCCGCTGGATCGTCGAGGCGCTCGGCGAAGAGGCGGTCGGCGCGCATTTCGCGGCCCAGTCGACCGCGCTCGACAAGGTCGGCGCCTTCGGCATCGACGCCTCACGCGTTTTCGGCTTCTGGGACTGGGTCGGCGGTCGCTATTCGGTCTGGTCGGCGATCGGCCTGCCGGTGATGATCGCCATCGGCAACAAGAACTTCCGCGCCTTTTTGGCCGGCGCGCACGACATGGACCAGCATTTCCGGACCGCGCCGCTCGATCGTAACCTGCCGGTCATGCTGGCGCTGATCGGCATCTGGAACCGCAATGTCCTCGGCTTCCCGGCCAAGGCCGTGCTGCCCTACGACCAGCGCCTGGAGCGGTTCGCCGCCTATCTGCAGCAGCTGGACATGGAATCGAACGGCAAGCGCGTCACGCTCGAGGGAACGCCGGTGACGCTCGCGACCGGCCCGCTCGTCTGGGGCGAGCCCGGCACCAATGGCCAGCACGCCTTCTACCAGCTGATCCACCAGGGCACCGACGTCATCCCCTGCGATTTCCTGATCGCGGCCAAGGCGCACGAGACCGACGGCGTCCATCATGCGCTGCTGCTTGCCAACTGCTTCGCGCAGACCGAGGCGCTGATGCGCGGCCGCACCACCGACGAGGCGCGCGCCGAACTCGCCGCCGAAGGCAAGGTGCCGACAGAAGTCGAGCGCCTCGCGCCGCACAAGACCTTTCCGGGCAACCGCCCGTCGAACACGATCCTCTACAAGACGCTGGATCCCTACACGCTCGGCCGCCTGATCGCGCTCTATGAGCACCAGGTGTTCGTGCAGGGCGCGATCTGGGGCATCGATTCGTTCGACCAGTGGGGTGTCGAGCTCGGCAAGCAGCTGGCGCTGCAATTGCTGCCGATGGTCGAGGGTCGCGCCGACGCCGCGAGCCGCGATTCGTCGACCGCGGGCCTGATCAGGGCCGCCGCCCAGCTCGGATAGGGCTGGCTGTGACGTCCGTCATAGGGCGTTGCAGTAGATTGAGGGAGCATCGGGCACGGAACGTTCCGTCGTGAACCCAAGTGCTACCGATGTCCCTCGCTGCCTTCAATCTCGAAACCTATTCGCAAATCGTCGCCGCCTATTATGGAATTGCCGGCGTCACCATCCGGCCGGCGCGTAAGGCGGATTTCCCCCGGCTCGCCGAAATCCAGGTGCAGGCGCTCTGCAACTCGCGGCTCGGCCGCGACGGACCGCATCTTGTGCAGCGCTACATCGAGCGGCATCTGCGCCAGACCCTCGCCCTTTGCCAGAGCCCGACCTTCTTCGTCGCCACCAATGATGAAACCGTGATCGGCTGCGGCGGCTGGACGGACGTCTCAGCCGAGGCGGGCTCGCTCCCCTGCGCCGTTGCCTTCTATGTCGATCCCAGCCATTCGGGCCGCAAGATCGGCCGAAGCCTGCTCGCCGTCAGCGAAGCGAGCGCCAAAAAGTCCGGCGTCGACAGCCTGCTCGCCTTCGTCCCGCAAGGCGTCACGGCGATGTTCCGCAATGCGGGATACTCCGCCGGCGATATCGTGCCCTACGATCTCGGCCATTCGCTCGCCATCGAGCTTCAGCTCATGCGCAAATGGCTGTCGCACTAGTCGCCCGAAATGACCGGCTTCGACCGGCGCCTCAGGCTTCGCGGGTCGAGCGATGGACCACGATGCGGTGGCCGTCGACGGAAAGCCGGCCTTCCTTCGTCAGGGCGCGGATCTGCTTGTTCACGGCCTCGCGGCTCGCGCCCAGCATCTGCGCCAGCGTTCCCTGCGTCATGTCGAGCTCGACCACGGCGATGTCGCGTTCGATCCGGCCATGGATGAGCGCCAACTGGCGCAACAGCACCAGCAATCGATGGCGAAGGTCGGAAAAGACGGCGCGATTGACCTGCTCATTGGTGTGCCGCAGCCGCTCGCACAGGCTCAAGATGATCTGACGCTGCAGCTGGCTGGAGCTGTCGAGCAAATTGAGGAACGATTGGCGCGGCAGGAAGATGAGCCTCGCCTCGGTCAGCGTCGCCGCGCCGGCGCTGCGCGGCAGGCCATCGATCAGCGAGATCTCGCCGATCACCTCGCCTTCCTCGAATAGCTGGATCGTCAGCTCGCGGCTGTCGTCGGCGGTGAGGAAGATCCGCACGATGCCCTCGACGACCGAATAGAGGCCGTCGGACTCATCACCCTGCGAGAACAGCAGCGTATCGGCGGGGACGGTGGAGACACGGGCGATCTGCGCCAGACGCGTGATGTCGTCCTTCTCCAGGCCGTTGAAGAAGCTCGTTCGCCCGAGCCAGGTTACGATTTCAGCGACCTGCACCCCTGCCCTCCGTCGACAATGCACCCACTAGTGCCCACAACCGATAGCATTCAATTCGCTTCCTGACGAGCGAGGCGCCCAAGGGCGCCTGAGCACCGCCAGGCCACTCGCGCCCCCCTGAGAGCGCAACCACTCCGTCCATGGATACTACAGGCAGGGCTATCATACGGGTTCCGGTCCTGTTCCGTCCCGATTGCCGAGCATCCGGTCGACCAGAAGATGGCCGAGCTGGCGCGGCTCGGTCTCGGCGACCAGCGTCAATTTGGCCGATACGGCCAGCGTCGAGATGCCGTGCAGGCCGGCCCACATGGTGACGGTGGCCGCGTAGCGTGCCTCCGCGGACCTATCCGGCATCAACGGCTCCAGCGCCTCGGCCACCAGGCCGATCAGCGCCGCCAGCTTCGGCCGATACCAGTCGGGCAAGTCAGCGCCCTCCGGCAGGCGATGCTCAAACAACAGGCTCCAGAGTCGCGGCCTGCTCTCGACAAAGTCGAAATAGGCCTCGACGAGACGCTGCGGTCGCGTCGCCGGGCTGCCGCCGGCCGCGGCGCCGAGTTCGACCGCCAGCGCGTCCAGCGTCATGCCGTTCAGCTGGACGATCAGGTCGTCGAGATTGGCGAAGAGATTGTAGATCGTGCCGGGCGCGTAGCCGATCCGCTCGGCGACACGGCGCACAGTCAGGCCGCGCAGCCCCTCCTCCAGGGCGATCACCTCGGCTGCCTCAAGCGCCAGCCGCTTGAGCTCCTCCGGTGCATGGTCGCTGCGCCGCGCCATCCTTGGCTGTCCTTCGCGTCAACAGGATTGGTTTTTCATGGCCGACGCATAACACATATTGAACATTGTTCAAAACGCAGATATAAATTGAACATTGTTCAATTAAAGCGGCTTGCGAGATGCCGCGAACAGGCTGAGGTTTGACGTCATGGACGCATTGACCGAGACATCCCCGCCGGACGCCCAGCCCGTGGAACCTGCACGGTCCGGATCGCCACCGCTCCTGAAGACGCCGGGCTTCCTGCCGCTCTTCATCGTGCAATGGTTCGGCGCCTTCGCCGACAACGCACTGAAGAGCGCCTTCGGCTTCATGGTCGCCTATGGTGGCGCGGACCTGTTCGGCCTGTCGCCGCAAGTGGCGGTGACGCTGGGCGGCGCCGTGTTCATGCTGCCCTTCTTCCTGTTCTCCGGCGTCTCCGGCCGTCTCTCGGACACGGTCGACAAGAAGCTGGTCGTGCGCTGGACCCGGCTCGCCGAAGTGGCGCTGGCGATCCTCTCCGCCTACGCCATCATGATCCATTCGGCCCCCCTCGCCTTGCTCGGCATGTTCTTCTATGCGGTGCAGTCGACGATCTTCGGACCGGCGAAATATTCGATCCTGCCGCAATTCGTCGGCCGCGAGCGGCTGGTCGCCGCCAATGCGCTGTTCGAGGGTTCGACCTTCGTCGCCATCCTGCTCGGCACCCTGTTCGGCGGCCTCACCATCGGCCTCGGCGGCAAGTGGATCGCCATTGTCGGCCTCGTCTCCGTCGCGCTGATTGGCGCCGTCGCGGCCTTCTTCATTCCCTCCGCGCCGCCCGCCCCCGGTGCCGGCCGCTTCCGTTTTTCGCTGATCGGGTCGAGCCGCGGCGCCTTCGCAGCGATCCGCCGCAAGCGGACGCTCTTTCTCGCCGTCTCCGGCATCTCCTGGTTCTGGATGATCGGCCTGATCGTGATGTCGGTCTTCCCCGACTTCGCCAAATCGACGCTGAAAGTCGACGAGATCGTTGCTAATCTGCTCGTCGCCGCCTTCGTCGTCGGCATCGCGCTTGGTTCGGCGGCGACGGCGAAGGTGCTGGCCGGCCGCATCTCGGCCCGTCACACGCCGATCGGCGCGCTTGTCATGGCGCTCTTCCTGGTCGACCTGTCGCATTCCGCCACCGCGCTCGGCGCGGTCGGCACCGGCGGCGCCCTCGATTTCAGCGCCTTCATCACCTCCTGGGCCGGCATCCGCGTGCTGGTGGACCTCGTCGGCGTCGCCTTTGGTGGCGGCCTGTTCACTGTGCCGCTCTATGCGCTGCTGCAGTCGCGCGCCGACGAGCATGAGCGCTCCTCGGCGATCGCTGGCAACAACATCATGAATTCCGCGCTGATGGTGATCGGCACCGGCCTCGCCGCCGGACTGCTCGCCATCGGCGTCACGACGCTGCAATTGCTGTTCTGGCTCGGCCTCGCCAACGTTCTCGCGGCGATCGTCTGTCTGAAATTCGTGCCCGACGAACTGGTCAAGGCGATCGGCCATCGCCTGATGCAGCTGCTCTTCCGCGCCCGCGTGAAGGGCCTCGAGAATTACGGCGACGGCGAGGACGCGGCCGTCGTTGTCGTCAACCACACCTCGTTCATCGACGCCGTATTGCTCGGCTGCATGCTGCCGGGCAAGCCCGTCTTCGCCATCAACAAGTACATTGCGACCCGCTGGTGGGTGCAGCCGGCGTTCCTGTTCTTCGATCTGATCCCGGTCGATCCGACCAGCCCCTTCACCGTCCGCAAGATGGTCAAGCTGGTCAAGGAAGGCCGCCGCCTGGTGATCTTCCCGGAGGGGCGCATCACCGTCACCGGCGCGTTGATGAAGGTTTATGACGGCCCGGCGATGATCGCGGCGCTGGCCGAGGTGCCGATCATCCCGGTCCGCATCGATGGCGCGCAATACACCCTCTTCTCGCGGCTGAAGGGCAAGGTGCGCCAGCGCCTCTTCCCGGAGATCAAGATGACCGTGCTGCCTTCGCGGCGGATCGCGCTGACGCCCGGCCTGGTCGGCCGCAAACGTCGCACCGAAGCCGGCCATCATCTGCAGGCGATCATGACCGAGATGGTCTATGCGACCAGCCCGGCGGCGGAGACGCTGTTCGACGGCCTGCTGCACGCCCGCCACATCCACGGCAAGCGGCCGGTGCTTGAGGACGTCACGCGCAACCCGATCGGCTATACGCAGATCATCCGCGGCGCCTTCGCGCTGGGAAAGTCCTTCGCCAAGCTGTCGGAGCCGGGCGAGCGTGTCGGCGTGCTGCTGCCCAACACCACCGCCGCCGTCGTCACCTTCTTCGCCCTGCAGGTCACCGGCCGCATTCCGGCCATGCTGAACTTCTCGGCCGGCCCCGCTTCTGTCGAAGCCGCCCGCAAGGCCGCCGAGGTCAAGCTGGTGCTGACGTCGCGGCTCTTCATCGAAAAGGGTCGCCTGCAGCCCCTCGCCGACATCCTCGGTGCCAATGCCCGCCTCGTCTATCTGGAGGACCTGCGCGGCGAAATCGGCCTCTTCCGCAAACTGTTCGCCATGGCTGGCGGCATCGCCCCCCGTTTTGTGAGCCGCGCCGCCTTCCAGCGCCCGATAGGTCCGGAAGCCGAGGCGGTCGTCTTGTTCACTTCCGGCTCGGAGGGCACGCCGAAGGGCGTTTCGCTCAGCCACCACGCCATCCAGGCGAACCGCCAGCAGATCGCCAGCGTCATCGATTTCTCGAGCGAGGATGTCGTCCTCAACGCACTGCCGCTGTTCCACGCCTTCGGACTGACGGCGGGCTGCCTGCTGCCGCTGTTTTCCGGTGTCCGGCAGATGCTCTATCCGTCGCCGCTGCATTACCGGATCGTGCCCGAGATGGCCTATGACGTGAATGCCACCATCCTGTTCGGCACCGACACCTTCCTCGCCGGCTATGCCCGCATGGCGCATCCCTATGATTTCTATTCCGTGCGCTACGTCTTCGCCGGCGCCGAACGGGTGAAGCCGGAAACCCGCCGGGTCTGGTCGGAGAAGTTCGGCATCCGGCTTCTGGAAGGCTATGGCACCACGGAGACATCGCCGGTCATCGCCATCAACACCCCGATGGCCAATCGCCCCGGCTCGGTCGGCAAGGCGCTGCCCGGCATCGAGACGCGGCTGGAAAAGATCGCCGGCATCCAGGAAGGCGGCAAGCTGCTCGTGCGCGGCGCCAATGTCATGCGCGGCTACTACCGCGCCGAGGCGCCGGGCCAACTCCAGCCACCATCGGACGGCTGGTACGATACCGGCGACATCGTCACCATCGACGACGGCTTCATCACGATTTCCGGCCGCGCCAAGCGCTTCGCCAAGGTCGGCGGCGAGATGGTGTCGCTAGCGGCGATCGAGGCTCTGGCCGGCGAATTCTGGCCGCATCACGCCACGGCTGCCGCCGCCGTGCCGCATGAGCGCAAGGGCGAGGAAATCGTGCTGGTGACGGCGCGGCCGGAAGCCGACCTCTCGGAATTCCAGCGCTTCGCCCGAGGCCGTGGCCTGTCGGAGATCATGCTGCCGCGCACGGTGCTCTTCGCGGAGAAGCTGCCGCTGCTGGGCTCCGGCAAGGTTGATAATACGGCCGTGACGGAGATCGCGTTGAAGGCGAAAGCGCCCCCGGCAGAGGCTACAGTCGAAGCATAGGGTCAAGTCTACCCTGCCCCTGCCCGCTTGCGGGCGAGGGTTGAGTGAAAGCCTTACTTCCGTTGTTTCAACGGCTTGGCGGCATTGGCTCGGATGGCCACGTCGACCGCCGCCAAAGCCCAATCGCGAAGTTCGTCCGGATCATCGAACAGGCGTTCGGGCAGGCGGTAGTAGCCGAGCGATGTCTCGCGGCCGTTCTTGGAGGCATAGACGAACGGGTCGCAGCCCTCCGCCTCGAAGGCCGGGCGGGTGGTGTCGTCGACCTTGAGGTAGATCGCGTCCTCCGCGACGAGGCCGAACATCAACCCGTCGCGGAAGATGCCCTGGCCGCCGAACATGCGGCGGATACGGACGTTTCCGACCGGCTCGAACAACTCCGCGAGATAGTCGAGATCGGCGGTCATCGGTGTCCTCAGTCGGCGATATCGAGACCCATCTGCCAGAAGTCGGCCTCGAGCCGCGTCGCCTGGCGGAAGGTCTCGAGCAGGCGCGGGTAGCGCGCCTCGGTCAGCGACAATGCCGCGAGACGGTCGATCTGGGCAAGGCTCGCCTGCGCCACGGCCTGAAAGCCCTCGCCGGCATATTCGCGGATCCAGGCGGTGTAGGGATTCGTGCCGTCGAGGCCGGTGCCGGAGGCGGCGAGGTCGGTGCCAATTTCGGCATAGCCGACGACGCAGGGCGACAGCGCCACGATGAGATCGAGCATGTCTCCGCGCAGACCGGCTTCCTGGACGAAGCGCGTATAGGCCACGGTGGCTCGGGATTCCACAGTTCTTTCAACGGCATCCTGAGAAAGACCCCATTCGGCGCAAAGCGTCAGATGCAGGTTCGTCTCGTCCAGGATCGAGTGCATGCCGGCCGAGGCCTTGCGCATCTCCTCCGCGTTCGGCGCCTTGTAGACACCGATGGCATAGGCGCGGGCGAACTCGATCAGGAACAGATAATCCTGCACCAGATAGTGCTGGAAGCTGGCCTTGGGCAGCGTGCCGTCGCCGAGGCCGAGCACGAAGGGGTGGCGGACATAGGCCTGCCAATCGGCGGCGACATCAGACTTCAGACGCTCGAAGAGGTTCGACAAACCAGTCTCCATCGTGGACGCGGGGGAAATCAGCGCAGCCGAAAGCAGGCGGTTAACAGCGCACCGCCTGTTAGCCTTCCGGTAGCGGGATGTTAACGGTCGGCCGCGGCCGACGCCGCCTCGGCGAGATCAGCCGGCTTCAGCATGACGGACTCGCCGCAGCCGCAGGCCGACACCTCGTTCGGGTTCTTGAAGACGAAGCCGGAACGGAGCTTGGTCGTCTCGAAATCCATGACGGTGCCGAGCAGGTAGAGCACGGCGGCCGGATCGATGAACACGGTCGCGCCGTGGCCCTCGATGCGCTCGTCCTTCGGATCAGGCTCGGCGACCAGCTTCATGGTATATTCCATGCCGGCGCAGCCGCCCTTCTTGACGCCGATGCGCAGACCGAGAGCCGCCTCGGTCGAATCCTCGACGAGTTCGCGGATCCGCTCGGCGGCGGCCTCGGTCAGGGTCATCACGGCGAAGCGTGAACGGACGCCCATGGCATATCTCCAATTCGCGGCGCGAAGCGCCCTTGTCGGCCCTTAAGATCGGCCATCAGATCCCGTTCTGCAAGGCGCCGACCGGCAGATCGGAATCGTTCGACCATATGCCGGGCGTCGCCAGCTCGACGACATGGCCGTCGGGATCGTTGAAATAGAGGCTCTCGCCGCCCTGCGGCCAGACCATCTCGGCGGTGATGACGACGCCCTTCGCCACCAGATAGTCGCGCCAGGCGCCGAGCTTGTCCTTCGGGATGCGCAGCGCGAAATGATAGGGGCCGCTGCTGTCATGCGCCGGAATCGTGCCGCCGGGCAGATGCACGTCCTTCAGCGTCGCGCCGCGCCGGAACACCAGCAGCACGCTCGCCGGACCGGCGTCGAACGCCACCAGACGATCGTCGGCGATCAGCGGCCGCAGGCCGAGAATGTCGCGATAGAAGGCGGCGGCGCGCTGGACGTCGTCGACATAGATCGCCGTCTCCAGAACCCCGGTGATCGGCGGCGCCATGCCCACGGCCGGCCTCAATACCAGTCGAGCGCGACTCGCGCTTCGTCCGACATGCGATCCTGCGACCAGGGCGGGTCGAAGGTCATGGTGACATCGACACGGCCGACGCCGGGCACCGAGCCGACGGCATTCTCGACCCAGCCGGGCATCTCGCCCGCGACCGGGCAGCCGGGCGCCGTCAACGTCATCTCGATCGCGACATTACGGTCGTCGTCGACGTCGATCTTGTAGATCAGGCCGAGCTCGTAGATGTCCGCCGGGATCTCCGGATCGTAGACCGTCTTCAGCGCGGCGATGATGTCGCCGGTCAGACGCTCCAGCTCCTCGGCCGGAATGGCGGAGGCAGCCGGGGCGGCGGTCGCATCCGCTTCCGCCGCTTCGTTGTTCGCTTCGCCGATCAGCGCGATATCGTCCATTTCAGATCCTCATGCGAAGAAAGCATGCGCCTTGATCAGCGCATCGGCAAGGCGGTCGACTTCGTCGAACGTGTTGTAGAGACCGAACGACGCCCGACATGTGGAGTTCACGCCGAAGCGCTGCAAGAGCGGCTGGGCGCAATGGGTTCCGGCGCGGACGGCGACGCCCTCGCGGTCGATGATGGTCGAGATGTCATGGGCATGGGCGCCGGCCATCTCGAACGAGATGATCGCGCCCTTGTCCTTCGTCGTGCCGAAGATCTTCAGGCTGTTGATCGCTGAAAGCCGCTCGGTCGCGTAGTCGCGCAGCCGCTCCTCATGGGCGAGAATGCGGTCGCGGCCGAGGCGCTCCATATATTCGAGCGACGCGCCGAGCCCGATCGCCTGGACGATCGGCGGCGTGCCGGCCTCGAAGCGGTGCGGCGGCTCGCCATAGGTGACGTTGTCCTCGGTGACGTCGCGGATCATCTCGCCGCCGCCGAGGAAGGGCGGCATCACCTCGAGCAGCGCCTTCTTGGCGTAGAGCACGCCGATGCCGGTCGGGCCGTAGAGCTTGTGGCCGGTGACGCAATAGAAGTCGGCGTCGAGCGCCCGCACGTCTACCGGGAGATGCACGGCGCCCTGGCTGCCATCCACCAGCACCTTGACGCCATGGGCATGCGCGATGCGGATGACGTCCTGGATCGGCACGACGGTGCCGGTGACGTTCGACATGTGGGTGATCGCGACGATCTTGGTCTTCGGCGTGATCAGCTTCTCGAATTCGTCGATGAGGAACGTGCCGTCATCGGCGATCGGCGCCCATTTGATCACCGCGCCCTTGCGCTCGCGCAGGAAATGCCAGGGCACGATGTTGGAATGGTGTTCGAGGATGGAGAGGATGATCTCGTCCCCCTCCCCGATCTCCATCTGGCCGAGCGACGAGGCGACCAGATTGATCGCCTCGGTCGAGGACCGGGTGAAGAGGATCTCGTCGACCGATCCGGCATTCAGGAAACGCCGCACGGTCTCGCGCGACGCCTCATAGGCGTCGGTCGCCGCATTCGACAGGAAGTGCAGGCCGCGATGGACGTTGGCATATTCTTCCGAATAGGCCTTCGTCACCGCGTCGATCATCACCTGCGGCTTCTGGGCGGAGGCGCCATTGTCGAGATAAACGAGCGGCTTGCCATAGACCGTCCTCGCGAGGATCGGAAAATCCCGCCTGATCGCCTGAACGTCATAGGCGCCCAGATCGCTCATGCTGCCTCTTGCCCGCGCGCTGCGAGCCAATTGCGGGAAACCACCTCGAAGGCGTAGCCGATGGCTTCGTCGCCAAGGCCCTCGATCGCTTCGGCCAGGAATGCCGTCACCAGCAGGGTCTCGGCCTCGGGACGCGGAATACCGCGCGAGAGCAGGTAGAACAGGATGTCCTCGTCGATCTCGCCGCTGGTCGCGCCATGCGCGCACTGGACGTCGTCGGCGAAGATTTCCAGCTCCGGCTTGACGAAGAACGAGGCATCCTCGGAGAGGAGCAGGCCCTGCGTCATCATCCGGCCGTCGGTCTTCTGCGCGTCGGGGCGAACCACGATGCGGCCCTGGAAGACGCCTTCGGCGCGGTCGTCCATCACCGCCTTGAACAGCTCGCGGCTGGAGCCGTTCGGCACGGCATGATCGACGCCGAGCGCGATGTCGGCATGCTGCTTGCCGCGCACCATGGTCGCGCCGAACAGGCCGGCGCGGGCGTTCTCGCCGGTATAGGTGACGAAGCTCTGCGAGCGCGAGATCGCAGCACCCGTCATCAGCGTCAGATGATCGAACTGCGTCTCCGTGCCGATCGAGACAGCCATGGTGCCGAGATGGACGGCGGCTTCGCCCTCCGTCTGCAGCTTGGCCCAGACCACCTTGGCGCGGTCGCCGACAGAAGCCTCGGTGACGATGTTGGCCTGATAGGCGCTGTCCGCCGGACCGAGATGCGTCTCGAGGATGCGGACCGATGCATCGGCGCCGATCGTCACGATGTTGCGGACATGCGAAGCGACCGTCGAGCTGGTCAGATGCGCGATCTCGATCGCGCGCTCGATGCGGACACCGGCCGGCACGTCGATGGCGACGCCACCGGTCATCAGCGCCGTGTTCAGCGAGACGACCGCGTCGTTCAGCGTGGCGATCTCACGGCCGACCGAAGCGTCGCCGGCGCGCAGCAGATCAACGAGCGGACGGACCGTGACGCCATCGATGCCCGAGAGATCGGACAGTTCCGGCCGGAAGATGCCGTCCAGCACGACGAGGCGCGCCCTGTCGAGACCCGGAAGCGGATCCTCGAACGAGACAGCGTCGGCGGCGCGACCCTGCGCCAGCGGCGGAATGGTCCGCAGCAGGGCGCGCAGGTCGGTGTAGCGCCAGGGCTCGGTCCGGCGATGCGGCAGGCCCAGCTTCTGGAAGTTTGCGAAAGCGGCCTCACGCGCCGCCGCGACCGCCGGCGAACCCGGCAGATCGGTGCGGGCCGCGGCGAATTCGAGCGCCAGCGTGTCTTCGGCCTGTGTGCGCAGGATGCGCGGTTCAGCGTTCATCGTTGCCACCCCCACCTCAGACCGGCTCGTCGGCGTAATCGGCGTAGCCCTTGGCCTCGAGCTCGAGCGCGAGCTCCGGACCGCCAGTGCGAACGATGCGGCCGGCCGACATCACATGCACCTTGTCGGGAACGATGTGGTCGAGCAGGCGCTGGTAGTGGGTGATGACGAGCATCGAACGACCCGGCGAGCGGAGCGCGTTGACGCCTTCGGAAACGACGCGCAGCGCGTCGATGTCGAGACCGGAATCGGTCTCGTCGAGGATCGCCAGCTTCGGCTCGAGCAGCGCCATCTGCAGGATCTCGTTCCGCTTCTTCTCGCCGCCGGAGAAACCGACATTGAGCGGACGGCGGAGCATTTCCTGGCTGACATTCAGCTTTTCCGAGGCGACCTTCACGCGACGCATGAAGTCCGGCGTGGTCAGCTCGGCCTCGCCGCGCGCCTTGCGCTGGGCGTTGAGGGCTGCCTTCAGGAAGGTCATGGTGGCGACGCCGGGGATCTCCAGCGGATACTGGAAGGCGAGGAACACGCCGGCGCTAGCACGCTCTTCTGCCGGCATCTCGACGATATCGTTGCCGTCGAACAGGATCTCGCCCTCGGTGACGTCATAGCCGTCGCGGCCCGACAGCACATAGGACAGCGTCGACTTGCCGGAGCCGTTCGGCCCCATGATCGCATGGACTTCACCGGTCGGGACGACCAGATCGACGCCGCGCAGGATCTCCTTGCCGTCGATGGAGGCGTGGAGGTTCTTGATCTCGAGCATAGTGTTGTTCCGTTCAATTCTGGCTTCTTGACCCTCCCGGGGGGAGGTCGAAAACGCCGTGGCGTCTTCGGGTCAGGGTTCAAGCGGAAAGGCCGCGACCCTTCCCGAAGCGCCTCAGGCGCCTCGCCCCTCCCCGCATCGGGGAGGGTTCAACAGCGGGGTTTAGCCGACCGACCCTTCGAGGCTGATCGAGATCAGCTTCTGGGCCTCGACCGCGAATTCCATCGGCAATTGCTGGATGACGTCCTTGACGAAGCCGTTGACGATCAGTGCCACGGCCTCCTCGGACGACAGTCCGCGCTGGAGACAATAGAACAGCTGGTCATCGGCGATCTTGGACGTCGTCGCCTCATGCTCGAAGACGGCGCTGGCATTCTTCGACTCGATGTAAGGCACGGTATGCGCGCCGCACTTGTCGCCGATCAGCAGGCTGTCGCAATTGGTGAAATTGCGCGCGCCGGACGCCTTGCGGTGCGCCGAGACGAGGCCGCGATAGGTGTTGTCGGAGCGGCCCGCCGCGATGCCCTTCGAGATGATCCGGCTCTTCGTGTTCTTGCCGAGATGGATCATCTTGGTGCCGCTATCGACCTGCTGATAGCCGTTCGACACCGCGATCGAATAGAACTCGCCCTGGCTGTCGTCGCCGCGCAGGATGCAGGACGGGTACTTCCAGGTGATCGCCGAGCCCGTCTCGACCTGCGTCCACGAGATCTTCGAACGGTCGCCACGGCAATCGCCGCGCTTGGTCACGAAGTTGTAGATGCCGCCCTTGCCGTCCTTGTCGCCGGGATACCAGTTCTGAACCGTCGAGTACTTGATCTCGGCGTCTTCCAGGGCCACCAGCTCGACGACCGCCGCATGCAGCTGGTTCTCGTCGCGCATCGGCGCCGTGCAACCCTCGAGATAGGAGACGTGCGCGCCCTTCTCGGCGATGATCAGCGTGCGCTCAAACTGGCCGGTGTTCCGCTCGTTGATGCGGAAATAGGTCGACAGCTCCATCGGGCAACGAACGCCCTCCGGGATGTAGACGAACGAACCGTCCGAGAAGACAGCCGAATTCAGCGTCGCGTAGTAATTGTCGGTCACCGGAACGACGGAGCCGAGATACTTCTTCACGATCTCCGGATGTTCGCGGATCGCCTCGGAAATGGCGCAGAAAATCACGCCAGCCTTCTTCAGCTCTTCCTTGAACGTCGTAACGACCGAGACCGAATCGAACACCGCATCGACGGCGACCCGGCGATCGCTGGCGCCCTCGACGCCGGCCAGGATCTCGCGCTCGCGCAGCGGAATGCCCAGCTTCTCGTACATCGCCAACAGCTCGGGATCGACCTCGTCGAGCGACTTCGGGCCCGGGGTGCTCTTCGGCGCCGAGTAGTAATAGAGCTCGTCGAAATCGATCTTCGGATACTGGACGCGCGACCAGGTCGGCTCGGTCATGGTCAGCCAGCGCCGATAGGCATCCAGGCGCCATTCGAGCATCCACTCCGGCTCGTTCTTCTTGGCAGAGATAAAGCGGACGATATCCTCCGAAAGGCCCTTGGGGGCGCGATCGGACTCGATATCGGTCACGAAACCGTACTTGTACTGATCGACATCGATCTGGCGAACCTGATCGACCGTCTCTTGAACTGCAACCATTGCCTACTCCATCCACAGCGGTTTCAAGGACCGCGTGTTGAGTGCGTTGTCATGCGGCGCGGATCTCGCCCGGCGCGAGCCGTCTCATGACACGTCCCCATACCTCCGTAAATCTACGTATGTCGGTTTCGGCGGTTTCCCATCCGAAACTGACGCGGATCGCGGATTTCGCCTGCGCTTCCGGCACCTTCATGGCCTTCATCACATGCGAAACACCGACTTTTCCCGAAGAACAGGCCGATCCGGCTGAAACCGCGACCCCTTCGAGATCGAGCGCGATCACCAGCGTTTCCGCCGAGAGACCCTGGACGCCGAGGGACAGCGTCTGCGGGAGCCGCTCGGCGCCCCCGCTCAATAGAACGGCCGGAGCGACCTCTGCTGCGATCTGGTCGCGCCAGAGGGTCCACTCGGCCTGCCGGTCGAGATCGGCGCGGGCGCGATCCGCCGCGACACCAAACCCGACGATCGCCGCCACGTTCTGCGTGCCGGCGCGGCTGTACTTCTCCTGGCCGCCGCCGACGAGAAGCGGCAACGGCGCGACGAGATCGCCGCCCAGCACGATGGCGCCCGCCCCTTGCGGGCCGCCGAGCTTGTGGGCGGAAAGGGTGAGGATATCGACACCGAGCGCCGCGACATCGACCGCGATCCGGCCAGCGGCCTGGATCGCATCGGTATGCACAAGCGCGCCGAACGGGCGCGCGATGGCGGCGATCTCGGCGACGGGCTGGATCGTGCCGGTCTCGTTGTTGGCGAGCATCACCGAGACGAGCGCGCGCTTGCCTTCGGACGCAACCGCTTCGAGCTGCCCCCTGAGATCGTCGAGGTCGAGACGGCCCTCGCCGTCGACCGCGACCTGGCGGATCCTTCCGGCGCCAAAGCGGCCGCCGGCCAGCACCGAAGGATGCTCGGTCGCACCGACCAGCACGACGTCGATCGCGACTTCGCCGGCACCGACGCGCATCCTGGGCGACAAGGCCGTGACATTGGCCTCGGTGCCGCCGGACGTGAAGATCACCCTAGCCGGATCGGCACCGACAAGCGCCGCGACCTGGCGGCGCGCCGTCTCGATCCGGGCGCGGGCCGCGCGGCCCTCGCCATGCACGGAAGAGGCATTGCCGGTCGCCGCCAACGCATCGATCATCGCCGCGCGCACTTCGGGACGAAGCGGCGCACCGGCATTGTAATCGAGGTAGATACGCGGCGCGGCCACGGCTTGAAGTCTCCACTCGCGAGGCGGATGTCGCATTATGCTTGAAATCCGGACCCCGCCTCATGCTACAAGGCCCGCTACATGGCAGGATCGAGATCCCAAGCCAATTTCGAATAATTCTAATGTGTTCTAGAAACCCTGAGCCTCAGAGTCAAGTTACGAATTGACCCTGATATAGGTCGCCCTGGGGATTCTGAACAGATCGAAAGGTCCGAGGCTAAAAATGCCCGAGGTTATCTTCACCGGTCCCGCCGGCCGCATCGAAGGTCGGTTCCAGCCGTCCAAGGAAAAGAACGGCCCGATCGCCATCATCCTTCATCCGCATCCGCAGTTCGGCGGCACGATGAACAACGCGATCACCTACCAGCTGTTCTACATGTTCGCGAAGCGCGGCTTCGCGGTGCTCCGCTTCAATTTCCGCGGCGTCGGCCGCAGCCAGGGCGAGTTCGACCATGGCGAGGGCGAGCTGTCGGATGCGGCGTCGGCGCTCGACTGGGTGCAGACCATCCATCCCGACGCGCGCGCCTGCTGGGTCGCCGGCTTCTCGTTCGGCTCGTGGATCGGCATGCAGCTCTTGATGCGTCGTCCGGAGATCGAAGGCTTCATCTCGATCGCGCCGCAGGCGAACCTCTATGACTTCTCGTTCCTGGCGCCCTGCCCGTCCTCCGGCCTGATCGTGCATGGCGACCAGGACAAGGTCGCGCCGCCCAAGGACGTGCAGACGCTGGTCGACAAGCTGAAGACGCAGAAGGGCATCGTCGTCGAGCAGACGATCATGCCGGGCGCCAACCACTTCTTCGAAGGCCAGGTCGAGCCGCTGATCGATATCTGCGGCAACTATGTCGACAAGCGCCTCGCCATGCTGAGCGCCGCCTGATCTTTTGCGGCGCGGCAGCGAAGGCTTCCGAGCGGCCCGGGCGACCTCGCCCGGGCCGTTTTTTTTGCAGCCCGACCGAACCGACAAAAAAGGGCCCCGCCGAAGCGGAGCCCTCCCCCCGTCATCCCGAATGCACCGCCAGCCCGACGGCAAGCACGAAGCCGCTCAAACGCCCGAACCGCCTCTCCGCTCGCGCCAGCTGCGATATTCGCTCGCAGTAGACGGATCGCGATCAGAACTTGTAGCTGAGGCCGACCGTGACGGAGGTCTGGTCCCAGCTCGCGTCGACCGGCCCCTCGAGCAGCTGGTAGGTCTTGCTGCCGAAATCGGTGTAGCGGAGTTCGGCGCGGGCGATCCAGTTCGGCGAGAAGGCATATTCGGCGCCGGCGCCGATCGTCCAGCCGACATGGGTATTGCTGTCGTCGGAGCTGAAATTGCCTGGCGCGTCGAAATTGTAGCCACTCGACGTCAATTTGCCGTCGGCAAACGCGATGCCGCCCGTTGCATAGACGAGGAAATTGTCGAAGGCGTAGCCGGCGCGCAGCCGGGCGGAAGCCTGCCACTGACTCTTCAGTTCAAGATTGCCCTCGATATCTCCGAAACCCGGCACGAAGCCAGCATAGCCCTCGCTGCCCTTGATGTTGGTGTAGTCGATGTCACCCTCGACGCCGAAGACGAACTGGTCCATCTGCCAGTTGTAGCCGCCATGCACGCCGCCAATGAAGCCGTCGACATTGAAGCTGTCGGCAGGCAACGGCGCGTCATCGAACAGGATGCTCTGGTTGTCGTCCTGATCGCCCCAGGCATAGCCGGCATGGACGCCGGCATAAAAGCCGGCCCAGTTGAACACGGCGGGAGCCACCACGACGGGCTCCGGCACCAGATCCGCCGCCTGCGCGGCCCCAAGACCCAGCGCCAGGACGGACGCCGCGGTTGCAGTCACCAGTAAGCATTTCATCATGAGCCCCTTCAATCAGACAGTCCACTCAACAGAATGCAAGATTGCCACCCAGCCGATGCAATATAGCACGCCAATCACCAACCGACTGTTGCAGAGTCGACGCGCGCAATCCGATTTCAGCGATGCCTCATCCACATATTGTCAAAACCGAGCAGCAAGATCTGTCGAACAGCTGAAGTCAGAAGGGAACCATACTTATCTAACGCATCGGAAGCCGAGCTCGAATTCACTCGGCTCCGGCACTTACCGCGCAGCGCGCCGCCCGCTGCGGGACCCTTTTGAGGATTTCCCTGTCCTGCCGACCAGATCGGCTGGTATCGGCGGCATCAACCGGGATGCCGGATCCGACTGTGGCGCCGACAACCGCCCATTTCGCCAATGTTGCGGCTCAGAAATCCGGGGCCGGATCGAGGCACCAGCTCGGCGCAACGAAGCAACGCGGCCGCGAAAGCAAAAAAGGCCCCGCCACGGCGGGGCCTCAACTCAATTCGAAGCGATCAGAACTTGTAGTTCAGACCGGCCTTGAGGGTGTGGAAGGCGGTGTCCGTCTCGAACTGGCCATACGCGTAGTCACCGCCATCCGCCGTGATGCTGCCGAGATCGACGTAGAGATATTCGGTCTTGAGCGTGATGTTCTTGGTTATGCCGTACTCGACGCCGGCACCGATGGTCCAGCCCCATTTGGTCTCGGATTCCGAGAAGCTTTCCGTGTATCCGTCCCATTCTACAGACGTGCCGGACAGCTTGACCTTGCCGTAGGCCGCGCCGCCTGTTCCGTAGACCATGAGATTGTCCCAGGCGTAGCCAAGCCGGCCGCGAAGCGTGCCGAACCAGTCGATCTTCGCCTCGATACTGTCCGACCCGTCAAATTCGCCATTCCAGGTATAGGTCTCGCTGTGCTCGGCCTTTATGCCAGACGCCGCGATGTCAGCCTCGGCGCCCACCACCCAGTTCGGGGCGAACTGGTAGTTGTAGCCGACCTGGGCGCCGCCAAAGGCTCCGAAGGCATTGTCGCTTAGGTCGTAGCCAAATCCGGAGAGCGCGCGGGCGAACTGCGGCAGCGGACGCTCATACTCGCGAAACTGTGTATCGAAATCCCCACCGCCAATGCCGCCATGGACGCCGATATAGAAGCCGGTCCAGTTGAAGACCTCCGGCGCGACCGGCGCCGGCTCGTAGGTCAAATCGGCCGCCTGGGCGCCGACAACGCTGAGCGCCAGAACCGAAGTGAACGTGGCTGTATGAAGCAGGAATTTCATCGGGAATCCCCCAGGTTCAGAAACGCATTGCTGACGACTAGCGCGATGACGGCAATCGCCGATGAGCACAACCTATCCGATTACCGCGCCTCCTGGCTGTTGCCGAACTGCATCATTCGCGCAAAAGTGACGCAAGGGAATTCAGCATTTAACTCCGTTGATTAGCAGCTATCCTTAGTAAATAGCTCACAAGTATTTGTCATAAAATGGATTATAACCACAGCATGACATATCCGCCGGCCTCAAATCTCTTAACCTCCGCTTGCGCCACCAGTTCCTGGCAAGGTCGCGACGACGGCCAGATCGACGAGTATCGAGATCGGAGCCCTGGAATTTGGCTCTGATTGCCGACTGGACGACGACCGGTGCGTCATATTTCGCGAATCACTTGCGTCGGAAAGATCGGCATGAGGCCGGGAACGAGCGGCCCATCCTACCGCGCGACGCACGCCGCAGAGGGGATCGCGGCCGGGCTTCGGCAAGCCAAGACGAAATGCAGGAATCAGCCCCATCCAGCCGCCGGCACAGCCGTTCGGACAGGATCACCCGGTGAGATGGCGGCCGGATCGAGGTCAGGATGCTGGCGCCGAAGGTGTCGCTGCCGGGATGGCGGCCGCTGACCGATGCCGCACGGCACCAGCCGGCGCGACCCGAGGAGCGCGGCAAACAAAAAAGGCCCCGCCGAAGCGGGGCCTTTCCTTCTTTCAAAGTCATCAGAACTTGTAGTTCAGACCAGCCTTGAGCGTATGGAAGGCGGTATCGAGGCTGATCGTGCCGTCATCAAAGAAGGGACCATCATCCGAAACCGTGTAATCCGCACTGCCCAGGTCAACATAGAGATACTCGGCCTTCAGCGTGACATTCTTGGTGATCGCATATTCGACACCAGCGCCGGCGGTCCAGCCCCACTGCGTGTCGGAAGCCGAGAATGCCCCGTCGTAGGAGCCGAAGTCATCGCCCTGATCAAAGGAAGTCTTCACGCTGCCATAGGCGGCGCCACCTGTGCCGTAGAACAGAACGTTATCCATGGCATAGCCGAGACGGCCGCGGATGGTGCCGAACCACTCCACTTCGGTGCTCTGCCGTGCATAGTCACCGTCGTCGTTTGTCTCAACAATGTCGTGCTTGGCTTCAATATTGGCCAGCGCGAGATCAGCCTCGGCGCCCACGACCCAATTGGGGGCAAACTGGTAATTGTAGCCAATCTGTGCGCCACCAAAGAAGCCGAAAGCATTATCCTGCTGGCTCCAGTTGTCCCAGCCCGGCGCCCAATCATCCTTGAACGAGCTGTCGAACTCGCCGCCGCCGAGACCGCCATGGACACCGATATAGAGGCCGGTCCAGCTGAACACTTCCGGCGCGACCGGCGCCGGCTCGTAGGTCAGATCGGCCGCCTGGGCGCCGACGACGCCAAGCGCCAGAACCGACGCCATCGTAGCAGTACGAAGCAGGTATTTCATCGGGTAGCCCCCAGGTTCAGAACAATGCCGCTGGCGACTAACGCGATGACGGTAGCCGCCGATGTGCACAACCTATCCGATCGGCCAGGGAGATGTCTGTTGCACAACTGCACCACTCGGTTGCAATTGACGCAAGGGAAGAATCAGTAATCTTCGTCGATTAGCCGTATTCCTTACTAGATTTCGCCCAACTATCTGGCTGGAATAAGATCTTGATCGAAGCAACCATCTGCAGCCCGCTGCGGCGGGCGACACCTCCGGTTGCGGCCCCCCGCTCACCGGCCCGTCAATCGCCGCTACTCAAGAGATTGCTCCTATTTCGCCATGAATTTCGGACGTTTGGGGCGACGCGGAAAGCAGGTTCGCGCGCAATATCGCGAATCAGATGACCGGGGCAGATGAGGATCCAAGACCGGCCCCAGTTCGGCGCGCCCCCATTCAAGGCAGTACAGCGCTCGCGCCTCGAAGGACCGCTTGCCGCGGTCCGTGCAGGCGCGGGACCGGGGGACGCCGCACGAGCCCGGACAATGAAAAGGCCCCGCCGAAGCGGGGCCCTCTCGCCTGGCTGCGCGTCGATCAGAACTTGTAGTTCAGACCGAACTTCACCGTGTGGAACGCGGCGTCGACACTGGTATCGCCGACCGCATCGACAACGACATTGTAGCCGTTCAAGTCCACGCTTCCGAGATCGACATACAGATACTCGGTCTTCAGCGTGATGTTCGGCGTGATGGCGTATTCGACACCGGCGCCGATCGTCCAGCCCCACTGCGTATCGGAAACATCGAAATCGAGATCCGGTGCGTCGCTGAAATGAGCCTTGGCCTTCAGATTGCCATAGGCAGCACCACCGGTTCCGTAGAGCAGCAGTTCATCCCAGGCATAGCCCAACCGACCGCGGATGGTGCCGAACCAGTCGACCTTGGCTTCAATGCTCTGGTCGAAACCGGGCTCGTTGTAGTCAAACGAGGCCTTGATGCCGGATGCCGCGATGTCGGTCTCGGCACCCACCACCCAGTTCGGTGCGAACTGATAGTTATAGCCGATCTGGGCGCCGCCAAAGGCGCCGAAGGCGGTATCGCTCCAGTTCGCCGAGAAGTCGGGATTGCTGAAGTTGCTGTCGACATCCGCACCGCCGACGCCACCATGGACACCGACGTAGAACCCGGTCCAGTTGAAGGGGGCGGGAGCGACCGGAACCGGCTCATAGGTCAGATCGGCGGCATGGGCGCCGACGACACCGAGCGCCAGTACCGAAGCCATCGTTGCACTGCGAAGCATGAATTTCATCTGGAGCTCCTTCGCTCGGACTAAGTTCCTGATGATCGACGAAGAGAGCCGGGGGGCGGGGGAAGTCGATCACCAATGCAACGACTTTACCGCACAGAATACCCATTGACTGTTGCAGAACGGCATCAGAGGAAATGCAACCTAACGCAGCGTCATATATGCATTGATGCAGTTGATAAGCACCCCGGCTTATCAACCGGCTGCCAAGCGGTTGAAGAATATAGCGGACCTCTGAGGCTCGCTGCGCCGCACGCTGCGGAACGCTCCGGATATAATTCTGTCCGAAAACCTTCGCCCGGCGGCCGAAACCAGCCAAAAGTGCCGATTTCTCAACCGTGAATTGGTGCTCGCCTGGTCCAAAGCGAGATGTAGCCGATCGCTGCGATGCAGGGCGAAGCGGCATCGCAGGCCGGCACGGCGAATCGCTCGCAACCGGCGGAGAGATGGTCAACGGAAAACGCGTCGCGGGCCCGACGCCCCGCCCCAAACGACAATGGCGGCCGGCGCTGTCGCGCGAACCGCCATTCGATTGCCTCGTCGATCGAAAGCCGCTACAGGGCGCCGGCCTTGCTCGGCGCCTCGGCCCGGCTCGCCGCCTTCGGCTTCGCTCCAGTCAGCCTGGCGATCTCCGCCACGACCTGCTGATGCAGGACCCGGTTCTTGTCGATGTCGAAATGCGAGAGCGTCGCCTTGATGTCGTCGCGCTTGCGGACGTCGGAATTGACGACCCGCTTGCCGGCGCCGGGCGGCACGTCGAGCGCCGAGCTCCAGCCATTGTTCGACTGATAGAGATTGAGATAGCGCCGCACGCCGGGCGCCACCGGGCCTGCGGTGGTGGGATCGAAGGTGACGACCAGATCGACCGGCACGCCATCGCGCGCCAGCTGCTGCGCCATCACCAGCACGGCATTGGCGCCGAGCGAATGGCCGACCAGCACGATCGGCCGGGTCCGCTTCGGATCCGCCTTGTACTTCGCCGTGATGTCGGCGGCGACACGCGGCCAATTGGCGTGGTTGAGCACCTTGTTGGCGATGCCGCGCTCGTTCAGCTCCTTCGCCATGTCGTCCATGCCGAGCGAGAAGACGTTGGCGAGACCGCGGAAGAGATAGATCTGCGGATCGCGCGCGGCCTTGGCCGGCGGCTTGGCCTCCTGCTGGCGGGCCTTGGGCGGAGCCGCCTCCGCCACCGACGCGAGCGGCACGGCAAGCGTCGCGCTGGCCATCAGCAGAAAGCAGAACTTCGACAGGCGGCTTGGCATGCGGATCTCCCCGAAAGCGGAATTCAAAACAATGGTTGCCGAAGCAAAGGCGATTCGTCCAATCACCCTTGCCGAAGCACCGGCTCGACGAGGACGCCGCCCGGCATGGGATAGGGAACGCCCGTCGTCTCCGGCAGGCTGAGCGGCAGGCCGGCGACGCTGCGGGCGGCGAGATAGGCGAAGGCCTGCGCCTCCAGGAAATCGCCCGACCAGCCGAGCGCGTCGGCGGGCCGCACGGTGGCGCCGCTCGCCTCGGCGAGATGCCGCAGGATGGCGGGATTATGAGCGCCGCCGCCGCAGACGATGATCTCACCGGCGCCGCCGGCAAGCGCCACGGCGCGGGCGATCGTCTCGGCCGTGAAGGCGGCGAGCGTCGCCGCCGCGTCGGCGGTCGAGAGCCTCGCCACCGGCGCGCGCGAAAAGGCGTCGCGGTCGAGCGATTTCGGCGGCGGAAGACTGAACCAGGGATCGTCCATCATCTCGGCCAGCGACTGCTGGTGCACGGTTCCCGACGAGGACAGCGCGCCGTCGACATCCATGCTCGCGCCGGTCCGCTCGCGCACCAAATCATCGATCAGCGCATTGCCGGGGCCGGTGTCGAAGGCGACGATCGAGCCGTCGGCGCCGATCCGCGTGAGATTGCCGACGCCGCCGATATTGACGACGGCGACGTCGCCCTCAAGGCCGGCGGCGCGCGCGAGCGCGGCATGGAAGATCGGCACCAGCGGCGCCCCCTGCCCGCCCGCCGCGACGTCGGCGGCGCGGAAATCATAGACGACCGGCAGGCCGAGCCGGCGCGACAGCGCTTCGCCGTCGCCGATCTGGATCGTCAGCCGGCGCGCCGGCGCATGGAAGACGGTCTGGCCGTGGAAGCCGACCAGGGTGACGCGGGGCGCGTCGACATCCTGGCGCGCCAGCAGCCCCTCGACCGCCTCGGCATGCGCCACGGTGACGATCTGCTCCGCCTCGGCCAGCACGCCGGGGCGCGCATCGCGCCGATCCAGATGGACGGCGGCGGCGAGGGCTGCGCGCAGCACGGCGCGCTCCTCGTCCCGATAGGGCCGGAAATAGGTCGGACCGAAGGCCTCGACCTCCTCGCCATCGGTGGCGATCAGCGCCGCGTCGACGCCATCCATGGACGTTCCACTCATGAGGCCGACAACGACCGTTCTGCGCATTGGTTCCCCCTTGGGAGCGTGTCCAACCCGGGATAGCCGCAAGCGCGCCGACGGCAAAGAGCAGATCGGCAACAGTCCGGCCGTTTCGTTCGCGCCGCCAATCCGCCGCGTGACAAACGCCTCCGGCTGATCTATATGCGCTGTCATGACTTTCGCCGCCGCCACCTATGCTTGGTATTTTAGCTATCCGCTGCCGTTGGCGGAGGTAGGGGTGCGCGCGGTCTAAAAAACCGCAAAATGTCCCGAAGCCGCCAGACACCTGGCGGCTTTTTTTATGCCGCCGGGTGGGTCAAATCATAAGGAACCCACACCGTGTTGATGACAGACGACCTCCGCATTCGAGATTTGAAGGAACTGAGCACGCCCGAGCAGGTTATGCGGGAATTCCCGCGCACCGAGACGGCGTCCGAGACGGTCGCCGCCTCGCGAAGCTCCGTGCACAACATCCTCCAGGGCACCGACGACCGCCTCGCCGTCGTCATCGGCCCCTGCTCGATCCATGATCCCCTCGCCGCCATGGACTACGCCCGCCGTCTCGCCGAGATCCGGCCCTACCTGGCCGACCGGCTCGAGATCATCATGCGGGTCTATTTCGAGAAGCCGCGCACCACGGTCGGCTGGAAGGGTCTGATCAACGATCCGGATCTCGACGGCAGCTTCGAGATCGACAAGGGCCTGCGGATCGCCCGCAATCTCCTGCTCGACATCAACGATCTCGGCATGCCGGCCGGCTCCGAGTTCCTCGACATGACGACGCCGCAATATTTCGCCGATCTGGTCAGCTGGGGCGCCATCGGCGCGCGCACGACCGAGAGCCAGGTGCATCGCGAGTTGGCGTCCGGCCTGTCCTGCGCCGTCGGCTTCAAGAACGGCACGGACGGCAACGTCAAGATCGCGCTCGACGCGGTGCTCTCCGCGTCGCAGCCGCACCATTTCCTGGCCGTGACCAAGACCGGCCGCTCGGCGATCGCCACCACGGCCGGCAACGAGGATTGCCACATCATCCTGCGCGGCGGCAAGACGACCAATTATGACGCCGCCAGCGTCGAGGAAGCCGCCAAGGCGTCCGAGAAGGCCGGCATCGTGCCGCGCATCATGATCGACGCCAGCCACGCCAACTCGTCGAAGAAGGCGGAAAACCAGCCGATCGTCGTCGAGGACATCGCCCGTCAGGTCGAGGGTGGCGACACCCGCATCATGGGCGTGATGGTCGAGAGCAATCTCGTCGCCGGCCGGCAGGATCTCGTCGAGGGCCAGCCGCTCGTCTACGGCCAGAGCATCACCGACGGCTGCATCGACTGGGACACCTCGGTCGACGTGCTCGAGCGGCTCGCCGCCGCCGTGGAAGCCCGCCGCGCCGCGGTCCGCCGCGCCGCCTGAAATCCGGGAACGCTTCCTCGTCACCGGACGGTGAAGCGTTCCCGATCCCGGCGTCGCACTCGGCAGGCCGAGCGCCGCGAAATGTCACTTTCTCCGCGAACCTTCACCTTCGAGGTGAAATTTCCCGTTCCGGCTGCTAGAAAGCGGCCCAAATCCAAAAACATTGTCCAAAGGTCCGGCCGTCATGAGCGCCTTCAAGTCCGAGTTGATGCAGATCCTGACCGAGCGTGGCTTCGTCCACCAGTGCTCGGATAGCGAGGGACTGGACAGCCATTTCGCGGCGGCGCCCGTCACCGGCTATATCGGCTTCGACGCGACGGCCTCCAGCCTGCATGTCGGCCACCTCGTCTCCATCATGATCCTGCACTGGATGCAGAAGACCGGCCATCGCCCGGTCGCCCTGATGGGTGGCGGCACCACCCGCATCGGCGACCCCTCCTTCAAGGACGAGGCGCGCAAGCTGCTGACCGACGAGGTAATCGCGGAAAACCTCGCCAGCATTCGCGGCACCTTCAGCAAATACCTCGATTTTGACGGCGCCCAGCCGGCGATCATGGCGAACAACGCCGACTGGCTGAACGGCCTGCACTACATCGACTTCCTGCGCGATGTCGGCCGCCATTTCTCGGTCAACCGGATGCTGTCCTTCGATTCGGTGAAGCTGCGCCTCGACCGCGAGCAGTCGCTGTCCTTCCTCGAATTCAACTACATGATCCTGCAGGCCTACGACTTCGTGGAGCTGAACCAGCGCCATGGCGTCACGCTGCAGATGGGCGGCTCCGACCAGTGGGGCAACATCGTCAACGGCATCGAGCTCGGCCACCGCATGCTCGACAAGCAGTTCTACGCGCTGACGACGCCGCTGCTCACCACCTCTTCCGGCGCCAAGATGGGCAAAACGGCGAACGGCGCCGTCTGGCTCAACGCCGACATGCTCGGCTCCTACGAGTTCTGGCAGTTCTGGCGCAACACCGAGGATGGCGACGTCGAGCGCTTCCTGAAACTGTTCACCGTGCTGCCGCTCGACGAGATCCGACGCATCGCTGCCCTTGGCGGTTCCGAGATCAATGAGGGGAAGAAGATCCTCGCCACCGAGGTGACGGCGCTGGCGCATGGCCGCGCCGCAGCCGAGGAAGCGGCGGAGACGGCGCGACGCACCTTCGAGGAAGGCGCGCTGGCCGAGAACCTGCCGACGATCGAGGTCCCGGCCTCCGATTTCGCCAACGGGCTCGGCGTGCTGTCGCTGTTCGTGCAGGCAGGCCTCGTTGCCTCGAATGGCGAGGCGCGGCGCCAGATCAAGGGCGGCGGCCTCCGGGTCAACGACCAGGCGGTGACCGACGAGAAGGTTCTGGTCGGCCCGGACGCGCTGACCGCCGAAGGCGTGGTCAAGATCTCGCTCGGCCGCAAGAAGCACGTCCTGGTGCGCCCGGTCTGATCCGGACGGAATAGCTGGAATAAACGTAGCAGCGCAGGCACCTGCGCCGCTTCTTTCATATCTGGAGTCAGGTTCTGTGGCCGAGTAGCCCCCCTTCTCCCTCCCCCTTGGGAGGGTCGGGGTGGGGGTACCGGCGCCGGCCTGGCGGTTCGATTCACAGGCCTGCCTGAAATACCGAGGTGCCCCCCTCCCTGACCCTCCCCACAAGCGGGAGGGAATGCATTCATCCCGCGAAGCTCCCCAATCGACGCCCGAGCCAATACAGAAAAAGGCGGCGCAGTTGCCTGCGCCGCCTTTGGCATTCCGGAAGCATGCCCGCCTCAGAACGAGACGCTGAAGCGGCCCTGGACCGAATTGTCGGCGGCGTCGCTGGCGATCTGTCCGGCATAGAAAAGGCCGAACTTGGCGCCGGCCGCGACGTCGACGTCGAAGCCGGCCTTCAGGAGCAGCGCGTCCTCCGCGATCGGCGCGCCGGTGACCTGGAAGGCGTCGCCGCCGGCGAAGGCGAGCGTGCTGACCGGGGTCACGTCGCCCCAGGCATGCTGCCAGGCCGCCGCGCCCTGCAGTGTCACCCCGACGCCGCCGACCGCGATCTTGTGGTCGGCACGGACGCCGAGTGTGCCGTAGGTGACGCTCTGGTTCGAGCTGTCGACGCCCAGTGCGGCGGAGCCGCCCGTCTCGTTGTAGCCGTCGGTCGAGAGGTGCACATAGGCAAGGCCGGCGAAGGGCGACAGCGTCGTTGCGGGGCCAACCGCGAAATCGTGGCTGAGCTCGCCGAACAGCTGGGTCGTCCCGGCCGAATAATCGGCTTTCACCTGCTCGAAGAAGCCCGGCAGCGCGACATTGCGCGTCGTGTCGACCTCGTTCCAGCTATAGCTGGCGCCGAGGCGGACATTGAGGGCGGCGAAGCTGCCGCCGGCATAGGCGAGCAGGTGATAGTTGTCGCTGTCGCCGGTTGAGGCGCGATCATCGAGATCGAAGCTGCTGCGGCTATAGCCGGCCGCCGCGCCGATCAGCCAATCCTGGCCGAAGGAGCGATCATAGCCGACCAGCACGCCGCCGGTGGAACGATCGAGCTTGGCGACATTGCCGTCGCCGTCGCTGTGGCCCCAGGAGCCATAAGCCTGCGACCAGAACGTGTTCGGCTCGGCCTCCGGGGCGGAGTCGCCCGGGAACGGCGCGGCGCTGCGTTTGTCGCCCTCGGCATAGCCGGAGGCCAGGCTGACGGACGGCGCCGACGAGCCCTGAGAAGGGTAGCTGAGACGACCGAGCACGGCGTCACGCAGGAAGAAGCTGTCGTTCAGCAGAACGCCCGCAGCGCCGGCGTGGATCTCACCGGAAATGGCATCCAGGGCAGCGGGAGCCGCGGCGGTGGAGATAACCTCAACCGCCTCGTAGAGCGCGCCAGAACCGACGGATTCGAGTCCATTCGCGGCGGCTGTCTGGTTCGGCGTCCTCGCGGCGGAGGCAAAGTCCCGCTCGCGCTTGAGGTTCAGATAGAGATTGCGGTCCAGGCTACGGCCAAGCATCGGTTCGTCAAAGAGCAGCTCCGGTGTCACATACGCGAAGTCGTGCGGCGCAATGACGAAGGTGTCGGCGGCATTGCTCTGTTCAAAAGAGCCGGCCGTGACGATTGTATAGTGGTGGTTCGCCTTGTAGCCGGAGGCCGCATTGATCTCGAGCGTCGCCCCACCCAGATCGGCGTGGTCGCGGACGGCGATCCGACCCGCATCGCCAGTGCCGTCGATCCCAACGACAAAGCGATCCTCCGCCCCGAGCGAAAAATCACCGTTGACGTTCAGGCGCGTGCCAGCCGCGAGATCGAGTGCAGTCTCCGTATTGGCAGGCCGCATGAGGGGGCCGAACCCGCGCGGCGGATAGAACTCGCCGAACCGCATGTCGGAATCCAGCGTAACCGAACCCTCGGCGATCCGCAGGCCGCTGATGTCGCGCGACAGCCAGCCGATCTCGAGATCGCCACGACCAACCTTGTTCAGTCCACCCTCGCCGTTCAACGCACCCGACCAGGTTGCACCGAGGCCATTGGTGTCGATCGTCGAGACGGTATCGCGCTCGAGGGTCGCGTCGACGTCGGTCGACAGCGCCGAGCCGATGACCTTGATCGTGCCGCCGCCGAGATTGAAGGCAGAGTTCCCCGCCGAAAAGTTCGGGGCGTTGACGGCGTAGAACTCGACGAGACTGGTGCCGCCGATCTCCAGCGTGCCGCCTTTGAGATCGTACAGGCTCTCGCCATAACCGCCGAGATAGAAATGCGAACCCCCACCGATGCGGAGCGTTCCGCCGGTTTGACGTATCGTGCCAGAGGCTTCGGCACCGCCCAGGCCGCCCGGATCCCGGTCGCCGAGGACGAGATCGCCGGGGTTGTAGAACCCGCTGTCGGTGTCTTCGGACAGGCTGACCAGGCCGCCCTGGATGTTGAGCGTTCCGCTGCCGGCACCCCAGCTCGACGTGTTACGTCCGATCGAATGGATGCCGCCGACGAGTTTGAGCTCTCCACCTTCGATCGTGTAGGTGCCGTGGCCGCCCTGGTTACCGATATTGAGCGAGCCGCAACTGGTGGGCTCCGCGCAGTCTTCCTTGATCTGAACGATGCCGCCGGTCTGGCGCACGCTGCCCGTGCCGCCGAAGTCACCAACCTGAAGCGCGACGCCAAAGGTGACCGAACCGCTGTCGATCGTCATCGCTGCATCGCCGGTCGCGCCGCTGCCCAGCGCGACATAATCCATCTTGTTGGCACCGGCGAAGTGGATGCCGCCCGCGCCAATATGGACCTCGCCACCGGTAATCGTCGCGCCATCCAGCGTCAGGATCCCGGCACCTACTTTCGCAAAATAGGCCTTGGGATTGCTGCCCCAGCCGACACCGTCCAGGATCATGTGGTCCGAAAACCGGACGGGCCGGCCGTTGTCGAGGACGAGCGCCGTGTTAGCCAAGCGCTCAATTTCACCCGCCAAGACCAACGCATCGAGTTCCGCCTGGTTGTAGACCGTCGTCAAGGGATCCGGCGCGGCGGACGCCTGGCCGCTGATCATCGCGACGGCGACGAGCGAAACGCCTGCGAACAGTCGCGCGCGATCGGAGCGCGATCGCGCGTCGTCTAGATTCCGAATTGACATTGTGCCCCCACAGCCAATGACAATGGCCGCCTCGCTCCGCGCAAGGCGCGGAATTCAGCCGACAGCCATCGTGCCCCAAGATAGTCACATAAGGCTAACTATCTTACCTTAAGGGAGCAATAATAATTTCAAAATCGGCCGACTTTCGAATGACGTGCGCGGACTTACGGAACCGCGCTTGGCCCCCCGTCGATTGAAGGCGCCGCCTCGCCGTCAGTTGACGGGGAACTCGAAGATCTTGCGGAAGATGCCGGGGGTGATCACCGAGAGCGGGTTGATCATCAGGCTGGGCGCGCTGAGCTTGCCGTCGACCTTGAAGGTCACGCCGATCAGGCCGCCCTTGCTGCCGCCGCCGAGCGCCAGGCCGATGATCGGCAGCTTGCCGAACAGATTGTTGAAGGCATAGGCCGGCAGATAGGTGCCAGCCAGCGACACCGTCTGTCTGGCGAGGTCGAGCGTGCCGTTGAAGGTGGCGCCGACCGAGGCGCCGCGCAGGATCGCGTCGTCGATCACCACCACCGAGCCGCGCTTGGTATAGTCGAGCCGCATGCGGTCGAAGGCGACATTGCCGGGATCGACGCCGGTGCGCGTCGCCGCCGGACCGGTGCCGTTCGTCGCCGACACCAGACGCGACATCGACGGTTCGCCGACGATGCGGAAATTGAGCACGTCGAAGATTCCGGAAAACGGCCCGGTCGGCCCGGCGCGCCGGCCGGTCATCGTCAACCGGCCGCCGGCGATGCGGTTGTAGATGTCGATGAAACGGAAGACGCTGCCGGCATCGGCGGAATTGATCCGGAGTTCGGCCTGGTCGCCGCTGTCGGCGTATTCGAGCGAGATGCCGCCGCTGTCGAGCACGCCTTCCAGCGTCGCCTTGCGGACGGTGCCGCCGCGCGACTGCACGACGACGGCGGCGTCCGAGAGCGTCGCCTGGTTGAAGCCGATCAGCGTGCCGACCTTGGCATCGATCGAAATGTCGGCGGCGTTCTCGTTCGGGCCGGCGGCGGCGGACTTGTACTGCGCGATCAGGCCGCGCACGTCGAAGGACGAGCCGCGCGCGACGATCGAGTAGCCATTGCCCTTGCGGCTCAGGCTGACGGCGATCTTGTCGCCCTTGCGCAGGGCCAGGCCGTCGAGCTCGGCCGAGACGAGGCCGTATTTCGCGTCGAGCACCGCCTTGCCGCGGAAGCCGAAGCCGTCGCCGGACGCCACCATGTTGTCGACGAGGAAGCCGTTTTTCGACGGGCGCAGGTCGAAGCTGAGCTTGGCCGGCACGCCGATGCCCTTCGACCAGCCGACGGCCTGCAGCAGCAGGCGGGCCTGCTTCAGGTCGAGTTCGTAGTGCTGGCCCTTGCTGCCGTCGCCGAGATCGGAAACCGCCGCGCCGACCGTGCCGCCGATGACGTCGTCGAGGCCGATGCCCAGCTGCTTGCGCGCCTTGGCGTCAAGGCTGAGCGTGATCCGGCGACGGCCTTCCTCGGCATCCCCATCGCCGTCGGCGTCACCGAGCGGCTGCGTCAGGTCGATCGCCGCGGGCACGCCGTTGATGGTCGCCTTGCCCTGGATGCCGACTTCGGTCGGCGTCACCGTCATCGTCAGCGCGCCGTTCTTGATCGCCTTGCCTTCGATCGGCGCGGCGCTGGCGAAGCCGGTGGTGGTGAGCCCGACGCGCCAGTCGACCTCGGTCGGCGACAGGCCGGGCTTCAGCGGCAGCTTGATCGAGACGTTGGCCTGGCCCTTGCCGGACAGGGTAGTCGGGTCGATCGAACGGCGCTGCATGGCGCGGATCGGCTCGCTGTCGGCGATCTCCGCCATCGCGCCGACATCGCCCTCGAGCTGCACCTCGATCTGGCCATCGGGAAAGCGCTGCGCGGTATTGGAGATCGCGAAGGCGCCCGCCGTGACGTCAAGCGTCTTGCCCGACGGCGCGGTGATCTGACCCTTCTCCATGTCGACGCCGAAGGTGGAGCCGGCGAGAACGGCATTGCCGCTGGCGCCGGTGATCGCCGGCACCGTGCCGATGGTGGTGAAGGAGACATCCTCCAGCCGCATGTCGAGGCGCATATAGTCTTCCGGCAGCACAACGCGCTCGCCGGTCCACAACACGCCAGCCGGCACAGACGCCTCGAACCGCCCGGCCTCGAGCGTACCGCCGCGCACGTGTTCCAGCACCCATTTGCGGGCCGCGCCGGCGAGGAAGGGCGGCCACATCTGCTTCAGCGTCGACAGCGACATCGGCGTGAAGGAAGCCGCCATCGCGAGCGAGGGAGTCGGGCCGTCGAAGCCGAGCGAGCCGGCCGCCGCGATCGAGCCGCCCTGGGTGTTGATCGCCGCGTCGGTGAAATCGATGCGCTTCGCCCGGATATCGGCAGTGCCGACCACGGCGAGGCGGTCGGCGATGATCGGCGGCGCATTGGCGTCGCGCGCGAACAGCATCGCGTTGCGGCTCTCGAGCTGGAAGCTGTAGCGGCCGTCCGGCTTGTCGGTGAGCGGCTTGATCTCGCCGGCGACGATGGCGCGCGTATCGCCGAAGAAGAAGGAGGACGGCTCGACGACGATGGTGCGGCGGGGCACGTCCCAGCGCAGCCGGACCGTCGCCTCGTCGAGCAGAACGGTGTCCCTGCCGAGGCCCGAGACGATGTTGCCGGCGCCGAGATCGAGACGGACAGTGGCGGTCTCGACCTCGCCCTTGTCGTTGAGGCGGACCGTCGCGCGGCCGAACAACGGCACGTCGGACTGCAGCAGGCTTTCCGCCCGGCCGAGATCGGGGTTGAGGTCGGCAAGCGACAATTGCGAGAAGACCAGCGACAGCACGCGCCCTTCCGTCGCCGCATCGACCGTGCGCTCGGCCAGGATGCCCCAGCGGCCGGCATAGCCCGACGTGTCGAAATTCGCCTTCACCGTGCCCGTCGCCGGGTCGACCGTCAGGGCGATGTCGGTATGGCCGAAGGTACGCTGCTGCAGGCGCCGGGCATCCCAGACCTGGATCGTCGAGGCGTCGACCGACAGGCGCTGGAAGCCCCTTTCCATGGCGAAGTCGATGGCGGGATCGAGCGCACCGTCGAGGGTCTGCAGCGCTGTCAATATGTCGGGGAAGCCGCCATCGATCCCGCCGGCGGCCACGGCCGCGTCGTCGGCGGCAACCGGCGGCGCCGTGCCGGACGGGAGAGCCGTAGCGCGATGAATGGTGTTGGGCGTGCCGAGATAGACCTGGCCGGTCCGACTGCGGACCAGCGAAATGTCGGCGTCGGAGATTTCGATCGTGCGGATGTCGAGGCGGAAGCGCAGCAGCGACAGCGGATCGATGGCCAGCCTCGCCGCCGGAACACGGCCGACGACCGCGTCGGCGCGATCGCGGATGGCGACCTCGTCGACCTCGACGACCAGGCCGAGCACCGGATCGACGTCGATCGTCGTGCGCCCGACCTTGACGCCATAGTCAGGCCCGAGCCGCGACGACAGCGTGGAAATTACCCTGCCGCGCAAAGCGTCGAGTTCGATCGGCCCGGTGGCGACGATGGCCGCCAGCGCGCCGATCATCACCACCGCGAAGACGAACAACGCGCCGACGAGCCGCAGCAACAGCCTCGGCCAGCCGCCCCGCTGTTTCGGTGGGCGATGCCGGCCGGGCCGGTGCGCGCGCGCCGATGGGAACTCGTGGAGGCGAATTTTCAGGCGTCAAACCCCTTGCCAGCCGCGCCCTATCCGGGAGCGTCGTGTAACCCAGGCGACAGCAGCCACCCCACAGATCGATCGGACGGCCCCCTGATTCCGATCACAACCGGAATCGTGAACCGAGCCAAGCCCCTCTTGCAAAATCCTCGTCAATTCTGCTTGTCACGCCAGAGAAGTACGACGAAAGGAAGGCGCATGCCCGCCCTGGCCCCAGGCTCCCCCGCTCCCGATTTCGACCTGCCCACCGATGGCGGCGGCAGAATCAGTCTCGCCGACCTCAGGGGACGTAAGGTCGTCCTCTATTTCTATCCGAAGGACAACACCGCAGGTTGTACTTTGGAAGCGATCGACTTTTCAGCCCAGGCGGCCGCGTTCGAGGCCGCCGGGACCCGGGTGATCGGTGTTTCCGCCGATAGCGTGAAATCGCACGATCGCTTCAAGAAAAAGCACGATCTGGCCATCCTGCTCGCCTCCGACGAGGAGAAGACGATGCTCGAGGCCTATGGCGTCTGGACCGAGAAATCGATGTATGGCCGCAAATTCATGGGGATCGTGCGCACGACCTATCTGATCGGCGCCGACGGCAAGATCGCCCGTGTCTGGGACAAGGTGAAAGTGGCCGGCCATGTCGACGACGTGCTCGCCGCCGCCAGGAGCCTGTGAGCGCGCCGATGTCCCCGCCCGAACTCCGCAGCCTCGCCGCCGCCTCCGCCCGCATCGTCGCCACCGCCGATCTCGACGAGAAGGTCGAACTGGCCTTCGCAACCGCCAAGGCCTGGTTCGGCCGGCGCCTGTCGCTTTCGGCCGGCGCCCTCGACGGCGCCATGCCGGACCGGCCGGGCCGTCCCGAGCGGCCGATCCTGGTGTCGCCGCGCGAGCTGCCGAAGCGCTCGGTCGTCTCGCCGACCGGCCGGATCGCCATGATCCACTCGCTCGCCCATATCGAGCTGAACGCCGTCGACCTGACCTGGGATCTGGTCGGCCGCTTCGTGCGCGTGCCGCTGCCGCGCTCGTTCTTCGACAATTGGGTGCAGGTCGGGCTGGAAGAGGCCAAGCACTACGCGCTGCTCGCCGACCGGCTCAAGGAACTCGGCGCCGCCTATGGCGACCTGCCGGCGCATGACGGCCTCTGGCAGGCGACGCAGGAGACCGGCCACGACCTGACGGCCCGCCTCGCCATCCTGCCGCTGGTGCTGGAAGCGCGCGGCCTCGACGTCACGCCGCCGCTGATCGACAAGATGAACGAGGTCGGCGACGCGGCGAGCGCCAATATCCTGTCGATCATCTATCGCGACGAGAAGCGCCATGTCGCCTTCGGCGCCAAATGGTTCCGCTTCATGTGCGACCGGCACCGCCTGCCGCCCGAGCCGACTTTCCGCCAGCTGGTGATCAAACATTTCCGGGGACCGTTGAAGCCGCCCTTCAACGACGCGGCGCGCTCGGAAGCCGGGATGACGCCGGGATTTTACCGTCCCCTCGCCCCGCGCGGCGTCCACTGAAAACGCCCCCGCGTCAACCAAGCTTTAACCCTAACCGATGTTAATCGTAGCGAACAGGTCGTCTCCTCGGCCACAGGTCCGACTGCCGTCGCCATGGTTGGAACGTCAATGCCGAGTCGCTATCCGGAATCACATCATCCCCTTCGTGTGGAACTGGTCCATCACCTGCCGGAGCCCCCGCCGCAGCCGCCCCGTGCTGCGCGCAGCCCGCGCCTGAAGCAACCGAAACCGGCGAAGCAGCCAAAGCCGGGCAAGGCCGTCCGGACGCAGATCGCCGTCGGCCACGGCGAACATGTGCGGACGATCCACGTCCGTCCGCGCACCCTGGTGCTCGGCGGCGCCTGCCTGCTGTTGCTCTCGACCCTCTATTTCAGCGCCACCGCCTATCTCGTCTATCGCGACGACCTTCTGAACGCCGAAGCGGCGCGCCAGCAGGCGATCCTCGCCTCGCAGAACGTCCGCGAAGCACGCGAAGTTGAGGCGACGGCCATCTATGAAGGCCAGATCACGGCGCTGCGCGGCACGATCGACAGCCTGACCAGCGAGATCGACCAGTTGAACGCGGTCCGCTCGCAGGAGAATGCCGGCGTCGACCAGCGGGTGCGCGACCTGCTCGCCCGCCAGAAGGAACTGGAAGCCCGCCAGAAGGCGCTGTCGAAGCTGACCGAAGCAGCGCGGCGCGCTGGCATCGACGTGCCCGCCCCCGGCACGATCAAGCCGAAGCCATCGAGGAACCGCACCTCCAACCTCGATCCGACGGTGACGGGCTCGATTCCTTCGCCGGTCGCCAAACCGGTCGCCCGCTTCGCCGATATGGGCCTCCGCGCGCCCGCCAAGGGCCAGGCGAAGGTCGCGTCCGCGCCGGCACCGCTGCCGCCCGATCCGCGCCTCGCACCGCTCGACCGGCAGATCGAGGCGATGAAGGCGGACCAGGATGCCGTCGTCATGGCGATGGCGGGCAAGGTTTCGAACCGCACGCGCAAGATCGAGACCGTCCTCAAGCGCCTCGGCCAGCGCGTGCCGAAGAGCCGCAACCAGGACGTCGGCGGCCCGTTCGTCCCGGCGACCGCGGCCGATATCGATTTCAAGAGCGAGGTCGCCTCGCTCGCCGACGAGTTCGACCGCTTCGCGAAGCTCCGTTCGATCGCGCAGCGCCTGCCCCTGAAGCGTCCGATCGGCACGGCCGATATCTCGAGCCGCTTCGGCGCCCGCAAGGATCCGTTTCTTGGCCGCCTCGCCATGCATACCGGCGTCGATTTCCGCGCACCGACCGGCCTTCCCGCCAAATCGGTGGCGGACGGAACCGTCATCGCCGCCGGCTATAATGGCGGCTATGGCAACATGGTCGATGTCGACCATGGCAATGGCGTCGTCACGCGCTACGGCCATCTGAGCAAGATCGCCGTCAAGGTCGGCGAGAAGGTCGTCGCCGGTCGTCGCGTCGGCAGTGTCGGCTCGACCGGGCGCTCGACCGGGCCGCATCTGCACTACGAGATTCGCATCAACGGCAAGGCGATCGACCCGATGGACTATCTGCGCGCCGGCCAGGAAATCAGCGACTGGCTGTAGGCCGCGACGCTCGTATCCGCACGGATCCCCGGCGGCGGTCGTCCCGACGCCTCCGCCGCAATTCGCAGTCTGAAGCGCGGACCCGTCGCATGACCTCTCCGGCCGTTCCCGATCACGATGCCTGGTCGCCCTGGCACCCCGCCGAGCTGGGCCGGCGCCTGCGCGGCATCGATAGGCCGTGGTGCATCGTCGGCGGCTGGGCCCTCGACCTCTGGCACGGCCACCAGACGAGGGAGCACGAGGACCTCGAATTCACCGTCCTGCGCGACGACCTCCCCGCTTTTCGAGAAACGCTGTCCGGCCTCGACTTCTTTGCGACCGGCAGCGGCAACGTCGAGCCCTTGCCCGACGGCGTCGATCCGCCGTCCGACATCTTCCAGATCTGGTGCCTCGACCCCGTGGCGCGACGCTGGCGGGTGGACATGATGATCGAGCCGGGCACGCCGGGCGACTGGGTCTACAAGCGCGACACCCGGATCGTGCGGCCGCGCGCCGAGATGGTCGAGTTCACGCCGGACGGACTGCCCTATCTGAAGCCGGCGGCGATCCTCCTGTTCAAGGCGAAGCACGCCCGCGCCAAGGACGAGATCGATTTCGCGACCGCGCTGCCAAGGCTGCCGGAAGGGGAGCGCGCGTGGTTGAAGGATTGCCTCGCCCTGCCCCATCCCGGACATCCCTGGATCGGTGCGCTCTAGACGGATCAGGCGTGATAGCGCCGGCGATACGGCGCCTGCGCGACCAAGGCGCTGGAATTCGAGGGAACCGTCATTCCGTCGGCGCAGGTGCACGCCGCCAACATGGCCGCCCTCGCCTTCGGCTACGCGAAAGTGTCACAACCCGGGCTCATCTCGCCGGCCGAACCAAGCGGTTGCCGCTGTCGTGGCATTCCGATCCTCCTGTAGATTGATGACGCAAGGTCATGTCTCAGGGAGGTTCGGAATGCCCGCTTTCGACAAACCGGTGGCCTCATTGCCGGGCCAGGAACGCATCGTCCGCAACGCGCATGGCGGGCGGGTCTTCATCCATGCGACAGCGGCGGAAACGGCCGGCGTGCTCGGCATGTGGGAGACCTTCTCCGCGCCCGGCACCGGCCCGCACTGGCACACCCATACGCGCGAGACGGAAGCCTTCCGCGTCATTTCCGGCCGCTACCGGTTCTGGTGCGGCGACACGGTGATCGAGGGCGGCCCCGGCACGACGATCACCCTGCCGCCGCATGTGCCGCACCGCTGGCTGAACATCAGCGAGGAGACCGGCCGGATGCTGGCGATCGTCACACCGGGCGGCTTCGAGCAGTTGTTCATCGAACTAGAGCGCACCGGCGCCAGTTCCGACGCCGAGGTGCTGGCGCTCGAGAGGGCGCTCGGCATCGTCGATAGCGGCTTGCAGGCCTCCCCGCCCTAACCCGGCACGACGCCCCCCGCCCCTACCATCCGTCCAGATCTGGCCCGCTTCCGGAGCGCTTTCGCAAGCCGGCGCAAGTACTCGGGCCAATCCGGGGGCATGGCTCGGCCGGAACAAGGAATTCTCCGGGCGGGCCCTGTCATGGGCCGCGGGCGTCGCT
The DNA here is from genome assembly GCF_000380505.1 of Kaistia granuli DSM 23481. Taxonomy (GTDB): domain Bacteria; phylum Pseudomonadota; class Alphaproteobacteria; order Rhizobiales; family Kaistiaceae; genus Kaistia; species Kaistia granuli. Next base: position 406,248 of record NZ_AQYH01000010.1, on the reverse strand, counting down.
GTCGGGCACAAGAAAGGAAAACCCTGTCTTCTCGATCAAGTTAGTCGAATATAGCCTTTCCCCTCAGGCAGGCGATTTTGCAACGCGCCTTGCGACGGTTCAGAGCTCGCGACGAACGACAGGGAAAGCCACCATGACCAAGACTGTGCCATTCGAAGTTCGCCGGATCGCAGGCCGCATCGGCGCCGAAGTGACCGGCCTCAAGCTCTCCGGCAAGCTGGATCGAGACACCTTCTCGGCGCTGGAGCGGGCGCTCCTCGAGCACAAGGTGCTCTTCCTGCGCGGGCAGGATCATCTCGACAATGCCGAGCACGAGGCCTTCGGCGCGCTGTTCGGCAAGGTGATCGCGCATCCAACCGTGCCGGCGCCCAAGGGAACGAAGATCCTGGAGCTCGACGCGACCCGGGGCGGCGGCCGCGCCGATTCCTGGCACACCGACGTCACCTTCGTGGACGCTTTTCCGAAGATCTCGATCCTCCGCTCGATCGTCTCGCCGGAATATGGCGGCGACACCGTCTGGGCGAACAGCGTCGCCGCCTACGAACAGCTATCCGAGCCGCTGAAACAGCTCGCCGAGCAGCTCTGGGCGGTGCACAGCAACGACTACGACTACGCCGCGACGCGGACCAAGCTCGACGACGTCAACGTCAAGCACCACGAGAACATCTTCCTGTCGGCGGTGTTCGAGGCCGAGCACCCGCTGGTCCACGTCCATCCCCAGACCGGCGAGCGCTCGCTGCTGCTCGGCCATTTCGTCAAGCGGCTGGTCGGCCTGCCGACCTCCGAATCGAGCCGGATCTTCGAGATCCTGCAGAACCGTTCGACCCGCATCGACAACACCGTTCGGTGGCGCTGGCAGGCGGGCGACGTGGCGATCTGGGACAACCGCTCCACGCAGCATTACGCGATCAACGACTATGGCGACCAGCACCGCCTGATGCGCCGCGTGACGATCGAGGGGGAGCCGGCGGTCTCGATCCATGGCGAGAGGAGCCGCACGCGCAAACGGCCCGAGGCCGTCAACGACGACAGCATCCGCGCTGCCATCGCCACCGCCTGACCCCTCCGGCCTGAAGGATTGAGACCATGATCAGTCGCCGCAGCCTTCTCCGATCCACCGCCGCCATCGGTGCCGCCAGCCTGCTGCCGCGCGCAGGCTGGGCGGAGGCGATCCGCCAGCGCTTCGACGGCGTGACGCTGAACGTCTCAACCTTCAGCGCCGCCTTCCCGAGCCTGCTGAAGCAATGGTTGCCCGAGTTCGAGGCCCTGACCGGCGCGACGGTGAACTACGACACCCCCTCCTTTCCGGTCTACAACCAGCGTACGGATCTGGAGCTCTCGACCGGTGGCGCCGCCTATGACGTCGTCAATGTCACCTTCATCTACTCGAGCCGCTGGATCAATTCGGGCTGGCTGACCCCGCTCGACGACTTCATCGCCGACCGAAACCGGACGCCGGCGGACTGGGACGTGACCGACTTCCTGCCCGGGGCGATCGCGCCGGAGACGGGCGCCGACGGCCGGCTCTACGGCATTCCGTGGACGGCGGAGGCGCTGCTGACCGGCTCGTCCCGCTTCGACCTGGTGGAGGCGGCCGGACTCGAATTTCCCGACACTACGGACGATCTCGTCAGGGTCCTGAGGGCGGTCAACGGCAAGGACCGCGTCGCGGGCTTCGTTGCCGACAACCACTACGGCTGGACCTTCGTCCCCTATCTTCAGGCCTTCGGCGGCAACGTCTTCCGCGCCCCGCCGGACGATCTGTTCCTGACGCTCGACACGCCCGAGGCGATCGCCGCCGCCGAATATTACAGCAACCTGCTGCGAGAATTCGGCCCCGACGGCGCGGTCACCTATACGCCGGACCAGGTGACGCAATCGCTGAAGCTCGGTCGGGTCAACTTCACCGATGCCGGGCAGCTTTATCTGGCCCAGCTCGGCGACGCCAAGACCAGCAAGACGGTGAACACGCTGAAGTTCGGTCTCGTGCCGAAGGGGCCGGCGGGACGCTTCCCCGGCACGGCGGTGCACGGCCTCGGCATTCCCGCCGCGTCGAAGAACAAGGAAGCCGCCTGGGCCTTCATCCAGTGGGCGCTTTCCAAGCAGACAACGGCAAAAGCGGTCGCCGCCGGATATGGCTCGCCGGCGCGGCGGTCGGACATCGAATCCGCGACGTTCCGGCAGAAGCAGGTCATCAACGGTTCGGATCTCGCCCAGCTGGCGCTCGACTCCGTCGACCTGGCGGCGAAGTCCGGCCACATGAAATACCGGACCGTTTCGGTCTATCCGCAGGTCGACCAGCAGCTCAACAAAGCGATCGAACTCATTACAACCGGCCAGCTTTCGGCGAAGGAGGCGATGCAGCAGGCTCAAGTCGCATCGCTCGCCGAGCTGAAACGCGCCGGCGTGAAGATCTGAGGCCATGAGCATCGCCGTCGCCAAGGACAGCTGGGAGGCGCAGCGCCGCCGCGCCTTCCTGCTCGGGCTCGCGCCGTCGGTGATCGTGCTGGTCGCGATCACCCTCATCCCTGCCCTGGCGCTGGTCATCACCAGCTTCACGCCGCTCAGCCTGACCGACCCCGTCGGCACGTTTCGCTTCGACGACCTTCTCGGCAATTACCGCGAGCTGATGGCCGACCCGCGCTTCCTCGGATCGGTCGCGACCCAGCTCAAGCTTTCGACGGCGAGCGTCCTGTTCCAGGTGCTCGTGGGGCTCGGCCTGGCGCTGCTTCTCAACGGGTCGTCGCGCATCCTCGCCGCCGTGCGGTCGGTGTTCCTGATCCCGATGATCCAGCCGCCCATCGTCGTCGCGCTGATCTGGAAGATCCTCTATTCGCCCGATGTCAGTCCGATGCACCGGGCGCTCGAAGCGGTGGGGCTTCCGGTCCGCTCGCTGCTGGCCAATCCCGACACCGCGCTCTGGGCCGTCGCCGTCGCCGATACCTGGCAATGGTTCCCGTTCACGATGCTGATGGTGCTGGCGGCACTGAACTCGATGCCGGCAGATCCGATCGAGGCCGCCAGCCTCGACGGCGCCAATCGCTGGCAGCTGTTCCGCTACATCATCCTTCCCTATATCCGGCCGATCCTGGTGGTCTGCGCCCTGTTTCGCCTGATCGACAGCTTCAAGGCGTTTCCGCTCATCTACGTGCTCACCAATGGCGGGCCGGGAACCGTCACCGAAGTCACCAACTATTACAGCTTCGTCCAGGCCTTCAACTTCTCCTACTGGGGCTATGCGAGCGCCATCGCCACGCTGATGCTGGCCGGCGTCTTCGCGCTCAGCTGGCTGGTCGGACGATTGGATTGGACCCGCCATGGCCGACATTAGCACCGCGATTTCCTCCGCCCCCGCCAAGTCGCCCGGCAAGCGGCTCGCGGTGGCGACGACCCTGCCGCGAAGCGGCGTCGAACGGATCATCGAATGGGTCGGAAGCCATGCGCGCCCGCTCGTTGCGCTGCTCCTGCTGGTCCTGGTGATGTCGCCGTTTCTCTGGCTGGTGCAGCTCGCCTTTCGCCCGGCGGCGGAGATGTTCGAGGACAACCTCCTCTTCACGCCGACGATCGAGGCGTTCACCAGCCTTCTGCGGGGCAATTTCCTCAGATCCTTCGGCAACAGCCTGATCGTCAGCACCGTCTCGACCGGACTCTCGCTCGCGCTCGGCGTACCTGCCGCCTATGTGCTGGCGCGCTGGGACTTTCGCGGCCGTCGTCATGTCGCGCTGTGGATCCTGGTGACGCGAATGGCGCCGCCGATCGCCTTCACCATTCCCTTCTATCTCGCCTATCGCTGGCTCGGCCTGCAGGACACCATCACCGGGCTGGTGATCGTCTACCTGACCTTCAACCTGGCCGTCGTGATCTGGATGATGCAGACCTTCTTCGAGGCGATCCCGCCGACTTTCGAGGAAGCCGCCTGGGTCGATGGCGGCGGCATCTGGCAGACGTTCCGGCTGGTGACGCTGCCGCTGGCCGCGCCGGGGTTGGCGGCGACCGCCGTGCTCTGCTTCATCTTCTCGTGGAACGACTTCTTCTATGCGCTGATCCTCACCCGCACCAACGCCACGACAGCACCGGTCGAGATCGTCAATTTCCTGCAATATGAGGGCTGGGAGTGGGGCAAGATCGCTGCCGGCGGCACGCTGGTGGTGCTTCCCGTGCTGATCTTCGGTGTGGTGGTCCGCACCTGGCTCATCCGCGGCCTCAGCGACGGCGGATTGAGGGAATAGGATTTCCGCGTTAGGCAGAGCCTGCCTGCAACCCAATCGCGGGTCTCAGACGTCCAGCCAAGATATGGACAGGATCTCAAGTTCGCGCGCGCCGAGCTGGACAACGTCGCCGACGGATTTGCCGATCAGTGCGAGGGCGACGGGAGACCCGTGGGATATCGACGATCGAGACGGGTCGGCCTCGTCCTCGCCGACAATACGAAAGGTCTGCGTCCGGCCGTCATCCCGTTCAAAGGTAACGGTGTGACCGAAAGCGACCACGTCATTGGACGAAGGCGGCGGTGAAATCCGGGCCGTATGGACCCGCTCGGCATAGTAGCGCATATCCCGAACCGGAACCGCCGACTGCCGTCGCCTCTCATTGACGTCTTCCAGCGCGCTGGCGACTTCTAGCGCCTGCCGAGCGCGAGCCAGTTCATCGTGCAGCATCCGGAGGCCAGCCTCCGTAACCAGATTGATCCGATCGGAGATCGGGCGAGCGGGCAGGATGGTTTCCGACGCAGCCTCGGCACTCTCTTCCTTGGCAAAGGCAACGCTCAATGAGTCTGGTCTCCTGTCGAACACTACCCGGAATCCGTTGAAAGGGCGGAGCCAGGCTCCGCCCTTTCGATTCCGGTCGATCCGGAAAGTCAGTCGATGTCGTCGACCTTCACTTCCGGTCCGCCGAGACGCTGGGCGAGCGCCGCCTCCATAAACTCGTTCAGGTCGCCGTTCAGCACGTCCTGCGGGCTGGTGCTCTCGACACCGGTGCGAAGATCCTTCACCAGCTGATAGGGCTGCATCACGTAGGAACGGATCTGGTGGCCCCAGCCGATGTCCTTCTTGGTCGATTCGGTCGCCATGGCGGCCGCTTCGCGCCGTTCCAGTTCGGCCTCATAAAGGCGCGAGCGCAGCATGTCCCAGGCCGCGGCCCGGTTCTTGTGCTGCGAGCGCTCGTTCTGGCACTGCACGACGATGCCCGACGGAATATGCGTGATGCGCACCGCCGAGTCGGTCGTGTTGATGTGCTGGCCGCCGGCGCCCTGGGCCCGATAGGTGTCGATGCGGCAGTCGCTCTCGTTGATCTCGATCTCGATCGAGTCGTCGACGACCGGATAGACCCAGATCGAGGCAAAGCTCGTATGGCGGCGCGCTGCGCTGTCATAGGGCGAGATGCGCACGAGGCGGTGCACGCCCGATTCGGTCTTCAGCCAGCCATAGGACTGCTCGCCCTTGACGAGGATGGTGGCCGACTTGATGCCCGCCTCTTCGCCGTCATGGACTTCGAGAAGCTCGACCTTGCGGCCGCTCTTCTCCGCCCAGCGCGTGTACATGCGCAGCAGGATGTTGGCCCAGTCCTGGCTCTCGGTACCGCCGGCGCCGGCATGCACTTCGAGATAGGTGTCGTTGCCGTCGGCTTCGCCGGACAGCATCGAATTGACCTGGCGCTTGCGGATGTCGCCCTTGAGCGCGACGATTGCGGCCTCGGCCTCGGCGATGATCGACGGATCGTTCTCCATCTCGCCGAGCTCGATCAGCTCGATATTGTCGGCAAGCTCGCGCTCGCTGGTCAGAACGGCGTTGATGCCGTCCTCGAGACCCTGGCGCTCGCGCATCAGCTTCTGCGCCTTCTGGGGATCATCCCAGAAGTTCTGCGTCTCGGAGAGGGCGTTCAGTTCGAGCAGGCGTCTCTGGGCACGATCCCAGTCAAAGATGCCTCCTCAGCAGGGTAATGCCCTGCTTGATCTCGTCGACGATCGTCTCGATCTCGGCTCTCATATGCTAAAAGTCCGTCCATCCGTTTCGGCGGCGCTGACCGCCAGGGTGGCGCACCATAGTGTCGACCTCCCCTGCTGTAAACCGAACAGGGACGAGCCTGGAGACGTGCATGAGACGAGGATACGCCCGATTGGGATGGCTCGCGGCCTGCCTGCTGGTCGCCGCTGGGGAAACGGCTGTGGCCGAGGGGCAGATGGCCGCCCGGACCCTGACCAAGGCGGATCAGGCCCGGCTTGCCCAGTATGACGCCGTATCGAAGGCCGCGATCCAGAATGCCCGCGACCATGGCGCCACGGCCGATGTCCGGGAGGCGAATCGCGCCCTCGCCGGTGCGCCGCAGAAGATCCTCGGCGTCGACCTCCTCGGCCTCTACCGTTGCCGGACGATCAAGATGGGTGGCCAGCTGCCGCTCACCGTCTATGGCTGGTTCACCTGCAAGATCGGCCTCGACGACATCGGCTACCGCCTGTCGAAGACGACCGGCTCGCAGCGCTTCAGCGGCCATTTCATCGACGAGAGCGAGAAGCGGCTGATCTATTACGGCGCCACCCACACGATCAGCGAGCGGCCGATCTCCTATGGGCGCGACCCGGACCGCGACCAGGTCGGCTACTTCTTCAAGACCGGACCACGGCGCTACCGGCTCGAGCTGCCGCTGCCGCGCTACGAGTCGAAATTCGACGTCATCGAGCTGGAGCGAAAGTGAGCCCGGATCGCGGGGCTGGAGCGGCGGCCCTGCAGCCACCTTCCCGGCGACAATATTTTCATGGCAGGCACCACACTGCGTTCGACACAGACGAAATCACGACATGCAAGACATCCTGGACTGGCTGCTGATCAACCCTGCCCGCATCATGGTCGCCCTCTCCATCGCCTTCACGATCATCATCGGGCGGGCGGAGGCAGGCGGAAAGACCACCGGCGGGTCGGGGTGGCTGACCCTTTTCCGCATCGGGATCGGCGCCCTCTTCACGCTGGCGACCGCCGTGGTCGCCGGCATCTTCGGCGGCATCGGCGCCTTCTTCGGCTATCTGCTTCTGCAGATCCTGGTGTGCGTCGTCATTCCCATGGTCTGGGTGGACAAGGCGTAGGAAAGCCCTCCGCCTCGTCCCGCCATATCGACCGCGCCGCCGCTAGAGCAGCGTGCCGCTCAGGATGACGAGGGCGACGCTGAAGTAGATCACCAGTCCGGTCACGTCGACGAGCGTCGCCACGAATGGCGCCGAGGCGCTGGCGGGGTCGAAGCCGAGACGCTGCAGGATGAAGGGCAACATCGAGCCCGCCATCGAGCCGAAGGTGACGATGCCGAGCAGGCCGGTGCCGACCGTCGCCGCGACCAGGATCCAGTGCTCGCCATAGTCATAGAGGCCGAGCACCTGCCAGACCGCGATGCGGATGATGCCGAGCGTGCCGAGGATGGCGCCGAGCGTCAGCCCGCTCGGCATCTCGCGCAGCGCCACACGCCACCAGTCCTTGAGCTTGACCTGGCCGAGCGCGAGCGCCCGGATGATCAGCGAGGTCGCTTGCGAGCCGGAATTGCCGCCCGAGCTCATGATCAAGGGGATGAACAGCGTCAGCACGATCGCCTTTTCGAGCTCGTGCTCAAAATGCTGCATGGCGGTCGCCGTCAGCATCTCGCCGATGAACAGGGCGCACAGCCACCCCGCACGCTTCCGCATCATCTTGAGGAAGCCGATATCCATGTAGGGCTGGTCGAGCGCCTCCATGCCGCCGAACTTCTGCACGTCCTCGGTGCTCTCCGCGAAGATCGTATCGATGACGTCATCCACCGTGACGATGCCGACGACATGGAAACGCTCGTCCACCACCGGCACGGCGAGGAGATCGTATTTCGAGAACAGCTGCGCCACGTCCTCGCGGTCGGTGCGCGGCGAAACGGTGATCGGCCGGCGATGCCGCCCGGCCGAGAGCACCTCGGCGCCGAGATCGGCGGCGATCAGCCGGCGCAGTGAAACCGTCTGCACGAGCGCATGCGTCGAGGGATCGAGCACGCAGATCGTGTAGATGGTCTCCCGGCTCTTCTCGACGGCGCGGATGTGCTGCAGCGTCTGGCCGACGGTCCAGTTCGACGGAACGCTGACGAACTCGGTCGTCATGATCGAGCCGGCGCTGCCCTCGGGATAGGCGGCGAGGCGCGACACGGCGCTGCGGGTCTCGGGATCGAGCCTGGCGATCAGCTGCGCCCGCAGCGGCTCCTCGATCTCGGCCAGAAGGTCGGTCGCCTGGTCGGCCGACATGCCGACCAGGATCCGGGCGGCCCGCTCGATCGGCAGGTTGGCCAGTACCTCGGCCGAATCGTCGAACTCGGGCAGATCGAGAATCTCGATCACGCGCTCGTCCGAAAGCCCTGCCAGCAGGGCGGAAATAGCCTGCGGCTCGTGTTGGTTGAGAAGTTCTACGACGTCAGCGACGTGCTCGCCGTCAAGACGCGATGCCTTGACGCGCAGGGTCGCCTCGTCTGCGCGGACGATATCTTCCATGACTCACTCCGATCGGCCGCCAGGCGGATCGCGTGAGCCGATCGAGCGATCAGTTCAACGCGGTCTGAGGCGGCGCCTGTATTCGACTGCTACTGTCGCTCGACATGAAGCGGGGGTTCCAATGGGGGCCGGTCCGCACGCGGAAGCCAGCTTGACGACGTTGAGGTGCGCCACTGCAGGCGCTACGTCAACCCCCAGCGGGTGAGTTTTCTGGAAAACGGCGATCGCGGCCCGGCCGGCTCTGCGAACCGCGCTGCAATCGGCATTCGAGGCGATGGAGGCCCACTGGCGGCGAAGGAGCACCCGAGCCGCGCGTTCAGCGCATGGCCACCAGCACCGCCCCGGAAGCGATCAGCAGCACGCCGAGCCAGTTGCGGAAAGAGAGGTTTTCGCCAAGGAAGGCGACGCCGAACACGGCCACCAGGACGACGCTTAGTTTGTCGATCGGCGCCACCCGCGCCGCGTCGCCGAGGCTCAAGGCGCGGAAGTAGCAGAGCCACGAGGCGCCGGTGGCGAGACCCGACAGGACGAGGAAGGTGTAGCTGCGGGGAGAGACCGAGCCGAAAGGCTGCCACTGCCCGCTCGCCGTCAGGATGAAGGCGATCGAGAGCAGAATGACAAGGGTGCGGATGAAGGTGGCGAAATCGGAGTTGACGCCGCTGATGCCGATCTTGGCGAAGATGGCGGTGAGCGCCGCGAAGGCCGCCGAGAGCAGCGCCCAGAAGATCCAGGACGTCAGCATAGTCCGCACCACCCGCGTCCCTCGGCACCGACACGAAGCGAGCGTTGCAGAAGGCGAGGCCGGACGCAATGCGGGCTGCAAGCTGCGGGGACAGGTGCGCTCCGTCCGGGACGGCGTGCGAGCTCCGATGCTGGCAAGCAAGCCTCGTACCGGGGGCGCCAGTTGATGTCGCTCCGCCGCCAGTTCCACCCTCGCCGTCATCCCGGGCTTGACCAGGGATCCATTCAGGCGCTGCTCCCGAACTCGGTCGCCGCCTTCGCGGGAGTGACGCTCGAGCACGCACGGCGCGCACCGTCTTTTCCGATGCCGCCGCAGCAGAAGTCCGAGCCGACGACGGGCGGTGGAACTAGTCCAGCGGCCGGATCATGTAGCAGGCGTCGTCGTCATAGCTGCGGAGCTTTTCGGCAAGCTCGGGAACGTCGACGGAGCGAAAGCCGTGCCGGCTCCAGAACCCGGTCGAGCCGTTGACGGCGACCAGCGAGACATCCGGGCAACCCGCCCGGCGCGCGCTGTCCAGCAGAAGGTCAACCACCGCCGAGCCCGCCCCCTGCCCGCGCGTCTCGGGCAGCAGGGCGAGGTCGTGGATGTAATAGGTGGTCGGCGGCTCGGGCAGCGCGCCGAGCAGCGAATTGAGCGGCGGCGGCGCGAAGGCGTGGCCCGGGTGGCTCAGCACATAGGCGATCGGAACCCCGTCGCGCTCGTAGACGAGGCATCCCTCCGGCCAGAGCCGGAGCCGCTCGGCGAAGACAGCCGGATCCTCCGGATAGGCCTCATGCACGCGATCGGCGATCGTCTCGACCGCCGCCAGATCGTCCGGCCGCATCGGCCGCCAGTTACCCATCATTCCACTCAACAGTCCCGCAAAAGCGATCGGGCCGCGGAGAGTTTCCGCGGCCCGCTGGATCAGTACAGTCCGCCGGTACCGGACATCGCCGCTCCGGCGTCCGGCGGTGCCGGATCGCCATAGGAATTGCCCTGGCCGATGATCGAATAGGTATCCGGCGGCCCCGTTCCCGGCTTGAAGGCCTCGAGGATGGTACCAGCCGCGCCGGCACTGGCGCGCATGCCCGTCTTGCGATCGATCGGGATCAGCGTCAGTCCTTCCGGAACACGGAACGGGATGGCCGCCTTGTCGGCGAGCGCCAGCTTGAAGAAATCGCCGGCGATCGGCGCCGCGATCTCGCCGCCGGTCATGCCGCGGCCCATCGGCTTCGGATTGTCGTAGCCGATGAAGACGCCGACGACGAGGTCAGGCGAGTAGCCGATGAACCAGGCGTCCTTGTAGTCGTTCGAGGTGCCCGTCTTGCCGGCGAGCGGCTTGCCGACGCTCTTCAGCACCGTCGCGGTACCGCGCTGGACGACGCCTTCCAGCATCGACGTGACCTGGTAGGCCGTCATCGGATCGAGCACCTGCTCGCGATTATCCGTGATCACCGGCTCGTCCTGATGCGCCCACTGCTCGACGTCGCATTCCTCGCAGATCCGCTCTTCATGCTTGAAGATGGTCTTGCCGAAACGGTCCTGGATACGGTCGATCAGCGTCGGCTTGACCTGGCGGCCGCCATTGGCGAACACGGAATAGCCGGCGACCATGCGCAGCACCGTCGTCTCGGCCGCGCCGAGCGCGTTCGGAAGGAACGGTCCGAGCTTGTCATAGACGCCGAAGCGCTTGGAATATTCGGCCACGAGCGGCATGCCCATGTCCTGCGCCAGGCGCACGGTCATGACGTTACGCGACTGCTCGATGCCGACACGCAGCGTCGACGGGCCATAGAACTTCTGGGCGTAGTTTTCCGGCCGCCAGATCGGCTGACCGAAGCCGGGATCGACCTCGATCGGCGCATCCAGCACCACCGAGGACGGCGTGTAACCATTGTCGAGGGCTGCGGCGTAGACGAAGGGCTTGAACGACGAACCCGGCTGGCGCAACGCCTGGGTGGCGCGGTTGAACTGGCTCTCCGCATAGGAGAAGCCGCCATCCATCGCCAGCACACGGCCCGTATGCGGATCCATCACCACCATGGCGCCGGCGATGTTCGGCACCTGACGCAACCGGTAGGAACCGGGCTTGCCGTCGGCGGGCTCGACATAGACGACGTCGCCGACGGCCAGCGCATCGCTGGCACCGGTCAGCTTCTTTCCGGCGGGCTTGGCCCACTTCATCTCGGAGAACGGAATGACGCCGGTCTCACGGTCCGGCAGCAGCTTGCCGGTGCCGTCACGGCCGGGCTGCAGGCCGATCTGGGCCTCGTCCTTGTCGACGCCGGTGACGATGGCGAGGCGCCATTCGATGATGTCGGCGAGCGCCGGCACCGAGCCGACGGCGACGCCCCAATCGGCCTCGATCGGAACGTTCTTGACCGGGCCGCGCCAGCCATGCTGTTCGTCGAAGGTGACGAGGCCGTTCATCAGCGACTGCCGCGCCATCACCTGCATGCCCGGATCGAGCGAGGTGCGGACCGAGAGGCCGCCGTCATAGAGCGCCTTCTCGCCATAGATCTGCATCAGCTGGCGGCGCACTTCCTCGACATAATAGTCGGCGGCGAAGATATGCGGGCTGGCGACGCGGGTCTTGACGCCGAGCGGCTGCGCCTTGGCGGCCTCGCCCTCATCGGCGGTGGCGAAACCGTTGTCGACCATGCGGTCGATCACCCAGTTGCGGCGTTCGATCGCGCGATCGGCATAGCGGAACGGATTGTAGTTGTTCGGGCCCTTCGGCAGGGCGGCGAGATAGGCCGCTTCCGAAAGGGTCAGCTCATGCACCGACTTGTCGAAATAGGACAGCGACGCGGCGGCGACACCATAGGAACCAAGGCCGAGGAAGATCTCGTTCAGGTACAGCTCGAGGATCTTGTCCTTCGAGTTGGCCTGCTCGATGCGGAGCGACAGGATCGCTTCCTTGATCTTGCGGTCGAGCGAACGCTCGTTGGTCAGGAGGAAGTTCTTCGCGACCTGCTGGGTGATCGTCGACGCGCCGATCAGGCGCTTGTCGGACGAAATCGCCGAGATGTTCTGCAGGGCAGCGCGGGCGATGCCGTAATAGTCGAGGCCGGCATGCTGGTAGAAGTTCTTGTCCTCGGCCGCGATGAACGCAGCCTTGACGCGATCCGGGATTGCCTGGATCGGCAGATAGAGGCGGCGCTCGCGGGCATATTCGCCGACGAGCTGACCATCCGACGCGTGGATACGCGTCATCACCGGCGGTTCATACTTCGCCAGGACCTCGACCGAGGGCAGCCCGCCCGTCAAGCCGGACACGTACCAAGCCACACCTGCAGCAACAGCCAAGAAAAACACGGCGCCAATCCCGAATAAGTAGCCGATCAGTCGCAGAAACATATCGCTCGCGTTCCCCGCTGGATCGCCTTTCGGCGACTAGCTCAAGCCGACGAGACGAACCCCGGTTCGAAATGGGTTGATCCGTTCGGCATCCGTCGCCTCGCGGGTCCTGAATCACTAACGACACCGATCGCGCCTGTTGCACGACCAACGCCTGGAGGCACCGGGCTCAACCGCCCGTTGCCCGCCGGCGAACTACTGGTTCGTCTGGCTTCGATAGACCCAATGGGTCTGTTCTTCCAGTCGATTTGTGGAGAAACTTGGGCGATCCCACCGATCAGGAACGGCGGAGCCGACCCGTGGTGTTCAGGCAACAGCCCCGTCATGGCTCGCCGACCCCCGTCGTCACCGGAGCCGAAGCGGCCATGTTTGCAACCCGGGTGCGAAAAAACTCGTCGATGGCGCGGGTCACGGCGACCGCCGTCTTGTCGCGCCATTCGGGCGAAGTCAGCAGTTTCTCGTCATCCGCGTTGGAGAGATAGCCGAGTTCGACCAGGGCCGAAGGCACGTCCGGCGCCCGCAACACCATGAAGCCCGCCTGCTGGTGTGCCCGCTTGAACAGTCGCACGTCGGGCTTCAGTTCCTTGATGACATTGCGTGCGAAGACGACGGCGAAATTCTTCGTCTCGCGCCGCGCCAGGTCGATCAGGATGTCGGAAACCTCGTTGGTATCCTCCGGCACGTCGACGCCGGCGAGAATGTCGGACTTGTTTTCCGATTCCGCGATCGAGGCCGCCATGCGGTCGGAGGCGCGCTCCGACAGCGTATAAACCGTGGCGCCGCGGACATCGGCGCCCGAGAAGGAATCGGCGTGGATCGAGACGAACAGATCGGCGTGTTTCTGGCGGGCGAACTGCACGCGGCCGCGCAGCGGCAGGAACGTGTCGTTGTTGCGCGTCATGATGATCTCGTAGCGATCATTCGCCTCGAGCTTTTCTTTCAGCGTCTGCGCGAAGGCGAGAACGACATGCTTCTCCAGCGCGCCCGACTTGCCGATGGCGCCGGAATCGATGCCGCCATGGCCGGGGTCCAGCACGATGCGCAGCTTGCCATCATTCGGCGCCGGCCCGGGGGCGACATCCGGCTTGTGCGCGGCGTTCTGGCGATCGCGGTCGCGCGACACGCGCAGCGTCTCCAGGAAGGCGGTGCGAGTGCTCTTGACCAGATCGACCACGACGCGGGCCGGCTGATCCTTTTCGGCCGGCAGGACGAAGGCCTTGTCGATGGCGACCGGACCGGTGGCGTCGAGCACGATGCGCGACTTGCCGGCCGAGATCAGGCCGTAGCGGAAGGCCGAAACCAGGCCCTTGCCGCTCTTGCCGGTATCGACCGGCAGCTCGAAATGCGTCTCGGGCAGGTCGACGACGACCCGGTAGGGCTCGTCGAGCATGAAGACGGAAAGTGCCGCGGGTCCGGAAAGATCCATGACGAAGCGGGTACGCGAGCCGTCGCCGACTACCCGCGCTTCGCGGGCGACCACCGGCAGGCCGGCATGCGCCGCGGCCACCGGGGCCGCATCCGGCGCGGCGGATTGGGAAGCTTCAGCCGCGGCGGCATCCGCCGGAATGCTCGGCCGGGTCTCGGCGGCGGGCGCCGTGACAGCCCCGTCTCCGGGGGCAGGCTGGGGCGATTGAGCGACTGACGTCAGCGCGGAAGACAGCAATAGAATGCCCGCGACGAGCAGTCGTCCTGCCCCTCGCCCGCTATTGCGCCGACCCTGTCGATCGGCGGTGACGCCTGTTTCTGCCTGCATCTGCTCGTGTCGTCCGGTGCCAGCCCCACCTCGCCCCGATATTCGGCTGTTTAGACGATTAGGCCGCAATGGTTAAGAGCCGATAACCAGAGCGTCTCCAAGTTTAGCCTATCCACACCCATCCTGTCCGATGGATCGGGCGGAGGGGCCGCCTCCCCCCGCACGACCCCCAATATCCTTGCCAAGAATCGCGGCCTTCCATAAAAGGAGATTACGGAATTCATCCTCCGGCCGGTTAGCTGCCTTACGTGGCGTGATCGGCGTGATGCGGAGGGGGCGCTGCGGGTCGATCGGCGAATATTTTATGCCGCCCGATTCATGTGCGTCCCGGTCACTTCGGTGCACGGCCAGGGGATGGGGACAGGGATCCGGCTCGTGCAGCTCTTCTGATTTCTCCAGAGCGCACGATGAAGGAACCTGCAGTCCGGCGACGGTGCGGCGCGGAAGCGTCGCCTGTCGAGTTCCCGTCGGGGTTCGCCCCGGCGGTATGTTCTTCAAGAGGCTCAAAGCGCGTACCCAATGTTTTTGCCGACCCCCTACCGTCACGCCAACCTTGAACCGGCCATCGCCGGTCGTGTGGCATCGACGGTGCTGGCGCAGGCGCGCGCACGTTCACTTTTCCCCCATCACGGTCCGCTCGCGATCAACACGGCATCGGCGCCTGGCGCCGGCCGCAGACTTGCGCGCGTGGGCCATGGAGAGTTTCCAATATGGCAAACAAGATGCTCATCGATGCCACCCACCCGGAGGAGACCCGGGTTGTGGTGGTTCGCGGCAATCGGGTCGAGGAATTCGACTTCGAATCCGCGAGCCGGAAGCAGCTGCGTGGCAACATCTACCTAGCCAAGGTCACCCGCGTCGAACCTTCGCTGCAGGCGGCCTTCGTCGAATATGGTGGCAATCGCCACGGCTTTCTCGCTTTCTCCGAAATCCATCCGGACTACTACCAGATCCCGGTCGCCGACCGGCAGGCCCTGATCGAAGCCGAGGAGCAGGAAGAGCGCGAGGCTGAAGAGCGCGCCGCCGCCAAGGCCAAGAACGGTCGCCGCCGCGGCAGCAATCGCTCGGCCGCCGCCAAGGCCGCCGACGAAATGCGCACCGGCGAAGTCCGGGCCGACGGCGACAACGCCGACGCCCAGAATGGCGACGGCCATTCCGATGATCACGCCCATGGCGACGAGCATCATGGCGACGACCACCACCATGATGATCATCATGACGACGATCACCACGACGACGCGTCGCATGACGAGGACAACGCTCCGGCCGAGGCTTCCGCTTCGGGCGAGCATCACGACGACCATCATTCCGAGCTGGACGCACCCGCTTCCGACCACAGCGTCGAAGAAATCGGCGGCGTCGAGGAGATCGGCAGCGACGAAGAGCATGACGAGGACGCCGTCGACACCGTCGGCGCCGAGGACGCGCTCGAGGAGCTGCCCGAGCGGCGCCGCGCCCGTGCGCGCCAGTACAAGATCCAGGAAGTGATCAAGCGCCGCCAGGTGCTGCTCGTCCAGGTCGTCAAGGAAGAGCGCGGCAACAAGGGCGCGGCTCTCACCACCTATCTGTCGCTCGCCGGCCGGTATTCGGTCCTGATGCCGAACACCGCGCGTGGCGGCGGCATTTCCCGCAAGATCACCAACACCGCCGATCGCAAGCGCCTCAAGGAAGTCGCCGCCGATCTGGAGGTGCCGGAGGGCATGGGCGTCATCCTGCGGACCGCCGGTGCGACCCGCACCAAGGCCGAGGTGAAGCGCGACTTCGAATATCTGCTGCGTCTGTGGGAGAACGTCCGCGAGCTGACGCTGCGCTCGGCCGCCCCGACCCTCGTCTATGAGGAAGGCAGCCTGATCAAGCGGTCGATCCGCGATCTCTACAACAAGGACATCGACGAGGTTCTCGTCGCCGGCGACGACGGCTATCGCGAGGCCAAGGACTTCATGCGCATGCTCATGCCGAGCCATGCCAAGAACGTCCAGCCCTACCGCGAGAGCCAGCCGATCTTCGCCCGCACCGGCATCGAGGCGCAGCTCGACGCGATGTTCTCGCCGCAGGTGACGCTGAAGTCCGGCGGCTACATCGTCATCAACCAGACCGAGGCGCTCGTCGCGATCGACGTCAACTCGGGCCGGTCGACGCGCGAGCACAATATCGAGGACACCGCCTACCAGACGAACCTGGAGGCCGCCGAAGAGGTGGCACGCCAGCTCCGCCTGCGCGATCTCGCCGGCCTGATCGTCGTCGACTTCATCGACATGGAGGAGAAGCGCAACAACCGGGCGGTCGAGCGCAAGCTCAAGGACGCGCTGAAGAACGATCGCGCCCGCATCCAGGTTGGCCGGATCTCGCATTTCGGCCTGCTCGAGATGTCGCGCCAGCGCCTGCGCACCGGCGTCGTCGAGAGCTCGGTCGAGACTTGCCCGCATTGCCACGGCACCGGCTATGTCCGCGCGCCGGCTTCGGTGGCCCTGCACGTCCTGCGTTCGCTCGAGGACAATCTGCTCAAGAGCGCCACGCATAATCTGACGATCCGCACCAAGACGGTCGTCGCGCTCTACATCCTGAACCAGAAGCGCAACCACCTGGCCGAGATCGAGGCGCGCTTCGGCATCGCCATCACCGTTCTCGCCGACGAGACCGTCAACTCCGCCCAGCATTACATGCTTGAGCGGGGCGAGCCGGTTGCGCCGCGCGACGTGCCGCTGGTCGCGGCCCCATCGCCCATCGTCCATCCGGATACGATCTATCCGGAAGACGAGGAGATCGAGGACGAGGCCATCGCCGACGAGGCAGAGGCCGAGACGGAAGCCGCGAGCGAAAGCTCGAGCGAGGCGGCCCGCGCAGATGAAGGTGGACGCCGCAAGCGTCGTCGCCGTCGTCGGCGGCGGGGTGGCGAGGCTGGTGCTGCCGGCCAGGACGGCGCATCCGGCGAGCATGGCGACGAGGACGAGGACGGCGAAGGCTCCGAATCCGGCGAGACCGACGGCGCTGCCCAGGAAGCTTCCGACGAAGCGGCCGAGGCCGATGGCGAAGGCCAGGACCACGACGAGAATGGCGAGCCGCGTCGTCGGCGCCGCCGGGGCCGTCGTGGTGGCCGTCGCGGTCGTCGCGGCGCCGAGGGTGAAGGCGCCGAGGGCGAGGGTTCCGAAGAGGGCCAGACGCTGGAACTCGACGAGACCGGCGAAGTCCTTTCCGAGGACTATGTCGAGGTCGAGGAGCGGGGCATCCGCGATGTCGAGCCGGAAGATGCGGGCGACCGTCTGATCGCCGCCGACATCCCGGTCGCCGATATCGGCGACATGTCGCAGCCCTTCCTGGACGATATCCAGGACGAGCCGGAGCTCGACATGCCGGAAGTCGGCGACAATGAAGACGACGCGCCGGCCGAGGAGCGCCCGAGCTTCACGGTGATCACCGATGACACGATCGAGGCGGAGCAGGTCGCAGCGGCGGAGGAAGCGGCGCGCGAGCCGGCCGCCGCCGAGGCCTCACAGCCGGAGCCGGTCGCAGCCCAGGCCGAGCCGGCGCCCGCGCCGAAGGTCGAGGCCGAGGCCCAGCCCGAGGACGATCGTCCGAAGCGCGGCGGCTGGTGGCAGCGCCGGTCCTTCTTCTAGGACCGTCGCGGCGCAATCCGCCGACTGACGAAACAGGAAAAGGCCCGGCGAACGCCGGGCCTTTTCTTTTGTCGCGACGGAACCGTCAGACGGTGACCGAGGGGCGAATGTCGAGATTGGCGCGGGTGGCCTCCGAATAGGGGCAGACCACATGGGCCTTGGCGACGAGGTCCTCGGCGACCGCCCGGTCAAGGCCGGGGATGGCAACGGCGATCGCCACGTCGAGGCCGAAGCCGGTGCCGTCGGCACGCGGACCGATGCCGACTTCCGCCGTCACCGCCGTATCGTCCGGCAGCTTGTGCTTCTCCTTGCCGGCCACGAAGCGCAGCGCCCCCATGAAGCAGGCGGCGTAGCCGGCGGCGAACAGCTGTTCCGGATTGGTGCCGGGGCCATCATTGCCGCCCATCGACTTGGGGATGCTCAGCGGCAGGTCGAGCCGGCCATCGGAGGTGGTGGCGCGGCCGTCGCGGCCGCCGCCGGTCGAAGTCGCTTCGGCAGTATAAAGGATCGTCATGATGTGGCTCCTGGAGACAGCGGCGACGATGGCGCCGGAATGGGAACAGGCAATCGCTGGACGATCGATTAAATCGCACACGATCTAATCGTTGACGATGCATAAATGTGCATGGCCGGGATGCGTTTCCAGCGCTTCCGCTTGTATCGTGCACGATGTAATAGAGGGGATTTCACCGGAGACGACGCCCATGCCCCAGCCGGCCTCCCCCGCAACGACGCTCGATCTCGACCGCATGCTCTGCTTCGCGATCTATTCGGCCAATGGCGCGTTCAACCGCGCCTATCGTCCCCTGCTCGATCGGCTCGGCCTGACCTACCCGCAATATCTCGTGCTGATGACGCTTGGCGAAGCGGACGGCCTGACCGTCGGCGAGATCGGGGCGCGGGTCTTCCTCGAATCGAACACGCTGACCCCGCTGCTGAAGCGGCTGGAGGCGGCCGGCCATCTCGTCCGCCGCCGCGACGCCGCCGACGAGCGCCAGGTCCGCGTCTCGCTGACGACGCAAGGGCGGGCGCTGCTGCAGGATGCCTGCGCGGTGACGCAGTCGCTGGCCGGCCGGCTTTCGATCTCGGAAGCGCAGGCGATGGCGCTGCGGGACAGCATCGCCGCTCTGCGCGACACCCTTGCCGAAGCGGGATCGATCGAGACAGCGGCAGGCGACCGCGACGGATGAGCGCAAGACAGACGGCAATCCCGCCTCGGACCGCTCGCAACCTTTGACTCGGGCGCGTCAGGACGGCATAAGCAGGTCGAAATACCTGTCGAGAGAAGGGTCGAAAATGGGCTGGTTCCTGACCGAGCTGTTCACCTGGTGGAACGGCCAGACCATGGGCACGCGCCTCTATACGCGCCGCAAGGGCGAGAAGGTCGGCACGGACGAGTTCGGCAATACCTATTACCGCACTCCCGACAAGGATCGCACGGCCGGTGGCTTCCCCGAGCGGCGCTGGGTCATCTACAAGGGCTATGCCGACGCCTCGACCATCCCGACCGGCTGGCATGGCTGGATCCATCACCGGATCGAGACGCCGCCGTCGCAGTCGAGCTATACGCCGCGCGAATGGCAGAAGCCGCACAAGCCGAACGCCACCGGCACGGCGAACGCCTATCGCCCCAAGGGCTCGATCGTCGGCGCCGACCAGCGTCCGCGCTCGACCGGCGACTACGAAGCCTGGACGCCCTAGTCGCCTCCAACGCCTATCGGTTGATTTCGAGAGCCCTCCCAGCGGAGGGCTCTTTTGTTTTGGCGGGGCGGATAGTGCGCCCACCTCTCGCTCCGGCGGGATGACAATGACGCCTTCCCCTTCCGCGCGCGCCTCTAGCGACCCTTCAGCCCCCTTTCCGACGTCCCACGGCCCGCCGAGACACGAAGCGCGGATCGGATGCGGTGCGATTCGCGCGGTCCAGAAATGAGGATTGTGGGCCGCCCGGAACAGGACGGCGGCTTTCCGCCGTTTCGAGTTTCGCAAGGCCGCATGGGCAACATCCGGGCCCGAAATGGCCATCTGTGGAGATTGAGGATAAGGCGACGATCCGACCGCCCGCCCCCGGTCCGGCAAGCCGGCGTCGCCAATCGGGCTGTTCCGGCGCAAGGCTTTGTTAACCTTGAAACTCCCGCCGTTTCAAACAGCTGCCCCGGCTCGCTACGCAACCTCCGCCTGAGATTGCAACCGAAATCCACATCTAGCCGGCTCAGAATTGACCACCACTATTCCTTGACGGTTTCGCCGGACTCGGCATAGCTTCCGGCTGAGAGTTGGAATGCGCTCTGGGTCGCTCGACCCAGATTTTCCAGGACATTGTCGGCAGGACCAACATACGCGGACGGGCGGACTCCCCTCCTCGTCTGATCGCCCTATTGTGTCTTGGGTGCGGGTTCGCGGCGCGTGACTTTTGGCTGTGTAAATACTATATTTAGAGTCTCAGCGTATCTTGAGCACAAGATGATGGGTGGGTAGAACCCCAGCCACGTGTAATGCGTTGGGCAAGGGACAGAGCGGGCGCGCTGGCGCCGGCCGGTGGTGCGCCAGGGCGCGCCACCAGAAAGCAAAGGGCTTGAGACGATGCGGATCGAACGGCGCTACACGACAGCGGGCCAGTCAGCCTATGCCGGCATCGAGTTCCGAACGACCAAGAGCGAGATCAAGAACCCCGATGGTTCGATCGTGTTCCGGCTTGAGAACATCGCTGTCCCCGCGACCTGGAGCCAGGTGGCGAGCGACATCATCGCCCAGAAATATTTCCGCAAGGCAGGCGTCCCGGCGCGGCTGAAGCGCGTCGAGGAGAACGACGTGCCGTCGTTCCTCTGGCGCTCGGTCGCCGACGAAAAGGCGCTCGCCACGCTGCCCGAGAAGGAGCGCTTCACCGGCGAAACCGATTCGCGCCAGGTGTTCGACCGTCTCGCCGGTACCTGGACCTATTGGGGCTGGAAGGGCGGCTATTTCGACACCGAGGAAGACGCCCAGGCCTTCTTCGACGAACACCGCTTCATGCTGGCGACGCAGAAGGTGGCGCCGAACTCCCCGCAATGGTTCAACACCGGCCTGCACTGGGCCTATGGCATTGACGGCCCGAGCCAGGGCCATTTCTACGTCGACTTCAAGACCGGCAAGCTGGTCAAGTCGAAGACCGCCTATGAGCACCCGCAGCCGCATGCCTGCTTCATCCAGTCCGTCTCCGACGATCTGGTGAACGAAGGCGGCATCATGGACCTCTGGGTCCGCGAGGCGCGCCTGTTCAAGTACGGCTCCGGCACCGGTTCCAACTTCTCCGCGCTCCGCGGTGAAGGCGAAAAGCTTTCCGGCGGCGGTAAGTCGTCCGGCCTGATGAGCTTCCTGAAGATCGGCGACCGCGCGGCGGGCGCCATCAAGTCGGGTGGCACGACACGTCGCGCCGCCAAGATGGTCGTCGTCAACGCCGACCACCCGGACATCGAGAAGTACATCAACTGGAAGGTGCACGAGGAGCAGAAGGTCGCCGCCCTCGTCACCGGCTCGAAGATCAACGCGCAGCACCTGAAGGCCATCATGAAGGCCTGCGTGAACTGCGAGGGCTCGGGCGATGATTGCTACGACCCGGCCAAGAACCCGGCCCTGAAGCGCGAAGTGCGCGCCGCCAAGAAGGCGCTGGTGCCGCAGAACTACATCCTGCGCGTGATCCAGTTCGCCAAGCAGGGCTACACCGACATCGAATTCCCGGTCTACGACACCGATTGGGACTCGGAAGCCTATCTGACCGTCTCCGGCCAGAACTCGAACAACTCCGTCTCGATCTCGGATGATTTCCTGCGCGCAGTCGAGACCGACGGCGACTGGAACCTGATCCGCCGCACCGACGGCAAGATCGCCAAGACGCTGAAGGCAAGGGACCTCTGGGAGCAGATCGGCCACGCCGCCTGGGCTTCCGCCGATCCGGGCCTGCACTTCAACACGACGATGAACGAGTGGCACACCAGCCCTGCATCTGGCCGCATCAACGCGTCCAATCCGTGCTCGGAATACATGTTCCTCGACGACACGGCCTGCAACCTCGCCTCGCTGAACCTTCTGCAGTTCCGCAACGAGGACAAGTCGTTCGACGTCGAGCGCTACGAGCATGCCTGCCGGCTCTGGACCGTCGTGCTCGAGATCTCCGTGCTGATGGCGCAGTTCCCGTCCAAGGAAATCGCCGAGCTCTCCTACGAGTTCCGCACGCTCGGCCTCGGCTACGCCAATATCGGCGGCCTGCTGATGACCGCCGGCATCCCGTATGACTCGGCCGAAGGCCGCGCCATCTGCGGCGCGCTGACCGCGATCATGACCGGCACCGCCTATGCCACCTCGGCCGAGATGGCCAAGGAACTCGGCCCGTTCCCCGGCTTCGCCAAGAACCGCGACCACATGCTGCGGGTCATCCGCAACCATCGCCGCGCGGCGCATGCGGAAGCATCCGGCTATGAGGGCCTGTCGGTGCTGCCGGTGCTGCTCGACCACGCCTCGCTCAGGGATGTCCGCCTCGGCGAGCATGCCAAGGCCGCCTGGGACAAGGCGCTTTCGCTCGGCGAACAGCATGGCTACCGCAACGCCCAGGCCACCGTGATCGCGCCGACCGGCACGATCGGCCTGGTCATGGATTGCGACACCACCGGCATCGAGCCCGACTTCGCGCTGGTGAAGTTCAAGAAGCTCGCCGGCGGCGGCTACTTCAAGATCATCAACCGCGCCGTTCCGGAAGCCCTGCAGGGCCTCGGCTATGCCGAGCACCAGATCGCCGAGATCGAGGCTTACGCGGTCGGCCACGCCTCGCTGCGCCAGTCTCCCGGCGTCAACCACACGACGCTGAAGGCCAAGGGCTTCACCGACGAGGTGCTGGAGAAGCTCGAAGGCGGCCTCGCCTCGGCCTTCGACATCAAGTTCGTCTTCAACAAGTGGGCGCTCGGCGAGGACTTCCTGAAGTCGCTCGGCTTCACCGAGGCGCAGCTGAACGACCCCGCCTTCGAGATCCTGCCGGCCCTCGGCTTCTCGAAGAAGGAGATCGAGGCCGCCAACGTCCATGTCTGCGGTGCGATGACGCTGGAGGGCGCCCCCTTCCTGAAGCTCGAGCACTATGCCGTGTTCGATTGCGCCAATCCCTGCGGCAAGCTCGGCAAGCGCTATCTCTCGGTCGACAGCCACATCCGCATGATGGCGGCGGCGCAGCCCTTCATCTCGGGCGCGATCTCCAAAACGATCAACATGCCGAACGACGCGACCGTCGAGGACGCGAAGAACGCCTACATGCTGTCGTGGAAGCTGGCGCTGAAGGCCAACGCGCTCTATCGCGACGGCTCGAAGCTGTCGCAGCCGCTCAACTCGCAGATCCTCGCCGATGACGACGAGGATGCCGACGACGTCGTCGAGGCCTTCGTCGCCAAGACGCCGGCGGCGCGCGCCGAGCAGCTCGCCGAGCGCATCGTCGAGCGGATCATCGAGCGCGAAGTCCGCAAGCGGGAGAAGATGCCGGATCGCCGCACGGGCTACACCCAGAAGGCGAATGTTGGCGGCCACAAGGTCTATATCCACACCGGCGAATATCGCGACGGCCGCCTCGGCGAGATCTTCATCGACATGCACAAGGAAGGCGCCGCCTTCCGTGCGATGATGAACAACTTCGCCATCGCCATCTCGCTCGGCCTGCAATATGGCGTGCCGCTGGAAGAGTATGTCGAGGCGTTCGTGTTCACCCGCTTCGAGCCGGCCGGCATGGTCACCGGCAACGAGGCGATCAAGAACGCGACGTCGATCCTCGACTACGTCTTCCGCGAGCTCGCCGTCTCCTATCTCGGCCGCAACGACCTGGCGCATGTCGTCCCCGACGACAACAACGCCACGACGCTCGGCGGCGGCGACCAGCCGACGTCGAAGCCGCCGCAGGTCAGCCACGGCCTCGTCCGCGGCAAGACCGAGCGCTTCAAGCTGGTCGACAGGGCCGGTGAATCGAAGGGCGCGGCGACGGCCCCTGCCCCGACCGGTTCGACCGTGACGGCGCTGCGCACGACGGGCATCGGCGGCGCCGCCGCCACCGCCTTCAAGCGCGACGTGGCGAGCGAGACGGAACTTGCCGTCGGCCATGCCGAGCCGGTTGCCGCGGCGCCCGCCGCCCAGCCGAAGCCGAAGGCGGCCGAGCAGGTCGCGATCGCGCGGATGAAGGGCTATGAGGGCGAAAGCTGCACCGAATGCGGCAACTTCACCATGGTGCGCAACGGCACCTGCCTGAAGTGCGACACCTGCGGAAATACGAGCGGCTGTTCGTAAGAGGGAATCATCTGAGCCGGGCTTCACGCAAGCGGAGTCCGGAATGCGGATGACCACAAAGGCCGGTTGCCGACGAGGCGGCCGGCCTTTTTCCTTTTCGGGGGCGACCTTCAGGTCGCTTCTTGTAGCCAAGAGCCCGGCTGCATGGATCCCCGCTTTCGCGGGGATGACTCCGGAGATTTTGCCGGGGCGGCACCGCGTCCGCCTCACGCTCGCCGTCATCCCGGGCGGAGCGTAGCGGAAGCCCGGGATCCATCCAGCCGGGGTGCTCATCGAGACCATAAACCCGGCTGCATGGATCCTCGCCTTCGTGAGGATGACGGCGGAGCGCGGCACAGCGGCGGGGTATCTCGGAGGGACTGACAAACATCTCGCCGACGCGCATCCTTGCGCCATGCAACCCTGCGCCTACATCCTTGCCAGCGGCTACAACGGGACGCTCTACATCGGCGTTACCAGCGCGCTGCCGCAACGCGTCTGGCAGCACCGGGAAGAGATCTTCGACGGGTTCACCAAGCGCTACGGCGTCAAGACGCTCGTCTACTACGAGCCCCATGACAGTATCGGAGAGGCCATCCGTCGCGAGAAGCAGCTGAAGCACTGGAACCGCGCCTGGAAGATACGCCTGATCGAGAAAGACAATCCCGACTGGCGCGACCTCTATCCGGAAATCGCGATCTAACCACCACCGTCGTCCCGGGCGGAGCGCAGCGAAGACCCAGCCCCATTCAGCCAAAGCGCAAATCGCGACGGAGAATCCGGCTGCATGGATCCTCGCCTTCGCGAGGATGACGCCGGAGTGAGTGGCTGGCAGGTGCCGCCACGCGCGCCCCACCCTCGCCGTCATCCCGGGTGAAGCGTAGCGGAAGCCCGGGATCCATTCAGCCGAAGCGCTGTTCGCGGCCAAGAACTCGGCTGTATGGATCCCCGCCTTCGCGGGGATGACGCCGGAGCGTGCGGCAGCGGATACTCCGCCCCCTTACCACGACACGTTCAACCCCACCCTGCCGCCGACGCTGCCTTCTTCCGCGCCGACCGCGACACCGCCGTTCAGCGTCACATTGGCGTTGATGCGGAAGGCGCCGGCGAGGCCGAAGGCGCCGTCGTCCTCGAACTGGGCGTAGTTGCCGGCGATCGCGAAATTATGCCCCTTCTCGATGATGGGCACCGGCAGCGCGCCGATCACGGCGGCCGCCCGGCTCGTATCCTCGGCGGCGGCGAACGCCTGGTCGATCCGCTCAGCGAGTTCCGTCTTGCCGTAGACCGGGCCATTTTCGGTTTCGACGGCGGTCTCGCCGGTATCGACCCGGACGCAGGTCTCCGTCCCCGGAATGTACTGGTACCCGACGCCGAAGCGGTGACAGACGCGCACATATTCCTTCGGATATTCTTGGGCGACGGCCTGACAAGGGCCGGCCGCGAGCGCGGCGGCTGCCCAGATGACTTGCTTCCACATGATTTGCCCCGATCAGAACGGGCCGTGAGCGCCGAAGGTCCTCCAACGAACCGGACGGCGACGGCGCTACCAGGAAAGGTTGAAGCCGACGCGGCCGCCGACATTGCCCTCGTCGGCCCCCACCGCGACGCCGCCGTTGAAGGTCAGGTGGCTGTTGACGCGAAAGGCGCCGGCAAGGCCGAAGGCGCCGTTGCTCTCGAACTGCGCGAAATTGCCGGCCAGAGCGAAATTGTGGTTCTTCTCGACGAAGGGCACCGGCAGCGAACTCATCACCGCCGCGCCTTCATTGGCGTCGTCGATCGCCTCGAAGGCCTGGTCGACGCGCTTGGCGAGCGCGGTCTTGTCGCGGACGACGCCGTCCTTGGTATCCGTCCGTGTCTCGCCGGTCGCGACCTTCACGCAGGTCTCGGTGCCGGGGATGTACTGGTAGCCGGTGCCGAAGGCATCGCAGACGCGGACATATTCGATCGGTGCCGCCACCGCGGCGCGAGGCATGAGAATAGCGCTCGCCGCGACGGCCGCCGCGGCGCCAAAAGCCGACATTTTCATTTGTAGCCCCCAAATGATGAAGCTGTGCCGTAGCGACACCGCTTGATCCGGCGTGAGACTAGCGCCCCGGTTTCGATTCCATCAAGGACGGCTTACGCATGGTAAGGAGCCCCATTAATCAATGATTAAGACTGTTGCAGGATTGCAACCGTCAGGTGCGCCGGGGTTGCAGGAACGGCCGCGTCGGCGAACGGCGCCCGCCCCGACCGCGCGACCCAACTTGCCGTTGCGGCCACATGCCCCTATCTTTGGTGCATATCGCCATATGGCGGGGAGATCCGAATGAGCCATACCCATGCCCTGGACATTGTCGGCGGCGAAACCGCGCTCGGGCTTTCGATCCGCAGCGGGCGCGACCTGATCGCGGCGGTCCGGCACGGGCTTTCGGTCAAGGCGGTCGAGCATGTTCTCGACACCGGCCGAATGACCCTCTCCGAGATCGACCTCGTCGTGCTGCCGCGCAAGACGCTGTCGCACCGCCGCAAGATCGGCACGCTGACGGCCGACCAGTCCGACCGGCTGATGCGCGCCGCGCGCGTCCTCGCGGCGGCCGAGGATACGTTCGGCAGCCAGGAGAAGGCGGCGAAATGGCTGCGCCGGCCGACAAGCGCTCTGGACGGCGAGACGCCCCTGTCCCTGCTCGACACGTCGGAAGGCGCGCTGCAGGTGGAAAACCTGCTCGGCCGGATCAGCCACGGCATCGCCGCCTGATGGCGCGCGCCGGGGCCAGTGGCCGCGCGACCCTGCCCGCCGGGCCTCCTCCTCCGGGGGATGTCCGTTGATCGCCTGGCGCATCAGCCGCGCCCCCTTCGCCGATCTCACGGGCACCGGCGCGCGCCTCTATGGCGGGCGCTGGAACTCGCCCGGCCGGGCGATGGTCTACGCGGCCGAAACCGCGGCCCTCGCTGTGCTGGAAGTGCGCGTCCATCTGGACCTGACGCCTGATTTGCTGCCGGACGATTATGTGCTGACGGCGATCGAGTGCGGCGCTCCGGCGATCGAGATGGTAACGGCCCTGCCCGACGATCCACGCGCCTTCGGCGATCGCTGGCTCGCCGAGGCGCGGACGGCTGTACTGCGGGTGCCCTCCTTCATCGTACCGGAGAGCGCCAACCTGCTCCTGAACCCGGCCCATCCGGACGCAGGCCCGTTTGCCGTGGAGAGCCAGCGCCCCTTCCGCTTCGACGAGCGTCTCTGGCTGCCGGCCAACGCATGAGCGACCGTCCTCGCATCTTGAATCGAGAACGACCGCCAACCCGTTGTTTTGACTGCCCTAATGGTGGAAAGGCCCGCGAAGGTCTCAGTCGATGGCGCGGATGGCCTCGATTGCCTCCATGCCGCCGACCTTGTCGGCGAACTGCTGCCAGACCGTACGGGCGCCCGCTTCCCAGGCGGGGCGATCCTCCGGCTGGGTGACATGGCCGCCATTCTCCAGCGCGATCTCCATCGAGGCCGCCTCGTCGGCGACGATCAGCGCGTCGAAATAGGTGGCGCCCGCCACGGCGGCCTGCTGGAAGACTTCCTTCTCGGCGTCGCTCAGACCTTTCCAGAACGGAGCTGCGAACATCACCACGCCGGAGGCCCAGATATGGCCGGTCTCGGTCAGCCAGGGCACCACCTCGTAGAGCTTGAAGCCGGCATAGGCCGATTTGGTCAGGTCCATGGCGTCGACGACGCCGGTCGCCAGCGCGTTGTAGGTCTCCGGAATCGGGATCGCAGCCGGGTTAGAGCCGAAGGCCGACCAGAGCGCGGTATGCAGCGGGCTCTGGATGACGCGGATGCGCTTGCCAGTGAGCTGCTCCGGCACGGTCACCGGCTGCTTGGTCAGCAGGTGGCGGGCGCCGTAATTGATGTAGTCGGCGACGACGAACTGCTCGGCCGCGAATTTCTGCTTGAGAGCGGCGCCGAGATCGCCGTCGAGCACCCGGTTCAGATGGCCGCCGTCGCGGAACAGGAACGGCAGGTCGAGGATCTGCGCCTCCGGCACCCAGCCGGAAAGCGCCGAGACGGTCGACAGCGACGCCTGGATCGAGCCGAGGCGGAGGCCTTCCGCGACCTCCTTCTCGCCGCCGAGCGCCGCGTTCTGGACGATGTTGAAGCGAAACGCGCCCGGCAGTTCCGCCTCGACGCGATCGCGGATGTTCTGCCAGATCATCGTCTCCGGCTTGTCGGGGCCAAGCAGCGAGGCGACGGTGAGCGAGCGCGCCGCCTGGGCCCGGCCGATCAGGGCGGGCGTTGCCAGCGCGACGGCGCCGAGGGCGGTGGCGGAACGAAGGAACTGGCGACGATCGAAGGCGGACATGGCAGGGCTTCCTAGCGGGCGGAGAGGAACGCGCTGGCAACGACCGCGCCCGCCGAAAGCAGGGCGAGCGAGGCGATCAGCGCGGCGAGATAGGGCAAGATGGCCCGGAACAGCGCCCCGGCCGGCAGGCGGGTGACGCCGCTGACGACATAGACCAGCATGCCGACCGGTGGCGTCAGGCCGCCGATCATCAGATTGACGACCAGAATGACGCCGAAATGGATCGGGTCAATGCCGGCGGCGATCGCGAGCGGCATCAGCAAGGGCCCGAACAGCAGGATCGCCGCGCCGATATCGAGCACGAGGCCGACGACCAGCAGCAGGACGTTGCTGAACAGCATGACGGCGATGGCGCCGCCGCCAAACAGCGCGGCGAGGCTCGCCACCATGCCGGAAATGTCGTCGACGGCGAGCAGGAAGGCGAACGGCGCCGCCGTGCCGATCAGAAGGCCGATGGCGGCCGCCTCGGCGCCGGCCTGGCGGAACGCGCCATAGAGGCTGGCGACGCCGAGCCGCCCGAACAGGCCGAGCGCCAGCGTATAGAGCGCGGCGAGCGCCGCCGCCTCGGTCGTCGTCACGATGCCGAGACGGATGCCGGCGACGACGATGAAGCCGAGGCCGAAAGCCGGGATCGCCGCGACGCCGGCGCGCCATTTCTCCGCGCCGGAGGACGGTGGCGCCGTGCCGCCGGACCGGGCTGTCCAGTGGATGGCGATCGCCAGCGCCACCGCCATCACCGTGCCGGCGACGAAGCCGCCGACCAGCAGCTTACCGACGGAAAGATTGGTCGCGGCGGCGAGGATCAGGAACGCGATCGACGGCGGGATGACGTTGTCGAGCACCGAGGTCGAGGCGATGATGGCGCCGGCCTGCGCCGGCGGATAACCGTGCTTGACCAGTTCCGGCTGGAACGTACTGGCGCCGAAGGCGGCATTGGCGACCGAAGAGCCGGAGGCGCCGGAGAAGAGCACGCTGGTCAGCAGAGTCGTCTGCGCCAGCCCGGCCCGCTTGTGGCCGACTAGTGCCGCGGCGAAACGCACCAGCTGGCCGGCGACGCCGGAGGCGGTAAGCAAGCCTCCCGCCAGCAGGAAGAACGGAATGGCGAGCAGCAGGAATTTCGACAGGCCCGACACGACCGAGGCGACCATCGCCGGCTCGGGCATGGTGCTGCCGAACGGAATGGCCAGATAGGCGGCGGCAAGGAGGGCGTAGGGCAAGGGCGCGGCGACGACGAGGCCGGCGAGCGCGATCAGCCCGAGCACGAGGCTCGGCGGCAGTGCGGTCGCGACCTGGAGATTGCCGGCGCCGGCATAGACGATGGCGGCGAGCCCCGCAGAAGCGAAGATCGGCACGCCCCGCCCCGCCGCGAGGCGCTGCAGCAGGACGGCCAGGACCGTCAGCGCGCCACCCGCGCCGAGCACGGCGAAACGGATCCATTCCGGAAGGCCGAGCATCGGCGACACGCCGCCGAGCAGGGCTGCGATCTCGGCGCCGCCGGAGACCAGCACCAAGCCGCCCAGGACGACGAAGGCGTCGGCGAGGATCTGGGCGGCGCCCTGCCCCCGGGCCGGCAACAGGCGCGTGAAGACGTCGAGCCGCATGGCGAGCGCGCTGTTGACGGCGAGCGGCGCACCAGCCGCGACCAGCGCCACATGCAGCCAGATCGCCAGTTCATCCGAGCCGAGGAAGCCGCCGCCGAAGCCGTAGCGGAGGATGACCGCCGTGATCACCACGCCGAGCAGCGCGACAAGCAGCAGGGCGCAGACGAGGCCGAGCCCGCGTTCGAGGCGACGCAGCCAACGGGCCGCCGCGACCGATCCGAAGGCCGGTTCCGGCGCCGCCAGGACGTTGCTCTGCGCCAAGGCCTCGCTCCTAGCGCAGCGGCGAGAAGGCGGTCGGCCGCAGGATGCGGCTACGCATGCTCTGGACGAAGCCCGAGGTCTTGGCGCGGAATTTCAGCCATTCGGGATCGGCTTCCATGGCGGCGCGGCGACGCTCGCGCTCGCCCAGCCCGTCAAAGCCCCACATGTGCACCACCTCGTTCACCGTGCCGACATCGGTGGTGAACCAGCCAATCAGATGGCCGAGATGATGGACCTGCAATTCCATGCCTTCGCGGACATAGAGGTCGAGATAATCGCGCACATGGGCAGGGTGAATGGCATAGGTCCGCTCGTCGACGATCATCGCTGGCTCCGCTTCTTCCGGCCCGCCTCCCGCCGCCACCATGGCGGAGGAAAGATCCCGAACCTTCTGATCGGACTACGCAAACCGCTCGATCCACCCAAATCCGACCGCCATCGACTTAGGGTAAATCCCCCGGCTTGGCGACCGCATTCGAGACCGGCGCAAGGATATTTCCCGATTGGCGCCTCCGGTTGGAAAGCCATCCCGCATGGCGCCGGTTCCGGCGCGGCGGTACAACGGAGGGACCAACCAAGGTCCGATTCGATGCCCAAAACCTCGCCGCGCCTCTTCGAGAACCTCGTCGCACAGGATGTCCGGCTGACGAAGCTGCTCGACGGCGCGAGCCAGCTCACAGGGGCGCGCTTCGTCAATTGCCGGCTGACCGATTGCGACATGACCGGCGTCGCGCTTGCCGACGCGGTGTTCGAGCATTGCGATTTCAGCGGCAGCGATTTGCGCGGCGTCGACGCCACCGGCACGAGCTGGAACGCGACACGCGGCCTGAAGATCAACTGCGCCGGCACCGACCTCGCCGAAGCCCGTTTCAGCCACTGCAATTTCAGCAATTCGGACTTTGCCCGGGCGCGGCTCACCAATGCGAGTTTCGAAGACTGCAAGCTGACCGGCGGCGACTTCCAGGCCGCCGCGACCATCGGCATTTCGTTTCGGCGCTCCCGCCTCAACGGCGCGATGCTGCGCAATGTCTCGTTCCGCAAGGAGACGATCGACGGCGTCGATTTCGCCGATGCCGATCTTGCCGGATCGGATTTCCGCCACGCCATCTTCGTTGACTCGTCGCTTCGCTCCGCCAATCTGCGGGCGGCGAAGTTTGAAAGCGCCGACCTGCGCGGCTGCGATCTGGGCGCCATCACGCTGGCGGATGCCACCCTGTTCCGGAAGGCGATCATCTCGAAGTCGCAAGCGACCGAACTGCTGAAGGGCGTCGGGCTGATCGTGCTCTGAGCGCACCCGCAACCGCTCCTACAACCCGCCTAGCCAAAGGGCTGCCCGGCGCTATATTGTGGAGCTTCGGAGACAACCAAGGGTAAGCCACCATGCGCGCTTTTCTGGCAGTTCTCGCGATCAGCACCGGGCTTGCCGGTCTCACCGGTCTCGCCGGCTGCACGACCAATCAGAATGCTCCCGCCATCGAGGCGATGAATCCGGTGAATGCGTGCGGCCCCGGCGGCTCGTCCAACGCGGAAGACTGCCCGAGCAGCCGTCGCTAACCCAGGTCGAGCCCCAGGCTCCGCCCTTTCCGGCATTGATCCATGTCCACCGCCCGGCGGCCTGGCCTGGACCAGATCCCGATCGTTCCCGGCACGCCGGCAGTGCCGCCTATCGGCTTCGTCTGATCACTACGACGCACGGACTCTTCGGACGGCGACGTATGGCCATCCGATCGGCCGACGCTATTTGCCCCTGCAACGCATCGAAACAACGGTCCGTCATCATGCGCCAGTTGCCTGCGACCCTCTTCGTACTTGCCAGCCTGCTCAGCGTCGGCGGCTGCACCAGCGACCCGAACTCGCCGGCCATCAAGGCGATGCAGCCGGTCAATGCCTGCGGCCCCGGCGGCACGCCCGACATCAACGCCTGTTCCTCATCCGGGACGCGTTGAGAACGATGTCGGGAGCGGACGCGAATCGGCCAACGGCAACAACCGCGAGGGCAGGCCGCGCGCAGCTGCAACCCTTCAATTCATCATAGGTGACCCGCGTCACAGCCGGTGCGCGCGTTCTTGCTCTCGCCATGAACTCCGTCCAGAATGCCGCCCAGTCATTGCCCGGGCTCATTCCCGGGCACTCTTGATTCGTTCCTTGGAGGACATAATGAACCTGACGGTTTCCGGCTTCGCGGTGCGCAGCCTCACGCTGGCTTCGGCGCTGATGCTGTCGACGGCGGCCTTCGCTGCCCCCGATGCCAAGAAGATCGCAGACGCCTTCGTCGCCGCGGCCCAGACCCGCGACGAGGCGAAGGTTACCTTCGAGGCAGCCAAGGCCGACGGCGACAACGTCACCCTGTCGAACGTGCTGATCAAGGCGAAGGACGGCGGCGACGTGACGATCCCGCTGGTCGTCATCGAGAGCCCGCTGGAGCGGACTGCCGGCGGCTTCACGGCGGCGAGCATCAGCTTCGATTCGGGCAAGATCGCCGACGCCGAGACGACGATCACCTGGGCCAAGGGCATCGCCAAGGACGCGATCGTTCCGGCGCCGAAGGAGATCAACTCCCAGGCCAAGATCACTCCGTTCTCCAACCTCGAAGTGTCGACGATCAGCGTCACCTCGACCGAGACGCCTGCGCCGATCAGCATCGACAGCTTCACCGTCGCGCTCGGCAACGTGATCGAGGGCGCGCCGAACGACGGCCAGCTCAACATCAAGGGCATCAACGTCCCCGGTGACGTGCTGAAGTCCGACGAGCAGACCAAGGACTGGGTCGAGCAGCTCGGCTATGACAAGCTGAACTTCGACGTCGCCATCGACGGCGGCTATGACGGCGGCAACAAGACCTTCACCTTCCGCTCGATCAGCTTCGACGGCGCGGACGTCGGCAAGCTCGCCATCACCGGCACGTTCGGCGGCCTGCCGCGCGAGAAGCTGCAGGATCCGGACAAGCTGTCGGAGCTGGCCGCGACCGCTACCGTCGACGCAGCCACGATCCGCTTCGACAATGCCGGCATTGTCCAGCGCATCATCGACATGCAGGCGAAGGCCATGGGCGCGACGCCGGACCAGTTCGTCGAGCAGATCTCCGGCGCGCTGCCGCTGCTGCTCTCCGTCGTCGGCAACCAGGGCTTCCAGGACCGCATCGCCACCGCCGCGACCGCCTTCCTGAAAGATCCGAAGTCCCTGACGATCACGGCCGCTCCGGGCAACCCGGTCCCGGTCATGCAGATCTTCGGCGCCGCCTCGACCGCTCCGCAGACGCTGCCGGACGTCCTGGCCGTCGACATCAAGGCCAACGACTGATCCTTGCGCTCCAGCGCCCGCGCCTGAAGCGCCTGAAGCGCCTTGAATGAATCCCGGGCGGTGCAGACCGCCCGGTTTTTTCTTTCCGCGATCGGAAAGACCGCCTCTGAGAGGGCGACGCCGGCACAGCGCCGATCGCCCCGCCGCCATGGAGCCTTGTTATGAGTCGTTCGTCGCTACGCCACCGTCTTCTCGCCGTCGGCGTCAGCGCCGCCGCGATGACGGCCTCGCTGCCTGCCCTTGCCGAGGAACCGGTCGAAACGGCGATCCGCGGCTGGGTCGCCGCGCTCGATGCCTCGCCGAACTGGGTCGCCGGCTTCGCCGAGCTTTCCTATGACGAGAGCCAGCGCGCAGCCACCATCCGCAACCTGACCATTCGCAGCGAGACGCTGGCGACCAAGATCGAGATCAGCTTCGGGACGCTCGGCGTCACCGGCTATGCCGAGACCTCGGATGGCGGCTTCAAGGCGATCGAGCTCAGCGCCGACGACAGCAAGATCGTGGTTGGCGACATCGCCGACGTGAAGATGCGCGACATCCGCGTCGACAATCTCTCCGTGCCGAGCTTCGCCAATTTCGTCTTCGATCCGGCCCGCGCCTTCACCTCGGTGGTCAAGGGCCTTTCGATCGCCGCCAAGACGTCGATCGACAGCATCCGCATCGGCCATGTCGAATCGACCCAGTCGGCCGAGGGGCAGACCTCCAAGGCCTCCTATGGCAGCTACGAGCTGAAGGGCATGGCCGACGGCAAGATCGACCAGGTCACGCTCGGTCCGGTGTCGCAGGAGATGCCCTCGCCCGACGGGCTGGTGACCTTCAAGGTCGACAAGATCGAGGCCCGCAAATACGACCTCGACGCGCTGATCGCGGTGCTCGATCCCGATCGCTTCGTCGGCGGTGTCGGCGACGGCAAGTGGCGCGACGTTCTCGGCCTCGAAGTCTATAGCAACTTCGCCGTCGACGTGCCCGGCGCCTCGGTCCGGGTCGGTTCGTTCGAGGCAGAGAATCTGCGCGTCCGGCAGCCGAAGCGCAGCTTCTCCGAGCTGTTCGACACCCTGTTCGCCAAGCCGGATATGTCGGAAGACGACATGGCCCAGCTCGCGCGCGACCACATCGCCGGCCTGTTTAGCGTCGTCGGCGTCGGCGCGCTGCGGATGAACGATCTCGACATCACCGCGCCCGAGGTCGAGCGCTTCCACCTCGGCGATTTCCACATCAACGACTTCTCGAGCGACGGCATCGGCGAGATCGGCCTCAGCGACCTCGACGCCGCCGTGCAGGACAAGGGCTCGATCGGCGCCGAGCGCCTGGCGATCGGCGGCTTCAAGTTCCCGGATCCGGACCTGCTGGTGCAGGCGATCTACGCCAGCGAACGCGGCATCGACGTCAATCCGCTGCCGCTGGTGCCGACCTTCGGCTTCGCCGAGGCGATTAATTTCGACGTCACGCAGAGCGGCAAGAAGCTCGGCTCAGTCGACCGCGCCCGCACGGATCTCAGCGACTATATCGGTCCGGTGCCGACGAAGATCGTCACCGACATCCGCGGCCTCGACCTCGACCTGTCGCAGATCGAGGATCGCCGGGCGCGCGAGATGATCCGCGGCCTCGGCTATGACCGGCTGATGGCCGACTACGGCTTCAAGATCGCCTGGCGCGAGGCCGACGAGAGCGTGACGATCGATTCGTTCCGCCTCGCCATCAAGGACATGGCAACCGTGACCATGGACGCGACGCTGACCGGTTTGACGCGGCGGGCGATCGAGGATCCGAAGGCGCTGGAAGCAGCGCTGCCCTCGCTCCTGTTCACGCGCGGCAAGCTGGCGATCGAGGACAAGTCGATCGTCGAGCGCGCCGTCGGCATGCAGGCCAAGAAGATGAATGTCGAGCCGGACAAGTTCCGCCAGCAGATCGCCGGCGCGCTGCCGCTGTTCCTGATGGTGCTGAAGAACCCCGGCTTCCAGGCCAAGCTCGCCCCTGCCCTGCAGGCCTTCATCAAGGCGCCGGGCACGATGACGATCACGGCGGCGCCGGCGACGCCGATCCCCGTCCTGCAGCTGATCGACGCGGCGGAGAACACGCCGCAGAAGCTGCCGGACCTGCTGCAGGTCGAGATCAAGACCACCCCGTAACGACAAACGGCCGGATCGCAAGATCCGGCCGTTTTCATTCAGGCTATGGCTCGGGCGGGGATCAGGCCGCCTCGGCCACCACGGTGAGTGCCCGCGCCGCCTCGGTCGCCCGGATCTCGGCGGCGGCCAGCGCGCGCTCGGCATGTTCCGGACCGAAATTGACACCCTCGACGGCGATCACGTCGACATCGGTCATGCCCAGGAAGCCGAGCACATAGCGCAGATACGGCCCCTGGAAATCATGCGGCTTCATCGGGCCTTCCGTGTAGATGCCACCCTTGGCCTCGACCAGGACGACCCGCTTGCCGGTGACGAAGCCGACCGACTTGCCGTCGACATAGCCGAACGTGCGGCCGGCGCGCGCGACATAGTCGAGCCAGGTCTTCAGCGTCGAGGTGATGGTGAAGTTGATCATCGCCGAGGCGATGACGACGATATCGGCGGCCAGAAGCTCGTCGACGAGCTTGTCGGAGAGTGCGACGAGCGCCTTCTGTTCGTCGGTGCGGTTCTCCGGCGGGCCGAACAGGGCGCCGAGATAGGTTTCATCGAGATGCGGCAACGGCTCGCGCGCGAGATCGCGGCGAACGACGGTGGCATCGGGGTTGCTGGCGACGAGATCGGCGAGCACGCGCTCGGCCACCTTGCTCGAATGCGAGGCGCCACCACGGGGGCTCGAGGTCACGAAAAGGATGTTGGTCATCGGTCTTCCCTTCACTATGTTACGGAAACCGGCCCAATCCCGGGGGAGCGGCATTGGTACCGTAGAGTAACATTATTAAATGTTACTATCGGGTAACATCGAGTCAATGGAATGGATGCGAAAATCGCTGAACAGTCTGTTCACCGGAACGCGGAGGACCGCCCGGCGCGGCCGCGCGAGCGCATCCTGATCGCTGCCCGCGAGCTGTTCGCGCGCCATGGCGTGCATGGCGTCGGGGTCGAGGCGATCGCCGAGCGGGCCGGCACCAACAAGATGACGCTCTACCGGCACTTCGAATCGAAGGATCTGCTGGTCGCCGAATATCTGCGCGGCCTCGCCGCCGAGGGCGCGGCGGTGTGGGTCGAAATCGAGGCGGCCCACCCGGCCGATCCGCTGGCGCAGATCAACGCCTGGCTCTGCCGCATCGCCAATCATGCCGAGCACGGCAATGAGAGTGGCTGCGCGCTCGCCAGCGCCGCCGTCCAGATCACCGATCCGTCGCATCCCGGTCGCCGGGTGATCGAGGACAATACCCGCCAGCACCGCGACAACCTGATCCGGCTCTGCCGCAATTCGGGCCTGTCCGAGCCGGAGCTGCTGGCGGATCAGCTGTTCCTGCTGGTCGAGGGCTCGCGCGTCACTTGGCAGCATGCCGGCGAGGACCGGCCCGGCGCCGATCTGGCGACGCTCGCAGCCGGCATCATCGCCTCGCACCGGCGCTGATCAGCCCACCGGGCTGAGCGCGCCCGCTTCCAGCCGGTAGACCTGGTCGACCGCGCCGTCCGGCAGCGCCGCATGCGTGGCGAGCACCAGCGTGCGCCCGGTCGTCACCGCCAGCAGATCCGCTAGGAAGGCAGCTTCGGTCGGCCGATCGAGACCGGCGGTCGGCTCGTCGAGCAGGAGTACCTTCGCCGGCGACAGCAGGGTGCGTGCCAGGCAGAGGCGCCGCGCCTGTCCGGCCGAAAGCGTCTCGCCCGACTCCCCCAGCCACGTGCCGAGCCCTTGCGGCAGACCGCGCACGAAACCGTCGAGCCGGGCCTTGGCCAGCACCGCGTAGAGAGCCTCATCGTCGGCCGCGGGATCTGCGATCTGGAGATTGTCGCGGATGGTGCCGATGAAGACGGGCGCCTCCTGGGTCAGCAGGGCGATATGGGCATGCAGATCCGCCTGACGGACGTCGCGGATATCGACGCCGCCGATCCGGATCGCTCCCGCATCGACTTCGTAGAGCCGAAGCAGCAGGCCGAGCAGCGTCGACTTGCCGGTGCCGCTCTCGCCGATGATGGCGATGTGCTCGCCATCGCGGATGTCGAGGTCGAGGCCCGACAGCACGACATGGTCGCGGCCGTAGCTATACCCGACGTTCTCAAACGAGATCGTGCCGGACGCCGGCATGGCGACCGGCCGGGCCGTATCGCGGATGGCCGGCTGCATGTCGACGAGCGACTGCACCCGGCGCGCCGCGGCGCTGGCGGCCCCCAGCCGCCCGGCTCCGCGCAGGATCGGCCCCGCGACCTCGAAGATGGCGGTGACAGCGAGCAGCACGCCGACCATGACCGGGCCGCTGACGCGGCCCTCGGCCAGAACCTGCAGCCCGACCCAGAGCGTGCCGATCAGGGTGGCGCCCGAACCGAGCACGACGAAGCCGGGACCGCAGGCGATGCGCCACGCCTGGCGTAGCCGCGCGCGCCGCACCTCGGCGGCGGCGGCATCGACGGTCTGCCGCGCCTCGCCGACGGCGCCGAGCGCGACCAGATCGGCATGGCCATCAATGCCGTCGAGCACGGCGATCCGCAGATCCGCCGCCGTCCGGACCGTTTCGGCGCCGCTGTGCCGGCCGGCGACGACGATCAGCGCCGGCAACGCCAGCGCGGTCAGCCCGAAGCCAATCAGGACGACCGGCAGCGCATCCGGCATGACGAGGACGAGGAAGATGCCGAGGCCGACCGCGCCCAGGATCGCCGTCGCGATCGGCGCCACCATCTGCAGGAACACCATGTCAAGCGTCTCGACATCGGCCGTCAGCCTGGCGACGAAATCGCCGGTGCGATGGGCGGCCGCCTTGAACGGCACCAGCGGAATCAGCCGCGAGAAGATCCGGACGCGAATGTCCGACAGGATCTTGAAGGTGGTGGCATGGCCGGACAGCCGCTCGCCATAGCGCGAGGCGATGCGCAGGAACGAGAAGCCGCGCACCATCGCCGAGGGCGCGAACAGATCGAAGGTCATCGCCGAGGCGGCCAGTGCCGCCCCGGTCAGGAACCAGCCGGATACGCCGAACAGGGCGACGCCTGCCGCAAGCGTCATGCAGGCGAGCGCCAGCGCCAGCGAGAGGCCCCCGGCGCGCGCCGCGAAAAGGCTGCAGAGAAGGCGCATCAGGCCGCTCCGTCGATTGGGATGGCGGCGGAAGACAAGCCGAAACCGGGCGCGCGGCGAGCGATCCGCTTGCGGTCGTCAATCTCGTAGATGGTGTCCATCTGCGCCGCCACGGCCATGGAATGGGTGGCGATCAGCAGGGTGCGGCCCTCGGCGAAGGCGAGAATCGAGCGGATCACCCGTGCTTCCGTCTCGGTGTCGAGATGGGCCGTGGGCTCATCCAGCAGGACCAGCGCGGGATCGCGCAGGAAGATGCGGGCAAGCGCGACGCGCTGGCCCTCACCACCGGACAGGCCCCTGCCCCGCTCGCCGATCGGTGTCGCCAGCCCCTCGGGCAGCCGATCGGCGAAATCGAGTACACAGGCCCGCTCGGCCGCGCGGCGTACCTCGGCATCGGTAGCCGCTGGACGACCGAGCCGGATGTTGCTGGCGATGGTGCCATGGAACAGGCGTGGACGCTGGCCGAGCACCGCCACATGCCGGCGGAGCGCCTCCTCCTCGATCGCCGCGAGCCCGGTGCCGCCGATCCGGATCTCGCCCTGATGGCCGCGCAGGCGCGCCAGCACCTCGATCAGCGTCGACTTGCCGATGCCGCTGGGACCGAGCAGCGCCACGGTTTCGGCCGCCGCGATCTCCAGCGTCGCATCGGAAAGGATGGTATCGCGCTCCGGCGTATCGATGGTCAGGTGGCGCGCGGAGACGGCGACCGCGCCGTTCGCCGTCCAGCCGGCGCCACGCGGCGCTTCGGCGGGCTCGACCGCCGGCAGGCCGCCGAACGCCGCCTCGATGCTGGCCACCGCCGCCTTGGCGTTGGCGCGGTCGTGATAGTGGGCCGCCAGGGTGCGCAGCGGCATGTAGACCTCGGGTGCCATCAGCAGGCAGAACAGGCCGGCCTGCAGGCCGAGCTCGCTGCTGCCGCGCAGGTTCAACATGTCGAGATAGGTGAGGCCGACATAGAGCGCGACGCCGGCGACGCCGAGTGCCGCGAAGAACTCCAGCACCGCCGAGGACAGGAAGGCGATTCGCAGCACGGCGAGCGTGCGCTGGGCGAATTCATCGCTGGCGTTGCGCACCCGGACGACCTCGTCCTCGGCCCGGCCGAACAATTTCAGGACGAGCAGGCCGCGCAGGCGGTCGGCGAACATGCCGGAGAGCCGCGACAGCGCCGTCAAATGCTGCCGGCTCGCCGCCTCGGCGCCCCAGCCGGCCAGCGCCATGAAGACGGGAATGAGCGGGGCGGTGACCAGAAGCACGATGCCGACGACCAGATCGACCGGCATCAGGCCGACGGCGAAGGCGATGGGCACGACGCCGGCGGCGATCATCGCCGGCACGAATCGGGCGAAATAGCCGTCAAGAGCCTCGACCTGATCGAGGATCTGGCTCGCCAGCTCTCCCGAGGCGCGTTGCCGCATCCAGTCGGGCCCGCGCCGCATCAGCGCGGCGAAAAGGTCCCGGCGAATCGCCAGTTTGATGTCCTCGGCGGCGCGAATACCGGCCGATTCGCCGATCCATGCCAAAGCGGCGCGCACGGCCACGAGGCCGGCCAGGCCCAGCAGAGCCGGAATCTGCGTCTTGGTGGCGACCTGGTCGACAATGGCACGGTGAAGGATGGTGGCGAGCCAATAAGCCTGCGCGACCGTGAGGCAGGCGCTCAGCAACGGCACCAGAATCGCGATACCGATAGCGTGACGGCCGACTCGCCCCCGTTGCTTCAGCCATCGGATTTCGTGCGACGACGAACGGGCGGGCGCGGAACCCGGTGTGGAATCGACTGTGTTCATGCACCAAAGCTTATCGTGTTGAGGGCATTTACAACCGCCCCTGTGCCAATCGACCGCACGCGTAATCTCGCTGCATTGATTTCGCGCAATGTTGGGAGCCTACTAGCGTCCTAGCTGTGCAGGACTGGCGGCTCAGAAGGTATAGGCCATGATTGATATCGATGTCGTTACGCTGTCGAGGCTGCAATTCGCAGCCACGGCTATGTATCATTTTCTCTTCGTTCCCCTAACGCTCGGGCTCTCCTTCCTGATGGCGATCATGGAGAGCGTCTATGTTATGACGGGCCGCGAGGTCTGGCGTCGCATGACCTTGTTCTGGGGTACCTGCTTCGGCATCAACTTCGCCATGGGTGTGGCGACGGGCGTCGTCATGGAGTTCCAGTTCGGCATGAACTGGTCCTATTACAGCCACTACGTGGGCGACATCTTTGGCGCGCCGCTGGCGCTCGAAGGCCTGATGGCGTTCTTCCTCGAAGCCTCCTTCATCGGCCTGTTCTTCTTCGGCTGGGACCGGATGTCGAAGGTCGGCCACCTGTGCGTCACCTGGCTGGTTGCCTTCGGCGCGAACTTCTCCGCGCTCTGGATCCTGGTCGCCAATGGCTGGATGCAGCATCCCGTCGGCGCCGTCTTCAATCCCGACACGATGCGCATGGAAGTCACCGACTTCATGGCCGTCGTGTTCAACCCGGTCGCACAGGCCAAGTTCGTCCACACCGTCAGCGCCGGCTACGTCACGGGCGCGATGTTCGTGATGGCCGTCAGCTCCTGGTTCCTGCTCAAGGGTCGCCACCAGGAATTCGCCAAGCGCTCCATGGCGGTCGCCGCCAGCTTCGGTCTCGCCGCGGCGCTTTCCGTCGTCGTTCTCGGTGACGAGAGCGGTTACGTCACGACGGAAAACCAGAAGATGAAGATCGCCGCGATGGAAAGCATGTGGCACACCGAGCCGGCGCCCGCCGCGCTCAACATCATTGCTTTCCCGAACATGGAGAAGCAGGAAAACACCTTCGCCATCAGCGTC
Source organism: Kaistia granuli DSM 23481 (assembly GCF_000380505.1). Taxonomy (GTDB): domain Bacteria; phylum Pseudomonadota; class Alphaproteobacteria; order Rhizobiales; family Kaistiaceae; genus Kaistia; species Kaistia granuli. The sequence continues at coordinate 364,548 of NZ_AQYH01000010.1, read as the reverse complement.
CCCTACCTGCTCGGCATCATCGGCACGCGCTCGCTAACGACCGAACTTCCCGGCATCGTCAATCTGGTCGAAACGGCCAAGGAGCGGGTCCGCGACGGCATCGAGGCCTACAAGGCGCTCCAGGTCGTCCGCGCCAATCCGGGTGACACGGCCGCCCGCGAGATCTTCAGCCAGAAGTGGCCGAACCTCGGCTACGGCCTGCTCGTCAAGCAGATCCGCCCCGACGTCGAGAACGCGACCGAAGCGGATGTCGCCGCGGCCGCCGCATCGACGATCCCGAACGTCCCGGTGGTGTTCTGGAGCTTCCGCGTGATGGTGGGCCTCGGTTTCTACTTCATCGCCTTCTTCGCCGCCGCCTTCTGGATCGCCTCGCGCCACAAGCTCGGCGAACAGCGCTGGACGCTGTGGGTTGCGCTGTTCAGCCTGCCGCTGCCCTGGCTCGCCATCGAATGCGGTTGGCTCCTGGCCGAATATGGCCGCCAGCCCTGGGCCATCGAAGGCGTGTTGCCGACCTTCTACGCGGCATCCGGCCTGACCTTCACCGACCTCGTCATCAGCCTGTCGATCTTCCTTCTGATCTACAGCGTGCTGGCGGTGATCGAAGTGATCCTGATGGTGAAGACGATCAAGAAGGGCCCGCTGGAGCACGATCCGCTGCAGCCGACCATCGCAGGCCCCGACGTGCTGCCGATCACGGCCGCCGCCGGCCCCAAGCTCTGATCCGCGGGGATTGAGATGAGTAATCTGATACCGTTCGACTACGAAACGCTCCGCCTGGTCTGGTGGCTTCTCCTCGGCATCCTGCTGATCGGCTTCGCCGTCATGGACGGCTTCGATCTCGGCATCGGCGCCCTCCTGCCCTTCGTCGCCAAGACGGATGAGGAACGCCGCGTCGTGATCAATGTCGTCGGCCCGGTCTGGGAGGGTAACCAGGTCTGGCTGATCCTCGGCGGCGGCGCCATCTTCGCCGCCTTCCCGATGCTCTATGCCGTGTCGTTCTCGGGGCTCTATCTGGCGATGATGGTGATCCTGGTCGCCCTCATCCTGCGGCCGGTCGGCTTCAAGTACCGCAGCAAGATCGGCGATCCCGGCTGGCGTTCGACCTGGGACATCATCCTGTGCATCGCCGGCACCGTGCCGGCCCTGATCCTCGGCGTCGCCGTCGGCAACGTGCTGCTCGGCCTGCCGTTCGAATTCGACGACACGCTGCGGACCTTCTATCGCGGCAACTTCTTCCAGCTGCTGACGCCCTATGCCCTGCTGGCCGGCCTCGTCAGCCTCTCCATGCTGATCATGCATGGCGCAGCGCTGCTGACGTGGAAGACCGAAGGCGTCATCGCCGACCGGGCCCGTAGCTACGGCCGCCTGGCGGCGCTCGCCACCATCGTACTGTTCGCGGTGGCCGGCGTCTGGACCGCCTACGGCATCGGCGGCCACGTCCTGACCAGCGTTGTTGACCCGCTCGGGCCGTCGAACCCGCTCGGCAAGACCGTCGCGGTCGAACCCGGCGCCTGGCTTGCCAACTACACGGCCTATCCGTGGATGATGATCGCGCCGATCCTCGGCTTCGCCGGTGCCCTGCTGGCCCTGGTCGGCTTCACGGCCAAGCGTCCCGCCCTCACCTTCATCACCTCGGGCGTGGCGATCTTCGGCATCATCGCGACGGCCGGCGTGTCGCTGTTCCCCTTCCTGCTGCCGTCCTCGCTCGATCCGAGCAACGGTCTGACGGTCTGGGATGCGTCCTCGTCGAAGCTGACCCTCTGGGTGATGCTGCTGTCGACCGCCTTCTTCCTGCCGATCATCCTGATCTACACGGCCTTCATCTACCGGGTCATGCGCGGCAAGGTGACGACGGTCAGCATGGACAAGAACCCGAACGCCTATTGAGCGGAGGATTTGAGCAATGTGGTATTTTTCCTGGATTCTCGGCCTCAGCCTCGCCTGCGCCTTCGGCATCCTCAACGCCATCTGGTACGAGCTGCGTGACGACCGGCTGAAGGGCCGCCTCGGCATCACCCAGCCGCGCGACTGATCGGCCCAGCCGAGCCTGAACGAACCGAACGACCGCCGGCGGGATCTAACGATTCTTCCGGCGGTCGTTTGCATTTGGGTTGCTTCAGTCGAAGAAGCCGAGCCGCCGTAGCAGGAGCAACGTGAAACCGGACGCGACGGCGCCGATGATCGACGCGCCGATCCAGCCATTGGCGCCATCGAGGAACGGCAGGCCGCCGGTATTCATGCCGAAGAAGCCGGTGACGAGGGTCGGCGGCATCAAGAGCGCAGTCATGATCGACAGCACGTAGAGGTGGCGGTTGCTGATATTGGCGAGCTTCGCCGCGATCTCGTCCTGCAGGAAGCGGGCGCGGTCCTGCACCTCCTGCACCTCCTGGTCGAGCGTCTCGATCCGCCGCAGCAGCCGTTCCGCCGCCGCGGAGGCCGCATGGTGGTTCTCCTCCGTCTCGCAGTCATCCTCCGGAAACTCGCGCAGGATGCTGCGGAAGCCCGACAGCTGGCGGTGCAGCTTCACCGCCGTCCGCCGCAGCGGACCCAAACGGCGCGACTCGTCATGCAGCCGCTCGTCCAGCACCCGATCCTCGATCGAATCCGCTTCCGTCCGTAGCGCCCGCAACATCTCCGCCATGGCGCGCAGCACCTGCTCGATCATCAGTTCGAACAGCGCCACCGGCCCGGCGACAGGCTGGCCGCCCTCGATGCGGCTGCGCGCCAGCGCGGCGGCGCGGACGGGATGGCGACGCCCGGAAACCAGATAGCCCGGACCGAAGGCGAAACGCATCGGCACCGAGCGGTCGGTGTCCTCGCCCGGATGATCCTGCAGCGTATCGGAGAAGCGCCCCCAGACGGCATGGGCGTCGAAATCGAGCGTCGGATGGTCGTCGACGGAGAGCAGCAGCCGGCGCGCCGCCTCGCTCAGCCAGTCGAGGCCGTTGACCCAGTCGCGCGCCAGCCGGTCGACGAAGTCGATATGCACCCAGACGAAGCCGTCGGCGGGATCGCTGGGTCCGACCGCCTGGTCCAGCGCGATCGCCTGCGCCCGGCCGCGAGCGTCGAAACGATAGGCCCAGATCACGCCGGATACGGGACGGGACCGCAGATGGCCATCAGCGGGCATTGCCGGGTTGTTCATCACATCGCTTGCCGGTCAGGCTGGGACACTCGACGCCGCGCGCGGCGGCACCACATGTGACGGATCCCATGACAGAACGATGACAGCCGGATGCAGCCGTGGAATTCCATTGTCGGCGACGCGCTCGCCAGCCATGATCCCATTCGTCATCCGGGCAGCTGGCGGAACAGGCAGATGCAGAACGATCCGCGATCGCACGGTCTCTGGGAACGCACGGCACCCCCGAGCCCCGCCACAGCGCCGCTTGCCGGCGATCTGAAGGCCGATGTGGTGGTTGTCGGCGGCGGCTATACCGGTCTCTCGACCGCGCTGCACGCGGCGCGTGACGGGCTCGACGTCGTGCTGCTCGAAGGGGTCGAGATCGGCTTCGGCGGCTCCGGGCGCAATGTCGGGCTGGTCAATGCCGGCATGTGGGTGATGCCCGACGACGTGCCGGCGACGCTCGGCCGCGAGCATGGCGACCGCCTGCTCGACCTTTTGGGCGATGCGCCGAAGCGGGTGTTCGAGCTGGTGAGGATGCACGGGATCGATTGCGAGCTGGAGACGGCCGGCACCCTGCATTGCGCCGTCGGCGCCAAGGGACTGGCCGAACTCGGCCAGCGGGCGGAACAATGGCTGGCGCGCGGCGCCGACGTCCGCCTGCTCGACGCCGCGGAGACGGCTGCGAAGATCGGCAGCCCCGCCTATGCGGGGTCGCTGCTCGATCGTCGGGCCGGGACGATCCAGCCGCTCGCCTATGTTCGCGGCCTCGCCAGGGCAGCGCTTGAGCATGGCGCCCGCATCCACACGCAAAGCCCGGTACGGGCAGCCGAAAAGGTGCCGGGCGGCTGGCGCGTAGCAACCGAAACGGGCTCCGTCACCGCCGACTGGATCGTGGTGGCGACCGACGCCTACACCAACCTGCCCTGGTCCGAGATCCGCACCGAGCAGATCCACCTGCCCTATTTCAACTTCGCCACTGTGCCGCTCGACGAAGCCCTCCGGCGCTCGATCTTGCCGGAGCGGCAAGGCGCCTGGGACACCAAGGACGTGCTGAGCTCGTTCCGCTTCGATCGCGCCGGCCGGCTGGTCTTCGGCAGCGTCGGCGCATTGCGCGGCACTGGTGCGCGGGTCCACCGCGCCTGGGCGAAGCGGGCCTTGGCGCGGATCTTCCCGCAGCTTGGCGACGTCGCCTTCGAGGCGGAATGGTATGGCCAGATCGGCATGACCGAAAACAGCCTGCCGCGCTTTCACCGGCTCGCGCCGAACGTCGTCGCCTTCAGCGGCTACAACGGCCGGGGCATCGCGCCGGGGACGGTGTTCGGCCGCCTGCTGGCCGAGCATGTCGCCGGACGGATCGGAGAGGCCGATCTGCCGCTGCCCGTCACGGACGCCCGCGAGGCGCGCTTGCGCCGTCTCAAAGAAGCCTATTACGAAGTGGGGGCGCAGATCGCCCATCTCGCCGACGCCCGGCTCTAAGCCGGGGCAAGATCCGGATTTCGAGGAAGAAGCATCATGACCATCGTCATCAAGAACAGCCTCAAGGCCGAGGTCGACATCCTTCTGGCCGGCATGGGCGTCGCCACCTCGACGCTTGCGGGCGGGACGCTCGCGGTCCACTCGCCGATCAGCGGCGAGGAGCTGGCGCGGCTGGCGGAAGCCGGCGAGGCCGATGCCGACCGCGCCATCGAGGCGGCGCATGCGGCGTTCCTCGAATGGCGCTCCGTGCCGGCGCCGAAGCGCGGCGAACTGATCCGCCTGCTCGGCGAGGAACTTCGCGAACACAAGGCCGCCCTCGGCCGGCTGGTCTCGATCGAGGCCGGCAAGATCGTCTCCGAAGGGCTCGGCGAAGTGCAGGAGATGATCGACATCTGCGATTTCGCCGTCGGCCTGTCGCGCCAGCTCTATGGCCTGACCATCGCCACCGAACGCAGCGACCACCGGATGATGGAGACCTGGCATCCGCTCGGCGTCACCGGCGTGATCTCGGCCTTCAACTTTCCCGTCGCCGTCTGGTCGTGGAACGCGGCCCTGGCGCTCGTCTGCGGCAACAGCGTCGTTTGGAAACCGTCGGAGAAGACGCCCCTGACGGCGCTGGCGACCGCAGCTCTGTTCGAGCGTGCGAAGCAGCGCTTCGTGGCCGAAGGCGGCACTGCCCCGGCCGGCCTTTCGACCGTGCTGATCGGCGGCCGCGGCGTCGGAGAACGGCTGGTCGACCATCCGCTCGTGCCGCTGGTCTCGGCCACCGGCTCGACCGCCATGGGCCGCGCCGTCGGCCCTCGCCTCGCCGGCCGCTTCGCCCGCGCCATCCTGGAGCTTGGCGGCAACAACGCGGCCATCGTCTGCCCGTCGGCCGATCTCGACCTGACGCTGCGCGGTGTCGCCTTCGCCGCCATGGGCACGGCCGGCCAACGCTGCACCTCGCTCCGCCGGCTGTTCGTGCATGACAGCGTCTATGACCAGCTTGTGCCGCGCCTGAAGCAGGCCTATGGCTCGGTCGCCATCGGCAATCCGCTGGTCGCCGGCACGCTGGTCGGGCCGCTGATCGACGCCCGCGCCTATGACGGCATGCAGAAGGCGCTCGAGGCGGCAAAGGCGGCTGGCGGTACGGTGACCGGTGGCGCCCGCGTCGATGCCGATACGGCGCCCGGCGCCTATTACGTCCGCCCGGCGATCGTCGAGATGCCGGAGCAGAGCGGCCCGGTCGCGCAGGAGACGTTCGCGCCGATCCTCTATGTCATGCGCTATGCGGAGTTCGAGGACGTGCTCGCACTGCACAATGCAGTGCCGCAGGGTCTTTCCTCGTCGATCTTCACCAACGATCTGCGCGAGGCAGAGACCTTCCTGTCGGCGCGCGGCTCGGATTGCGGCATCGCCAATGTGAACATCGGCCCGTCCGGCGCCGAGATCGGCGGCGCCTTCGGCGGCGAGAAGGAAACCGGCGGCGGCCGTGAATCCGGATCCGACGCCTGGAAGGCCTATATGCGCCGCGCCACCAACACCATCAACTACGGCAAGACGCTGCCGCTGGCGCAGGGCGTCCAGTTCGACATCGCCTGAGCCGCGAGACGCATCCCGCTCGACGACCCTACGGGTCCGGCCATCGCCGGGCCCGTTTTCTCATGGCCTCATCGAAAGCGCGGCGGCTGACGGCGTGCCCCTCTCATCCATCCGGGACAGCTCCGGCCGCCGGTCGTACCAACATAGGACCACAGGAAGGCCTAGCAACATTTTGATCTTGTGAAGATTTTCGTCGCTTCGTCCGTTAGGGAAATTGGCGAGCTAGACCGTCGTTACGGCGCGAAAAGAGTTTCTATATTCCTCTTGCGAGAACATCCTAAAAACAGCAAGATAGTACCAATGCGTCAGGCCCTTGACTGAGCGAAGATGAGGCAAGGCCTGCTCCAACGACGATGTCCAAAGCTGTACGCGGCCGCCCAGGTTGTACGGCGTCGTCGTGGGCGCGCAGATGCATGCGGCCCAACCGAGGAGAACGAATGCCTATGACAAGAACTTCCATCCCGATGCTGGCCTTGTCGCTTCTCATGGCGACGACCGGCCTGTCGGCTGCTGACGCGATCAAGATTGGCGTCAACCAGCCCCTCACCGGACCGTTCGCGGCCTCCGGCACCTATATCGTCGACGGCGCCAAGATCGCCGTCGAGCAGATCAACGCCGCCGGCGGCGTTCTCGGCAATCCGATCGAGCTCGTGATCGAAGACAATAAGAGCAACCCGACCGAAGCCGCCGCGGTCGCCGAGAAGCTGATCGAGCGCGACAAGGTGCCGGTCATGATGGGCGCCTGGGGCTCCAGCCTGACGCTCGCCGCCATGCCGAAGCTGATGCAGTATGAAGTGCCGATGCTGGTGGAGACGTCGTCGTCCAGCAAGATCACCAAGCAGGGCAATCCGTTCATCTTCCGCATCTCGCCGCCCTCCTTCGTCGAGGCGGCCTTGTTCAAGACCCTGCTGCCGGATCTCGGCATCAAGAAGGTCGACTTCCTCGCCATCAACAATGACTGGGGTCGCGGGACGATCACCGACTTCACGGCGATGTTCAAGGAGAACGGCGTCGAGGTCGGGCTGTCCGAGATCATGGACCAGGCCGCGCAGGACATGAGCGCGCAGCTCTCCAAGATCAAGTCGTCCGACTCCGACACCATCATCGTCACCACCGCCGTCGAGCAGTTGACGCTGGTCCTGAAGCAGGCGGCGGCGCTCGGCATCACCAAGCGGATCATCACCACGGGCGGTTCGCAGAACCCCGACCAGCTGATCGAGCAGGCCGGCTCCGCCGCCAACAACACCATGCACATGGTGTTCTTCGCGCCGTGGGATCCGGCCAAGACCCCGCATCCCGACCAGGCCAAGGCCTTCATCGACGCCTGGGCCAAGGCTGGCCATGGCAGCGCCGGCCTGACCGAGAGCTATCGCGGCTATGACGGCATCCACGTCATCAAGGCCGCCATCGAGAAGGCCGGCGTCGCCGAGCCGAAGGCGATCCGCGATGCGTTCTGGCAGATCTCCGTGCCGACGCTCAACGGCACCGTCACCTTCGTCAAGGACGGCCCGGAAGGCCGGGAAAGCGGCCAGTACATGGCGAACGGCACGCTGGTGACGATCGTCGACGGCAAGGTCACGCTGCCGTAGTCACAACCGAAACGACAGAAAGCCCCGGCAGCATCCGCTCGCCGGGGCTTTTCTTTGTCCAGAATGTCGTTCGGGCAAGGTCGAAGGCGGCTCGTGCCCCCAGCGAAAGGGTCTAGCCGACGGCGTCCAGCGGCACGGCGAGGCTGGTCTTGATGCGATCCATTACCACCAGGGTGCGGAAGCGCTTCACATTGTGGTTCTGGAAGAACAGGCGGCGCGTCAGCGCCTCATATTCGCTCATCGTCGCGACCGTGACGATCAGGACGAAGTCGGCATCGCCGGTGACGTAGTAGCATTGCTGCACTTCCGGCGCCTCGGCGAAGCTCTTCTTGGCGCCGTCGAGCAGATCCAGCCTCTCGCTCTCGATATGGACTTCGACGACGATGGTGAGCGGCCGTCCGACACGGCCCGGATCGACGCTGGCGACATTGCCGGCGATCACCCCGTCCGCCTCCATGCGGCGGATGCGACGATGCACGGCGGCGGCGGAGAGGTGCACCTGCTCGCCGATCAGACGCTGCGGCGTCGTGTTGTCCCGCTGCAGAATAGCCAAGATCGCCAGATCGAAGCGATCAAGCCCTGACGGCCCGTTAGCAGTTTCACTTTGCAAAACACAACTCCCCGCAAGAACCTTTCACCAGACCTCGCAAGTAGAGCGCAGTTCGCGTCACAATTGCAATGAACTTGCTCGGCTTCAAGCGGGAAATATCTATTGAAACCTGCGCCCGATCTTGGTCCGACCTTGCGGCGAACGAGATCGACCTCGACGAACGAGGTCCGGACACGGCTGCGGTCGGAGATTGCGATTCCGGGCCTGATGCTCCGCATCAGGCCGCAGGAATGCGGAAGCGTTACTTCCCGGCGCCGCGCCGCGGCCCGCTTCGCTCCAGCAGGTCGGTGCGGAGCGCGAAGCAGTTCTTGTGATAGTGGATGTCGGCGACATAGATCGCCACGTCCTTGTCGTCCACCAGCACGAGCCGGCAATCCGCCGTCGGTTCGCCCAGGCCAATCTTCAGAAGGTCGGCCGTTTCCGGGCTGGCGACGCCGATCGTCAGCGTCTGATGCGCGTGGCTGATCGTGACATCCGCCATCTCGACGATCTTCGGCAGCGCGGCGGCATGCATGAACTGCTTGCCGCCCTTGTCGAAGATCGAGCGCGCCAGGTGCAGATTGACGACGGAGAACGGCTCGCCGCTATTGTACTGGACGCTGCGCAGGAAGACGTAGCCGTCCTCGGCGAGCTGGCCCTCGCCTTCTGAAAGCTCGGGGCTCGACGCAGTCTCCTCGATATGGACGCGCTTCAGCACGTTGTCCTTGATCGAGGACACCATCACGTCGAAGTCGTTGGCGAGGTTCAGCCAGCGATTGTGCTTGGGCTTGCCGGAGACAAAGGTTCCCCGGCCCTGCTGGGCGTTGAGAAGACCTTCCTCACGCAGAAGCTCGATAGCCTGGCGGATGGTGACGCGGGCAACGGCGAACTCCTTCTCGAGCTCCTCGAGCGTCGAGATCTTGTCGCCTTCCAGCCAGTGCCCGGTATCGATGCGCTGGCGCATCACGGATGCGACCTGAATGTAGAGCGGAACGCGGCTGCGGTCGTAGATCGATGTCAGTTTATTCATAATACCAACATACGTCAGATGGCCCTAATTTGCCAGCACAACCCGATGGACGGATTGACCAAGGCGTCGCGCCACTCTCCCGAAATTGTCACGATGACGAAATCGCGACGCGAAACCCAACGCCCCCACAACTTCGATACGTCCAGCCAGTCCCTGCGGCAACCCCCTGTATGGCGCTCGACGGAGGCCGCCGAACGGGCGCGCGCCCCTGGCCGAGCCTGCGCCGCTGTCAGCGGCGACCGAACAGCGCGGCAAAGAACCGCTTGATCCGGCCCAGGATGACCGAAGACACCAGCGATCCCGCATCGAGCTCCGTGATGACGGGCGGCGCCTCGGCGTCCCCGCCACCGGACTGATGCGAAAGCTTGGCCTCCAGATTCTTGACGAAGGCGGCGATCAGCCGGCCGGCGACATCCTGCACCAGCCCGGACCGGCCGAACTGTGCCAGAACACCGGTCAGCGTGTAGCCGATGCTGACATCGACGCGGGTCTCCCCGGGCTTGTCGCCCGGCTTGACGGCATAGCCGATCAGGCCGCGCGTCGCCGAATTGCTGCGCTTGTCCTTGCCAGAGCCGTTGATCGTGCCGGTTCGGGTCGCCTCGTCGCGACTGACGTCGGCCACGCCCTGGAACTCGGCCGAGATCGGCCCGACCTTGATGCGGATCTGGCCCTCGACATGGCCGTCGACCGGCTCTCCGGCGAGCGACGCTCCCGGCAGGCAGGACGCGACTTCGCCGATACGGTCGAAGAACGCCCAGACCTCATCGACCGGATGGCCGACGACGAAGCTCTCGGTGAAGGTCGTCTGCGGCTTCCAGTCAGCTTCCTGGCGCGGGGCCGCGGCAGCCTTCGCCGGGGTCGCCGCCGCCAGGGCGGGAGCCGCCGGACTGGTCCGGATGCGCGTGGCCGTACCGTTGGCGGAGGCCGTGGCATGGCCGGATCCGGCCGGGCCAAGTGCCTTGCGATGGTCGCCGCCGGGAATGGCGGCAATGCCGCGCGCGCGTCGCGCCGCGATCACGCCCTGGATGGCGCGGACGATGCCGACATAGCCGGTGCAGCGGCAGAGATTGCCGCTCATCGCCACGCGGATCTCGTGCTCGGTCGGCTCCTGCATGCGCAGCACGACGTCGCGGGCCGAGACGATCATGCCGGGCGTGCAATAGCCGCACTGGAGCCCATGCTCCTTACTGAAGGCAGCTCGCAGTTCCGTCGCCACCTCGTCGGCATCGAGCCCTTCGACGGTGGTCACCTCGGCCTGCTCGCAGGCAACGGCGAAGGTGATGCAGGAGCGCGTCGGCACGCCGTCGACCAGGATGGTGCAGGCGCCGCAGACGCCATGCTCGCAGCCGATATGCGTGCCGGTCAGGTTCTGGGTGTCGCGCAGGAAATCGGCCAGATGCATGCGCGCTTCGATGTCGGCGCTGGCCGGCTTGCCGTTTACCTTGAGAGTGACGGTGTTCATGCTGAATAGGCTCGCTCGATGGCGCGCCGGAGCGCGACGACATGGGTCTGCCGGTCGATCGGATCGGCCATGCCGGCAGCGGCGATCGCTTCGGCGGCGGCGTGGCTGTCAAAGACCCGATCGAGGCGCTCCGCCCGGCCGTCCCCAATCAGATGCTGCGCATCGGTGACGACGATCGGCCGGCTCTCGGTGGCGCCGATGACGACGCGGCTGACACCCCGTTCCGGATCGGACAGGAAGGCGCCGATCGCATGGGCGAATTCGCCCGTCTTGCGGCAGCTCTTGTAGTAGCCCCAGCGCGCCGACCGGCCGAGTTTGGGCACGGTGACGGAGACGAGCATCTCGCCGGGACGGAGATCCGCCTCGAGCGCGCCGAGCATGTAGTCCTCGACGGCGATCGTGCGGTTGCCGGCCGGGCCGCGCAGCGTCACCCGGGCCCCGACGGCGGAAAGTATCGAAATCCAGTCGGCCGACGGATCCGCATGGGTGAGGCTGCCGCCGACCGTGCCGCGATTGCGCACCGCCCGGTAGGCGATGCCGTTGGCGACGCTAGGCAGCGCGCCGCGCGTCACGTCCGGAACGCGCCGGTCCTCGATGTCGGCATGGGTGATGCAGGCGCCGAAGACGATCTCGTCCGGCCGGTCCGTCACCTGCTTCAGTTCCTCGATGCCGGCGATATCGACCAGCAGATCGGGCTGGACCAGCCGCATGTTGAGCATCGGCCCCAGCGACTGGCCGCCGGCCATGATCTTAACCGCGAGCGTGTCGTCGGCCAGGAGAGCGAGCGCCGCGCCGACATCTGCCGGCCGCGCATAGTCGAAATTGACCGGCTTCACGCCATCTCTCCCTGAGTCATTTCAAGGACTTCCTTTGATTGCTTCGCGCTTTGAATCGCCTCCAGCACCCGCCTCGGCGTCATCGGCGAGCGCAGCAGTTCGGCGCCAAAGCCCTTGAGCGCGTCGTTGACGGCGTTGCCGATCGCGGCCGGCGGTGCGATGGCGCCGCCCTCGCCGATGCCCTTGACGCCGAATTCGGTATAGGGCGCCAGCGTCTCCATGTGATCGAGGCGCGGGGCCGGCACCTCGGTCGGGCCGGGCAACAGATAGTCGGCGAAGGTCGAAGCCAGCGGCTGGCCGGAGGCGTCGAAGTTCATCTCCTCGTAGAGCGCCGTGCCGATGCCCTGCGCCAGGCCGCCATAGATCTGGCCATCGACGACCATCGGATTGATCAGCTTGCCGCCGTCTTCGACGATGACGTAGTCGAGGATCTCGATGTCGCCCATTTCCGGGTCCACGGCGACGACAACCGCGTGCGCGGCGTAGCTGAACGTGCCGGAATCGCGCACCGGCTTGTAGCCGATCGTCGATTCCAGTCCGCGCGGGTCGACCGAGGCCGGCAGGTCCTGCGGCCGGCGGTACCAGGTGAAGGCGACCGTCTCGAGAGAGACGCTGCCGCTCGGGCCGACGACATGACCATCGACCAGCTTCACGTCGGCGACATCGGCCTGCAGCAGATGCGCACCGATCCCCTTGGCGAGACCGGCCACTTCGCGCGCCGCCGTCGCCACCGCGCCACCCGCCATCACGGCGCAACGCGAGCCCCAGCTGCCCGTCGAATAGGGCGTGTATTCGGTATCGCCATGCACGAGCTTGATCTTGGCGGTGTCGATGCCGAGGATCTCGTGCGCGACCTGCGGCAGCGTCGTCTCCATGCTCTGGCCATGCGAATGCACGCCGACGCGGATTTCGAGGCCACCATCCGGCGTCATCCGCGCCGTCGCCTGTTCATGGCCGGGCACCATCGGAATGCCCCAGCCGGCATAGACCGAGGTGCCATGCGCGCCCTGCTCGCAATAGATCGAATGTCCGATGCCGATAAGCCGCCCGTCCGGCTCGCCCTGGCGCTGCCGGGCACGGATGCCTTCGAGGTCAATCGCCGCCATGGCGCGCTGCAGCGCCTCGGGATAGTCGCCCGAGTCGAAATGCTTGCGGGTGATGTTGTCGAACGGCATCTGCTCGGGCTGGACGAGGTTCTTCAGCCGAACTTCATGCGGCTCGATCCCCGCTTCGCGGGCGATCGCGTCGAGGACCAGCTCGAGGGCGTAGCAGACGCCGGTACGGGCGACGCCGCGATACGGCAGGATCGGGCACTTGTTGGTGGCGACCGACCAGGTGCGGCAGCGATAGGACGGGAAATCATAGGGGCCCGGCAGGATGCTGGCGACCTGCGCCGCCTCCAGGCAGGCCGAGAACGGATAGGACGAATAGGCGCCGGAATCGACGGTCGCCTCGCACTCGATACCGCGCAGCTTACCGTCGCGGTCGGCATAGCCGGTGATGATGTAATGGTGCTCGCGGCAATTGGCGCCGGCCGTCAGATGTTCGCGGCGATCCTCGATCCAACGCACTGGATGGTCGAGCTTCATGGCGAGGAAGGCGAGGCAGATGTCCTCGGGCAGCAGGATGCCCTTGTAACCGAAGCCGCCGCCGACATCCGGCGAAACGATGCGGACCTGCTCCTGGCCGAGGCCGAGGCATTCGGCGAGGCCGGTGCGGACGATGTGCGGCATCTGGCTGCCGGTATGGAGCACGAGCTGCTCCATCCGCTTGTCCCAGACGGCTACGGTGCCGCGCCCTTCCATCGGCGCCATGCTCTGGCGCGCCGTCGAGATCTCGCGCGTCACCTTGATCGGGGCGTCGTAGGCGGCCTCCATGTTGACATCGACGAAGGTCTCGAGAAAGACGTTGTCGCCCCAATGCTCGTGCACCAGGGCGGCGCCGGGCTTGCGGGCGGCGATCATGTCGTGCAGGGCCGGCAATTCGTCGAGATCGAGCTCGACCGAGGCGGCGAGGTCCTCGGCCTCGGCGCGCGACGCGCCGACGCAGACCGCGAGCAGCTCCCCGACCTGGCGCACCTTCTCGAAGGCCAGTACCGGCTGCTCGGACACCTTGAAGCCGGCGAGACCGGACACCGCGACGATCGGCTTCACGCCCTCAAGGTCGGCGGCGACATAGATGCGGTCGCGATTCGCGTCGGGAATGCGGATGCCAGCGATCCTGGCATGGGCCAGCGGCGAGCGAACGAAGGCGACGTCCTTCATGCCGGGCAGGCGGATATCGGCAACATACTGGCCGCGTCCGCGGAGGAAGCGATCATCCTCCTTCCGGAGCAAGGACGCGCCAACACCCTGTTCAGTCATGGTAATCCTCCCGATGCAGGGCTAATCAGCGCTGGCGAACGGATGCCGGCCACTGACCTCCTGGTCGCCTACGGTCGTTAGCTCATCTTATTTTTGGAATGATAGCAAGACTATTGTGGTCAGCGCCCACCCAGGCTTGCCGGACGCGACGCCGATGCCGGCAGCACCCGAATCGGTACGGGATGGCGCCGACCCAACGGCGCCATCCCGATTGCCACGCTAGGCCAACTTGACCTCTGCGCCCAGCCGCGTCAGCGACTCCTTGGCATCGCCGAACAGCATCGTCGTCTTCGGGGCGACGAAGAGATCGTTCTCGACGCCCGAGAAGCCGGCGCCCTTGCCGCGCTTCAGCACGATGACGCTTGTGGCTTCCGACACGTTGAGGATCGGCATGCCGTAGATCGGCGAGCTCTTGTTGGTGCGCGCCGCCGGATTGACGACGTCGTTGGCACCCACCACCAGCGCCACGTCGGTGCCGGCAAAGCGCTCGTTGATGTCCTCCATGTCGATCAGCTTGTCGTAGGAGATTCCCGCCTCGGCGAGCAGCACGTTCATGTGCCCGGGCATGCGGCCGGCAACCGGATGGATGGCGAAGCGTACGTCGACGCCGCGCTTCTCCAGGAGGTCGACCAGTTCGCGCGCCTGGTGCTGGGCCTGCGCGACGGCGAGGCCGTAGCCCGGCACGATGATGACGCGATTGGCGAAGGCGAGGCGCAACGCCGCGTCGTCGACCTGGATCGCCGTCATTTCGCCGGAGGCTCCGGAAGCGGTCGCCTCGTCCGGGCCACTCGCGGAACCGAAGGCGCCGAACAGCACGTTGGCGAAGGAGCGGTTCATCGCCTTGCTCATGGCGACCGAGAGGATGAAGCCGCTGGCGCCGTCCAGTGCGCCAACCACGATCAGCACGTTATTGTCGAGGGCAAAGCCGGTCGCTACGGCGGCGAGGCCGGCATAGGCGTTGAGCAGCGAGACGACGACCGGCATGTCCGCGCCGCCGATGGGCATGACGATCAGGATGCCGACGAGCAGGCCAATCACGCAGATGAGGCCGAAGACCCAGACGTCATAGGGGAAAATCACGACCCAGATGAGGCCGGCGACGCCCAGCGCGAAGAGAGCCAGGTTGAAGAAATTCTGGAAGGGGAAGGTGATCGGCCGGCCGGGCAGCAGTTCCTGCAGCTTGCCGAAGGCCATCAAGCTTCCCGTCACCGTCAGCGCGCCGAGCAGCACTTCGAAGCCGAGCGCCGTCATGACGCCGCGGGTCAGGCTCTGCTCATGATAGAGATGCGCATATTCGCCGATGCCGACGAGGGTGGCGGCCAGCGCACCGAAGGCGTGGCTGAAGGCGATGCGCTGTGGCATCGCCGTCATCGGCACCCACATGCCGAGCGGGTAGCCGATCAGCGCGCCGACGGCGGCGCCGATGAGGATCCACTCATAGGTGACGATGCGCGTATGCAGCAGCGTCGCGGCGACGGCGATGAACATGCCGAAGGCGGCGAGCTGCATGCCGCGCCGCGCCGTATCCGGGCGGCTCAGCGAACGCAGCGCGAAGATGAAGAGGACCGAGGCCAGCAGATAGGCCAGTTGGATGAAGACGTCGATCAATGGACCTTAGCGCTCGCGCGCTCCCCCTGCTTGGTGGCCTTGGCCTTGTCGAACATGGCGAGCATGCGGTCGGTGATCAGGAAGCCGCCGACGACATTGGCCATGGCGCAACCGACGGCGATGGTACCGAGCACCGTGCTCAGCAGGCTCTGATTGGCGCCGGCGAGCACGATCGAGGCGACGAGTGAAATGCCGGAGATGGCGTTGGTCGCTGCCATCAGCGGCGTGTGCAGCAACGGCGGCACGCGGGTGATGGCCTGGAAGCCGACAAAGCCGGCGAGCACGAAAACAAACAGCTGAATGACGGCGGTAGACGTCATGACGATCCTCCAAAATTATGACCGGCCGTCGCGGAGGGCGGCGCAAGAAAGGTCGTTCCCCCGCGGTCGCCCGCGGGAGTTGTGCCGAGCCGTCCTGCGGCTGGCCGATGGAACTAGGAATGAAGCCGCGTCAGCGCGGCCGGCCGGCGAAGCCGGTCAGCTCGCCAGCGCGTTGGCAAAGGACGGATGAACGATCTGCCCTCCCCGCGTCAGATTGGTGCTCTTGATCAGATCATCGTCCCAGTTGATCGCGAGGTCGGCGGTGCGCTGATCGACGAGCGTCGAGACGAACGAGTAGAGATTGCGCGC
This sequence comes from Kaistia granuli DSM 23481, assembly GCF_000380505.1. Classification (GTDB taxonomy): domain Bacteria; phylum Pseudomonadota; class Alphaproteobacteria; order Rhizobiales; family Kaistiaceae; genus Kaistia; species Kaistia granuli. The sequence continues at coordinate 348,258 of NZ_AQYH01000010.1, read as the reverse complement.
ATAGAGATTGGATGCGGTGGCAGCGACTCGCAGCACGCTCGAATTGCCGAGGATCTTCACGCCATTGGCGGTGGTGACCACCTCGCCGGCCTTCGCTCCCTCGACATTGCCGCCGCGCTCGACGGCGAGATCGACGATCACCGATCCGGCACGCATCGGCTCGATCATCGCCGAGGTGATCAGGATCGGCGCCGTACGGCCCGGGATCAGCGCTGTGGTGATGACGATGTCCTGGCGGCGGAGATGCTCGCTGACGAGCTCCGCCTGCTTGGCCTGGTAGGCCTTCGACATCTCCTTGGCATAGCCGCCGGCGGCCTCGGCCTTCTTGAACTCGTCGTCCTCGACGGCGATGAACTTGGCGCCGAGCGACTCGACCTGTTCGCGCGCCGCCGGACGAACATCCGTGGCCGTCACCACGGCGCCGAGGCGCCGCGCGGTGGCGATCGCCTGCAGGCCGGCGACGCCGGCGCCCATGACGAAGATCTGGGCGGCGGGGACGGTGCCGGCCGCGGTCATCATCATCGGCAGCGAGCGCGTGTAAGCGGCTGAGGCGTCGATCACCGAGCGGTAGCCGGCCAGATTGGCCTGGCTCGACAGCACGTCCATGCTCTGCGCCCGGGTGATGCGCGGCATAAGCTCCATGGCGAAGGCGGAGACGCCGGCGCTCGCCATGACGTCGAGCGAGTCGGCCGGGCGATGCGGATCCATGGTAGCGATGACGATCGCGCCCGGCTTGCAGGCGCGGATGACGTCTGCCGAGGGCCGGTTGACCGACAGCACGATGTCGGCATGGCGGACCGTCGTGGCGGCGTCGGGCGCGACACGGGCACCGGCACGCTCGAACTCCTGATCGGAGAAGCCGGCGCCGTGGCCGGCGCCGCCCTGTACCAGGACCTTCCCGCCCAGCGTCTCGTATTTCTTCACCGTCTCCGGGGTGGCTGCCACCCGCGTGTCGGTCATCGTATCGGACAGAACCGCAATATGCATGGCCTCGTCTCCTGAACTGGCAAGACGGCAGAGCCGACAGTGTGCCCCCACGGTCATTTGCCCTGACATCGAGCCCACACTGCGCCCAGCGCAAAATAGAATCAACCTATTTATAGTAAGATAGAAACTATTGATGTCGAAATTAATAGCCACCTCAGGGCACAACCCCAGAGCGAAACGCGCATAAAAAAAGAGGCATCGCCAGGCGATGCCTCTTCCCCTCCTCGGGCCGCTGCGGGTCGGCGGCCGTCAGGCCTTCGCGATCGGCTCGCTGTTGCACCAGTCATAGATGCTGAGCGCCATCACCTTGATCGAGGTGAGGTAGTCGTCGATCGAGACATATTCGTCATTGGCGTGCATGACCGCCGTCGAGCCCGGTCCGAAGATCACGGTCGGGGTATGGCCGTACTCGTTCAGGAAGCGGGTATCCGCGGCGCCCTGGCGGCCGCTGATCACTGGCGTCTTGCCCGTCACCTCGGTATAGGTCCGGCACACCGTCTCGACGATGCCGTGGTCGCGCGGGATCTCGGACGCCTGCGCGTCATAGCCGACGAAGCGGACGACCGGCGGATGGTCCTTCATCCAGGGATCGTTCTTCGCCATTTCGGCGATCTTGTCGACGAGGCTCTGCTTGACGCCCTCGTGGTCCTCGCCCGGCACGGTGCCGATGCTGCCCTTGAGCACGGCGCTGGCCGGGAAGGCGCTCGGATAGTTGCCGGCCTGGAACGAGCCGATGATGCAGGGCAGCGAGTCGAGCGCGCTCGGGTAGAGCGGATGCTTCACCGTCGCGACGCGGTGATCCTCCAGCTCCTGCACGGCCTTGACGACCTTGTTGCCGAGCTCGATGGCGCTGATGCCCATATAGCGCTGCTGGATGCCGGCCGGCTTGCCCTGCACGTCGATCTGGAACCAGATGCGGCCGATGCAGGCAGGCTGGACGGCGAGATCGCTGGTCTCGCCCGAGATGCCGGCGTCAGCGGTGTAGCCGCGGATGACGGTATCGAGCGTGCCGTGACCCGACACCTCCTCGTCGATGACGACGTTGATGTAGACATCGCCCTTCAGATCGATGCCGGCTTCCTTCAGATACTGGACTGCCAGGATGTGGCTGGCGACGCCGCTCTTCATGTCGCAGGAGCCGCGGCCATAGATGCGGCCATCCTTGATGGCGGCCGACCACGGATCATCGCTCCAGCCCTCGCCATTGCCGACCGGGATGACGTCGGTATGGCCGTTCAGCAGCAGCGAGCGGCCGCCACCGGTACCCTTGCGGGTGGCGACGATGTTGGGGCGCCCCTCATAGCCGCGATCGACCGGACGGTAGCCGGGGTGCTTCTTCAGCTCTTCCCAGTCCGTCTCCCACATGTCGACGTCGAGGCCGATCCCGGTCATGTAGCCGGAGACGAACTCCTGGATCGCGGCCTCGTCGCCGGTCACGCTGGGAATGGCGATCATGTCCTGCAGGAAACGGATCGCCTGATCACGGTTCCCGTCGATCGCATCGATAATCTTCTGGCGGTTGGCATCGGTCATGGAGAAGTCCCCGGAATCCTTCTGGACGTTGTTGTTCTTCCGCGAATGGCAGCGGCCCGCCCCCGCGCGGTAACGCGCGGGGGCTTTTGGCAAGACGGCTTAGAGAGCCTTCAGGCGCGGAATGATCTCGCGGGCGATCGTCTCGATCTGGTCCGTCTGATACTTGTAGGGGACGAAGATGATCTTCTGGACGCCGGCGTCGATATGGGCGCGAAGCTGCTCGACGCACTCGTCGACCGAGCCCATGATCGCGCTCTCGCGGGTGCAGTCGCTGTGCTCCGGGAAATCCCATTCCTTGTTGAGCCAGTCCATCATGTCGTCGTGGACGGCTTCCTTGGACGGGCCGACCATGATCGGCAGCTGCGAGGCGTTCATGACCTTCGACGGGTCCTTGCCGGCATCCTTGGCGAAGCCGAGCACCTTGTCCCACGACTTCTTGAAGTCTTCGGCGCGATAGAAATAGGTCAGCCAGCCATCGCCGGTGGTGCCGGCACGCTTCAGCGCCGCATCGGCATAGCCGCCAATCAGGATCGGCAAATGCGGCTGCGCGGGCTTGGGATACATCACCGCCTTCGACAGCTTGTAATTGAGCTGCACGCCGGTAGCTTCGTCCTCGATCGTATAGTCGCCAGTGACGAGGTCTTCGGTCCACAGGCGGCGCATGATCTCAAGGTTCTGGTCCATGATCTTGCCGCGCTTGCTGAACGGCAGGCTCATGGCGTCGAACTCGCGCTTGTACCAGCCGGCGGCCATGCCCATGACAAGGCGACCATTCGACAGTTGGTCCATCGACGAAAGCTGCTTGGCGAGCGCGACCGGATTGCGCAGCGGCAGGACGAGGATGCCCGTGCCCATCTTGAGGCGAGTGGTGCGGGCGGCGATGCCGGTCAGCGCGGTCAGCGAGTCGATGATCGGGAAGTTCGGGTCGACGCCGAGCAGCATGTGATCCCAGACCCATACCGAATCGTAGCCGAGCTCCTCGACGCGGACGCCGTAGTCAACGAGCGCGCGGGCATCGGGCATGTTCGGATAGGCGACGAAGTTCCGCGCGGCGATGCCGAACGTGTTGGACAGAGCAGTGGTCATTGAAGTCCTCCCAATGAAAAATCAGGCAGTGAAGAGCCGCTCGGGATCGAGCATCCGCAGCGTCTCGAGTTCGTGCTCGGTTGGCGGCGCGGTGATCGCGATCTGCTCGTCGAAGACGAGGTCGAAGCCGGTATTGTCCTGGACGTTCTCGCGGCTGACGCCGGGATTGAGGGCCAGAACCTTCATCCGGCGCGTCTCGGCATCGAAGCCGAAGACGGCGAGTTCGGTGATGACGCGGAACATGCCGCCGGCCGGCAGGCCGCTCTCGGCGCGGCTCGTGCCGCCCCGGATGAATCCGGGGCTGGTGATGAAGTCGACATGCTCCACGAAGCGGCGCTTCTCGTGCTTCATCGCCACGATCATGTTGGTGAGGCTCGAGATGTCGTTGCCACCACCCGTGCCGGGCAGACGCGTCTTCGGCGCGGCGGGATCGCCGATGAAGGACGAGTTCAGATTGCCGAACTGGTCGATCTGGGCGCCGCCCATGAAGCCGATGTCGACATAGCCGCGCTGCAAGAGCAGCAACACGTCGGCGCTGCCGAGCACCATGTTGGCGCGCTTGGTGCAGCGCTGGTCATTGGTCGAGGGCGGCAGCTTGCCGGGCTCGACGAAGGCGCCGACGACACCGCCTTCGAACAGGATGGTGAGGCCCGGGCAACGAAGCCGCTGGGCCAGCGTCGCGGCGAGAAGCGGCGTGCCGACGCCGGCGAACACCACCTGCCCGTCCTTCAGCTGACGGGAGCTGAGGATCGCCAGGATCTCACTGGCTGTGTAGCGCGGGGTATCAGTCATTGTAGATGCTCCGGCCCCTCTGGCTCGCTTCGAGGACTTCTTCCATGCCGATCAGCGAGAGGTATTCGTTCCAGGATTTCGGCGCGTAGAAGTAGCGCTCGAGGTAATCGCGCATGCCTTCCACCGGGTCCGAATTGACCTGGCCGACATAGGCTTCCATGTGCTTCAGCATCGGCTCGTACAGGCCGAAGCACTCATGCGGCGCCGAGCCGTAGGGAACCTCGACGACGGCATCGACACAGAAGAACGGGATCTTGGTCTGGTCGGGCGCGCGGCGGATCTGGTCGTTGGAGACGATCCGCTCGGTCGTCAGGATGACCCGGTTGGCGGCAAGCGCCAGGTCGATGTCCATGAACTGCAGGCCGTCGATCTGCGCATTGCCATAGGCGTCGCAACGCTGGACGTGGATCAACGCCACGTCGGGATTGAGCGCCGGCACCAGCAGCAGCTTCTCGCCGGTGAACGGGCAATCGATCGGCTTGGCCTCGGGGCGCTGATCCATGACGCCGGAACCGAGCATCGAACGGATCGGCAGGAACGGCACGCCCATGCCGCCGGCACGGAAGCGCATGCCGACCGCCATGTGGCTCCATTCCTCGTAGCGGGCGAGGCCCTGCTCGACATGGCGCCGCATCACCTTGGACAGACCCCACAGGATGCCCTGCGCGAACCAGCTGGTGATGATGTGGTCGGAGACGCCGGATCCGAACAGGATGTCGCCATCCGTCGAGGTTATGGCCCGCGAGCAGGACAGGTTCTTGCGGCGCTGGCGGACCAGCTCCCAGATCATCGCCATCGGCGTGCGCGACATGGTGGAACCACCGATGCCGACCTTCATGCCGTCCTGGACGAAGGAGGCAGCTTCCTCCAGCGTCATCACCTTTTCGCGCAGACTGCGGTCGCGCTGGGACAGATTCTCCCTGAGCCGCTCGTAGGGCTCTACCTGGGCGTTCAGCACACGCTTCTCCTTACGCTGGCGGCACGGGCCGCTTCTGCTAGTTCAGGCCGACTTCGGCATTGAATTCGGTGATGAGCCGGTCCCAGGCGGGCACGGACGCGGCGATGTCCTTCCAGAAGGACTGCTGGCGGCGACCGTCGAAATCCTCGACGGTGACGCCCTGCTGCTCGACCCAGGTGTAGTAACCGAGGTTGAACACCCGCCGCCGGCCCGGCTGGCCGAGTTCGAGCACATGCTCGTCGGACAGCTCGGCTAGGCAGCTCGCGAAGATCCCGCCGGCATCGGCAGACGAGAAGCCGCCGGGATAGAACTTCGTTTCAGCCCCCTGCATCTCGGTTTCGTAGAGACGGGCGCTGTCGGTGGCGATCGTCATCACGACATCGTCCGGGCCGTAATCCATGTAGCGGGCGAGCTTGATCGCCGCCGCAATGTTGGCAAGGCCGGAAATGCCGATCTCGGCGAAGGCAGCGACGAGATCGCCGTCGAGGTCCGGGCGCGACGCCAGATAGGCCTTGCCGGTCGGGGTGTTGAACAGCAGGTTGAGCTTGTCGCTGACCCGGTCGGAGACGGCGATGACGAAATCCGTGTTCATCACGTTGTGGATCAGCGGGATGTGCTTGTCGCCGATGCCCTGGATGTTGTGCTCGCCATAACCGTTCTCCAGCATGGTCGGGCATTCGAGCGCCTCGACGGCGGCGATGCGGGTGCCATGCGCCTGCTTCAGGCGGTCGCCTGCCGCGATCGTGCCGGCGGAACCGGTGGCCGAGACGAAGGCGGCAAGCCGGGCATCCGTATGCTTCGCCTGGACGTCGGTGAACACCCGATCGCAGGCAGCGCCCGTGCAGGCGTAATGCGCCATGTAGTTCGAGAAGGCGGAGAACTGGTTGAGGATGACGTTGTCGTCGCTCGCCGCCAGTTCATGGCACTTGTCGTAGATTTCCTTGACGTTGCTCTCGGTGCCGGGCGTGCGGATGATGTGCGAGGGATCGGCGACCCAGCGCTCGAGCCAGTCGTAGCGCTCGCGGCTCATGCCCTCGGGCAGCACGGCGATGCCGTCGCAGCCGAGGATACGGGAGATGGCGACGCCGCCGCGGCAATAATTGCCGGTCGACGGCCAGACGGCGCGATTCTGGTCGGGATCGAACTGGCCGGTGACGAGCCGCGTCACGAGGCCCGCATAGGCCGGCAGCACCTTGTGGGCGCCAATCATCGGAAAGCGCGAACCGAGCAGGACGACGATCGGCGCGCGAACGCCGGTCAGGGCCTGTGGCAGCACGACATGGGCCGGCACGTCGACGCGGCCACGCCGGTCGGGACCGTTGTACCAGTGCACCCGCCAGAGGTTTTCGGCATGCGGCGCATCCGGATCGACATCGGCGAGCCGCGCCTCTACCTTGGCCGGGATCGGCGCCTGGCCGGCGAGCTCGGCGAAGGTCGGCAGCACGATGCCGCGACTGCGCGCACGCTCCACGGCGGCGCGGCGTACCGCCCCGTCAGTTATCTCGGGCATGGCGACGAGCCCCGTCACGACATCCGCCATCTCTGCTAGCTCCCGTCCCCATTCAGCCGCCCCACTCAACGGCCAAATCAGGCTATCATACTAATGTTAGTACTACTATCCCATGGCGTGAATATTCCACCGCGCGGACGCGGTGGAATGGGATCGCGAGGCCGTCAGTTGGCGTAGGCGGGCTCAGGCGGCGCCGAAATGTCCTGGCGCGGCGAGAAGGAACGCTCGTAGAGATCGGTCGGCGGATGGCCGTAGAGCGTGTTGCGCTGGCGCGGCAGGCGGTCGGCCGTGCGGATGATTTCCTCCATCCGCTGTGGCGTCATTTCCTGGCCGTGGCTGGCGCCGGCGGAGCGCGAGATGCTCTCGTCCATCAGCGTGCCGCCAAGATCGTTGACGCCGGCATTCAGGCAATGCCGTACGCCGTCCGGACCGAGCTTGACCCAGGAAGCCTGGATATTGGTGATGTGCGGGTGCAGCGCCAGGCGCGCCACCGCATGCATCAACATCACTTCCCGGAAGGTCGGCCCCGGCCGCGACTTGCCCTTGAGGTAGATCGGCGCCTCCATGTGGACGAAGGGCAGCGGCACGAACTCGGTGAAGCCGCCGGTCTCCGCCTGCAGATCGCGGACGCGGATCAGATGGCGCGCCCAGTGCTCGTAGCGCTCGATATGGCCGAACATGATCGTGGCGGTCGAGCGGTAGCCGAGGCCGTGCGCGGTGCGCATGACGTCGAGCCACTCGGCGGTGTTGACCTTGTCGGCGCAGAGCAGCGCCCGCACTTCGTCGTCGAGGATCTCGGCCGCCGTGCCGGGCAAGGTATTGAGCCCGGCCACCTTCAGCTGCTGCAGGAACTCGGCCACCGGAATGCCGAGCGTCTTGGCGCCCTGCGAGACCTCGAGCGGCGAGAAGGCATGCATGTGCATGCCGGGCACGCTTTCCTTCACCGCCTGGCAGAGCTCCAGATATTTCCGGCCGGTATAGGAGGGATGGATGCCGCCCTGCATGCAGACTTCCGACGCCCCGCGCTCGGCCGCCTCGCGCACCCGGCGCGCGACTTCCTCCATCTCCAGATCATAGGGACGGCCGCGCAGGTTCTCGCTCATCTTGCCCTTCGAGAAGGCGCAAAACTGGCATTTGAAGTAGCAGACATTGGTGTAGTTGATGTTGCGGGTGACGACGTAGCTGACGATGTCGCCATTCACCTTGCGGCGAAGCTCGTCGGCGGCGGCGCAGACGGCCGTGAACTCCTCGCCACGCGCCCGGAATAGCCGCACGATCTCGGCTTCGCTCAGCGCCTTGGCGGCCATCGCCTTGTCGAGGATCGCCCGTACTTCGGCCTTGCTGGCGGAAGGCGCCTTGGTCGAAGACGGCGCCTTGGCCCGCAGCAGCGCGACATCGTTCTGCGGCAGCGGATCGGCGCGGCCCGGACACCAGCTGTCGCTGCGCGGCCAGCCGTCGCCATCGACGAGATTGTAGAGGCCGGTCCGCAGCGCCGGATCGACCCAGCGCAGCGAATGGCGCGCATGCGCCGGATAGATAGCCAGCCGTTCGGTCAGTTCCTTGCCGGCGGCGCGGGTCGCCTCGGCGAGCTCCTGCACATGCGGCCACGGCGCCTCGGGATTGACGTGGTCCGGCGTGACCGGCGAGACGCCGCCCCAATCATTGATGCCGGCAGCGACGATCTGCGGCAGCGCGCCCGGGCTCAGATTTGGCGGCGCCTGGATGTTCATCTCCGGCTCGAAGATCAGACGCGTGATGGCGATGGTCCAGAGGTGGTCTTCTTCAGACGGCGCCTCGACGTCAGCCATCTTGGTATCGGCCTTGGGCCGGAAATTCTGGACGATGATCTCCTGGATGTGGCCATGCGCATCGTTCAGCTCGCGCAGCGCCAGCAGCGCGTCGATGCGCTCGGCGCGCGTCTCGCCGATGCCGATCAGGATACCGGAGGTGAAGGGGACCGCCTGCTCGCCGGCGCGACGGATGGTGTCGAGACGCGCTGCCGGCAGCTTGTCGGGCGAGCCGTAATGGGCGCCGCCCTTGGCGCAAAGCCGCTCCGAGGTGCTCTCCAGCATGATGCCCTGCGATATCGAGACCCGGCGCAGCGCGACGAGGTCGGCATCGGTCAGCAATCCCGGATTGGCATGCGGCAGCAGGCCGGTCTCGCGGTAGACCATCTCGGCCATCTCGGCCAGATAGGACAAGGTCGTCTCGTGGCCGAGCGCGGCGAGTTCCTCGCGAGCGATCTTGTAGCGCAGCTCCGGCTTGTCGCCGAGCGTGAACAGCGCCTCCTTGCAGCCGGCCTTCTTGCCGGCCACGGCGATCGCCAGAACCTCCTCGCGCGTCAGGAAGGCGCGTTCGCCCTTCCGCGGCGGATGGGCGAAGGTGCAATAATGGCAAACGTCCCGGCAGAGCTGCGTCAGCGGAATGAAGACTTTTCGCGAATAGGAGACGAGGTCGCCATGGGCGAAGTCGCGCCGCGCCGAGGCAGCGGCCAACAGCGGCGACAGGTCATCCATATCGACCAGCCCGAGCGCCTCGTCGCGGGTCAGCCGGCGGTCGTGGGCAAAATCGGCGAGAAGCGTCTGGATGCTCATGGCAAAAATGCCTCCTTGGATGAACCCGCGGCAACCGGGAGAGAGACGCCGAGAAGACGGCCGAGACAGGCGCGCGTGTGGCTCGCCCGCCCTGCCCCGGCTTCGATGAAGAGATCAGCCGCGACGTCGATGTCGTGGCCGGCGCCCTCGAGCCGCAATGTCTGCGGCGTGATGCCGAGCGCATGCGCGGCGGCGACGTGCCGGGCGAAGCTGTCGGGACCGAAGGCGGGCGGCATCAGCAAGGGCGGCGCGACCGCCAGCATGTTGGTGCCGCCGTCGCGCGTGGCGGGAACCACGACGATCGGGCTCTCGCCCGTCGCGGCGAGCACCGCGTCCAGCTCCGCCACCGTGACGAAAGGAATGTCGCCGGGGACCACAACGGCGCCGGCATGATAGCGGTCATCGAGCCAGCGCATGCCGTGCAGCACCGCCTCGTTGAAGCCAGTTTCCGGCGGATCGGCGATCACGGCCGCGTCATGCTCGGTCGCCAGCGCCGCGACCTCGACGTCGCTGGTGACGACGAGGATACCGGCAAGGCCCTCGACCCGGACCAGCGTGCCGAGCACATCCGACAGCATCGCCCGGGCGAGCTGCTTGCGGTCGGCCGGATCCAGGATGTCGGCGAGACGCGACTTGGCCCGATCGAGCTTTTTGACGGGGACCAGCGCCCAGACGTCCGGACCGGCGAGGATCGGGGTCATCGCGCCACCGCCCGCGTCGGATTTGCCATGGCGGTCCGCAGACTGTCGGCGAAACGGAGCACCTCGCGCGCGAGATGCTCGCGGTCCTCGTCCGTCTTCATCAGCGTCGGCGTGACATGGACGGGGCCGTCGATCGTTCCCCGCTCGCCGGCATCAACGTCGTCGATGACGAGGCCGTCCAGCAGACCTTCATAGTGTTGCGCGATGGCGCGCGACGTCGCCGGCACGCCGAGTTCGGCCATGATCTTGGCCGTCGGCCCCTTTACCGCCGCACCGCCGATGATCGGAGAAACGGCGATCACCGGCGCTGCCGCCTGTTCCAGCAACGCGCGGATGCCAGGCGTCGCCAGGATGGGGTCAATGCTGAGGAACGGATTGGACGGGCAGAGGATGACGGCGCGCAGATCCGGCGCCTGCAGCGCCTCGACAACCGGAGCGGATGGTCGCGCGGAGCTGGCGCCCTCGAAGGCGATGCCATGCACCGTCGGTGCGCAGCGGCGTTCGACGAAATAGCGCTGGAACGGCAACTGCCCTTCCGACGTCGTCAGAGTGGTGCGGATCGGATCGTCGGACATCGGCAGGATCGAAGCCGTGATGCCATGGGCGCGCGCTGCGCCCGCCATGAAGTCCGTCAGCGACCGGCCAGCCCGCAGCTGGTGCGTGCGCTCGACATGCAGCGCCAGATCGCGGTCGCCGAGCTGGAACCAGGCTTCGCCGCCGAGATGGGCCAGCGCCTGCATGAAGTTCCAGCTCTCGTCGGCGCGGCCCCAGCCGAGCTCCTTGTTGGCGATGCCGCCGAGCGTATAGAGCACCGTATCGAGATCCGGCGAGATCGACAGGCCGAGATGCTCGAAATCGTCGCCCGTGTTGACGACGAGCGAAAGGTCGGCGCCGACGAGGCGCGACAGTCCCAGCGCGAGCTTGGCGCCCCCCACTCCGCCGCAAAGGGCGACGACACGGCCCTTCCCGGCCTCCGGCAAAAGCTCCGTCTTCATCGGAACATATCCCTCTCGCGGCTTCGGATCAGCGACTTGGCGGGGTTTTCGGGCGCGGTGAAGCGGACACCGCGGATTAGGACAACGGGGACGCCTTCATCGGCCTGCCCCATCAGCAGCGAGGCGGCGGAGGCCAGCTCATCGGCGACCGCGATCTCGGTGACTTTCAACTTGCGGCCGAACAGGTCCTGGCTGCCGATGCGATCGACCAGCGAGGGTACGCCGGCCGCGCCCAGCGCCACGCCGACGACGCCGTTGCGCCAGGGGCGGCCGAAGCTGTCATTGATGACGACGCCGATCGTGACTCCGGACGCCTCTTCCAGCCGGCGCTTCAGTTCCGCCGCCGACCCGTCCGGGTCGCGCGGGAGGAGCAGCACGCGGCCGCCGCCATCGCCATCGCCATGGCTGATGTTGGATTCGTCGATGCCGGCGTTCGCCATGACGAAGCCGAGCCGATGCGCCGCGACGATCACATGCGGCCCGACCTTGACGATCTCGTCGGACTCGGAGAGCACCACCTCGACATGGCGCGGATCCTTGCCGACCTTCTTCGCCAGCTCCAGCGCCCGCTCGGACGGCTCGACCGTGTCGAGCTCGACATAGAGCCCTTCCGCCTTGGAGACGATCTTCTGGGCGAGAACGAGGATGTCACCCTCGACCAGATCGAGACCATTGTCCCGCAGGGCATCCAGCAGGATGCCGGCCAGATCATCCCCGGGCTCGACGAGCGGAACGCCCCGGAGAGCAAAGAAGGAAACGGACGCGGGCGCCGACATTCATTTCAAGCCCGGACGGCGTCTTCAAGGCCGGTGATGGCGATGCCGGCGCCCGGAACCTTGTAGGTCCGGTTGATCCAGATCAGCACCGAGGTCAGCGCCTCGGCCGCGGCCGAATTGGCAAGGACGCCGCCGCCGACGCCGCGATTGGCGACAGCCCCGGCGAGCTCGATGACGGCGTTGCGGGCTTCCTTGTCGTCGCTGAAGACGAGCACGTCGCAATCGATCTTGCCGCCGGCGTGCAGCTTGGTGGCGCCGACATTGTGGAAGGCGGAGACGACGCGGACATTCTCGCCGAGCAACTGCTGGGCGATCTGCGCTGCGGAACCGGCGCTCGGCAGCTGGACGGTGGAGACTTTCGGCGGCACCAGCGGCACGGCGGCGTCGACGACGATCTTGCCCTGCACGACGTCCTTGATCTCGTTGATCGTCGCGTCGTGGCTGGCGAACGGCACGGCCAGGATAACGATGTCCGCCGCGCGCGCGGCGCCGACATTATCCTCGCCGGTGACGTCGGCGCCGAGTTCCGGCGCGAGGGCTTCGGCCTTCTCACGCGAGCGGGAGCCGATCACGACCTTGTAGCCCGCGGTTGCCCAGCACTTGGCCAGACCCGAACCCAGATCGCCGGTTCCTCCGATGATGCCAATGACCGGCTTCGACGTTTCAGACATAAAATTCCTGCCCTGTAGCTCGCGTGGGGCGCCCGGGACCGGATCGCGCGACAGGCCCCTCGCCTGCTCCGCGCAGCCTCGTGTCGACGGCCGCTACACAAGAGTCGTACTATCAATAGAAAGATAAGACAAGCTGGTTTTGAAGGCGCGGATCGGAGCGGAAAGAGCTCCCGAACCAGCCCCTTCGGAACGAGCGCTTGCGGGGGCAGATGGCCACGCTGCAGGCGGATCGGGCCGCCCAAACGAAAACGACCGGCGCGACACCATCCGTCACGGCCGGTCGTCATCATGCGCGGGCGATGCACGCATCGCCGCTCACGAACCGAATTACAGGCTCAGGCGTGGGCGAGGCCCGCGCCGAGATAGGCCTCGCGGACATGCGGATCGTTGATCAGCTTGTCGCCCGGCCCCGCCAGCGCCATCGTGCCCGCCTCGAGCAGATAGGCGTAGTTGCACATGTCGAGCGCGGCATAGGCGTTCTGCTCGACCATCAGCACGGTGGTGCCGGATTCCCGGATGCCCCGGATAATGCCGAAAGTCTGCTCGACGATATTGGGCGCGAGGCCCAGCGACGGCTCGTCGAACATGATCAGCTTGGGTCGCGACATCATCGCACGACCGATGGCGAGCATCTGCTGCTCGCCGCCCGACAGCGTGCCGGCGACCTGCTTGCGACGCTCGGCAAGGCGCGGGAACAGCCCGAAGATCTTGTCGAGATCGCTGGTGATGCCCTTGCTGTCGGTGCGCAGGTAGCAGCCCATCTCGAGATTTTCGAGAACCGACATCTGGCTGAACACCCGCCGCCCTTCCGGACAATGGGCGATGCCGAGCGACAGGATCTTTCCGGCCGACATACCGGTAATGTCCTGGCCGTTGAAGACGATCTTGCCGGACGCCGCCGGCACGAGGCCGGAGATCGCCCGCAGCGTCGTGCTCTTGCCGGCTCCGTTGGCGCCGACCAGCACGACCAGTTGGCCTGCCGGGACGGTCAGCGAGATGCCCTTGAGCGCGGTGACCTTGCCGTAGCGGCAGACCAGGTTCGAGATCTCAAGCATGTTTCACTCCCTGCCCCAGATAGGCTTGGATGACGTCCGGATCGTTCTGGATCTGCGACGGCGTGCCGTTGGCGATGATGCGGCCGTAGTTGAGAACGACGATGCGGTCGGAGATGCCCATCACCATGGGCATGTCGTGCTCGACCAGCAGGATGGTCTTGCCATTGGCGCGGAGCTTGTTGAGCAGGTCGATGAAACGACCGGTTTCCGACGCGTTCATGCCCGAAACCGGCTCGTCCAGAAGCAGCGCCGACGGATTGGCGGCGAGTGCCAGTGCGACACCGAGCAGACGCTGGTCGCCATAAGGCAGGCTGCCGCCCATCTCGTCGGCCTGGTGATCGATGCCGACGAGACGAAGGATCTCCCAGACCTCCTCCCGCAAGGCGGCCTCGGCCCGGCGCTCGCTTGGAAGCGCGAGAATGGTGCCAAGCAGGCTGGCCTTGGTGCGCCGGTGTAGGCCGATCAGCACGTTCTCGAAGACCGAGATCTTCTCGAACACGCTGGTGCGCTGGAACGTACGGACCAGTCCGAGCGACGTCACCTCATGCGGCTTCAAGCCGTTCAACGACTCGCCGCGGAACGTCACCCTCCCCTTGGTCGGCTTCAGGAAGCCGGTGATGACGTTGAAGGCGGTGGTCTTGCCGGCGCCGTTCGGGCCGATCAGGCTGACCAGTTCGCCCTCGCGGACGTCGAAGTTCATGTCCGAGATGGCGATCAGCCCGCCGAAATGAACCGCGACGTGCTCGACGGCGAGGATCGGCTTCGCCGCAACCGCTGCGCTGCTCATGAGCGTGCTCCCTTGCTGGACTCGAGGACCAGGGCCGACCGCTTGGCGGCCGAGTTGCCGGTCTTGCGGGTGAACCAGCGTTCGACCGCCGGGACGATGCCCTCGGGCAGGACGAAGACGATCAGGATCATCAGCAGGCCATAGAGGATCCACTGCACCTCGGGGCCGACATAGTCGCGCAGGATCACCGGCGCGATGCCGAAGATCAGCCCGCCGACCAGCGGCCCGGCCAGCGTGCCCTTGCCGCCGGTGATCACCATGATCACCATCGTCACCGTGTTCAGGAACATGAAGACCATCGGATCGATGATCTGGATGTAGTGGGCGTAGAGCCCGCCCGCCGTACCTGCCATCGCGCCGGAAATCACCGCGGCGAGAACCAGGTATTTCGTCACGCTGACGCCGACCGACGTCGCCAGGGTCTCGTTCTCGCGAAGCGCGATCATGGCCCGGCCGTAGGGCGAGTTGACGATGCGCTTGATCAGCACATAGGCGAGCACGATGGTGGCGAGGACGACGTAGTAGTTCTGGCCCTTGCCCCACAGCGTCGCGAAGCCGGTCCACTCGAAGCCAAGCGTCAACGGCGGAATGCCCGGCAATGCCAGCGGCCCGTTGGTCAGCTCGACCCAGTTCAGCGAGACGAGGCGCACGACCTCGGCGAAGCTGATGGTGACGATGACGAAATAGGCGCCACGCACCCGGAAGGCGAGCTTGCCGATCAGATAGCCGCAGAGACCGGCGATGATCGTGCCGAGGATCACGCCGACCACGGCGGGCCAGGGTTCATGCGTGATCTGGACGCCGAAGATCGACAGGCTGAAGCCGAGCGACGTCAGCGCGCTGACATAGGCGCCGATGCCGAAGAAGGCGACATGGCCGAGGCTGAGCTGGCCGGTATAGCCGAGCAGCAGGTTCAGGCTCATGGCGGCGATGATGAAGATGCCGGTGACCACCAGCGTGTGCAGGAAATACTGGTCCTGCAGCCACAGCGGCACCGAGGCGAAGAACGCAACGGCGAGATAGGGAAGAAAGCGTTTCATCCGATGCGCTCCGAACGTGCGAACAGGCCCGTGGGCTTGAAGAGGAGGACGACGATGATGATCAGGAAGCCCATGGCGTCGCGATAGCCGGACGAGATGTAGCCGGCACCGATCTCCTCGGCGAAGGCGAGCATGAAGCCGCCGATCGCAGCGCCAGTGATGTTGCCGAGGCCGCCAAGGATGACGATGGCGAAGGCCTTGAGCGAGGCGAGATCGCCCATGGTCGGCGTCACCACGAAGACCGGGCCGAGCAGCGCTCCGGCGGCGGCGCCGAGGCCGGAGCCGAGCGCGAAGGTCGTCGTGTAGATGGCGTTGACGTTGACGCCCATCAGGGCGGCGGTGCCGCCGTCCTGGAATGTCGCCCGCATCGCCTTGCCGAGCTTGGTACGATTGATCAGCACATAGGTCGCGGCGATCAGGAACAACGACACGCCGAGGACCATGACCCGAAGCCAGGAGATCGAGACCGGCCCGATCACCAGCGGCTGTTCTGGCAAGGGCGACGGGATCGACTTGGCGATGCCGCCCCAGGTCAGATGCTCGACATTCTGGAGCACGATCCAGGCACCGATCATCAGCAACATCGTTGTATCGATGTCGGCCCCTCGCTTGGGTCGGAGCAGCGTGAATTCGATCACCGATCCCACCGCCATGCCGGCGACGATGGCGAACGCAATGGAGACGAAGAAATTCAGCCCCAGGATGGTCGCGAAGAAGTACATCATATATGCGCCGAGCGCATATAGCTCTCCATGCGTAAAGTTAACGATACGCATGATCCCGAATATCAGGGTCAAGCCAATGCCGAGCAAAGCATAGGTTCCACCCATGATTAGCGCATTGACTATGTGCTGAGATAGCTGATCCAAGACTGTTCCTCACCCTAATGGCAGACAGACAACGACTTCCTGGCATGCGGATTGCGGGCTTCGACGACGCCAAGGCAGATCGGCGGCACGCGCGGGATACGAGCCGACTCCCGCGGAAAACACGGAGGCCGCCATCCATCACACGAACATGCTCGCAAGCCGGCTTGGCGCACGCGCAGCCTTCGCCCTACAATGAGTCAGTCATTCACCATCGCCCTCCACCGCTGTCAGCAGATCACTCGGACGACGCCCGAAGCAGTTTCTCCCCCCGCTCCAGGGCGACGACTTCCGGCCTCCCGGCGACGCTCGTCACCATAGAAGACTGATGAATCTTTCTATCATCTCATTGTTAGCATGACAATGAGACCATCTCTAAGGTGCCACCGACTTCCACCTGTCGGCAAGCCGATATTTCAGCCAGCCGGCGGCTCAAAAACGGGCAGTCGTCGAGCGTCGCCACTCCGCCCTCGGAGCAGCGCCGGTCCGAACGGCCTCAGGAGTCGGATCGGACTTTCGTTGGTGATTTGACCTTGTCGCGCCAAGGTTTTGGCCGCCCCGCGCCATTCAATCCCCCTGCCAAAAGACCTCGCCAAGGTCTTGTCCTCGATGCCCGTCCCGGGACCTCGCGAACCGGCGACCCACAAAATTCGTGGCAATCCCCCAGGACCCGCCTACGGTGGATACTTTCATCATTCCGGCATTTGATGAAACAGAATTGCATCTGACACCCTGAAATCGCGGAAATATCTCGGGGCCGATGCGATATTCTCTACATGACAGTCGAGAACTCGTCATTGCCTCAGCTTCGGGAGTAAACCAGCTTGCTCATTCTGAACGCGCATCCCGACCATCGAAAGCCGCTCGATCCCGTCGACGCCGAGACGCTGGGCGTCGCTGCCGCACAGGAAGTCGAGCGCTATCTGTCCTTCCGCGACAACCACCGGCCGACACCGCTGGTCGCCCTGCCGCAGCTCGCTCGCGAGCTCGGCGTCGGCGCCGTCCATATCAAGGACGAAGGACTGCGGCTCGGGCTCGGCAGCTTCAAGGCACTCGGCGGCTCCTATGCCGTGATCCGCCTCGTATTGGAGGAAGCCTCGCGCCAGGCCGGGCGGACGGTCGACGTCGCCGAACTCCATAGTCCGGAAGTGCGGGCGGTCGCCGCCGGCATGACGGTCGCCTGCGCCACAGACGGCAACCATGGCCGCTCGGTCGCGCAGGGCGCCCAGCTGGTCGGCGCCCGGGCCGCGATATTCGTCCACTCCGGCGTCAGCGACGAGCGCATCGCCGCCATCGCGCGCTACGGCGCCGAGATGATCCGGGTCGACGGCAATTACGACGACTCCGTAGCCGAGGCGTCGCGCATGGCCGCCGAAAAGGGCTGGACCGTGGTGTCCGATACGTCCTGGCCCGGCTATGAGCGCATTCCGGGGCTGGTCATGCAGGGCTATACCGCGCTGCTGCGCGAGGCCCTGAAGGCTCTGCCCGAACCACCGACCCATGTCTTCGTGCAGGCCGGCGTCGGCGGCGTCGCAGCGGCGGTGTCGGGCTATTTCTCCATCGTCTTCGGCGAAAGCCGGCCGTTCTTTGTCGTCGTCGACCCGGCGCGCGCCGCCTGTCTGTTCGAAAGCGCCCGCGCCGGCCATGCGGTCAAGGTGGACCATGGCGAGGCGACGGTGATGGCGATGCTCGAATGCTACGAGCCGTCCATGGTCGCCTGGCGCATCCTGTCGCGACTGGCGGACGCCTTCATGACCGTGGACGAGGAGGAGGCCGTCGCAGTGATGAACCGCCTCGCGCGTCCGGCCGGCAACGATCCGGCGATCGTCGCGGGCGAGAGCGGCGGTGCCGGGCTTGCCGGATTGGTCAAGGTGGCGGCCGATCCCGCACTGCGCGCCCAGATCGGGCTGGGTCCCGACGCGCGGATCTTCCTCATCAATACCGAGGGAGCCACCGATCCGGAGCTCTACGAGAAGCTGGTGGGCCTGTCGCCCGAGGCCGTTGCCGAGGCCAACGCCGTCCCTGCCTAGCCCGGCTTGCCGCCCATGGCGCCTCGGCGCCATCCGACAGCGCTATCCAGACACACGAAACCCCGGTCGTTTCCGACCGGGGTTTCGCACATCTTCAAGGATGATTGACGAAAAGGCGTCAGGCCTTGTCGACGATATTCTTCACGGCATCCTTCGCCTTACCGACGGCCTGCTGAGCTTCGCCCTTGATTTCCTGGGCCTTGCCCTCGGCGCGAAGACGATCATTGTCTGTCGCCTTGCCGATACCCTGCTTCACATTGCCAACTGCCTCGTTGGCGACGCCCTTGATCTTGTCAGTCGTGCTGCTCATCGTGAAATCCTTCATGTTGAACTTGCAAGGGTCAACCACTGGAAACCGAATTGGTTCCGCAGCAGAACCGATTTGCGGCTGCCGACCGGCCAGAGCTGCCAAGCCGCCCCGCGCGCCCTCCCACGCCACCACGGTTGGAATCGTCGCTGCTTTCTGATAATCGAGCACCGTCCAACTTGGAGTTCAATGCGCAGCGACCCGCATCACTAGAGCGTCTGCTTCGGCAGAACACAGCCCCCGCGGCTGATTGATGGCGCTTGCGCTTGAACCAACCCAAGTTTTCGGAACGATCCTCATGTCTCGATCCCCTGGCTGCGAGATCCGCGCCTATGACGGCGGCGACGCCGACGCCCTTGTCGATATCTGGCTAGCCGCTTCCCGTATCGGCCACCCCTTCTTCAGCGACGCGGAACTGACGACCCAGTCGGCACTCGTGCGCGACATCTACCTGCCGCAGGCAGAAAACTGGGTCGCCTGCTGCGACGGTCGCCCGGCCGGTTTCATCGGCCTGCTCGATCATTTCATCGGCGGGCTTTTCATCGATCCGGCCATGCAGGGGCGCGGCATCGGCAGAGCTCTGGTCGAGCACGCGCTGCGGCGGAAAGGCGAGCTGGAGCTCGACGTCTATGCCGCCAACCCGATGGCGCCCGCCTTCTATGCCCGTCTCGGCTTCCGCGAAACAAGCCGGCGGCCGAATGATGACGGCGGCCTGCCGCTCGAAGTCATCCGGATGCATCGACGCCGCGAGGTCTGACCACAAACTGCCCCCGCGCCGCCAGGCGCGGGGTGCCTCGTCCGCAGGCGACTTCCTTCAGTCCGACTGCAGCAGCTCGAGCTGCAATCTCCGGGAGAGGTTGGCCAACTCGACGCGGCTGGTGATGTCGAGCTTGCTGTAGATGCTGTGCAAGTGCAGCTTGACGGTGCCGGGCGAAATCCCGAGCTGGGAGCCGATTTCCCGGCTACGCAATCCGGAAGCGGCGAGGCGCGAGACTTCGATCTCGCGCGGCGTCAGCGCCTGCAGCACCCAGTCGCGTTCGACGTCGCGCTTGCGGAGCCGATCCATCGCCGCGTTGAGGTTCTGGTCGATGAAATAGGTGCCACCCGCGATCACCGTCCGGATGCAATCCAACAGCACGATCGGCGCCTGCTCCTTGAGAACCACGCCATTGACCCGGTAGCGCGACGTCTCGGCCAGGTCTTCGTCGCTGATGTCCGCAGTCAGGACGACCAGCGCCAGCTCCGGCCGATCCCGGCGAAGGCGCTGAATGAGTTCGAGGCCGCCCATCTCGGGCATCCGCAGGTCGAGCACGACCAGGTCGACCGGCTCCTGCGCGACAATCTCGATCGCCTGCGCGGCGCGCCGGCATGTCGCGACGACGTGCCAGCCCGGCTCGGTCTCGATCATGCGCTGCAGCCCGTCGAGAACAATCAGATGATCGTCGACGATGACGATGCGCAGGCTCACAGCTGCGTCGGAAACTGGATGATGATTCGTGTCCATTGCGCCACCTGATCGATCGTCAGAGTTCCACCGCGCGCCGCGGCGCGTTCCCGCAGGCTGCGCGGGCCGGCATTGCTGCTTTCCAATTCGGCATGTTCGAGCCGGCGGCCAAAGCCAAAGCCGGTTCCGTCGTCGTCGACCGTCAGCACGACCGTGCCCGCATCGAGCCGCAGGCGGGCGCGAACCGACCGCGCCGCGCCATGGCGCGCGGCATTGGCGGTCGCTTCCGAGATCATGCGGGACAGCTCATAAATGGCCGTCGCCGGCAGGCGAGGATCGGGGGGATCCAGATCGAAACGAAAGTCGATGGACCATTGCTGCCGCAGCCGCTCTACCAGGGCATCGAACTGCGCCTTGATCTGGAAGTCGTTGCCATTGCCGAGCGCGTCCCCCGGCTCGAGCGCCCGAATAAAGATCCGCAGATCGCGCTGCTCCTCGGTGAGCATGGCCTGGATGGCCGCCAGACGCTCGTCGAGGAGTTGGATCGCGTCGTTTGCATCGAGCGATCGCAGCGCCTGAAGCTGCAACGCCGTGCCGGCCAGAGACTGGAGCACGCCGTCATGCAGGTCGCGGCCGATCCGGATCCGCTCCTCGACGGCGGCGGCATCGCTCAGCTTGCGAACCAGCGTTGCCTGGTAGAACAGCGATTTCAGCCGATCGGCAATGATCTCCGCAATGGCGACGTCATCGAGCGTCAATGTCCGCGGATCGAGCAGAAACAGCCGGGCTTCGAGGTCGCCGACGGTGAAGGACACGGACACGGCCGATTCGATCTGGAAGTCCGCGATCAGCGCCGGCGATATCAGCGGCCCTTCCCCGCCCGCCTGGCTGAATCGTCCCTCCCCCCTGTGAATCAGCAGGCGGGACGCCGTCGCGTCGGAAATCAGAAGACTCGCATGTTGCAGGCGCTCGGCAGTCAGCGGCATGTAGCGCTGCGGTGGCAATTGCCGGATTTCCGAGACGCCCTGGTCCCAGACTGCCAGATAGGTCCAAGGCTCGTCGGCATCGCTCCAGATCAGGAGCGCGCGCGGCACCCGCATGACATGGGCAGCATAGTCGAGCGCCACCTTGGCCGGCCATTCGCGACCTACCGGAACCGCCGGCGTCTTCTCGACAAGGCGCAGCAGTTCCGTCCGCACCTCCTCCTGATGCGCGCCGAGCCAGACCAGCAGAATCCCCGAGACGACCATGAACAGGATGCGCGATACGTCGGTCGTCGCGCCGACATCGGGATCGACCGGCATGCCGGTATCCGTAGCGACCAGGAACAGGAGCACGCCGACGGAGACAATCGCCGTCCAGAAGGCGCCTTTCCAGCGCCAATGCAGGGTTGCCGCCAGCAGGGTGAACGGCATGAACATGAAGAAGGGGCTCGACGCGCCGTCGGTCAGGAACATGAAAACGGCAAAAGAGGCGACATCAATCACCTGGCGGATCAACGTGCCGCGAACCCGCGAAATCTCGGTCCGCCAGACCAGGACCGCCGCGATGACCGCATAGGACAGATAGGCGAGCAGCAGCACGAACACGAGTTCGGGCGAATCCGGTGGATGGGCTGAATCCAGCCACACGATATAGAAGCTGCCGAACGCCAGCAGAATCCTGCCGATGGCGATGACCCTGTCCGAGCGGGCGCGAAACGTATTGATCCAGGTCGTTCGACCCGTCACCGCATCCTGCTGACTTGCCAGGCGCCAGGTCGCCAGGTTGCCCGGCCAGATCTTGGCAGCGAGAAAGCGGCGCTTCGGCAGACGCCATCCGAGCCGCCTGGACGCCGGCACCTCGTCAGGCGACAAGGCGTCCTGTTGACCGGCGCTCTCGCGTTGCGTCAGCATGGAACCGTCCGGACGCAAGCGGACCCTGCGCGCCGCCCTGAACGCGGCGGGCCTTGACCCAGCGAGGTCCCTCTTGCGTTCAGATGCGTGCGCGTCGCAGGTCATCCTTGTCGGCAATCCCTACAGCCAGCGTACTCTCTGAGCGCTTTAGCCACAATGACGCCGACCGCCTATACATCGTCGGATATATATACCGATCGCTCCCCTCCGTCCTAAGCTCGAAGCCAATATCCTCTGTGATCGGCCGCATGAAAACATGTTGTCGGAATGGCCCTGTTTTCCAGCCGAAAGCATTTCACTCCAGTCCGGAGCGAAACAATGAATAACTGGGCTGTGATCGAGATTTCGCTGGCGACGGAGGGCAACCAACCGACGAAGTTGCTTCGCTATGCCTATCGGGCCAGCCAGACCGGACTGGTGACGCTGGTCCTGAACGGCATCGAGCCGAGCGCCGTCGACCGGATCCTGGACCCGATCGTCGCGCGAATGCCGTTGACGATCCCCGGGGTGGCGTATCTGCCGATCGACGACACCGAACGTGTCGGCGAGGCTGCCCGATCGGCCGGCATCGTGTTCTTCGCCACGCGGCGTTTTCGAAGCGCCGTGCTGGATCTGGGCGTCGATCGCGAACGGATCTGGCCGACGCGCTCGATCCTGACACGGTTGGGCCAGGGTCTTGACGCGCCATTCTACTGGCTGCGCCCGGGTAGCCACCATCAGCTTCATCGACATCTGCCAATCCGCCATGTCGGCCAGCTTCCGGAGACCCACAGAGCATGACCTCGATCGGAACGCAGACCGAAAACGACCAAGTACAGCTACCCCGCCAAAAATCCTATATCGGCAATACCTTGTTGTTTCTGGCGTCGATCATGCTGACCCTGGCCGGGGCGGAACTGGTGCTTCGTGCCCTCCCGCAACTCCAGGTCCAGACCGGCGAAGGCGAGTTCCTGTTCTGCTCCGCGATCAACACGCGCCATATTCCGAATGCGTCGTTCGGGTACACCGAGGCTCCCGGCAACAGCTATTTCGAACGGTACAGCGCGGTTGATCCCTGGGCCTATGTCCACATCAACAAGGAAGGCTTTCGGGACAATTACGACACCCATGGCAAGCCGGTCCTTGTGCTCGGGGATTCAATGACCCGCGGCAGCCTGGTCAACGAGAACGAGACCTTCACCGACCTGATGGACGCCTGGCATCCGGATTGGTCCTTCCGCAACTATGGCGTCGGCGGCTACGGACAGGCGAACTCGATCCGGGTCTACGAGGAGAAGGCGCCACACCTTCAGCACAACCTGGTCATCCAGCAATACTCGCTGAGCACCGACATCGACGACAATGTCGAGCGCGCCGCGCTCAACGGCGATACGGTCGAAATCAAGATCAAGCCGGCCGTCGGGACCGCCAAGAGTTCGGTGAAGCCGCTGGCTCGCATTCACCTGTTCTTCTGGAACCACAGCAAGATCTATCCCTGGGTCTACAACACACTGGTCAGGCCCTATTTCGGCAACTGGGACGCCCGTCGCAACATCGACGGCGCCATCGAAATCACCCGGCGGCTCCTGGCCAAGCTGGCGCAGGACGCGAAGGCCAACAACGCCGATCTGCTGCTGCTGGTTCTGCCGTCCTGGGCAGAAATGGCGGGACGCGACGACGGCATGAACCCGCAGCGTCAGCGCGCCATGCTCGAGGAATTCGCCGCAGCGACACCGGGCGTATACCTGCTCGACATGGCCCCCATCCTCGCGCCGGAGAACCCAGACCAGACCTACGGCATCGTCGACAAGCACCTCACGCCCTACGGACACTTCCTCGTCGCGCAATCGCTGGACCGCTGGTTCATGGCGGAATGGCCCCGCGGCCCGAAGACAGCTGTTTCCCAGCACACCTTCAAGGCGCCGGAACCGGTGATCCCCGACTGCAGCAACGCCGCCGCCTATCTCAAGCTCGTGCTGACGCCGCCCACGCAGTGAGCCTCGCTCGCGGCGCCCCGTACGATCAAAAGGACCTTTCGCATGAACCGCGACAACCAGGATCCCCGCCCGGCCACGACGCCCGAGCCGAAGAACTCGGTTCCGGTATCCGCGAAGCCGAAATCCTCGGTCCGGACCGCCCTGTTGTCCATCGCGGTCAGCGTCTTCGTTGGCGCGCTGTTGATCGAGGGCGCCGCTCGCTGGGTGCTGGACGACGGCATGGATTTCGATGTCGAGATGTGGAAATACGCCCGCGACATCAAGCGCGTCAGCAGCAATCCTCAGATTGGGCACGAGCATCGGCCCGGCACAAGCGGCATCTATATGGGCGTGCCGGTGCAGATCAACGCGCTCGGCCTCCGCGACCGCGAATTCGACGTAGCCCGGAAGCCGGACGGCCCTGTTCGCACGCTGATGCTGGGCGACTCGCTCACCTTCGGCTGGGGTGTCAAGGCGGAGGACACGCCGGCGAAGCTGATCGAGACACAGTTGAATGAAGGCCAGAAGGAGCCGCGCGACGAGGTCATCAACACCGGCGTCGGCAACTACAATACGACGATGGAGATCGCGTATTTCCTCGATCGCGGCAAGGAGATGAAGCCCGATGTCGTGGTCCTGAACTACTTCATCAACGACGCCGAACCGCAGCCGAAGCGCCAGACGTCGATCTGGCGGGAATATTCCTACGGCTATGTGTTCCTGGCCTCGGCAATCGACAAACTGTCCCGTCAGTATTTCGGCAAGGCAGACTGGAAGACCTATTACCGGGATCTCTATCGCGACGGCGCACCGGGCTGGGCCGCCGCGCAGCAGGCCATCGGTCAGTTGGCGGACTATTGCCGCGAGAACGACATCAAGCTGCTGGTCGTCAACTATCCCGAACTGCACGAGCTTCGCGACTATCCGTTTCCGGACGTGACGGCGGGGGTACAGACGGTCGCCAAGGCCCATGGCGCCGACTTCCTCGATCTGCTGCCGTCCGTTGCCGATCTCGAGCCAGCCAGCCTCTGGGTGTCGCCGACCGACGCCCATCCCAACCGGGTGGCCAATGTTCGGTTCGCGGACGCAATCGCGAAAAAGCTTACGCAAGACTTTCCGGAGGTATATCATCGGTCCGCGAGCCAAAATGACCAGTCGGCTTCCTATACCAGCACAACCAGCTCTCTGAACGCCGGCGAGAGTCACTAGCATTGCGCAGCAATCGCAGAATATGCCGCGATCCGCCAAGTTGAAATCTCGATTTTCAGACTGCCACCGACCTGACAAGAGGAATTCAAGCCCGGCAGGATGTAACCGTGTTAACATCTCGAAAAATCAGCATCGTTACGTGCACGCTTCTTGCGCTCTATCTGTTACTGAGCCCCGGCTATGCATTGCTGAACTTCAACGAGTTCGGCTCTGAGACGCCGCACTTCCTGCGCTATGTGCTGATCCCAAGCCTGATCGGGGTCGGGTTCCTCTTGGTCGGCTGGCTGGCGCGGCCGCAATGGGCTGC
Organism: Kaistia granuli DSM 23481; assembly: GCF_000380505.1. GTDB lineage: Bacteria > Pseudomonadota > Alphaproteobacteria > Rhizobiales > Kaistiaceae > Kaistia > Kaistia granuli. The sequence goes on along the minus strand of NZ_AQYH01000010.1, from coordinate 322,760 downwards.
CATCGCGGGCCTGTCCGGCCTCGCAGCCCTGGTCGCCCTGTTCGCCTTCGAAGCCTTGCTTACCTTTCAATCTGTGCCAGTCCGCCTCGCAATGCTCGGCCAGCTGAGCGACGAGAGCCGCGAGACATTGGCCCGCAGTGGCAAGGTGGTTCGCGGCTTTACCCTTGCACGCCTCAACAATATTGCCGGTACCGACAGCCTGTCGAACGCAGTGCTTTCCGGCTTCCCGAATGCCAAGGTCATCCTGTGCACGCCCGGGGGAAAGTCCGTGACCTACACGGCCGACCGATACGGCTTCAACAATCCGAACCAGATCTACGACAGCCGCATGGAGCTGATGCTCCTGGGTGACTCCTTCGTCGAGGGCTTCTGCCTGCCCCCGGGCGACGACCTGGCATCTCGATTGCGGGACCGGGGGCTGGTCGCCGCCAGCATGGGCATCCGCGGCAACGGCCCCCTGCTGGAACTCGCGACACTCGGCCGTTTCGGGCAGATGTTCCGGCCTCGCCACGTCGCGATGGTCTTCTTCGAAGGCAATGACTGGGATAATTTCGAGAACGAGCTGAAGCAGCCCTGGCTGCGCTCGGCGCTGGCGCCGAATGCCGACTTCGGTTCTCAGGCTCAGGCAAGCAAGCCGCTGCAGCTGGCGCGGACGTCGCTGGAAGAGGCGAGCCAGGAACCGATCACCTTCATGGACCTGGTCACCAGAACCGAGATGCTGCGCAACTTCTTCGCGCTCCAGCTGACCCTTACCCGGCTCGGACTTGTATATCCGAAGATTGCCCGCACCATTCCTGAATTCCGGGATACCCTACGTCAGGCGAAAGCCATCACCCGGAGCTGGGGGGGAAGGTTCACCATCGTCTATGTGCCGAGGGTCGATCGCTTCATGAGCAGGATGTCGACCGATCAGGCCTTCGACCAGATCCGAACACTCGTGCTCGAAGCCGCGGCCGCGGAAGGGATCCAGGTGATCGACCTCTATGAGGCGTTCCGCGACGAGCATACGCCCATGCGCATGTACGCCCCCGATAGCCATTTCAGCCGCGACGGCGCCTCCGTCGCCGCGGACCTGATCGTGCAAAATCTGGCAACGGTGGATCACGCCTTCGCTGACAGGTTCTACCCAACAAACTGAACCGATAGTGGCCGTCGCACCGGAACGCGGATCTTTGCTTCGCCGTCCCGTGCTCGGGCGCCTTGCTGTTGACACGAGGGAGCGTCTGGATGAGATCCTCTGTGCGAGCGTCATCAATCCCGCCACGCCATGGACCGGGAGTGGTGATTTTGACCATCACAATCGGGCTGGCCAGCGCCGTCGCGCTTCCCGTCCGTGCGGACGCCGATCCTTCCCCACCCCCTTCCGACAAGGTCGCGGCCGTCGAACGCATGGCAGATTATTTTGCCAGCCATTTGGCGATGTCGGGCGGCTTCGTCTATGCGTATTCGGCCGATCTGGCCGTCCGCCGTGGCGAAGGTGGTCCTGCCAAGGACGGCGTCAACTGGAACCAGCCTCCCGGCACACCGGGTGTTGGCGCGGCCTTTGTCCGCCTCTACGAATTGACCAAGGATCCACGCTGGATCCGGGCTGCCGGCGCGGCAGCGAAGGCAACCGTCAACGGGCAACTGCTTTCGGGGGGCTGGTACAATTTCACCGAAACCTTGCCCGAGCGCCGCGCAGAATGGTGTTATCGGGTCGCCGTCGCGAACCTCGATGCCTGCGAAAAGATTGACGGCAACAAAGAGCGCAACAACGGCACGCTCGACGACAACATCACGCAGAGCAATCTCGGCTTCCTGATGTGGTACGACGCCGTTACCAAGGGCCAGGATCCTGCCGTGGGCCAGGCCACACAGTTCGGTCTCAATCAACTTCTCAAGGCGCAGTATCCCAATGGCGCGTGGCCCGTCTTTCTCGGTCGCGTCTTTCCGCACCGGCGATTCGCCGCCGCGTGGCGGGCGCGGCTTCCGGAAACCTGGTCGAAGGAGTGGGTGAAGCCGCCCAACTCTGCACTGGTCCTGAATGACCAGCTCGTGCGGGATGTCATGCGCCTGCTGCTCGCCGCCGATCAGCTTTTCCAACGAGAGGATCTTATCGCCGCGGCGCGGCGGACCGGTGACTTCCTGCTGGCGGCGCAATTGCCGGCGCCACAGCGCGGCTGGGCGCAGACCTACAATCTGGATCTCGAGCCGATCTGGGGACGGCCTTTCGAGCCGCCGGCCGTCGCCTCGCGCGAGACCGCCGGCGCGATCGAAGCGCTGCTGCAGCTCTACGTCAGAACGGGCGAGAAGCGCTATCTCGAAGGAGCGGTCGAAGCCGCCGACTGGCTCCGCAAGAGCCGGCGCCCATCCGGCGACTGGGCGCGCTTCTACGAGATGGGGACCAACCGGCCGCTCTATGTGAAGGGGGAAGGCGAACTCACCTATGACGACAAGGAGTTGCACAAGGGATACGGCCTGGTCGGCGAGTTCGGCATTGAGGCCGCACTCGACCTCGTCGATCAGGTCGCGGCAGGCAAGAAGCCGGCTGTCTTCGAGGGCTGGGACTGGGTCTTCGAGCCAACCCCCTATACCAGCAAGGAACCGAAACTGGCGCTTGGCAAGGTCGACAAGGAGGGGCGGCTCGTCGAGGACGGCTGGATCAGCAGCGGCACCTTCATCCGGGCTGTCCGGTCGCTGGGCCCGCAGCCGGGCGAGAAATAGCCCTGACGACCGGCGCCGAAGCGCGCTCAGTCGAGCTCGAATCGGTCCTTGTAGTCCTGCCGGAGCGCGGCGGGCTGATCTTCCTTGCGCAGCATGCAATTGCCCACCACGAGCCGCTCGATCTCGGTGCCCATGAAGCAGCGGAACGCATCTTCCGGCGTACAGACGATCGGCTCGCCGCGAACGTTGAAGCTGGTGTTGACCAGCACCGGGCAACCCGTCCGCTCCTTGAAGGCGCTCAGAAGCTCCCAATAGCGCGGATTGGTGTCGCGATGCACGGTCTGCACGCGGGCGGAATAGTCGACATGCGTCACTGCCGGGATCTCCGAGCGCGGCACATTCAGCCGATCGATGCCGAACAGCCCCTCGTCATCGCGGTTCGGCCGCAGCCGCCGGCGGTCCAGAACGTCGCCGACCAGAAGCATGTAGGGACTGTCCGTGTCGATATCGAACCAGTCCGCCACATCCTCGCGCCGGACCGACGGGGCGAACGGACGGAAGCTCTCGCGATACTTCACCTTGAGATTGAGGGTTTTCTGCATGGTCGGCGAACGCGGATCGCCCAATATCGAACGCCCACCAAGGGCGCGCGGTCCGAACTCCATCCGGCCCTGCATCCACCCGACCGCCTTTTCCTCGGCGAGCGAGTCGACCGTGCTGGTGATCAGAGCGCCGTCGTCCAGGACATTGTAGATGGCGCCAGCCGCGGCCAGGCGCTGCTCGATTTCATCCTGGCCGAATTTCGGGCCGAGATAGGCGCCGGACATGCTGTCGCCGCCGTTGACGGTGCGGGCACTGTCCAGATAGCCGTGCCAGACCGCCAGCGCGGCCCCGAGCGCGCCGCCTGCATCACCGGCGGCCGGCTGGATCCAGATCTCGTCGAAGACGCCCTCCTTGAGAAGCTTGCCATTGGCGACGCAGTTCAGCGCGACGCCACCGGCAAGGCAGAGATTGCGTTCGCCCGTCTCGCGCCGCGCATAGCGCGCCAGTCTCATCACCACCTCCTCCGTAACCACCTGGATCGAGGCCGCGAGATCCATCTCGCGCTGTGTCAGCGGCGATTCCGGCTTGCGCGGCCCGCCCCCGAACAACCGATGGAAGGCATCGGACGTCATGGTCAGGCCGGTGCAATAGTCGAAATAGCGCTGGTCGAGCCGGAAGGAGCCATCCTCCTTGAGGTCGATCAGATGATCCAGGATCGTCTGGACGAAGAGCGGCCGGCCATAGGGCGCCAGGCCCATCAACTTGTACTCGCCGGAATTCACCTTGAAGCCGGTATAGTAGGTGAAGGCTGAATACAGCAGGCCGAGCGAATGCGGGAAGTGGATTTCCTTCAGGATCTCGATGTCGTTGCCGCGACCATGGCCGAGCGACGTCGTGCACCACTCGCCCACCCCGTCCATGGTCAGCACCGCCGCGCTGGTAAAGGGCGACGGGAAGAAGGCGCTGGCCGCATGGGCCAGATGGTGCTCCGTAAACAGCAGCGAGCCGTCCCAGGACCTGGTCCCGGCGATCTTGCCCAGTTGCTTGCGCAGCACTCCCTTCTGGAAGAGCTTCTCCTTGATCCAGACCGGCATCGCCGTCTTGAACGAACGGAACCCTCGCGGGCTCGTCGCCAGATAGGTCTCCAGCAGCCGCTCGAACTTCAGGAACGGCTTGTCGTAGAAGACGACGTGGTCAATGTCCGCCATCCGGCATCCCGCCTCGGCCAGGCAATAATTGATGGCCTGGGTCGGGAACGCCGGATCATGCTTCTGGCGGGTGAACCTCTCCTCCTGCGCGGCGGCAACGATGCGCCCGTCCTCAATCAGCGCTGCGGCGCTGTCGTGGTAGAATGCCGATATGCCAAGGATCCGCATCGGGGGCCGCGATCAGAACAGCGTATAGATGAAGGGAGCCACGGCCGTGCCCTGCGTCAGGACAACCAAGGTGCCGAAAACGCCGACCATGACGAAGATCGGAAGCAGCCAGAACTTCTTGCGGCTGCCCATGTAGGACCACAGTTCACGCACCATTTCCATTTTGGATCTCCCGGTTCAACGAGGGCGGGGACCAGCCTCGCCCGAGTGACGTCAGAACTGATTGCGCATGGAAGACGGCTCCATATCGCCCGTCGACCGCGAAATCCAATAGGTATCCGCGTTGCGGTCGAACGAGGCGGCGAGCGGATCGTGGCCCCGCCACCTCAGGAACAGTCCGATCGGCACGAAGGTCGTGGCGTAGATCAGGAACATCACGATCGGATTGACGATCTTGAACAGGAGCAGGCCCAGCTTGCCCCAGAGCTGATTGGGAACCGTGAGGGTCGCCGGAGCCACCAGCGCCAATAGAACCAGCACCGCTCCGATCGCCCCTAGCCCGATCAAAAACGGCGTCATGTGGCCCGATATCAGCCATCGAAGCAGCACCAATCCGAGAAGGATGCCACCGACGGTATAGCCAAAGCTCCGGTTCGACGGTCCTTCGATCGTTTGCTCGACGAGTGGTTCGATCAGGGATTGCTTTGCGTGCGTCATGCAAAAAGACAACGATTTCCGGCGCTTTGAATCAATATGCCGATCGATATAGCTCCGCGGGATGCAACCTCCGCCGCTCAGGCGCTTGCATGGAGCAAGACGGGGTCGTGACGCGGAGGCGACGACTGTCCGGCACCGCGGATGGGGCGAAGCCAATGCTCCAATCCCCCGGCAGGGATCCTTGCGCCCCTTCCGAGGTTGCTGGCGGCGTCGGCAGGCAAACTCATGTGATGAGGAACAATCTCCGTTGAGTCACACAGGAGCCCACCCCTTCGGAACCACCGTGAGCATTGCTTTATGAGCGCCATTTTAAATCAGATTGCGCAATTTGTGAGCATCCAACAGAAAGATATCAGGACTGGCTTGACTGTTTGTGTACACATGAAATTATCCCTCCATCTGCTGCCGTCTTGCGAAGACAAGCGCAGCGAAACAGGGGGATGATCATGACGCGAGAGAAAAACTTCATTCTGGGCGGCCACCTGAGCCGTCGCTCCTTCCTGGGCGGCGCCGCGGCGCTGACCTTGCCGCTGGGCATGCCCAGCCTGGCGCGGGCACAGGCCGAGCCGTTCAAGCTCGGCGTCCTGCTGCCGTTCTCCGGTGGCCTGGAGCTCTTTGCCCAGCAGGGCATGCAGGGCGTCAAGATGGCCGTCGACGAGTTCAATGCCGATGGCGGCGTGCTCGGCCGGCAGATCGAGATCGTCCAGGCCGACGACAAGACCGATCCGCGCACCGCCGTCGAGCGCGCGACGCAGCTGATCCGCCGCGATGCCGTGAACGCCATCGTCGGCCCGGTGACCAGTGCCAACCGCGACGCCATCAAGTCTACCATCGAGCGCGGCAAGACCCCGCTGCTCTACGCGACGGACTATGAGGGTGGCGTCTGCAGCCCGTGGATGGCCTGCTACAGCGCCGTGCCGGCCCATTTCGTCGAGCCGCTGATCCCATTCCTGGCTGGCAAGGGCGCCAAGCGCTTCTATCTGTTCGGCGCCGACTACACCTGGCCGCAGAAGATGAACGCGGCGATCCGCGCCAAGATCGAATCGACCGGCGGCGCCGTCGCCGGCGAGGAATACACGCCGTTCGGCATGAAGGATTTCGCGCCGACGCTGCGCAAGATCGAGGAATCCGGCACCGACTTCGTCATCCTGACCCTGCCGGGCGCCGATGGCGTCACCTTCGTCAAGCAGTTCGCCGCCTCGGGCCTGAAGGGCAAGGTCGGTCTCTCGTTCCTCGGCTTCAACGAGAACTACCTGCCGGGCTTCAGCGGCAGCGAGGCCGAGGGCATCATCGCGCCGCTGCCGTTCATGCAGTCGCTCGACCGCCCCGAGGCGCAGGAATTCGTTGCCAAGCAGCGCAAGATGTTCGGCGATGACGTGGTCGTCACCTACTATGCCGATGCGCATTACGGGCTGACCAAGTTCTACCTGAACGCCGTGCGCAAGGCCGACACGGACGACAAGGCCGCGATCATGGCCGCGCTGCCCAACCAGACTCAGATGTCCGGCAATGGCGAGGTCACGCTGCGGCCGTCGGACCGCCATGTCGACCTCAACATCCTGATTGCCTCCGTCCAGGGCGGCAAGCTGGCGATGGAAGAGTATATCGGCAAGGTCGCTGCTCCGGATCAGTGCAGCGTCTGATGGGGCCGTCTGTGACCGTCGACTTCCTGAACATTGACGGATTGCGCAAGAGCTTCGGCGGCATCCATGCCCTGCAAGGGGTGAGCTTCTCGCTCGGTGCCGCCGGGATCAAGTGCATCGTCGGGCCGAACGGTTGCGGAAAGAGCACCCTGTTCAACGTGTTGACCGGGGTGCTGACCCCGGATGCCGGCACGGCGACGCTGGAAGGGAGCCGGATTTCCGGCCTCAGCGCACATCGTGTCAGCCGCATGGGCGTCGGGCGCAAATTCCAGGTGCCCGGCGTGCTCTCCGACCTGACTGTCATGGAGCACATGGAAGTCTCCCTTGCCGCCCGGGCGACCGGCGGCAAGGTCTGGGACACCTTGCGCTGGCGCGGCGATCGCGCCGGCGCCCTCGCCATGCTGGAAGAGGCGGGCCTCGCAGAGTATGGCGACAAGATCGCCTCGCAATTGCCGCACGGCATCAAGCAGCGCCTGGAAATCCTGATGCTGGTTGCGCGCGGCATGAAGCTGCTGCTGCTCGACGAGCCGACGGCCGGCATGACCGCGACCGAGACGCAGGCGACCATCGACCTGATCCACCGGATCAACCAGACCACCGGCGCCGCCATTCTCGTCATCGAGCATGACATGACCTTCGTTCGCAGCCTCGCCTGCCCGCTGATCGTCATGATGCGCGGCGAGGTGCTGCGCGAGGGCAGCTACGACGAGGTGCGCGCCGATCCGGAGGTGCGCGCAGCCTATCTGGGAGATCGTCATGCTTGAGATCCAGGGTGTCCGATCCGGCTATGCACGCGGCGCCGACGTCCTCAAGGGCATCGACCTGAAGGTCACTCCCGGCGAGCGGCTGGCGATCATGGGTCGCAACGGCATGGGCAAGACCCTGCTCGCCAAGACCATCATGGGGCTGGTGAAGCCGTCGGCCGGAGAGATCCGGCTGGAGGGCACGCCGATCGGCGGCATGCCGGCGCACCGGATCAGCAATATGGGCGTCGCCTATGTGCCGCAGGGTCGCGAGATCTTCGGCGATTTCACCATTCTCGAAAACCTGCGCATGGGCGTCATCGGCAAGCCCAAGCTGGGGCTCGAATATCTGGACCAGATCTACGACTGGTTCCCGATCCTGCGCGAGCGCCAGACGCAACGCGCCGGCACCATGTCGGGCGGCCAGATGCAGCAGCTCGCCATTGCGCGCGCGCTGATCGGGCGGCCGAAGCTGCTGCTGCTGGACGAACCGTCCGAGGGAATCCAGCCCAACATCGTCCACGAGATCGCCGAGAAGCTGAGCACGATCAGCGCCACCGAGGGGCTGACCGTGATCGTCATCGAGCAGAATTTCGAGATGGTCGAGATCCTCGCCGAACGGGTGGCCTTCCTCGAGAACGGATTGATTACGGGCGAGAGCCTCACTGCTCGATTGATCGCTGAGCCTGAGCTGATCACGCAGAACATGGGTCTTTGACGCGATGGCGACATTCTTCGGTCTGGGGCTCGACGCCCTGAACTACATCTCGGTCCTGCTGCTGGTCTGCATCGGGCTGGTGGTCATCTTCGGCCTGATGCAGGTGATCAACCTCGCCCATGGCGAATTCTTCCTGCTCGGCGCCTATACGGTGCTGGTGGCGCAGGGCGTCGGCGTGCCGTTCTTTCTGGCGGTGCCTATGGCCTTCGTCGCCGTCGCGATCGTCGGGTTGCTATGCGACGCCGCGATCCTGCGCTTCATCTATGACAGGCCCGTCGACACGATCCTCGCGACATGGGGCCTGTCGCTGGCGATCCGCCAGGCGATTGTCATCGTGTTTGGCGCGCAATCGCAGCAGGTGATCGCGCCGCTGACGGAGCCGGTCCAGTTTCTCGGCGTCTCCTACTCGTCCTACCGGCTGGTGGTGATGCTGATCGCCATCCTGGTCGCGCTCGCGGTGTTCCTGGTGCTGTACCGTACCTCCATCGGCCTCGCCGCCCGTGCGGCCATGGCCAACCGCCAGATGGCGCAGTGCCTCGGCATCAACATGCGCCGCCTCGATCGGACCACCTTCAGCGTCGGCGCGGGTCTCGCCGGCCTCTCCGGCGCGGTGATGGCGCCGCTGATGAGCGTCGATCCGCAGATGGGCATGGGCTTCGTCCTGCCCGCCTTCCTGTCGATCCTGGTCGGTGGCGTCGGAAGTCCGGTCGGCGCGATCTGGGGTTCCGTCGTCATCGGCGGCTCGACGACGCTGGTGTCCGCCTGGTGGACCCCCGTCGTGGCGCAGATCGTGGTGTTCCTGCTGGCGATCGTCACCATCCGCTTCCTTCCCACCGGTCTGTCGGGGCTTCGCCGCAAATGATGGTTCGTCTTCTTCCGACACTCGCGGTCTGGGCCGTACTTGCGCTGCTGCCGCTGCTTCTGGGTCATTGGGAGCTCGCCATGTTCGGCCAGCTCCTGATCTATGGCATTGCCGCGATCAGCCTCGCCTTCATCTGGGGACAGGGCGGCCTGGTGAGCTTCGGCCAGGCACTGTTCTTCGGCGCCGGCGCCTACGCCATGTCGCTGACCGCCAAGGGGATGCTGCCGGGCATCCCGGCCTCGCCCTGGCTCGGCCTGCTGCTGGCCATCGCCGCCGGTACCGCGTTCGGCGGACTGGTCGGCGCGGCGCTGTTCTTCGGCAAGGGACTGCGCACCGCCTATTTCGGCATCATCACCATCGCCGCCGCGGTCATCGCCGAGCGGGTGACGACCAACTGGCGCTTCATCGGCGGCTTCAACGGCATCCTCGACGTGCCGCCGCTGCCCCTGCCCGGCGGACTCGATAGCGCCGACCCGCTGGCCGGCTACCTTCTCGTGCTGGGCTTCGCGCTGCTTGCCTTCCTGTTCCTGCTCGCCGTCGAGCGCTCGCCCTATGGCACGGTGCTGCGCGGCATACGCTGCGACGAGCGCCGCATCATGAGCCTCGGCTATTTCGTACCGCTTTGGAAAATGGTGGCGCTGGCCCTCTCGGGCGGTGTCGCCGGGCTCGCCGGCGGACTGTTCGCCACGCAGTTCAACTTCGTCTCGCCGGCCGTGATCGGCCTGGCGCTGTCGACGGAGATCCTGATCTGGGCGGCGGTCGGCGGCAAGGGCGTGCTGATGGCGGCCTTCATCGGTGCCATCGGCGTCAAGTACATGGAAGGCTATCTCTCGGAGACCATCGGCAATTACTGGCTGCTGGTGACCGGCGTTGCCTTCATCGCCGTGGTCGTGCTTTTCCCGGAGGGCCTACTGGGCCGCTTCTTCAAGCTGCCGCCGCCCTATCGACTGCGCCGGGACTAGTCCCGGCGGACGGGCGACCGAACAGCTCGACCATCCGGATCGAGGGCGAGATCCGGGTGCCGGCCCAAGATGTCGGCATCCGGACCGAGCGCAGAGCTGCCAGCTATTGTCCATTGCCGGCGCCTCGTTCGAAATGTCGCGCGTGCCGATCGCCAAGCGCTGGAGGCTGGCCTCGACGTCTCGCTGAGGGCCAGCGCGCCGCTGGGCGCCGCCTGCTCCGGCCAGTTCGCCGACGAGGTTTCGGCACATTCAAGATCAACGGGAAACTCCAGGCGCCAGCCTGGCAGCGATGGCCGCTGGCGGGGGCCCTGGACGAACAAAAAGCCCCGGATCTTGCGATCCAGGGCTTTTCGTCATGCTGGTTGCGGGGACCAGATTTGAACTGATGACCTTCAGGTTATGAGCCTGACGAGCTACCGGGCTGCTCCACCCCGCGTCACGCGCTTCGTCTTTCGTCGTCGCGCAGTGGTGATATAGGAGGTCGAACCGCCGTTTGGAACCCCATGACCCAAATTAATCGCCGTTATACACGACGATCAGACCGGCGCCGCCTGTTGCGTAGCCAGACGGAATCCATACCACGACGCGGCTTCGGACGCCCACGCCGGCCGCATCTTGGCGGTTGCGTGGAAAAACAGGACGTGCACCCGCTCGCACAACCACTGGAACGAACAGGGCCGGTTGCGAAATGGACCAAAATCCCCGCTGTATTGATCACGCATCCGCCTGATCATCGTGCTGACGGACTTTCCCGATATTCAGCCTGCCGCCGCCTCATGATTGCCGCCCGCATGGCGAACCTGCGTCACATCCGGGTTCGACCCGAGACGGCCTGCCGAAACGTCACCACAACTTAGAAAATGCCCAAGGACATATAGCCACCGTTTTGTCTTGATTACCGTCAACTCAAGAAGAAAATTTGCTCCGATTGTCGAATGAGTCTTTGTTATTTGACATTGGAGTGTTTTGATATCCAGCTATAGGCCAACTTCGTTGGAGGTCGCGATGAACTGGATTCACGAGATTTTTCGACAGTCTCCGGAGATTGCGCTCTTTCTATCTCTGGCCGGCGGTTATGCCATCGGCAAGATCCAGTTCGGCAAATTCCAGCTGGGCGGCGTCGCCGGCTCGCTGCTGGTCGCCGTGCTGATCAGCCAGGTCGGCGTCACCATCGACAACGGCGTCAAGTCGGTCCTCTTCGCGCTCTTCATCTACGCGGTCGGCTTCGAGAGCGGGCCGCAGTTCTTCCGCTCGCTCGGCCGTCACTCGGTGCGCGAGATCGCCATGGCGGTCGTCCTCGCCGTCAGCGGGCTGATCACCGTCGTGGTACTGGCGCGGATGTTCGGCCTCGACAAGGGCCTCGCGGCCGGCATCGCCGCCGGCGGCCTCACGCAATCCGCGATCATCGGCACGGCCAGCTCGGCGATCGGCAAGCTTGGCCTCGCCGCCGAGGAAGTGCAGCGCCTGCAGGGCAACGTCGCCGTCGGCTATGCCGTCACCTACATCTTCGGTTCGTTTGGCGCGATCCTCGTCTGCGTCAACCTGCTGCCCTGGCTGATGGGGCGCAGCATCCGCGACGACGCGATCAAGGCAGAGGCGGAGATGCTCGCCGGCGTTCGCGTCTATGGCCCCGGCGAGGTCCCCGCCGCACCCGATCTGGTCGGCCGCATCTATCGGGTCGGCCGGGCCGCCGGCCAGACGGTCGCCGAAGTCGAGGCGACGGCACCGGGCGAGGCCCCATTCACGCTCGAGCGGATCAAGCGCAACGGCAAGCTGATCGGCGTAGAGCCCAATCTTCCCCTCGCCAATGGCGACATCGTTCTGCTGGTCGGCCGGCGCGCCGGCGTGGTCGCGGCCGCTCAGGCGATCGGCACCGAACTGCAATCGTCCGAAGGCATGGATGTCGTCGTGGCGATGCGCGACGTCACCATCAACAGCCCGGAATTCGTCGACAAGACGATCGCCGAGATCCGGGCCCTCGCCGGGGCGGATCTCCGCCACGGCATCTATGTCGTCGGCGTCAAGCGCGCCGACAAGCCGCTGGCGATGCAGCCGGAAACCAAGATCGAGGCCGGCGACGTCGTAACGCTCTACGGCACCGATCAGGACCTGCAGCGCGCGGCCAAGTCGATTGGCACGGTCATCCTGCCGAGCGACAAGACGGACTTCGTCTTCCATGGCCTCGGCCTGGTCGTCGGCCTTCTCGTCGGATTGGCCGTGGTTCGCATCGGTTCCATCCCGCTGACGCTCGGCAGCGGCGGCGGCGCCCTGCTGTCCGGCCTGCTGTTCGGCTGGTACCGCAGCCGAAACCTCGCCATCGGCAACATGCCGACGGCCGCCTCGACCTTGCTGCGCGATCTCGGCCTCGCCGGCTTCGTCGCCGTCGTCGGCCTACAGTCCGGCCAGCAGGCGGTTCAGACCGTCATGTCGCACGGGCTTTCCATCTTCCTGATCGGCGTCGTCGTCACCATCCTGCCGTTGGTCATCACGATGCTGTTCGGCCGCTACGTGCTGAAATACGACAACACCGCGATCTTCGCCGGTGCTCTGTCCGGCTCGCGCAGCGCCAATCCCGCCTTCGGCGAGGTGCTCGACAAGGCCGGAAACTCCATCCCGACCACGCCCTTCGCCATCACCTACGCGCTTGCCAACGTGTTCCTGACATTGCTCGGCCCTTTGGTCGTCGCATTCGCCTGAGGAGAACGTCATGTCCCGCAACGACTATAGCCAGTACGCCAAACTCAGCCCGTTCGAGCTCAAGGACGCGCTGATCAAAGTGGCGTCGAGCGACGAGAACCGCCTGATCCTGAATGCCGGCCGCGGCAATCCCAATTTCCTGGCGACGCTGCCGCGCCGGGCCTTCTTCCGGCTCGGCCTGTTCGCCGTGGCGGAGGCCGAGCTGTCCTTCTCCTATATGGAGAACGGCGTCGGCGGCCTGCCGAAGATCGAAGGAATCGAGGGGCGCTTCGAGCGCTACATCGCGGAGAATCGCGACCAGCCCGGCGTCGTGTTCCTAGGCCGGGCGCTCAGCTATGTCCGCGACCAGCTCGGCCTCTCCGCCTCGGACTTCCTGCATGAGGTGGTCGAAGGCATTCTCGGCTGCAACTATCCGGTGCCGCCGCGGATGCTCCGGATCAGCGAAGAGATCGTCAAGCACTACATCGTCAAGGAAATGGTCGGCGGCTTCCTCAGCTCCGGCGACATCGACCTGTTCGCGGTCGAGGGCGGCACCGCCGCCATGACCTATATCTTCGACACGCTGAAGCAGAACAAGCTGATCGCCGAGGGCGATACGGTCGCCATCGGCATGCCGGCCTTCACGCCCTATATCGAAATTCCCGAGCTCAACAACTACCGGCTGAAACAAATCCACATCAACGCCGATCCAGCGGCCGAGTGGCAGTATCCCGACAGCGAGATCGACAAGCTGCTCGACAAGGACGTTAAGATCTTCTTCTGCATCAATCCGAGCAATCCGCCCTCGGTGAAGATGGACGACCGCAGCCTGGAGCGGATCGCCAAGATCGTCGCCGAGAAGCGGCCGGACCTGATGATCCTGACCGACGACGTCTACGGCACCTTTGCCGACGACTTCAAATCGCTGTTCGCCTCCTGCCCCGCCAATACGCTGCTGGTCTATTCCTTCTCGAAATATTTCGGCGCGACGGGCTGGCGGCTCGGCGTGATCGCGATGCAGCGCGGCAATATCTACGACGACAAGCTCGCCGCCCTGCCTAAGGCCGCCAAGGCCGAGCTGGACGAGCGCTATTCGTCGCTCGTCCCGAAGGTCTCGGAGCTCAAATTCCTCGACCGTCTGGTCGCCGACAGCCGGACCGTGGCACTCAACCACACGGCGGGCCTGTCGACGCCGCAGCAGGTCCAGATGGTGCTGTTCTCGCTGTTCGCCCTGATGGACGAAAGCGACGGCTACAAGGCGGAGGTGAAGAAGCTGATCCGCCGGCGCGAGGCCGCGCTCTATCGCGAACTTGGCCTGGCGCCGGAATCGGGCGGCAACCAGGTGGACTACTATACGCTGCTGGATCTCGAGGACATTGCCCGCCGCCTGCATGGCGACGACTTCGCCAACTGGGTGAAGAAAAATGTCTCGCCGACCGAGCTGCTGTTCCGCATCGCCAGCGACACCGGCATCGTGCTGTTGCCCGGCAGCGGCTTCGGCACGAAGCAGCCCGCCGGACGCGCCTCGCTGGCAAACCTCAACGAGTATGAATACGCCAATATCGGCCGCTCGCTGCGCCAGATGGCCGAGCAGGTCTATGAGGTCTACGCCAAGGGAAAAGGCAAGAAGTCCGGCAAGAGCTGAGCCGAGGGCTAACGGCGCGATGAAACTTTCTGTCCGAACTCTCCTCAAGTCATGGCAGCGTGATCTATGATCGGCCTGCCGGGGGGATCCACGAATGAAAGAACAGGAATTCAGCGAATGGCTGGAGGCTGGTGGCGCGCAGACTAAAGCGGGCCGCCAATCGCGCAAATCCGCCGTCAAAGCAATCGAACGTAAGCTCGTTGAATTGGGCTCATCTTGTTCTGACCTTGATGCCGCTTGGGAGTTCGACCGCTTCGAACACTTGCGCGAGCGGTTGCGGGGGATGCGACAGAATGCGCGCGACGGCGGCCAAGACTACCGCATCCTGATGCCGGTATCGGAAAGCCCACTCAATCGCCTGTCCAATTGGAACACCTGGCTGGCAAGCTATGGGCGCTTTCTCGACGGAGAAAGCCCAAGAAGCAGCAAGGATGCCGACTGCATCCGGCAATATGTACTCGAGCGCTATATTGAGCCGGCTCGCGACGAAGGCCTCGAAATGATTGACGTTCTGGTTCGCGATGTGCACCAGGCGCTCGACCTCAATCAGGCCTGGGCGAACATCTGCCAGGCGCTGACTGGCCGCAAGATGCAGGAACTAGCCCAAGTTCCAGCCCCAGAGCGGATCGGCGCCGAGCAGAGCCCCGCCACCGTGTTTCGATTCCGGGTGGATGGCCATCCCGTCAATTCGACCATCGTGTCCGACGTCCCAGGAGACAGCACCATGGCCCGACCGACCAACCTCATCCTCTATGGACCGCCAGGCACCGGCAAGACCTTCGCCACGGCGGCAGAGGCCGTGCGCCTTTGCGGCGAGATCGTGCCGGAAGACCGCGACAGTCTGATGGCCAGCTACCAGCGGCTTTGCGACGCCAAGCGCATTGAGTTTGTCACCTTTCATCAGTCGATGTCCTACGAGGACTTCGTGGAGGGCAAGCAGCCGGTGACCGACACGGACGGAGACGGCAACGCCAGCACGGGCTTCCGGCTGGAAACCATTCCCGGGATTTTCCGCCGCATCGCCCGCCGCGCCGAGACAAGCCGGGGGCAATCGGCCGGGCCGAATGCAATCGCGATCGAAGGACGGCAGGTATTCAAGACGTCAATCGGCGAGGCCGCGAATCCCGAGGATGCCTACCTGTTTGAGGAGGCCATTACCGGCGGCTATACCCTTCTTGGTTTCGAAGACATCGACTGGAGTGACGAAAGATACGCCGGCCGCGAAGCGATGATCGAGGCCTGCCGCAAACTGGGTAACTGGCAAGGCGAACTCAACGCGCAGTCGGGACGCGTCCAGATGCCGTTCATATTCCGGAACTGGGTCAATCCAGGCGACATCGTGGTCGCGACAAAGGGCAATGGCCTCTTCAGGGCGATTGGCGAAGTGACAGGCGGCTATGAATTCCATCCTCGCCCGGAGGGCGGATATGCTCATCGGCGCGCTGTGCGCTGGCTTTGGGTTGATCGCGACGGCGTCCCCGTCAGCGAGATCTACAGGCGCAAGTTCAGCATGAGGACGATCTACCTCCTGGAAAAGGAGGAGCTGAATGTGCCCGCTCTCGAGCGTTACATGAACAGCCAACAACCACAGGCCGCCATCGATCCCGACCAGTTCGTTCTCATCATCGACGAAATCAATCGGGCCAACATCTCCAAAGTCTTCGGCGAACTGATAACCCTGCTCGAACCGGACAAGCGGCTCGGGCAGCCGAACCAGCTCAAGGTGCGCCTCCCCTATTCCCCGGACGAATTCGGCGTCCCGGCCAATCTCCACATCGTCGGGACCATGAACACGGCGGACCGCTCGATCGCTTTGCTCGACACGGCGCTGCGCCGTCGGTTCGAGTTTCGGGAACTCATGCCGGACCCAGCGGCACTGAAGAATGCCGCAAGGCGCACCGGCATCGATCTTGCGCAGCTGCTGGCCACGATCAACGAGCGAATTGAGTATTTGTTCGACCGCGAACATCAGATCGGCCACGCCTATTTCATGAATTGCGAGACACGAGGCGATGTCGATGCCGTCATGCGACACAAGATCATCCCGCTGCTCGCGGAATACTTCTACGAGGACTGGAGCAAGATCGCCGCGGTCGTCGGCGACGCGGAGGCGCACGAAGGGTCGATCCGCGGCGGCTTTCTCAACCGTACAGTCCTGAAGCCGCCGCCAGGTCTCGACAATGCCGTCGAGTCCGCCGGACGATTCCGCTGGTCGCTGCGCAGCCATGAGGATGGGTTCGACTACACACGACTGGTTTCAGCGTGATCCGGCGCACGCTCCTGGAGTGGGGGCGCCTCGCTTACGGGGATTGCGATAACACCATCCCCGAGCCCGCGGCCGCTCGCCTCGCAGCGGTGGCACAGGCATCGACCTTCGCCGCCAGCGGATCGGGCGTGCTCGACCATGGCCGTCAGTATCTGCGCGCTCGCGGGGTCGTCGGAGTCCTCGCCGCGCCCGGTTGTCAGCTTGAGATCCTGCCCAAGATCGAAGGGCTGGACGAGACGGGCGTCACGGATGCCCCCACGCTCCGGCATCGCCTGATACACATGCTCGCGGTGGCGCAGGACATTCGCGTCGATGTCAGCGAACTGGCGCATCTGGGCTGGCAACGCGACACGGTACTCGAAGTTCTGATCCGCCTGTTCTGCCGCAAGCTTACCGATGCGATACGCCAGGGTATGCCGCGGCGCTATGTTGCCGATGAGGAAGACCGCCCTTCCCTGCGTGGTCGGCTCAACCTGACGCGTCAGTTCTCGGTGCTTGCGGCAGCGCCCCAAAAACTCGCCTGCCGGTTCGACACGCTATCGCCCGACATTGCGCTCAATCAGGTGATGAAGGCGGCCGTCGCGCGACTGTCGCGCTTGGCCCAGGCGGCAGACAATCAACGCACCCTGCGGGAGCTTGCCTTCGCCTACACCGACATCACCGAGGTCACGCCAGCTGCATTGCCCTGGGACACAATCGTGCTCGATCGCACCAACGAGCGATGGCGGGAACTGCTCGCCCTTGCCCGACTTCTGCTGGCAAGCCGCCACCAGCAGACCAGTGGCGGCGCTATCGATGGGCACGCGCTGCTGTTCGAGATGAATGTGCTGTTCGAGGCATATATCGCACGCCTGCTGAGGCGCACACTGGCAGGCACCGACCTCAGCGTCACCACGCAGGGAGGTCACCGAGACTGCCTCTATGAAGGCGAAACCGGTCGCTTTCGCACGCAGCCCGATATCATCGTACGCAGTGGCAACGAAATGGTCCTCATCATCGACACCAAGTGGAAGCGAATGACGTCACGGATCGATGACCCCAAGCAGGGCGTCAGCCAGGCTGACGTGTACCAGCTCATGGCCTATGGGCAGCTCTATGACTGCTCGCGCACCATGCTCCTCTATCCGCACCACGGTGAACTCGGCGCGGCGGCGCAGCTTCAAAACTACGCGATTGCTGCGAAGTCTAGTGGCCGAACACTCACAATAGCCACCATGGACGTGGCATCCGGACCAATGAAGGTAAAAGAGGCGCTCGGGAAACTCGTCGCCACGTGCCTGACGCCCACCGCTTGATGAAGGCATAGGAACCGACCGCTTGAGGCTGTGTGCATCAAGTCCTGCGAATTCCGGGCGGATGCCGCCATAGAAAAAGCCCCGGATCTTGCGATCCGGGGCTTTTTTTTATAATGCTGGTTGCGGGGACCAGATTTGAACTGATGACCTTCAGGTTATGAGCCTGACGAGCTACCGGGCTGCTCCACCCCGCGTCACGCGCGACGCCTGTCGACGTCGCGCAGTGGTGATATAGACGGACACCCCTCGTTTGTGAACCCCGGCTAAAGAACTATTCGCCGTCGTCCACAGGCTGGCGCCCGCCTCCTGCCGATCAGCTCGGCAGGTTCAGGCGGATGTGCAACTCGCGCAGCGCCTTCGGTGTCGGATCGCTCGGTGCGCCCATCAGCAGGTCTTCCGCCTGCTGGTTCATCGGGAACAGCGTGATCTCGCGCAGGTTCTGCGCGCCGCAGAGCAGCATGACGATGCGGTCGACGCCGGCGGCCATGCCGCCATGCGGCGGCGCACCGTACTGGAACGCACGGTAGAGACCGCCGAAATCACGCTCGACGTCCTCCTTCGAACGGCCGACCAGCTCGAACGCCTTGACCATCGTCTCCGGCAGCTGGTTGCGGATCGAGCCTGAAGCGATCTCGAAACCATTGCAGACGGCGTCGTACTGATACGCCTTGATCGTCAACGGATCCTGGTTCGTCAGCGCCTCGATGCCGCCCTGCGGCATGGAGAACGGGTTGTGCGCAAAATCGAGCGTCTTCGTCTCCTCGTCCCATTCGTAGAACGGGAAGTCGACGATCCAGCAGAGCTCGAACCGGTCCTTGTCGACGAGGTTCAGGTCCGTGCCGACGCGGGTGCGCGCATCGCCGGCGAACTTGTAGAACTTCGTGGGATCGCCGGCGACGAAGAAGACGGCGTCGCCATCCTCCAGGCCGAGCTGGACGCGGATCGCCTCGGTGCGCTCCGGGCCGATGTTCTTGGCAACCGGACCGGCGCCCTCGAGAACGTCGTTCTCGGTGCGCCAGAAGATGTAGCCAAGGCCGGGCTGGCCCTGGCCCTGAGCCCAGGAGTTCATGCGGTCGCAGAAGGCTCTGGAGCCGCCGGTCTTGGCCGGGATCGCCCAGACCTCGGCCTTCGGGTCCGCCTCGATCATGCGGGCGAACACCTTGAAGCCGGAACCGGCGAAATGCTCGGTGACGGCCTGCATCTCGATCGGGTTGCGCAGGTCCGGCTTGTCCGAACCATAGGTGCGGATCGCCGTGTCATAGGGAATGCGGCGGAACTTCTGGCTGACCGGCTTGCCGTCGGCGAACTTCTCGAAGATGCCGCGCAGAACCGGCTCCATCGTGTTCCAGACGTCTTCCTGGGTGACGAAGCTCATCTCGAGGTCGAGCTGGTAGAATTCGCCCGGCAGGCGGTCGGCGCGCGGGTCCTCGTCGCGGAAGCAGGGCGCGATCTGGAAGTAGCGGTCGAAGCCGGCCATCATCAAGAGCTGCTTGAACTGCTGGGGCGCCTGCGGCAACGCGTAAAACTTGCCAGGATGGATGCGCGACGGCACCAGGAAGTCGCGCGCGCCTTCCGGCGACGACGCGGTCAGGATCGGCGTCGTGTACTCGTGGAAGCCGATCTCGGTCATGCGCTCGCGCATCGCGGCGATGATCTGCGTGCGCTTGACGATGTTGGCGTGCAGCGTTTCGCGACGCAGGTCGAGGAAGCGGTACTTGAGGCGGATGTCTTCCGGATATTCCGGCTCGCCGAACACCGGCAGCGGCAGCTCCCTGGCCGCGCCCAGAACCTCGATCTCGTTCGCAAAGAGCTCGATCTGGCCGGTGGCGAGGTTGGCGTTGACCGTCTCGGGCGTACGCTTTTTCACGACACCGTCGATCCGGATGCACCATTCGGAACGAACCGCCTCAGCCACCTTGAAGGCCGGCGAGTCGGGATCGCAGACAATCTGCGTCAGGCCGTAATGATCGCGCAGATCAATGAAAAGCAAGCCGCCGTGATCTCGCACACGATGGACCCAGCCCGAGAGACGGACGGTCTCGCCCGCATGGGTCTCGCGGAGTTGTCCGCAGGTATGGGTGCGATAGCGGTGCATGGTGCTGGGATCCGGTTTGGTCTGGCGTCAACAGGGCATGCGCATAGATCGGCTGACAAGATATATCCGCACGCGCGCGGAAGAACACACGAGGGTCCGGCTTTGTCAAGAACGGGGCGTGGAGACGCCCCCTTGCAATCCCGGAACGCCTCCCCATCTAGGTTTCATCCCAGCCACTCCATACGGGCCGCGCGCCGCAAGGCGCCGCAGTCCGAACGATCGGGTCAGGACGGATGTACTCCGGCCCTATCGGTTGGCTCGCGACTGACTAGTCGTCGCGCGCCATGGCGGGATTTGGATTGCCCAGGCCCGCAGTCGATGCATGAGGCGCTTTCTCCTGGCGCCCGGCGTCGCCGGAGCCTGGGCTCTCTCCATCTGTGATTCAGCCTCCCCCGCGACAAGCCGTTCCGGCTGCGCTATTAGAAGCTTCATGACCGATATTATTACGACAACAGAAGCCCTCGCCGCCGCCTGCGATCGCCTATCCCGGTACGAATTCGTCACTGTCGATACCGAGTTCATGCGCGAGACCACCTACTGGCCGAAGCTTTGCATCATCCAGATCGCAAGCACGGACGAAGCGGTGATCATCGACGCCGAAGCTCCCGGTCTCGACCTCGCGCCCTTCTTCGCGCTGATGGCCAACGACAAGGTGGTGAAGGTATTCCATGCCGCCCGGCAGGACATCGAGATCGTCTGGCATCTCGGCGGCATCCTCCCCCATCCGATCTTCGACACCCAGGTCGCGGCCATGGTGTGCGGCTTCGGCGAATCGATCAGCTATGATCAGCTCGTCGGGCGCATCACCGGCCACCCGATCGACAAGTCGTCGCGCTTCACCGACTGGAGCCGCCGTCCGCTGACGCCGCAGCAGGTCGAGTATGCCATCGCCGACGTCACCCACCTGCGCGACGTCTATCTGTCGCTAAAGCAGAAGCTCGACAAGCAGAACCGCAACGAGTGGGTCGCGGAAGAAATGAACGTCCTGACGTCGGTGGAGACCTATCAGGTCGATCCCGCCAATGTCTGGAAGCGTCTCAAGATGCGGATCAAGAAGCCGCTGCAACTGGCGGTCCTGATGGAGGTCGCTGCCTGGCGCGAGCGCGAGGCGCAGGCCCGCGATGTGCCGCGCGGCCGCATCCTGAAGGACGACGCCGTCTACGAGATCGCCGAGCAGCATCCGACCACCGCCGAGGCGCTGGCCCGGCTGCGCACGATTCCGCGCGGCTTCGAGCGGTCGCGCACCGCAGAGGATATCCTCGCCGCCGTCAAGCGCGCCGTCGACCTGCCGAAGGACAAACTGCCGAAAGTGCCGAAGGTAAAGCCGGCCTCGGACGGCAATGGCGCCGCGGTCGACCTGCTCAAGGTGTTGCTGAAGATGACCAGCGAGGAACACGGCGTCGCCGCCCGCGTGATCGCGACCGTCGATGACCTCGAGGCGATCGCCGGCGACAGCAATGCCGACGTTGCGCCGCTGCAGGGCTGGCGCCGCGAGCTGTTCGGCGAACAGGCGCTGAAGCTGAAGCGCGGCGACATTTCGCTGCGACTCGACGGCCGCAGGGTGACGATTGTCGGCGACGAGCCGAAGCCGGCCATCGAAGCAGCCTGATCCCGCGCTGACGCGAGCAGAATATCAAAGCGCCGACGGTCCGCCGTCGGCGCTTTCTTTTTGTCCGGCCGGGTTCAGTCGATATCTTCGACGACGATGGCGGGCTTCAGTGCGCCCAGCTTCGCCAATTGCGCGACGCGGCGCTGCAGGCGGCTGCCGGCGAGCATCGCCCGATCCGGCGGCAGGACCAATGTCAACTGATCGCCACGAACCTCGATCCGCGTGCGCGGAATGACACCCGCCATCGATCCCGAGACGAGATAGGCGACACGAAGCGCGGCGCCCAGCGCGCGAGCGCGCTCGATCAATCGCGTCGTCGCCAGTTCGCGGATGCGCGAGGAGAGGTGCTCGTCGACCAGGCCCTCGTGGCGATAGTAGTTGGCCAGCGCGAGATAGGCGCGGCCCGGATGGTCGATGCCGACGAACGAGCCATGGGCGATCAGATTGAGGCTCTGCTCGCCGCGATAGTCGGGATGGGCGCGCCAGCCGATGTCGGCGAGCAGGCAAGCAGCGGTGCGCAACCGCGCTTCCTCGGCCGTCTCGTCAATGCCGACGGCCGCCAGCGCCAGGCCGGTCCAAGGTCCGAGCTCGCGTACATGGCCGGGCGAACGTGAGCGCAGCAGCGCCAGCTCCTCGGCGGCGGAGATCAACGGATCGGTCGCCCGCGTCTCTTCATCGAGCAGGTCGTAGAGCAGCCCTTCGCGAACGCCCAGCGCCGACAGAATGATCACCGACGGCTTCATCACGCGGATGACCTGCTCCAGCACGATGGCGCCATAGGGCAGCAGCAGGCGACGGCTCTTCGAGACTGCCTCGATCGAATCGAGCGACTCCGCATCGCGGCGTGCCACCATCCGGCAGAAGTCGAGCGCCTCGTCCGCCGGTATCGCATATTCATGCATGATGTGGAGCGGATAGCCCTTCTGGCGCATGTGCAGGCGCGCCAGGGACCGCCAGGTGCCGCCGATCGCGTAGAAGGGCCTGCCCTCCCCCTTCGCCAGAACGGCGGAGTTGGCCAGCGCATCCGTGGCGATCTTCTCGGCCTTCTTCAGCGTCTTCTCGGACATTTCCTCCAGACGCAGACCACCCAGCGGGAAAGTCTCGCCAAGACCGATTTTCTTGCCCTGTATATCAACGACCTCAAGGCTGCCGCCGCCGAGATCGCCGGCGATGCCATCCGGGTCGTGAATGCCCGAGAGCACGCCCATGGCAGAGAGCCGCGCCTCCTCGGGTCCGCTGAGCAGGGATACGTCGGCGCCGGTGATTTCCTCGACCTGCGCCAGGAAAGCGGCGCCGTTCGAGGCCTCGCGCGCCGCCGCCGTCGCCAGGACATGGACGGACTGGACCTGCATCTGGTCGCAAAGGCCCATGAACCGGCGCATCGCGGCGAGCGCCGCTTCGACAGCCTGATCGTTGAGCTTACCGGTTCCGGCGATGCCACGACCGAGGCCGGCCAGTTCCTTTTCATTGAAGAGGGCCATCGGCGACCGGCTCAAGCGCTCATAGACGACGAGGCGAACCGAGTTCGAGCCGATATCGATGATCGCGACGGGACCGCTGCCCTTCAGCCGTCCCGGCGCATACTCATGTGCGACCGCATCCCCCTGGATTACGGTGTCGGACTCAAGGCTTGGCAGGTCGGCTCCCGATGGACCGAGGCGAGCTGGTTTTGAGCGATTTTCCACGGCCTGAGAGACTCGGGTTTGTCATGAAATAGGACTGGGCGTTGAAGACTTCATCGCCCTTGCGCGGCACGATCCTTTGCGACGTTCCGTCAGGCTGGATCTCCCAACTCTGCTGGTTGTCCTTCAGGTTAGCGACCATGATCTGATCGAGCACCTGTTCGTGCACGGTCGGATTCAGCATCGGGATCATCGCTTCCACGCGACGATCGAGGTTCCGCGGCATCATGTCTGCTGATCCGATATAAACGATCGCTTCCGGCGAGGGCAACCCGTGGCCATTGCCGAAACAGAGAATGCGGGCGTGCTCCAGGAACCGCCCGACGATCGAACGGGCCCGAATCCGATCCGAAAGCCCGGGCACGCCCGGCCGCAGACAACAGATGCCGCGGATGACGAGTTCGATGTCGACCCCGGCGCGGCTGGCGTCATAGAGCGCGTCGATGATCTGGGGATCGACGAGCGAATTCATCTTCATCCAGATCGCGCCGGGCCGTCCAGCCTTCACATGATCGATTTCGGCATAGATCAGATCGAGAATGCGCTTGCGCAGGAAATGCGGCGAGGTCGACAGCCGCTCGATCTCGACCGGCTCCGTATAGCCGGTGATGTAATTGAAGATGCGCGCGACATCGCGGGCGATGGCCGGATCGTCCGAGAAATAGGACAGATCCGTGTACACACGGGCGGTGATCGGGTGGTAGTTGCCCGTGCCGATATGCACGTAGCTGATGAGCTGGCCGTTCTCGCGACGGACGACGAGCGACAGCTTGGCATGGGTCTTCAGCTCGATGAAGCCGTAGACGACCTGGACGCCGGCGCGCTCGAGATCGCGCGCCCACTTGATGTTGGCCTCCTCGTCGAAGCGCGCCTTGAGCTCGACCAGCGCCGTCACCGACTTGCCGGCCTCGGCGGCTTCGGCCAGCGCACGGACGATCGGGCTGTCCTTCGAGGTGCGGTAGAGGGTCTGCTTGATCGCCACCACATCCGGATCGAGCGCCGCCTGGCGCAGATACTGCACCACGACGTCGAAGGATTCGTAAGGATGGTGGACGATCAGGTCCTTCTCGCGGATCGCGGCGAAGCAGTCGCCGCCATTCTCGCGGATCCGCTCGGGGAAACGCGCCTGATAGGGCGGGAACTTCAGGTTCGGCCGATCGATGCCGACCAGCTGCGACAGGTCGTTCAACGCCAGCATGCCGTCGACGAGGAAGATCTCGTCGGGCAGCACGGCGAGCGCGCCGGCGACGAAGTTCCGCAGCGCGTCCGGCGTCGCCGATTCGATCTCGAGCCGGATGACCGAGCCGCGCCGGCGACGCTTCAGCGCCGTCTCGTAGAAGCGGACAAGATCCTCGGCCTCTTCCTCAACCTCGATGTCGGAGTCGCGAATGATGCGGAAGGCGCCGACGCCCTCGATCGTGTAGCTCGGGAACAGGCGCTGCGTGAACAGCGAGACCGCGTTCTCGAGGCTGATGTAGCGATCGACGCCGGGCTCGGTGGACGGTAGCCGGATGAAGCGATCGAGCGTCATCGGCACGCGCAGCAGCGCGGTCATCCGGTTGCCCGTCGCCGGCCGCACCAACTGCATGACCAGCGAGAAGCCGAGATTGGGAATGAACGGGAACGGATGGGCCGGATCGATGGCGAGCGGCGTCAGGACCGGAAACACCGAGTCCATGAAATAGCCCTCGAGCCAGCTCCGCTCGCTGTCCTTCAGACCGGCCGGATCGGTGAGCATGATGCCGGAAATGGCCAGCTCGCCGCGAAGTTCGGCCCAGCGGGTCTGCTGATCGGAGGCGAGCGTCGACACGGCGTCGGCGATGCGAACCAGTTGCTCGCTCGGCGTCAGGCCGTCGTCGCTGGTCATGCTGACGCCTTCGCGCTGCTGGCCCCGGAGGCCGGCGACGCGCACCATGAAGAACTCGTCGAGATTGTTGGCCGAGATCGACAGGAAACGCAGCCGCTCGAGCAGCGGGTGATGGCTGTTGCCGGCCTCTTCGAGCACGCGGCGATTGAACTCCAGCCAGGAAAGCTCCCGGTTGATGAAGCGCTCCGGGCTGTGGCGCAGCCTGTCCGCCTCCTCGGCCTCGACCTTGATGGCAGCCAAGGCAACCTTGGCGTCGGGGTTCTTCTGGTCCATCACCGCTCTTCCACTCGCGTTTCCCGGCAGGATACACGCGAATTGTGACAATTGCGTCCTGCTCAGGCGGCAAAGCAGTCTTTAGTCGTCGAAGGGCAGTTCCGGCTCGTCTCCCGCCTCGCGCGACAGTACCGTCGCCGCCAGCTGGCGGGTGAGCGGACGCCCGGCTGCCAGCGCCTCATGGTCGAGCAGCTCCACCAGCCGGTTGGCCGCGCCCAGCGAGCGCTCCATGCGACGACTGATGAAATCGACCACAGTCGGGTCTACGGCAAGCTGCCGGTCGGAGAAAAGCTTGAAGATCACCCGCGCCAGCAGGTCATCGTCGGGCTCGTTCAGTTCCGCCGGCACGGTGGCGCGCAGGCGCGACGCAAGGTCCGGCAGTTTGAAATCCAGCCCCTGCAGCGGCAGCCGGCTGGTGAGGAGGGCCGACACACGGCGCTCGCGCACCATATTGAGCAGATGAAACAGGGCCGGCTGCGAGACGTCTTCGTCGTGCAGATCCTCGACGAGGACGGGGCCGGAGCCGACCAGTTCGTCGAGACCGGCCGTAGCGAGATCCCGCGCCGCGATTTCGGAGGCGCCGGCGACCGTCTTCCAGATCTGCCCGAGATGGGTCTTGCCCGAACCGACCGGGCCGACCAGCAAAGCGACCGGATTGGGCCAATCGGGATAGCGGTCGACCAGGGCAATCGCCGACTGGTTGGCCCTGCCGACGACGAAGTCCTCCCGGGTCATGGCCGCGCTGTGCGGCAGGGAGAGCGGCAGCTGCCGCAGGGAAGAATCACTCATGGTACAAAACGCTCGAACGCTGGACGCTCAACGAAGAGAAGCCGGCGGCTCGTCGCCATCGGTCTGCCCCCGGTAGATCGGGCTGGTCAGATAGCGCGCGATGGCGAAGCGCATCAGCACGGCGACGGCGGCGGCCGCCGGCACGGCGATGAGCAGGCCGACGAAGCCGAACAGGGCGCCGAAGGCGAACAGTGCGAACATCAGCCAGACCGGGTGCAGCCCGACGCTGCGGCCGACCAGGCGAGGCTGCAGGATGTTGCCCTCGATGAACTGGCCAACGGCGAAGACCAGAACGGTCGCGCCGATCCACTGCCATTCGGGCCAGAACTGCACCAGCGCCACGCTAACGCCGACGACGAAGCCGACCGTCGTCCCGACATAGGGGATGAAGGACAGCAGCCCCGCGCCGATGCCAATCAGGAGGCCGAAATTCAGGCCGACCAGCATCAGGCCGATAGCGTAGATGCTGCCGAGCAGCATGCAGACGAGGCCCTGCCCGCGCACGAAGCCGGCAATGGCGTGGTCGATGTCGCGGGCGATCGCCCGCACCGTCTCGACATGATCGCGCGGCACCCAGCTGTCGATGCGGGCGACCATCCGGTCCCAGTCGATCAGCATGTAGAACGCCACGACGGGCGTGACGACGAACAGCGCCGCCACGTCGACCAGCGCCGATCCGCCACTCCAGATCGACTTCAGGAGCGTCGACAGCCAGCCGGCCGCCTCCGCCATCAGCGAGCCCATCGAGCTGTTGAACTGGCCGGAGTCGACCTGGATCAGATGACCAAGACGGGTGTCGAGGAGCGCCTGTACCAGCGCCTGCAGCTGCAGGGCATAGCTCGGCATCTTGTCGATAAACGCGGCGAGCTGATTGACGAGCAGCGGCACCAGCAGAACGACGAGCAGAACGAGAAGAATGACGAAGCCGACGAGGATGACGAGCGAAGCCGCCAATCGGCCGAGGCCGAATCGTTCCAGCCGGTCAGCGATCGGGTCGAGCCCGTAGGCGACCGCCATGCCGGCCACGAAGGGCAACAGCACATTGCTGAACACAACCAGGAACACCACGAAGACAAGGAGTGCGCCCAGCCAAAATCCGATCTGACGTTGCAGATTCACGGCGATGCCGCCCCCTCTTTCATCGATCGGCCGGGCCATCCGGCACAGCCCGTTGCGTCCAGATAGGGCCTGCATGGCAAAGCGGTCAAGGACAGCCGGCCGCCGGATGCGGCAACTGGGGAAGGCGGGGATTGTTTGCCGATTGCGCGCCCGACCGCCCCAATTGCCGCTACGGGGCCGTTCGACGTCGCCAACAGGCCACAATTGAGCGCAACCGGTGATTCCGGGTTGACGGGGATGGCGCGGATGTGGTCCTCCCTGCCCAAAGCAACCGGGATCCTTCGATGACCGAAAAGACCGGCGCCAAAAACGCCCTGAGCTATGCCGACGCAGGCGTCGATATCGACGCCGGCAACCGTCTCGTCGAAATGATCAAGCCGCTCGTCAAGGCGACCCGGCGCCCCGGCGCCGACGCCGATATCGGCGGCTTCGGCGGCGTCTTCGATCCGAAGGCGGCCGGCTACACCGATCCGCTGCTCGTTGCCGCCAATGACGGCGTCGGCACAAAGCTGAAGGTCGCGATCGACACGGGCATCCATGACACCGTCGGCATCGACCTAGTCGCCATGTGCGTCAACGATCTGATCGTCCAGGGCGCCGAGCCGCTCTTCTTCCTCGACTATTTCGCCACCGGCAAGCTCGATCCGGCCGAGGCCGCGACCGTCGTCGCCGGCATCGCCGAGGGCTGCCGCATCGCCGGCGCCGCGCTGATCGGCGGCGAGACGGCCGAGATGCCCGGCCTCTATAAGGCGGGCGACTATGATCTCGCCGGCTTCTCTGTCGGCGCCGTCGAACGCACGGGCCTGCTGCCCCGCCCTGACGTCGCCGAGGGTGACGTGCTGCTCGGCCTCGCCTCCTCCGGCGTGCATTCGAACGGCTTCTCGCTGGTCCGCAAGATTGTCGAGTTGTCCGGCCTCGGCTTCGACGCACCTGCCCCGTTCGCACCGGAGCTTACGCTCGGCCGCGCCTTGCTGGCGCCGACGCGCATCTATGTGAAGCCGCTGCTCGCCGCGATCCGCGCCACCGGCGCGATCAAGGCGATGGCCCACATCACCGGCGGCGGCTTCGTCGACAACATTCCGCGCGTTTTGCCCGACGCGCTGGCAGCTTCCGTTGATCTCGACGCCGTTACTGTCCCGCCCGTGTTCGGCTGGCTGTCGAAGACCGGCGGCGTCGCCGAACATGAAATGCTGCGCACCTTCAACTGCGGCGTCGGCATGATCGTCGTCGTCGCTCCCGAGGCGGCCGATGCCGTGACGGCTGCGCTCGCCGCCGAAGGCGAGACGGTCATGCGCTTGGGCACGCTGGTGCCGCGCGAAGGCGAAGGCGTCGTCTTCTCCGGCGCCCTGGCGCTTTGACGATGGCGAGAAAGCGCGTCGCGATCCTGATCTCGGGCCGCGGCTCGAACATGACGGCCCTGATCGAGGCCGCCGCCGATCCGGATTTTCCGGCCGAGATCGCCCTCGTGCTTTCAAACCGCGCCGACGCGGGCGGGCTCGCCCGCGCCGCCGAGGCCGGCATCGCCACGGCGGTGATCGACCACAAGGGCTTTTCCAGCCGCGCCGAATTCGACGCGGCGATGGACGAGCGCCTACGCGCCGAGAACATCGATCTCGTCTGCCTCGCCGGCTTCATGCGCCTGCTGAGCGATAGCTTCGTCGAGGCCTGGCGCGACCGGATGATCAACATCCACCCGTCGCTGCTGCCGCTGTTCCCCGGTCTCGACACGCATGAGCGCGCCATCGCAGCCGGCATGCGCCTGCACGGATGCACGGTGCATTTCGTCCGGGCGCAGATGGATTCCGGCCCGATCATCGGCCAGGCGGCGGTGCCGGTGGCGCTCGACGATACGCCCGACACCCTGGCGAAGCGCGTGCTCGCGGCCGAGCACCAGATCTACCCGCTGGCGCTGGCACTCGTCGCCGGCGGCCTCGCCACGGTCGCGAATGAGCGCCTGGTGATCCAGGGCGAGCTTCCGACCGAACTAGGCGGAATGCTGGTAAGCCCGACCTTCTCCGCCTAGCGGCGGCGACAGAACGCCTGCCGGCGAAGGCTTACGCCAGCAGCAGCTTGGTCAGCCAATAGGCTGCGGCGCCGAACAGCAGCGCGCCGGCGGAAAGAATGGCGAAGCGGCTGCCATAGCGGCCTCCCCCCAAAACGAGCGCATAGAGGGCCTTGGCAACAGTGTTGGAGGCTACGGCCGCCGCGATCGCCAACGCCCCGACGCTGACTTCCAGCGTCGGCAGGCCAGCCACCGTCACCGCAGCGGCATCGACGTCACCAATGCCGGCGAGCGCGGAGGCGAACACGATGCCGGCCGAGCCGAAGGCGGCCGAAGCCGCGCGCACGATGAACCCGACGGCGGCAAGGAACAGCGCCATCTTGAGCACGCCGACGAGGTCGAACGGGTTGACCATCGCCGCCGCATCCCGCGACGTGTCGCTCTGCCCCCGGATCAGCCACGCGACGCCGGCCGCCATCGCCAGGGCTCCGGCGATGAAGGGCGGCAGCAACAGCCAGGCGAGTGACGGCGCCAGCCCGAGCACGAGGGCCGCGGTTCTCAGATAGGAGACCCCACCGGCCACCGCGGCACCCGCCGCGAGCCGGGCCGCATCGCCCCCGGCAGCCGCGCGGCGCGCATTATCGAGCGTCACGGCGGTCGACGACACCAGCCCCGCGGCCGCGCCGGCCGCCAGTTCCCCCCGCCCCGGGCCGAGCAGACGGACCGCGACGTAGCCGACATAGGAGATGGCGGCGAGCAGAATGGCGAGCGACCAGACGGCGCGCAGCGAGATGCCACCAAAGGGGCCATAGGGCGCGGACGGCAGCAGCGGCAGGATGACGAAGGTCATCGCCAGCAGGATGATCGCCGACCGCAGCTCGATCCAGCTCAGCCGCTCGATGAAATGATGCAGGGGCTGACGGCTCGCCAGGATCGCCGTCAGCGCGACGCCGCCAGCCGCCGCGAGCCTCACATCACCGAGGACGGCGAGCACGCCGAACAGGAAAGTCGCCATCGCCGCCACGACACTGGTGACGCTGAAATCGCGCTCGGCCTCCGCCTCCCGCCACTTGTAGAAGGCGAAGACGGCGGAGAAGGCCAGGAAGATGGTTCCGGTGACGATTCCGGGTTGGCCGCCGGCCGGCAAGGCTTGCTCGATCAAGCCGACAATGCCGCCCAGCATGCCGATCATGGCAAACGTGCGAATTCCGGCGGTGCGTAGGCCTGGCGCCGCCTCACGCTCGCGCCAGTGTCGCTCGACGCCAATGATGAGGCCGATCGCGATCGCAATGGCCAGGCGGTAGAAGGGTACGAACTCGCTCACATACAGCTCCGGCCGGGAATCGACCCCGCCATCATAGCGACTGGTTTCCCGGCCGGCATGCGACACGGTCTGTGATCGCCTCGACGGTCGGACTTTGACAAGACCTGCCGGATCCGCGGAATATGCTGGCAGTCCAGGAGCCCAGCATGAACACAACGGTCAACCCTCACAAGGCCACGGACACTACGCCGCCGAGCTTCGTCCGCGAGGGCGGATGTCGTTGTGGCGCGGTCCGGCTGAGGATCAGCGCGCCGCCGCTTATCACCATGGCCTGCCACTGCACCGGCTGCCAGAAGATGTCGGCCAGCGCCTATTCTCTCTCCGCCGCCATCCCGAGCGCCGCCTTCGAAGTGACAAAAGGCGAACCCGTCGTCGGCGGCCTGCGCGGGGCCTCAAAGCACTATTTCTGCGGCCAGTGCATGACGTGGATGTTCACGCGGCCCGGGGGCATCGATTTCTTCGTCAATCTCCGCCCCACCATGCTCGACGAGCCGAGCTGGTTCGTCCCCTATTTCGAGACGTGGACCCGCGAGAAGCTCGCCTGGGCGACGACGCCGGCCGCGCGCAGCTTCGAGGCGCTGCCGCCAGAGGATTCCTATGGCGAAATGATCGCCGGCTATGCCGAAAGCTGGCGCGACGGACCGCCCGGAGGGTGACACCCAGACACACGCAAAGCTGATCCGCCAGCCGCTGTTTCCAGTATCAGGAGCGCATCCGGCGCTCCATAATGGTGGAACCTCCCGTCGCGAGAGGCGTAGACCGGGTGAGCCGTGCCATGCCGGCACGGTGCAGGCCTGCCAGTAGGAGCGTCACCCATGCCCGATTTCTCCATCCACCATAACGCGCTCATCCTCGTCGGCGACGGGCAGAAGGCCCTCTTCCTGCGCAATCGCGGCACGCCGCAGAACCTCGATCTGGTCGTCGAGGAGATCCTCGGCAGCCCCTACAATCCAGCGACGCGGGAACAGGGCACCGACCGCCCCGGCCGGGTGATGCAGAGCGTGGGCATGGCCCGCAGCACCGTCGAGCAGACCGACTGGCACATGCTGGAAGAACAGAAATTCGCCGGCACCATCGCCGAGGCGCTCTATCGGGCTGCGCAGGAAAACGTCTTCTCCGAACTGGTGATCGTCGCTCCGCCGAGGATCCTCGGCATCCTCCGGCAAAACCTGCACAAGCTGGTCACCGACCGCATCGCCGGCGAATGGCCGAAGGAATTGACCAAGACCCCCATCAATGAGATCCAGCGCCTGCTCGCGGCCTGATCCCAAGCCCACGGGCCGTCGCTTGGCCTAGCGCCGGGGCGGAGGCGCGCCTTTTGCCGGAAGATCGGCTTCGGAAGCGCTTCCCATCGCCTCGGCCATCGCCCTCGGCGGCGCCGTCTTCACAGCCACTCGCGGCCGCAGCGGTGGTTGCCGCGCCGTGTCCGGATCGGCCACCGCATAACCATCGCGCCCTGCCCGCTTGACGGCATAGAGCGCCTGGTCGGCCGCTTCTCCGAGTTCGTCGCCCGTCAGGCGGCGATCGGGCGTGCTGGTGGCGACACCGATGCTGACCGTCAGCGGGATGGCAATGTCGCCCCGCTCGAGCCCGTTGGCCCGGAACGCCTCGACCAGACCGGCCGCGACACGGGCGGCCTCCTCGGCGCCGGTATCCGGCAATAGAATGCAGAACTCGTCGCCGCCCGGACGCGCCACAAGGTCGCGCGGACGCAACTCGGCCATCAGAATTGCGGCGACGTGGCAAAGGCAGGCGTCGCCGGCGGCATGGCCGTGTTCGTCATTGATCGACTTGAAGTTGTCGAGGTCGAGCAGCAGCAGCGAATGGGCGCGGCGCTTGCTCCGGGCCGTCGCCTCGACTGCCGCGAGCCGCTCCAGCATCAGGCGACGGTTGCCGAGCCCGGTCAGTTCGTCGCGATAGGTGAGGATGGCAAGTTCCGCGCGGAGATGGTCGATCGCCATGACGATCATGCCGAAGTTCCAGACGACGCCGCTGAAGATGACCAGCAGGATCACGACCGTCTCGATGATATCGTAGGAAAGCCGGGCCATGCCGCCGGTGCTGTAGACCAGATTGGCACCCGTCTCGATGGCATGAACGGCGATGCCGACCGCCATGGCGCCGGCGGCGAGCAGGCTTCCCGGCGTGCGTCGGCCCGGGCGGGTCAGGTCGAGGATCGCCAGCAACAACGGCACCGACTGGCCGACCGCGTAGACCGCATTGCGGGCGGCGTTGCTCGGGTAGAGCGTGGAAAACAGAACGAGGATCGCGAGCGAGCCGAAGGTTATGCCCAGGCTGGCGAGCCAGGGCAGCTTCTCGCCGTAAAACTTGCGCACGCCGATCCAGTAGAGGCAGAAGCCGAAGAAGACGAAGCCGTTGCCGATGACATTGGTCGGCACTTTGGCAACCGCTTCCAGCGACAGCACCAGCCCGCCCAGCGCCGTCGTCAGGCAAGCGATCATCCAGATCCGCGCGGCGCCGAAGCCGCGATAGGACCACCAGATCAGCCCCCAGATCATCGCCATCGTGAGCGCGTTTAGGAGGATGACGATGGAGAGCGTCAGAAAATCAAGGACCATGGGCTGACTTCAATTCCGGGAGCTTCGGGGGGCGGTCTCGACCGGTCGCAGGCAGGTATCCTCAGCACGAAATGCGGTGACATCCGTGCCGATCTTGGGCGGGTTATGCAGGCAAAGCCTGATCAAGGCATGAACATCGGCGGTCAATGCCGCATAAGTTGCATAAAATGCAAGGACAACTTTATGCGGCAGCAAGAAATGCCCCTTGCGCGGGCGACGCTTCGATGCCACCACCTCGACAATGAACTATCGTCACGCCTATCACGCCGGAAATTTCGCCGATGTCGTCAAGCACGCCATCCTCGCGCTCCTCATCGAGCATCTGAAGGTCAAGGACAAGGCCTTCCGGGTGATCGACACCCATGCCGGCATCGGCCTGTACGATCTCGATGCGGTCGAGGCCGGCAAGACGAACGAATGGCAGACCGGCATCGGCAAACTGCTGAAGGCCGACGGCACGCCGGCTGTCGAGCTGACGCGCAAGCTCGCCGACGCGCTGGCGCCCTATCTCGACACGGTCAAGGCGGCCAATCCGGACGGCGGGCTCCGGCATTATCCGGGCTCGCCCTGGCTGACCCGCCATCTGCTGCGCAAGTCCGACCGGATGACGGCCGTCGAAATGCATCCGGCCGACCATGCGACGCTGGCCGAACTGTTCGCCGGCGATTTCCAGGTCAAGGCGATCGAGCTGGATGGCTGGCTGGCGCTCGGTTCGTTCGTGCCGCCGAAGGAGCGGCGCGGCCTCGTGCTGATCGACCCGCCCTTCGAGCAGCCGGACGAATTCAAGACGATGTTCGACCGCTTCGAGAAGGCGTATCTGCGCTGGCCGACCGGTGTCTACGCGCTCTGGTATCCGATCAAGGACATCGGCGCGGTGACGAATTTCCACCGGCGCCTGGCGGAAAGCGGCATCACCAAGCTGCTGGCGGCCGAGCTCTGGGTGCGCGACCGCGCCACGCCCGACATGTTCAATGGCACCGGCCTGGTCATCTGCAACCCACCCTGGCAGCTCGACCGTACGCTCGACGCGCTGCTGACCGGCCTCGCCCCGATCCTGGGCGAGACCGACAAGGCCGGTCGCCGCGTCTGGTGGCTACGCGGCGAGAAATAGCCGCTACGCGTTGAAGGCCCGATCCGGCCGCTCGTCGAAATCGAGGATCGGGCCGAGCGGCACCACACCGGACGGATTGATCGTCTTGTGGCTCTCGTAATAGTGCCGCTTGATGTGGTCGAAATCGACGGTCTCGCGGATGCCGGCCATCTGGTAGAGTTCGCGCGTGTAGGACCACAGCGCCGGGTAGTCGATCAGCCGGCGCAGATTGCACTTGAAATGGCCGACATAGACGGGATCGAAGCGCAGCAGCGTGGTGAACAGCCGCCAGTCTGCCTCGGTCAGCCGGTCTCCCGCGAGGTAGGGCTGGTCCGACAGGATCCCTTCCAGCCAGTCCAGGCTGTCGAACAGCGGCCGCACCGCCTCCTCATAGGCGGCTTGGCTCGTCGCGAAGCCGGCCTTGTAGACGCCGTTGTTGACGGTGTCGTAGATGCGGGTGTTCAGCGCGTCGATCTCGGTCCGGAGTGCCTCCGGATAGTAGTCGCCCTTCCTGGCGCCGACGCCGTCGAAGGCCGAATTCAGCATGCGGATGATCTCGGACGATTCATTGCTGACGATCGTCTCCGTCTGCTTGTCCCAGAGCACCGGAACGGTGACCCGGCCCGAATATTCGGGATCCGCCTTGGTGTAGACCTGATAGAGATAGTCGAAGCCGTGCAGCTTGTCGGGGGTGACACGGGGGCCCGGCGCGAAGGTCCAGCCGTTCTCGCCCATCAGCCAGTGCACAACCGAATAGTCGATCATATCCTCAAGGCCCTTCAGAGCCCGGAAGATCATGACCCGATGCGCCCACGGACAGGCGCGGGCGATATAGAGGTGATAGCGTCCTGGCTCCGCCTTGAAGCCGCCCTTGCCGGTCGGTCCCGGGCTGCCGTCGGCCGTCACCCAGTTGCGGAAGCCGGCCGCGCTGCGCTGGAAACGGCCGCCCGTATTGCGCGTGTCATACCATTGGTCTTGCCAAATTCCGTCGACCAGAAGGCCCATGTCGCTGCTCCATATCTTGCTGGGTGGCATATTGGCTCAAACGGCAGCTGTTGCCAGCCGCCCACACGACGACGCTCTGTTCACCACCCGACCCGTTCGGAAGCGCAGAACGCTTGACCATACCGGCGGCAGTGACGCATCGTCGTTGAAAGCGTCCTTTGGGGAATCGCCGCCATGATCCGTACCCTCCTCGCAGCCATCGCCTTCGTGGCGCTCGCCGGTTCCGCGGCGCAGGCGGCCGACTATTCCGGCGGCTACGAGTCCGCACCCGAAGTGCGCCGGGGCTGGAATCGCGGCACCGTGCCGCCCTGCGACGCGCCGGCCGTGCTCTCCAACATGGCGGAGCGCTATCACTGGGCGAACACCCATACCTGGGGCAACGACCTCGCCTTCCGCGAAGTGGCCTCCGTTCAGGAATCGCAGTTCGTGCCCGGTGATCCCGGCCTGATCGATCGCCGCTTCTGCCGTGCCGATGTCTACATCGCCGACAATATCCGCCCGACCGCGGTCTACTATCTGATCGAGGAGCGCATGGGCTTCGCCTCGATCGGCTGGTATGTTGATTTCTGCGTGGCCGGACAGGACCCCTGGCGGGTCCATGATGGCCATTGCCGCACGGTGCGCCCGGGCCGGTATTACTAGGCGTGCGGCTGCCGTCGGCCCTGCGCGCCCTGATCGTCTCGCTCGTCGCCCTGGCCGCCCTCTGGATCACCCCGGCCTCGGCCTTGGCCGACACGCCGGGTGACTTCGACTTCTACGTGCTGTCGCTCTCGTGGTCGCCGACCTATTGCCAGGATCGCGGTCGTTCGGACCGCATCCAGTGCGGCGGGCCGCGCCCCTTCGCCTTCGTCGTGCACGGGCTCTGGCCGCAATATGAGCGGGGCTCGCCGCGCAATTGCGACGCCGGACCGCGCAGCGGCCTTCCGCGCCGTCTCGTCGACAGCATGCTTGACATCATGCCGAGCCCCTCGCTCGTCCGCCACGAATGGCGCACGCATGGCTCCTGCTCCGGCCTCGAGCCCGTCGACTATTTCGAGCTGACCCGCCAGGCGAACGAGGCGGTCCGCATTCCCGACAAGTTCGTCGACGTCACCGATTACCTGACGGTTTCGCCGAACGAGGTCGAGGCCGCCTTCATCGCCGCCAATCCCGGGCTCCGGCGCGACGCCATCGCCGTCAGCTGCGATTCCCGCCGCCTCAAGGAAGTCCGCATCTGCATGACGCGCGACCTCCGTTTCCGGGCCTGCGCCGAAGTCGACCGCAAGGCCTGCCGCAACAACCGGCTCACCATGCCACCCGTCCGATAGGCTTCCGACAAGGATCCCCGCTTTGCTCGTTCTGCGCAGTTCGCCCGCCTCCCCGTTCGGGCGCAAGGTCAAGATCGTCGCCCAAGAGCTTGATCTCATGGACCGCATCGAGATCGTCGTCGCCGACACCTCCGATCCGAACGAAGCGCTGCGGCAGCAAAATCCGCTCGGCAAGATCCCGGCGCTGATCCTCGAAGACGGGTTCGTGCTCTACGATTCACGCGTCATCGTCGACTATCTCGACCACCTCGCCGGCGGCGGCCGCGTGCTGCCGGCCGATCCGGCGCGACGCTATCCGGCGCTCGTGCTGCAATCGCTGGCTGACGGCATCGCCGATGCCGCCCTGCTCCAGGTCTATGAGGGACGCTGGCGCGACGAGGCGCAGCAGAGCGCTACCTGGAAAGCCCATCAGCAGGGCAAGGTCGAGCGCGGCCTCGCCGCTGCCGAGGCATGGCCGCTCGACGGATCGGTTCACGTCGGCACGATCGCCCTCGCCTGTGCCCTCGGCTATCTCGATCTCCGCTTCGGCGGCGCCTGGCGCAAGGATCATCCGAAGCTGGTGGCCTTCCTCGAGGATTTCGCTGCCCGCGTCCCCTCATTCGAGACGACCCGCGTCACAGCCTGACGCCCTGCCTGGAGATCACAATGAGCTTTTCAACCGCCGACGCCCGGACCGTCGCCGCGATCCTGCGCGATGCGGCCGAGGCAGAGATCCTGCCGCGCTTCCGTCACCTCGCCGACGGCGCGATCCGCCAGAAGACGTCGGCCGAGGATCTCGTCACCGATGCCGATGAAGCGGCCGAAAAGGTGATCACCGCCAGTCTCGTCAAGGCGTTTCCCGGCGCGGTGGTGAT
The DNA here is from genome assembly GCF_000380505.1 of Kaistia granuli DSM 23481. GTDB lineage: Bacteria > Pseudomonadota > Alphaproteobacteria > Rhizobiales > Kaistiaceae > Kaistia > Kaistia granuli. The sequence goes on along the minus strand of NZ_AQYH01000010.1, from coordinate 285,136 downwards.
CGGCGAGGAAGCCGTCTCGGCCGACGAGACGCTGCTCGACCGGCTCGACGGCGCCGAGCTCGCCTTCGTGGTCGATCCCGTCGACGGCACCAAGAACTTCGCCTCGGGGCTGACCCTGTTTGGCGTCATGGCCGGCGTGGTGGTGCGGGGCGAGGCGGTCGGCGGCGTCATCCTCGATCCGATCGGAGGCGACTGGACCATCGCGGTGCGCGGCGAAGGCGCCTGGACCGAGGCTGCCGATGGTCGCCACAACGACCTCAAGGTCGCCACTGCGAAGCCCGTTGACGAGATGTCCGGCACCGCGTCCTGGTCGCTGCTATCCGAGCCGCTGCGCTCGCTCGTCTGCGCCAATCTGGCCGCGACCCGTTCGGCCGCGAGTTACCGCTGCGCAGCGCATGAGTATCGGATGCTGGCCGGCGGTCACAGCCACTTCGCGCTCTATGCCAAGCTGACGGTCTGGGACCATGTCGCAGGCTGGCTGATCCATCAGGAAGCCGGCGGCTACTCGGCCCGCTTCGACGCCAGCCCCTACCTGCCCGCTCATCGCGACGGCGGATTGCTGCTGGCACCGGACCAGGCCAGCTGGCGGGCGCTGCAAGCCGCGCTGTTTGCCGGCAGCGAATAGCCCGCGCCCGATCCGCGTCCGGGATCGGATGAACGAAAGAGCATCGGCCTTGCGCCGGTGCTTTTTTGCGATCAGGCCGCTCCGCACACCGGAACCCGAAAGCAACGCCCAAAAAAGAAAAACGCCGGCGGGTTGCCCCGCCGGCGTTTTATTTATTCGATCCGGGAAAATGGATCAGAACTTGACGCCAACACCAGCGCGGATCGTGTTGGTGCTGAAGTCGACGTCCGTGCCGCCCGGAGCGATGTTGTAGTTTTCCTTGCCGTAGTCGGCGTACTGGTACTCAAGGCGAGCCGTGACGTTGTTCCAGACCTGGGCTTCGACACCGGCGCCGACGGTCCAGCCCATGTGGGTCTTGGAGTCCGTGCCGTAGTCGAGACCGTTGGCGCTGGCGCCGGAGATGGCCGCGCCACCCGTGCCGTAGGCGAGGTAACGATCGAACGCATAACCGACGCGAGCGCGGGCGGTCGAATCCCAACGCTGACGGACGACACCGCGAGCGTTCGAACCGCTGACGTTGTCGAGGTTGGCGTCGATTTCGGCGCCGATCACCCACTGGTTGCCCAGGTCGAAGTTGTAGCCGGCGTAGAGGCCGCCCTTGAAGCCGTCGCCATTGAGGCTGCCGAAGGAATTCGCCGAGGACGCGTCATTCGACGACCAGCCGTAGCCGACCGTGGCGCCGACATACGGGCCGGTCCAGCTGAATGCCTGCACCGAGGTCTCGACCGGAGCCGGAGCCGGCTCGTAGGTGAGATCCGCAGCCAGAACCGGGGCAGCCGACAGAGCAAGCGCCATGGCGCTCAGGGAGAGGGTGCGGATACGCAGCATCTTGGTCTCCATGCGTACTAAACTGAAACTCGAAAGCTTGATCGAAGGGCCAAATTTCTCCCCCGATCCGATGGTCTGAATTAAGCGGTTGATTGCGGCGGAACCGGACAGGAAATGAGGCATGTTCGCGGCATTCGGCCAGCGTTGCAAAAAGCCCACATCCGCACGGTAACCCTATGGATTTATTTAAATTTTATCGATCCTGACAGGATCTGGGAATGGCGGCCGACACATTGCAAACGCAGGTGTTGACCACATTTAACCAAACCTAACGGAGGCTTACCGAAATTGCCGCGCGGCCTTATCTTCGCGGCTCCATGGATTCGGGATGAACGGCGGGACAATGGCAGACGAAAAGGGCATTGCGCTGGTGACTGGCGGCGCGCGGCGAATAGGCCGCGCCATCGTCGAGGACCTGGCGAGGAACGGCTTCGCCGTCGCGATCCATTGCCGCCAGTCGATCGGCGACGCCGGGGAACTCGCGGCCCGCATCAACCAGGAGGGCGGCCGCGCCGCCGTGGTGACGGCCGACCTCGCCGATCTCGAGGCCGCGCGCACCCTGCCCGCCCTCGCGGCGGCAGCCCTCGGCCCGCTGACGCTCCTCGTCAACAATGCCTCGATCTTCGAGGCGGACGGGATCGGCGATCTCGACCCCGAGCGGTTCCAGCGCCAGCTGGCCGTCAATCTCGCGGCGCCCGTCTTCCTGGCCGACGCGTTCGCAGCCCAGCTACCGGACGATCGCGAAGGACTCGTCGTCAACATGGTCGACCAGCGCGCCTGGAAAACGACGCCGCAATTCCTATCTTACCAATTGTCGAAGTCGGGCCTCCTGACCGCGACCCGGACGCTCGCCCAGGCACTCGCGCCGCGCATCCGCGTCAACGCGATCGGTCCGGGCCCCACCCTTCCCTCGCCGCGCCAGGATCCGGCCGACTTCCGGAAGCAGGCCGAGGCGGTCCTCCTGAAGCACGGGCCGGAACTTGGCGAATTCGGGCGAACGATCCGATATCTCTATGAGACGCGCTCCATCACCGGCCAGATGATCGCGCTTGATGGCGGGCAGCATCTTGCCTGGGAAACGCCCGATATCGTAGGCATCAACGAGTGAACACCGCACCACCCGAGAACGACAAGCCAGAGATCGAAAGCGACGTCACAACGACGCCGACGACGAGCGAGGCCGAGACGGAAACCGCCTTCGAGGCGGGCGGCGAACTCGTGCCACGCGGCCAGGGTGCGCTCGTCATCGCCGATTTCGTCAAGCGCCTTCCCAACGCGCCGGGCGTCTACCGGATGTTCGACCAGAACGGCAACGTTCTCTATGTCGGCAAGGCGCGCAATCTGAAGAAGCGCGTCACCAGCTATACGCGGATCGGCATGCAGTCGAACCGGATCATCCGGATGATCCAGCAGACGGCGACGATGGAATTCGTCACGACGCGGACCGAGACCGAAGCGCTGCTGCTGGAAGCGAACCTGATCAAGCGCCTGCGGCCGCGCTTCAATGTGCTGCTGCGCGACGACAAGTCGTTTCCCTACATCCTGATCACCGGCGACCACGAAGCGCCGCAGCTGGTCAAGCACCGCGGCGCCCGCACGCGCAAGGGCGACTATTACGGTCCGTTCGCCTCGGCCGGTGCCGTCGGCAGCACCATGAACGCCATGCAGCGGGCTTTCCTGATCCGCACCTGCACCGACAGCGTCTACGAAAGCCGCACCCGTCCCTGCCTGCTGTTCCAGATCAAGCGCTGCGCCGCTCCCTGCACCGGCGAGATCGCGCTCGACGACTATGCCGAGCTGGTGCGTGAGGCGAAGGGCTTCCTGACCGGCAAATCCTCCGTGATCAAGACTGACCTCGCCCGGGCCATGGAGGCGGCCAGCGCCGATCTGGATTTCGAGCGCGCTGCCATCTATCGCGACCGCATCGCGGCGCTCTCGCATGTGCAGTCGCACCAGGGCATCAACCCCCAGACCGTCGACGAAGCGGACGTGCTCGCCGTGCACCAGGAGGGCGGCCAGAGCTGCGTGCAGGTGTTCTTCTTCCGCACCGGCCAGAACTGGGGCAACCACGCCTTCTATCCGCGCGCCGACAAGAGCCTCGACGCCGCCGAGATCCTCGGCGCTTTCCTGGCCCAGTTCTACGAAGACAAGCCCTGCCCGCGCCTGATCCTGCTCAGCCATGAGGTCGAGGAGATGGATCTGATCGCCGAGGCGCTCAGCGAACATGCCGGCCACAGGGTCGAGATCGCCGTGCCGAAGCGCGGCGAGAAGAAGGACCTGGTCGACCACGCGCTGCTCAACGCGCGCGAAGCGCTCGGCCGCAATCTGGCCGAGACGGCGAGCCAGTCGCGCCTGCTCGAAGGCGTCGGCACCACCTTCGGGCTGGAAGGCCCGCCGCGCCGCATCGAAGTCTACGACAACAGCCACATCATGGGCACCAATGCGGTCGGCGGGATGATCGTCGCCGGGCCGAACGGCTTCGTGAAGAACCAGTACCGCAAGTTCAACATCCGCTCAGAAGAGATCACCCCGGGCGACGATTTCGGCATGATGAAGGAAGTGCTGACCCGCCGTTTCTCGCGGCTGGTCAAGGAGCACGGTTCGCGCGAGGCCGCGCCGCGCGACGAGGAGGGTTTCGGCCCCTGGCCCGACCTCGTCTTCATCGACGGCGGCCAGGGCCAGCTCTCGGCGGCGCGCGAGATCATCGACGGGCTTGGCCTGACGGACCAGGTGCCGCTTGTCGGCATCGCCAAGGGACCGGACCGCGACGCAGGGCGCGAAAAATTCTTCATTCCCGGCCGCGAGGGCTTCATGCTGCAGCCGCGCGACCCCGTCCTCTATTTCGTCCAGCGCCTGCGCGACGAGGCGCACCGCTTCGCCATCGGCACGCACCGCGCCAAGCGCAAGGCAGCGCTGACCAAGAGCCCGCTCGACGAGATCGACGGCATCGGCCCGACGCGCAAGCGCGCCCTGCTGGCCCATTTCGGCACGGCGAAGGCGGTGAGCCGGGCCAGCGTGCCGGACCTGCTCGACGTGCCCGGCATTTCCGAGCAGATGGCGCGGACGATCTACGACTTCTTCCACGACAATGGCGACTAGGCGCGGTAGCGCCTCGTCCTGCGAACACTCTCAGGCGTCTGGTGCGACCGCCCGACGCCAGTAACCGAAGGTCACCGGCCCGATCGTCGCGCGCCGATCCTCCGGCAAGGTCTCCAGCGCCGCGAGGAAAGCCAGCGCCTCCGGCCCCAGCCCGAGCAGGGTCAGGGAGCGCAGGATCCGGCTGATGCGCAGCAGATTGTGATTGCCGGGCGTCAGCCAGTTGCGCGACTGGGCGGGGAAACCCGGCGCGGGAATGATGGTCTCGCGCTGTTCCTCGAAGCCGTAGAAAGCGAGCAGCCGGAGGAATGCGCGCCGCAGCGCCGCACGCAAATCCGCGCGGGTCCGGAACGCCGCGATGTCGGCATCGCCGAGCGCCGGCGCGGCCGGGTTGAACGCACTGCGCTCCGGCAACGGAAAGAGCCACTGGATGTAGTCGTGCACGCGCTCCAGCCGGTCGTCGTCCCAGGCGAGGATGTCGACGAGAGTCCGGCCGCGGTCATCCCTGCCCGTGCCGGCATGAAAACCGACCAGCGCGGAGGTGACGTCTGCCATCCGGTGTCCTCGCCAGAATAGGTTGACCGCCGGACCGCTCAGATCTCAGCCCCTGCGGCTGCGGCGGCCTCGCCATACTTCATGCCTTCCAGCTTCAATCCGTCCGGATCGAGGAAGAAGACCGCGTAATAGTCGTCGTAATACTCCGCCGCGGGATCGACGATGGTGACGTGCTCGCCGCGCAGGAATGCCTGCAGATCGTCGACATCCTTGCGGCTGCGAAGCTCGAACGCATAATGGTGGAAGCCGATGTCGCCGATCCGGTACGGCCGCTTCTTGCCCTCGGCGTCCGCCTCGCCGATCCAGAAGCGCGTCTTGCCATTGGTCCAGCCGATCGTGTCGCCATAGTCGCCCAGCACCTCGAAGCCGAGGAAGGTGAACAAGCGCCCGTAGAAGCGCTTGGAGCGCTCATAGTCGCCCACCCGAATGACGAGATGATCGATACCGACGACGCGAACCATCCTGCTTTTCCTTCCGCTTGACCTCCGCATTGTACGGCCGCGGCCAACAGCGCATCGAAATTTCGAAACCAGCGCCCGCCGACGAGTTCTGTCCAACACTATCGAAAATGGCACTCCCGGTAGACGCATACTCCTTATAATTCAATAAATAGAACAAAATTAAATAAGTATATCTTATTTTCAAGAAACTTAATTCAACACCCTGTCAATCAACTCTAATTTACTCGACGTCATGCAGGGTGCGTCCCTAGATTTCGCTCCATTGCGACTTCAACCCACGGTCCGCCAAGCGGGGAAAGCAGGCCTAACTCATGACCAAGATCTGGATTGCGGCAACGCTGGGAGCTGCGCTGGCAGCCGCGGCAGCGCCATCAGCCTATGCGGCGTCGCCCCTGACGAAGGAGGAGGCCCAAGCCATCGGCGTCGACGCCTATCTCTATTTCTACCCGCTGGTGACGATGGAGCTGACGCGGGGACAGAGCACCAATATCGCGCCGGGCAAGGAGCTCGGCCGCGGCCCGATGAACATGTTCAACAACATCCCGGAATTCCCCCCGGCCGACTTCAAGGTCGTCGTCCGGCCCAACTTCGACACGCTCTACTCGTCCGGTTGGCTCGACATGACCAAGGAGCCTATGGTCGTCTCCAGCCCGGATACCGGCGGCCGATACTTCCTGCTGCCCATGCTCGACATGTGGTCGGACGTGTTTGCCTCGCCCGGCTGGCGCACGACCGGAACCGCCGCCGCCAACTACCTGATCACGCCGCCGGGCTGGCGCCCCGACCTCCGGGATCGCTGGCGCGAGGAATTCAAGCTGCCGGAGGGCACAAGCCGCATCGAGGCGCCGACGCCCTATGTCTGGATCATCGGCAGAACCAAGACCGACGGCCCGGCAGACTATGACGCCGTCCACAAGATCCAGGCCGGCTACCGGATCGTGCCGCTTTCCGAATGGGGCAAGGACGCCAAGCCCCCTGTCGCGACGATCGATCCCGCCATCGACATGAAGACGCCGCCCAAGCTCACGGTCGACCACATGGCGGCCGACGCGTACTTCGCCAAGGCAGCCGAGCTGCTCAAGCTGCATCCCCCGCACATCACCGACCAGCCGATGGTCGCCAACCTCGCCAAGATCGGCATCGTCCCGGGCCAGACGTTTGACTTCGCCAAACTCACGCCGGAAGTGCAGGAGGGGCTGAAAGCCGCGCCGGCCGGGGCGCAGAAGCTGATGGCGTGGAAGGTGAAGACCCTGGCAGACGTCAAGAACGGCTGGTCGATGAACACCAGCACCATGGGCGTCTACGGCAATTATTACCTGAAGCGGGCGATTGTCGCGCAGCTCGGCCTCGGGGCCAATCTGCCCGAGGATGCCATCTATCCGCTCAATCTCGGCGATTCCGAAGGACACCCGCTCGACGGCGCCAACGACTACGTGCTGCATTTCGAGGCCAACGAACTGCCGCCGGTCAACGCGTTCTGGTCTGTCACCCTCTATGATCCGGACGGCTTTCAGATTGCCAACCCGCTCAATCGCTTCGCCGTCTCGAGTTGGATGCCCTTCGTCAGAAATGCCGACGGCTCGCTGGATCTCTACTTCCAGAACGAGAGCCCGGGCGCTGATAAGGAAGCCAACTGGCTGCCGGCCCCCAAGGGTCCGTTCAATCTGACGATGCGTCTCTACGCGCCGCAGAGCGCCGCCCTGACGGGCCGCTGGAACCCGCCCGCGGTGACCAAGACGACGGGGACGGCAGCCTTCCCGCAATAGGACGACGGCAACGCAAAGGGGACCAGGCCGCGAGGTCTCGTCCCCTTCTCATTCATCCATCGAGCTTGGTGATCAGAGCCAGAAGTTCGCCGAGATGCGGGACCTCGCGAAAGCGCGGCGCGCCGAGCGGCGGCTCGACATGCTCGAACGACCAGGTCAGGTCATGCGGAACATAGACGCCCCAGCTTCCGGCCTCGATCGCGGGCACGATGTCTGACTTCAGCGAATTGCCGACCATCATGCTCTGCGCCGGGCCGTCCGCGTGGCGGCTGAAGATGCGGTGATAGGTCGAGGCATTCTTGTCACTGACGATCTCGACCGCGTCGAACAGGTCGCCGAGCCCCGAGGCCGCGAGCTTGCGCTCCTGGTCGAACAGGTCGCCCTTGGTGATCAGGATCAGCCGATAGTTTCCGGCCAGTTGCTCCAGCGTCTCGCGCACATGCGGCAGTGTCTCGACCGGATGGACCAGCATGTCGCGACCGGCGGCGAGGATGTCGCTGATCGCGCCGGCCGGAATCCTACCGCCGGTCAGTTCGATCGCCGTCTCGACCATCGACAGCGTGAAACCCTTGATGCCGAAACCGTAGAGCTTGAGGTTGCGCCGTTCGGCCTCGTTCAGGCGGGCGGCGATGTCGGCGCGGTCGGCATGCTCGGCGAGCAGGTCGATGAAGCGCTGCTCGGTCAGCCGGTAGAACTGCTCGTTCTGCCAGAGCGTGTCGTCGGCATCGAAGCCGATGGCGGTGAGAGAGGGACTGCGAACCTGCATCGAACGGACCATTGGCAAAGGGGCCAATAAAAATGGCGGGTCCGGAGATTACCCGGACCCGCCACACAATTCCACGCGATCGTTGAGACGATCGGATCCAGATCAGGTTTCCTGGATGGCGGAAACCTTCCACGGACCGCCATCCTTGCGGGCGAAGGTCCAGAGTTCCGTCGTCTCGGTCAGCGCGTCGGCGCCGCCCGAAACAATTGCGCCGGTCGCCCGGTCGCGCATCACGTCGCGGCTCTCGTAGCGCATGGCGACGGTGGCGTAGTCGGTGTCGCCCTCGCTCCAGGCCTCGGCGAGATCGCCCTGCAGCAGCGTGATGTCGGTGACGTCGTTGCGCTGGCCGTTGGTGGCGTTCTGGCTGAGTTCCTCCGACAGGTAGGACATGATTTCCGGCGTCGTGCGCTCGCGCAGGCCGGCATAGTCCTCGCGGCCGAAAGCGCCCTGAACTTCGTCGAGAAGCTTCTGGAAGCTGTCGAGGTCGTCGCCGGTGATGCCGATCTCGTCATTGGCATTCATCGCATTGGCCGGACGCTTCTTGGCGCCGGCGCCGAAGCCGCCACCCAGACCACCGAGCGCACCCAGACTACCGAGGCCGCTACGGGGCGTCGTATTCGACGGGGCCTCGGCCGGTGCATCCGGCGTCATGCCGCGTGGCATGCCGGCCGGAGCCGCGCCAGCGGTGGCCGTACGATTGCGGTTGGCGAAGAAGCGGAACAGGAACATCGCGGCGATCGCCAGCAGCGCGAACTGCAGGATGAAGCCGAACGCTCCGGCCATGCCGCCGAGACCGTTGCCCATCAGCATGCCGATCAGGCCGCCCATCATCAGGCCGCCCAGCATGGCGCCGCCGAAACCACCCAGGAAACCGGGACGCTGGGCCTGCTGGCCCGGACGAGCCGCCGCGTTGGTCGCCTGGCCCGGCTGCGTCATCGAACGCTGAACGGGCTGCGCCGCGCTCGGCGCCGTCGGGGTAGCCGGCGCAGACTGGAACGTCCGCCCGCCACGACTACCGAAGCTGCCACCGCGACGCGCCTCGGCGTCATCGAATGCAGGGAAGCTCATCGCCGTCGCGAGGCCAAGCATCGCGAGAAATACCGGTGTGCGCTTGCCGAATAACATGTGAGATCCTTCTCCCTGCCAAAAAATCGGGCCCTTCCAGACCCTTGCCTGCATCATGTAGGAACTGACATTCGATTTGTTGAGAGGGAAATCCGCGTCACCCTGTCGATTTGCGCAAATCGGGCGCCGTGCTATTGGCTCGCCGCATGACATACAAGGTTGCCGCCCTCTATCAGTTCGCCGCGCTGCCCGACTTCGAGGCCCTGCGCGCGCCCCTGCTCGAACTCTGCGAAACGCAGGGGATTCGGGGCACGCTGCTGCTATCGCCGGAAGGCATCAACGGCACCATCGCCGGTACGGATGAAGGCATCGACGCGGTCATCGCCAGCCTGACGACCGGCGAACTTTTCGGCGGACGGCTCGATAATCTCGAGCTCAAATTCTCGGGCGCATCGGCGATGCCATTCAAGCGGCTGAAGATCCGGCTGAAGAAGGAAATCGTCACCCTCGCGCAGCCGCAGGTCGATCCGACCCGCCAGGTCGGCACCTATGTCGCGGCCGAGGACTGGAACGCGCTGATCTCGGATCCCGACGTCGTCGTCGTCGACACGCGCAACCGCTTCGAAGTGAAGATGGGGACGTTCGAACGGGCGCTCGATCCGGAAACGCGGAAATTCTCGCAGTTCCCGGATTTCGTCGGCCGCTCACTCGACCCGGCCGTCAACAAGAAGGTTGCCATGTTCTGCACCGGCGGCATCCGCTGCGAGAAGGCGAGCTCCTACCTGCTGTCGCAGGGTTTCGCAGAGGTGTTCCACCTCAAAGGCGGCATCCTCAAATATCTCGAGACCATCCCGCCGGAGCAAAGCCTCTGGCAGGGAGAATGCTTCGTCTTCGATGAGCGGGTGGCGCTCGGCCATGGTCTGGCGGAGCGCGCTCCGGAGGATCCGGCCGAGGAAGACTGACCCCGGCAGGGATCCTCGATCTGGCAGGGCGCGATCGGGATCGCGCCCGTCACTATCAGCCTGCGTCGTTCGCGTCGCTGGCGTCGTGCAGATAGGCCTCGACCACGCCCTTCAGCTTGATCGTCAGCGGATTGCCGAAGCGATCGCGCGCCTTGCCGGCGGCGACGCGGACCCAGCCTTCGCTGATACAATATTCTTCGACATTGGTCTTCTCGACGCCGTTGAAGCGGATGCCGATGCCGCGCTCCAGCAGGGCCTCGTCATGGAAGGGGCTCTTCGGGTCGTTCGAGAGACGGTCGGGCAGCGTGTCGGTCATGATTGAGCTTTCAAATCGATAGCATTCGACGGCACACATAGCGGGACGCCACCGTCCTGCCAACCCGCGCCGGCGCGACCGTCACCGGCCAAGCAGGGTCGCGATCGTCAGCATCCCGACATAGAGGCTCGTCGCCACCAGCATGAACATGACCGCGGCCGAGCCGAGATCCTTGGCGCGCCGCGCAAATTCGGAGCGCTCCGGCGAGACGCGATCGACGATCTCCTCGATCGCCGTGTTGATCGCCTCGACCGAGAGCGAGGCGAAGACCAGCACGAGATAGACGCCGATCTCGGCCAACGAGCGCCCCAGGACGACGATCCAGACCAGTGCGGCGAGACCTCCCGCAAGCTCCATTCGCGCCGCCGTCTCGCCCCGGAACAGGATCGCGACCCCGGACGCCGACCAGCGACTCGCCGCGACAAGATGTTCGAACCAGGCGCGCATGCGCGTCCCCCTCATCTGTTCGGCGGCGGCCGATTGTTGCCGGCTCGGCCGCTTCGCCATGGCGGAACGGCCGCCGGACGGGATATCATGTAGCCGATTCCCGCGAACGCCGTGTCGGCATCGCATTGTCGCGCCAGCCTCCTGGCCATATCCGGTTCTGCCATGTCTTTTGCTAGCCACCCTTGGCAGGGGCAGGCCCGGATGCAATATGAGGGTGAGGGTTCAAGGACGGTTATGAGCGAGCTTCGCACCTTCGACGTCAGACGGCCGCAGCGAGCACTTCTGCTTTCGCTCCCGAACATCCTGACCTATGCCCGGATTCTGGCTGTCCCCCTCGTCGTCTTCTGCGTCGTCGGTGGCAAGGATTCGTGGCGCTGGATCGCGCTGGCGCTCTTCATCCTCGCCAGTGTCACCGACTATCTCGACGGCTATCTGGCGCGGATCTGGAAACAGCAATCCTCGCTGGGCCGCATGCTGGATCCGATCGCCGACAAGCTGCTGGTCTCCGCCTGCCTTCTGGCGCTCGTGTTCGAACGCACGATTGGTGGGCTGTCGCTCTGGGCGGCGCTGATCATCCTGTCGCGCGAAATCCTCGTCTCGGGCCTTCGCGAATATCTCGCCGAGCTGCGCGTCAGTGTGCCGGTGTCGCGCCTCGCCAAGTGGAAGACGGCGCTGCAGATGGTGTCGATCGGGTTCCTGCTGGCAGGCCCCGCCGGCGACATCCATTTCGCCTATACGACGCTGATCGGCATCGTGCTGCTGTGGATCTCGGCCATCGTCACCCTCTATACGGGCTATGATTATTTCCGCGCCGGGCTCGGCCATATCCTGGAGGAGGAACCGTGAAGCTCCTCTATTTCGCCTGGGTGCGAGAGCGGATCGGCACGGCCGAGGAAACGATTGAGCCGCCGCGTGGCGTCGATACGGTTGACGACCTGCTCGGCTGGCTGCGCACGCGGGGCGAAGCCTATGACCTCGCGCTGGCTGAACCGGCCGCCATCCGCGTCGCCCTCGACCATGATCATGCCGAGCATGACACGCCTATCGCCGGCGTGCGCGAAGTCGCCCTCTTTCCCCCGATGACGGGAGGCTAGCCGCCATGGCCCATGTCCGCGTTGCCATCGTTTCCGAGCCGCTCGACATCACGGCGGAGATCGAGCGCGTGACGACGGGCCGGGGCGACATCGGCGCGGTGGTGACCTTCACCGGGCTCTGCCGCGACGAGGACGGCCGGCTCGAGGCGCTCGAGCTCGAGCACTATCCCGGCATGGCGGAGACGGAAGTGACGCGCATCGCCGAACAGGCGGCGAAGCGCTGGGAAATCTCCGACGTCACCGTGCTGCACCGGCATGGCAAGGTGAAGCCCGGCGAGACCATCGTGCTGGTGGTGACGGCCTCGAAGCATCGTCACGCCGCGTTCGAATCGGCCGAATTCATCATGGACTTCCTCAAAACCCACGCGCCCTTCTGGAAGAAGGAACACACCGCCGCCGGTGCCGTCGCCTGGGTCAGCGCCAAGTCGTCCGACGACGACGCCGAGGAACGCTGGAACACCGTCGATTGAATCTCTCCCTGACGAACCGCGGCAACAACGCCTTCGCGCCGCATCAGGCGCTGGCCGAACGCCTGCTGCCGCATGCGACCGACAGCGATGACGGCTCGCACGACATCGCCCACCTGCAGCGGGTCTGGAAGAACGCGGCCGCCATCCACGCCCGGGAAGGCGGCGACGGCGAGGTCCTCGCGGCGGCCGTCCTGCTGCACGACTGTGTCACCGTCGAGAAGAACGACCCGATGCGTCCGCAAGCCTCCCGCCTCGCGGCCCGCAAAGCCGCGGGCATCCTGGCCGATCTAGGCTGGGACCCGGCCCGGATCGACGCCGTCGCCCATGCGATCGAGGCGCACAGCTTTTCGGCGGGCATCACGCCGGAGACACTGGAAGCGCGCATCCTGCAGGATGCCGACCGTCTCGACGCGATCGGCATGATCGGCGCGGCCCGCTGCTTTTATATCGCCGGCCGCCTCGGCAGCGGCCTCTATGATCCCGACGATCCGCAAGCGATCGCCCGGCCGCTCGCCGATGCGCGCTTCGCGCTCGACCATTTCGAGAACAAGCTGTTCAAGCTCGCCAGCGGCTTCCAGACCGAGGCCGGATCGAGCCTGGCGACACTTCGGCAGGACCGCCTCCGCCGCTTTTACGATGAGTTTCTCGACGAGATCTGACGTCGCCGTCCCGGCGGATGCGCCGGCACGCCGGGAGGAGAGACAGATGCTGACGATCTGGGGCCGCAACAACTCGAACAACGTCAAGAAGGTGCTCTGGTGCGCCGAGGAAATCGGCCTCGCCTATGAGGCGATCCCGGCCGGCGGCGCTTTCGGCCTGACGGGCGATCCCACCTATCGCGCCATGAATCCGAACGGCTTGGTGCCGACGATCCGGGACGGCGACTTCGTCTTGTGGGAATCGAACGCCATCGTCCGCTACCTCGCCGCACGCTATGCCCTCGGCACGCTGGCGCCGGAGCCGGCGACGCTGCGCGCCAGCGCCGACCGCTGGATGGACTGGACGACGTCGAGCTTGGCCGCCCCGTTCCGCGACGTGTTCTGGGGCATGGTGCGCACCGCACCGGACCGGCGCGACAGCGCCGCGATCGAGGCGGGCCGGACCAAATGCGCTGCCCTGCTGGGAATGGCGGATCAGGCGCTCGCCGAGCAGCCCTATCTTTCGGGCCCGAGCTTCGGCATGGGCGACATCCCGCTCGGCTGCTTCGTCTATGCCTGGTTCGCCATGCCGATCGAGCGGCCCGACCTGCCGCATCTGGCCGCCTGGTACGAACGCCTCTCGGCCCGCCCCGCCTATCGCAAGGCGGTCATGATCCCGCTGAGCTGAGGCCGGCGAGCCTGGAAAAGCCCGATGCGGCGCGCCAGAAACAAAAATGGCCGGGGCAAGCCCGGCCATTCGAATTCAGAAGTGTTCGGTGATTAGCCGACGAGCTCGATGCCCGAGAACCAGTAGGCGATCTCCTGGGCAGCGGTCTCCGGAGCATCCGAACCGTGCACCGAGTTCTCGCCGATCGACAGGGCGAATTCCTTGCGGATCGTGCCGGCGTCGGCGTTGGCCGGGTTGGTCGCGCCCATGACTTCGCGGTTCTTCAGGATGGCGCCTTCGCCTTCCAGAACCTGAACGACGGTCGGGCCGGCGGTCATCGTCTCGACCAGCTCACCGAAGAAGGGACGCTCCTTGTGAACGGCGTAGAAGCCCTCGGCCTGCTGGCGGGACATCCAGACGCGCTTGGAGGCGACGACGCGCAGGCCGGCATCTTCCAGCTTGGCGGTGATCTTGCCGGTCAGGTTGCGCTTGGTCGCGTCGGGCTTGATCATCGAAAAGGTGCGTTCAATCGCCATTTCTCGGTCCTGTCTGTCGGTTTGATTTGGGTAATTGGGTGGCGCTGTATAGCCTCGTCGCCCCGACCCGGCAAGGGCGCGGACCCTTTCGATCGCTCTGTCGGAGCGTAAAAATGTCAGCCATACTTACCTGATAAACGCGACGTTTTCGCGACGGGCACGGGAGCCAGGCCTTGAAGCAGCACTTCACCATGTTCGCCGCCTATAATGCATGGGCCAATGAGCGCCTCTACGAGGCCGCGCGCTCCGTCTCACCGGAGCTCTATCACGCCGACCAGGGCGCGTTTTTCGGTTCGCTCGGCGGCACGCTCAACCACCTCGTCGTCACAGACCGGATCTGGATGCGCCGTTTCACCGGATCCGGCCCGCTGCACACGGCGCTGGACGAGACGGCGGCGGAGGCGCTCGACGAGCTAGCGCTGCTCCGGCGCGTCGAGGACGAACGGATCGTCGCCTATGTCGAAGGGCTCAGCGAGGCGGACATCGCCGGCAAGTTCACCTACCGGCCGATCACCAATCCGACCGAGGTCACGCAGCCGCTCGGCCCCGCCCTCGCCCACCTCTTCAACCACCAGACCCACCACCGCGGCCAGGCGACCGCGATCCTGACCCGCATCGCCGGCCGCGACGCCTGCGCCAGCCTCGATCTGATCCTTTTCCAGCGCCAGTCGGGAATGGGCCTTAGCTAGTGCCCGCGCGGCACGGGCAACCGGTCCGCCTGCAACCGATCGCGCAAATATATCGGCGATGTGTGATGGCGGTCGCTTGATTCAACCGAGGGGGAAGAGCACGTTTCCACACAGTTTCGTTCTCTTTGCCTGCGAGTCCCCATGTTGCGGCCCCTTCTCCTTGCCTTCGCCCTCTCCGTTTCGGCCGCGCAGGCAGCCACCCCGACGATCGAGGCCGAGCCGCCGCAGGACATCACCGACGCCCATCTGGCCGAGGTGGTCGACTTCGTCGTCGGCAACGCCGTGTTCGCGCTCTATCACCAGGCCGGCCACATGATGATGCAGCGCTTCGGCGTGCTGCAGGACGGCGGCGAGCAGGCGGCCGACGATTTCGCCGTCATGACGCTGCTGGAGCCGCGCTCCGGCGCCGGCGACCAGACGCTGGTCGACGCCATCGATAGCTGGATGCTTTCGAATCATCTGACCGCTTCCGCCCGCCCCGAGGCCGTCGGCCTGCCCGATCGCCATTCCCTCGACGCCGAGCGGACCAACGGCATCGTCTGCGACATGGTCGGCGCCAACGGCAAGGATTTCGCCGATGTCGCCGACGCGTCGTCGCTGACGCCTGCGGCCCGCGCCGATTGCGCCGCGAGCTACCAGAAGAAGCGCGCCCTCTGGACCGAAGGGCTGAAGCCGCTGGCCCGCGCCGCGGGCGCGCCCATGACCACCATCCCCGTCGTCTACGAAGAGCCGACCGGCGGCGAGATCGCGGAAGTGACCATCCTGCACGACAATCGCGTGCTGGAAGAGGTGGCGACGCGGCTCGCCAATGATTTCACGCTCTCCCCCGCCCCGACCATCCGGGCGAAAAGCTGCGGCGCGGTGACGTCGAGCTATGACGCGGCCCGCAACGAGCTCGTGCTTTGCTACGAGCTGGCGAGCTACCATGCCGAGCTGATCGTTCGCGACATCGCCGGTCGCTAGAAACGACCGGCGACTTGTCGACGCGGAACGCTTGCGTCCGGCGCCAAGGCACGGCACATAGCCGGCCATGCTGCATGTCAACGAAGTCACCTATCGCATCGCCGGCCGTACGCTCCTTGAGGGGGCGACCATTGCCCTACCCGACGGGGTAAAGGCCGGCTTCGTCGGCCGCAACGGCACCGGCAAGACGACCCTGTTCAAGCTGGTCACCGGCGAGATCGCGCCGGAGAGCGGCTCCATCGGCCTGCCGCGCGGCGTCCGCATCGGCCAGGTCGCCCAGGAGGCGCCTGGCACCGAACAGTCGCTGATCGACTTCGTACTCGCCGCCGATACCGAGCGCGCGGCGCTGCTGGCCGAGGCCGAGCACGCGACCGATCCGCACCGCATCGCCGAGATCCAGATCCGCCTGTCCGACATCGGCGCCCATGCGGCCGAGGCGCGCGCCGGCACCATCCTGTCCGGCCTCGGCTTCGACGCCGCGGCGCAGCTGCGCCCCTGCTCGGCCTTTTCCGGCGGCTGGCGTATGCGCGTGGCGCTCGCCGCCGTGCTGTTCGCCGAGCCCGACCTGCTGCTGCTCGACGAGCCGACCAACTATCTCGACCTCGAAGGCACGATGTGGCTCGAGAACTATGTCGCGCGCTATCCGCACACGGTCTTCCTGATCAGCCATGATCGCGACTTGCTGAACCGCGCCGTCGACATGATCGTCCATCTCGACCAGGGCAAGCTGACGCCCTATCGCGGCGGCTATGACAGTTTCGACCGCCAGCGCCGCGAGAAGCAGGCGTTGCAGCTGAAGCTGAAGAAGAAGCAGGACGATCAGCGCAAGCACCTGCAGGCCTTCGTCGATCGATTCAAGGCCAAGGCTTCCAAGGCGCGCCAGGCGCAATCGCGCATGAAGGCGCTGGAAAAGATGCAGCCGATCGCCGGCATCGTCGATTCGGATGTGACGCCGTTCTACTTCCCGCCGCCGGCCAAGATCCTGGCGCCGCCGATCATCGCGCTCGACAACGCCTCTGTCGGTTATGAGGAGGGCAAGCCGATCCTCCGCAAGCTCGACCTCCGCATCGACGTCGAGGACCGCATCGGCCTGCTGGGGGCCAATGGCAACGGCAAGTCGACCTTCGCCAAGCTGCTCGCCGGCCGCCTGCCCAACCTGACTGGCGCGATGCGACGCGCCGACAAGCTCGACATCGCCTTCTTCGCCCAGCACCAGCTCGACGATCTGCGCCCGGCCGAGACCGCCGTACAGCACATCCGCATGCTGATGCCGGACGCGACCGAGGCGCAGGTTCGCGCCCGAGTCGGCGCCATGGGTTTTCCGACCGCCAAGATGGACACGCCGGCGCGCGAGCTCTCGGGCGGCGAGCGGGCGCGCCTGCTGCTCGGCATCGCCACCTTCCGCGGCGCCAATCTGCTCATCCTCGACGAGCCGACCAACCATCTCGACATCGACAGCCGCGAGGCGCTCGTGCAGGCGCTGAACGACTATCCGGGCGCCGTGATCCTGATCAGCCATGATCGCCATCTGATCGAGGCCTCGGTCGACCGGCTGCTGCTGGTCGCCGACGGCACGGTGTCGAATTTCGACGGCGACATGGACGACTACCGAAAGCTGATCGTGAAGGGGCCGGATACCTCCAACGGCAAGACGGAGGGCGACGCCTCCAAGAACTCGGCCCAGGATCGTCGCCGCGAGTCGGCCGCCAAGCGGTCGGAGCTGGCGCCGCTGCGGAAAAAGATCAAGGAAACCGAATCCTTGATGGAAAAGCTTCAGAAAGAGATTCAGAAGCTGGACACCGCGCTCGCCGACGTCGAGCTCTACGTCAAGGATCCGAGCAAGGCGACAACGCTTGCCAAACAGCGCGCCGACGCGGTCCGGACGCTGGGCGAGCGGGAAGAGCATTGGCTGGAAATGTCGGCAGAATACGAGACGGCGGTCGGAGTGGACTGAACTCCTCTCCGCCCCGTTTCACCGAAATACGATCTCCGGAGACCGACGTGACGCTGCCTCTCATCACCGCCATCTGGATCGGTGACAAGCTCAATCCGCTATCCGCCGCCTGCCTCCGGTCGTTCGTGGTGGCCGGACATCGCACCCGGCTCTACAGCTACGGCAATCTCGGCAACGTTCCGGATGGCGTCGAGACGGCCGACGCCGCGACGATCCTGCCCGAGGCCGAGATGATCCGCCTGTCGTCCGGCGGCAAGTTCTCGCTGTTCTCGAACATTTTCCGGTACGAGCTTCTGCAGCGGGTTCCGTCGATCTATGTCGACTGCGACGTCTATTGCCTGAAGCCGCTGCAGCCGGCCGAGATCGTGCTGGGCTACGAGCGGGACAGCAGCATCAACGGCGCCGTCCTCGGCCTTGAGCCGGACAGCGAACTGCTGCAGGACCTGCGCCGGTCGGCGACGCCGGCCTTCATTCCCCCGTGGCTGAAGCCCCGTCATCAGATGAAGATGCGGATCCGGCAGTGGATTGGGCGGCCACGGCCGTTCTCGGAGACACCGTGGGGGACGCTCGGGCCGCGCCTGATCACCCATTTCGTCAACCAGCGCGGGCTGCACCATCACGTCAAGCCTGCGGACGTGTTCTATCCCGTCGACGCGGACCGGATTTCGCTCCTCTATGATCCGGATATCCAGCTCAAGGATCTGACGACGCATCGGACGTCCTGCGTCCATCTCTACAACGAGGTCATGCGGAGAGCCGCCCGGGACAAGATCCCGCCGACGTCACCCTTGGGGCAAATACTGCAACCCTATTAGGGGGTGCCAGGATCGGCTTCACGCCTTCTTCTGCCAGCGCCCCTGCTCGGATTGCTGCCAATAGGTCGCGTCATGGCCCTCGGCCTTGACGCGCTTCCAGGAGGCGCGGGCGCCGTCCAAGGCATCGGGGTCGTTGCCATCGAACATCAGCACCACGCGGACATAGCCGGAGAGGTCGCCGGCGGCGGCGCCGGCGACCAGAAAGCGGACATTGGCCTGATTGGGATTGTCCGGCTCGGGCGTGATCAGGATTGGGTGCTGCGCCGCGTCCGGGTCGCGCCAGAGGCCGTGCGGCAGGAACGTCTCTTCGCCATAGGTCCAGAGCAAGGCATCGAGCGCCTCGCAGCGCTCGACCGATCCGGCCTCGACGACGACCTTCCAGCCACGCTCCAGGCTCTTCTCGAGCAGGCCCGGCAGGAGCACTTCGAGCGGCTGCTGCTGCAGATGATAGAACAGAACCTCGGTCATCTCGCCTCATTGCGGGATCGAAGCCGAGCAATCCTGTCGCGCCACGGATCCATTATCGTCCTGCTCTCCGATGTCCGACGTCTCTGCTCTTCGCTGAGCCGCGCCACCTGGACGTTGAGAAGACGCCGGAACAGATCGGTATCCACCCCCTCGCCCGACGGATCGAGGATGGAAGCGACGTCTATACTGGATCTTTCGCCGCGCAGGCGATCATTCTCCTTGTGGAGATGCAGAACTTTCGCCGTTCCGGGAAAATCGACGTCCCGCGCCGCCAGATAGGCATAGCCGGGGTCGAGGGCGAGGATCGCATTCTCGCTCGCGAATTTGTTCAGATGCGACTCATCGTGCCAGACGGCGATGACGGCGCGCGAAAGATCGGCCTCGATCGACAGAGCGATGGCGTCGATCATCGAAGCGAATGCGTGCCGCTTCCCGCCGAACAGGCATCCCTGGTAGTAGCAGCGCCGCCGATCCCTGGGGACGAAGGCAGTCGAGATCGGATCCGTCTCGAACGTCGCCAGCGACGTCCTGTTGTAGAAGGACGGATGCACCACGGCGCACAGCGGGCTCTCGAGAACCGTGGAGCCGAATTCGCGAACGACCAGCATGTCGGCGTCGATGCAGAACAGATAGTCGGCATCGATCTCGGCATAGGCCGTCCGGATGCGATGAAACTTCAGCAGGGAATCGAAGGGCCAGCCGAGCCTCTCGATCCGAGCGAACCGAACCCCGGCCCGCGCCGGCGGGCTGCGGTCCGTCAGGCAGAGCACGGAAACGTCGTGCGAAGGAAACGCCCGCTCCAGGATGGAGCGGGCGAGATCGTCAAAGAAGTGGTCAAAATAGGCCCCCGTCGCAGTCACAACGAAAGCTATCTTCATAGGATCGCAGCCATCCGGTGGGAGCCTCCCTCGCAGATCGCGTCAGCCCTCGTAATTGTCGGCGACCAGGCGGTCGAGGATGCGGACGCCCCAGCCGGAGGCCCAGGAGCGGTTGATCTCGGTCTGCGGCGAGCCCATCGCCGTGCCGGCGATGTCGAGATGCGCCCAGGCGACGCCGTCGTCAACAAAACGCTTCAGGAACTGCGCTGCCGTGATCGAGCCGCCATAGCGGCCGCCGGTATTCTTGATGTCGGCGAACTTCGATTCGATCATCTTGTCGTAGGCCGGCCCGAGCGGCATGCGCCAGACCTTCTCGCCCGTCGCCTCGCCGGCCTTGGAGAGCGCGTCCGCCAGCACGTCGTCGGTGGCGAACATGCCGGCATAATCGGTGCCAAGCGCCACCATGATCGCGCCGGTCAGCGTCGCCAGATCGACGATCACCTTCGGCTCATAGGTCTTCTGCGCGTACCAGAGCGCGTCGGCCAGCACGAGGCGGCCTTCGGCGTCGGTATTGATGATCTCGATCGTCACGCCCGAGGCGGCGGCGACGATGTCACCCGGCCGCTGCGCGTTACCGTCCGGCATGTTCTCGACCAGGCCGATGATGCCGACGACATTCGCCTTCGACTTGCGCGCGGCGAGCGCGTGCATCAGGCCGACGACGGCGGCGGCGCCACCCATGTCGCCCTTCATGTCCTCCATGCCGCCGGCCGGCTTGATCGAGATGCCGCCGGTATCGAAGACGACACCCTTGCCGACAAAGGCGACGGGCTTCCCCTTGGACTTGGCGCCGTTCCAATGCATGGCGACGAGGCGCGGTGGCCGGACGGAGCCCTGGGCCACGCCGAGCAGCGCCCGCATGCCGAGTTTCTTCATCTGCTTCTCGGTCAGCGTCTCAATCGTCACGCCGAGCGCCTCGAGGGCGGCGGCCTTCTCGGCGAACTCGACCGGGCCGAGCACATTGGCCGGCTCGTTGACCAACTCGCGCGCCAGGATCGCGCCCTCGGCGATTGCCGAGCGGGCGACCCAGGCCTTCTTCGCCTTGCCGGACTCGGCCGCGACGATGTCGAGCGTCACCGGCGCCTTGGCGGCCTTGCCGTTGTCGCCGTCCTTGCCGTTCTTGCCCTTGCTCTTGTAGCGATCGAACGAATAGGCGCGCAGCACGGCGCCGAGCCCGATATCCGCCAGCTGATCGCCGCTGATCGCCGTTCCGTCCGGGCGTTCCGCATGAAGGGTCGCCTTCTCGCCCTTGCGCAGCGCGCCGAGGATGACGCCGCCGAGGCGCGACCAGTCACCTTCCACAAGTTCGTCCGCCTTGCCGAGCCCGACGACGACGAGCCGGTCAAAGGCAAGATTCGCCGGCGCCAGCAGGTCGAGGACCGCCAGGGACTTGCCCTTGTAGTCCGCCGTCGCTGCGGCCTTTTGGAGCAGGTCGGCAATGCCGAGCCCCTGTGCCGCGGCGCCGAGCCCGAGCGTCTCGTCGGTCAGGACGATCAATGTCCCCGTCTCGTTCATCGTCGACTTGTGGAAGGAAACGGCAGGGCTATGGGTCATTTTGGCTCGCAGAAATTGAGCAGCCGGCGCCGGAAGGCGCTGTCTGGGACAGGGGGTGCGTGGCTTCCGCCACACCCTTGGGATGATCAATCTGTCCTGCGACGGTCGTCTCTGGCAAGTGGCGCAGGTTCACGGTAGATATTCACCCTTCGTTAACACTGTTCATTCGCGTTTGATTCACCCAATTAGTCCACCCATGGAGCACCCCGGTCGTCGGGATCCGTGGGAGGTTCGATCCGCCATCTTGTTTCAGCCGAGGGCATGGCTGACATCGACACGGGGGGCGTGCAGAGTTCGAGGATCGACAATAGCCAGATGAAGCTCATCGAGCGTTACATCTTCAACCGCATGCTGGCGGCCTTCCTGCTCAGCCTCTGCGGATTGTCCGGTACGGTCTGGCTCAGCCAGGCCTTGCGCGAACTCGACCTGATCACGAGCAAGGGCCAGAACTTCGTCACATTTTTCCGCGTGTCGAGCCTGATTTTCCCCGGCCTGCTGCTGATCGTCTGCCCCGTCGCCCTGCTGATCGGCGCGATCTACACCTTCAACCAGCTGAACGCCGATTCCGAGCTCGTCGTCATCAACGCCAGCGGCGCCTCGCAGACGCGGCTCTTGAAGCCGGCGCTGGTCATGGGCCTGATCACCGCGATCATCGTCGGCTCGATGTCGCTCTATCTGGTGCCGCGTTCGCTGCAGGCCTTTCGCGGCTTGCTCACCGGCATCAACGCCGACCTGATCACCAGCTTCGTCAAGGAAGGCCAGTTCATGGAGCTGGGCAACCGCCTGGTGTTCCATGTCCGCGACCGCAAGCCCGACGGCACGCTCGAAGGCATCTTCATCCAGGACGGCCGCCAGGATGACCAGACGTCGATCTACATCGCCAATCGCGGCGTCGTGCTGAAGAACCCGCTCGGCACCTTCCTGATCATGCAGAACGGCACGATCCAGCAGAAGTCGGAAACCAACAGCTCGATGTCGATCATCGAGTTCGAGTCCTACGCCTTCGACCTGTCGACCTTCGGCAGCCGCAATGCGCTTCCCGCCTATACGGCGGCCGAGCGCAGCACCGCCTATCTGATCTCGCCCGACCCGAACGACCCGGAATACCAGAAGCGGCCCGGCACCTTCCTGTCCGAGCTGCATGACCGACTCTCGGCGCCGCTCTACGCGATCTTCTTTGCCATCCTGCCGGTCGCGGCCCTCGGCCAGGCCCAGACGACCCGCCAGGGGCGCAGCCTTGTCGTGCTCGGTACGATCGCGCTCGCCACCGGCGTGCGAATCGGCGGGCTGATCCTCGCCAGCCTTGCCGCCAACGACGCGCGCCTCATCCCGGCGCTTTACGCGCTGCCGATCGCCTTCATCCTGCTATCGCTGTTCGCCGTCTACAGCTCGTTCCGCTTCTCCGCCTCCGACAGCATCGCCTCGACGGTGACGGAGCTGGTGCAGCGCATCGGCAGCCGCCTGCGCATCGGCGCCCGCCCCTCGGCCGGGGGCCGGATGTAAGCCATGTTCCGCAGCCCGACGCTCAGCTTCTATTTCGCCCGCCGCTTCGCCAAGACCGCGCTGATCATCTTCATCGTCGTATTCGTGCTGATGGCGTTCATCGACTATCTCGAACTGGCACGGCGCGCCGCCCGGCGCGAGGGCTTCGACGCCTTCCTCTATCTGCTCGTCTCGCTCGCCCGCGTTCCGAACGTGATCGAGCGCGCCCTGCCCTTCACCATCCTGTTCGCCTCGATGGCGAGCTTCGTCATGGCGAATCGGCAGCTCGAGCTGGTGGTGGCGCGCGCCTCCGGCGTCTCGGCCTGGCAGTTTCTGCTGCCGGCCGGCCTCGTCGCCGTGCTGATCGGCATCTTTGCAACCACGGTCTTCAACCCGATCTCCACCGAGCTCAAGGAGAGGTCGATCCTCCTCGGCAACCAGCTTGCCCAGGAGCGTGTGAGAATCGAATCGGCAAAGCTTGCCGAGAAGAAGGCGCCCGAGCCGGCACCACCGCCGACGACCGAAATCGTCGCGTCAGCGGACAATTCGGATTGGCCGGTCTGGATGCGCCAGACGGGCCGCGAGGGATCCTCGATCATCGGCGCGCGACAGAGCCTCAACCGCGGTCTGTCGCTCGTCGACGCGTCGGCTTTCGTGTTCAAGCCGGACGGCTCCCTGGCCCGCCGGATCGATGCATCCACAGCTGATTTCGAGGACGGCGACTGGGTGTTCCGCAACGCTACCGTGCTGCAGGCGGGCTCGCGCCCGACACCGGTTCCCGAGGTTCGCCTGCCCACCGATCTCAATGCAAACCAGGTCAGCCAAAGGCTGGCGGACCCTGAGACAGTGTCCTTCTGGTCTTTGCCCGAACTTGTTGAAATTTCTAAGAAATCGGCAGTTCCTAGCGATGCGTACGAAATGCAGTTCCAATCCCTGCTGGCGCAGCCCCTGCTGTTCCTCGCCATGGTCTTCGTGGCTGCAACCGTATCGCTCCGTTTCTCCCGTTCGCGCGATCTCGGGCAGGTGATTTTGACTGGTGTCGCGGTAGGCTTCGTGCTTTATGTGATCACGGAATTGGCGAGGGGATTGGGGAGGAGCGGCGTCGTGTCACCGATGATTGCCGCTTGGACTCCTGCTATCGTCGCCATCTTATTGAGTGTAACAGTGCTTCTTCATCGGGAGGACGGATGATGGTCGTTTCCGCTCCTCGCCTGAGGCACAGCCTCGGCCAGCGCGCTGCGCGTGGCATCGGCGCGCTCGCCATCGCGGCAACCTTCGCTCTCGGTCTCGGTTTCTCGGACGCCGCTCTGGCGCAGTCGAGCCCCGGCACGCTGGGCTTCGGCGTCGATTCGATGCCGCGCCCTTCGAGCAACGCCCAGATGGTGCTCGAATCCGATCAGCTCGTTTATGATTATGACAAGTCTGCGGTTTCGGCCGTCGGCGCCGTCAAGATCTATTACGACGGCTACACGCTGGAAGCCGATCGGGTCACCTACGACCAGAAGAACAAGAAGATGCGCGCCGAAGGGCGCGTGAAGATCGTCGATCGCACCGGTGCCACCGTGACCGCCGACACGATCGACATCACCGACGATTTCGCTACCGGCTTCGTAAACGCGCTCCGGCTCGATACGCCGACGCAGACGCATTTCGCGGCCGAAAAGGCACTGCGCGACCAGGGCAAGACGACGACGTTCTATCGCGGCGTCTATACCGCTTGCGAACCCTGCCGCGAAAAGCCCGAAAAGGCGCCGATCTGGCAGGTCAAGGCTGCCCGGATCATCGTCGACCACAACGAACACATGGTCTATTTCAAGCGCGCGTCGATCGAATTCCTCGGTATGCCGGTGGCCTATTTCCCGGCCTTCTCGGCGCCCGATCCGACCGTCAAGCGCAAGAGCGGCTTCCTGTTTCCGTCCGCCGGCTACAAGAAGACGCTCGGTGCCTTCCTGCAGACGCCGTATTTCTGGGCGCTGGCGCCGAACTACGACCTGACGCTGGCACCGGCCGTCTACACCAACCAGGGCTTCCTGCTCGACGTCGAGTGGCGCCATCGCCTGGAGCACGGCCAGTACTCGCTGCGCATGGCCGGCATCAACCAGATGAATCCCGAGGATTTCTACGACGAAGGCACGCGCAATTCGGGCGTCAAGGATTTCCGCGGCGGCATCAAGACCGACGGCGAGTTCTATCTGAACCGCTACTGGACGTTCGGCTGGGACGCGACGCTGCTCAGCGACCGTACCTTCAGCCGCGACTACAGCCTGCTGTCGACCAACACCGACATCAATGTCTCGAATGTCCACCTGACCGGCATCAGCGACCGCAACTATTTCAATGCGCAGGCGCTGTATTTCCAGGTGCTGACCAACGACGAGGACATCAAGTACGATCAGGGCCGCCAGGCCATCGTGCATCCGGTCATCGATCACAGCTACATCTTCGACGACTCGATTCTCGGCGGACAGCTCTCGATCAAGTCGAACCTGACTAGCCTGTCCCGCGACGAGACCGATATCGTCAACGACCAGGGCGTCGGCATCGAGATCGCCCAGGGTGTCACCAACGGCGTCCTCGACGACGACGCGCACATCCTCGGCCTCTCCGGCAACTACAACCGGCTGAGCAGCCAGGCGACCTGGCAGCGAAGCATGATCGGCCCGATGGGCATGGTCTTCAAGCCGTTCGGCTATCTGCGCGGCGACGCCTACTACATCGATCAGGACCAGATCATTAATGGCCTGAACGACAACGGCTCCTATTTCCGCGGCATGCCCGCCGTCGGTCTGGAGTGGCGCTGGCCGATCATGGCGGCGGGGCTCGCCTCCAGCTTCCTGTTCGAACCGGTCGCCCAGATGATCGTTCGCCCGGACGAGCCGATGGCCGGCGCGCTGCCGAACGAAGACGCTCAGAGCCTCGTGTTCGATGATTCCAGCCTATTCGACTGGGACAAGTTCTCCGGCTACGACCGCATCGAAGGCGGCACCCGCGTCAATGTCGGCTTCCGCTATCTGGCCAGCGTCGGCCAGCTCGCGACGATCCAGGGCGTCATCGGCCAGTCCTACCAGGTCGCCGGGCTGAACTCCTTCGCCGTCGAGGACCTGTCGGCCACCGGCGCGGTGTCCGGCCTCGAGACCGATGTGTCCGACGTTGTCGCCGGCGTGACCCTCGATACGGGCTATGGCTACTTCCTGGCGGCGCGGGGCCGTTTCGACGAGGCGAACCTCGACGTCAACCGGGCCGAGCTGACGGCGACGGGCAAGTTCGGCGACGTCACGGCGTCGGCATCCTACCTGTTCATGCGCGAGCAGCCGGCGATCGGCAACGATTCGCGCACCGACACGATCAGCGCCCGCGCCTCGTGGCAGATGACCGATACCTGGCGCGTGTTCGGCTCGGTGGCGTGGGACATCGAGGGTGACCAGCTTGCATCGAGCGGCGTCGGCATCGCCTATGACGACGAGTGCACCACCTTCTCGATCGCCTATAGCGAGATCCGCGACGACTACACGGACCTCCAGACGTCCAAGCAGCTGATGGTTCGGCTCGAGCTCCGGACGCTGGGTGGAACCAAGTTGCGCAGCGACGTCGGCGAACTGACGTCCAGCAACAATTGATCTTCATGGTTTCGCCGGATTTGCAGGGTTTACCCATTCGAAATGAACGCCGTCGTGGCGGCAGGTCGGTTCGGTGCGCCGAGACGACGGCATCACGCCGCATCTGACAGGATTCGGATCATCGCCATGCGCATTCGACTGAAGTCTCTCTTCCTCCCCGCCCTCGCCGTGGCCATCGGTCTGGGCAGCCTCGGCCTGACCGAGGCCGCCTTTGCCCAGTCGGCCGTCCGGGCCACGGTCAACGACCAGCCGGTCACCTCCTACGAGGTGTCGCAGCGCGTGAAGCTGATGAAGCTGTTCCGTCAGCCGACGGGCGACAAGATCGCGCTCGATGAACTGGTCGACGAGGCGCTCATGGACCAGGTCGCCAAGCGCCGCGGCATGACCGTGTCCGACTCGATGGTAGATGAGCGCTTCAACGCCATCGCCAAGCAGGTCAAGCTGCCGCCGGCGCAGTTTGCCAAGGCGCTCGGCTCGCAGGGCGTGCAGGCCGATTCTCTCCGCAAGTTCCTGCGTGCCCAGATCACCGGCGCCATGGTGCTGAAGGCCCGCGCCCGCAGCGTCAAGGTCAGCGAAGCCGACGTGCAGGCGCAGATCGAGAAGGAAGGCATCCAGACCGAGACGGCGACGATCAAGGAGTTCAAGCTCCAGCAGATCGTCTTCGTCGTGCCGAAGGGGTCGTCGCCCGGTTATGTCGGCCAGCGCCAGCGCGAGGCCGAGGCCTTCCGCAAGCGTTTCGCCGGCTGTGACGCCAGCCTGGCCCAGGCCAAGGCCCTGAAGGGCGTCGTTGTGCTCAACATGGGCCGCCGCGACAGCACGCAGGTCCAGGGCCCCGCCGGCGACGCGCTGAAGACGACGCCCGTCGGCGGCACGCTGAAGCCGGACGTGACGGAGCGCGGCGTCGAGATCATCGCCGTCTGCGAAGCCAAGGAAATCCGCAGCACCGCCGGCGTGCGGGCCGAGATCGAGGAAAAGCTCGCCGGCGAGCAGAGCAAGAACCTCGGCAAGGAATTCATCGCCGAACTCCGCAAGAACGCCAAGATCTCCTACAAGTGAGCCGACATGGCTGAGCGCGAACCATTCCGTCCGCTTGCGCTGACGATGGGAGAGCCGGCCGGCATCGGTCCGGACGTGACACTGGCCGTCTGGCGAGAGCGTCGCGAGCGGAAGCTGCCGGCCTTCTACGTGCTGGCCGATCCCGATGCGCTCCGCACCCGGGCGGCCCTGCTCGGCCTCGACATCCCGATCGAAACGGTTAGCGCGACGGAGGCGATCGACGCCTTCGACCGCTTCCTGCCGGTCGTGCCGCTGGAATCACCGGCACACGCCTCTCCCGGCCAGCCGGACCGCGCCGCCGCGCGCGGCGTGATCGAGGCGATCGCACGTGCCGTCGGCGACGTGCGCGCCGGGCTCGCCTCGGCGCTCGTCACCAACCCGATCAACAAGAAGGCGCTGTTCGACGCCGGCTTCCAGCATCCGGGCCATACCGAGTTCCTCGGCATGCTCTCGGCCGCCTGGAGCGGCTCGCCCGCCCATCCGGTGATGATGCTGGCGGGACCGGGGCTGCGCGCCGTGCCGGCCACCATTCATGTGCCGATATCAGCCGTTCCCGAGCTCCTGACGGAAGACATGCTGATCCGCACGGGACGGACGATCGATCATGACATGCGCCGCCGTTTCGGCATGCCGAACCCGCGCATCGCCGTCGCCGGCCTCAATCCGCATGCCGGCGAAGGCGGCGTGATGGGCACGGAGGACGACGCAGTCATTCGTCCGGCCGTCGCAGCATTGCGCGCCGACGGCATCAATGCGTTCGGCCCGCTGGCGCCCGACACCATGTTCCACGCCGAAGCGCGCGCCCGCTACGACGTCGCGCTCTGCATGTATCACGACCAGGCGCTGATCCCGACCAAGACGATCGCCTTCTCCGAGACCGTCAACGTCACCCTCGGCCTGCCCTTCGTCCGCACTTCGCCCGATCACGGCACCGCCTTCGACATTGCCGGCACCGGCAAGGCCGACATGTCCAGCCTCGCCGCCGCGCTCCGTCTCGCCGACGAACTGGCGCGCCACGAGGCGGAATACCGCCAGCGCGAATTCGCCGGCGGGGTCGCTTCGTGACGTTAGCCCAGGACGGCCTCCCTCCTCTCCGTGACGTGATCGCCACCCATGGCCTGCAGGCCATGAAGGCGCTCGGCCAGAACTTCCTGCTCGATCTGAACCTGACCGGCCGCATCGCGCGCGCCGCCGGCCCTCTGGCCGGCGTCACCGTGATCGAGGTCGGCCCCGGACCCGGTGGACTGACGCGGGCGCTGCTTGCGGAAGGCGCGGAGAAGGTCATCGCGATCGAGCGCGACCGGCGCTGCCTCGATGCGCTCGCCGAAATCGCCGCCCATTATCCCGGCCGCCTCGAGGTGATCGAGGGGGATGCCATGCAGGTCGACATGGCAAAGCTGGCGACGGGCCGGGTGCGCATCGCCGCGAACCTGCCCTACAATATCGGAACGCCGCTGCTGCTCGGCTGGCTACAGAGCGAGCCCTGGCCGCCCTTCTACGAGAAGATGACGCTGATGTTCCAGCGCGAGGTGGCCGAGCGCATCGTGGCAGCGCCGGACGACGATGCCTATGGCCGGCTCGGCGTCATGTGCGGCTGGCGCAGCGAGGCGCGCATCCTGTTCGACATCTCGCCGAAGGCGTTCACGCCGCCGCCGAAGGTCGTCTCGTCGGTGGTGGAACTGATCCCGCGCCAGACGCCCCTGCCCTGCGAGCGCGCCAAGCTGGAACGCGTAACGGCCGCCGCCTTCGGCCAGCGCCGCAAGATGCTGCGCCAGAGCCTGAAAAGCCTCGGCACCGACCCGCTGCCGCTGCTGGCGGCCGCTGGCATCGTCGAGACCGCCCGCGCCGAAGAGATCGACGTCGCGGGCTTCGTGCGGCTGGCCAACGCGCTGCCCTGACGAGCCGCTCCGGGATCCGCCGCGGCGGAATCCGGTATCGCTAGTCGCGGGTGGTACAGTTCGTCGTCTCGCCGCCGACGGTCAGCATCGCGCCCTTGCCCTTGATCCAGAACTCGAGATCGTCCTTCACATAGCGCCCGCCATCGGCCGAGACGGCCTGCGGCAGCACGATCGTCTTACCGTCGGCGAACACCAGTTCGGCCGAGCCCGGCGCCGCTTCCGGCGAGCTGAAGCTGGCTGTCAGCCGCGTACCGTTCTCGCATTGATAGGCGAAGTTCCTGGCTGCCGAATTGTCGGTCGCCTCGACGGCGGAAGGCTGGAGGTCGGCAGCGAGGCCCACGGAAGCCGCAAACGGCATGGGCGCGAAAGCGAGGGCCAGGGCGAGGCAACGGTGGCGAAGCATCATCAGGTCTCCAATCAGGACAGATTTGCTGGGATCCTCGCCGCGCCGCGGATCCGGGGCAATGGGCAACCCGGACGCGACGCGGCGAACGTCTCACTCCTGCTGCAGCAGGTCCTCGACGAAGCCTTCCAGCCAGGTCGTGCGGGCGCGGCGCATGCGCTCGGCATAGAGGATCGCCTGCGCCTTCTCGAGCGAGGTCTGCAGGTCCTTGTTGATCAGGACATAGTCGTAGTCGCGCCAATGCTGGATCTCGGCCCGGGCGTTGGCCAGCCGCTTGGCGATGACATCCGGCGCATCCTCGGCGCGACGCACGAGGCGTGACGCCAGCTCGGCCATGGTCGGCGGCAGCACGAAGATGCGGACGAGATCCTCCGGCATCGCCTTGGCAACCTGGTCGGCGCCCTGCCAGTCGATGTCGAACAGCACGTCCTTGCCGGAGGTCAGCCAGGCCTCGACGGGCGCGCGCGGCGTGCCGTAGCAATTGCCGTGCACCTCCGCCCATTCGAGCAACTCGCCGGTATCGCGCAGCTTGTTGAAGGTCGGCTGGTCGATGAAGTGGTAGTGCACGCCGTCGATCTCGCTCGGCCGGCGCGCGCGCGTCGTCACCGAGACGGAGAGGACGATGTCCTTGTCCTCGGCCATCAGGTGGCGGGCGATGGTCGACTTGCCCGCGCCGGACGGCGAGGACAGGACCAGCATCAGGCCACGCCGCGAGGGTGAGTTTCCGGCAACCGACATCAGAGACTTCCTATTCGAGATTCTGGACCTGCTCGCGCAGCTGGTCGACGGCGGCCTTCAGATCGAGGCCGATCGCGGTCAGGGACCGGTCATTCGCCTTGGCGCAGAGCGTATTGGTTTCGCGGTTGAATTCCTGGGCCAGGAAATCGAGCTTGCGGCCGACGGCGCCACCTTCGGCAAGCAGCGCCCTGGCCGCCACCACATGCGCGGTCAGCCGGTCGAGTTCCTCGCGGATGTCGGCCTTCGTCGCCAGCAACACGGCTTCCTGATGCAGGCGATCGGGGTCGAGCTGGTTCGACGCCTCGAGCAGCGCCGCGACCTGATCAGCCAACCGCTTCTTGATCGCCTCGGTAGTGCGGGCCGGCGCCGTCTCGGCGGCATCCTTCAGACGCTCGATCTCGTCCATGCGCCCGGCCAGCACGGCGCCGATCGCCGCGCCCTCGCGGTCGCGCACCGCGACGAGCTCCGACAGCGCGGTTTCGAGATCGGCAAGAAGATCGGCGGCGAGGCCGGCCGCGATTTCCGGATCGTCCTCCGCCTCGACGGATTCGAGAATGCCACGGATCGACAGCAGCCCATCCAGCGTCGGCGGCGCCGCATCGATCTGATGGCCGACCCGGCGCACGAGATCGAGTACCTGGCCAAGCAGCTCTTCATTGACGCGCAACGCCGCGACACTGGTCTCGCGCTGCAGGCTGAGGCCGATCTGGATGCTGCCGCGCTGCACGGCCCTGCCGACACGCTCTCGCACCGGCTGGTCGAGATGATCGAAACCCGGCGGCAGGCGAAGGCGGATATCGAGCCCCTTGCTGTTGACGCTGCGCAATTCCCAGGTCCAGCGATAGCCGTGGCCCGCGCCGGCGGCTCGTGCAAAACCGGTCATGCTCGTCAATGCCATGGAATGTTCCCGGTCTCGCCCACTTCGGAGCGGCGACAGTAATGCGCGCACCGATGCCGCTCAAGGGCAACGGCGCGATATGCCGGCTATCCGGCAGGCCAATTGTCGCGAAACCCGGTTACAGGTGGAAGTCGGCCGACCAATTGGTTCTACTGCCCCGCGCAGGGACAGACGCGCTGCCACGGAGACACCATGCAATCCATCCTGAAACTCTCGCTCATCTCCCGCTACAGCGTCTTCGCGCTCTGCATCGTCGCGGCGCTCCTGATTCCGTTCACGCAGATCGACCAGCCGCTCAATTTCGTCCTGGTCGCGCTGTTCGTCGTACTGAGCGTGATCGGCATTTTCGACCTGATCCAGACGCGCCACGCCATCACCCGCAACTACCCGGTGATCGGCCATTTCCGCTTTCTGTTCGAGGCCGTGCGACCGGAACTGCGGCAGTACCTGTTCGAATCGGATTCCGACAAGCTGCCCTTCTCGCGGGCGGAACGCTCGCTGGTCTATCAGCGCGCCAAGAACGATCCAGATCAGCGCCCGTTCGGCACCATCCTCGACACCTATGCCAACGGCTACGAGTTCATCGGCCACTCGATCCGGCCGGCGCCGATCCAGGATCCGCAGAGCTTCCGCATCACCATCGGCAACGAGCAGTGCACGAAACCCTATTCCTGCTCGGTGCTGAACATCTCGGCCATGAGCTTCGGCGCGCTCAGCGGCAACGCCATCCAGGCCCTGAACCGCGGCGCCAAGCTCGGCGGCTTCGCCCAGGATACCGGCGAGGGATCGATCAGCGCCCACCATCGTGAATTTGGCGGCGATCTGGTCTGGCAGATCGCCTCCGGCTATTTCGGTTGCCGCAACCCGGACGGCAGCTTCTCGGCCGAGAAGTTCGCCGCCCAGGCGGCGAGCGACCAGGTCAAGATGATCGAGCTGAAGCTGAGCCAGGGCGCCAAGCCCGGCCATGGTGGCATCCTGCCCGGCAACAAGGTCAGCCCCGAGATCGCCGAGACTCGCGGCGTCCCGGTCGGACAGGAATGCGTCTCGCCGGCCGCCCATTCGGCCTTCTCCACCCCGACCGAGATGATGGCCTTCCTGGCGCGGCTCCGCGAGCTATCCGGCGGCAAGCCGGTCGGCTTCAAGCTCGCCATCGGCCAGCCCTGGGAATTCATGGCCATCGTCAAGGCGATGCTGGTGACCGGCGTCATCCCTGACTTCATCGTCGTCGATGGCTCCGAGGGCGGTACGGGTGCTGCGCCCGTCGAACTCAGCGACCATGTCGGCGTGCCGATGCGCGAGGCGCTGCTGCTGGTGCACAACACGCTGGTCGGCGCCGGCCTGCGCCAGCACATCCGGATCGGCGTCGCCGGCAAGGTCGTCTCGGCCTTCGATATCGCCGCCGTGCTCGCCATCGGCGCCGACTGGGTCAACGCCGCGCGCGGCTTCATGTTCGCCATCGGCTGCATCCAGTCGCGCAGCTGCCACACCAACAAATGCCCGACCGGCGTCGCCACCCAGGACGCATTGCGCCAACGGGCGCTCGTCGTGCCGGACAAGGCGCAGCGCGTCGCCAATTTCCATCGCAACTCGCTGCACGCCCTGGCCGAGCTGCTGGCGGCGGCGGGGCTGGAGCATCCGTCCGCCCTGCGTCCTCATCATCTGGCGCGGCGCGTCAGCGCCAACGAGATCCGCCTCTATTCGAAGCTGTTTCCCTATTTGACAGCAGGTGAGCTGCTGAGCGGTGACAGCCCTCACCCCTTCTATCGCCAGTCCTGGGATCTCGCATCGGCCGACAGCTTCGCGATCAACGAACTGCGCCAGGTCAATTGAGCAGCGTCTGAAGGCAGCTCCTCCAGGAAGTGCGCGGCTGTATCGCGGATCCATCCCACGTGTCGACCACTGCCGGCGACGAGACCGCTTTCCCTTTTCGTCGGCGCATGATTGCCTGTGCCGAGGGAATGAGAAGGCGGACTGGAATCGATCGATGAACAATCTGCATGTGGGCTCCTGCCTTTGCGGCGGAGTGAATTACGAGATCTCGGGGGATTTCGAGCGCTTCTATCTGTGCCACTGCCCGCGCTGCCGGAAGGACACGGGATCGGCGCATTCCGCCAACCTGTTTTCGACTACGGCGCGGCTCGTCTGGCTCACCGGCCAGGACAGGGTGAAGACTTATCAGCTGCCGACGACGCGGCACCAGAGAAGCTTCTGCCGCGATTGCGGCTCCGCCCTGCCCGATCTGCAGATGGAGGGCGCGCTGCTCGTCGTGCCCGCCGGAAGCCTCGATGGCGCCGCTCCGATCGAGCCGAACGCGCATATCTTCGTCGCCAGTCGCGCCAATTGGGACGACGATCTGGAAAGCCTTCCAAGATGCGACGGGCTGCCCGCCTGACCGGACGAGATCACGGAGCCGGCGGAGGATGCCACGGGCGGCAGGTGATCCTGCCGCCTTGGTCCCGGCCGCGTTGACCTAGGGCTTGGGTGCCGGCACTGGAGCGTCGTCTGCCGACGCATCGTCCGGCGCTTCCTCGGCATCGCCCGGACCGGCGCTCTGCTCGGCCGCCGACGCGTCGCCCTTCGCCTTCTGCTCCGCCACCCATTTGCGATAGCGCGCAACGTTCTTGCGGTGATCGGCATAGCTCTCGGCGAAGGCGTGACCGCCCGTGCCGTCGGCGACGAAATAGAGGTCCTTGGTACGCGACGGATTGGCCGCGGCGGCGAGCGCCGCCTTGCCCGGATTGGCGATCGGTCCCTTGGGCAGACCCGAAATCTTGTAGGTGTTGTAGTCGTTGACGGCGTCGAGATCGGAGCGGCGGATCGGCGTGCCGGACGGCAGGCCGCTACCGCCATAGATGCCGTAGATCACGGTCGGATCGGACTGCAGGCGCATGTTCTGGCGCAGCCGGTTGATGAACACGGCGGCAACACGGCTGCGTTCGTCGGCGATGCCGGTTTCCTTCTCGACGATCGAGGCGAGCGTGACGAGCTCTTCCTGCGTCTCGATCGGCAGATCCTTGTCGCGGCCATTCCAGACCGCCGTCATCACCCGGTCGCGCTCGCGCAGCATGCGGTCGATGATGTTCTGGCGGCTGTCACCGCGCGAATAGCGATAGGTATCGGGCAGCAGCGTGCCCTCGGCCGGGATTTCCTGGACCTCGCCGACGAGCACCGGGTCGGCGTTGAGTCGGTCGACGATCTGCTTGCTGGTCAGGCCTTCGGGGATTGAGACCGAATAGAGGATCGCCTTGCCGCCGACCATGGCGTTCATGATCTCGCGCATGCTGGAATGCGGCGCGATCAGATAGTCGCCCGATTTCAGATCGTCCTGCAGACGATAGGCGCGCACGCCGGCGATGAAGATCCATTTCGACGAGATCAGGCCGCGCTCATGCAACTCCTCGGCGATTTCGCGCAGACTCTTGCCGCGTTCGATCGACACCGTGCGGGGCTGGTCGAAATGGCTTTGCTGCTCGAAACGCAGCTTGCCGAAGAAGAACAGGCCGGCTGCGCCGAGAACGCCGACGACCAGGATGGTCATGGCGAAATTCATGACGATGACGATGGGGTGGCGCGCCTGCTGCGAGCGCGGCGGCGGCGGCGGCACACGCTCCGGGCGAAGCGCGTCGCCCGGACTGCGCGGATTGATGCGATTTCCGAACTCCGACGGGCGTCCGTCGCCGGGTTCGCCGGCCTTGTTATCCTTGGCGCCCGGTTGGTTCGTGTCGTTCATCGCACCCTACTTCTCAACATGACGACACCCGGACTCGATCCGGATGCCGAGATGCGACTGTATGGAGGATTATGGCGAAAGCGCGAAGCCGCGCTCTCAATCCGCGTGCCGACGGAAGACCAGCGACGCATTCGTGCCGCCGAAACCGAAGGAATTCGAAAGCGCGACGTCGATCTTCCGCTTGCGAGCCACCTTGGGGACAAGGTCGATCGCCGTCTCGACGGAGGGATTGTCGAGATTGATCGTCGGCGGCGCGACGTTGTCGCGGATCGCCAGCAGCGAATAGATCGCCTCGACCGCGCCGGCCGCGCCGAGCAGATGGCCCGTGGCGGACTTGGTCGACGACATGGAGATCGTCGAGGCGGCATCGCCGACAACGCGCTCCACGGCCTTCAGTTCGATGCCGTCGGCCATGGTCGACGTGCCATGGGCATTGACGTAGTCGATATCGGATGGCTGCAGACCGGCGCGCTTCAGCGCAGCGACCATGCAGCGATAGGCGCCGTCGCCGTCCTCGGACGGGGCGGTGATGTGATAGGCGTCGCCGGACATGCCGTAGCCGATCACCTCGCCATAGATCTTGGCGCCGCGGGCGATGGCGTGTTCGCGCTCTTCGAGCACGACGATGCCGGAGCCCTCGCCCATGACGAAGCCGTCGCGGTCGCGATCATACGGACGCGATGCTTCTTCGGGGCGATCGTTGAAATTGGTCGCCAGCGCCTTGCAGGCAGCGAAGCCGGCCAGCGCGATGCGCGAGACGGAGCCTTCGGTGCCGCCGGCGATCATGACGTCGGCATCGTCGAGCGCGATCAGGCGCGCAGCGTCGCCGATGGCATGCGAACCGGTCGAGCAGGCCGTCACGACCGAGTGATTCGGTCCCTTGAAGCCGTAGCGGATCGAGACCTGGCCGGAAGCCAGGTTGATCAGGCGGCCCGGAATGAAGAAGGGGCTGATGCGGCGGGGGCCCTTGTCGCGCAGCGTGATGCCGGCCTCGACAATGCCCTGGATGCCGCCAATGCCGGAGCCGATCAGCACGCCGGTGCGGATCTGGTCCTCATAGGCAGTCGGAAGCCAGCCCGAATCGTGCACGGCCTGGTCGGCCGCGGCCATCGCGTAGACGATGAAATCATCGACCTTGCGCTGATCCTTCGGCTCCATCCAGTCGTCCGGATTGTACTTGCCGTCGGCCTTGTCACCGTGCGGGATGAGACAGGCGATCTGAGCCGGCAGGTCATCGACCTGGAAGCTCGTGACCTTCTGGGCGCCGCTCTTGCTGGCAAGAATATTGGCCCAGTTGGCGTCGACGCCGCAACCGAGCGGCGTCACCATCCCCATCCCGGTTACAACGACACGTCTCATACGATTCCCCCGATCCGGACCCAAGCGGGTCCGGCCGTTCTTGTCATTGGCTTACGATGAATGAACATCGGCAATCAGCCGGCGTTCTTCTCCAGGAAGCTTACTGCGTCGCCGACCGTCAGGATCGTCTCGGCTGCATCGTCGGGGATCTCAACGCCGAATTCTTCTTCGAACGCCATGACCAGCTCGACCGTGTCGAGGCTGTCCGCGCCGAGATCATCGATAAAGCTGGCGCCTTCGGTCACCTTGTCGGCTTCGACGCCGAGATGCTCGATGACGATCTTCTTAACCCGCTCAGCGATGTCGCTCATGTCTAAAAACCTCGATTGTTCTCTGTCTATTATTTCCGCGACTTCTCGCGCGCTGGAAACCCGGACGTATCGGCAATCCCCCGAAAACGCACCGCGATATCGTCACTAGTCTTCGGCGATCGTCAATCCACACCCGCACCACCGCGAAAGCGGCGAAGACGGGGCACTGATATTGCGCGGTCCTAACATAGTTTAAGAACCTTGACCAGCCGCAGCGGAGGGGCGTGACCACCCACTCCAAAAGGAATTGCCCGAAGGCAAATTCCTCAATTAGATCATAGCCATACCACCGTTTACGTGCAGGGTTTGGCCGGTCACGTAGGACGCTTCTTCAGACGCCAGATAGACCACCGCGGCGGCGATATCCTCGGGCGAGCCGAGACGCTTCGCCGGAACCCGCTCGAGCAGTGCGGTGCGAATCTTTTCGTTCAATGCGTCCGTCATCGCCGTTTCGATGAAACCGGGCGCGACGCAGTTGACCGTGACGTTGCGGCTGGCGACTTCCTGGGCCAGCGATTTCGACATCGCGATCAGCGCCGCCTTGGACGCCGTGTAGTTGCCCTGCCCGGCATTGCCGGTGACGGCGACGATCGACGTCATCGAGATGATGCGGCCGCTGCGGCGACGCATCATGCCGCGCAGCGCCGCGCGGGTCAGGCGGAAGGCGGACGTCAGATTGACGTCGAGAACTTCCTGCCAGGCCTCATCGGACAGGCGCGCGAACAGCATGTCGCGGGTGATGCCGGCATTGTTGACCAGGATGTCGAGCTCGCCGAGCGCCTCTTCGGCGCGCGGAACCAGCGCCTCGACCTCTTCGGCGACCGACAAGTTGCACGGCAGGACGTGCACGTTGGTGCCGAGCTCGGTCGCCAGTGCGTCCAGCGCCTCGCGCCGGGTGCCCGAGATGGCGACGGTCGCGCCCTGCTTGTGCAGGGCCAGGGCGATCGCCCGACCGATGCCACCGCTCGCGCCGGTCACCAGCGCGCGCTTGCCGGTCAAATCGAACATGACGACTTCCTTCTGGTTACCGTGTTCCGGAACACTCAAACGAGACGCTCGACGGCGGCGGCGACGTCGTCCGACGTGCCGACATTCAGCGTCTGTGCCTCGGGTGCGATGCGCTTGGCAAGCCCCGAAAGCACCTTTCCGGCGCCAATCTCGGCAAAAAGGTCCACCCCATTGGCGGCGAGCCAGCCGATCGAATCGCGCCAGCGCACCATGCCGGTGACCTGCTCGACGAGACGGTTGCGAATTTCGGTGGGATCGGAGATCGGCGCGGCCAGCACATTGGCGACCAGCGGCACGACGGGCGCGTTGATCGTCACCTTGGCGAGCGCATCGGCCATCACGTCGGCGGCCGGCTGCATCAGGCGGCAATGGAACGGCGCGCTGACGGGCAGCAGCAGCGCACGCTTGGCGCCCTTGGCCTTGGCGATGTCGAGCGCCCGCTCGACGGCCGCCTTGTGGCCGGAGATGACGACCTGGCCGGGGCCGTTGTCGTTCGCAGCCTCGCAGACGTCGCCCTGAGCGGCTTCGTCGGCGACCGCCTTGGCCGTCTCAAAATCGAGGCCGAGCAGCGCCGCCATGGCGCCCTCGCCGACCGGCACGGCGGCCTGCATGGCGGAACCGCGGATGCGCAGCAGCCGGGCGGCGTCGCCGATCGACAGGCTGCCGGCGGCGGCGAGCGCCGAATATTCGCCAAGCGAGTGGCCCGCGACATAAGCGGCCTTGGAAACCTCGAAGCCTTGGGCCTCCAGCACGCGAAGCGCGGCGAGGCTGACCGCCATCAGGGCGGGCTGGGCATTGGCGGTGAGCGTCAGCGTCTCGATCGGCCCGTCCCACATGACG
This sequence comes from Kaistia granuli DSM 23481, assembly GCF_000380505.1. Taxonomy (GTDB): domain Bacteria; phylum Pseudomonadota; class Alphaproteobacteria; order Rhizobiales; family Kaistiaceae; genus Kaistia; species Kaistia granuli. The sequence goes on along the minus strand of NZ_AQYH01000010.1, from coordinate 246,183 downwards.
GCCGAGAGCTTCCCGCCGAGCGCCGCATCGACCTCGTCGAAGACGGCCCGGGCTTCCGCGAAATTATCGGCAAGCGACTTGCCCATGCCGACGGCCTGGCTTCCCTGGCCGGGAAAGGTGAGAGCAATGGTCATGGCGGGCTCCGCACGAATTGTTTCAGCGCTGATGGTCGCGTGTTCGGCGGCGGCTAATCCGCTGTAACGGCTGCCGAGTCAAGTCTCGCGGCATTTTCGCCTCGCGCCAACGACCGAATCCCACGGCCGGACGGGCCGATTTCGCCCCGAAACCATCGCATGACGACCCGCCTCGGGACGCCGGCCCGACGCGCCCGCGACGCTGCGGCGGCAAGGATTTTGGGTGCCCCAAAAGCAGATCGGCGGCGGACTGTTGTCCACCGCCGATGCTAGAGGCCGCCTCGTCAGGCGTGCCTTGGCTTCCGGATGTTCGGCAGGAAGGCCGTCAGCAGGCCCAGGACGGGCAGGAAGGCGCAGATCTGGAACACGAAGGTGATCGAGGTCCAGTCCGCCAGCTCGCCCAGCGCGGCGGCGCCGATGCCGCCCATGCCGAAGGCGAAGCCAAAGAACAGGCCGGACACCAGCCCGACCTTTCCGGGCACCAGCTCCTGCGCATAGACGATGATCGCCGGGAAGGCCGACGACAGGATGAAGCCGATCACGACCGACAGCGCCGCCGTCCAGAACAGATTGGCGTGCGGCAGGAGGAGCGTGAACGGCAGCACGCCGAGGATCGAAAACCACATGACGAACTTGCGGCCGAAGCGATCGCCGATCGGTCCGCCTGCGATGGTTCCCGCCGCGACGGCGGCGAGGAAGACGAACAGGTAGAGCTGCGAATCCTTTACCGACACGTCGAAGGTCTCGATCAGGTAGAAGGTGTAGTAGCTGGTCAGCGCGGCCATGTAGAAGAACTTGGAGAAGATCAGCACGCCAAGGATCAGGATCGAGCGCACGACGACGTTATGCGGCAGCGTCTGCACGACGGGCGGTGCAGCCTTCTTGGCCCGCTCGCGCTGATGCTCGCGATACCAGAAGCCGACCCGCGTCAGGATCAGCATGCCGGCGAGCGCGACGAGCGAGAACCAGGCGACGCTGGCCTGCCCGCGTGCGAGCACGATCACGGCAGCGAGCAGCGGCCCGATCGCCGAGCCGAAATTGCCGCCGACCTGGAACAGCGACTGCGCGAAGCCGTGACGTCCGCCGGACGCCATGCGGGCGACGCGGGATGCCTCGGGATGGAAGATCGACGAACCCATGCCGATCAGGCCGACGGCGAGCAGCAGCATCGGATAGCTCGACGCAATCGACACCATCAGCAGGCCGCATAGTGTCACGCCCATGCCGACAGCCAGCGAGAAGGGCTGCGGATGCTTGTCCGTGTAGATGCCGACCACCGGCTGAAGAATCGACGCCGTCAGCTGGAAGGCCAGCTGGATCAGGCCGATCTGGCCGAAGCTCAGGGTGAATTCATCCTTGAGGATCGGATAGATCGCCGGAATGACCGACTGCATCAGGTCGTTCAGCATATGCGAAACGCTGATCGCGACCAGAATGCCCAGGGATGCCCGTTCGACGACGCCGCGGCTCGGCGACGACGGCAAGGCTTGCGCGCTCTCGCTCACTTCCAAAGTCCTTGGTTGAGAATGACCAGGGGAAGGCGAGCCAAAAAGGGGCCATTCCGGAGGTCCAATGGAACGATGCCACTATGACGTCGACCTTACGAGAAGGGAAGCGTCGAATTATTGATAATTCCCATCACGACGGCTGATGGATCGCCGCCCGACCCTGTGTTCCAACCCGCGCATGGCGTGTCACGCAGCCCGCGCAGCGACGTCAACCGCGTCGACTTTCCGGGCTTGACCGCCGGCGACGGCTGCGGAGATCATCGGACCTGCATCCCGTGCCCTGCGAGCGTCTTCGATGGAACACGATCCGAACCTGCCCGTGCCGACGCCGCGAATCGATTCCGCCTTCCGCAACGGCTCGCTGACCGCGATCGGTATCATCCTCGGCTTCTCGCTCGGTTTCACGGCGCAATGGGCGACCGACGACTCGCCCTGGATCCTCTCGGACTATGTCGCCGCCGTCGCCCTCACCATCGGCATCGTGCTGCAGATCAAGGCGCTGGCCGAAATGCTCGAGGTCCATTCGCTCGAGATCCCGGTCTACAACCGCGCCAAGAACCGCTTCATGTCCGGTCTGCTGGTGACCGCCTTCGGCATCGGCATGGTGATCGTCGTCAACGCCGCGACGGCCTGAGCCCGGGCTCAGGCCCGCAGCGCGGCGGCGGGCGGCTGGCGGTAGGCCATGACCGCAGGAACGGCCGCCAGCACCGCCGAGACGCCGAGCAGCGCCAGCACGAGCCTCCAGTCCGCCGGCGCGAAGGCCACTGGCAGCACGACACCGTTCTCGCGCGTGAACAGTGCCGACAGGAACAGCGCAACGCCATAGCCGAGCGCCAGGCCGAGCAGGACGCCTCCGGCGACCAGCAGGAACAATTCGGTCCAGACGATGCCGAACAGCGCCAGGCGCGGCGCGCCCAGCGCCCGCAGGGCGCCGATCTGGCGGCGACGTTGCCCGACATGCACGATCGTCACCAGCGCGATGGCGGCGGCGACCAGGACCTGCGCGCCGATCGCCACCGCGCCCAGCACCTTCTTGGCGTCGCCCAACGTCGCATAGAGACTGGTCAGCACCTCGCCGGGAAATACCGCGAGCGTCGCGCCGGCGCGGTACTGGCCGCGCAGCTTGTAGGCGTCGGCAAACGTTTTCGGCTTGACCAGGATCGCCGGCACACCGGGCGTTGTCCCGCTCCACGGCCCGCCAATCGCCGACGGCCGGGCCTCGCCGGGATCGTGCTCCTCCTGCGCGGGATCGGCGCCCGCCTCGTGATCCTGGTCATGATCGTGGTCGTGGCCGGCGGGCTCGGGCGCCGTCTCCATGCCATGGATACCCCAGACCGCCTCGATCGGCACCAGGATGGCGCGATCCCAGGGCGTGCCGGTCGACGCCATGCGGCCGACGACGCGATAGGCGATCTCGGCATGGGCATGGCCGCCCTCTCCCGGCATGCCGTGCATCGGCTTCACGTCCTGCCCGAGCTTGAGCGCCACAGCGGAGCCGATGACGGCCTCCGGTCGCGCGGCGAAGGCCCGGCCCTCGGCCAGCCCGCCGCCGGCGCCGTCGATCAGGGCCGTCGTGGTGCCGACGATCGGATGGCCGACGAAGGAATCGCCGAAACCGACCGGTGCCGCCCAGGCGACGCGCGGGTCTTCGGCCAAATCGTGCAGCACCTTGCCCGGCACCAGCGGCAGGGGCGACGGCTGCAGGAAGATCGACGACAGCACCAGCTGCGTCTCGCTGCCGGCGGCGCCGACGACGAGATCGAACTTGTCGGCGGCGCGCGCGCTGCCGAGCCGCAGCGCCCGCTCCTGCAGCGTCACGGCGACGCCGAGGGCGGTGGCCAGCGCCACCAGCAGGACGACCACCAGCGATCCCGCCCAGAGGCGGCGGAGATCGGCGAGAACGAAGCGAATCATGCGGCGAGGTCTCCGGCCGGCTCTGCGATGATCCGCCCGGCGACGAGGCGGATGCGACGATCCATCCGTTCGACCAGCCGCGCATCATGCGAGACGACGAGCAGCGTCGCGCCCGCCTCCTCCGCCAGTTCCAGAAGCAGGTCGGCGACGACGGCCCCGCTCTCGGGATCGAGGCTGGCGGTCGGCTCGTCGGCGATGATGACGCCGGGATTGCGCAGGAGGGCGCGCGCGACGGCGACGCGCTGCATCTCGCCGCGCGACATGGTCGTGATCGACTGGTCGTGCCGCACGAGCCCGACCCGGGTCATCAACTCACGCGCCCGGCCGATATGCGATGCGACGCTGCGGGCGCGCAGGCGAACCGGCAGCAACACATTCTCCAGCGCCGAAAGGCCCGGGAAGAGGTGAAAGTCCTGCATCACCAGCCCGATATTCTCGGCCCGCCACGCGTCGCGCTTCGATTCGGGCAGCGTGGCGATGTCGGTATCGCGCCAGCGCACGACGCCCTGCGTCGAGCGTTCCAGGCCGGTGACGATATTGACCAGCGTGCTCTTGCCGGAGCCGGACGGCCCGGTCACTGCGACGCGCGCGCCGGGGGGGATCTCGAGTTGCGGGATCGACAGCACCGGTGTCGGCAGCCCGGGGAACGAGACGGCGAGGCGTTCAATATGCAGTCCGAGCATGGTCTAGGCTTCGTCGAAGCGGGCGCCGCGCAGGCGTAGCAGGCTGACGAAGCCGGTCTCTGCATCGGTCCAGGAACCATATTCCAGCGTCCCGCTCACCTCGATCACGGTGTTCGGCTGCACGAAGGTCTGCTTGGCGTCGAGATAGACAACGACGATGTTGTCCGGCCAGTCGGAGTCCGACGAGCAGAACGGGCAGATCGACATCGGGATTTCGGTGAGGACGAAGAAGGCCGCCTCGGCCTTGAGCGGCGGCGCCATGAAGCCGCGCATCGTCACCGTCTGGCCGGCCAGTTGCTTGACCTTGTCCGAGAAGGTCAGACCGAGCACGCCGACGGAGCCGTAGAGATCGTCGAAGGTCAACTGAGGGGCGGCGGCCTGCGCGGGCCGCAAGCCCACCGTCACCAGCGCCGCGACGCCGCCGGACAGCATCGCGCGGCGGGAAATCCGGGCCTCGGACATCGATCATTCCTCGATCAGGCGGCTTCGGGCGCGAACGCCCGGAGCCTGTTTTCAGGATGAAGCGAAAGCCGGGATCAGGGCTTGGCGGGCGCGAGCGCCAGCGCGTCGACGATGACTCGGTAGACGTCGCTCTGCTCCATGTAGCCCTTGAAGCCTTCGGCGCCCGGGCCGGCGGCCTGCAGCACGACGTCATCAACAGAATGCACGCCCGAGTCGCCATCCCTGGGGATGTTGCCGGTCACCAAAACCGCGCCGGGAACGTCCTTGTAGGCTTCGTTCGCCACATATTCCTTCTTCTCGTTCTGCACGGCCGGCACGAACGGGCCGTCGAGCTTCGGACGGAAGGTCTCGTAGTGGTCGGGGCCGTTATTGGCGGCGAGGAACAAGCGACGCGTCACGTCGATGCTGTCGGGATAGCCGTCCTTGTTGGCGTCGACATAGTTCGGGAAGCCGGCATCGGCATAGGTGCCGACCTTGGCGCGCATCTCGTCGCCGGGCTTTTCGTCATCGACAGTGCCGATGATCGAGACGCCATGCGTATGGTCGCCGGTGACGATGACCAGCGTGTCCGGGTTCTTCTCGGCGAAGGCGCGGGCGGCGGCGACGGCCTTGTCGAATTCGATCGTCTCGACGACGGCGCGGTCCCAATCGAGCGGGTGGGACATCTTGTCGATGTTCGCCGCCTCGACCATCAGGAAGAAGCCTTCCGGATTCTTGGCGAGTTGGCCAAGGGCAGCTTCCGTCATCTCGACGAGGCCGGGCTGGTTCGGGAACTTGCCGACCGTGCCCTTCTTGAGGAAGTCACGGTCCAGCACCGTATCCAAGTTGCCGGTGTGGAACAGGCCGAGGATTTTGCCGGTATTGGTGCCGGCGGCCTTGGTGAGCTCAGCCTTGTCGGTTGCCAGCGTGTAGCCGGCTTCCTGGAACTGCTTGATGTAGTCCTTGTCGTCCTTGCGCTTGGAGCCGGGCGTCTCCTTGCCGAGGAAATAGGCGGAACCGCCGCCGAGAACGACATCCGGCTGGACGTCGAACAGCATGCCGGTGATCTCGGCCTTGTCGGCGCGCTTGCGGGTATGGGCGACCACCGCGGCCGGGGTCGCGTCCTGCAACTCGGAGTTGGTGACAATCCCGATCGACTTCTTGGTCTGGCGACGCAGAGCCTCGCCCAGCGTCTCGACCTTCGGATCGTCCATCGTCGCCGGCGTGCGGTCAGCATAGACGCCGAGCGCGTTCACCGCCGTCTTGTGGCCGGTCATGTAGGCCGACATGGTGTTGGCGCTGTCGGTCGCGACCGCTTCGGTCGACGAGGTGCCGATGAAGGCCATATGGTCGAGATCGTCCATGGCGAGGCGGCCGTCGGCCTTGCCCTCGGTCATGCCCTTGGACATGATCCGCGCCGCGGTGCGATGCGCCACCGAAAGACCGTCGCCGATCAGGAAGATGACGTTCTTGGCCTTGGGCTGCTCGGCGGTGCCGTAGACATCCCAGGTGACCGACTTCGTCTCGCCGCCGGCCGTGGCTTCGACCGTGTAGGTGCCGGGCGTCGCGAGCACGAGCTTGCGCAGGATCAGGGCCGAGCCGAGCTTCTTTTCGTCCTTGCCAAGCTCACTTTCCGTGAAGGTCGCCTCGGCGCCGAACGCCGCCTTGTAGTCCTGACCGTTGACCGTGACCTTGACGTCCTCGGGCTTGACGGTCTCGCTGAACTCGACCTTGAAGTCGAAGGGCGAGCCGGCCAGGATCGTCGCGCGGTCGAGCGGATAGACGGTCGCCGCCTGAGCCGCGCCCGCAAGCATCGTCGTCGCTGCAAGAGTGAACAGCAGTTTGCGCATCGGAAGCCTCATGCATTGGAGTGACCGCCAGGCGGTCGACGTCTCCGGGGCTAAGACCTGTGCGTGACGCCGATGTGAAGCCTCGACGACGCTTCGATGACGGCCCCCGATGATGGGTCAGGCACGGTCGGCGTTCGCCTTGATAAAGTCGATGAAGGCACAGAGCGGCCGCTGGAGCCGGTGCTGGAGCCCTGGTGGCAGAGCTTCTCGGGACCGTCTCTCTATTGCCCGGGCCGGCGGCTCGTGCCTGCGCGAAGCAGGCGCTGCTGCCGCACCTTGCCTTCGCCGCCATTCCCGTATATGCACCGCCCGTCGTATCGACACCCGGCCGGGGGTTGAACGGAAGGCGGCGTGAGCCGTAGGGATCACAAGGATCCCGTCTTCCCGTGTCTCCGCTCTCGAAGTTCGTACCGATCAGCCTTTCTCGAAGGCTTCGGTGAGGCTTGGCGCCGGGAAATGAAAAGGAAGGGCAATCATGCCGCTTTATGAGCACGTATTTCTGTCGCGACAGGACGTGTCCGCACAGCAGGTCGAAGCACTTACCGAGCAGTTCAAGGGCCTCATCGAGGCCAATGGCGGCACGGTCGGCAAGATCGAGCAGTGGGGCCTGAAGTCTGTTGCGTTCCGCATTCGCAAGAATCGCAAGGCGCACTACACGCTGATGAACATCGAAGCCCCGGCTGCGGCCATGGCCGAGCTGGAGCGTCAGCAGCGCATGAACGAGGACGTCCTCCGCATCCTGACCCTCAAGGTCGAGGCGCATGAGGAAGGCCAGTCTGCCATGCTGCAGAAGCGCGATCGTGACGATGGCGACCGCGGCGGCCGCTTCGGCGACCGTGGTGACCGTCCGCGTGGCGGCTTCGGCGGTGGCGGCGGCGGCTTCCGTGGCGACCGTGAAGGCGGCGCCGGCGGCGGTTTCCGTGGCGAGCGCCGTCCGCGCTCGGAAGAGTCTGAAGGAGCGGCTGAATAATGGCTGAGATCGGCACCACCAGCACGTCGAGCGGCGGCCAGCGTCGTCCGTTCTTCCGTCGTCGGAAGACCTGCCCGTTCTCGGGCGCGAACGCTCCGAAGATCGACTACAAGGACATCCGTCTCCTGCAGCGCTACATTTCCGAGCGCGGCAAGATCGTTCCGTCCCGCATCACGGCGGTTTCCGCCAAGAAGCAGCGCGAGCTCGCCCAGGCAATCAAGCGCGCCCGCTTCCTCGGCCTGATCCCCTACGTGATCAAGTAAGACTTCGGTCGCCGGAGACTTTCGTCTCCTAAGGCGACCGGTTGAATTCGTCGGGCCGACGCTTGCGCCGGCCCGACACGCCCTTGAGGGCAAATCCATCCGGGCCCCTCGGGGCCATGATCCTCCATCGCCCTCGGGCGAAGACTTGGTTGGGGTCGGCCGGGCTTCCCGTGACCTGCCTCTAACCGCTCTCGAAGCGGGACAGCGAGATATGACGATGCGGAACATCCTGATCGGCCTCGGCGCCGGAATGGCTACGGCGCTTCTGTTCGCCGGCCTCATCAGCGGAACCGCGCTCGCCTTCCCCCTCTTCATCCTGTCGCCGCTTCCCATCGCCATCGCCGGCCTCGGCTTCGGTACGTTCGCAGGCAGCGCCGCGGCGGCGGTCGCCTCGGCCTTGATCGGCTTCACGATCGGGCCGCTTGCCGGCGGCCTCTATCTCATCCTGTTCGCCGCGCCCGTCGCCTGGGCCGCCCATCTGATCGGCCTGTCGCGCCCGGTCGAAGGCACGCCCGCCGGCCGGCAGTGGTTTCCGCTCGATTCGGTCCTGTTCCGCGCCTCGCTCGCCGTGGCGGTCGCCGTCGTCATCGCCGGCTTCGTGCTCGGCTACGATCCGGAGACGCTGATCCAGGAGACGGTGAAGATGCTGCAGGCCTGGTTGGCCCAGTCTCCGTCCGACGGCATGACGCCGACCGCGGCCGAGATGGAGCCGCTGGTGCGCTTCAACATCGCCCTGATGCCATTCACCTCGGCGAGCCTGACGCTGGGCATCCTCGTGCTCGCCACCTGGCTCGGCGGCCGCATCGCCAAGATGTCGGGCCTCCTGCAGCGCGAATGGGCGCCGCTCTGGACCGTGGTGCTGCCGCAGCAGGCGGCGCTGCTGTTCGGCATCGCCTTCGTCGCCTCGATGATCCCCGGCGCCCCCGGCCAGGTCGCCGGCGCCGTCGCCGGCGCAATCGGCTTCGCCTTCGCGCTCACCGGCTTCGGGCTGCTGCATGCGGTGCTGGTCGGCAAGGCCGCCCGGCCGCTCATTCTCTTTCTCGTCTATGCCGTCAGCTTCGTCTTCCTGCTGCCGCTCGGCATCATGGCCGTGGTCGGACTGGTCGACACGGCACTCCAATTCCGGGCCCGCCGCTTCGCGGCAGGGTCCGGCGTCTCGTAAGTCATTGTTTCGTATTTAAACTTCGAAGGAGTCATTCCAATGGACGTTATTCTGCTGGAACGCGTCGCCAAGCTCGGCCAGATGGGCGAGATCGTGCACGTCAAGGACGGCTACGCCCGTAACTACCTGCTGCCGCAGGGCAAGGCGCTCCGCGCCAACGAGGCGAACAAGAAGCGCTTCGAGAACGAGAAGGTTCACCTCGAGGCCCGCAACCTTGAGCGCAAGACGGATGCCGAGAAGGTCGCCGAGGCGCTGAACGGCCAGAGCTTCGTCGTCGTCCGCCAGGCTGGCGAGACCGGCCAGCTCTACGGTTCGGTCTCGAGCCGCGACGTTGCCGAGCTGGTCACGGAAGCCGGCTTCTCGGTCGGCCGCAGCCAGGTCGTTCTCGAAGTTCCGATCAAGACGATCGGCCTGCATGACGTCGTCATCGCCCTGCATCCGGAAGTCGAAGCGACCGTCACGATCAACGTCGCTCGCTCGGTCGACGAGGCCGCCCGCCAGTCGAAGGGCGAAGACCTGTCGGCCGTCCAGGACGATTTCGAGCTCGAGCCGCTGCCGGAAGGCGAAGGCTTCGCCAACGAAGAAGAAGAGATCTGATCGATCTCCGGCACCCCAAGGGAGCCTTATTTTATCGAAGGGCGTCGCGGTCACCGCGGCGCCCTTTTTCTTTGGCCAACCCTACGTCACCACATTGTCGCTTACCGGCTTGATAACGCGACGAAATCGGAGTTACCATCGCTCGACGGCCGGACGTCACCGACCGCCATGTCGCAACCTGCCTTGGTAACCAAGACATTCAGGAGGGGGCAGCGGATCACCATGAACCGGTTGCTCATCAACTATCTGTCAGGCGTCCTGAAGCACGGATCGCTTGAAATCGTCGACGCGAAGGGAACCCTTCACAGTTTCGGCGACGGAAGCGGAACTCCCGTCCGCGTCCGGTTCACCAGCCCCGCCGCCGAACGAGCGGTGATGTTGAACCCCGAGCTGAAACTCGGCGAGACCTTCATGCAGGGCGGATTCGTCGTCGAACGGGGTTCGATCTACGATTTTCTCGAAGTGGTGCTGCAGAATACCGGCGGCGGCGGACGCTCCTGGTGGATGAACGCGCTCTACCGCGTGCGCGTCTGGACCCGCCGCTTCCGCCAGTGGAACACGCCGTTCCGCTCGCGCCAGAACGTCGCCCATCACTACGACCTCGACGGGCGCCTCTATTCGCTCTTCCTCGACAGCGACCAGCAGTATTCCTGCGCCTATTTCGAGACGCCGGACAGCAGCCTCGAGGAAGCCCAGCTGGCCAAGAAGCGCCATCTCGCGGCCAAGCTCGCCCTGGCGCCTGGACAGAAGGTGCTCGACATCGGCTCGGGCTGGGGCGGCCTCGGCCTCTATCTCGCCACCCACGCGGATGTCGACGTCACCGGCGTGACGCTCTCGGAAGAGCAGCACAAGGTCTCCAACGCCCGCGCCTCCGCCCTCAATCTGGCCGACCGCACCAGCTTCCTGCTGCAGGACTATCGCGCGCTGAAGACGCAGTTCGACCGCATCATCTCGGTCGGCATGTTCGAGCATGTCGGCGTCGGCCATTTTCGCGAGTATTTCGACAAGGCGCGCCAGTTGCTGACCGAAGACGGCGTCATGGTGCTGCACGCCATCGGCCGCTTCGATTCGCCCGGCGAGACCAATTCCTGGATCCAGAAATACATCTTCCCGGGTGGCTACATCCCGGCGCTGTCGGAGGTGTTCCCGGCCATCGAGAAGGCGGGTCTCAAGGTCACCGATGTCGAGATCCTGCGGCTGCACTATGCCGAAACGCTCAAGGCCTGGCGCGAGCGCTTCATGGCTCGCCGCGACGAGGCGGTGGCGCTCTATGACGAGGCGTTCTGCCGGATGTGGGAATTCTATCTCGCCGCTTCGGAGACGGCGTTCCGCTACCAGGACATGATGATCTTCCAGATCCAGATCGTCCGGGACCAGAACGCGCTGCCGCTGACGCGGGACTATATCTGGCAGGCCGAAGAGGCTCTGCGCATCCGCGACCATGCCGGACAACGGCCGTCGCTGAAGATCGCGGGCGGGTGACGGCCTTCCGTCACCCCACCCTCCCCGCGTTCGACGCCCAGCCCCTGCAACCGCGAATCGTGCCATCCTCGGCGCAACGCCGCCGAATCGCCACGTGCAAGCGTTAAACGCATCTCCCGTGCGGGCCGTTGGATAACGGGTACGAAACCAGCAAGGGTTTGGATCCCGGTCCGGGCTGCGCCTAACTAAGGTTCAGCGACCGAGAGCACATTGACCATGAACCTTCCAGCCCGAGCCGTGCAGCCGCAGGCAGCCGAATTCTACCGGCAGCCGCCGCACAATATCGAAGCGGAGCAGGCGCTCCTGGGCGCCATCCTCGTCAACAACGAGGCCTTCTACCGCGTCTCCGATTTTCTCGTGCCGGGCCATTTCTTCGAGCCGGTGCATCAGCAGATCTACGAGCTCACCGCGCAGATCATCCGCCAGAACAAGATCGCCAACCCGGTCACGCTGAAGAATTTCCTTCCCGCCGACCTCGCCATCGGCGAGCTCAATCCGGCGCAATATCTGGCCCGCCTCGCCGCCGAGGCGACGACCATCATCAACGCCGAGGATTATGGCCGCTCGATCTACGACCTGGCGCTGCGCCGTTCGCTGATCGGCATCGGCGAGGACGTCGTCAACATTGCCTTCGACGCGCCGATCGACATGCCGCCGAAGGCGCAGATCGAGGACGCCGAGCGCCGCCTGTTCGCCCTTGCCGAGACCGGCCGCAACGACGGCGGCTTCCAGTCCTTCGAGGACGCACTCAAGGCGGCGATCGACATGGCCAGCGCCGCCTACCAGCGCGACGGCCATCTGTCCGGCATCGCGACGGGCCTCGACGACCTCGACCGCCAGATGGGCGGCCTGCAGCCTTCCGATCTGATCGTGCTGGCCGGTCGTCCCGCCATGGGCAAGACCTCGCTCGTCACCAACATCGCCTTCAACATCGCCAAGGCCTATCGTGGCGAAGTGCAGCCCGACGGTTCGACCAAGTCAGTCAATGGCGGCATCGTCGGCTTCTTCTCGCTGGAAATGTCGGCCGAGCAGCTGGCGACGCGTATCGTCGCCGAGCAATCCGGCGTCTCGTCCTCGCATATCCGCCGCGGTTCGCTCGACGAGCGCCAGTTCGCGAGGGTGGTCGAGGCCTCGCGCGAAATGGCGCGGATTCCGCTCTTCATCGACCAGTCCGGTGGTCTCTCGATCGCCCAACTGACGGCCCGAGCCCGCCGGCTGAAACGCCAGCGTGGCCTCGACCTCCTGATCATCGACTATCTCCAGCTGCTGCAGGGCTCCGGCAAGGGTCAGGCGAACCGCGTGCAGGAAATCACCGAAATCACTACCGGCCTGAAGGCGCTCGCCAAGGAACTTGCCGTACCGGTCATCGCGCTGTCGCAGCTCTCGCGTCAGGTCGAGGCGCGCGAGGACAAGCGGCCGCAGCTCGCGGATCTGCGTGAATCGGGCTCGATCGAGCAGGACGCCGACGTGGTGATGTTCGTCTATCGCGACGAATATTATCTGAAGGGCAAGATGCCGAAGGAAGGCACCGAAGAGTTCTTCAAGTGGCAGGCGGAGATGGAGCAGGTCGCCGGCGTCGCCGAAGTGATCATCGGCAAGCAGCGCCACGGCCCGACCGGCACCGTGCCGCTGCAGTTCGAGGCGGAGATCACCCGCTTCTCCAATCTGGCCAGGCGCGACCACCTGCCCGAATCGTTCGAGTAGCCGGCGCTCACGCCGTCGGCTGCAGCAGATCCCATTTGTTGCCGTAGAGATCCTCGAACACCGCCACGAGGCCGTAGCGCTCCTGGCGCGGCGCTTCGAGGAAGGTGACGCCGCGCGCCTGGAAGGCCGCGTAGTCGCGCTTGAAATCGTCGGTATGCAGGAACAGGAACACCCGGCCGCCCGACTGGTGGCCGATGGCCTGTCGCTGCACATCGCCGCGCGCCTCGGCCAGCAGGATCCGCGTCTCGGCGGATCGGTTGGGCGCCATCAGCACCCAGCGCTTGCCAGCCTCCAGCGGCGTATCCTCGACGCAGACGAAGCCGAGCCGGTCGCGATACCAGGCAATCGCCTCGTCATAGTCACGCACGACGAGCGCGAGCGCGGCGAGATAGCGGTGTTCGGTCGATTCCTGCCTCAATGCCTGCTCCCGATTGCCTGGCCCGCCGCCACTGACGCAGGGTGCGCCGGGACGGTAGCTGCGAGGATGCGAAACGCCTTGAGATCGCCGTGAAAATCGGTGAGACCGGCGCAGCCAAGATACTGCCCATGCCGGTCCGCCGGCGACCGAGAATCGCGTACCCTCCCCGCCATGGAACACTCTGATCCCGATCGCGTCGATACGCCCGTCACAGCCGGCAACCGGCTGACGATCGACCTCGCCGCGCTGGCCCGCAACTGGCGCGCGCTCGACGCGCTCTCCGGCGCCGCCGAGACCGCCGCCGCCGTCAAGGGCAACGCCTATGGCATCGGCGTCGAGCCGGCCGTGCGTGCCCTGTCCGCCGCCGGCTGCCGGACCTTTTTCGTCGCCCTGCCGGACGAGGGCGTCCGCATGCGCGCGGTCTCACCCGAAGCGACCATCTACGTCCTGAACGGGCTCGCCAGCGATCTGGCCAGCATGCATGCGGCGAACCATTTGCGGCCGGTCATCGGCTCGATCGGCGAGTTGAAGGACTGGGCCAGCTACCGCGCGCAAGGCGGCACGGGAGAGGCGGCGCTGCATGTCGACACCGGCATGAACCGCCTCGGCCTGACCTTCGCCGAAGCGCGCGAGCTCGCCGCCGACAAGGCCGCCGTCGACCGTCTCGGCCTGACCCTGGTGATGAGCCACCTCGCCTGCGCCGACACGCCGGACCATCCGCTCAACGGCCGCCAGCTCGCGACGATGCAGGATGTGCGGAGCCTGTTTCCGGGTCTCGCCGTCTCGCTCGCCAACACGGCCGGCATCACGCTCGGCAACGACTATCAGTTCGATCTCGTCCGCCCCGGCATCGGCCTCTATGGCGGCCCCTACAGGGTCGACAGGCCGGCGCTGGAAACCGTCGTCACGGCGCAGGCGCGCATTGTCCAGATCCGCGACGTGCCGGCCGGCGAGACGGTCGGCTACGGCGCTCTGGCGACGACCCGTCGCCAGAGCCGGATCGCCATTCTTTCGACTGGATATGCCGATGGCTACCACCGCAGCGCCGGCTCGACGGATCAACGCCGCGGCGCCGACACCTGGCTGCATGGCCGGCGCGCGCCGCTGTTCGGCCGCATCTCCATGGACCTGATGGCGATCGACGTCACCGACATACCGGAAGCGGAGCGCGGCGACTGGGTCGAGCTGTTCGGCGCCAGCCTGCCCGTCGCCGAGGTCGCCGAAGCGGCCGGCACGATCAGCTACGAACTCCTGACCAGCCTCGGCAGCCGCTATCAGCGGCACTACATCGGAGGCGCGTGATGGCGCGAGCCAAGATCCAGTTCATCTGCCAGAACTGCGGCGCCGCCAGCCCGCGCTGGCAGGGTCGCTGCGAGGCCTGCGGCGAGTGGAACACGCTGGTCGAGGAAAGCGCCACCGGTGGCATTGGCGGCGGCCCCGCCAAGAGCGCCGGCGGCAAGCGCGGCCGCATCGTCGAGCTGCAGCCGCTTTCCGGCGGGAGCGCCGACGCGCCGCGCATTCCCTCCGGCATCGCCGAGCTCGACCGCGTGACCGGCGGCGGCTTCGTCCGCGGCTCGGCCCTGCTGGTCGGCGGCGACCCCGGCATCGGCAAGTCGACGCTGCTGCTGCAGGCCTCCGCCGCACTCGCGGCCCAGGGCCAGCGCGTCGTCTACATTTCGGGCGAGGAAGCGGTGGCGCAGGTCCGCCTGCGGGCCGAGCGCATGGGCGTCGCCAACATGCCGGTGGCGCTCGCCGCCGAAACCAGCGTCGAGGACATCCTCGCCACGCTGCAGGCCGGCCCGGTGCCGGCGCTTGTCATCATCGACTCGATCCAGACGTTGTGGACGGAGCTGGCGGAATCGGCGCCGGGCACGGTGTCGCAGGTGCGCGCCTCGGCGCAGGCGATGATCCGCTACGCCAAGCACTCCGGCGCCACCGTCGTGCTGGTCGGCCATGTCACCAAGGACGGCCAGATCGCCGGCCCGCGCGTCGTCGAGCACATGGTCGACGCCGTGCTCTATTTCGAGGGCGAAGGCGGCCATCATTTCCGCATCCTGCGCGCGGTGAAGAACCGCTTCGGCGCCACCGACGAGATCGGCGTCTTCGAGATGACCGGCAGCGGCCTGCGCGAAGTGCCCAATCCGTCGGAGCTTTTCCTCGGCGAGCGCAACGCCGCCTCGCCCGGCGCCGCCGTCTTCGCCGGCATGGAGGGCACGCGGCCGGTTCTCGTCGAGATCCAGGCGCTCGTCTCGCCCTCGCCGCTCGGCACGCCGCGCCGCGCCGTGGTCGGCTGGGATTCCGGCCGCCTCGCCATGGTGATCGCCGTGCTCGAATCGCATTGCGGCATCAAGCTCGGCCCGAACGACGTCTATCTCGCCGTGGCCGGCGGGTTGAAAATTGCTGAGCCGGCGGCCGATCTTGCGGTTGCAGCGGCGCTGGTCTCCTCGCTCTCCGGTATTGCCCTGCCGGCCGATTGCGTCTATTTCGGCGAGGTCAGCCTGTCGGGGGCCGTCAGGCCGGTTTCCCAGGCATCGCAACGCCTGAAAGAAGCGCAGAAGCTCGGTTTCGCACGAGCCGTCCTGCCCCTCGCATCGATCGACAAGGACGCCAGCGTCGTTCCCGGACTGCAGGGGATCGACCAGCTCGCCGCCCTGGTCGCCACGATCGCGGCGTCCGGAACGCGGCCCGAGCGCCGCGCCGTGCCGGACCAGGCGGAAAGACGAAGGTCGGCTGTGGCCGATGAGGCATTGGATTCGTGAGCGCGACGGGCTAAACCGCAGCCATGAGGCAAGAGCGCGCGGCTTAAGGGGTCATCGTAGGAATGCCGGTCACGATTCTGGACGGTGTGGTTTTCGTCGTCGTGCTCATCTCGGCCATGCTGGCCATGG
The DNA here is from genome assembly GCF_000380505.1 of Kaistia granuli DSM 23481. GTDB lineage: Bacteria > Pseudomonadota > Alphaproteobacteria > Rhizobiales > Kaistiaceae > Kaistia > Kaistia granuli. Next base: position 230,169 of record NZ_AQYH01000010.1, on the reverse strand, counting down.
TGCGCGGCTTCGTCCGTGAAGTGCTGTCGGTCGCCTCCTGGGCGCTGGCGGCGGCGGCCGCCTTCTTCTTCTACAAGCCGCTGCTGCCCTTCGTGGAGCCCTATATCGCCAATCGCAACGTGGCGATCATCGCGGCGGCCGCCGGTATCTTCTTCGTCGCGCTGATCCTCGCGAGCTATATCGCGATGAAGATCTCCGATTTCGTCATCGACAGCCGTGTCGGCCTCCTAGACCGCATCCTCGGTTTCATCTTCGGCGTGGCGCGCGGCCTGCTGCTGGTCGTCATCGCCTTCGCCTTCCTGTCCTGGATCCTGTCGGACCGGCAGCCGGCATGGGTTGCGGATGCGCAAAGCGCGCCTATGTTGAAGTCACTGGCCGACAGGCTCGTCGCTGCCTTGCCGGAAGACATCGAGAAGACAATACAGGACCGGTTGCACGGCGGCAGCGAGGACGCGGCCTCGCCGGCGGATGCGCCGGTCGAGGATGCGCCGGAGACCGGAGCGCCGGCGACGACGCAGCCCAACGCGCAACCGCAAGCGACGCCGAACTACGGATCCGAGGAACGCCAGGGCCTCGACAATCTGTTCGACAACAGCGGCGAGGCTCCAGCCGAAGGGCCGGAGCCATAGCCGTCGCCGGAATGACCGGGGGAAAGACCAATCCCTGAGGCACTCTCGACGAGAGGGTACCCGTCAGGTTGTGAGGACCGGAAATGGACGATTTTTCGATGCTGCCAATGCTCGCCGACGATGACCACCTCCATGAGGAATGCGGCGTCTTCGGCGTGTTCGGGCATGACGACGCCGCCGCGCTGACCGCGCTCGGCCTGCATGCGCTCCAGCATCGCGGCCAGGAGGCCGCCGGCATCGCCGCCCATGACGGCCGCCAGTTCTCGATCGAGCGCCATATCGGCCTGGTCGGCGACAATTTCACCCGCAAGTCGGTCATCGACCGCCTGCCCGGCCGGCGCGCAATTGGCCATAATCGCTACGCCACGACGGGCGGCGCGGGCCTGCGCAACGTCCAGCCGATGTTCGCGGAATTCGCCGGGGGCGGCTTTGCCGTCGCGCATAACGGCAATCTCACCAATGCGATGACGCTGAAGCGCGAGCTGCAGCGTCGCGGCTCGCTGTTCCAGTCGACGTCCGACACCGAGACGATCATCCATCTGATCGCCACGTCGATCCACGGCCAGCTGCTCGACCGTTTCATCGACGCCATCCGCCGCATCGAGGGCGCCTATTCGCTCGTCGCGCTGTCCGAAAAGAAGATGATGGGCTGCCGCGATCCGCTCGGCGTGCGCCCGCTGGTGCTGGGCGCGCTCGACGGCGCGCACATCCTCGCCTCCGAGACCTGCGCGCTGGACATCATCGGCGCCACCTATGTGCGCGAGATCCAGCCCGGCGAAGTCGTCATCATCACCGATGAGGGCATCGAGAGCTTCTTCCCGTTCGAGCGCCAGCGCCCGCGCTTCTGCATGTTCGAATATGTCTATTTCGCCCGTCCGGATTCCTCCGTCGACGGCCGCGGCGTCTACGAGATCCGCAAGCGGATCGGCGCCGAGCTGGCGCGCGAGAGCGGCGTCGCCGCCGACGTGATCGTGCCGGTGCCGGATTCCGGCGTGCCGGCGGCGATCGGCTATGCGGAGGCCGCCGGCATTCCGTTCGATCTCGGCATCATCCGCAACCACTATGTCGGCCGCACCTTCATCGAGCCGACCGACGCCATCCGCCACATGGGCGTCAAGCTGAAGCACAACGCCAATATGGGCGTCATCGCCGGCAAGCGCGTCATCCTGGTCGACGATTCGATCGTGCGCGGCACCACCTCGATGAAGATCGTGCAGATGGTGCGCGAGGCAGGGGCTGCCGAAGTGCACATGCGCATTGCCAGCCCGCCGACGACCGATTCCTGCTTCTACGGCGTCAACACGCCGGAGAAGTCGAAGCTGATTGCCTCGCACATGTCGGTGCAGGAGATGGCCGATTACATCAAGGCCGACAGCCTCGCCTTCGTGTCGATCGACGGCCTCTACCGCGCGGTCGGCGAGGCGCAGCGCGACAATGCCGCGCCGCAGTTCTGCGACGCCTGCTTCACCGGCGACTATCCGACCCGCCTCGCCGATTTCGAGGATCGCGGCAAGGTCCAGCCGCTGACGCGGCTCGCCGAGGCAAGCTGAGGCGCAACGCGCCTCCGCTGGTTCCCACACCCCTTCCCGCGTCCCGTCTGGGGCGCCGGACCACCCTCTGCCCGGACCGGGCCCTCTCCTGAAGCTTGATTGGACGCACCCGTGACCACTCCCGATCTCTCCGGCCGTACCGTTGTCGTGACCGGCGCATCGCGCGGCATCGGCTGGAACGCCGCGCTGGCGATTGCCGAGGCCGGTGCGCATGTCATCGCCATCGCCCGCACGGTCGGCGCGCTGGAAGAGCTCGACGACGAGATCAAGGCCAAGGGGGGCTCGGCCACGCTGGTGCCGCTCGACCTGCGCGATCTCGACGCCATCGACCGCCTCGGCTTCTCGATCTACGAGCGCTGGGGCAAGCTCGACGGCCTCGTCGGCAATGCCGGCCAGCTCGGCGTCATCACGCCGGTCGGTCATCTCGACCAGAAGGAGTGGGACAATGTGATGACGGTCAACGTGACCGCCAATTACCGCCTGATCCGCTCGCTCGATCCGTTGCTGCGCCAGTCGGACGCCGGCCGCTCGCTGTTCCTGAGCTCCGGCGCCGCCGTGAACTGCCGGCCCTATTGGGGCGTCTATTCGGCCTCCAAGGCTGCGCTCGAGGCCATCGTGCGGACCTATGCGGCGGAGATCGATTCGAGCACGGTGCGCACCAACCTCCTCGACCCCGGCCCGCTGCACACCCAGATGCGCGCCAAGGCGAAGCCCGGCGAGGATCCCGAGACCTTGCAGCATCCGCGCGTCGTCGCGCCGGATATCGTCCGCATGATCGCGCCCGATTTCACCGACAATGGCACGCGCTACGAATTCCCGACCAAGACCGTGACACGCTTCCTGCCCAAGGCAGGGCTCGCACAGCGGCGCTAGAGGATCGTGACATTCCGCAGGCGCGGCAGCACGGCTCGATTGACCAGCCGGTCGACGAGGATTTCGCGCCGGCTGAACCAGTTCACGACATTCTCCGCGCCCATCAACGCGATGCGCTCCATCGTCGCCGCCGTCTCGGCGGCAATATGCGGCGTGAGGATCGTGTTGGGAGCCACCAGCAGCGGGTTGTCGGCATTCGGCGGCTCGACCGCCAGCGTATCGAGCGCGGCGCCGCCCAGGCGCCCCGTGGCGAGTGCCTCGGCCACATCCGCTTCGTTCAGCAGCCCGCCCCGCGCCGTGTTGACCAGGAGCGCCCCGGGCTTCATCCGGGCGATCGCCTGGCGATCGAAAAAGCCGCGGTTGGACGCGTCCATCGGGCAGTGCAGGCTGACGATATCGCTTTCGGCCAGTAGCTGTTCCAGCGGCAGGATGGCAAATCCGGTCCGGCTCGGGCTTTCGCCCCCCGGCCTGCCCGAGGCGACGACCCGCATGCCCAGCGCTTTTGCCATCTCGCCGACGCGACGCCCGATCCGGCCGAGCCCGACAATGCCCAGCGTCTGGCCGCGAAGCTCGGTCGCCCGGTAGGGACCACGATCCCAGATACCGGCCTTCAGCCGCGCATCGAGCCGAACGACATCGCGCCGGATCGCCAGGATCAGGGCGATCGCCATCTCCGCCGTGGCGTCGGCATTGGCATCGCCCGCCGTCATCACGGCAATGTCGCGCGCCGTGGCAGCGGCGAGATCGACGCTGTCGACCCCTGCCCCCATCTTGGAGATCAAGGCGAGATCGGGAGCGGCGTCGAGCACGGCGGCATCGAGCGGCGGATTGGCCCGCACCAGGATGGCGTCGAAGCGCCGGGCCGACAGGGTCGCGATCATGCGGGCCTTGTCGATCGGCCCGCTCATCGTCTCGATGGTGGCGCCGATCGGCGCCAGGACACGGGCTGCCGGCTCCAGCAGATCATCGCCCGTCATCAGGACGTGGATGGGCGAGATCATGGCGTCGATCCTGTGCTCCGAAGGGCGAGGAGCCGTATCCGGCCCCGCGACGCTAGCGCTTCTTCGCCTTGTGCTCGAACGGGTTCTCGCCCTTGCGCAGCTGCAGGCGCAGCGGCACGGCGTTGAGCTTGAAGGTTTCGCGGATGCCGTTCAGCAGATAGCGCGTATAGGCGTCCGGCAGCGCCTCGGGCCGCGAGCAGAAGGCGACGAAGGTCGGCGGCCGCGCCTTGGGCTGCGTCATGTAGCGGAGCTTGACGCGGCGGCCGGAGACGGCCGGCGGCGGATGATGTTCGAGCACGCTCGCCAGCCAGCGGTTCAGCGCCGCGGTCGGGATACGGCGGTTCCACGTCGCGTAGACCTTGAGCAGTTCACTCATCAGCTTGTCGATGCCCGAGCCGGTGAGGCCCGAGAGCGGCACCAGCGGCACGCCACGCACCTGCGGCAACAGCCGCTCGGCCATCTCGCGCAGTTCCGCCATCTTGGCCTGGCGGTCCTCGACCAGATCCCACTTGTTGAACGCGATCACCAGCGCCCTGCCCTCGCGGGCGACCAGATCGGCGATCTGCAGGTCCTGTTTCTCGAACGGGATCGTGACGTCGAGCATCAGCACGACGACCTCGGCGAAGCGGATGGCGCGCAGGGAATCGCCGACCGAGAGCTTCTCGAGCTTGGTCTCGACGCGCGCCTTCTTGCGCATGCCGGCCGTGTCGAACAGCTTGATGCGGCGGTCGTTCCAGGTCCAGTCGACCGAGATCGAATCGCGCGTGATGCCGGCCTCGGGGCCGACGAGCAGACGGTCCTCGCCCAGCATGGTGTTGATCAGCGTCGACTTACCGGCGTTCGGCCGACCGACGATCGCCACCTTGATCGGACGGGTCAGGTCGAGCGGCGCTTCGATTTCCTCGCCGGTCTCCGGATCGATCGGCAACGGCGCGTCGAAATCATCGTCCTCGACGTCGCCTTCCTCTTCCTCGCGCTCGAACGGCAGCAGCGCGGCGAACAGGTCGGCCATGCCCTCGCCATGCTCGGCCGAGAGCGCCACCGGCTCGCCGAGGCCGAGCGCATAAGCTTCCAGCACGCCGTTCTCGCCGAGCTTGCCCTCGGCCTTGTTGGCGACCAGCACGACGGGCTTGCCGACACGGCGCAGCAGCTCGGCGAAATGCTCGTCGACCGGCGTCACGCCGACGCGGGCGTCGATCAGGAACAGCGAGACGTCCGCTTCCTCGATCGCCATCTCGGTCTGGGCGCGCATGCGGCCTTCGAGGCTGTCCGGATCGGCATTTTCAAGGCCGGCAGTATCGATGATGGTGAAGTAGAGATCACCGATGCGGGCTTCGCCCGGCCGACGGTCGCGCGTCACGCCCGGCGTGTCGTCGACGATCGCGATCTTCTGGCCGACGAGGCGGTTGAACAGGGTCGACTTGCCGACATTGGGGCGGCCGATGATGGCGACGGTAAAGGTCATGATAGATACGGCCTCAAATGGCGTCGGGAAGCCGCGGTGTCCGCGACTTCCCGAAATACTGCCACGTCGAGGTTCCGGCTAATACGCTCCGCGTGGCCCCGGAACGACGAAAACGATGGATGTCGGCGCTCGCCCGGCGTCAGCTCTTGGCTGGAGCCGGGGCCGCGCCGATCTTGGAACGAATGAGATCAAGCATCAGCTGGGTACGGCTCTGCATCGACTGCGGCGTCTCCGGATCGTCGGCGATCGACTGGAAATAGCCGCGCGCCGCTTCCGCGTCGCCATTGCGCCAGGCTGTCAGGCCGAGCAGCTCGCGGGCGCTGTGTCGCCACGGATTGCCGACTTCGGCGAGATCGCCGACCCGGCTCTTCATGGCAGCGAGATCGGAGCTGTCGACGACGAGCAGCGCCGCGCGCAGCCGCGCCATCGCCTTCAGGAGCGCCGGCGTATCCGCCCGGGCGGCGATCGCGTCGAACGCCTTGACGGCCTCGTCGGTCTTCTTGGTCGCGGCGAGCTCGGAAGCCGCGCGGAAGCCGGCGAGCACCGGATAGCCGCCGGTTCCCGTCGCGGCGATCTCGTTCAGCGCCGTGATCGCCTCGTCATGCTTGTTGTCGCTGGCGAGCTTCAGCGCCGCGACGAAACGGTCGCCCTCGGCGGCTGCCTGCTGCTCGCGCCAGTATTCCCAACCGCGCCATCCGCCGACGCCGGCGACGATCAGAACCGCGACCAGAAGAACATAGGGTCCGAAGCGCGCCCAGAGACGCTTCGCCTTTTCGCGGCGAAGGTCGTCTTCGACTTCGTGAAAAATATCGGTCATTCTCTTCTTTCCGGCTCCGGTCAGCGGCGCGCACCATAACGAAGCGTCCCTGCGCTGGCAAATCGATGCGTGTCGCCGGACTGCAGAATATCACCCCATCCGGAGCCTGTGTAAGAACCTGCGTTTTCAGCGTCCCACGACACGGCCGGATTCCGGTCGGCCCGGGCGCGGCTATCGCGGCCACAGGCCCCGTTTCCGCAAGGATCGCTGATACTTCAGGAGCCTGCTTTCCCATCCGGACTGCCTGCGAACGCCCCGTTTGACGAGGCTTTCCAGAGCCGCCTTGATGCCAGGCCGACCTGGCCATGGCTCGCTCGCCAAATCACGATAGAGCTCCAGCACCGGCGCATTTCGGATCAGGACTCCCCGAATAGATCGCGGGGTTACCGGAATGCCGAGCGCCGGGACATGGCCGACGCCATTGGCCATGAAGTTCAACTTGGTGCGGATGCACTTCTCGCATCGGCCGCAATTGCCCAGGCTCTCCGGCCGCTCCCAGCAAACCCGCAGGTTTTCCAGGACCGCTGCCTCGCCGGTGAGCGCCGCAGCCTTTTCGGTCCGCGACCAGCCGCCACCGGTAAAATGCAGCGGAAAAGAGGGACCGCTCATCATCTGGTTCGAAGCAGCGTTGCTGCCCCAACCCGGCATGTCGCCACCATAGGCATTGTCACTCGCGATGATGGCTTGGCCGACCCGGCCTTTGAGCTGGTGCAGGACCGAGGCAACGCCGAAGATGTATCCGAGCTCCCACGGAGCACCCAGCGTCCGCCAGTTGGTTCGTACGGTCGTCAGGGACAGCCCATAACTGGTCAACATCAAGCTGGCGCGGCGCCGTGCATCCTCAAACCAAACGGGTTGATCGAGGGGCAGGTCGAATCCCTGGATGAGAACGCCGGAGCGTACATCCAGCTTGCGATAGCCCAGCAGATCCCGCTTGTGAGCATGGACGGCAAAGATGGAATCGAGACCACCCGAGAAGGCGGCGACCGCCGTTCTGGTGGCCGGCAGCATCGCGGGTCGAACGCCCGCGACATCCAGGCCGACGCGGCGAAACAGCCCAGGATGCCAGCGAGACCAGGCATCCTGGACTTCCTCGAGCTGAGCGAGCAGGTCTTCATCGACCTCTGACTCGACTTGGATGTCGAGTCCGCGCTGCATCGCGTAGGGCAGAAAGGCGACGAGCGCCGCGTTGCCGATTCCGGATGCATCGGGCGTCAGCGCTCCGTCGAACTGATAGAAGACCGACCGCTCGGGCTCGCCGTCCTGACTGGCAGTGATCGTCGTCGTCGTGCCGTCGATCGTCGGCACAAGTCGCAGAGTCTTCATGGCCCCTCGCCCCAAGGAGATCAATTTTCTGAAACGCGGATGATCGGGTGTAGCTTTGCCGGCGATCAGGTCACCGCGCGACGTGTCCGGATGCCGTGCGCCCCGAGACGCGCCTGCAAGTCGGCGATGACCCGCGCCTTCACGTCCTCGAAATTCGGCGCCTTCACCGATAGCTCGGCTAGACGCGTCCGAGGGAAACGCTTGGTCTGCGCCGACGGGATGCCGATCATGTCGATCACCTTCGTGCGCCCCTCCTGAATTCCCGTGTAGACGGTCGGAATTCCCATGGCCGCGCACGGCATCGCGCAATGGATCCGGCTGGTGACGACCATTCCCGCATGGTCACGGTAAAATTCCAGCATGTCCTTCGCGACCTGAAACTTGGTAGCCCTCGACATGTAGGACGGCACTTCGTGCGAGATGCTGACGTGCCCACGCCGCTCGCCGGACAGGAAGTGTTTGAAAGGTTGGTCCACGAGAACCAGTTTCGGCTGCCTGGGCTCCTCGGACCGCGTCGGAAACGTCATCGTCGCGCAGCCGCTAACATAGGCATCGACGTCCCAGGATTTCAGGATCTCGGCGGTTGCTTTGTCGCGGCAGCCGATCGGCGCAAAGCGCGCGAAATAATCTCTGGAGTGCCGGTACGCTTCGGCGGCATCCGGCGTCATATGAAAACCGAAGAAGATCGGCGTGATCGCCGGAGACGGTGGCCAGTTCTGCGGCTCGTGGGTGAACCAACCGTTCATGACCACGACAACCGGCTCGCCACTATAGGCATGCAGGAAGTCACGATCGACCAGATCATATGCCTGGTCGACGTGCTGGGCGACGGCGAGGGTCTGGATATTGTCGCCGATATTGACGGTGTTGGAATAGTCTAGAAGAGCAATTTTCATTATACCCGTCAGGTAGTTATAGTAAAAACCCCGGCAATTGACGGTAGCCGGATCGCAGAGCCGGGTTCGGGAGCGCTAACGCAGGATCGACACGCCCCCGCAAACGTACTCGCCGGAGGGCGGCTCGCTAAGCCTTCTTGGTGTAGACCTGCTCCGGCGACGGGAAGGCGCGCGACTTCACCTCTTCCGCATAGGCGGAGATGGCTTCCTCGATCATGCCGCCGAGATTGCCGAATTTCTTGACGAATTTCGGCACGCGCGACGACAGGCCCAGCATGTCCTCGAGCACCAGGATCTGGCCGTCGCAATCCGCCGAGGCGCCGATGCCGATGGTCGGCACCGCGACCTTGGTGGTGATCTCGCGTGCCACCGGCTCGATCACGCCCTCGACGACGATGGCGAAGGCGCCGGCTTCGGCGATCGCCTGCGCATCGGCGAGCACCGCCGCGGCGCTTTCGTCGCTCTTGCCCTGCACCTTGAAGCCGCCCATCGTGTTGATCGACTGCGGCGTCAGGCCGATATGCCCCATGACCGGGATGCCGCGCTGGGTCAGGAAACGCACGGTCTCGGCCATGTGCACGCCCCCCTCCATCTTGACGGCGCCGCAGCCGGTTTCCTTCATGATCCGCGCCGCCGAACGGAAGGCCGCCTGCGGGCTCTCTTCGTAGGAGCCGAACGGCAGATCGACGACGACAAGCGCCCGCTTCGAGCCGCGCATCACCGCCTGGCCCTGCAGGATCATCATGTCGAGCGTGACGGGCACCGTGCTCTCGAGCCCGTGCATGACCATGCCGAGCGAATCGCCGACCAGCATGAAGTCGACATACTGGTCCATGATCGACGCCGTATGGGCGTGATAGGCCGTCAGCGAGACGATCGGCGTGCCGCCCTTGCGACTCCTGATGTCGATCGCCGTCATACGGCGGGTCTGGGCCACAACGGACATCCATGCTCTCCTTTGACGCGAAAGCGCTTTCTGCGGATCGCGGCGTGCGCATCCGCCCGCCACTCGCCGGACCACACGAGCATCCGGCCGGGTGTAGCTAGCACGGTTTGCCGCGTCGTTCGACCGTTGCGCGCATGACAGCGTCCTCCGTCGCTGCAACCCGGCTGCTGCAACCATGCATGGCTCCGGCCCGACTAGCGGCATTACCGGTTGTTTAGACTTGGATGATACCGTTGCGTCAGGATGATCGGATCTTCGAGGAGCTCGACTGTCATGCGCCATCCCCTTGGCTTGTTCGGCCTGTCCCTGACGTTGGGCATCGCGGCCCTGTTCGGCCTGCCGCCGCCCGCGGCAAAGGCCGATGTCGTTGCCCGCATCAACCTGTCATCGCAGCAGATGGTCGTCTATGTCGACGGACGGGCGCGCTATGGTTGGGACGTCTCGACGGCACGCAAGGGCTACCGCACGCCGGTCGGCAGCTACCGGCCGACCCGGATGCACCGCATGTGGTACTCGCGCAAATACGACATGGCGCCGATGCCCAATTCGGTCTTCTTCCATGGCGGTTACGCAATCCACGGCACGCCGCATGTGCGGTCGCTCGGAAGGCCCGCCTCGCATGGCTGCGTGCGGCTCGCCCCCGAAAACGCCCGCAAGCTTTACCAGCTGATCGCCGAGCGCGGCATGCGCAATGCGCGCGTCGTGATCACACGCTGACGAATTCGCGTCGCGCGCAGCTTTCGGTGAGGTTGGTCACTGACAGGCTCCGGGGCGCGCGCTAAGACATACCGACGGTTGCGCCTCCCGGCGCCAGACCGTCCATCCTTCGCATGACCTGGCCGCCGCCGCCGCAACGGTGCCGGCCCATCCCGGAACCGCCGCCATGACCGCCCGCTCCCTCGGCCGCCTGTTTGCCCCGCTCGCCCTCGCCGGCCTGATCGCGCTGCCGCAAATGGCCGCCGCCAACTCGCTGTTTCCTGGCCCCGCCGGCGTCCGCGCCACGGTCAACCTCGCCAAGCAGCGCATGGATGTCGTCGTCAACCGCGGCAACGGCGTCAAGGAGAACTACAGCTGGAAGGTCTCGACCGGACGCAAGGGCTTCGAGACGCCGCCGGGCCAGTTCCGGCCGGACTATCTCGACGAGATGCACTATTCGTCGAAATACGAGAACGCGCCGATGCCCTACTCCGTCTTCTTCAATGACGGCATCGCCGTGCACGCCACCAGCGAGACGAAGCACCTCGGCCGCCCCGCCTCGCATGGCTGCGTCCGCCTCAGCAAGGCGGACGCCGAGGTGTTCTTCCGCGCCGTCGCCGATATCGGCATGATGCGGACGGCGATCATCGTCGAGAAATAGTCCCGGCTAGAGCACGTCACCGTTTCTCCGAAACGGCGCAATGCTCTAACTCCTTGTCTATTCGCGTTTTCTTCACGCGAACCGGTACCCACTTCGCTCGAAAACGCTCTAGCCGCCTGCGGCGGCGCCGTTGCGTCGATGCCGGCTCAATGCGTCGTCATCGGCGTCATGAAGGCATAGGGCCGAGCTTCCATCAGCTTCCAGCCGCCGCCCTGCTTGCGCAGCAGCGCGACGACATGGATCTGGAACGGCTGGCCGCCGCCGGTCTCCGCACCGACGATCTCATGCGTCGCGTCGACGAACACCGCATCGCCGACCGGCCGCACCGCGTCGATGGTGAACTGGCTGTGCGTGCCCTTCAGGATCGACGCGAGGTCGGATGCCAGCACGCGCTGGACGCCGACGGCGCCCGAGCCGGCCATGCCGCTCGGGCTGATCAGATTGGCGTCCTCGGCAAAATGCGTTGCCGCCTCCCGGGCGTCGCCGCGATCCATGCAGGCCGCGAGCGAATCGAACAGCGGCTGGATCTCGTCGGCGAGCTTACGGATCACCGGGCTCATCGCCGGATGCGCGTGAGCCCCTTGTTGCGTGGACATGCTACCGCTCCTCCAACAAGCCGGATCCTGCCGATCCGGCGCGGGGAGCATAGAACGGCCGGACCTCGCCGGCCCCGCACATCTGCGCGATGTCGCCCTCTAGGAGACGCGGACGCCCTCGCGCCAGACGCTGCGCACGACCGGCACGCCCTCGCCGGCGCGCACGCGGACCAGGTCGGCCCGCAATCCCGGACGGATGGCGCCGCGATCGTCGAGGCCGACCGCCTCCGCCGGCGCGCGCGTCACCAGGCGCACCGCCTGCGGCAGGCTGATCGACGGCACCAGCCCCGGCAGCGCGAAGACGGCGACCATCAGGCTGAACGGCACATAGTCCGACGACAGGATGTCGAGCTGCCCCGCCTCGGCCAGCACCACGGCCGAGACGTTGCCGGAATGCGAGCCGCCGCGCACCAGATTGGGCGCGCCCATCAGCACATGGATATCGGCGGCGCGCGACGCGGTCGCCGCCTCGATCGTGGTCGGGAACTCGGCGATCGAGACGCCATCGGCGGCGGCTTCCTCGACATGGGCCGCCGTCGCGTCGTCATGGCTGGCGACGGCGATGCCGCGCGCATGGCTGAGTTCAACGATCTCGCGGCGATGACGGGCCGAAAACTCGTCCGCCTGGGCGATGCGCCGGGCCGCGAAGGCTTCATAGGCGGCATCCGACATGCCCATCTTGCCCTGGTAGAAGGCGCGATAGCTGTCGAGGCTGGCGAACTGGCGCTGGCCGGGAGAATGGTCCATCAGCGAGACAAGGCGCACCGGCAGAACGTCGAGAAATCCGGCCAGTCCATCGAGAACGTCCGGCGCCGAAACCTCGCAGCGCAGATGCAGGAGATGGTCGGCCCGCAGCCGTTCCTCGCGCTTCGCCGTCTCGATCGCATCGGCCAGCATCTGCATTTCGGCCGTCGTGGTGCGCGCATCCTCGTCCATGCCGACGCGCAGCGCGTCGAACACGGTGGTGATGCCGGCGCCGGCGACCTGCGCATCGTGCGACTGCACCGCCGCGACCGGATTCCAGCGCACGCCGGGACGCGGTGCATAGTGATTTTCGAGATGGTCGGTATGCAGTTCGACGAAGCCCGGCACGAGATAATCGCCGCCGAGATCCTCGCCGTGCCGCGTCGCGCCGCTGTCGAAATCGGCGATCTTGCCGTCGCGAACCAGCAAGCTGCCCTCGACGATCTCGTCGTCCAGCACGATCCTGGCGTTGGTGAAGATCTGCTCGGCCATCAGCGGGCGCCTCCGGCCAGCATGGCGACGTGGCGAACCAGGAACGGCGCGCCGCGCTCGGGCTCGACGAAGACGGCGAGCCGATCAAGCACGAAGGGGCGGCCGTCGAAATCCGCGAAACGGCGCTTCAGCTCGGTCGCCATCGGCTCGGCGTCGTCCTTCGGCACCCGGCCGGTCAGCGACATGTGATAGCGGAAGGCATCGAAGACGTAGGGATAGCCCCAGCGGATCAGGTTGGTTTCCTCGTCGAGCGTCAGACCGGCGACGCGGCGGCGCGCGATATCGGCTTCCGAAAGCGGCGCGCGGAAGGGCTCGAAATCGGCGACGATCCGGCCGGCGAGGTCGTCCAGCGCCGGAACCGGCTCGTTGGGGACAAGCGCGAAGAAGCGCCCGAGACGCCGGATCACCAGCTCCGGCACGGTGACCGGCGCGGTCTCGGCCGCGAAGGCGTCGAGGGTTGCGATCAGCGCCTCGACGCTCTGCCCCTCGGCCAGGGTAAACGGCGCCTTCAGCGTGCCATGGAAGCCATAGCGGGCGGGATCCGCCAGATAGCCCTCGATCGTGCCTCCCGAAAAGCCGTCCACGCAGGGCAAGGGATGGTCCTCCCCCGTAAAGGCGTCGCGGCCGAGCCAGCGGGCGGCGGCGAGCGAAAGCGGGTTGTCGGCGGCGGGCGTGGCATAGATGGCGTAGCGCAAGATAATCTCGACTTTTGGCGTCCGAATCGCGGACCGCCAGTCTAACCCGACGGGCATGGCGGAACGGAGACAATGCGCGCCCCCGGCCCGATCACAAAAACGCGCAGCAACGCAACGTCGCGTGAGGCATGTCGTGGTTGTATTTCACAGTCCGGCAACGATATTCCGTATATATCGCAGATCGTACGGTCGTTCGATTGAATGAGGATGCAAGATGAGCCTGTCCAAATCCGCCCTCGGTATTGCCGCCCTGGCGCTTCTCGCCGCGCCAGCGGTTTTCTCGGCGACGCCCGCGGCGGCGACGAGCGCCAACGACTTCTCCACGAGCGGCATTGATTCCGGTCCGCTGCCGGACTGGAAGGTGTTCGGCTTCGATCTTTCGAGCGTTCCCGGCGACCCGGCCTCGCTCGCCGCCTTCAAGGCGTCGCTCGATCCGACCACGCAGCTGGCGATCCGCAATCGCTGCCGCCAGGACATCGCGCTCAACCCGTTCCGCTATTCGCCGAAGGTGCGCGAATTCTGCGTGGCGCGCTGATCCGGCCCGGCGCCGTAACCAGCCTACCTTCCAAGGGAAGGCCGATGCCTATGACGAGGACCGCGTAGAGGCGGCCCTCGCCGGCCCGACCGTGCCGATCAGACGGCCGCCGCCGCCAGCCGGTCGATCTGGGTCAGCAATTCCGTCCGGGCCGTCGGTTCGCGCAAGCCGCGCGGGCCGTAGATATGACGCGCCAGGAAGTGCCCGGTCAGCCGGAAGGCGTCGCGCAGCTCGTCCGGCCCGCCATTCGAGACACCACCGGTCATGAACGGGGCGAGGCGCAGCAGCCGGTCCTCATAGCCGACCGCGCCGGCGCGACTGACGGCGCGGCCCGATTTCGGCGAGACATAGTGCAGCTCGTCGCGCGCGCCGGTGGCGGCGCAGGCCGAGAGATCCAATCCGAAGCCGAGCTCCTCCAGAAGAACCAGCTCAAAACGGGCGATGAAGGTCGCGATATCAAGCAATTGCGGCTGGTCGGCATTGGCGACGGCGTCGAGCGCCGCCTCGACGGCGCCGTGCAGGGCCGGATGCGGCTCGCGCTCGGCGAGCAGGCGAAGGTGGCCCGTCAGCGTCTGCAGCGCGAAGATCGTTCCGGGATCGCCGATCAGCCGGGCCGCGCGGCTCGTCAGCGGCTCGATGGTGAAAATGCCGAGATGCTCGTCGAGCCGGGCCCGCCACACCGCCTGCACGGTGTTGCCGGGCTGGAGCACGGGCGCGAGACGGCGCGAGCGGCCGCCGCGCACGAGGCCGAGATGGCGGCCGCGCCCGGCCGTCATCAGCTCGAGGACGACGCTCGTCTCGCCCTGCTGCCGGACGCCCAATACCAGGCCCTGATCGGTCCATTCCATGCGCGTATTCTAGTGGGAGTGACGGAGGCAGTCATCCGCGCAGAATTCCCACGCAGACGGAATAGGCGCCGCTTCCCGCGCCCTACCCGACCTCTCGCCTGCCCGTCATTCCCCCGAAAGCAGGAATCCACGCGGCGAAAAAATCGGTAGTTCACGCGACACCCAGCACGGCTGAATGGATCCCGGATCAAGTCCGGGATGACGACGGAGTGTGGATAGCCGCCGAAGGACAGCTGCCGACAGAGGGTCAGGTGCCGGAAGAGCATCCGACGCAGGAGCTCGGCGGCATGATGGATGTCCCAAAAAGAAAAGCCCGGCGGATTGCTCCGCCGGGCCTTCAGTAGCTCAAGCGAGCTTGGGATTACCAGGAGCGCTTCAGGAACAGGTTGAACGTCCAGCCGTTGCCGTCAACGGTGTTGACGTCATCGTTGTCGACGTTGATGTCCGTGTAGAACACGTCGCCAACCAGGTCGAGGCCCTTGACCGGCGTATAGGCGGTCGTGAAGCCAACGCGCCATGCATCAACGTTGATGCCGTCCTGGAAGTCAGAACCGTCGTAGTTAGCGTAACCGCCCGAGAGCGACGACCAGAGCTGCGGGGTCCAAACATGCTTGTACGAAGCGAGGGCCGACCAGCTGGTGCCCGGAGCAACGCTGTAAGCGCTGTTCAGGCCGACGCCGGCGAAGCCAGCCACCGACGTGCCGCCGGCGATGCCGGTGTACGAGTTGGCGTTGTCGCCATAGGCAGCCGAAACGAAGAAGCGATCGCCAGCCGAGAAGCTGTCAAGAGCGATTTCGAGGCCCGCACCGACAGCCCAACCCGAGTCACCGTCGAACGTGTCCGTGACAGCGTCGTAGGTAACTGCCTGGTTCGCGTAGGCAGCAGCGATCTTGGCGCTGAAGATGCCCGAAGCGTAGGTCACAGCACCGACGATGTCCGGCACGTTGCTCGTGTCGATGTTGTCGGCGGGAACCGGCAGGATATCCATCGTATTGGCGAGCTGGCCACGGTCACGCTGATCTTCGATCGAGATCGCCAGACCGAAGCCGTTGACGGCGTAGGTCAGCTGGATGTGGTCGACCGTCGAGTCCGAACCGAACATGCCGGTGTCGTTGTAGCCGCGACCGAAGTCGAACAGCGACGTGAAGTAACCAGCCTTGAGCGGTCCGAGCTCGAGGTAGGCGCTGTCGACGTAAGCCGACTTCGTCGTGTTGTTCAGGTACTGCGAGACCGTCTCGCCGCTGGTGCCCGGCGAGTTGCTCGTGGCAGCGCGCATGTCGATGAAGCCGGTCAGGTTACCGTATTCGGTGACCGACGAAGCGGTTGCCTGGATCGAGACTTCCGTGAAGAAGTTGCCCCAGCTGCTGTCCGGATACAGGCCGTTGAAGACCGTGTTCGGGAGGTCCGAACGATCACCGAAGGAGGTGCCGAACTTGACGTAGCCGCCGATCTTGATGCAGGTGTCCGTGCCCGGCGAATAGAAGAAGCCCGTGCCGAAAGCGTCGCAGACCTTCACGTAGTCAACCGGCTCGGCGACCGTGAGATCCGCCGCCTGAGCGCCACCAGCCATCAGCATGGCTGCTGCAGAGCCGAGGAGAAGGGTCTTAAAGTTCATATCCTGACCTCCAAAAAGGTAAAACCAGGAGAGTATTTCATTCTTCTCGTCGCCGCCGAGTAGACCCCGCAGGATCACCCCTTCTCGTCAGCCCGTACGAAGTCCGTCCTAATCCCCGTTCAGCCCCATCTACTTTTTATTGACCCCCACCCCAGGGTGGCCGGCAGATGAAGCCGGAATCTCATCTCGTGATTCCGTGTCTCAGATCATAGCGAAAGCGTGATCGGGCGCTATGACAGAAATGACACACCAAGTGTCTTCCGTGTGACGCTTGTGGTTAAGTTCTCGGTAACGAATAGAGCGGCCGCGAACTCGCAAGTCGTTGCGATTCCTTGCATTCTTTCGCGTCGACCCTCGGATTCCGGCTGCACGCGATGCGCGTAGCCGGACATTGCCGCACCCGATCGTGCCGGCGGGACGCCATTGGAGCGCCAGATTCGCGCCCGATTCCGGCGACCGCTTTGCGGCGGGGCTGCGCCGTTTCGCGCAACGGATTCATCTTGAAACCGGTACCCACTCCCGCGCCCGATGCTTTAAGGTCGCCCGACACCGCAACGACAAGGAAGATCGCCTGCCATGACCGCCCTCGACAGAAACGCCATTCTCGAGCGGCTGCGCTCGGTCGAAGGTCCGGACGGCAACGGGGACATCGTCAGCCTCGGCCTCGTCTCGGACATTCTGATCCATGGCGGCAAGGTGATGTTCTCGATCACCGTCGACGCGGCGCGCGCCCATGCGCTCGAGCCCCTGCGCGAGAAGGCCGCCGCCGCCGTGCGCGAACTGGAAGGCGTCGAGAGCACGCTGGTCATCCTGACGGCCGAGCGCAAGGGCGGCGGCATGGCCGCGGCGCCGCCGGCCCGCCCGGCTCCGGCGCGCGCGCATTCCTCCCCGGCCGCCCATCCGCCGCGTCCCGCCGGGGCACGTCCAGCCTCATCGGCGAAGCCCGGCATTCCCGGCGTCGGCGCGATTATCGCCGTCGCTTCCGGCAAGGGCGGCGTCGGCAAGTCGACGACGGCGGTCAACCTGGCGCTCGGGCTTCTCGCCAATGGATTGAAGGTCGGTCTGCTCGACGCCGATATCTATGGCCCCTCCGTGCCGCGCCTGCTCGGCCTTTCCGGCCGCCCCGAGGCCGTCGAGGGGCGGATCCTGAAGCCGATGGAGGCCTATGGCCTGAAGACCATGTCGATGGGCTTCCTGGTCGAGGAAGAGACGCCGATGATCTGGCGCGGGCCGATGGTGATGTCGGCGATCACCCAGCTCCTGCGCGAGGTGGCCTGGGCGCCGCTCGACGTGCTGGTCGTCGACATGCCGCCCGGCACCGGCGACGCGCAGCTGACCATGGCGCAGCAGGTGCCGCTCGCCGGCGCCGTCATCGTCTCGACGCCGCAGGACCTGGCGCTGATCGATGCGCGCAAGGGGCTCGCCATGTTCAACAAGGTCGACGTGCCCGTCCTCGGCATCGTCGAAAACATGAGCTATTTCATCGCTCCCGATACCGGCACCCGCTACGATATCTTCGGCCATGGCGGAGCCAGGCGCGAGGCGGAACGGCTCGGCGTGCCGTTCCTCGGCGAGGTGCCGCTGGAAATGGTGATCCGCGAGACCTCGGACAGCGGCAAGCCGGTGGTCGCGACGGCGCCCGACGGCCCGCATGCCCGCATCTACAAGGAGATCGCGACGAAGGTCTGGGCCAATGTCCGCGGCGGCGCCGGCGCGCGGCCCGCGCCGAGCATCGTCATCGAATAGGCTGGCGCCGCCAACCGCGGACGACATTGTCGAAGGCGCCGCCCGGAGCGATCCGGGCGGCGTTTTCTTGTTCGGGCCGGATCAGGCGCCGACCGTGAAGCGCCGGCGCGTATGCTTGCGGCTCTCCGCCTCGTCGAGAATGGCGACGGCGAGATCCCCGACCGAGATATGGGCCGTGCCCGTCGCCGGATCGACGACCGGATTGTCGAGGCCGAGGCGATAATGGCCCGTGCGCGGCGTGTCATGTTCGAGGATGGCGGCGGGCGACACAAAGGTCCAGTCGAGCTCCGTCTCCTTGCGGATCTCGTTCAGGCCGTCGCGCGCCGCCAGCGCGCCCGGCTTCCAGGCCTCCGGGAATTCCGGCAGGTCGACCGCCTGCACGCCCGGCGCTACTTCGAGGCTGCCGAAGCCGCCGACGACCAGCAGCGGCAGGCCCGCCTTCTTGACGCCGGCGACGATGGCCGCCGCGCCCTTGCGGTACTCATTATAGATGTCGGGATTGGTCCAGCCGGGATTGTAGGCGCTGACGACATAGTCGTAGCCGGCGACCAGCGCCGCGACCCGGTCGGCGTCGAGCACGTCGCCGGCGATCCTGGTGAGGCCCGGCGCATCGGCGAGCTTTTCCGGATGGCGGGCGATCGCCCCGACCGCATGGCCGCGCGCCAGCGCCTCCGCGACGACCGTCGCGCCCACAAAGCCCGTCGCGCCAATGACTGCGATCTTCATCGTTTCGATCCTTTTCCACTTATGCAAGGCGTGCGTTCCGCTGCCTCACGCCGCATCCATCGCGGTTACGATCGGTAACTAAGCGCTTGACTTGAATGCGGGAAGGACGCATCTGCGCGGCACCAGGGCACTGCGAGGGAACCACCTCGCGGCCAGGACGGAGCCGAAACATGAACGAAATGGCAGAAACGCGTGATTTCATCGCTGCGTCGCCAGCGGCGGAAAAGACGATTGGAACGCCGCTGGTGAACGGACCGTTCGCCGGCATGACCGTGCTTCCCGCCGAAGCGTGTCCCGTCCGCGACGTGCTGGACCGGCTGGGCGATGCCTGGAGCTATCTGACGGTGCTGCAGCTGACGACGGGACCGCAGCGCTTCAATGCTCTGAAGCGCGCGGTCACCGGCATCTCGCAGCGCATGCTGACGGTGACGCTGCGCAGCTTGGAGCGCGACGGCCTGGTCAGCCGCGAGGTGTTCCCGACCACGCCGCCGCAGGTCGAATATGCGCTGACCGATCTCGGCCGTTCGCTGGCCGAGCCGATGAAGGTGCTGACCGGCTGGGCGAGCGCGCATCACGACGCGATCCGCGCCTCCCGCCGGAGCTATGACGCCGGCCGCGACGGCTGAGCGACGACGCCGGGACGCGCTGGGCGGCGCCGGCTATCGGGCCAACGACACCGTCGGCTTAATCGAAGTCAGGTGTCGAGCAGGCCCTTCAGCGCGACGTACTGGATCAGCATGATCGTCTTGGCGTCGCAGATGCGGCCGTCATCGACCATGGCCAGCGCCTCGTCGAACGGAAGCTCCAACACCTCGATATCCTCGCCTTCATGCTCGTGGCCGCCGCCATCGCCGGTGCGATCGCCGGGCTGGTAGCGCGCGACGAAGAGGTGCAGCTGCTCGACGACGCTGCCGGGCGACATGAACGAGACCATGATGCGGCGCGGCGCCTCGAGCGTGACGCCGAGTTCCTCCTCCGCTTCCTTCCTGATGCAGGTGACGGGATCGTCGGCATCGAGCAGGCCGGCGCAGGCTTCGATCAGGGGCTCGACATGCCCCCGGACAAAAGCCGGATAGCGGAACTGGCGGATCAGCAGGATCGTGCCGCGATCCGGATCGTAGGGCAGCACAGCCGCGCCGTCGCCCCGGTCATAGGTCTCGCGGACCTGTTCCTGCCAGGTGCCGTCGGAGCGGCGGTAATCGAAGACGTTCTTGTGCAGCCGGCCCCAATTGTCGGAGAGCAGCACACGCTCGCGCTCCCGGACCCGGTCCTTCCAATCGGTCATGTGAGTTCTTTCCTGCCTGTCAGCCCGTCGATGCCGGCCCGCCGGGCCGAGCGCATCACGACACCAGTCGCCTTATAAGAAGCGAAAGCGACGCTTCATAGACGGCCCGGCCGCCGCCGGCGTCGATCGCCAGCGCCGCACGGTCGAAGGCGGCCGAGACGAGGTCGCCCAGGGCCTCGGCCCCCTCCGCGATGCCGGCCTCGGCGAGTCCTTCCCGCAGGGTGCGCGCGGCATGCGCCTCGTCGAGCGCGCGCGTCTCGGCAAGACCGAGCACGGCCGGCGCCTCGATCAGCAACAGCCGCGTCCGGCCGGGCGCCGCCATCGCGTCGAGATAGGCGCGACTGCCGGCGAGAAGCGCCTCGACCGGATCGTCTCTGGCTTCCGCTCCACGCTCGATATCCTCGGCCACCGCCCTCGCCTCCGCCTCCGCCACCGCCCGGAACAGGTCCCGCTTGTCGCGAAAATGGTGATAGAGCGCGCCGCGCGTGATGCCGGCGGCGGTCACGATCTCCGGCGTCGCCGTCTCGGCATAGCCCTTGTCGACGAACAGCGCCCGCGCCGCCGCGATCAACGCGGCGCGGGTCTTCTCGGTGCGGTCCTGGTTGCTGCGCGGCGATTGCATACATACAGCCTGTATGTTAATGAAAGGAAACATGCAGACTGTATGTCAATTCAGGAAGCCCGGAAAGCCATGGAGACCCCGATGAAGATCACCAGCTACTATCCCGTCATCATGACGCGCGACGTCGCCGGCACGGCGGCCTTCTATCAGGCGCATTTCGGCTTCGCCGTTTTGTTCGAAACCGACTGGTACGTGCACCTGCAATCGATGAACGACGCCAGCGTCAATCTCGCTGTCCTCGACGGGTCGCACGAGACGATCCCGGCAATCGGGCGTGGCACGGTCTCCGGCCTGCTGCTCAATTTCGAGGTCGAGGATGTCGACGCCGAGCATGCCCGCCTCAAGGGGGCCGGCCTGCCCATGCTGCTGGAGCTTCGCGACGAGGCGTTCGGCCAGCGCCATTTCATCACCGCCGATCCGAACGGCGTGCTGATCGACGTGATCAAGCCGATCCCGCCCAGCGCCGACTATGCGACGGCATATGCGGAAAGCGCCCTGCCCGCCTCAGGCTGAGCCCGGTGGCAATGCCATCTCGCGCGTGAGCCAGTCATGGAAGAGCCGCACCTTGCGGCTCCTCCTTTTCGCCTCGGTCGTCACGAACCAATAGGCGAGATCCGTCTTCGCCTCCGCCGCGAAGGGCCGGACGAGGCGGCCGGCGTCGAGCGCGTCCTGCACCACCATCTGCCAGGCCAGCATCACCCCCTGCCCCGACAGCGCCGCCTCGAGCGCCAGCACCGGATCGGTGAAGGCCGGGCCTGCGAGCTTCGGCATCGGCGCGTTGGCCGCGCGGAACCACGCCGGCCAGTCGACCATCGTGCCCTCGTCGATGACGACAGGGACGTGGCCGAGATCGGCGGGCGTCTTCAGCGCGTCGCGCCAGTTCGGCGCGCAGACCGGAAAGAAAGGCTGCGGCAACAGTTTCTCGGCGACGATGCCGGCCCAGTTGCCCCGCCCGAGCCGGATGGCGCAGTCGACATCGCTGCGCGCCAGGTCGACCACGTCGGTCGTCGCGACGAAGCGGATCTCGATATCGGGGTTCTGGCGCGTGAAGCGGCCGAGGCGCTGCACCAGCCAGCGCGCCGCGAAGGTCGGCGCCGTGGTGATGGTCAGCATGCCGCGCCGGTCGCCCTCGATCACCGAGACTGCCTCCGCCACCTGCCGGAACCCGGCCGACAGCAGCGGCAATGCCGCATCGAGCGCCGGCGTCGGCGTCAGGCCGCGCGGCGTCCGCTCGAACAGCACCACGCCCAATCGCGCCTCGGCGCGGCGAATGTGCTGGCTGACCGCGCCCGGCGTCACGCCGAGCTCGGCGGCGGCGACCGAAAGCGTGCCGCCGCGCGCGACGATTTCTATAGCCCGCAGGGCGTTGAGCGGAACTTTGAACGGATCGGCCATATAGATTTTCTAAAGTGTGACCGAGATCATGTCGATACCGCCGCGATCGGTTTAGGACCATGCTGCCTCGACGTCAGCCGAGGAGATGAACCATGACGATCCAGGGGCTCATCAAAGCCATCGTCGACTGGGCGGCCGAACCGGTCCCGGTCGCCGGCAATGAAAATGATTCTTCGGAGTCCACACTCTGGACACGAAACCTGCGTGAACTGGCGGATCTGCCGCTCGGCCCGGAGCCGACTGGCGCCCCGGACGAGATACCGGAAAGACGTGACCGCTGCGCCTGAGCGCGGCGGCGGGTAGAGGAGAAGTCGAAATGTCCAGCCGAGCCAAGACCCCGCGCCCCAGCGCTGCGGCACTGCGCGAAGAGGCGCTGCGCAGCCAGTACAAGGCGCTCAACCGCTGGCTCGCCGCCGCCGTGCTGCACGCCCGTCCCGCGTCCTCGACGCAGATGACGATGTCGACGACCTCGTCGCGCGACGCGGAAATGGAATAGAGCGCGGGCTTCGATAGCGAAGGCACGCTCGGCTCGCCACGAGCAGGTGGTGAATGCGAGGCAAGGCGTCGAACGCGCCTGCCGTCTGCAGAGCTGCAACCGAATTCCCGCGTACCCCGTCATCCCGCGAAGGGGGGATCCATGCAGCCGCGCATCCGGGAGTTTCGCGCGGCCGTCATCCCGGCTGGATGGATCCCGGGTCGAGCCCGGGACGACGGCAAGTGGGGGCCCCGGCGATCTCCCCCTCCCGCTTGCGGGAGAGGGTCGGGATGAGGCCCGGAGTCGATCCGCTCAGCCCTTGTCGAGCCAGGCGACCTGCTCGGGCGTCAGGTTGATGTCGAGCGCCGAGAGGCTGTCCTCGAGTTCGGCCAGCGTGCGCGGGCCGATCAGCGGCACTACCGGGAAGGGCTGCGCCAGCACATAGGCGAGCGCTATGTGGATCGGGTCGCGGCCGAGCTTCTTGGCGAGTTCGATCGCCCGGTCGCGACGACCGAAGTTCTTCTCCGAATACCAGACGCGCACGATCTCCTCGTCATCATGCTTGTCGCGACCGGCGCGGTCGGTGAAGAAGCCCCGGCCCTGGCTCGACCAGGCGAAGTTCGGGATCTGGCGCTCGTTCAGCCACGCCTTCCACGGATCGTCCGAGGCGGCGACGCAGCCAGCCCAGATCGGATCGAGCATCTCGGCGAGCGAGAAGTTGTTGGAGAGCGCGCCCGGCTTCTGCTTGCCGTTCGCCTCGGCATAGGCGATCGCCGCGTCCATGCGCTCGCGCGTCCAGTTCGAGCCGCCAAACGGACCCCGGATGCGGCCGGCCTTCACCTCGGCATCCATCGCATCGACAAACTCCCCGACCGGAACGTCCGGATTGTCGCGGTGCATGAAGTAGATGTCGACATGGTCAGTCTTGAGCCGGTCGAGCGTCTCGGTCAGCTGCTTGCCGATGACATCGGGATAGACGAGCGGCGAATGCGCGCCCTTGCCGATGACGACGGATTCGTCGCGCACGCCGCGGCTGGTCAGCCAGTCCCCGAGGATCTTCTCCGTCTTGCCGCCGGCATAGATGTAGGCGGTGTCGAACAGATTGCCGCCCGCCTCGTGGAAGGCATCGAGCAATACCGAGGCGCTGGCGAAATCCGGAAAGAACTCGAAGCCGAGTGCGGCCACCGAGGTCGGCTGGCTGACGCCCGGAAGCTGGCGCTTCGGGATCGACTTAGCGCCGCGCGAGAGCTTGGCGCCCTTGATGGTGTTGGTCTTGCGCGCCGCCGTCTCGATGCCGAAGACGAGGCCGACATTGGCGCGCCACTTGTCGAGCGTCCGGAGATTGCCGAGCGTGTCGGCCCAGCTCATGCCCGGCGACGCCAGCTCCTGCTTGCCGGCGCGGATCGCCTCGCCCGCCGCGTCGACTTCGAAGGAATAGAGCCAGCCGGGCTCGACCACCTCGATCGCCTCGACACTGCCGTCCGGGCGTACGATGCGGATCGTGCCGGTGCCGCCCTGCTTGCCGCCGGCGAACCAGAAGTCGGAGACCTCGATGCGCCCCTTGGTGCCGAGGATGCGCAGCATGTTGTCCTGCGCCAGCGACACGCTGCAGGAGACTTCGGCGATGATGTCATTCGGGAAGGTGAGGATCGCCGCCGCCCACTCGTCGACGCCGGACTGGCCGAGATGCGCCGAGCCCTGGACCTGGACCGGATCGAGGAACGGCTTGCCGGAAGCCGCGCCAGCGATCAGCCGCGTCATCGAGACCGGATAGCAGCCGACATCCATGATGCCGCCGCCGGCGAGGTCATTGGCGTAGAGACGGTGCTCGGGATCGAATTTCGGCATGGCGAAGCCGAAACTCGACTTGATGGCGCGCACCTCGCCGATCGCGCCCTCGGCGACGAGGTCGTAGAGCCGCTTGGTCTGCGGATGGAGCCGGTACATGAAGGCTTCGCCGGCGAAGGTGCCAGCCTTCCTGTGGGCATGGAAGATCGCCTCGGCCTCGTAGGCGGTCAGGCCGAGCGGCTTCTCGACCAACACATGCTTGCCGGCCTCGGCCGCCTTGATCGCCCATTCGGCGTGGCCGGGATGCGGCGTCGCGATGTAGACGGCCTCGACCTCGGCATCGTCGAGCAGCGCCTGGTAGCCGTCATGGATGCGGGCGCCGGGGAAATCTTCGGCGAGGCCGGGCTTGGCCGGATTGCGCGTACCGATCGCGACGAGCCGCCCCGTCTTCGAATGGGTCAGGCCGTCGCGAAACGCCTTGGCGATGCCGCCGGGCCCGATGATGCCCCAGCGAACCGGATCCTGGCTTTTGCCCTCAGTCGTCATATCAGTCTCTCTCGTTGAACATCGTCCGGCGCTCATTCACCGGCGGAAGGTTTGCAGATCGGGTATCGGTCGCCTAGCCCTTGACCGCGCCCATCGTCAGTCCGGCGACGAAATGGCGTTGCATCAGGAAGAACATCACGACCGGGGGAATGGCGACAAGTACCGTCGCGGCGGCGATGATGTTCCAGGCGGTGACGTACTGACCGCGCAGCGTGGCGAGGCCGGCGGTGACGGGGCGGACCGTGTCGGCCTGGGTCAGCACCAGCGCCCAGAAATAGTCGTTCCAGACGAAGGTGAAGATCAGCACGCCGAGCGCGGCGAGCGCCGGCCGCACCAGCGGCGTCACGATGTGCCAGAGCACCTGCCAGGGCGAGGTGCCCTCGACCTTCGCCGCCTCGAACAGTTCGCCCGGCAGTTCGGCGATGAAATTGCGCATGAACAGCGTCGCGAAGCCGGTCTGGAACACGGTGTGGAACAGGATCAGCGCATAGGGCGTGTCGTAGAGGCCGACCTTCAGCATGAAGTCGCGCACCGGGATCATCAGGATCTGGTGCGGGATGAAATTGCCGCCGATCAGGAGCGCGAACAGGAGCATGTTGCCGCGGAAGCGATAGCGCGCCAGCACGAAGCCCATCATGGTCGACAGGATCATGACGAAGAACACGGTCGGCAGCGTGATGACGAGCGAATTGAAGAAGAAGCGCGCCATCGCCGTCTGGGTGAACACGGCCTGGTAGTTCTCAAGAAGGTTGAAGCTCTTCGGCCAGCCCCAGTAATTGCCGACCATCAGATCCTCGGACGTCCGGATCGAGGTCAGGGAAATGGCGAAGAGCGGCAGCAGCCAGAGGGTGAGCACCACGATGATGGCGACGGGATAGAGCGCGCGGATCGCCGGGCGCGCCTGCTGGACGGGGAACGGATAGCTCATCGGTCGCGCCTCCGCTCGGCGCGCACGACGCGGGAGAGATACCAGGTGATGAACACCGCCATGACGGCGAACAGGACGGTCGCGATCGCCGCCGCATAGCCCATGCGGTAGGAGAAGATCGCCTGCTCGTACATCTGATAGGCGAGCACCGACGACGACCCGTAGGGACCGCCCTGGGTCATGATCGCGATCAGGTCGAAGCTGCGGAGCGCGCCGATCACCGTCACGGTGAGCGCGATGAAGCTGGCGGCGCGCAGCTGCGGCAGCACGACATGCCAGAACATCAGGAAGCCACGCGCGCCATCGACGCGACCAGCGCCGAGCACGTCCTCGTCGAGATTGTTGAGCCCGGCCAGGAACAGCACCATGCAGAAGGCAACCTGCGGCCAGAGCGCCGCCGCGACGATGCCGAAGGTGACGAGCTCAGGATCAGAAAGGATCGCCGGCGCGGTCGCACCGAAAGCCTGGAAGATCAGCGCCATCATGCCGAAGGTCGGATCGTAGAACCAGCTGTAGACGACGCCGACCGTCACCGGCGCCAGCACCAGGGGCATGAAGAACAGCGATTTGGCGAGGCGGATGCCGCGGATCTTCTGGTTGACCAGCAGCGCCAGCGCCAGCCCGCCGACCGGCGCGATCAGGAACAGCACCAGCCAGATGACGTTGTTGCGCAGGCTGGTGAGGAACTGCGGATCGACGATCAGCTCGCGGTAATTGCCGAGCCCGACCCAGCTCATCGGCCCCATGCCGTCCCAGTCGTAGAGACTGATGCGGAAGCTCTGCAGGGTCGGGATGACGATGATCAGCAGGAACAGGATCAGCCCGGGGGCGAGCAGCAGCGCCGGTGTGATCCACTCCCGGTGCCGTCGCCACCAGGAGGACGGCAACCGCCTGTCCCGGGTTCGGCCGCTGGAAGCTCGCAAGACGTCTGACATCAAGGCTCTGTCCACTCGGTACTGTCACCGCCAGGCAGCAGCGGAGGGCGGGCAACTGGCCCTGTCCGTCCACCCTGCGCGGCGCGAAGCCGGCGCGACCCGAAGGCCGCGCCGGCCGGCCATTCGTCTCAGCTCTTCTTGTAAATGCGCTTGCGCGCCTGCTCGAGCCGCGCCTGCACCTGCTTACGGCTGGAGGGATCGGACATGAATTGCTGGAAGCCGTTCATGCCGATCTGCGCCATGTCGGGATCGGTGTCGCGGTCGTAGTACTGCGAGGCCGACTTCGCCGATTTCAGGATCGCCTGGCCCTTCTCGAGCAGCCAGTCCTTCTTCAGCGCCGGCACGTCGGAACGCGTCGGGATGTTGCCTTCCGGCTCGACCCAGAGCGCCAGCCGCTCGGGCTGGTAGAAGAAGGTGAGGAACTGGCGCGCCAGGTCCTTGTTCTTGGCGCCCGACGGAATGTGCATGGAATCGACCGGGAATTCCTCGGCGGTCGGCACCGCCGCGTCGATCACCGGGAACTGCAGATAGGTGTATTTGTCGAGGTCGGCCGGCGGGATGTTGCGGGTCAGGAACTGGCCCATCAGATACATGCCGGCCTTGCCCTGCAGCAGGAACGGCACCGCGCCCTGCCAGTCATAGGAGGTGTGGTTCGGAATGAAGAACTTCTTGTCGATCAGCTCCTGCCACTTGTCGAAGACGGCATCGAGCTTCGGATCCTCGTAGGACGCCTCGCCCGCCATCAGCTGCATGTGGAAATCGTAGCCATTGATCCGGAGGTTCAGATAGTCGAACCACGCCGCCGTCGGCCACAGATCCTTGGTGCCGATCGCGAAGGGCGAGATGCCGTCCGCCACCATCTTGTCGCCGAAGACGATCAGCTCTTCCCAGGTCTCGGGCGCCTTGCCGCCGGCATATTTGTCGAGATGGTCCTTGCGCGCCCAGATGCCCCAGAAGCTGGCGCCCGTCGGCACGCCATACTGCTTGCCGTCGACCGTGACGGTCGTGGTCAGCGCGCCGACCTTGTCGGCCCAGCCCTCCTTGGCCCAGAGGTCGGAAATGTCGTCGAACAGGCCGCGATTGACGAAGGCGCGCATGCGGTCGCCCGAGAACCACAGGCAGACATCCGGCGGATTGGCGACCAGGAAGTTGCGGATCGCGGTCTTGTAACCCTCATGGTCCATCGCGTTCTGCTGGACCTTGATGCCGGTCTCCTTGGTGAACTCCTCGATGAACTGGGCCATCAGCTTGCGCTGGCCCTCGCCGCCGATATTGGTGTTGATGACGAGGGTGCGATCCTCGGCAAAGGCCGGGCCCATGCCGCCGCCAATCGCGACGGCGCCGACACCAGCCATGAGAGATTTCAGGAGCGTACGACGACTCGTCGCGCGAAACGGCACGTCACTCATTTCATTCCTCCCAACGACACACAATTTTTAGTTGTCGTAGCGTCGGAACAGCCCTTCGGCTGCCCTCCTCCGTCGCCCGACAGTCATGTCCTCCAGCGTGTCTTGGGCGTCATTAGGGATCCGGCCCGGAGCGAATGTCAACACATTCCGGGTACGCACCTCAAAACTGTCCGCCACCTCTCAGCCTACTTGCGGGACGCCATGCACAGGGCTGAAACGCAGTGATATATTTGAATAATATTATACGATGTCCAGTACCGGGTTTGCCCCGCAGGATAGCGACGGGACCCGTCAACCCTCCGGCCACGGGCCGTGAAACGCGAAGTCCGGCACGGCACGGCGCGTGCGCCCACCCAGCTCGCGTTCCCGGTCGCGCTCCGGTAGCACATCGGGATCGCCGGGGAAGCCGATGCCGATACCGGTGCAGGGCTCGAAGCCCTTGGGCACATGGGCGGCGGCGATCACCTTGTCGCTGTCGAAGCCGCCGAAGGGATGCACGGCGAGGCCGTTGGCGGTCGCCTGCAGCAGCAGGTAGCCAAGCGCGATGCCGGTGTCGTGGCGATTGTGCCAGAGCGCCCGGCCGCTGTCGGAATGCGTCTTCGCGATCGCATAGCCCAGCACCGAGCAGCGCCGCACCCAGGGCTGGTTGCCCTCGGCGGCGCATTCGACCAGCGCGTCGAAGAAGGGTTCGCCACGGAAGGCATAGACGAAGCGCCAGGGCTGGCTGTTGGAAGAGGACGGCGCCCAGCGCGCGGCCTCGAACAGCGGCTTCAGATCGGCCTCGGTCAGGGTCTTCTCGGGATCGAAGGCGCGCGGGCTCCAGCGCTCGGCAATCACCGGCAGGATCGGCACATCGGTCTCGGCGGTCTTCCGCATTCATCATCTCCATCGGCACGCAGCGCGTCCCGCGGCGAGAGTCGCGCCGCCGACGCGAGCCGATCGTAGAGGGGCGGAGCGCGCGCGTAAGCCCCCTGCTTGAGAAATGCGGGCCATGATGTTTGATCGATGCCGCAGCGGCGAGGCAGATTCGCCGGGAGGAGCAGCATTCGATGAAGACAGTTCTCGCCTATGGCGATTCCAACACCTGGGGCGCCGCGACGGTCCCCCGCCCCGACGATCGCTACGGGCGCGACGAGCGCTGGCCGGGCGTTGCCCAGGCCGAGCTCGGCGCAGGCTGGCACGTGGTCGAGGAAGGCCTGCCCGGCCGCACCACCGTTCACTCCGACCCGGTCGAGGGCGAGTACATGAACGGCAAGACCTATCTCCTGCCCTGCCTCAGGAGCCACCGGCCGCTCGACGTCGTGGTGATCATGCTGGGTACCAATGACCTCAAGGCCCGCTTCAACGTGCCGGCAGAGGATATCGCCAAGGGCGTCGGCGAGCTGATCAAGGTGATCAAGCAGGCCGAGGCCGGCAACGATGCGGGCGTGCCGAAGATCCTCGTCGTGGCGCCGCCGCCGATGCTCGACCACACCGGCGAGAAGCCGGAATACACGCCGATGCTGGCCGGCGGCCTGCCGAAGTCGCAGGCTTTCGCGACGCTCTACGCTGCGATCGCCAAGGAACACGGCACGGCCTTCCTGGACGCCGGGCAGCACATCCGCTCCAGCGCCTATGACGGCATCCATTTGGATCCCGACGCGCAGGTCACGCTCGGCAAGGCGATCGCTGCCGTCGTCAAGACGCTGGCCTGATCCGTCGATGGCCGTCGGGCTCAGGCGGGCTGGAGGGCTTCGGCCACCGGCTCCGCTTCCGCTTGGGCGATCAGCTCGGTGACGGCTGCGGCCGTCATCGGGCGGGCGAAGTAGTAGCCCTGGAGATGCGAGCATCCGGCGGCGCGCATGATCTCGACGTCGGCCTCCGTCTCCAGGCCCTCCGCCGTGACCGCGAGGTCGAGCGCCAGACCGAGCGCCACCGTCGCCTCGCACAGGCGTCGCGTCTCGGGATCGACCGACACGCCATGCACGAGCGAGCGGTCGATCTTCAGCTTGTCGAAGGCGAAGCGCCGGAGATAGCCGATCGAGGAATAGCCGGTGCCGAAATCGTCGAGCGCCACGGTGACGCCGAGGACGCGCAGCACGGCGACGATGTGCTGCGCGCGATCGGGATAGGAGACGAGGTTCGTCTCCGTCATCTCGACTTCGAGCCGCGCGGCCGGCAGGCCGGTTTCCGACAGGATCGAGGCCAGGATCCGATCGAAGCCGGGATTGCGGAACTGCACGGCCGAGACGTTGACCGCGAGGCGAACCTGCGGCCACGCCACGGCGTCCAGGCAGGCATGGCGCAGCACCCAGGTGCCGAGCTCGTCCATCAGCCCCATTTCCTCGGCGACGGAGATGAAGAGATCGGGCGGAACCGCGCCGCGAACCGGATGCTGCCAGCGCAGCAGCGCCTCGACCAGCGCCGGTCGCAAGGTCGCGGCGTCGTAGATCGGCTGATAGACGATCTTCAGGGCATTTCCCTTGAGCGCGATTCTGAGATCGTCGGCCAGCAGCCGGCGCTCGAGCTTCTCGGCGTCGATCGACCGGTCATAGAGGGCGACGCGGCTGCGGCCGAGTTCCTTCGCTTGGTACATGGCGACATCGGCACGGCGCAAAAGTTCCTCGGCCGAGATTCCGCCCTCGTCGGCGAAGGCGATGCCGACGCTGGTACCGACGGTCAGAACCCTGCCGTCGAGATGGATCGGCGCGTGCAGGAACTGGACGAGGCGATTGGCGATCTCCTCGGCGGCGCTGACAGCGTCGGGGCTGTCGAGCACAAGGGCGAACTCGTCGCCGCCGACGCGCGCCAGCAATCCCTTGTGGGCGCAGATCGCCTTGAACCCGCGGGCGACGCGCTCCAAAAGGCGATCACCGGTATCGTGGCCATAGGAGTCGTTGACCTCCTTGAAGCCGTCGAGATCGAGGAAAACGACGGCGAGCGCCTCCGTGCCGCCCCGCCGAACCGCGACATCGAGCCCCTTGGTCAGGGCCGCCCGGTTGGGCAGGCCGGTCAGGCTGTCGTGATGCGCGTCATAGACGGCCTGATGCTCGCGCCGGCGCGCCGACACCAGATTGGCGTAGCCGATGCCGAGCAGGAACAGGATGGTCAGGCCGATCAGCCCGAGCGTCACATAGGCGACTGGGGCGACCCGCTGGAAGGCCTCGTTGCCGGGGCTGTTATACTGCCAGGTCAGCGCCCCGACCTTCTTGCCGGTCGGATCGACGAGCTGGACATGCTGGCCGTCGAAGTTCGGATCGAAGCTGAGCGACATGCCCTCGATGGCGAAATCGGCGCCCATGCGCCGGATCGACCGGTCGTCGAGCGTGTGGGCGAGCACGAGCAGACGCGGCCGGCCGACGGCGCGCTCAACGCCGCGCGTGGTGGGATAGATCGACCCGACCGCCACCGCCGCGATGGCGCCGGACCGGTCCTTCATGATGCCGGCCTGGGCATCATATTCGGTATAGTTCCGCGCTAGCGCCGTCATCATCACCTGCAGCGGCGAGCCGAACTCCTCCAGCGGCCCGCGCGGCGCGACGCCGCCATGACGATAGGCGAACAGGTGCTGGCCGTTCTCGTCGAGGAGATAGGCGGCGTCGAAGAAGACGGCGGAACGCGTCGATTCCTTGAAATTGCGGGTAGCGAATTCGGTGTCGACCTTGCCGTACAGCGCCACGGCGGCGTCATCCCAGACGGCATAATCGCCATGGGCATCGCGCAAGCGCTTGAGCAGGGCCTGCAGCGACGCCTCGGCGGAGCGCTCGGTCGCCACGGCGTCGATCTGGTCGACTTCGCCGGCCATTTCGGTCAGCGCGACGATCATGAAGACGATCGATCCTGCCAGCACGAGAAGGACCGGCAAGGCGATGCGCAGCGCAAATCTGAAGGTCGAGCGCGGAATGAGACTCATGGCACCGCTGAAGATAACTTCCCCAGCGGCATACAATCACTCCGACCTTAAGGACGAATGAAGCATATCCATGGTTGTTGAACGGTTTTCGACCCTGCACAGGATTTCGCGCAGCGCCACGGCCAGCGACGTCTCGGCTTCGACGCGGATCTCGGGCAATTTCAGCCAGTCGGCCAGGTGCCGCAACTCCAGCGCCAGGGCGCCGATCATGTCGTCCGTCCGGCGCAGCCCCGCCTCGGCGAACACGCCGAAAACCCGCAGCCGTCCACCGGCGCGGTCCGCCTTCAGGTCGACGCGTGCCTCGAGCCGGCCGCGATGCAGGAACGGCATGACGAAATAACCGAAGATGCGCTTCGGCTCCGGCGTGTAGAACTCCAGCCGGTAGTGAAAATCGAAAATCCGTTCCGTGCGGGGGCGATGCCAGACCAGCGGATCGAACGGCGACAGCAGCGCCGTCGGCGCCAGCCGCTTCGGGATCACGGCGCCGGTGGCGAGGTAGGCCGGCTGCTTCCAGCCGTCGACCTTCACGGGCTCGAGGTCGCCCGCCTCGACCAGTTCGGCGAGCGCGAGTTTGGTCTCGGCGACCGGCAGGCGGAAATAGTCGCGGATGTCGATCTCGGTCGCCACGCCATGGGCGCGGGCGCCGGCCAGCGTCAGGGCGCGGATGGCATCGGCCTCGTCGGGCGTCGCCACACTGCCGATCGCCGCCGGAATGACGCGCTCCGTCAGGTCATAGACCCGCTCGAAGCCGCGCCGGTGGCTCGTCGTCACCTCGCCGGTCCAGAACAGATATTCGAGCGCCGTCTTGCCCTTGTGCCAGCCCCACCAGGGACCGCTGCGAGTGCCCGGATCATCCAGTTCGCTGGCGCTAAGCGGACCGCGCCGGCCGATCTCCGCGATCACCGCGCGGATATAGTCGGGGTTGTCGGCGGCGAACTTGACGATGCCGCCATAGATGCCGATCCCGGCCGCCGCCCGCTTCATCCGCCACCGCATCAGCGGATGGAAATCCAGCGGCAGCAGCGAGGCCTCGTGCGCCCAGTATTCGAACAGCGCCCGCTTGGTGCCACCGGCGAAGGCTCGCTCGTCGAGGGCGGCGCGGGAATAGGCGCCGAGCCGACTGAAGACCGGCAGGTAGTGGGAGCGCACCAGCACATTGACGGAATCGATCTGCAGCAGGCCCATGCGCGCCACGACGGGGGCGATGCGCCGCCATTGCGACGGCGTCGGGTCCCGGCCGCCGCCAAATCCCTGCGCCGCGAGCGCGACGCGACGCGCTTCCTCGGCCGATAGTGTCCCCTGCAGCGCGCTCTGATGCATTGTCATGCGACGACTATCGCAGGCTGTCCCGACGGACGCCAGTCATGCCGCCTCAGGTCCGCACGAGATTGATCAGCCGTTCCTTGTCCAGCATGGGCGGCGGCGCCAGATCGGGGAAGAGCCGCCGGCTGTCGCCGAGGTCGGCCAACAGCGTCGTGATCTCGGCCGCCGACATCGGCTTGGCAAGATGGAAACCCTGCACGTACTCGCACTGCAGCAGGCGCAACAGCTGCAGTTGCTCGACCGTCTCGATGCCCTCGGCGACGACGGCGATGTCCATGGCGTCGCCAAGCGCGATCATCGACTGGATCAGCGCGTTGGCGGTCGGATTGGTCCCAAGTTCCGAGATGAAGGACTTGTCGATCTTCAGCCAGTCGAACGGGAACTGGCGCAGGTAGCCGATCGACGAGAAGCCGGTGCCGAAATCGTCGAGCGACAGGCCGAAGCCCATCGACTTCAGCCGCGCCAGCTTGCGCTTGGCGATGGTCGGGTTGCGGACCAGCAGCCCCTCGGTCAGCTCGAGCTTGAAGCGGTTGGGCACGACGTCATGACGGCGGGCGATGGCGCCGAGATCATTGGCGAAGCTCGGATCGCGCAGCTGGGCCGGCGAGACGTTGATCGACATCTTCAGGCCGGGCCATTCGATCATGTCCTGGCAGGCGCGCTGGAACACGAACTTGCCGATGTCATGGATCGCGCCGGTCTCCTCGGCGACCGGGATGAACTCGGCCGGTGAGACGCGGCCGAACTCCTTCGAGTCCCAGCGCACCAGCGCTTCGACGGAAACGATGGCAAGATCGCTGGCCCGCACGATCGGCTGGTAGGCGACCGAGAGCTCGTCGCCCTCGATGGCGCCGCGCAGCGCGATGCCGAGGCGCTTTCGGTGCAAGGCGCCGGTCTCGAGCCCCGAATGATAGGGCACCGCGTCGCGCTCGGCCGCGTTCTTGGCCTGGTACATGGCAAGGTCGGCCCGGCGCAGCAATTCGGCCGGCGTGACGTCCTGGCCGTCGGAGACGGCATAGCCAACCGCCGCCGTCACCTGGAACTGGAAGCCGGCGACGCTGAAGGGCTGGTCGAGCGCGTGCACCATCGCCGAAGCGACGCCGGCCACCGCCGCCGGGGCGGAACGCCCGGTCAGCGCCACGGCAAATTCATCGCCGCCGACGCGGGCGAAGCGGGCGTCCGGCGGCAGGATCATCGACAGCCGCTCGGCCAGCAGGCCGACCAGCTCGTCGCCGCCCTGGTGGCCGATGGAGTCGTTGACCGACTTGAAGCCGTTGACGTCGAGATAGATGATCGCTGCCTCGGCCTTGGCGCAGGCCTCGCCGAACTGATCGCTGTCGCTGAGCTCGTTGAAGCCGTAGCGATTGGTCAGGCCGGTCAGGCTGTCGGTGCGCGCCGCCGTGATGGCCTGATGCTCGCTCAGCGCCTGCGACAGGGCGAGCCGGCGGGCCCTCAGCACGGTCCACATCGCGATCAGGCAGAACACCAGCAAGCCGCCGGCGATCGGCGCCACCACGTTGCGGAGCACGGCGAAGCCGGGCGTCGGCGGGGTCCAGACGAAGCGGCCGATCACATTACCGTAAATGTCGCGGATCTCGGGGAAGTCCTTGGCCGAATGCGCGGCATCCTCGCGCTCCAGGCGTAGGTCGTTGATGAGGAAGCTGCGACCGAGTTCCGACAGGCGCTGATTGCTCAGATAGAAGCCCATGACGAGGACGGGCAGGTTCTTTGGGTCGACCGTATCGACCTTCGACACCGGCGCGATGCGCGACACCGCGAAGAGCAGCGTCCCCGCCGAGGTCTGGACATAGGAGGAACGCGCGGCATTGTTCTCGATCGGCGCCGTGCGGATCAGCTCCTCGATCTTCTCGATCAGCTTCGGCGACATCACCGTTTCGGAATTGGGCGCGTCGGCCGGCGTCCACCAGCCATACATCAACTCGTGCTCGGGCGAGATGATCGCCAGGAAGTCGGCGATCTGGGTATCGATGATGCCGGTGCCGATATTCGCCTCGATCCACTCCTTGTCGGACCGGCCGTAGGCATCATAGGCCTCTTCCCACCAGGAATAGTCGTTGGCCAGGCCCTGGACCCGCGTATGCATCGCGTCGACGCCACCCATCACCATGGTGCGTGTCTGCTCGGCGGCCTGATCGTTCTGGCGATAAGCCATCCATGCGACGCCCGAGATGACAGTCACGATCGTGACGACAATGCCGGCTACAAGATTGAATGTAATTCGCCCGGCGATTGGGTGAGACATACGTCGTGTCCATCTCTTTTCTTCGACGCGCTACCCTACGCATCAGCCTTTTATGCGGCCTTAACCGGTTCCCGACGATTTTAGTGATAGCTGGGGTACGGACCGCACCGAGCAGGGGCAGCTGGGAATGAGCGATTCCAAACGGCAGTTCGAAGCCCTCTTTCGACCGGCGCGGACGGAGGCCTTCGCATGAAAGAGAACAGTAGACTCAGCTATAATATGGTTGACTTTGCTTCGAATTTGCCTCCAATTTCAAACCAATCACGTCCAAGTAAAGTCTGGGTAGCGTTGCGGGGGCAATATGAACTTCCCACCGGATGATGATTCGGCTGGGATGGCGTCTTCGGTCGCCGTCGGCTGCCCATTTCATCCCAAAGTACCGTCAAACAACGAGTTTGACGACTGGTTGCAGGCAGACCTTCGCTGTTCCGCCGGCAAGCGGGAGTTTCAGCTTGGCCGCTATACGGTCGCGCATGTCCGCAACGGCTACCAGTTCTCCGAGGCGCTGAACACCTTCCGGCAGGATGTCGAGGAGTACCGGAAGACCGGTTTCCTGGCGATCGTCGCCACCCCGTTGAGCTTCTCAAACTCGGAGGACGAACTGCGCCTGCTCGCCCAGATCATGGTCGATGCCGGCCATGCCGACAGCGCCGGCGCCCTGGTCAACAGCCAGACGGTGGCGATCCCGTTCGACGTCGTCTGCCCTGTCACCGGCATTCCGACGATCTACGAGTTCTTCCCCGTCGCCTTCTGCCCCCATGCCGCCGCCGTCGCCGATCCGCTCTACGATCCGGCGCTCAGTACCCCGTTCCTCGCGATCAACACCACCTCCGACGCCTTCGCCTTCGCGATGCTGGTGCGCGACCTGTGCCAGCGTCACTTCCACTGCGCCCCGCACGAGGTGCGCGAGCGGCGCGAGCTGGAACGGCTGCTGCACAAATGCGCCGCCGCGTGGCAGAAGATGTCGATCAACACGATCCAGGGCTACCAGAAGGTGTCGGCGACGGCGGAGCGCTCCGTGCATCTCTCCGACGACCAGCAATACTGGACGGCGCCCCACAACGACCCGGTCTTCGCCGAGCTGGCGAAGGAGCCGCATGACCACGAAATGCCGGTGGTCTATGCTCACCGCCTTTGCGAGCGCTGGCTCGCTGCGCTATTCGACGGTCAACGCTATCAGGCAAGCCGTGACGGACAGTCCGGCGGTATCCCAGCTTTCGACTTCAGGAAGTGACCGCATGAGCTACACGAACGATGAAGTCATCGAGGTCCGGGCGATCAGCGACGATCACCAGACCATCCATGCCAAGGCCACCATCCCGAAGGACACGCTGCTCGGCTTCTTCGACGGCAAGGCGATGCTGATCGACCTCGACAAGCAGAGCGAGCTCGACGACTACTGGTGGCGGCAGTCCGTCCATCTGAAGCTGATCGGCCGCAAGCTGCTCTGCCTGCTGCCGGTGGAAGAGCCAGCCGGCATCGACTTCCTCAACCATTCCTGCCATCCGAACACACGGGTGGAGGACCAGCTTTACGTCTTTGCCGATCGCGATATCGCCGTCGGCGAGGAACTGACCGCCGACTACCGGACCTTCGACCTGGTTCCCCAGGGCATTCGCTGCTGGTGCCCCGAGCCGCTCTGCGAGATCTGATGCAATCGAGAGACACGAGACCGACCGCGGCGCGAACCCGGTACTGGCGCGTCGCGGGCGTCTTGCTGCTGATCGGCATCGAGGCGTTGCTGTTCGGCTATTCCTATCCGTTCTTCTCGCTCGCGCTCGAAAAGAAGGGCATCGCCACCTGGCTGATCGGCCTCAACGCCTCGATCGCCGGCGCCGGCATCCTGATCTTCGGCCCGTTCGTGCCCTGGCTCATCGACCGGATGGGGCTGCGCCTGCTGGTGGCGGCGCAGTTCGCGCTGTCGCTTGCCTCGTTCGCCGCCATCTTCGCCTTCGACAACATCGCCGTCTGGTTCGTCGCCCGCTTCGTCATGGGCACCTGCTTCTCGGCGCTGTGGACGACGACCGAGATCTGGCTGAACGGCGTCGTCGACGACCGCAATCGCGGCCGCATCGTCGGCGCCTCCGGCACGCTTTACGCCGCCTGCCAGTTCATGGGTCCCCTGCTGCTGAGCGGCACCGGCTCGACCGGCAGCCTGCCGCTGATCGTCGCCATGATCCCGCTCGCCATCGGCGTTGCCGTGGCGCTCTCGATCCGCTCGGCCGTCGGTGACGTCGAGGACGAGGAGGAGAGCGGCGACGTCCATACGCTCAGGATGTCGCTGACGCTGGCCGGCAGCCTGATCGCCGCCGCTTTCCTGACCGGCATCGGCGAGACGGCGATGCAGAGCCTGCTGCCGCTCTACGGCCTGGCGCACGGGCTGACCGACGCCGGCGCCTCGCGCCTGGTCGCCATCTTCAGCCTCGGCGAGGCGGTGCTGATCGTGGCGCTGGGCTGGTTCGCCGACCGGCATGGCCGGCGGCTGACGCTGATCGGCTGCGCCGTGCTGGCGGTGGTAAGCACCCTCGCCTTCCCGTTCGTGATGAACCAGGCGTTCCTGCTCGAGCCCGTCGTCTTCCTCGCCGGCGGCACCGTGTCGGGCCTCTATACGCTCGGCATCGTCCTGATCGGCCAGGATTTCCGCGGCCAGCGGCTCGCCGTCGTCTCGACCGGCTTCGCCATGGCCTATTCGGCCGGCTCCGTCATCGGCTCGACGCCGATCGGCTTCCTCATGGACCTGTTCGGCGCGGAAGCGTTGCCGGTCTCGGTCGCCGTCGGCTTCCTGGCGCTGCTGGTCTTTCTGCTCCGCCCGAGCCGCAAACAGGCGGCCGAAGCCCCGGCCGACTGAGCGTCGGTTCCCGCCGGTCGGAGACCTCTGACGGCCATGGGAGGCGCCGCCAAGCAATAGGTCCGCCCACGACCCCCTTTCGGACATTTCGGGGTGGCATCGCCTTTTCTTGAAAGCCGTCATTGTTCTGGAGCGGTTCGACACATTGCTGCAACGGCTACCCTGTGCAGGACGAACCCCTACTCAGCTAGAACGGCGAAGAGGCTGTGGATGTTGCCCTCCGGATCGGCAAAGAAGCCGGCATAGTGTCCCCAGTGCTTCTTCGTGGGGGCGGCGATGGATCGCCCGCCATTCGCCACGATGTGGCTAAACCGTTCGTTGACATCGTCCGTCGATGCACATTCGAAATTCAGCTCGAAGGCCTGGCCAGTGAACGGCGTGCGGTAATCAGGGTGATCGTGCGTATTGGGGCTCATGCCGATCCTAGAGAAGATGGCAAGGCGGATGCCTTCGCCTCCAAAGGCGACGTAGTTCTGCTCCGTGACGTCAACGCGAAGGCCGAGCGCGTCACGATAGAAGGTAGCGAGCTTCGCTACGTCCTCTGCGAGCACAGTGATTCCCTCCAACCTAGCAATGGCGGCTTTGGTAGCGGTCAACGCGCAATCTCCAAGTTCGTTTCTGTTTTGTTCTTCACTAAGCGCCGATTCGCGCTGTGCGGCAACACCGTGGCTACGACACTGAGGTTGGATGCTTAACCAGGAGCCGACAGGCAGTAATCCACCCATGTCCGACATTCGCTATGCCGGACGCCGCGCCTCCAACCGAGCCAATTAACAGGCCGCCCGAGAATGTCTCGCGGCGGCCTTTTCCATGGCTGACAAGCGGGACTTCGAAGCGAAGCCCTGTCGGATCAGAACGACATCTGCGTGCCGATCTCGACGACGCGGCCGGT
Organism: Kaistia granuli DSM 23481; assembly: GCF_000380505.1. GTDB lineage: Bacteria > Pseudomonadota > Alphaproteobacteria > Rhizobiales > Kaistiaceae > Kaistia > Kaistia granuli. Next base: position 190,711 of record NZ_AQYH01000010.1, on the reverse strand, counting down.
CGGAAAATGGAAATACTCCGTCGCGTCGCTCGAATTGATCGCCAGCCTGATGGCGCGATGGGGTTGGACCATGCCAGATCCAGCCGCTAGGGCGTGAACTCGTCCGGGCTCGGCGGCTCGAACAGACGCATCCACTCCACGAACCGATTCTCGGGGATATGAAACGTGCCGGGCGGAAGCTCGGCATTCCTGGCCCGGATGCGCTCCAGCAGCACCTCTTGCGACGCATCGCCATAGTGAATCCGGAAGCCCGCGCCGAGGTCGCTAGCTTTCGCTCGAAACTCGTCCCGCTCGCTTCGGCTCCAGAAACCGAAATCCAGGATCACATCGACGCCCAGCGTCAGGACGCGCGCCGCCGTCTCCCACAGAAGCGCTTCGACGGTCGCATGCCGGGCGTTGTGCTCCGCGAATTCGGCATCGTCGCTGTCGTCGTGGACGTCCATTCCGAACAGCCGAACGTGCCATTCATCGACAGTGAGGCGAAGCGCCGAGTGCTCGACCTCGAGCTTGCGCGCCAAGGTCGTCTTGCCGCTGCCCGGAAGGCCCACCATCAAGTGAAGCGTTGCCATGGGGCCCCATCCAACTAGCCAGATCCTAGGCGACGGGCTCTAGCCGAGGGAGCGATCTCCGGCAACCCTCCCGTCGGCCTCGCCCTATCCCTCGCCATCATCCCGGACGCGGCGAAGCGGAGATCCGGGATCTATTCAGCCGATGCTTCAGGAGGCTAGTGCGACAAAGTCCTTGGTTGCCGGGAATGCGTCCCCAAACAACAACGCCCGCCTCTTTCGGGGCGGGCGCTGTCTATACTCGGATTTGGCAGCGTCAGATCGACATCTGCGTGCCGATCTCGACGACGCGGCCAGTCGGAATATGGAAATACTCCGTCGCGTCGCTCGCGTTGATCGCCAGCTTGATGAACAGCTTGTCCTGCATGCGGGCGAACAAATGGTGGCTCGCCGGCTTGATCGAGCGGCGCGACAGGAAGAACGACGTCGACATGATGTCATACTTCCAGCCCTGCTTGCGGCAGAGGCCGAGCGCCTTCGGCACGTTCGGCGTCTCCATGTAGCCGAAGGTCATGAAGATCCGCGTGAAGCTGTCGTTGATCGGCTCGATCCGCACGCGGTCGGCCTCGTCGATACGCGGCGTATTGCTGGTGACGACCGTGAGCAGCACGTTCTTCTGATGCAGGACGCGATAGTGCTTGAGGCTGTGCAGCAGCGAGGACGGCGCCGTCTCCGGATCGCTGGTCAGGAACACCGCCGTGCCGGGAACACGCACCACGCTGCTCTTCTCGAGATTCTTGACGAGATCGCTGAGCGGCACGTCGGCGCGCCGGCTCTTCTCGAACAGGATCTTGGTGCCCCGCACCCAGGTCCGCATGATGAACATGATGGTGAGCGCGAAGACGATCGGCAGCCAGCCGCCTTCGGTGATCTTGAGCAGATTGGCGCCGAGGAAGATCAGGTCGATCAGCAGGAAGGGGGCGATCAGCAGGACCGAAACCCAGAGCGGCCAGCGCCAGAAGCGCCACACCACGATGAAGGCCAGGCAGGCCGTGATCACCATTTCAGCGGTGACCGAGATGCCGTAGGCGGTGGCGAGCTTGCTGGACGAGCCGAACATGATAACCAGCAGCAGCACGGCGACCATTAGGATCGAATTGACCTGCGGCATGTAGATCTGGCCGACATGCGTCTCGGACGTATGTTCGATCTCCATGCGCGGCAGCAGCTTCAGCTGGATCGCCTGGCGGGTCATCGAGAAGGCGCCGGTGATGACGGCCTGCGAGGCGATGACGGTCGCCAGCGTGGCGAGCAGCACCACCGGCAGCAGCGCCCACTCCGGGAACAGCAGGTAGAACGGGTTCTTGATCGCCTCGGGATTGGCGAGAACCAGCGCGCCCTGCCCCAGATAATTGGCGGTCAGCGCGGGAAACACGAAGGCGAGCCAGGTGGCCTGGATCGGCTTACGGCCGAAATGGCCGAGATCGGCATAGAGCGCCTCGGCGCCGGTCACCGACAGGAAGGCGGCGCCGATGACGAGCAGGCTGGTATGGCCGTGCGTCACGACATAGCTGACCGCGTTGTACGGATTGAAGGCGGCGAAGATGCCGGGATCGTCGGCGATGTGCAGGAAGCCGCCGACCGTCATCACGACGAACCAGAGCGCGGTAATCGGTCCGAACCAGGCAGCGACCTTGGCCGTGCCGTAGCGCTGCACGAGGAACAGCGCGGCGATGATGACGATGGTAATCGGGATGACGTAGCCGTCGAAGGCGGGCGTGACGAGCGTCAGGCCCTCCACCGCCGACAGCACAGAGATCGCCGGCGTGATCACCGCATCGCCGTAGAACAGCGCCGCGCCGGCGACCCCGAGCACGAAGATGATCGGCGCGGATCGCCCCGTCGCCCGGAGCGCCAGCGCCATCAGCGACAGCGTGCCGCCCTCGCCATTGTTGTCGGCGCGCAGCAGGATGACGACATACTTCAGCGTGACGATGATGGTCAGCGTCCAGATGATCAGCGAGATGACGCCGATCACCTCCTCGCGCGCGAGCGTTCCATGGGCCTTCTCGGCCGCGTGCAGCGCCTCGCGCAGCGCGTAGATGACGCTGGTGCCGATATCGCCATAGACGACACCGACCGAACCGAGGGCGAGCGTGAAGAAGCCGACATGGGGTACGCCGTTGCCGCCACCGTTCTCTTCGGCGGCCGTTCCGGGCGCTGCGGTGTCCGCACCCGGATGAGCGGTCCCGGTGTCGGACCCCTGAGCATTCAAAGCCATGAAATGGTCATCTCATTCACCGCACCTGCCGGCGGCCGCGTGCTTATAGCAGAAGACACGCGGGGCACAACGCGCCCCCTCGAAACGAGGGGACGCCCTACGTCACCTCAATCATAGCAGCCGCACCGCCTCGCCACATCCGCAAAAACACCCCGGCATGGCAACGGCCAGAGCCCCATTCCAGCAGTCTGGAATGGCTAGCCGTCCCCCATCGCCATCAGCGAGGCGTTGCCGCCGGCCGCCGCCGTGTTGACCGAAATCACCTGCTCCTCGGCGAACCGAAGCAGGTAGTTGGGGCCGCCCGCCTTCGGGCCGGTGCCGGAGAGGCCGGAGCCGCCGAAGGGCTGGGTGCCGACCACCGCGCCGATGACGTTGCGGTTCACATAGACATTGCCGACGGCGAGCTTCTCGACGATGGCGTCGACCGTCTCGTCGATGCGGCTGTGGATGCCGAGCGTCAGGCCGTAGCCGGTCGCGGCGACGGAAGCGATCACCGTGTCGAGCTCCTTCGCCTTCCAGCGCACGACATGCAGGATCGGGCCGAACACCTCGCGATCGAGCGTCTTTGCCTCCCTGAGCTCGACGATGGCAGGCGCGACATAGGTGCCGGCGTTGGGCACCCTGCCCTCGAAGCGAACCGTCTCCGTCTTCCGCATCGCGGCGAGGTGGCGGTCGAGATTGCCCTTCGCCTCGGCATCGATCACCGGGCCGAGATCGGTCTTCGGATCGCGCGGATCGCCTACCTTGAGTTCGGCAGCGGCGCCAGTGATCATCTCCAGCATGCGATCGGCGACGTCTTCCTGCAGATAGAGGATGCGCAGCGCCGAGCAGCGCTGGCCGGCCGAGCGGAAGGCGGAGGCGACGACGTCGTCGGTCACCTGCTCCGGCAGGGCGGTCGCGTCGACGATCATGGCGTTCAGACCACCCGTCTCGGCGATCAGCGGCACGATCGGCCCCTGCTTCGCGGCGAGCGAACGGTTGATCGACCAGGCCGTCTCGGTCGAGCCGGTGAAGGCGACGCCCGCGGTTAACGGATGGCTAACAAGTCGGGCGCCGATCCGGCCGTCCCCGAGGGCGAGCTGGCAGGCGGCGACGGGCACGCCCGCCTCGTGCAGCAGCCGGATCGCCTCGAAGGCGATGACAGGCGTCTGCTCGGCCGGCTTGGCGACGACCGCATTGCCGGCCGCGAGCGCCGCCGTCACCTGGCCGAGGAAGATCGCGAGCGGGAAGTTCCACGGCGAGATGGCGACGAAGACGCCGCGACCGCGATATTGCAACTCGTTGCGCTCGCCGGTCGGGCCCGGCATCCGGACCGACTGGCCGAAATGCCGGCGCGCTTCGGCGGCGTAGAAACGGCAGAAATCCGTCGCTTCGCGTACTTCCGACAGGCCGTCCGCCAGCGTCTTGCCGGCCTCGCGGGCGAGCAGGCTCATCAGCCGGTCGCGGTTTGCCTCCAGCAGATCCGCCATCCGCTCCAGCGCGGCTGCACGATCCTCGACCGGGGTCGCTTGCCAGGCGCGAAAACCTGCCTGCCCCGCCTGCATGACCGCGTCGACCGCGTCCTCCGGCAAGGAAACGACCGAACCAACCACCGTCCTGCCATCGACGGGGCTCAGCACCGGCTGCGGCTGGCCGTCTTCGAGCGGCACCGCCACCACCGGCTTGGCGACCAGCGCCGTGCCGTCCTCCGCTTTCATGCCCTCGACCAGCGCCGCCAAAGTCGCGGCATGGCCGAATTCGAGCCCGGCCGAGTTGCGCCGGCTCTCGCCATAGAGATCCGCCGGCAGGGGCAAGTTGCGGTTGCGGGCGCGAGCGCCGCCTTCCAGCGTCGTGTCGGGCCGGACCAGCAGGCTGGCGATCGGCACCGACCGGTCGCCGACGACCGCGACAAACGAGGAGTTCGCGCCGTTTTCGAGCAGGCGGCGGACGAGATAGGCGAGCAGGTCGCGGTGGCCGCCGACGGGCGCGTAGATGCGAGTCGAGACCGTCGGCACACTCTCATGCACCGCCTTGTGCAGCGCCTCGCCCATTCCGTGCAGCCGCTGCAGCTCGAAGCCTGTCGCCTCGCCGGCCATCTCCAGGATGGTGGCGACCGTCAGCGCATTATGGGTGGCGAATTGCGGGAAGATACGCGGCCGCAGATCCAGCAGCTTTCGCGCGCAGAACAGATAGTTCTGGTCCGTCGCCGCCTTGCGGGTGAAGACGGGATAGTCGTCAAGCCCGCGCTCCTGCGCCCGCTTGATCTCCGTATCCCAGTAGGCGCCTTTGACGAGGCGGACCATCATCTTGCGGTCGAGCGCTTTTGCCAGTTCGCCGATCCAGTCGATGACCCCGGCGGCGCGCTTCTGATAGGCTTGGATGGCGAGACCAAAGCCGTCCCAGCCGGCGAGCGAGGGATCGGCGAGCGCCGCCGCGATGACGTCGAGCGACAGCTCCAGCCGGTCGGCCTCCTCGGCGTCGACGGTGAAGTTCAGGTCGTAGCTCTTGGCCTGCGCCGCCAGCTTGACCAGCTGTGGCACCAGCTCCGCCATGACACGGGTGTGGTTGGTGGCCTCGTAGCGTGGATGCAGCGCCGAGAGCTTGACGGAGATGCCCGGCCGGTCCGGCAGCGCCTTCTTGCCGGCGCCCTTGCCGATGGCGTCGATCGCCATGGCATAGCTCGCGAAATAGCGTTCGGCATCCTCCGCGGTGCGGGCGCCCTCGCCCAGCATGTCGTAGGAATAGCGGAAACCTTGCTTTTCCAGCGTCTTCGCCCGCTTCAGCCCGTCCTGGATCGTCTGGCCGAGCACGAAATGATAGCCGAGGAAGCGCATCGCCTGGCGTGTCGCGGTACGAACCGTCGGCGTGCCAACGCGCTTGACGAGGCCGGCGATGATGCCGTCGGCGCTGTCCGTCGGCGTCACGATGCGGGCTGAGAGGCCGAGTGCCCAGGTCGACGCGGAGACGAACCAACCCTCCGCCTTGCCGCTGTGCTCGCTCCAGTCGGCGCCGCCGAGCTTGTCCTCGATCAGGCGGTCCTGTGTCGCGGAGTCCGGCACGCGCAGCAGCGCCTCGGCCAGCACCATCAGCGCCAGCCCCTCGCGGGTGGAAAGCCCGAACTCGCGCAAGAAATCCTCGATGCCGCCGACGGCGCCAGACTGGCCACGGATCGCCTCGATGAAGGCGGTGGCGCGCCGGTCGATGCGTGTCTCGGCGCTGGCGTCGAGCATGGCGCCACGGATCGCATGGCGGATCAGCGAGGCGTCGTCGCCGGCGTAGGGGGCGCGGAAGGGTTCAAAGGCGGCGGTCGGCATGGAAAGCTCCGGGATGGCGTTTGCCGCACTCTATCGCCTCCATGAGCGCTGCTTTGGGGTTTGATGCCAGCCCAAACCGTGATTATCTCGGCCAGGGTCACCTTTGGCGTGATTTTCACTATCCCTCTCGACACAAGCCGATGGATGCTCCGATGACAATGACCGACGATGATCTCGCCCGGTTCGCAGCAGAGGGCGCGCCGTCACTGCCGCTGACCGGCCGGCAGGCCTATGTGGCGCATCGTGGCGCCCGCATCTGGTACGCGCAGTTCGGCAGCGGCGAGCCGGTGATCCTGCTGCATGGCGGGCTCGGGCACGGCGGCAACTGGGGCTACCAGGTGCCGGCGCTGGTCAAGGCCGGCTATGCCGTCACCGTCATCGACAGCCGCGGCCATGGCCGCAGCACGCGCGACGGACAGCCCTACTCCTATGACCTCCTGGCCGCCGATGTCGGCGCGGTGATGGACGAGCTGGAAATTCCGAAGGCGGCGATTGTCGGCTGGAGCGACGGCGCCTGCACCGGGCTCGTATTGGCGCGCAGCCATCCAGAACGAGTGTCCGGGCTGCTCTTCTTCGCCTGCAACGTCGATGCGAGCGGCACCAAGCCTTTCGTGCCGACGCCAGTGATCGACAATTGCTTCAGCCGCCATGTCGCGGACTATGCGGCGCTTTCCGTGACGCCCGACGCCTTCAAGGCCTTTTCGGAAGCAGTCTCGACCATGCAAGGCGCGCAGCCCAACTATAGCGCCAAGGATCTCGCCGAGATCGACGCGCCGGTCCTCGTCCTGCAGAGCCCGAAGGACGAATTCATCAAGACCGAGCATGCCGAGTATCTGGCCCGGACCCTGCCGCGCGCGCGCCTCCGCCTCGTCGAAGGCGTCACCCATTTCGCGCCGCTGCAGCGGCCTCACCTCTTCAACGCCGAGGTCCTCGACTTCCTGGCGACCCTGCCATCCGACTGACCGCATTCATTCGAGAGAGACCCAAACCGCATGGACCGCATCGACCGCGCCATCCTGAAGGCCCTGCAGGCGGATGGCCGCATCACCACGCTGGAGCTCGCCGCCAAGGTCAATTTGTCACCGACCGCGACAGCCGACCGCGTCAAGCGCCTGACCCGCGAGGGCTATATAGAGGGCTATCACGCGCGGCTTTCGGCGGAGAAGCTGGACCTCGGCCTGCTGGTGTTCGTGGAAGTGAAGCTCGACCGCACGACGCCTGACGTTTTCGAGCATTTCGCGATCGCCGTCCGCCGCGCATCGGAGGTGATGGAGTGCCACATGGTGGCGGGCGGCTTCGACTATCTGATCAAGGCACGCGTCAGCGACATGAACGCCTACCGCGCCTTCTTATCCAACAGCCTGCTGTCGCTCCCCGGCGTGCGCGAGACGCACACCTACGCCGTGATGGAAGAGGTCAAGAACACGGATCTGCTGCCGCTTTAGGCGGGGGGCCGACATTGGCAGACAAACCTCCGTCATCTCCCGCCCCTCAGGCCGTCGTCCCCGAGAAGACGGGGATCCAAGCGGCCGAAGTGCTGGCAGCGCGAGCTTCCCCATGTCGCGGCTGGATGGATCCCGGGTCGGGATGACGGGGAGGTTGGGTGATAGGCCCGTCAACCCAACAAAAAGCCCTCCCCCGCGGCGCGGGAGAGGGCCAGAACGTCCGGACGAACCGATCCGATCAGAACGGCGAGTCGGGGTAGTAGAAATCCTTGGCGTTTTCCTTCGTCACCAGCGTGGCGTCGAGGATGTAGTTGCCGCGGACCGGCAGGTGGTCGTAGAGACCGGCGGCCGTCAGATCCATCGCGACGGCGACCATCGCAGGCGGATAGAGGATGTCGACCGGGATCATCTTGTCGCCGTCCATGACCTTCTTGATCATGTCCTTCATGCCGGCGCCGGCGATGACGAACTGGATGTCCTCGCGCTTGGCCTGGCTGATGGCTTCGAGGACGCCGACGGCCATGTCGTCGTCCTGGGTCCAGACCGCGTCGATCTGCGGGAACTTGGCCAGGTAGTCCTGCATGACCTTGAACGCGTCGTCGCGGCTCCAATTGCCGAACTGGCGATCGAGAACCTTGATCTCGCTGCCGGCGATGCCCTCGTCGAAGCCCTTGTTGCGCTCTTCGTCGATGACGATCGGCAGGCCGCGGATGACGACGACGTTACCCTTGCCGTTCAGTTTTTCCTTGATGTACTCGCCGGCGACGCGGCCGAGCGCCGGGTTGTTGCCGGCGACATAGAGGTCGGCGACGGAGTTATCGGTCAGCGCACGGTCGACGACCGTGATGAACACGCCCTTTTCCTTGACCTGACGGATCGGGTCGGTCAGCTCGTCGGAATTGTGCGGCAGGGTGACCAGCGCGTCGATGCCCTGCGTGGTCAGGTCCTGCAGGGCGTTGGCCTGCGACGCGCCGTCCGGCGACGTCTTGACGATGACCTTGAGGCCCGGATAGCGCTGCTCGAGGCGCTTGGCCTGCTCCTGGGCGTGGTAGACGACGCCGCCGGTCCAGCCATGGTCGGCCGCCGGAATGGAGACAGCGATGGTCTTCGTTTCCTGCGCCTGGGCGAGGCCGGCGACGAGCATCAGGCCCGCCGCGACCGATCCGAGTAGAAGTTTCCGCATTTCTCTCTCCCTTTTGAACCAGTGCAACCCGGAGGATTAACTCCTCCCTTTCCGCCTCAACGCTTCCGAACGAGCGAGCGCTGGACCAGCATCGCGATGATGATGATCGCGCCCTGAACGGCTCCGATGAGGTATTCGCTGACGAAGTTGGACAGCACCATGATGTTGCCGACCACTTCGAGAATGAGGGCGCCGCAGATCGTGCCCCAGATCCGGCCGACGCCGCCCTTGAGCGCGGTGCCGCCGATGACGACCGCGGTGATCGCCTGCAGTTCCCAGAGCAGGCCCGTCGTCGGCGTGGCGGCGCCCAGCCGCGGCACGTAGACGAGGACCGCGATGGCGACGCAGACACCCTGGATGACATAGGTGAGCGTCCGCACCCGGTTGACCGGGATACCGGAATAACGCGCCACATCCTCGTTGGAACCGACGGCGATGACGTGGCGGCCGAAGGCGGTGCGGTAGAGCAGGAAGGCGCCGATCAGCGCCACTGCGAGGATGACGAGGATCGGGATCGGCACGCCGAACACACTGCCGAAATAGATCGGCCGGTACGCGGCGCGCAGATCCGGCGCCTTCATGGCGATCGAGCCGCCCTCGGCGAGGTAGATCGTCAGCGCGCGGAAGATGCCCATCGTGCCGAGCGTGACGATGAAGGGCTCGATCCTTCCGACCGTGGTGATGGCGCCGTTGGCGAGGCCGCACAGCGCGCCGACTCCGACCGCCAGTAGCATCGCAACCGCCAGCATGGCGATATCGCCGCCGATGACGCCGGTATTCATGAACAGGATCATGACGCCGGCGACGAAGGCCGACATCGCGCCGACCGACAGGTCGAGGCCGCCGGCCGAGATGACGAAGGTGGCGCCGACCGCGATGATGGCGATGAAGGCGCTGCGCGTCAGAACGTTGAGCAGATTGTCGACGCCGAGGAAGTTCGGGTTCACCAGCGCGCCCAGCACCAGAAGGAAGGCCAGCGCCACGAAGGGCGCGACGGCACGCAGATCAATATCGCCGAGCGATCGGCGGGCGGCGGATTTGGTGGCCGTGGTATCGGTCATGCGTGTTCCGCCATCGAGGCGGCCTCCCTCGATGTCACACCCGTTGCAAGCACGACGATTTCGTCCTCGGTCATGCGCTCGCCCGCCACCTCGCCGACGATGCGCCCGTTGCGCATGACGAGGATGCGGTCGCAGATGCCGATCACTTCCTGCATCTCGGACGAGATGACGATGACCGATTTTCCGCTCTGCGCGAGCTCCGCGATGAATTTGTAGATCTGTTCCTTGGTGCCGATGTCGATGCCGCGCGTCGGCTCGTCGATGATGACGATCTTCGGGTCGAGCAGCATCATCTTGGCGAGCAGCAGCTTCTGCTGGTTGCCGCCGGAAAGCTGTCCGGCGAGCAGATCCTTGTTGCGCGTGCGGATGTCGAATTCCGTGATCGCGCCATCGAGCGCCTTCGCTTCCTTGCGGCGATCGATCAACATGCCGCGCAGGAACTGGCCAAGGGCGGCGAGCGTCAGGTTGATGCCGAGGTTCTGGGCGAGCAGCAGGCCCTTCCCCTTCCGGTCCTCGCTCAGATAGACGATGCCGGCGCGCATGCTGTCGCGGACCGTAACGAAATTCACCGGCTTGCCGTTCAGCTTGACCTTGCCATGCGCCGGGCGGAGGCCGACCGCGCCTTCGAGCAATTCCGTGCGGCCGGCACCGACCAGCCCGGCGAAGCCGAGAATCTCGCCCTGCCGCAGCTTGAACGAGGCGTCCTGCGCATAGCCGGGCACATTCATGCTCTCGACTTCCAACGCAAAGTCCGGCGCCGTCGTGGCGACGCGGTCGGGATAGAGCTTGGCGACGTCGCGGCCGACCATCAGACGCGCCATGTCGACCGCTTCCAGCCCTTCGGCCGGACGGGTGGTGATCAGCTTGCCGTCGCGCAGCACCGTGACGCGGTCGGCGATCTCCTTCACCTCCGGCAGGCGGTGCGAGATGTAGAGGACGGCGGCGCCCTTCTTCTTGATGTCGAGGATGACGCGCAGCAGCGCGTCGGTCTCGGTCAGCGTCAGCGAGGCGGTCGGCTCGTCGAAGATGACGACCCGGTGCGGCACCAGCAGCGCGCGGGCGATCTGCACCAGCTGGCGCCGGGCGATCGAAAGCCTGCCGACGACGGTCGTCGGATCGATGTCGATGCCGAGCGCGCGCACGGCTTCCGCAGCGCCTTTGTTCATCGCCTTGTCGTCGAGCGTCAGTCCCTTGCGAATCTCGCGGCCGAGATAGATGTTCTGCGCCACGGTCAGATCAGGCGCGAGCAGGATTTCCTGATGCACCAGGACGATGCCACGATGCTCGGCGTCGACGGGGCCGGCCATGACGACCGGCTGCCCGTCCATTCTCAGTTCCCCCTTCGTCGGCGGCAGATGGCCGGCGAGGATCTTCATCAGGGTGGATTTTCCGGCGCCGTTCTCGCCGATGATGGCGTGGACCTCGCCGGGCACGAGGGACAGGTTGATGTCCCCCAATACCTCGACGGGCCCGAACGACTTCGAGATGCCCACCGCCTCGAGAAGAGCCGGCTTCGCGGACGTCACCATGTCTCTCCTCTCGGGGTTCGACATCAGCCGACCTTGGTCCAGACGTTGCCGGCCTTCGACGATGCGACGGCGGCTTCGATGAACTGCATGCCGATCAGGCCGTCCTCGACCGTCGGATAGTTCACGGCCGGATCCACCTGGCTGCCGTCGCGGGCCGCGCGGATGGCGCGAGCCGCCTCGGTGTAGATATTGGCGAAGCCTTCCAGATAGCCCTCCGGATGGCCGCCCGGCACGCGACTGACGCGCGTGCCTTCCGGCCAGGCGCCGGCGCCGTTGCGGGTCAGAAGCTGCTTCGGCTCACCGAACTTGGTGAACCAGAGATAGTTCGGGTCCGCCTGCGTCCATTCAAGGCCGCCCTTGGTGCCGTAGATGCGCAGCTTGAGGCCGTTTTCGTTGCCGACGGCAACCTGGCTCGCCCAGAGCATGCCCTTGGCTCCGCCCTTCCACTTCAGAAGGATCTGCACGTCGTCATCGACGAGGCGGCCCTCGACGAAGGTCGAAAGCTGCGCCAGCAGCTGATCGAGCTCCAGTCCGGAAACATAGCAGGCGAGGTTGTAGGCATGGGTGCCGATATCGCCGATGCAGCCGCCGGCGCCGGTCCGTTTCGGATCGGTGCGCCACTCGGCCTGCTTGTTGGTGCCGGAGGCCTCGGCCTTCTCGGTCAGCCAATCCTGCGGGTACTCGGCCTGCACCAGCCGGATCTCGCCGAGCTCACCGGCGGCGACCATGGCGCGCGCCTGCCGGATCATCGGATAGCCGGTGTAGTTGTGGGTCAGGGCGAAGATCTTGCCCGACGACTTCACCAGATCGACCAGTTCCTTCGATTCCTCGACCGTCAGCGTCATCGGCTTGTCGCAGATGACATGGATGCCGGCGTTGAGGAACGCCTTGGCAGCCGGGGCGTGCATGTGGTTCGGCGTGACGATCGCCACCGCCTCGATGCCGTCGGGACGGGCTGCCTCGGCCTTGGCCATCTCCTCGAACGACGTGTAGGCGCGGTCGTCGGCGATGCCGAGATCCTTGCCCGACGCCTTGGCGCGGGCCGGATCCGACGACAGCGCACCGGCGACCAGCTCGTACTGGTCGTCCATGCGGGCCGCGATCCGGTGCACCGCGCCGATAAAGGCCCCCTGCCCGCCGCCGACCATGCCGAGCCGGATGCGACGGCTGGCTGTTTCTTCCTTGCTGGCTCCGATTGCCATGGTGGTCTCCCGATCCTGATTGCGTTGCCGAGTTAGGCGATGCCGAGAATGCGGCGGTTGGCCGCCTCGTCGGTGCCGGAACCGGCGAAATCGTCGAAGGCGTGCTCGGTGACGCGGATGATGTGGTGTTTGATGAACTCGGCACCCTCGCGCGCACCGTCCTCCGGATGCTTCAGCGCGCATTCCCACTCGAGCACGGCCCAGCTGTCGAAGTCATAGGCGGTGAGCTTGGAGAAGATGGCGCCGAAATCGACCTGGCCGTCGCCGAGCGAGCGGAAGCGGCCGGCGCGGTTGACCCAGCTCTGATAGCCCGAATAGACGCCCTGGCGGCCAGTCGGGTTGAACTCGGCGTCCTTGACGTGAAACGCCTTGATGCGCTCGTGATAGATGTCGATGTAGTCGAGATAATCGAGCTGCTGCAGCACGAAGTGCGAGGGATCGTAGAGCAGGTTGGCGCGCGGATGGTTCTTCACCTCGTCGAGGAACATCTCGTAGGTGATGCCGTCATGCAGGTCCTCGCCCGGATGGATCTCGTAGGCGACGTCGACGCCGTTCTCCTCGAACACGTCCAGGATCGGGGTCCAGCGACGGCCGAGCTCGGCGAACGCCTCCTCGACCAGGCCGGCCGGGCGCTGCGGGAACGGATAGAGGAACGGCCAGGCCAGCGCGCCCGAGAAGGTCGGATGCGCCTTGAGGCCGAGATTCTTCGAAGCCTTGGCGCAACGCTTCAGATGATCGACGGCCCATTCCTGGCGCGCCTTCGGATTGCCCCGCATGGCGGGAATGGTGAAGCCGTCCATCAGTTCGTCATAGACGGGGTGCACGGCGACCAGCTGGCCGATGATGTGCGAGGCGAGCTCGGTGATCTCGAGGCCGTGCTTGGCGGCGGTGCCGGCCAGCTCGTCGCAGTAATCCTTGGATTCCGAAGCCTTGTTGAGATCGATCAGCCGGCTGTCCCAGGTCGGGATCTGGATGCCTTTGTAGCCGAGCGAGGAGACCCAGCCGCAGATCGCGTCGAACGAATTGAACGGAGCGGCATCACCAGCGAACTGCGCCAGGAAAATGGCCGGCCCCTTGATCGTCTTCATTGAAAGTCTCCTTCGGATCTGTCGTCTCGGGCTGACGCCCTCGGTCGGTTGAGGCTAGGTCGTTGAAGGCCGGAACGACGCCCGTCAGGGCACATTGTCCCGAATGAAAATGTCGATCTTGATACGCTCCTGGCCGGGAACGATCTCCATGCCCTCGCGCATGGCGAGGAGGATGCGCGCGGTGCTGCGCGCCATGTGGCCGGGATCCTGGTTGATGATCGCGTCGATGGGGCCGCGGATCAGATGGCGCCGGTTGAAGGCCGTCAGCTCATGCCCGACGAAGACGATGTCGCGCGTGCGCCCGGAATTCTCCAGCGCCGCGACGATGCCCGGCGTGCCGCCGCCGACATTGTAGATGCCGACGAGATCGTCATGCTCGGCCAGCAGCCCCTCGGCTGCCAGCCGCACGCGCTCGTCTTCGTCGCGCCCTTCGCGCACCGGCAGCACTTCGAGGTTCGGGTATTCGCGGGCGATGATCTGCTCGAACCCGTATTGCCGCTCGATGTGATCGCGCAGCGCCAGCGATCCGGCAATCAGCCCGACCTTGCCGTGGCGCTGGCCGAGGAAGCGCCCCAGCAGGCTCGCCGCCGTCCGGCCGGCGGCCGAATTGTCGATGCCGACGAAATGAGCGCGCCGCGTGCCCGGCAGGTCCGAGACCAGCGTCACGACGGCGACGCCCTGATCGGCGATGGTGTTGATCGCCTCGGCCACGGCCGGATGGTCGAGAGCCACCACAGCGAGGCCGTCGATGTCGGAGGGCAGTTTTTCCAGCGCGGTCGCCAGCGCCTCGCCGTCGAAGACATCGACCTGGGTGATGTTCAGCAGCACCCGCTCATGCACATAGCGTTCGGCGGTGGCGCGAAACTCCGTTTCCAGCACGCGCATGAACTCGTTCGTGCCGCTGGGAAGGAGGATCTCGAACCGGTAGTCACGGCCACGCGCCAGGCGCGACGCCATCCGATCCGGCTGATAATTCAGCCGATCGACCGCGGTCTGCACCTTTTCAACCGTTCGCGCATGGACGCCGGCTCTACCATTCAGCACGCGATCGACCGTCGCGAGACTGACGCCAGCCTCCCGGGCGACGTCTTGCAGCGTCGTCTTGCCCACGAGGAATTCCTCCCGGGTGATGAAATATCATCAGGAAATGAGGTAGGCAACTCAGACTTGCGCTAGATGCCTATGGCGATGCGGAAAGCGTGATCCTGCCCTCCAGCATCGCCTTGTCGAAATCGCTGATGAGCAGGTCGACCCGGACCGTCCATTCCGCAGTGCCGGCAAGCCCGGCCACCGAGGTGCGCCAGCGGCCGTCCTCGCCTCGTTGCGCCACCATGCGGATCGGCTCCATCCCGCCATCGGTCGGTGCCAGCGAAATCGAGACTTCCTGGGGCTTGAAGGGCACGCCATCGGCGTCAAGCGGGTCGATATCGACCGTGGCGGCGCCCGAGGCGAGCGGCGTCAGCACGAATTCGGCCATCGCCTTCTCGCCGTGGAGATGCAGCTCGATCGGCGGCAAGGCGCGAGCCAGCGCGCGCGGCGGCGGCGTGAAACGCCAGGAGGCGGCAAGACCGAAGACGACGACGACCAGGACCAGTTCGGCCGCGATTGAGCGGACCAGCCGGCGCGTCGCACGCCCATCGCCCAGCAGGACGGGCCGGGTCAGCACGGTGCGATTGCGCACCGCCAGCCCGAGGACGAGCGCCACCGCGCCGAGTTTCAGCACGAGGACGCGGCCATAGGCGGTCGACCAGAAGGCGTCGATCGCGCCCATCTGCACGACGGCGATGACGACGCCGGAGATAAGCAGGACGGCGAACACGAACGGCGCACGGGTGGAAAAGCGCACCAGCGCCGCGCGGCCGCGATCGGCAGGGAGGGCGAACGCCAGCGGCAGCAGCGCCCCGGCCCACCACGCGATGGCGGAGGCGTGCAAGAAGACCAGCGGCCGCATCATCAGCTGCGGCTCGGTGGCCGAGGCGTGACCGGTCGCGGCCAGAGCCAGGCCGGGCGCCAGCATGGCGACGGAAGCAAGGGCCCGGAGCGTCCGCAGCGAGGCAGCACGCAAGGCGAGGATCCCGAGTCCCGAGCCGATCATCGCGAGGATGGCCGTGCGGCCGAAGCTGGTTTCGAGGCCTGTCGCCCAGACATCGCGCCGCGCCAGCGCGGATAGCGACACACCAAGCGCATCGAGCCCCTGCCAGCCGAGACCGACGAGGGCGGATGCGACACCGAGCCCGAGCAGGCTCGTCAGAACCCGGCGCAGCGCGCCGGCGCGGAGCGTAGACCGCGACGACCAGGCGACGAAGAACACGCCGCCGACGCCGAGAAACAGCGCCGAATAGAGCCCGACGCGGGCGAACCAGAGGCCAAGCGTGACGCCGAGCGGCCTGTCTTCAGCCGCTCCGATCGAGGGCGCCGCACTGGCAGCGCCGACCGAGAAAGACAGCGTTCCGCCGATCGGATGGCCATCCTCGGACACGACCCGCCAACTGACCAGATGCGTCCCCTGCGCCAGATCCGGCGGCAGCGGCAGGGTGAGCCGCGCGCCGTCGCCGGAGACGCCCAGAAGGTCGACCGGGCCGCCACCGGGCGAAAGCAGGCGGAAGACCAGCGGCGCCACCGGCTCGCTGAACACCAATTCGACCTGATCGGGAGCCGCCGCCAGTACGCTGCCGGCGGCCGGCTCGCTCGTCACCAGCGCGGCATGCGCCATGGCCCCTCGCGGTGCCGACGACACCGCGAGGACGATCAGGGCGAGGCACAGGAAAATGCCGCGCAAGGACATTCCTTAGCCCTTCGGCGAGAGGATCACGGCCGGGGCCGGGCTCTCATAGTCGTCGTCCGACTTGCCGGCGGCCGGAATCTCGATCCAGCGCTCAGAGCCCTTCTCGCATTCCTGGACGACCGGGAAATAAAGCGGCCCCGCCGGCAGATCGGCGGTCAGGTAGGTGCGGAAGGCGAACTCGTCATAGAAGTCGTCCGGCAGGCTGCCGCCCGACCAGACGATCTCCTTCACCCCTTCCGACACCTTGGCGCCCCAGAGGTCGTAGGTCTTGGCATAGGCGCCCTTGACGGTCTCGAGCGTCCAGCCGGGCTTCGGCTGCGGCTTGACGTTGATGACCCCCTCGGGGATCTGCACGCGCAGCTTAACGGTCGGCGAGCCGGCGCAGCCATGGCCGACCTGAAGGACAGCCTTGTAGCTGGCCCCGAGCTTAGTCTCCGGGGTCGCGAGCGTGACATGGGCGGAGGCAGCGGAGACGGACAGAAGCAGGACGCCGGCGGCGCCTGCGAACAGAAGCTTGCTCATGAAAAGTCACCTGAAAAATCGCAATGCATTGCCGGGGCTTGGCCAGCACCGGCGCAAGACGGCCGTCGATCGGACGGCCGGCGATTTCAGGCGAGCGGTGGTCCGCGTGCGTCGGGAAGGAAGATCAGCGCCGCCCCGGCATCGGCCGTGTGGGCGACGGGAAGCACCCTGAAGGCAACCGGAGGCAGCGGCTGTGGTACCGGGAAGGACGCCGCCGGTCCGAAAGCCTTGGCGACCTGGGCGAGCACGCAGAGATCGCAGGTGCTGACGGTCGTGCCCTTGGCGGGGTCGGTTTGCTCGCCGGCCGGAAGGCAGAGAATGGTCAGGCCGCTGCGGTCGCCGAGCGCCAGCCGCGCCTCGGCGCTGGCATGGACGGGGGCGAGCAGGACAAGGATGAGCACGGCGAGAACGCCGAAGGCGCCGCCTATCTCTCCCGCGATCTGTCGCCAGGTCTCTCGCATCGCCGCCCCTTCAGGCCCGAAACGCCTGAACCTCACGTTGATTGTTACAGAGCTCGCCCGCGTCCGGCCAGTGCGACGCATTGGCATAGATGCAGCAGAGGCGGAATGGTTTCCCGACTTTCAGGGGAATTCCGGCTTTGCCATAGCGAGCCCCGGACGAAGCCCCTAGATTAAAGTCTGACCGAACTGGCTGATCCGAAGCCGGTCGCCGCGGGAGACCTCACTGATGAAGACCGACGCCGCCGCCTTCCGGCTCGAGGATTACCGCGCCCCGGCCTTTACCATCGACACGGTCGATCTGAATTTCGTGCTCGCGCCGAAGGCGACGCGCGTCACGGCGAAGCTCGCCATCCGGCCGAACACGGACGAAGCCGCCGAGGGCAAGCTGGAACTCATCGGCGACGAGACGGTCCTCAAGGGATTGAAGCTCGACGGCGCCTCCGTTCCGGCTGACCAGTATTCGGCCACGCCCGACCTGCTGACGCTCCACCGCGTCCCGAACGCGCCCTTCACGCTCGAGATCGAGACGGAGGTCGACGCCGACGCCAACACCAAGCTGATGGGCCTCTACCGCAGCAACGGCACCTATTGCACGCAGTGCGAGGCGGAAGGATTTCGCCGCATCACCTATTTCCTCGACCGGCCGGACGTGCTGGCCGTCTACACGACGCGGATCGAGGCGGCCAAGCTCGACGCGCCGATCCTGCTCGCCAACGGCAATCCGGTCGAGAGCGGCGATATTCCCGGGACCGGCCGGCACTTCGCCGTCTGGCACGACCCCTTCCCCAAGCCGTCCTATCTGTTCGCCATGGTGGCCGGCGACCTCGGCGTGATCACCGCCAGCTTTCGCACCATGTCGGGCCGCGACGTCGAGCTGCGCATCTATTGCGAGCACGGCAAGGAAGCGCGCTGCGCCTATGCGATGGACGCGCTGAAGCGGTCGATGAAGTGGGATGAGGACGTCTTCGGGCTCGAATACGACCTCGACATCTTCGTCATCGTCGCCGTGTCGGATTTCAACATGGGGGCGATGGAGAACAAGGGCCTCAACATCTTCAACGACAAGTATGTTCTGGCTGACCCCGACACTGCGACGGACGCCGACTACGCCAATGTCGAGGGTGTGATCGCGCATGAATATTTTCACAACTGGACCGGCAACCGCATCACCTGCCGCGACTGGTTCCAGCTCTGCCTGAAGGAAGGCCTGACGGTTTTCCGCGATCAGGAATTCTCGTCCGACATGCGCTCGCGCGCGGTCAAGCGGATCGCCGACGTGCGCACGCTGCAGGCGCGACAGTTTCCCGAGGATGGCGGCCCGCTCGCCCACCCGGTCCGGCCCGAAATCTATCATGAAATCAGCAACTTCTACACGCCGACCGTGTATGAGAAGGGCGCCGAGGTCGTGCGCATGCTGAAGACGATCCTCGGCCCCGACGATTTCCGGAAGGGCATGGATCTCTATTTCGAACGCCATGACGGCGAGGCGGCGACGGTGGAGGATTTCCTCGCCAGCTTCGCCGACGCCGCCGGCGTCGACCTCGCCCAGTTCCATCTCTGGTACTCGCAGGCCGGCACGCCGCAGATCGTCGCCAAGGGCGAGTATGACGCGGACGCCAGGACCTATCGCCTGTCCCTCACGCAGAGCGTGCCGCCGACGCCCGGGCAAACCCTGAAGCGGCCGATGCACACGCCGATCCGGTTCGGCCTGATGGGCCCGAACGGCGAAGATCTCGGCTACGAGACGGTCAGCGGCGGGCGCGTCGAAAACGACGTGATCCACCTGACCGAGGCGAGCCAGACGCTGACCTTCGAGGGCGTCGGCGCGCGGCCGGTGCCCTCGCTGCTGCGCGGCTTTTCCGCTCCCGTCCGCCTGGCCATCGACATCTCGACGGCCGACCTCCTGTTCCAGGTCCGGGCAGACAATGATGCATTCAATCGCTGGCAGGCGGCACAGACGCTGGCGATGCGCAACCTGATCGCCGGTACCGCGGCACAGGCGAAGGGCAGCGCGCCGAGCGTCGAGCCGGCCCTGATCGAGGCGCTCGGCGACGTGCTCGACAACGACTTGCTGGAACCGGCCTTCCGGGCCCAGGTTCTGCAACTGCCGAGCGAGGCGGATATCGCCCGCGAACTGAGACACGACGTCGATCCGGACGCGATCGCCGCGGCGCGCCGCGCGCTGCGGCTGGCGATCGCCACCGGGCTGCAGGATCGCCTGCAGCCTCGCTACGCGGCGCTCTCGGAGGATGTCGGCACCTATTCGCCGGATGCCGGCAGCGCCGGTCGCCGGGCCCTGCGCAACACCGTGCTCGACCTGATGGTCGCCACCCGCTCGCAGGATGCGGTCGCCCAGGCACTGCGCCATTTCGAGACGGCCAACAACATGACCGACCGGCTGGCCGCCGTCGGCATCCTGTCGCAAGCCGCCCTGCCGGAACGGCGCGCGGTCCTGAAGGCCTTCCACGATCGCTATGCCGACGACGCGCTCGTGCTCGACAAGTGGCTGATGCTCGAGGCGACGGTCCCGTCCTCCGAGACGCTCGAGCGGGTGCAGTCGCTGCTGCGCCATCCCTCCTATTCGGCCAACAATCCGAACCGGATCCGGGCCCTTGTCGGCAGCTTCGCCGGCGCCAACCAGACCCAGTTCAACCGCGTCGACGGCGCCGGCTACGAGTTCCTGGCCGACTTCGCGCTCGACCTCGACAAGCGCAACCCGCAGACGACGTCGCGGCTTCTGGTCAGCTTCCGGTCGTGGCGCGCTCTGGAGCCGATCCGGCGCGGCCATGCCGAGGCGGCGCTACGGCGAATCGCGCGGGCCGACAACCTCTCGCCCGACACCCGCGATATCGTCACCCGCACGCTCGCCTGAGCGTCAAAAGCCAGCAATTCAGCCGCTTTCGGCACGAGAAAAGCGCGTCGGGGCCCAACCCTGACGTGCCCCGAAAATTATGCTTAACGAAACCCTAATGCCGTCTGGACTTTGTGATTCGCGTCGATTCAAATGGGGGTGATTCGGGGCAAGGGACTGGCCCGATGATAGCGGATATCAGGGGGCCGAGATGGCGCGGGCAGAAACAGCCAGTGCGTCTGCGAGCGAGCGCATGCCTATCGCCGGGATGTTGTTTCGACGCAAGCAGATGATCAAAGGTCACGCGAAACTGCTGGCCAAGCCGGCCTATGAGAAGCTCGTCTCGTCCGAGCCGATCCTGCGGCGCTGCATTCCCGTCCTCATCATCATCTTCCTGCTGATCGTCGCGCTCGCGCGCTTCATGCAGCTCTACGACCTCCGCATGGAGCGCGAGAACCAGGCGCGCGACATGATGGGCATGGTCGCGAGCTATCTCGCGCAGTCGTTCGACCAGGTCGAGCCGACGCTGCCGACCGATCGCTACCAGATGGCCGTCCAGAACGCGCTCGACAACGCCCTGCCGCAGAGCGCTGCCAATAGCGGCCAGCGCGTCTATGTCGCCGACGCGACGGGCCGCGTGCTGGCAACCGCGCCACGCTCGGGAGCGGAGGAAGACCGCAGCTTCACCGAGGTCATCACGGGCGCGCAGCCGCTCGTCATCTTCGGCGACCGCGCCGGCGTCCTCAAGGTCAACATCGACGGCGACCAGCCGGCGCTTGCGACGCTGCGCCACCTGAACGGCCGGCTCGGCTTCGTCGCGGTCGCCACCCCCCTGCCCGCCATCTATCGCGACTGGCGCGCCGACGTATCGCTCAACGTGTCCGTGTTCGTCGGCACCAGCGGCATCCTGCTGGTCATCCTCTACGGCTATTTCTCGCAGTCGGCCCGGGCCCAGGAAGCGGACATCATCTATCAGGAGACCTATGACCGCTTCGACACGGCGCTCCGCCGCGGCCGTTGCGGTCTGTGGGACT
Organism: Kaistia granuli DSM 23481; assembly: GCF_000380505.1. Lineage (GTDB taxonomy): Bacteria > Pseudomonadota > Alphaproteobacteria > Rhizobiales > Kaistiaceae > Kaistia > Kaistia granuli. The sequence goes on along the minus strand of NZ_AQYH01000010.1, from coordinate 169,470 downwards.
GGGACGTCGCGCGAGGCCGCCTGTTCTGGTCGAAGTCCATGTTCGAGCTTGTGGGCATGGCGCCACGGGACTCGCTGCTTGGCTTCGGCGAGGTCAACGATCTCGTCCATCCCGAAGACGGCGACCTGATGAACCTGGTCGAAGCCCTCTACGAGGCGAACGAGACCACCGTCGACCGCATGTTCCGCATGCGCAAAGCCGATGGCAGCTATGTCTGGCTGCGCATCCGGGTCGAGCTGGTCGATGCGGACGGCACCGAGCCCCACCTGATCGGCATCGCCGTCGACGTCACCGAGCAGATGCGGCTGGCCGAGAGCTCGCGCACCGCCGACATCCGCCTGCGCGACGCCATCGAGACGATCTCGGAAGCCTTCGTGCTCTGGGACACCGAAAACCGGCTCGTCATGTGCAATTCCAAGTACCAGCAATTGCACGGTATTCCGGATTCCGTGCTGCAGCCTGGCACCCCCTATGCCGAAGTCATCGCCGCCGGCCACCAGCCGGTCGTGCGGGCGCAGATCCCGACCGAGGGCCGCGCCGAGGAAGGCGCCCGCTCGTTCGAGGCGCAGCTCAATGACGGCCGCTGGCTGCAGATCAGCGAACGTCGCACCAAGGATGGCGGCTTCGTCTCCGTCGGCACCGACATCACGACCATCAAGCGCCACGAGGAAAAGCTGATCGACGGCGAGCGCCGCCTGATGGCCACCATCGCCGACCTCCGCCAGTCGCGCCAGAAGCTGGAGCAGCAGGCGCAGGAGATGGTCGATCTCGCCGAGAAATATTCGGAGCAGAAGGACCGCGCCGAAGCGGCCAACCGCACCAAGTCCGAATTCCTCGCCAATATCAGCCACGAACTGCGCACGCCGCTCAACGCCATCATCGGCTTCTCGGAGATCATGCAGTCGGGCCTGTTCGGACCGCTCGGCTCGCCGAAATACGGCGAGTACTGCCAGGACATCAACGCCAGCGGCAATTTCCTGCTGAACGTCATCAACGACGTGCTCGACATGGCGCGGATCGAAGCCGGCCGCATGACACTCGACATGGAGCCGCTCATGCTGGACCAGATCGTCGACGAGGCCGCCCGCGTGATGACGCCGGAAGCGGCGGCGCGCAAGGTGACGATCGAAGCCGATCTCGAGGATACGCTGTCGCTCCACGCCGACCGCCGCGCGGTCAAGCAGATGGTGCTCAACCTTCTGTCGAATGCCGTCAAGTTCACGCCGGAGAACGGCCATATCAGCGTCCGCGCGCGCAAGATCGGCAGCGCCGTGACCCTGACCATCGAGGACAATGGCATCGGCATTCCGAAGGAAGCGCTGAAGAAGCTCGGCAAGCCTTTCGAGCAGGTGCAGAACCAGTTCACCAAGAGCCACAAGGGCTCGGGCCTCGGCCTCGCCATCACCCGCTCGCTGGCGGAGCTGCATGGCGGCGCGATGCGCATCCGCAGCCAGGAGGGCAAGGGCACGATCGTCTCGATCCGCTTGCCGCTGATGCAGACGGCGCAGCAGGAGCCGCCGACCGGCGCCTCGGCCGGCGTGGCCCTGCGGCTCGGCGCCTCCGCCGAACCGTCCCGCTAGCCAACGGCCCGGGACGGAAAGCCGCCTGCCTGGGACGTGTGGCTAGGCCTTCTTGCTCTTTCGCACCTTGCCGATGATGCGCTCGAAGGCGGCGCGGACATCCTTCTGCGTCGCCTGGACATGGGCGTCGAGGGTAGCGAAGTCGGGCAGTTCGCCGGCCCGCGACAACAGGCCGAGCAGGCCGCGCGGCGCTTCCGCCGGATTGAACGGGCCGTCGACGCTGAGGCGCAGGATCAGCACCAGCTTCTGGTAGAGCCGGAGCGCCGGCAGCAGGATCTCCGCCTCGGTCGCCGGCAACAGGCCGGCCCTGGACGCCGCCGCCAGCGATACTTCGGTCTCGACGTCGAGGATGTCTGGATGCTCGGCGCCATGCACGAGCTGCAGATATTGGGTGATGAATTCGATGTCGATCTGCCCGCCGGGCACCTGCTTCAGATCCCACGGCCCTTCGGCCGACTTCTCGACCTCGAGCAGCGCCCGCATCTCCAGCACGTCGCGCAGCACCTTCTTCGGGTCATGCGGCGTCGACAGGATGGCGCGGATGTTGTCGACCGATTCCGCGATCAGGGATGCATCGCCGCCGATCGGCCGCGCGCGCGTCAGCGCCATGTGCTCCCACGTCCAGGCCTCCTTGGTCTGGTACTCGACAAAGGAGCGGATGTGGGTGGCGAGTGGCCCAGAATTGCCGGAGGGGCGCAGGCGGAAATCGACCTCGTACAGCGAACCTTCCGCCGTCGGAGCGGAGATCGCCGCGATCAGGCGCTGCGTCAGCCGCGCGAAGTACTGGCTGCCGGAGAGCGGCCGCGCACCGTTCGAGCCCGTCTCGCTATCGGGGAAATCGTAGAGCAGGATGAGGTCGAGATCCGACGACGCCGTCATCTCGCGGCCGCCGAACTTGCCCATCGCCAGCAGCGCGATCCGGCTCTGCGGGATCGTGCCGTGCTGCGCCTCCAGCGCCTTGCGGACATGCTCCAGCAGGGTCGAGACGAGCAGGTCGGCGAGATCCGCATAGGCGAAGCCGGCCGCGCGGGTGCCGACCGAACCGGCGACCACGCGCACGCCGATCAGGAAGCCCTGTTCCTTGCCGAAGATGCGCGCGCGATCGAGCACGTCCTCCAGCGACTCGGCCTCGGCCAGCGAGGTGTCGAGCCGCGCGGCGAGCGTCTCCTTGTCGGGCAGGCGCCCGAAGAAGGCGGGATCGAGCACCGCGTCGAGCACATGCGGGCGCGCCGTGACGATCTCCGCCAGGCGCGGCGCCGTGCCCATGATGGTGGTGAGCAGGTTCAGCAGGCCGGGATTGGAGCCGAGCAACGCGAAGAGCTGCACTCCGGCCGGCAGGCGGGCGAGGAACCGGTCGAAGGCATTGAAGGCGGCGTCGGCATTGTCGGTCGACGACAGCGCCTCGAGCAGGGCCGGCGTGATTTCCGTCAACCGTTCGCGCGCGGCGGCCGAACGCATCGCCGCGTAGCGTCCGAAATGCCAGCCGCGGATGGTCCGGCTCACCTCGCGCGGATTGCGGTAGCCGAGGCTTGCCAGCGTCGCCACCGTCTCCGGATCCTCGTCGTCGCCGGTGAAAACGAGGCTGCCGAGCGAGGAGGAAAGCGGCGGGGCCGCCTCAAACAGCTGGATATAGTGATCACGCACCTTCTCCAGCGTCGCGACCAGGTCCTTGGAGAAGGCCTTCACCGTCCGGTAGCCCATCAGCCGGGCGATGACCTCCAGCCCATCCTCCGTCTCGGGAAGCGTATGGGTCTGCTCGTCGGCGATCATCTGCAGGCGGTGCTCGATGGCGCGCAGGAAGCGGTAGCAGCGCGCCAGTTCCTCCGCCGTCTCCGGCGCGATCCAGCCCTTGGCGGCGAGGATATCCAGCATGTCGAGCGTGCGCCGCCCCCGCAATTCGCGGTCGCGGCCGCCTGCAATCAGCTGCTGCGTCTGGACGAAGAACTCGATCTCGCGGATGCCGCCGCGGCCGAGCTTGATGTTGTGCCCGGCGACGGCGACCTGTTCATGGCCGCGATGATCATGGATCTGGCGCTTGATCGAGTGGATGTCGGCAATCGCCGCGAAATCGAGATATTTGCGCCAGATGAATGGCGCCAGCTCGGCCAGGAAGGACACGCCCGCCTCGATGTCGCCGGCGAAAGGGCGCGCCTTGATCATGGCCGCGCGTTCCCAGTTCTGGCCGCTCGCCTCGTAATAGAGGAAGGCCGCGGGCGTCGAGATGGCGACCTGGGTCGAGCCCGGATCGGGCCGCAGCCGCAAATCCGTGCGGAAGACGTAGCCGTCGCTGGTCCGCTCCTGCAGGATCTTGACCAGTCGGCGGGTCATCCGCACGAACAGCGCGCCGATCTCGTCGCGATCGGTCGGGCGGGCGCGTTCCGGATCGAACAGCACGATCAGGTCGATGTCGCTCGAATAGTTCAGCTCGCGGGCGCCGCACTTGCCCATGCCGAGCAGGATCCATCCGGAATCGCGCGACGGCGTTTCCGGATGCGGCAGGACGAGCTTGCCGGCCGCATGCGCATCGGCGAGCAGGAAATCGACCGTGGCGGCGACGGCCGTCTCGGCAAAGGTCGTCAGCGCGCCGGTGACGCGGTCGACGGTCCAGATGCCGCCGAGATCGGCGAGCCCGACCAGCAGCGCCGCCTCGGCCCGAGCCTGACGCAGTCTCGTCATCAGGCTCGCTTCGTCCGTGTCACGCCAGGCCCCTGATACGTCCGCCATCAGGCGGGCGAAACGGGTCTCCGGGTCCTCCCGGAGGATGCCGATGAATCGGGAGGGATCGTCGAGCGCAATCTGGCGCAGGAAGGGCGAGGCATCGAAGACGGCGGCCAGGAACGGGCCCAGCCCTGCCTGCCCCTGCAGCAGTTCGGCCAGCGCCGGTCCGGCATCCGCTTCCTTCGCCGCCGACTGCAGATCGCCGAGGATGGCGCGGACGCGCGCCGCCTTGGGCGGCCGGAGCTCAGCGCTGATGGCGGCGGCAAGCGGTCGACCGGCCGGCTCCGCCGTCGATCGTGATATGCGTGCAGCCATCGCCCGGTCCTTCCGCGTCAGGTCTGGACGGGGAAGCGCAGTGTCACGACAAGCCCCGGTCCGGCATCGCTCATGGCGACCGTACCATGGTGAAGCCTCGCAACCGCGTCGACAAGGCTGAGGCCGAGGCCGCTGCCCGGCTGTGAACGACTCTTTTCCAGCCGGACGAAGCGCTGCAGGACGCGCGTTCGCTCCTGGGCGGGGATGCCGGGACCATTGTCGGCGACCGATACGACGATCTCCTCGCCAACGCGGCGCGCCTCGACAGCGACGGTCGGGGCGGCCGGCGGGTGATCGCCGCTCTTCACATATTTGATCGCGTTGTCGAGCAGGTTGGCGAGCGCCTGGCTGATCAGTTCGCGGCTGCCTTCCATCGGCAGGGCCGCGTCCTGGGTCAGGGTCAGCGCGACACCGGCCTCCTCGGCGACCGGCTCGTAGAACTCGACCACCTCGGCCGTGATGTCGGAAATGTCGATCGGCCCGATGGCGCCGTCCGGCGAGCCGGCCTCGACGCGGGCGATCATCAGTAGCGCATTGAAGGTACGGATGAGCTGGTCGGATTCCTCGATCGTCGCCTCAAGCGCGGCGCGGTAGGTCTCGGTACGCTCCGGCCCCGCCAGCGTGGTCTCGACCCGCGTCCGAAGCCGCGTCAGCGGTGTCTTCAGATCATGGGCGATGTTGTCGGAGACGTCCTTGAGGCCGTGCATCAGATGCTCGATGCGATCGAGCATGGTGTTCAGGTTTTCCGCCAGCCGGTCGAATTCGTCGCCGGCCGGCGTCACCTCGAGCCGACCCGACAGATCGCCGGCCATGATCCGCCGGCTCGTCGCCGTGACGGAATCAATCCGCTTCAGGACGCGGCGGCTGACGAAGAACCACGAGATCAGGGCCAAGAGGATCAGCAGTCCGACGGCGCCGATCGTCGCCCTGCCGACGACATCGCGGATGCGCTCGATCTCGCTGATGTCGCGACCGACCAGCATGCGGAAATTGTTCGGCAGCGGCAGCACCTGCACCATGGCGATGTGGTGCGCCGCCTCGCCTTCGAGCCGTTTGTAGGGAACCGTGACCGGATCGAGGCCGCTCATCTTCAGAAGCGCCGGCGGCACCTCGGTGACGTTGCCGGCGACGACGCGGCCCTTGGAATCGGTGACGACATAGAGGCTGGCGCCGGGAATGCGGCTGCGCTGCTCGATGGCGGCGACGATGCCGGTCAGGCCGCTGCGTAGCCCCTCATCGGCCAGAACGCCGATCTCCGCCTCGATCGTGTCGCGCACCTGCTGCGTCAGGAAGCTGTCGGTCTCGCGCGTGATCCAGCCGACGAAAACGACGGCGAACATCGTGAAGACGAAAAAATAGACGGCCGACAGCTTGAAGGCGGTGGTGCGGACGACTTTACCGAACGCCGTCACGGACCATGTATCCCGCGCCGCGAACCGTATGCAGGAGCGGTTCGGCAAATCCCTTGTCGATCTTCGAGCGCAGCCGCGAGATGTGGACGTCGATGACGTTGGTCTGCGGGTCGAAGTGATAGTCCCAGACATTCTCGAGCAGCATGGTGCGGGTCACGACCTGGCCGGCATGCTTCATGAGATATTCGAGCAGGCGGAACTCGCGCGGCTGCAGGGGAATGTTGACGTCGCCGCGGCGAACCAGATGGCTCAGGCGATCGAGCTCCAGATCGCCGACCTTGAGCACGGTCTCTGCCTCGCCGGGCTTGCGGCGGCGGGCGAGCACTTCGATGCGGGCGAGCAGTTCGGAGAAGGCGTAGGGCTTGGCGAGATAGTCGTCGCCGCCGGCACGCAGTCCGGTGACGCGATCATCGACCTGGCCGAGCGCCGAGAGAATGAGGACGGGCGTATCGTTGCCCTTGCGCCGGGTTTCCTCGACCAGGGTCAGGCCGTCCTTCTTGGGCAGCATGCGGTCGACGACGATGACGTCGTATTTGTTGGAATCGACCAGAAAGCCGCCCTCCTCGCCGTCGGCGGCATGGTCAGGCACATGGCCGGCCTCGCGCAATGCCTTGATGAGGTAGCTGGCCGTCTCACGATCATCTTCTACGAGCAGGATTCGCATGGCGGCACGTTAGACGCTTTTGGGAATGGGTGCAGGAGCCTATCGCTACGAAAAGAGGCAGGCGGGATCGATGATCCCGCCTGCCAGGCCGAAACGAGGGTACTGGGGGCTCGCTCAGAACCCTCGCCGGCCATTGGCCGTTTTTAGGCCTTGCCGAACGGCAGGGCCACGAAGCGGGTCTGCTCCCCAGACTTGACCCGCATCAGCACGGCCTTCATGCCCTGCTTCTTGGCATCGACGACTTCACGCTCGACATCGCCGGGACGCGTAACCTCACTGCCGCCGACGGCGAGAATGATGTCGCCAGCCTGGATGCCCTGCTCCGCGGCCGAACCGCTCGCCTCGACGTCGGAGACGACCACGCCCTTGCCGTCCGGCGAAGCCGTCAGCGAGAGACCGAGATCCGCGACGGAAGCCGTCTTGGACTCGCCAGACTGGAGGCTCGCCAGCTTCTCCGAACCCGGCAGCTTGCCGAGCTTGACGTTGACGTCCTCGGCCTTGCCGCCGCGCCAGATGCCGAGCTTGACCGTCGTGTCCGGCGAGTAGCCGGCGATGATCTGGGCCAGGTTGCGGGCGTCCTCGACGGGCTTGCCGTCGACGGTCAGGATGGCGTCACCGGACTTGATGCCGGCCGTCTCGGCCGGGCTCTCGTCCTGCGGCTCGCTGACCAGCGCGCCCTTGGCTTCCTTCAGGTTCAGACTGTCGGCAATGTCCTTGGTGATCGGCTGGATCTGGACGCCGAGCCAGCCGCGGACGACCTCGCCGTGATCCTTAAGGTCCTTGATGACGCGTTCGGCGGTCGCCGCCGGAATATCGAAGGCGATGCCGACGCTGCCGCCCGACGGCGAGTAGATGGCGGTGTTGATGCCGATCACTTCACCCGAGAGGTTGAAGGTCGGGCCACCGGAATTGCCCTTGTTGACCGAGGCGTCGATCTGGATGAAGTCGTCATACGGGCCGGCGCCGATCTCGCGGCCGAGTGCCGAGACGATACCCGCCGTCACCGTGCCGCCGAGGCCGAACGGATTGCCGACCGCCACGACCCAGTCGCCAACGCGGGCCTGGCCCTTGGCGAACTCGACATAGGTGAACTTCTCCTTGTCGTCGACCTTCAGCAGTGCCAGGTCCGTCTTCTCGTCGGCGCCGATCAGGCGGGCGCTGTATTCCTTGCCGTCGGCATTGCTGACGGTGAATTCGGTGGCGCCATCAATGACGTGGTTGTTGGTGACGACATAGCCGTCCTCGGAGATGAAGAAGCCCGAGCCGAGCGCGACAGCCTGACGGGCCTTCGGACGCTGCATGCGGTTCTGGCCCTGCTGGCCCTGCTGGTCCTGGAACTGGCGGAAGAAGCGCTCCATCGGCGAGCCGGGCGGGAACTGGTCGGCATTCGGGAAGCCGAAGCTGTCGGGACCGCCTGAGACGGTCTCGGGAGCCGTCGACTTGACGCGGACGCTGACGACGGCCGGCTTCACATTGTCGACCAGGTCGGCAAAGCTCGGCAGGGTCTGCGGCTGGACGCGAACGGCCTCGGCATAGGCCGGGGTGTGGGAGCTGACCACGGCCTGACCCGCGAGCCCGCCAACGATGACGGCGGCAAGCGCCGTCCCGAGCAGGGCGCGGCTGCGGAACCGGGTCTGGGTGGACTTCGGAGCGGGATTCTGTTCGGTCATGATTGTCTCCGTCGATAAACTGTAAGGCGAACAGCGCGGGAGGCCGCTGCTCAATACCGACGAAGATGGAGCAGGCAACCTTACAGCCGCCTGACGCCATCATGAAAGTTTCGTAATGTCTGGAAGAACTTAGTCGTCGCGCGCCAGAAGCGCCTCGACACGCGCCTCTTCATCCCGCGTCAGGCCGGTCGCCGGCGCCGAACGACGGCGGCGGAACAGGCCGAAAGCGAGGCCGCCGCCCAGGATCAGCAGCGCCGGCGGTGCGCCCCACAGAAGCGCCGTATGCCAGGTGAAGCGCGGCTTCAGCAGCACATACTCGCCATAGCGATCGACGAGGAAGGCCTTGACCTGCTCGTCGGTATCGCCAGCCTCGAGCCGCTCGCGCACCAGGATGCGCAGATCGCGCGCGATCGTGGCGTCCGAATCGTCGATCGACTGGCTCTGGCAGACCAGGCAGCGCAGCTCGATCGACAGCGCGCGGGCGCGCGCCTCCAGGGCGGGGTCCTTGAGGATTTCGTCCGGCTGCACGGCAAAAGCCGGCAAGGCGGAGACGATCAGCGCGCAGGCGAGCAGAAGGCGGCGCATCGCCCTACTCCGCCGGTACGGCGACGGAGCGCCGGGACGGCTTCGGCGCGCCGACGCGCAGCCGTCGATCGGATAGCGACAGCACGCCGCCGGCCGTCATGACCAGCGTCCCGAGCCAGATCAGCGTGACGAGCGTCTTCCAGTAGACCCGGACCACCGTCGCGCCATCGGCGGAGACGTCGCCGAGCGAGACATAGAGCTGCGAGAAGCCGAAGGTCTTGATCGCGGCTTCGGTCGTCGGCGTGTTCGGCACTGTGTAGAGCCGCTTCTCCGGCTCCATGGTGGCAACGACATTGCCGCCCTCGCGCACGGTGAAGCGGACGCCGGTGCCGGTATAGTTCGAGGCGCTCAGCGGCACGAAGCCGTCCATCGTCAGCGTGCGGTCGCCGATCGACATCACCTCGCCCGGCTTCAGCGTGACGATGGTCTCGCTGTTCCAGGCGGTCGCGGCGACCACGCCGAGCACGGTGACGCCGAGGCCGAAATGCGCCACGGCGGTGCCCCAGGCCGAACGCGGCAGGCCGGCGCCACGCCGCCAGCTCTCGCCGAGGCTGGCGCGCCCGAGCTTGATGCGGAAGGCGATCTCCGACAGCGAGCCGACCATCAGCCAGATTGCCAGCGCGACGCCGAACAAGGCGAGCGCCGCCGGCGTTCCCATCAAGGCGAGGCCTATGATGACGGCCGCCATCGCGGCGCCGAAGGCAAACAGCAGGCGTTGCCCGGCGGCGACGATGTCGCCCCGCTTCCAGGCGAGGAACGGCCCGAACGGCACGGCAATGATCAGCGGCACCATCATCGGGCCGAAGGTCATGTCGAAGAACGGCGCGCCGACCGAGATCTTCTCGCCGGTCAGCGCTTCGAGCGCCAGCGGATAGAGCGTGCCGACGAGGACGGTCGCGCAGGCGGCCGTCAGCAGCAGATTGTTGAGGACCAGCGCGCCCTCTCGACTGATCGGCGCGAACAGTCCGCCCTGGCTGAGCGTGCCGGCGCGGGTTGCGAACAGCGCGAACGCCCCGCCGACGAAGACGCACAGGATGATGAGGATGAAGATGCCCCGCGTCGGATCGGTCGCGAAGGCGTGCACCGAGGTCAGGACGCCGGAGCGCACGAGGAAGGTACCGAGCAGCGACAGCGAGAAGGTCAGGATGGCAAGCAGGATCGTCCAGATCTTCAGCGCCTCGCGCTTCTCCATGACGATCGCCGAATGCAGCAGCGCGGTGGCGGCGAGCCACGGCATGAAGCTCGAATTCTCGACCGGGTCCCAGAACCACCAGCCGCCCCAGCCGAGCTCGTAATAGGCCCAGTACGAGCCCATCGAGATGCCGAGCGTCAGGAAGCACCAGGCCGTCAGCGTCCACGGCCGCACCCAGCGCGCCCAGGCCGCGTCGATGCGACCGTCGATCAGGGCGGCGATGGCGAAGGCGAAGGAGATCGAGCAGCCGACATAGCCGAGATAGAGTAGCGGCGGATGGATGGCGAGGCCGATATCCTGCAGCAGCGGATTGAGATCGCGCCCCTCGAACGGCGCCGGATCGAGCCGCAGGAACGGATTGGACGAAACCAGGATGAATAGCAGGAAGGCAACGCCGATCCAGGCCTGGACCGAGAGCACCAGCGCCTTCAGCTTCAGCGGCAGGTTCTCGCTGAACAGCGCCACCAGAGCGCCAAAAAGCGCCAGGATCAGCACCCAGAGCAGCATCGAGCCTTCATGGTTTCCCCAGACGCCGGTCACCTTGTAGAGCAGCGGTTTCAGGGAATGCGAGTTCTCGGCGACGTTCTGGACCGAGAAATCGGAGGCGACATAGGCGTAGGTCAGCGCGGCGAAGCTCAGCGCCAGGAACACGAATTGCGCGACGGCCGTGGTGGACGCCACCGACATCAGCCGTTCGTCGCCGCGCAGCGCGCCGAAGAATGGAACCGTGCCGCCCACCAGCGCCAAGACCAGGGCCAGAACGAGGGCGTAGTGGCCAAGCTCGACGATCATTGCGTCACCGCCTGCGAGGCCTGACCGGCGTCTTCCGGCCGCCATTCACCGCTCTGCTTCAGGGCCTCGACGACTTCCTTCGGCATATAGGTCTCGTCGTGCTTGGCCAGCACCGTATCGGCTTCGAACAGGCCGCTCGCATCGACCTTGCCTTCGGCGACGACGCCCTGCCCCTCGCGGAACAGATCCGGCAGGATGCCGACGAAGCGGGCCGGCACGGTTGCCTTGCCATCGGTGACGGCGAAGCGGACGACGCCGTCCGCCTCCTTGACGATCGACCCCTGCTCGACGAGGCCGCCAAGGCGAACGCGCTGCTCCGGCGCTGGCGGCTTGGCCAGCACGTCGGAAGGCGAGGTGAAGAAGGTGATCCCGTCCGAGAGCGCGAAGAGCACTAGCCCGACGGCGCTGGCCAGCACGACACCGGCAAGGCTGATGAGGGTCAGGCGGCGCTGCTTACGCGTCATGTCGAACGATCAATCCTTGCCAATACCGATGTCTTTCGCGGCCTTCTCGACCACGGCGAGGCGCTCGGGCTGCTCGACGAGCTTAGCCCGGGCGCGCTCGAGCGCCGCTTCTGCATCGGCGGGCCGGCCGAGAACCGTATAGGCGCGCAACAGGCGCTCCCAACCCTCGACGTCGGTCGGCTCTGTCTCGAGCCTCGCCGCCAGGCCGGCCACCATGCCTTCGATCATTTCCTGACGCTCGGCCGGGGTCTGGCCGACAGCGGCGGCGACATCCGCAGCCGTCGGACCTGGGGCGACGGTCGCCGGCGTTTCGGGAACGGTCGCCGTCGGCTTGAGCTGTGCCAGTTCGGCCTCCGCGGCCGACAGCCATTGCGCATCCGCCGGAGCCGAGGCGATCAGGGCGGTCCAGGCGGCAATGGCCTCGTCCTTGCGACCGGACTGGCCGAGCGAGAGGGCCAGATAGAAGCGGGCGCGAGCTTCCTGCGGATCGAATTTCAGAGCTTTCTCGAAGGCAGAGCGCGCGTCCTCGGTCACAACATTGCCGCTCGCCCGGGTGAGAGCCTCGCCATAGAGCGATTCCCGCTCGGCGGTGGAGCCGAGCAGCCGCTTGGTATTGCCCATTGCCCGGACGGCATCGTCGAAGCGTCCAAGCCGCATGTAGATCGGCGAGAGGATCTCCCAGCCGCGCCCGTCTTCCGGGTTGGCGGCGAGATGCGCCTCGACCCTGGCGATGAGTTCATCGATATCGCCCATGGCCGTCGGCTCGGTCTGGCGGGCCGCGGTGGCCGCGCGATCGGCGAATTGAGGCGATCCGACATAGAGATAGGCGGCGATGGCGATCAGCGGGATGGCGATGACGGCTGCGAGTCGCTCAAGGCGATAGGCCGGCTGCGGCCGGGCCCTCGTGTCGCCGTCGGGAGCTTCGCTGTTGAGCAACCGTCGGGAGATCTCGATGCGTGCGGCCTCGGCCTCGCCCTCGCCGATCAGACCGCGCTCCTTGTCGCGCGCCAGCTCGGACAACTGATCCCGATAGATCGACCGGGCGGCGCCGGCATGAGCGGGCTGGACACGGGCCGGCCTGCCCAGCGGAATGAGCACGGTCAGCGAGGCGGCGGCCGTCAGCACGGCCATGGCGATCCAAAGAAGCATGGTCTGTTCCTGGACCCGTTCTAGCCTTTCGCCCGCGACGGCGCACGTCGCATTCTGTCGCGGGCGGCAGGTTCCACCCGCAACCCATGGCCGCAGGGTCAGCCAAAGGCTGACGAGGGCCTTCCGGCTCAGTTAATCGGACGCCAGGTGCCGTCTTCCTGGCGGCAGGCCGTGCCGCGCGCCACCTCGGGCTCGCCATTGATCCAGATGCGGTGCGTATAGTCGCGGCAATCATAGGCGTTGACGCGATAACGCGGTCCGGGAGTGACCTCGCCGCGATAGCCGGCACGATCGCCGCGCCAGTCGATCGGCGAGCCGGGGCGGCCATATTCGAGAGCCTGGAACTCGGCCTCCCGCGCGCGCTGCTGCTCCCGGTCGTCGAGGCTGCGGCCGACGGACTGGCCGACGAGACCGCCGATCAAGGCGCCCGCCGCTGTCGCGGCGACACGGCCGGAACCACTGCCGAACTGATTGCCGATGACGCCGCCGACCAGAGCGCCGCCGACGGTGCCGAGGCCTTCATTCGGGCCGGCGCTGGCACAGCCAGCCAACGTCGCTGCGACCACACCCACGACACACCAGGAACCCAACCGCATGACATCCCACCTCTTTTTGCCCGCGCGCCAAACCGGATTCGCGCGCTGCCCGGCAGAACCGCATTCCGATAACAGCATGGCGGAATTGCGAACCGATGCCAATCAAGCTGCCGGCAAGCGCACTTCGGCGCGAAGTCCGCCGAGCGGCGACCGATCCAGCTCGAAGGCGCCGTCGTAAAGCGCGACGAGATCCGTCACGATAGAGAGGCCGAGGCCGGAGCCGGGCTTGCTCTCGTCCAGGCGCTTGCCGCGCCGCGTCGCCTCAAGCCTTTCGGCCTCCGTCAGGCCGGGCCCGTCATCGTCGACGCGGATGATCAGCGATCCGTCCATGTCCTCGGCCGCGGGAATCACGCTGACCTCGATTGCCACCCTGGCAGCGGCCCATTTGCAGGCATTGTCGACGAGGTTGCCGACCATCTCCTCGAGGTCCTGCTGCTCGCCGCGAAAGCGCGCCTCCGGCGTGGCATGCAGGCTGACCTCGAGCCCGCGATCCTCATGGATCCGCCGCATGGCCCGGACCAGGCGCAGCAGGACCGGCTCGACCTCCGTCACCGCGCCAATCACCTGCGAACGGGCTGCGATGCGGGCGCGGTCCAGGTGATGATTGATCTGCATGCGCATCAGCTCGGCCTGCTCGCCGACCTTCGCCGCCAGCTTGCCGTCGTCGGAACGCGCCTCGTTGGTGATGACGCTGAGCGGCGTCTTCAGCGCATGCGCCAGATTGCCGACATGGGTGCGGGCGCGCTCGATGATCTGCTGGTTCGAGTGCATCAACGCGTTGAGTTCCTTGGCGAGCGGCTCGATTTCGGCCGGGAACGGTCCCTCGAAACTCTGCTCCTTGCCACTTCGGAGCGCGGCAAGCGCGCGCCGGACCTGGTCGAGCGGGCGCAATCCCCACCGGATCTGGAACGCCGTCGAGGCGACGAGGCCGATGCCGAACACGGCCAGCGTCAGGGCAACGCTGGTGCGAAAATCGGCGATATCCTCCTGCAGTTCGGAGGCATTGCCAGCGACCAGAACGTCGTAGCGGTGATCGACATCGAAAGTGATCGTGCGTTGCAGGACGCGGAGCTGCTGCTTGTCCGGCCCGACCATCGTCGCCTGCTCGACGCCGTCGATCGAGCTGCGCGAGGTCGCGTTGGCCAGATCGAGCGTATCGGTGGAAAGCGAGCGCGAGGCGAGCAGGACGGGTCCGTTCACCTGCCGGATCTGCCAGTACCAGCCGGAATAGATCAGCTCGAAACGTTGTTCGCCGAGATTGCCGGGATCGCCCAGCTGGCCTGGCGACTGGGTGGCAAGATTGCCGACCAGCGTCTTCAGATAGACCGACAGCCGTTCGTCGAAGGCACGCTCCACCGTATCGCGATAGAGCGACGTCAGGATCAGCCCGGCGACGACGAGCGCGATGGCGCTCCAGATCGACGCGCCGGCGATCAGCCGAAACGCGAGCGAGTTGACGCGCATCAGTCGGCGCCGCTGGGCGTGGCCGTCCCCGGCGTCACGATACGGTAGCCGAGGCCGCGCACCGTCTCGATGAGATCGGCGGAGACCTTCTTGCGCAGGCGTCCAACGAACACCTCGATCGTATTGGAATCACGATCGAAATCCTGGTCGTAGAGATGCTCGATCAGCTCGGTGCGCGACACGACGCGGTTGCGATGGTGCATCAGATATTCGAGCACCTTGTATTCGTGCGCCGTCAGCTTGACCGGATTGCCGTCGACCGTGACGCGGCCGGATTTGGTGTCGATGCGGACAGGGCCGCATTCGATCTCGTTGGTCGCATGGCCGGCGGCACGACGCACCAGCGCACGGATGCGGGCCAGCACTTCCTCGATGTGGAAGGGCTTGGCGACGTAGTCGTCGGCGCCAGCATCGATGCCCTGCACCTTGTCGCTCCAGCGGTCGCGGGCGGTGAGGATAAGAACCGGCATGTTGCGGCCGGCGCGGCGCCAAGCCTCGAGCACGCTGATGCCGTCCATGCGCGGCAGGCCGATATCGAGCACGACCGCGTCATAGGGCTCGGTATCACCGAGAAAATGGCCGTCCTCGCCATCCCGTGCGGAATCGACGACATAGCCTGCCGTTTTCAGCGCGTCGGAGAGCTGGCGGTTGAGATCGGGATCATCCTCGACGACGAGAATCCGCATGGTTCTAGCGTCCCACGATAGAGCCGTCGCGCGCATCGAGGCGCACGCGCTTCACCTGGCCGCCATCGCCCAGCACATTGACGATATAGACGAGGCGATTGCCGGCCTTGCAGAGCTGTGCCGAAACCACCTCGCCGCCGTCGCCGGCCAGCGAGCCGCGAATCGCGCTGAGCGAAATCGCGTCGCCGCGCTGGACGGCCTGGCGGGCTTCTCCCTGCGACAGGCAGGACTCGCCATAGGCCGCTTTCGGCCCGGAAGCATCGGAACCGAACCAGACAAACAGGGCAGCCAGCAGGATGATGGTGATGAGGTGCTTCGACATGCCCCCCTCGTAGCCGGCCTCATATGAACATGATCTGAATGCCGACAACTTTTGCGCGAAGGCTCACCTGAGGCGAAGTGGCGTCCGGGCACGCCAACGACCGTAGAGCGCCAGTCCCGCCCCCGTCAATGAGCCAACCGCAACCGCGATCTCGACCAGCGACGCCTGGTCCCCCGGCGACGGAGCATGGCCGAGACCGAGGCCGAGAACCGGCGCCGTCGCCCCGATGATCGCGCCCCAGGTGACGCGCGACTGGTACCAGGGCTCGGCATTCGCGGCGTGGCGCACGGCGGGGTCTGCGGCGATCTCCTCGACGATCGCGCGCGTGATCGTCGGCGCCATCTCCGCCGTCAGCGGATTGTCGGGCCGGCCGACCATCCGTGCGACGGCGCCACCGACGGCGCCGAGCAGAATGTCGAAGGGATTGAGGGTCGGCATGATCAATGTCTCCTCTTCAGCGTGAGAATGGCGCGGATCTCGTCGCGGTAGCGCCAGGCGAGAACCCCCAGCGCGACGAAAAGGAGCCCGGCGACGAACAGGACCGCCGGCGCGGTGTGACCGGCCGTTGCGACGCCACCGGTCACCAGCGTACCGCTCGCCGCCGTGGCAGCGAGCCCGTCACGGGCGGCGAGCGACCGGGTGATCTGCGCCTGCGTCGCCGGGCCGACCCTGCCGTCCACGGTGAGCTGTGGATGCGCCGACTGGAACGCGCGCACGGCCGCCTCTGTCGCGGCGCCGAAGCTTCCGTCAACCTCGGTCGCGAGCACGCCCAGCCGGATCAGCTCGCCCTGCAAGGCGCCGACACGTTCGCCGCTGTCGCCACGGCTAAGCGTTGCGAAGGAAGCGACGCCGGTGTCGCGGCGGCCGTCGAGGATCAGATCCGCCTCGCGGGCGCGTCGCCGGCTGAGCCCTTCCACCACGCGGCCGCCGGCCTTGTTCCAGGTGGCGAGCCCCGCGCGCAGGGCGGCCCTGTCGGAGTTGTGCCAGGCGCGCACCCAGGAGGCGCGAGCGATGGCACCGGTGTTGAAATGAAACGAGACGCCGCCGTCGAATTCATGCCCCAGCGCGCCCGGCATGGCGGCCGCGACCGCCGGCTCATAGCGCGACGTCAGGGCTTCGGCGAGCAAGGCGCGGCTCTGCGCCCGGGTGATTGTCATGCCGGCCTTCGGCACGATCACACCGGAGGCCGCCGTCAATCCGACGCCGATCGTCCAGACCCCGGCGACATCGCGATAGGCGCGCAGCACCTCGCCCTCCTCGGCGACGAGCTGTTCGAGCCCCGCAGGACTGGTTCGGGTCATGCGAGGACCTCCGTTCGGCATCTTCGAAAAAAAATCGTCAGGGGATGCGAATTGCAGGGAACCGGCGGCACACGGCGGTGTTGTCTTGGCGAGATGCCCAGCGTCTCAATCCCCGGTCCCCAAACCGGAAAGCCCGCCGCTCCCCCCCCCAGCGGCGGGCTCCTTTGTTTCCGGAGCTCTTGTCTCAATAGGCTGTGATGCTGGCGCCGCCGGGCGCGAGTTCGGCTTGCCCTGTCCCCTTGGCATGCTGGCGCAGGCGGATCGCCGCCGTATCGGCCGCGGCGAACGCATAGGTCGAGACGGCCGAACGCGCCCGTTCCAGCCAGAGCTGGGCGGTTCCCGTCGCCTGGAAATCGATCGACGGGACCGTGCCGCCACGCGCCGCATCACCAAGGCTCGCCTGCGCGACGGTGCCGAGGCACCAGAGCCTGGCGGCTCCGGCGACACGAAGATTGGCGCCGCAATTGTCATGAAAGTCGCCACCGACCACGATGCCGGACAGGCTGTCATGGCAGGCGAACCCGTTATTCGAGACATGCGCATGACGACCGTTGCCATAGCCCTGGCAATCGATCGCCAGCGGTCGCAGCGAGGGCGTTCCGCCGAGCGACCAGCGGATGTCGAACCCGTCGCTGGCATTCGCCGCGGCGACGCATCCCACCAGCGCCGCGATGCCGCCGCTGTCCTCGATGCGAAAGCCGTCGCCGGCATGGCTAGGCCCGCCGGCGTAGCGGGCCGAGCAGTCGACCAGGATCACATTGCGGGCCGCCGTGCCGTGCACGAACACTCCGCCATTGGCGCCGCCCTGGAAATCGAATCCTTCAAGAAAGACGGACCTTCCTGTCGCATCCAGTGCGAAAGCGTCGACGACGATCAGAACCCGCGTGTTGGCACTACTGGGCACCGCGCCATCGGCGCGTCGCACATAGAGCGTACCGCTCTCCTGCGCCCAGGAGCCCGGTGTCGCATTGCAGGTGGCGGCATCCGCGACGCGGATGAGTTCGAGCGGATCGCCAAAGGCGTTCTGCGCGACGAGATCAAGCACGACCGTGACGGTAGACCGGGCCACCGCGTAGCAATTGCCATAGGTGGCGTGCGGCGTCGCCGGCCAGGCGAGATCATGGCCGGCCCAGCAGGTGACGCGGCCGCCGACGGCGCGATAGGCCACCGGCTGGGTCGGAACCACCATCGGACCGTTGTTGGTGAAGTTGTTGGCGCGCGGATAGACGCCTGCCTTGACCCGAACGTTGAAGGGCACGCCGCCGGTGTTGCCGAGCTGGGTGGCGACGAAGATCGACTTCAGCGCCGTGCCCCAGCTGGTGCCGGCATTGGTATCGTTCCCCGTCGCGATGTCGACATGATAGGTCGGGCCGGCGAGCGCGGCGCTTGCATAGGCTTCGGGCCCGAAATCGGCCAGGAAGCGGTCGCCACGCTGGCGGAGCGCCAGCGGATAGTCGACGAGCGGAAAGCCGAGGCCGGCGGGGGGAACACGCTGCCGGACCGGGCTGCCGGGCCACGCCAGGCCGAGATCGGGCAACCGCATCAGATCCACCCGACCAGCGTGGCCGTCGTGCCCGTCAACAGCACGCGGACGGCGCGGATCGGCAGAATGTCGCCGGCATAGCGGGCATAGGTCAGATCCGTACCCGCCTCGTCGCGGATGACCGCGGCGCCGTCCGTCTGGAAGACCAGCGCGCGCGGACGAATGGCGAGATCGACCGTGTCGGACGGTGTGACCGCGAAATGGCGTGTCGCCGGGCCGGAAAGGCCCGACGCCACCCCGGCAAAGGGGTCGCTCATGATGGTTCTCCAAGGTTTTGGGTTTGGTTATTCAGGGCACGCGGGACACCTCACGCTCTCCGTCCTCCTCGCGGAGGCGAGGATCCATTCAGCGGGGTTCGTGGAGGTCAGGTGCCAGATACCTCCGAAGCTCCCGAGGCTTCGGTTACATGGATCCTCGCCTCCGCGAGGATGACGGTGGACCCTGGGGCGACGGTGGAGGGCCGGCTGCGAAGGCGGAAAGGCCTCACACACCCGTCCAGCCGGCCGCCTTCAGGACCAGCACGGTCTCCGTCGCCTTGTCATAGGCGAGCCAGCCGACCTCCGGCGTCGCGAACCACCAGCTGCCGTCCGCGAACACGGCAAGCGCCCCGGCCTGCCCGGCCCAGGCGCCGGTCGGGCTGGCGCCGAGCAGATAGCGGGCGCCTTCCGCCGGCGCGCCCGGCGGCGTGGTCGCCGACGCCGCCTCGACGGCCAACTGCACCAGCCCGTCGAGCCGGCGCAGCGCCTCGTTGTAAGTGACGTGCTTCTGCGCCTGCGACGGCGCCAGATAGGGAAGCGCGAGATGGACGGTCTGGTCAGCCATGGACGACGATCTCCGTTGCAATTCCCGGCCCCGCCGTCGCGCTCAGCTGGCGGACGCGGGCGGTGAAATCGACGCCCGGCGCGCTTAGCAAGCCGGCGAGCGTGGCGGCGGAAAGGCTCAGCTGCGGCACGGCCGTATCGAAGCTGCCCCGAAGCGTCGCGCCCTCCCGGATCTCGACGCGATAGGCCTCGACGGCCTCGCCGAGCGGCACTTCCGGCTGATCCCAACCATCGCCGTCGACGCGGGTCTGGCGGATCCAGGCAAGATGCACATTGCCGGCCGAGTCGCGATCGCCGCGCAGATGAACCGGCGCGAACGGTAGCCACCAGCGGCCCTGGACCGCGAAGTCGAGGGTGGTGAACCGCTCGGGGTCATAGGTGATCGCCAGCGGCCCGGCGCGGAGCGTTCGCACCAGCCCGATCTCGGACGGGTCGAGATCGAGCAGCGGCGTCGCGCTGTTGATCCGGATGAAGCGGGCACCAGACGCATGTCCGAGCGCCGCGAGATCCGAGGTTCCGCCCTGCCCGCGCAACAAGCCGGACACGCGCCAGAGCCCGTCGCCGACGAGCTCGGCCGAGCGGAACTGGATGACCTCGAAGCCAGTCGCCTCGTGGCCGACCGCCGCAATGTTGCGGCCATTCAGCACCGCCTCATCCGGTAGCGAAGCGAGCGCGCCAACCGGCAATGCCACCTCCATCATCGTCGTGCGGTCCCACCGTCCCACCGGACCGCGCGGCACGGTCGCCGCGATCGTCCCCATTACGGCGCGTTGCGGCACGATCTGGCGCAGCGGGAAACCGACGGCCGGCGAGCCGATCGAGATGCCGAACGGTCCCGGCCAGGGATCGGCGAACAGCGCGATGCGTGCGGCGATTGGCTCGTTTCCGGTCAAGGAAGGCAGGTCGAGCACGACGACGTCCGGCGGGCCGGGATCGACAGACCATTCCGGCGGCGCGCCCGAGCCGTTGCCGGCCGCTGCCGGCGATCCAAAGGGATCGACCGTCCGCCCCTCGATCCGCCGCGCCAGGCCGTCCTCGACCTTGGTGACGCGAAAGCTCACGCGCCCCTCGGGCCGGAGCAGGCTGACGACATCGGCCGGCTCGATGCCGAGGCGGCGATCCGTTAGCGCCAGCGACACCGTCTCGCGGCCGTCCCAGATTTCCTGCAGGCGCTGATCGGCGAGCGCCACTGCCAGGCCGTCATCGGTGACGATGCCGGTCGAGAGCGCGGCTTGCCTCTCACCCGCCGCCTCCAGCCGGCGCGAAGCGACGACGCGGTCGCGGTAATCGCTAGCGCCATCGATGAAGCCGAAGGCGAGCTCGGCCGGAAGCTCCGTCTCCTGCGCCCGGCGGATGGCAATGAGCGGCTGCTCGCCCTCCTCGACCAGATCGGCGGGATGAAGCGTCAGGCGCGGCAGGCCGCGACGGACGAAGCGCACGACCGCTCCGGATTCGGCCGCCTCGAAGCCGAGCGCCTCGGAAAGCCCCTGCAACGCCTGCCGCGCCGAGCCGATGCGGGCGATGACGAACCCGTCTACCGCGCCTTCGAGATCGCCGATGCGGAAATCGAGGAAGCGATAGTCGCGCAGGATGCGCTCGACCAGGCGGATGGTGGAGAGGTTGCCGAGCCGGCCGTTCAGCCAATGGCCGGTCTCCCAATTGCCGCCATCGGACCAGATTTCGGTGAGCCGTGGGAAGGCCGGATAAGGCCGCGCGTCCCAGGACCAGACATAGGTGCGGCGGGGATCGACCATCCGCCCGCCATAGACGGGGGAGAGCGGGTTCGCGCTCGCCAAGAAATCCGGCGCGGCCGGATCCCAGTAACCGAGCACGGCGGTTAGGAAGCGCTCCTGCATCAGAGCGTCGCGGCCGCCATTGGAAAAATGCGGCAGGCGCGAGCCGCCGACCTTCGGATCCGGAAAGACGTTCGGCTCGTTGGCGCCCTTGTCGATCGCCGGGCAGCCGATCTCGGTGAACCAGATCGGCTTCGACTGCGGCACCCAACTGGTCGGCGTCCCGCCCTCGACGCCGCCCGGCCGGTCGAAATGCGGGTTCGACCACCAGCCGACGAGGTCCTTGTAGCGGAACACCCAGGGCTTGCCCGCCCCGCCATCGGTGATCGGCGAGCGGATCTGCGCCCGCCGGTCGGCGTCGCTCGCATAGTACCAGTCGAAGCCCTCGCCGCCGGCGATGTTGGCGCGGAGATAGTCGACGTCGCGGCCGCTCTCGGCCGTCTGGGCGTCGAGATGGTCGTAGCCGTCGCGCCAGTCCGACAGCGGCACGTAGCTGTCGATGCCGATCGCGTCGATCGCGGCATCCGCCCAGAGCGGATCGAGATGGAAGTGAGCGTCGCCCGAGCCGTCGCCCGGCTGATGGCCGAAATATTCGCTCCAGTCGGCCGCATAGGTGATCTTCGCCGAGGGCAGGATGGCGCGGACATCGGCCGCGAGCGCCTTGAGCGCCGCGACGAAGGGATAGGTCGACGGGCCGGAACGCAGGGTCGTCAGGCCGCGCAGCTCCGAGCCGATGAGAAAGGCGTCGACGCCGCCGGCCGCCTTGCAGAGATGGGCGGCGTGCAGGACCATGCGCCGGTAGGTCCATTCGGCCGGGCCGGAGTAATGCACCGCCCCGCCCGAGACGGAAAAATCCGTCCGCGCCGTCGTGCCGACGAATTGGGCGATCTCGCTGGCTGCCGCCGCCGTCTTGTCCGGTGTGCCGGGCCGCCCCGGCGCGATCGCGCCGGTGATCTCGCCACGCCAGGGATAGGCCGGCTGGTTGGCGTCCCAATAGGGATGCGGCAGCGCGTTACCGGCGGGAATGTCCATCATCAGGAACGGATAGAAGGTAACGGCGAGCCCACGCGCCTTCAGGTCGCGGATGGCGCGGATGACGCTGTCGTCGGAGGGTGTGCCGCCGAAGGCCGGCCGGTCGTCGATCCGGCTCACGGCGCGTGCCGCGCTGCGGTTCAAGCCGGCGACACGCCAGCTCGTCGGGCTGGTGACGGTCGAAAAGTCCTCGACGCGTGGCGCGACGGTGCAATGGCCGGCGCGGAGATCGTCGCCGAACCACGACACGGCGAGCGCCGCCCGCTCGAGATTCGGGCAGAGCGCCTGCAGATCGTCGATCGAGGCTTCCCAGTCGGTGCGCGCGCCATCGACATGACGGTTGACGGTGACGCGGCGGCCCGGCCCCTTGGAAGTGTAGACCGGCAGCGGGTCATAGGCGAACTCCGACGCGCCGGGGATGATGACGACGGCGCGGATCTCGTCCTCGACGCCGCCCACGGGGCGAAACACCTCGAAGGCTAGCTGCGGCAGGCGGTTGCCGTAGTCGCCGACCGGCAGGCGCTCGAACACCACCGTCGCGGTGCCGCGATAGGCGGGCGTGCCGGTTGCGCCCTGCTTCGCCTCGATCAGGCTGTCGGCGCCCTGGTCCTCACGGCCGAGATGGATCCTGTGATGCACGTCGGCGAGGTTGATCAGATTGCCGTCGGCCCAGACGCGACCGATGCGGGCGATCGGCCCCTCGCAGATCCCGACGGCGAAATTGGCGAAATAGGAATAGGTGGTAACGGTCGGGCCGCCCTTGCCGCCCTCCTCCTCCTTCACCTCCTGGAAATGCGTCGCCCAGATGACCTGGCCGGCGAGGCGGGAGCGACCATAGACGCGCGGGATCGGCGTGCCCTCCTCCGAACGCTGGACGGAGAGATCGCCGAGGCGCGGCCCCTCGATATCCCGGCCGAATAGGGTTTGGTCGACGGCATAGCCGGCCATGGCGCCGACCGCGCCGCCGACGATCGCACCAATCGGACCGAACAGGCCGCCAATGGCGGCGCCGGCCGCCTGCAGGACGAGGGTCGCCATCAGTCGGTCACTCCGGGAAAGCGGAAGGCAAAGGCGGCGCGCCGCCGCCACCAGGGCGAGAAGGCGGCGGTTGCGACGGAAGCCCCGTCATGGGCATGCAGGAAGCGATCCGGCGCGACGAGGATCGCCGCGTGCTTGGCGGGTAGGCCAACGCGCCAGCGGAAGAGCAACAGGTCGCCTGTCGTAGCGGCGTCGACCGGGATGGCAGGCATGTGGCGGGCGGCGGCCTCGGCCAGCGTCTCGACGCCGCGCGCCTCGGCCCAGTCGGCCGTATAGGCCGGCATTTCTTCGGGCTCTTCGCCATAGACCGCGCGCCAGACGCCGCGCACCAGCCCGAGACAATCGGCTCCGACGCCCTGGAGCGAGGCCTGATGCCGATAGGGCGTGCCGAGCCAGGCCACCGCCACCTCGACGATCGCCTCACGGGAAAGCGGTTCTGCCATTTCGATCCATGTCCGAATCTGCGACGGTCCGCCGGCTGCGCAGGCAGCGACGGTCGTGGCGTTGAACGAGGGGACGCGACGGCCCCGGACGGCTCTCAGGAACTAGAAATGCCCCAGCACACCGAGAACATGGCTTCGCTGCGCGAGCTCCTGAGCGGGCTGACCCGCGAGACCGCGTGGCCAGCCAAGAACGAGATCAGCCGGGAGATCGACGTCGCGCTATCTCATGTGACGTGGACGCCCGCCGTCGGCGCGGCGGCGACGGATACGGCGGCGCGCTGCTTCGAGGCGCTGCAGATCATCAGCCGCGCGTCCTCGGACGACGCCAAGCGGGCCGCCGCCCTCCGCGACAGCCTCGCCGCGATCGACGAACTGGAACGCGAGCTCGACGCCGCCGAGTCGGCTGCGTCATCCTCCTGAAGCCTTGCCTTGAGGGAGGGTCAAAACCGCAAAGCGGTTTTGGGGAGGGGTTCTTCGTCCGATCTGCCGCAAACTCCGCGGATTACCCCCTCCCGAAAACGCGAAGGGCGTTTTCGACCTCCCCTCAAGGGGGAGGTTCAAGGAAGAAGGCCGGGCCTCCACCTCCCTGCCATACGACAGGCCATTCGCCACGAAACTAAGTCAGCCGCCCGCCATTGTTGCGGCCGCTGTTGCGCGCGTAGCCGAGGGCGAAATCATTGCCCGGCATGTGCGGAAAGCCACGAAAATTCAGCGCGTTGGCGAATTTCTCTCGACAAGTGCCGAAGCGCTTGTCGCAGCCGGCGGTGATGATGAAGCCGTCGCCCGGCCCGATCGGCGCCGTCATCGCGCTCCAGAGTTCAATCTGTCGCCCGTCCGCCCCCGAGCGGTCCGCCTTGACCACCGCCCGGCGGCCGGCATTGGCGCCATTCGCCCACTGCAGAACGCCACGCTCGAACCAACCGGCGGCGAAGCCGTCGAGGCCAGCGATGCTGAAGCGTCGCCCGTCTGAAGCGGCGACAACCGTGCCACCGCCGCGGTAGGCCGGGTCGTCGAGATCAACCTTGCAGCGGATATCGCCGAGGTCGGCGTCGCAGACGGCGCGGAACACCCGGCCCTGCGGCTCGTCGAGCGCGGCCGCGATGCCCCGGATCTCGACCCGGAACGCGCCATCCTCCCGCAGCACCTCGCCGATATGGCCGACGCGCAGCAGCAGCCGTTCTTCGGGCACGGCCCAGTTGACCAGGAAGGTCTCGATCCGGGCGTGATCGAAGGCGCCGGCCGCGAGCTCCGCCTCCGACAGCCGGTCGGAGGTGAGCGCGCCGGCGACCTCCATGCCGCCCGTCACCATACCGGTCTCGGCGCTCGCCTCGCTCGCCGCAAGCCCCGTCGCCGCCTCGAAGGTGACGCCGTCGAAGACGAGGTCGCGGTCGTGGTCGGTGAACCCCAGCACGACGCCATCCTTCCGCGTCAGTCGCCAGGCATGGCATGTCGTCGAGGCGTCGCCGGAGAGATGCGCCGCGAGCGCCGGCGGGATCGCCTTCATGGCCGGATCTCCACGATCGGGATCGACGGGATCTCGCCCGCCTCGAAGGCGGCGAGGTTGATCACCAGTTGGTCGGTATCGAAGCGCACCGGCACGTCGAAGCGGAAGCCGGCGGTGACGACGGCGCT
Organism: Kaistia granuli DSM 23481; assembly: GCF_000380505.1. Lineage (GTDB taxonomy): Bacteria > Pseudomonadota > Alphaproteobacteria > Rhizobiales > Kaistiaceae > Kaistia > Kaistia granuli. The sequence continues at coordinate 144,258 of NZ_AQYH01000010.1, read as the reverse complement.
TTCCGCCGGCGCCTCGGCGAGCGTCACGAGCCCGGTCGAAGGGTCGACGGCGAAATCCCCAGTCGCCAGCCCGACCCCGTCGACCGCGACCAGAACCGTGCCGTCGACCGGCTTGGCGATCGGCCTTTCATAGGGCGCATGCAGGCCGCCATAGGTCTTCTTCAATGCAAACACCGTTGTCGCGCCGTCGCCGATGCCGAGGCGCTGGTCGGTCGCGCCCGGCTCGGTGCCCGGCGGGGCGGAGGCGTCGTCGGCGCGGTCGCGCCAGCGGAAGCCGAACAGCTTGCCGCGCCGCTCCTCGAAGAACGCGATCACCTCGTGCAGGTCGGCGAGCGAGCGGACGCCATAGCCGGCGTCGTAGCGGCGGCGCGATTCCGCCCAGCGGGCATTGCGCCGCTCGCCGCCCGAGCCGAGCGTCACCACCTCGGTGCGCCGCTCCGGCCCGCCGGAGGAACCGAAGGCGATGTTGGTGGGGAAGCGGACCTCGTGAAAAGCGGGGATCAGCGGCATCAAAGCCCCCTTCTGCCGCGCCCGACGGCGCGGGCGAGCGTCGCGGCAACATGCGCCTCGGATTTGCGGAACGAGGCGGCATCCGGCGTCTGGATGGCGATGTTGACGGTAACCGGCGCGCCGCCAGCGCCCGAAACGCCGAGCCTGCCGTCGGGTCCGCGCGCAAGCGGCATGACGGCTTCCGCTCCCGCCTCGCCCATCAAGCCGAGCCCGCCGGACAAGGGAAAATAGGTCGGGCTGGCGACGACGCCGCCCTTGGCGAACGGCTTGACGCCGCCCAGCCCGCCGAGCGAACCGACGAGCCCCGACAGCAGGCCGCCGATCCCGCTTTCGATCGGCTTCAGCGCCGCGTTCAGCGCCATGGTCGAGAAGCGCAGCGCCAGGCCCTTCAGGATGTCGTCGAATTCCTTGCCGCCGACGACGGCGTCGCGAAACGCCCGGCTGATCGTGCCGGAAAGGCCGTCCGCCTGCTTGGCCAGGCCATCCAGCGAGGCGGTGAAGGCGGAGGTGTCGGCGGTGATGCGGACGGACAGTTCGTCGATCGGTGCGGTCATGCAAATGGCTCCTTATTCCCTGGGCCCACCCGCTCCGTTCGAACCCTCCCTCAAGGGGAGGATTCAAGGTCCGGATAGCGCCGCGCAAGATCCTCGAAAGCGGCGCGGTCCATCGGCGCTGAAGTCCTGCCGGTCAGGCCCACGATCGCGGCGGCGAGCTCGCGCGGCGTCAGCGCCCAGAATTCGCGGCTCGAGAGCTTCAGCACCCCAAAGCCGATCGCCATCGCCTCGCGCCAGGGAAAGGGCGGCACCTCGCCGCCTGAGGGAAGCAAGGCTCTCACCCCCCACCCCCGCCGAAGGTCGCGCCGAGAAGCTCGGAGACGATTCCCGCGAAGCCGGCCGCGCCGTGCTCGGCGCGCATGGCGGCGACCTGATGGTCGTCGATCACAGCCCCCGCACCGCGCAGGCCCGCGCCGAGGATGCGGATCGCATCGCGCGCCGAAAGCCTGCCCTCGCCGAAGCGGGCGGCGAGCGCAGAAAGGTCCTCCGCTCCGAACGCCGTCTCCAGCTCCGCCAGCGCGCCGAGCGTCAGGCAGAGCACATGCGGCTTTCCGTCGAGCACGGCCTCGATCTCGCCGCGATGCCGGTTCGCCATCACGAAGCCGCCGTGAAGCTGACGAGGCCGGCCGATTCCAGCGCGATCTCGTAGGTGACGGCGCCGTCATGCTCGCCGGCATAGTCGAGCGCGGTCAGCTGGAACGGTCCGGCGAGCGTGCCGAAATCCGGCACGATCAGCTGGAAATCCCGGATCGCGCCGTCGAAGAACAGCGTGCGGATCGCGGCGTCGGTCGCGGCATCGCGAAAGATGCCGGAGCCGGAGACGCTGGCGCGGCGCACACCGGCGCCGGCCAAAAGCTCGCGCCAGCGGCCGGCCGAGTCCGTGTCGGTGATGTCGACCGTCTCGGCGTTGAGCGCGAATCGCCGCGTCCGCATGCCGGCCACCGTCGCGAAAGCGCCGGATCCGGTGGTGTCGATCTTCAGGAGCAGATCCTTGCCCTTCTGCGCGGTCATGGTGGTTCCTTTCGATCTGGATTGTCCCGGATGCTGAAGCGGAGGTCGCTGCTGGCGCCCCTAGTTCTCGACCAGCGCGGCGACCCGCACGACGCCGTGCTCGGTAATGCCGTCTGGATCCAGGCGAACTTCCGCGAAAGTGATGCGGACGAGCACCAGCGCGCCCGCCTCAAGGACCAGCGGCGCGTCGTGCAGCAGGCGCATCAGATGGCCGATTATGGTCCAGGCCTTGCGCTTGCCGACACCGCGCGACCAGACGTGCAGGGTGAGACGAACCTCGCCGCCCGCCTCGTTGTCGCTCGACCAGTCGGCCTGTCCCGTCTCGCCAATGGTGATGGACGGAAACGCCGTGGCGCGAGGCGCGCCGTCATGGATGCGACCGTCGACAAGGGCCGCGAGATCGCCATCGGTCAGAACTCGGGCGACGAGCGCCGCCTGAAGCTCGAGGGCTGCGATCATCGCGATCTCCTCTTCAGGCGGTGAATCGCCGGGCCGATAACGGGATCGGCGGCAGCGTCGAGCGCGCCGAACTCCCGGGCGAACAGGTTTTCGCCGGTGAGCGTGATGTCGAGGGAGAGGTTGCCCGCCGCGCGCGGCGCGGCGAGGATGAGTTCCGTTTCCCTCTCCCCTTGTGGGAGAGGGTCAGGGTGAGGGGTACCGGCGCCGATGTCGGGAGGTCCAACTCGCAGCGCGGAGCTGGTACCCCCCTCTCCAACGCTCCCCCACAAGGGGGAAGAGGGCAGATCGCGCTCCGCCCGGGCATCCGCGAGCACTTGCCTCAGCCTTTCAGCATTGCGCTGCAACGCCTCGGAAACGGCCGGCGCTACCGCCTTCCGCAAGGCGGCGGCGAGCGCCGATCCGGTCAGCGCCCGCGCGTTCATGCCCGCTCCTCCGCCGCATCGAGAACAAGGAAGCGTCGCTGATCGTCCGGGTCGCGCCAGGCGGCGATGCGCAGGATACGACCGCGATAGACGATCCGCAGGCCGCCCTCGATATCGGCGCGGAAGCGGATCCGGATCCGGTGCGTGACCCGGGTCGAAAGCCGGTCGGCGGCCAAGCTCTCACCGGCCGCGACCGACTCGATCGCGGCCCAGAGCGTGGCGACGGCCTCCCAGGTGACGGTCGCACCGCCGGCGCCGTCCGCCGTGCGGACGGGCCGCTCGAGGACGATGCGGCTCGACAGCTGGCCGGGGTCGAAGCCAGTCACAGCAAACGCACCCGATAGGGCGCGACCAGCGCCTCGAAGCCAAGCGGCGCGACGTCGCCGGCCTGGTCGAAGCCGACGGCGCCGCGATGCTCGTACCAATGCGCGACGAGCATCAGGATCGCCTGTCGGAGTGGCGCCGGCACCGCGAGGCTGGTCACGCCATAGCCGGCGGTGATGTCGATCTCGATGCCATTGTCGTAGAGCGCGACGGCCGGCTTCAGCTTGGCCACGATGCGCGGCGGCAGGCGAGCGGCGTCGACGCGATAGTCCGCCGGGTCGAGGACATGCGCCGCGCCGACGACGTCGTAGAGCGTGACGCTTTCGACCGAGATCAGCGGCGCGAGGGGCAACTCGATGGCGCGGCCGGACGGCCATTCGTCGAGATAGATACGCCAGGATTGCGCGATCAGCTGACGCCTCGTCTCGCTCTCGACGTGGGTGCGCGCCGCCACGATCGCGGCGGCGATCAGATCGTCCTCCGCCGTGCCGTCGACGCGCAGATGCGCCTTGACGTCGGCGAGCGACACCGGCTCGGTCGCCGGCCCGGAAACGAGCGCTGCGGTCATGATGGCTCCTGGATGAGGATGAGAATTGGGATGGAGCGGCGCCGGCGGGGAGCCAGACGCCGCTCCCGGCCAGCCCCGGCGGGAGGGAACCGGGGCCGGCCGAAGGAATGGGTTCCCTCCCCCTTGTGGGGAGGGGTCGGGAGAGGCCAACGCTCGGCGTCGTCCCGGGCGAAGACCCGGGATCCATGCAGCCGAGGCGTCGGGAGGTGCGAGCCGTCCGACAACCCAGCTGCATGGATCCTTGCTTTCGCGAGGATGACGGCGGAGGGGCGGAGGATGTGAAAGCGCTCTATGGGAGCGGTCGGGTCTTGCCCCTAGCTCGTGCCGAACTTCAGCAGCTTGATCGCGTCAAAGTCCTGGACGCCGCCGCCGACACGCTTCGTGGTGTAGAAGAGGACGTAGGGTTTCGCCGAATAGGGATCGCGCAACACGCGGACGCCGAGGCGGTCGACGACCAAGTAACCGCGGCGAAAATCGCCGAAGGCGAGCGACAGCGAATTGGCGCCGATGTCGGGCATGTCCTCGGCCTCGGTGACCGGGAAGCCCAGCAGCGACGCCTCGCCGCCCGCCACCGCCGCCGGCTGCCAGAGATAATGGCCGTCGGCGTCCTTCAGCTTGCGGATCGAGGCCTGGGTGCGGCGGTTCAGGACGAAGCGGGCATTGGCGCGATAGCCGGCCTTCAGCGTGTAGATCAGGTCGACCAGCACGTCGGACGGATTGCTGGAGGGAAGCCCGCCGGAGGCGCCCGTCACGACATAACCGAGCTTGCCCCAGACCCAGCTCGCCTCGGCGGCGGTCGTATAGGCGAGGAAGCCCTTCGGCTTGTTGCTGCCGTCGCCGGAGACGAAGGCGGTACCCTCCTGCGCCGCGAAGGCGCCCTCCACCTCGGCGGCGATCCAGTCATCGATGTTGACGGCCGAGTCGTCGAGCAGCCCCGCCGTCGCCGCCGGCATGGCGTAGAGCTCCATCGCCGGGAAATCGAGCGCAGCGATGGTGGGCGAGGCGGTCTGCGGGCGCGCATCGGTCTCGCCGGCCCAGCCGACCGCCGGACCGGCGGTCATGAACGGCTTGCGATAGGTGCCCGACGAGACCTGGCGAACATCGGCGATGGCGCGGATCGGCGAGATGGCGGCGAGGCGCTTGCCGATCTCCGTCTCCGTTTCGATCGGCACAAGATAGCCGCCATCGGCGTTCGAACCAGCCGAGAGCGCCTTTTGCTCCAGCCGGCGGAAGCCGTCCTCGTCGCCGCCGCGCACATAGCTTTCGAAAGCCTGCTTGTGCTCGGAAGGTCGCGCCGGCCCGCGCTCGGCCGAGAGCGGCGGCCGGCGGCCCTTCAGCGTCAGCTCGTCCAGCGCCTTGTTGATGCGGTCGAGCTTGTCGGTGGTGACAACATCGGCCGTGAGCTTGGTCTCGATCTCGGTCAGCCGCTCGTCATTCGTGTCCTTGAACGCCTCGAAGGCGCGCATGAAATCGTCGAAGGCGGCGGAAACGTCGCCGCTCTCGGCGGATTTCGCCTCGGGGGCGGCGGAGAGGGTCTCTGTCATCGCGTTGTCCTTGTCGGGTGAAGAGGAAGGCCGGTCGGGTGGAGAGGAAGGCGGGTCGGGTGGAGGGATCGGGCGGCCCGGCGCATCCGCGCCGCCAGGCCGGTGGTCTTCACGGTCGAGACGCGGGCGTCGGGCTGCATCGGAAAGGTGACGACCGAGATCTCCCAGAGGTCGATCTCCACCAGCCGGCGGATACCAGCCGTGCGGTCGGCACGGGCCTTGACGGTCTTGAAGCCGATCGAGAGCCCGTCGAGCGCGCCGGCCCGCATAAGGCTCGCCACTTCGCGGCCCCGCGCCACGTCGGGCATGAGACGCCCCCTGACGAACAGGCCGCGCGGGTCCTCGCGGATCTCCATCCAGACACCGATCGGTTCGGCCGGATCGTGCTGGTAGAGCATGCGGATTCCGCCGGCGCTTCGGGTCGCCAGCGAGCGGCGAAAGGCGCCCGGCATGACGAGATCGCCAGAGAGATCGGCCGAGCCGAACAGGCTGGCATAGCCGGAAAAGACCCCTTCGCCGTCGATGCCGGAAAGGTCCGCGGCGGCGAACTTGGTCTCGAGGGCGGGCGTCTGCGGGATGGCCATGCGGTCTCCTTCGCGGCGAGCGCCGCGGAAAAGGGAGGAGTCGGATCAAGGGGTTGGGGCGGGCGGCTGACAGGGTGATTCAGGCGGCCGGCGACATCGCCTTCGTGCCGGGCGCCGGTGGTGCATCGCGCAGCCAGTCGCCTTGCCTCCTTCGCGACGGCCGATCCGGGCCTCCTGAGAAGGATGAGAGCGGCATGTCGTCAAACCGTTACGGCTGGCGCGCTCACAGTTTCACGGCCGGCCGATCAGCCGCTCCAGCGCGCCGACGAAATCGCGAAACACCTGGCGGTGGTCCGGCGCGAGGCGCCGCAGCATGCGGTTGAGGAGGACTGTCATGTCGGCATGTTCTCCGTTGATGTTGCCCCGAGCCCACCCTCGCCGTCATCCCGGACGCAGCGAAGCGGAGATCCGGGATCCATTCAGCCGAAGCGCGGGAAGTGCGAGCTTCCCTGTAACCCGGCTGGATGGATCCTCGCCTTCGCGAGGATGACGGTGGACAGTCTCCCGACTTGCGGCGTGAAGACCCGAAAACATCTGTCGCCAGAATCCCTTACCGCCGGTCGTTGAAGAACCGATTCAGCCGGGCGATCTCGGCGACGAAGTCGTTGAAGCGGCGGTTGGAGCTGGCGAGTTCCCGGAGCGCCCAGACCAGCAGCGCGCTGGCGCCGGAAGCCCAGAGGAACAGTGCAAGATGCGCGAGGTCGCCGCGGCTGGCGAAGATGCGGGTCAAGTCGTCCACCCCTCTTCTCCTTCTTCCAGAGCCCGCCCCTCCACCCCATACCCAACCGCCTGCCGCTTCTCGTCGCGCGTCAGGAAATCCGCGGCGCCGACCCGGCTCCAGAGCGCGGCGCGCTCGACCGAAAGCGCTTCCACAGCATCGGTGTCAAAGCCGAGCCGCAGCCCGCCGCCCGGATAGTGCGGCGCCAGCCACGCCGCCAGCGCCTCGGCCGTGCGGCCGACCAGCGGCAGGACGGTCTGGCGCCAGAAGACGCGGTTGGCCTCGGCATAGTTCGCATAGGTGTTGTCGCCCGGAATGCCCAGCAGCATGGGCGGCACGCCGAAGGCGAGCGCGATCTCGCGCGCCGCGCCGTGCTTCGCCTCCATGAAATCCATGTCGCGCGGGGTGAGCGCCATCGAGGTCCAGTCCAGTCCGCCCTCGAGCAGAAGCGGCCGGCCGGCATTGACGGCGCCGGTATAGTTCGCCTCCAGTTCGCGCTTCAGGCGCTCAAACTGGTCCTGGCTGAGATTGGCGCCCCCCTCGCCGCGATAGACCAGCGCGCCGGAGGGCCGCGCCGCATTGTCGAGCAGGGCCTTGTTCCAGGCACCGGCGGCATTGTGCAGGTCGAGCGCCACCGCCGCCGCCTCCAGCGGCGCGAAGCCGTAGTGGTCGTCGAGCGGATGATAGGTTCGAAGATGCAGGATCGGCGACTGGCCGTCCTCGACCGGAAAGCGCACCGACCGGCCGGCGACGGAATACTCATAGGCTTCGGGCCAGCCATCCGGCCCCGCCACCACCTTCATCCGGTCCGGCCGCAGCGCATGCAGTTCGGCCGGCAGCCCGCCAAGCTTGACCAGCTCGGCATAGGCATTGCCGGAAACGAGCCAATTGCCGTAGAGCGCCTCGAACCAGGCGGCGCCGGACTGGCGTGCGTTCGGATGCGCCAAGAGCGCCAGCAGCGGATGATCCGGCCGCTCGGCCTCGCCTTCATAGGCGAGCAGCGGCACCGAGGCGGCGGCCTCGGCGATCATCGTCACGGCGCGATAGACGATGGCGTTTTTCATGAAGCCTTCGCGGGCGAGCGAGGCGAGGTCGCGGGACGTCCAGACCGGACGGCCGTGTCCCTGCAGGGCGATCAGCGGCCCGGCCCGGGAGGCTTTCGCCTCGGGCACGGCGGCACGCCCGCCGAACAGGCGGGCAAGAAGGTTCGGTTTCATGGCGTCTCCGATCCGAAAGCTTGTCTGCGGGCCATGGCGAAGCGGAAAAATCATTCGCTCCGGCCCGTTTCCGCATGCGGCCCGGGCAGCGAAAAGTCTTGTCTTGCAACCTCTCCGCTGCCATTTACTGCGGGGCAACCTGTTGACGCTGGCGCGCCTCTCCATGCGTTAACGGCGGACAACGGGATCATGCACGCAGGTTTTGGAAGGCGAGGCCCGAACCAGGGCTTGGTCGGGTCCGCGCCAAGGCGCTGGGGCCCATTGGGTGTTCCCGCCTGAGAGGACTATCTGGTGCTCGATTTCGCCTCGCTCCTTATCGCCATCGGCTTTTCCGCTGCCTTCCTGTCCGCCATCCTGTTCGCGGCCTGGCGGACATCCCGCAAGGACGGCTTTCTGCTGCCCAGCGGCATCGGCGCCTTGCTGATCGCCGTCAGTGTAGGCTTCTCGGCCCTCGACAGCGCCCGCCCGTCTTCGCCCCCGCTCGCCGCCGCCTTCACGCTGCTTCTGGCCGGCAATGCCCATCTCTATGGCAGCGCGGCCCAGTTCCGGCGAGGAACCTCGCCCTGGCGACAGATCGGCGTGGCGAGCCTCGCAACGATCATCCCGACGCTATTGCCGCTCCTCGCCGGCCATAATGGCATCACCTATGCGATCGGCTTCCTGACCTCGGCCGTTCTGCTGGCGATGGTGGCGTTCGAGTACTGGATGGCGCGCGAGCAGGCTCCGATGACGACGATCGCCATCGCCGCCCTCTATTTCATGGTCGGCCTGTCGTTCCTGCCGCGGGCAGCGCTGGTTCTGCTCAATGACGGCATCGTGGTACAGGGCCCGCCCAGAAACTGGGCCCAGGATCTGTCGATCATGCTGGTGATCGGAGCGATTCCGGCCATCGGCGCCCTGACGATGGCGTTGAGCCAGATCCGCACCGTCCAGGCCCATCGGCGCGAGGCGCTGACCGATTCCCTTACCGGGTTGATGAACCGACGCGCCCTGTTCGAGGCGCATGCGGGCCCGCTGCCCCCCGCCAGCATCGCCATCCTCTTCGATATCGACGAGTTCAAGTCGATCAACGACACGCATGGGCATGCCATGGGCGACCGCGTCATCGCGCTCTTCGCGCGCGCCCTGAAGCAAGACCTCCCGGACGGCGCTTCGGCCGCCCGGATCGGCGGCGAGGAATTCGCGCTCATCCTTCGCGACGCGACGACCGAAATCGCCCTGCGCCATGCCGAGGCGGTGCGCGCCCGCTTCCTGACGCTGGTGAATACCGAGGAACGGCTGACCTGCACGGTCAGCGCGGGGCTGGCCGTGTCGGATGTCTCGGCCGGCACGGCACAGGCCGGCAGCATCGATCGCATCCTCGCGGATGCCGATCGCGCGCTCTACGAGGCGAAGCGTGCCGGCCGCAACCAGGTGGTCGTCGCCCGACAGATCGCAAGCCCGCCGCCGGCCACCCCGGCCGTGGTGGTGCTTGAGGGTGCCTGAATTGAACGGATCGGGGTAGCGCGGCGGCTACGGACCGTCGAGCGCCATGTCGGCGTGCTTCTGGCTGTTGAACAGCAGCGACGGATGCAGGGCCTCGATCCCGACATAGGGATTGGCGTGGATGGCAAGGATCCACAGGCTGATCGAAGCCGTGATCGCGTAGATCGCCAAGGCCCGCCGGCCGGCGCGGATGCGGTCGGCATGGGTCGAGGCGATGGTGATCGCAGTCAGCAACGTCAGGAAGATCACCAGATACCATTTGTAATAGTCGATCGAGGTGTTGCCGACGGCGAGGCGCAGGTTCCGCGCCTCCTGCAGATCGTTGAAATCATGCACAAGCTGCGACACCAGCTGCGACGGGGCATTGGCACGCGCCAGTCGTGCGATCTCGCCGCTGATATCATGTAGCGCCGCCTCGACCTCCCGGTCCGGCCCCACATTGTTGTCCCTAAGCCATTCCTTCGTCGCCACATGCTTGCGGTAGGCACCGATCGCCGTGGCGAGGTTCGGCGCATCGAGGACATCCGCCTCGGTGCTGCGCAGCAGATGGATGATCGCCGAGCGTTCCATGCTCGTCGCCTGGTCCGCCCTTGAATTGACCGTCCAGATATCGGCGGCGATGAAGCCGAGCGAAAGCGCCCAGGCTGTCGCGATGGTGCCGAGGAATGCCGGCTGCGGGATCGAAAGCGCGTCGTATTCGGCATGCCTCGAAAGGCCGTAGAGCGCCACCCGGCCGACCAGGTAGAACACGAGGCCGAGGGCCGTGAACAAGACAAACAGCATCGGCACCGAAAGTTGCATCGACAGCCCCCATTCCATCCGCCGGACATCCCGATCGCCGGCGTCCGCTCCACTCCAGTTCGATGCATCCGGAGATTCGCCTCGCAAGACAACCGGGTTTCGACGCCGGGAGCCGCCTCCTTGTCACATTGTCCGGATTCTCGGCTCGCCCGGCGCGCGCAGCATCAGCGCCGTCAGCGCCCAGACCAGCGCGTCGAGCCGATCCGGCGAGCGGCCATTGGCGAGCCCTTCCGGGCCGAAATCCGCCATTTCGTCCTCCAGCGCCGGGAAGGTTCCCGCATGGCGCACCCGTCCCTGCGCATAGAGCGCCGCGACCGGCTCGGCGCGCAGATATTTGCCGCGAGTGGCGCGAACCGACGTTACCGGCACGGCCGGATCGACCTCGTTCAGGACGCTCGCCACCATGTCACCGCCCTGGTTGACCTCGGCGACCAGCATGTCGGCGTCGAGCGCCCGATAGAGCCCGATCGCGGCGGCGGCCCAGGCGGCCGGCTTCACCTCGGCGAGGCTCCGATCGGCCAGCACATAGGCGACGCCGTCCGCCGCCAGGCCGCAGGCGACGATGCCGCAGGCATCCGCTCCCTTGCGGCGCGAGGCGGGCGGATCGACGGCAACCGCGATGCGGACGAGTTCCGGCGCCTTGTCGACGCGCGCGCTCTCGATGTCGTCGCGGCTCCAGAGCGCATCGGCGCGATCCTCGATCCACTCGCCGTCAATCTCCTGCCGACCGAGCCGCGTACCGCGATAGCGTCCGACGACGCGCTCCAGGAAACCCGGCGCCAGATTGGCGAGGTTGGCGGACGTGCCGGCGCGGGTGATCACGCTGCGCTCGGCCGAAAGCAGCCGCTTCAAGAGCGGGATCGGGCGCGGCGTCGTCGTCACCAGCTGGCGCGGCATGTCGCCGAGCCTGAGGCCGAATTGCAGCATGTCCCAGCAGGCCTCCGGATAGCGCCACTTGCCCAGTTCGTCCGCCCAGGCCGCCTCGAATTGCGGCCCTCGCAGGCTTTCGGGATCCTCCGACGAAAAGCAGAGCGCCACAGCGCCGTTCGGCCATTCGAGCCGACGCCGCGACGGCTGCCAGTTCGGCCGCTCGCGGCGCGAATGCACGGCCAGCAGCCCCGAAACGCCCTCGATCATCACGTCGCGAACATCGGCCAGCGTCTCGCCGATCAGGGCGATATGCCCGACCGGTGATTTCGCAAAACCCGGGCGGCCGGCGGCGAGGCCACGGATCCATTCCGCGCCGGCGCGCGTCTTGCCGGCGCCGCGACCGCCAATCATCAGCCAGGTGAGCCAGTCGCCCTCGGGCGGAAACTGGTCGTCGCGGGCCCAGAAATCCCAATCCTGCTGGAACGCCTCGACCTCATCCGGCCGCAGTTCCGCCAGCAGTCGCGCCGGCCGCATCCCCCGCCGCGTCGAGCTGTTCCAGGCGTGCCTGAAGGCGCGCCCGGAGAGAATCGATGTCGACGCCGCCGCCAACGTCCTCGCCATCCGCTTCCGCGCCTCCCCTCAGCTTCGCCAGCGTCTCCAGCGTGCGGGCGAGCACGGATAGCGTCCGCGCATCCTTCTCGTCGACGCCGCCCTCGGCGCCGGCGAAGCGCAGTTCCAGCTCGCCGATCTGCCGTTCGAAGGTGCGATAGAGCCGCGCCACCAGCTTTTCCTCGGCCGCGCCGTCCGGCAGCGGCGGCGCCTCGCCCGGCCGCAGCCATCCCTGCCGCTCCGCCCGCTTGGCCACCGAGACATGGCTGACGCCATGGCTGGCGGCGAGCTCGCGCAGCGGCACCGCCGTCGTCTCATAGGCGACGCGGATCGCCGCCCATTGGTCGAGGGTGAGCTCCGGCATTCGTTTGCCTCGATGCGGGGACTGCGGCGCGCAGGGGCGCCAGGACGTTTTGAAGAGGACGCGGCGCTCACGCCACTCCCCGACATCCTCGCGCTCAGCCTGTGCCCCACGCTATCCGCCCTCCTCGCAAAGGCGAGGATCCATCCAGCCGCGCCACGGAGAGGTTCGCACGGCCGGCAACGCGGCTGCATGGGCCCCGGGTCAAGCCCGGGATGACGACAGAGGGTGGAATGAACTTGGGTGCGAAGTCGTCGGAGCGGCGAACCCGCCGCCGAACGCAACTCTTCGACGATGCCTGAACCCTACCGGAGCAGCGTCACGCTGTCAAGGATTATTTTCCTATCATCCGAACCGGTCCACCGCCATGCCGAGGGTTGCGGACGGCTTCGATCGGATGGCCATGGCGTGCAACAGCGCCAGACAAGCTTCCCGCCCTGCTCTATCCTCCCGCAAGACATCCATTCCTTGGGAGGGGAAACCGATGAGCGACCTGCCGAATTTCAGCCTCGCCGGCCGCAAGGCCCTGGTCACCGGCGCGGCGCGTGGACTGGGACGCGCCACGGCGCTGGCGCTCGCGGCGGCCGGCGCCGACGTGGCGCTCGGCCTGCGCGATGCGACCGCCGATGCCGGCCTGGTTCAGGAAATCGAGGCGATGGGCCGCCGCGCCCTGCCGCTGCAGATGGATGTCCTCGATTTGAAGCAGGCCTATGCCGCCGTGGACAGAGCGATCGCCGAATTCGGCCATCTCGACATCCTGGTCAACAATGTCGGCGGCGGCACCGAGGGCCCTGTCGAGGACTATCCGGAAGACGAGTTCGACTTCACGATCAACCTGAACGTGAAGTCGACCTTCTTCCTGAGCCAGTATGTCGGCCGCCACATGATCGCACGAAAATCCGGCGCCATCGTCAACATGGGCTCGCAGGCCGGCTCGATCGCCCTGCCCGGCGAGGCGATCTACTGCCTGAGCAAGGCGGCCGTCGGCCACATGACGAAATGCTTCGCGGTCGAATGGGGCCGACACAATGTCCGCGTCAACTGTGTCGCGCCGACCTTCATCCGCACTGACGGCACCGCCGAGGCACTTTCCGATCCCAAGTTCCACGCCGACGTGCTGGAGCGCATCGCCGCGCTGCACCGGATCGGCGAGCCGAAGGAGGTCTCCGGCGTCATCGTCTTCCTCGCCTCCGACGCCGCTTCGATGATCACCGGGCAGACGATCCTCGTCGACGGCGGCTGGACGGCAAGGTAGGGGCGGGCAAGGCACGGGCGACCGTCAACCGTTCGGCAGGCTCTTGCCGATGTCGCCGCGCAGGAGATGCTGGAAAGGCACCGGCTGCAGCTTTCCGGGCTGGGCGAAGGGATTGGCGAAGGCGTAGATGAAGAACAGGATGACGCCGGAATAGAGCGCGAAGATCGACAGCAAGATCAGATTGCTGCGGCTCGGGCGATAGACATAGAAAGGCACGGCCAGCAGCGCGAGCCCGATCAGGGCCGGCGCCCAGAACAGGCCGCTGAAGCGACCGACCGCCGTCGCCTCGCGCAGCTGGCGAAAGCCGGCGACGGCGGTAATTCGGTCGCGCATCCGCCCGGCCAGGTAGCGCTCGCGATCGCTCGTCGGCGTCAGGTCGAGCAGCTTCTGGTAGACATTGTCCCAGTCGATCCAAGCCTGCGCCGACAGACCTTCTCCCCGCGCCAGCTGGTCCCACTCCTCGTTCACAACTGTATCGAGATAGCTTGCCAGCGTCGCCTGCACCGGGGCGACGATCGGGCCGCCATAGCGGCCGACATCGTGATAGACGTCAGAGATCGCCGTCGCCTCCTGCGTCAGCACATTGCGGATGCCCTTGTAGTCGTCGAGCTCCTGCGCATAGACCAGCGCCAGGATCAGGCCGTGCAGCGCGGCGATGCGGACCGCGATCGAGGCGGCCGCCTCTGGCGTCCGATCGCCGTCCTCGCCATTGCTGAGCAGCCGACGGGCGAGAAAATAGCTGCCGAAGACGATCGCCAGCGCCGCCGCCGCAAAGGCAATCCCGATCCCTGCCGAGGTCCAGTAGTTCGTCATGCGGGCGCCCGTCCGTGCCGATGCCGTCGATCAGAGCACAGCTCTGCCTCCGGCTCCAGACGCAATGCCGACAACAGTCTCTGGCATCCTCTGGGGCCCGGCCTAATCCGTCATGCGCCGTCGCCTGATCCTGTTGCCGGCTGCCGTCGCGACAGGCACCAGCCTTCGCCGTGCAGCCGGCAGCTCGCCTCCTCGGCGTGGACATCGCGGCGCAGCGAGCGGACCGGGCCGCCACCATCGCGAGAAAGCGCCCTGGCGAGGCGGCGTCCGACTTCCTCGTCGCGCGCGCCGAGAAAGGCGATGAAGGCGGCACCGCTGCCGGTCAAACACCTGCGCCCACTGGCTCGGCTGGCCGTCGTTGATGCCACGCCCTCGGTCGAGCGCCACCAGCACGTCCTGATAGAGCGGGCGCGGATCCGGGCCTGCGACGGTTCAGAAATCGAGGATCTGCCCAGATCCTCGCGCCATTGCGGCTCGCGGTAAAGCGGGGCGTTGCCGCCCCCTGCAACGGGATCTTTACGCAATGGGACTATGCCCGAGGCGGGCGACCGGCGCCGGTGCAGGAGAAACGCCCGTCGCCGGGAGCTTTCATGTCGAAGATCATCTGTACCCTCGCGCTTCTGGGCGCTTGTCTCGCGGCGCCTCTCGCTGCCATGGCGGCGTCGTCGGGCGAAGCGCCGATCGCGCCGTCCGAGCCGGCCGGTCCGGCTGCCGCCGTGAATTCTGGCGTCCGCTACGAGCGCATCGGCCACTGGGACGCCGACAGGCTGAACCGGATCCTCACGACTAATTTTCCGAAATTTGCCGGCATCGACGTGGCCTATACGCCCGCAAGGAACGCCGTGACGCTCTATCGGTTAAGCTACGATTCCGTCGTGCCGGAACGCGGCAATAAGCCGATCCGCGCATCGGGTCTTCTGGCGATCCCGGACACGGGGGCGGAATCCTTCCCCGTTCTCTCCTACCAGCACGGCACGGTCTACGAACGGCAACAGGTTCCTTCGTTTCCAGAGCAGTCACCCGAGACCCAACTGATGCTGGCGCAGTTCGCCGGCCAGGGCTATGTCGTCATCGGAGCCGACTATTTCGGCATGGGCATTTCGTCCGAGCCCGAGGGCTACATGGTAAAGGGCAGCCACCAGCAGGCCTGCCACGACATGATCCGCGCCTCGGGCGACGTGCTCGGCGCGATGGGCATCACCACCGACAAGCTCGTCCTTGGCGGCTGGTCGCAAGGCGGCTTCGTCACCATGGCATGCCTTGAGAAGCTGGAAAGCGCCGGCGTCCGGGTCGCCGCCGCCGCCACGGCCAGCGCGCCGCTCGACGTGTTCGCGCTGATGAACGGCTTCCTGAACTTTCCGCGCCCCATCGATGCCGACTGGCTCAACAGCATCGTGATCCTGTCGTCCTTCGCCTATGAGAACTACTATGGCGTGCCGGGCCTCGCCCGCTCCGTCCTGAACGACGCCTATTACGACGTCGCGCGCAAAGCGTATGAGCGCGAGCCTTTCGACGCTGCGGACATCCCGTCCGATCTGCGCAAGCTGGTCCGGGCCGACTATTTCGATCCGCAGTTCTTCGCCGGATCGGCCTATGGCAGGCTGCTGCGTGAGGCGCAGGCCTATCGCTGGATCATAAAGTCGCCCGTCCGCAACTATTATGGCGATGCGGACGAGGCCATCACCACCGGCGTCGGCCAGATGGCGATGACCTACCAGCGCGCAATGGGCGCCGGCAACCCCGCGGTCACCGCGATCTCGACCGGCCCGACCACCCATCGCGGCACCTATGCCAAGGCGGTGCCGGAATGGAAATCCTGGTTCGACCAGCAGTGAGCCGCCGCCTCACATGAAGCCGGCCACCGCGTGCGGCACGTAGGCGGCCTCCAGCGCGGCGATCTCGAAATCGTCGAGCCGGACCGTGAGCGCCGCCGCCGCGTCGTCGAGGTGATGCGGCTTGGTGGCGCCGACGATCGGCGCGGTGATCCCCGATTTCGACAGCACCCAGGCGAGCGCGATCTGCGCGCGCGGCAGGCCGCGCTGGGCGGCGACATGGGCGACCGCCTCGACCACCTGCCGGTCGGCATCGGCGGTGCGGGCATAGAGGCCCTTGCCGAATTCGTCCGTCTCGGCGCGCGCCGTCTTCTCGTCCCAGTCGCGCGTCAGCCGGCCGCGCGCCAGCGGACTCCACGGGATCACGCCGATGCCCTCGTCCGCGCAGAGCGGCAGCATCTCGCGCTCCTCCTCGCGATAGAGCAAATTAACGTAGTTCTGCATCGAGACGAAGCGGGCAAGGCCCAGCCGCTCCTGCGCGCCCAGCATCTTGGCGAACTGCCAGGCATGCATCGACGAGGCGCCGATATAGCGCGCCTTGCCCGATTTCACGACCTCGTCGAGCGCCTCGAGCGTCTCCTCGATCGGCGTCTGATAGTCGAAGCGATGGATCTGGTAGAGATCGACATAGTCGGTGCCGAGCCGGGTCAGGCTGGCGTCGATCTCCTGCAGGATGGCCTTTCGCGACAGGCCGGCGCCGTTCGGGCCGGGGCGCATGCGGCCATGCACCTTCGTGGCGATCACCACCTCCTCGCGGCGGGCGTAATCTTTCAGCGCCCGGCCGACGATCTCCTCGCTGGTGCCATCCGAATAGACGTTCGCCGTGTCGAAGAAGTTGATGCCGAGATCGAGCGCCTTGCGGATGAAAGGCCGGCTCTCATCCTCGGGCAACGTCCAGGCATGGTTGCCACGGGCCGGATCGCCATAGCTCATGCAGCCGAGGCAAAGGCGGGAGACTTCGAGGCCAGTGCGGCCGAGACGGACATAATCCATGACGTGCTTCCTTCGACGGTCGGACGGATCGCCCGGCGCGACGGGCGATCCCATCAATGTGAACCATAAGGGGACGGCCGGCGAGCCACTTGTGGCCGAGCCTCGCATGGGGTCGAGCCACATCGAGACCGTCGACCCAACCCATGCCACCCGGAACGTCCGATCGCTCGGCGCCTGGATCATGGCGCTGACCGCCTTCGCCGGCCTGATCGTTTCGGTGGATACGGGCGTCCGCGCGATCGACCCAAAGGCGGGTGACGTGCTGTGGAAGTCGCGGGTCGAGGCGCCAGCGGTCGCGATGCCGGCGGTCTACGACAACAAGGCAGGCAAAATGTCGTCTTCACCGTCGCCGCCAATTCGATCCTGACGCCGCGGGTTTCCGACGAGATCGTGGCGCTCAGTCTGCTGGACTGAGCCCCACCCTCCGCCGTCATCCCTGCGCCGACGGGGCTTCATGCAGCCGAGGGGAGGTTCGCACGGCCGGCAAGCCGGCTGTAAGGATCCCGGGACAAGCCCGGGATGACGGCGAGGGGGAGATTGGGGCCGGCGCCATGCGATGAGAACAATCCGCCGGCCACGACAACCGCCATGGCCGGCGGGTATCCTGACAATGCTACGCCGCGCGGCGGGCTTCCGCGTCGAGATCGGCGAAATCCGTGTCGGAGAGCTGGATCGACGCGGCGGCCGTGTTCTCCTCCAGATGCCGGACACTGCCGGTGCCGGGGATCGGCAGCATCACCTTCGAGCGCTTCAGCAGCCAGGCGAGCGCCACCTGGCTCGGCGTCGCGCCGAGCTTGCCGGCGATCTTGGTCAGCGCCGAACCCGGCCGGGCGAGATCGCCCGAGGCGAGCGGCGCCCAGGGAATGAAGCCGATCTGGTTGGCCTCGGCGAAGTCGAGCACCGCCTCGCTCTTGCGATCGACGAGGTTGTACTGGTTTTGCACGGTCGTCACCGGGAAGAACTTCTGCGCCGCCTTGATCTCCTCGACGGACACCTCCGACAGGCCGACATGGCGGATCAAGCCCTCCTTCTGCATCTCGGCGATGACCTGGAACTGCTCTTCGCGGGGGACGCGGGAATCGATCCGGTGCAACTGCCAGAGATCGATGCGGTCGATCTTCAGCCGGCGCAGGCTCATCAGCACGGCCTGGCGCAGATATTCCGGCCGGCCGACGACCCGCCAGATATCCGGGCCATGCCGGGTCAGGCCACCCTTGGTGGCGATGACAAGGCCCTTGTAGGGATAGAGGGCATCGGCGATCAGGTCCTCGCTGACGAAGGGGCCGTAGCTGTCGGCCGTGTCGATCAGGTCGATGCCGAGTTCAGGCACACGCTTCAACGTGCGCCTGGCCTCGGCGATGTCCTTCGGATCGCCCCAGATGCCGGGGCCAGTGATCCGCATGGCGCCGAAGCCGAGCCGGTTGACGGCCAGGTCGCCGCCGATCAGAAACTGGCCCGAAGCGGCCGCATTGATGTCTTTTGCCATTGTCTCGTCCTTCGATGAGGAGGCCGGCGGCGTGCCCTTGGGCGGCACGCGCATCCGGCCGAAATCGAGATCCGCAGCAGGCCACCGCGCCGGGACCGGCACCGTGGCCGTCGATCGCATCAGCGATGCAACGGATACCCCTGGGAAGGGTCTTCGAGAGATGGGTGGCGGCGCGCCGATGTTAAGGGGGCGCGACGATCACGGACGCGTGAAGGCCGCGGTTTCCCTTACTGGCGGCTTTGGGCGGGGCGAACGACGATCTCGCTGGTGTCGACGTCCGCCGGCTGGGCGATCACATGCGCGATGGCAGCGGCGATCGCCTCGGGCTTGAGAGCGATGCTGCGATACGCGACCATGGCCTCGGCCGCGACCGGATCGGTGATCGTGCCGGCCAGCTCCGATTCCACGACGCCCGGATAGACGCAGGTCACGCGGATGCTGTCGTTTTCCTGACGGAGGCCGTCGGAAATCGCCCGAACCGCGTTTTTGGTGGCGCAATAGACCGCCGCCGTCGGCGAAACGGCGAGCCCGCCGATCGACGAGACATTGATGATCTGGCCTTCGCCCTGCCGGCTCATCGCCGGCAGCACGGCGGCGATGCCATGCAGCACGCCACGAATGTTGACGTCGATCATCCGGTCCCACTCGTCGATCTTGAGCGCGGCCATCGGCGACAGCGGCATCACGCCGGCATTGTTGATGATGACGTCGATCCGGCCGAAGCTGTCGAGCGCCGCCGTGGCGAAGGCGTTCATGCTGTCACGGCTCGTCACGTCCAGCGTGCGGGATTCCACCGTACCGCCCGCGTCGCGCAACTCCGCCGCCAGCGCCTCGATGCGATCCGTCCGGCGGGCGCCGATCAGAAGCCGCGCGCCCGATCCCGCCAGCTTCCGCGTCAGCGCGGCGCCGATGCCGCTGCTGGCGCCGGTGATCAGGACGACCTTGTTTTCCATTCCAGTCATGGGGAGCTCCTTGGAGTTGGGAGCCGGACAATCGCTCGCCCCGTTGCCGGAGCGGTAGAACGGAAGCCCTGCTTTCTTGCACGATCCTGCAAAGCTCTCGAGCCAGCCTTGCATTCCCGATCGGCGCATGGCTGATGGAGCCATGCGAAACCGTCAGGATTTGAGCGACAGCATTGCCCGTTGGGCGCCGGCGGACGGCATCTTCGAGACGGCCTTGCCGCGGATAGGCCTTGTCCGATCCTCATCGCCGACTGAGCCGATCCACACCCTCTATCCACCCTCGCTCTGCCTCGTCGCCCAGGGACGGAAGCAGGTGACGATCGGCGGCCGTGCCATCGTCTACGACGAGGCCAGCCTGCTGGTCGTCGGCATCGAGCTGCCGGTGATGGGGGCGGTGGTTTCGGCAAGCGAGGCGGAGCCCTTCCTTTGCCTGCGGCTGGAATTCGATCGAACCGTGCTCGGCCACGTCCTGGCCTCCTGGCCGGACGAACCACCATCCCCGCCTGCGGAAGCCTTGGGCAACAGTGCGGCGACGTCCGAGATGTTCGATGCGGCCGTGCGCCTTCTCGCCCTGCTGGAGCCCGGACAGGATACGGAACATCTGGCGCCGCTCGTCGAGCAGGAGATCCTTCACCGCCTGCTGGCCGGGGCACAGGGGCCGCTGCTGCGCCAGATCGCCGCCGGGGAAGGCCGGCTGGGCCAGATCGACCGGGCGGTCCGCTTCATCCGCGCGTCCTATCGCGAGGTCTTCTCGGTCGAGGACCTCGCCGCCATCGCCGGCATGAGCCTTTCAGCCTTCCACGCGCATTTCCGCGCCGTGACATCGATGACGCCGCTGCAGTTCCGCAATCACATCCGGCTGCAGGAAGCGCGCCGTCTGATGATCCTCGACGGCATGACGGCGGCGGAGGCCGGCTTCGCGGTCGGCTATGACAGCCCGTCGCAATTCTCGCGCGACTACGCCCGCATCCATCGCGCGCCACCGAGGCAGGATATCGCCCGGCTGCGCGCGTCCTACGCCGCCGCCGGATAGGCCCCGGCGAACCTCCGGCTGCCGAGGCGCGGCCCGGGATCCGGGCCGCTCTCGTCGCGCCGTGCCTCTACTCGCGCCAGCTCTTCAGGCCCAGCAGCCTTTCGCCGAGCTCCGTCAGCTTCGCCGTCTCGGCATTGGCCTTCTCCCACTCGCGCGGATCGCCCGGGAAGGCCTCGCGCTTCGGGTGATCGAGCTCGCGCCAGAGGCGGATGCGCTCGGTCCGCTCGGCGAGGTTCGCCTCCTCGGCCGGATGCATGGAGATGTATTGCGCCATGCGGACCCGGCCGTCGGAATGGTTCGGTCGGACGCCATGGGCGAGCAGCGAATTGAAGATCAGGAGATCGCCCGCTTCCATGTCGATATTGGTGATCTTGAGCCCGGCCGTGTCCGGATGCATCGGGTCGCGGTCGGCCGGCTGCGTCTTCACCCAGTCGTCGAAGCCAGCGAACAGCTCCGGAATGCACTGGAAGCCGCCGACGTCGCCGTCCTGCTTCTTCAGGCTCAGCACGCCCTGCACGCCGATCGGCGGCGGAACAAGCGAGGTGTCTGCATCCCAATGGATGAAGCCGTTCGCGTTGTTGCCCTTGACCTTCTTCGGCGGGTTCAGATTGGCACGGTCGATCGTCACCCAGAGATCCCTGCGGTCCCAGATATCGACGAAGGCGTCGTAAACTCGCTGCAGCTGGCGATTGTCCCAGAGATACTGGTGATTGTAGATCTCCAGCATGCCGGTGCCGTTCAGCTCCTTCATCAGGTGATCGCGGCGCTGCGGCGCGTACCAGGTCGAGGGATCGGCGGGATCCTTCTCGTCGAACTGCCAGAGAAGATCGACCAGCCGCTCGACATTCTCCTTCGGCACGGCCTGGCGGACGATGACGTAGCCGCGCGTCACCCAGTGCTGCCAGTCCGCCTCGGAGAGGACGCGCAGCGGCAGCGTCTTCACGATGTCCTTCAGCTGCGTCTCCTGATGCGTCGTCGGGTGGCTGTCGCGCTTCGCGCCGGCATTGGCGGCCATGGACATCATCGTCTCGCTCCCTCTCCTGTCGCATCCCTCGCGGATGCCGTAGGGAAAGACTAGCGACGATGCCGGAAGCCATGTTGGCCGATCCCGGCAATGATTGATACTATTCTGGCGTTGATGGTCAGGATGGATCCAGATGAGGCCGTTTCTCGAACGACTGGCGCTGCCGGACGATGCCTCCTGGGCGACGCTGAACCGCCGCCTCGACGGCGAGATCCCGTTCCAGTGGCATCACCATCCCGAATTCGAGCTGACCCTGACGCTGAACTCGCGCGGCCAGCGCTTCATCGGCGATCATATCGGCGGCTACGAGGACGGCGACCTCGTGCTGGTCGGACCGAACCTGCCGCATAGCTGGTGCTCGGCCGCGAAGATCGACGAGGCGGGCCCGCATGTCGCGCTCGTGATGTGGTTCCTGCCGCAATGGACGGCGCCGCTCGGCGGCGTCTTCACCGAGCTTCGCCCGGTCGCCCAGATGCTGTCGCGCGCCGCCAACGGTCTTCACTTCTCCGCCGACTTTGCCGCCGACGCCCGGCCGCTGATCGAGACCTTGTTCACGCTGCCGCCCGACGAGCGGCTGATCCAGCTGCTGCGCATCCTGGCGCTGCTGGCGCGCGACGGCGCGGCGAAACCGCTCGCCTCGCCGCTCGCCGTGCCGGCCTCGCCCGACAAGCCGGCGGATCGCGGCCGCATCGACCGCGTCCTCGACCATGTCCACCGGCGCTATGGCGAACGCCTGACGATCGACAGCCTCGCCGACATCGCGGCGCTCAGCCCGTCCGGCCTGCATCGGCTGTTCCTGCGCCATACCGGCCAGAGCGTCACGACTTACGTCGCGAAACTGCGCATCGGCGCCGCCTGCGCCCTGCTCTCCGGCGGCGACAGGCCGATCGCGGCGATCGCTTCCGATGTCGGCTACGACACGCTCGCCAATTTCAACCGCCAGTTCAGGGCCCAGCGCGGCGTGACGCCAAGGGAGTACAGGCAGCGGTTTCGAACGGTAGCGTAGACCCGCCGCCGGCATTCTCGCGAAGGCAGCGTGAGAGTACGGACCCCTACCCCTTCGGCGGTTCTGGCTCCACCAATTCGCCCGGCCAGGCGATGATGTAGTCCTCGTATTCCTCCACCGGGATATCGCTCTCGCTCACGGTGCGGCCCGAGGTCGAGATGCCGGCCTCATGCACGGTTTCCGGGTCGCCGGAGACGAGCGGGTGCCACCAATAGAGGTCGTGGCCCTCGGCGATCAGGCGATAGCCGCAGGTCGGCGGCAGCCAGGTCAGCGTGCGCACCGTCGCCGGATCGAGCGGGATGCAGTCGGGCACGAAATCATGCCGGTTCGGGTAATCCTTGCAGCGGCAGGTGTCGTCGTCGAGCAGCTCGCAGGCGATCGCCGTCCAGACGATCTCGCCGGTGTCCCAGTCCTCGAGCTTGTTCAGACAGCAGCGCGCGCAGCCGTCACAGAGCGATTCCCACTGCTCGGAGTTCATTTCCTCGAGCGTCAGCCGCTTCCAGAACGGCAGCGTATCGGCGTCCTGCGGGACCGGCAAAGCGCCAGTCGTCGGCGCGGCATCCTGTTGCGCGGAGGGCGCGGCCTGGCGCGCGTCCTTTCCTTGCAAGGGCATGGAGATTGCGTATCCTCTGTCGATCGGCGAGAACCGGCTATCTTCGAGGCGGTCCCTGCACCGGGCATTCCGGCCAGCGCAAAGGCTGCCGAACGCGATGTTTCAAACCGCTTTTTAGAACCATTCGACCCTCAAGGGAACAGGCCTTGCGCAAGCTACGGGATCGCATTTCGGATTGGTTCGGCGCGCTCGGCGCCGGCTTGCGCCGGAACGCGACCCCGCCCGCGCCGAATGGGGCGAAGCCGGCGGCGCCGAAAGAGCGGATCCGGCTGATCGAGATCGACGCCTTTATCGACAACGCCCTGTTCCGGATCTGGACCGCGCTCAAGGAAGGCGCCGAGGCGCTGTCGCGCTTCACCCGCCGCTTCCGCATGACCGGCTGGCGCCGCGCGCCGGTCGAGCTTCTGAGCGACGGCCTGACCATCGGCGTCGGTGGCGGCCTTGTGATGCTGACGCTGGCGCTGCCCGCCTTCGAAGCCACCAAGCAGGACTGGCTGGCGCAATCGGACTATTCCGTCACCTTCCTCGACCGCTACGGCGCCGAGATCGGCAAGCGCGGCGCCCGCCATTCCGACGCCGTGCCGCTCGAGGCGATGCCGGACAGCCTGATCAAGGCGACGCTCGCCACCGAGGACCGGCGCTTCTACAGCCATTTCGGCATCGACATCATCGGCACCGCCCGCGCGCTGGTGGAAAATTTGCGCAACGACGCCGTGCGCCAGGGCGGCTCGTCGATCACCCAGCAGCTCGCCAAGAACCTGTTCCTGACCAACGAACGCTCGCTCGACCGCAAGATCAAGGAAGCCTTCCTGGCCCTCTATCTGGAGAGCAACCTCTCCAAGCACGACATCCTGCAGCTCTATCTCGACCGCGCCTATATGGGCGGCGGCAATTCCGGCGCGGCGGCGGCGGCCGATTTCTATTTCGGCAAGAAGGTCACCGACATCAACCTGGCCGAGGCGGCGATGCTGGCCGGGCTCTACAAGGCGCCCTCGCGCTGGGCTCCCCATGTCAACCTGCCGGCGGCGCGCGCCCGCGCCAACGACGTGCTCACCAACATGGTGCAGGCCGGCTTCATGACCGAGGGTCAGGTGATGGGCGCGCGGCGCAAGCCCGCCGACGTCGTGCGCCGGGCCGCCGACACCTCGCCGGACTATTTCCTCGACTGGGCCTTCGAGGAGGTCAAGAAGCAGGTTCCCGACGGCGACCGCAGTCTGGTCGTCCGCTCCACCATCGACATGAACATCGAGAAGGCGGCCGACGACGCGGTCGAGAACGCGCTGCGCGATTCCGGCGAGCGTTACCGCGTCAGCCAGGCGGCGATGGTCGTCGCCGAGCCGGACGGCGCCGTGCGCGCCCTGGTCGGCGGTCGCGACTATGGCGAGAGCCAGTTCAACCGCGCCACCGACGCGCTGCGCCAGCCCGGCTCGTCGTTCAAGCCTTTCGTCTATACGGCGGCGATCCAGCACGGCTACACGCCGAAGAGCATCGTCCAGGACGCGCCGATCTCGATCGGCAACTGGTCGCCGAAGAACTATGGCGGCCGCTACATGGGCTCGATCCAGCTGACCACGGCGCTGACCCGCTCGCTCAACACGGTCGCCGTGCGGCTCGCCGGCGCCGTCGGACGCCCGACGATCATCGAGCTCGCCCACAAGATGGGCATCACCACCAACATCATCAATTCGAAGTCGCTGCCGCTCGGCGCCACCGATGTGCGCGTCGTCGACATGACCGGCGCCTATGCCGTCTTCGCCAATGGCGGCTTCAGGGCGACGCCCTATGCCTTCACCCAGATCGTCAACAGCCAGGGCAAGGTGATCTTCGACCGCAAGCGCGATGTCGGCCCGCCGGAGCGGATCCTCGACGAGAAGACGGTCGGCGCCATGAACTACATGCTCGGCCAGGTGCCGGAGCGCGGCACCGGCCGCGCCGCCAAGCTGCAGGGCATCAAGACCGCCGGCAAGACCGGCACCACCAACGCCTATCGCGACGCCTGGTTCATGGGCTTCACCGGCAATTATGTCGGCGGCGTCTGGTTCGGCAATGACGACTTCACCTCGACCAACAAGATGACGGGCGGCTCGCTGCCGGCGCAGACCTGGAACCGGGTCATGACCTATGCCCATAACGGCATCGACCTGAAGCCGATCCCCTATATCGACGAACCGGCCTCCGACGGCGACCGCCCGGCCCCGGCGATCGCCAGCGCCGATGGCGCCGACCAGCGACCGCTGTCGCTATCGGCCCGCACCACCGAGCGACTGATCGCGCTGGAAAAGCTGTTCGAGACGGCCCCGCCGCTGAAGCCGCAGAGCGCCGTCTCGTTCGAGGCGGTCAAGCCGCTGCGCGCCGCCGCTCTCGATCACTGATAGATCAAACTCCGGCCTATATTGCATCGATTTTCAAATCGCTTTCGACGCAATAATCTCAGTCAATTCAATATAGAATCAGATCATTCGGGCAAATCGGCAACAATACGCTGCAGTAAGACCTGATTCACAACTCGATCCACTCGCATTCATATTCCGTTATGGAAGATAATCATTATGCTGCCTGATGATATGGCCAGCATGGTGGAGATCCCTATGAAGATGTCGACGTTGGTTGTCGCGCTTTCCCTCGGGCTTGGCGGCGCGGCACAGGCGGCGGACCTGACGACGACGGCGGCGCCTCAGGCTGAGACCGTCCCGAGCTTCAGCTGGACCGGCCTGTATTTCGGCGCCCATGCCGGTCACGCCTGGAGCGACTTCACGTCCGAGCCGACCGATGTCTATGGCGGTGTCGATCTCGACGGCTTCTTCGGCGGCGGCCAGGCCGGCTTCAACTACCAGTTCGACAACCGCCTCGTGCTCGGTATCGAAGCGGACCTTTCCTTCCTCCATCGCGACGATGCCATCGACCAGGGCTTTGGCGACGAGGACGGCCGGGTCGAGTTTGGCTACCGCACGCGGATAGACAATTTCGGCACCGTCCGCGGCCGGGTCGGTTATGCCGCCGGCCGGGTGCTGCCCTATGTCACCGGCGGCCTCGCCTGGGCCGATGCGGAGATGAGCTTCCGGCAGACCTTGACCGTTGGCGGCACCGTCTTCCGCGATGCGAGCGCGACCGACAAGCAGACTTTCACCGGCTGGACGCTCGGCGCCGGCCTCGAATACGCCGTCACCAACAACCTCACCGCCAGGATCGAATATCTCCACGCCGATCTGGGGTCGCGGACCTTCGACATTGGCTCGCCGAACCGCGCCGACCTCTCGTTCGACACAGTCCGCCTCGGGCTCAACTACAAGTTCTGAGCCCGCCTTCCACAACATAGTCGCGGCGCGCCGGCGTGACTTTTCGTTCGCCGGACGCGCCTCGTCCAGCACGACCGCCGAGAACGCGAGCCCGCCGCTACGGCAGCTCAGCGACCGCGGTCCGTCCGTCTCGCCCGAGGTTCGCTTCGGCGCACGGAATGCGCATGGACGCTGCCGGCGGCAACCGCTAAGCGCTTATTTTTCAAGGGGAATCACATGAACCGACATATTCTCGGCCTCACCGTCGCGGCCACGTTCGGCATGGCCGGCCTGGCCCAGGCAGCCGATCTGACCGTGGCGCCGGTCGAGCCGATCGCGGCGCCGGCCTATAGCTGGACCGGCATCTATGCCGGCGTGCACGCCGGCTACGGCTGGGGCGATTTCAACTCGCCCCTCAACGACATGAACGTCCTCTTCGGCAACCTCAATCGGGATCCGGACGGCATCTTCGGCGGCGCCCAGGTGGGCTACAACTACCAGTTCGACAACAACCTCGTCGCCGGCTTCGAGATCGACGCGTCGATCGCCGATCTCGATGGTGTCGGCGAGATGGTTTTCACGGACGGCGTGAACCGGGCCACCCTTTCGCAGGGCTCGAAGATCGACGCGTTCGGCACCGTTCGTGGTCGCCTCGGCTACGCCGCCGACCGCTTCCTGCCCTATGTGACGGGTGGTCTCGCCTGGGCCCGCACCAGCTACGAGTTCGGCATCGAGCCGTCGGGACTCCCGGGGATCCATGTCTCCGACAAGCAGACCTTCACCGGCTGGACGCTCGGCGCTGGCCTCGAATATGCCATCACCAACAATGTGACGGCCAAGGTCGAGTATCTGTATGCCGATCTCGGCTCGAAGGATTTCCAGCTGGACGAGTTCATCCCCTCGATCCCGGCCGACGTCACCATGCAGACGGTCAAGTTCGGCCTGAACTACAAGTTCTGAGCCCTGTCCTGACGCCGACGCGATGCGGCTCCGGCCGCGCCGCGTCGGCACCGGGGCTGCCGGTCTTCAGCAGCCGAGCGACACAACCAGAAGCATCAATAAGCTGCACTGTTGCGAGCCCGCCACGGACGGCACGGTCCGGCGCAGAGTAACCTCCCCATATACTAAGGGGAACATCATGATTAGACAGGCTCTCGGAATCGCCGTTGCCACCGTGCTCGGCACAACCGCGGCTCACGCCGCCGATCTCACGGTCGTCGAGGAGACGGTCGTCGTCGCCCCGGCATTCAGCTGGACCGGCTTCTATGCCGGCGTGCATGCCGGCTATGGCTGGGCAGACCTCGACACCTTTTACTCCGAGAACTTGGGCGTCGGCGGCAGGCCGGACGGCTTCTTTGGCGGCGGCCAGGTCGGCTACAACTACCAGCTCAGCAACAATGTCGTGCTCGGCATCGAGGCCGACGCCGCGTTCGCCGATCTCAAGGACGACGGAAAGCAGGGCGATTCAGACTTCGCATTCGGCACCGACGCCAAGATCTCCGCGCTCGGCACGGTTCGCGGCCGCGCCGGCTATGCCATCGACCGCGTCCTGCCCTACGTCACGGGCGGCTTTGCCTGGGCTAATGCAAGGACCGGCGTGACCGTGGGAGGCGACGCTATTCCGAACTTCAGCTTCACCGACAGCAAAGTCTTCACCGGCTGGACTGTTGGCGCGGGCCTCGAATACGCCGTGACCAGCAACATCTCCGCTAAGCTTGAGTATCTTTATGCCGATCTCGGCTCGAAGGACCTGTACCCGCGCCCCTTCGACGTTAACGTCCCGGTCCCGGCCGACCTCTCGTCGTTGCAGACGGTGAAGTTCGGCCTGAACTACAAGTTCTAGGATCCCCTTCAAGATCCGAGCGACGAAGGCTCCGCGCTCCCGCGCGGGGCTTTTTTTTTCATTTTCACCCCCGCCTCGCCCTTCAGGACGCAGGAAGCTGTTGCGGCGATGCAACAGACAGCGAGACACGGAGTCAGTAAGTTTCCCGTATTATCTGGGGAACAAAATGATCAAGCAGACTATCGGAATCGCCTTCCTGCTCGCCAGCGGTCTCGCCTCGACCGCACAGGCCGCCGACCTCACTTTCGAGGAGCAGGTCGTCGTCGAGACTCCCGCGCCGGCCTTCAACTGGACCGGCTTCTATGCCGGCGTGCACGCCGGCTATGGATGGGCCGAACTCGACAACCAGCTGCGCTCCGGCGACGATTTCAGCGCGCTCGTCAACGATGGCGGCAACAAGCCGGACGGCTTCTTCGGCGGCCTCCAGCTCGGCTACAACCACCAGTTCTCCAACCAGATCGTGCTCGGCGTCGAGGCCGATGCGGCCATCGCCGACCTGAAGGACAGCGCCAGCGGCCTGACGGGCGACCCGGAAGACGACTACTATCGCTACAATGCAGAGACGAAGATCGACGCGCTTGGCACCGTCCGCGCCCGCCTCGGCTATGCCGCCGACCGCTTCCTGCCCTATGTCACGGGCGGCTTCGCCTGGGCGCACACCGAATACAGCTTCGCCTTCGACACCGCGTCGCCGAACCTCTACGGCAGCTACAGCCAGAGCGACGTCTTCACCGGCTGGACCGTCGGCGCCGGCCTCGAATATGCGATCACCGACAAGCTCTCGGCCAAGCTCGAATATCTCTATGCCGATCTCGGCTCGAAGGACTACAGCATCGACTTCGGCGTCAACGCGCCGGCCGGCCAGTTCAGCCGCGATCTCACGCTGCAGACGGCCAAGATCGGCCTGAACTACAGATTCTGATCGACGGCGGCCTCCGCCGCTTCGCGAGCCCCCGCGCCACCCGGCCCGGGGGCTTTTTCGTGCGCGCGACCGACCGTCGTTTTCATGCCGGCAAGGGTTGCGGGAAGCATCCTTCCTGATTCATTCTGTCGCCCGCTTCTCGCCCGGAGTTCCCGATGACCGTCGCCGACGCCTCCCCCACCGCCAGCCGCGACAAGCGGGCCGCCCGGCTCGACGCCGTCATCGACGAGGCGATCCGCAACGAGGTGATCGTTGGCGCTGTCGTGCTGGTGGCGGAAGAAGGCGAGACCGTCTATCGGCGCGCCGCCGGCTATGCCGACCGCGAGGCCGGACGCCGCATCGCGGAAAACACGATCTTCCGGCTCGCCTCCGTCACCAAGCCGCTCGTCGCCGTGGCAGCACTCTCGCTGGCGGAAGCCGGCGTCATCAGCCTCGATGATCCGGTCACCCGCTTCCTGCCGGAGTTCCGGCCGAAGCTCGCCGATGGCAGCGAGCCGGTCATCACCCTCCGCCACCTGCTGACCCATACCAGCGGCCTGATCTACGGCTATGACAAGTCGGCCGGCATCTCGGAGGGGCTCGACCAGCCCGGGCGCGGCATGGCGGAAAATCTGGCGAAGATCGCGGCCCAGCCGCTCGCCTTCGCGCCCGGCACGTCCTGGGCCTATTCCGTCGGCATCGACGTGCTCGGCGCCGTGCTCGAAAAGGCCACCGGCCTGAGCCTGCCGGAAATCGTCGCCCGCCGGGTGACCGTGCCGCTCGGCCTCGCCGATACCGCCTTCCTGCCGACCGACCGCGACCGCCTCGCCACCGCCTATGCCGATGGCGATCCGCGCCCGACGCCGATGGCGGCGCACCAGCCGGTACAGGGCAAGGCCGGATTGCTGACCTTCGCGCCGGATCGCAACTTCGATCCCGGCTCGTTCCCGTCGGGCGGCGCCGGCATGTTCGGCACGGCCGGCGACATCCTGGCCTTCCTGGAAGCGATGCGCCGCGGCGGCGCGCCGGTGCTCTCGGCCGCGAGCCTCGAGCTGCTCGCCAGGAACGCCATCGGCAACTTCGATACGACCGTGCCCGGGCGCGGCTTCAGCCTCGGCTGGTCAATCACCTATGATCCTGGCGCCGGCGCCTCGCCCTTCTCGCCGGGAACCTGGCAATGGGGCGGCGTCTACGGCCATTCCTGGTTCGTCGATCCCGTCCGCAAGCTGTCGGTGGTGTCGTTCTCGAACACCGCCGTGGCCGGCGTCAACGGCCCCTACCCGGACGCGATCCGCGCCGCCGTCTACGGCTGAGGCGCCTCGCCTGCCGGCGGATCCGCCATGCGGAGATGCCGGGTGACTTGCGGTTCGGTCGCAGGAAACCCGCGCAAGAAACCCGCGACCGTACCGAGCAACTTCCGCCCTCAGGCGGCCGCCTCTTCCTCGAAGCTGCCCTTGGTCACCGAATCCGGCAGGCCGAAGATCCCGTCGAACGCCCAGTTGAAGACGAACATGTAGATCGGGAAGAAGACGATCAGCACGGCGTCGAGCAGCAGCGCCTGGATCAGCGAGATCTCCATCCACCACGCGATCAGCGGGATCAGGAACAGCACCAGCGTCGCCTGGAAGCCGACGGCATGCAGGATCCGCCGCGCGAGCGAACGCGAGCGGGCGGACTGCTTCGCCTCCCAGCGCTCGAACAGCCAGTTGTAGATCAGGTTCACCGTCACCGCGGTCGTCGAGATCATGATCGCCAGCGGACCCGTATGCGACGCCTCGGAACCGGAAAGATAGGCCAGCATATAGGCCGAGATGAGGGTTCCCGTAATCTCGAAAACGGATACGTAAACCACTCTGCGAAGAACGCCTTGCACCAAACACCTCTTTGGAAAGGGCCGGTCGGCCCATGTCTGGCGCTGCTCTAGCAGCAAGGGCGGAGACAGGAAAAGTTGATATCTGTCAATTTCACTGATAGCTCATAGAGCATGATCTTTTCCAGCGACAGCATCGAGCTCTTCCTGGCCGTGATCGACCACGGCTCGTTTTCCGCCGCGGCGCGCGCCCTGCATCGGGTGCCCTCGGCGATCAGCATGGCGATCAGCAATCTCGAGGCCGAGCTCGGCTATGCGCTGTTCGTGCGGGAATCGCGCCAGGTTCGGCCGACCGCGGCGGCCCTGGCGCTGCTGCCGCATGCGCGCGTGATATCCGAGCAGCTCCAGCAACTGACGGCGCATGCGGCGGAGCTCTCCGAAGGGCTCGAGACCCGCCTGTCGATCGGCGTCGCCGCCGACATCGACAACGCGCGGCTGATGCACGCCATCTCCGCCGTCTCCGCCCGCCATCCGCTGCTGGCGATCGAGGTGACGACGCAGCCGCAGGACGACATCCTCCGCCTGTTGCGCACCGGCCGGGTCGATCTCTGCGTCGCCTATGGCGGGCTGGAGACCAGTCTGCAGGAGGATTTCCACTTCGTCGGCACCGAGACCCTGGTCGCCGTCATCTCCGCCCATCACGGCTCGGAGCTGCTGCTGGCGAGCGAACTGAAGCTGGACGATCTCTTTCACCACCGGCAGATCGTCATCGCCAGCGCCGACCTGCCGATCTCCGACTTCCGCCAGCTGATCGCCGGTTCCTACTGGCGCACCAACAGCCTCGCCACCGCCGTCAACATGGTGAAGGCGGGTCTTGGCTGGGGCAACCTGCCGATCTCCGTCGCGACGCCGCTGGCGCGCGAGGGCAGCGTCCGCATCCTGCCCTTTTCCAATGTCGCCAACGGCTTGAAGCTGCCGCTCTACTTCCGCTGGCTGAAGCAGAACCCGCTCGGCAAGGCGGGCCAGGAATTGCTGGCGCTGCTGAAGGAAGGATGAGGCGGGACGGGACCATTTCCCGAAAGCCGCCTTTCTAAAGGCCTCCGCCTTTATATCCGGGATGGGGTGGATTCCTGCCAGACGGATTCTGGACCCTGAAGTTGAGCAAGCGGCCATTCAACGAGCCGCCCCACGTCGACCGCAACGCGTCCCCAGATCGGTCGTTCGGTGCTGCACTCGATCAGTTCCGAAGCGGTCGCTCGATCTGCAATTATCTTCAATGCACCTTTACCGCGAATAAGACAACCTATACGCTCATGCGAGCCGGTCCCGATTTTCACAGCTAATTGGATATATGAACTATTACAATGTCATAGGTTTGCTGAACACCAGCATGGCCGCGATATTCTGTATCGCGCTGCTAACGATATGGCGAAACAACCCTACCCGAAATTATATAGGGGTACTCGGCCTATCCTATGCCGGTCGGTCGCTGTGCTTCGCTATTTTCTACTTTGCCTTCTCCCTTGACAATCCGGTTCTTCGATATTCGGCGAACATCTTCCTCCTGCTCGCGATAATGATGTTCTCTGTTGGCTTGTCCAATCGGCGCTTACAACAGCCTCGCTACGGCGCTCTCCTTGCTATCGCTGCGATCACGCTTGGACCGCTCTACTATTATCAATTCATCGAACCGAACCTGCTCGCCCGCGTCATCATTTTCAATTCTGGGCTGGCCCTGCTCAGCCTCCTGATGGTGTTGGATGTCGCCAAGGCGCCACGCCGCTCGCCGGTCGAGCAGGTGCTACTCGGGTTGTTGCTCGTATCTTGCGCAGGCTATCTTCTTCGCCCGCTCTTCCTGATCGCATCGGGAGCCTCAGGCGAGCGGTTCGAAAGTTCCTACTGGCTTGTCGTGTCGATTTCTGACGCTCTTATCTGCGCGATGACTGCGGTTGGTGCGTTTGCGGTAATTGCAGGCGATGTGATGGATGAAATCAAGACTGATGCGCTGATCGACACCCTATCCGGATTGTTCAATCGCCGCGGCTTCGAACCGCGCGCACTAGGGGCATTGGCGAAGCGAACGGCCGGCAATCCGCCTGCCATGATCCTCGCGGATCTTGACCACTTCA
Source organism: Kaistia granuli DSM 23481 (assembly GCF_000380505.1). GTDB lineage: Bacteria > Pseudomonadota > Alphaproteobacteria > Rhizobiales > Kaistiaceae > Kaistia > Kaistia granuli. The sequence goes on along the minus strand of NZ_AQYH01000010.1, from coordinate 111,246 downwards.
AATCGATCAATGATCTGTTCGGCCATAGCGGTGGCGACATGATCATCCAGAGGTTTTCTGAGGTTCTCAAGCAGAGGGCGCCCGGCGATGCGATCATGGCGCGTCTTGGTGGTGAAGAATTCGCGGTCATGTTGCCTTCAAACGCGCGCGCCTCTGCCTACCAATTGGCGGAAGAGGTAAGAACCGCTTTTAAACAAATCGCATTCGACACCGTAGCGGGGGAGGCCCGCCCGACCGCCAGTTTTGGCGTCGCGATTGCGCGGGAGGATGAAGGCCTCCCGTCTTTGATCGAGCGTGCCGATCATGCCCTCTATAGGGCAAAGGCCAACGGTCGAGATCGCGTTAATCTCGCCGAGTAAGCCCTCTCGCAGGGCTATTGAAAATGCCGGCCCGACTGTCCGCTATCTATGTTGGACGCCCCTAGATCGGACAGTTTGCAATCGGCCCCTGCGCAGCCGTCCGTGGGAACCGAACGAATGGCAAGCTTCGGGCGAGCGGGACGGGACCATTTCCCGAAAGCCGCCTTTCTAGAGGCCTCCGCCTTTATATCCGGGATCGGGTTGGAAGCGGCTCTCCGCTTTGTTGCAGACCACTAGAAGAAGCGTCGCCGCGAATGCACCCAAGCCCGCGATCGACACAGATTTCGTTCGGCAAACGTCAGACGAACATTTCCGGCGCTGTTGCCTAATTCGGGGCGTTGGCAAACTCACGAGCGGTTTGGATGAACGCCGTAAAAGCGGCAGACGGGTTCTTTCGGCCCGGGTAGTAGAGCGCCAGCGGCGCCAGGTTCGGGGTCCAATCTTCGAGAACTCGAACAAGCCGCCCAGCAGCAATGTCATCGCGCACGTCTGCTTCCATGACATACCCGATTCCGATGCCATTCTGCGCAGCGATCCGGACAAGGCTCGGTTCATCGAGGGTGATGGCGCCCTGAACATCAATCTGCAGCGGGGTCCCAGCCTTCTCAAATCGCCATCGGAACAGAGCGTTGTTGGGAAGGCGCGAACGGATACACCGAAACCGGTAGAGGTCGTCCGGTATGGTCGGTTTGCCGTGGATACGCAGGAACTCTGGTGAAGCGACGACCGCATTTTCACGCCGAAGTCCGAGCGAGACCGCGATCATGTCGGTGGGTACGAGGTCGGCTGGCCTGAGACCCATGTCAAAACCGCCGGCGATGACGTCAACCAGCCTTCCCTCCGTAACCAGGTCGATATGCACCTGAGGATAGCGTCGCAGAAATGGGAGGATGAGCGGCGTCATCACCTCCCGGGCCGCTGATGCGAAGGCATTGATGCGCAAGGTCCCGGCGGGCGTCTCTTGAAGCGACTGCGCGGCCAGCACTGCGTCGTGGATTTCCGTCATTGCCGGCCCGACCCGCTCGACAAATGCCTTTCCCGCGTCGGTCAGCGAAACGCTTCGCGTCGTTCGGTTGAACAGGCGGACGCCCAAGCGCTGCTCAAGCTTGGCGATGGCGTTGCTCAGGGCTGTCGTGGACAGGCCGAGATCAAGGGCCGCGGCACGGAAAGAACCGTGACGGGCGATACTCAGGACGGCATCCAGGTCAGAAAGGAGGTCCCTCGTCATTATCCCTCTTTTCGAAATTCCTCGTTCCTGTTTGTCCCCGTTATCGCAGCATTCGTCCAGTCATAGATTAGCACCTGTCGGGACCACAAGGGGTCGCGCCTGTAGCCAGCTAGGCTACACAGACGATCTGGAGAGCTGAAAATGACTGTGAAACTACCCAAAAGCATCGAGGCGTATTTCGCCGCCGAGCATGACGGCGGCCCCGACGAGCTCGCTGCCGCCTTTACCGAGCAAGCCATCGTCAAGGATGCAGGCGAGAGCCTTGTGGGCCACGAAGCCATCCGCCAGTGGAAGGTCGAATACACCCAGAAATACGGCCCCGTCAAAACGGAGCCTTTCTCCATCACCACAGAAGCCGGCAAGACCCAGGTAACGGCACATGTCACCGGCGACTTCCCCGGCAGCCCGGTCGATCTGCGGTACTTCTTCGTCCTCGCCGGCGACAAGATCGCCGAGCTGGAGATCACGGTATGACGCCTTTCCTCACATTGCAGGGCCGGCGGGCCCTGATCACCGGCGGTACCCTGGGTGCCGGCGCCGCCACCGTGGCGCTCTTCCGGGAGCTGGGCGCACGCGTGCTGACGACCGCGCGCACCAAGCCGGCGGACTTTGCCGGCGATGCCTTCGTTGCAGCAGATCTGACCACCAGAGACGGGGTACAGGCTGTCGTGCATGCGGTACATCGGGAACTTGGCGGGCTCGACATCCTCGTCAATGTCCTGGGCGGCTCTTCCGCCCCTTCGGGCGGCTTCGCAGCACTTGACGATGCGGAATGGGACAAGGAATTCGGTCTGAACTTCTTTCCGGCGGTAAGGCTCGATCGTGCCTTGATTCCCGGCATGATTGCTCAGGGAAGCGGCGTCGTCATCCACGTGACCTCGATCCAGAATCGCCTGCCGCTGCCGGAGGCGACCACTGGCTACGCATCGGCCAAGGCAGCGCTGAACACCTACAGCAAGAGCCTTTCCAAGGAGGTTTCTCCGAAGGGGGTGCGAGTGGTGCGCGTGTCTCCTGGCTGGATTGCCGATCCGGGAGCCAATGGTCTGGCGCTCCGCATCGCCGAACAAGCCGGCATTGGCTACGAAGACGCAATTCAGGTGATCATGAACTCACTTGGCGGCATTCCACTGGGGCGGCCCGCCGAACCGAGAGAGGTCGCCGACCTGATCGCTTTCCTAGCCTCGGATCGAGCATCATCCATCACCGGGACTGAGCATGTAATCGACGGGGGCACCATTCCAACTGCCTAGTGGCGGTGCCCACTGGCCGACCGCAGCATAACCAAAAGCCTTTGGCTGGCTGCACCCGAGCAGTAAAGCAGAAGCACCTCTTGGCGGCAGCTTTTGGCTCTGTCTATCTCGCCTGCGAATGACTGCAATGGGGTCGGAAGCGGCCATTTGGGTCGCTGACGACCGCAGGCAGCTCTTCAAGATCCTTGCTCAAAAGGCCGACCGCCCCCTCACCGCCCTACCCCCGCGACACCAATCCGAAGCCGGATGGCCTCCCGGCTCTTGCCAGCCATGCGGGTGGTGGGGGCACGCCCCGAACCGCATCTCCGAATGCCAGGCACAACCACAACGACGGCCTGAAGAGCGGCAAGCCCTCCGGACGATCGCGGTGACGGTTCGGCGCCGGTTTCAAACCGCGTGCCTGGAACCAAGTACACGCTAAAGTGTTCAAGCTTGATACGACGCTGACCAGTCCCGCCGCTCGGCAAGGTTTTACCAGAGGAACGCTCATCATGATGATTTCGCCCAGGATTCGGACCATCGCGGCGGCTGCCGTCGTCGCCGCCACGGCCGTTTCCCTTTCCGGCGCCGCCTATGCCGACAGCGGTACGATCCGCTTCTCCGTCTACAAGGCTGCTTTCTTCGTGGGGGGCTCCGGCGGCGAGGGAACGCTCACCTTCAAGGGGCGTCGCTATCCCGTCTCGATCGCCGGCGTCTCGGGCGGCCTGGCGTTCGGCGCCTCCAAGACCAACTTCCAGGGCAAGGTCAGCAACATCCGCCGCGCCCAGGATGTCACCGGGGTCTACGCCGCGGTCGGCGGCGGCGGTGCCGCGATCAAAGGAGGCCAGGTGATCGTCATGACCAACGAGAAGGGCGCCCGGCTCGAACTCACCGGCAAGCAGGTGGGTTTGCAGGTCAACGTCGATATCAGCGGCCTGGCGATCACGGTGAAGTAAGGGCGCCGCACAAGCTGCGACGACAAGGGCAAACCAGGCGCTCCGTCGGCAGGCTGCTCCCCGGGCAGCCGGCCGACGGTGAGCTGTTGGTCGAAGGCAGGGATCGGAGCGTACGGCCCATCCAGCGCCCGTCGCTGTGTGAAAGAGCCGGGTCCATCAGCCGCCTTCACCCAGCCTCCGCCGCCCGTCTCGCCCTCACCCACCGCCACGCCCGCCCGTCGATCGCCACCAACCCGGCCGCGATCAGCGCCATGCCGGCGATGTGCTGCAGTTCCAGGCGCTCGCCCAGCACCAGCGTGCCGAGCAGGATCGCCGAGACCGGCACCAGGAAGGTGACCAGCGAGGTGTTGGTGGCGCCGGCGCGGGCGAGCAGCCGGTAGAAGATCAGGAAGGCGAGCACGGTCGACAGCGCGGCGATGGCGAGGATGGACGCCCAGGCCTGCCATCCCGGCATGGCCAGTTGCCAGGGCTGGTCGACCAGGAGCGCGAGCGGGATCATCAGGATCGTCGCCATCACCATCTGGCCCGTCGCCGCGACAATCGGCTCGACGCGGAGACGGGCGATGTTGCGGCCGAGCGCGCCGGCGAAGCCGTTGCTGAGCGCGCCGAGCAGGATGGCGAGGGCGCCCCAGCCATGCGCGCCGAAATCGAGGAAGGCGCCCGGGCCGATCAGCACGCCGACACCGGCGACGCCAAGCACAATGCCGGCGATCTTGCCGGCCGAGAGCTTTTCGTCGGCGGTGAGGAACTGCACGGCCAGCGCCGTCCAGAACGGCGTCGTGGCGTTGAAGACGGCGGCGAGGCCGCTCGGCACCTGCGTCTGGCCCCAGGCGATCAGCGAGAAGGGCAGCACGCTGTTGATGACGCCCATGCCGAGCAGCACCCGCCAGACCCGCCAACTTTTTGGCAGCGACTTGCCGCCGATGGCGACGAGCCCCAGCAGGATCAGCGCCGCGATGCCGACCCGGAGCGCCACGATGGTGAGCGGCGGCAGCTCCCTGCCGGCGATCGCGATGAAGAAGAACGAGCCGCCCCAAAGGGTCGAGAGGATCAGCAGCAGGGCCCAGTCGGGCCGGGACATCGTCTGGCGTATCGGAAGGGTCATCGCGGCGGGCGGCCTCAAGCGGATTGCCGGCCTGCTTTGCCTGCCGGCGCGCGCGCTGACAACCGAATAGTGCCGCGCCGGCACGACGCCCGACCGGCTTCGGGGCCCGGCTTGCATGACCGAGCTATCGCGGACGATCCTGCCGCGTTATCTTCGCCGCGCTCCGTTTCGAGGCCTTCGCTTGCGACTCCTGATCCATCTCGCCATCGCCATTGCGATCGCCATCGTCGTCGGCCTGGGCTCGGCCGCCCTGGTGCTCGACCGCGACCGGCTATTCGGCGCCGTGACGCGCGGCGCCTGGACGGCCTGGCCGGATTCCGGCAGCGCCGACGCCGATCCCTATACGGCGGCGATCCTGGCGCGCTCCGGCGAGGTGCCGCTCGGCGCCGGCGAAGGGCTGGCCTTCGCGGCGGAGGAGGACAGCGCCGGCCAGCGGCTGACCGGCAATTGTCGCTACCGCGTCACCGGCCAGACCCCGCCGGCCCGGCTCTGGACGCTGACCGCCTATGACGGCGACGGCCATCTGATGGAAAATCCGGCCCGGCGCACCGCCTTCCATTCGCGCGAGGTGCTGCGGCACGAGGATGGCGGCTTCGAGATCGCGGTCGCGCGCACGCCAGAACCCGGCAATTGGCTGCCGGTGACGACGACCGATCGCATCCGGCTGATCCTCCGCCTGTACGACACGCCGCTCGCCGGCGGCGCCAGCATCGGCGACATCGCCATGCCGTCGATCGAGAAGGTCGACTGCTCATGATCCGCCTCCTCCTCTACGGGCTGGGCGGCTTGCTGCTGGGCGGCATCATCCACATCGCGGTCATCCTGCTGCTGCCGGATTTCGCCAATCGCGATGCCTGGACCTCGCTCGGCCGGTTCGGGCCGGATGGCACGTTCCACCTGCTGCCGATGTCGGAACCCGGCACCGAGCCGCTGCCCTATCTCGATCCGGAAATGGCCTATGCCGCCTGCCGCTTTTCGCTCGAGAACGGACCGATCCGCATCAAGGCGGCGATGCCGGAGGATTTCTGGTCGATCGCGGTATTCAACCGGCGCGGCAACAATGTCTACAGCCTGAACGACCGTTCGGCCGAACGCTCCGACATCGACCTGGTGATCGCCACGCCGGTGCAGATGGCGCAATTGCGCGAGAGCCCGATCGCCGCCCTCGACCAGTCGATCGTCATCGAGGTGCCGATCACGCGCGGCTTCGCACTGATCCGCAGCTTCGTGGCGGATCCGACGCTAGTCTCCAGGGCCGAGGCGATGCTGCGCGCGGCGAACTGCTCCGCCGGGCTGCCCTCGGCCGATACCCCTCCCCCCGCCGATCCCGACGAGAAGAACTAGATCGTCTCAGGCGCCACGGCCGGGCTTCGGCTGCTGCGCCACCGTGGCCGGCGGCGGTGGCGGACGCTCCGACCGGGAACGATCAATCCGCACGCCGGAGAAGATGATGATCTGGCAGACCCCTTCGCGAGGGAGCCCTGACCGCGCGCGTCGGCGCCGGTCCGTCGTGTAGGTCAGTATGGTGCCCATGTGACCTCCTTCGAGGTCCGTCAGGCCTGGATCGACGCCCCGACTGCCTGACGGATGCTCGCAACCACAATAGCATCATTTACGGACCGGCAAGGTTAACGGAACGCTAACGACTTCGCGGCACAATCGGCACGAGCTCGGCGATCGGGGCTTCAAGACGGAATATGCGATCGCGTCGACGGCTCTTCGGGTAACGCGTCATCATGCATCCCTCGTATTTTTCGGATGGTCTCATGGCCATGGCCGTGTCGAGCCAGCAAAGCCGCGATGCCGCGTTGCTCCGCGCAACGACCGAGCTGTTCGTGCTCGACCAGACGCACGACCAGGTCGAAATTCGCCGCTTCGAGGAACTGACCGCGCATTTCCTGACCAAGGTGACGCCGGCCGACCGGGCCTTCGTGGCCGAGCGCTTGGCCCGTCACCCGGATACGCCGGGAGCGATTTTGCGCATGCTCGGCAAGGACTTGGCCGAGATCGCCTCGCCGGTCCTGCGCCATGCCGAGCTGTCGTCCTTCGATCTTCTGGCAATCATGGCGGCGACCGGCCCGACGCATTACCGGATGATCGCGGCGCGCGACGACCTTTCTCCGGACGTCGTGCAGGCCTTGCGGCTGACCGGCGATGCCGAGACAATCGCCCTCCTGCCGGCCGAGGCGGACGATGCGCCGCCGGCCCATGTCGTTCCGCCGGCGCCGGCTGCGAAGCCCCTCGCCGCGACGATCCCGGCGGGTGCGACCGAGGCGTCCGCTCCCCTGCCCGAGGCACCCGCCGCCGCCGTCCCGACACAGCCGGACGTCATCGCGACGACCGACACCACTGCGAATCACCCCGTCACGGAAAAGCCGGCCGATGCCCTGTCGGCGCTCGCCGCCGCGCGCGTGCTGACGGCGAGCCTCAGCGCCGAGATGACGGCGCTGGCAACCGAAGTTCCAGTACCGGAAGGCCTGTCGCGGCGAACGTTCGAATCCCTGTCGCTTGGCACCCGGCCCGTCGTCGAGCCGAAGGCGGCTCCCGCGACCGGCGAGGCTCCGGCGCCCCGCCCCGCGCCCGCCAAGCCGGCGGAACCCGTCGCGGCCGAGCCGATTGCGGAGCCCCGCGCGATCGATGTCCCGGCAGCTGCACCGGCGCCGAAAACCGCCGAGCCGGTGGTCACGAAGGCAGAGAAGCCCGCCGAGGCGCCATCGCCGCGTTCCGCCGAAGCCTTCTTGCGCCTCGACCGTGACGCCCGCCTCGCGCTGCTCGCCTCGATTTCCGCGTCGCCAATCGTGCCGCCGAGATTGTCGCCGGCCGAGATCGACAATGCCTTCCGCGCCGCCATGAGCCGGGCGCGTCTGGGCATGCTCGCCCGCCAGCGTCAGCGCGACGCCCTGATCAACACCCTGGCAGACGGCCTTCGGCTCGACGTCGCGCGCGTCACCGCCTTGCTGGACGATCCTTCCGGCGAGGCGCTGGTCGTGCTGCTGAAGGCGATCGGTCTGGCAGATGCCGAGGCTCAGCAGGTTCTGTTGCTGGCCAACCCGGTCATCAGCGCCGCCATCGAGACATTCGCCCGCCTCACGGGACTGCTTGGCGGCATCGAGGAACCGGCAGCGACCCGGCTCGTCGCGCAGTGGCGCAACGATGGCGCCGCCGAATCTCGCCCGGCCCATCAGCCGCACTTCGCCGACGTGGCGCGCAAGGATGCGCGCCATGTCGCTGCCGAGCGCGCGACGGATCACGCCAAGCCGGCGCTGACGGGCACGACAGGCTGAGCCGCTAGTCTGCGGCGATTTCGAGGAAGGCCCGGCCGGCTCGGTCCTCGATCTCGACCACCCACACGTCGGGGTCGAAGCGCATCTCGGATGCGAGCCGCTCCTGCAGCGCCAGCCGGTCGATCCGGTCGCCGATACGCGAGAACAGCCGGTCGGACGGCCTGCTGTCGTCGAACGCCGTCTGCGGGGCGGGACCATAGAGATCGACCGTTCCGTCGAGCCAGTCGACGACCACGAAAATGGCGCCGGCCTCTTCCGCTCCCCGTCGAACGACCGCGGCGAACGCGCCTTCGACGAAGGCGCGCCGCACATAGGCTGCGACCCAGAGGCCGGACGTCAGACGCATCGCTGTCTCCGGATGGTCAAAGCGTGTTCATCGCGCCGATCAGGACAAGCTTGGCAATCACGGCGTCGCCCGCAGCGCCCGTCATCGGCAAGCCGTTGTCGAGCTCGAAGCGGCGAATGGCATTGGCCGTCTTGCCGCCGCCGCGACCGTCAACGTCGACCGGCCCGTAGCCGATCTCGTTCAACGCGGCCTGCACCCGCTTGATCCGCTCGCGCATCGCCGGATCCTCGATCGAGCCGGTCGAAATCGGATCGTCGAGATGGGCGCGCGGACCGCCCTTGCGGATCTGGCTGAGCAGACGCGCGCTCGGCTGCCCGGTCGGGATCAAGCCGATCTTCTTTTCAAAGGCCGAGATCGCCGCCTTGGTCTGCGGTCCCATGACGCCGTCGACGGCGCCGGTATAGAGCTTGGCCGCGGCGAGCGCCTGCTGCGTGTCGGCGATCAGATTGCCTTGCGACGACGCCGGAACGGTGCTGGTCGAGACGGAGACCGGCAGCGGTTGCTGGGTATGCGGCAGCGCGACGTTCGTCCGGCTCTTCGGCAGCGGAACCGAGGCGGGGGCGGGATCCGACGACAGGTCCGCCTGCTCGATGGCGCGCTCCCGCGTCGCGAACAACGGATCGGGATGGCGCTTCGTCTGCAGGAAGGCGGCGTTGGAGACGATCACGGTGGCGACGGCGACGATCAGCAGCAGCCCGCCGGACTGGCCGGGATTCTCGATTACCTTGTCGGCCAGGCGGCTGAGCAGCCCCTCGCTCTCTTCTACGGGCGGCTTTCTGGAACGATTGTTGGGCGGACGCTTCCGCCGCGCCGGAGCCTCACGCACGCCTGCGCTCCCTCTCCTGGAGGACGGGCTCGACCGCGCCGGCCGGTTCGAAGCGACGGCTGCGGATTGGCAGGCGAACCGTGGCCGTGGTGCCGCGCCCCGGCTCGCTTTCGAGGGTGAACGAACCACCCTGCAATTCGGCCAGGCCCTTCACGACCGAGACGCCAAGACCCGTGCCTTCGGCGCGACGCTCACGGCTGGCGTCCGCCTGCACATAGGGCGTGCCGATGCGCGGCAGATCGTTGGCAGCGATGCCGATGCCGGTATCGCGGATTTCCAGCAGCAGATCACCCTGCTCCAGCAGCGCTGAGACCGTCACCGTGCCGCCCGGCTCGGTGAACTTGGCCGCATTCGCCAAAAGGTTGAGCAGGATCTGGCGGCAAGCGCGCCGATCGGCGACGAGATCCGGCAGATCGCGATCGATATGGCGGACCAGCTTCAGTCCGCGGCTGGCGATCTGCTGCGACATGATATCGAGCGCGCTGTCGATCAGCGGCGCGACCGGGAAAGGCGCCGCCACGACCTCGAACTTGCCGGCCTCGAGCTTCGACATGTCGAGGACGCTGTTGACGACCTGCAGCAGATGCTCGCCGGAGGAATGGATCAGCCGGATGTAGTCGCGATGCCGCGCCATCTCGAACTTGCCGAACAATTCGCGCTCGAGCATCTCCGAAAAACCGATGATCGCATTGAGCGGCGTGCGCAGCTCGTGGCTCATATGGGCGAGAAACTGGACCTGCGACCGGTTCGCTTCGGCGGCCGAGGAGCGCGCCGCAACGATCTCCGTCTTCTGCGACCGCGCCTCGGTGATGTCGCGCGTCACGGCGACGAGCGAGCGGACGCCGGTGGCCGGGTCGATCACCGAGCGGCACCGCATGTCGACCCAGAGAAAGCCGTTGGCCATGTCCGGCCGGCGCAGGCGGAACTCGATCGTGCGCGGCTCGCCGGTACGGTCCGTCTCCGAAAGCGCATGCAGATAGGCCGGCCGGTCGGCGACATGGACGCGGTCAAACAGGCCATGACCGGCAAGCTCGGACGGCGAGCAGCCGAGCATCGTGCGCCCGGCTGGCGAGGCATATTCGACGGCGCCGACGCTGTTGTGGCGGGTGATCAGATCGGTGCCGTTCTCGGCCAGCATGCGGTAGCGCGCCTCTCCGTCCCGCGCGGCAAGGTCCGCCTCGCGATAGACCTGCTCGATCCGAAGCGCCAACCCGCCGCCATAGAGCAGGGCTGCGGCGATCAGGATCGGGGCGAAGCTGGCAGAACTGCCGCCCTGAGCCGGCAGCCAGCCGGCGAGCGACACCGTCGCCAAGGCGACGAAGGCGCAGGCCGCCACCCCGATCGAAGCGAGCGTGATCCGGCGCGCGCCGGAGAGGGCTGCTTCGGCCGGGACGATCGCCAGCAGGATCAGCGCCGGGGAACTCAGCCCGCCGGTCAGCGCGCCGCCCCAGACGACGAGGCCGGCCAAGGCCAGCGCGGAAAGGAGATGGGCCGCCTCATAGCGGCCGGTGCGCGACAGGAAGGCCGCGATCGGCAGCGGCGCAGCCAGCCAGGCAAAGGCGATCGCCGAGCCGAAGGACGGCGCGCCGGAAAGCGCGAGCCAGATCGGAAACAGCAGAAGCACGCCGAGCCCGACGGCAAGATGGGCGGCGATGAAGGCGCGGTGCCGGGCAGCGGCCAGCGAATCCTCGCTGACGGAGCCATGCACAAGGCCATCGATAACGCGCCGCAAGGGCTCGAAGGAAACCGTCATACGCAACACACCGGTGACGCTCGTTCCGGCCTTTCGGCCCCGCGGCGGAACCCCCGCGCCTGACCATCCGGCAATGAAGCCATCTTGGCAGGCGCCGCTTAAGGGAACCCTAAGGGGACGAAGCGAACCGGCCCGGCGGCGGGCGGAAACGCCCCCGCCAGGACGACCGGTTGGCGCAAAATGGCGCGATCTAGCGCAACAACTGCCAGTAGGGAGGCACCCCGCTCAGCGGGTCGAGGCGGAACGGCGCAACCTCGTCGGCAGCCGTCGGCTCGATGCCCGAATCGGCGTAGCGGGAGCGAAAGGCGAACCAGTGCGGCGCCGGCGACGCCACCTCGGGCTCGGTCTGGAGGTCCGGGCCGCCGCTGGCGGCGGACTGCCCGAGCAACCACGCGAGACCGCGTTCGATGCCGCGACCATCCGCTGTCCTGTAGCTCCACAGATCGTCGCCGACGCTCTCCGCAAGCCGCGCCAGCGTCGTCCAGGCGACGAGGTTGTAGTGCGAATAGTGCCGGGGTCGGGTACGCGCCAGTTCACGCGGCTGCGAGCCGTCGACGGCGAACTGGTGCGGGATGCGCTCGCGGGCGCGCCGCAGCGTCGCCGCCAGCTCGGCGCCGTCGCCGAGAAAGGCGGCAATGGCGAGGCACTGCACATCGAAGAAGGTGCCGTGGTTGTTTTGCGCCCGGCATTCGGCGCGGCCCTGCGGGCTCGCGTGCAGCCAATCGAGATAGGCGCGCAGCCAGTTCCGGAAGGAGGTTCGTTCGCCCGCGTCCAGAGCGCCGAAGCCTTCGATCAGGCGGACCGCGTCGAGCAGCGGCGCGATGCAGGCGAGATCGAGCACGCCGGAACCCTGGTTCTCGTCGCCATTGTGCCCGCGCGCGATCTGGGCAAAACGCAGATGCGGCGTCATCCGGGTGCGCGGATCGAGGAACCAGGTCCGCACCAGCTGCGCCGCATGATCCAGATAGCGCGCATCGCGGCATGCCGTGCCGGCGAGCGACAGCAGGACGGTGTCATCAGCGAATCTCTGCAGCCGGTCGCGATCGAAACTATCCGCCCGGAACTCCGGCAGCGACGCGGCGAAGATGTCCTTGCCGTCCAACCGGACATAGGGTCGCCCGTCCGGCGAGGCGGGGTCCGGCCACCAGTAGCGCGCAAGGCTCAGATAATCGTGGCGATTGCCGCTCGGAGGGACGTCCGGCTTGTCGGTGACCGAATAGGGTCCGCGAAGCAGCGCGGCTTCGGCATCGGCCTTCAGGGCGCGGAGAAGATCGTCCGGTCCGTCCTCCCGAAGCTGGCCGATCCTCGCCAGATCATAAAGTGCGAGGTCTTCCGGTCGAAAACGGCTGACGATCGCCTTGGCATCGAGCGCATCGAGCGCGATGACGATGGCGTCCGAGCGCGAAAGGCCGCGCAGGACGGCGCCGTTGCCACCTTGCTCCAGATCCGGTCGGCCCGATTCGAGCCGACCGACCCAGCCGGCCTCGGCGAACTGGCCTGCTTCTACCGACAGCGTTGGCGCTGGCAAGTCCCATGGATCCGAGGACCAGCCGCTCCAGGGACCCGGCACGCCGAGACGCTGCAGCATCTCGACCTTCGGCCGCCTTCCATAGGGAAATGCCTCGTCAAAAATCTCGGCTGCGTCGCGCCGGAAGATCAGCTGCGGCTCATCGGCCGGGGGATGCTTCACCCGATCGCGCAGCAGGTCCTCGTTGTTAGCGACGCGCAGCATCGGCACCGTAAAGTATTTCAGATAGGGCTGCGCCGCCACGGCGGCACGGATTTCGGCCCAGGCGCTCTGCGTCAGGAAGCAGTTGCCGTCCCAGGGGAGGATCCACTTGGCAACGGACCGGCCGTCCTGCAGCGCGGCGTTGCGGCCCCCATTGTTGTTCATGACGTAGAGATTCTTGGCGGTCCGCGCATGTACTTCGGCACGCCCCCTCGCCTCGCCGGAGAGCTGCCGGAACGCCTCGCTCAGAAAAAAACCTTCCTCCGAAAATCCCCGCCCTTCCCAGCCGATCCTGCCATAGGTCTCAAGATCGAACGGGATCCGCTTATAGGCTTGGCCGCTGTGTTCGAGCAGATCGAGGATCCGCCCTTCCTCCTCCGGATCGACGATCCGGTTGACGATCCAGCGCTTTTCGCAGCCCTCCAGCGGCGGCTCATGGGCGAGGATGAGGCCCAGATTGCTTCGCGTCTGACCCTTGCGATGGCGCGGTTCGAGGTCGTTGCCGAGAATCCGGTAGAGGACGAAATTGTCCGGCTCGGCGGCGAGCGGTGACGCGAAATAGCCAGCCTTGAGCTGCTCGAAGTCGGCGCGGACCCGTTCAGCGCGCCCCCCCTGTGGGGCCACCTTGCCTTGCCGCCGCCGGCGCTGCCAACGCTGGATCTCACGCTCGATCTTGTAGAGGGGCTTGATGATCCGCCATGCCCAACTCGCTCGCAGACTCTCAATGTCCGCCGCCGTCCACTTCTTCATCCATTCCCCCGCACTCCGCACAAGGTAGCGGTCGCGTCTTCGCACACAAGCAGCTTTGTGGTTATCGAAAACTTAGCCGCTTTGATCAAATTCGGCTGCGCATCTCAACTCCGCCTATAGCCGCAGCCGCTAAGGTCGCGGCCAGGATCACGGAAAGGCCGTGACCCTGCAGCGTTCAGGCACAGGCGGAAGGGCTGGTTTCATGTTTCTCATCCGGGCAGCATTCTGGTTCTCCGTCGTCGTTCTCCTGATCCCCGGAGATCCGAACAGCGGCACCGAAGCGCCGCGCGTCAGCGCGATCGACGCCATCGTCGCGGCCCAGGGCGCGGTCGCCGATCTCGCCGGTATGTGCGAGCGCCAGCCGGATGTCTGCACCAGCGGCGGCGCCGCCCTGGCCGCCTTCGGCGCCAAGGCCCGCTATGGCGTCGGCCTGCTCTACAGCGCCGTCGACGGAACCTTCGCCGCGCCGATCCTGCCGGGCGCTGCCACCGACGGCACGCTGACACCGACGGATCTGGAGCCGCAATGGCATGCTCCGAAGGGCCACGAGCGGAACGCCTGAGCCGGGCATGGGGCCCTCCGCCCGGTAATCTTTTGTCCCGGCAGTTTCATCCAGGCCCGCGAAACGCTATATGCGGGACACCATGAATATCACCGCCACCTTCGCGCCCATCGACCGGATTCTCGACGATTTCGCCTTTCTCGACGATTGGGACGATCGCTATCGCTATCTGATCGAGCTTGGTCGCGCGCTCGAGCCGTTGGCTCCGGAAGCGCATAGCGACGCAAACAAGGTGCAGGGCTGCGCCAGCCAGGTCTGGCTCGAGAAGAGCGTCCGCCAGGAAGCCGACGGCGCGCATCTCGATTTCAAGGGCGACAGCGACGCGCTGATCGTGCGCGGCCTGGTCGCCATCGTCATCGCGCTGTTCTCCGGCCGTCCGGCGGCTGAGATCGTCGATACCGACGCCGAGGCCGTCTTCGAGAAGATCGGCCTGCGCGAGCATCTGACGGCGCAGCGCTCGAACGGGCTACGCTCCATGGTGACGCGGATCAAGACCGAGGCGGCAGCCGCGGCAGCCGCCGCCTGATCAGCCGACCGTCGGCCGGAAATCGTCGCTTCCCCAATGCCGCATGTCGCCGGGGCCATTGCGTCCCTGCGCGCTCGGGGAAAGCCCGTAGTGCCGCGCGAGAGCAGAGAGCGCCAGCAACAGCACCAGCTTGGCCGAGCGCTTCGGCCAGCCGCGCGCCGTCTCGATATCCTCGATCCCCTTGAGGAAGCAGCAGAAGTCCACGAGGACGCCGGAAAACTCCGGTCCGACCGCGGCGAGCGCCCGCTCCAGGCGCAAGCGCGCCGAAAGCGCCGCCTCCGTCACTTCCGCCATGCCGCCCGCGCCGCCGCGCCGGCCACTGGCCACCGCGGCAGACCAGTTCGAGGTTACACGCGGCATGAGTTGCCCCCGCGTGAAATCGGCCCGCAGCCTTTCTCCGGCCTGAAACGCCGCATCATCGATCAGCGGCTTGCCGTCGCGCCCCTTGTGGCTGCGCAGCCAGGCGAGCGGGCTCTCGCGAAGATCGACCGTCACGGCAATCCGGCCGCCATCCTGCTCGACCGTCTGCGCCGCGCGCGCCTGATGCTGACTGGAGAAATCCTCCCCGTCGGTCAGAAGCCGCCGCACCATGGCACGGCCCGCGACGGAAAGGACGAGCCCGTTCGATCCGTCCCCGACGATGGCGCCATCCGCCTGCAGCTTCCTGACTTCGGCGGCATCCACCGGCGCCCGGCGCGGCGACAGCGGTGACACGAGGACATAGCCATCCGCGCCGCGCTCGAGGCGAGCTCCGCTGGCCGCGAGCCGCCTCGCCAGTCGGGGCGCTCCACGCGCGACCATCACGACCGCCCCCCGCACCGACCGAGCCGGCCGATGGAGCGGGATGCCGCCCGTTCAAGGCAATCGACGAGTTGGTCGATCCGCGCCTGCTCGCGACGATCCTCGATCCGGCGACAGGCATGGGCGGCGGTGGTCCGGTCGCGACCAAACAGCCGCCCGGCCTCGGTATAGGTGAGACCGAGCGTCGTGTGGGCGAGATAGAGGGCGATCTGACGGGCATAGGCAGCCTGCGCCGTGCCGCGCCCGGGCCCGCAAAGCTCGCTCGCCTCGACATCGAGCGCCGAACCAACCAGCGATACCAGCACATGACGGACGCCCTCGCGCCGCAGGCGCTGCCGCCGGGCGTCCCGATACAGGGAGTGTTCTGATTGAGCGTCCATCCCGTCGCCTCCTCGCGTTCTCTGCGAATAGGAATTAAAACCTAGGACACCTTAGATCAGTTCCGAAGGGACGGGGATAGATTCTTTTCCTCTCCCCGAAGCGCCTCGTCGACCGTCGCGACGCGGGGACAAAGCGCTCCCTTATCCCCGCCGTCCGGAGCGGCGCGAAAATGGCCTCCGCAACAACGGAGCCCATCATGATCGAAGTCCCGAGACGCAGCCCCGGCCTGTCCTCGTCCCCCGCCGCGACAATGGGGAACCGAGCGACCCGCGCGGTGGGAGCGGTGGTTTCCGCCGGCGTCGCCGCGTATCGGCGCCAGACCTGCCTGCCCCCTCTCCTGCCTTTGATGCCGGCGGAGATGGCGGATACGAGCGAGGCGATGCGCCGGCGGATCGTCGCGCGGCTGGCACGGGCGCTGCGGGCCGAGCGCATGCGCGGACGGGCCGGACACTGGACCTATGACATGAACCGCCACATCGCCCTTCGCCAGGCCTATGAGGCCGAGCGGCTGCAGCTTCGCGGCGTCGGCATCGCCTGCCGACCCTGACCGCGTAAACAAAAGGGCCCGGCGAATGCCGGGCCCTTCGAAAAATCTCGCGATGAAAGGGATCAGCGGCGCTTGCGCTGCTGGCCCAGGCCCATCTTCTTGGCAAGCTCGGAACGAGCCGCGGCGTAGCTCGGCGCGACCATCGGATAGTCAGCCGGCAGGCCCCACTTCTCGCGGTATTCTTCCGGCGACAGGTCATAGTGCGTGCGCAGATGGCGCTTCAGCGACTTGAACTTCTTGCCGTCCTCGAGGCAGACGATGAAATCCGGGAACACCGACTTCTTCGGGTTCACAGCGGGCTTCAAGGGCTCGGGCTCGGGCTCGACCACGCCGCCATGCGTACGGTTCAGCGCCTGATAGACTTCAGTGATCAGGCCCGGAAGGTCATTCGCCGACACTGAATTGTTGCTGACATAAGCGGAGACGATATCAGCCGTCAGATCTATAAGGTCGCTTCCTGCCGTTTTTTCAATCATGGTCTACCCTAACTTCGGTTGTGTCATAGCAATTCTGTAACGAAGAAATTGAAAGCTTGCGGCTGCGAAAGCGCCAGCGCCGGACAAATCCAGTCGGCAACCGTGCCTATCGGCGCGCTAATTCCGTTACTTCGTCGCACCTATATAAGTCGTATTCCGCAAAGACAAGCACTAAGTCGCTGCATTGATCCGCCACGGCACATCTTTGTGCTCGCGACGATTCGTCTCGGCCAATCTTCTCGTGTTCACATTGGGTGCGGAAAACCCATTCACAATGCCGCGATCAACACATAGGTCGCGAGCAGCGCCGTCGCCCAAAACGCAATTTTCCCCGTCCGCCAATTGGATGCGCCGCTCAGATTGTCAACCGCGCGCCGCGAAAACCCTGTCCAATAGACGCGCAAAGGCTCGCACCCAGCAGCGATCGCGCCACCGATCGGCGCGGACAGTGGCGCCCACATGGCGACCACCTTCCGTGGCAGTTCGCGCCAGAGCCAGTCGACATCCAGCGTAGTTCCGGCTCGCGGACGAAGTAACGGCAGCAATACGACAAATATGCAACTTGCCGCGATTAAGAGTTGTAGCTGGAACAGGACATGGTCCGGCGTCAGGATCGCCACATCGGCGATTTCCGGCACCAGGGCTTCCAGCGCCGACGGCACGCAGCCGATGGCGAGGATGGTGCCGCAGAGAAGCACCATGGCCGCTTTCATCGACCAGACCGGTTCAGCGATCTCGCGCCGCTCGCCGGGGCGGAACATGGCGAACCACGGCAGCTTCAACCCGACATAGAGGAACGAGCCGGCGGAGATCGATGTCAGCGCGAACCAGAAGAATGCCGCCCGCCCTTCGGCCAGCGCGGCCATGATCGCGGACTTGCTGACGAAGCCGGCCGTGAGCGGTACGGCGGACAGCGAGAAGGCGCCGATCACCAGCGCCACGGTGGTGAGCGGCATGGCGCGGGCGAGCCCGCCAAGCGCGCTCAGGCGCGTCTCGCCGGTCGAGCGCAGGATGGCGCCCGCCGCCATCATCAGCAGCGATTTGTAGAGGATATGCGCGAAGGCATGCAGCGCGGCGGCGGCCAGCGCCAGCGGCGATCCGATGCCGATCGCCACCAGCATGAAGCCGACCTGCCCGACGATAGAATAGGAGAGCAGCTTGCGGATGTCGTTTTCGAGCAGGGCGTAGGCGAGGCCGTAGACGGCCATGGCCAGGCCGAACCAGAGCAGCGCCGGCTCGCCCGGAAACAGCCGGATCAGCACCAGGACGGCCGCCTTGGTGGTGAAGGCCGACAGGAAGACCGTGCCCGACCATGACGCCTTCGGATAGGCGTCGGCGACCCAGGCTGCCAGCGGCGGCGCGCCCGCATTGACCAGGATGCCGGCCAGCATCAGCCAGCGACCGAAATTGTCGGCGCGGATCGCCTGCAGGCCGACGCTGCCGGTCGCCGAGATCTCGGCGGCGATGCCGGCGAAGAGCAGCACGCCACCGAGGACATGGATCAGCGCATAGCGCAGGCCGGCGCGCCAATGGCCGTTCGACCAGATCACCAGCGTCGAGCCGATCGCCAGGATTTCCCAGAAGATGAAGAGCGTGACCAGATCGCCGGCGAAGGCGATGCCCTGCGCGGCGCCGGCATAGACCAGGGCCGCGGCCTTCTCGGTGACTTGCGACTGGGACACGCCATAGAGCGCGCCGGTGATGGCGGCGAGGCCGAAGGCGGTGCCGAAGATGCGGGCCATGCGGTCCGGCGCCAGCGGCACGAGTTGCAGTCCGAGCCAGTCGACGACGAGGCCGGGGCCCAGCGGCAGTGCCCAGACGAGGACCAGCGCCAAGACCGGGGCGATCAGGAACAGCCCGTCGCGCAGCCATCCGCGCAGGAGCGGCAGGACGAGTCCGGCCAGGATCAGGACGAGCGCCGGCGACAGCGGGCCGAAAGTCTCAGTCATCCGCCCGCTCCCCCCGCCGCCGCATCAGCAGTCCCCAGCCATAGGCAACAAGTACAGCCAATGCTGCGCTGGCGAGAGAGAACCAGGCGGCGAAGCCCGGCGTGCCGTCGATCCAGAAGCTGGCGTGATGCTCGACGAAGAAATCGGCGGCGACCAGCAGCGCCAGCACGGCCAGCAGGACGATCAGAACCAGGCGACGGGTATGATCCATCTCATCCTCCCACGATCATCGAAGCGAGGCGGTAGGGTACGCCCGGAAACAGGAAGAGCAGCACGGTTCCCGCCGCCGTCGCCGAGAGCGCGATCACCATCGGCAGCGGCGCCTCCCGGCGCGGCCCCTTCGCCGGCCGCAGGAAGGCGCGCGTCAGGATCGGCAGGAAATAGGCGGCGTTCAGCACCGTCGAGACGACGATCACGCCGACCGCGAACCAGTTGGTCGCGCCCGTCGCCGCGTCGAGGATGAACCATTTGCCGAGGAACCCGGCCGTCGGCGGCAGGCCGATCATAGACAGAGCACCGATGGCAAAGGCGCCCATCGTCCAGGGCATGCGCCGGCCGATGCCATCCATCTGGCTGACCTTGGTCACGTGCTCGGCCGTGTAGACCGAGCCGGCGGCGAAGAAGAGCGTGATCTTGGATACCGCGTGGGCGGCGATATGCAGCGCCGCGCCGAGCACGGCGACGGGCGATGCCAGGGCCGCCGCCAGCACGATGTAGGAGAGCTGGCCAATGGTCGAATAGGCGAGCCGGCGCTTCAGATCATCGGCCCGCAGCGCGACGACGGATGCCGCCACGATGGTGAAGCCGGCGACATAGACCAGCCATTCGCTGGCGCCGCTCGTCTGCAGGGTCTCGATCCCGAAGACCGAAACGGTGACCTTCAGGACGGTGAACACGCCCGCCTTGACGACCGCGACGGCGTGCAGCAGCGCCGAGACCGGCGTCGGCGCCACCATCGCGGCCGGCAGCCAGCGATGCAGCGGCATCACCGCCGCCTTGGCCGCGCCGAACACGAACATGGCGAAGAGCAGCGCGAGCGCGCCGGCGCCGAGCTTGCCGTCGAGAATACCGCCGACGCGGAAATCGAGCGTGCCGGCGACCAGCCCGGTCCAGACGATGGCCGGCAGCAGCAGCACCATCGACGCGCCGACCAGCGTCAGCAGATAGACGCGCCCTGCCCGCATCGCCGTCGGGCTCTGCTTGTGGGTGACGAGCGGATAGGTCGAGAGCGACAGGATCTCGTAGAAGACGAACAGCGTGAACAGATTGCCGGCGAAGGCCAGTCCCATCGTCGCTGTGATGGCGATGGCGAAGCAGGCATAGAAGATCGTCTGGCGCGGCTCGTCATTGCCGCGCATGTAGCCGATCGAATAGAGCGAGTTCACGATCCAGAGCGTCGAGGCGACGCCCGCGAACAGCATGCCGAGCGGATCGACCTTGAGCGCGAGCGTCAGGCCGGGCGCGACGGCGACGAGTTTGAGTTCCGGCCGCGCGCCCTGCAGCACATGCGCGAGCAGCATCATCACGACGGCGAACAGCAGCACCGCGCCGACCAGCGTGGCGGCCTCGCGGAGGTTCGGCCAGCGCCCGAGCCAGGCGATCGCCAGCGTGGCGAGCGCGGGCAGAGCGAGCGACAGCGCCAGCAGCGCCGGATCGTTGAGGGGCAGAATGGTCATGGCGCGCCCCCGAGAAGCTGGCGGGCGGCCGCCGCTGCAAGGCCCGCCGGCCATTCGGCGTCGATGCCGAACCAGATCGTGGCGCCGGCGAGCACCCACATCGGCAGCAGCAGTTCCAATGGCGCCTCACGGCTGGCTCGCGCCGCCTCGGCCGGCTCGCGGAACCAGACGACCTCGACGATGCGGCCGACATAGAGGACGGCAATCACCGAGCTTGCGACGATCAGGATCGCCAGCCAGCCGAAGCCGGCTTCGAGCGCGCCCAGGATGAGATAGTATTTCGAGACGAAGCCGCTGGTGCCCGGCACGCCGATCAGGCCGAGGCCGGCGACGGTCAGCGCTGCGGATGTCCACGGCATGGTGCGGCCGATGCCGGACAATTCATCGAGCTTGGCGGTGCCGGCACGCAGGACGATCGCGCCGATCGCCATGAAGGCGGCGCCCTTCATCAGGGCGTGGTTGACCAGATGCAGCAGGCCGCCGGCGAGACCGGTCGGATTGGCGAGCGCCAGACCCAGCGTGATGTAGCCGACCTGCCCGACCGACGAGAAGGCGAGGATGCGCTTGACGTCGTTCTGGAACACGGCGGCGGCCGAGGCGATGAACATCGCCGCCACCGACAGCACGATCAGGATGGCGCCGATCGGCAGCGCGCCGACATCGACATGGCCACCGAAGACAGTGAATAGGAAGCGCGCCAGCAGATAGATCGCCACCTTGGTGGCGGTCGAGGCGAGCAGGACCGCGGCGCTCGACGGCGCATAGGCATAGGCGTTGGGCAGCCAGGCATGCAGCGGGAACAGCGCCAGCTTCAGGCAGATGCCGACGGCGATGAACGCCTCGGCGACGATCAGCGCCCGCGACCCTTCGATCCCCGCCAGGCGCTCGGCGATCAGGCCGAGATTGAGCGTGCCGGTCGAGAGATAGATCAGCCCGACGCCGATCACGTAGAGGGTGGCGCCGATGGTGCCGACGATCAGGTACTGGTAGGCCGCCACCAGCGCCCGCCGGTCACGTCCGAGCGCGATCAGCGTATAGGTGGCGAGCGAGGAGATCTCCAGAAACACGAAGGCGTTGAAGGCGTCGCCCGTCACCGCGATGCCGAGCAGTCCGGCGACGCAGAGCAGCATCATCGTGTAGAACCAGGCGATGCGCTCCGGGATGATCTCGGCCAGAACGCTGCGCCGGGCATAGATCATCGTCAGCAGCGCGACGACGCTGACCAGGACGACGATGAGCACGTTGAAGGCGTCAATGCGGTATTCGATGCCGAGCTCCGGCGCCCAGCCGCCGATGCGGTAGGAAATCATGCCTTCCGCTTGCACGCGAAACAGCAGCGCCAGCGACGCCGCAGCCATCGCGGCCGAGGCAAGCAGCGCGATCAACCAGGCCGCGAAGCCATGCCGCGACAAGGCCGCCAGCACGGCGCCGAGCAGCGGGATCAGGATGACGAGAACCGGCAGGTGGGACGCGATCATGCCGCATCCCCGCCACGACCGGGCCCGTTCCGGGTCTTCGGTGTCTCCTTGGCGATGATCTCATCTTCCTCGATCGTGCCGTAGGCTTCCTTGATCCGCACGACCAGCGTCAGCCCAAGCGCCAGGGTGGCGATGCCGACGACGATCGCGGTGAGGATCAGCACATGGGGGAGCGGATTGGCGTAGACGGTGAAGCCGGCTCCGATGATCGGGGCCGTGCCGCCGATCACCTTTCCGGGCAGCAGGTACAGGAGGTAGACCGAGGACTGGAACAGCGACAGACCGATCAGCTTTTTGACCATATTGCCGCGCGCCATCACGACATAGAGCCCGGCCACCATCAGGAAGATCGTGGCGATCTGGCTGAAATGCGCGATCATGAACGCCTCCGGCCGGCAAAGGCGTAGAAGATGGCGATCATGGTCGAGGACACGGTCATGAAGACGCCGATCTCGACCAGGAACACGCCCCACTCCTGGCCATGCACGGCGTCCTGGGCGAGGCGGTTGTAGTCGAGGAAATTGCCACCTTGCAGCATGCCAACGACACCAACGCCGGCATAGATCAGCACGCCGCCGGGGATCAGCACTTCGAGCAGAGCCGACGGCACGATCTTCTGCACCGGCCCGAGGCCGACCATCAGGCCGTAGAGGATGATGGCGGCGGCGGCGATGACGCCCGCCTGGAAGCCGCCGCCCGGACCGTAGTCGCCATGCAACTGCACGTAGAGGGCGAACAGCAGCAACGGCGCCAGCATGAACTTGGTGGCGACGCGCAGGACGATGTCGAACCGCATCAGTTTCTCCCCTCGCCGCGTCGGCGCCGAAGCAGCGCCAGAATGCCGATGCCAGCGGTGAAGACGACCGTCGTCTCGCCCAGCGTATCGAAGCTTCGATAGCTGGCCAGCACCGAGGTGACGACATTCGGAATGCCGGTCTCGGGTATGGAGCGCGCCAGATAGTCGGCGCCCTGCTTGTGGATCGGCTGCTCGGGAGAACCGAATTCCGGCAGGTCGCTCAGCCCCCAGACCAGCGCGCCAGCCGTCACCAGCGCGAGCAGAAGCGGCAGGAATCGGCCACGACTGGAGGGCGCCTCCACCGTATCGGTCAGGTACAGCGCGCCGAGAAAGAATACCGTCGATACGCCGGCCCCTACGGCGGCTTCCGTCATCGCCACGTCGACGGCGTCGAGCACGATGAACAGCGTCGCCATCAGCAGGCTGTAGACGCCGAGCAGCACCACGGCGGCGAACAGGCCGCGGACGCGGACGATGCCGACGGTGACGGCGGCCAGCATCAGCAGCAGGGCGATCGTGATCGTGGTCTCGATCATGGTTTGCGTCCCTTCCGTGCCGGGCTCTTCGACGCAGGCCCCTTCGGCGCGAGGGCCTTGGGCTTGCCGGCCGGCTTCTTCGGCGCAACAGCGGGCGCATGCCGCTTGCCGTCGCTGGCCAGAACCGGCTTGACACCGGCCTGCAGCGCCGCGGCGGCGAGCGCGTGCGAGGCGACCGGCCCCATGAACAACAGGAAGGCCATCAGCAGCATCAGCTTGACCGCGACGAGCGTGAAACCCGCCAGAATGACCATGCCGATCAGCATCAGGATGACGCCGAGCGTATCGGCGACGGAGGCGGAGTGCATGCGGGTGAACAGATCCGGCATGCGGTTCATGCCAATGGCGCCGACGATCAGGAAGAAGGCGCCGGCGAACAGGAACAGGCCGGCGGCGACATCGCGAAGCAGCTCCAGCGTCACCGCTCCACCTCCGCCTCGGCGCCGAGCGAGCCGTGCCGGAAGAACTTCAGCACGGCGAAGATGCCGACATAGTTGAGCAGCGCATAGGTCAGGCCGAGATCGAGGAATTCCGGCCTTCCGGTCAGGAAGCCGAACAGCGCCAGCACGAGGATCGCGCCATTGCCGATCGAATTGGCGGCGAGCAGGCGATCGAAGGTCGTCGGCCCGCGCAGCGCCCGCACGACGACGAGCGCCATGGCGACGAGCACGGCGAACAGTGCGGCGGCAATCATGCCTCCCCCCCCTCGAAACGGGCGACGCGGCGATCCATCTCGCCGGCCTTGACATCGGCGGCACCGTCCCTGGTCAGGGCGTGGACCAGGAAGCGGTCATGCTCGCGGTCGATCGCCACCGTGATCGTGCCGGGTGTCAGCGTGATCGAGTTGGCATAGGTCGCGACGCCGACCGGCGAGCGCGCCGATACCTTGGTGTGGAAGAGCTGTGGCGAGATCGGCAGCTTCGGATCGAGAATGATCCGGGTCACACTGATCGCCGACTTGACGATCTCGCGCGCCAGCCAGGGCCAGTAGACCAGGCCGGACAGCAGCCGGTCGACGGGATGACCTTCTTCGTCGGCAAATCCGAACCGACGCCCGAACAACGCCAGCAACGCCGACACAACCGCGCCGCTGGCGACCAGCCAGACCGTATAGTGGCCGGATAGAAGGAGCCAGAAGGCGAACAGGAAGAGAGCAAGGCTGGCGGTGCGCAGCATGTAATCGGCTCCTTCTGCTCAGGACATCTTCGGAAAGGGCTCATGATTCGTTGGATGGGTCGAGATAAAGCACGTTAAGCCGCTCAACCCAAGACAAGGCGGACCGCAAAAGCGACGGGTGCGACAAGGTGATCAGGGAGCGATTGTGAATTCTCCCCGATAGCCTATCTAGAACAGGGAACGGAAGTTTCACCCGATTGCCATCTGCAGGCCGCTCAGTCCGACCGCAGACCCAGGAGCGCGCATGAGCACGACCGATCGACCGGAAGACACCCGCACCAAGATCGAGAAGACCGACGCCGAGTGGCGGGCGGAGCTGACGCCGGAGCAATATGCCGTTACCCGCCAGCACGCGACCGAGCGTCCGGGAACCGGCCCCTACCTGCACGAGAAGCGCGCCGGCCTCTACACCTGCGTCGCCTGCGGCGCGCCGCTGTTCCGCTCCGAGACCAAATATGAATCCGGCAGCGGCTGGCCGAGCTTCTTCGACGCGGTCGACGACGGTGCCATCGGCGAGGTGACGGACCGCTCGCACGGCATGGTGCGAACGGAAATTCGCTGTGCCAGCTGCGAGGCGCATATCGGCCACCTCTTCCCGGACGGCCCGGCGCCGACCGGCCTGCGCTATTGCACCAACGGTACCGCCCTGAAGCTGAAGCCGGACGACAGCCAGGACTGATCGGCAGCCGGGTTCGCGGCGCCCGCCAATGCGGGCGTCTCACCTCGAAGCCGCGCTTGTGCCATACTCGCTCTCCCCCATGCTGAGCCGGCCCGCAGGGCCGCCTCGAACGGGCTGGCACGCCGATGCGAGCCCGATCCTCGCTACCCACTCCCTCAGGAGCTTTCCTTCTCGTGAACCCGCCCATCGCCGCCAAGCGCCCCGTATCCGCCACCCATCATGGCGTCACGACCACTGACGACTACGCCTGGCTTCGTGCCGACAACTGGCAGGAGGTGATGCGGGACCCGAGCGTGCTGGCGCCTGACATCCGCGCCCATCTCGAGGCGGAGAACGCCTATACGGCCAGTGAAATGGCCGACACCGAGGCGCTGCAGGCGACGCTGTTCGCCGAGATGCGCGGCCGCATCAAGGAGGACGATTCCTCCGTCCCCTCGCCCGATGGGCCGTTTGCCTACGCGATGCGCTTCACCGAGGGCGCCGAGCAGCCGCTGGTCGTCCGCACGCCGCGCGACGGCGGCGCCGAGACGATCCTGCTCGACGGCAACAAGCTGGCCGAGGGGCGCGCCTATCTACGGCTCGGCAGCGCCGATCACAGCCCCGACCACAAGCGCCTCGCCTTCGCCTATGACGACAAGGGCTCGGAATATTACACGCTGCATATCCGCGACATCGAGAGCGGCGCTGATCTCAGCGACGCGATCGAGGCGACGACGGGCGGCGGTGTCTGGGCGGCCGACAGCAACACGATTTTCTACACCGTCCTCGACGACAACCATCGCCCCTGCCGTGTCTACCGCCACGTTGTCGGAACCCCGCAGGCGAACGATGTCCTCGTCTTCGAGGAGAAGGATCCGGGCTTCTTCCTCGGTGTCGGCCAGACGCAATCGGCGCGCTACATCCTGATCGACAGCCATGATCACGAGACCTCGGAAGTCCATCTCCTCGACGCCGAGGACCCGACCGGCGCGCCGCGCCTGATCGCTGCGCGCCAGACGGCGGAGGAATATTCCGTCGATCACAATGGCGACACGCTCTACATCCTGACCAATGCCGGCGGCGCCGAGGACTACAAGATCGTCACCGCGCCGGTCGCCACGCCCGGTCGCGAGAACTGGGGCGACCTGGTGCCGCACAATCCCGGCACGCTGATCCTCGGCATGACGGTCTACCAGGACTACCTGGTGCGGCTCGAGCGCTTCGCCGGCCTGCCGCGCATCGTCGTGCGTGCACTTGCCACCGGCGAGGAACACGCGATCGCCTTCGACGAGGAAGCCTATTCGCTCGGCATGGGCGACGGCTACGAGTTCGATACCAAGACGCTACGCTTCACCTATTCGTCGATGACGACGCCGTCGCGCGTCTATGACTACGACATGGCGACGCGCGAACGGACGCTGCGCAAGGAGGAGGAGATCCCCTCCGGCCACAACCCGGCCGACTATGTCACCCGCCGGGTGTTCGCGGAGGCCGCCGACGGCGAGACGGTGCCGGTGTCGCTGCTCTACCACAAGGACACCCAGCTCGACGGCAGCGCGCCGTGCCTGCTCTACGGCTACGGCGCCTATGGCATCACCATTCCCGCCTCGTTCTCGATCTCGCGCCTGTCGCTGGTCGATCGCGGCTTCGTCTATGCCATCGCGCATATCCGCGGCGGCAAGGACAAGGGCTTCCGCTGGTACGCCGACGGCCGACGCGAGAAGAAGACCAACACCTTCAAGGACTTCATCGCGGCCGGCGAATACCTTGCGCAGGAGAACTTCACGTCGCGCGGAAAAATCGTCGCCTGGGGCGGCTCGGCCGGCGGCATGCTGATGGGCGCCGTCGCCAACATGCAGCCGGACCTGTTCGGCGGCATCATCGCCGAGGTTCCCTTCGTCGACGTGCTCAACACCATGCTCGACGACACGCTGCCGCTGACGCCGCCGGAATGGCCGGAATGGGGCAATCCGATCGAAAGCGCCGAGGACTTTGCCGTAATCGCGTCCTACTCGCCCTACGACAATGTCGGCGCGCACGCCTATCCGCCGATCCTGGCCATCGGCGGCCTGACCGACCCCCGCGTGACCTATTGGGAACCGGCGAAATGGGTCGCCAAGCTGCGCGAGACGAAGCGCGGCGATGCCGTGCTGATGCTGAAGACCAACATGGATGCCGGCCATGGCGGCGCTTCCGGCCGCTTCGACCGGCTGAAGGAGACGGCCTTCTCGACCGCCTTCGCGATCAAGATCGTCGCCTCCAAGATCATCGGCAACGGCTGATCCCGGCCACCCCGGATGCGGCAGCGCTTGACTTCGTCCGGCGCTGTCGCACCTTAAGGACAGGGGTAATCGAGGGCATCGCAATGAGACGACTGGCTGCCATGGCACTGGTTGCATCGGGTCTGGCCGGGGCGGCCGTCGCGCCGCCGCCGGCCAGCGCGCAGGTCTTCTTCGGCCTGAGCTACGGACAGAATGTCTCGCAGGGCGACTGCAAGGCGCTGGCCGCGAAGCTCGGCCCGCGAAAAGTCTGGTTCTCGCGCTTTTCCGGCTCCAGGCCGGATGTCTGGGACCGCGGCCTTGAATCCGCCTGGGGCGTCGGCTGCTTCAGGACCCAGCAGGAATGCAAGCGCTGGCTCTACAACACCCAGTCCGACTGGCCGCGCCTGATGAACTTCATCCGCTGCAAGCAGGGCCTGCCGGACCGATACTGAACGTTCTCCCAAAAACAAAAACCCCGGCGCAAGGCCGGGGTTTCCGCAAGATATTCCGAACGCCGGATCAGACGGCCTTCTCGTAGAGCTCCAGGACGTAGTCCCAGTTGATCAGGCTGTCGACGAACGCCTCGAGGTACTTCGGGCGGGCGTTGCGGTAGTCGATGTAGTAGGAGTGCTCCCAGACGTCGACGCCGAGGATCGGGGTCGCGCCGCCATGGACCAGCGGGCTCTCGCCGTTCGCGGTCTTGGAGATGGCGAGCTTGCCGTCCTTGACGGCGACCCAGGCCCAGCCGGAGCCGAACTGCGTCGTGCCGGCGGCGATGAAATCGGTGCGGAACTTGTCATAGCCGCCGAGGTCGGAATCGATCGCCGCCTGCAGCTTGGCCGGCAGCTTCTTGCCGCCGCCGTCCTTCTTCATCCAGTTCCAGAAATGCAGGTGGTTGTAGTGCTGGCCGGCATTGTTGAAGAGGCCGGCATTCTTGCCGAAGCTCTCCTTGACGATGTCTTCCAGGCTCTTGCCCTCGAGGCCCGAGTCCTTCAGCAGGTTGTTGCCGTTGGTGACATAGGCCTGGTGGTGCTTGTCGTGGTGATACTCCAGCGTTTCCTTCGACATGAAGGGGCCGAGGGCGTCATACGCATAGGGCAGCGGCGGAAGTTCGAAAGCCATGGGAAGACTCCTATCGACCATGTCGGTGGGTTTGGGGCTCACGAGAAAACGGGGCCCCGGCGGGAAGGTTCCGAACGCAACATAGGCACCGGCAGGGCGTCCGGCAACTCGCCTCGGCCCCGATGCACAATCAAAGGTATGTGCGTTTCCAATACGGACGGGACACCGGCAAGCGATGCCCGGCGACGGTATGGCTGACGCATCATTTTTGCGTGACGGCATGGGACCGACTTGCCAGCGTCATCGTTCCTAGTGAGAGTTAGAACGATTCCGGACACCACAACGGAGGATAGTCGATGCGATTCAAGATCATTCTGGCCGGGCTGGCTTTGACGCTCGGGGCCGCGGGCCTGGCCCATGGCGCCGATGTCATCGCCGAACGGCAGGCGCTGATGAAGGCCAACGGGGCCGCCGCCAAGACCATCTTCGAAATGGTCCAGGGCAAGGCGCCGTATGACGCGGCTGCCGCGCAGGCCGCCTTCGAAAAGATCGCAGCCGACATGAAGGCCTTCCCGACGCTGTTCCCGGAAGGCTCGGACCAGGGCAAGACGACGGCATCGCCGGCGATCTGGCAGGACAAGGCCGGCTTCGAGGCACTGGCCGCGAAGCTCGGCGCCGATGCGACAGCGGGCGCCGCTGCCGCGGCGGGCGGCCTCGACGCCATCAAGGCCTCGGCCACGGCGGTCGGCCAGAGCTGCCAGAGCTGCCACGAGAAATTCCGCATCAAGAAAACCTGAGCCGTGCGAATCCGCTCAGCAGCCATCACCCTCCTCGCCGTCGCGGCCCTCGCCGCGGCGGCGTTCTGGTTGCTGTCGGCGCCGCAGCCCCTCGACGCCGCCGTACTGCCGGACAAGCCGGGCGACCCGGTGAAGGGCGAACGGCTGTTCTGGGCCGGCGGCTGTGCCTCCTGCCATGCGGCGCCCGGCGCCAAGGACGATGACCTGCTGAAGCTTTCAGGCGGTGTGGCGATCGCCTCGCCGTTCGGCACCTTCCATGCGCCGAACCTCTCGCCCGACAAGACGCACGGCATCGGCAACTGGAGCACGCTCGACTTCATCAACGCGATGAAGCGCGGCATCGCGCCCGACGGATCGCACCTCTATCCGGCCTTCCCCTATACGTCGTACCAGCGCATGACCGTTCCGGACCTGGTCGACCTCAAGGCCTATCTGGATACGCTGCCGGCCGACGCGACCGCCAACAAGCCGCACGAACTGCCCTTCCCCTTTTCGATCCGGCGCGGCATCGGGCTCTGGAAGAAGCTCTATCTCGACGGCCAGACCTTCGTCCCCGATCCGGCCAAGAGCGAAGCCGTCAATCACGGCGCCTATCTCGTCGAGGGCCCCGGTCACTGCAACGAATGCCATACGCCGCGGACCGCGCTCGGCGGGCTCGACAGGAGCCAGGCGCTGGGCGGCGCGCCCGATCCGAGCGGCAAGGGCCGCGTGCCCGACATCACGCCCGGCCCCGGCGGCATCGGCGACTGGACGGCGGACGACATCGCCAGCGCGCTCGAGACCGGCTTCACGCCGGAATTCGATTCCATGGGTGGCACCATGGCCGAGGTCCAGCGCAACATGGCGAAACTGCCGGCGGAAGACCGCGAGGCGATCGCCGCCTATCTGAAGCAGGTCGCGCCGGTGGCGGCGACGCCGAAGCCCTGAGATTCTTTTCGCTCGATTGTCCGAATCGGAACCGGTCCGGCGACATTGTCGTGAAGGACGGGAATGGTCCCGCTTCGAACCATACAGAGACGGCCATGCAATACGCTCTGCTCTTCTATGAAACCGATACGTCGTTCGCAGCCTGGGATCACAACCCGGAATCCGACGCCTATTGGGGCGCCTGGAAGGTCTATGTCGAAGACATGCTCGCCTCCGGCATCGTGCGCGGCGGCGAAGGCCTGCTCGGGCCGCAGACGGCGACGACCCTGCGCGTCCGCGGCGGCCAGAACGAGGTCCAGGACGGGCCGTTCGCCGACACCAAGGAGCAACTCGGCGGTTTCTTCGTGATCGAGGTCGACGACATCGACACGGCACTCGCCTGGGCCGCCAAGGCGCCCTGCGCGCCCTATGGCGGCGTGGAGATCCGGCCGACCCTGCCGCAGATGTAGGGATCCCGACAGAGCGGGGAGAGCATCGATGGCGACGGGACGCGTCGAGCAGGCGGTTCGCGAGAGCTACGGCCGCCTCGTCGCCATTCTTTCTTCCCGCGACCGCGACATCGGCACGGCCGAGGACGCGCTGGCCGACGCCATCGTCGCGGCTCTCGAGCAATGGCCCGAACAAGGCATTCCGGAACGGCCGGAGGCATGGTTGCTGGCTGTCGCCCGCCGCCGCCTCGTCGACCGGTCGCGGCGCGCGGCAACCGATGCGGCGCTGTCGCGCTCGCTCGCACTCCTCACCGAGTTTGTCGGCGAGGTCGATCTCGCCGCGCCGCGCTTCCCGGACGAACGGCTGAAGCTGCTGTTCGTCTGCGCCCATCCGGCGATTGATCCGACCGTGCATGCGGCGCTGATGCTGCAGAGCGTGCTCGGCCTCAGCGCGGCGCGCATCGCCGCCGCCTTCGTCGTCTCGCCGGACGCCATGGGCCGGCGGCTGACCCGCGCCAAGGTGAAGATCCGCGACGCCGGCATCGGTTTCGAACTACCCGACCCGCGAGAACTCGCCGGCCGGCTCGGGCCGGTGCTCGACGCCATCTACACGGCCTATGGCAGCGGCTGGGACGGGCTCGCCGACGACAGCCAGCGGCACGATCTGACCACCGAGGCGATCTGGCTCGCGCGGACGCTGAACGAACTGATGCCGGCGCAGCCGGAGGCGCTGGGCCTGCTCGCGCTGATGCTGCATCTGGAAGCCCGCAAGGCGGCGCGCCGCGCACCCGATGGCGCCTATGTGCCGCTCTCCGAACAGGACACCGGCCTATGGTCCCCCGCCCTGCTGGCCGAGGCGGAGGCGACGCTCCGGCGCGCCGCCACCTTTCGAAAGGCCGGGCGATATCAGTTGGAGGCGGCGATCCAGTCCGCCCATGTCGGCCGCCGGCTGACGGGCCAGCCCGACCGCGCGACCATCGCCGCGCTCTATGACGGGTTGTTTCACCACGCGCCCGGGCTCGGCGTCGCCGTCGGCAGAGCGGCGGCGAAGGCGGAGGCCGATGGCGCCGAAGCCGGGCTCCGGCTGCTGGCCGCGATCGACGCCGAACGCGTCGCCGACTATCAACCCTACTGGGCTGTGCGGGCCGAACTTCTCGCCCGCAGCGAGGTCGCCGATGGCCAGGGCGACGCGATCCTCGCCTATGACCGCGCCATCGCGCTCGCCGAAGACCCAGCCGTCCGCCGGCACCTGGCGGAGAGACGGGCCCGGCTCCTGTCCTAGATCGGTCAGCGCTCGGCCGGGCCGATCCATTTCGCCAGCGCGACCGGCTGGTAGTTCTCATAGCGATCGAGCAGCGTGACCGGATTGTCGTCGACGATCAGCATGTCGCGATGCTCGGCGCGCACGAAGCCGGCCTCGACGGTGTCGTCGAGGAAGGCATCGAGCTTCTCGTAGAAGCCGGCGACGTCGAGCAGGCCGACCGGCTTCCGGTGATAGCCGAGCTGGGCCCAGGTCCAGATCTCGAACAGTTCCTCCAGCGTGCCGAGGCCACCGGGCAGCGCGACGAAGCCGGTCGAGAGATCGGCCATCATCTGCTTGCGCTCATGCATCGAGCCGACGACGTGCAACTGCGTCAGATGGGGATGGGCGATCTCCTTGTCGCGCAGCGCCGCCGGGATGACGCCAATCGCCTCGCCGCCGGCGGCGAGCGCCGCATCGGCGACCGCGCCCATCAGGCCGACCTTGGAGCCGCCATAGACGAGCGTCGCCCCGCGCAACGCGATGGCGCGGCCGAGCGCGACCGCCGCGTCGCGATAGTCCGGCCGGAATCCGGCGCTCGAACCGCAGAAGACGCAGATCTTCACGAAGCGCTCTCCTCGGACAGTGCCGCGAGGATGCGCGCCCAGGAGCGGATGCCGCCATGGAAGCTGGTGAGATTGTACTTCTCGTTCGGCGAATGGATGCGATCGTTTTCCTGCGCGAAGCCGACCATCAGCGCGTCGAGACCGAGCACGGTCTTGAAGTCGCCGGCGACGGGGATCGAGCCGCCGGAGCCGACGGTGACGCATTCATGGCCCCATTCGTCGGTCAGCGCCGCACGGGTCTTCACCAGCGCCGGATTGTCGGCCGGCAGGCGGATGCCCGGCGAGCCGCCATGCTGCGTGAACTCGACCGTGCAATCGGCCGGCAGCTTCGACTGCACATAGGCGCGGAAGGCGGCGCGGATCTTGTCCGGATCCTGCTTGTCGACGAGGCGGAACGACACCTTGGCGAACGCCTGCGAGGCGATCACCGTCTTGAAGCCCTTGCCGGTGTAACCGCCGGAGATGCCGTTGACCTCGCAGGTCGGCCGCGCCCAGATCTTCTCCAGCACGCTGCGGTCGACCTCGCCGGCCGGCACGCTGAGGCCGACCTCGCCGAGGAACTTGTCGGGATCGAAGCCGAGCGACTGCCACTGCTGGCGCGTGCTGTCGGGAACCTCGCCGACGCCGTCATAGAAGCCCGGCAGCGTGACGCGGCCGTTCTCGTCGCGCAGGCCGTCGAGGATCGAGACCAGGACGTGGATCGGATTGCGCGCGGCGCCGCCATACATGCCGGAATGCAAATCGCGCGAGGCGGCGGTGATGGTGATCTCCTCGCCGACGAGGCCGCGCAGCATGGTGGTCACCGCAGGGGTCTCGGCGTCCCACATGTTGGTGTCGCAGACGAAGGCGAAATCGGCCTTCAGCTCGTCCTTGTTGGCCTGCATGAACGGCACGAGGTTGGTACCGCCCGATTCCTCCTCGCCCTCCAGGATGACCGAGACGGGAATCGGCAGCTTGCCGGTGACGGCCTTCCAGGCGCGGAACGCCTCGATGAAGGTCATCAGCTGGCCCTTGTCGTCCGAGGTGCCGCGGGCGACGATCTGCTTGGTGCCGTCGGCCGCCGTGACGATCTTCGGCTCGAACGGCGCGCTTTCCCACAGATCGAGCGGGTCGACCGGCTGCACGTCGTAGTGGCCGTAGAACAGCGCGCGCGGTCCCTTGCCGCCGTCCTGGTGGCCGACGACCATCGGGTGGCCGGCGGTCGGCCGGGCGCTGGCGTCGAAGCCGATCGAGGCGAGATCGGCGGCGATCATGTCGGCGGCCTCGCGACAGGCTCCCGCATAGGCCGGATCGGTCGAGATGCTCTCGACGCGGATCAGCTTGAACAGGCGGTCGAGGCTGTTTTCGATATCGGCGTCGATATGGGCGAGAACGTCGGCGAGGCGATCGGACACGAGCGGGCTCCAGCAGTGAGCGCGCGCAGGCACGCGCGGAAACGCCTCTGATACGCCCGACCTCTGGAAAAGAAAAGGCAAGGACCGGTTGACGCTGCAGTCACAAGACGTCGCATTGAACGGCAGCGCTACAAAGCCCACCTTAGGAAGTGATCCCCGCCGTCCGAGACGGCCTCTCCCCTAGGAAGTGATGCATGAAGCTGTTCTACGCTCCGGGCGCCTGCTCGCTGTCGCCCCATATTGCGCTGCGCGAAGCAGGCCTGCCTTTCACCATGGAAAAGGTCGACCTGCGCGCCAAGGCGACCGAGAGCGGCGATGACTATAAGGCGATCAACCCGCGCGGCTACGTGCCGGCGCTGCAGCTCGAGGACGGCCGCGTCGTCACCGAGGGCCCGGTGATCGTGCAGATGATCGCCGACCTCGCACCGGAGAAGGAGCTCGGCGCCGCCTTCGGTTCGGTCGAGCGCTATCAGTTGATGGACTGGCTCGCCTTCATCTCGACCGAGCTGCACAAGGGCTTCAGCCCGTTCTTCAACCCGGCCGTCAACGATGAAGCCAAGAAGAGCTTCAAGGAGCGCCTGATGCTGCGCTTCGCCTATCTGACGGACGCGCTCGGCGACAAGCCCTACCTGATGGGTGACAAGTTCAGCGTCGCCGACGGCTATCTGTTCACCGTGCTGCGCTGGGCCAAGGGCTTCAAGTTCGACGTCGGCCCGAAGCTCGACGCCTATTTCGACCGCGTCGCCGCTCGCCCGGCGGTCAAGGCCGCGCTGGAGGCCGAAGGCCTGCTCGCCGCCGCCTGATCGGCCGAGAAATATCCGCTCAAATAAGAAGATCCCCGGCGTTTCGGCGCCGGGGATTTTTTGTGTCTGGCGTCGAATGGGCGCTCAGCGGACGCGGAGAATGCTGCCGAGCACACCGCGCACGATGGAGCGTCCAACCGAGCCGCCGATCGAGCCGGCGACGCTTTTGCCGATATTGGCGGCGACGTCGCCTGCCACCTTGTTGGTGACGGTCCGGGTCACGTCGCGCGCCACACGCTGGGTCGCCGTGAACCGTTCGCCGCGCTTCTTGTTGGTGCCGAGCAGCGAGCCGAGGATCGAGCCGACGTCGAAGCCACCCGACTCCCGCGCGGCGCCGGCCTCGCCTTCCGCCGCCGCGGCCTGCGCCTGCTGCTGGCCGAGGATCTCGTAGGCCGACTCGCGGTCAACCGTCTTGTCATAGGTCATGCCGACCGGGCTGGTGGCGATGATCTGCGCCCGCTCGGCCGGGGTGACAGGCCCGATGCGCGAGGATGGCGGCCGGATGAAGGTGCGGGCGACGATGCTGGGCACGCCCTTCGGCTCCAGCGTCGAGACCAGCGCCTCGCCGACGGCGAGCTGGGTGATGACGTCCATCGTCTTGAAGGCCGGGTTGGGCCGGAACGTATCGGCGGCGACCTTGACCGCCTTCTGGTCGCGCGGGGTATAGGCGCGCAATGCGTGCTGGACGCGGTTGCCCAGCTGCGACAGCACGCTGTCCGGCACATCGAGAGGGTTCTGGGTGACGAAATAGACGCCGACGCCCTTCGAGCGGATCAGCTTGACCACCTGCTCGACCTTTTCCAGCAGCGCCTTGGGCGCCTCATCGAACAGCAGATGCGCCTCGTCGAAGAAGAAGACCAGGCGCGGCTTGGCCGGGTCGCCGACCTCGGGCAGCACCTCGAAAAGTTCCGACAGCAGCCAGAGCAGGAAGGTGGCGTAGAGCCGGGGCGAGCTCATCAGCTTGTCGGCGGCGAGCACATTGACCATGCCGCGCCCGTCGAACGTGGTACGCATCAGGTCCGCGATGTTGAGCGCCGGCTCGCCGAAGAAGGCGTCGCCGCCCTGATTCTCCAGCACCAGCAACTGGCGCTGGATGGCGCCGACCGACGCCTTGGTGACGTTGCCGTACTTGGCCTGGATGGTATCGGCATTCTCGGCCATGAAGCCGAGCATGGCGCGCAGATCCTTGAGATCGAGCAGGAGCAGCCCCTGCTCGTCGGCGACGCGGAAGGCGATGGTCAGCACGCCTTCCTGCGTGTCGTTCAAATTCATCAGCCGCGCCAGCAGCAGCGGCCCCATCTCGCTCACCGTCGTGCGGATCGGATGGCCCTGCTGGCCGAACAGGTCCCAGAAGATCGTCGGGCAGGCGCTGAACTTGTATTCGTCCTGGAAGCCGAGCTCCTCCGCCCGCTTCATCAGGAAATCCTTCGGCTCGCCCCGCTCGGCGATGCCGGAGAGGTCGCCCTTCACGTCGGCGCAGAAGACCGGCACGCCGGCGTCGGAAAAGCCCTGAGCCATCACCTGCAACGTCACGGTCTTGCCGGTGCCGGTGGCGCCGGTGACCAGTCCATGCCGGTTGGCGAGGCCGAGTAGCAGGTATTCCGGCTTGTCGCTCGTCCCGAGATAGATCTTGTCCGCTTCCAGCATCGGCATCGACACATTCCTCTGGCATCGCCCCTCCTGAGATCGAAGGGCATTGGCGACCTTATAGAACCGAAATCCGGCAGCGCAATCTACCGGTAACGACCCCGTCCGACGAGATGACTTGCCTTAGCGGGACACACAAGCGAACATCCCCGCCTAGACTTCAAACACTTGGGATTCGCTCAGGAGAGTTCGAGAATGTCTTACCCCATCAAGGATATCGAAGGCATCGGCGCTGTCTTCGCAGAGAAGCTGGTTGCCGCGGGCGTCCGAACGACAGGCGCTCTTCTTGAGCAGGCGAAGGATCCGAAGGGGCGCAAGGCGCTGGCCGAAGCTTCCGGTCTCGACGAACAGAAGATCCTGAAATGGGCCAACATGGCCGATCTGATGCGCATCAAGGGCGTGGCGGAAGAGTATTCCGAGCTGCTGGAAGCGGCCGGGGTCGACACCGTCAAGGAACTGAAGACCCGCCGGGCCGACAACCTCACCGCCAAGATGGTCGAGATCAACACGGCGAAGAAGCTGGTCCGCCAGCTGCCGTCGGAAAAGCTGGTCGAGAGCTGGATCGAGCAGGCGAAGAACCTGCCGCCGATGCTGACTTACTGAGCTGGCTGGGCAGCACCCTGCCCTTTCCGCCAACGAAATCGCCGGGCGCCGGAGCTTCTGCCCGGGGCATTGGACTTAAGCCTCCGACAAGGGGACGCCGCCCCGGCGGGCGGGGCTTCCGCCGGGACGGCGTCCTGCGCCGGCAGCAATGCGTATTCCGGCGCACGGGCGGTTCGCGACCTGTGGGAGGCAGAGAGGTCGCCCACCTGTCTCCAAGCTACGAAGCGGCGACCGAGAAGGTTTCATGGCGGCCAAACTTTTCTTTCGGGCCAGCCCGGGGGCGCCGACGGGGGCGCTTCCGACAAAAGGAACCCGGCCTGACGGCCGGGTCCATAGGTTCTCGTCCCCCGGGAGATCAGGGGATGAGCACCGTGTCGATCACATGGATGACACCGTTCGACTGGTTGACGTCGGCGATGGTGACTTCGCCCTTGCCGCCCTTCGCGCCCATCAGCCAGACCTTGTTGCCGTCGACCTTGAATTTGATGCTCTCGCCCTCGACGGTCTTGTATTCGGCCATGCCGTTCATCTTCTTGGCAGCGGCGACGATATCGGCGGCGGACAGCTTGCCGGGCACGACATGGTAGGTCAGCACGGCGGTCAACTTGTCCTTGTTGGCGGGCTCGAGCAGCGTCTCGACCGTACCCTTGGGCAGCGCGGCGAAGGCCTCGTTGGTGGGGGCGAACACCGTGAACGGGCCCTTGCCCGACAGGGTGTCGACCAGGCCGGCAGCTTTCACCGCCGCGACAAGCGTCGTGTGGTCCTTCGAATTGACGGCGTTCTCGACGATGTTCTTGGTGGGATACATCGCCGCGCCGCCGACCATCGTGGTCTTGGCGAAACCGGGCGTGGCCAGGGTGGCGACTCCGCCCAGGGCAATGCTTGCAACGGCTGCGGCGCGAACGATATTGGTGAAACGAGACATTAGACTTCCTCCTGCGACGGCGAGCATGACCGCGTCGATCCAGATCCAACACTCGAAGTCCCGTTCAGATTTCCTCAAACAAATGCTACGGACGAGCACAGATATATCCTTCACAGAAATCGCATGCGGCGCAGGCGACACTGATAGACAACAAGGTCCGAACATTTTTATTGAAGCCGTCTGAAGCGTACTTCCACTAGCTTATACGAACCTTGGCGAGAACGGTTTCACGACGGGATCAAAAAACTTGCCACTGAGGCGAAACCGCGATCGGAGGGAAGGAAAATGCACCCTGCCGGATCAGGACGCGGTGGCACGGGATTGCTTGCACCGGCTGGGAGCGCGCCATAATCTCCGCGCCGAGTGGAGTTCCTGATGAAACCGACCAATCCCGTCTATACCGGCCTTCCGACCACCATCTTCGAAGTGATGTCGCGGCTCGCCATCGAGCATGGCTCGATCAATCTCGGCCAGGGCTTTCCCGATGTCGACGGCCCGGAGGACGTCCGCCGGATGGCGGCCGAGGCGCTGATCGCCGGGCCGAACCAGTATCCGCCGATGATGGGCGTGCCGGCGTTGCGCCAGGCCGTGGCGAGCGCCAACAAGCGCTTCTACGATCTCGATGTCGACTGGAAGACCGAGGTGCTGATCACCTCCGGCGCGACCGAGGCGCTCGCCGACATCTTCACGGCGCTGATAGAACCCGGCGACGAGATCGTCGTCATCGAGCCGCTCTATGACTGCTATCTGCCGCTGATCCGCCGCGCCGGCGGCATTGCCAAGCTCGTGCGCGTGACACCGCCGCATTGGGAGCTCGATCGGGACGCGCTGAGCGCCGCCTTCTCTGCCAAGACGAAGGCGATCCTGATCAACAACCCGATGAACCCGGCCGCCAAGGTGTTCACCCGCGACGAGCTCGCCTTCATCGCCGAACTCTGCGTGCGGCACGACAGCTATGCCATCTGCGACGAGGTCTACGAGCACATCGTGTTCGACGGGCTCGAGCACATCCCGCTGATGACGCTGCCCGGCATGCGCGAGCGCGCCATCCGCATCGGCTCGGCCGGCAAGACCTTTTCGCTGACCGGCTGGAAGGTCGGCTACGTCACGGCGACGCCGCGCCTGCTCGATCCGATCGCCAAGGCGCACCAGTTCACCACCTTCACGACGCCGGCGGCGTTGCAGGCGGCGGTGGCCTATGGTCTCGGCAAGGATGACGGTTATTACGCCGGCCTCGCCGGCGATCTGGCCAGCAAGCGGGATCGCCTCGCTTCGGGCCTCGAACGACTCGGCTTCGGCGTCGCGCCCTGCGCCGGCACCTATTTCGTCACCGCCGACTTCTCCCCGCTCGGGCTTTCCGACAGCGACGCGGAGCTCTGCCAGCGCATGACGGTCGAAGCGGGCGTCACCGCCGTTCCGGTCTCCGCCTTCTATGACGGCGACGCCCCGGAAAGTTTCGTCCGCTTCTGCTTTTCGAAGCGCGACGAGACCCTCGACGGCGCGCTGGAGCGTCTGGGTACCTGGATAGACCAGCGCGTCAAGGCGGTCGCCTAGGACATTTTCGAGCGATCCAACGAATGCTGGCGGCCGATCACTCGGCCGGCAACAATTCGCCGATATAGACGACCGGGCCGGTGGCCTGCCCGGTCGGCGAGCCGCCCTTCGGCTCCAGCGAAATGGCGAGCTTCTCGCCGGGCTTCAGCGACACGTTCATCGCCATAAGGTCGCTGAGATTGTCGGCGACGCCCATCGACACCGTCGGGCCCTCGGCCGGCACCTGCCAGAGCTCGAAGCTCTTGTCCGGCGGCGGCGCCTCGCCGACGCGGCGCAGGCGGATCATGCCGGAATTCGTATCGACCGAGGCGACGAAGGCCGGCTTGCCGCCCTCCCCGTTCAGCACAGCGACATAGTTCATGCCCGCCATGGGTGGCGGCGGCACCTCGCGGTCGCTCACGATGAAGATCGCCAGTGCCGCAGCCATCGCGCCAAAGCCGATCGTCGCCATGCGCAGGCGACGAACGGTTCGCTCCAGTAGCAGCACGCGCGCGGAACTTCCGCCCCCCGAACGGATGCGAGCCAGAATGCCGGCCCAGACACCCTGCGGCGGCGTCTGCTCGCCGGCCAGATCGGCGAGCGGCTGCAGCCGCCCGGCCCAGCCGCCAATCGCCGCGCGAAGGGCCGGATCGCCGGCGCTCCGCGCCTCGACGCTTTCCCGTTCGGTCTTGTCGAGCGTGCCCAGCACATATTCGCCGGCCAGCCCGTCCATGTCGTCCCTATCGGCCACCGAGGCACTCCTTCAACGCGATCAGGCTGCGCCGCAGAATCGTCTTCACGGTCGCGACCGGCTTGTCGAAACGACGCGACAGTTCCTCCCGGCTGTAGCCGTAGCTATAGGCCAGCAGCACCATGCCGCGCCGATCGGCATCCAGCCCCTCGAGGCAGCGCCGCAATTGCGGCCCGGTCAGCCCGTCCGTCGTCGTGCCCGGCGCCGGCAGCTTTTCCGCCAGTTCCTCGTCGATGACGATCGTCGTCGCCGAAACCCGTTCCGAGCCCTTGCGCACGGCATCGATCGCCGTATGACGGGCGATCGTCGTCATCCATGTGATCGGGGACGCCAGGGACGGATCGAACCTGTCGGCATGGTTCCAGATCCGGACCCATGCCTCCTGCAGCGCTTCTTCGGCGGCTGCCTCACTGATTGCAATACGCCGGACGATCGCGAAAAGTTTCGCCGAGGTGCGGTCATAGAGCGTTTTGAACGCCGCCTCGTCCCGCGAGGCGACGGCGCGCATGAGGTCGACCAACTCCGCCTGCGGCGACGTACCGGAAACCCGATCCACCAAGTTCGTCCTCCCCGAGCCCTGATGCCGGTAGCCCGAGCATAGGCGAAACACGGTTCGGCCACCATGGCCCGCGCGATCCGCCTTGCTCCCGGCAGCGCCGACCGCTACATCCCGCGCATGGCTCCTCCTCTTCTTCTCCTCCAGGATATCCGCCTCACCTTCGGCGGACGCCCGCTCATCGAAAACGCGACGCTATCGGTCTCGGCCGGCGAGCGGCTGTGCTTCGTCGGCCGCAATGGTTCCGGCAAGTCGACGCTCCTGAAGATCGCAGCCGGCACCGTCGAGGCGGATGCTGGAACGCGATTCGTGCAGCCGGGCGCGACGCTGCGCTACCTGCCGCAGGAGCCGGATCTCTCGGCCTTCCCGACCGTGCGCGCCTATGTCGAGGCGGGCCTCGGACCGGGCGACGACCCGTATCGCGCCACCATGCTGATGGAAGCGCTCGGCCTGACCGGCGACGAGGCGCCGAACACGCTTTCGGGCGGCGAGGCGCGCCGCGCCGCGCTGGCACGCGCCATCGCGCCCGAGCCGGACGTGCTGCTGCTCGACGAGCCGACCAACCATCTCGACCTGCCGGCGATCGAATGGCTGGAAGAGACGCTGAAATCGATGCGTTCGGCGCTGGTGCTGATCAGCCATGACCGCCGCTTCCTGGAGCGCCTGTCCAAGGCAACGCTGTGGCTCGATCGCGGCACGACGCGACGGCTCGAACAGGGCTTCGCCGCCTTCGAGGAATGGCGCGACAACGTCCTGCATGAGGAAGAGAAGGAACGCGAGCGGCTCGATCGCAAGATCAGCCAGGAAATCGACTGGGTCCGCTATGGCGTCACCGCGCGACGCAAGCGCAACATGGGACGCCTGCGCAAGCTGGAAGGCCTGCGCCAGGAGCGCCGCGACCAGCGCCGCGCCGTCGGCAGCGTCAAGCTACAGGCGAGCGAGGGCGACGTCTCCGGAAAGGCCGTGATCGAGGCGATCGATGTCTCGAAGTCGTTCGGCGAGCGGCCGATCGTCCAGGATTTCTCCACCCGCATCCAGCGTGGCGACCGCATCGGCC
The DNA here is from genome assembly GCF_000380505.1 of Kaistia granuli DSM 23481. Taxonomy (GTDB): domain Bacteria; phylum Pseudomonadota; class Alphaproteobacteria; order Rhizobiales; family Kaistiaceae; genus Kaistia; species Kaistia granuli. The sequence goes on along the minus strand of NZ_AQYH01000010.1, from coordinate 69,509 downwards.
TGGTCGGCGCCAATGGCGCCGGCAAGACGACGCTCCTGAATCTCCTGACCGGCGTGCTGCCGCCCGACAGCGGCATCATCAAGCTTGGCACCAATCTGCAGATGGTGACGCTCGATCAGCGCCGCGAAAGCCTCGATCCGAGCCTGCGTCTCGCCGATGCGCTGACCGAGGGACGCGGCGACAGCGTCATGGTCAATGGTGAGTCGCGCCATGTCATCGGCTATATGCGCGACTTCCTGTTCACGCCCGAGCAGGCGCGCGCGCCGATCACCGCGCTTTCCGGCGGCGAGCGCGGCCGGCTGATGCTGGCGCGGGCGCTTGCCCGCCCGTCCAACCTGCTGGTGCTCGACGAACCTACCAACGATCTCGACCTCGAGACGCTCGACCTGCTCGAAGAGCTGCTCGACGACTATCCGGGCACGATCCTCCTCGTCAGCCATGATCGCGACTTCCTTGACCGGGTGGCGACATCCGTCATCGTCGCCGAGGGCGACGGACGCTGGACCGACTATGCCGGTGGCTATTCCGACATGCTGATCCAGCGCGGCACGGCAGCACCCGCCCGCGCCGTCGCCAAGACGGAACGCAAGGACGAGAAGAAGCCGGCTGCCGAACGCGTGCCGCCGGCAAAGAGCAAGCTCTCCTTCAAGCAGAAGCATGCACTCGAAACCCTGCCGGCCAGGATCGAGGCGCTGACCGCCGAGATCGCCAAGCTTGAAACGACGCTCGCCAAGCCGAACCTGTTCGCGACCGACCGCAAGGCGTTCGACACCGCGAACACCCGCCTCGCCGCCGCGCAGAACGAGCGCGACGTCGCCGAGGAGGAATGGCTGACGCTGGAAATGCTGCGCGAGGAACTGGCGGGCTAGGGTTTGCCTTAAGGCAAGACCCTCACCCCAGCCGCCGTACGCTCTCGCGCACCACCAACTCGCAAGGCAACCGGACCTTCGAGGTCGGCACCGCGCCATCGCGCGCCGCCATGCGGCGCAGCAGGTCGCTCGCCGCGAGGCGGCCCATCTCGGTACGCGGCTGGCGCATCGTCGTCAGCGCGGGATCGTAGTGGATGGCGTATTCGGTGTCGTCGAAGCCGATCACCGACACATCGGCAGGAATGCCAACGCCCTTGTTCTTCAGGGCGCGCATGAAACCGAGCGCGATTTCGTCGGCCGCCGCGAACACCGCCGTCGGCTTGTCGGCGAGATCGAAATAGCGCGCCGCCGCGCGGTCGCCCGAGGCGAAGTCGAAATTGCTGGCGCCGCGCCAGATCAGCGCCTCGTCGACCGGCAGGCCCGCATCGCGCAGCGCGTCGCAATAGCCGCCGAGACGCTCCTGCGCCTCCAGTCCGCCCTCGGCGCCGGGAATATGCGCAATACGCCGGTGACCCTGGCTGATCAGATAGCGCACGGCCGCCGCCGAGGCGTTGCGGTTGTCGACGTCGAAGACGGAGATATGCTCCGTGCCGGGAACCTCCGAGAACATCAGCGATTTAGGCACCGTGTCCGGCACGGAGGCGAATTCCTCGTCGCGCGGCACGTTGCCGGTGACGACCAGCACGCCGTCGACCTGGCCGGCCCGAATGACCCGCGCATAGTGCGTCTCGCGTCGCCGGCTCTGGCGCGTATAGCCGATCAGCACGCCGTAGCCCGCCTCTGTGAACACCTCTTCGAGGGCGTTGAGCACGGGCGTGAAGAAGGAATTGCCAATCCCCGGCAGAAGCACCAGCACCATCTTGGTCGATTTGGCGCGCAACGATCGGGCCGCCGCGTTCGGCGTGTAGCCCGTCTCCCGGATGGCGGAAAACACGGCTTCACGGGTAGCCACGGCGACACGGTCCGGCAAGGCCAGCGCCCGGCTCACCGTCGCCGTCGACACCCCTGCCCTGCGCGCCACGTCCTGGATCGTGACCGCGCGCGGCGGGCTATCGAGTTCCGGTAGTTCCGATGATTGCGACATAAGCCCCTTCGACGCCGACTCTGTTTCTTTCGCACTGCAAAATAAGTTTGCGTTGACAGCCGGTGCAAGGAGTATACGGTAGATGTAATCGATTACAAGAATACGGACATCGCAAGTCCGACGGATCGGTGACGAAACGTTCTTCGAGCAGACGCCTCGATGGGGCGTCTCATACAGGGAGGATAAGCATGAAGCGCGTAACGCGAGTGCTCTTGGGCGCCGTTGCGATGGTGGGTTTGGTCGTGGGCGTTGCCCAGGCCGATCCGCAGAAGGCCGAGGTATTCCACTGGTGGACCTCGGGCGGTGAAGCCGCCGCCGTGCAGGAATTCGCCAAGGCGTTCAACGCCGCCGGCGGCGAATGGGTCGATACCGCCATCGGCGGCTCGGGCAGCACCGCGCGCCCGATCGGCATCAACCGCATCATCGGTGGCGACCCACCGGCCGCGATGCAGTTCAACACCGGCAAGCAGATCGACGAGCTGGTCGCCCAGGGTCTGATCCGCAACCTCGACGATATCGCCGAGAAGGAAGGCTGGAAGGCTGCCCTGCCGCCGGCATTCTATGAAGCCGTGACCCGCGATGGCCATGTCATCGCCGTGCCGGTCAACAATCACGGCCAGAACTGGGTCTGGTACAACAAGGCCGTCCTCGAAAAGGCCGGCATCGCCGAGCCGACGACCTGGGACGAGTTCTTCGCCGCGGGCGACAAGCTGAAGGCAGCCGGCATCATCCCGGTCGCCGTCGGTGGCCAGCCCTGGCAGCTCAACCTGATGCTGAACGCCATCCTGCTCAGCGAAGGCGGCAAGGATCTCTACCTCAAGGTCTACAAGGACCTCGATCCGGAAGCGGTGAAGTCGCCGGAATTCAAGAAGGTCGCCGAGATCTTCGGCAAGCTGCGCGACTATTCCGACCCGGGCAATCCGAACCGCGACTGGAACGTCGCGACCGGCATGGTCATCTCGGGCAAGGCCGGCTTCCAGTTCATGGGTGACTGGGCCAAGGGCGAGTTCGTGCTGGCCAATCAGGTCGCCGGCAAGGACTTCGGCTGTATCCTCGGGCCGGGCCAGAAGAACTTCATCATGGGCGGCGACGTCTTCATCTTCCCGAAGCTGAAGGATGAAGCCGGCACCAAGGCGCAGGACCTCCTCGCCACGGTCATGATGTCGAAGGACGCCCAGGTCGCCTTCAACGCCAAGAAGGGCTCGGTTCCGGTCCGTCTCGACGTCGACAACTCGGCGCTCGACGCCTGCGCCAAGATCGGCGTCGAAGTCCTGCAGGACCCGGACAAGCAGATCCCGGCCGCCGACATCCTGGCTTCGGCCGACGTCGTGCAGAGCCTGACCGACGTGGTGGCCGAATACTGGGCCAATCCGTCGATGACGGCCGACGCCTTCATCGAGAAGTGGAACACGGCCGTCGACCAGGCGAAGTAACGCCTCGGAAACGACATTCCGGCGGCGCCGCTCTTGCCGCGCCGCCGGAAATGTCCATCCATACTCCAGTCTGAGCCAGAGAGGTCGGGAAGCGTGAAGCCTCGCCGCCGGAAGAATGTCGCCAGCTATGTGGCGCTGATACCTGCCTTCATCATCGTCGTCTTCGCCTATCTGGGGACGATGCTGTGGACCGTGCAGATCTCCTTCACCGACTCCAAGCTGCTGCCGTCGATGAACTTCATCGGCATCCGCCAGTACGAGCGGCTGTTCGCGACCTCGCGCTGGATCATCTCGCTGGAGAACATGGTCATCTTCGGCATCGGGCTGATCCTCGTTTGCCTGGTGCTCGGCTTCCTGATGGCGGCAGCGCTCGACCAGAAGATCCGCTTCGAGAACACGTTCCGGACGATCTTCCTCTACCCCTACGCCATGTCGTTCATTGTCACCGGCCTTGCCTGGCAGTGGATCCTCAATCCGACGCTCGGCGTGCAGCAATATGTGCGCAATCTGGGCTGGACCAACTTCCAGTTCGACTGGATCGTCCAGAATGACCGCGCCATCTATGTCGTCATCATTGCTGGTGTGTGGCAGGCCTCCGGTCTCGTCATGGCGCTGATGCTGTCGGGCCTCAGAGGCATCGACCAGGAACTCTGGAAGGCGGCGCAGATCGACGGCATTCCGGCCTGGCGCGTCTATCTCAACATCGTCGTGCCGATGATGCGGCCGACCATCATCACCTCGGTGGTGCTGCTCTCGCTCGCCGTGGTGCGCGTCTACGACCTCGTCATCGCCCTGACCGGCGGCGGCCCCGGCATCTCGTCGGAAGTGCCGGCCAAGTTCATCCTCGACTATCTGTTCGGCCGCTCGAACATCGGTCTCGCCACCGCCGCCTCGTCGGTGCTGCTGGTCATCGTCCTCGTGATCATCACGCCGTGGCTCTACTACGAGTATTTCCGGCCCGAACGCGCCAAGGGAGGCAAGTGATGTTGCAGGCAACGTCCAGGGCTACCGCGGCCAACGCCGTCGAGCCGTCCGGCCCTCGCCCCAGATCGGTCACCGCCGGTCGCGTCGGTCTCTATGTCTTCCTTGCCTTCGCAGCTCTGTTCTTCCTGCTGCCGATGTATGTGATGATCGTCACCTCGCTGAAGACGATGGGTGAGATCCGCATCGGCAACATCTTCTCGTTGCCCACCGAGGCAACGATCGAGCCCTGGATCCAGGCCTGGAATTCCGCCTGCACCGGGTTGAACTGCGGCGGCATCAAGGTCGGCTTCTGGAACTCGGTCCGTATCCTGATCCCGAGCGTCATCCTCTCGATCTTCATCGGCGCGCTGACGGGCTATGCGCTGTCGCTCTGGCGCGTGCGGGGCGCGAACCTGCTGTTCGCCGTGCTGCTGCTCGGTGCCTTCCTGCCCTATCAGGTGTTCATCTATCCGCTGGTGCGCATCTATTCGACCATCGGCATCTACGGCACGATGACGGGCATCGTCGTCACCCACATCATCTTCGGCCTGCCGCTGATGACGCTGCTGTTCCGCAACTACTATGCGAGCCTGCCGATCGAGCTGTTCAAGGCGGCCCGCGTCGATGGCGGCGGCTTCTTCCAGATCTTCTTTCGGCTGATGCTGCCGATGTCGACGCCGATCGTCATCGTCGCCTGCATCCTTCAGGTCACGGGCATCTGGAACGATTTCCTGTTCGGCGTGATCTTTGCCGGCCGCGAGAACCTGCCGATGACGGTGCAGCTCAACAACATCGTCAATTCGACCCAAGGCGAGAAGCTCTACAACGTGAACATGGCGGCGACGATCCTGACCGCCCTCGTTCCGCTCGTCGTCTATTTCATATCGGGACGCTGGTTCGTGCGCGGTATCGCCGCCGGCGCCGTGAAGGGATAAGCCATGGCCACCGTCTCCATCCGTGACCTCGAAATCGAATTCGGCAACCTCAAGGTCCTCAGGAATCTCGATCTCGAAATCGAACAGGGCGAGTTCATCGTCCTGCTCGGCCCCTCCGGCTGCGGCAAGTCCACTTTGCTCAACGCCGTCGCCGGTCTGCTCGACGTCTCGGCCGGCCAGATCTGGATCGGCGGCAAGAACGTCACCTGGGAAGAGCCCAAGGACCGCGGCATCGGCATGGTGTTCCAGTCCTACGCGCTCTACCCGCGCATGACGGTGACCGGCAATCTCTCCTTCGGCCTGCAGATGGCCAAGACGCCGAAGGCGGAGATCGAGAAGCGCGTCGCCCGCGCCGCCGAGATCCTGCAGATCCAGCCGCTGCTGAACCGCCGTCCGGCCGAGCTTTCCGGCGGCCAGCGCCAGCGCGTCGCCATCGGCCGCGCGCTGGTGCGCGACGTCGACGTCTTCCTGTTCGACGAGCCGCTCTCCAATCTCGACGCCAAGCTGCGCACGGAGCTGCGCGTCGAGCTGAAGCGCCTGCACCAGGGCCTCGGCTCGACCATGATCTATGTCACGCACGACCAGATCGAAGCGCTGACACTGGCCGACCGCATCGCCGTGATGAACGGCGGCGTCATCCAGCAGCTCGCCTCGCCGAAGGAGATCTACCGCCGGCCGCTCAACCGCTTCGTCGCCGGCTTCGTCGGCTCGCCCTCGATGAACTTCATCGACGGGACGCTGGCAATCGAGGAAGGCCGCGCCGCCTTCGCGCTCAAGGACGGGACGCGGATCGATCTCACCGGCTACGAATTCGACGCGCGGCCCGAGCACGGCCGACCGGCGACGCTCGGCATCCGGCCCGAGCAGATCGATCTCGAGAAGCGCGAGGCCGAATCGTCGACCCTTCCCGTCAACCTGACCCTGATGGAGCCGATGGGCGCCGACAGCCTCGTCTGGGGCGATGTCGCCGGAACGCAGTTCTCGGTGCGCATCGACGGCGACGCCCATGTCGACACACCGTCCTCGGTTGACGCGTGGTTCCAGCCCGCGCAGGCTTCGGTCTTCGATCTCGCCACCGGCGCACGCCTCTGAAGAAGTCCTCCCTCTCCCTCTGGTCCACGGTTTCGGGCCGCTCCTTCATACCGACGCAAGAAAGACTTCCCATGTCGCAGCACAAGATCTCGTTCCAGCTCTACTCCGCCCGCAATTTCCCGCCGCTGGAGACGATCCTCGAAGGTCTCGCCAAGATCGGCTACGACGCGGTCGAACCCTATTATCCGCTCTATGGCGACGATCCGGCCGGCTACCGCAGACAGGTCGACGCCGTCGGTCTGGTGACGCCGACCTTCCATGCGCCGATCGACGGCGTCACCGGCGAGACGGAGCGCTTCATCGACATCGCCCAGACCATCGGCGCGCAAACGATCGTCATCCCCTATCTGGTCGCCGAGCAGCGCCCGACCGACGTCGACGGCTGGAAGAAGCTGCACGAGGCGATGGCGGTCGCCGCCGAAAAAGCGAAGGCGGCGGGCCTCGGCCTCGGCTACCACAACCATGACTTCGAATATGCGACGCTCGCCGACGGCTCGCGCCCGATCGACTACCTGATCGGCAACGGTGTTTCGTCGGAGCTCGACCTCGGCTGGGTCGCCCGCGCCGGCAAGGACGTGGCGGCGGAGATCGACAAGCTCGCCGGCGAAACCATCGCCTTCCACATCAAGGATCTCGCTCCGGCCGGCACGGCCGAGGAAGACGGCTGGGCCGATGTCGGCCATGGCGTCGTCGACTGGAAGTCGCTCTGGCCGCACATCGCCAAGGCGCCGAAGGCCCAGATCCTGGTCGCCGAGCACGACAATCCGGCCGACTGGAAGCGGTTCGCCGAGCGTTCCTTCGTTTCCATCAAGGCCCTGGTTTCCTGAAAGGCAGCCGTTCCATGTCCAAGATCCACCAGATCGGCCTGATCGGCGCCGGCAACATCTCGGAAGCCTATCTGAAGCTCGCGCCGCTGTTCCCCGGCACCAAGATCGTCGCCGTGGCCGACCTATCGGCCGAGGCGGCGAAGGCGCGTGCCGGCCAGTTCGGCGTCCGCGCGCTCACCGTCGATGAGCTGCTTCGGGATTCCGAGATCGACACGGTCATCAACCTGACCATCCCCTCGGCCCATTACGAGGTGTCGAACGCCATCCTTTCGGCCGGCAAGCACGCCTATTCGGAGAAGCCGTTCGCGCTCTCCGTCGAGGACGGCAAGAAGCTGGTCGCCGAGGCCGATGCGCGCGGGCTGAAGCTCGGCAGCGCGCCGGACACCTTCCTCGGCGGCGGTGGCCAGACGGCGCGCAAGCTGATCGACGAGGGCAAGATCGGGCGCGTCATCGCCGGCACCATGCACGTCATGAGCCGCGGCATGGAGATGTGGCATCCCAATCCCGGCTTCTTCTTCCAGCCGGGCGGCGGCCCCATCCTTGACCTCGGCCCCTACTACATCGCGGCCCTGGTCAACCTGCTCGGCCCGATCAAGACGGTTACCGCCGTCGCCAGCAAGGGCTTCGAAGATCGTCTGGTCACGGCCGACGGCCCGCTCAAGGGCAAGACCGTGCCGGTCGGCACGCCGACGACGATCAATGCGATCCTGAACTTCGCCTCCGGCGCGCAGGTGACGCTGTCGGCGAGCTGGGACGTCTGGAAGCACGGCCACGCCAACCCGATCGAGCTCTACGGCTCGGACGGCACGATGCTGGTCCCCGATCCGAACTTCTTCGGCGGCACGATCCGCTATTCGAAGGAAGGTGGCGACTATATCGAAGTCGACACTTCGGACGCGCCGTTCGGCAAGTCCAACTGGCAGGACGGCAAGCACGCCAACTACCGCATGCTCGGCGTCGCCGATCTGCTCGATGCCGCCGACAGCAACCGCGAGCCGCGCTGCTCGGGCCGCGTCGCCCTGCATGCGCTCGATGCCATGGTGTCGATCCTGCAGGCGGCGGCCGAGAGCCGCGTGATCACGCTCTCGACCACGACGGAGCGTCCGGCCCCGCTGACGGCGGCCGATGCCGCGAGACTGACCGCGGCGCGCTGAACCACGCGCGCCCCATCGAGCCGGGATCGTTCCGCGATCCCGGCTTTTCTATTTGGAGGGAGCCGTCGCCAGCGCCGCGCGCTGTTCGGCAGGCAGGCTCTGCACCGCCTCGAAGGTGCGGGACTGGATCTGTTCCTGCATGGCGCCAACCTCGAGCCGGATATCGCGCAGATGCGCGTCGATCGCCGCCTTGTCCGGCACCGGCGCCGCCACCAGCACGTTGAGCTCGGAGCGGAGCTTCTTCAACTGGTCGAGCCGCGCGACGATATCCGGCTTCAGCGGCGCCAGCTGCGCCTCAATCGTCTCGATCGCGTCCGGCGACAACCGATCCTTGAGCCAGCGCAGTTCCGTCCGGATGATGCGGGGCCCCTTTTCGTCGCCACCATGACGGAAGCGAATGAGATCGGTGACCGTCGCGCCGACAAAGAAGGCGTTGAGGCCGAGCGAGGCGACGAGAAGGCACCAGAGCAGCGTACGCCTGGCCTTTGGCGAAACGGTCAGCGCCATCAGAAATCCGCCTCCGACGGGCCGAATACCAAAGTGTCCAGCTGCACCACCTCGATGCTGGGCTGGTTGCGAAGATCCGGTATCCGGTCAGCGAAGGCGCTGCCGAGGCCGGCCGAGACGAGCATGACGGCAGCGAGCGCGGCAATCCGCCGACGCCAGTGCACCACCTTCGCCCCCGTTGCCTCGAGCAATTTCCGGGTGATGCGCTCGACGGACCCGTTCTCGGCGATGCGGCGGTCGAGTTGGGCGGCAGCCCGCTTCAACCGCTCGGCATTCGCCGCCGTCTGGTCCCGATAGGCCCGGAAATCGCGATCTGCCAGCAGCGCCTCGCGGGCGCGGCGCACCAGCATCAGATCGGGCCACTGGCCGAGATCGGGGCCCCAGCGATCAATGGCGTCGTGCAGATTGGCCGGGCCGCTGATCAGTTCGGAGCTATTCCCGCCGGATGTCTTGATCATGACCCTCTTCCTTCCTGCCGACCTTCGCCGTCCTTGCCGACGAGCAGGCTGCGAAGCCTGCGCCGGGCCCGGGCGAGAAGCGATTCATAGGCGTGCTCGCCTATCCCCATGACGTCGGCCGCCTCGGCCTGTCCCAGTTCCTGGAAATGCGCGAGGACGATGACCGTGCGCTGGCGCTCCGATAGTTTGTCGAGCGCCGCCTGGACGATGCGGCCGTCGTCCTGGCGCACCAGATGGCGCTCGGGCGTCGGGCTCTCGTCCTCGAGAATGTCGTCGAAGCCGTCGATATCGACATGCGGCCGCCGCCGGCGCAGCCGGTCGATCGCGATTCGGTAGGCGACCTGGTGCAGGAAGGTGCCGATACGGGCCTGCGGCTCCCAGGTTCCGGCCTGCTTCCAGAGACGCAGCAGCGCCTCCTGCACGACCTCTTCCGCCTCCGCCAGATCGGAGAGCACGGACGCGACGAAGCGCGTCAGCTTGGGCGCCTCGGCGGCGATCAGGCGCGCGAAGGCGCCATCCTCGCCGTCGGCCACCGCCTGCATCAGCGCGTGGTCGGCGCGGATCGCCGCATCGTCACCCGGATCGTCCATTCCCGCCAATGCCTGCGCCCGATCTTTCCAATCCTCGAAACCGGCCGCGTCGCCCGCTCGTCCGCCCGGAAGCAGACGATAGCGCATCGGCGCTGCCGTGGCAGCCGTGGCGGCCGCGACAACTCGCTCGTCCGGTTTCTCGTCGGGTCGAAGCAGAGCCACGCTACCCTTCTCCTATTCCGCCGCGATCGCCAGAGGCGGCGTCTGGCGTTCCTCGACAGGCTGGTCCTTGCGACGGGCGGCTTCCATCGCCTCGACTTCGGCGAGTTCACGCACCAGGCGCTGTTCCTCGGCGACGCGCGGCTTGGAGAAGCCTGCGAGCAGGAGGAAGGAGACCGGCGTCAGGAACAGGGTGGCGAGCGCCGAGACGCCGAGGCCGCCGACCATGATCCAGCCGAGCGCGGCGCGCGCTTCCGAACCGGCGCCGCCGGTCAGGATCAGCGGCAGGCCGCCCAGCACCGTCGCGATCATCGTCATCAGGACGGGGCGCAGGCGGATCAGGCAGGCGTCACGGATCGCCTCGCGCACCGACAGGCCCTCGTCGCGCAGCTGGTTGGCGAACTCGACGATCAGAATGCCGTTCTTCGCCATCAGGCCGACCAGCATCACCAGACCGATCTGGGTGTAGATGTTGATCGAGCCGCCGGAGAGCAGGATGGCGTAGATGCCGGCGGCGACGCCGAACGGCACCGTCGTGAACAGGATGGCGGCCGAGACGAAGCTCTCGAACTGCGCCGCCATCACCAGCAAGATGATGATCACCGCGAACAGGAACGTCTGCAGAATGCCGCTCGACGTTTCCGACAGCGTCCTCGCTTCGCCCGTCAGCACGATGTTCATGCCGGCCGGCAGGTCTTTGGCCGCCGCCTCGTCCAGGATAGTCATGGCCGAGCCAAGGTCGACGCCGGGGGCGAGCGTCGCCGTGATCGGCACGGCGCGGCGCAGCGACTGGCGCGCCAGCGTCGGCGAGGTCGCGCCCTCGCTGACCGAGATCACCGAGGAGAGCGGTACCATGGCGCCGCTGCCCGTCCGCACCTGCACGTTCATCAGATCGCTCGGCGTGACGATCATGCCGTCCGGCGCCAGCGCCGTGATGTCGATCTGGTCGTCGCCGATGTAGAAATTGCCCATGTCGGCGCCTGCCAGCAGCGTCGAGACGATCGTGCCGATGTCCTCGACCGAGACGCCGAGATCGGCGGCGCGGTCGCGGTCGATGTCGACCGAAAGCTGCGGCTGGTTCAGATCGTAGTTGAGCTGGACGTTGGAGAAGGCCGGATCGGCGCCGAGCGTGTCGATCAGCGTCTGGGCCGCCTTGGTGATGCCGTCATATTCGACCCCGGTGACCGCGAAGGTCAGGCCCTGGCCACCACCGCGGATGCCGAGGCTGTTGCCCTGGCGCAGATTGATGACGGCGCCGGGGATGGAGCGAAGCTTCTGGCCGATCTCGGCGCTGATCTCGGCCTGGCTGCGGCGGCGCTCGCCCCAGGGCGCCAGGGTGACGAACATGAAGCCATTGCTGGGGCTGCCCCAGTTGCCGGCGACGGAAAAGATGTTGGTCGCCTCGCCGGACTTCAGCAGCGGCTCGACGACGCTGGTCACCAGCTGCATCTGCCCCTGCGTGTAGTCGACGGTTGCGCCCTGCGGCGCGTTCATGGCGATCATCACCGCGCCGCGGTCTTCCTGCGGCGTCAACTGCTGCGGCAGCATCTCGAAGGCGAAAAAGGCGCCACCGGCGAAAATCGTGCTGATCATGACGATGACGAGCGGCGCCTTCAGCGAGAAATCGAGCACGCGTTCATAGAGCCGCTGGCCGACGCCGCCGATCGCTTCCGTGACCCGCACCAGCGGATTGGGTCCCTTGCCGGGCTTGCGTGCCTTGGTGTCGAGGATGCGCGAGGCCATCATCGGCGCCAGAGTCAGCGCGACGAAGGCGGACAGCGCCACCGCGAAGGCCAGCACGAAGCCGAACTCGGAGAACAGCCGTCCGGCCGTCCCCTTGAAGAAGGAGATCGGGATGAAGACGGCGGCGAGCGTCGCCGTGGTCGAGATGACGGCGAAAAACACCTGCTTGGCGCCGAGCACGGCGGCGGCGCGCGCACCCATGCCCTCGGCGCGGCGGCGGGTGATGTTCTCCAGCACGACGATGGCATCGTCGACCACCATGCCGGTGGCGAGCACCAGCGCCAGCAGCGTCAGGATGTTGAGCGAGAAGCCCATCAGATACATCGCCGCGATGGTGCCGAGCAGCGAGACGGGCACGGTGACGGCGGGGATCAGCGTCGAACGGAGGGAGCCCAGGAAGAGATAGATGACGCCGATCACGATGATGATGGCGAGCAGCAGGCTGCGTTCCACTTCCTCGAAGGAGCCGGCGATGAAATCGGCGTCGTCCGAGGTGATGCGGATCGAGACATCCTTCGGCAACGTCGACGTCAACTCCTCGACAGCGGCGCGCACCGCCGTCGAGATGGCGAGCGTGTTCGAGCTGGCCTGGCGCACGATGCCGATGCCGACGCCGGTGCGGCCGTTGACCTGCAGGCTCGACGACTTCGCCGCCGGGCCGAAGACGACGTCGGCGACGTCACCGACCCGGGTGTCGCCCTTGATGCGGATCGCCTTGACGTCGTCGGCATTCTTCACGCTGGCGTCGGCGCGCACGAACATGTTGCGGTTCGTGTCTTTCAGATTGCCGGCGGGCACGTCGAGCGCGACGGTCGAAAGCGCCGTCTTCAGGTCGGCGACGGTGAGGCCGAAGGCGGCCAGCCGCATCGGGTCGACATAGATGCTGATGTTGGGCGAGCGGTCGCCATTGACCTGGACGTCGGCGACGCCGTCGACCGCCTTCAGCCGATCGACGATGACGTCGTTGACCATCTTGGTCAGGTCTTCGATCTTCAGGCTCGGCGAGGTGATGGCGAGCCGCATGATGGCGTCGCCATTGGTGTCGGCCTTGGCGATCGTCGGCGGATCGGCATCGTCGGGAAGGTTGCGCTGCGCATTGCCGACGGCGTCGCGCAGATCGTTGGCGGCGACGTTGATGTCGGTCGAGTCGGAGAACTGCACCGTGACGCGGCTGCGGCCGCTGGTCGATTGCGAGGAGATGTCGGTCCAGCCGGTGACGCCGGCGGCCGCCTTCTCGATGATGCTGGTGATCTCCTTGTCCATCGTATCCGGCGTGGCGCCGGTATAGGTGGTGGTGATCGTGACCACCGGCTGGTCGATGTTCGGCAGTTCTCGGATCTCGACGCCACGATAAGCCGCGAGGCCGGCGACGACGATCAGGAGATTCATCACGATCGCCAGCACCGGCCGGCGCACCGACAGCGCCGAGATGCCGCCGGGCACCGCGCCCGTCTTCGGCATCGGATCGTGCTGCATGTCGTGCGCGGCGGGCTCGCCGCCGGTGGCGAGCGGCTTCTGCGTATCGGGTCCGTCGGCGCGCATCGTCAGCTTCCCTTCGCGGCGCTGGCCGGCGCCGCGCCGGATTTATTCGCATCCGCCGCCTGGTTCTTGCCGGGATCGGTACCGAGTTCCGTCACCTTGGCGCCGTCGCGCAGCCGCTGCAGCCCCTCGACGACGACGCGGTCGCCCTCCGCGAGCCCCTCGCCGGCGACCAGCACCTGCCCGCTCTGGCGTTCCAGTACCGAGATCGGCACGCGCTTGGCGACCCCATCGGCCACCGTCCAGATATAGGAACCGTTGCGATCCCACTGGACCGACAGCGCCGAGATCGCCAGCCGCTTCTCGCCGGGGAAATCGAGCGTGACGACGACCGACATGCCGGGCTTCACGCCGACGGCATTAGCGGCCGCCGCGTCGAGCGAGGCCTCGACCTTCAGCGTGCGCGCCGCCGGATCGACGCGCGTATCGATCGACGTCACCTCGCCGGCAATCGACGAGTTCGGCTGGCTCGCCGGCGTCGCCGTTACGGCCAGGCCCTCGGCGAGACGGCCCGAATAGCGTTCCGGCACCGGAAAGCTCACCAGCATGGTCGAGACGTCGTCCAGGGTGGTGACGATGGTCGACGAGGTGACAAAATCGCCTTCCGACAGATTGCTGATGCCGACGACGCCTTCGAACGGCGCGGAAATGGTGCGGCGGTCGAGCGCGATTTCGGCGCCGAGCACGGCGATCTGCGCCTTGCGCTGAGCGGACTGGGCGTCCTCCAGGGCCGATACAGCGATGTTGCGGCTGCTCGCCAGCTTCTGGGCGCGGTCGAGCGCTGCCTGCGCATCCTTGAGCGCGACATTGGCGAGATCGAGCGCCACGCGCTGGTCGGAATCGTCGAGGCGGACCAGCGGCTGGTCCTTGGTGACCTTCTGGCCGGCCTTGAACAGGACCTCGGTCACCACCGCGGAGACCTGCGGATATAGATTGACCGAACGCGGAACCTTGACGGTGCCGACGGAGCGGACCTGATCATTCTCGATGTCGCTGCCGACGACATCGGTGACGACATAGGTCGGGCCGAAATTCGCCCTACCGCCGCCCGGACCACCCGATGCGCCGCCGCTCGCCGCCGATGCCCCCGCGGCGCCCGATTCGCGCTGCTGATAGGCGTACCAGCCTCCCGCCGCCAGGACGACGACGACAAGGCAAAGAAGGATCTGTTTCCAAAGCGGCATGTTCAATCCGGTATGTGGGCCCGTTCATCCCTTGAACGCAGCGTCCGGGCGGTTCCGTCGACGCCATCCGAAAAAAGTTCTGCGACGCACAACCGCAGGCCAGGTCTCACGGGCCCGGCAAGCCTGGGTCGTCTTCATACAACCCATCCCAGAGGAAAATGGGGCGGAGATGCGGCTTCGACAGCCCGCCGACGCCGCGTCAGGCTGTGCATAATCGGCCACGTCGCCCGGCGCGGCCGGCACACGATCCCGGGGCCGGCCCGCGGCCTTCGCGGCGCCGCCGTCCCGCCATCGGCCATCGGGCCCCCGCGTTTTCGCGGAAACGCGCCGCTCCACCGCCCTTCGCCGGCCGCCGGCCGAGGTCCGTACCTCATTCAGGCCCCGGCCCTCGCCGCCGGATCAAAACGATCATCTCGATACTCTGGCCGCTGCTGCATTTCAGGACTTTACTCAAGGGCTTGGATCGTGGACGGTATGGCCCGGAGGAATGATCCTGCGCACGGATGCAACGGGACGCTGCGGTGTCTCTTTTCGTGCGTCCATCATGGAGGTTGATTTATGGCAAGTCTGACGTTGCGCGAAGTCCAGAAGTCGTTTGGAGAGGTGCCGATTATCCGCGGCGTCGATCTCGAAGTGAAGGACGGCGAGTTCTGCGTCTTCGTCGGCCCGTCGGGTTGCGGCAAGTCGACGCTTCTTCGTCTGATCGCGGGCCTGGAAGGCACGACGGACGGAACGGTCCGGATCGGTGACCGGGACGTGACCCGTCTCGCACCGGCCGAACGCGGCGTTTCGATGGTGTTCCAGTCCTACGCGCTGTACCCGCACATGACCGTCGCCGAGAACATCGGCTTCGGCATGAAGATGGCCAAGATGCCGAAGCCCGAGATCCAGGCGCGGACGCAGAAGGCGGCGAAGATGCTGCATCTGACCGAGCTGCTGCAGCGTCGTCCGGCCCAGCTCTCCGGCGGTCAGCGCCAGCGCGTCGCCATCGGCCGCGCCATCGTGCGCGAACCCGACGTGTTCCTGTTCGACGAGCCGCTGTCGAACCTCGACGCCGCGCTGCGCGTGCAGATGCGCATCGAGATCTCGAAGCTGCACAATGATCTCGGCGCGACGATGATCTATGTCACGCACGATCAGGTCGAAGCCATGACCATGGCCGACAAGATCGTCGTGCTCAACGCCGGCAAGATCGAGCAGGTCGGTTCGCCGCTCGAGCTCTATCACCGTCCGAACAACCTCTTCGTCGCCACCTTCATCGGCAGCCCGAAGATGAACCTGTTCAACGTCAACGTCACGGAAGTGACGGGCGGCTCTGCCATCGTCGCCCTGCCCGGCGGCTCGACCCTGGCGATCCCGACCCGCGGCGCCTCGATCACCCCGGGTCCGATGACGCTCGGCGTTCGTCCCGAGCACCTCACCATCGCCCCGACCGAGACCGGCGGCATCCCCGGCAATGTCGTGCTGTCCGAGCACCTCGGCGGCGAGACCATGCTCTATGTCGACGTCGAAGGCGCTGAATCGACCATTGTCAAGGCAGACGGCCTCGCCGGCCAGCGCGCTGGCGACAAGGTCCGCATCGTCATCGCTCCGGAAACGGTTCACCTGTTCGACAAGTCGGGCAAGGCGATCGTCAACGGCTCGCTGATCTGATGACAGCCGGGAGGGCGTCCCCGCCCTCCTCCGCGATCTGAGCTTCGATGCCCGGAAGGTCCGCCTTCCGGGCATTTTTCATGCGGCAATCGTTAACGCTGACGCCCAAATCCGGGCTCCCAGGCGGCGGCGATGCCCGCCTCAAGTGCCGAACTGGTTGAGTTCAGGAAAAGTATACTCTAGATAGAAGGTATTAACGACCGTCCGCGCGGCGACCGATTCCGGGCGCCAGCGAGACGGGGTGTATAGAGGGACGCCCATGCGCCTGACCCAGCAGACCAGCTATTCGATCCGCATCCTGCTCTATTGCGCCGCCAATCCGGGCAGCAACAGCCGGATCAAGGACATCGCCACCACCTACGCCATCTCCGAGCTGCATCTCTTCAAGATCATGCACGTGCTCGTCGAGAGCGGCTTCGTCGAGACGATCCGCGGCCGCAATGGCGGCATCCGGCTGGCCCGCGCCGCCGACACCATCTCGATTGGCGAGGTCGTCCGTGCGACCGAGAGCAATTTTTACCTGACCGATTGCTTCGACACGGCGAATCGCGATTGCCCGCTGGTCGATTCCTGCGGCGTGAACCGGATCCTGGCCGAGGCGCTGCGCGCGTTCTTCGCCGTGCTCGACGCCTACACGATTGCCGACGTCGCCAAGGACCGCAGCCAGCTTCGCGGGCTTCTCGACCTCGACCACGAGCCCATGCACTCGATCGTCGCCGCGTCTTTTGAGCCACGCCCCTCCTGAGTTGTGGCGGACCGCACTTTATTGTTGACTTTCATCATCATCTTTTAATAGCTGCACATGCGGCACACATCCTCGAACGATGAAGCCGGCTTCCTTCGTACGACGGAGTGGAACATGTCAGTTTCGAGCGGCCGCAAGCGGTCGGGCCTCATCCAGAGCGTAGCGTGCGTGGCATGGCTCGCAGCCGGAACGACCACCGTCCTGGCGCAGGACGCGCCGCCCCGGTCGATCGCCATCGAGCTCAACGGTGCCGAGGCGAACGACAAGGCCTGCCGGCTGAGCTTCGTCGTCGCCAACGGCCTCGAGCAATCGATCGACGACATGGCGCTCGAGCTGGTTCTGTTCGACAAGGACGGCCGCGTCGACCGCTTCGTCGTCGTCCGCACCGCCAAGGTACCGGCCGGCAAGAGCCGCGTCCGCCAGTTCGACATCCCCGAGACGCCCTGCCCGTCGATCGCCCGCATCCTGGTCAACGACGTCAAGGAATGCGTCGGTTCCGGCCTCAATCCGGCGGCCTGCGCCGACAGTATCAAGGTCGCGACCCGCTCCGACATCCAGTTCGAGAATTGATGGCGGCGTAACGCGACGGGGTTGGATGATGAACGTGCGACGCGCATCCTGGATCTGGGCTCTCATCCTGTCGGTGGCGGCGCATGGCGCCGTCGTCGCCGCCTTCACGCCCGAGACGGCGGACATCGCCGAAGCCGGCAGCGGCGCCGGCAGCTCGGTCGAGGGATCCGTCGACGCCATCCTCGGCACCGACGTGCAGATCGAGGAGATGGTCAGCGAAGAAATGCGGCCGGCACTCGACACCGAGATCGCCGAAGTCTCCGAGCCGACCACCGTCGCCGCCCTAGCGCCCGCCGAGGTCATGCCGCTCGCCGCCGAGACGCCGGTAAGTGTCGCCGCCGCCGCCCCGGCTGCCGTGGAAGCGTCCGACGCCGCAGAGCTCACCCCCGTCGAGACGGCGAGCGCCCTGGCGCCTTCGCTGACGGCCGATATTTCCGCGACGCCGATCGAGAGCGATCTGGCCGCGGCGCCAGCGACCGAGCCGACCGAGGTCACCCCGACCGAGACGCTGGCCGCCGCTCCTCCGCAGGAGGCAAAGCCGGTCGAGCCGCGGCCCGCGCAGGCGGCCACCGAAATCGCCGCCAACGACATCCCCCCGCAGCCGGTCGCCAAGCCGACCGAGCTGAAGGTCGTCGAGACCGAGCCGAAGCCGCTGGAAGTCCAGCCGACCGAGATGCGCGTGGCGGAAGCCAAGCCTGTCGAGACGAAGCCTGTCGAGGCGAAAGCGGTCGAAGCGAAGCCCGTCGAGACGAAGCCGACCGAGGCCAGGCCGGTCGAGAAGCGCGCCGAGAAGGCGGAGCCGACCCGCAAGCCGCCGCGCGAAAAGGCCCA
The DNA here is from genome assembly GCF_000380505.1 of Kaistia granuli DSM 23481. Taxonomy (GTDB): domain Bacteria; phylum Pseudomonadota; class Alphaproteobacteria; order Rhizobiales; family Kaistiaceae; genus Kaistia; species Kaistia granuli. The sequence goes on along the minus strand of NZ_AQYH01000010.1, from coordinate 51,173 downwards.
GAAGGCCGACAAGGTCCGCAAGGCGGAAGCGCCGAAGCGCGGCAATGCCGAGGGCGACAGCCGTCAGGGCGCGGCCAATTCCGACAAAAGCTCGACGGCCCGCGACGCCGGTACCGGCCGCTCGCGCGAGGCAGGCGCCGGCGCCGCCGCCAATTCCAACTACAAGGGCAAGGTGCAGGCTGCCATCCGCCGGAACACGCGCACCCCGTCCAAGGCCGCCCGCATGGGCATCACCGGCCGCGCCATGGTCAGCTTCACCGTGGCACCCTCCGGCGCCGCCAAGAACATCGTGCTGGCCAGCAGCTCCGGCAACGCGCTGCTCGACAACGCCGCGCTCGCCGCCGTCCGCCAGGCAGCGCCCTTCCCCCGCATGCCGGACGGCATGCCGCAGCTCTCCCTGACGGCGCCGATCATCTTCGAGAGCAAGACCCGCTAGCGAAGGCCGCCCCACGCCGACGCCGGCAGAACGGACACTGGCCAAGCAGCGTATTGACGGGCGCTTGCCGATGGTCCGAAACTCGGCCGGCAACGGAGACGACCGTCCATGGAAGCCCGCGACGTTCTCGGCCAGACCCGCCTGTTCGCAGACGTGCTTTCGGCCCAGCAGCTCGATGAGCTCGCGGCCAAGTGCAAGGTCTACGACGTCGGCCCGGGTCGGGTGCTGATGGCGGAAGGCGATTTCGGCACCGCGATGTTCATCATCATCGAGGGCAAGGTCGACGTCACCGTCGCCGGCACGCGCCACCCGAACCGCGAGGTCGCCATGCTCGGCCGCGGCGGCATCTTCGGCGAGATCTCGCTGATGACCGGCGCGCGCCGCGCCGCCACCGTCACCACCATGGAGCGCACACGCGTCGTCGAGATCACCAAGGTGGCGCTCGAAGCCGTCCTGAGGGGATCGCCGGAACTGGTCGACCGCTTCGGCGCGATGCTGGCAAAGCGGCGCGCCGAGCTGGACCAGATCGCGGATGACGAGCACGCCCACCGCATCCTCGGCATTCGCACCGATGAGATTGTCGGCGCCATGCGGCGCCTGTTCGGCCGGGGCTGAGCTTAACCTGCCGGCTTTCAGTCGCGGTTCCCGCACTGGTGGTGGTAGGAGGAACAGCCGCCGGGCTCCTCGGGCGGGCGCACATCGCGCAGGGTGCGCGTATTCAGGTCGTTGACGGCATCGGTGCGGCCATCCTGCGCGCGCAGCTTCTCCGGGTACGGCAGGAAGCTGTCGCCATAGAGCGGATATGGCACGACGCCTGTCACCCGGATCAGCGAGCCATCCCAGGTAATCGGTCCCTCGACACGGCCGCCCTTGCGGATGCGGATCGTCTTGCCGGGCTTGTCGAGCGTCACCACGCGGCCGCCGGGCAGCGTCACCACGAGCTTGCCCTCCACCAGCACGATGACGGACTCGTTCGGTCCGACGATGGTGTCGTAGATCGTGCCGCGCACGCCGATCGTCGCGACCGGCGTCTTCAGATGATAGCTGCGCGGATCGGACGAACCGGAAACGAAGCGGAAGATGCCCTTGGTCGCCCGCAGCGAGATGTCGTTGCGGCCGCCGCCCGGATCATAGACGAAGCGGTCGAGCGTGATGTCGGATCCGGGCCCGACATTGAGGCTCGTCTCGTCCAGGAATAGCAGCTGCGCCGTCGCGTCACGGGCGGTGCGTACCTGCTGGTTCTGGACCAGGGGATCGCGCACGGCGAGCGGGCGCGCCGCGCCGCGCACAACGCCTTCGACCTGGTTGTGGACGGCACCGGCGCGGCCGATCATCGTCTCGGCGGCCGCGACGTCGGTTGCGGCCAGCCCGACGAGAGCCAGAACAGCCGCGGCGGTCCTGCGGAAAGTGCCGACACGCATGATTCGCTCCCGGCTTGGTGGAATCCAAGGATCAGCGTTGGATTTTGACACTCCCGGTCCGACAAACCAAGGCCATCGGCCGGAGCCCGGGGAAACAACGCACGATTGCCGCTACTTTTGCCGCTTGCGTGACGAAACTGCACCGTCCCCGCGCAAAGTCGCCCGGCAGACGTTGCACCGGTTGCAGCGGACCGCCCTGGAATTTACTCTAGATTCACCTTAACCGAACCGGGGGAGCCACCGAGCGTGAAGCGCCGCCTTCTTGCCGCAGCCCTCGCCACGATGACCGTCGCCCTAAGCGGCGGCGGTTCCGTCGTGCATGCGGTGGAACCCGCCCAGGTGGAAGCGCTCGGCCAGGCCTATGAGCGCGTGCTGGCCGACCCGACCGACACGGCCGCCAACATGGAATACGCCCGCCTTGCCGAGGCCGTCGGGCAGCCGCGCAAGGCGCTGGCGACCTATGAGCGCGTGCTGCTCTATGATCCCCGGAATGGCGAAGCCCTGGCGGCGCTGGTGCGCATCCGCCATTTGCTGCAACCGGACAAGACGCTGATCACCTTCGATACCGGCTTCGGCTATGAGAGCAATCCGCTGCAGCGCAATACCGATCTGGAGAGCTCGCTGAAGGCCTATGCCAACGCCCGCGTCGAGGACGAGCGCCGTTTCGGCGACACGCGCTGGCGCACGCTGATCACCGGCAATGCGGAATATTTCAGCGACATCAGCGAGCTCGACTATGCCTATCTCGGCGCCGTCACCGGCCCGCTGCTCGACGTCGCCCCGCGCCTGACGATCAACCCGTTCGCCGGCGGCGGCGTCTCGGCGCTCGACAATGAGTACTACTATTCCGAGGCGATCGCCGGCATGCAGTTCGAGGGCTACCTGCAGGGAGCCTACCAGCTGATGCGCGTCCGCGCCGGCTATCGCAATTTCGGCGACCAGTCGGTCTCGACCGACGGCTTCTACGCCGATGCCGTCGCGCGCTGGGCGATCCCGGCGGTGGTGACGCTGGACGACGTCTTCGTCATCACCCCGCATGCGCGCTGGAGCGGCATCGACGGCATCGACATCGGTCCCGGCCCCGACGACATCAAGCCGGGAAACTATGTCTCCTGGGGTGGAAGGGTCGAGTATTTCACCAAGGTGGCCGACTGGCTGACGCTCGGCGGCGGCGTCGACGTCACCCAGACGCTTTATCGCAACCTGTTCGCGCCGGACGGGTCCAAGCGCGACGACGTCATGATCGAGCCGCTGGCCAGCGCCGTCTTCAACCGCGCCCTCGGCATGCAGACCGATCTCGCCCTCGACTATCGCTTCCAGTGGAACCAGTCGAACGACGCCAGCCGCGACTTCGAGAACCACATCCTCTCGGCGCGGGTCGTGACCCGGTTCTGAGCCCTGCCCCGGATCTGGAGCCGCCGTCCTTCACCTCTCCCTGAAGGATAGGTCGAAGGCCGCAGGCCCGCGGGCGCGCGTGCCTCCGCTCAGAGCCCGCTCGATCCCGCCTCACCGCGACAACAGCACCAGCATCAGCGTCATCGCCAGATAGGTGAGCTGGTGGGCGAACTGGTCGAGGCCCATGGCCCACCAGTACTGCTTGTCCTTGATCTCCCAGCCATAGCGGCGCGTGAGATCGTTCTTCAGCCAGTCGATGTGGTAGTGCACGAAGAATTCGAAGGCGAGGATCAGCGCCGCGACCGGGATCGCCGTCGGCAGGATCAGGAAGACGGGCAGCGAGCCGAGGGCGTGGATGCCGGCATGGATCAGCCCGTCCGGATGGCCGTAACGCCCCTTGTTCTGCAGCTGGTTGGCGGTCTGCAGGAAGAAATCACAAATGACATGCTTGATCTGAAAAACCGTCAGGACGGCCAGCGCTGCGAACGTCGGATCGATCAACACGGTCCTCCGGAATGCTGCCGGCTTCCTCGCGGGCGCCGGACTTCGACGAATTCTGGCAGATTTCGGTTCCGGGGCATGTGACGGCGATCACAGGTCGATCGTGATCGGCGGTGCCGACTCTCCCCCGAGTCCGCTCCGCGTAGACAGCCGCTGCAGCATAAATTGATAATAGGTGGCAAAGCGAGCCGGCGCCGCCGATTTCGCGCGATAAAGCGCGGCCTGCCAGACGGTCGGGTCCGGCTCGCGCAGGCAGGCGACGAAAGCCCGCTGCGCCTCGGCGAAATCGGGCGCGGCATCGGCCGGAACGAGCGTGTAGAGGCGCGTCATGCCGCTGCGGCCGCGCAACTGGACCCGGTCGATCTCGACCAGCCCGGCAGCGCCGGCCGCCTCGACCGTCGGCTCGCCGACGAGGATGCCGAGGCCGTAATCCTTGGTCAGCTGCTCGATCCGGCTGGCGATGTTCACCTCGTCGCCGATCGCCGAATAGTCGAAGCGCTGCGCCGTGCCGAGATTGCCGACGCAGCAGCGGCCGGTATTGATGCCGATGCCGATCCGCACCTCCGGCAGCGACCGGCCCCGCTCCGCCGCCTGCTTTTGCCAGGCCTCGTTCAGGCGGGCCATGACCGCCAGCATCCGCGTCGCCGCCTCGAGGGCATGGCGGGCATGGTCCGGATCATTGAGCGGCGCGTTCCAGAACGCCATGATGGCGTCGCCCATATATTTGTCGATCGTGCCGCGATGGGCGAGGATGACGTCGGAGAGCGGCGTCAGCAATTCGTTGAGGAAGCGGGTCAGCTCCGTCGCCGAGAGTTCTTCCGAAATCGTCGTGAAGTTGCGCACGTCGCAGAACAGCAGCGTCAGTTCGCGATCTTCGCCGCCGAGTTCGAGCCGGGTCGGATCGGCGATGATCTCGTCGACGACCGCCGGCGCGACGTAAAACTGGAAGGCGCGACGGATGCCGGCGCGGGCGCGCTCGACCTGGCGGAAGGTGTAGAGCACCGTGCCGATCACCAGGAGGCCGATCACCAGCGCCGGATAGAACGGATCCAGCAGCAGGCCGGCATGCTCGAAGGCGAGGAAGCCGCCGACCAGAATGCCGCCGATCGCCAACACGCCGAGGATCGCCGCCACTGCGGCCGAGACGAAGGGCAGCACCAGGGCGAGCAGCAGGCCGAGGCCGACAATGCCGGCGATCTCCAGCCCGCTCGCATAATCCGGCCGGGTCAGCGTGCGGCCGGTCAGGATGTGCTCGATCACCTGGGCATGGATCTCCACCCCCGGCACGGCGGAATCGAGCGGCGTGGCGCGCAGGTCGAGCAGACCCGCCGCCGACGTGCCTACCAGTACGATCCGCCCCTGGACCCGGTCGGCCGGCATGCTGCCGTCGAGCACCGTCTTGGCCGGAATGAAGCCGGCGGGATCGCTCGGCCTAAAGCGCAGCCAGATGGCGCCGTCCGGATCGGTCGGCACGATGAAACCGCCGATCCGGATATGGTTCAATCCGGTCGCGCGGCCGAAAGCCTGCTCGCCGCTGGCGTTCGACGCTTTGAGAACGTAGGAGCCGGCGTCCTGGCCGACGCGAAGCGCCTCGGCCGCCAGCGACGGCACCAGCGCGTCGTCGACCCGCAGCACCAGCGGCACACGGCGCACGATCTGGTCGCGGTCCTGGATCCAGTTGATCGAGCCGATGCCCTTCGCCGCAGCGTCCAGCGCAGGCACGTTGGCGATCGCTCCCGAAAAGCGCGGAATGAAAGGGCGTGGATCGTCCCCGGCAACGGCGAAGCCGGCGTTCAAAGGCGGCAACGGACCGCCGCCGCCCGAGAGTGACAGCCCCAACACCGAGGGCGCGGCGGCCAGCGCGGCGGCAAAGGCACCGTCATGCGTCGGAGCCTCGCCAATCGAGGGGGCGACGAGGGCCGCCTGCTCGGGCCGCAGGCGCTTGATCACCTGTTCGGGCGAACTCTGGTCCGGTTCGGAAAACAGGATGTCGAAGGCGACCGACGCCGCCCCGGCCTCGGTCAGCTTGCGGGTCAGCTCCGCCATCACCGTGCGCGGCCAGGGCCATTGCCCGATCGCCTTGAGCGACGCCTCGTCGATGTCGACGACGACCACTGGCTGCTCGGGCAGCGGCTCGGCCGGAGCCATGCGCTGGTAGAGATCGAAGGCGAGCAGCCGGATCGCCTGGACGGGAAACGGATCCGCCACGCGCAAGGCAACCGCGCCCGCGAGAAACGCCGCAACGATCAGGAAATAGAAGAATCGCCGAAGAATCGCCATGCGCCGCCCGCTCGCTGAGGCGACGATAGCCGAGCGCCGGACGAAGAAACAGCCGCGCTAGGCGACCGGTTCCGGCGTATGCGCCTCGGCGACAAGGGTGAACGCGCCGGCCCCGTCCCTGACGACGCTGAGCCCGACATAAGTGTCGACGGCGGCATGCTCGGTCGGCAGGGGATGCGAATGCGTGGCGCGGATCACCAGGACAGCGGCCCCTGCCCGCTCGCCCGCCTCGATGCCGGCCGGCGCGTCCTCGAACACCAGACAATCCTCGGCCGCGACGCCGAGCATCCGCGCCGCCAGCTGATAGCAATCCGGCCGCGGCTTGCCATTCGTGACATCCTCGGCCGTCACGAAAACCGCCGGCACCGGCAGCCCCGCCGCCTCGAGGCGGAGCAGCGCCAGCGCGCGCGGCGCCGACGTCACGATCGCCCAGCGATCGGCGGGAAGCGAGGCCAGGAAGGAAACGACGCCACCGATCGGACGAACGCCGTCCATATCCGCCATTTCCTCGATCGTCAGCTGCGCCGCCTCGGCCTCGGCATTGACGCCGGCAAGTCCCTGGCGCCGGATCGTCTCGACGGCCCGCACGCCATGGATCGTCGGCAGGAACGCGGCCACGTCCAGGCCATGCCGCAGCGCCCAAGCGGTCCAGACCCGCTCGGCCGATTCAATCGAGCTCAGCAGCGTGCCGTCCATGTCGAACAGAAAGGCCGCGAAGGAACGGCCGCCGAAAAGCGCTTCATTCGTCATGGAAATGGGTTCTCATCCTGCGAGGAGGCAGTCCGTTACATGGTGGCGGAACCCGGCTTTTTCGGGGCGTGCGCGGCGGCTGCCTAAGCCGCCTCGTCCACCGGCGGTGCCATGGCGCCGGTCATGATGGCGACGGCATCCGACATGGTGTGCCGCTTCGGCTCGATCACCGCGATGCGCTTGCCGAGTCGGTGAATGTGGATGCGATCAGCGACCTCGAAGACATGCGGCATGTTGTGGCTGATGAGGACGATCGGCAGACCCCGTTCCTTCAGTCGGAGGATCGTTTCCAGCACCTTGCGTGATTCCTTGACACCAAGCGCCGCGGTCGGCTCGTCCATGATCACGACGCGGCTGCCGAAGGCGGCGGCCCGCGCCACGGCGACGCCCTGGCGCTGACCGCCGGACAACGTCTCGACCGGCTGGTTGATGTTTTGGATCGTCAGCAGGCCGAGCTCAGTCAACCGCTGCCGCGCCATCTTTTGCATGTAGGCGCTGTCGAGGGTACGGAACATCCGGCCGAAGAAGTCCTCGCGCCGCTTCTCGCGGCCGAGGAACATGTTGTCGGCGATCGACAGCGCCGGCGACAGCGCGAGGTTCTGGTACACGGTCTCGATGCCGAGATTGCGCGCCTCGATCGGGCTCTTGAACGCCACCGGCTGACCGTTCAGCCAGATCTCGCCATGGTCCGGGATGACGGCGCCGGTCAGCGCCTTGATCAGCGTCGACTTGCCGGCGCCATTGTCGCCGATGACGGCGAGGATCTCGTTCGGCATCAGGTCGAAATCGGCGTTGTCGAGCGCCACGACCCGGCCGTAGCGCTTGTTGAGCGCGCGCGCGCGAAGCGCGGGCACGGCCTCCGCCGAGGGGGCGACGACCGTCGCGGGGCCGGCGCTTGTTCCAGGTTCGAGGGTCATGACGAAATCTTCCGGATCCACTGGTCAATGGTGACGGCGACGATGATCAGCACGCCGACGGCGAAATCCTGCCAGAGCAGTTCGAGGCCGGAGAGCGCCAGGCCGTTGCGGAAGACGCCAACGATCAGCGCCCCCACCAGCGTGCCGATGATCGACCCGCGGCCGCCGAACAGGCTGGTGCCGCCGATCACCACGGCAGTGATCGAATCGAGATTGGCGGTCTGGCCGGCCTGCGGACTGACGCCACCGATGCGGCCGATCAGGACCCAGGCGGCGATAGCGCAGATGAATCCGGCCAGCGCATAGACGGCGATCAGCGTGCGGTCGGTGTTGATACCGGCCAGGCGTGCCGCGTCGGGATCATCGCCGGTCGCATAGACGTGACGGCCGAACGCCGTCTTGTTCAGCACGTACCAGATCACCGCCGCGACCAGCAGCATGACGATCGAGCCGTAGTTCAGCACCCAGCCTTTCAGGAAGGTCCAGTCGAGACCCATGCTTGCGAAGAAATTGTAAGGCCTGAGGATCGTGCCGGTCCATTGCAGGAAGGGCGCCGTTTCCTGCATGTCGGCCTGGCGGATCGTCTCGCTCTTCGAATACCAGACGTTGAGTGCGCCGAAGATGCTCCAGGTGCCAAGCGTGACGATGAAGGGCGGCAGGCGCAGCTTGGTGACGATCAGGCCGTTGACGAGGCCGCAGGCGAAGCCTGCCAGAAGGCCGAGCGGAAAGGCGATCTCGACCGGCACGCCATAGACGACCGCCGTCCGCCCCATCACCACCGAAGCGAGGATCATGATCACGCCGACCGAAAGGTCGATGCCGGCGGTCAGGATCACCAGCGTCTGCGCGCAGCCGAGGATCGCGATGATCGTCACCTGCTGCAGGATCAGCGAGAAATTGAACGCCGACAGGAACTTGCCGGGAGCCGCGAAGGAAAAGATCGCGATGCCGATCAGCAGCACGATGAACGGTATGCTGGTCGGAAAGCGGTGCAGGAATTCCTGGGCGCGCCGGATCGGCCCGCGATCCATCTCGTCGAAGGATGCGACGCCGACCTGACTGGCCTCGGTCAATCCGCGTTCGGCCGCAGCCGAACCCGATGCGTTGTCACTCATAAGGCCATCCTCCCCGACGCCTCATCGTGGGAGCGCCGAAGCGCCCCCACGTCTTCCCAAGGATTGCCGCCTGCGCGGCGCGGACGTCTCAGCCCCAGCAGAGCTTGAGGCCCTCTTCGACGGAGATCGACGGCACGCCGTCGACCGGTTTGGCGGTGATCAGCTGCGCGCCGGTGTCGAGGAAGCCGACGGCCGGATCGATGTCCGGGATCTTGCCGGCATGGATTGCCTCGAGCGCCATCGCCGCCATCTTCAGCGGATATTGCTGCGAGGTGGCGCCGAGCGTGCCGGCCTGGACGTTCTTGACGCCTGGGCAGCCACCGTCGATCGAGACCAGCAGCACGCTGCCGTCATCCTTGCCGACAGCCTTCAGGGCTTCCCACGCGCCGGCCGCGGCCGGTTCGTTGATCGTGTAGACGACGTTGACGTCCGGGCATTTCTGCAGGGCGTTCTCCATCGCCGTGCGGCCCTTCTCCTGGTCGCCCTGGCTGATCTCGTGCGTGCAGATGCGCGGATCATCCTCGTCGCCGTACTTGTTCGGGTCCTTCACGTCGATGCCAAAGCCCTGCATGAAGCCCTGGTCACGCAGGAAGTCGACCGTCGGCTGGTTGGTGGCGAGATCGAGGAAGACGATCTTCGCATCCTTGGCCTTGTCGCCGAGCGTCCCCTTGGCCCACTGGCCGATCAGCTGGCCGGCCTTGCGGTTGTCGGTGGCGAAGGTGGCGTCGGCCGCGTTCATCGGGTCGAGCGGCGTGTCGAGCACGATCACCTTGAGGCCCGCGTCGCGCGCCTTCTGGATCGTCGGCACGATCGCCTTCGAGTCCGAGGGAACGATGGCGAAGCCCTTGGCGCCGGCCGCGATCAGATTCTCGATCGCCGCGACCTGGCCGTCATTGTCGCCGTCATATTTGCCGGCGGCTGTGATCAGGGTGACGCCGAGTTCCTTGGCCTTCTCCTGCGCGCCCTCGCGCATCTTGACGAAGAAGGGGTTAGTCTCGGTCTTGGTGATCAGGCCGATGACCTCCTCGGCCAGCACCGGTGCCGCGGTCAGCGCAAGAATGCTGCCGGCGAGCAGAAGTTTCTTCAGCATGTCCGTTCCTCCCTGGTCGATTTTTATTATGCGTCGGCGAAGCGACCAGCTTCTCCGCGACGCTCCCGGTCTCCTCCCGAGAATCTCATGTGAGACCGGCGAACCCGACGGTTCCACCAGTCTCGAACTCCCTGTCGCCGCCGCGCATCAGGATCGACGCGCGCGGCGAAAAATTGAAGAACATCGGCAGGCTCGCCGCGCCGATGGCGCCGGCGTCGCGGCCGAGCGTGCCATGCAGGATGCGCGGCGCGCGGCGTGCCTCCGGCGCATGATCGTCGAGCGCCTCGGTGAGGCGCCGGATCAGCGCATCGACCAGGCCGCCATCGATATCGGCGTCGACGATGACCAGCGGTACGTCGAGCAATGAGATCGCCGACCAGATCGCCGGCGCCAGCGCCTCGACCGCGTCGTCGATCCACTCCTGCACGGCCGGGTGGCCGGCGGTGAAGGCGTCCTGCAGGTCGGCGATCGAGGCGACAGCGACGCCGCAGGATTGCAGATGCCGCCCCAGCGCGTTCAGCGACGCGCGGGTGATCAGCAGCTCGCGCCCGTCCGCTGTTTTGGGCGACGAGGCCAGCCGGCCCGGCGCCACCGCCAGCACGGCGACGTCGCCGGCATTGCCGGAGCTGCCGCGCAGGCAATCGCCCTGCACGACGATGCCGCCACCGATGGCCGGGCCGATGAAGAGATAGAAGAAATCGTCGACGCGACGGCCATGGCCATAGAACAGTTCGGCGATGGCGGCGGCGTTGCCGTCGTTCTCGCCGAAGACGGGAAGCCCGGTCGCCTCCTCCAGCCGCACGGCGAAGTCGAAATCGTCCCAGTTGCGGAAGGTCTCGGCCGGCAGGTCGAGCCGCCCCAGCCAGGCGCCGAGATTATAGGGCAGCGCCAGCCCGATGCCGGCGAACCGCTCGCGTTCGGCAGGCGCGAGCCGCCGCAGCAGCAGCTGGACATCGCGCGCCACCATGTCGAGCGCGACGTCGGGCTGCGGCAGCACCATGTCGTAGCTGATCCGGTCCAGTTCCCGGCCGTCGAAATCAATCAGGATCGTCTCGATCGAGCGCCGGTCGAGCCGGACGCCGATGCCATAGGCGCCCTTCGGGTTCAGCCGCAGCAGCATCGCCGGCTGGCCGCGGCCACCATCATGGCGCTTGCCGACCCGCTCGATCAGGCCGAGATCGTCAAGTTTCTGGATGATGGCGCCGATGGCGGTGTTGGTGAGATCGGCGGCGCGGGCAAGATCAGCCTTGGAGGCCTCGCCCGCGCGTCGCAGGCGCTGCAGGACGAGACGCTCGTTGTAACGGCGAAGCTGCGCGGAATTGCTCCCGCGGCCGATGCCGGGCCTTTCCAAACCTGCCTCCCTGTGACGCTTACTTTGCGCCGTCTTATTAATTTATCATGATGCAGTTAATCGACGCAGCTTCCGTTAAGTCAAGACGGATTCGTCGCCGCACTGCGGCAGAGGCGCGTCAGATATAGGCGATCGCCCGGCCGGCGATCAGCACGACGACCCAGGCTGCCAACGAGACCGCCGCGAAGGGACGCGCAGCCGCCACGCCACCGGCCCCGGTGAGCGAGCCGCCGAAGCGCCAGTGGAAGATCGCGACATTGGCGAGGCCGAGGACGAGCACGGCCATCTTCAGCTGGAAAGCCGGATTGCGGATCACCGCGCTTGCCTCGGCCGACAGCAGCACGACACCGGAGAGGAGCTGCAGCAGCAAGCCGAAGGCGGCGAGCGGGATCGCCACGCCGGCGAAGGCCGAGGCGTCCGGCAGCCGGCGCAGCACCGCGATATCGAAGGTGGCGATCCCGCCGAGCAGCAGGGCGGCGCCGAGGACATGGACGAAATTGGCGAGCGGATAGAGCCAGGTCGTCGCGCGCGCCGTCTGGCCGAGACCGGAGCGCTCGAGGGTCAGCATCCATTCGATCAGCGCGTCGGGAGGCATGCCGGTCAGCGCAGTTCCACGGTCTTGCCGTTCGCGGTGATCCGCTCGGCCCGCATCTCGTGCTCGTTGCGCGTCGAGGGATAGCCGACGACGCTGACCACCGTTCCAGGCGCGAGATCCGCTTCGGTCAGGCCGCGCGCCTGCATGCGGGACAGCGGCGCCAACGTCGCCTCCCATGTCGCGCCTTCATAGGGCAGCATGATGTGAGCGTGCGGATTGGCCCAACTCAGCATCTCGACCGGCGCCTCGATCGTCATCACCCTGGCGGCGTCATAGCTGCCCCAGCCATGATGGGCCGAGGCGGTGCCGGCGGAAAGAACCGCCGCGAACGACAGAATGATGGCGCGCCTGTTCATCGCAGAGCCCTCCGCGACCCTCGGTTCCCAGCTATCTGGAACAGCCGGGGGTCGCTTCAAGCCTCAGCGGGAAAACTCCGGCCTCAGCGCGCAGTAAAGGCGGCGGAACCGCTCGATCTTCGGCTGGTAGCGTTCGGTCGCCGCCGGATCCGGATCGATGGTGGTGTGGATCGGCGGCGCCGTGCAGACGCGCGCCGGCTGTCCGCCGGTGGCGGCAAGGATGGCCAGCCGCGCCGCTCCAAAAGCCGGTCCCTTGGCGCCGCCCTCGTGCAGGACGATCTGCACGCCGAGCACGTCAGCGAACATCTTCATCCAGAGCGCGCTCTTGGCGCCGCCACCGATCGCGCCCATGCGGACCGGGCGGGTTCCGGCCGCGGCGAGCGCGGCCTGGGCATCGGCGAAGGAAAAGGCGACGCCTTCCAGCACGGCGCGGATCAGGTCCACCGTCTCGGTCGCCGGATCGAGGCCGAAGAACACGCCGCGCGCATGCGGGTCGTTGTGCGGCGTCCGCTCGCCGGCGAGATAGGGCAGGAAGATCAGTTCGTTGTTCTTGACCGGCGTTGCCTCGACGCGATCGAGCAGCTTGCCGATATCCGTCTCGCCCACCACCGAGGCGGCCCAGGCGAGCGCGCTGGCGCCGTTCAGCATCGCCGCCATCTGGAACCAGCGAGCCGGCAAAGCGTGGGCGAAGGTGTGCACATAAGCGGCCGGATGCGGCCGATAGGATTCGTTGACGACGAAATACTGGCCCGACGTACCGAGCGAAATGAAGGCATCACCCTCGTCGATCGCGCCGATGCCGATGCCGCCCGCCGCCGCATCGCCGGCGCCACCGGCAACGATCACACCGGCCTTGAGGCCGAGCGCCGCGGCCACCGACGGCGCGAGCGTGCCGGCCGCGTCCGATCCTTCCACCAGGCGGGGCATCACGGCGGGGTCGAGCCCGGTCGCGCCGACGACCTCCGGCGACCAGCGCCGGTTGGCCTCGTCGAGCCAAAGCGATCCGGCCGCGTCGGACATTTCCGAGACATGGTCGCCCGTCAGGCGGAAGCGGATGTAATCCTTCGGCAACAGCACATGCGCGACGCTGGCGAAGATCTCCGGCTCATGCCGCGCGACCCAGAGCAGCTTCGGCGCCGTGAAGCCCGGCATCGCCGGCACGCCGGCGATCTGGCCGAGATCCGGCACCCGATGCTCGAGCTCGGCGCATTCGGCGTGGCTGCGGCCATCATTCCAGAGGATGGCCGGCCGCAACACACGATCTGCCTCATTCATGAGCACGGCGCCGTGCATCTGGCCGGACAGGCCGATGGCGACCGTGGCGGCGAAGCCGGCGGGTGCCGTGGCCCTCAGCCGTCCGAGCGCCGCCTCGACGGCGAGCCACCAGTCTTCCGGATCCTGTTCCGACCAAAGCGGATGCGGTCGCGAGATCGCCAGCGGAACATCTGTCTCGGCGAGCACCGCCTGGTTTTCGTCGACGAGCAGCGCCTTCACTGCCGATGTGCCGATGTCGATGCCGATATAGGTCATGGGCTCTCCCCGTCCGCGTTACCGCGCTCAAGAACGTTGCATGCCGGCCGCGTTGTCAATCCGTCCGTGCCGTCTCGGCGCCACGCGTTTTACCCGCGGCTTTCGCCAAGCCGGGAAAGCCCGCAACTTCCTCCTCGGTGACTGTCAAAAAAAGGAAATGCATGACTGGTAGAAGGGGAGGGTTCGGCCCCATATGGGCATCGCATCCAACGCGATGCCGCGGTGATTTGAAAAGCAGCTTGCGCCGCGACACCAAACGCTAAAGCGTCACGATCGGGTTCGTGGCTCTGGATTTCGTTGAGGAGATTCCCGATGCCGAAAACGACAGCAACCCTGCGTCACTCCCACCCCCATACCAAGATGTGTCTCTGTCGCCGGAACTCCGGCTGATTTTCGACATTGGGGGTCGCCGGGCGACGTCCGGCTGACACTCGGAAGAGAGACAGGATCGATCGCGGCCCGAAACTTGCACGGCGAGTTTTGGCGGCGAAAGGAGAACTTCGGTGTTCGACAACTACATTATCGAGATCGACGACCAGGCAGCCGGCATTTTGATCCGGTCCGGCAGGAGTTTCGCATTCCATGCGCTGGAGGGTGCCTTCGCGACCCTCGAAGGGCAAATCTTCACGGACGCGATCGCAGCCGAGCGCGCGGCGCGCAAGATCCGCCGCCATCCGGAGACACAACTGGCGCGAGCATCCTGAGACTTTCACCTCCGCGCGCCGACCGACGGCGCGCGGACCATCCACCCTTCCCCCGACAGGATGGGCGACCGGGACGCGGCAGACCCAGCCCAATCCGATATCCGTGCGATTGCAGGACTTTGCCGCTCGCCCGAACGGGACACCTCCCTATAGTCCGAAGCGTTCAGACGGCTAGAACATGCGCCAGACCGGTCCGGGCAATCCTGCGCCTCCTGATTGAAGTTCCAAGGCTTCACTTAATCGCTTGTAAAGGCAGGCTCCTATAGCTTCCTCGCCGGTGAGATAATCAGGAAAGCGTCCCGGTTGACGAACTATATCGACGTCCGTGCAGACGACATCGAGCAAACGACCGACTTCAGCGACGTCCGGGATCTGCATGCTGTGTGGATTTCGGCGAAGGGCGACGCACTGCCGGATCTTGCGCTCTTCTCGTACTGGCTCACCGGCGCTCAGGCCGAGCGCACCCTGCTGATGCGGGTGCGCGGCAATAATCTCGTCTACGAGCATGTCGGCAATCGCATCCTGGCGGTGTTCGGACACGATCCGACCGGCATGACGCTGGAAGAGCTGACCAATCCGGGCGCGCAATCGTTCCGCCCCGTCTATTACCAGGTGCTGCAGTCCGGCCAGCCCGGCCTCGGGCTGCACAACCGGGTCGGCCCCGGCGCCATCGGCATCACCGAGCGCCTCGTCCTCCCTGTCCGCGACGGCGACGACACCTGCCTGCTCTGCTATGTCCGCCCGCGCGAAGACGCGACCCATGTGCTGCGATCGGTGTTCAACGTCAGCGCCGACGCCATCACGGTTCTGAACGCGGTCCGGGGCAAGGACGGCGCGATCGAGGACTTTCTTGTCGTCGCGGCCAATACCGAATCCGCTCGCCGGCTCAACGCCCTTCCCGAAAGGCTGCTCGGCTGGTCGATCCGCCAGATCTGGCCGTTCGCCGAAGCGATGGGCCTGTTCGGTCGCTTCACCCGCGCCGTCAACAGCCAGATCCCCGATGTCTTCGACGCCAGCTATCCGCAGGACGGCAAGCGGGTCGACCGGCAGCTGCGGCTCGCGCCGCATGGCGAAGGTCTGACCGTCACCGATGTCGACATCGGCCCGACGCTGGCGGCGACGCGCGCCATCGATCAGCAGCACAAGGACCTGATCAAGGCGAACGAGATGCTCGAGGCGCGCGCCGTCGACCTGATGGCGAGCTACGAGTCGCTCGAGCGCACCACCCAGGACCTGCGCGACGAGATCACCCGCAATCGCGCCCTTGAGGCCGAACTGGTGTACCTCGCCCATCACGACAGCCTGACCGGCCTGCCGAACCGCACCTTCTTCGAGCAGCGCTTCGAGGAGAAGCTGAAGCAGATGAAGCGGGCCCGACGCCGCGCCGCGCTCTGCATCATCGACCTCGACCACTTCAAGGATATCAATGACGGCCTCGGCCACGACGCCGGCGACATGGTGTTGCGGGAGATTTCGAGCCGCCTGCGCACCACCATCCGCAAGTCCGACGTGATCGGCCGGCTCGGCGGCGACGAGTTCGCCGTCGTGCTGACCAACGCCCAGGACATCGAGGACGCCGCCACCGCCGTCAGGCGAATGATGGAGGCGGTCGCCCGTCCGTTCTCGGTCAAGGGCCAGGACGTTCCGATCAGCCTGAGCGCCGGCATCGCCATCTTCCCGGCCGACGGCAGGACGTTCGGTGAGTTGATGGCCGATGCCGATATCGCGGTCTACCGCGCCAAGCGCGCCGGCCGGGGACGCACGGTGTTCTTCGAACCGTCGATGCGCGACGACGCCGAACGGCGTTACGGCCTGTTGAAGGCGCTGCGACTGGCGCTCGACGCCCGGCAGATCCTGCCGGTCTACCAGCCGCTGATCGACATCCGCAGCGGGCGGCTGATCGGGTTCGAGGCGCTGGCGCGCTGGCTGCACCCCGAGCGCGGCATGCTGGCGCCGGCCGCCTTCTCCGAGACGTTCGACGAGCCCGACATCGCGCAGGCGTTGACCCGGATGATGATAGAGCGCGTGCTGGGCGATCTCGCCGGCTGGCGCGACCAGGGCATCTCCGTGCGCGCCAACATGAACGTCACGGCCTTCGACCTTCGCAATCCCGGCTTCGCCCAGGATCTGGTGGTGAAGCTGCACGAGCATGGCCTGAAAAGCGCGCAGCTCGGCATCGAAGTGACCGAGACGACGATCCTGTCCCGCGACGCCGAGCGGATCGCCGCGACCCTGCACGAGCTCCGCCGGCTCGGCTTCTCGATCGCGCTGGACGATTTCGGCACGGGCTACGCCTCGCTCAGCCATCTGCGCAGCCTGCCCGTCAACAGCCTGAAGATCGACCGCACCTTCATCAGCGATCTCGAACATGATCCCAAGACGACGGCCATCGTTCGCTCGATCATCGAGCTCGCGGCGGCGCTGGATCTCGAGATCATCGCCGAAGGTGTCGAGACGCAGCTGCAGCTCGACGCCGTGCGGGCGCTCGGCTGCCCGATCATCCAGGGCTATCTGATCGCCCAGCCGATGGTCGCCGCCGGGGTTCCCGACTTCATCGCGCAATTCGTCAATTCCGTCTCCTCGCGACGCTGGCGCGTCGCCTGAAGGCGGGCTTGTTTCCCGTCTGATCGTCCCGGCCCTGTCGGTCGCGCACCTCCCCCAGGAGGAGGTGATAAGCGATTCAGATTTTCAGGCAGATTGATCGCAATGCCACTGGCCACGAGACCCGGGGCAGGATACACGCGTAGTGTGTATTTGATATAAAATCCCGCTGGAGTAGCAGAGCGATGGGCTTCTTCGTCACGCATCAAAGCGATCGAGTTGTCTACAGAAGCTGGGAAACGGCACAGCCTTCTGGCGCAAAGTTTCGGATCGCAGTGCTCAAGCTGGACCATGTCGGCGATTTCTGGATGTCGCTGGGCGCCCTCAGGGAACTGCGGCAGCGTTTCGCGAGCGCCCACATCACGCTCGTTGTCGGGAGCTGGAATATAGACACGGCGAGGCAGTTTGAGCTTGCCGACGACTACGTCGCGTTTGACTTCTTCTCACGCAACCCAAAGCTCGGCAAGAAGCGAAAGCCCGCAGAAGAGATCCGGAACGTTCTGAAGGGTGAGTTTGATCTTGCGATCGACATGCGCGTTCCGGACGAGACGAGACAAGTTCTGATCGCGATTCCAGCCCGGCATCGGGCTGCTATCGCCGACCGCTATCGCATGCCCGAGATCGATATTGCCATTCAGCCGTTCAAGCTCCGACTGCGGCGAGGCTTTCTATACAAGCTGGCTCAGAAAATCGGGCTTTCCAACAAGGCCCCCCGTCGGTGGTTCGATCGGGATGCGGATCGCCAGCAGTTGGGCATTCAGCATGTGGCCGATATTCTCCATTTTCTGGTCTCGAAGACAGCAACCTATTTCGACAATCCGACACAGCGGAGCATACCGCCGCCCTCCGGTGAGACGGCTTCCGGACCGATCGTTGTGGCCCCGTTCTCCAATTCCGATCTGCGAGACTGGCCAATCGAAAATTACAGGGAAGTCGTCGCCACGCTCTCGAAGAAGGACAAGGTGATTCTCGTCGGGCGAAGCGAGAGTCTACCGGCACTGGAAAGTGTCGCGGATGCCGCGCGGAAGCGAGGGGCAGGCAACGTTGAGATCGCAGCCGATCTGACGGAGCATGAATTTAATCAACTGCTTGCATCGTCCGCGCTCGTCGTCTCCAATAATTCCGGCGCAGGCCATGTCGCCGCCCAGCTCGGACGCCCGACCATCGGTATCTTCACAGCATCGCATCTGCCCGAGCTCTGGGGCTTTCAGGGGCCTTTCGTCAGCATGCTGATGAGCACGGTCGAATGCCGCGGCTGTGGTCTCGATGCCGTTCGCCGCTGTCCCAACGACGTCATGTGCAAAACCGATATCACGCCGGATCATGTACTTGCCGAGATATCCGCGCTACTGAACCGCACGAAGTCGCTCGATGCCATGGCCGCCTGAGATGCCCCGGTCGGCTCATCGCTTGCCGGCGATGCTGAGCATGAAATTGAACATCTGGCGGCCCAGTCGGTCCTGATCGAAACGCCCCTGCGCTGTCTCGGCGTTGCGCCGCCAATCCGCCAGGATGGCCGGCTCGGTCAGGACGCGGTCGAGCACCGCCATCCAGCTGTCGCGATCGCCAGGCGCCGCGAGGTCGCCCGTGCGGCCCGGCTCGACGAGTTCGGGAATGCCACCGATGCGACTGCCGAGCACCGGCAATCCAAGGCTCAGGGCCCGCACCGCAACGCCCGGCCAGTTCTCCTGCCAGACAGAGGGAATGCAGAGCAGATCGGCATTCTGCATGTGGTCGCCCACTTCCGCCTCGGAAACCCGGCCGTGGAATCGCAGCCAATCCGCGCCGGCATGACGGGCCCGAAGCCTCACCTCTTCCGGTCCTCCGCCGACCACGGCGAGGCTGAAGCGATGCCGGCGCGCCAGCGCCGCCGCTGCATCCAGCAGGATGTCGACGCCCTTGCTCGCATGCAGGCGACCGACATAGAGCAGTCGCACGGTCTGCGAAGCGGTGCGCGCGACACGCGGCGGGTCGTAGCGATTGGGGTTCGGGATGCTGACATGCGGATAGCCGGCGATCGGAAACAATGCCGACAGCGTCGCGAGATTGGCCCTGGACGGCGACGAGAAGCCGATGCGCTGGAACTGCCGGATTCTTGCCAGCTTGTACCGGCTTGAGATCCGGCAGCCGGCACAATGGCGCGGGCACGTCTCGCCGCGCCGATACATCGACATGCGGATGCAGGCAAGGCCGAGATCATGCAGCATGAACAGCGTCGGCACGCCGCGGCGCGCGATTTCGTCGAGCGCGTTGTAGCCGAGGCCTTGGACAATGTGCACGTTGACAAAATCCGGTTGGAACGCGTCCAGAACACCGGCGATGAGCCGGCGGTTGCGCGGGTCAAGATGATCCTGCAGGTGCCAGATCGGCTTCTGCCACAGGGGCGCGCGCGACGCCTCGTTCGCGGGGTAGAGATGCGGCGTGCGCAGCCGCCAGATCCGCACGGCGCCCACGCGGATACCGTGCAGTTCCTCATCCTCGCGCCGCGCACTGGTCAGGACCGCCACCTCATGGCCCTGCCCGGCCAGCCACTGCGCCAGATTGGCGGCCGAATTCTCGGCGCCGCCCAGCGCATTGGGCGGGTAGAGCGCGGCGATCACCAGGATGCGCATCGGCGTCAGACGCGGACCGGCGCGGCGCCAATGGCGGGTCTTGCCGCTTCATCGGGCGCCGAGAGCCCACCGACGCGACCGGCTGCGGCCAGCGGATCGAGCGCCTTGCCGGCGAGCAGGCCGAGCAGCAGGGCCGGCACCACGGACTCGACGACGTTGGACATCATCCCGATGACGAGCAGCACCGCCGCGGCGACGGCGAGGACACGAAACACGGCGGGCGCGGCAATTGCCAGCACGCGATTGCCCTGCAGGAACGCGGCCAAGAACAAGGCGGCCCCAAGCCCGAAGCTGGCATAGAGAAACAGGAAGAGGTTGTCGGCGGCGCTATACTGCGCGGGATCAAAATAGGCCTGGCCGGCGCCGATACCGCCGAAGCCGAGGCCGAGCACCAGCCCCGGCCAGGGCGGATCGAGCAACGCAAAGGCACGCGGCCACATGTCCGCCATGCGCAGGCCGAGCGAACCGAGCGACAGAAAGCCGAAATGGCCCGATTGCGGCAGACGCAGGCCGAGCAGAGCGGCGACGGGAAGCGCGATCGCGACCGCGAGCAACCCGGCAAGCACGGCCTGGCGGGCGCCGAAGCCGCCGTCGCGCCACCGCCCGACGCGATCCGTAAGGAAGATGAACAGCGGCGTCACCAGCACGGCGACCAGAGGCGCCTTCGAGGTCGTCAGCCAGACGGCGGCCAGCGACACCAACCAGATGGCGACCTTCGGCGCCATGCCGAGCCGTCCGGCCAACAGCAGCGCGCAGCCGAGCGCGATCTGGTTGGCGGCCGTGAAGCTCGCCCGCGAGAAACCAGGCAGCCGCTGGATGCCGAAGGCGCTCCAGGCGCGGGCGAACTGCGTGCGGACGCCGAGGATCTCGTAGCTCTCGCCGAGCCAGGGAAGCCAGACCACGGCGCTGACGAAGACGCCGAGGACGGCAACCCACCACACTGCCGCGACCATGCGCAGCGCCGGGGCCAGGCCGCCGACGGCGACGACCACCATGCCGAGGAAGAGCGGCATCCAGGTGTAGTAGCCGAAGGCGACCTGCAATGGCGCCCGCCCAAGC
This sequence comes from Kaistia granuli DSM 23481, assembly GCF_000380505.1. Classification (GTDB taxonomy): domain Bacteria; phylum Pseudomonadota; class Alphaproteobacteria; order Rhizobiales; family Kaistiaceae; genus Kaistia; species Kaistia granuli. The sequence goes on along the minus strand of NZ_AQYH01000010.1, from coordinate 30,460 downwards.
AACAACGCATAGGGTAGCCAGATGCCCGAGAGCAGAAGGATGGCGATCGCGACGGCGTCGGCCCGCAAGGCGCAGAGCTGGGCGACACAATAGACGGCGACCACAAGGGTGGCGGCGAGGATCGGTGCGTAGGAGAGTTCGAGCAGGCCGAGTTGCGACAGCCCGTAGCGAAGCGGACCGCCCAGCGCATCGCTGGCGAGCAGCAGCGCGAGCGCGGCGAGCACGGGCATGCGAAACGACGAAGCGAGGTGTTCGGTCATCCGAACCTGCCAGTGGCCACGCAGTTCCAGCGTCCGCGCCGGGCTGTTCGGCCAACCGGAGGCTGCGGATCAAGCTGACAACACGCAGGTCCTGCGTCAATCCCCCTGGCGCGCCGAAGCGTTCGAGGCCAGCAGATCCAGGCCCTCCACCAAGCCGTCATGACTGAAGGTGAAGACCGCCGCGCCGCCCTGCCTCAGCATCACCGTCACCACGCCGGCCTTGGCGGCGCGCATGGTCTGGACGAAATTCGCCGTCAGCTTCGCCCGTACCTCGCAAAGATCGGCGGCGCAGGATTCATAGGGAACGGTCGTCGGCGGCTTGCCGTCGAAACCGAGCGTCATGCCGGGGCGCACCAACACCCCGGTCGGCAGGCTCCAGGCCGAATGCAGATTGCCGTCCGCCGCCGCCTCGATCCGCCACGTCGCCCCGAAGCGCGCCTCGCCGCCCGCCTGCACGGTCTGCACCAGCGCGCAGGGCACGGCCGGCGCATCGCAATTCGCGGTCCAGGCGCCGATGCGCTTGCCGGGATCGGCGGCTGTCGCCTGCCCGGCGGCCGTGGGACCCGCCGACGTCGCGCTCAGGGCCGTCCGAGCCCATGCCAAGGCGGGCGCGAGCGCCTGTCCCTTCCAGAGGATGCCGATCGCTGCGAGAGCCGCGATGATCAGGGCAAGGACGAGCACCCAGAGCAACGGACGGCGGTCCGAAGGGTCCTTGTCATCATATTCGTCTTGCATGGCTCGATCGTCTTGCATGCTCGCCGGCCCCCTGCCAACGCCGCGATCCGGCATCGGCCCGGAAGGCCCCTGCCGGAGGCGCGGCCCCCGCCGGCATGATGCTGGCCGGACCGCGTCGTTTCAAGCCTCGCGGCCCCTCAGGGCGCGCGCCTCAGCCGATCACTTGATCTTGCCGTAGGTTGCCGAAAAGCCGGCCAGCGACATCGGCAGCTTGATCGGTTCCTGGCTCAGATTCTGGAACGTCACGTTGAAGATCTGGCCCTTGAACATGGCGGCCAGCATCTCGTCGCTCACCGGCGCGCCGGCATAGCAGCCGCCATTGTCGCAGGTCTGCAGCGGCAGCACCTGCCCGCCAGCGCCGTCGACGTCGATGGTGACGCCGCCGGCCAGCGACAGGCCGAGCGGGCCGCGGATCATCAGCACCGGCTTGCGCGTCTGCGCCGGTACCCGCACCGTGATCGAGCCGACCAGCTGGCCGGAGCCGGAAATGACGGCGCGCTGCTCCATCTGGCAGTCGAGCTCGGCAGCGCGGGCCGTCCCCTGACAAGCGCTGATCCAGCTGGGCGGCGAGGCAGCCTTGCCGCCGCCGAGCACGGGCAGATTGGCGTCGCCCTCGGCCTGCCCCTGCGCCAGGACAACGCCCGGCGCGGCGAGCAGCAGGGCCGCGGTGACGAGCGAAGGCCGCAATAGGCGCGCGAAAGCCATGAACATCTGATTCCTCCTGAAGATGGGGGGAGTTTCGCCGGAGCCGGGCCTGGCGACAAGGCGGTGCTCTCCCATCACCGCCCCTGCCCCATGGCAAGCAACGCCCACGGGTCCAGTTGGGCAGGCCGCTCGGCGCGGACGCCTGCCTTGCGATGGAAAAGCCCTGCCTTGCCGCCAGCCGAACAAGCCGGCAAGGCTCGAAACGAGAGCCGCCGGCCCTGCGGCCGGCGGCTCGTTCACATATCTGGACGACGGCCTACCAGGCCCAGCGGGCGCCGATCTTGCCGGTGCCGCCAACATAGTCGTCGCCGAAGCGCAGGTCCGCCTTGGCAAAGCCCGTCCATCCGCTCTTGGTCGAGAAGATGTTGATGCCGGCGCCAACCTCGCCGAAGACGTCCGGCGCGTCGTCCTCGACCACCAGGCCGGGGCCGCTGTCGAAGAACACCGAATTGTTGCTGAGCAACTGACCGGCGATACCGACGCTGACATACGGGTCGTACTTGACGCCGTCCTTCAGGCTCGATCCGCCGAAGCGGGCGCCGAGCTTGCCCTCGAGACCGTCGCCATTGTCGAAGTTGACCGGCGTACCGGAGATCGTGATGTCGTCGATCTTGGTATGCGCATAGGCGAGGCTGGCGTTCGGCTCGATGAACATGCCGGTCGCCGTGTAGAAGCGGTAGCCCGTCTCGACGCGGCCGCCGATCGTCGTCGAGTCGGTGCTGTCATCGGCGCCGGCGACATTGTAGTCGGCCTTGAGGAAGTCGCCCTTGATCAGGGCATCGACATAGAGGCCGCCCTTGACCCAGCTGGCATAGACGCCGACCTGCGGGCCCGACAGCTTGACGCTGTCGCCATTGTTGAAGTCGACATCACTGGTGACGTAGCCGCCGAGCACGCCGGCGATCAGGACGCCGTCGGCGACCGTGCCCTCGAACTCGTGGTCGATACCGCCCTGGAAGCCCCAGAGCGTCTGGTCATAGCCGGTATCGAGCGTCACCGACTGGTTCTGGAACGGCGTGATCGTCGTTTCCGTGCTGCGCTCGGCGCCATTGCCGATCATGCGGGCCCAGATGCCCGACTTCTTCGTGGTGTCGCCGCCGGTGCCCTGCTGGGCGCTGACGCGCAGGTCGCCGGCCCTGTCGATCCAGCTGTCCGACGTCGTGTTCCAGACGCCCTGGGCAAGGCCGGCGAATTCAGCCAGCGCATAGGCGCTGCTGTCGGCATAGTTGGCCAGCACGAAGGCATTGGATCCGGGCGGTGCCGAAGGTCCGGGGCTATCGAGGAAGAGATCGTAGGTGAACAGGCCACGATCGATCGGCCCGTTGGCGAGATAGAAGGCGTCCGGCGCCGCATTGCCGAGAACGACGCCGACCACCGGCGTGCCGACCGGATTGTACTCGGCGTTCACCGTCGGATCGAAGTTCACGTAGACGGCGGTCTTGCCGGTCGCATTGCCGCCGACGACCAGGAGGTCGGAGGCGGAGTTGTACTGACCGGCCAGGATGGCGTCGACCGCGAGCTTGCTGCCGGCGCTGGCGTTGAAATTACCGGAGATGTAGGTGATGTCGCCGACCGGCGCACCATAGAAGGGCGAGACCATCGGCGCGTGGCCGACCAACCCATTCTGCATGGTGATCAGATCGGTGTTGTAGAAATCGTCGACCCCGACAAAGCTGGCCAGGCCGTTGACACGGAGCAAGCCGTCATTGTCGACGGTGTTGTTCCCTGCGGGGCCGGCGAAGGCGAAGGTCGTGATCCCGGTCAGCTCCATCTCATTCGCATTGTGGACCCAGTTGGTGCCGGTGCCGGTGGCAAAACCGAAAGTCGTCACGCCTTCGGCGAGGAACGTGCCGTGATTGTCGAAGGTGTTCGACCCGCTGTCCGAGGCGAAGCCGAACGCCGTGGCACCGCCGACCCGCATGGCTCCATCATTGTTGATCTCGTTGTCGCCGGTCTCGCTCGCCAGGGCGATCGCCGCGATCGTTGACAACCCCGGCGTCGCGCCGGGGTTGATGTTGATGACGCCGCCGAACTGGTTGTCGATCGTGTTGGCGCCATCTTCCGAAACGAGCCCGATCAGGGCGTTGCCCGTCACGTTGATCTCCGCCTGGTCTCCGTTGGCGACCACATTATGACCCGCGCCGCTGGCAACGAAGGCGCTGATGCCCGACGTGTTCCAGATGCCGCCGGTGGTAGCCAGAGGCGAGGCGCTCATTGTGTTGGCGAAGACGTTGCTGCCGCCATCAGTGGTCAGCGCCACGATGCGACCGTTGATGTCGCCCTGGTTGGTAAGGCTGAGCTCGCCGCCGGCGGAGAAGATCGCCAGATCGTCGAGATCGCCGCTGGCGCTCTCGATCGTGCCGCGATGATGGAACCCGCCGAGGTCACCCGTCAGATTGTTCACGACGTTGCTGGTGCCCGACATCATGGCGACGACGGGCGAAAGCGAGCCGCCGGCGCCGATGATCGTGCTGCCATTGCTGGTCAGCACGACTTCGGCCTCCGTCGCGATGGCGACGACGCCGGACGTCTGGCCGGTCACGGTGGACTTGGTGCCGAGCGTGATCTTGGTCGAGGCCGGGCCTGCGGTGTCGAGCGTGAAGATGCCGACCTGCGGCACGTCGTTCATGCCAATCTTGCTGACATCACCGACCCTGACGTCGATGCCGCCGGCGCCGAAGTTCAGGCCGACCGCGCCGGCGAGCGTCGCGTCGACAAAGCTGCCGTCGCCGATATCGACGGTGGCGAGGCCACCGACCGTCGCGGCCAGCATGCCGATCATCGGCGGATCGATGTTGACGCCATCGTCCAGCTTGACCGTCGCCGCGCCATCGCCGAGCGCGATCGCCGCGCCGCCGAAGAGGCCGCTGTCGACCGAAACATTGCCATGCAGATTGACATCGACCTTGCCGGCGCCCGTGGCGATGCCCACGACACCGCCGCCGACGCCGATGCCGAGGCCGGGAATGGTGAAGGCGTTGGCCCCGCCGGCATTGACCGCGCCGGCGTCGATCGTGACATCGCCGCCACCCAGCGCCACACCGAGAATGCCGGTGCCGCTGGTGGCATCGACCGAGCCGTAGACACCGTCATCGCCGCCGATGACGACATTGCCCAGAACGGAAGTCGCGAGAATGCCGTTCTGTCCGCCCGTAACGGAACCGCCAAGGGCGATGTTGACGTCCTTGGTAAGCGACAGGACGTTGATGCCGTCCGTGCCGCCGCTGATCGTGCCGCCGACACTGTTGTTGATGATCACGTCGTTGACGGCGAAACCCTTGATGCCGGCGCCGGCAACGCCGATGATCGAGCCCTCGTTGCTGATCGTCGTCGTTCCATTCCCGTTGTTGTTGAGAATGTTGACGTTGGCGAACTGGATGCCGTCCTCGGCGCCGTAGATGCGGCCCTGGCTGACATTGTTGCCTGTCAGGGTGTTCTGGTTGGTGACGGTGAAATCACCCATGGTCAGGGCGTTGATGCCATCCTTGCCGCCACCGATCAGGCCGCCCTCGTTCGTGACGCTGCCACTGCCGCCTGCGATGATCGAGACGCCGGAACCGCTGAGGCCGATGATCGAAGCATCGTTGGTGTTGTTGACGGTGGCGTTGCCAATCGCCACGAGGGAAACGCCATCCGTGCCGCCGGCGATACCGAGCGCGCTGGAATTGTTCACGGTGGCATTGCCGCCCGCCAGAAGCGTGACGCCGGTTGCCGTCGTACCCGAAATAAACCCGGATCGATCCAGACCGAGCGGGTTCGGATTGTCATAGTCGGCATTGGTGACGGTCGCGTCGCCGGCGTTGATCACATAGACGCCGTGAACATTTCCAAGAACGGCGCCGGTGTTGCTGATCGTCGCGTTGCCGGCCGAGGGCGCAACGCCGACGAGCGGGTCCTTGACCATGATGCCGGAGCCACCGGTAGACCGGATGCTGCCATCATTGGTCACGACAATATTGCCGGTGCTTCCACCCGGCACGATATAGGCGTTGATGCCATTGTCCGTGCTGACAATGTTGCCCGTCGACGTGTTTTTGACGACGACATCGCCTCGCCCACTAGAAAGTAGGCCGCCAGACACAGCGTTGATGCCAAAGCGTCCGGCATCGATCTGGCCCGAATTGTTGACGGTCGCATCGTTGCCAGCACCCTCCGTCCAAACGAGGACACCATCATTGGTTGCGCTAATCGTTACTCGATCCCTGACGTCGACAATGACATCCGTTTGCGCCCCGGCCACCGGCCGCCCCCGAATCCCCGCCGGGGTCAGAATATTCCCTGGGCCGAACACACCACTTGTGACGGAAACGCCATCACCGATTCTAGCATCCGTCTTGCCAAGACCGGTTCCCCCAAAATACTGGGACTGGATAGAGGTACTATTCGTCCCATTTCCAATATTTAGCTCGAACGAATTGAGCGAGCCGGACGGCCCGTACTCAATGCCACCATTGCCATTTCCGGATGGCGTCCCGGGATTGAAGTTGCCAGAACAATTGACGGTTCGCACCCCACCGGCCGTGCTGCCAGAGCCGCACTCATTGTCCGCCCTCGCCTGCTGCGGCGTCATCACGGCCATGCCGGCGAGCAGCACCGCGCCCGAGGCGGAGCCCAATAGCGAGGCCTTGCGGCCAGCATTCCATTTCAAAGTCGACATCCAGTCCCCCGGGTCTCAGATCAGCCTTCGCACCGGCAGCAGCCCCTCGTGCCGCCAATGCCTCCACAGGACTGAGATATGAGCCGGATGCCGGTGGCGGAGTCCAGATGCCACCTCTTTGAGTTGCATTATGCAACCTGAATGACTCCGATCGTTGCCAATCGTCGATTAATGCAACCTAATAGTGCAGAATAATGGAATTTAGTTCGAAATTTGAACTACATGCCGGTAATATGGTTCGTAAACCGAACAAATAATCGCGGGCCGTGCCGCGGTGTCGACAGGCAGATTCCAGGTTGCAGGTCGGCAGCAAAATTTTCGCCATGTTGCCCTTACGACACACCCTGACGCTTCACGACACACCATGACAGCTGCGGGGCGACGCAAGGGCGGCCGAATCACGCGTCGCGGAGACGCAGCCGGCCGCCCGGTCCGCCGGCCTGTCGGCCCGCTGGATCCTTCCCTGCCAAACCGCCTCCCCCAGGGTCGACAGTTCCAGCAATTCATGGGATCAAGCCGCGCCCATCCAAGGAGAACGGCGTAATGGAACCAAACACCAAGGCTTTGATCGACGAGATCAATCACGCCATGCGCAACATCGATGCCGGCATGACGGCGATCATGGCCTTCGTCGCCTCGATCCCCGGCGCCAAGGATGTCGATATCGAAGCCGTCAAGGAGCGCCTGAACGTGCCGAGCAACCTGAAGGCCGGCACCCGCCAGCCGCCGCCGAACATCGTCGTCGCCGAAGTGCTCGACCGGTTGAAGCGCATGGCCGACAAGTAGTTTGCCCACCGGCGCGCGGATTTTTCCGCGCGCCGTTCCGGCCCGCAGAAGGCCGGCTCCGCAGGCTTCCGGGCCCCGGTTCCCCCCGAATGCCACCCTCCCGCGACGCGCCGCGAGGTTGTCGGGACGTGCCACGCCAAGGGCTTGTCGAAATGCCCACGCAGTATCGGCGGCGGCGTGATCTTGCCGCGACACGCCAGGCTGCAAGCCTCTACTGGCACCCTTCTGGATTGAAAGCGCCTGGGCGGTGGTTCTCGATGTCGACACGCCGGGAACTCAGGACGTGCACTCCGGCCGAACCTCGGCTATACGCTCCCTCGATAATTCCAAAAGTCGGCAACACGACCGAACGGACGCGCTCGCTCCGGCGAGCATCGCACCCCTGTCACGCGCGAGGGTGGGCTTGTTCGTCCCGGGTCGATGCTGCTTCGTCCTCGTGGAGCCATTTCGTCATGTCATCGACCGCCGCGGCAGCGTCGCCTGCCGCCCCCGCCAACTCACGCTCGCGCGTCATCCTCGCGAGCCTGGTCGGCACCACCATCGAATTCTACGACTTCTACGTCTATGCGACGGCGGCCGTGCTGGTGTTCCCGCACCTGTTCTTCCCGGCCGGCAACGAGACGACGGCGCTGCTGAACTCCTTCGCCATCTTCGGCGCGGCGATGGTCGCCCGGCCGATCGGCGCCATCTTCTTCGGCCATCTCGGCGACAAGCGCGGCCGCAAGATCACGCTGGTCGGCGCGCTGCTGACAATGGGCATCGCCACCTTCCTGATCGGCCTGCTGCCGACCTATGCCATGGTCGGCTGGCTGGCGCCCGGCCTGCTCGTCATCCTGCGCCTGGCGCAGGGCTTCGCGCTCGGTGGCGAATGGAGCGGCGCGGCGCTGGTCGCCACGGAAAACGCGCCGCCCGGAAAACGCGCCATCTTCGGCACGTTCCCGCAGCTCGGCGCGCCGATCGGCTTCATCATCGCCAACGGCCTGTTCCTGATCATCGCGGCGCTGATGCCGTCCGATGATCCGTCGCGCCCGTCGACCGCCTTCCTCGAATGGGGCTGGCGCATTCCGTTCCTGTTCTCGGTCGTGATGGTGATCGTCGGCCTCTGGGTCCGGCTGAACCTCGTCGAGAGCACGGCCTTCGAGAAGACCGTCGAGACCGGCAAGGTGCAGAAGGTGCCGCTCGCGGCCGCCTTCAAGCTGCACTGGAGGGAGCTGATCCTCGGCACCTTCTACATGCTGGCGACCTATGTGCTGTTCTACCTGATGACGACGTTCTCGCTCAGCTATGGCCGCGCCGCGATCGACGCCGCGCTGCCGGGCCTCGGCTACGACTACCGCACCTTCGTCGTCATGATGATCATCGGCGTCGTCTTCTTCGGCATCTTCACGCTTGCCTCCGGCCCCTGGGCCGATCGCTGGGGCCGCCGCAAGACGCTGATCGTCGTCACGCTCGCCATCATCCTGTTCGGGCTCGTCTGGACGCCGATGCTCGCCGCCGGCACGGTCGGTGTCATGGCCTGGCTGATCCTCGGCTTCACGCTGATGGGCATGACCTTCGGGCCGATGGGCGCGCTGCTGCCGGAACTGTTCCCGGCCAATGTGCGCTACACCGGCTCCGGCATCTCCTACAACGTCTCGTCGATCCTCGGCGCCGCGGTCGCGCCCTTCGTCGCGGTCGCGCTCTGGAGCTATGGCGGCGGCAGCCCGTTCTGGGTCGGCATCTACCTGTCGTCGATGGCGGTGCTGACGCTGATCGCGCTGCTGCTCGGCAAGGAGACCAAGGACGTCGACATCGACGCCTGAGTGCCCGCGCCCGCCGCGCCCGACAAAACCAGCCCGCGTGGAATTTTCACGCGGGCTTTTTTGTACTGCGGCGATCGGTGCCGGCGAGGCCGGGACCCGTTTGGCGCTGGCCCGCGGCTGTCGGTTCAGCCTAACGTTGCAGTCTCGCCTGTCCCGACCTCCCCGGAATCATGCCCCCGTCTCTCCTCTTGTCCGGCATTTGCATGCTTGCGCTGTCCCTCTTCGCCAGCACGGCCGCCCTGGCGCATCCGGGCGGGCTGAATGCGGAGGGCTGCCACAACGATCGCAAGCGCGGCGGCTATCATTGCCACCGGAGCGCGACGGCTACCCCGGGCGGAAACGCGCCGGCGCGGGCGGCGGTGCCGCGGTTCGTCGACCCCGGCCGGCCCTATCGCAATTGTTCGGAAGCCCGCGCCGCCGGCGCCGCGCCGGTCCGCATCGGTGATCCCGGCTATGGACCGCATCTCGACCGCGACGAGGACGGCATCGGCTGCGAATGAGCGACGGAACGGCCTATCGCCCGCGCGCCGTTCGAGCGTGTCCCGGATCGCGCCGACCAGTCCTCCAGAAACGTCGAAACCCGACGCGGCCATCCGGCCGCATCGGGTTTCGGTAATTTTCCAGAGCGCGCGCCTGGCGCCGCCGCCATGCCCGCGCCAGACGCGCGGGCCACGGATCCTACTTGCGCAGGAAGTCGCGCAGACGCTCGAGGCCCTGGTTGATCTTCGCTTCGGACGTGGCGTGGCACCAGCGCAGCCAACCCTCGCCCTCGGGGCCGAAGGCGCGGCCCGGCGCGAGGCCGAGCCCGGTCTCGCGGACCAGACGCTGCGCCAAGGCGAGCGAGTCGTCGTAACCCTCGATCTTCAGGAACGCATACATCGCGCCGCCGGCATCGGGCACGCTGACGCGGTTCAGGCCGCTCAGCCCGTCGACCAGCAGCGCGCGCGTGCTGACGAGCTGGGCGCGCATCCGCGCCACTTCCGCCTCGCCATCGACCAGCGCCGTGGCGGCGGCGCGCTGCGACGGCTCGAAGATGCAGGAGAAGTTGTATTCGATCAGCTTCGTCGCATCCTGGGCAAGACCGTCGGGGAGGACCAGCCAGCCGATGCGCCAGCCGGTCATCGACCAGGACTTCGAGAAGCTGTTGACCGAGATGATCCGGTCGCCCTTCTCGTAGTGGCGCAGGAAGGACGGGGCCGAGCGCGGCGCCGGGTCATATACCAGACGCTCATAGACGTCGTCGGCCAGGATCCAGATGCCGTGCTTGCGGCAATGGGCCAGGATCGCCGCAATGCTCTCGTCGTCGATCATCCAGCCGGTCGGATTGTTCGGCGAGTTGATGATGACCATGCGCGTATCCGGAGTCAGCGCCGCGATCAGCTTGTCGACATCCAGCGTCCAGCGCCCGTCCTGCACCGACAGCGACACCCGGTCGACCTTGGCGCCGAGGATCAGCGGAACCTCGCTGATATTGGGCCAGAGCGGCGTCACCGCCACCACCCGGTCGCCGGGCGACAGCACGAGCTGGCTGGCGATCTGCAGGCCGGTCATGCCGGATCCGGTCGCCGCCACGCGGTCGACCGAAATCTCGCGACCGTGCAGGTTGGTCAGATAGGCGGCGATGGCATCACGCAGATAGGGGCGACCGAGGTTCTGGGAATAGAAGGTCTCGCCCTCGCCCAGCGACGCGGCCGCCGCGTCGCGGATGAACTGCGCGGTCGGCCGGTCGGATTCGCCAAACCAGAAGGGCAGCACGTCGGCCTTGCCCATCGCGGCATTGGCGACTTCGCGGATGAGCGAGCTGGACAGCGCGCGGACGGCGGGCCGCGCTTCAACGGCGGTATCAATCATCGTCATGGCTTTCGGGTTGGGGCGATCAGCCGGCGCTGTGCATGATGGCGCTCAGGAAGGCGCAGGCGCGATCCGTCTGCGGATTGTCGAAGAGGTCGTTCGGGGCGCCCTGCTCGATGATCTGGCCGGCCTCCATGAAGACGACGCGGTCAGCAACGCGGCGGGCGAACCCCATTTCATGCGTCACGACCAGCATGGTGACGCCGGTGGCCGCCAGGCTCTGGATCACGTCGAGCACTTCGCCGACCATTTCCGGATCGAGCGCCGAGGTCGGCTCGTCGAACAAGAGGACCAGCGGTTCCATGGCCAGCGCGCGGGCAATCGCGACGCGCTGCTGCTGGCCGCCCGAAAGCTGATCCGGGTACTTGTCGACATGGGCGGAAAGTCCGACGCGCTCCAGCAATTGCCGGGCCCGGCTCTCCGCCTCGGCCTTGGGAATGCCGCGCACGCGCATCGGCGCGATGGCGACGTTCCGCAGAACGCTCATATGCGGGAACAGGTTGAACTGCTGGAAGACCATGCCGACTTCGGCGCGCACCAGGGCGAGGCTCTTGCCGTCTTCCACCTTGGTGCCGTCGACCACGATCTCGCCCGACGAGATCGTCTCCAGCCGGTTGATGCAGCGGATCAGCGTCGACTTGCCCGAGCCGGACGGCCCGATGATCGCGACGACCTCACCACGGCGCACATCGAAATTGATGTCGCGCAGCGCATGGAACGTTTCGTAGTGCTTCTCCACCTTCCGCATCGTGATGATCGGATCGGTGCCCGAGGGCGAAGCGGTTTTCTGGCTCATGACTGTTGCTCCTGGATTGCGGACAGCCATCAGCGCGAGCGCTTTTGGCGAGCTTCGAGGATGCTGACCAGACGCACCAGCGGCAGCAGCAGGACCAGGTAGAGAAGGGCAGCGCCCACCAGCGGCGACGGGTTGGCGTAGAAGGCCTGCGTCTGCGTCGCCTGCTTGAGCAGGTCGGGCAGCGCCACGACCGAAGCGAGCGCCGTATCCTTGATTAGGCCGATCGAGACGCCGGTGGTCGGCGGCACGACAAGGCGCATGGCCTGCGGCAGGATGATGTCGGCCATCATGCGCGGCCAGCTGAAGCCGAGCGTCTGCGCGGCCTCGAACTGGCCCCGCGGCACGGCCTCGATGCCGGCGCGGAAGGTTTCGGCCATATAGGCGGAGGCGACCAGCGACAGCGCGGCCGTCGCGGCCCAGAACGAGGAAAGCCGGATGCCGACGAAAGGCAGCGCGTAGTAGACAAGGATCAGAAGGACCAGCAGCGGCAGCGCGCGGAAGATGTCGATATAGGCAACCGCCAGCCAGCGCAGCGGCTTCGGCGAATAGAGCCGGATCAGCACCAGCAGCAGGCCGAGCGACAACGAAATGACGAGGCTGGTGGCGCCCAGAAGGATGGTCAGCCAGAAGCCCCGCAGCAGCAAGGGCGCCGCCTGCCTCAGCACGTCGATGTTAAAGAAAGTCGTGATCAGGTCCATGCGGCCCCCTCGGATATAGGTCCGGCCCGCACGCTGGCAGGCCGGACTTTATTGGGATGGGGAAAGGATCAGTTCGCCGCCGGAATCGGCAGAACCTTTACGGTGCTCGAATCCTTAGCCGGAGCCATGCCGAACCACTTCTCGTGCAGTTCCGCCATCTTGCCGCTTTCCTTCAGCTCGGTCAGCACCTTGTTGATGTCCTCGAGCAGCGGGCTGTTCTTGGGCAGCATCAGGCCGAACTGCTCGTTCGTCGGGATGGTGGCGACGATTTTGAACTGCGGCTTGTCCTTGATGTAGTAGGCGTCGATCGGGCAGTCATGGACGAAGCCGTCGATGCGACCGGTCGCGATGTCCATCATCGGATCCTGGTTGCTGTCGTAGCGGCTGACCGATGCGAACTTCAGCTTGCCTTCATTGTCGGTCGCCCAGATCTCGCCGGTCGTGCCGGTGATCACGGCGAGCGTCTTGCCGCCCATTCCCTCGACGCCCTCGATGCCGCTCTTCGAGCCGACGGTCAGGCACTGGTCCGCGTCGAACAGCGGCTGGGTGAACGCGACGGATTCGAGGCGCTTCGGCGTGATGGTGATGGAGCCGATGGCCACATCCGAGCGGCTGGACTGCACGGCGGCGAACAGGCTCTGGAACGGCATTTCCTGGAATTCGACGGGCCGGCCGAGCTTTTCGCCGACGAGGCGCAGGATGTCGACCTCGAAGCCCATCAGGACACCGTTGCCGTCCTGGAACTCGAAGGGCACGTTGGCGATGTTGGTCGCGACGCCGATCGGATCGGCAGCCTGCGCGAGACCGGCGCCGGCGATGAAGAATACCGAGGCGAGCAGGGTTTTGGCGTTCATAACTTCCTCCCAATGAACTCAAAGATCGGCTTCCATACCAGACGCGATCCGGGGCCAATATCCTCCGGCGGGGGGACAGGCACGCGAGACCGCCGCCGGCGCGGACGGGGGAACGGCCGGATCCAGGCCCCTGCCCTAGCGTCGCCGCGGCAAACTCGTCAGCGCGTTGCCAAGCCCGATCGCCGTGGCGGCCGGCTCCCGCACCGCGATCCCGGCGGTACCGCGCCCTCCTTGGCCGCCTGCGACGTCGCCTCAGCGTCCAGATCCGTGTTTTTCATTGACGGCGGCCGTTCAATCGGCTGAATCCCTGCGGGGCCGACACCGAAGACAAGGGGAGAAGCATTGTCCTCGTCAAACTTCAAACCCGTTTCGCCGCTGGCGGCTCCGCGGTCATCCAGGCCCGTGTCGACGCGCCGGTCCGACGATGCCCTGGCGCGCCTGATCTTCGCATCGGAACAGCCGGACTTCGACCGCCATCTGACCGAGACCATGCATGAGCTGATCTCGTTCGACCTGGCGATGATCTCGCTCTACCACGACGACAAGCTGGTCGAAGTCACCTCCGCCTCGTCGCCGGACCGGATCGGCAGCGACGTGCTGGAGTCCTACGCAAAGCACACTTTCCAGCACAGCCCCTTCTTCCAGATGCACCGCCGCAACATCCAGAGCGGCTTCTACCTGATGGAGAATTTGGCGCGCAGCCCCGTTCTCGACAAACCCTCGACCGCGACGGAAATCCTCGAGATCGATACGCAGGAAGAAATCGGCTACCTGACCGCGGGCTGGCCCAAGCGCCTGAAGGAGCTGGACATCGCCTTGCGCGTTTCCGACCGCGACACGGTCCAGGTCGCGCTCTACCGGACCGGCAACCGCGGCTTCAGCGCCCAGGACCTGTATGCGATCGAGCCGATCCAGTCCTCGCTGATGGCGATTTGCAAGCGCCACTGGGAGAACCGCACCCTGCATCTGCAGGCCGGCGAGGATCCGATCCACGCGGCGCTGAAGCGGCTCGGCAGCGACAGCCTCTCCTCGCGCGAGATGGAAGTGATGCGGCTGCTGATCTCCGGTGTCGGCGAGAAAGAGATCGCCGGCATGCTCCAGGTCGGCGCAGAGACGGTCAAGACGCACCGCAAGCGCGCCTATCTGAAGCTCGAGGTCTCGTCGCGGGTCGAGCTCCTGGTCAAGCTCCTGGACCAGCGCAACCACGCCAGCGCGATGCGCTGTCAGTAGGACTTCCCGTTCATCAAGGCGGCCGGCAGCTGTTTCGGGCAACGACATTGTCCCGCCTCCGCCTTCACTCAACCGGGGCGGAACGCAACCGGCCGATGCGGCGGTAGTCGGACGGCGTGGCGCGACCACCTGGCCGTCGCGCTCGGCACGGACGGCGAAATGCGAATAGCCTTCAGCCGCTGGTCTTCGCAGATCCAACGGTCCAGCGTCACCAGGTCTCACCTCATTCGCCGCCCCGGCGCGGGCCGTGCGATCCCACTTGTCGGCCGAGCCCCTGGACCGTCCCGCAGGAGGTTGTGTCCCCTTCCTTGCGCACGACAAAAGTGCACACAGCTCGCAGGCCGCCGCGGCGACCGCTTTGGACCATGTCGCCCGATACGCAAGGGCACATGGCAGGAGCGGGGAAGCCAAGGATCGGCTGGCCCGCAAGATCACGGTTCGCCGCAGAGCCTGCCTGCGATCGCCTATTCACCGACGGCGCGTTTTCTTGAGATATGGCTGGGGCGGGAGGATTCGAACCTCCGAATGGCGGTACCAAAAACCGCTGCCTTACCGCTTGGCGACGCCCCAGCAGGCGGGCCCGAAAGCACCGCAGCGCCCGTCGTATAGACGGTTGGACGCGCGCCCGCAACGGTGCATGCACCCCGTCATCAACAGCCCTCTGCAATGGTCATCCACAGGGCTGTTCGAACCGCGCAACTCTCCCCTTGCGGCTGGCGAATCCTCTGTCTATAACCCGGCTCATCGGCGGTCACGGAGTGTAGCGCAGCCTGGTAGCGCACCTCGTTCGGGACGAGGGGGTCGCAGGTTCAAATCCTGCCACTCCGACCATCGATCTTCCCCAAATCATTGAATGAGCTGGCTTCCCCTCCGGGGAGGATCCTTGATCGATGATGGGCGCAACGCCCCGCTCCTGCCAACCGCGTAGCACCTCCCCAAGTTCCCGACCTCGACAAGCCGCATCGCCAGCCGACCCGATCCGCCCAGCGCCGCGGGACTCGCAACGCTGTGCACGATGGAGCCATCGCGCCAGTCCGGATCCGAAAATGCCGCTGCGAGAACGCAACGGGGAAGGAATCGTTCAACGCATCCTCGCGGCTTGAAGATGCGCAAAGCACGACGACCTAGCCCATCGCAACGACGCAGAAAAAAACCGAACCTCCTATGCACAGCGCCTGGGGATGGATACTCACGCCAGCGACACCCGCTTATCAAGAGCGGCGAATTCTCGCATAGATTTGCAAATGTTCTTCATGCACAATAGAAAGAGCAAAGAAAAATACTAACGGAAAATGCAGTGACCGACACACAGAAGCCAGACGACAACCATTTCATGTACCTGACTGCCGACATCGTCGCCAGTTATGTTGCCCATAACTTCGTGAGCCAGGTGGACTTGGCCGCGCTGATCGGCAATGTGCATGCTACCTTCGAAGGCCTTAGCGACGACGCCGAGCCGGCGCCGGTGGAACTGACGCCCGCCGTGGCGATCAAGAAGTCGGTGACGCCCGACTTCATCATCTGCCTCGAAGACGGCAAGAAGTTCAAAACGCTGAAGCGCCATCTCCAGGTCCATTTCGGCCTGACGCCTGAGCAATACCGGGCCAAGTGGAACCTTCCGGCCGACTACCCGATGGTCGCGCCCGGCTATAGCGCAGCGCGCTCCGCGCTTTCCAAGTCGCTCGGCTTCGGCAAGCGGCCGGGCATCGCCCCCGGCGCCGGAGCGGCGGCGAAGGGTGCGGCGCAAAGCAGCAGCGACAACAGCTAGAGCCGCTCAGCCTGCCTGGCGGCGACGGATCGGCTCCAACGCCTGGGCCAGGTAGCGATCACTACCCGCGACCGCCTCTCCTGCCCGCGCAGGGGGCCATGCTCGACCGCCAAGCGTCGGCGGATACAGAAAGGCCCGCATCCGGCGAAGGATGCGGGCCCTGGAACGTGGGATCCGGCGGCCGCCCGGCTCAGCTCGACGAGACCTTCATGACGATCAGTCCGCAGACGATCATCGCCGCCGCGGCGATCCGGGTCGGCGATGCGCTCTCGCCCAGCACAACGATGCCGACGATGAAGGCGCCGACCGCGCCGATGCCGGTCCAGATCGTGTAGGCGGTGCCGAGCGGCAAGGTCCGCATCGATATCGAAAGCAGACCGAAGCTGCCGATCATCATCACGAGGGTGACGATCGTCGGGATCAGCTTGGTGAAACCTTCCGATTGCTTCATCGAAAACGCCCAGACAACTTCCAGGATGCCGGCGATGATGAGATAGATCCAGGCCATTTGTTTTGCCTATGTGCGAAACGGGTTGTCCCGAGGGCTTCTTTCCAGCGGACAGGTCATCCTGCCCGTGGCCGTCCTTTCGCGCACACCGGGGTCAATGCGCTGGGTGCAACGCATCGTTCAGATACATGCAGGTCAGCATGGCGAAGATATAGGCCTGAATGAGCGACATCAGCAATTCGAGGCCGGTCAGGGCGACCGTCATCACCAGAGGCAGGATGGCGGTGGCGATGCCCAATGTGCCGGCGCCGCTCAGATCGGCGACGAAGCCGGCGAAGACCTTCAGGGTGATATGTCCGGCCAGCATCACGGCGAACAGACGGACCGAATGGCTGATCGGCCGCGACAGGTAGGACACCATCTCGATCGGGATGACGATCGGCGCCAGTACGAGCGGAACGCCGGATGGCAGGAACAGCCGGAAGAAGCCGAAGCCGTTCAGCGCGATGCCATAGATCGTCACGGTCAGGAACACCGTCATCGCCAGCGAAAAGGTGACGATGATCTGGCTGGTGACCGTGAAGGCATAGGGGAACATGCCGATCAGATTGGCGACCAGCACGAACATGAACAGCGAGAAGACGAGCGGGAAGAAGCGCATGCCGCCCGACCCGACATTCTCGCGCAGCATGTCGCGGATGAAAGTGTAGAGCAGTTCGGCCGAGGACTGGAAGCGGGAGGGGATCAACAGGCCCCTGCGGGTCGCCAGCATCAGGAAGCCGAAGATGATCGCCACGGCCAGCCCCATATGGAGGGCCGAATTGGTCAGCACGATCTCGATACCGCCGACCTCGAACAGATGCAGAAGTGGCTTGATCTCGAATTGTTCGATAGGTCCGGCCACGGCCGCCCCCTCTCAGAAGGCGGGGCCGTCCCCGATTGTCACCGCGGCGCAGGTCGTCCAGCGCGAGCCCCTCCTAGCGAATGCGGCGACCCATTTCAAGCGTCAGCCGGTTCACAGGCGAGCAGGAGCGCCCGGCAGTGGGCGGCAAGCCCGCGGGCCGCAACAGCGAACCGGGCCCTCCGCCATGTCCGGCCCCAACTCGAATCGCGCAGCGGAAGCTGCATAATTCTCGTCGTCTTTTACAAAAACATCCTTCGGTTCAAATATTGAAGCAATCCAATGAAATAAAATTCGGATCGATAATTTCCAGAAATCGAATCAACACATACTTTCATTGATTCTAGACTTAAAAAGGCACTGGACCACGCCGATCGTCGCCCCTAGGCTGCTTGCAGGCTGCCCCCCGACGATCGGCTGGCATCAGGGCGCCGGCTTCTTCTCGGCGTTGCTGCGCATTCCCGGTACGACGGCGATCACGCTGAACACGGAGGCGACCTATGACAGGGACGCCGAGGAATGGACGGACCCGATCCATCCCGGCGCCAGCCATATCTTCAAGTTCGGCAAGCAGCCCGTCGGCCTCGGCGTCAGGGGCGATGCCACGCACCGCTCCGGAGGAAGGCCCAGGATGGGGCGTCCGTCTGACCGCGACCCCTCCAGTTTCCGGAAAAATGACCGCGCGGGCGATGCCGGCCTTTCACGACCCGTCGCGAGCCGGCCGCAACGATGCCAACGCGATACCAAGCGGAGGTGCCTCGACGTCGTGAATGAACCGATGCATCGCCTCTGGCCGTCGAAACCGGCGGCACTAATTGGCAGCAAGTCCCTGCGTCCGCCCGACCCAAGGAAACGCCATAATGACGCGTTCGGCCCTCCTCGTCTTCGTCGCCGCCGGCTGCGGCGTCCTGGCGGCGCGGGCCACCGAGACGCCCGCCGCAGGCGCCACCATCCCGGTGACGCTAGCCAGAGCCTCCGACAAAGTTCCGCATCCGTACCGCCCCTACCCTTCACAAACGCAGGAGAAGGCCATGCGAGTAGCGAGATGGATAGCGTCAGCCGCTGTGGTTGGCGCGGGATTGCTGGCACCGATGGCGCCGGCTCTTTCCCAGGACGCGATGACGTCCGCGGCACCACCGAACATCCTCGTCATCTTCGGCGACGATATCGGTCAAACCAACCTGTCGACCTACAGTTTCGGTCTGATGGGGTACCAGACTCCCAACATTGACAGCATTGCCAAGGGGGGGATGAAGTTCACCGACTACTATGCCGAGCAGAGTTGCACGGCCGGTCGCTCGACCTTCCTCACCGGACAGACAACGTTGCGGACAGGCCTTTCCAAGGTCGGCCTGCCTGGCGCGGACCTCGGCCTCCAGGCGTCCGACGTGACGATCGCGTCCGCGCTCAAGGACAAGGGCTACGCGACGGGCCAGTTCGGCAAGAACCATCTGGGCGACAAGGACGAGTTCCTGCCGACCGCGCATGGTTTCGATGAGTTCTTCGGCAACCTCTATCATTTGAACGCCGAAGAAGAGCCAGAGAACCGCAACTATCCGCGCGACCCTGCCTTCCGCAAGCAATACGGACCGCGAGGCGTGTTGCGGACGACGGCCGACGGCAAGATCGAGGACACCGGGCCGTTGACGCGCAAGCGCATGGAGACGATCGACGACGAGACTTCGGCGGCGGCGATCGATTTCATGCAACGTCAGAACACGGCGAAGAAGCCGTTCTTCACCTGGCTCAACACAACGCGGATGCATTTCCGCACCCATGTCCGCGACGAGCACCGCAGCCCTCCGGGCCTGACCGCCCCGACCGAATATGCCGATGGCATGGTCGAGCATGACAAAATCATCGGGACGGTGCTGAAGTCGATCGACGACATGGGCATCGCCGACAACACGATCGTTATCTACACGACCGACAACGGCCCCCACCAGAACTCTTGGCCGGACGCGGGCACGACCCCGTTCCGCAGCGAGAAGAACACTAACTGGGAGGGCGCCTATCGCGTGCCGGCGATGATCCGCTGGCCCGGCCATATCAAGGAAGGCACGGTCTCCAACGGTATCGTCTCGGGGCTGGACTGGTTCCCGACCCTGCTGGCCGCCGCTGGCGACACCGACATCACCGAGCGCCTTCTGAAAGGCACGACGATTGGTGGCAAGCAGTACAAGAACCACCTCGACGGCTATAACCAGCTTCCCTATCTCACCGGTCAATCCGACAAGAGCGCCCGCGACTCGTTCTTCTATCTGAACGACGACGGCGAGATCGTCGGCCTGCGCTACGAGAACTGGAAGCTCGTTTTCGCCGAGCAGCGCGCGACGGGAACGCTCGCCATCTGGGCCGAGCCGTTCACCAAGCTCCGCGTTCCCAAGATGTTCGATCTGCGCTCGGATCCCTATGAGCGGGCCGACGTAACCTCGAACACCTATTACGACTGGCTCCTCGACCACGCCTACCTGCTGGTCGCGGGTCAAGCTTACGTGGCAAAGTTCCTGGACACGTTCAAGGAATACCCACCCGCACAGCGGCCGGCCAGCTTCTCGATCGACCAGATCCAGGAACAGCTGAATGAGTCGTTCAAGAACGCGGCCGGAGGCCAATAGAGAAGACGCGGTGGCACGGATCGAGCGTTTGTGCCACCGCAACACCGAACTAGCCCTATCCGACCTCGCGAGCGCCCTCGTCAGCCTTCTCAGCGTCTCCGCAGCGTTGCCCCGAGCAGGTCTAGCAATCGCGAGAGGGCGCATCGCGACACGCGCCGTTGACGGCCGGCAACGACACCCTACTCTTCGGCATGACTACTGACGCGGCAATCTATTCGATCATCCCAAAACGGAAAGACGCAAGAAGCGATATCGGATTTGCTCATGAACCACAGTAATCGCCAGAGACCAAAATCCACGATGGAACATCAGGCCACGATGGTCTGGGTTCCCGGCGGCACCTTCCGCATGGGTTCCGACGTGCACTATCCGGAAGAGAAGCCAAGCCACCGCGTCACCGTCGACGGCTTCTTCATCGACCCGACGCCGGTGACCAACGCCGAGTTCCGCCGCTTCGTCGAGGCGACCGGCCATGTCACCTTCGCCGAAATCGCCCCCGACCCAAAGGATTACCCGAACGCCCTGCCGCACATGCTGAAGGCGGGGTCGCTGGTCTTCACCCCGCCCGACCACCCCGTCGACACGCGCGACTGGTCGCAATGGTGGGCGTTCCGCTTCCGCGCCAACTGGCGCCGGCCCTATGGCCCCGGCAGCTCGATCAAGGGCCTCGACGACCATCCCGTCGTGCATGTCGCCTACAGCGACGCCGAGGCCTATGCGAAATGGGTGGGCAAGGAGCTCCCGACCGAGGCGGAATGGGAGTTCGCCGCGCGCGGCGGCCTCGAAGGGGCCGAGTTCGCCTGGGGGGACGAGCTCAATCCGGACGGCCGCGAGATGGCCAACACCTGGCAGGGCCTCTTTCCCTCGCAGAACCTCAAGACCGACGGCTATGAGCGCACCTCGCCGGTCGGCGTGTTCCCGCCGAACGGCTACGGCCTCTACGACATGATCGGCAATGTCTGGGAGTGGACTTCGGACTTCTGGTCGACGCGCCATCCGGCCGATGCGCCGAAGGCGTGTTGCGTGCCGGAAAACCCGCGCGGCGGACCGCTGGAAGCCAGCTTCGATCCGCGCCAGCCGGAGATCCGCATCCCGCGCAAGGTGCTGAAGGGCGGCTCGCATCTCTGCGCGCCGAACTATTGCCGGCGCTACCGCCCGGCCGCCCGCCACGCCGAGCCGATCGATACTTCGACCAGCCATGTCGGCTTCCGCTGCGTCCGCCGGACGGCGGCCGATCCGGCAGCGTCACGACAGAGTGGAGGACCGCCATGAGCCTTGCTTTCGCTCGCCTGACACGGCGGACCCTGATCCGGCTCGGCATGGCGGGCGCGCTCGCCTTCGCCATCGTCCTGCCCGTGGCGGCCGAGGACGATCCGCTGCCGTCGTGGAACGATGGCGCTGCCAAGACCGCGATCGTCGATTTCGTGACGCGGACGACGACGGCCGGTCCCGATTTCATCGCCGTCGGCGACCGTATCGCCACCTTCGACAATGACGGCACGCTCTGGTCCGAAAAGCCGTTCTACTTCCAGGGCGTCTTCGTCATGGACCGGATCAAGGCGATGGCCAAGGACCATCCCGAGTGGAAGGACACGCTGCCCTTCAAGGGCGTGCTGGAAAACGACATGAAGGCAGTGGTGGCGTCAGGCCACAAGGGCCTCGGCGAACTGCTGGCCGCCAGCTCGTCCGGCATGTCGGTCGAGGACTTCGCCGCGCAAGTGGTCGAATGGACCAAGACGGCGCGCGAGCCGCGCTACAACAGGCCCTACACGGATCTCGTCTTCCAGCCGATGCTGGAGTTGCTCGCCTATCTGCGCGCCAGGGACTACCAGACCTTCATCGTCTCCGGCGGCGGTGTCGAGTTCATGCGACCCTGGACCGAGGGCGTCTACGGCATCCCCCCCAACCAGGTCGTCGGCTCCTCAGGCAAGACCGAGTTCAAGCTCGACGGCGACAAGGTCTCGATCCAGAAGCTGCCGGCGGTCGAGTTCGTCGATGACGGCCCGGGCAAGCCGGTCGGCATCAACCGCTTCATCGGCAAGCGCCCCGTCTTCGCCGCCGGCAATTCCGATGGCGATCTCGAGATGCTGCAATGGACGACGCTGAACAGCGGGCCGCGCTTCGGCATGATCGTCCATCATACCGATGCGGCGCGCGAATGGGCCTATGACCGGGACTCCGATGTCGGCAAGCTCGACAAGGCCCTCGACGAGGCACCAAAGCGCGGCTGGCTCGTCGTCGACATGAAGAACGACTGGAAGACGATCTACCCGTTCGAGAAATGAGCCGGGGCAACCCGTGGCGATATTGGAACTTCAGCGCGCGTCTTCGCCCTTCCCGAAGAGGCGCGTCCCCGCTCCCCCACCAAACTCAGCCAACATCCTGAGGTGTCCGGCGAAGCCGGGCCTCGAAGGAGGGTCCAGGGAACACCGGATGTCGCCATCCAGTCCATGGCCGGTGAGCAAGGCACCGTCGCCCCGGCGAAGGCCGGGGCCCATGAGCACCGACCAGGAAAATTTGGCTCAGCCGACTAGCCACGGGCCGATGTGTATGGATCCCGGCCTTCGCCGGGATGACAGCGGAGGTCAGACGGGAAGCTTGGCGGCTCGATCCTGGTGCTCGCCGATACGGCAACACCCGAGCAGGCCGCGACGCTCGCGAAGCCCGCGGTGCCGGTGACCATCCACGGCCTGACGCCGCCCGACATCGCCGCCGATGCCGGCCTCGCCGACGCGACCGGGCCCACTCTCGGCAATGGCGAGGGTGAACGCTTGCGGAAAATTTCCGCCTAGCGTCGGGGGAGTCCGGCAGAAGTCGCGGCTGCATGGATCCTCGCCTTCGTCGGGATGACGGCGGAGGACGAGGCTACGGCCGGCTCCATGCCAATGGCGAGAGCTATGCCAAACCGCACTGTTGCCGTTGCCAGCTGACGGGCGACGCCATAAGCAGGGAACATCGCCGCGTATGGTCCCCCCGGCGCCGTCCCTTCGCTTCCAGCCGAGAGCCCCGCTTGCCCTGCCGCCGACTTGTCCGCCCGGGTGCAACACCCGCCCGCTGGCACCGCATCGCCCGATGACCGAGCTCGCGGCCTACACTGGGCTGTTCTTGGCGGCGCTGGCCGCCGCGACCATCCTGCCGATGCAGTCGGAAGCCGTGCTGGTCGGCTTGCTGCTCGCCGATTATTCGCCGTGGCTACTGCTCAGCGTGGCGAGCGCCGGCAATGTCCTGGGCTCACTGATCAACTGGTTCCTCGGTCGCGGCATAGCCCGCTTTCGCGACCAGCGGTGGTTTCCCGTCAGCCCGGCCGGACTGGCACGCGCCGAGGGCTGGTACCGGCGCTACGGGAAATGGTCGCTGCTCCTGAGCTGGGCGCCGGTCATCGGCGATCCGCTGACCGTCGTCGCCGGCGTCCTGCGCGAGCCGCTGCCGATGTTCCTGCTGCTGGTCACGATCGCCAAGGTCGGCCGCTATCTGGTGCTCGCGGCCATCACGCTGAGCTGGGCGTGATCCCGCCTCCGGGCAACCGTTGGGGTCGCCCGGAACAACGGCGCGACAAGATCACCAACCGCCCACTCGCCCAGGCCCTTCACGACGGTTCGATTACGGCCGAAGCGGGTCAAACCTAGTCCGACTGGGCCTTTCTCAATGCCTCCGCCATTTCCAGATGGTGCTGGATGGTCGGCAGCGTCTCGGTGGCAAAGTCCTTCAGCCGGGAATCGTCGCCCTTCATGCTCTCCGCCCGGAACGCCACCTCGGCCTCCTTGTGAGTCATGAGCTGCTGCCGGACATAGGTGCCGTCGAAGGCCTCGGCCGGCGCCGTCTTTAGCTCGGCCAGCAGGGTCTCATGCCGGGCATCGAGCTTGGCTGGCATGGGAATTTCGCCAGCGGCGGCCTTCAGCGCCTCGCCCAGCTTGGCGTGATCGGCAGCCATCTGCTGGGCGAAGGCCTTCACATCGGCATTCTGGCTGCGATCCAGCGCGATCCGGGCCGCCTCCACCTCGAAGGTGCCGGCATTGGCAACCGCGGTGACGAAACGGGTCGATCCCACCGAAGCCGCGGCTTCGGCAGCAACCGGCAGGGATGCGAGAAAGGCGAGCGCGATCAAGACATGCTTCCACATGGCATCCTCCTCTCGTCTCCCGCCTGCCGCGCCTTCACAAGCTTTTGCGTGGTGATCCGTTCCCGCTAGGTCGAGGATCGCGACAGGCGATCACATTTTGCGCTCCGAGGCAGCACTCATGCATCCAAAAGCGCGCTGGCGCATTTGAAGCTCAGGAGGAATGCAACAATGGCCATTCAATCTGCGGACATCAGCCGGGCGTCGTTCGGATATCTGCCGGAAGGCGTCATGGCGACGATCGGTGACGGCATGTCGACCCTGACCGCGCTGCGGCAATGGCGCGGGCTCACTTGCGCCGAACTCAGCGAACGCTCCGGCGTCGACCTGATCATCATCATGCTGGCCGAACGGGGCAGCGACCTGATGCCGGAGGAACGGGAAGCGATCGCCGAAGTTCTTTCCTGCGATCCGGAGCTTATGGGGGTCTGAGGTCGGATTCCGGTGCGACGTCGCGGGCTCAGCGCCCCGGCCAGAGCGAAAGCACCATCTCGGTCGAAAGCGTCTGGACCTGCTGGTAGAAGCGGGTCCGGTAGAGCGTCAGCACGGCATCGTGCGACGCGTCCGTCGAACTGCAGATCGCGTCGGTAACGACATAGACCGGATAGCCGAGATCGACGGCGTCGAGCACGGTCGCCAGGACACACACATCCGTTTCCGCCCCGGTGACGATCAGGCCGTCGGCCGATCGTTCGGCGAGTGTCTGCCGCAAGGCCGATCCGAGAAAGGCCGAATAGACTGGCTTGTCGATTACGATGGCGGGCGGCGTCAGAGCCGCCAGCGGTGGCAGAAGCCGCAGGGCCGACGGATCGACGACATCCCGCGTCGTTTCCCTATGCAGACGATAGTAGTTTCGCCAGGTGCCCTGCCGGTCGTCAGGAGCGCGCGGCGGGATGAAGCGCGTGAAAATCGTGCGCTCGGGCGCATGTTCCGCGATCCGAAGGATCGTCGGCAGCACGGCCTCCATCCAGGGCGTCGGCCAGGGCCCGTCCGGCGCGAACAACCCCTGCATGTCGAGGCAGAGATGAACCGTGCGTGCCGTCGGTTGCCACGGAAAATCGGGGGATTTGATCTCGCTCACGCGAACCCAACGCCCGACACGCCGGAGCCGTTCCCCCTCTCCCGCGCCCTAGAGGCGGAGCCAGCGACTGCTGGCAGCGACGCCGACCAGCAACGCCGCGATGATCAGGAAGGCAACCGTCAGGCTCGAGGCATGGGCGACGAAGCCGATCGCCGCCGGGCCGGCCAGGATGCCGGCATAGCCGAGCGTCGTCACGGCGGGGATGGCGATATGCTCCGGCATGGTGTTCTGGCGGCCGATCGCGCTGTAGAGCACCGGCACGACATTGGAACAGCCGGCGCCGACCAGCGCATAGCCGAGAAGCCCCGCCTCCCAGGACGGCACCAGCGTCGCTAGCGCCAGTCCGGCGGCGGCGCAGAGGCCACCGAAGATGATGATGTTGCCGCGGCCAACATGGCGCACGATCCAGTCGCCGGTCAGCCGGCCGATCGTCATGGTGACGGCGAAGGCGGCGTAGCCGAGGCCGGCATGGGTTGGATCGATGTCGCGCACCTGGATCAGGAACACCGCGCTCCAGTCGAGCACGGCGCCCTCCGTCAGGAAGACGATGAAGCAGAGCACGCCGATGAACAGCACAATGCCATGCGGCACGGCGAAGGCGGGGCCGCCGCTGCTGCTGCCATAGGACAGCAGGTTGGGCGCGGCGCTGGTGATGGCGACGAGGACGAGAGCGACGACCAGCAGCGCGGCGACGAAGGGCGACGCGCCGAGCGCCATCGCCAGGCTGACGCCGCCGGCGCCGATGATGCCGCCGACGCTGAACAGGCCGTGGAAGCCCGACATCATGGTGCGGCCGCTGGCGCGCTCGACGATGACCGCCTGGATGTTGACGACGCAATCGACGAGCCCGACACCGGCGCCGAACAGAAGCAGGGCCGGCACCAGCGCGGCGAAGCTCGACAGGGTTGCCAGCAGCGGCAGCGCCAGGCACAGCATCAGCGATCCCGCGATGATCACCCGCCGGCAGCCGAAGCGCGCCGCGAGCGCGCCCGAAAGCGGCATGGCGACGATCGAGCCGGCGCCGAGGCAGAGCAGCAGCAGGCCGAGTGCACCGTCGTCCAGCCCGGCGCGCGCCTTGGCGAACGGCACCAGCGGCGCCCAGGCGGCCATGCCGAAGCCGGCGATGAAGAAGGCGATGCGGGTCGAAAGCTGTTCGGAAGCGCCGGGAACGCTGGTCGCTGCCATGTCGGAGGATGCCATCAGGGAGACCTGTCGTAGCTCGATTGGCTTCTCGGAGGAGATCGGCTGGCTGCGCAAGACCGAGAATCCGGACGCAGCGTCAAGCTCCCGACGATGAAGATGCTGGCGCCGGGGTCAAGCCCCGCACCCGGTCTACGGGCCGAAATCGGCGCTTTTCCGGCGTTCGCCAAGAAAAGTTCGAAAAATCGTCGACGGGCGTGAACCTTTTCCCGCCTCGCCACGACCAATGGTCATCGGGGCCGCAACGGGCGGATCCCAGGGTTCCAGAGGGAGATCCAAGATGACCATTCTCAACACGATCCGCACCACCGCCACCGTCGCAGCGCTGGCCATCGCAACCATCACCACCGCCTCGGTCCTTTCGACCAGCAGCGCCAGCGCGGCGCCCGGACATGGCGGCCCCGGCGGCTTCAGCGGCGGTCATGGCGGCGGACACGGCGGTGGCCATGGTGGCGGGCATGGCGGTCACGGCCATGGTGGCGGCCACGGCGGCTGGGGCAATCGCGGCTGGGGCGGTGGCTGGGGCGGCGGCATCTATATCGGCATCCCCGTCTACGCCGGCGCTGCCCAAGAATGCTACAAGGTCCGCAAGCGGGTCTTCGTCCCCGGCGTCGGTCGGGTCTGGAAGCGCGTCGTCGTCTGCGATTGATCCGGGATGCGCCAACGAGCGGGCGGCGGGCAGGATCCGCCGCCCGCACGGCCCTTCAAGCGAGAGTTGACCGCGGGCCTGCCTGCCGCCACGCTCTCCGCAGGAAGCGGGAAGGACGGGGCCTCCCATGGTCGGAACTGAGGACGAGCCACTTCTGGCGCGGATCGCCAAGGGCGACCAGACCGCGATGCGGTCGCTGTTCGCCGCCCATCATTTGCGCGTCCACCGCTTCGTGCTCCGGCTGGTCCGGCGCGAGGATATCGCCGAGGACATCGTCACCGAGGTCTTCCTCGATGTCTGGCGCCAGGCGGCCCGTTTCGAGGGTCGATCCAGCGTTTCGACCTGGCTGCTGTCGATCGCCCGCTTCAAGGCCTATTCGGCGCTCCGCCGCCGCACCGAGGCGCCGCTCGACGACGCGTTCGCCGAGACGATCGAGGACCAGGACGACACGCCGGAAGTAACCCTGCAGAAGACCGACAAGGCCGGCGTTCTGCGCGCCTGCATCGACCGGCTGTCGCCGGAGCACCGCGAGGCGATCGACCTCGTCTACTACCAGGAACAGTCGATCGAGGATGTCAGCCGCATCGTCGGCATACCGGAGAACACGGTGAAGACCCGCGTGTTCCATGCCCGCAAGCGGCTGTCGGAACTCTGCCGGGAAGCCGGACTGGATAGAGGTTGGCCATGACCAGCGACAAGATGGACGAACCCGGACGGATCGAGGCGCTGCTGCCCTGGTATGCCGCCGGCACGCTATCCCCGGCCGAGCGGCGCGATGTCGAGGCGGCACTCGCTGGCGACCCACTGCTCCGCGCCCAGCTCGAACGCATCGAGGAAGAGCGGCTGGAGACGATCGCCAGCGCCGAGGCGATGCCCCTGCCCTCGTCGCGGATGGCCGACCGGCTGTTCGCCGAGATCGGAAAATCCGCTCCCGCCCGGCAACCTTCCTGGGTCGAGCGCCTGTTCGGATCGATCGGCGAACGGCTCGCCGCGTTGACCGCGCCGCAGCTCGGAATGGGCGCCGCCGCAGCCGCGCTGGTGCTGCTCGTGCTCGGCGGCATCGTCGGCAACCAGATCGGGAGCCGCGGGGTAACGGGAGGTTACCAGACCGCCTCCGGCGAGGGGGCTGTTAACCCCGCCGGCGCCTATCTGCTCGTCGCCTTCGAGCCGGCCGCCAAAGCGGGTGACATCGAGAGGCTGATCACCTCGCTCAACGCCACCATCGTCGACGGTCCCCGCGCCGGCGGGCTGTTCAAGCTCCGGATCGGCGAGGAAAGCCTGAGCGCCGAGGAGCGCCAGATCGTCCAGGAGACGCTCGCCAACTCCAAGGGCGTGGTGAAGCTGGTCATAGCGGCGCCCTGACGACCGGTCCAGACTGGGTTCGACGTTCCATTTCAATGGCTTCTCACCGGGAGCGACACCATGTCGACGCGCCATTTCGCACGGATCGCCATCGCCTTCGCCCTGCTGGCGACGATACCGATACCGCGCGTCTTCGCGGTGGAACGGATGCTGGTCGCGCAATCGGCCAATGGTGAAGACGACTGGCGCCGGCGCCAGAAGCGCCCTCGTCCTGAGCGGCCGGACCAGCCGCGACGTCCCGATCGCGGCCAGCCCGTCATCCTGATGGCCCCGGCGATCGTCTATGGGCTTGGGAACGCAGGCGGATTTGGCGACCGCGAAGTGGCGCCGCCGCGGGACTACGAACGCCCCGCCGCTCGGAAAGCGAAGCCCAGGACCCAGGCGAGCAAGCCGACGAAACCGGCAAAATCGACCCGGTCGACGGCCCGGAAGTCACCGGAACGCAGCGCCAGACCGGTCGCGGTGGCTGCCGTCGGTCCGCATGTCACCGGCGAAATCCTGTTCGCCACCGCCTCGCCCGAGGCAACCGAGACGATCCTGAAGCGGCATCGGCTGACGCGGCTCGAAACCGTTGAACTCGATCTGACCGGCACGACGATCGTCCGCGCCCGCGTCGCCAAGGGCAGCAGCAGCGAGCGCACCCTGCGAGAGCTCCGATCTGAAAAGACAATCCTTTCCAGCGAGTTGAACCATCTGTTTGCCCTTCAATCTGAACCGGAAGGGGCCGCCAAAGGCGATCTCGCCAGCGTACAATATGCACCGGCGAAGCTCCGCCTTGCCGAGGCCCATGCGGTTGCAGAAGGCCAATCCATCCTGGTCGCGGTGATCGATTCCGGCATCGACGGCAGCCATCCCGAACTCGCCGGCACGCTCGACCCGGCCAGCCCGGCCCGCACCATCGGCTCGCACGGCACGGCGATCGCCGGTGTGATCGCCGCCCATCAGCGCCTCGTCAGCGCCGCGCCGAAAGTCCGCATCCTCGCCTTCGACAGCTTTCTCTCACCTGACGGTTCCGCCGCCCGGGGTTCGACCCTCGACATCCTGAAGAGCCTCGACAAGGCCGCCGGTGCCGGCGCGCGCGTCGTCAATCTGAGCTTCGCCGGTCCGGAGGACACACTGCTGTCCGCCGGCCTCGCGGCCGCGCAGGACCGGGGCATCGTGCTGGTGGCGGCCGCCGGCAATGGCGGCCCGAAGGCGGGTCCGGCCTTTCCCGCGGCACATCCCGCCGTTATCGCCGTGACGGCGACCGATCCGGCCGATGCAATCTACAAATCCGCCAATCGCGGCGGCTATATCGCGCTGGCAGCCCCCGGCGTCGACATCCTGACGACGGCGCCGAACGGGACCTATGAGCAGGTTTCCGGCACGTCCTTCGCGGCGGCGCAGGTGAGCGGGATCGCGGCGCTGCTGCTCGAACGCCAGCCCACGCTCGCGCCTGATGCGGTCCGCGCCATCCTGACCAAGACGGCCCGCGACCTCGGCAAGCCCGGCCGCGACGACATCTTCGGCGCCGGTCTCGTCGATGCGGCGGCGGCGATCCATGCCGTCACCGAAGCGACGGCCAGCGCGGCGCTTCGGTAGTATCTATTTGAAAAGGCGAAGAACTATACGTCATCAAGTCAGTTCTGTTGCATCTGGTTTGAGCAAGGCGTTGGCAAGGACGACGAGTTTTCTGGCGACGGCTGCGAGCGCGAGGCGCTTTGGCTTTCCGGCGGCGCATAGGCTTCGGTAGAAGTCGCGCAGGCCGGGGTTGGCCCTGGCCGCGCTGAGGGCGGCCATGAACAGCAAAGGCCTGAGTTCGGTGCGTCCGCCGCGCATGGTGCGGTGCCGGCTGGTGTTGCCGGAATCGCGCGGATGCGGGGCCAAGCCGGCCAGGCTCGCGGCCTGTCGCCGGGTGAGGGTGCCGAGTTCCGGCATCAGCGCCAGTAGGCTGCGCGCGACG
>NZ_AQYH01000009.1 GCF_000380505.1 Kaistia granuli DSM 23481 | reverse complement strand
TTTTGTTTGTGTTTCATCGTGAAGAGAATTTTTCGAAGGATTTCTGTGCTTTGCAGGCCTGGCAGCGACCTACTCTCCCGTGTCTTAAGACAAAGTACCATTGGCGCGGAGGAGTTTAACGGCCGAGTTCGGAATGGGATCGGGTTCAGGCTCCTCGCCATGACCACCAGGCCGGCGAAGCACAGAAGAAACTGGTTTTGTATGGTTTGTCGTCGATGGTCATTCCCGCGGATCTCGAGAGATCCGCTTGGGATGAGCATGGATTAATGGGAGTGATCAAGCCAATCGAGTTATTAGTACCGGTAAGCTACATGCGTTGCCGCACTTCCACACCCGGCCTATCAACGTGGTGGTCTACCACGACTCTCAAGGGAATACTCGTTTTGAGGTGGGTTTCCCGCTTAGATGCCTTCAGCGGTTATCCCGTCCGTACATAGCTACCCTGCAATGCGGCTGGCGCCACAACAGGTCCACCAGAGGTACGTCCATCCCGGTCCTCTCGTACTAAGGACAGATCCTCTCAATATTCCTACACCCACGGCAGATAGGGACCGAACTGTCTCACGACGTTCTGAACCCAACTCACGTACCACTTTAATCGGCGAACAGCCGAACCCTTGGGACCTTCTCCAGCCCCAGGATGTGATGAGTCGACATCGAGGTGCCAAACGATGCCGTCGATATGGACTCTTGGGCATCATCAGCCTGTTATCCCCAGAGTACCTTTTATCCGTTGAGCGATGGCCCGTCCACGTGGGACCACCGGATCACTATGGCCGACTTTCGTCTCTGCTCGACTTGTCAGTCTCGCAGTCAGGCGGGCTTATGCCATTGCACTCGACGACCGATTTCCGACCGGTCTGAGCCCACCATCGCGCGCCTCCGTTACACTTTGGGAGGCGACCGCCCCAGTCAAACTACCCACCATGCACGGTCCCGGATCCGGATGACGGACCGCGGTTAGACATTCATATTCACAAGGGTGGTATTTCAAGGATGGCTCCACACGAGCTGGCGCCCATGCTTCAAAGCCTACCACCTATCCTACACATGCAAACACGAATGCCAGTGCAAAGCTATAGTAAAGGTTCATGGGGTCTTTCCGTCTGACCGCGGGAACCCCGCATCTTCACGGGGAATTCAATTTCACTGAGTAGGTGCTGGAGACAGCGGGGAAGTCGTTACGCCATTCGTGCAGGTCGGAACTTACCCGACAAGGAATTTCGCTACCTTAGGACCGTTATAGTTACGGCCGCCGTTTACCGGGGCTTCAATTCAATGCTTGCACATCTCCTCTTAACCTTCCGGCACCGGGCAGGCGTCAGACCCTATACGTCGCCTTACGGCTTCGCAGAGCCCTGTGTTTTAGGTAAACAGTCGCTACCCCCTAGTCTGTGCCCCCCCGACCTGGTTGCCCAAGTCGAGGGCCTCCTTCTCCCGAAGTTACGGAGGCAATTTGCCGAGTTCCTTCAGCACCATTCTCTCAAGCGCCTTGGTATACTCTACCAGTCCACCTGTGTCGGTTTAGGGTACGGTCTATACGCGGGAGCTATTTCCTGGAACACCTTCACTGCAGCACCAATCCAATAAGGCACTACAATACACGGCATTCGTCACTACCCGCAGGCTGGGGAATATTCACCCCATTCCCATCGACTACGCCTTTCGGCCTCGCCTTAGGAGCCGGCTAACCCTGCGCAGATTAGCTTTACGCAGGAACCCTTGGACTTTCGGCGACAGTGTCTCTCACACTGTTTGTCGTTACTCATGTCAGCATTCGCACTTCCGATACCTCCAGGAGCTCTCACGAGTCTCCCTTCACAGGCTTACGGAACGCTCCGCTACCACGTGATCCCTAAGGATCACATCCGCAGCTTCGGCACATGGCTTGAGCCCCGTTACATTGTCGGCGCAGGAACCCTTATTTAGACCAGTGAGCTGTTACGCTTTCTTTAAATGATGGCTGCTTCTAAGCCAACATCCTGGTTGTTTTGGGATCCCCACATCCTTTCACACTTAGCCATGATTTGGGGGCCTTAGCTGGCGGTCAGGGTTGTTTCCCTTTTGACGATGGACGTTAGCACCCACCGTCTGTCTGCCAGATAGTACTCTTGGGTATTCGGAGTTTGGTTAGGTTTGGTAAGACGGTAAATCCCCCTAGCCCATCCAGTGCTCTACCCCCCAAGGTATTCATCCGACGCTCTACCTAAATAGATTTCGCGGAGAACCAGCTATTTCCGAGTTTGATTGGCCTTTC
>NZ_AQYH01000008.1 GCF_000380505.1 Kaistia granuli DSM 23481 | reverse complement strand
CCCCGCCGCTCGCTCCCTGAAACCTCCTCGATCCCTGAAAAGGAACCGTCCGATGAAAAACTTCATTCAGCCGGGCAATACCGTCACCGTTGCCGCCCCCTCCGACGTCCTCTCCGGCGCCGGCGTTCTCGTCGGCAAGCTGTTTGGCGTCGCCAATTTCGATGCCAAATCCGGCGACCCCGTCGAGATCAGCCGCTCCGGCGTCTACGAATTGCCCAAGACTTCCGGCCAGGCCTGGGCTGTCGGAGCGATGATCTATTTCGACGGCTCGAAGGCAACCACCGCCGACAATTCGGGTGCCAATCCGAAGATCGGCTACGCGCTGGCGGTTGCCGCCAATCCGTCCGCGACCGGCGTCGTCGTCCTTTCGGCCTGATGACATGGCGAACTGGCGAAACCTTGAGGCGGGCGTCGACCGGAAGGTCGGCCTGACCTTCGGCGAGTCGGTTCGCCTGTCCTTCCTGAGGGGAGGGGTCGTCGATCCCGCCCGGCCGGCAGTAGACATCAACGCCGTCCTGCATGTCGGCGGCGACGACTCAAAGCCTGTCGGCGATGGCACCGATCGGTACCGGTCGCGGCTGGCGCTGGGGCAGGCCGAACTGTTCATCGACCGCTCGACGTATGCGGGTCCGCCGCCCCGCCAGGGTGACGGTCTCCGCGCCAATGATCGCGCCGGTCTGCCGTGGTTCGAGGTGGCGATCGTCAGTGACCGATATTCGAACCTCATCGTCCTGACACTCGGAGCAAAGTGATGCTGGGCCGAATTGCGTTGCGCATCGCGACGATCGAGGCCCTGAAGGGCAAGACGCTGGTCGGCGACAACGTCCTCGACAGCCAGATCGGTGCGATCGACATCGCCGCCGATGACACTCTCCGGACGGATCAGGAGAAGCCGTTCATCTCGGTCTATGTTGATGGCAGCAGAATCGAGGATCGGATTGATCTCCGTTCTCTGCACAAGTCCGGACCGACCGAACTGACCATCGAAATCGGCATCAGTGCCGCCATGACCGAGACGGATCCGGATACCGGCGTCAGCACGGTGATTGGCATCGGCATCCCTGCTACCGATCCCGGCCTCGAGTTCTTCCTGGACTGCGTCGGGCGGGAAATCACCATAGCTCTGTCGGATCCTAATGATCCCTGGGCGGAGATCTGGCGGACCCTGTCGTCCTCGGCCCTTAAGGTCGAGCGAAAGCGAACGTCCGACGCGGCGAGCGGAACGAGGATTGCGGCGCATCAGCTCGTCATCACGCTGGATCTGCTGCCCGATCCGGTGTTTGGCGCGCCAATCGTCACGACGTCGATATGGGCGACGTTCATGGCCCGGATGGCGGCCGTCGAGCACCCCTATCTGCAGAAGATTGGCGACCTGATCGGCGACCCGGCCGACGTGATCGAAGCGCATACGATCCGTCGCCGCTTCGGCCTGACACTCGACGAGGCGCGCGCCTTGGCCGTTGGACAGGAACCGTAGCTATGGGGCTTCTCGAGCGTATCGTCGAGATCGAACGCAAGATTGCCGACCAGGACAGGCGCGCCCGCAACCGAAGGCGTACCGGCACAATCACCGAGGTCGACAACACGAAGGGGCTGGCCCGCGTCAAGATCGGCAACGGCGATCCGCCCTATCTCTCGCCATGGGTGCCCTGGAAGGAAGTTTCGGCCGGCGGCACATCCTCCCATATCCCGCCGACGGTCGGTCAGCAGGTCGACCTCGTTTCGGAAAGCGGCGACCTGACCGACGGTGTCATTGATTTCTCGACCCATTCGAACGCCAACCCGCGTCCGCATGATGGTCCGGAGGCGGTCATCGTACATGGCGACACCCGCCTGACGCTTGGCGATGGCACCGTCGAGATTGTCGCCGATGTCACGATCAAAGGCGATCTGACGCTCGAAGGCTCGCGCGTCACTCACAATGGCCAGAACATCGGCGACACGCACCTTCACGGCGGCGTCACCCCCGGCGCGTCGAACACGTCGACGCCCCGCTGACCTTCCCGTGGTTCGCGGGCTTCTCAAGCGAACCGGCGTCCTCTCGCACGCTCTCAATCCCCCAACCCGTAATGGAGATGCACGATGAAGGTGATCGTCAACACTTCCGGATTCTACGCCGGCACCTGGCATGAGGCCGGTTCGAAAGCGGTCGACATGGCCGACGCCGTAGCGAAGCCGTTTCTGCCGCCCTATGGCGACCAGCTTTCGATACCGAAGGCGGAGCGGACGGCGCCTGCAGCTGACAAGAAGGCCGGCTGACATGGCGTCGACGGGCTTCAATCGCCATACCGGCGCGGCCCTTTCCGACTTCGATCATGTCCGACAATCGATCGGCGTGATCCTGACGACGCCTATTGGTTCCCGCGTCATGCGGCGCGAATTCGGGTCGGAGCTGTTCGACCTGATCGACCGTCCCATGACGGACCAGGTCATCCTCGCCATGTACGCAGCGACCGTCATGGCGATCGCGCGATGGGAGCCGCGCTATGCGGTTTTAGGCTGCAAGTTGACCAGGGCCTCCACGACCGGTGCCATGTCGATCGAATTGTCCGGTGTCTATTACCCACGCGGTCACCTGGGTGATTTCACGCCCGATGGTGGCGATGCGTCGATGATCATTCCGATGAGGGCGCGTGCAGCATGAGCCGCTTCGACACCATCGAGCTGTCCCGTCTGCCGGCGCCGGCGGTGATTGAGAAGCTGGACTTCGAGACGCTGTTCGGGGGCTTTCGAGCAGCCTTCGAAGGGCTGATGCCCGACTATGACGTCGGCGCTCTCGAAACCGATCTGGCGATGATCGCCGGCCAGGCCTTTGGCTATCAACGCCTGCTCGACCGCGCCCGCGTCAATGATGCCGCCCGCTCGGTCATGCTGGCCTTCGCGCGCGGCAGCGACCTCGATCAGTTAGCGGCCCACTACAATGTCGCGCGGGTCGTGCTCACGCCCGCCACCGGCACGACGCCGGCCGTGATGGAAGACGACACGCGCTTCCGCGCCCGCGTCCAGCTCGCCCCCGAGGCGCTGGCGACGACGGGAACGCGCGGCGCCTACATCTTCCATGCGCTGGCGGCGGATCCTTCGATCAGCGACGTTGGGCTGATCGTGCCACGCCCTGGCGAGGTGCATGTCATCGTCATGGCGGGCCAGACCGGCGAGCCGAGCTCGGCGACGGTCGACAGCGTTCGCGCCCGGCTGACGCGGGACGACATCAAGCCGCTGACCGACGCCGTGGTGGTTCGGCCGGTCGGTGTGGTGCCGTATTCCGTCGCCGCGACGCTGGAGATCGCGCGTGGCCCGGATCCTGCCCTGATCCGCCAGCAGGCGGAAACCTCGCTGCGGATCTATGCCGCGTCCCGCCAGCGCGTCGGCGCCTTCGTGCCGGTTTCCGGCCTGCATGCCGCGCTGTCGGTCGCCGGCGTGCAGCGCGTCCGCCTGCAGCAATGGTCGAAGGATCTGACGGTCGGCCTCGACCAGGCGCCGCGCCTCGGCACGATCGAGATCTCGACGGAGCTGGTGGAATGACGGCACAGCTCTCTTCCGGTCAGCTCGCGGAACTGGAGGCGACGGCCCGCGCCATGCTCCCGAGCAACGCGACGCGCTACGAGCGGTCGCTGGTCGGCGGCATGCTCTCGTCGGCTCTGCAGGTGCCGATCGGTGATCTCTGGAATGCCGATCGCTGCCCCCTCCCGCTGCTGCCTTTTCTCGCCTGGGCCTTCTCGGTCGACGTCTGGGACGAGGCCTGGCCGGAGGAGGTCCAGCGCTCCGTCGTTCGGAATGCCATCCCGCTGCACCGGATCAAGGGAACGCTCGAAGGCATCCGTCGCCATGTTCGTCTCGCCGGTGGCGAGGTCGTGCGCGCCGTGCTGCCGCCGGCGAAGCTCTTCCTCGGCCAGACGCTGACGCTCGACGAGCGCCGCGCCTTCTACGCTGGTTTCCCCGAGATCCGGATCACCTCCGTGGTGCGACGCGGCCAGGCCGGCCGGGCCTTCTTCCCCGGACCGATCCAGCCCGGACGGTATCGGCGCAATACCTTCCTGTCGGATGCAGGTGGCCCGGCCAGCTTCCCGGCCGACCTGCAGACGCTCGAGCGCTTCGGCCGGCGCGGTCTCTATGTCGACGGCGGGGTCTCGCTGCCGCTGGCCGTCGCCGAGATCCGCCAGGACGAGAATGGCAGGCCGGTCGACGCCTTCGAGCGCCTGGTCATCCCCGGCCGCGCCGCCGGCGGCTACTTCACCGACGCGCCGAGGTTCCAGCGCTGGCTCGGACAGTCGGTGTCGGCCGAGCGCGTCGTCTCGCTGAAGATCGTGCCGTCCGAGACACCGACCCCCGCCGCCGTGCGCGGCGGCCTGATGCCGATCGCGGTCGAGCCCGAGACGATCCGCGTGCCCGGCGTCAACCGCTGGGGCGCGTTCGCCGGCCGTTTCGCCGGCCGCTTCTTCGTCGAGGCCCGCGCCGATGTCTCGATCTACCAGTCGATCCGATTGCACGACACGACGCGGGCGATCGCCAGGCGCAAGGCCTTCACCTTCCTGAATGCCGATCGCTTCGGCATGGACGCCTTCACCGCCGAGCTGGACGTCGCCATCCGGGGCCGCCGGCCGCGCATCATCCAGAACCAGTTCATGACCGGCTTCCTCTATGCGGGCGACCGCGAGAAGGAGGCCAAGGTCTATCGCGCCATCGTCGCCTCCAAGGCGGCCCGCGACACCATTCTCGTCAACACCAAGATCAGCCGCCCGCCGACGCTCGGGAATGACCTCTTCGTCGGTCAGGTCCGGGTCGGCGAATTCGTGAGGGGTTAATACCATGCGTCAGCAAGTCATCTTCCGGAACCGCCAGGAAACGCAGGCCGGCGACTTCAACAACCTGCAGGACTACGTCAAGGAGACCTTCGACGATCTCGTCCGCGACGCGATCGTCTCCGGCCGGGCCTTCGCCGGCTTCACGGTCTCGGAGAAGTCGGCGACGGAACTGTCCGTCGCGCCCGGCCGGCTCGTCTCGGACGGCGCGATCCACCTGCGTCAGGATGAGGTGCCGCTCTCTGTCTTCGACTATCTGCCGGTCGCTGCGAAGCGCATCGTCACGGTCATCGCCTGGGGCTCGACCAACCAGACCGACGTCCAGCCGCGCGATTTCCTCGTCAATATCGAGACCGGCGTCACCGAGCCGCAGGCCGTCGCGATGCAGCGCAGCCTCTACGCCAATATCAACCTGCTGCCCGGCATCGAAAGCGCCGATCCGCAGCCGGCGCCGATCGAGGCCAGCTATCTCGCCATTGCCCATGTCCGCCTCGGCGTGACCGGCATCGAAGAGATCAACATGGTCGAGGCGAACCGCCTGCCGCAGGTCGCCGCCGTCGCCGGCCGGGTCTCCGGGCTGGAGAGCTGGCGCGGCCAGGTCGAGCCGCGCATCGCCACGATCGCCTCCGATATCTCGGCGCTCGCCGCGAAGATGCGCCTGGCAGCGGCCGGCAACTTCCTGCTCGACGTCGCTGGCGACGTCGCCCGCCTGAAGGAAGTGAACGGCCTCCCGGATGACTACGCGCAGTACGGCGCCGACCACTTCCTCGACACGGACGAGACCGACACCACCAACCCGGAGTATCTGGCCAAGACCGAGGAAGGCATCCGCTTCGCGCCCGAGGCCATGGGCGACGGCCAGCTCTCCGTCTTCAATCCGCTCGACCAGAAATCCAAGGTCGACAATGGCGTGCTGCTGCCGGCCTTCGACCTGGTGCCGCGCCTGCAGGTGCTCGAATATGGCGGCGAGGTCTCGATCGCCCAGTACCAGTACCAGACCTTCGAGATGGTCGAGCGGATGATGTCGCGCCAGCGCATCCGCTATGGCGCCGAGTTCAAGATCTGCACCAACCACAACTGGTGGAAGTCGGGCAAGTACGACAGCGTCACCAACACCTTCAAGGTCGGCACCGAGGTGTTCACGGTCCTCAATCCGCAGGACCGGAACGGCAAGCACAACACCATGCGCTTGCAGCAGATCTTCGTCGACACCTTCGAAGAGCCGTACTGGGACGCGCTCACCGTCAACCACACCGTCAACGGTTCGCAGTGCTGGCAGTCGTTCCTGAACAGCCAGGACGGCTGGTGCAAGGGCGTCGGCCTGTTCTTCCCGAAGCTCGCCGGCTCCGGCAATGTCCATGTCGCGCTCTGCGAACTGACCCAGTCCGGCACGCCGGATCGGGAGAAGGCGATCGCGACCGTCACCATCGATCGCGGCAGCCTCAAGCTCTTCCCGGCCGAGACCTTCATCGAGATCCCGGCCACCTTCCTGCAGGCCGGCAAGCGCTACGCCTGGCTGATCACCACCGGCGGCAACCACTTCGTCGCAGTGGCGACCGGCGGCGCCTATGTCCAGGGCACGTTCGGCTACACGACCGACGGCGCCTACTATGACGGCGACCTGACGAAAGACCTGATGATGAAGGTCTATTTCGCGCAGTTCCGCCAGTCGCGCGTCGTCGTCGAGCTGAACCCGCTTTCGCTCTCGGGCGGCATCGCGGCGATCGACGTGATCGCCGGCCTGGTCGCGCCGAAGTCGACGGCCATCACCTTCGAGGTCCAGGTCGCGGGCGTCTGGCGGCCGCTTTCCGAGGTCGATACCACCGCGCTCGTCGGCCTGCCGCCACTCCTGCCGTTCCGGGTGGCCTTCGTCGGCACCACCGACATCATGGGCGGCGTGCAGATCTCCGGGTCCCGTGTCCGCGTCTCCCGGCCGCGCACGATCTTCAAGCATTTCTCGACGCTGCGCACGCTTGCGGCGCCGACGTCGGAAGTCCGGCTCGATCTGCTGCTGCAGGGCTGGGATCCGGCCAAACATACGCTGACGCCGACGCTGAAGATCGGATCCACGATCGAGGCGCCGGATGTCACCGAGACCATGCCGGCGGATCCCAGCGATCCGACCATGGTCATGAAGCGGCTGACCTTCAACCTCGCCGCGCCGACGAGCTCCTACGTGATCGTCATCGGCGGCACCACCACCACCGCGCTCGACGTCTTCCTCGTCAATGAGCGCGTCGACATCGCCTTCTGATCGGAGCCCTAACCATGGCCAAGAAGCCCAGCAATGCCTTCGCCATCGACCCGGACAAGCGCTACCGCCTGTCGGTCAATCGTGTCGTGCCGCGCGGCCGGACGATTTTCCGGCCGGCCAACAGGTACGAGGTGAAGGGCGCGGTGGCGCTCGACCTCGGCGAGGCGGTCGCCGAGATCGAGCTGATCGAGGAGTAGGAACGTGGCGCGTCGGTTCGACAAATACCGGGTCAAGACGGGGGACCTCATTGATGAGGCGTTCCTGAACGTCCGGTTCCAGGACGTCGACGTCCGCATCGCGGATGTCGAGGATACGGCCAAGGATTGGTCGACCGAAGCGGCCAAGCTGCGCGAGGCGGGCCTCGCCCGCGTCTCGGAGGCGCTCGACCCGGTGCTTTCGGCCATCGAGCGCCGCGCCAATCTCGGCGCGATCCTGACGGCCGAGAGCGACAGCGACATCGACGCTTCCGAGGGAACCAAGGTCTTCCAGATCCGGGCGCAGGACCGGGCGCAGTTCGCGCCGGCCGCCCATCTCTCGGTCTGGAAGACGGCCGACCCGTCCATCGCCATGCTCGGCCGGACGCTCGGCTATGATCCGGAGACCGGCGCGCTGACCTTCCTGGCGGAGCAGTTCGCCGGCGCCGGGTTCCATACCGGCTGGACCATCTCGGTCGCCAATTCGGTCAGCACCTTGACCGAGGCGCAGATCGCCACGGCGAAGGCCCGCGAGGCGATCGACGCGGCCAAGGTCGCTGTGATCAACCGCGACGAGGCCGTGACGGCGGCCGACACCTCCTTGCGCGCCAAAGACGACGTGGGCGAGGTGGTGGAGGCCGTCGAACTGCACCGCGCGGCAGTCGAACAGGCGCGCAATGAGGCCGAGGCCTTCATGAAGCGCTACCAGGGCGCCCATGCCACCAACCCGTCGACGCGGCTGGACGGCAGCGCGCTCCAGCGCGGCGACTGGTATCTGAACACGGCCTCCTTCGAAGGCGAGGGCGACTGGCGTTGGTGGACCGGCACGGCCTGGCGTTCGCGCCAGGTGCCGAGCGATAGCACCGTTGTCTCGTTCGAGGGCCGGGCCGGCGCGGTCACGGCGCAGGATGGCGACTATCACGCCGGCGAGGTCGTCTTCACCCCGTCCGGCGGTCTGGTGGCGAGCCGCGTTCAGGCGGCGCT
Organism: Kaistia granuli DSM 23481; assembly: GCF_000380505.1. Lineage (GTDB taxonomy): Bacteria > Pseudomonadota > Alphaproteobacteria > Rhizobiales > Kaistiaceae > Kaistia > Kaistia granuli. The sequence goes on along the minus strand of NZ_AQYH01000008.1, from coordinate 559,733 downwards.
CGTTGAACTCGACGCCAAGAAGCAGGCGATCTCCGCCTTGCTCACCTCGGTCGCGGCCATCGCCACCAATGGCATCCTCGCCAAGTCGGGCGCCGGCACAGCCGTGGCCCGCACGATCGGCGGCACCACGAACGAGGTCACGGTCGCCAATGGCGACGGCGTCGCCGGCAACCCGACGATTGCCCTGGTCAAGACGACGCAGCCGGAGGCGGAGGCCGGGGACGACAACAACAAGGCGATGACCGCCTTGCGCACCAAGCAGGCAATCGCCGTCCAGGTGCCGGCGGCATCCGAGACGGTCGCCGGCCGAGTGCGCCTGGCGACCGAGGTTGAGGGTCTCGCCGGCATCGAGGTCGGCCGCGCTCCCAGCGTCTATGTCGTCAAGAAGATGCTCGATCAGCTGCGCAATCAGCTGACGGCCGGCGCCGGCGCCGCGCTCGATACGTTCGAAGAGCTGGCCGCCGCGCTCGGCAACGATCCGAACTTCGCCACCTCAGTGACGACGGCGATCGGCACCAAGCTGTCGGCCTCGGCGGTCTCCGCCTACATGATGACGCTGCTCGACGACGGCAACGCCGCGAATGCCCGCGCCACGCTCGAGCTCGGCGCCCTGGCGCTGCTCGCCTCGGTCGGCACGACCAGCCTCGACAACGACGCCGTCACCAATGCCAAGCTCGCCAACATGCCGGCGAACACGCTGAAGGGTGTCACGACGGCAGGCGACCCGCTGGATCTGACGGCCGCACAGGTGCGGACCTTGCTGACGCTCGGCGGGCTCGCGCTCAAGTCGACCATCGTCACCGGCGATATCAGCGACGGTCATGTGACCTTCGCCAAGCTGGCGGCGGCGGCGATCGCCACGAAGCCGGAGGCCGAGGCCGGTCTCGCTGCCGACAAGCTCCTGACGGTGCAGGGCGGCGCCGAGCAGATCGCCGCGCTGAGCGGCGGCGGCGTGAAGACTACGGTTTTCGATATTGGCGGGACATTCGTCAAAGACCCGAAGGCGAAGAAAATACTGGTTCGCGGCGTCGGCGCCGGAGGTGGGGGCGGCGGTACAACTAACAACGCCGGCGCAAGGGCGTCGGGAGGCTGGGGCGCTGTTGGGGGGGAGGCCCTCTTCGACGCGGCCGATGTCCCGGCCTCGGTATCGATTACAATCGGCGCAGGCGGTACTGGGGGGAGCTCCAGCGGGGGCAACGGGGGTAGCGGAGGGAGCACTTCCTTTGGTGGCCTCTTCGTGCTCCCAGGCGGCCCGGGCGGCCAAGGCGGAAGCGGCGCCGCAGTAAGGGCCTCTCCTCCCGCCGCGGCGACAATCTCATCATTGGCATCGTTCGGGTATGGGATGCTAGCTGTGCTCCCCGACTATCCGGACCCGGACAATGTGCCGATGCGGGGTCTGGGATCGCTTATGGGGATCGGCGGCGCGGCGCGGACCTCGCAGAACAACGGCATCGCTGGCACCGGGTACGGAGCAGGGGGCGGCGGAGCCTATGCGAACCTCCGAACGGGTGGGGCTGGTACGGATGGTCTGCTTGTAGTCGAGGAGCGTTTTTGATGCGCACTACAGTCATCAGTGGCGGCGTCGTCACGAATGTTGTCCTCGCGGGCGATGGTTGGGTGCCGCCCGAGGGGGCCGCTGCCGTCGCTAGCGAGACGGCCAATATCGGCGACTTCTATGCCGATGGCGAGTTCACGCCGCCGCCCGTGCCGGAGCTGCCGCCGACGACCCCGAGCGAAGTCTCGCGCCGGCAGTTCTTCCAGGCGCTCGCCATGCCGGACTACCAGTTGATCACCGAGGCGGAAGCGCTCGCGGCAGTGCAGACCGGAGCCATCCCGGCGGCGTTCGAGGCGTTCATCGAGATGCTGCCCATCGGCCAGCAGTTCGGCGCCCGGATGCTCCTCGCCGGCGCCGCCACCTTCGAGTTCGAGCATCCGATCTCGATCACCTTCGGCGACGTCCAGGGCTGGACCGACGAACAGCGCGCCGGGCTCTGGTGTTTCGCCGATACGCTCTGACGGCACGGCCGTGATCTGAAGGATCTCGCCGAGGCCGCCGGCACGATCGCGGATCTCGGCGCCATCGACGAAACGGCCGGCTGGCCGGGCTGATCCGCCAACAACATCGAAAATTCAACCGGCCGCAGGGCCATACCGAAAGGAGAGCCGCAATGGCTTCTGTGTCCTTCCACCACGGCACGCGCGTATTCCAGAGTGCCGAAACGCCGGTCCTTGTCCGCACGGCGCAGACCGCGGTGATCGGCCTGATCGGCACCGCCGAAGATGCCGATGTGACGAAGTTCCCGCTCAACAAGCCCGTCATGATCCTGCGCCCACAGGATGCCGAGGGGCTTGGAAGTGACGGCACGCTTGCCGATGCCATCGACAGCATCTTCGATCAGGTCGGCTGTCCTATTGTCATGGTCCGTGTCGAGGAAGGTGCGACGGTTCCCGAGACCTGGGCCAAGCTGGTCGGCAGCCAGGTCGCATTCACTGGCGTGCACGCCTTCCGCCGAGCTGTCTCCGATGGCCTCTACAAGCCCAAGCTGCTCATCGCGCCCGGTTTCACACAGGCGTCGCCGGCGGATGGCATTGCGTCCATCGCGGTGACGGTCGGCGGCACCGGCTATGTCGATGCAACGACCGTGGTGACGATCGCTGGCGCCGGCGGCAGCGGCGCTGAGGCGAAGGCCGTCGTCGAAGCTGGCATCATCACGTCGATCCTCGTCACCAAGCCGGGCTATGGCTACACCGGAACCATCACGGTGACGATCACCGGAGCGGGTTCGGGCGCGACGGCGACGGCGACCAAGGGGTCGACTATCAACCCGGTTGTCGCCGAGCTTATGGGGGTCGCGGAGAGCCTCAAGGCGGTGGCCTTTGTCGACGGGCCCGACACGACCGACCAGGCTGCCGTGCAATATCGCGGTCTGATCAATTCCGGCCGGATATTCGTCTGCGATCCGAAGGTTCTGAAGTTCGACACGGAGCAGGCGCTCAATGTGCCGCAGCCTTCGTCGCCTGTCTGGGCGGCGCGGCAGGCCAAGATGGACCTGGAGCAGGGCTTCTGGTGGGCGGGCTCTAACGTCGATGTCGCCGGCATCGTCGGCATTAATCGGCCGATCGAATACGGCTCTCAGTCGAACTACCTCAACGAAAATCGTGTCAATACGATCGTCAACATCAACAATTCCGGCTTCCGGCTTTGGGGGGTGTGGACCTGCGATAGCGATCCGCTCTGGCAGTTCGTCTCGGTTCGCCGTACCGCCGACGCGATCAACGAGGCGCTCGAAGCAGCCTATCTCGAGTTCGTTGACAAGCCCTTCGGCAAGGCGAACCTCAAGTTCCTGGTTGAGGCTGGCCGCGCCTATCTCCGCACCATGGAACTCGAAGGCGCCATCCTGCCCGGTTCGGACGTCTGGCTGCTCGATAGCAATACCAATGAGGAATTGACGCAGGGCATCATCAAGCTCGGCGTCAAGTTCGAGCCGCCGGCGCCGATGGTCGATATCCGGATCACCAGCCATCGCCACATCGCGGCGTATGAGCTGCTGCTCAACCAGGTGGCGCGGGAGATCAGTTCCGGCTCGCTGGCTGCCTAAGGCCGTCTCTGGCGCCGGTCGAAAGCCGGCGTCATGCCCCCATTGTCCTCGAATTTGAAAGGTGGCTCTTATGCCGTCGCAATCCGACATGCCGCGCTACATCCTGCGCAACTGCACCATTTTCGCCGATCGCGTTTCCAAGATCGGCCAGGCCAGCGAGATCACGCTGCCGGTCCCGGCCGTCAAGGTCGAGGAGCTCCGCAATGCCGGGATGGTGATGCCGATCGACGTCAACATGGGCTACGAGAAGATCGAGGGCTCGTTCAAGCTTACCGGCTTCGATCCGCAGGCGATCACCCTGTTCGGCCTCGCCGTCGGCGTCGAGAAGGAATACATGGCGACCGGCGCGCTTGCCCATGAGGACGGAACGATCGTCAACGCCACCGCCTATCTGCGCGGCATGTTGATCAAGAACGATCACGGCTCGTGGAAGCCGGGCGAGGTCGGCGAGAACGATCACGCGATCACGCTGCGCTACTACCGCCTCGAGGTCGATGGCCGCGTCCTCATCGAGATGACGCCGTTCGATGTTTCGATCGGCGGCCTCTCGCAGACGAGCGCCATCCGCGATGCGCTGCTGGCGTAAGGGGCGGGATCATGACCGAAAAGACCGTAACCGTTTCTCTCGACGAGCCCGTCAGCCATGACGGCAAGACCTACGCCAGCCTCACGCTCCGCAAGATGAAGGCCAAGGATCTCGTGGCAGGCGATCTTGTCACGGGAGACACTCGCCGGGCCTTCGCGATTTTCGCCTCGATGGCGGGCGTACCGATCGGCGTGATCGAGGAACTGGATGTCGACGACTTCGAGCGGCTTGGCCAGGAGGCGGCGCCTCTCATGGGAAAGTCGGCGCAGGCGGCCATGACAAAGCCGCCGGCGCAGGCGGCGCAATAGACGCGGTGGCGACGCTGGCTCGCCACCTGCATACGCCGGTCAGCGAGGTGGAAGATATGGAATGGGACCGCTTCGGCGCCTATTCGGCCTCGCTTGGGCGCATCCTGAAAGCAGAGAGCGGGAAGTAGGGGATGGCGACTCTCACATCGAAACTCATTGTTGAGCTTCTGGATCGGGTGACAGGCCCTTCGCGTGCCGTCACCTCAGCCCTCGCCCGTATGAATGCTGCGCAGGCGCGCAACAATGCCCGCCTCGATGCTGTCCGCGGACGAATGATCGAGACTGGTGCCGTTGCCTACGCGCTGGCGCGGGCCGTGGCTGCACCTGCACGGGCGGCCACGGCGTTCGAAACCAAGCTGGAGGACATTGGCCAGAAGATCGACGCGCCGATCTCGGCCCTGCCGAAGCTCGGTCTGGAGCTGAAGGCCGTCGCGCGCGACACGACACAGACTGCGGCCGCGATCGCAGAAGGCATGGACGTGCTGGCCGGCATGGGGGCGAGCCGCGAAGACGCCCTCGGCCTGCTCAATCCGATTGGCAAGGCAGCAACGGCCTACAATGCCGAGATCGCCGACCTCTCGCAGGCGGGTTATGCGGCGCTCGACAATCTCAAGGTGCCTGCGCTGGAGTTCGGCAGGGCGCTCGACGCCATGGCGCAGGCCGGCAAGGCCGGCGCTTTCGAGCTCAAGGATATGGCGCAGTATTTCCCGACGCTTGGCGCCGGATACCAGGCCTTAGGCCAGACGGGCGTGCCGGCCGTGGCTGATCTCGCCGCCGCTCTTCAGATCGTTCGCAAGGGTACGGGTGACAGCGCCAGCGCCGCGACCAATTTGTCGAACATCCTGCAGAAGGTGAACGCTCCGCTTACCCGCAAGAACTTCGCCAAGATGGGCGTCAACCTCGAAAAGGAGATGAAGAAGGCCGCCAAGAAGGGAATGACGCCGATCGAGGCGATAGCCGACATCACCAATCGTACATTGAAGGGCGACCTCGGCCGCCTCGGGGATCTGTTCTCCGATGCTCAGGTCCAGCAGGGTTTGCGCCCGCTCATTCAGAACCTCGATCTCTATCGGCGTATCCGCGCCGAAGCGCTGGCCGCGCAGGGTGTTGTCGAGGCAGACTATCAGCGCCGGCTTCAGACCGGAGCTATTGCAACGCAGCGTTGGGCGATCGCATTCGAGGGCCTGAGCCTCGCCATCGGCAGCGCGCTCTTGCCGGCATTGACCAGCCTGGCGAACGGACTGGTCCCCATCGTCAATCGAATTTCCGAATGGACCGAGAGGCACCCTGCCTTGACGCAGGCCATTGTTGCCACGACCGCCGCGCTCGTTGCGCTTCGTGTCGCCGCCATCGCAGCGCAATTCTCCCTTCTCTGGATGAAAGGCGGCGCCATTTCCGCCGCCACCCTGGGGCTCAGCGGTTTGTCAGGCGCAGGCAAAATCGCCAGCGCGGCCTTGCTTCCGGTCGCGGCAGGCTTTCGCGCTCTGCGTACGGCCATGATCGGCTATGCGGCCTCCGCCGCGATCGCTGGCAATGGCGCGGCGCTGTCGGCCCTAGGGAGCAGTCTGCTCGGGCTGCTCAATCCCTTGCGTCTCGTCACGGTCGCCATGCGCACCCTCAAACTCGCGGTGATCGGCACGGGCATCGGCGCGGTGCTCGTCGGCATCGCCATGGCGGGAACGTGGATCTATAACAACTGGACGGGAATCGCGACGGCTTTTGAAGCCTTCAAGGGCGCGTTCATGCGTGCCATCGAGCCAGTACTCCCGGCGGTTCAACCTGTCATCGACGTGTTCTCGTGGCTTTTCGATGTCGTCTCCAGCCTGGTCGGTCCCGTCGATGAACTGGGAGGCGGCTGGAGCCGCGCCGGGCTCGCGGCCGGCAGGTTCGCTGGTGATGTCGTCGTTGCCATCGTCCAGCTTCCCGACAGGGTTGCCGAGGTCTTTCGTGAGATGATCACGCGCCTCGCGACCTTCGGGACGGAAATGGTCGCGGCCGGCAAGGCGCTGATGATGTCGCTTCTGGAGGGCATCAAGGCCGGTGCGGCCGAGGTTCTCAAATACGTGGCTGGTATTGGCAGTCAGATCAAGAAGAGCATTTCCGGCGCCGCATCCGGTGCCTGGAGCAGCATCAAGAATGCGGTGGGTCTCGGAGGTGAGAGCCCCGCTATCACTGGCACTCGCGCTGCCGGTGGTCCTGTGCGGGCGGGTGGCACCTATCTGGTGGGCGAGCGCGGGCCCGAGCTTGTCACCTTCGCTCGCAACGCCTTTGTCAACAGCGCGACGGCTACCGCCCGGATGGCGCGGAACGCGGCGCTTGCATCAGCGGTTGCCGCGCCAGTCGCCACAGGGGCGGGAGGTTCGGAACGGGCCATGCAGGCGCCAAGCGTCAATATGGGCGGCGTGTCTTTCGTGATCCATGCCGCGCCGGGGCAATCGCCGCAGGCCATCGCGCAGGAAGTAAAGCGGACGCTTTCGGCTGAGCTGCGAGCGCTGTCCGGTGGCGCCTATTCCGACGGAGCGAATTGATGGCGATCCCGATGGCGCTCGGGCCATTCATGTTTCACAGCCTGCGGTTCGGCTACAACGGCATCCGCCGCGATCTGTCGACACGCTGGGCCGAGATCCCTGTCGTCGGCGGGCTCAATCGCCTGCAATGGACCGGCGGCGATGACGATGCCGTGCAGATCGAGGGGGTGATCTTCCCGCATGAGTTCGGCGGGCTCGCCACGCTGGAGGGGGTTCGTGGCGCGGCGGCGGCGGGCACCGTGCTGCCGCTCGTCACGCTGGCCGGCAATGTCTACGGTATGCATGTCATCGAGGGCGTTTCCGAGGATCAGTTCTTCCACGATGCCCTCGGCCGGCCGCGGCGCGATGTGTTCCGGCTGCGGCTCCGGCGCTATACCGGCGGAGGCTTCTCGCCGCTCTCCATTCTTGCGACCTTGTTCGGGTGATCCCATGGCCAGCTACACCACCCGCCAGGGTGACATGATCGACGCCATCTGCACCCGCGCCTATGGCGACGAGAGCGGCTATGTCGAGATCGTGCTCGACGCCAATCCCGGCCTCGCGGCGCTTGGCGTGCCGCTGCCGATCGGCACGGTCATCGACCTGCCGGAGATTCCTAGGTCGCGGGAAGCCGTGGCCGTGGTCAGTCTGTGGGGGTAGAGCCTGGAACCCATTCCAAGGATTGGGCCATCGGTATCCCGTTCTTGATGGTCACCAGCAGATTGGCAACGCAATCTGGACCAACCGATCTGTTGGTGCATCGTTCGACCAGCTCAATCTTGGTGTCGCTGGGGAGCTCGTCGCTGTTGACATAGAGGGAGCCGACCGTCTCAATCTTTGAATTGACGACGGCGCAACTGAAATCGCCGACTGCGGCGGAGAAAATCGGACAGCGGACTGCTACCGGCTTCCCTTCGAACTCCTCCGGGGAAAGCGATAGCAGCAGGAGGGCGCGCCGTCGCTCTGCCATCTCGTCCGCCTGTGCTGCCTGCGCGCCGCCAAGCAGGACGGCACACAAGATCATGATCCCTCGCTTCACCCGAGCCCCCTCTCGCAATTTCGACGACGAGCCTATCGTTGGACTAGTCGATCTCCCATACCTTGAAGAACGACTTCCCCGAGAGTTTCGCGGCTTCCTTGGCTGCTTCGTCGCACCCGATCTTGTCGACGACGCGGGCAGCCTTTGCCCGCTCATCGTCGACCATGGCTTTTGCGAATTCGTAGTCTTTGGCGGAGAGATGATTCCCCATCACTGCATCCGGGCGAACGAAATAGTTCTCGCACTTGTCTTCGATCGCCAGGACCGTTCCCCAGAAGATGCCAAAATCCACGGCATCGTCAGCCCATGCGACCCCGCCGGAGGCGACCAGCGGAAGGGCGGCCAACAGAAGCCCGCGTTTCAATTTCGTCATTGATTTACCTGGCTGGCGGCCTGCGAGACGCCCCTGAGAAGTATCGTTCTCTTCAACCTTCATTCCCCATTGCCCCGTGAATAGAGCGGGAATTTGTCCATGAAAACACCCGTCGCCGAAATAAAAGTCAACGGCAGGCCGGTCGCCTCGCTTTTCAACGAGCGCCTGATCTCCGTCACCATCACCGACAAGGAAGGCGTGACATCCGACACGATCTCTTGCGATCTGAACGATGGCAATCCCTTTGCCGCCATCCCGCAAAAGGGCGATACGATCACCGCCTCACTCGGCTATCTCGAAACCGGGCTGGCCTTTTTCGGTAGCTATACCGCCGACGACCCGGAGGTCCGCTGCCTGCCGTACGGTATGACAGTCAATGGTAAGGGCGCGAATGTCCGCGACCAGGCCAAGCAGCATCGGTCGCGCCACTGGGACCAGAAGACGGTAAAGGACATCGTTTCGCAGATCGCCAGCGAGAATGGTCTCTCGCCTATCGTCGACCACGAGATCGGCGCCCAAGAATATGAGTGGTTCGGCCAGCAGGACGAGAGTGACCTGCATGTCGTCGAGCGCCTGGCGCGCCGCCATGGGGCGCTGTTCTCGATCAAGGACGGCAAGCTGATCTTCGCGGCGAAGGGCAGCGGCAAGTCGGCGAGCGGCAAGGATCTGACCGAGGTCGTCGCATCCCCCGCCAATATCGTCGAAGGAACCTGCCGGACGAACTTTGCCTATCGCAACAAGTACAAGAAGGTGAAGGGCCGAATCCAGGACAGGGGCAAGGCCGAGCTGGTCGAGATCGAGATCGAGAGCGACGTGGACGGCACTGCAGAATACACCCTGCCGGAGCCCTATGCTGACGAGGGCGAGGCAGGCAAGGCGGCTAAGTCGAAGGCCGAGGCGCTGAAAAGCGAGACGATCCGGACTTCGGTGACTTTGTTCGGCGACCCCTCGATCCGGGCCGGCGCGCCGTTCCGCTACGCCGGCGTCCGCCCGGGTATCGATGAGCTGCAATTCATCGTTGAGACGGCAACGCACACGATCTCCAAGAGTGGCTACACCACGCAGGTCGAGGCCAAGCTCAAGCCGAAGCCGGCGAGTGGCGAGGCGAAGGGCGAGGGCGGATCGCCGTCGAACGGTGATGGCGCAGTTGGCGAGGCGCCATCGGGCGGCAGCGCGCCCCCCACGCCGACGATCCCCAAGCCCGTGGCCCCGATCGGCCAAGGCGGCATCGGCAGCCGGTAGCCTCTCGGCACTGATCAATCCAACATCTTCCGGAGACGACAAATGGACGATCCCAAATGGGTCGCGATTGCGCGTGGCTATCTCGGCCTGCGAGAAATCGCGGGTGGCCGGCACGATCCGAAGATCCTCGAATGGTGGAGGGCGATCGGCGCGCCCTGGTTCAAGGATGACGAGACGCCGTGGTGCGGCGCCTTCGTCGGCGGTGCTCTGGCCGAGGCTGGTATCGCGCCTCCGGCGAAAGGGGCGGGCGCATCGGCTCGCGCCTGGCTGAACTTCGGCGTTCGGTTGAGCCGCGCGGCCTATGGCTGCATCGTCGTCTTCGAGCGCAGCGGCGGAGGCCATGTCGGCTTCGTCGTCGGCCAGGATCCGCACGGCAACCTGATGGTGCTCGGTGGCAACCAGGGCGATGCGGTCAACATCAAGCCATTCGCCCGTGCCCGCGTGCTGGGGTACCGCTGGCCGTCTGTCTATCCGCTCGCGGAGCGCTTCAATCTGCCGGTGCTGTCGAACGACGGCCGCCTCTCGCAGAACGAGGCGTGACATGGCGGATACGTTCCCGAAGCCATCCTGGCGCGTCCGGCGCGCCATCATCATCGGCACGCTGATCTTTTGCGCCGGCGAGATCCTCTATCTGACCGTCTGGGGGCAGGACACCGACCTCGCCGAGACGATCGCCAACGGCCTGATCCTGCTCGCCGCCTCGGTGATCGGTGCCTACGTCTTCGGCGCCGTCTGGGATGACCGCAACGTCATGGCCATGAGCTGGGCAGGGCGTCGTCGTCGCGGCGTGGACAATGCAGACGAGCCGGCGGGGGGCGGCGAATGATCCCCTCCATCTTCGGCCTCAAAGGGGTGGCCATCGCCGCGGCGATCGCCTTCGCCCTCGGCGCCTATGCGAGCTATCGCGTCACAGATGCCTTCGGTGAGGCGAAGGCCCTACGCCTCGAGCGCGACCAGCTGCAAGGCGCCCTCGACGCCGCCAACGAGACGATCACCCGCAATGCCCGCCTGACGGCCGGCGTCAATGACATCGCGATCCGCGTCAATCGCGCGATCGCTCAGCTGAGAGAGGCGGCCGGCGATGAGGCAATCACGCGGGATGATCCTGTCTGTCGCTATAGCGACGACGAGTTTGGCCGGTTGCGTGAGCGGATCGACCGCGCGGCCGCCGCCGGCGGTCTTCGTGCCCCCGCTGGCCCCTGAGATCCGCGAGCCCTGCGCGCCGCCGACGCCGAGCCGAAATCCGCAGGTGATGGCCAGCCGGGCGATCGATGCCTATGGCGTCTGCGCCATCAAGCATGCGGGCGCTGTCGGTGCCTATGATCAGGTCGCGATCGAGCTTGGAAAGGGGCGGACGCGATGAAGCAGCCGGAACACGAGCCCGTCGCCGAACGCTATGGCGACCTGCCGGAGGAGACGCGGCGCATGCTGGAGGAGCTGCGACCGGATGAGGTCGCATTCCTGCAAAAGCTTATCCGTATGGTGATGTCCTTCGGCACGGCGGGGAGGGCGTTCGCCTATGTGGCGGGCGCCATCCTCGGCCTGGTCATCGGACTACCGATGCTGATCGAGGCGCTGATGAAGATCTGGAACTGGTTTCCGCACAAGGGGCCATGAAGGTGGTCCAGGTCCAGAAAGTTACGGATTTTTAATTATTTTCGATCGAGGGCTTGAAGCCGGTTGCGGTGTCTCCCACCTGCAAGCGACTGTGCATCCCGCACAGTAAAAAGGCCAGCGTCCCCACGCCGGCCTTTTAGTAGAAACCAGTCCGAGATAGCCCTCGGTCCAGTGATGTTAAGCGAAACATAGGTGTGCTGACGCCTATGTCAAGGGCTATTTCGGGCTCCACACAGGAGCATCGAAACGATGCAGACGCACTTTGATTTGATTCCCCATGAGGCTCAGGGAGCCATCATTTATCAGCGCCCGACGGACGGGTACATCAATGCCACCGCAATGTGCCAGGCATCAGGAAAGGAGTGGTCCGGCTACCGCCGGCTCGGGACCACTGGAGACTTTTTGGATGCGCTCGAGTCCGCCCTGCAGATTCACAGGGCGGATTTGGTTCAATCGATTAGTGGTGGCGATCCGCGACTGCAGGGGACCTGGGTCCATCCGCAAGTAGCCATCAATCTTGCGCAATGGTGCTCGCCGGAATTCGCGGTCAGGGTCAGCCAGTGGGTTTCCGACTGGTTGAGTGGGCGCGGCGGCCCCGTCAAGGCGGAAATTCCGTATCACCTGCGGCGCTACATGGCCAATCAGCAGAACGTTCCTGTTGGACACTTTTCGATCCTGGCGGAATTGACCCTTGCTTTGATCGCTCCGATGGAGGCCATGGGATACACGCTGCCAGAGGCGCTGATGCCAGACATCTCTCACGGTAAGATGTTCTGTAAATGGCTTCGCGATGAGCATGGCGTCGATACCGACGCGCTTCCAACCTACGTTCACGTCTTCGAGGACGGTCGTCGAGTGCGGGCCAAAGCATACCCCGAAGCGCTCCTGGCAGCGTGGCGTAGCCATTTCCGAAATGAGTGGCTGCCGCTAAGGGCTACCGACTACTTCAAGAGCCGCGATAGCGCGGCTTTGCAGTATCTGCCGAAACTTCTGCCTAAGCCCAATTAATCCAAGACGCGCCCGCCTGATATCGGGCGGGCGCGTCGCCAAGGCGTCACGCCATCAAAGTGATCTAACATCAGTCTCGATCGGGAGCGGCCGACGAGCATTACTCAGTTCGAGGAAACATGAAGGACGAACTCAAGCAGACCCTGGACGCCGCGTTTCAAAGGCACGAGGCCTCGAAGCGCGCTGCGACAGAAGCCAAGCAAGTTGCTGAGACAAAAGCACAAACGTTCCTGCGCGATTTTATCGAGGCAAGGGACACGATCATTCGCCCGGCGATGGAGGAAATTGGGGAATACGTGCGGAATCAGGGATACGTCTTCGAGGTCTCGACGGAAGATGACAAGCCGTCGCCCGATGGGCGGGGACGCTCAATTGCTGCGTCTATCAGGCTGACGTTCTTGCTCGGAGACCGCCACCGCCCTTCATACGAATATCCTGGTCTTTCGGTGATTTGTGAGAAGCAGCAGCAGAAAGTCCGTTTCCACGAAAGCACAATGTCACCCGGACGCGGCGGGCACGCCGGCCCCGCAGGAGAAGCCACGTTGAACAGCATCACGAAAGAGATGGTTCAGGAGAAAATTTCGAAGGTTGTGGCCGAAATCTTCCGTTGACTAGCTAGGGGCATTCTGGCCGGCACTCGGCCGCAGCAGAAGAAGATCGAATATGAGTCTGAAGTGCCTATAGCCCGCAGGCTGGGGTGCTTCAGCCACTTGCTGCGGCTACCGCCCCCAGAATGGCGCGCGCCATCCAGCGGCAACAGCCTCGCCCTCATCACAAAACCACCGCTCGCCCTGCTCGACGCTGACCTTGGTCTTCGCATACCAGGGCGACCAGGGTGCGTGATAGATGTGCTCGCCCTTGCGGTTGATGTTGCCCTTGATCGGGCATCCCTCGGGTGCCTGCTGCTTGGCGACATCCCATCGCTGCGCGCGATAGTCCCAAGGTGTCTGACTCTCCTGCTCCCAGACGCCGACGCCAGCGGCGCGCGCCTCGTCCTCGGCATCGACGTAGTCCTCGGAGTATTTGCGGAAAGCCCAGGCGAGACCTTCCTTGACCATCAGTCGGCCGAGGTCGAGACCGGCTGCTTTGCACACGCCGAGTGTGCGGCCATAGACATCGGTTCCACGGTCGTCGCAGCTGACGTCAGCCTCGGCCACGGCACCCTCGAGCGCGCGGATTGCCGCTTGGCCGCACTGCCATGTGCCGCCGCCTGGCTTCCTGCAGCTTTGGCCGGCCTCGGGAGCGTCGATGCCGTAGATCCGGATCGTGGCCCCGTCGACGCGCAGGGTGTCGCCGTCAATGACGTGGACCTCGGTCGCGAAAGCGGGGAGGGCGATGAGCATCGCTACGATCAGAACGGCGGGCCGCATGATTCCACCTTGAGTGAGGATCGGAGTAAGATCATCCTCCGGTTGCGGCCTGGAAGGCAACACGGTGGTGAGGCGGTTTGGGTGAGCGTCATCGCTCCCATTCGTCGCTGAAGACCTTCTCCTCGCCCCGCATCAGGCACTTCAGCTCCCATGCTGTCTCCTGGCATCGCCGGCAGAGCGGCCGGCACGGTTCGCGCTTGACGTTGTGCCGCATGCACATGATGGCGGCGATCCGATCGCGGTTGGGATTGGCGATATAGGCGCGCAACGCCCGCAGGAGGAGGTCGGCGGTATCGTATGAGATCCGCGCGCCCTTCTGCTGGCTCACCTTCTCTTGCAGCCTGGCGCAGATCGCCCATGGCGAGAGCGGGCGGCCCGTGTCGTCGCTGCTCATTGCTGATCCGGCAGGCGGCCCCGAACGAAGCCATAAGACATCCGCTCCGCCCGACTGTCGGCAGCCATCAGCAACGTCTCGATGACGGCGAGCGCGTCGCCATTATGGGCGGCGAGCAGGCTGTCCACCCGTTCGTCGAGGGTGCGTTGTTCGTCATGTACGGTCTTTGCGGCTTGGCCCATCGCGCCCTCCTGTAGGCTTATGTTCCTATTTTGTTCTCACTGGTGCGAGAGTCAATCGGCCTCCGGTTGAAGCGTCCCTATGTCCCCGATAGGCTTTGGTGCGGGCGTCTTGGGAGGGCCGGGGGGGATGGTTAGCGACGTCTGGCAAAGGGCGGTCCTGCGAGCCCTCGTTTTCGCCACCATCATCGTCATGAGCATCTTGCTCTGGTGGTTGATCCTCCGGCTGTTCATTGCGGCCGGGCCGCTGCCGGCGCCGGTGGCGCCTGGGGCGATTGGTCAGTCTCATCAGGTGTCGGGAATCGGATAGGAAGCGGGCAACCTCAGGAGACCCCATGCCCGAAATCACCCGCCGCACGTTTGTCGAAGGTAAGGGCGTTGTCGCCGAAGAAGAGGACTGGAAGTCGCGCCAGTTGGATCTCGAAGTCCGAGGCTGGTCGTCCTATTGCGTGTTCGTGGCCGGCAGGGCGGCCGACGCGCTTCAGGGGGAGATCCGGAAGAGCCTTCCGAAGACGTTTCTCCAGGCTGTCGAATCGCATCAGCCGGCCGGTGTCTGGGTCCGCGGTGCGCGATGGGAACTTGAGGCCGCGATCAAGGCGTTGGCGCTCTAGATAAACGAAAGAGGCGGCCCTCCCAGAGCCGCCTCTAAATCGCTCCCATCCGCCCGGTAGGGAACGTTGTTCAACAAAATCAATGGCTCGGAGAGCCTACGAATCTGGTGCCGACCGTTCCGCTCTTATGGTGCAGCCATGAGAACACAGCGGAACGATGCGACACCAGATTTTGCAGACTATACCGCGAACTGCTTGATTTCATTGACCGAGGTCGCCCCCTTGCGGGTCGATTGCTGGGCATGGGCAGGGCCGTGCACGGTCACGACAAAAGCATAGGTTTGCGCAGGAAGGTTCGCGCTCTCAATCCTGATTTAGTGTGTCGTCGCAAGACGACGACGTCCCTATTTTACCGAGAGGGGTTAGTTCATCCCAGATTGCCAAATGATCGTAGATGCGATATCCGTTCAATATTTAGTTGACGCTGCGTCAACTCGGCTGTTTTGTAATCTGGGTGGCAATCAATAGGTGGGGTGTCGAAATGCTAAGGCTTAAGTTGCAAGATTTCGCCACAGAAGCAGGCGTCGGAGAGAAAAACACGGTCTCTAACGGGCAAGACAGTGGCGCCAACAACCAGATGGCCGCACTCTTCTGGAACTGCATGCGGCATGGGACAACCTCGCAGGCCGTCGACGTTGGCGTCTCCATGGTGCCTTTCGCTGCATCCGCAGGCAGCCCCCAAACAACGTCCGCCGGTGGGATGAATATCGGCGGCCACGGCAACGAGGGGCTCCTCGAGACTGGCATGGGTCAAACTGGCCCCTACGATGTCGAGAAGTTTATGAGTTTATACAATGAATATTCATGGGGGCCTCAGCTTGATCGAATCAGGCCGACGCCGATCACACTCATCTCCATCTGGTCTTGTCACACGGGCGCGGGTCAGGACGGTGCTGATTTTCTGTTCGACGTGGCTGTAAGATGTGGCCGGGCAGTGCGCGCGCGCACCGGCTTCACGTACGTGAACAGCCAACAGATTTGGTTTGAGGCCAACTCCGTGTGGCAGGTTGCGACTCCGGCCAATAGGCCGGCTCCAATCCAGGCTCCGACCCCACACTTCATTCCCGGGGCCGTAGCGCAAATCGAGGTCGCTGGCATGGACATGGAGCCGGACCAAGTTACTAAACTCGTGATTGAGCGAGTAGACTTCAAGAATGTGAGGTCGGCTGTTAAAAGCGCGACTGACGGTGCGGCTGCAATCGTCGCGAAGGCGCTGTTTTTACCCGGCGCAATGGAAATGGATGTTGAAGTGATGGGCTTCATCACGGCAACAATTACACTGACGTTCAAGGGTGGAACAACCGCCACATTCGACGTATACAATGATCGCCTGGCAATCGAGAGGGGCAGTAAGACGGGTTATTACCTGAAAGGTCAGTTGAGCAAGCTGTACGAGATGCTCTGACACAGGAAACTCTCATTCATGTGTATTTGTCAGGGGGTATCCCCGTCAGTGCTTAGTTGGCTGTGCGAGGATCCCCGCGTTCCTTCTCACAGTCAGCAAGCCTTTCGCTCTGCGCTCGCGTTTGTAGATCGATGGCAAGGGCTACGTGAGGCATACCGTACGCTGCCACCTCCAGAGCGATCTCTTTCCACGCAACCAGACGTTTTCGTATTCGATTGTCATAACACCGAGTCAGTGCCGGGAAAAATTATTCCAACACCGGAGAATTGCACCGACCCGACTGCATTTGAAGCGCTTTCTTATACGCGAAATTTCATAGTCTTTATGGATAAGATCTTTGCCAGAAATTCCCTCGATGATGCTGGGTTCACAGTTATCTCGTCGGTGCATTACAGTCGAAGTTATCCAAACGCGTTTTGGAATGGCTCACAAACTGCATTTGGCGATGGAGACGGGCTGATCTTCAAAGGGATGACAAATGCTGACGATTTTGTTGGTCATGAACTCGCACACGGCCTTACGCAGTATACCGCCAAGCTCAAATACGAGGGTGAAGCGGGCGCCCTGAACGAAAGCATCTCCGACATCTTTGGCTCCATGGCGCGGCAATGGAAGCGCCGCTGGACCGCTGAGACAGCCGACTGGGTGATCGGTAGTGACATGATGGGCACGGTAGCAATCCAAAACAACTGGCTTTGTCTTAGGAGTCTCAAGGATCCGATGGCAATTTCGTCTCTCTCTAAGCAAGCAATGCATTATAGAGACTACAATCCTGATGGTTGGCCTCACGATAATAGCGGTATATCCAATCACGCCTTCTTTCTCGCAGCGCAGGCGCTCGGAGGGTATTCATGGGAAAGCTATGGCAGGGTGTGGTATGGGGCGATGACGGGAACGGAAATTCATCCTCTAACTACATTCAAAGAGTTTGCGAGCATAACCTTGGACGAGGCCCGGCGTCTGTTTCCGTCTGCTCGCCACGTCGAACAGCACTTAAAGGGGGCGTGGCAGGCCGTTGGTGTAATCTAGTAGCGCTGCATTCGAGTGTAAGCACGGGCTAGACAATGAGGCCTCAGAAGGGCCGCCCTGAATGCTATTCTAGACAAGGCGCCTTTAGTTAGGTGATTGTTGTTAAATCGACAGCAGAGATATCATAATCCGCGTGTCGGGGGTTCAAGTCCCTCCTCCGCTACCAACTTTTTCTATGTTATCTGTGCTTTTTGCGGTGTGCTCTGCGGCGCCTTTTTGGTCTATTCATTTTTGTTGTTTTTTCTCGGCATTTTTGTTCGGTTGGTGTTCGTGCGCTCGATCTTGTGGCGGCCTGGGCGGGTCTTTTTTTTGTGGTCTTTGTCGTCTGTGTTTTGGTTCTCGTGCGGGTGCTTGTTCTGCGGGCGTCTGTCGGTAGTCGTGGGACTGTGGTAGGCCGGTTGGCGGCGGTGGGTGGCGCCTGTGTTGCTATTTGCGTGGTGCGTCTGCCGGGTTCGCCTCCGTGGCTTTTGTTTTGGTTTTGCGATGGGCTTGGATCTTCTGGGGGTTGGGCTGGTGTTTGTCGCTGTCTTGCCTCTTGTTTTGGGGCTTGGCGTGGTGGTCTGCGGTCGTGTCTGTGGGTGCTTGTCCGGTGCTGGGGGGGGGCGTGGGGCGGCGTTGCTTGTTTGTTGGTTTGGCGCCGTGGCCTTGTTTGGCCTGGGTAGGGCGGGCTTTCGCGTTGTGGCGCGGTTGGTCTTTCGCTCGTTTGTTGCTTTTGGTGTTCGGAGGATGTTTCCGTGTGGCGTGTCCGTGCCGGGGCCGATCGTGCTGGGCTTTGGGATCTGTGTCGGCTCAGCCGCGCGGTGGTCCTCGCGTTTTTCGTGGGTCCGTGTCTTGTTGGTTTTTGGGTTGTCGGTTGGTCGTTGTCCCTTGTTTGCTTTGGGGAGGGGGTTGTTTTTTGCGCTCTCGGGTTCGTTGTTGGTGCTGCTCTGGGTTGCTTCGGGGTGCCGGCGCTCTTTGGCGGGTGTTGTTTTGTGTGGGTGCTAGGGGCGGTCGCGGCTCTGTGCGCTCTGGGGTGGGCGGCTGTCGGGGGGGTGTTCTTTGTGAGGGTGCTTTCTCTATCGCGTGTCTGTTTGGTGTTCGGCTCGCGTGCGCGGGTTCGGTTTGTTGTGGTGTTGCGGCGTGTGGTTGAGCTGGTTGTTTTTGCCGGGCGTTCCGGCGTTTGGCTTGTTGTCCTGGTTGGGCTTGGCGTTGCGGTTCTCGTCGTGTACTTCGGGCGTTTTGGGGGCGGTGCGGATTCGGGTGCCGGTGTTGCTCTGTTCGTTGTCGACCTTTCCGGATTTGTGCTCGTGGTATTCGTTGCCGCTCTTGGTGTTGTTCGTGGCCTTGGCGGTTGTTCGCTCTCGTCGCTTTGCTGTTGGTTTTTGGGGGTGCAGCGGCGTGTGTTTTTTCTTCTCGCTTTGGGTCTGGCTTGTTGTGGTTGGAGTGTGTTGGGGTGTTGCCGGGGTTTCGGCCGACGTTTGCTCGGGGTTGCTCGGTTTGGGATTTGGTTGTTGGCTGCGCTTCTTGGTCTGCTGGGGCTTGCTGTTCGGTGCGGGTGCGTGGCTGTGTGGTCGGCTGCCGGTCTCGGCGGTTGTTCATTCGTTCTTTCGCTGGCGCAGTGTTGCTACGTTCCTCGTTCTTTGGCGTTCTCGGTTTTGTGTTGTTGGGGGGGCGTCTTCTTCTTGGTGTGGTTTCGCGTTTTTGGTGCGTCTTCTGGCGTTTTGTCGGCCGGGTTCAGGGGGGTCTCGGCGGTCCGGGTTGCGGTGGGGTTGAGCGGGATTCGGTTCGGCGCGGTGTTGTCGTGCACGGCGTTGGTGATGTCGTTGATGGTGCGCTTGGTGTTCTCGTCGTCGGCGAGGGTCTTGGGGCGCCTCGGGTTGGTTGGGGGGGGTGTGTTGTTGATGGCCGCCGCGGTGTTCTTGTGCTGTTGTGTCTGGTGGGGCCTCTTTCGTTCGCCCTGGGTTTTGGTTTTTGGGGTGGTGTCGGCGTGTTCTTCAGTGTGTTGCTCTGGTTTCTGGGGCTGGGTCTGGGATGCTGCGTTTTTCAGGTGCCGGTGCTCGTGCCCTGGTTGCTGGTCTGTTTCTTCCTCCGGTCGGGGGCGCTGTTCCCGTGGCGGGCCGTGTCCCGCGCGGTGTCGTTGGGGGTGTTGTTGCGCCTGGCGCGCGGGTTTGTTTGGGTCTGCGTGGTCGTTCTCTGTGAGGTGGTTTGTGGTTCGGTGGGCGCCTTCGCGGGCGGATGGATGGGCGGTGGTTCGGGTTTTGCGGGGTTTGCCGCGCTTGCTTTTTTTGACCCTCCGCTCTGGCTTGCCCGGCGCCTTCGAGGCCGGGGCGTTGTTTGTTGGTGCGGGCTTTATGTCTGCTTCTAGGGCCGTCTTGGGGTGTTTCTGTTTTGGCGGGGGGGGAGTGGTGTTGGCGCGGGCGGCGGGCTGCCTTTCGCCTTTTTTGCTGTTTGATTTGGGGTTGGCCTGGTTCGTGTTGATGTTGTGGTGTTTGTCGCGCTGCTGTTTGTCCGCTTTTTCCGGGGTGGTTCTTGTGTGTCCTTTTGCTCTCTCTTTTTTTCTGCGCGGGTCGCCTGGGTTGGTGGTTGCCGTCGCTCGTCTCGCGGTCTTTTGGCCGCGTCGTGTCGGGGGGTCTCGGCGCGTATTGGGCTCGGTTGTTTTCCATTGTTCAGCCGTTGCCCTCCTGCGTTCGTGATGCGGGGGTGTTGCGGTTGGCAGTCGCTTCCTGGGGCCAGGGGTGGGTCGGGGGGTTTTCTCATTTCGGCCGGTTGCGTTCCGTTTTTGGGGGCGTTGGCGTCGGCTGTGGTTGTTTGTGTTCCGGGCGGGGCTGGGTTTCTGGCTCTTGTTGGGGGTGTGTGGCCCGTTTGTTGTGCTTGTCGGCTTTGGGATTTGGTTGGCTTTGGTCCCTGTTGGGCCGTGGGTTGTGTTTCTTGTTCTTTTCCTGGCGCGTCTGGTCGGGGCGGGGCGCCGGTTCGTTTGTGTGGAGTTGGTCTTTGCTCGGTTTTTTCGTTTGGTTGCTGGTGGTGTGGTATTGTTCGCGCGCTTTAGCGGCGGTGGTGGGGGTTGGGTCGCGGTTTGGCGTGTTGTTTTAATCCTGCAGCCGTTCGTTGTGCTCCTTGTGGATGCCGTGGCTGTCGTCGTGGGTCTTTCCGGGGGGGGGCTTGTTCTTGGGTTGGCGCGCCTGTTGCCGCTTGTCTTCGTTCATTTTGGTTTCTTCGCGCTTCTTCTGGAGGGCCGCGGTCTGCGCCGGCGTTTGTTCGCGCTTTGGCTTCTTTGGTTTTGCTTTCATTGTTTGGCTGTGGGCTTGTTGGCTGTCGTTGTTGTTCTGCCGGTTTGGGTGGTTGCGGGTTTTGGTTTTCTCGTTGTTCTTGTTTTTTTGCAGGCTCTGGTTTTCGGGGTTCGGGGGTCCTTTCCAGGGTTGTTCGTCTCTCGTTGGCGTCGTTCTTGGTTGCCGTGGGGTTGGCGGTGCGTTTCGCGGGGCTTTTGCTCGGGCTCCTTGGGGCGGGCCGGCGCGTGTCTGTCCGTGGGTCTTTTCGGGTGCGTTTTGTCGAGGGTGCTGATGTGGATGTTGGCCTTTTGGGTGGTGCTCCTTGAGGGTCTTGTGCCGCCTCCTTTGTGGCAGCTCGGCCCGGTTCCGGTACCGGTCACGCCTGATTGTTTTTCGTTGTTCGGGTCCGCTTTGGCCTAGGCGCGATGTGCTGTGCCCTTTCCGTTGCGTGGTTCCGCGGCGTTACATCGGCCCCCCTGGATCTGGTGGCGGCGTGCGGTGTCGTGGTCCGCGGCGGCGAGATCTCGGTCCTTTCGGATTCGTTTTTCTGGCGCTGGCGGTCTGCCTGGTCCGATGCTTTGCTCCGGCTCCTCGGCGTCCTGGTTCTTGTGGCCGATTGGGGGCTGCGGGTCGTCGTGGCTGTGATGGGCGCTGTCGGCGGATGCCGGGTGGTGTGGGCGGGCTCTGTGGGTGGCCGCGGGGCGTCGGTTCTTGTTGACTAGGGCGGTCGGCTGCTCGGTGTGTCCGCGGTGCTTGTGTTGCGCGCGTGCGTTGTGGCCGACGTCCCGCTCCGCGGGGCTGAGGTGGAGGTGCTTGATGGCGGTGTCGGTGCGCTGGAGCGCGCGTGGGTCGACGTGGGCTTCGGGCTTGCCGTCGCTTCGGTGGTTGGTGGGCTGGGCGTTGTCGGGGTTTCTTGTCTGGTCGCCCAGGGTTTGGGCGGTTGGTTCGGAGGTCGCGTTCTTTTTCTCGGGGGGCTGTTGCGGGGCGTGGAGGGGTGGTTCGTGGTCGCCGTCGGTCTGGGGGCTTCCGGGCTTGCTGTTGTCGGGCGTCTGCGTGGCGTTGTTGTGCGTGGTGAGCGGGTGGGCTGGTGTGCGGTCCGTTTTCGGCTTCTGGGTGTGCTGGTCCGGGGTCGGCAGTTTGTCGCTGCCGCGGCGTGCGGCCTCGTGTTCGGCGGGTCGGTTGTTTCTATTTGGGCGGTGGGGGTCGGGCTTTTCTTGGTTCTGGTGGGGGGGGCTTTTGTTGGGGTGGCCTCCGTGGGGCTGCGGGCTTTGCTTTTGCTTGCCGGGTTTCTTTTTCCGGTAGCTGTGGTTCGGCTGGTTGTCGTGGTGGGGGTTGCTTTTGGGGCGTGCGCGTCCGTTCGGTGTTTGTTTCTGCTGTGGGGCGGTGTGGCCTTCCTTGTTGTGCGTCTCTGTGGGTGCGTCTTCTGCGGGAGCCCGGTCGTTGTTCTCGTCGTTGGCGGGTGCGCGCGGGTTGTGGACGTCTATTTGCCGGTCCTTCTGGAGGTGATGGGCGTGGCGTTTGGGCGCGTTGTTTGGGCGGTGGTTGCCGTTTGGCCTGGCTGGGGGCTTGTTCTGGGTTTGGCGTTGAGCGCGCTTCCGGCGCTGTCGCCGGGGTTTGTTTGGGGGTTGGCTTTGCGGTCCTGCTTTCTGTGTTCTGCCGTTTCCCTGTTCCTTCTGGGCGGCTGGATTCTGCGGGCTGTTCTGTTGCGCAGGGCGACTGCCTGGGCGGTTGGGCCGTCCTTCCTGAGGGCTGCTGTTGGTGGGGTGGCGCGCTTCGTTTTCTGTTGCGTGGGGGGCCGGCTTTTCTGATCTGTGCTTTCCGGGCTCCCGTTGTGGCTGTGCTCGGTTGTGTGTGGGTTTCCATTGTTGGTGGCGGTGCCAGTGTGGTTCTGCGGCGTTGCTTTTGGGCGCTTCGTTCTGGCTTCGCGGTTGCGGTTTGCGGTTTGGTTTGCCTTGAATGTTGGCTCTCTTGTCCTCTCGGGGGGCTTTTCGGGGCTGTGGGTTTTGGCCTGCTCCGGCGTGCGTGCGGTGGGTTGATGGCGGGGTGGCGGGATCCTTGGTGTTGCTCCGTCTCGTGTGCCGGGCTTCTGGCCTGTGTGGCATGGCGTGCCTTCCTGTGTTGTGGGCCGTCTGTGGCTGTGGGCTGCTGGGTTGGGGGTTTTGGTTTTTGGCGTGGGCGGGGTCGGGGCGCTTGTTCGTTTCGTGGGTGCGGGCGATGGGTGTGTTGTTGCTGACGCTCTCTCTGTTTGTTTCTTTGGTGTGGGAGTTCGCTGTGCGGCTGTGGCGTTCTGGGGCTGTCTGTCACGCGTGTTTGTTGGCGGTTGTGGTGGTGGACCTCGCGATGACGGGCGTCTGCTGGGCGGTGGTTTGCCTTCTGTGCTGGCTGGTCGGTTCGGCGCGGGTTTTGTCGGTTTCGGCTTTTGCCTGTGCGCGGTAGTTGTTGGGGTGTGCAGCGTTTTCGGGGATACGTTCGTGGTCTACGTGACCGGTCTTTTTCGGGCCGTGGAGGTCTTGGATCCGGGGCGTTCCGCGGCTGCGCTGGCGGGTGGTGTTCTGGTCGTCGGCGTCTGGGTTCCCTTTGTGGGTGGTGCGGGGCTGCTCTCGGTTGTCGTGGGTCTTGTGGGTCTCGCGTCCGTTGCGACGGGGCTTTGCGGGGGCTTTCGGGCTGTTTTTGTCGATGTCGTGGTCCGCGGGTTGGTGCCCGGGGCGGTGCGGCTGGTGGTGTGGGTGGGGTGGGTGGCTGCCAGGGCGGGGGGGGGCGTTGCGTTGCTTGTGGCGGTTTGCGGACTGGGCCTGGTTCTGGTGTGCTCCTGGTCTGCTTTTTTTTTGTGGCTGTTCTTCCGGTGGCTCGTGCTCTTTTGTGTGCTGCGCGTTTCTCGGTTGCGTCGCCTTCGCTTGGGCTGAGTCATGCGTGGTTTGTGTCGTTGTTGTTTTCTGTCGGTGTCGTGGCTGTGGGCTTTTCGAGGGTTTTTGTTGGTTCGGTTTTGGCTTTGGTTTTCACTCTGGGGCTGTGCTGCCTTTGGATTCTTGGTTCCGGCGTTGTTTTCATGTTCTCTATGCTGATTTTTCCGCGCGGCCTGTCGTTTACGTTTTGGATGCTCTTGTGCGGTGGCTTCTCCTTGTAGGCCTGGTGTCTTCTGGTCTGCTTGGGTGTGGGTTTGTGGCGGCGTGTTTTGCTGCTGGCGTTTCCGGCGGCTTTCCGTCCCGCGACGCCTGTGTTGCCGGCTCTCAGCGTTTCGTTGAAGATCCGGCGCGGGATCGTCTCGCGAACGGGGGGTGCGCGGATTTCTCGGCTGTTGTGCGTGCCGCCGCCGGGCTGTGGCGCGGTGGATCGGCCGAGGGCGGGGCGATGCCCGTCGTGTTGGTTGCGTTCGAGGGCGGCTTGCCGCGTGGTTACGTGGGGGGGCGGTTTGGGTCGGTGTGTTTTTGTCTTGTTGGACACCTGTTCGGGCTGATCGACGGCGGTGCGTTCGCTGCCGTCCTTGGGTATGTTGCGGGCCGCGGTCTGCGTGGTCGGGTCGAGTTGCTCGGGGGCGGTGTTTTTGGCGGCTGCTGCCGTTGGTGCTGGTGGCTGTGCGTGGGTGGGCGGGTTCTTCGTCGGTCTTTGCGGGGTGGTGACCGGCTTGGGTATGTTCTGTCTCCGCGGCTTCGTCGCGGTCGTGTGTGGCGGATGGCTGGGGGGGTTGTCGGCGGGCGCGTCGGCAGGCTGCGTCGTGGGGGGTGCTGCTGGCTTTTTTGTGGGTGCGCTGATTTGTTGCGGGTTGGCGGGGGGGGGGGCTCGCGTGTCTGCCGCGTGTGTGCTTGGTGGGTGTGTGCTGGTCGGGGCGTGCTTGATCGTTGCGGGTGTGGGTTGGTCGCGGGTGTTGCTGGCGGCTGGATTTGGGTTTGGTCGGGGGGTTCGCTGGCCTGGCTGTGGTTGGTCGGGTTGGATCGGCTTGTCGCCGGCGTCGCTGCGGGCGCGGTTGGCGCTGCGTTTCGTCTGGTGCTGGATCCAAAGCCTGCCTTGCGGCCGGTGGGGCTGGCCTTCCGTGGGGCTGCTTTTTGGGTTCTCCTGCGTGGGGTGCCGGCCGGTGCTTTCGGGGTGATGTCGTGCGGTTTTGACTGGTGTTTTGCGCGGTTTGTCGGTTCGTCCTGGTTGGATCTGGGGGGGTCGTCGCCGTGTCCGTCGCGGTGGTCGTCGGGGATGGTGTTTAGGCCGTTCTTGGTCCTTTGGGCGGGTGGTTGCGTGGTTTTTGTTTGTGGGCCGGGGCGTGTTGTGCCGGTGGCTCTTCGCTTTCTGTCTGTGTGGGGCTTCGAGTGCTCCTGTCGTTTCGTCTGTGCGGGGGCGTGGGTTTGCGTTGGTTCTTTGGACGGCCTCTGGTGTGGGTTGGTTGTCTTCGGCTCGGGGGTTGGCGTCCGTGCTCCGGCCGTTGGCGCTGCATGGTTTTCTTTGGTTGCTTTGGCGCTTGGTGCGCTCTGGGTCGCTTCTGGGCTCTTTTTGTCGGTGCTGTTGGGCTATTTCTTGAAGGTGCGGCAGGTGGTGGTGCGTGCCGGCGGGGCTCGGGGGGGCTGGGGGCTGTGGGGCTTGGGTGCTCGTGGGGTTTCGGCTTGTGGGTATCGCTTTGTCTCTGGTTCCTCGGGCGCGTGTTGCGCGCGGTTGGGTGGTGCTGTCGCGGGCACTGCGTTTGTTTTCGGGGGCTTGTTGGCGTTGTGCTTGTGGCTGGGGGTGCGGGCTCTGTGGTCTCTGGTCGTTTATGGGGTCCGGCTGGGCCTATTTGCACGCGTTTGTTTCGCGGTCAGTGGCGCGGGTTCGTGTTGATGCCGGCTTGTCTGTGTGGCCGGGTCCCGGCTTGGTTTTTCGGTGGTTCGTGGGGGTGTGTCCTGGGGCTCGCTTGGTCGTCGGGAGTTGGCTGACGGGGCCGCGCTGTTCGGTGGTCAGCTGGGCCGCTGGTACGTCTGGCGGTGTCTAGGGTCGGGTGTTGCCGGTGGTGTTCGTTGTGGTTCGTCTTTGGGCCTCGCCGGGCTGGTGCTTCCGTTTCGAGTTGGTCATGGCGTTGGTTTTGGGGTGCTTGCTCTCGCCCGTGATCGCTGGGGTGTTGGTGCTGGTCTGGTTGGGCTCGTTCGGCCAGCGCTCGGTTCTTTGCTTTGCTGTCGGTGTTTGCTGCTGCGCCTGTTGCGTTTTGCTGTGCGACGTTGGCTTGTCTCCGTTTTTGTCTATGGCTGTTGCTTTGGTGTCCGGCAACTCTTCGCTTGGGGCCTTCGGTGTGTATTTGGCGGCACCCGCCTTTTGGGCCGCGAGGCTGCCCGTCGTTTTGGGTGCTGGGTTGACATCGTCTAGGGGGGTTTTTTCTTGCAGCGTGTTGGGTTTGGCGGGGCGCTCGCGGCTTGTTTCGGTTTGGGGGTTGTGGTGGAGGGTGGTGGCCTGGGTGGCTCGTGCGGCCGGTGGGGCCGGCGCTGGTTCTGCGGTTGCGTTGGTGTCGAGCTTTTGGCCGTGGCTTGCTCGGGCTTTCTGGACCATCGTGGTTTGGCCCGGCTCCTGGTTGCTTTTGAGCGTGGCTGTTGGGCGGTTCGGCATCTTCGTTCTGTTTGTGGTCGTTGCCTGGCCGCGGCTCTCGGCGCGGGGTGGCTGTTGGTTTTTGCCCTTCCTTGATGGTTGGCGGTGTTTGTATTTTGGAGCTTTGGGCGGCGTTGGTTGGAGCGTTGGCTCTCCGGTCTTTCTTGCGTCGTGGTGCGGTCGATGGCTGGCGGTCTTCTGGTGTGGTTTTTCGGTTTGCTCTTGTGTGGAGTTTCTGTTCGAGTCGTCTTTGGTGGTTTGCGGTCTGGTAGGGCGGGGCTTTGGGGTTGCGCTCTGTGTGTTCCCGGAGGGTGGTGGGCTCGGAGCTCTTGTCGCGCTTGGGTTGCGTTGTTTCTCGGGTTGCTTTCGTTGTTGATTCCGGGGGTTGGGGTGTTTTTTTGGCTCGGGGGGGGTTTTCCGTTTTCGTGTTCGCTCCTTTCGCTTGGGCTTTGTTTTGGTTCTTGGTCCATTTCTGCCTGTCCGTTGCTTTTGCGCAGTTGGCGGTGGCGTGTTTTTTGGGACGTCGATCGGGTGTTGAGTTTGGTCATTCGTACTGTATCGGCTGCGGTGCTGGGCGTTATGGCAGGGGCCTGTGTCTGTTCTGTGGCTTGGCCCGGCTGGTGCTGCGCCTCGGATGTGCTGGAGGGTTTGACGGTGCGTTGGCTATCTTGTTCTGCACTGGTTCGGGTCTTTTTCGTGGCCTTGTCGAAGTTGGTTTTGCCGGGGCGGGTGGTGTCTTGTCTGCTGTTTCGGCGGTTGGTTTTCGTGGGTGGGTTGTTTGCCGTGTTGTTGATGGGTTTTCTGCGGATCTTCTGGCGGGCTGGTGGTTTGTTGTGCTTTCCGGGTGTTTTGCTGTGGGTGCGTCCTTCGGCGCTGGCCTTGCTGCTCTGGTGTGGGACGGCGTTGCTTTTGTTTTCGAGGCGGGCCCGTATCTCGATGGGGTCGGGCTTCCTGGTTCTGCTTGCTTCGGTCGAGATCTTCGGGGTGGCTTTGATCTGTCCTTGCGTCTTTGTTGTGGCGGTGGGTGTGCAGCGCGTTGGGTCTGGCGTTTCGTTCAATGTGTTCGGGCGGGCGGCCTCAGTGTTGTTTCGTGTTTCGTTTTTGGGGATGCTGTGGTCGCTGTCGGAATCTTCCGGGGCGTTCTCTCGTGTTTCGGCCTGCATGGCCTGGGGTCTGGCCTGCACGTCGCTGGTTGAGGGCATGTTGTTGCTGAGCGGCGTGGGGAGGTCTTGCGTGGCTGTGTATGTGCAGGGCTGGCTTTTTTGTTTGTCGCGGTCTGTCTCCGCGTTGGGCTGGCGCGGGTGGCGCTTGATGTCGGTGTTGAGCGTCGCGTGGTCTGGTTGGGCCGTGACGATTTTTGGGGTGTGTTTCGCCACTGTCCAGGCTGATTTTCCGACTGTGTTGCGGCTGATCATTGCCCCGGTGGGCGTGCGCGCGCGGAGGCGGTTCATCCGGTTTTTGTGCCGGGCGAGGGTGTTTCGTCGCGTGTTCTTCGTGCGTGCGGTCGAGTTGTCGATGGCGGGTGGGGCGTGGTTGTTTTGTTCGCTGGTGCTGTGCGGCGTGACTATCTGGCTCGCTTCTTTTTGGTGGCGTGACTTTGCGCCTTGGGTCGTTGGGTGGCGTTTTGGGAATTTGGCGGTCTGTGTTTGGTGGTTGCTGGTGGTCGGGGCGTTTTGGTCGGGGTTGTCGGTGCCTGCGTGGTGTGGGTGTTTGTTCTTGCGCGGGAGTTTTGGCTTGGGGTTCTCCTCGTTCGCGCGGTCGGTCGTGTTGCTCGTGAGGGGATTGCCGCGCTGGGCGGTGTCCTCGTCCTTCCCGGGGCTGGGCGCTGTGTTTCTGAGGGAGCGGTTGGTGGGTGTGTTGGTGAGGTTGTTGTGATTGTTGTGGGTTTCGCTGATCCGTTCGCAGGTGGGCCGGGGGT
Source organism: Kaistia granuli DSM 23481 (assembly GCF_000380505.1). GTDB lineage: Bacteria > Pseudomonadota > Alphaproteobacteria > Rhizobiales > Kaistiaceae > Kaistia > Kaistia granuli. The sequence continues at coordinate 531,771 of NZ_AQYH01000008.1, read as the reverse complement.
TGGTCGTTTTCGCCGGTGGTGCGCGGCGGCTTCGGTTGGGTGTTTCGCGCTGTCTTGCGTTTTTGGGGGTGGGCGTGGGTGCCTGATTTCGGGCTCTGGCGATTTTTGTACGTGGTTTGTTGCGCTCTTCTGGTGGGCTTGGCTTCCCGTGGGATGTGGTTGTGCCGCTGCTCTTCGCGAGTGGGTTGTTGCATTTGTAATGGGTGGCGAGTTCGGTCTGGGGGCCGCTGGGGGGTTCTGGGTCTGGGGCCGGTTTTTCGTCGAGTTGGTGTTGGCAGGTTGTGGCGCTGGGCGTGCTGCGGCGGTTGGGCGCCCGTCGGGTTGTGGTGTCGGGGCTCCGGGGCTGCGCTCGGGGGAGCTATTGGGCGCTGGCGTTGGTGGTCTTCTTGGTGTTTGTCGGCGGTCGCTGTCGGTGTTTGTGTCGGGTGGCTTGGTTCGGCTCGTGGGTCTGCTTGGTTGCTTGTATGGCTGGTCGTTCTGGCTGTGTTGCTTTCTTCTTGTCTTGGTCGTTGGGTTCCTGGGGGGCGCTGGGTGGCCGGCCCTGGCGCTCGCGGTTTCGGGCCTTGCCCGCTCCTGGGGGGGCGGGCTATTTCTCAGGGCCTTGGCTTTGCGCCTGTCGTTGTTCTCTCTCGCGGTTGTTCGGCGGGGGTGGGGGAGGGTCTGGGGAAATCTTTGTTTTGCGTTGGTGGCGTTTCCTTGCAGGGCGGGTTGGTGGCTGTCGGATCTCCTTTGCTTGGGGGTCGTTGTGGTTGGCGGGGCTCTCCGCTGTTCTTTGGTGGGGCTTTCGTCTGGCGATGGGGGGGCTGGCCTGTCTCAGGGGGGTGTCTTGGGCCCGCCTTGAGCCGGGGTCTCTGTTTCGCCTGTCGCTCTGGCTTGCGGGGCACGTGTTTCTTCCTGCAGTTGTCTGTTCGCTTGCGGTTGCGGTGGGGGTTTGGCCGCCCCAGGGCGGTGTCGCCGTTGGGGTTTGTGTCGCGGCTATCGGTCGCGTCATTTTGGTCCGGCCGGTTTGTTTTGGGTTGCTGCGGTTCTTTCCGGTCGCGGTCGTCGGCTTCTGCTCGGGCGTTGGTGCGCTCGTTTTGGCGTTTGTGCCTCCGGTTTGGGTTTTCGGGGGCTAGGTCGTCTCGGTTCTGGAGTGTTTGTTCGCTGCCTGGGCCGTTCTGTCCGTCGTTGTGTCCGGGGCTGGCTAGGGGGGGGGGGGTTCCGGTTTGGTGTCGGGTTGGTTTCGTGGCGGGTCGTTGCGGGTGTTCGCGGCCAGGGGGTCTTTCAGCCTTCTGCGTGACGTTCTTTTCGTGTTTTTGTTTGCTGCAGCGGGTGTCGTTGACTGCTTTTGTGCGGGGTGGGTGATCTTGCTGTGCGCTCGTGGGCGCTTTTGTTTCGCGGCTGGCGAGCTCGTGGTGGGGTTGTCCCGGGTGTTCGATGCCGCGCGCGTCTTCGTGCGGTGCTGTGTCTGGTTGGGCGTGGGGCTGTTTTTGGTGTTTTGCCTGGCTTGCGGGGATTTTGATGAGGTCGCTTGGTGCGGTCTCTCGTGGCGGTGCGGACGGCCGGGGCGTGCTCTTTCTGTTTGTCGTGCCTGCTGCGGCGTGATCGAGGGTCGGCGGCATGCGGCTGTGTTCGGTGCTGGGCTGTGGCGGGGCTTGTGTCCTGGGTTCGAGGCTTCTTCTGGTTTTCGCGTGCGTGGGCTTCTGTCTGTGCTGGGTCGTGCTTCTTGGGGGCGGCTGGCGCGGGGGTTGGTGTGGGTGAGGGCCGCCTCGGGCCGGGTGCGATGTTTGTTTGGCTGGATTCTGGTTGGGGGCTGTCGTGCTGGGGGTTGGGTTCTGGGCTGGTGATCATTTTCGGCCTGGGGGGCGCCTTTGGGTTTGGCCGTGTGCGCGGGGGTTTGGATTGTGTGGGTCCGTTCTCCTGTGCTGGTGCTTCGGGTCTGTGTCTCTGTGCGGTCTTGTCGGATTGGGGTGCGGATTGTCGGTTGTGCTGGGGCCGGATCTGGCTCTGTTCTGGGTGCTCCTGTGCTGTGGTGCGTTTGGTGGGGGGCTTCGCCTTGTGGGGTGCTCGGGTCCGTCCTGTGATCTGGCTGGGGTTTTCGGGTGGGGGGCATTCTGGGGATCGGCGCCAGCTGCATCGGTTGTTCGGCCGGTGTTCGTCTGGAGCAGGTCTGCGTTTTCGCCTTCCGGGGGTTTCTTTGTCGGGTTGTGGCTCTGCGGGGTGTTGTTGGGGCTGGGTGATTGTTGGTGACGTGTAGGTCGTCGTCTCGTGGCGGGTCTCTCTGTATCGTTGGTTTCGGCGGTCTTAGTGGCATGCTCTTTTGGGGTTTCTGGCGGCGCGGGTTTTTGCGGTTTTGGGATGGTGTGGCTGCGGTCTGGTCCGGGCAGGTCGCTTCGGATCGCGTCGTGGTTGCATCGTGTGGTGGTTGGCCGGTGCGCGTTTTCGCAGCGCTTCGTGGTCGGCGGTGTGCCGGTCTCGCTTGCTGTGTCTTTGCGTTCGGGGCGGGCTGTGTCGTGTGGGTCTGCTGGGTCGTCGGGTGCGGCTGGGTGGATTCGGGTTGGCGGATGGGGGTGGCATGGTTGGGGGGGGGCGCTGGCTGGTTCGCTCGGTCGGCTTGGTTGTCATGTGTCGGGTGGCGGTTCGGTTGGCGGCGCTTTGGGGGGGGTTTGCCCAGGGCGGCGTGCGGGTGGTGTTGGTTTGGGGCGGTTTGTGTTGCGCGTTGGTCTTTGGTTCTGTGATGGTTCTGTGCGGTGGTCTGGCTGGTGTTGGAGCGCGGGCGTGCGGCGGCTTGCTGCTTGTGCTGGGGGCGTTCTTTTGGTCCGCTGGGCCGTGCTTGCCAGTGCCTTTGGGTGGTTCGCTTGGGCGTCCTGTGTGGGTGGCGTCGGCCTTCGCGGGGCGGTTTTCGGTCTGTCATGGGGTTGTGCTTGTGGGGGTCGGGGGCGGCTGGCATGATCGCTTCGGGCTCCGTTTCGTTGCTGCGCTGCGGGGTTGGCTCGGGGGGGTGGTCTGTTTGGCGGTGGTATGCGCGGGCTGTTGGGCGGCAATGCGCGTGGTGGGGTTGCTTTGTGGGTCCTTGTGGCGCCTGGCGTGTGCGGTGGTCTGCTGCCGCGGTGGCATGGGTCTGGGGTTCGCCGGCTGTTTTGCCGATGTTGTAGGTGCTGGGGTGCCGCGGTGCTGCTGGCTTTTTGTGGCATTCGGTGGTTGGTGGTTTGTGGGCTTTTCGGGTGGTGCGCTGGTCTTGTCGGTCGCGGTGGCTGCTGCGGGGTTGATGGTCTGCCGGTTCGGGTGCCCTTGCCTGTGTTGGGGGGCGCCGTGATCGGGTGCCGCCATGGCGGTGTTCCTTCTGGCGGTGGCTTCGTCGTGCGGGGGGTTTGTTTCGGCGCGGTCGGGACGCGGCGCTGCTCTTTGGTGTTTGGTGGGGGTCGAGGCGACTCGTTCTTCGATGCTCTTGTGTCTTTTGGGTTGGCGGCGTTCGCGGCCGATGCGTTCGGTCGTCTCTGTGAGGGGCGGCTTGCGCGGTTTTTCGGCTGGCTTTGGGGCGGGCGGGTTCTTGCTGCTGTCTGTTTTCTTGCCGGCTTTGCGGGGGCGGCGGTTGTCGGGGAGCTGCTGGGGGGCTGTGTGGTCGGCGTTGTGGCTGTCTTCGTTGTCTCTGTTGCCATCGTCGTGGCCGCGGCCGCTGGTGTTTGGCCGGCGCTGGCTGCGGGCTTGTTTGTTGTTCGTGTCGCTCGTGTGGTGGTGTTCGCGCGGGTGGTTTTCTCTGATGCTGTCGGTGGGCTTGGCCTGGTGTTTGTCGCGGCTGGTGTTGCGGGTTCGTATGAGGGTTTGCCGATTTTGGTGCTTCTTCCGGTTGTTGCTGGCTTCGGTGTCGCGGATGGGCTGGTGTCGGTGGGTCTGGTGATGGTGGATTTTTTTTCCGGTCGGGTCGGCGTTGTTTGGTTTGGGCGTCCGTTCTGGGTGCTGCTGTGGCAGTTCGTGGTTGTGGTTTTGTGGGAGGGGGTTTGGCGGTGGTTTTTGGTGGGTGTCTGTTTCGCCGGGCTGGTGGAGCGCTTGGTCGGTGTGGGTGGGTGTTCGGCCCTTGGTGCATCGTTGGGTGTTTCCGGCCGTGTTGTTGATGCCGAGGTGGTCGTGGTCGGTGCCGGTTTGGGGTCGCTGTGTTTGGCGGTGGCCGCGGTGTGCGAACCTGGCGCTGAGGTGCTTGCCCTGCTCGCTGTTGCCGCCGTGAAGGTTGCGCCGGTTGGGCTGGTTGTGGAGATTGAGCCGGGCCTGGTTTGGGAGGCGGGGGAGTCGGGGCAGCAGCGGGTCGTCGCGCCTGTCGGTGGGGGTCATGGATGAGCTCGTTGCCGCCCTGGGCGGTGGCTGGTGTTTTGCGGCTTCGGGTGCGTCGGGGTTCGGTTGGTGATGTTTGCGTCGCTTCGGCCGGTCGCGCTGTCTGGGTTGTATTCGGGTGTGGGGCTCGCGTTCGCCGTGGCGGCTATGGGGGCTGGTCCGCGGTCGTCGCGTTCGCTGGACCTTTGGTGGTTGGCCCGTCGGCCCTTTGTGTCTGGCGCCTGAATGTTGGGGCTCGGGTCCTTGGCGGGCGTTCGCGCTCGACGTTTTTGTTGCCGGTGTGTGTGGTCGGGTGTGGTTGGATCGGGGGGCGGGGTTGGGGTGGTTGCGTTCGTTTTCGGGGGTGGGGGCTGTATGGGCGTGCCTGGGGCCTTTTGGGGTTGGTCGCCGTCCCGTTTTTGAGTGGCGTCTCGGTCGGGTTTTGGTTTGGTATGGTGTGTGTCGTGTGTTCTGGGTCGGCGGGGCTGGTGGGGCAGGGTCTGGTCTTGCGGTGGCGGCCGCGGGGGCTCTGGTTCGTGCTGGTTGGTGTCGCTTGGGTTGCGCTGGTCCGTTCTGCCGTTCCGCGTTTTTCGCTTTCGTTCGGGTTTCTCGGGGGCGGGCGTGGTTTTGGGTCCCTGGGCGGCGTGCGGATTCGTGCCGATGCTCTGGTTGTTTTCTGTCGGCGTCGGGGTTGCCTGGAGCGGCCCCTTCTCTTTGCCGCGTCGTGGTGGGCCAAGCTGTTGGTGGGCGTTGGGCCGCGGTTCGGCGCGGGGCTGCTGTATTGCGGGTGGTGTCGGGTTGCGGTGTTTGGTGCGATTGCGGGCGGGGCTTAGGGGGCTGTGGGCGCGCTGCTGGTCGCGGTTGGGGGTGGTTGCGGTGTTGATGGGTTCTGGCTGTTTTTGCGGTATTTCGCGGGGCGCTTACGGGCTTTTCTGGGTGGTCGGGGCGGTGACGGCCGGTCTGGCGGGGCGTTGATGCGGGGGTGGCTGGTCTCGGTCTGGTCCGCGGGGTGGCGCTTCGGTGGGGGCGGGGGCGGCGCTTGGCGTTGGGTCTTCGCGTTCGCGCGTGTTGTGGGTCTCGGCTCTTTCCGGGGGTGCCCGCGCTCTGGCTTTGGTCGTCGCGCTTGTGCGTTGGTGCCGGTCTGTGTCGGGTTTGCGGACGGGGTTTTTGGGGCGCGTGGTGTGTCTGTCCGGGTGGGTCCGGCGGTGGCGCCCTTTCCGGGCGCGGGTGTGGCTCTGGTGATGGTGGCCTTGTTGGGGGCTGATTGTCGCGGCGCTCTCGTAGGGCGTTTGCGCTTGCGTCTCGGTGCGGTGCCGTCGCGCGTGCGCGTTGCCTTCGGTGGGCTGGGGGCTGGTCTCTCTCGGCGGGGAGAGCGTTCGTTTCGGTGGGGGCTGCTTTGTGCGTGGTTGTGCTGTTGAGGTCTTCTTCCGGCGGGCTTGGCGCGGGCTGTCGGCTTTCTGTGTCGTCTTCTCTGGCGCTCTGCCCCGGCTGCTGGAACCGCGTTTCGTTTTGGGGCGGCCTTGGTTGCGGGGTTTTGGCCGCATGCGCTGCTTCCGCGCCTTGGGGGGGTGTCTCCTTGTCGGGGTTGGTTCGTTGTCTCTGCTGCTCGCGTTGGTGGCGGGTGGCGGGATCGCGTGTGGCGGCTTCGTCGCGGGGCGGGGGCGGGTTGGCGGCTTCGGTTCGGTCCTCTCTTTGCGGGTCCGTCGGGAGGTTGTGCTGGCTGTCGCTCTGGGGGGGCTCCTCGCATTTCTTTCTCGCTATGGCGGTTCCGTCGCGCTCTTTTCGGCTGTTCCGTTTTCTGGGCGGGCTTTCGGTGGCCGGGTGGGGGCCTGGGGGGCGGTCTTTGACGCTCGTGCTTTCCGTCTGGTTGGTTGCTGTCCCTGCTTTGTTGTCGCGCGTGTCTGTCGGGGGTGCGGGTGTATGTCTGACGCGCCGGGTGGTTGCGGCGCTGGGCTGGTTTTGCATTTGCCTCGGCTTTTGCTGGTCGGCGCTGCGCTTCTGCCGGTGGCTGGTGCGGTGCTTGCCTCGTTTTCTCGGGCTCTGGTGGCGCGGGTGGCTCTGTTCTCTGGGGGGCTCGATGCTGTTTCAGGCTTGTGGCTTGGGGTCCCTGGCTGGTGCCTTCTTCTTGTTCGGGGTGGGTTTTGTCTGTCTCTCTGGGGTTACGTCGCGGTTTTCTCGGCTCCGGGTGTGCGCATTGCTGGTCGCTTCGGCGAGTTTGGTTTCGGCCTGTTGGTTGTGTCTGGTTTCTGTTGCGGGGGTGGTGTCTCTCGCTTTGTTTTCTGGCGTGCGGGGGGGTAGCTTTGTTCGGGGGGTTGTCGTCGGTGCTGTCCTGGGGCTTGTCGCCTATGGCACCTATGACATGACCAATCTGGCGACGCTGAAGAACTGGTCGCTGTCGCTCAGCGTCGTCGACATGGCCTGGGGCACCTTCCTGACCAGCCTCGCCGCCACCAGCGGCTATTTCATCACGACATGGATCGCGGCCAGAAGCGGCGGCTGATCAGGCGGTGTCCGGCCTCCGGGCGGCGGCATCGATGCGGGTGCGCAGCGCGACCTGCGCGTCTTGCCCGAGCGGGAAATTCCACATGATGGCGATCGCCGCCAGCTTCGGCAGGATCGGCAGCCACGCATAGAGCATCGCCAGGGTATCGAGCGCAGATTCGGGCACGGCGGCATCGCTTCCCGGCACGAAACCAGACCATGCAAGGACTGGAAAAACCAGGCCGACGGCGAGCGCCAACGACAGCTTGGTGGCCAGCCCCCAGGCGGCGAAATAGACGCCCGTGCGTTGTTCGCCGGAGAGCGCCGTGTCGCAATCAATGACATCGGCCTGGATCGCCGGCGGAAGCGCGAGATCGAAGCCGAGCAGCACGCCGGTCAATGCGCAGATGACGGCAAAGGCGGCGATATCGCCAGCGCCGAGGAAGCCGGAAAAGAAGAACACGATGCAGGCAAGGATCATCGCGCCGCACCAGCTGCGATGCTTGCCGGCCCTGGCGGAGACCCAGACGGCGATCGGGACACCCAGGATGCCGCAGAGAAAATAGAGGAACAGCAGCGGCCCGCGCAGCGCTTCCGCCCCCAGCCGCTCGGATACGAAATAGAGGAACAGCGTCGCGGGAATCGCATTGGCGAAACCGTTCAGGAGAAAGGCGGCGACCAGACGGACAAAGGACCGATTGCGAACGAGATGGCGCAGGCTGTCGAGAAGCGACAGCCGCGACGTCGAGCGATTGGCCGGTTCCGGCACGGCGCAAACTGCCACAAGGCCGAAGACCGGAACAGCGACGAGAATGAACGCCGCGACGGCCGCCAGTCCGTGAAAGCCGTCGATCCGGTCCATGCCGACGGCAAATGGCAGGACGATCGCGATCAGCGTGCCGACCAGCGTCGCACCTTCGCGACAGGCCGAGACAATCGCCCTACCGCGATACTCGGTCGAAAGCTCGGCGCCCCAGGCGGTATAGGGCAGCAGCGTCGCCGTATAGCCGATCGAGAGCAGGATGCCCCAGAAGGCGAGATAGCCGATACCGGCGTTGCCGGTCGGCCAGAACACCATGAAGGCCGACAAGGTCGTCAAGGGCAGCGACAGCAGGAAGACCGTCCGCCTTCGCCCTGATTTCGGCGCCACCTGGTCCGACAGCCAGCCGATCACGGGATCGCTGGCGGCGTCGATCAGGCGGATGAAAAGTAGCACCGTGCCGATCGCCGCGAGCGAGATTCCGAGATGGTCGGCATAGAAGGTCGGCACGATCACATAGAGCGGCAGGGCGATGGCGGCCAGCGGCACCGCCGGCAAGGCATAGGCGACAAGCGCGGTCCGTCCCGGCAGTCCCGGGTCCGATCCTCCGTCGTGGGCCACTACGGCCCGACCCGGGCTGTGCCGGAAGCGCCGTCGTCGCGCAGCCAGGTGATCTTGCCGCCACCCAGCGACGTGATCTTGAAGCAGAACTGGCGGCCATCATACCAGGTCGGCCATTTCTGGCAGAGCGAATTTCCGGCGACCCACCACCGTCCCTTTTCGCTCGGCGCCAGCATGCGCGCCGCCGAGAAGCCGGAGACATCGCCGAGGACCACGCCATCCTTGCGATATTCAAGCGGCAGGGCGATGCCGAACGGCGTGCTCAGGCGGACTTTCTCGCCGCCGATCAGAGCCTTGATTTCGGGCCCGCTGAGTTCCGCCGCGGTTGCCGGCGCTGCCGCCGTGCATCCGGCGGCGATGACGGCAAGCCACAGAGGCTTCCTGAGGGGAACCGGCATGATGAAATCCTCTCCCACTTTCGTTGGCGATGGCTGGCGCGTCGACGCCGCCACCCAGGCCGGGCGGCGGCGCGTCAGCGGCTGAATTCGACTCGGGTCTTGGCGACGGGCAGTCCAAACTTGGTGATCGTGGCGTTGTTGATCAGCCGGCCGTTGTCCTGCAGCGTCATCGTGTCGTGGAAGCGAACGCGATTGCGTTTCCGGGCGGCATCCAGATCGACCAGATAGGTGAAGCGCGCCGTATTGCCGGTGATGGTCACCAAGGTGTCGCCGACGACATCCTCGCGCGTGCCGCGATACTGGTTTGGCGCGATCTTGCGAAAGCGCCACGTCTTGCGGTCGCGCTCGCCGTCGGAATAGACGAAGTCCTCGACCAGTGTCAGGGTCTGGCCGTTCCACGTGCCTCGGAGATCAACGGTGAAGTCGCGCTTCACGCCGTTGATCGCGCTGAAGCTGCCAACAGCGGAGGTCTTGCCGGAGAAATAGCCTTCCAGGGAGAAAGCTCCGGCCGACGCGGGTACGAAGCCCGACAGGGTCAGTATCACGAAAACCACCAGTCTCAGCTTGCTGCTGTACATCGCCTCACTCCGGTCAGACGTTGTGATCGAAACTTGTACGGAGCCATGTGGTGGTTGGATCAGTCGATCTGGGCTGGCACGCTGCAGCTGGACAGAGATCGACCCGCCGTAACGAATCTCCGGTGTGCTTCCAGGAGGGCTGCCCAAGCCAGGTTGGAAGGTGGTCCATACTCGTGCGAACGTCGCTCTCGGGACACAGCCAACCAAGCCGAACCGATCCTGCCGCCGTCCCACCGGCATGCTTCACCCGTTCCGGACAGCGCCGGCTCGGCCGTGGCGAGTTTGTCTGCGATGGGATGGAAGCGCTCGCCCCCCGCCGGGCCCGGCGCCTCGATGTCAGCCATTCGGGCCGACAGGCATCGAGCACTCTTGTTCTCTCCGATAATTCGCTGTAAGCGAACTTTGTTCGTGTATGCGGGATTTTTTGGAGGGTACTTTGTCGCTCGATGGCACCGCCAGCTCAGCCATATCTCAAAGTCCCTATTGGTGGCACGCCCGCGATAGGGGGCAGGATCAGCCGCTGCCTGCCGGCGCCGTCGACGTCGCCGTCATCGGCTCGGGCTATACCGGCCTTTGCGCCGCCTTGCGGCTGGCCCGGGCGGGCACCAGGGTCCTGGTCGTCGAAGCCGGCGAGCTCGGCGAAGGCGGCAGCACGCGCAATGGCGGCATGGTCTCCGGCACCCTCAAGGTCTCGCACCCGCAGCTGGTCAAGACCTACGGCAAGGAGCGGGCGGACCGGATCTTCTTCGAGGCGCAGAATTCGGTCCTCTTCCTCGAGAAGCTGATCTCCGAGAATGAGATCGACTGCGGCTACCGGCGCTACGGCATGTATTTCGCCGCCTATGCACCGAAGCACTATGACGATCTGGCGCGGGAGGCCGAGCAGTTGGACGCGCTCGGCGTTGAGACGCGGATGGTGGCAAAGGCCGACCAGCTTCAGGAACTGAATTCCGGCCTCTACCACGGCGGCCGGGTCACCACCTTTGCCGGCGGCCTGCATCCCGCGCGCTATCACGCCGGGCTGGTACGGGCCTGTCGTGAGGCCGGCGTCCGCTTCGTCACGCGCTGCCGCGTCGAGGCGATGACGAAGGAGGCCGGTCAGTTCGTGCTGACGACGGCCAAGGGAACGGTACGCGCCGGCCGCGTCGTCGTCGCCACCAATGCCTATACGGATGGCGGCCTGTCGTGGTTCAAGCGCCGCGTCATCCCGATCGGCAGCTACATCATCGCCACGGAAGAGCTCGATCCCGGCCGCCTCCAGGCTCTGATCCCCGGCGAGCGCATGATCCAGGACACCAAGCGCAACCTCTACTATTACCGGCTGTCGCCGGATGGCCGCCGCATGATCTTCGGTGGGCGCACCAGCTTCCGGCCGATCAGCGTTCTCGAAAGCGCGCGCCGGCTGCGCCTGTCCATGGCCGAGGTGTTCCCGAGCCTCGCGGGCGTGGGCGTCACCCATAGCTGGACCGGCAACGTCGCTTTCACCTTCGATTCGCTGCCGCATCTCGGTTCGCATGAGGGCGTCCACTACGCGCTCGGCTGCTGCGGCCAGGGCGTCGCGCTGATGAGCCATTTCGGCAACTGCCTCGCCGGCGACATCCTCGGCGCCGGCGAGGAAAGCGCCTTCGCCTTCAATCCGATCAAGACCGTGCCCGGCTACACCGGCAATCCGTGGTTCATTCCCGTCATCGGCGAATATTACCGCTTCCTGGATTGGCTTGATCGTCCTTCCCGCTCCTGATCCCACCGAAAGGCTCATCATGATCCGCTTTGCCAATCCGCCCGCCGCTCCGCAGCCGCCGAGCCGCTATTCGCAGGTCGCGGTCGCGCCGGCCAATGCCGAATTCGTCTTCCTGTCCGGCCAGGTCGGCCTGAACGAGGATGGCAGCATCGCCGAGGGCGCCGAGCGCCAGGCCGAGCTGACCTGGAAGCACATCGAGACGCTGCTGGCTTCCGAGGGACTGACGCTGGCCGACGTCGTCAAGGTGACGGGCTATCTGACCAGCTATGACGATGTCGGCGCCTACAAGACCGTGCGCGACCGGCTGATGCCCGAGCCGCCGCCGGCTTCCACCGTCGTCATCGTCTCGGGCTTCGTCGCCAAGGGCCTTCTCGTCGAAATCGACGTCGTCGCCGTCAAGCGCGCCTGACGGTCAGGACGGTCGCGGCGTCATCACGAAGATCGCGACCGTCCGCTCGGTGGAGGAGGGGTTCAGGAAGGTGTGCAGCAGGCGGGGGTCGAAGGTCATCGAATCCCCGGCATTGAGCTCGAAGCTCTCGTCCTCCATGCGAACGATCAGCGTGCCCGATACGACATGGATGAACTCCTCGTCGGCGCGCAGCGAATAAAGCTTCTCGCCGCCGGTGCCGAGCGGCTCTATCTCGGTCCAGAGCGCCTGCAGGCGCGTGCTGTTGCTGGCGGTCAGCAGAGAATCCGAGACGCCGGTGCCGCCGAATGAGACCTTCGGCCGCTCGTCGGCCCGCACGACGGTCGAGATCGTCGAATTGAACAGATCGCCGATCGACAGCCCCAGCGCGTCGCACAGGCGCACAAGCGAGGCGACGGAGGGTGAGGTCTTGTCGTTTTCGATGTCGCTCAGAAAACTCTTCGTCAGTTCGACCGTCTTGGCCACGCTTTCCAGAGTGAGGTTGAGCTGCCGGCGGCGCTCCTTGATCAGGCCGCCGAATTTCGGCGCCGGCTTCTGGGGCTTGCTCGCGGCGGGCGAAGTGTCCGTCTTCATCGGTAATCCTTGAACTCAGGGTGCATCACCCTCATACCGCATGTTCGCTAAAAACGAAATTAGTTGACTTATAGAGAAATCCGGGTAGGACAGTATAGATAAGGGGTAGGAGGAAATCTGCCCCGTTTCCAAGAGGGGAATTGTCGTGTCGAAGTCATTCAAGACCGGAATTTTGTGCGCCCTTGCGTTCGCCGCAGCAACGGTACCGTCCATTGCCGCCGATGCGCAGCCGTCTTTTGTTGGGGACAAGGTATTCACCGTCTGCACCGACGCGACCTTCCCGCCGATGGAGTTCTTCGAGAGCGCCGGCAATGCGGAACCGGTCGGCTTCGACATCGACCTCGCCAAGGCGCTGGCCACCCATTGGGGCGTTGAATCCCGTATCGTCGTCTCCGAGTTCACCGGCCTGCTTCCCGGTCTCGACGCTGGCCGCTGCGACGCCGTGATCAGCGGCATTCCGCTGACGCCCGAGCGCGTCGCCTCCTATCCGGGCATCCCGTATTTCTCCACCGCCGTCGTCGTCTTCGCGGCCGAGAAGTCGGATCTCGCCATCGCCGATGCGGCCGAGCTGTCCGGCAAGACCGTCGCCGTCCAGGCCGGCACCAGCTATCTCGCCCGCCTCGAAAAGATCAACGAGGCGCTCGCCAAGGACGGCCGTCCCGCCATCCAGATCCAGACCTACCCGAAGCAGACCGACGTCATCCAGCAGGTGCTGGTCGGCCGTGCCGACGCGGCCGTGTCGCAGGATACGGAACTGGCCTACCGCAACCTGCAGAAGCCCGGCCAGTTCAAGACCATCTACGCCTTCCCCGACACCAGCGATTTCGCCGTGTTCGTCAAGCGCATCGACGGTGACGAAGCCGCCGTCAGCGCGGCCGTCGCCGCCCTCGTCAAGGAAGGCACGCTCGCCGAAGTCGCCAAGAAGTGGGGCACCTCGGTCGACAGCCTCGTTCCCGGCGTGAGCCAATAATCGCGGGCGGGGATGGAGATACGACATGGCCTTTGATAGCTCGGTCTTCTTCGGGGCGCTGTTCTCGACCGCGTTCCTGAACGGAGCCCTGGTCACGGTCTTTCTGGCGCTGCTGTCGCATGGCGTCGGCATCCTGATTTCCATCCCCGCCGCCCTTTACATCAGCGGGCCACCCAGTCTGCTGCGCTGGCTCGTCAAGGGCGTCCTGGGCGTCCTGCGCGGCGCGCCGACGCTGCTGCAGCTGCTGTTCGTCTGGAACGCGCTGCCGCAGTTCTTCCCGGTCTTCCGCGAGCCTTGGTTCTCGCCCTTCCTGGCGGCCTGGATCGCGCTCAGCCTGAACGAGGCCGCCTACCAGACCGAAATCAACCGAGCGGCACTCGGCGCCATTGATCCCGGCCAGAAGGCGGCGGGTGTCGCGCTCGGCCTGACGCGGTTCCAGATCCTGCGCAAGATCCTGCTGCCGCAGGCGGTGCGCGTGGCGCTGCCCTCGACCGCCAACGAGTTCATAACGCTTCTGAAGATTACGTCGCTCGCTTCGGTCATCTCGCTCTCCGAGCTGATGAGTGTCACCTCGCGCGCCGTGGCGACCACCTTCCAGTTCACCGAGTACTACGCCGCCGCCTTGGTCTATTACCTGGTCATGGTCTACGTGCTGGTCTTCCTGCAGTCGCGGCTCGAGCGCCGCCTGGTCTGGAACACCTCCGCCGCTGCGGCCGCGCCTGGCATGCTGCAGAAGGCGATGGCCTTCTACCGCCGCTCCTGACCCTCATTTCGATTGGTGATCTCCGTGTCCGAAATGATCCGCGTCGACAATATCTCCAAGCGCTACGGCGACTTTCTCGTGCTGGACAAGGTCAGCCTGTCCATCGCCAAGGGTGCCAAGGTCGTCATCTGCGGGCCGTCTGGCTCCGGCAAGTCGACCCTGATCCGCTGCATGAACTACCTCGCTCCGCATGACACCGGCGTCGTTTCAATCGACGGCGTCGAGCCGAAGAACCGCCGCAGCTGCGAGGCGGTGCGGCGCGAGGTCGGCATGGTGTTCCAGAACTTCAACCTGTTCCCGCACCTGACCATCCTCGAGAACTGCATCCTCGCGCCGATGATGGCGCGCAAGCTCACCCGCGCCCAGGCGACCGAGCGGGCGTACCAGTATCTGAAGCGCGTCCACATCAGCGAGCAGGCGGACAAATATCCGACCCAGCTCTCGGGTGGCCAGCAGCAGCGCGTCGCCATTGCTCGCGCGCTCTGCATGGAGCCCAAGGTCATGCTGTTCGACGAACCAACCTCGGCTCTCGATCCGGAAATGGTCGGCGAAGTGCTCGACGTGATGGTGGAGCTCGCCGGCGACGGCATGACCATGGTCTGCGTGACGCACGAAATGGCTTTCGCCCGCAAGGTCGCCGACCAGATCGTCTTCATGGACAAGGGCCAGATCGTCGAGGTCGCGCCGCCCGAGCAGTTCTTCACCGCGGCAACGTCGCCCCGGGCCAAGACCTTCCTGTCGCAACTCCAGCACTAACCGCCCCTGAATTTGGGACCGGGCCGCCCGGCGCCTGCTCGCGCCACGGCTTCGCTCGCCCCGAGCAAATGGAAACCGCTATGACCGAATTCGACTTCGACGCCGCGCGCAAGGACATGGGCCGCTGGTACTGGTGGGGCATCCCGACCTTCTTCCGCTGCGAGTGGAACGAGGATCCGGCCGCCAGCGACATCGCGCTGCTCGGCGTTCCGCACAGCTCCGGCAATGGCTCGACCGAGCGTGACCAGCATCTCGGCCCGCGCGCCGTCCGCAATGTCTCGGCCCAGTACCGCCGCAGCCATGGCCGCTTCGGCATCACGCCCTGGGATCTCGCCCGCATCAACGACGCCGGCGACGTGCCGCTGCCCGAGGCGATGGTCAACGACGTCTGCGTCCAGCATATCGAAGCCTATGCCCGCCGCTTCAACGATGTCGGCACGCGCCTCGTCTCGATGGGCGGCGACCATGGCATCACCGGCCCGCTCCTGAAGTCGGTCGCCGGCCCGCATTCGAAGCTGACCAACGGCCAGAAGGTGGCCCTGGTGCATTTCGACGCCCATACCGACAGCTACCGCCACATGCCGCATTGGCTTGGCAGCCGCCGCTCCTCGGCGCATTGGGCGAGCTACACGGTCGAGGAAGGCCATGTCGACGCCCACGCCTCCACCCAGATCGGCATTCGTCCGAATGTCGGCACGCCCGGCTCGAAGAACACCAGCGAAGAGCTCGGCTACCGCATCATCGGCATGGACGAGATCGAGGAGATCGGCGTCCAGGGCGTGGTGAAGACCACGCGCGAGCGCATCGGCGACCTGCCGGTCTACGTCACCTTTGACCTCGATTCGCTCGATCCGGCCGACGCCCCCGGCGTCTCCAACCTCGAGCCGGGCTATCCCGGCATCCGCATCGGCGACGCCATGCGCATGCTGCAGGGCCTGCGCGGGCTGAACGTCGTCGGCGCCGACGTCGTCTGCATCATGCCGACCAAGGACAACCCGAACAACATCACCGCCATGAACGCGATGGTGGTGATGTTCGAGCTCCTGTCGCTGATGGCCGACTACAAGAAGAACCACGCGCCCGCGTAGTTCCAGCCTCCCCACGCCGATCTCTTTCCTGCCACGAGGACGCCCGATGAGTCTGCCCCTGAACGATCCCTCGCTCCTGCGGACCCAGTGCTACGTCGATGGCGCCTTCGTCGGCGAGGGCGAGACGCCCGTCACCAACCCGGCGACGGGCGCCGAGCTGGCGCGGGTGCCGGCCTTCGGCGCCCCGGAGGCGACCGAGGCGGTCGAGGCGGCGAGCCGCGCCTTCGGGCCGTGGGCGGCGCGTGTCGCCAAGGATCGTGCCAACATCCTGCGCCGCTGGTTCGACCTGATCGTCGAAAACCGCGACGACCTGGCGTTGATCCTGACTTCGGAGCAGGGCAAGCCGCTCGCCGAGGCCACGGGCGAGATCGACTACGCCGCGGCCTATGTCGAATTCTATGCCGAAGAGGCGAAGCGGATCGCCGGCGAGACGCTGCCGAGCCACCGCGCCGATGGCCGCATCCTGGTGCTGCGCCAGCCGACCGGCGTCGTCGCGGCGATCACGCCCTGGAACTTCCCGGCCGCGATGATCACCCGCAAGGTCGGCCCGGCGATCGCCGCCGGCTGCACGGTCGTGCTGAAGCCGGCCGGCGAGACGCCGCTGACGGCGCTGGCGCTGGCGGAACTGGCCCATCGCGCCGGCGTGCCCGCCGGCGTGCTCAACGTCGTCACGGGACCGGCTCGTCCGATCGGCGAGGTGCTGACCTCGCATCCCGCCATCCGCATCGTCGGCTTCACGGGCTCGACCGAAGTCGGCAAGCAACTGATGCGGCAGTCGGCCGGTACCGTGAAGAAGGTGGCGCTGGAGCTCGGCGGCAACGCGCCGTTCATCGTCTTCGACGACGCCGATCTCGACGCCGCCGTCGAGGGCGCGATGCTCTCGAAGTTCCGCAATGCCGGCCAGACCTGCGTCTGCACCAACCGCATCTATGTCCAGCGGGGCGTCGAGGCGGCGTTCACCGAGAAGCTGGCCGTCGCGGTCGCCGCTCTCCAGGTCGGCAATGGCGCGACCGGAAACGTCCAGCTTGGTCCGCTGATCAACGAGAAGGCGGTTCAGAAGATCGAGGAGCACATCGCTGATGCGGTCTCGAAGGGCGCGCGGGCGCTGGTCGGCGGCAAGCGGCATGCGCTCGGCGGCACCTTCTTCGAGCCGACCCTGATCGCCGGCGTCGACGAGACCATGCAGGTCGCGGGTGAGGAGACCTTCGGCCCTCTCGCGCCGGTCTTCGTCTTCGACGACGAGGCCGAAGTCATCGCCAGGGCGAACGACACCGAGTTCGGGCTCGCCGCCTATCTCTATACCCGCGATATCGGCCGGATTTTCCGGGTGGGCGAGGCGCTGGAATACGGCATGGTCGGCATCAATTCCGGCCTGATCTCGACCGAGCTGGCGCCGTTCGGCGGTGTCAAGGAATCCGGCAATTCCCGTGAGGGCTCGCACCACGGCATCGAGGAATTCGTCGAGAAGAAGTATCTCTTCGTCGGCGGCCTGCATAAGTAACCGCCAGCCGGGCTGCAGGGATGGAGCGAGCCCGAACTCGCTGCCCTCGGCCCGACGCCGTTTGAACTCGCCGGCGCATGGACCGCCTAGGTCGAAAACGGACGTCGGGACGGCACGATTGCGCCCCGCAGCAGATCTTCCGGCATTGCTGAACGAACAAGGCGGGGGCGCATCCGCGGATGTGTTTCAGGTTGTCGAAGGCGTCGGGACGGGTGGCGTTCAGCCGTCCTGGACCTCGTCGACCACTGGCCGCGCTTCTGCCGCCTCGGCCCTCGGACCGAGCAGGACCTTGCCGTAGATCGGCTGATAGCGCTTCCGGTCGGCGGCCGACTCGCGGAAATACAGCGTGTAGTGGCCGATCTGGTGGAAATAGGTGATGCGGGCCCGGACGAGCGCTTCGTCGTCCGGGTAGCCGAGCGCCAGGAATGACCTTTCCAGCAGCGAGATCCGCAGGCCGTCCGCCGCTGCCATCTCGTCGGCGAGTTTGCGCGATCCGCGGGACCAATCGCGTACCGCCAGATCGAGCAGCGGGCTGAACGGGTCCTCGTTTACCCATGTCTTCACGATGATTTCGAAGAATACCAGCCCGTCCGGGTGCGGATCCTTCGCCAGCGCCTCGAAGGGGCGGCAGTTGCGCGCGCGCCATTCTTCCAGCAGGGCTTCGCGCAGATCCTTGATGCTGGAGAAGTGGAAATAGAAGCTGCCGCGCGTGACCTTGAACTGCTTGGCCAGCACGTCGATCTTCACATCGGCGATGCCGCGCTTTTCGAGCACCTTGAGCGCCGCGGCAATCCAGGCTTCGCGCGTCAGCGTCTTGCGTCGATGGGCAGGCGCCGTTTCGGAAGTCGGCCTGGCAGTCTTCGGCAAAACGAGCTCCTGCAATCCGGTGACGTACGACGACGACCATAGAGCAATTCGTCGTTCCATCGAAACGGCGAACTGCTCTAACTCTTTGCTGGAGCGCGTTTTCTTCGCGCGAACCGGTTCCTTCGCTCGAAAACGCGCCAGTCCGGCCTCGTCGCGACCGCGGTAGGGAGATGCGACCTCGCGACAGCGAGCCGTCGCGAGGTGGACGTCAGTCGAGAGCGCCGATGCGCTCCAGCATCAGCTCGAAGAACGGAGCGGGATCGATGGCGCGCAGAACGTTGCAGTTCCGGCGACGGCCGGTGACATGCCACCAGTCGACCACCGTCATGCCGATCGTCTCCGGCGAGACGATGTCGATGGTGACGCTGCACTGGCGCTGCTGGTAGATCTCCGGCGCCAGAAGATAGCCGGTGACGCAGGCGTCATGGATCGGCCGCGCCGTCGTCTGGAACTTGTGGCTGCCATACTGGCGATAGAAGTCGGCCATGTTCGCCGCCTCGATCGCGGCCCGCTTGCCGGTCGCCCGCAGCCGGTCGAGCCATTCCACCGTCATCTCGGCGGTATAGGTGCAGTCGATCGGGCACATGGTCACCGGCACGCCCGATTCAAACACGACATGGGCCGCGTGCGGATCGACGAAGATGTTGAATTCGGCTGCCGGGGTCGCGTTGCCGCCCTGGAAGAAGCCGCCGCCCATCAGAACGACTTCGCGCAGCCGGGGGATGATCCGCGGCTCCATCACCATCGCCATGGCGAGGTTGGTCATCGGGCCGAGCGTACAGACGGTCAGTTCGCCCTCGGGCGCCGCCATGATGGTACGGACCAGATAGTTGACCGCGTGTTCATCCTGGGCAGCGATCGACGGGGCAGGGAGGTCGGCGCCGTCCATACCGGTCGGACCGTGCACATATTCGGCCGTCATCAGCTTCTTGACCATGGGGCCGGGACAGCCGGCATAGACCGGCACATCGGCGCGTCCGGCCAGCTCGACGACCTTGAGCGCATTCTCCGTCGTCAGCCTGAGCGGGACGTTGCCGCCGACCGTCGTGATGCCCAGCACATCGAGTTCCGCGGGGGAGCCGAGGGCGAACAGGATGGCGAACGCGTCGTCCTGCCCCGGGTCTGTATCGATGATGATCTTGCGCGGAGCCACGGCGTTTCCTTGTCGATGCTGTGGGAGGTGGGGCCCGGCTATTGCCAAGCGACGCGCTCCGAGAATACAGTACTGTATCTTATGTTCAAGATGGGAGGCCTGCATGGTGGCTGAGGCACGCGGCGATTTTTCGCAGATTCCGATCCTCGACGTTTCGGGGTTGTACACCGGCGATCCCGCTGATGCCCGCGCTGTGGCGGAGACGCTGCGCGGCTATCTCGAGACGGTCGGTTTCCTGTATGTTTCGGGCCACCGTGTCCCCAGCGCCGATGTCGAGGCCGTGCGCAGCATGAGCCGCGCCTTCTTCGCCCTGCCGGACGAGCAGAAGCTGGCGCTGAAGATCGACAAGAACTTCCGTGGCTATCTGCCCTTCAATGGCTCGACCATCGTCACCTCTTCGGTCGCCAAGGTCAGCAAGCCGAACCAGAGCGAATCCATCTTCTTCATGCACGAGGTCGCCGCCGACGACCCGGACGCGCTGGCCGGCAAGCCGCTGCAGGGCCCCAACCAGTGGCCTTCCGAAGCCGAGCTGCCTGGCTTCCACGCCACCATCGAGCGCTACGTCGCCGAGATGAGCGCGCTGGCGCGCGAACTCGTCGGTGCCATCTCGATCTCGCTCGGTCTGCCGCCCGAGAGCATGAATCGCTATTTCGAGAAGCCGACGACTTTCCTGCGCCTGCTGCATTATCCGACGCAGCCGGAGGAAGCCGGCCTGTTCGGTTCCGCGCCGCATACCGACTACGGCTACATCACCCTGCTCGCGCAGGACGATGTCGGCGGGCTCGAGGTCAAGAACAAGGCCGGCGAATGGATCCCTGCGCCGCCGATCCCCGATACCTTCGTGATGAATGTCGGCGACATCCTCGCGCGCTGGTCGAACGACCAGTTCGTGTCGACGCCGCATCGCGTCATCAACCGCTCGGGTCGTGAGCGCTATTCGCAGCCCTTCTTCTTCGATCCCTCGATGGATGAGATGATCGAGGTGCTGCCGCCCTGTCTTCCGGCTGGCACGGAACCCAAGTACGAGCCGGTGCTCTATCGCGACTACCTGATGGAGCGTATCGACAAGAACTATCACTATCGCAAGGGCGCAGCGGCTTCCTCCCAGGCGACCTAGCGCGCCACGCTGCGACTCGACCCGATGGGCCGGACGGAAGACGCCCGACCCATCGGCACCCGGAGCCTTTCACGGTTTCGTCGAAGCGGCGAAAGGCTCCGTCTCTCTGTCTGGTAGCGTTTTTTTCACGCGAACCGGTGCCCACTTCGCCTGAAAACGCACTTGCTGCGAGAGGACCAAGTTTGGGGCCACCCACTGATCCCGTCGGATCCGCCGACGTCCAGCCAACATCGTCCGATGTCGTCGTCATTGGCGGCGGCATCATTGGTTTGAGCACGGCCCTGTTCCTTGCGCGGGAAGGGCTGTCTGTCGTCGTCTGTGAAAAAGGTCAGTTCGCTGGCGAGCAGTCGAGCCGCAACTGGGGCTGGGTTCGCCGCATGGGCCGCGACCCGCGTGAATTGCCGCTGGTCGTCGAAGCGATGCGCCTCTGGGACGAGATGGAAGCCCTCGTCGGCTGCGATGTCGGCTTTCGGCGCACCGGCATCCTCTATCTCTGTGAAAACGATGCCGACGTGGCGCATCATCAGGACTGGATCGCCCGCGCCGGAGCGTATGCGCTCGACACCCGGATCATCTCCGGCCCGGAACTGGCGCGACGGCTGCCCGGCGCGGCCCGGACCTTTCATGCCGCGCTCCATACGCCCAGCGACGGCCGCGCCGAACCGCAGAAGGCCGCACCGGCGATCGCCCTCGCCGCCGCCCGCAGCGGCGCCGTGTTGCTGGGAAATTGCTCCGTGCGCAGCCTCGAGTCCAGCGGCGGCGCCCTGTCCGCCGTCGTCACCGAACGCGGACGGATCGCGACCAAACGTGTCGTCATCGCCGGCGGCATCTGGTCCAGCCAGCTTTGCCGGACGCTGGGACTGCGCCTGCCGCAATTGGGGATACGGTCCTCGGTGCTGCGGACGGCTCCGGTCGAGGGGGGGCCGGACGGGGCTGCCTGGGGGCCGCGCTTTGCCTATCGCAAGCGCCTTGATGGTGGTTACACGATCGCCGATGGCAGCCGCAGCCTGCACGACGTCGTGCCGGACAGCTTTCGCTTTCTCGGCGATTTCCTGCCCATTTTGAAGCGCGAATGGCGGCACATGCGCCTCGGCTTCGGCGCGCCCCTGGTTGCCGGCCTGCGCGACAGCCTGCGCGGCGCCGATGGCGCGGCGATGGCATTCGAGGCGACACGCATCCTCGATCCGCAACCGCGCCAGCGCCAGCTCGCCGCCGCCTATGCCGCCCTGCAGGAAGCATTTCCGATTTTCCGGAATGTGCCGGTGGTCCAGCAATGGGCCGGCATGATCGACGCCACGCCGGATGTGATACCGGTGATCTCAACCGTCCAGTCTCATCCGGGCCTGGTGATCGCCACGGGCTTCTCGGGCCACGGCTTCGGCATCGGCCCGGCGGCGGGACGGCTCGCGGCGGATCTGGTCACGGGAGCGATGCCGATTGTCGACCCGAGGGCCTTCCGCTACGAGCGTTTCATCGACGGCACCAAGCCGCTACCGACGACGGGGGTCTGAAGCGCGGCGACGCTTTGAACCGCGCATCGGCATGCCGATTGACGTGTTTTCGAAATCCAAACCCGCCCCGAAGAGGGAGGGCTGGACCAATGGGGAACTCCGCCGGAGCCTTGCTTCGGCGGACCGAATGACGGACTTCCAGGAACAGATCGAGAGGAGATGACAATGAATCGATATCTGAAGCCGATGGCAGGGCTGGGAATTGCGCTCGGGCTGACGGCGTGGTCGGTCGGACCGGCCTCGGCCGAAATCGTCAAGTCGCCCGAGGTGGCCCAGACCGGCACGCTGTCGATTGCCAATACGCTCGACTTCGCGCCGTTCGAGTATCTCGATGCCGACGGTCAGCAGACCGGCATCATCATCGAGCTGGCCGGCGAGGTCGCCAAGTTGCTCGACGCCAAGCTCGACATCCAGCGGACGCCGTTTCCCTCGATGATCCCCGGTCTGTCGGCCGGGCGCTTCAAGATCGCCTGGGAGACCTTCTCGGCCAATGACGATCGCCTGAAGCAGGTTGACTTCGTCATGTTTCTGAAGGCAGGCGTCGCCGCCTCGACGTCGCCGGACCAGGTTGCCGCCTTCTCCGGCGACCATCCGCTGTGCGGCAAGCGCGTTGGCGTCTCGGCCGGCACCGTGTCCGATTTCCTCGTCGACAAACTGGATGCCGAATGCAAGGCCGCCAATCTGGGGCCGATCCAAAAGTCGGTGTTCAACGCCTCGACCGACACGATCCAGGCCGTTCTGTCCGGCCGCATCGACGCGCGCCTCGACGATGCCACCGCGTCGAGCTATTTTGAGGTGACGAGCAACGGCAAGCTGGTCGTGCTGCCGGAGCTCTATGAGGTCGCGCCGCTCGGCATGGCAGTCGCCAAGGGCGATGCCGCCACGCAGGCGATGATGATCGCGGCCCTGTCGGAGCTGTTCAAGAACGGCACCTATCAGAAGGTCCTCGACAAATACGGCATGGGCAAATACGCCATCCAGGAACCCTATCTGGTCGATAGCATGGACAAGGTCCGCAAGGACTGAGTTGGTCGGCACCGGACGTCACGGCGTCCGGTCCCGCTCCCATCGACGCCCCCAACCTTCGAGGAACCGTGCGGATGAGCCTGGTTGAGCCGAACAAGACTACCGGGCTTCCGTTAGATCTGCCGGTTGAAGAACTGATCGTCGTGCCGCGTCGGCGCTACGGCATTTGGATCGGCATCGCCGTCGCGATGCTGTTCGCCTTTTTCATCGGCAGGGCGTTCGCGACCAATCCGGCCTTCGACTGGGGGACGGCTGCCAACTATCTGTTCCACCCCTCGATCATGCGCGGCCTCGGCAAGACCCTGCTGCTGACGGTCGTCATCATGGCGGCGGCCATCGTCATCGGCACGATCATCGCCATCATGCGCGTCTCGCCAAGCGCGGTGCTGCAGACTTTCGCCAGCGCCTATGTCTGGTTCTTCCGCGGTGTCCCGGCGCTGATCCAGCTGATCTTCTGGTTCAATCTGTCGCTGCTGTTCCGGACCGCCACGCTGTCCATCCCCGGTTTCGGCACGGTCTTCTCGGTCAACACCAACGATTTCATGACGCCCTTCGTCTCGGCCGTCGTCGCCCTGTCGCTCTGCGAGGCGGGCTATCTGGCCGAGATCATCCGGGCCGGCATCAAGTCGGTGCCGCACGGCCAGTTCGAGGCGGCGAGCGGCCTCGGCATGTCCTACCGGCAGATCCTGCGCCGGATCATCCTGCCGCAGGCGATGCGCTTCATCGTGCCGCCGACCGGCAACGAGGCGATCAGCCTGCTGAAGATGACGTCACTCGTCACCTTCATCGCGGTCGACGACCTGTTCTATACCGCCCAGAGCATCTATGCCCGCACGTTTGAGACCATCCCGCTGCTGATCGTCGTGGCGTTCTGGTACCTGTTCGTGGTCACGGTGATGTCGATCGGGCAGCACTTCCTCGAACGTTATTACGGCCGCAGCGACCGCCGCCAGGAGAATCCGGTGATCCGGCTGCTCCAGTCGCTGCTTGGATCTCGCAAGGGGAGGGCGCAGCCATGACATCCCAGGCGGAAACCCGCGCACGCTTTGGCGTGCCCCCGGATGCGATGGTCTTCGCGCGCTCGGTCCGCAAGTCCTACGGCTCGGTCGAAGTCCTGAAGGGCATCGATCTGACGGTGCCGAAGGGCTCGGTCGCCTGTATCATCGGGCCGTCCGGCTCGGGCAAGAGCACCTTCCTGCGCTGCATCAACCACCTCGAGCAATTGACCGGGGGCGTGCTGCTCGTTGACGGCGAGTTCGTCGGCTACGATCTGCGCGACGGCAAGCTGTATGAGGTGAAGGACAGCCTGCTGTGCAAGCGCCGCGCCGATATCGGCATGGTGTTCCAGTCGTTCAACCTGTTCTCGCACATGACCGTCATGGAGAACCTGATCGAGGCGCCGACCCGCGTGCGCGGCGTTCCCGTCGCCGAGGCCAAGGCCAGCGCCGAGGTCCTGTTGGCGCGCGTCGGCCTTTCCGACAAGGCCAGCCGGTATCCGCGGGAACTCTCCGGCGGCCAGCAGCAGCGCGTTGCCATTGCCCGCGCGCTCGCCATGAACCCCAAGGTGCTGCTGTTCGACGAGCCGACCTCGGCCCTCGACCCGGAGCTGGTCGGCGAGGTGCTGCAGGTGATGCGCGACCTGGCCGAGAGCGGCATGACCATGGTGGTGGTGACGCATGAGATCGGCTTCGCCCGCGAAGTCGGCGACGACCTGATCTTCATGGACGAGGGCGTCATCATCGAGCGAGGCGCACCGCGCGAGGTGATTGCCAACCCGAAATCCGCCCGCACCCGCGAATTTCTCTCGCGCGTGCTGTAGCGCAGACGTCCGGGGCGGCCTGGCGGCGGCACGTTGGCTTGCTGCCGTCGCGCCAGACCCTGGTTGGTGCCGGATCGCTTGTCCGGCCCTCATTGCCCTGGCCTCCGGCCGAGCCCGGCTGCCCCGACATTGGCGCCGCCGCGCGCTATGCCGCCATTGGCGGCTGGACGGCGTACTAGCCGCCAACGGGAGGGCGGGCGGAGAGGATGTTGAGGCTCTCCGTCCCGATCGGTCGGGACCTCACGCGGCCAGCGTATCCTTGTGGATTCGGCCGTCCTTCATGATGACAACCAGGCTCGACTCGGGCCGGGCGAGGAGATGGATGTCCTCAAGCGGGTTGCCGTCGACGAGCAGCAGATCGGCGAACGCTTCGTCCTCGATCACCCCGAGCTTGCCAGGATAGGGATTGCGCGGCCCCGATAGGCCCAGAAGCTCGGCATTCGTGCTCGTCGCCATCGTCAGGATCTGGGCGTTCGAATACCAGCGCGTCAGATGCGTCAGCATGATGCCCTGGCGCGCCGCCAGCGCCGCCGAGAACAGCATGTCGGATCCGAAGGCGGTCTTGATACCGTGCTTGATGGCCAGCTTGTAGGCCGTGTCGGTACCGCCGAACACCTTGAGCTGCGCCACCCGGCTCGGGCCGGTGAGCGGCACCGAGTCGTCGTCGGTCAGGAAGGGCTGCAGGCTGAGCCACACGTCCTTCTCGGCCAACATCGCCGCGGTGGCCTCGTCCATCAGGTGGCCGTGCTCGATGCAGCGGGCACCGGCCTGGATGGCGCGCTGGATGGTCGTCGGAGCATAGGCGTGCACGGTTGCATAGGCGCCCCAGCCGGCAGCCGTCTCGATGCCGGCGCGCAGTTCCTCGATGCTGAAGGTCGTCACATCGACGGGACTGCGCGGCGATGACACGCCGCCGCCGCCGACCAGCTTGACCTGCGAAGCGCCCTGCAGAAGCTGCTCGCGCGAGCGCAGGCGAACCTCGTCGGCGCCGTCGGCGATCGCCACGCCGCCGGTTTGCTCCGCCAGGCTCGCCTCTCCGCCGGGGCTGCGCGGCACGTCGGTCAGCGGCCGCAGGTCGCCATGGCCGCCCGAGGTTGTGATCATGGCACCGGAGGGATAGATGCGCGGGCCGGTCACCAGGCCCTCGTCGATGGCCTGCTTGAAGGCGAAGGCCGGGCCGCCGAGATCCCGAACCGTCGTGAATCCGCGCATCAAGGTGCGCTCGGACTCGGCGCTGGCCGCCAGATGGATATAGCCGATGTCGCTGTTGAGCAGGCTCGATATGGGCAACGCAGCGAACAGCGAGTGCCAGTGCGCGTCGATCAGGCCCGGCATCAGCACGCGTCCGCCGCAATCGATCACCCGGGCGCGTTCCGGCGGCGCCGGGTTGCCCGGCGTGAGAGAGGCAATGCGGTTTCCCTCGACGAGAAGGCTCAGTCCGTCGCGCAGGTTGGCCGACTTGCCGTCGAAGAGGCGGAAATTGCGAAACAGGGTGGACTGCGCCGGAGGCGTCGGCTGGGCAGCGGCCCGCCGCGGCAGGCCGAGCATGGCGAGCGAGGCGCCGAGACCGGCGACGAAGCCACGCCGCGAGAGGTCCGCATTCAGCCGGCGGGTGAGGGCCTGTAGTTCCGGCCTGTGGCAGGCGCAGCCAGCATGGCCTGTCAGCGGTTCATCGTGGTCGGGTGTGCACGAAAACATGGGCTGCTCCAGTCGTGGGATGCGACCGACGCAAAGGGAAACCTCCGGAGAAGTCCTTCGCAGGAAGTCTTCCTGTCGATCCGCAAGGCCGTCAGTGTAGTCTGCCTCGCCGGCGTAGGGTACCGCCGAGCCCCTCGGAACCGAGCAGCCATCAAACATTCGTTGCTGGCTATTCCGGGGCGGTTTCGAGCGCCGCCACGGCTGCCAGTGCGACTGGGATATCCGCGCCGGACAACGAGCGAGGGGCGATGCGTTGCTCCTGCCGTCGAGCCGGCTGAGTATCTGGCCAAGCGTCGCACCGCGCTCAAGACTGGCAGCGGACCTTGGATGCCGCTTCGGCAGACGGGCCCCGTCTGCAGGCTGGGCGGCGTTGTCGGCGCATCGCGTTGCTGTGACTGCCAGACCGCGCGGGGCATTAGGTGGGCCGAGCCTATCAATGCTTCGAAGCACTTATCGCTTGACCGCCTCCTGCAAGGAAGGCTGTACTGAGCACTAGCGCGTCGTCATGGCGCCGAGGGAAATGCTTCATGGCTGGACTTTCCTCTCCCCTCCGGGCAGTTGCTGTCTCTCTCGCCTGCCTGTTCTTCACTCCGGATGCCTTCGCCCAACAGCCCGCCGAGCCGCCGGCGGTCGTCGTCCAGCGCATCGCGGTCGAAGACATCAAGAAGCCGGAAGAGTTCACCGCCCGCGTCGAGGCCATCGACTCGGTCGATATCCGGGCCCGCGTCGAGGGATTTCTCCGGTCGATCGATTTCCAGCCCGGTCAGCAGGTCAAGGTCAACGATCCGCTGTTCAACATCGAGCCGGACCAGTTCGAGGCGCAGCTCGCCTCCGCCAAGGCGGAGCTCGAGCGCACCCAGGCGACGCTCACCTCGGCGACGCAGGCGCTGAAGCGTACCCAGGAACTCTTCGTGACCCGGACCATCTCGCAGGCCGCGATGGACACGGCGCAGGAGAACTATGACATCGCCGCCGCCAATGTCGCCGCGGCGCAGGCGGCGGTCGACCTGGCGGATCTCAACGTTTCCTACACCCGCATCAAGGCCCCGATCGCCGGCGTCATCAGCAAATCCAATTTCTCGGTCGGCAGCCTCGTCAGCGCCAGCTCCGGCCCGCTGGCGCGGATCGTCAGCCTGGATCCGCTCCGCGTCGCGTTTTCGCTGGCCGAAGGAACCCTGATCACCTTCCGGCAGCAGGAGACCCTTGGCGAACTGCCGCCAAAGCTCGACCTTTCGCTGCGGCTCGCCAACGGCACGATCTTCAAGGGCACCGGCAAGCTCGAATATGTCGACAGCGAGGTAAACCCGCAGACCGGTACGGTGACGGTGCGGGCGATCTTCGACAATCCCCGGCATGTCCTGGTTCCGGGCCAGTTCGTCACCCTGATCGCGGAGGAAAAGAACGCGCCGCGACTGCCGGTGGTGCCGCAGACCGCCGTTCTGCGCGACAAGATCGGCCCCTATGTCTATGTACTCGGCGCCGATGACGTGGTGTCGATCCGCCGGATCGAACTCGGCCCGCAGGTCGAGACGGGCTGGGCTGTCACCAAGGGCCTGAGCGGCGACGAACAGGTCGTCGTGCAGGGCGTGCAGCGGCTGCGGGAAGGGATCAAGGTCCGGCCGACGGAAGGGACACCGGTCGGTGACATGCCATGATCTCGAGCCTGTTCATCAGTCGACCCCGCTTCGCAATGGTGATCTCGATCATCGTCGCGCTCGCCGGCCTGATCTCGATCAATTTCCTGCCGGTCCAGCAATATCCTGAAATCTCGCCGCCGACGGTCAACGTATCGGCCGTCTATCCCGGTGCCAGCGCCGAGGTCATCGCCGATGTCGTCGGCGGGCCCCTGGAGACCGCGATCAACGGCGTCGACGACATGATGTACATGTCGTCGACCAGCTCGAATGCCGGGCAATATTCGCTTTCGGTGACGTTCCAGATCGGCACCAACGCCGATATCGCCCAGGTCAACGTCCAGAACCGGGCCCAGCTGGCGATCTCGAAGCTGCCGGCCGAGGTGCAGGCGCAGGGTGTCAGTGTCTCGTCGCGCTCGCCCGATTTCGTCCTCGCGCTCGGCTTCTATTCCCCCGACAACAAGGTCGCGCCGCTCGAGATCAACAATTTCGTCACCACGGCGATCGTCGATGCGATGGTGCGGGTGCCCGGCGTCGGCGAAGCCTCGGTCATCGGATCCAGCGAATATTCGATACGGATCTGGACCAATCCGACGCAGATGCTGGCGCTCGGCCTGACGCCGCAGGACATCTCCGCCGCGATCAAGGCGCAGAACATCCAGGCGTCGCTCGGCCAGGTGGGTGGCCAGCCCGCGCCGCCGGGAACCGAGGTCGAGTACACGCTGGTGGCACAGGGCCGCCTCGAAACCGCGACGGAATTCGGCAACATCGTGCTGAGGACGGGCGCGGACGGCGCCATCATCCGCCTGCGCGATGTCGCCCGCATCGAGCTCGGCGCGCAGAGCTACTCCACCAACGCCCAATTGAACGGCCTGCCGACGGCGATGCTGACGATTTCGCAGGCGCCCGGCGCCAACGCGATCAGCACCGCCAATGCCGTCGAAGCCGAACTGGAACGGTTGCGGCCGACCTTTCCGGCCGGACTCGAGTACCAGATCGTCTACGATGCCACGCAGTTCGTGCGCGCCAGCATCGCCTCGATCGTGCAGATCCTGGTCGAGGCCTTCATCATCGTCCTCGTGATCACCTTCCTTTTCCTGCAGGACTGGCGGGCGACGGTGATCTCGGCCATCGCCATTCCTGTCTCGCTGCTGGGGGCGATGGCGGTCCTCTATGCGCTCGGCTATTCGGCCAATACGATCACCTTGCTGGCGCTGATCCTGGCGATCGGGCTTGTCGTCGACGATGCCATCCTGGTGGTCGAGAACGTCCAGCATGTGATGGAGCAACATCCGGACCTCGACACGGCGGGCGCCACCCGGATGGCGATGGGCCAGATCACCGGGCCGATCATCGCGACGACCTTCGTCCTGCTCGCCGTGGTGACGCCGACCGGCTTCCTGCCCGGGATCAACGGACAGCTCTATCGCCAGTTCGCCGTGACCATATCGTCGTCGCTCGTCGTGTCGGCGATCGTTGCGCTGACCCTTAGCCCGGCGCTCAGCGTCGTCATGCTCAAGCCGGTGCATGCCGGCTACCGGCGCGGACCGCTCGGCTGGTTCGCCCGCTTCCTCGACGCGACCCGCACGGCCTATGGCCATCTGGTCGGCTATTTCGTCCATCACGCGATCATTCCGATCCTCGTCCTGGTCGCGCTTTTCGCCGGGGCGGCGTTCCTGTTCGTCAAGCTGCCTTCCACCTTCCTGCCGGACGAGGACCAGGGCGCGCTGTTCCTCGACCTCCAATTGCCGAATGCCGCTTCGCTGAACCGCACCCGCGAGATCATGGCCGAGGTCGAGGGAATCCTGAAGGAGACGGAGGGTGTCGCCAACGTCATGTCGGTCGCCGGCTACAGCATCCTGCAAGGGACGCAATTGCCGAATGGCGGCTTCGCGCTCGCCTCGCTCGAACCCTGGAGCAAGCGGGACACGCCGGCATTGCAGATCAATTCCCTGCTCAGCAAGCTCAGGGCGAGGTTCTCGACCATACCGGGCGCCAACGTCGCGATCTTCGTGCCGCCGCCTATCCCGGGCCTCGGCACGGTCGGCGGCCTCGACCTCCGGCTGCAGGCCCTGCGCGGCCAGCCGCCGACCGAAATCGCCCAGGTGGCTCGCTCGCTGATCAGCGCCGCCAACAAGGAGCCGGCCATTGGCGGCCTTTCGACAACCTTCAATCCCGACGTGCCGCAGGTCTACATCAATGTCGATCGGACGCGCGCCGAGGCGCTCGGACTGAGCGTCGACGGCATCTATGCGACGCTCGGCGCCAATTTCGGCCCGCTCTACGTCAACGACTTCACGCATGAGGGGCGCGTCTATCAGGTCAATCTGCAGGCGGATGCCTCGTTCCGGGCCAAGCCCGATGATGTCCTCAACATCTATGTCCGCAATGCTTCCGGCGACATGGTGCCGCTGCGCACGGTCGTGTCGCTGACGACCATTCTCGGGCCCTATGTCATCTCGCGCTACAATCTGCTGCCGGCGGCACCGATCAACGGCGTCGCGGCGCCCGGCGCCAGTTCGGGCCAGGCGATCGCCGCGGTCGAGCGGGTCGCCGCGGACACGCTGCCGGCGGGCTATTCCTACGAATGGTCGGGCCTTTCCTATCAGGAGACCACGAGTTCGGGCCAGGAGCCGATCGTCATCGGCCTTGCTCTGCTGTTCGCCTTCCTGTTCCTGGTCGCCCAGTATGAAAGCTGGATCCTGCCGATCTCGATCATCCTGTCGCTGGGGGCGGCCGCCTTCGGCGCGGTGGCGGCGCTGACGCTGGTCGGGTTGCAGAACAGCCTCTACGCGCAGATCGCCATCGTGCTGCTGATCGGCCTCGCGTCGAAAAACGCGATCCTGATCGTCGAGTTCGCGAAAGAGCAGTACGAGGCCGGCCATTCCATTGCCGAAGCGGCGAGGATGGGCGCGGAGCAACGCTTCCGCGCCGTGTTGATGACGGCGCTCGCCTTCATATTCGGCGTGTTGCCGCTCGCCGTCTCGACGGGAGCCGGCGCCGGCGCGCGCCAGGCCGTCGGCGTGACGATCGTCGGCGGCATGCTGGCGGCGTCGACCATCGGCCTGTTCATCATTCCGAGCCTGTTCGCCGTGATCGAATATGCGGTGTCGTGGGTGACGCGCAGAAAGACGGGGGAGGTCCAGCCGGTTCCGGCTGGCCACGAGCCGCCCGGCGAGGCCTGACGCTCGTCCCATCACGCCCGGGTATGCGGCGCGCGGTTTTCCATCCGGACGTCTCCCAAAAGGCGAGCGGCATGGTGTTTCCTGCGCTAGCATCGGCGAAAGACCGTCGACAGCGGCCGCGTTCGGGAGGACGTCGCGACCGCGCGATCGACCCCGCCGAACCGGAAGCGGGCGTTGCCGGCGGGCGCAAGGGAGGGGATGCATGCCTGACTATGTCATCGTCGGCGGAGGATCCGCCGGCTGCGTGATGGCCGCCCGGCTCAGCGAGGACCCGGACGTTTCGGTGCTGCTGCTCGAGGCCGGCCCGCGCGATACAGACCGCTACATCCATATGCCGGTCGGCTTCTTCAAGATCTCGGCCGGGCCGCTTTCTTGGGGCTACGAGACCGAGCCGGGCAAGGCGCTCGAAGGCCGTACCATCGTCTATCCGCAGGGGCGGGTGCTCGGCGGCGGCAGCTCGATCAACGCCCAGGTTTTTACCCGCGGCTGCCCGGAGGATTATGACGCCTGGGCCGAGGAGGAAGGTTGTTCCGGCTGGTCGTTTCGCGAGGTCCTGCCTCTCTTCATCCGCTCCGAGGACAACGACACTTTCGCCGGTCCCTATCACGGCCATGGCGGTCCGCTCGGTGTCAGCAGCGGCACGCCGCATCCGCTGACGCGTGTCTTCGTGCAGGCGGCGCAGGAGGCGGGTCTGCCGTTCACCGCCGATTTCAATGGTCTCCGGCAGGCCGGCACCGGCTACTACCAGACGACGACGCGCGGCGGCAGGCGTTGCAGCACGGCGGTCGGCTATCTGAAGCCGGTGCTCGGCCGCCCCAACCTGACGGTTCGCACCGGTGTCCTGACCCGGCGGATCGTGATCGAGAACGGCCGCGCCGTCGGGGTCGAGATCGTGACCGAGGATGGCGCGAGCGAGGTCGTGCGGGCCGAGCGCGAGGTGCTCGTCTGCGCCGGCGCGATCGGCTCGCCGAAGCTTTTGATGCTCTCCGGCATCGGTCCGGCCGCGCATCTCGCCGAGCACGGCATCGCGGTGGTCCGGGATTTGCCCGGGGTCGGGCAGAACCTGCAGGACCACACCAATATCGACGTCGTCTACGAGCTGACCGGACCGTACAGCTTCGACAAATACAAGAAGCCGCACTGGAAGCTGATGGCGGGACTCGAATATCTCGCCTTCGGCAAGGGGCCAGTCGCCTCGAACATTGTCGAGGGCGGTGCGTTCTGGTGGGGCGACCGGGCGGAGAAGACGCCCGACCTGCAGTTCCACTTCCTGCCCGGCGCCGGCGTCGAGAAAGGCGTCGGAAGCGTGCCGGGCGGCAATGGCTGCACGCTGAACTCCTATCATCTTCGGCCGCGTTCGCGCGGGTCGGTCACCTTGCGCTCGGCCGATCCGAACGACGCCCCGCGGATCGACACCAACGCCTTCGCCGATCCCTATGATCTCGCCCGCGCCGTCGACGGCGTGAAGATCAGCCAGGAGATCATGTCGCAAGGCGCTTTCAAGCGTTTCATCCGGCGCGAGCATATTCCAGGCTCCGGCGTGCGCACCCTGCGCGAGTATCAGGATTTCGCCCGCCAGGCCGCCCGCACCGCCTATCACCCGGTCGGCACCTGCCGGATGGGGCACGGCGAGGACGCGGTCGTCGATCCGGAACTGCGTGTGCACGGCATCGAGGGGCTCAGGGTCTGCGACAGCTCGATCATGCCGCGTCTGGTCTCGTCCAACACCAACGCCCCGACCGTGATGATCGGCGAGAAGGCGTCGGATCTCGTACGGGGAAACCGGGCGGGCGCAAGCGCGGCAGAGGTGGGCCTGGCGGTGGGGGCCTAGACGCCGACGTCCGGTGGCGAGGATCTTTTCCCGGCGTTTCGGCTGAATGGGTCCCGGATTTCCGCTGTGCTGCGTCCAGGATGACGGCGAGCGTGAGGCGGTTGACGGGGATCGCCGGGAGCCTCGGTTCTACCGCCGCGTTGTCGCCCGTTCCGCCAGGCGGACCGGTACCGTGGTGGTGACGCCGTCCGTGGGTTCGGTGTCGGCCATGCGGGCGTGCAGGATGGCGATCGCCGCCGCTACCATCGCCTGATGGCCGTGCACCACCGTCGTCAGGTCGAACGAGCCCCAGGCGGCGGCCGGGACGTCGTCATAGCCGGCGACCAGGACATCCTCCGGCACCCGCAGCCCGGCCCGGCGCAGCGCGTCGAGCGCGCCGAAGGCCATCAGGTCGTTGGCGCAGAACAGCGCATCCGGAACCTCGCGCCGTTCCGCCATCGCCGCGGTCGCCGCGAAGGCGTCCTCGTAGAGATAGTCGCCATTCGCGGTCCGGACCTGGTCGAAGCCATGCGTCCGCAGCCGCTCGCGAAAGCCGCGCAGGCGCTCGTCGCTGGCATAGTCGCCCTGCATGCCGCCGATGAAGCCGAAGGATCGGGCGCCACGCTTCACGAACAGGTCCGCCACCAGGGCGGCGCCGCCGGCATTGTCGGAACAGACCGACGAGACCCATTGGTTGCGCGCCGGCGTATTGAACGAGACGATTGGGATGCGGATGCGGGCGAACGCCTCGGCCGCCGCCTTGGTGACCACCGGCAGCGCGCTGACGATGGCGTCGACCCGGTAGCTGGCCAGGCGCGGCAGGATGCCGTCCAGCGCATTGCCGCCGTCGACGCTGACCAGGAGAACCTGGTGCCCGGTCTCCTGCAACGCTTTCGAGAAGGCATCGACCGCCGCGGCATAGAAGGGGTTGGAGGTGTCGCTGATGACGATCGCGACCAGGTCCGAGCGATGCTTCAACAGCATGCGCGGGAGGAAGTTCGGACTGTAGCCGAGCTGCTTGGCTGCTTCGAACACCTTGCGGCTGGTCTCCTCGGAGACGCTCTTGCCCTCGCTGAAGGCGCGCGAGACGGCGGATTGCGAGACGCCGGCGAGGCGCGCGACATCCGTCGATGACGGGTACTTTCTCGACGCTTTCATTTCGCGCAACCACAAGATGGAACGGAGGGCCTGCGTAGCGCCCGCCTCGCCGGAGTTCAATGGCTTCCGGCGTCGGCGGACGTGCCCGCAGGCCCGGCGCTCAGATCGTCTTCAGCATGCCGCCATCGATGAAATAGGTGGAGCCGACCGAGTAGCTCGCGCGGGCGGAACAGAGGAAGACGAAGAAATCGGCGATTTCCTCCGGCGAGGCGAAGCGGCCGATCGGGGCGTTCTCGCGCGCCAGATTGTCGAGATAGCCCTTCCAGTCGCCGCCGGTATCGGCCGTCAGCTGGGTCGCCGTCTTGATCCAGTCCGGTGTCAGCACGAAGCCGGGATTGACCGCGTTGACGCGGATATTGTCCGTGATGAATTCGGTCGACATCGTCTTCGAGGCCATGATCAGGGCTGCCTTGGTGACATTGTAGATCGGCTCGTACCAGAGCGGCTGCGAGGCGCAGATCGAGGCGTTGTTGAGGATGACGCCGCCGCCGCGCCGTTTCATCGACGGCACCAGTCCGCGTGCCAGCCGGATCGCCGCCATGACGTGCAGGTCCCAGTAGAACTGCCACTTGTCGTCCGGCGCATCCATGATCGTCTCGTTGCTGCCGGTACCGGCATTGTTGACGAGGATGTCGGCGCCGCCGAAGGCCTCCTCGGTCGCGGCGAGCAGCCGGTCGCAGCCGAGCGCGGTCGAGACGTCGCAATCGACGGCCAGCACGGTGACGGGGTGGGCCGCGACAATCTCGGCGCGGGCCGCCTCGAGCCGCTCGGCATTGCGGGCGGCGATGACGATCTGGGCGCCTTCGGCCGCCAGCCCCTTGGCGACGGCGAGGCCGATGCCGATGCTGCCACCGGTGATGACGGCGACCTTGTCGCGCAGTCCGAGATCCATGTTCCTGCTCCTGGGTTTGGCAAAGGTCTATTTGACGATCGGAATTTTCGATCGGTCGATGGTGATGGCGACGGCGGCGACCAGCACGACGCCGAAGACGATGTTCTGGGCGAAGATATTGACGCCGAGGAAGGTCATGCCGATGCGCACGACCGAGATGATCAGCGCGCCGACCAGCGTGCGCCAGATGCTGCCGACGCCGCCGGTGATCGAGGTGCCGCCGACGACGACGGCGGCGATCGAGGGCAGCAGCAGCTCGCTGGCGAGCGTCGGCGAGCCGCTGGCGAGGCGGCCGACCAGCACGATGCCGGCGAGGGCGGCGCAGCTCGCCGAGAGCACGAAGGCGAAGATCTTCTGGCGGTCGACCTTGACGCCGGAGGCATAGGCGGCCGGTTCGCCGGCGCCGATCGCGGCGCTGTAGCGGCCGAACGGCGTGCGGCTCTGCAGGATGTGGGCGACGACGAGCACGATCAGCGCGATGATGACCACATTCGGAATGCCGAATACGGTGCCGGTGATCCAGCCGAGATAGGCGCGTTCGCTTTCACCAAGCGTGATCGAGCGCTCCCGTGAGGTGACCAGCGCGGCGCTCGAGAGCACACCGCCCATGGCGAGCGTGGCGATGAAGGAGGGAATGCGCAGCCGGACATGGGCGATGCCGGAAAGGAGCCCCGCCAGCGCGCCGAGCGCGAACGCGAAGACAAACGCGCCGTAGCCGAAGCGCGCGAGCGTCAGCGCGACGACGACGCTGGAAAGCGAGGCCATCGACTGGATCGACAGGTCGATGCCGCCCAGCATGATGACGAAGGTGACCCCGGTCGCCAGGATGAATAGCACGGCCGTGTCGCTCGCCAGCTGCAGCAGCGTGTTCACGTCGAGAAAGGCCGGCTGGAACGCGCCGACCAGGATCACCAGGAGGATCAGCGTCGCGAGCGGCAGCCACTGTCGCATGCCGTCGTTCCGGAAAGTGTCGAGGAGCGTGTTCATGCCTAGACCATGTATCCGATGAGATCGACCTGCCTGGGTTTCTGGCCGGGGCTGGCGTCGACGCGGTGGGTGATCGCGCCGTCGCGCATCACCAGCACGGTGTGGCTGAGGCCGATCGTCTCCTCCAGCGTGTCGGAGGTCAGGATGACGGCGACGCCCTCGGCGGTGACGGCGCGGATCAGTTCGTAGACCTCCTCCTTGGCGCCGACATCGAGGCCGCGCGTCGGGTGATCGAGGATCAGGATGCGCGCCTCCGCGTTCAGCCACTTGGCCAGAACGACCTTCTGCTGGTTACCGCCGGACAGGTTGAGGCAGAGCGTATTAATGCCGGGCGTGCGCACCTTGAGGCGTTCGACCCAGCTTTCCGCCAGCCGTCGCTCCTCACGGGTGTTGATCAGGCCGGCGCGGGTCAGGCTGCCGAGGTCGGCGAGCGTGATGTTGGCGGCAACCGGCAGGAACAGCACCAGCCCCTCCACGCGCCGCTCGCGCGGGACGTAGCCGACGCCGATGTCGACGGCCTCGGCCGGGGTGCGCAGCTTGACCTCCCGCCCGCGGGCAAGAAGCCGGCCGCCATCATGCGGCGCGAATCCGGCGAGTGTGCGGGTCAGTTCCTCGCGGCCCGATCCGATGACGCCGGCGATGCCGAGGATCTCGCCGGCATGCAGCTTGAACGAGATGTCGCGATAGGCGCTGTCGTGGCGAAGGCTGTCGAGCTCGAGCACGACCTCGTCGCGATAGGGTCGCTGCAGCGGTTCGCGGTAATATTCCGCCTGCAGGCTGCGGCCGACCATCAGATGATGCAGCTGCGTGATGTCGGCCTCGGACGCTACCAGATCGGCGACGACGGCGCCGTCCTTCATCACATAGATGCGATCCGAGAGTTCCAGCACCTCGTCGAGCCGATGCGAGACGAAGATGAAGGAGGCGCGGGCGCGCAGCGCCCGGACGCGGGCGAACAGGATTTCGATCTCGGCTCGCTCCAGCACAGAGGTCGGCTCGTCGAGCAGGATGACGAGATGGCCGGGCGCGTTTTCCTCCAGCGTCAGCGCCTTGGCGAGCTCGACCATCTGGCGCGCCGCGAAGCCGAGATCGTCGGCCCGCATCCTTGGGTCGGCGTCGATCTGCACCTTGGCGAGTTGGCGCGATGCGGCGGCGTAGAGGGCGCGCCAGTCGACAATGCCGAAGCGGGTAAACTGCTTCTCATTGCCGAGATAGATGTTCTCGCCGACGGTGAGGTTGGTCAGCAGCGACTGCTCCTGGAATACCATGCCGATGCCCTGGCTCATGGCGTCGGAGGCGCTGACGAAGCGGGTCTTCTTGCCGTCGAGCAGGATATCGCCGGAATCGGGCTGGTAGACGCCGCTCAGGATCTTCATCAGCGTCGATTTGCCGGCGCCGTTCTCGCCGACCAGGCCAACCACCTCGCCGGGGCGGATCTCGATCGTGACGTCCTTCAGCGCATGCACGCCGGGGAAGCGCTTTTCGACATGCATGAGGGCGAGGGCAGGGGGCGGTGGGGCCGTGCCGGGCGCGGCGGCGGACGGGGCGGGGGTGAGGGTCGCGCTCATTTGACGATCCGCATCCGCTTGCGGTCGATCGACAGCGCGACCGCCGCGATGATCATGAGGCCCTGCACGCCGATCTGCACACTGGGCGGCACGCCCATCAGCACCATGCCGTTGGAGAGCACGACGACGATCAGCACGCCGACCAGCGTCTGCAGCACGCTGCCCTGGCCGCCGGAAAGTGCCGTGCCGCCGACGACGACGGCGGTGATCGTCGTGAACAGGCGGCCGGTGCCGATCTGGGCGTTGCCGAGGCCGAGTTGCGCCGCCGCCAGCACGCCGCCGACGGCATAGAACACGCCGGCCAGCGTGAAGGTGAGGATGCGGACGCGGCCGACCGGAATGCCGGACAGCGCCGCCAGTTCCTCGCCGCCGCCGAGCGCGTAGATGTAGCGGCCGAGGCGAGTGTAGTTCTGGATCACCAGCGCGATGGCCAGGCACAGGAGCGCGACCCAGACGCCCCAGGGGAAGCCGAGGAAGCGCTCGATGGCGAGGCCGCGAATGAGCGGGTCGTTGATGCGGATCGCCATGCCGCCGAGCAGCGCGTTGGCGGCGCCGACGCCGACAAACCACATGCCGAGCGTCACCATGAAGGAGGGGATCTTCAGGCGGACATGGATGACGCCGTTGGCGAAGCCGACGCCCGCGCCGACGATGAGCACCAGCAGCACGCCGAGCAGGCCGAAGGCGTTCTCGTTGGCGCCGTTGATCACCAGCATCGACAGGATGACGGCGGAAAGCGTCAGCCCACCCTCGACCGAGAGGTCGATCGAGCCCATCAGGATGATGAAGGTGGCGCCCATGCCGAGCACCAGCGGGATCATCGCCGCCTGGCTGATGCGGACCAGATTGCCGAAGGTCAGGAAGTTCGGATTGATCAGCGTGATGATGCCGCAGAGCAGCACCAGCACGATCAGCGGCGCCCAGGAGGCGATGCGCCAGCGACGCCGGGTGGCGGGCCTGGCCGCGGGGCCTGGATGGATGGACGTCTCGATAGTCATCAGCCGGATCGCCTCATGGGCCCGATCAGGAATGGGCTCGATCAGGAGTGCGCAAGCTCGCCGGACGATCGTCAGGGCGCTGCGCGCATCGGGCCGTCGGCTCCGGCGGACCGGAGCCGACGAAGAGGCGCGCTTGGGGAGGCGCGCCCCGCCGGGGTGAAGGCTACTCGTACTGGATCTGGCCCGTCACCCGGCCCCAGATGTCGTTCCAGTCCATCTTCGGCTCGGCCGCGATGTTCTCGTCGTAAAAGGCCTTGGCGTTGTCGGCGGTGATGATGACGCCCTTGCCATAGAACTCGCGATGGTCCTTCGGCTCCTTTGACGGGTCGAATCCGCCGGTCTTGGCCTGATAGCCAATCGAGAGGCCCATGCCGCCCTGCCAGTAGGGATCCCAGGCGACGGTGCCCGCGAGTTCGCCTTTCTGGATCGCCTCGACAGCGAGCTGGATGCCGTCGATGCCGGTGACCGGAACCTTGCCGGCCCGGCCATCGGCCCGGAGCGCCTCGACGGCGGCGAGCGCCATGTCGTCATTCGCCGCCCAGATCGCGCTGATCTGGTCGCCGAACTGCGTCAGCCAGGCATTGGTCTTGTCGAGCGCCTCGGTCGCCGACCAGTTCGCCACCTGGTAGTCGAGCAGCTTGACGTCGGGATTGGCGGCGAGCGCCTGTTCGAGGCCCTTCTTGCGCTCGATCGCTGGGACGTTCGATTCGATGCCGCCGAGTGCCACGATGCCGCCCTTGCCGCCGATCGCCTTGATCAGCGTGTCGGCCATGGCCTTGCCGTAGGGGACGCCGCTGAACGAGATATGGGCGACGTAGTTCGGGTCGAAGTCCCACGGGTGCAGGTCGGCCGGCTTGTTCCACTGGGTGACGACATAGGCGCCGGCGGCCTTGGCCGCCTCGACGATCGGACGGGCGTCCGGGCTGTCGTTCGGGTCGACATTGATGACGCAATTGCCGCCGGTCTTGGCGAGGATCGCCTTGATGTCGGCGATGCCCTTCTCGCTGTTGCCTTCGGTGACCAGCGTCACATAGTCGGCGCCGACCGATTTTGCGAAGGCGGCGCCGCCCTTGTTCCAGGTCGCGTGATAGGGGTTCGAGAGCGACCGGATCGAGTTGACGACGGTCGGCTTGTCGGCGGCGAAGGCGCGCCTTGTGATGATGGCGGGGAACGCGCTGGCGATGCCGAGGACGCCGGCGCCCTTCAGCAGATCGCGTCGCCTGATCCGCAGGCCGGACGCGCTGGAGATGAGCTTCTTGTCCATTGACCACTCCTCCCTGTTTGAAGCGCCCGGGCCTCAGGTGCGCCTATCGTTTCTGGGTCGTCGCCGTCTGTCCTGTTCCCTGGATGTGCATGTCTGGAGGTCCGCCCCTGCAGGACGGCGTTGGCGCGCCGGTCTGCCGGATGGAGTTCTGGCGGTTCTGCCCGTTGGACCTTCCGCAGCGACCCTCTGAATTATTTGGCCTTGCATAGCTATGCATGCGGCTTTCGGGCTGTCAATCGGACGCGCGCAGTCGTCCGGTTCTCCGGCCGGACGCGCTCCGCTGTTCCATCCGGCGCTCCGCGGGTTCCGGCCAATAGGGTTCGTTAGTAAAACTACTTTTCTGTTGAAAATCCGGCCTGAAACTCCACGACGAACCGATTTCTTGAGGGTGGTCATGATGAGGGGGCCTGGGCAGGAAAGTGCCAGATATCGCTTTGAATGCAGCCAGATACGGTGCAGACGCGGGGGCACGTCGGGGGCGGAATCCGGCGGCCGCGCGGCTCCCTTGCGGTTATGTAGTAATGCTATATCCTGTCATCCAGATTGAGCTTTTCGAGTGTTGCGGCGTGGTGTGATCGCCGTCGCCGGGCTGCAGGGATGGATGGAATGATCTCGGAATTGAGCGGCAAGCTGTTCATCGGCGGCGCGTGGGTGAACGGTGCCGGCGGGCGTATCCCGGTGGAGAATCCGGCCACCGGCGATGTTGTCGGCGAGATCGCCGCGTCGACCGTCGACGAGGTGAATTCGGCCGTCGCCGCGGCCCGCGCCGCATTCCGCCCCTGGGCCGACCTGCCGCCCCGCCTGCGGGCGGCGGCGCTGAAGCGGCTCGGCACGCTGATTGCGGCGGATGCCGACCGCATGGCGCGGATCATGACGCTTGAGCAGGGCAAGCCGCTCAACGAGGCGCGCGGCGAGATCCTGAAGCTCGGCGAGGCCTGCCATTTCTATGCCGAGGAAGCGGTCCGCGTGCATGGCGAGATCATTCCGAACGACACCAACGACCATCAGAGCCTGGTGATCCGAGAGCCGATCGGCGTGGTCGGCGCCATTACGCCCTGGAACTACCCGGCCGAGCTGGTCGGCTGGAAGCTGTGCGCGTCGCTCGCCGCCGGCTGCACCATCGTCATCAAGCCGGCCGACCTGACGCCGTTCACCGCGCTCGCGATCGCGCAGAAGGTCGAGGAATCAGGCATTCCGGCCGGCGTCGTCAATGTGGTGACCGGGCCGGGTTCGGTCGTTGGCCAGGCGCTGGTCGAGCACCCGGATGTCGACAAGATCGCCTTCACCGGCTCGAGCAAGGTCGGCCTGCAGATCCAGCAGTCCGCCACCACGGTGAAGCGCATGTCGCTGGAACTCGGCGGCAATTGCCCGCTGATCGTCACGGCGACGGCCGATCTCGATGCGGCGGTGAAGGGCGCGGCGCGGCGCTCGTTCCGCAACATGGGTCAGATCTGCATCGCCATCAATCGCGTCTATGTCGCCCGCGCCGTCTATGACGAATTCCTGGCCAAGCTGAAGGTCGCGGCCGAGAAGCTGACCATTGGCAACGGCATCGAGACGCCGGACGCCGATCTCGGCGCCATGGCTTCGGCCGCGCCGCTCGCCAAGACGCGCGAGCATCTCGCCGATGCGCTCGCCAAGGGCGCCACGCTGGTGACGGGCGGCTCCGCGCCGGAAGGCGCGATCTATGCGCGCGGCCATTTCTTCCGCCCGACCGTCGTCGCCGGCTGCTCGCACGACATGAAGGTGATGTCCGAGGAGACGTTCGGCCCGCTGATCGGCGTTATGCCCTTCGACGGTCTGGACGAGGCGATCGCCCATGCCAACGACACGCCCTACGGCCTCGCCTCCTATGTCTACGCCAAGGACATGGACGAGGTGCGCTACCTGACCACCCGCCTCGACTATGGCAACGTCGCCGTCAACAATGTCGACGCCGGCGTGATGAACGCCCCCTATGGCGGTCGCAAGCA
Source organism: Kaistia granuli DSM 23481 (assembly GCF_000380505.1). Taxonomy (GTDB): domain Bacteria; phylum Pseudomonadota; class Alphaproteobacteria; order Rhizobiales; family Kaistiaceae; genus Kaistia; species Kaistia granuli. The sequence continues at coordinate 490,170 of NZ_AQYH01000008.1, read as the reverse complement.
GAGCGGCGTCGGCTATGAACACGGCCGCGAGGGCATGCTCGAATACATGAACTTCAAGCACATCCGCGTCCGTACCGACGATCCCAAGGGGCGCTAGATCATGACGACAGCCCTTCTGGGGATCGATATCGGCACCTCGGGCTGCAAGGCCCTGCTGATTGACGCGGACGGTGCCGTGCTCGCCAGTTCGACCGCGACCTATCCGCTGGCGCAGCCGCGACCCGGCTGGACCGAACAGGATCCGGCGCTCTGGATCGAGGGCGCGCGCCAGTCGGTCGCCGGGGTGCTGGCGGCGCGGCCGGACGTGGAAATCGCCGGCATCGGCCTGTCGGGCCAGATGCACGGCCTGACGCCGCTCGACGAGGCGCATCGGGTGCTGCGGCCGGCACTGCTCTGGAACGATCAGCGCAACGGCGCCGAATGCGCCGAGATCACGGAGCGAGCCGGCGGATTGGAGGGGCTCCTCGCCCTCACCAACAACCGCATGCTGGTCGGCTATACCGGCGGTAAGATCCTTTGGATACGCAACCACGAGCCGGAGCTCTATGGCCGCATCCGCCATATCCTTAACCCGAAGGACTATCTGCGCCTGGTGCTGACCGGCGAGATCGCCACCGAGGTTTCGGACGCGTCCGGCACCGGGCTGTTCGATGTCCGCAAGCGCGCCTGGTCGGCGCCGCTGCTCGACCGTCTCGATATCGATCCGGCGCTGCTGCCGGAGTGCCATGAATCGCAATTCGTCAGTGGCCGCGTCAGCCGCGCCGGCGCGGCGCTGTTCGGCCTCGCCGAAGGCATTCCCGTTGTCGGCGGTGGTGGTGACAGCGTGATCCAGACGCTCGGCTCGGGCGTGATGCGGCCGGGTGAGCTGCAGACGACGATCGGCACGGCCGGCATCGTCGCCAGCGCGCTCGAGACGCCGATGGACAATCCCGACGGCCGCCTGCAGGTGTTCTGCAACGTCGCGCCCGAGACCTGGCACTGCATGGGCGTCTCGCTCAATGCGGGCGGCGCGATGTCGTGGTTCCGCGACCTGGTGGCGGGCTTCGCCGGCGACGCCGGCAAGCTCTCCTTCGACGAGATCGTCGCGCGGGCCGAGACGAGCCCGGCCGGGGCGAAGGGCTTGTTCTTCCTGCCCTATCTCTATGGCGAGCGCTGCCCCCACCCCGATCCGGCGGCGCGCGGCGCGTTCGTCGGGCTCACCGCCCGGCACGATGCCGGCGACATGGCGCGCAGCGTCATGGAGGGGGTGACCCATGCGCTGCGCGACATTCACGGCCTGATGCAGAAGGCAGGCCTTCGGCACGACGTGATCAAGGCTTCGGGCGGTGGCGCGCGCTCGGCGCTCTGGCGCCAGATGCAGGCGGACCTGTTCGATTGCGAGGTAGTGACGACCGAGGGCGCGGCCGAGGGCGGCGCCTTTGGCGCGGCGCTGGTCGCCGGCGTCGGGCTCGGCGTCTGGCCGGACGCGCGCACGGCGGCGCTGGTCTGCAAATCGTTGACCCGGCAGGCGCCGGATCGCGCCACCGGCGAAACGCTCCGCAGTGCATTCGCGATTTTCGAGGGCCTTTATCCGGTGATGTCGCCCAGCTTCGCGGCGATCTCGGAATCGGCGCTGGACCGATAAGGCGGCAGAGAGGCCGATATGACCAAACCACTCGCCGCCTACAAGGCGCTCATCTTCGATCTTGACGGCACGCTGATCGACAGCGCGCCCGATATCGCCGCCGCCGTGAACGGCTATCTCGCGTCGCGGGGGTGGCCGACGCAGGAGACCGCCTTCGTCGAGCGCTTCATCGGCAACGGCCCGCGCCGGCTGCTGCTCGACATGTTCGTCGAACTGGGCCTGCCCAGCGACGACGCGACGGTCTCGGCGGCGCACGCCGCCTATCTGGCGAATTACGGCGAGGCGCCGGCGCGGCTGACGAAATTCTATCACCATGTCCGCGAGGATCTGGCGGCGCTCAGGGAAGCCGGATTTCGGCTCGGCATCTGCACCAACAAGCCGCATGAGCTGACGCTGCGGATCCTCGGTCTCCTCGGTATCGCGCCGTTGTTCGACGCCGTGCTCGGCGCCGATGCGGTGCCAGCCTGCAAGCCCGATCCCGGCCATCTCCTCGCCGTGGCGCGGCGCATGGGACTTGCCGAGGGCGACTGGGCCTATGTCGGCGATACCGCCGTCGACCAGGCGACGGCCCGGTCGGCCGAGGCTCCGTTCTTCGTCGTCCCTTGGGGCGGCGGCGCGTTGGTCCGCACCCAGCCGGAACAGCGCTTGACGAGATTGCTCGACCTGCTGGCCTATCGGCCGATCCACCAGGAAAGCTGACATGTCGACCAACAGTCTGCTGCAGCGGATTCTCCAGGAACATGACCGCATGGGACCGGCCGAGCAGCGGCTGGGCAATTTCGTCAAGACCCATCCCGGCAAGGTCATCCACATGAGCATGGCGCGGCTGTCGCAGGAATGCGACGTCAGCGATCCGACCGTGATGCGGTTCTGCCGGCGCTTCGGCTTCGAGGGCTACCAGGATTTCAAGCTCAATCTGGCGCAGAGCCTCGTGCCCTCGGCGCCGTTCGCCTATGAGCAGATCGTGCCCGGCGACTCGATCGAGAGCATCGTGCGCAAGACGGCGCGCAACTCGCTGAACGCCATTCAGCGGGCGCTGGAAGACCTGCTGCCCTATCAGATCGAGGAGGGCGCCAAGCTGCTGCAGGCGGCGAGCTGGGTCGGCATCTACGCCACCGGCATTTCCGAGGTGACGGCGATCGACGCCGAGCACAAGTTCCAGCGTCTCGGCATGCGCTGCTCGGCCGTCATGGGGCGCACCAAGCAGTGGCTGCACGCCGAGGCGTCGCGGCCCAACGAGGTGGCGCTGATCTTCTCCCAGTCCGGCCACACCAAGCAGATGGTCGAACTTGCCATCGCCGCCCGCACCGGGGGCGCCCGGGTCGTCTCGATCACCGCCGCCGAGAGCCCGCTGGCGCGCGTCTCGGACGTGCTGATCGCTGTGACGCCCTATGACCGCACCGAGCTGCTGACGCCGCTCGCCTCGCGCCTGAACCACCATCTGGTGATCAACATGCTGGTCACCTCGATTGCCGTCACCAGCGGCAGCGAATTCCCCGACCAGTTGCCGGCGCTCGATTCCTGGCAGACCGACAAGATCTGACCGCCGCCCCCTTTTCGTGTTCCAAGGACAAGCCATGACCGTACAGGATGAAGCCAAGAAGCTGGCCGGCCGCAAGGTGATCGACGAGTTCGTGCGGGACGGCATGAAGCTCGGCCTCGGCTCCGGCACCACCTCACATTTCTTCGTCCGCGAGCTGGGCAAGCATGTCGCCGAGGGCCTGAAGGTCACCTGCACCACGACCTCGCGCGCCACCAACGACGTCGCCCGCGAGGTGGGCATCAAGATCACCGATCCGAACGAGATCGGCGAGCTCGACCTGACCGTCGACGGCCCGGACGAGATCGACCGCCAGTTCCGCATGATCAAGGGCGGCGGTGCCTGCCTGCTCTGGGAAAAGATCATCGCCCATGCCTCGCGCCAGATGATCACCGTCTGCGACGAGACCAAGATCGTCGATCAGCTCGGCGGCTTTCCGCTGCCGGTCGAGGTGGTGCAATTCGCCTGGAAGCAGACCGAGCGCATGGTCGCCGGCCTGCTCGTCGAGCACGGCATAGACGGCGCCGTGATCGTCCGGCGGATGCGCGACGGCCAGCCGGTCGTCACCGATTCCGGCAATTTCATCCTCGATTGCCGCTGCCTCGCCATTCCCGGCCCGGAAGCGCTGGAGATCGAGCTGAACCGCATCCCGGGTGTCGTGGAGAACGGCCTTTTCACGCGCGAGTCGCAGGGCATGGTGGTTGGCTGCTTCGACGGCACTGCCTATGTCGGCATGCGGTGATGTAGTAAAACAAACATTCTGCCGTCGCGGCGTGTCGGCGCTTCGGAATCACCCGCCCAGGCCGGGCGGGACGGCGGGGCATGGTTATTCGATTTAATTCTTGAGTCGAACGCCATCTATTCATGAAATCCTCGCGTTTTACCAACAGGCAGGCGTGCGTCGCGGCGCGTCGTCCCATTGACAGTTGGACCGCGATGTAGTGAAACTAGATTGCTATCCCATTCGGCAGGGACCAGGGAGCCGACGGGAATTGGGAGGATCGATTGACCAACGTGAACAATCTCAGCCGCCGTGGCCTGCTCAAGGCCGGCGCGGCGCTCGGTGTCGGAACGATGCTCGGCGGCGGAACCGCCATGGCGGCCGACCGCGTCTTCGTGCCGTACAGTAACAAGAGCCTCGATTACTACTTCTTCGTCATCCAGGAAGAAGCAGTGAAGCGCGCAGTACAGGCGAATACCTGGGAATTCCAGGCGACCAACGCCAATTTCGACAATACGCGGCAGCTGGAACAGTGGCAGAGCCTGATGCTCTCCGATCCGTCCGCGATCATCAGCGACCCGATCGACAGCCAGGCGATTGTCAGCGCCATCCGCCGCTACAACCAGAAGGGCATTCCGGTCGGTATCATCGACACGCCTGCCGATGGCGGCGATGTCGCGATCACCGTCTCCTTCGACAATTATCTCGGCGGCCAGATGGCGGCGCAGGAGATAATCAAGCGGCTGATTGCCAAGCATGGCAGCCCGAAGGGCACGGTGCTCAACTGCTTCGGCGCGCTGCAGAGCGTGGCTTGGCGCCTCCGGAAGGAAGGCATGGACGCCGAATTCGCCAAATATCCGGAGATCAAGTATCTGGCCCGCCCGACCGAAGGCGCGCTGGACCAGATGCTCGCGGTGACGCTCTCGACCCTGTCGGAATTCCCGGATCTCGACGCCGTCCACGCTCCGTCCGACTCGCCTTCGCGCGGCATCGTCACGGCGCTGCAGCAGAAGGGTCGCTGGAAGAAGGTCGGCGAGGAAGGCCACGTCATCTTCGTCAACATTGACGGCGAACCGGTCGCGCTCAAGTGGATCCAGGACGGCTTCATGGATGCCTGCGTCTCGCAGGATCCGATCGCCTATGGCGAGATCGCCGTCGAGATGCTCGGCAAGCACGCGATGAAGGGGCAGCCGGTTCCGATCGGCGCCTATGAGAACAAGAAGTACTTCTGGGAGAAGGGCGACATCGTCGCCGGCAAGACCGGCCCGACGCTGATCATTCCGCCCTTCGTCATCGACCAGTCCAATTCGGCCGATCCGCGCCATTGGGGCGCGATTGCCGAAACCGAGTGGAAGATCCCCTATACCTAGGGAGACCAGGCGCCGCGCCCCTGACGGGCGCGGCGTCGCCTTCTGCTGCGCCGCGCCGATGCGCGGTCGATCCGATCAAGACGGGAGATGCGCGTGACGGTGCCGATGACAGCCGGATCGCAGGCCGCGGGCGACTATGTTCTCAAGGTGGAGAAGCTCGGCAAGGTCTATGGCGGCGCGATCGCGCTTCGCGATGTCAGCCTCGCCATCCGGCGCGGAACCATTCACGGACTTCTCGGCGAAAACGGCGCCGGCAAGAGCACGCTGGTCGGCCTGATTTCCGGGCAGCGCCAGCCGAGCTCGGGCACCATCTATCTCAACGACGTGCCGCTCGCCCATTCCGACGTGCAGAAGATGGAGGAGGCGGGCGTCTTCCTGGTCACCCAGGAGCCGATGATCATCGATCATCTGAGCGCCGCCGAGAACCTGATGCTGGGCATCTGGCCCCGCCGCTTCGGCTTCGTGAACTGGCGCAAGCTCCGGGCCGATGCGGCGCGCATGCTGGCCGGCACCGGCATCGACGGCGCCATGCGGGCCGGCGCGCTCGACGCGGTCGCCCGGCGCAAGCTCAACATCCTGCGGGCCATGTTCAGCGGCGGCAAGGTCATCATCCTCGATGAGCCGACCGCCGCCCTGACCGTCGAGGACCGCAAGCAGCTGTTCGATTTCATGCGCCGCCTGAAGGCCGACGGCGTCACCTTCATTTTCATCTCGCACTACAATGACGAGATCCTCGACATCTGCGACGCCGTGTCGGTGCTGCGCGACGGCGCGCTCGCCGGCGGCTCGGAGGATGTCGGCAGCCTGACCTCGGCGCAGCTTTCCGAACTGGTGCTCGGCCGCGGCCTCGTGCTGTTCCAGCGCGAGCGCCGGTCGTTCGCCACTGACACTCCGGCCGTCGAGCTGCGCGATATCGTCGGTCCCAGCGTCCGGGTGCCAGCGCTCGATCTCCGGCCCGGCGAGGTCGTCGGCTTCACCGGGCTTCCCGGTGCCGGCGCCAAGGAGCTGGCCCGCTGCATCTTCGGGCTGACGCCGGTCGAAAGTGGCACCATCCGCTTCGCCGACGGATCGGCGACGCAGGACCTGCCGACCTCGCCGCGCGACGCCTTCGCCTCGGGTATCGCTTTCCTGTCCGATGACCGTCGCCGCGACGGCGCGATTGGCCAGATGTCGATCGGCGCCAACATCTCGCTGTCGTCGCTGACGTCGGTCGCCCGCTCGGGCTTCCTGAGCAAGGAGGCCGAGCTGGCCCTGTCGCAACGCTATTTCGACGCGATGGGCATCAAGGCGCCGTCGGCCGAGGTTGCGGTCGACACACTTTCCGGCGGCAACCAGCAGAAGGTCTGCCTCGGCCGCGTGCTGGCGACCGAGCCGCGCGTGCTGATCCTCGACGAGCCGACGCGCGGCATCGATGTCGGCGTCAAGCAGGACGTGCTGCGGATCGTCGACGAATTGAGCCGGACGGGCGTGGCGGTCATCATCGTCTCGACCGATACGGACGAGATCACCCGCGCGGTCGATCGCGTCTGCATCTTCGAGAACGGCACCATCGCCCGCGAACTGACGGGCTCCGAGATAACCAATGACCGGCTCCGTGGCCTCGAGCCGAGCTAGGGCCCGCCAAGGGACCCTGCGCCAGCCGCCATGGACGCCATGCTGATAGCGAGGAAAAGATGAGCCGCACGATGACCGTCGCTGCCAAGACCCCGTCCCAGGCCGGGGCCAAAGCGGGCAGCCGCTCCGCCCTCGGCTGGGTGCTTCACAACGTCGTCTGGATCTGGCTGATCGCGCTGGTCGTGATCTTCGGCCTGTTCAACCAGTTCTTCTTCACCGTCAACAACATGCAGAACATCATGGTGCAGGCCACGGTGCTCGGCATGCTGGGGCTGGCGGTGGCGTTGCCGCTGCTGGTCGCCGAGATCGATCTGTCGCTGCCGGCCAATCTAGGTTTCTCGTCGGCGATCGGCGCCATGGCCTATTCCGACTGGGGCCTGCCTTGGTTCCCGGGCATGCTGATCGGCGTCGGCGTCGCCACCTTCATCGGCTTCTTCAACGGGCTCTGCATCACCAAGTTGAAGATGGTGTCGCTGATCCAGACGCTGTCGATGATGATCATCCTGCAGGGCGCGCTGCTGGCGCTGACGCAGGGCCGCACCATCACCAATCTTTCCGACGGCTATGTCTGGATCGGGCAGGCGACGATCGGCGGCTGGCCGATCATGCCGTTCATCTTCGTCGTCGCGCTGGTCGGCGTCGGCATCCTGCTGACCCGCACCGTGTTCGGCCGGCGCGTCTATGCCGTCGGCGGCAATCCGGTCGCCTCGAATTCGGCCGGCATCCGCGTCGACAGCGTCAAGATCATGATCTACACGCTGGCCGGCTTCCTGGCGGGCATCGCCGGCTTCCTGCTGGCCTCGTGGCAGATGGCGATCACCTCGAACCAGGGCTCGAGCTACCTGCTCTATGCCATCGCCGCGCCGATCATCGGCGGCGTCAGCGTGTTCGGCGGCCGCGGCAACGTCATCGGCGTGCTCGGCGGCGTGCTGCTCCTGACCGTCATCCAGGTTGGCCTCGCCATCATCTCGGTGCCGTCCTTCTATGTCGGCATGATCGGCGGCTTCATGATCTTCGTCGCCGTGGCGATCGACGCGATCCGGGTTCGCTATTTCAGCTGAGCGACAGCCTGGAAGGCTTCGCAGCGCGATTTGCTGCGTTGCAAAAGAATAGAGGAAGCAGCGCGGCATGGCCGGTCGGCTTCCGGACCATGCCGGCCCGAAGACAGACCAAAAGGCGCATCGGGCAGTGATCGCTAAGACAGCAACTAGTGTGGAACCACCAATCGTGGCGTAGTCTCTGCCGATATCACCTGGGAGGGGATTCATGTTTGTGACGTCTGAGGGCGAACGCGTCCTGATTGTCGATGGCCACACCCATCTCTGGGACGGACGTCCTTCGAATTGGCGCAACGACTACGGCAGGACCTTCATCGACACCTTCTGGGGCGGTCATGTCGGCTTTACGCCGATCGAGAAGCGCTGGAACCAGGACCAGTTCCGCTACTACGGAGCGGAGAAGGCGGCGCGCGACCTTTTCATCGACGGCTATTGCGACGCGGCCGTCATGCTCCCCGTCGACCTCCGGGATTTCTACAATGACGGCTTCAACACCACCGAGCAGTGCAGCGAGCTGAAGGCGCTCTGTCCGGACCGCGTCGTGCTGAACGGCCGCATCGATCCGCGCGAAGGCGCGCGCGGGCTGGCGAAGCTCGAAAAGGACCATGACCGTTTCGGCTTCAAGGGCGTCAAGCTCTATACCGGCGAATGGAACGGCAATTCTCGCGGCTACCGGCTCTCCGACGATTTCGTCCGGCCCTATCTGGAGAAGTGCCGCGAGCTCGGCATCGGCATCGTCCATGTCCACAAGGGGCCGACGACGCATCCGCTCGACTATGACGCCTTCGACGTCCGCGACGTAGACCAGGTCGCCACCTCATTCCCGGACTTGAAATTCGTCATCGACCATTGCGGCATGCCGCGCATCGACGATTTCTGCGCCGTCGCCGGCCAGGAGCCCAACGTCTATGGCGGGCTGGCGCTCGTCACCTCCTTCATCCGGGCGCGGCCGCGCCATTTCAAGGCGATGCTGATCGACCTGCTCTGGGGCGTCGGGCCGGACCGGCTGATCTTCGGCTCGGACTACGCCATCACCAGTCCGGACTGGATCATCGAGGCCTTCATGGCCTTCGAGCTCGATGAGGCGGATACGACCGAGGCGGGACACGCGCTCGATCTCGAGGCCAAGCGCAAGATCCTGGGCCTGAACGCCGCCAAGCTTTACGGGCTCGACGTCGAGGCGCTGATGAACCTGCCGCCCGTCACGCTGCCGGGCGACGAGGCCCGCCATGCGGCCGAATGACGGCGTCGCTTCGCCGGCTCAGGACGGCCGGGCTCCCGGCATCCTGACCGCGACCCGGACGGCCGAGGTTGTCGATCGGCTCGGCGAGATCCGCGATCCGGAGCTCGACGAGCCGGTCACCGCCATGGGCTTCATCCAGGCGATCGAGATCGTCGACGGCAAGGTCGGCGTGACCTTCCAGCTGCCGACAGCCTGGTGCGCGGCCAACTTCGCTTTTCTGATGGCGGTCGACATGAAGGCGGCGGTGCGGGCCTTGCCCTGGGTCACGACGGTCGAGATCGTGCTGCTGGAGCATTTCGCAGCGCGCCGCATCAACGAGGCGGTCGGGCAGGATCTCTCCTTCGTCGAGGCGTTTCCGCAGAAGGCCGAGGCCGAGCTGGACAGGCTGCGCCACACCTTCGTCGAGAAGGCGTTCCTGGCCCGCCAGCACGCGGTGCTCGAAAGCCTGCCGAACAGGCCCGGTGATGAGCCGGCGAACTGGACGATCGCCGAGCTGGAAGGACTGGCGCGGCAATCAAGGGCGCTGGCCGAACCGGTCACCCGCTATCTGGCGCTGCGTCGCCCTTTAGGTGGGACATCGGCCTTCGTCAACGCCAGGGGCGAGGCGGTCGCGCCGTCCGGGTGGCCGGCGCATAGACGCGATCTCCGGCGCACGGCGATGACGATGGCTGCGAATGCCGAGCATTGCCGCGTCCTCGCCTCCGCGCGGCTTGCCTGACGATCGTCGGGAAGCCGAAGAGAGAGGCGATGCGGCGCGGGCGGGATAGGGGCTCGACTACCGTTGCGTTGGTCAGGGGGAGAAACCGGAAAAATCGACCCCTGTTCCCCGTACCGCCATGTCCGGTTGACGCGCGCCGCATCTGGTGGGGCAACTGCCGGGACCGGGCTTGGTTCCCGGGACCGGGGTACGTCGGGATCGTCCGACGGGGCTGGCGGCTCCCGCTTCGGCGCGGCGCATGGCCCCTGGGCCACGCGCCGCCCTTGTTTCCAGAGCCTACAGCGTATCCTTCCAGACCGGGTTGGACCAGGCGCGCTTGCCGTCCTCGCCCATCACGATGACACGGAACCACGGGCTTTTCGCCAGCGGCTCGAGCGGCAGCGTCGCGCGGGTCAGACCGGTGCCGAACTGGAAGCTCATCAGATAGCCCTGGCCGACGACGAGCACGCCCTTGGCCGGCGAGCAGGCGACGGTGAGGCTGTCGCCCGAGATCGCGATGTCGTCGATGCGCGGGCCCTGGGTCGAATAGAACTGGCCCTGCTTCAGTGCTTCCAGGATGGCGTCCGGCTCGTTGGCCGAGGCCTTCAGCTCGATCCAGCCGCCGCCGAAATCGGGCGAGCGGAAATGGGCGTCGTCGCAGGCATAGGTGGTCAGTCGGTGACCCTTGTCGAGCATGCCGTCGAGCAGATAGGCGCCGTCGCCCTTGTCGTGCATCAGCTGGCAGCCGTGATTGTAGATCTCGACCGAATGGGCGGCGTCGAGCGTCTCGGCGTCGGCGAGCGACAGGCTGTACCAGGCCGGATGGGCGATGCCGACAAAGGCGCCGGCGGCGCGGGCGCGGCGGGCCAGCGCCGGACCGTCCTCATCCGGCGTCGCCGGAGCGAAGTCGAGCGGCAGGCCGACGGCGACGAAATGCCAGATATCGCTCATCTCCGTGCGCGGGGCGTGCAGTTCGGCCCCGAGCAGGGTGGTGAACTTGTCATCGCGGAAGGCGCGCGTGTCGACCAGCGGCCATTCGTAGTCGGCGAGGAAATGGTCGGTGATGGCGAGGAAGTCATAGCCGGCGTCGCGATAGGTCGCGATCACCTGCTCGGTGGTCAGCAGACCGTCCGAGCGGGTGGTGTGGGTATGGATGTTGCCGCGCAGGAAGCGGCCGACGGTCGAGAAGGGGGCAAGCGAGGTCATGGGGAGGGTCCCGGAAGGGCGAAAGGGGGATCAGGCGGAAGGCTGGAGCGCGTCTTCGGCGACGAGCGGCAGATAGGCGGCGAGCTCTTGGTACGAGCGGACGATCGCTTCGACACCGAGCGCGCGGAGCTTCTCCTCGTGGCCGTCGCGGATATGCGAGGCGCCGCAGAAGCCGATCACCCGCATGCCGGCGGCCCGCGCGGCGGTCACGCCGGTGACGCTGTCCTCGATGACGAGGCAGCGATCGGGCGCGACGCCCATGGCCTTCGCCGCCCGCAGGAACAGATCCGGCGCCGGCTTGCCGTGCGCGACATCGTCGGCGCTGAAGACACGGCCGATGAGGAGTGGCGCCAGCCCGGTCGTCTCGAAGGTGAGGGCGAGGCGGGGATGGCTGCTGTTGGAGCCGACGCAGAAGGGCACGGCGAGCTTCTCGATCAGCGCCTTGACGCCGGGCAGCGTTTGCAATTCGGCGCGAAAGGCGATTTCGAGGGCGCGCGCCGACGTGACGTTGAAATCGTCAGGCAGCGTGACGCCGTATTCCGTCTGAACGCGCCGGTGCGAGGCGCGCTCGTCGAGGCCGACGAAGCCGGCGAGGAATTCCTCCGGCGAAACGGACACGCCGTAGAGGCCGAGCTGCTCGGTCATCACGCGGACGGCGAGCATCTCGCTGTCGACGAGGACGCCGTCGCAATCGAAGATAACGAGGTCGATCATGGAGTCTCCAGGGCTGGACGCCGCGTCGGCAGCTTTGCCGGCGCGGCGCAGCACGCAGATGGCTTGTATTACTTGCCGGCGAGCGCGTTGGTCTCTTCGACCATGGTCTTCAGGCCGTCTTCCGGCGTCCGGTCGCCCCGCATCACCGTACCGATAATATCGCGCTGCTGGCGCCAGATCTTGACGCCATTATTGCCGGGATAGCCACCCCAGGCGGCGGCGCGGTCGATCTGGTTCAGGCTGGTCTTCCAGTTCGGGTTCTGGACGTAGAAATTGCCGAGCAGTTCCGGCGCCAGCGACGCCTTGTTGGTCGGCATGTAGCCCGAGCCGAGGACGGCGATCTTCTGGCCCTCGGGGCCGGCGGCAAACTTGATGTATTCCCAAGCCGCCTTCTGCTTGGCCTCGTCCTTGGTCAGGATCATGCCGGCATTGCCGCCCGTCGGGATGGTGCCGTTGACCTTGTCGGCCACGGGATAGATCGCCGAGCGCAGGTTGAAGCGATTGCCGACCAGATCGGTGAAGGCGCGCGCGCCATTGGTCGAGGAGAACAGGATGCCGACCTTGCCGGCGGCGAACTGCTGGCGGGACTGCTCGAAATCGCGCAGTTCCATGCCGCCCTCGGTGACGAAGCGGCGCGCGAGCTTGAGCGCCTCGAGGCCGGACTGACCGCCGAAGGCGACCGTCACGCCGTCCTCGTTCATGACCGGCGCCCCCTGCTGGGTGATGAGGGCCCGCCACAGCCAGTCGTCCGGCCAGGCCTGGACGTCATAGGCCATGCCGTCGACGCCGTCGCCGAGCGCCTTGATCTTGGCGCCGAGCGCGATCATCTCGTTCCAGTCGGTCGGGAACTTGTCGGGATCACCGCCGGCCTGCTTGACCAGATCGCCATTGTAGAAGACGACCGGCGTCGAGGCGTTGAAGGCGAGGCCGTACTGCTTGCCGTCGACCTGGGCGAGCTTCAGCATGGCGGGGTCGTAATTGGCGGCGAGCCAGTCGGCGCCTTCCGCCTCGACGAAGCCGTCGAGCGCTAGCACCTGGTCGCGCTTGCCGAGATTGTGCACGACTTCGGGCAGAAGGTGGAAGCCGGAGAAATAGATGTCGGGCAGCTGGTTGGTGATGGCGCCGCGCAGCAGGGCCTGATGGCCTTCGTCATAGCTCGGCGGCGAGGCGCGGAACTTGATGATGATGTCGGGGTGCTGCTTCATGAATTCGGCCGCGACCGCTTCATGGAAGGGGTTGTGCGCCGGCCAGGCATGTACGGCGTCGAGCGTGACTGGCTCGGCCTGGGCGGCGCTGGCGCCCATGGCCATGACCGCGCCGAGAAGCGCCGTCCGAAGCAAGGTCTTCATGGAAGTCTCCGTTGGGTTTCGGAAGAGGAGAGGGAGTGGGCAGGGGGCCGCTGCGCGGGTCACTTGACGCCCGTCATGGTGACGCCGCGGATGAAGTGGCGCTGGGCGAACAGGAAGATGATCATCAGGGGCGCGGTCAGCAGGGTCGCCGCCGCCATCAGCGCGCCGAAGGTCGTGCCGCTGTCATTGTCGGCGAAATACATCATGCCGAGCGGCGGCGGCGCGAGCTCGGGGCTGGTGATGACGATCAGCGGCCAGTAGAGATCGTTCCAGTGCGCCGTGATCGAGAAGATCGCGAAGGCGGCGATGGCCGGGCCGGCGCTCGGCACGACGATGCGCCAGAGGATCTCCGCCTCGCCGATGCCGTCGAGGCGGGCGGCGTGGATGATGTCGTCCGGGAACGACTTGAACACCTGGCGGAACAGGAAGATGGCGAAGACCGACAGGAAGAACGGCACCATCAGCGCGAAATAGCTGTCGAGCGTGCCGGTGAAGGCGAGCGCCACATAGAGCGGCAACGCCGGTACCTGGATCGGCACGCAGAGCGCGAACAGTACCAGCGCGAACAGCAGTGCCTTGCCGCGAAACTCGAACTTCGCCAGGGCGTAGGCGCAGGGGATGGCCGTCAGCAGCTGGACGATCAGGATGCCGGCGCAGACCAGCACGCCGTTCAGCATGAAGCGCAGCAGCGGCGCCTGCGACAGCGCGGCGCGGAAATTGTCGAGGCCGACAAAGGTCTCCGGCCACCAGCTGAAATGCGCCGTGAAGACTTCGCTCGCCGGGCGCAGCGAGGTCAGGATCATCCAGTAGAACGGGAACAGGGTGATGAAGACGAAGACGAGCAGGAAGGCGTGCACCGCAAGGTCGCGCGGGCCGAGGCCCTGCCGCCGCAGCCGGGTCAGGAGGGCGGTCATCAGTAGTGCACCTTGCGGTCGAGCAGCCGGGACTGCAGCAGCGACAGGACGAGGATGATGGCGAGGAAGACGATCGTCATCGCCGCCGCCGAGCCCATGCGCAGATACTGGAAGCCTTCGAGATAGGTGGTGTAGAGCAGCACGTCGCTCGCCCCCTGGGGGCCGCCCCGCGTCAGCACGGCAACCGTGTCGAACACCTTGAAGGCGGTGATCGACGAGGTGATGATGACGAACATCGTCGTCGGCCCGAGCATGGGCAACGTCACGGTAAAGAAGCGCTCCCACGGTCGGTCGATGCCATCGACGGCCGCCGCCTCGTAGAGGTCGGCGGGGATCGCCGTCAGCCCGGCGGTGAACAGCACCATGTTGAAGCCGGCCAGCTGCCAGATGCCGATGACGGCCAGCGCCGGCATGATCAGCTCGGGATCGCCGAAGAACTCGAACTGCGGCAGGCCGAGCGCTGCCAGCAGGTGGTTGACCGGTCCGATGCGGCCGTGCAGCAGGTATTTCCAGACCGTCGCCATGGCGATCAGGGTCGAGGTCACCGGCAGGAAGAAGGCGATCTGGTAGAAGCGCCGGCCGCGGATGAGGTCGTTGACCAGAACGGCGAGCAGCAGGCCGCTCAGCACCGAGCCCGGAACGACGAGGGCCACGTAGTAGAGCGTGTTGCGGAAGCCGCGCCAGAAGGTGGGGTCGCTCGCCAGCGCGGTGTAGTTGTCGAGGCCGAGGAACGAGATGCCGAGCGCGCCGAGTTCGTAGTCGGTGAAGCTGAGCGCGAACACCACGATGATCGGCAGCAGGAGCGTGACGATCAAGAGGACGATCGAGGGAGCGGCGAACCAGTAGGCGATGCCGGGCGCGATCTCCGCGCCGAGGCGCCGCCGGCGCTTCGCGCTGCCTTGATGCTCGGCGCCGGCGAGAGCGATCGACATCAGCTTGCCCTCTGCAGGATCAGGTCGTCGTTGCGGGCCGCGCCGGTCGCGCGCAGCTCAAGTCGCTTGCCGTCTGTGCCGAACAGCAGCGCGGCGTCGGCGTCGGCGCCGATGGTGAGAGGCGCGTCGAGGCGACCGCTTCGGCGCAGCGCCTCGATCTCCGCAAGCGGTAGGCGCAGGGTGGCGCGCTGGTCGCCGCCCTGGTCGTGGCGAAGATGGAGCAGCGCGTCGGGACCGAGATTCTCGATCCGGTGAAGCCGCGCCTTCAGGGTCAGCGCCGTGGTGCGATCGGCGATCCGCAACGCTTCCGGTCGTAATCCGAGGGTGACCGGGCCGCGCGCGTCGCACCGCAGCGGCGTCGCCTCGTCACCGAGGGCGATCCGCCCATCGGGGCCGGCATGCGCCGTGAACAGGTTGATCTCGGGGCTGCCGATGAAGCGGGCGACGCGGATATCGGAAGGGTTGGCGTAGAGCTCGGCCGGCGGGGCGACTTGGACGATCTCGCCATCCATCATCAGGGCGACGCGCGTCGACATCGTCATCGCCTCGACCTGGTCGTGCGTGACATAGATGAAGGTGGCGCCGAGCCGGCGGTGCAATTCCGCCAGTTCGCCGCGCATGTGCACGCGCAGCCGGGCGTCGAGGTTGGAGAGCGGCTCGTCCATCAGGAAGACGCGGGGCTGCCGCACCATGGCGCGGGCGAGCGCCACGCGCTGGCGCTGGCCGCCGGAAAGCTGGGCCGGGCGGCGGTCGAGCAGGCTGGTGATCTCGACCTGCGCCGCGACCTTGCCGACATCCTCGGCGACGCCGGCGCGGGCCGCCTTGAGGCCGGGCATCCAGCGGCCGAGAACGGGCAGCCGCGCCAATGTCGGCAGCCGGCGCACCTTGAGCGGCGTCGCGATGTTGTCGAACACCGTCATGTGCGGATAGAGCGCGTAGCTCTGGAACACCATGGCGACGTCGCGGGCCTTGGGCGGCGCGTCGTCGACCACCTGGCCATCAATGGCGATCGAGCCGCCATCCTGGGGGATCAGGCCGGCGATGATGCGCAGCAGCGTGGACTTTCCGCAGCCGGACGGACCGATCAGCGTCAGGAACTCGCCTGCCTCGATCTCCAGCGAGACGCCTTTCAGCGTGCGCGAGCCGCCGAAGTTCTTCTCGATCGAGGCAATGGAAACGGTTGCCGTCATGGCCAGGTCCTTTCGATTTCGGCGGGACCATGGGGACGTTCTATTTCATCAATGTGACACGTCGCGCGTGCAGCCGGGCTCGCGCGACGGCAACTGGCGCCTGCGCGAGGGAAGAGTCGGCCCCTGCAAGGCTTTGCAATGACAGGGTTATTCGGAGCGCGGGCCTATTGATATCCACACGCGGGAATAAGTCGGACTAGCCGCCGACGTCGCGGATCGGGAAGGGGCGCTGCTCCTCGATCGCCTCCATGGCGAAATAGGAGGTGACGGTGTCCAATTCGACCTTCTCGATGAGGCGCTGGTAGAAGCGGTCATAGGAAGCGAGGTCGTGCGTCACGATCTTCAGCATGTAGTCGTAATCGCCGCCGATCCGGTAGAAATCGACGACTTCCGGCATCGACTGCACATGCTGGCGGAAGGTTTCCAGCCACGCCTTGGAGTGGTGGCGGGTCCGGATCATGACGAAGACCACGACATTCATGTCGACGGCCAGGCGGTTCAGCCGGACGGAATAGCCCTGGATGACGCCGCTCTGGTGGATCGCCTGCAGCCGGCGCCAGCAGGCGTTCTGCGACAGGTTCACCTTTTCGGCGAGCTCGCGCTGCGACAGCGATGAATCATTCTGCAAGGCACGCAGAATTCGCAGGTCCATATGATCGAACTTTGGCTTCTTCATCCGATCAAATGATCGAACTTTGCTCTGTAAGTCAATTTGAACGGTGTATTTTCCGCGATGCGAAGTTGAAAGGATGCATCCACCAGCGTCTCCGGCCCGCCCCCGGAGACGAACCGCATCCATCAGAAGGCGCATCGGCATGAATGCCATCAGCGACACGATCGAGACCTCTAGCGCCACCCCGCTGCAGCGCTTTCGCGCCGGCCTCGCAAGTCCTGACGTGGTGCGCGAGCTGCGCGGCGGGCTGATCGGCGAGGGCCGCATGATCGAGGGCCCGTTCGGGCCGAAGCCGCTGCTCTATGCCGATTATGTCGCCTCGGGGCGGGCGCTGCGGCAGGTCGAGGGCTTCGTGATGGACGAAGTGCTGCCCTATTACGCCAACAGCCACACCGAGGCTTCCTATTGCGGTGGCGCCATGACGCGCCTCCGTCGCGAGGCCCGCGCCACGATCGCGCGACTGGTCGGCGCCGATGGCGATTGCGCCGTGATCTTCACCGGCTCGGGCGCCACCGCCGGCATCAACCGGCTCGTGTCGCTGTTCGGCGTCGCCGAGGCGGCGCGGCGCGGCGAGGCGCCGCTGGTGCTGGTCGGCCCGTATGAGCATCATTCCAACATCCTGCCCTGGCGCGAGAGCGGCGCCGAGGTGATTGAGATCGCCGAGGCGGCAGCCGGCGGCCCGGACCTGGCGCAGCTGGAGGCAATTCTGGCCGAGACCGGCGATCGCCGCCTGCGGATCGGCGCGTTCTCGGCCGCGTCGAACGTCACCGGCATACTGACCGACAGCGACGCCGTCACGGCGATCCTGAAGCGGCATGGCGCGCTCGCCGTCTGGGATTATGCCGGCGGCGGTCCCTATCTGCCGATGGACATGGCGCCGGGCGCAGGGCTCGAAAAGGACGCCATCGTGCTGTCGCCGCACAAGTTCGTCGGCGGTCCCGGCGCCTCCGGCATCCTCGTCGTTCGCAAGTCCGCCGTGGCGCGCACCGCGCCGAGCTGGCCGGGCGGCGGCACGGTGTCGTTCGTCTCGCCCTGGGGGCATGACTATGTGAAGGACCTCGCGGCCCGCGAGGAGGCGGGGACGCCGAATGTCGTCGGCGACATCCGCGCCGCGCTCGCCTTCCTCGTCAAGGAAGCGGTCGGCCAGGATTTTCTCGACAGGCGCCATGCCGAGCTGAACGCCCGCGCGCTGGCGACCTGGCGACAGAATCCGCGACTAGGGCTGCTCGGCGTCGACAAGGGCGCGCGCCTGCCGATCTTCTCGATGCGCGTGCTCGACGGCGAGGGCGGATTCGTCCACCACCAGCTATTCACCCGGATGCTGAGCGATTGCTTCGGCGTGCAGGCGCGTGGCGGCTGCGCCTGCGCCGGCCCCTATGCGCATCGCCTGCTCGGCATCGACCAGCCGGCCTCGGACGCCATTCGCGCCAGCCTCGGCGCCGGCCAGGAGATCGAGAAGCCGGGCTGGGTGCGGCTGAACTTCAGCTTTCTGATGGAGGACGCCAAGGCGGATTTCCTGATCCAGGCCGTCGATGCCCTGGCCCGCGACCCTTCCGCATCCGCCACCTATCTGGCCGACGTGGCGACCGCTAGGTTCAAGCCAGGCGCATCGAGCCGCGCCGCCTGACACCTCCTCCAGAACGCGGGCCCGATGCGGTGACTTCCCTTGAACGCTATCTGCCGATCCTCGGTTGGGGCCGTCGCTACAACCGCGTCACGCTGACGAGCGACCTGATCGCGGCGGTCATCGTCACCGTGATGCTGGTGCCGCAATCGCTCGCCTATGCAATGCTGGCCGGCCTGCCGCCGCAGGTCGGCCTCTATGCGTCGATGCTGCCGCTCGTCGCCTACATGCTGTTCGGCACCAGCCGGACGCTGGCCGTCGGGCCGGTCGCCGTCATCTCGCTGATGACCGCGGCGGCGATCAGCCAGGTCGCGGCGCCGGGCTCGCCCGAATATCTCGCCATGGCAGTGGCGCTCGCCTTCCTTTCCGGCGTCATCCTGGTGCTGATGGGCGTGTTCCGGCTCGGCTTCCTGGCCGGCCTGCTGAGCCGGCCGGTCATTTCGGGCTTCATCACCGCCTCGGGCGTCCTGATCGCCTTCAGCCAGCTCAAGCATATTCTCGGCGTTTCCGCCGGCGGCAGCACGCTGCCCGACATGATCGCCGGCCTGATCGGGTCGTTGGCGACGTTCAACCCCTATGCCCTCGCGGTCGGCATCGGCGTGCTCGCCTTTCTCATCTTCGTGCGTTCCTTCCTGAAGGGCCTGCTGCTGCGTCTCGGCGTCGGCCGGTCGCTGGCGGAGCTTCTGGTCCGGCTCGGGCCGATCGCGGCGATCGTCGTGACCACGGCGGCGGCCGTGCTGTTCGATCTCGGCGAGCGAGGGGTGCAGCTGGTCGGTACCATCCCGCAGGGCCTGCCCGTCTTTGCGCTGCCGGAGCTCTCGCTGGCGACAGTGACGACGCTCGCCGGTCCGGCGCTGCTGCTCAGCGTTGTCGGCTTCGTCGAATCGATCTCGATCGCCCAGACGCTGGCGGCGAAGCGGCGGCAGCGCATCTCGCCCAATCAGGAACTGATCGGCCTCGGCGTCGCCAATCTCGCCTCCGGCCTGTCCTCGGGCTATCCGGTCACCGGCGGCTTCGCCCGCTCGGTGGTGAATTTCGACGCCGGCGCCGAGACTCCGGCGGCCGGGCTCTTCACCGCCATCGGCATCGGGCTGGTGACCCTGTTCCTGACGCCCTTCCTCGCCCATCTGCCGCAGGCGACGCTCGCCGCCACCATCATCGTCGCGGTGCTGTCGCTGGTTGATATCGGCGCAATCCGGCGCGTCTACGCCTATTCGCGGCCGGATTTCATCGCCATCGCTGCGACGATCCTGGTGACGTGGATCTTGGGCGTCGAGATCGGCGTCGTCACCGGCGTGGGCGTGTCGCTGGTCCTGCATCTCTATCGCACCAGCCGCCCGCATATGGCGATCGTCGGCCAGATGCCCGGCACCGAGCATTTCCGCAATGTCGAGCGCCATGCCGTCATCACCGATGACAGCGTGCTCGGCCTGCGCGTCGACGAAAGCCTCTATTTCGGCAATTGCAGCTATCTGGAAGACAGCATCTCGAAGCTGGTGGCGGAGCGGCCGAAGGTGAGGCACCTGATCCTGATGTGCCCGGCCGTCAACACCATCGACGCGAGCGCGCTCGACAGCCTCTACGAGATCAACCGGCGGCTCGCGGATGCCGGCATCAGTTTCAACCTGTCGGAAGTGAAGGGCCCGGTCATGGACCGGCTGCATCGTTCCGATTTCCTGTCGCAGCTGTCCGGGCGGGTGTTCCTGAGCCAGATGGAGGCGGTTCGCGCCCTGACCGGGAAGGCTTCGGCCGCCCCGGCGTTTCAGCCGGCCGAATGAGGCGCCCTCCGGCGCGGCCTGGAAAATGCTGGTGACAAAGGCCGCCGAAACGGGCGGGCGACCGACTTCCTTCTCGCGGCGGGCATGGCCAGCCGGGACCATTGCGCTACTGTTGCCGGATGGGCGTCTCGGCGCCGGTTGAGCGCGAAGCGGCGCGGCAGGGGAGGCTTGGCGCCTTGGCAGCCATCGAAGGCACAGGGACGGCCGGCCGGGAGGCCGACACGCGCGAGAGGCTGATCAAGGCGGCGCTGCGCGTCTTCGCCGATCGCGGCATCGCCTCCGCGACGTTGCGCGAGATCACCGAGGAAGCGGGCGCCAATGTCGCGGCGGTCAACTACTACTTCCGCTCGAAGGAAGAGCTGACCCGCACCGTGCTGGAAACCTGCCTGCGGCCGATCAACGAGAACCGCCTGCGGTCGCTCGAATCGCTGGTGGCGGAGCATGGCGACCGACCGGTTCCGCTCGAGGATCTCGTCGAGGCACTGGTGCGGCCGATGGTGGTGAACAGCCTCGACGATTCCGGCGGTCGCTCGCCGATCCGGCTGATCCTGCAGGTCCGCGCCTTGCCGCAACCGCTGACCAATACCATCCTCGCCGACCAGTTTGATCGCATCCACCGCGCCTTCCTCGCCGCTCTCGGCCCGGCATTGCCGGGGCTGACGCGGTCCGAGCTCGCCTTGCGCTATGATTTCGCCCGCGGCTCGATCATGCAGATCCTGGGCGATCTCGATCCGGCGGCGCGCGACCTGCCGGATCTGGCGATCCAGCATGCCGGCCTCGACAATGAGGACATTATCCGCCAGCTGGTCGCCTTCATCGCCGCCGGCTTCCGCGCGCCGGCATTTTCGCCGCGCTAGCAAACTGGATCCCTCGGCAAAGGGGGAAGTCGGCCGGATCGACCCGACAGACGCCGCATTTTGAAACGGTTGCCCCTTGCCAGAAGGGGCGGCGACCGCGATGTTCCGACCCTTGAGGACTTTGGCGCGGGCCCTCGCGCCGCCTGCCCCCCGGGCGAGCCGAACGGGCCCCACCTTCGTCCCGGCGACCGATCCGTTCAGAGGGCAGACCATGACCACCAGCCGTTCGTTCCAATCCCTGGCCCATTGGGGCGCGTTCACGGCGCATGTGGAGGATGGCCGGCTGGTTCGGGTCTCGCCCTTCGCCGAGGACAAGCAGCCGAACGACCTGATCGATGCCTGGCCCGAGATGGTCTATGCCGACAATCGCGTCCAGCGCCCGTCGATCCGGCGCGGCTGGCTGGAGACCGTCGGTCGCGGCCTGCCGCATACCGGCAGCGGCCGCGGCGATGACAGCTTCGTCGAGGTTCCCTGGGACGAGGCGCTCGATCTGGTGTCGCGCGAATTGCACCGCGTCCGCAGCCAGCACGGCAATGCCTCTATCTTCGGCGGCTCCTATGGCTGGTCGAGCGCCGGCCGCTTCCACCACGCCCGCACGCTGGTGCACCGCTTCCTGGCGTCGATCGGCGGCTGCACAGGCCAGGTCACCAATTACAGCTATGGCGCGGCGATGCGGCTGCTGCCGCATGTGCTGGGCGACATGGCGGCGGTGGCCGGTCCTGTCACCGATTGGCCCGCGATCCTCGAAAACTGCGAGCGCTTCGTCGCCATCGGCGGCATCGCCGGCAAGAACTGGAAGATCCAGTCCGGCGGCGGCGGTCTGCACCCCTATGGCGAATGGATGGAGAAGGCGGCGCAAAGCGGTATCCGCTTCACCAACATCTCGCCGCTGCGCTCCGACACGGCTGATGTGCTGGACGCCGAATGGATCCAGATCCGCCCCGGCACCGACATGGCTCTGATCCTGGCGACGGCCTGGCTCGTGCATGCCCGCGGCAAGACGGACATGGATTTCGTCACCCGGCATTGCGTCGGCTTCGACCGCTTCCTCGGCTATCTGCAGGGCACCGAGGATGGCGTCGTCAAGGATCCGGCCTGGGCAGCGCCCATCACCGGCCTTTCCGTCGAGACCATCACCGCTTTCGCCGAGAGCCTGTTCGACCGCCGCGTCATGCTGAGCGCCGCCTGGTCGCTGCAGCGCGCCGAGCATGGCGAGCAGCCCTATTGGGGGCTGGTCGCGCTGGCGGCGATGCTCGGCCAGATCGGCCGGCCGGGCGGCGGCGTCGCCTTCGGCTATGGCTCGATGAACGGCATGGGCAATCCGCTCTACGACCTGCCGGTCGCCGGCATGGAAGTGCCGAAGGTTCCGGGCGAGCTGAAGATTCCGGTCGCCCGCATCGCCGATCTGCTGCTGATGCCGGGTACGCCCTGCGAGTTCGACGGCAGGACCTTCCCCTATCCGGACATCAAGCTGGTCTATTGGGCCGGCGGCAATCCGTTCCACCACCACCAGGACCTGTTCCGGCTGCGCGAGGCGTTCCAGCGGCCGGAGACGATCATCGTGCACGAGCCGTGGTGGACGGCCACGGCCCGCCATGCCGACATCGTGCTGCCGGCGACGACGCCGCTCGAGCGCAACGACATCGGCGGCTCGTCGCGCGATCCCTATCTCTTCGCCATGCACAAGGCGATCGAGCCGGTCGGCGAGGCGCGCGACGATTTCGCCATCTTCAGCGCCGTCGCCGACAGGATGGGCGAGGGCGCCAAATTCCACGAGAACCGCGGCGAGGCGGAATGGCTGCGCATCCTCTATGATCGCTTCTCGACGGCGATGGCCAAGCGCGGCGTCAATCCGCCTGACTTCGAGACGTTCTGGGAAGCCGGTCACGTCCGCATTCCGGATCCGGTCAGCACTTTCACGCTCTACCGTCAGTTCCGCGACGATCCCGCCGCCCATCCGCTGCGCACGCCGTCCGGCAAGGTCGAGATCTTTTCCGAGACGGTCGCCGGCTTCGGCTATGACGAGTGCCCCGGCATGCCGGTCTGGCGCGCGCCGTCCGAATGGCTGGGCTCGGAGCTGGCGGAGCGTTATCCGCTGCACATGATCTCCAACCAGCCGGAGGACAAGCTGCACGGCCAGATGGATGCGAGCGAGCCGAGCCGTCGCAACAAGGTGCGCGACCGGGCGGGCCTGATCATGAGCCCGGCCGACGCCGCCGCGCGCGGGCTTGTCGAGGGCGATGTCGTGCGCATCTTCAACGACCGCGGCGTCAGCCTCGCCGGCCTCCGGATCTCGGACAAGATCATGCCGGGCGTTGTCTGCCTGCCGACCGGCGCGACCTTCGATCCGATCCCTGACGGCAAGGGCGGCTGGATTGAGAACCACGGCAATCCGAACGCGCTCACCAAGGATATCGGCACGTCGCGGCTCGGCCAGGGGCCGAGCGCCCAGACCTGCTTGGTCGAAGTGGTGCGGCACGAACTGG
Organism: Kaistia granuli DSM 23481; assembly: GCF_000380505.1. Lineage (GTDB taxonomy): Bacteria > Pseudomonadota > Alphaproteobacteria > Rhizobiales > Kaistiaceae > Kaistia > Kaistia granuli. The sequence goes on along the minus strand of NZ_AQYH01000008.1, from coordinate 466,580 downwards.
AGGCGGCGCCGGTCACGGTGCTGGCGCAGCCAGAGATCGAGGCCGCCGCCTGAGACTTTCCGGAATGGCGCATGAAAAAGGGCAGCGGCGCCAGGCGCCGCTGCCCTTTCGATTCAAGGCCGGGGCCTGCTACTCGGCGGCGATCTTGGACGCCGAGCCGAGGCCGTACTGGTCGAGCAGGCCGAGCTTCCGCATGATCTCGACGCCGCTATCGAGCGCCGGTCCCTTGAGGGCGGTGAGCGGGCGGCGGAGATCGCCGGCCGGCAGGCCGACGGCCTTCATCAGCGACTTCACCGCGACCGGATTGATGGCCGAATAGGTGTAGTGCAGCAGCGGCAGCAGACGCAGGTAGTTTTCGCGGAAGGCGCGCGCATCGGTGTCGGCCGTCCACGGCTTCGACAGCGCCGCCATCTCGGCCGGCGCCAGATTGCCGGTCATATTGGCGGTGCCGTGGCCGCCCAGCGCCATGGTCGGCACGACGAGGCCGAGATTGGGTGAATCGCAGCACATCACCGTGACATCGGGCTGCCCGGCGATGACCTGCGCTACTTGGCCGACGCGGCCGGTCGATTCCTTGTGCACGACGAAGTTCGGATGCTTGAACAGGCGGAGCAGCGCCTCGTGGCCAAGGTCGGTCTTCACGCGCGGCGGGTTGTTGTAGATGCCCATCGGCAGTTCCGTCGACTCGGCGATATCGAGGAAATACTGCTCGATGTCGGCCTCGGAGGCGCAGATATAGGCCGGGGCGGCGAGGATGGCGCCGTCGGCGCCTTCGCCCTTGGCAAAGCGGACCAGGTCGATCGAGGCCTTGGTGTCGCCACCGGTGCAGCCATAGAACAGCTTCATGCCGCCGGTCTTCATCTTCGCCGTCTTCGCGATGATGTCGCGGCGCTCCTCCAGGCTAAGCATCGAGATCTCGCCGGTCGAGCCGAGGATCAGTACGGCCGAAGTGCCGTTGTCCTCCTGGAACTTCAGCAGGTCCTCGAACGCCTTGTAGTCGACCGTGCCGTCCTCGTTGAAAGGCGTGATCAGGGCGACGAACGACCCCTCGATGCGCATCTTGCTCATGGTCATGTCTCTCCGAAGGAAGGCGGCCCGGAAGGGCGCCGAAGAACGCGTCTGAAATTGAAACATGTATTTGAAATGTGTGTTCGTCAACGCGCCGAGGCCGCGGTTGCGCAGGCCGGAGGCAGGCCCGGCGCAAGGGATTTGCGCGTGGCGACGATGGGCGGGAACGAATTGCCGTCTCGCGCCGGAAACGCTTGGGCGAATGCCTGCCGGGCGGGCGTCGCGGAGAAATCGTGGCACCGGCGAACGATGCACACAAAAAACGCCGCCGCTTGGTAGCGGCGGCGTCGATGGCTCAAGGCGGGCCTAGCGGCGGAATTCGACGACTTCGTCGTCATCCCGCAGGCGGCCGGCATAGGCGGCGGCGACGGCGGCGATGAAGGCGCCGACCAGCAGCGAGACCACCGTCAGCAGCGACATGGTGAGCGCCGCTTTGCGTGCCGTGTCGGCGGCTTCCTTGGCCTTGACCTTGAGCGCCTCGATCTGGGCGAGCACGTCATTGACGCGCTTCTCCGCGTCGGCCTGCGGAATGCCGGTCCGGCTGGCGATCGTCTGTGCGAGATAGGCCTTGTCGTCGGCCGGGAATTCGCCGGCCGCCGTGTCCTGGATCAGGATGCGGGTGACTTCGCTCCGCACTGCCGCGCTGTCGCCCTGCGGGGCAGGCGCCGCGGTCGCACCGGCGGTCGGGCGGAACATCCAGTCGACGAAATAGCCGGTCGGATCGGCCGCGCCGGAAGTGCTGGACTGGGTCGCGCCCTGGGCGGCGCCCTGCGCCGCGCCGGAGACCAGCGAGGTCGTCGTCTGCACGCCCTGCGAGACGACGGCTCCGATCGCCGAGGACAGCAAGGCCGCGACCAGGATGGTGGCGACGCACCAGGCGAGGAAACCATGCGCGGTATCGCGAAAGAACACCTCGTCGGTGTGGAGGCCGGTCCATTTGGTGCGCAGCCGTCCGGTGATGTAGCCGCCGAACGCCGAGGCGACCCATTGCATGACCACCAGCCAGATTACCGTCGAGACGGCGAAGGTGGTGGCCGAGGCCCCGCTGCCCGACCATGGCGACACCACGGAAAGGCCGAGGCCGGAACCGAGCAGGGCCATGACGAGGGTCACCGCCATGGCCGCCGCCGCGCCGGCCAGGATCGCGCTCCACGATACGGCGGATTGCGATGCCTCGGACGTGGCCGAGGTTGTTTCGACTTCGATGAGGGCCATGATCTCTCCCCCTATCGGAAGAACAGGGCGAGAAGAATGATGATCGGGATCGGAACTCCCAGCAACCAAAGCAATATACCGCGTCCCATGGCTCGTCTCCAGTTCGAGAATGCGATGGAAAACGGCATGGCGTCTGTTTGGTTCCGTGTCGACATCGTGACACTTGCGTGATTCAAGCGGCGAGCCGAATTGTATTCGTGGAGCGATCTTTGCTGTGGATGAAACAAGAACTCGCGCCGAATGACGGAACCGGTTCGGGGCCGGTGCATTGTCTGCCTGCAATTCGAAAGGACCATGACATGAACAAGCAGTTGATCGCCCTGACCGTCTTCGCCGCCCTGACGGGCCCGGTTCTCGCGCAGGACGCCAAGCCGGCGCCGCAGGAAACCGTCGGCGTTGCCAAGGTCGACCCGGCCACGATCTCTACCGGCTGGCGGGCCTCCAAGATCATCGGTTCGACCGTCGAGAACGAGAATGGCGACACCATCGGCACTGTCGACGACCTGATCCTGACCGCCGACCAGCAGGTGCCCTTCGCCGTCCTCTCCGTCGGCGGTTTCCTCGGCATCGGCTCGAAGCTGGTCGCCGTCTCCTATCTCGATCTCGACACCACCCAGAAGGGCAAGACCATCCTGAAGGGAGCGACCAAGGAGAGCCTGACCTCGGCGCCTGAATTCAAATATGCGGAGTGACGAAGCGGATCGACGTTCGGCTGCAGCCAACGACAGATTGCACCTGAACAGATAACCCGAGATCGGAAGTGAACCCCGCCGTCCCCGGCGGGGTTTTCCTGCCGAAAGCCTTGGAGGAGCAGACGTCGTGATGGGTCTCGCGAAGCGCCATTCGGCATTTATTTGTGAGCAGGTCGCGTCTTGATTGGCGGTCGGTTCTGCGACGTAATTGCAGCTTGAGGGTCTTTGGGAGGACGCGTTGGGTTCTGCATTCGACACTGTGGCGACCACGACTCCGGTAAGCGGGGATGACGGCGACGGGCAGGAGCCCGTAGCCCGGCTCACCGGCTCGATCGGCGGTGTCATCAATGCGCTGCCGGCGGCGATCTACACGGTCGATGCGGCGGGCCGCCTCACGTCCTTCAACGAGGCGGCAGCGGTGCTTTGGGGCCGGCGCCCTGCACTCTATCAGGAGGAGTGGTGTGGTTCCTGGCGGCTGTTCCGGTCGGACGGCACGCCCCTGCCGCATGCGGAATGTCCGATGGCGGTGGCGCTGCGGGAAGGGCGCGCCATTGCCGGCGCCGAGGCTATGGCCGAGCGCCCGGACGGCAGCCGCGTATCCTTCCTGGCCTATCCGACGCCGCTTCGCGATGCGGAGGGCCGCATCACGGGCGCCGTCAACATGCTGGTCGACGTCACGGAGCGAAAGGTGGGCCTCCTCTCGGAGGCGCGCCTATCGGCGATCGTCGAATCCTCGCATGACGCCATCATCAGCAAGGATCTCAACGGCATCATTGCGACTTGGAACAACGGCGCCCAGGCGCTGTTCGGCTATACCGCCGAGGAGGCGATCGGCCAGCCGATGACCCTGATCATTCCGCCGGACCGGCTGCAGGAGGAGCCGGCCATCCTGGATCGGATCCGCTCCGGCGAACTGGTGGATCATTTCGAGACGGTGCGACGGCGCAAGGATGGCAGTCTGGTCGATATCTCGCTGACGATCTCGCCAGTTCGAGATCTGGGCGGTCGTATCGTCGGCGCCTCGAAGATCGCGCGCGACATTTCCGAGCGCCGGCTGGCCGAGCAGCAGCAGCAGCTGATCCTGCGCGAGATGAGCCACCGCATCAAAAACCTGTTCGCCATCGCCGGCTCGATCGTATCGATGAATGCCCGCGTTGCCAGCTCGGCTGCCGAATTGGCGCAATCCGTCCGCCAGCGGCTGGACGCGTTGACCCGGGCGCATGCCTTGACGCGGCCGGGCCTCCTCGATGATGATGCCAGCGCCGATCGCGACACGAGTGTGCGCGGCCTCCTCGACGCGATCCTCCTGCCTTATCTTGCCGGTGAGACCGGCTCAGGGAAGGTGATCCTGAAGGGGGAGGATCTGCCGGTGGGGGGCGCCGCAGTTTCGAACCTCGCGCTCGTCTTCAACGAATTCGCGACCAACGCGGCCAAGTATGGCGCGCTGACCGCCGATGGCGGACAGGTCGTCGTCAGCTGGACGGTGGAAGGCGACAAACTGCGCGTTCTCTGGCGGGAGTCAGGTGGGCCTCCGATCGAGCAGGAGCCATTGCGGCGCGGCTTCGGCAGCACCCTGGCCGACCGCATCATCATCGGCCAATTGGGCGGGACGCTTTACCGCGACTGGCAGCCCGACGGTCTGCGCATCACCCTGGAGCTGGACCGCCAGCGGCTCGGCTAACGGGGATCCGGCGGTTCAGGCCGCCAGACGCCAGAGGGCCTGCGAAATCGCGGCGACATCGTAGGGCTTGGAAAAGAAGGCGCTTTCCGACGGCAGCATGGACTGCTCGGGCGACTGATGGCCGGAAACCAGCACCAGCTTGACCGGGGGCCAGCGTTCGCGCACGGCATGGGCCAGCCGAATGCCGTCCATCGAGCCCGGCATGTCTATGTCTGTAAAGAGGATCGAAATTTCCGGATGCGTCTCCAGCATCCGGATCGCCTGATCGGCGTTTGCCGCTTCCAGCACGGAAAAGCCGGCATCGGTCAGTTCGTCGGCGGTCGCCATTCGGACCAGACCCTCATCCTCGACGATGAGGACTACGGGGGGCACATTCCTGCTACTCATGTCGACACAATGCCCCGCATAGCTAATCCTCTCGATGCCGTGTGTTCGCGGTGCTGGCGCCCGAAGCACGTCGGCGTAATCTGATGTCCTTCCAACGCAACGGACCTATCATCGTTCCATTCCGTTACGGTATTCTCAACGGGCCCCAGGGGGGGGGGCCGCACGCGTGTCGGGCCGCTGAAACATCTCAGCCCGGAACCGCTTGCCATGTCGCTGGAGCTTAAGCAGCCGGGCCCCTTCGTTGCGCATCCGGGTTGCGCTTTCCTTAACCGCGGGACCGTCCGTGTCAGGTCGTGGCGGGGGATTCGTCCTGTGGGAGAGGGGCCCGTGTTACCAGGCCGAGCAAGATCTCCGGCTGCGAGAATGGTGACGGCGCGGACTATAGCGAAAATGTGTTTCGCATCCTTGACGCGTATGATGTTCCTATACAATCCTCATACATGGCCGATGCCGGACCTTACGTGTGGGGATTCGAATTGAGAACGCTTTGTATCGCGGCGCTCGCCGTCGCCATTCTGCTTCCCGCGGCCTCGGCTAGCGCGCATTTCCAGGAAGTCCTGCCCTCGACCGACAATTTCGGCGAAGGCGACAGCGAACTCGTCCTCGATCTTGTATTTACCCATCCGATGGATCGCGGCCCGACCATGGAAATGGCGAAGCCGACCCGTTTCGGCGTCGTCACGGAGGCCGGCGAGACGGACCTGCTCGGCACGCTCGTCGAGGCGCCGCGCGACGGCAAGACCGCCTGGAAGGCGAGCTACAAGCCGGCGAAGCCGGGAAACTACACCTTCTTCGTCGAGCCGAAGCCCTATTGGGAGCCGGCCGAGGGCAAGTCGATCATCCACTATTCGAAGGTCGTGGTCGACGCTTTCGGCTGGGGCTCCGACTGGGACCGGGCCGTCGGCCTGCCGGTCGAGATCGAGCCGCTGGTCCGGCCCTATGGCCTGTGGACGGGCAATCTCTTCAGCGGCGTCGTGCGTCGCAACGGCCAGCCCGTGCCCTTCGCCGAGGTCGAAGTCGAGTGGGTGAATGACGGTTCCGTCGCGCCGCCGGCCGACGCCTTCGTCACCCAGGTGATCAAGGCGGACGGCCAGGGCGTGTTCCACTATGCGCTGCCGCGCGGCGGCTGGTGGGGCTTCGCGGCGCTGGTCGACGCCGACTACGAACTGCCCGATCCGGAAGGCAAGCCGAAGCCGGTGGAGCTGGGCGGGCTGATCTGGGTCCAGGCCGTGGACATGAAATAGCGGCAGGCGGCAAGCGCGAGGCGCGACATGGCCCATATTCCAGACGGCATCCTTTCCATCCCGGTCCTCGCCGGGGGCGCCGTCGTCACGGCCGTTTCGCTCGGCATCGCGCTGAAGCGGCTCGACGAGGACAGCCTGCCCCGCGTCGCCGTCGTGGCGGCGCTGTTCTTCGTCGCCAGCCTGATCAATGTCTCGATCGGCCCGACCAGCGTGCATCTGCTGCTCTCCGGTCTGATGGGGCTGGTGCTCGGCTGGGCGGCCGTGCCGGCCGTCTTTGTCGGCCTCGTGCTGCAGGCGATCTTCTTCGGCTTCGGCGGTGTCACGACGCTCGGCGTCAACACGATGAACATCGCGCTGCCTGGCATTCTGTGGGCGTTCCTCTTTTCGCCTGTGATCGCCGACGCGACGCCGCGCCGCGCCGCCTTTGTCGGCGCCGCCGTGGCGGCGCTGTCGGTCGCCTCGACGGCGGTGATGGTGGCGCTGGTGCTCACCCTGAGCGACACCGCCTATACGATTTCGGCGCGGATCGTGCTCATTTCCTACGGCCCGCTGCTTGTCGGCGAGGCCGTCATCACCGGCTTCGCCTGCGCCTTTCTCGCGCGCGTCAGCCCGGAGATGCTGTGGGCGCGGCACCGGCGGGGAGGCAAGATTGCGGTATCCTGAGGCCCGCCGGCGCCTGTGCCACGCTCTGCTGTCCCTCGCGATCCTCGCGGCGATGGCGGCGCCTGCCTCGGCGCACCGGCTGAAGGTCTTCGCCTCCGCCATCGGCGACAGCATCGAGGGGGAGGCCTATTTCGTCGGCAGCGGCCCGGCCGCAGGCGTCGCCGTCACCCTTCGCGATGATGCCGGCAAGGTGCTTACCTCCGGCACGACGGGCGCCGACGGACGCTTTGCGTTGCCGGCTTCCGGCACCGGCGACATCGTCGTCACCGTCGATGCGCAGGATGGGCATATCGCCCGCTTCACCATCGCCGGATCCGGGCCGGCAGCGGCATCGTCCAAGCCACAGCCGTCCGCGGCGGGTGCGCCGTCCGCTGCCCTCAGCCCGGCTGCGACCGTGCCGCTCGCCGAGATCGAACTCGCCGTGGCGCGCAAGATCGCGCCGCTCGCCGAGCAGGTCGATGCGCTGCAATCGTCGCTGCGGCTGCAGGATATCGTCGGCGGTGTCGGCTATATCGTCGGCCTGTTCGGACTGCTCGCCTTCTTGAAAAGCCGGCGATCCGGCAAAGGCGGGGCGCCATGAGCGGCAAGGCGAGCGCCGAAGCGATCTTCGCGGAAAACCGCGACGTCGGCCCGCTCGCCGCGATCGATCCGCGCGCCCGGCTGGCCGCGGCGCTGACCTTCCTGGCCTTGCTGGCCATGCTCCATTCCGCGCCGGCGCTGGCCGCGGCGCTCGCGGCCTCGGTCGCGGTCGCGATTTATGCCCGGCTACCGCTGCTGCCGACCCTGCGCCGGCTGATGGCGGTCGAGGGGTTTCTCGTCTTCTTGCTGGTGACGCTGCCGCTGACCATCCCCGGGCCGGCGCTGTTCAGCCTATTCGGCCTGCCGGTCTCGGCGGAAGGATTACGCCGGGCCATCGTGATCCTCGTTCGGGTCAATGCCGGCGTGCTGATGGCGGCGGCGCTGCTGTCGACCATGGGCACGATGCGGCTCGCGGCCGCCATGAACGGCATCGGCATACCGGCCAGCCTCGCGCATCTCTTCCAGCTCACCGTGCGCTACATCGCCGTCTTTTACGAGGAATATGCCCGGCTCAGGCGGGCGATGCGGGCGCGCGGCTTCCGGGCCGGCAGCAACCGGCACAGTTGGCGCAGTCTCGGCCATCTTCTCGGCATGCTGGTGCTCAGGAGCGCCGAGCGGGCCGAGCGGGTCGCCTGGGCGATGCGGGCGCGCGGCTTCACGGGGCGCTATCCCGCCTTCGTGCAGCGGCCTCTCGAGCGTATCGATCGCCGCTTCCTCCTCGTCTGGCCGCTGCTGCTCGTCGCTCTCGCCTGGCTGGAGTTCGCATGACCGTGACCAATCCCCTGATCCGCCTTTCGGGTGTCGTCGCCGGCTATGCCGGCCGGCCGGTGCTCGACGGCGTCGATCTCGAACTGAAGCCGGGCGAACGCATGGTGCTGCTCGGCGCCAACGGCGCCGGCAAGAGCACGCTGCTTCACGTCATCACCGGCTTTCTTCCCGTACGCGCCGGAACCATCGAGGCCTTTGGCTCGCCTCGGCGCACGGAGGCCGATTTTCGCGCCGTTCGCATCCGGGCCGGGCTGGTTTTCCAGGATGCCGACGACCAGCTATTCTGCCCGACCGTGATCGAGGATGTCGCCTTCGGGCCGATTAATCTCGGCCAGAGCCGGGACGAAGCGCGGGAGACGGCGCACGCGACGTTGCGCTCGCTCGAACTCGGCCATCTCGCCGATCGGGTCACCCATCGCCTGTCGGGCGGCGAGAAGCGGCTGGTCTCGATCGCCGCCGTGCTGGCGATGCAGCCCGAAGTGCTGCTGCTCGACGAGCCGACCGTCGGGCTCGACCCCGACGCCTATGCGCGGCTCGGCGATATCCTCGTCGCGCTGCCGCAGGCGATGATCATCGTCGCGCATGACGCGCACTTCATGGCCCGGCTGGCGACGACGGCGCTGCTGCTCAAGGATGGCCGTGGCCATCGCGGCACGGTGCACCAGCATGCGCACCATCACAGCCACGCCCATGTCCATTTCGAGCATGAGGTTTCCGGCGAGACGACGATCGGTTTCGGTACGCCGCGGGCGTGATCCGGCGCCCGCGCGTCCCATGACTGTGCGTAGCGTCTCGCTCTGGCCGGTAAAGGCAGGTTTTCATTCCCCCCGCGTTTCGACCATGATATCGGCGAACCGCTTGCCGCTGCGTCGCGGCGACGAGGCACGACGGGGTGGAGTGGATGACGGCAACCAAGGTGACAGCGGGCGAAGCCACGCCAGAGCTTTCCGATCGCGGATTGCTGCTGATCGTCGCCGCGGTCGCTGGCGCCTTCATCCTGTTCGGTCTGATCGTCTCACCGCCGGGCGAGATCGCCAGCGGCCTGGTCAAGATCCTGCTCGCGCGCGACACGCTGATCACCGACTATATCGGCGTGGGTGGCATGGGCGCCGCCTTCGTCAATGCCGGCCTTCTGACCTGGGTGACGGCGGCGATCTACCGCCTTTCCGGCGCCAAGATCGGCGGCGGCGCCATCGCCTGCATGATGCTGGTGCTCGGCTTCGGCTTGTTCGGCAAGAACCTCCTGAACATCTGGCCGATCGTCGGCGGCGTCTACCTCTATTCGCTCTACAAGCAGGAGGATTTCGCCGCCCACATCAACACCGCCTTCTTCGGCTGCGCGCTCGCGCCGGTGTTTTCGGAGATCCTGTTCTCGACGGCGATCCCGATCTCGCTTGGGCTGCCGCTCGGCCTGGCGACCGGCCTGCTGATGGGCTTCATGCTGCCGGCGGCGGCGGCGCAGCTGTTCAAGGCCCATATGGGCTTCAGCCTCTACAATATGGGCTTTACCGCCGGCATCGTCGGCACGCTGGTCGTGGCCATCTACAAGTCCTACGGCTTCGTGCCGGATCCGGTCTTCATCTGGACCACCGGCAATAATGCGTTGCTCGGCACCTTCCTCGCCGTGCTGTTCCTGGGGCTGATCGGCGGCGGGCTCTATCTCGACCGCGCGGCGCTTTGGAAGATGAAGGACATTGTCGCGCTGACGGGGCAGGCGCCCTCCGATTTCATCGAGAAGGTCGGCATCGCCCCGACGCTGGTGAACATGGGGCTCACCGGCGCCATCGGCATGATCTACGTCTTCCTCGTGGGCGGCGATCTGAACGGCCCGGTCATCGGCGCGATCTTCACGATCGTCGGCTTCGCCGCCTATGGCAAGCATCCGAAGAACATCGTGCCGATCATGGTCGGCGTGTTCGTGGGCTCGCTCGCCAAGCCCTGGGGCGCCGCCGATCCGTCGATCGTGCTGGCGGCGCTGTTCGGCACCACGCTGGCGCCGATCTCCGGCCGGTTCGGCTGGCACTGGGGCATCGTCGCCGGCTTCGTGCATTCCTCCGCCGCGCAGTCGGTCGGCGTGCTGCATGGCGGGCTCAATCTCTACAATAACGGCTTCGCCGCCGGCATCGTCGCTTCCGTGCTGGCGCCGGTGATCACGGCGATCCAGTGGCGCAAGGCCGACCACCCCGAAGAGAAGCTCTAGTCGTCGTGATCGTGGCCATGCCCATCGCCGTTGTCATGACCGTGCCGGTGTCCGTGAGCATGGCCGTGCTCGTGGTCGTGATGGTGGTGGCGATGCGTATGGCCTTCTTCCGGCTCGGCGGTCGCGGTCGGCATGATGTGCAGGGCGCCATGGCGGACGCCGCGCTGGCTGATGACGCTGTCGGCGAAGACCTGCAACTTGGCGACCGGGCCGCGCAGGATCGAGACCTCGAGGCAGTTGTCATGGTCCATGTGGACATGGGTCGTCGAGATCGACATGTCGGAATGATGGTGATGGTTGGTGGTCAGCCGGCTCGCCAGCGCCCGGGTCTCGTGGTTGTAAACGTAGGTCAGCGTGGCGTGGCAGATCTCGTCGTCGCCGGGGATTTCGGCCGCCTCGGCGCTGGCGCGCGACAGTTCGGAACGGACGATGTCGCGCAAGGCTTCCGACCGGCTCTGGTAGCCCTTGCGCTGGCAGAGGGCATCGATCGCGTCCAGCAGGTCGTCGTCGATCGTCACGGTCACGCGCTGCACGGCCATTCCTCCCTAAATATTTGCGGAGCCTAGCATAATGTGGATGGCGAGCCGTCTCCAGCACGGGCGGCGAATTGATTTGGACACGGTTGCAATCTAGAGTTTTCACCATTCGCCCGGGGGCCGAAATCGTGGACGAGAACAGTCGGAAATCTATCGCGCCGCAGGGGATGCTCAGCCTCTGGATCGTGCTGTTCGTCGTCTGGATGGTCGCCAACGCCACGCTGGCGCCGGAAGTGGCCGTGCTCGGCGCCGCGATCACGCTGGCGCTCGCCTATGTCTTTTCGAAGTCGAGCGACGCCTGGCGCCAGATCCGCTGGACGCCGGCCGGGCTCTATCATTTCGCGGCCTATACCGGCACCTTCCTGGTCGAACTGGTCAAGGCCAACATCGCCATGATGCGGGTCGTCTATGCGCCGCGCATCGATATCAAGCCCGGCATCGTCAAGATCCGCACCAGGCTGAAGTCGCCGATCGGCCGGCTGGCGCTCGCCAACACCATCGCGCTGACGCCGGGCTCGCTCGTCATCGATATCCAGGACGAGACCCTGTACATCCATTGGCTCGACGTCCAGACGACGGATCCCGACAAGGCGACCGAGGCCCTCGCGGGTCCGTTCGAGACGCATCTGGAGAAAGTCTTTGGCTGAGATCATCATTCAGATCGCCGCCGTCCTGATCTTCTTCGCGATCCTGTTCGCCGTCATTCGCCTGGTCATCGGCAAGACGCTGGTCGACCGCATCGTCGCCGTCGACATGCTGACGGTCATCTCGATCTCGCTGATCGCGCTCTATGCGCATGTGTCGGGCCGCTTCGTCTATATCGACGTGGCGCTGGTCTATGGCCTGCTCAGCTTCCTGGCCGTGCTGGCGATCGCCCGCTTCCTGGAAAAGGGGCTCTAGATGCTCGAGTTCCTGCTCCTCCTGGTCTGCGCCAGCATCCTCACCGCCGGCTTCCTCGCGGTCTGCCTGAAGAACGTGCTGGCGGCGATGGTCGCCTCCGGCCTTGCCAGCCTGTTCGCGGCGGTCTCGTTCCTGCTGCTGGCGGCGCCTGACGTCGCGATGGCGGAAGCGGCGATCGGCTCCGGCCTCGCCACCTTCATCTTCCTCTACGCCATCCGCAAAACCGGCAATGGGAAGGGCTGAGGCATGATCGAGCTGATCGGCAGCCTGTTTATCCTGGCCGGCGCCATCTTCCTGTTTTCCGCCGGCCTCGGCCTGTTGCGCATGCCAGATGCCTTCACCCGCATCCAGGCCGGCACCAAGGCGACGACGCTCGGCAATCTGCTCGTCCTCGTCGGCCTCGCCATCTACCACCCCGACTGGACCTTCAAGCTGATCCTCGCGATCTATTTCGTGCTGATGACCAATCCGATCTCGTCGCACGCGCTGTCCCGCGCCGCCTACCGGATCCGCACGCCGATGACGTCGACCACCAGCGTGGACATGCTGGCCGAGGACGAGGCGGCCGGCGGCGAGCCCGGCAAGAAGCCCGGCCGGAGGAAGCGGTCATGATGCGCCATGTCGTGATCGCGATCGTCGTCATCCTGTTCGGGCTGGTCTTCGCCCGCATGGTCGGCGGTTATGTGGAGCTCTCGGCGCTGCGGCCGCTCGCCGAACAATATGTGACGCTGGCGCCGGTCGAGCTCGGCACGCCCAACATCATCACCGGCATCCTGATCACCTATCGCGGCTTCGACACGCTGGGCGAAGTGGCGGTGCTTTTCATGGTGGCGGCCAGCGTCGGCCTGCTGCTGAAGAAGGACGACGCGCCCGCCAAGGCGAAGGCGGCGTCGACCAAGGCGATCCCGGCCAAGGCGAGCGCCACCAAGCCCGTGGTGCCGAAGACGGCGGCAGCCAGGGCCGCGGCGGCACGGACGGCGGCGGCGAAGGCAAATGCCGGTGCTCGGGGCAGCGCCCAGACAGCCGTGGCCGTGACGTCGGCCAAGGTGGCGGAGAGCGCCGAGGATGACGAGACGGCGCCGCGCGAGGCGAGCGAGATCGTTCGCACTGGCACCGAGGTGCTGCTGCCGCTGATCTTCACCTTCGGCGCCTATGTCATCGTCAACGGCCATCTCTCGGCCGGCGGCGGCTTCCAGGGCGGCGCCATCGTCGCTTCCGGCGTCATGCTGATGCTGCTGGCGCGGCCGGGTTCGGCGCTCAACGTCGCCATGCTGAGCATCATCGAATCCTTCGCCGGCGTCTTCTATGTCGGCCTCGGTATTCTCGGCCTCGTGCTGGCCGGCGGCTTCCTCGATCCGCGCTTCCTGCCGATCGGCACTTTCGGCGCCTTCATCAGCGCCGGCGCCATTCCGCTGATCTCGGCCCTCCTCGGCATCAAGGTCGGCGCCGAGCTCAGCGTCATCATCGACCGTTTCAGAAGCTGAGCGGGGCAGGGACGGACATGACGACAGGTCTACCGGTTTCCACCATCCTGCTGATCACCGGCTTCGGCCTGGCGCTGATCGGCATCTGGGGCATGCTGACCCATCGCAACATCATGCGCATCATCATCGGTTTCGCCGTGATGGATACAGGCCTGCACCTCGTCATGGTCGCGACCGGCTACATCACCGGCGGCACCGCGCCGATCCTCGACGGCGCGCTCAGCAAGGCCGACGCCGCCCGCCGCGCCATCGACCCGATCCCCTCGGCGCTGGTGGTGACGGCGATCGTCATCGGCCTGTCGGTGACGGCCGTCATGCTCGCCTACGCCATCCGCCTCTATGCCGCCAAGAAGACGCTCTCCATCGACGCGTTCACGGAGTCGAAATGGTAGCGCTCCTTTTCCACCCGCTGAACATCTTCCTGCTCGGGCTCGGCGGTGGCTTCCTCATCCCGTTGCTCTACCGGCTCGGCAAGCCGTGGCTGCATGCCGGCTTCTGGCTGGCGCTCGCCGGCATCGTCGCCGTCAGCGGCGTCTCCTGGCTCGGCATCCTGCAGGGCGGCCCGACGATCGAGGTCCTGACGGCCGGCGCGGCGCCGCCGCTCTCGATCAATCTGCGCTTTGGCCTGCAGGAAGGGTTCTTCACCTTCACCGTCGGTCTCGTCTCGCTGCTCGGCGCGCTGCATCTCTGGGATCGCCTCAAGGGCAATTACGGCGCGCTGCTGCTCTATCTCATCCTGGTGATGGGCATAGACGGCATGGTGATGACCCGCGACCTGTTCAATCTCTTCGTTTTCCTGGAGATCGTCTCGATCGCCACCTACGGCCTGCTCGGGCTGGAACGGACGCCGGCGGCAATGGCGGCGGCGTTCAAGTACATCATGGCGACGGTGATCGCCTCGACGCTGTTCCTGCTCGGCACGGTTCTGCTCTACTACGTCACCGGCACGCTCAACATCGACGCGCTGATCGAGGGCCGGGCGGAGATCACCGGTCCGATCGCCACCACGGCGCTGCTCATGGTGCTCGCCTGCCTGATCCTCGAACTGAAGCCGTTCCCGGCCAATGGCTGGGGCCTCGACGTCTACGAGACGGCGCCGAGCGGTATCGCCTCGCTGGTCTCGGTCGGCGTCTCGGCCGGTGTGTTCTTTGCGCTCTGGAAGTTGTTGCCGCTGTTCGAGGGCCAGCTCGGCATCATCGCCGTTTCCGGCGGCATAACCTTCCTGTTCTCCAACCTGATCGGGCTGAAGCAGGGCAAGGTGCAGCGCCTGCTCGGCTATTCGTCGATCAGCCAGATGGGCCTGATGATGCTGGCCCTGGCGCTGTTGACCAAGATCGGCGCGACGGCCTCGATCCCGCTCGTCATCGGCGGCCTGTTCGTCAATCACCTGCTCGCCAAGGCGGGCCTGTTCTGGCTCGCTGGCGTGTTGAAGCAGGATGATGTCGACGCGCGCACCAGCCTGTCCGGCCGGCCGCTGCTGCTCGGCCTCTTGGCGCTTTTCATGGTGGCGATCGCCGGCCTGCCGCCATTCCCGGGCTTCTGGGCGAAATGGGAGCTGGTCATGCAGCTGACCAGCGCCGGCAAATTGCCCTGGATCGCCGTGATCCTGACCGGCTCGCTGCTCGAAGCCGCCTATATGTTCAACTGGTTCGTCCGCGCGCTGCGTCCTTCCGAGGAACGCGCTGGCGCCGGACCCGACACCGTCGCGCTGTTGCCGGTCTATGGCGTCGCGCTGCTGCTCGCAGGCGCCGGCTATCTCGCCGCGCGCCTTTCCGGCGCGGCGTCGCTCTGGATCTTTGCGCCCCTCGCAGTCGGCATCGTGCTCTATGCGCTCGACCGGCTGCCGGGTCGGGTCAAGGGCGTACTGATGCTGATCGCCGTCGCGCTCACCGGCACATGGCTCGTCGAAAGCGCGGTCGGCATCGCCTGGCTGTTCGCCGTGCTTCTCCTCGCCGGCAGCGTCGTCATCGCCGCTGCCAGCCTCTACCGCGAGGATCAGCGGCCCGGCTATTACCCGATGCTGGCGGTGCTGCTGATCTCGATTCCGGCGCTGCTGCGCTCGTCGACCAGCCTCGAATTCTTCTTCAGCTGGGAGATCATCACGCTCTCCTCCTGCTTCCTGATCGCCAAGGGCAGGGGAGCGGGCCCGCATGTGCTGACCTTCCTCCTGTTCTCGCTGGTTTCGGCCTTCTTCCTGCTGGCCGGTTTCGCCGGCATCGCGGCGCTCTCCGGCACCACCAGCCTGACGGCGCTCGTCACCAGCGGTCCCGACGCCACCATCGCCTTCGTGCTGCTTGCCATCGGCTTCCTGATCAAGGCCGGGGCCATCGGCGTGCATGTCTGGCTGCCCGGCGCCTATACCGAGGCCGACGACGATTTCACCGCCATGCTCTCCGCCGTCGTCAGCAAGGTGGCGATCTTCGGCCTGCTGACCGGCACTTATCTCGCCATTCGCTCCGAGGCGGCGCTGGAGATCGCGCATGGCATGGCCTGGATCGGCATGCTGACGACCATCGTCGGCGCGCTGCTGGCGCTGCGCCAGACCGACTTCAAGCGCCTGCTCGCCTTCTCCAGCATGAGCCAGCTTGGCTACATCGTCACCGCGATCGCGCTGATGAGCCATCTCGGCTGGGTGACGGCGCTCTATCTCGTTGCCAACCACATGATGGTGAAGGGGATTTTGTTCCTCGCCGTCGCCGGCATCATCCTGAGAACCGGCACGCGCGATTTCGCGGGCACCGGTGGTCTCGCCCGCGCCATGCCGGTGACCTTCATCCTGGTCGTCGTCGCCCTCATCTCGATGTCCGGCCTGCCGCCGCTGATGGGTTTCGGCGGCAAGTGGCTGCTGCTCTCGGCCATGACCGACAAGGGCTGGAACTTCCTCGCCATCGCCGGCCTGATCGCGACCTTCCTCGGCTTCCTCTACATGATCCGCCTCGTCGCCGGCTTGTTCTTCGGCGCGCGTGCGGCCGGACAGGCGGATGTGCGCGAGGTGCCGCTGGCGCTGATCGCGCCGCAGGTTCTGCTCGTCGTCGGCATCCTCGTGCTGTCGTTCTATCCGAAGCTGCTGATGGACCCGGTCTCGGCCGCGATCGATCCGCAATTCGCGGCGACGCTCGTCTGGGAGGGCATGTCCCTCTACACCATCTATGGCTACTGGAACCCGACGCCGGTGATGATCGGCGCGGTGGGCGCGGCGGCTGTCCTCGGCGTCATCGCCTGGCTCGTCTATCGCAGCGGCGTCGGCCGTTCGGGCAGTCTCGCCCGCTTCTATGCCTATTACCGGATGGTGATCGAGCGCGCGGTGCCGCCGGTCGCGACGGAGTTCTGGAGCGGCGTCACCGGCTTCACGCTGGCGACGGCCGCCACTTTCAGGCAGGTCTATACCGGCAACGGCCAGACCTACGCGCTCTATGTGCTGGTCTATTTCCTCGCGCTCTATCTCGCCAGCACCGGACCGGCCGGCTTCTGGATCGCCGGATGACCGGCGTCACGCTTACAACCGGGATGGGACCATCGGTATGACGGCCGCACCAGACGACGCCATCCCGCTGCATCTCCTGCGGCTGGTCAGCCCCAGCCTGCCTGTCGGCGCCTTCTCCTATTCGCGCGGGCTGGAATTCGCGGCCGAGGCCGGCTGGGTGCAGGACGAGGCGTCCGCGAAGGACTGGATCCACGGCACGCTGGAAAACAGCTTTGCCCGGCTCGACGGCGCCCTGTTCTGGCGGATGATCCGGGCGCTCGACGCCGGCGACCATGACGGCTTCGTCCACGCTGATGCCTGGCTTTCGGCTGGCCGCGAGAGCCGCGAGCTGCAGCTGGAGGATCGCCGCATGGGCGAGGCGCTGCTCACCCTGCTCGCCGATCTCGAAGTGCCGGAGGCGATCCGCTATCTCGACGCACCGCTCGGCTATCCCGCCGCCTTCGCCATCGCCGCCCATCATTGGAATGTCGCCCCGGCCGCTGCGCTGAAGGGGCTGATGTGGACGATCGTCGAGGGCCAGGTCGCCGCCGCGATGCGGCTGGTCAGGCTCGGCCATACGGCCGGCCAGCGCATCCTGATATCCGCCGTGCCGGTGATCGAGCGCAGCGTCGCCACGGCGCGCACGCTCGATGACGATCAGATTGGCAATGTCTCGGTCGCCATGGCGATGGCGAGCGCCTGGCACGAGACGCAATATTCGCGGCTGTTCCGGTCGTAGGGGGGCGAGGCTCTAGGCAATGCGCCTTACGGCCTTGGCCCACCCTCCGCCGTCATCCCGGGCCTGACCCGGGATCCATTCAGCCGGGTTGCCACTCGCGCGCCCCCTGCTTCCGAGGCTGTATGGATCCCCGCCTTCGCGGGGATGACGGAGCCTCGTGTGGCAGTCGGAGCCTGGCCTGAATGCGTCGTTAGACCGCGTGCTGGTCGTTCATGATGACGAAGTCCTTGCCCGAGCGGCTGTCGGCCGAGAGCGGCAGGTCGACCGTCACCATCACGACGCCCGGCTTCATGCGGGCGCGGATCGCGTCGTTGATATCGCGGCCGGCGCGGATCCGGGTCAGGGTGGTCTGGTCGGCATTCGCCGCCGCCTGGTTCGGATCGGTACTGTAGCCGATCGGCTGCCAGTGCAGCGCGCCATGGTCGGTGTTCAGGTGCGACAGGATGAAGACGTGGTTGCCGAGCGGCTGCGAGGGATCCACGAGCGTGAGCGGTCCCTCGGCGACGACAACGCCGTCGTCGAGCACGACGATCTTCTTGTCGGCGCTCGACACCATGATCGCGGTCGCCGGCGGCTGGTAGGGATGCTCGGCCGAGGTCGGGATCTTCTTGTCCCTAAGGTTCGCGACCGCGTGGTCGAAATCCTGCTCGGCGGTCTCGGAGAGCACCATGCCCGGATGCACGACATTCGGCGGGAAGGTGGTCGTGTCGGCGATGATGACCGGCGTGCCGACATGGGTGATGCTGAAGAGATCCGCCGAGAAGGCCATCGGCAGGCGGACGCAGCCATGCGAGGCCGGATAGCCCGGCAGCTTGCCGGCATGCAGCGCGATGCCCGACCAGGTCAGCCGGTTCATGTTCGGCATCGGCGCGTCGTTGTAGGTCGACGAGTGGTGGTTCTTGTCCTTCTGCAGGATCGTGAACACGCCGGTCGGCGTCTCATGGCCGGGCTTGCCGGTCGAGCAGGTCGAGACGCCGATGCGGATGCCGTTGCGATAGACATAGACGCGCTGATCAGGCAGCGAGACGACGACAGCGACCGGGCCGGCCGGGGACCGATCCGGATGCCAGGTGAACTCGCCCGGCTTCATCGCCGAGATCGGCTCGACCGTGTCGGCGAGCACGGGGCCATGCCCCGGTGTCGCCAGCAGGGCAGCGGTGCCGAGCAGAAGTCCGCGGCGCGAAAGAACGAATGGTCCGGTCATGAGGCTCCCCTTGTCGCCGTGTCGAATCAACCCTCTCGATGCTTACGGTTGTGGGGAGCGATCCGCAACGATCATTCGGTCCGCGCCGTCGTCCGGCGGCTGGCCCGGCGGGAGCGGCGATTACTCGCCGCCCCCCGCGAGGTAGCGGGCGCGGTTGTCCTCCGGCGTCGTCGCCTCGGCCGGCGGTACCGGCACCAGCGCCTTGAAGCCGTATTGGCCGATCAGCATCAGCCAGGTGACGAGCACGAAAGTCGACGTCAGCACCGGCATGCCGATCGGGCCGAGGAAGATGGCGATCGAGGCCCAGAGCCAGGTCGTCACGACGATGCCGAACAGCGTGTAGACGAAGCTGCGCCAGGTCAGCACCAGGAAGAAGCCGCCGAGCGCGATCGCCGTCAGCGCCGCGTTGTAGCCGAACAGGCCGTCGCGGATCGCCCCTTCCGGGCCGCCGAAGATCACCGCGACCAGCGCAGCGCCGGCCGCGCCGATCAGCGCCATGCCGGCCGAGATGCGCGAATTGACGGCGATGCCGATGACGATCAGGTAGCCGGTGATCCAGTTGTCCTGGAAGAAGATCTGGCCGATGCCGTTGCCGATGCCCTGGTACCAGGTCGGCAGGGCATAGGCGATCGCCGCGTCGTACTGGTCGGGCGAGACCGGCTTCGCCAGCGGTCCGGCCTCGATATTGGCGAATTTCAGCACGGCGAACAGGAACAGCCAGCCGATCAGCACGAAGGGCGCGGTCAGCGCCGCCACCTTGTGCGGGCCGAGCAGCGTCGCGATCGTCGAGAACGTGATGGTGGTCATCGCCGCCGCGAAGATGATGTAGACCGTCATGGCGGCCGAGGGCACGGCGCCGGTGCGGAAGTCGGCGCTGGTGAAGGCGACGAGTGCCAGGGCGACGAGCACGCCGTTGAAGCCGAACAGCCCGTCGCGGATCAGGCCCTTGTCGGCCTTCAGCAACATTGCCGTCGCCGTCGCCACGACGACGCCGAGGATGCAGATCGTGCCGTAGATCGCCGAATTGAAGAACAGGGCGAGCAGGATTATCAGGCCCGAGAGCGGGTTGTTCTGGAACACGACCTGGCCGACGCCGCGCAGGCTCCAGTCGACGAAGCCGAGCGTCGGATGGTCCCTGTATCGATCCTGAAACGGAAACTGGGTCTGGGTCACAAGCTTTCTCCCCCAAAGAAAAACCCCACCGGACGTTCCCGGTCCGATGGGGTCTGTGTCTGTCGCCGCCGGCTTCCCGTCAGAACAGGAAGTAGCGCTGCGTCATCGGCAGGGTTTCCGCCGGCTCGCAGGTGATCAGCTCGCCGTCGATGCGCACCTGGTAGTTCTGCGGATCGACCTCGATCTTCGGCGTCAGCGTGTTGTGGATCATGTCCTTCTTGCGGACGCCGCGCGTGCCCTTGACCGCCACCAGCTGCTTCTGCAGCGAGAGCTTCTCGCCGATATTGTCGTCGAGCGCCGCCTGCGAAACGAAGGTGACACCGGTCTTGCCGCGCGCCCGGCCGAGCACGGCATACATCGGCCGGTAGTGAACCGGCTGCGGCGTCGAGATCGAGGCGTTCGGATCACCCATCGGGGCGGTGGCGATCATGCCGCCCAGGAGGACCAGCGACGGCTTGACGCCGAAGAAGGACGACTTCCAGAGCACCAGGTCGGCGCGCTTGCCGACTTCGATGGAGCCGATCTCATGGGCGAAGCCATGCGTGATCGCCGGGTTGATCGTGTATTTGGCGATATAGCGCTTGCAGCGGAAATTGTCGTTGCGGTCGCTGTCCTCGGGCAGCGGCCCGCGCTGCACCTTCATCTTGTGCGCCGTCTGCCAGCAGCGCAGCGTCGTCTCGCCGATGCGGCCCATGGCCTGCGAATCCGACGACATCATCGAGAAGGCGCCGAGATCGTGCAGGATGTCCTCGGCCGCGATCGTTTCCTTGCGGATACGGGATTCGGCGAAGGCGACGTCTTCCGGGATCTGCGGGCTCAGATGGTGGCACACCATCAGCATGTCGAGATGCTCGTCGATGGTGTTGATCGTGTAGGGCCGCGTCGGATTGGTCGAGGAGGGGAGGATGTTCTCCTGGCCCGCCGCCGTGATGATATCCGGTGCGTGGCCGCCGCCCGCGCCTTCCGTGTGGAAGGAGTGGATGGCGCGGCCTTTCATCGCCGCGAAGGTGTCGGCGACGAAGCCGCTCTCGTTCAGCGTGTCGGAATGCAGCGCGACCTGCACGTCCATCTCGTCGGCGACGGTCAGGCAGTTGTCGATCGCCGCGGGCGTGGTGCCCCAGTCCTCGTGCAGCTTCAGCCCGATGACGCCGGCGCGGATCTGTTCGCGCAAGGGCTCAGGGAGGGAAGCGTTGCCCTTGCCGAGCAGGCCGACATTGATCGGCAGCGCCTCGATCGCCTCCAGCATGCGGTGGATGTACCACGGGCCGGGCGTGACGGTGGTGGCGAGCGTTCCGACCGAGGGGCCGGTGCCGCCGCCGACCAGCGTCGTCGTGCCGCTCGTCAGCGCTTCCTCGGCCTGCTGCGGCGCGATGAAGTGGATGTGGGTGTCGATGCCGCCGGCCGTCAGGATCTTGCCTTCGCCGGCGATGACGTCGGTGCCCGGGCCGATGATGATGTCGACGCCCGGCTGGATGTCGGGGTTGCCCGACTTGCCGATGCCGGAGATGCGGCCGTCCTTGACGCCGACATCCGCTTTGATGATGCCCCAATGGTCGAGGATGATGACGTTGGTGATGACGAGGTCGGCGACCTCGGCGGCATTGCGCTGGCTCTGGCCCATGCCGTCGCGGATGACCTTGCCGCCGCCGAAGGTGACCTCGTCACCATAGACGGTGCGGTCTTCCTCGATCTCGATGATCAGGTCGGTATCGGCCAGCCGGACCCTGTCGCCCTTGGTCGGGCCGTAGAGCGAGGCGTAGTTTTCGCGGGTGATGCTCGCCATCTCAGACCTCCAGCTTTCCCATGACCTTGGCATTGAAGCCATAGACGGCGCGGTCGCCGGCGAGCGCCACCAGCTCGACGGTGCGCTCCTGGCCCGGCTCGAAGCGGACGGCGGTGCCGGCCGGAATGTTGAGCCGGAAGCCCTTGGTCTTCGCGCGGTCGAAATGCAGCGCCGTGTTGGTCTCGTAGAAATGATAGTGCGAGCCGACCTGGATCGGCCGGTCGCCGGAATTGGCGACGTCGATCGAGATCTTTTCCCGGCCGGCATTGAGCTCGATATTGCCGTCCTCGAGGATGAATTCGCCTGGAATCATGACACGCCCCTACGGTATCGGGTTGTGGACGGTGACCAGCTTGGTCCCGTCGGGGAAGGTCGCTTCGACCTGGATGTCGTGGATCATCTCCGGCACGCCGTCCATGACCTGATCGCGGGTCAGCAGCGTGGCGCCGTAGGACATCAGATCGGCCACGGTCCTGCCGTCGCGGGCGCCCTCCAGGATGGCGGCGGAGATGTAGGCAATCACTTCCGGATAGTTCAGCTTGACGCCGCGAGCCAAGCGGCGTTCGGCCACCAGAGCTGCGGTGAAAAGCAGAAGCTTGTCTTTCTCGCGCGGCAAAAGTTCCATCGCGGACCCCTCTCGACTGTTGTTACGTTGCCCAGATGCGCGGCGCGCTGGCCGCCTTTCCCTGACATGACGTCCGGAGCGCGTCCCACGCCTGGACGAAGAGTGACTTGCCTTCGGAGACGCGGGGGCCGAGATAGCGGCACACCACGCCCTGATCGAGCTGGCTGACGGAAAACACGCCGTCACCCCGGCTCCCGATCGCGCCGCGGACGCGTTCGGCCGCGTCCTCCGCCGTCGGTCCGGCATAGATCATCGTACCCCATGTCGGCCTGCCGGCAAGCGCATAGGTTGCATTGGCTAGATTGGATCCGCCGGACAGTTGCATCCGCTCGAACCAGATGGGCTTGCCGTCGCGGAGGATTTGGATCCGCTGGCTGACGCTGCCGCTCTCGAAGCGCTCGCGCGCCGCCGGCCTGCCGAGGCAGAGAAAATCCCAGCCGACATAAGTCGCGCCCTCGGCGAGCGTGACCCGGGTGTCGATGACGGCGTTGGCACCGTCGAACAGGATGGTTTCCTGCGGCAGGTATTCGCAGACAGCCCCGGCGCCGACGTCGATGGCCGTCGACTGCGTGCTCACGCCATGCTCGCTGCGATAGAATTTGGTCGCGCCCGGCGTTGTCAGCACGGCGCGGGCATCGGCGGCGAGGTGAAAGCGCATGTCGAGCTGGTCGCCGCCGGCGACGCCGCCCGGCGGATGCAGCAGGTAGACGTGGCAGGTGCCGTCCTTTTCCGGGTGGAACGGCTTCTGGACGACGAGCGGTCCGAGATGACGGCGCCGCATCAGGCGCGTCTTGCCGGCGTTCGGCGCGAACCAGAGTTCCAGCTCGGCCAGCCAGTGGCTGGGCGCCGCCGCATAGTGCGCCCGCGCCGTCGTGACGGCGTCCGGCATGGCACTTTCGGCAAGCAGCAACGGCTTCACTCTATACGTGCTCCCGGTCTGGACCACTCTTCGAGCCGATCACGAGACGGTTGTGAGTTTGACCTATCACACGGTGAACGGCCCGTTCGCAACGGTAAAATCCGGCACGTCGCACTTATGGAGCCGCACGCTATGCGCACGGTCTCGCGACTTGGCGCTCCGTCCCGAAATTGGCATGGCCGCTTTCTTTTGTCGCCCAAAGAAGGGAAGATCGTGCCCCATCGCATTCGTCTTGCGACCTGCGAAAATGCGCTATAGGCGGTGACGGCGATGGTATGTCGCCGAGCCTTGAGTTGAAGAGCGGGGAAGTGGAATGTTGAGGGCAATCGCCGTCAGGCGGGCATCGGAAATCGCTGCCGAGGACGAGGCCCAGCCGCTCGGCCGTGCCGTGCTGCCGCATGACGAACGGCATCTGCGCCGGCGCGCCATCGAGCTGGTCGACGGCCGCAAGGTGCTGGTCGATTTGCCCGAGCCCGTCGTGCTGGAGGCCGGCGATCGCCTCGTCGTCGAGGGTGGCGGCGAGATCGGGATCGCGGCGGCCTACGAGCCGCTCTACGAGATCTTCGGCCAGGATCCGGTGCATCTGATGGAACTCGGCTGGCATATCGGCAACCGGCATCTGGCGGCGGCGATCGAGCCGACCCGCATCCTCATCCTGCGCGATCACGTCATCAAGGCGATGCTGGAAGGGCTGGGCGCGCGGGTCAAGGAGATCGTGGCGCAGTTCAATCCGGTGCGCGGCGCCTATTCTGGCCATGGCGAGCATTCGCACGGCCATGATCACGGCAACCATTCCCACGATGCACATGCCGGGCATAGCCACGGTCATGATGGGCATAGCCACGACCATGACCACCATGACCATGACCACGACCATGGTCATCATCACGATCATGGTCCCGGCGGCCACCGCCACGACTGAGCCGGCCCGTCGACCGGACCGATCCTGCTAGAGAAGGCCAGAGCGCTCATGACATCGAAAAACGGACCCCTTCGCGTCGGCATCGGCGGCCCCGTCGGCTCCGGCAAGACGACGCTGACCGAAAAGCTCTGCAAGGCGATGCGCGACGAGTTCTCGATCGCGGTCATTACCAACGACATCTACACCCAGGAAGACGCGCTGATCCTGGCGCGCCGGCAGGCACTGCCGGAAGACCGCATCATGGGCGTCGAGACGGGCGGTTGCCCGCACACGGCGATCCGCGAGGATGCCTCGATCAATCTCCAGGCGATCGCCGAGATGAACCGCAGGATCCCGGGCCTTGATATCGTCTTCATCGAATCGGGCGGCGACAATCTGGCCGCGACCTTCTCGCCGGATCTCGCCGATCTGACGCTCTATGTGATCTCGGTCTGCCAGGGCGAGGAAATCCCGCGCAAGGGCGGGCCGGGCATCACCCGCTCCGACTTCCTCGTCATCAACAAGAGCGACCTCGCGCCCTATGTGAACGTCGATCTCGACATCATGCAGAAGGACGCGGCGCGGATGCGCGGGATCCGGCCGTTCGGCTTCACCGATCTCTCGCGCGGCAAGGGGCTCGACGCCGTCATCGACTTCATCGTCGAGAATGGCGGGCTGCGGCTCGAGGCGCGCAAGAGCGCCTGATCGGGGAGAGCGCCTGACCGGGCTTTCGCCATTCGACGTGGGCTTCGCAGGGTCGCATTGGCAGCCGGCCGCCGCTATACCGGGCGGGATGTGAAACCGGCCCCTCCGGCCGCGCCGTCGCCGGTGCCGCGGGACGCCGCCAGGATCCGGATCTGGTGATGGATGAAGTCGAGTGCGTCGTCGTCGGCGCGGGAGTGGTGGGCCTCGCCGTGGCGCGGGCGCTCGCCAATGCCGGCCGCGAAGTGCTGGTGATCGAGGCTGAGGACGCCATCGGCACGCAGACCTCGTCGCGCAACAGCGAGGTCATCCACGCCGGCATCTATTATCCGGCCGGCAGCCTGATGGCGCGATCCTGCGTCGCCGGCAAGCTCGCCCTGTATGATTATTGCGCCGAGCGCGGTGTGCCGTTCCAGCGCTGTGGCAAGCTGATCGTCGCCGCCGACGCGGCCGAGCGTGACAGACTCGGCGCCATTATCGCGCGCGCCGCCGCCAATGGCGTCGACGATCTCGTCGAGCTGACGGCGGCCGAGGCGCTGGCGCTGGAACCGAACCTCGCCTGCGCCGGCGCGCTGCTGTCGCCCTCGACGGGAATCATCGACAGCCATGCCTACATGCTGGCACTCGAGGGCGACCTCGAAGCATCCGGCGGCATGGTGGTGTTGTCGAGCCCGCTCGTCGGCGCGGCACCCGATGGCGACGGGCTGGTGCTGTCGATCGGCGGCACCGAGCCGATGCAGCTCCGCACCCGGCTGCTGATCAATTCCGCCGGCCTCTCGGCGCCCGCCGTCGCACGGACGATCGCGGGGCTCGATGCCGCGCATATCCCGACCGAGTACTATGCCAAGGGCAGCTATTTCACGCTGTCGGGCCGTTCGCCCTTTTCGCGGCTGATCTATCCGGTGCCGGTGCCGGGCGGGCTCGGCACGCATCTGACGCTCGATCTGGGCGGCCAGGCCCGCTTTGGTCCGGACGTCGAATGGATCGATGCGGTCAACTACGACGTCGACGCGGCGCGGATCCCGCTCTTCGTCGACGCGGTCCGGCGCTACTGGCCCGACGTGAGCGCCGATCGGCTGCAGCCGGGCTATGCCGGCATCCGGCCGAAGATCGTGCCGAAGGGCGCCGGCGCCCAGGATTTCGTCGTCCAGGACGGTTCGGTGCATGGCATCGCCGGCCTGATCAACCTGTTCGGCATCGAATCCCCGGGCCTGACCGCCTCGCTGGCGCTGGCGGATCACGTCGCTGGGCTGGCGGCGCGCTGATCCAAAACGGTCCCGGCCTGAGCCGGAACCGTCATGCCATAGGCCGGGCTGGATCAGCCGCGGCCGACCAGCGGCATCTTGGTGGCCATGATGGTCATCTGCAGGATGTTGGCATCGAGCGGCAGGCCGGCCATGTGGACGACGGCATTGGCGACGTGGCTGACGTCGAAGGTCGGCTCGACCTTGATCGAGAGATCCGGCTGCAGCACGCCGCTCTTCATCTTCGCCGCCATCGGCGTCTCGGTGTTGCCGATGTCGATCTGGCCGCAGGCGATGTCGTACTTGCGGCCATCGAGCGCGGTCGAGCGGGTCAGGCCGAGCACGGCGTGCTTGGAAGCGGTGTAGGGCGCCGAGTTCGGGCGCGGCATCACGGCCGAGATCGAGCCGTTGTTGATGATGCGGCCGCCCATCGGCTTCTGGTCCTTCATGATGCGGAAGGCGGCCTGGGTGCACAGGAAGACGCCCGACACATTGGTGTCGATGACCGCCTTCCACTGGGCGTAGGTCAGGTCTTCCATGTTGATCGGCGGGGCGTTGACGCCGGCATTGTTGAACAGCACGTCGAGGCGGCCGAAGCGGTTCTTGATCTCGCCGAACAGGGCGGCGACCGAGGCCTCGTCGGTGATGTCGGAGGGAATCGCGACGGCGTCGCCGCCGGCTTCCTTGGCGACTTCCTGCAGCGGCTCGATGCGGCGGCCGGTGACGACGATCGTGTAGCCGGCGCCAGCGAGCGCCAGCGCGACGGCGCGGCCGATGCCGGTGCCGGCGCCGGTGACGAGCGCGATCTTGCCATTGTTGGACATGGGATTTCCTTCCAGGGATCGTTTGTTATTGGGCGAGGAAGCCGCCGTCGACCGGCAGCGTGTGGCCCGTGACCATCGAGGCGCCGGGGCCGGCGAGGAAGAGGATGGCGTTCGCGACCTCCTCCGGATCGGCGAGGCGGCGGAGCGGTGTCATCGCCTCGATGCGGGCGATCAGCTCCGGATCGGCCATCAGGCCGGCGATGAAGGGCGTGCGGACATAGGTCGGCGCCACGGCGTTGACGCGGATGCCGTTCGGCGCCCATTCGACGGCCAGCGCGCGGGTCATGTTCACGATCGCGCCCTTGGTCGTCTGGTACGAGATGTTGGGATAGAGCCCGCCGCCGGAAAAGCCCATGATCGACGAGACGTTGACGATCGAGCCCTTGATGCCGGCGGCGATCATCTGGCGCGCCGCGATACGCGATGCGAGGAAGGTGCCCGTCATGTTGACGTTCACCACCGTCTCCCAGTCGGCGACCGAAAGCTCGACCGCCGGACGGCGGATCGCCGTGCCGGCGCTGTTGACCAGGATGTCGAGCTTTCCCGCCTTGTCAGCGACCGCCTGGAAGGCGGCCTCGAGGCTCGCCTCGTCGGCGACGTCGGCGGTGACGGCGAAGTGCTCCGCCGCCATGCCGAGCGTTGCGAGCACCTCCGCCGCGACTGGATTGCGGTCGAGCAGGACGACGCGGGCGCCGGCATTCGCGAGCGCCTGCGCGCTCGCGAGGCCGATGCCGGAGCCGCCGCCGGTCACCGCGGCGAAGCGGCCTTTAAGGGAGAAGGGATCGCTCGCCATCGGTGTCATTCCGGTTCCGGGTTCCTGGGGTGTCGCTCAGCCGCCGATCTTGCCGCCGAGTTCATCCTCGACATGGGCGCGGATGATCTGGTCGAACGAGGTCTCGGCCTTGAATCCCAGTCCTTCGGCGCGCTTGGTGTCGAAATCGCGCGCCCAGCCGGCGACGATGCGGTCGATGGTCTCGTCCTTCTCGTGGCGGATCAGCTTGACGGCGGCATCGCCGGCGACGCGGCGCAGCGCCTCGATCTCTTCCCCGACGGTCGCCGACAGGCCCGGCATGTTGAGCGTGCGGCGCGGGCCGACCGTCTCGAGGTCGATCGTGCCGGCATGGATCAGGAAGCCGACGGCCGAGCGGGGGCTGGCGAACCAGTGGCGAACATCCGGCGAGACCGGCAGCACGGCTTCGATGCCGACCAGCGGCTCGCGCAGGATGTTGGAGAAGAAGCCCGAGGCGGCCTTGTTCGGCTTGCCGGGACGAATGCAGATCGTCGGCAGGCGGATGCCGATGCCGTCGAAGAAGCCGCGGCGCGAATAGTCGGCCAGCAGCAGTTCGCCTATCGCCTTCTGCGTGCCGTAGCTGGTCAGCGGGGTCTGGAAGAACTCGTCGCCGATCTTCTCCGGGAAGGGCGCGCCGAAGACGGCGATCGACGAGGTGAAGACGACGCGCGGCTTGTAGCCCGACTTGGCATTCTCCAGGCGGATCGTGTCGAACAGATAGCGCGTGCCGTCGAAATTGATGCGGTAGCCCTTGTCGAAATCGGCCTCGGCCTCGCCGGAGACAATGGCCGCGAGGTGGAAGATGACGTCGGGCCGATTGGCGATCAGGGTATGCGAGGCTTCCGGCGCCGACAGGTCGATCGTCAGCGTCTCGACCGGGCCGTTGAAGCCCTGCGGGGCCGCCGGGGCGACGACATCGGCGAGCGTCAGACGGCTGACTTCCTTGCCGCCGAGATGACCGTCGGCGACCAGCCTGTCGGTGAGCTTGCGACCGACCATTCCAGCCGCGCCGATGATGAGGATATGCATTGGAAAAACCTCGAAAAGGGAAACGATGTCAGGAGATCAGGAGACGGGCCACGGCGTAGGGGGCAAGCGTGAGCGTAGCCTCGTCGAAGGGCTGGGTCAGATGGTCGAGCGCGTCGCGATCCCCTGTCGCCGCCACGAAGCTGTCGGCATCGAGCAGGAAGAGGCTGCGCGGCGCGCCGGGCAGGGTGACAGACTGTTCTGTGCCCGTGCGGTTGGCAAGCCAGAGTTCGACGCCATCCCCGGTCTCGGCGGCGATCGCCTCGATGGCATCGGGCGTCGCTACGGCACGTAGCGGCAGGCCTGCGAGTCGCGCCATGCCGGCGAGGACGTGGAACATCGGAAAGACGCCGCCGGCCTCGTCGAACCAGGGCTGCGGCCAGTCGTGCTTGACGGCGATGAGCCCGAAGGCGCCGGTAGTGCCGCCGAGCGTGATCGTCGTTGCGCCGCCCGCCGCGAAGCGGGCGAAGAAACCGAGCGCCCAGGCGGCGCCGAGCAGGCCGCGGTGGCGCGGATCGTTGAAGTTCATCGCCTGGCGGATATTGCCAGGGTTCTTCAGCGGTGCCTCGCCATAGGGGTTCATGCGCATGCCGATGGCGCTGGGGCCAACCGCATAGGGTTTTCCGTCTGCAATGGCGCGGGCGCTGAGCGCGATCGCCGGCAGCGTCTCCAGCCCTTCGGTAATCGAGTGGTCGTCGCCGGCATGCAGCATCGCCGTCGTCGTGAACGAGACGAGGTCGATCAAATCGACCGGCGGCCGCTTGCGATTCATCTCGGTGAACAGGCTGAACATGCCGCCGCCGAGCCGGGCGTTCGGGAAGACTTTTCGCGCGACTTCAAAGAAATCGCGCGGCGGCGGCGCTGGCGGCCAGACGCTGCCGGGCAGCGTGCATTTCAAATCCGGCAGCGGCGACAACAGCACGGTCGGGAAGGGCGAGCCCATTTCGGCTACGGTTTTTCCGAGAGTCTCGATCTCGGCCTCGAAGCCGTCGACGGACTGGATGACGGCTTCGAGCCAGGGCTCGGCGCCGATCGCGCGGGCGGCGGCGACGATTCCGCCCAGCGTCGTCGGACCATGGCCGAGCGAGGGGTCGTAATAGCCGACCAGCACCTTCGCGCCGATCCGTCGCAGTGTGTCGGCGCGGGCGATCGTGTCGGTGATCTCTGTGGGATCGAGGCCGAGGCCGAGCGGCGGCACCGTGCCGATGCGCTCGCCGAGCGTGACCTTGCCCGCTTCGGCGCCTGCAGCGGCCTGCGGCAGCGAACCCGCGATAGTGACGCGCACCGCCTGCCGGATGGTCTCGTCCTTTGGCAGCGTGTAGGGCCAGGGCAGGGCCAGCGGGCGGACATAGGTCTTGTACGAGGCGTCGGTCCAGTTGCGCTGGTCCTCCATCTCGTAGGTGTCGCCCTCCATCCGGCAGGTCACCGTCAGTCCCGGCGCCGCCTCGTGGGTGAGCGCGCGCAATTCCATCATCGGCTGCACGGGGTCGATGATGTCGGGGAAGCGGCTCTCGACGATCGAGCCGTCGACATGCTCGATCGTCACCGGATGGCCGGAAACGCCGTTGATGGGATGCAACACGACGAAGCCGGTGCGGTTGGTGAGGAAGGGGTTTTCCGCATAGCCCTCGGCCGAGAAATCGAGCGTGCCGTCGGCCGAGCCCTCGATGCGGGCGGAATAGCGGAAGGCCTGGTTGTCGTCGAGCGCGAGCGCCTTGTAGGTGACGGTGAAGCCGTCGGCGCGCTCGTCGACGACGAGGTCCGAGAGGATCGGGTTGTAGGTACCCCAGTTCTTGTCGCGGACGATGAAGGAGACGGCGCGGATGATCTCGACGCCGGCATAGCGGATATGGCGGAGATTGCCGGTATCGAGCTCGGCGGTGAGCGCCCCCGCCCTCAACAGGCGGAGCGGCGTGACGGGCTCGTCGGTGCCGAAGAGCCGGATTGCGAGGGAGGGGGCTTGGCTCATCGGCTGATCCTCGAGGAAACCAGGCGCTCGACCAGGAGCGCCAGGATGATGATGGTGCCGATCGCGGTGCCCTGCCAGAAGGGCGAGACGCCCATCAGGTTCAGCCCGTTGCGGATCATCACCATGATGAAGACGCCGATCAGCGTGCCGATCATCGAGCCGCGGCCGCCATAGAGGCTGGCGCCGCCGATGACGACCGCCGCGATGGCGTCGAGTTCCATCTGGTTGCCCATCAGCGGATCAGCCGAGAGCAGCTGGCTGATCGAGAAGGTGATGGCGACGGCGGCGAAGGCGCCGGACAGCACATAGGGCAGGATCGAATAGAAGGTGGTGTTGAGGCCGGCGGCGCGGGCGGCTTCCTTGTTGGAGCCCACCGCATAGATGGTGCGGCCGCCCTTGGTGTAGGTCAGATAGCCCCAGGCGGCGGCGTAGAGCGCGATCAGGAACAGCACGTTGGACGGGATGCCGAGGACATCGGTGTAGACGATGTTCTGCATCGCCTCGGGGATGTTCGAGATCGCCGTCTGGCCGGAGAAGATGTAGGCGAGGCTGCGGCCGATCGCCATGACGCCGAGCGTCACCACGAAGGGCGCGAGGCCGAACACGGTGATCAGCGTTCCCGAGATCAGGCCGATGAAGCCGCCGGCGACGACGGCGATGCCGATCGCCGGCACGATCGGCACATGCTGCAGCGACAGGCCGAGGATGATGCCGGTCAGCCCCGCGACGGAGCCGACCGAGAGGTCGATGCCGCCGGTCAGGATGACGAAGGTCATGCCGACGGCGACGATGCCGATCACCACCGACTGGTCCAGAAGGTTGAAGATGTTGGACTTGGTCAGGAAGAAGGGCGACAGGAAGGACAGGCAGACGGCGATCAGCAGCGCCAGCAGCAGCATGCGGACTTCGAGCCGCTGCGCGAACTGCTTGAGCGGCGAGGCGGGCGCCCGGCGGTTGAGGGTTTCGGTGTTGGCCATGGTCGAAGGATCCTTGGTCACAGCGTTGCCGCCATGGTGTCGATGCGGGATTTGATCGTGTCGGGCGCGGGCAGCGGCCGGTCGGCCGGCAGCGACAGCCCGACCCAGCCGAGGTCGTGGCCGCGCGGGCTGGTCATCGGCACCACCAGCGTGGTGCGGCTCCTGTCCGCCTCGGGCACGAAGATCGGCTCGCGGCGGCGGAGCGCCTCGGGAATCTGGGTCGCGCCGAGCTCGCGCGCCTGTCCGGCCCGGAAGCCGGGATCGAGCGCGGGGTTGCTGACGACGGCGTTCAGGCAGATCAGCCGCTCGCCCTCGATCAGCGCCCAGAAGCCGGAGCCGCCATGCTCGCGGGCGAGGCCGTTGAGCATCTCGGTATTGCGCACCATCGAGGTGCGCGGCGCTGCCAGCAGCGTCAGGCTTTCCTCGTCGAGCATGGCGCTCGGCAGGTCGGCGATGGTGCGGCCGTCGCTGATCACGACGACGCGGTCGGAGAGGCCGAGCAGCTCCTCGAAATCGGAGGAGACGACGACGAGGGCGACGCCCTCGGCCGCGATGTCGCGCAGCATCGCGTAGATCGAGGCGCGGGTGCCGATGTCGACGCCCTTGGTCGGCTCGTCGAGGATCAGCACGTCCGGCTCGAGCAGCAGCCAGCGGGCGATGATGATCTTCTGCTGCATGCCGCCGGAGAAGTTCAGCATCGACGCGTCCGCCACCCGGTCCTCGGGCATGCCGAGCTTGGCGAGCAGCTCCTTCACCTTCTTCTCGCGCGAGGCGTAGCTGCAGAAGAAGCCGCGATGCGCGCCGAGATGCGCGAGCAGCAGGTTCTCCTTCACCGAGAGGTCGGGGACGATGTTCTGCGTGCGGCGGTCCTCGGCGACGAAGCCGAGGCCGGCGCGGATCGCCGTCTGCGGGCTGTCGGCGCGGAGCTTCTTGCCCCCGAGCGTGACCTCGCCGCCGGTGCGGGGCCGGAGGCCGAAAATCGCCTCGACCGTCTCCGACCGGCCGGCGCCGACCAGGCCGCCAATTCCGAGGATCTCGCCCTTGCGGACCGAGAAGGAGACATCGCGCACGGCAGGCGCCGAGGCGAGATTGCGCACTTCAAGCGCCACCGGCGCGTCGGTCTCGGCGACGTGGTGGCTTTCACCGCGCTCGTAGATCGCGCCAAGCTCGGCGCCGACCATGGCGCGGATCAGCTCGGCCTGCGACAGCGTCGCGGTCGGGTGCGCGTTCATCACCGTGCGGCCCTCGCGCATGACGGTGACGCGGTCGGTGATGGCGAAGACTTCTTCCAGACGGTGCGAGACGAAGACCAGGCCGTGGCCGGACGAGCGCAGCCGCGCCATGATGTCGAACAGGCGCTCCGCCTCGCCGGGGCTGAGCGACGCCGTCGGCTCGTCGAAGATCAGCAGCTTGGCGCGCACGCCGAGCGCCTTGGCGATCTCGACCAGTTGCTTCTGGGCCGACGAGAGGCGGCGGACTTCCCAGTCGAAGGGCAGGCTGTCGCCCTGGCCGAGATCGTTCAGGATCTCCTGGCCGCGCCGGCGCAATTCGCTGTAGTCGAGGCGGCCGGGCCGGCCGAGTTCGGGCAGGAAGATGTTTTCGAGCACCGTCAGGTCGGGGACGAGGCTGGTCTCCTGCATGACGATGGCGATGCCGATGCGGAGCGCGTCGCGCGTCGAACGCAGGCGGATCTCGTGGCCGCGATAGGTGAGTTCGCCGCTGTCGAGCGTGTAGTGGCCGGAAATGACCTTGGAGAGTGTCGACTTGCCGGCGCCGTTGGCACCCAGCAGGCCGTGCACCTCGCCCTCGCGCAATTCGAAATTGGCGCCCTGGAGAGCCCGCGTGCGGTCGAAGGTCTTGGTGATGTCCCGGGCCGTGAGAAGGGTGGTGTGGCCCGTCTCCGCGAGGGGGGCAGTGTTGGGCTGCAACGGATCATGCTCCTGGTGTCGGCCTCGACACCCTCAGGGCGGAGGCCGGCGGCGGAAAAAGGGTCGCCGCGCGACGACGGGCATCGCGCGGCGGGATCGGGATCAGACTTCGTTGGCGAAGACGGTCCGACGGATGGTCGGCAGTTCAGCTTCGATGTTCGTGCTGGTGATGGCGACGATCGGAACCGTGATTTCGGCCTTCGGCGTCTTGCCGTCGAGCACTTCGAGCAGCGCTTCGCCGGAGTTGACGCCCATCAGGAAGGGCTGCTGCATGCCGGAGACGACGAGGTCGCCCGACTTCAGCAGGTCAACGAATTCCGGGATGCCGTCGAACGCCGCGACGAGCACTTCGCCGTTGCGACGCGCCGCCTTGATGGCGCGCAGCGCGCCGATCGCCGGCTGGTCGGTCTGGATGAACAGCCCGCGCATGTCCGGATTGGCGGTGAGCAGATCCTGCGTGAACTTGAAGGTCTCGTCGGCGGTGTAGCTCTGCATCTGCTGCAGGCCGGCTTCCTTGCCGGTGAAGCCGCCTTCCTTGAGGCCGTCCAGGAAGCCCTTGGTGCGGGCCTGGCCGTTCTTGCGCGCCTGCGAAATGGCGACGATACCGACCGAACCGCCTTCCCAGCCCTTTTTCTTCAGCGCTTCGGCCAGCGCCACGCCGACGTCATGCGCGCCCTTGTAGTTGTCGGACGAGATGAACGAGGCGAAGTCGCCGCTATTGGTGCCGATGTCGCCGATGACGACCGGGATGCCGGCCTTCTGGGCCAGTGCCAGCACGCTCGGAGCCGTCGAGGAATCGGTCGGCGAGATGATGATGCCGGCGACGCCGCGGGCGATCGAGTCCTGCGCGTTGCGCAGCTGCGTCTCGGCGCTGTTGTGGCTGTCGAGCGCCTGGAAGTTGAAGCCCTTCGCCTTGACCGTCTCTTCGATGCCCTTCGACAGGTAGCGCCAGAACGGCAGGTCGAGGCCGGGCGTCAGGTAGACGATTTCCTTGCCGGCCGCGGCGGCGGCGGAAATTCCGGCAAGACCGGTGCCGGCGAGCAGCGTCGAGCCGGCCGCGAGCTTCAGGAATGAGCGACGTTCCATAGAGTTCCTCCCATTGGATCAGCCAGGATCGGCTGCGTTGCAGATATTCGAGTGCCGACGCGCGTTGCGAACCCCCGTTCACGCGCGAAGGTCGGTCAGCCGCCTCCCTTGATGAAGGGTTGCGTCGTCGCGTAGATGCGGCCGGTATGCGTCATGAACGCCTCGGCCGCCGCCTCGGGATCGCGGGCGCGGATCGCCTCGACGATGGCGACGTGATCGGCATAGCTGGTGGCGATGGCGCCGGGGCTGGTGAGCGCCTCGCGGCGGTATTCCATCATGTAGGCGTAGAGATCGGTGCTGATGTCGGCGAGCAGCGGATTGCTCGACGCATGGTAGAGCGCGACGTGGAATTCCCGGTCGGAGATCAGGAAGCGCACCGGGTCGTCGAGCGCGTCGACCTGCGCCTCCAGCAGCGATTCCAGGATCTTCACGCCGGCGTCGTCGATGTTGCGCGCCGCGTCGGCGACAACCTGCCGGTCGACCAGCAGCCGCGCCGCATGCACGGATTCGATGTCGTAGGAATTGACCGCGCGGGCGGTGGCGAAACCGACCGTGACCGGTCCGATCTCGTTGCTGCGCACGCGCGTCCGCGCGCCGTGCGAGATCTCGAGAATGCCGCGCGCCGCCAGCATCTGGATGCCGCCGCGCACGGCGTCGCGGCTGACATTGAGCGCGGTGGCGAGATGGCGCTCGCTGGGTAGCGCGTCGCCGACCTGCAGGATGCCGGACGCGATCAGCGCCGCGATCTTGTCGCTGATGACGGTCGTGATCGGTCGCTTGACGATCGCTTCCCGAAAGCTCGGGAGCTCGGCAATCAGCGCGGGATCCATGTTCTTGGTCGAAGACGACATCGCACCACTAATTGACTGATCGGACCAGCAGACCAGTTGCTTTAATCGCGAGGCGCTTCGGGAGTCAAGCCGGTGATGACGGCGCTGTCATCGGTAATCCCCTGCCAAGTTGACCGAGCGTCTTCCACGCCGCCCCGAGGGCCTTTCGTGGCGCCATGCGCCGGGCCTGCCGTGATATTCCGAAGCGGAAGCTCTCTATTCGGGCAATTCGTTTGGGAACGGAGCCGGGACGGCGACGTTTAGTCCATGTCCTCCGTGAGGTCGACGCCGGGCAAAGTCCCCGCTGGCTGTCACGCCGAACCCTATGAAAAGCACAAACCAGGAGCGTTTCATGGCAATCGAACATGCCCTTGTACGGGCTGTGCAAAAACCCTGGGGAAGCCGTAATCTCCTTCCGTGGAGTTCCCTGCGCGACGACGCCGGACCGATCGGAGAACTGTGGTTTGAGCGGGCCGATACCAAGGCGCCGGATCCCGAACTTCTCCTCAAGCTGCTCTTCACCCGCCAGGCCCTGTCGATTCAGGTCCACCCCGACGACAGCTATGCCCGCTCGATGGGCGAGCCGCATGGCAAGACCGAGGCCTGGTACATCCTCGCCGCCGAGCCAGAGGCGGCCGTCGCCGTCGGGCTGCAGCGCGACCTCACGGCGGAGCAATTGCGGGCCGCCATCGAGGACGGCTCGATCGCCGATCTGGTGGAGTGGCATCCCGTCCGCGCCGGCGAGACCATCTTCATCCCGGCCGGCACGATCCATGCCATCGGCCCCGGTCTGGTGCTGGCCGAAATCCAGCAACGCAGCGACGTGACGTTCCGCCTGTTCGACTATGGCCGAGCGCGTGAACTGCATGTCGACGCCGGTGTCGCCGTCGCGCAGACAGGCCCCGCCGCGCCCTTGCCGTCGCCGCGCCATCTCGGCGACCACCGCACCTTGCTGGTCGCCAATCCGTATTTCGTGCTGGAGCGGGTGGAGCTCGGGCCGGACACGACCCGGATCCTGAACGCGTCGCAGGAGACGTGGATTCTCGGCCTCGCGGGCGATGCCGCGATCGGATCGAGCGGCATCGCGATCGGCGAGGCCGTCTTCCTCGACCATGAGCGCTGCACCGTCCATGCGGGCGCCTACGGCGTGAAGGCGCTCGTGGCCTATCTCGGGCCGCAACCGCATCGCAACCTGCTGCAGGCCCCCGACCAACGCATCGTCGATCTGTCCGCGCATCGCTTCGGCGCGCCGGCTTCTCATCACAAAGGGAGCGCCCAGGCGTCCTCCCGCATCGCGGAGAATACCCTATGAAAACGGTACGCCGGACCTCGACCCTGCGGGTGGCCTTCATCGGGAACTCGCTCCCGCGCCGTTGCGGCATCGCCACCTTCACAACGGATCTGAGACAGGCGATCGCGGATTCCGGCGCCGCCGAG
The DNA here is from genome assembly GCF_000380505.1 of Kaistia granuli DSM 23481. Classification (GTDB taxonomy): domain Bacteria; phylum Pseudomonadota; class Alphaproteobacteria; order Rhizobiales; family Kaistiaceae; genus Kaistia; species Kaistia granuli. The sequence continues at coordinate 429,543 of NZ_AQYH01000008.1, read as the reverse complement.
ACGGAAGTGGTCGCGATGACCGATCATGGTCACCGCTATGACTATCCGCCGGCCGTTACCTTCGAGATCGATGACGGCACGCTCGAGGACTATGTCGCGGCGGCCGACTATCTGAACCGGGGCGATTTCGACGTCGTCTCGCTGCAGCACGAGTTCGGTATTTTCGGCGGCGAGGCGGGCAGTCACGTCATCGCCTTGCTGGCGCGGCTCGACATGCCGGTCGTCACGACGCTGCATACGGTGCTCGCGGAACCGTCCGAGGCCCAGCGGCGCGTGCTCGACCGCATCATCGACTTGTCGGCGCGGATCGTCGTCATGGCCGAGAAGGGGCGGGAACTGCTGCGGACCATCTACCGGGTGCCGGCCGAGAAGATCGAGGTGATCCCGCACGGCATTCCCGATTTCGATTTCGTCGATCCGGAGCCGGTCAAGGAAAAGCTTGGCTTTGCCGGCCGCACCGTCATCCTGACCTTCGGCCTGCTGTCGCCGAACAAGGGCATCGAGGTGATGATCGATGCCATGCCGGAAATCCTGGAGAGCCGGCCCGACGCCGTCTATGTCGTTCTCGGCGCCTCGCACCCCAACCTCGTCCGCGACCATGGCGAGAGCTATCGCGACAGTCTGAAGACGCGGGCCCGCGACCTCGGCATCGAGGATCGCATCGTCTTCCGCGACCAGTTCGTCGACCGCGACACGCTGCTCGACTACATCGCCATGTGCGATCTCTACGTCACGCCCTATCTTCATGAGGCGCAGATGACCTCAGGGACGCTGGCTTATAGCTTCGGCCTCGGAAAGGCTGTCGTGTCGACACCCTACTGGCATGCGAGCGAACTTCTGGCGGATGGCCGCGGCGTGCTCGTCCCCTTCGGCGACGCGGCGGCGACCGGCCATGCCATTGCCGGGCTCCTGACCGACGATGTCCGCCGCGAGACGATGCGCAAGCGGGCCTATTCGTCGAGCCGTACCATGATCTGGGAGAAGACAGCCGAGCATTATCTTGCCGTCTTCGAGACGTCGCGGCGTCCGAGCGACCGGCTCAAGCTGATCGCACCGTTCGGCCAGGAGACGCGTTCTGTCGCGCATGCGGCGCCCCCTGCCATGCAGCTCGGTCATTTCTTCGCCATGTGCGACGACACGGGCCTTTTCCAGCATGCCGTCCACTCGGTGCCGGATCGCCATCACGGCTATTGCGTCGACGACAATGCGCGCGCGCTGCTCGTCGCCTGCACCCTCAACCGGACCGGCGAGCAGCGATTGCCGGAGGAGATGACGTCCCGCTTCGCCGCCTTCATCCAGCATGCATGGAACCCGGACAATCGCCGCTTCCGCAATTTCATGAGCTTCGATCGGCGCTGGCTGGAGGATGAGGGGTCCGAGGACAGCCACGGCCGGACGCTTTGGGCACTGGGCGAGGCGGCGGCGAGCGACAGCAGTCCGTCGCGCCGGCGCTGGGCGGCATCCCTGTTCATCGCCGCCCTGCCGACGGTGCTGCGGTTCAGCTCGCCGCGCGCCTGGGCGTTCACGCTTCTGGGGCTCGCGCCTTATTGTGCCGCATTTCCGGAGGATCCTGTCGCCCGTCGCCATCGCGACCTTCTGGCGGAAAGGCTCATGTCGATCTTTGCCAAGACGGAGACGCCTGATTGGGTCTGGTTCGAGAACGGGCTTGCCTATGACAATGCCCGCCTGCCGGAGGCTCTGATCCTTTCGGGTATGGCGAGCGGGACGGCGTCGCAGATCGAAGCCGGCCGCAGGGCGCTGCGCTGGTTGACGGAGGTGCAGACGTCGCCGACCGGCTGCTTCCGTCCGGTCGGCAGCGAAAGTTTCGGCGATATCCGCAAGCCGCCGCTCGCCTATGACCAGCAGCCGCTGGAAGCGACGGCGACCATCTCGGCCTGTGTCGCCGCCTGGCGCGCCGATGGCGCGCGAAGCTGGATCGGGGAGGCGAAGCGCGCCTTCGCCTGGTTCCTCGGCGACAATGACCTCAAGATTTCGCTGGTCGACCCGGAAACTGGAAGTTGCCGCGACGGGCTGCATCCCGATCGCGCCAACGAGAACCGCGGAGGTGAATCCGTCGTGTCCTATCTGCTCAGTCTCGCCGAGATGCGCCAGCTGGCTCGCCTCAGCGACGATTACGTGCGTCGCGAGTTGCGCGCCGTGCGTGCGTGACGTCCGTGCTGCATTCCGTCAAACCAGTCGAGGACGTCTTGTCTCCAGCCTCATTTCTGAACCGGCAGGCGCTGTTTCTGCGTCCGGATCCCGCCCGCGTGGTGGTTCGTCCGTTCAAACCTGCCACCGAACCGCGCGATCTCAACCCGAAGGAAAAGACGCGGGCGAACCATATCGTCGACCGCGTCCTCGCCCTGGAACCGGAGGCAGCAGCCAGCCAGCTGATCGATGTTCTTGAAAACTTCGACGGCCGGCACCGCAACCTGTTGAAGACTTTCGAGAACCGCGCCGACGAGATGGAGGAGGCGTTCACGCCTCACCCGGAGTTCAGTCGGATCCAGCGGCAGCTGATCGGCGCCTATTTCCTGCATGAGTACTCGTTCGAATCGGCGGCGCTGTTCAATCCGAGCATCGTGCTGCATCCCGACCAGACCGGTGCGCCGCCGGGCGGCTGCCGTTTCATCCTCAGCCTGCGTTCCGTCGGCGAGGGGCACATCTCGTCGCTGACCTTCCGTTCCGGCTCGATCGCGGCCGACGGCGGCATCGTGATCGATCCGACCATCCGGCTCGCCTCGGTGCCGAAGGTCCTCAGCCGGACGGCCGTCCTCGATGGCGAGGTGGTCCATCTCGAATTCGCGACCGACGAGGACATCACAGAGCGGCTGATCTTTCCCCTGACGAGCTCGCAGTCGAACGGCATCGAGGATGCGCGCTTCGTCCGCTTCGAGGATGATGGCAAGCGGACCTACTACGCCACCTACACCGCCTATAGCGGCAGCGCGATCCGTTCGGAGCTGTTGCAGACAGACGATTTCGTCCGTTTCCGGATGTCGCCGCTCTATGGCAGCGCCGCCCGCAACAAGGGCATGGCGCTGTTCCCGCGCAAGATTGATGGCCGCTACGCGATGATCGGCCGGCAGGACAACGAGAATCTCTACCTGATCTATTCGGACGATCTCTCCGTCTGGGACGGCGGCGTGCCCTTCATGCGGCCGCGCTTTCCGTGGGAGTTCGTGCAGATCGGCAATTGCGGTTCGCCGATCGAGCTCGACGAAGGCTGGCTGCTGTTCACCCACGGCGTCGGGCCGGTCCGCAAATATTCGATCGGCGCCGCGCTGCTCGACAAGAAGGATCCCTCGAAGATCCTGGCCCGTTCGAGCGAACCGATCGTTCGGCCCGAGCCGTCCGAGCGCGAAGGCTATGTGCCGAACGTCGTCTATACCTGCGGCGCGATGCGGCATGGCGAGCACATCATCCTGCCCTATGCACTCTCCGATACCGCCTCCAACTTCGCCACCATGCGGATCGATGCGCTGCTGCGCGCCATGGAAGGCTGAGTGCCGGCGCGTTCCACGCGCGCGGGTGTGGACGCCGGGGCGAACTCCGCGATAATGCTGGCAGATCGGAACGCGAGCGGGGGAGCGGGCGGACTTCATGACGACGGAATCGGGACGGAGCGCGGAAGCACGGTTGGCCGTTATCGTGATGGGGGTGTCCGGCTCGGGCAAATCGAGCGTCGGCGAAGGGCTGGCGGCGGCACTCGGCATCGATTTCGTCGATGGCGACGGCCTGCACAGCCCGGAGAACGTCGCCAAGATGGCCAGCGGCCAGCCGCTTGTCGATGACGACCGCTGGCCCTGGCTCGACAAGATCGGCAGGACACTCGGCGATCGCGCGGCGCATCCGACCGGCATCGTCGTCGCCTGCTCGGCGCTTCGCAAGATCTACCGCGATCGCATCCGCGCCGCGGCCGGCCAGCCGATCCGTTTCGTCTTTCTCGACGCGCCGCAATCGCTGGTCCAGGACCGGCTCGGCGCGCGCAAGGGCCATTTCATGCCGCCGAGCCTGCTCGCCAGCCAGTATGCGACGCTGGAGCGACCGGGCGATGGCGAGGCCGACGTCCTGGCCGTCGCCGTCGACGTGCCGGTGGTCGAGATCGTCCGCCGCGCCGCCGCCGAGCTTGCAACGCCCGGCCTCTGAGGCGGTCCCGGCAGGGTTCGGCCAGGACCGACGGCCGGGGAACAGGAAACTCCGCCGGCAGAAAACTTCGGAACAATCCAACTCGATTGTTCGGGTGGGCCGCCGTACTAGTTTCATCTTGGCGGTCGCCGCCGAGCCGCTGCCCATCCTCCACCTTGATCCGCTCGGTCGACAGTCGATGACGCAAAGCCCAGATCCTACCGCCGTCGCGCTCCGGGGCGTCGTCAAGCGCTTCGGCGAGCAGACGGTGCTGGACGGGCTGTCGCTCGACGTGCCGCGCGGCGAATTCCTGGCGATTGTCGGCCCGAGCGGCAGCGGCAAGACCACGGCGATGCGCGTCATCGGCGGCTTCGAGACGCCGGACGAGGGCTCGGTCTGGATTTCAGGCGAAGACGTCACCGGCCTGCCGGCCGAGCGGCGCGACGTCAATACCGTGTTCCAGAGCTATGCGCTGTTCCCGCATCTCTCCGTCCTCGACAACGTCGCCTACGGCCCGAGGATGCGCGGCGTGCCGCGCGCCGAACGGCGCCGCCAGGCGGGCGAACTGCTCGATCTGGTCCGCCTTTCCGGCGCGGCCGACCGCAAGCCCAACCAGCTTTCCGGCGGCATGCAGCAGCGCGTGGCGCTCGCCCGCGCGCTCGCCAACCAGCCGGCCGTCCTGCTGCTCGACGAACCGCTCGGCGCGCTGGACCGAAAGCTGCGCGAGGAAATGCAGCGTGAGCTCCGCCGCATCCAGACGGAACTCGGCGCCACCTTCATCTACATCACCCATGACCAGGAGGAGGCGTTCGGCATGGCCGACCGCCTCGCCGTGATGCGCGACGGTCGCTTCGCCCAGATCGGCGATCCGGCGACGCTCTATGACGAGCCGGTCGACGCCTGGGTCGCGCTCTTCCTGGGCAGCGCCAACCGCATCAGCGCGACGCGCGGCGTAGGCGACGAGCTTCATTCCGATCTCGGGCCGCTCGCGGCGGCGCACATCGCGGCCGACCTGCAGGCGGGCGACCGCGCCATCGTCATCATCCGGCCGGAGCAGACCCGCTTCGAACGGCCGACCGCTGGCCTCGCCGCGCCGAACCGCATTCCGGCCCGCATCCTCGACATTGTCACGCTCGGCCCGTCGCTCCGGCTCCGCGCCGTCACGGCCGGCGGCGTCGAGTTCGAATCGATCGAACGCCGCGGCGACCACCGCGACGATCGCGCCGGCCTCTCTTCCGGCGATGCCGTCTCCGTCACCTTCGACGTTTCTGCCGCGCGCGCCTATCGCGCCGGCACCGAACCGCTTCCCATCGGTCCGTCCTCTTGAAAGGAACCGCCATGACCCGGCATCTGCTTCTTCCCCAGGGATCCGCCAAGCGCACGGGCTTCAGCCGGCGCTCCATGCTCGGCCTGCTCGGCGCGGCGCCGGCGGCGCTGGCGATCCAGTCGGCATTCCCGGGCTCGGCCTTGGCGGAATCGGCCGGTGGTGGCGCGCTCAACGTCTTCTCCTGGCCGAACTATTTCTCCAACGACAGCCTCGCCGAGTACGCCCGCAAGTCCGGCGTGACGCCGAACATCACCTCCTACGATTCGAACGAGACGCTGTTCGCCAAGCTGAACAGCCCGGCCGGCGCTGATTTCGACCTCGTCATCCCGAGCTCGAGCTGGATCAAGCAGATGGCCGATCGCGGTCTCTTGCAGGAGATCGACCACTCGCGCCTGAACCTCGCCTCGCTCGATCAATCCCTGCTCAACCGCGACTACGACCCCGGCAACAAGTACTCGATCCCGAAGGACTGGGGCGTGCTCGGCGTCGTCTACGATCCCGAGGCCGTCGGGGCTGAGATCAAGACCTGGCAGGATTTCCTCGATGCCGGCGCCAAGCCCGGCGTCAGCGGCAAGGTGCGCCTGTCGGATTCCGGCTGGGAGACGATCGGGATGTCGCTCTGGACCCATGGCAAGGACTGGAACAAGGCGACCGAGGCCGAGATCCGCGCCGCCGGCGAGGAGATCAAGGCCTTCGCCAAGCATGTGAAGACCTTCGCCGGCCTCGATCCGAACCAGCTCGCCAACGGCGCCATCGTGCTGGCCCAGACCAACCAGGGTACGGCGCGCGCGGCCATCGCGCTCAATCCGAAGTTGAAGTTCGTCGTGCCCGGCCCGATGAGCGAGCTCTGGGTCGACAACTACGCCATTCCCGCCAAGGCGCCGAACCTCGACCAGGTTTATGATTTCCTCGCCTACCAGCTGGAGCCGGAGGTGCAGATCTCGGAGACGCAGTATATCGGCTTCCCGGCGGCGCTCGCCGGCCTGCGCGACAAGCTGCCGGCCGACACCAAGAATGTCGACCTGATCTTCGGCGGCAAGGACCTCGATTTCGACAAGCTCACCTCCTTCGTCGTCGATCCGGCGACGATCGGCGTCTATCTCGAGGTGCAGACCGAGATCCAGGCGGCTGCCGGCGGCTGATCCTTCGGAAAACAGATGTCCGCGAACCCTCCGATCGATGCGACCGTTGCCCATCCGGGCGGCGGTCGCGCCAACGCCCGGCGCGCCGCGCCGGCGCGCTGGGTCGATCATGGCTTCGCGGCCGTCCCGACCTTGTGGCTGGCGCTGTTCTTCCTGGCGCCGCTCGGCTTCACCGTCGTCTATTCCTTCGGCAATTCGCTGTTCGGCGCGGTCGAGCTGGGATTGACGCTGAAGAACTACCAGACGGCGCTTTCCGGCTTCTATCTCACCACTTTCCTGCGCACGGTGCAGTTCGCGGTGACCGCCTCGGCGCTCTGCCTGATCGTCGCCTTCCCCGTCGCCTATTTTATCGCCCGCAAGGCCGGCCGGTTTCGCACGCTGGCGCTGGTGCTGATCCTCGTTCCCTATTTCTCGTCGTTCCTCGTCCGCGTCATGTCCTGGCAGATCCTTTTGGCGCGCGGCGGGGTCATTGAGACGATCCTGAATTTCCTGCATCTGCATGATGGACCGCTCGATCTGCTCGACACCAAGACCGCCGTCTTCATCGGCATGGTCTACACCTATCTGCCGATCGCGATCGTGCCGCTCTTCGTGGTGCTCGACCGCATTCCCGGGCCGCTGCTGGAGGCGAGTCGCGATCTCGGCGCCAGTCGCTGGCAAACCTTTTATGCGGTCACCCTGCCGCTCGCGCGGCCGGGCATCGCCACCGCCGTGCTGCTCACCGCCGTGCCGATGCTGGGCGAGATGGTGATCCCGCGCCTGCTCGGTGGCAGCCGTGGCGTGCTGATGGGTCAGGCGATCCAGTCGCAATACATGCAGTCGCAGAACTACGCGCTCGGCTCGGCCATGGCCGTGCTGGTGCTGATCGCGGTCGCGATCCTCGTCGCGGCGCTGGCGCGCCTCACCAAGGGCTTCGCCACGGTGCCGGCATGACCGCGCGCGCCGCGAGCACAAACGGGCAGGGCGGCATTCGGGCAAGCGATGCCGGGCTGGCGCTCTGGTTCGCCCTCGCCATCCTGTTCCTGTTCGCGCCGATCGCCGTCTCGATCCTCTATTCGTTCAATGCCGGTGTTGTCGGCAAGCAGACGGCGCAGTTCACCGGCTGGACGCTCGACTGGTATCCGGCCGCGTGGAACGACCTGGCGCTGCGCCGCTCCGTCCAGACCAGCCTCTACGTCGCCTTCTGGGCGGCGCTGATCGCGCTCGCGATGGGGACCTCGCTCGGCTACGCGCTGGTGCGCCATCCGAGCGCTCGGGTGCGCTGGTGGCTGTCGGGGCTGACCTACATCCTGCTGATCGTGCCGGAAGTCGTCATCGGCGTCTCGCTGCTTCTGTTCTACGCCGTCACCGGCGTTCCGCTCGGCGCCGCGACGTTGATCGCCGGCATCACGCCGGCGGCGATCGCCGTCACGGCGCTGATCGTGCGCGCGCGGGCGCTCACCCTCGACCCGAGGCTGGAGGAGGCGGCGGCCGATCTCGGCAGCACGCGCTCGAAGACGCTCTGGTTCATCATCCTGCCGCAGCTCCTGCCGGCGATCCTCGCCGGCGGGCTGATGTCCTATGCCTTCTGCTTCGACAATCTCGTCGTCGCCGCCTTCCTGACCACGCCGACCGTCAACACGCTGCCGGTCTATCTCTATGGCAGCCTGCAATATGGCCCGGCGCCCTCCGTCTATGCGGCGGCGACCGTGGTCTTCCTTTTCACGGTGACCCTGCTCGGGCTTGCGGCGCTCTGTTTCCATTTGAGCCGGAAGCCGGGCCGGGCTCGACCGGGAGGTGACTGATGGAAGCTCGAAGGGCCGTCATCCCGGCGAAGGCCGGGATCCATACACGCAGTCCGGTGGTCACGGGGCTGGGCCACTGTCTGCCCGGTCGGTGTTCATGGGCCCCGGCGTTCGCCGGGGCGACGAGTTTTTCCATCCGCCGCAGTGAGCACGGCTGCTTTGAGTTTGCCTCACCTCTCCCTCGGGGAGAGGTGAAAAGCCAGGTTCCCCCGGCCCTGGTTCCAGAAAGAGACGATAATCGATGACCGAGTTCTCCGCCGAAGACCTGCTCGATCCGCCCGCCTATCCCAGCGTCGGCTATGCCGTGCTCGCCGACCGGATCGGAGCACTGATGCGCAGCTTCGACGATGTGGTCTTCGTCCAGGCCGAGGCGGTGGTGGCGCTGGAGGCGGTCGCCGCCAGCCTTGCCAAGCCGGGTCTTCGCGTCCTCAACGTCGTCAGCAGCCCTTATGGAGACTATTTCGCGGCCTGGCTGCGTCGCGGCGGCGCCGTCGTCGAGAACGTCGTCGCCGAGCTTGGCCGCCCGGTCGAGCTGGCGGCGTTCCAGGCGGCGCTCGACGGCATGGAGAGGGTCGATGTCGTCGTGCTCGTGCATGGCGAGGCGGCGAATGGCTCCCTGAACCCGCTGCCGGAGATCGCCGTCGCCGCCAAGGCGCGCGGCGCGCTCCTGGTCGTCGACGCCGTCGCCTCGATCGGCGCGCATCCGTTCGAGGTGCAGACGCTCGGCATCGACATCGCGATCATCGGTCCGCAGAAGGCGCTGGCCGGGCCGGCCGGCCTCTCCGCCATCTCGGTCAGCGAGGCCGCCTGGGCCAGGATCGCCGAGGCGCCGGCCCTGCGGCTCTCGACGCTGTCGCTGCTCGATCTCAAGGAAAACTGGCTCGATCGCGGCGCCGATGCGCTGCCCGGCACCCCGGCGCCGCTGGAATTCTGGGCGCTCGACGCGGCGCTCGACCGGATCGACGCGGAGGACGACGGCATCGAGACCGTGGTCGAGCGCCACCAGCTCGCCATGCGCGCCACCCGCGCCGGGCTTCGCGCGCTCGGCGCCGCCCTCTGGATCGAGGATGACGAGGCCGCCTCGGCGCTCGTCACCGCCGTGCCGGTGCCTAGCGGCGTCGACGTCGACGCGCTGGTCGCGGCGGCAAGCGCGGGCGAGGGCGCCGCGATCAGCCCTGGCGTCGGCGGCGTCGAGACGCTTCTGGTGCGACTGAACCACACCGCCGCCCGCGCCGCCTACCGGCCGGTCCTGGCCAATGTCGTTGCCTATGGCCAGGCGCTCGCAGCGCTCGGCCAGGCCGTCGACCTCGACGCCGCGATCGAGGCCGTCGCCAAGTCCTTTGCCGACGCCGAACCGGCCGGCTCCACCGACTGAGATAGAGCATGAGCGCCCGCACCATCCATCTGAACGCCTTCGAGAATTGCTCGCCGGTCAACATCTCGGCCGGCCTCTGGCGCCATCCGGACGACCAGTCGCACCGCTACAAGGACATCACCTACTGGACCGAGCTCGCCGTCATGCTGGAGGAGGCGGGGTTCGATTCGATCTTCCTCGCCGACGTGCTCGGCATCCTCGACGTCTATGAGGGCAAGCCGGACGCAGCGCTGCGCCATGCGATCCAGGTTCCTATCAACGATCCGCTCACCGTCATCCCGGCGATGGCGGCGGTGACGAAGCATCTTGGCTTCGCGGCGACGGTATCGCTCACCTACGAGCAGCCCTATGCCTTCGCCCGCAAGATGACCAGCCTCGACCATGCGAGCAACGGCCGCGTCGGCTGGAACATCGTCACCTCCTATCTCGATAGTGCTGCCCGCAATCTTAGCCGCGGCGAACAGCTCTCGCATGACGAGCGCTATGACCGTGGCGACGAGTTCCTGGAGGTGCTCTATAAGCTCTGGGAAGGTTCCTGGGAGGACGACGCCGTCGTCATCGACAAGGCGCGCGGCATCTATGTCGATCCGGCCAAGGTACATCCGATCCGGCATGCCGGGCGCTATTTCAACGTGCCTGACTCCTTCATCGCCGAACCGTCGCCGCAGCGGACTCCGGTACTGTTCCAGGCGGGATCCTCGTCGCGCGGCCAGACCTTCGCCGCCACCCATGCCGAGGGCGTGTTCGTGCACGGCACCCGGCCGGAGGTGATCGCGCCCGTCGTCGCCAACATCCGCGCCAGCGCGGCGGCTCAGGGGCGCGATCCCCGGAGCCTCAAGATCTTCGCCGTTACCACCATCGTCGCAGGGGCGACGGACGGCGAGGCGGACGAGAAATATGCCGAGCTGCTGTCCTATGCGGACTATGAGGGCGCGATGGTGCAGTTCGCCGGGCCGCTCGGCCTCGATGTCTCGAAGTTCGATCCCGATCGGCCGCTGACCGAGATCAACCCGAACGCGGCGCATTTCACCCGGCATCTGTTCGCCGGGGCCGATCCGGACGTCGTCTGGACGCTGCGCGACATCGCCCACTACATGGGCGTCGGCGGCATGGGGCCGAAATTCGTCGGCTCCGGCGCGACGATCGCCGACGAGATGCAGCGCTGGGTCGAAATCGCCGATCTCGACGGCTTCAACATCACCTATGCCATCCGCCCCGGCACCTTCGTCGACACGGTCAAATACGTCGTGCCGGAGCTGCGCCGACGCGGCCTGATGCGTCCGGCCTATGCGGGCTCGACCTTCCGCGAGAACCTCTACGGCGCGGGGCAGAAGCAGTTGCGCGACGACCATCCGGGCAAGAAGTACCGGCGGGGGTAGGGGGCTCCCCAGAACCCTCTTCCGGAACGGAGAGGGAGGCCGACAGTGTTTGAGGACCACGGCATGTTCGATCTCGACACCGCCCAGCGCTTCATGCAGGCCGAGGGCATCGATGCCTGGCTGCTGGTCGACTATCGCGGCAGCAATCCGCTGCTCTGGCACATCCTCGGTGTGGTCCGGCAACCGACCCGGCGCGCCTTCCTGGTCGTGCCACGCTCGGGCACCCCGGTGCTCCTGATCCATACCGTCGACCAGTTCTTCTTCCACGACGTCGAACTCGACAAGCGGATCTATCGCGGCTGGGTCGAGATGCGGGAGATGCTCCGCGACCTGCTCGGGCCGACGCGGCGGCTTGCGCTGGAATATTCGGAAGAGGGCGGCGTGCCGACCGTCTCCTGGGCCGATGCCGGCACGGTCGAGCTGCTCCGGAGCTGGGACTATCAGATTGTCACCTCGGCCGACCTGTTCCAGGTCTCGGCCGCCGCCTGGGACGATTTTGCGATTCGATCCCACAAGCGCGCCTGCGTCGTCGTCGCCGGCATCAAGGACGCCGCCTTCGACCGCGCGAAAACGGCCATCGGGGTTAACAAGCCGCTAACAGAATATGAGCTGCAGCAGTTCATTGTTTCCGAGTTCGAGCGCCTCGGCCTGGAGACGGAGGGGCAGCCGGTCGTGCAGGTGAACGGCCATTCCGGCATCGTCTCCTACGAGCCGAAACCGGAAGGCTCGGCGCCGATCGGCGCCGGCGACTGGCTCTTGATCGACTTCTGGGCCCGCTATCCCGGCGAGCGCAACGTCTATTCCGACATCGCCTGGGGCGCCTATGCCGGTGCGACCATCCCGCCGAGGCTGCAGGAAATCTTCGACATCGTCCGCCGCGCCCGCGATGCGGCGCTACAAGCGATTGAAAAGGCTTGGCAATCCGGTGCGGTTCTGGAGGGCTGGCAGGTCGACGACGTGGCCCGCGGCATCATCGCGGCGGCCGGCTTCGGTGAGAATTTCCACCACCGCACCGGCCACAGCATGGGCCCTGGCAAGCGGCTGCATGGGCTCGGCGTCAACCTCGACAATCTCGAGACGCACGACACCCGCCGCATCCTGCCGCGCACCGGCTTTTCGATCGAGCCGGCGATCTACCAGCCCGAATTCGGTGTTCGGCTGGAGATCAACGTCTTCCTCGACCCCGTCGCCGGGCCCAGCGTGACGACGCCGATCCAGGACGAAATCGTTCGGTTGATCTAAGGCTTAGGCGCTGCGGCGGAGCAGGCTGCCATAGATCTCGTCGTCGCCGCAGAGGCCGGCCAGCTTGCCGTCCGCATCGACGAAGATGATCGGATGGTCGGTCTTGCGCTTCAGCGCGATCGTCGTGGCGAGCTTCAGCTCGACCGGCGCCACGATGATATCGCAGGGCGTGTCGAAGGCGCCGGCATTGCCGTTGACGCGGCCAAGGCTGCCCTCGCGGCCGTTCACCTCGACGCCGACCGGGCGGTCGCCGGCGTCGACGCGCATGCGCACCAGCCCGTCGCGATCGAGCAGGACCGTGCCGTCGCTCCGCCGGACCGAGCAGGCGGGCGTCATCACCGAGTGGCCGCGCAGCACGTTCAAGGGATTGGTATGCTTGACGAATTCCGCGACATAGGGCGTCGCCGGGCGGAGCAATATGTCCTCCGCCGTGCCGCACTGGACGATGCAGCCCGCCTCCATGATGGCGATCTTGCTGCCGATCTTCATCGCCTCGTCGAGGTCGTGGCTGACGAAGAGGATGGTCTTCTGGATGCGGCGCTGCAGGTCGAGCAGTTCGTCCTGCATCTTGTCGCGGATCAGCGGGTCCAGCGCCGAGAACGGCTCGTCCATCAGCAGGATCTCGGCATCGGTGGCGAAAGCCCGCGCCAGGCCGACGCGCTGCTGCATGCCGCCGGAAAGCTCCTGCGCATGCTTGTCGGCCCATTGCGAGAGCCCGACCATGGCGAGCTTCTCGTCGACGATCCGCCGGCGTTCGGCAGCCGGCATGCCGCGGATTTCCAGCCCGAAGCCGACATTCTCGCGTACCGAGCGCCAGGGCAGCAGGCCGAATTGCTGGAACACCATCGAGACGGTGCGCATGCGGATCTCGCGCAGCGTGGCGTCGTCGCAATGTGTGACATCGACGGCGGCGCCGTCATGCGAGACGAGCACGCTGCCGCGCGCGACTTCGTTCAGCCCATTGACGGCGCGCAGCACCGTCGACTTGCCGGAGCCCGAGAGTCCCATCAGCACGCAGATCTCGCCGCGCTCGACGGTCAGGTCGATGCCGGCCGCGCCGAGGACGGCGCCGGTCGCAGCCAGGATCTCGTCGCGTGTCTTGCCCTGGTCGATCAGCGCTGGTGCCTTGCCGCGGCGGTCGCCGAAGACGATGTCGACCTTGTTGAACTGGATGGCCGGCATGTCAGCGCGCTCCCTTCCTGCGTTCGGGGCGCTTGCAGACCCGGTCGAGCACGATGGCGAGCAACACGATCGCCGCGCCTGCCTCGAAGCCCATGCCGATATTGACGGAATTCAGCGCGCGGACGACCGGCTTGCCGAGCCCGTCGGCGCCAACCAGAGCCGCGATCACCACCATCGAAAGCGACAACATGATGCACTGGGTGATGCCGGCCATGATCGTCGGCATCGCGTGCGGCAGCTCGACCTTGTAGAGCAGCTGCCGCTTGGTGGCGCCGAAGGCCTGGCCTGCCTCTCGCAACTGGGCCGGCACCGAGGTGATGCCGAGATGGGTGAGCCGGATCGGGGCGGGGATGGCGAAGATCACCGTCGAGATCAGGCCGGGCACGGTGCCAAGGCCGAACAGCACGAGCGTCGGGATCAGATAGACGAAGGTCGGAATCGTCTGCATCAGGTCGAGAGCGGGGCGGATGCCGGCATAGAGCCAGGGCCGGTGCGCGGCGGCGATACCGATCGGCACACCGACGACGACGCAGACGAGCGTCGCCCAGATCACCAGCGCGAGCGTCTCGATCGTCGGCTGCCAATAGCCGAGATTGATGACCAGCAGGAAGGCGATGGCGGTGAAGGCCGCGAGCCTGAACGAGCGGTGCAGCCCATAGGCGATGCCCGCGAAGATCGCGATCAGAAGCAGCGGCGGCACCGCCAGCAGCAGATCCGTCAGCCCTTCGATCAGCGTGCCGAGGACAAGTGAAATCCAGTCGAACAGCCATTGCGCGTGCTGGTTCAGGAAGTCGACGAAGCTCTTGATCCAGGATCCGAGCGGGATTTTGTGCTCGGTCAGCCAGCTATACATGGCGCGCTGCGATCCTCAATTGGGTCTCCGGGGGCCGGACGGACCGGCGGGGCGATGAAATGTCGCTCGCCCCGCTCAAGCGTTGTGGATCCCACCGATGCCGGCCGAACCGGCGCCGGTAGGAACATGGCTCAGAGACCGAGGCTCTGCTTCACGGCGGCGAGGCCGGGCTGGCCGTCGATCGTGTTTACGCCGGCGAGCCAGGCGTCGAGCTGGGACGGATTGGCCTTCAGCCAGGCTTCGGCGGCGGCGATCGGCTCCTTGCCGTCGTCGAGGATGCTCGACATCACCTGGCCCTCGATCGGCAGGGTGAACTTCATGTTCTTGATCAGCGCGCCGACATTCGGGCACTCTTCGAGATAGCCCTTGCGCACGCTGGTCGAGACGGTGGCGCCGCCGAAATTCGGGCCGAACACCTCGTCGCCGCCATCGAGATACTGCATGGCGAACTTCTCGTTCATCGGGTGCGGCGCCCAGCCGAGGAACACGATCGCGTCCTTCTTGCGGCCGGCGCGGTCGACCTGGGCGAGCATGCCCTGTTCGCTCGATTCGACCAGCTCGAACGAGCCGAGGCCGAACTTGTCGGCCTTGATCATGTCGAGGATCAGCCGATTGCCGTCATTGCCCGGCTCAATGCCGTAGAGCTTGCCGTCGAGCTTGTCCTTGAACTTGGCGATGTCGGCGAAGGTCTTGAGGCCTTCGTCGAACAGATAGGCCGGCACAGCGAGCGTGTATTTGGCGCCTTCCAGATTGACGCCGACGACCTCGACCGAGCCGTCGTCGAGATAGGGCTGGAGGTCGGCAGCCATCGAGGGCAGCCAATTGCCGAGATAGACGTCGATATCCTTGTTCTTCAGCGAGGCGTAGGTGACCGGCACCGACAGCACCTGCAGCTTCGGCTCGTAGCCAAGGCCGGTCAGAATGCGCGAGGTCAGGCCCGTTGTCGCCGAGATATCGGTCCAGCCGACGTCGGAAAAGCGCACGGACTTGCAGCTGGCAGGTTCCGCCGCCGAGGCGGTTCCCGCGAGCGCCAGAACGCACGTCATGGCGGCCAGTGACTTCGACACTACCGAATTCAGCATTCTCTACTTCTCCCAACATGTGGCTTTGCCAGGCGACCGCCGGATGGGGTCAAGCATAGCGCAGCAATCGACGCGATGATGCGTCCTAGCTGTGGATCGGATGATAGTCTCCGCGACGATGTGTCCGCCACTCTTCGTTCGAAGTCAAATGAACGCGGCTAGGCTTTCTGATTCTTGTCCATTGAATGGGCGTTCAATCCTGATTGTCAGCGGATTTGCGCGATTTGAATGACGATATCGACTTGAGATGTCTGCTCCAACGGAGGGAGTAGAGGGAAGCGGTCCGTGCTTTGATTGGCCGTTCAATCAGGATAAATGACGGGTGCGTGCTTGTTGGCGGAAGAGGATTGTCATGGCCGAGGCAGGTTCCGTCCGGATCGAAGTCGAGGATCTGCGTCGTCGACAGCTGATCGAGGCGACGATCGAATCGCTGGCCGAGGTCGGTTTTGCCGCCTGTACCCTGATGGATATCGGCCGCCGGGCCGGGGCGTCGCCCGGACTGGTGGCGCACTACTTCGGGGACAAGGAAGGCTTGCTCGAAGCGACCTTGCGCTACATGGCCGGCCGTTTGAGCCGGATCGTCTCGATCCGGCTGGCGGAGGCCCGGTCGCCGCGTGAGCGCGTGCAAGCCGTCATCGACGCCAATCTGGCGCCCGAGGAATTCGATCGCCGCACGGCCAGCGTCTGGCTCGCCTTCTGGGGGCAGGTCATCCACTCCGCCCGCTTCAAACGCGTGCAGAACGTCTATCAGCGCCGGATGCTCTCCAATCTGCGCCATGGGCTGAAGCAGATGGTGCCGGCGCGCGAGGCGCAGTCGACGGCGGTGGCGATCGCCGCCGTCATCGACGGGCTTTGGCTGCGCGAGACCCTGTTGGCGGAGGGCGAGCCGGAGAGCGCCGAGGCGCGCGCCATCGCCACGGCCTTCGTCGATGCCCAGCTCGCCGCGATCCGCGCGCGGACATCGGCGGCGGATGCCCTGCCTGGGCCCGAAGGCCGCAAGGTCGTCCGCAATTTCATCGGCGGTCGCGCCCGCGCGAATGGCGACGACCGCCGTTTCGCAATGATCGATCCCGCCACCGGCGAAACGATCGCCGAGATCGAGCTGGCGGACGCGGTGGAAATCGACGCGGCCGTTGCAAGTGCCGAGGCGGGCCAGCGGCTCTGGGGTGCGATGACGGGTGCCGCACGCGGCCAGATCTTGCGGCGAGCCTCGGCAATGCTCCGTGAGCGCAGCGATGAACTCGCCCGGCTGGAAACTCTCGAGACGGGCAGGCCGATCCGGCAGACGGCGGGAACGGCCTCCGCCGCCGACTGCATCGACTACTTCGCCGGGCTGGCCGGCGCACCGACGGACGGGGCCGTCGATCTCGGAGCGGAGGCGTTCGGCTATACGAGGCGCGAGCCGCTCGGCGTTCTCGCCGCTATCGGCGACGAGAGCCATCCCCTGCTGAGCGCTTGCGGCCACGCCGCGCCGGCGCTCGCGGCCGGCAACGCCCTGATCCTCAAACCCTCCGAACAGACGCCGCTATCGGCGGCCAGGCTCGCCGAAATCCTGAGCGAGGCGGGTGTGCCGGACGGCGTCTTCAACGTGGTGCACGGGGCAACCGAGACGGAGCGACTTCTCGCCCGCCATCCCGGCATCATCCGGATCCCGTCGGCCGACGCGGGGCAGCCCCGGACATTTGAGGGGGACGGCAAGTCGTCCCTGCTCGTCTTCGAGGATGCGGAGTTGGACGATGCTGTATCCGGGGCGCTGCTTGCCAGCTTCGCTCGGGCCGGTTGGGGCGGAACGCGGATCTTCGTGCAGGAGAGCGTGCGGGACGCATTTCTCGAGAAGCTCGTCGCCCGCGCCAGCCGCCTGATCGTCGGTGACCCGCTCGATCCGCGCACCCAGATCGGCGCGCTGATCTCGGAAGCGCATCTGGAGCGCCTGCTCGACCAGATCGCGCAGGCCCGGGAGGCGGGTGTGTGCGTGCTGGCGGGTGGCTATCGCATCGTGGCCGGGGCGATGGCGAAGGGCGCTTTCGTCGCGCCGACGATCCTCGACCAGTGTACCGACACAATGGCGGTCGTCCGCGAAGCGATCGTCGGCCCGGTGGCGACGGTGCTGTCGTTCCGGGATGAGGACGATGGGATCGCCAGGGCCAATGCGCGGCCGTTCGGGCCGACCGCCACGGTCTTCACGCGAGACCTGGCGCGCGGCAATCGTGTCGTCGCGCGCCTCCATGCCGGCTCCTGCTGGATCAATCATCCCGGCTTCGGTGTCGATATCGCGGGCGAGGCGTTCGCGGCGACGCTTGAGCCCTATACCCGATTGAAGCGCGTCTTCGTCCAACTCGGCTCCGTCGAGGCGCCGTTCTGAGCCGTCGCTGCCAGGACGCTACCGCGCGCGGTCCATTGCACTGGCTCCCGCCTTGGTTGAAGCTGCCGTCTCGCCGGCAGCCGGAAGGCGCCTATATCGGAACAGGTAGTGGATCGGGCGTCGCTGCGACGCCGGTTCGAGAGGAGGGACGAGATGACGACCGCACGATCACTGGCGTTTGTGGCTTCTGTCGCGCTGATGGCGCTTGGCGGCGCCGCGAGCGCGCAGGAAGGCAGCATGACCTTCTTCATTTCCAGCGTCGGCTCGGGCAAGGGGGCCGATCTCGGCGGGCTCGAAGGCGCCGACAAACTTTGCCAGACGCTGGCGGAGAAGGCCGGGGCAAGCGGCAAGACCTGGCGCGCCTATCTCTCGACCCAGGCTGTCGACGGCACGCCGGCGGTCAATGCGCGCGACCGTATCGGCGCGGGACCCTGGCAGAACGCCAAGGGCGTCGTCATTGCCAAGGACGTGGCGGAACTGCACGGCAAGAACAATCTCACCAAGGAGACCGGGCTGACCGAGACCGGAGTGCCGGTGAATGGCCGCGGCGACAAGCCGAACACGCATGACATCCTGACTGGTACGCAGCCGGACGGCACGGCCTTCCCGGCCGGCGAGGACAAGACCTGCGGCAACTGGACGAAGAGCGGCGCCGAGGGCGCGGCGATGGTGGGTCACCACGACCGGGTGGGGCTCGATGAATCGGCGCCGGCGAAGTCGTGGAATTCGTCGCACCTGTCGCGCGGCGGCTGTTCGCAGGAAGCGCTGCAGGGCACCGGCGGTGCCGGGCTGCTCTATTGCTTCGCTGCCCAGTAAGGCGCGACGGTGCGTGACGGGGCGGGCCTACGGGCCGCCCCGGATCGGCGATCTCTAGGGGCCGGCGAACTGGCTCCGGCGGATCTGCACATCCTCGATCTTCGGGATCAGTTCGCTGTCGTAGAAGTAGCGCTGGTCGTCGTCGAGCGCCGTGACACCGTTCTCGATCACCAGCTTCATGATGCGGTGCGCATCGGAGCGGCGAGAGATCTGGCCCTCGTCAAGGAGACGGTCGAGCGCCGTTGTCAGGAAAATTCGTCGCGACATAATTCCGACCACCCTGTCGAGAAGAACCAATCCTTAGATTCTGCCTGATACGAGATTCGGTCAAGCGGTGGTGACGGTCGGGCTTTTCGCCTCGATGCCCCGTCCACAAGATGTTGCGCGGCTCGGTCGCATCGACGGTTGGCCCATTTTTATGTCAACGCGTCCTGAGAAATCTGTCATACGTTTGCCGAAACGAGGGATCTTTCCATATGAACAAGAAGCTGACGGCGCTTCGGGCGCGGCTGGTCGAAGCGCAGCAGAGGTTGATCACGCAGGCTGTCGACGCCGGCGGCCTGCCGACCGACGGCGCGCTGCGCAAGATCTCAGATCTGGAGAACGCCATCATGGCTGTCGAGCACATGATGGAAGATGTCGGTACTTCCAAGAGCTGATCGGGCCGGGCGCGTCTAGCGCCCGCCACCGGCGCAAGCGCAACGGAGCCAGTCGCCGAAGCGATCGGCCGTTTTGGCACGCGCCGATTTTCCCACGTCTCGACCTAGATGCGCTTCAGAAGCCGCTTCGGGGCGATGAGCTGGTAGCTGCGGCGGACCAGGTCCGCGACTTCCTGCCAGTCAGGATCCTCGTCGAGCCGGATGCCGACCCAGCCCTTCGATCCGACATAGGGCGGCACGAAGAAGCGCGCAGGGTCGGCGCCGACCAACACCATCTGGCTGCCTTGCGGCGCCTTGATCCAAACCGACAGCCGCTCGTCGCCTGATTTCACCATGGCGAAGATCTTGTCGCCGACGCGGAAGGTGGGATCGCCCCAGGTTTCCTGTTCGACGACTTCGGGCAGGGCGAGGCAAAGTTCGCGCAGTCGATCGGTCGGTTGTTCCTGCGGCTTCATGACGTCCCGGCTGGAGGCCTGCTCCAGTTCGCGGTCAGCGTTCGCCCAGATAGCTGAACAGGGTCTGCTTCCACCAGTCGCTATGAACGTTGTCGAGCAGCGCGACGTCGATGTTCTTGCGCAGCGGGCTGCCGAGCGGCAGGCCGATGCCGTAGTTCTGCGGGTCGAACACCAGGTCGAGCATCTGGATCGACGACGAATAGCGTTGCAGGACGATCCAGGCGAGCAGCGGCTTGTCGTAGACGAAGGCATCGATCTCGCCGGCCTTCAGGGCTTTCAGGCCATCCTCGGCCGAGGGGAAGCCGGTATATTTGAGGCGCTGGGTGTTGAGATAGTCGACGGTCGAGCTGTCCGAGATCGCGCCGACCCGAACCGAGGCCAGATCGTTCGGATTGCTGATCAGCCCTTGCAGCGCGCTCGTCGTCAGCGCCGAGGTGACGCCCGCCGTGAAGACGGCGATCGCGATGATCGATACCGCCATCCAGAGAATGGCGAGCGACCGGCCGGCGAGCGTGATGGGCGTATGCACACCGGTGCTTGCCTGTGTCATCGCCTCGGCCGACCACCAGATCGAGGCGCCGATGCCGCGCGCGCCGCCGAAGTGCTCGTTGCGCCGGCGCTCGAATACCCAGATCAGGAAGCCGACCAGCAGCGCGAGGCCGATCAGCGCGCCGACGGCTTGCAGAAATCCGAGCGACAGCATGGAGCGCAGAATCACCGTCCAGCGCGATCCGTCCGAGAAGGGCACGGCGATGCCGAGGCCGGTTCGATAGAAGGGCTGGCTGAAGTCGAGGATCTCGGCGCGCGGACCTGTGATCGTCAGGGCGGCGACGGCGGCGTCGTACTTGCCGCTCGCGGTGCCGTCGATCAGCGCCTCGACGGTCGGCTCCTCGACGAGGCGATATCTGACGTCGAGCTTGTCGGCGATGCGCTGCCAGAGATCGATGCTGATGCCGGTCCAGACACCGTCTGCGCCCTTGATGGCGAAGGGTGGCGCCTGCTTGGTGCCGATGACCAGTTCGCGTGCCGTCGCGGGCGGGGCGGTCTCCTCGGCCAGGGCCGTGGCAGCAGGGCCAAGCGCGAGCCAGAAGCCGGACACCAGAAGAAGGAAGGCCCGCAGCATCGCCTTGTCACCATTTGCTGGATCGGCATGCAAAGGCATGGTCGATATCCGGACCGGTTCTACTGGAAGCGGTCAGGATATCTAGTGCTCTGTTTCGGCGTTGGTGCTTCTTCGCGAAGTACCAACGCCTTTTTTATCCGCGGCTTAGTCGACGAAAGTGTGGTCGGCGATCGATTCCGCCTTCATCTCGATCGAGAAGCCCGGCAGCTTCGGCGGCATGTAGGCGGCGTTCTGGATGTCGCAGGGCTCGATGAAGTGCTCGTGCAGATGGTCGACATACTCGATCACCCGGCCTTCCTTGCTGCCCGAGACGACGAGATAGTCGATCATCGACAGGTGCTGGACGTATTCGCACAGGCCGACGCCGCCGGCATGCGGCCAGACCGGCTTGCCATACTTCGCCGCCATCAGCAGCACCGCCAGAACCTCGTTCAGGCCGCCGATGCGGCAGGCATCGATCTGCACGATGTCGATGGCGTTGCGCATGATGAACTGCTTGAACATGATGCGGTTCTGGCACATCTCGCCGGTCGCGACCTTGATCGGCGCGACGCCCTCGCGGATCTTGCGATGGCCTTCGACGTCATCGGGGCTGGTCGGCTCCTCGATGAAATAGGGCTTGGCGAAAGCGAGCTGCTTGACCCAGTCGATCGCGGCATCGACTTCCCAGACCTGGTTGGCGTCGATCATCAGGAAGCGGTCCGGACCCATGACCTCGCGGGCCGCCTTCAGACGACGGATGTCGTCCTCGAGATCGCGGCCGACCTTCATCTTGATGTGGTTGAAGCCCTGGTCGACGGCTTCCTGGCAGAGGCGGCGCAGCTTCTCGTCGCTATAGCCGAGCCAGCCGGCCGAGGTCGTGTAGCAGGGATAGCCCTCGGCCTTGAGCGTGGCGATGCGTTCGGCCTTGCCGATCTCGGCCTGCTTCAGGATGGCGAGGGCCTCGCCGGGCGTGATGCCGTCGGTCAGGTAGCGGAAATCGACGATCTTGACGATCTCTTCCGGCGTCATCTCGGCGACGAGCTGCCAGACCGGCTTCTTGACTTCCTTGGCCCAGAGGTCCCAGGCGGCGTTGACGACGGCGCCGGTGGCCAGGTGGATGGCGCCCTTGTCCGGGCCGATCCAGCGCAGCTGGCTGTCGCCGGTGATGTGGCGCCAGAAGCGGCCGGGATCTTCCTTGATCCAGTCGAGTTCGAGGCCGATCACCAGATGATCGAGCGCGCGGATCGCGGCGCAGCAGATCTCGTTGCCGCGGCCGATGGTGAAGGTCAGGCCGTGGCCGGAGAGCTGGGGATTGTCGGTATCGAGGATGACATAGGCGGCCGAATAGTCCGGATCCGGGTTCATCGCGTCCGAGCCGTCGAGCGATTGCGAGGTCGGGAAGCGGAGATCGAAGACGCGAATGCCAGTAATGCGGGTCATTGTTCTTTGCTTTCGTCTTGTCGGCGCGGTCGGGAGGAACCGCCCGGACATCACGGTGGGGGGCGCCGTGGTGGATGCGTCCAGCTTCCGAATACCTTACGGCCCGGACCTCGGCAACGGCCCTGCCGGCCTCGCAACCTGACGATGCGGGCGGATTTCCTATCGCCCATCGGAAAGTCATGCGGCATTATCAGGATGGCGATTCGGCAGCCAAGCCGAACGGAATGCATTTCGACCGGGAGAGACCAGACGTGCTGTTTCCTCGATTTCGGTCCAAGGAACGCGATATTCGTAGTGATGTCGAGCGGTTGGCATCGGTCGAAAGCGCGATATCGAAGGTGATCGACGAGGTCGAACAGGAACTGGCCGGCCTCACGGCGCGCATCGAGGAAGCCCGCGCCCGCGCCGCGTTTCTCTATGGCGACATGCTCGAGGGCGAGAACCCGGATACCGCCGGCGCCGCGGCGATGCTGACCGATGCGGAGCGTCTTCTGGTGCGCGGCGACGTGCGGCTGGTCGAGATCCACGGCAATCTCGCCTTCCTGCGCGACCTGCGGCAGCGCACGCTTTCCGAATCCGGCCGCCTGCAGGCCTACGCCGCCCAGGGTGAATGAGCTGACCCCGGTGATCGACGCCCCGGCCTGAACCGAGGCGTCATTTCCATGATTTCGTTCAGTCGACGCGACCACGCGCCGCCACCGCCACCGTCTCGACGACATGGTCGCCGGAGACCAGGTGGACGTGGTCGAACAGGTTCGAGACGGGGCAGGCGTGGTTCGGCAGGATACGCAGCCGGTCGCCGACCTTCGGCTTCTTGGCCGAGGCCGAGAAGTCGATATTGCCGTGCTCCTCGCTCATGCCGTAGATCACCGCGTCGGGATAGCCCATCACGGTGCCGTAGCCGCTGAGGCCGAGCAGGTCGCTGGTCAGCGCCTTCGAGCCGGCGTCGACGATGGCGCGGTCTGCCGTCGGCCGGCTGACCACCGTCACCAGCACGTTGAGGGCGCAATCCTCCTCCGTGGCGACGCCGCGGGCGACCAGCGATCGGTCGTAATAGATATAGGTTCCGGGGCGATATTCGGTGGCGATCGCCGTCTCGTGCGCGCGCCAGAGGTCGGGCGTGCCGCCGGTCGAGATGGCCTTGGCCGGCAGGCCGGCATCGGCGAGCTTCGCCGCCGCTTCCTCGAGCCATTGACGCGCGCCGGCGGAGTTGCCAGCCGGCGGATAGGTCATCAGGCCGCCGAAGACGAGGCCGGGGGTCGAAGCGATCCGGCGGGCGAGCGCGACGGCGTCGTCGGGCGTCTGCACGCCACAGCGGCCGGCGCCGGTATCGCATTCGATCAGCACGTTGAGCGGTGCGTCGGCGGAGTCGGCGAACGTCGCGGCATAGCCGTCAACGACATAGTCGCTGTCGGCGGTGACGGCGAGCGTCACCCGCCTGGCGAGATCCTTCAGGCGGGCGAGCTTCTCCGGCGCCATCAGATTGTAGGGCAGGAAGATGTCCTCGATGCCGGCATCGGCCATCACTTCGGCTTCGCCCAGCTTCTGGCAGGTGATGCCGATGGCGCCCAGCTCGAGCTGGCGCTTGGCGAACAGCGGCAGCTTGTGCGTCTTGATGTGCGGCCGAAGGCGCACGCCATGGGCATCGGCATAGTCCTGCGCGCGCTGGAGATTGGCTTCGGCCTTGTCCAGGTCGATCACGACGCAGGGGGTCTGAAGGGTATCGATATGTCTCGGCATGATGTCCTCGCCTGGCCGCGGCCGCGGCGGATGGGGTTGCTGGTGCGACGGGCTTCGAAGGTCAGAAGACGTCGCGGATGAAGCGCAGATTGCCCGCAGTGAGCCCGGCATCGACGGGCAGCGCAACACCTGTGATGGCGCCGGCGAGCGGCGAGGCCAGGAACAGGGCGGCGTTGGCGACGTCGGAGGGTACGACCAGCTTGCCGAGCGGATAGTGCGCCACGACCTTAGTCAGGAGGCTCGGATCCTTCTCGACGCGATGATCCCAGGCCGGCGTGCGCACGGATCCGGGGCAGATGCAGTTGGCGCGGATGTTGTCACGGCCATTCTCGACCGCGATCGCTCGCATATAGGCGATGAGCCCGGCCTTGGCCGCCGCATAGGCCGGATTGCCGTAATGGGCGAGGGCATTGACGGTCGACGTCATGACGATGGCGCCGCCGCCATTGGCGATCATCGCCCGCATCGTCGGGTCGATGAGGTTGAAGCTGCCGGTCAGGTTGATGTCGACTTCCTGGTTCCAGGACTTCTGATCGACCGTATCCATCGTCTCGGCCCGGCTGAACCCGGCATTGCTGACGAGAACGTCCGGCGTGCCGTGCTCGGCGACGAGGGCCGCCACCGCGCGGGCCGTCGCTTCCGCATCCGTCAGCTCGAACACCGATTTCGCGACGCCCTGCAGCGGCGCCAGCAATTCCGGATCGCGGTCGCAGGCCGTCACGCGGGCCCCGGCCGTTTGGAACGCGGCCACGAGGGCGCGGCCGATGCCGCCTCCGGCGCCGCTGATCACCACATGCTTGTCGTTCAGACCGAACATTCTCATTCCTCCGCCTGCCGCAAGGCTCTTTCGGATCGGGCAACAAAGCAACCGGCCAAATGCAGTGTTTCGCCGGTTTCCTGTCGATAATCGGGGCGATTTATTCTAGCCTCGCCGCCGCTACTCTGGGGTGGTCTGATGGCCCGCTGTCGGGCCGCCTCGCATAACCAAAGGGGCTTGTCCATGAGCAAACTGAAGATCGTCTACGGCGCCTCGCATGTGCCGCTCTCCCCGGCCGTGCGTGCGGGCGATTTCGTCTATGTCTCCGGCCAGGTGCCGACCGACGCGAGCGGCACCGTCGTCGTAGGCGGCATCGAGGCGCAGACCCGGCAGACGCTCGAAAACGTCAAGGCGGCGCTGGCGCTGGCCGGCTGCACCATGGACCAGGTGGTCAAGACCTTCGTGATCATCACCGACGCGCGCGACTTCGGTGGCTTCAACAAGACCTATGCGACCTTCTTCGAGAAGGACCCGCCGGCGCGCACCACGGTCGAGGCCCGGCTGATGATCGACATCAAGGTCGAGATCGAGGCCATCGCCTACGCCCCGCTGGGCTGACGCGGTCACGGCCGTTCGAAACCGGCTCGACCATCGGACCCCGGCCCGGCACGGGTCGGGTCCGATGACCCCCTTTCCAGGATCCTTCCCGAATCATGCGCATCTTCACTGCTTCGCTCGCGACCGAGACCAATACGTTTTCGCCCGTCCCGACCGACCGGGCGAGCTTCGAGATGGCATTCTATGCAGGACCTGGCCGGCATCCCGAGACGCCGACGCTCTGCTCGTCGCCGATCGTGGCGCTGCGTCGCCGCGCCAAGGCTGACGGCATCGACCTGGTCGAGGGCACTGCGACCTGGGCGGAGCCGGGCGGTCTGTTGCAGCGCGCCACCTTCGAAGGTTTGCGCGATGAAATCCTCGACCAGCTTCGCGCCGTCATGCCGGTCGACGCCGTCGTGCTCGGCCTGCACGGCGCCATGGTGGCGCAGGGCTATGACGATCCGGAGGGCGATCTGCTCGCCCGCATCCGCGAGATCGTCGGCCCCGATGTCCTCATCGCCGCCGAACTCGATCCGCACAGCCACCTGACGCCGAAGCGCGTCGCGAATTCGAACATCCTGGCTGCTTTCCTCGAATTCCCGCACACGGATTTCTACGAGCGCGGCGAGCATGTCGTCGATCTCGCCATCCGCGCGCTGCGGGGAGAGATCAAGCCGGTGATCTCCACCTTCGACTGCCGGATGATCGACGTTTTCCCGACCAGCCGCGAGCCGATGCGTTCCTTCGTCGACCGGATGAAGGCGATGCACGGCAAGGACGGCATCCTGTCGGTGTCGCTGATCCACGGCTTCATGGCCGGCGACGTGCCCGAGCTGGGCACGCGCATGCTGGTGGTGACCGACGACCGCAAGGCGGAGGGCGACGCGCTGGCCGAGAAGCTCGGCATGGAGATCTTCTCGCTGCGCGGCAAGACGATGATGCCGCAATTCGGCATCGACGCGGGGCTCGATCACGCGCTGGCGCTAGTCGCCGGCCGGCCGGGCAAGCCGGTGGTGCTGGCCGACACCTGGGACAATCCGGGCGGCGGCGTTGCCGGCGACGGCACGCTGATCCTGCGCCGGATGATCGAGCGCGGCATCGACAACGTCGCCGTCGCGACGATCTGGGATCCGCTCGCCGTCACCTTCTGCCTGGCGGCGGGCGCGGGGGCGCACATCCAGCTGCGCTTCGGCGGCAAGGCGGGGCCGGACGGCGGTGCGCCGATCGACGCCATGGTCGAGGTTGTCCGCGCCGTCGAGGAGAGCTGGCAGAGCTTCGGCGCCAGCCGCGTCACGTTCGGGCCGACGGCCCTGGTCCGCATTCTCGGCACCGAGATCGACGTCATCCTCAACACCAACCGGACCCAGACCTTCGAGCCGGACGCCTATTCCAATCTCGGGCTCGATCCATTGGCGAAGGAGATGCTGCTGGTCAAGTCGACTAACCATTTCCATGCCGGCTTCGCGCCGATCGCCGCCGAGATCGTCTATATCGACGCTGGCGCGCCCTATCCGTCCAATCCGCGCGTCACCGATTATCGCAAGCTCAACCGGCCGATCTGGCCGCGCGTCGAGAATCCGCACGGCTGACGGCGGGAATGCGGCGTCACCCGCGCGCCGCATTCCGCTTGTGCTCGGCGCGCGAAAGCGCGATGAATCAGGGGTTCGATGTGTCGCCGGCTGGCACCACGTCGCCCCGCCCTGATCTCCCTCGCCGTCGGCCGGCATGACCTTCGCAGCACCGCAGAAATCGACCTGGATTGCCTTGCTCGTCGCTGTCGCGTTCTTCATGGAGAACCTCGACGGCACGGTGATCGCGGCGTCGCTGCCCCAGATGGCGGCCTCCTTCGGCGTGGAGGCGGTCGATCTCAACATCGGCATGTCGGTCTACATGCTGACGCTGGCGATCTTCATTCCGGCGAGCGGCTGGATGGCGGATCGCTTCGGCGCCCGCACCGTCTTCGCCTGGGCGGTTTTCGTCTTCACCATCGCCTCCGTCTTCTGCGCGCTCAGCGACAGCGTGCTGACTTTCGTGCTCGCGCGCATCCTGCAGGGGGCCGGCGGTGCCATGATGGTGCCGGTCGGAAGGCTGGTCGTGCTGCGCAATGCGTCCAAGAGCGAGCTGATGCGTGCGATCGCCGTGCTGACCTGGCCGGCGCTGTCGGCGCCGATCCTCGGCCCGCCGCTCGGCGGCTTCATCACCACCTATGCCTCCTGGCACTGGATCTTCATCCTGAACGTGCCGATCGGCATCGTCACCCTGGCGCTGTCGTTCTGGCTGATCCCGAACGAGCGCGTCGCCGAGCGGCAGAGCTTCGATTGGCTCGGCTTCATCCTGACCAGTATCGCCTGCGCTGGGCTGATGTACGGACTCGACCTGGTCGGACAGAGTCATGTCGACTGGGTCGTCGGCGCTGGCATCCTGGCGGCGAGCGCGCTGTTCTTCTGGGTGGCGCTGCGCAATTCGAGCCGACATCCGCATCCGCTGCCGGATCTCTACGGCCTCGCCATCCAGACCTTTGCAGTGACCATGAAGGGCGGCTCGCTGTTCCGTACCGCCGTCAGCGCCGTGCCGTTCCTGCTGCCGCTGATGTTCCAGCTCGGTTTCGGCCTCGATCCGTTCCAGGCCGGCCTCTATGTGCTGGCGCTGTTCGCCGGCAACCTCGCGATGAAGCCGTTCACCAGCCTGGTGCTACGCACCTTCGGCTTCCGCACGACGCTGATCGGCAACGGCCTGTTCTTCGTCGCGACCCTGTTCGGCTGTGCCATGCTGACACCGGCGACACCCTGGCCGATCCTCATGATCGTGCTGTTCCTGAGCGGCGCCGCGCGCTCGATGCAGTTCACTGCGATCGGCACCATGGCCTTCGTCGATGTTCCGCAGGACCGGATGAGCGGCGCCAACACGCTGTTCAGCCTCGTGCAGCAGATTACCTTCGGCCTCGGCATCGCGCTCGGCGCGATCGCGCTGCGCCTGGCCGATGCCTGGCTGACGCCGGACATAGAAGGCTTGACGCTCGCCGACTTCCACGTCGCCTTCCTGATCGTCGGCGTTGTCGGCCTGTTCGGCCTCTACGATTCCTTCGCCCTGCCGCGCGACGCCGGCACCGCGGTCAGCCGACATCGTCTGCGCGAGCGGGCCGTCGCGACGCCGCGCCCTTGACGCAAAGCCGGTCCAATCCCTAGTTCGAGCCAAACCTGATAGTGGAGTTCCAGCCCATGACGATGATGCACCGTGATCCCTCGCTCACCCACGAGCAGAAGCTCGATAGGCTGGGCGAAGTGGCCGTCCGGGTCGGCCTCGGCCTGCAGGAAGGCCAGGAGCTGGTCATGACCGCCTCGCTCGACGCGCTGCCCCTGGTGCGGCGCATCACCGAGCATGCCTACAAGGCCGGCGCGTCGCTGGTCACGACACTGTTCTCCGACGAGGAAGCGACCCTGATGCGCTTCCGCCATGCCCGTGACGGCTCGTTCGACGTCGCCTCCGGCTGGCTCTTCGACGGCATGGCATCGGCCTTCAGCAACGGCGCTGCGCGCCTTGCCATCGCCGGCGAGAACCCGTCCTTGCTCGCTGGTCAGGATCCCGACAAGGTTTCGCGCGCCAATCGCGCCCGCTCCAAGGCCTACACGCCCGCCATGGAACGGATCGTCGGCTTCGACATCAACTGGACGATCACATCCTTTGCGTCGCCGGCCTGGGCGCGGACCGTGTTCCCGAACGAACCGGAGGAGGTCGCGGTCGCCAAGCTCTGGGATGCGATCTTCGCTGCCTCGCGCGTCGATCTCCCCGATCCGATCGCGGCCTGGGGCGAGCACAACAAGGCGCTGCACGCCCGCACCAAGCTCTTGAACGACAAGCGTTATTCGGCGCTGCGCTTTGTCGGCCCCGGCACGGACCTGACCGTCGGGCTGGCCGACGACCATGCCTGGGAAGGCGGGGCCTCGACGGCCAAGAACGGCATCGTCTGCAACCCGAACATCCCGTCGGAAGAGGTGTTCACCACGCCGCACAAGGACCGTGTTTCCGGCCATGTGACGAGCACCAAGCCGCTCTCCTACCAGGGCACGCTGATCGAGGACATCGCCGTCCGCTTCGAGGACGGCCGCATCGTCGAATCCACCGCCCGCACCGGCGCCGACGTGCTGGCCAAGGTGCTCGATACCGATGAAGGCGCGCGCCGGCTCGGTGAAGTGGCGCTGGTGCCGCATTCCTCGCCGATCTCGGCCAGCGGCCTGCTCTTCTACAACACGCTGTTCGACGAGAACGCCGCCTGCCACATCGCGCTCGGCCAGGCCTATTCCAAGTGCATTCGCGGCGGCGACAAGCTGAGCCCCGACGAGTTGGCGGCGAGGGGCGCCAACAAGAGCCTGATCCATATCGACTGGATGATTGGTTCCGGCCAGGTCGATATCGACGGCATCGCCGCCGATGGCAGCGCCGAACCGATCATGCGCCAGGGCGAATGGGCCTGACGTAGCAGCGCCGGGCGTCCCGCGACGGAAGGCAGCAGGTCATGCCATGTAAATCTGCTGCTGTCTTCCGCGCACGGCCTCAATCCAGCCAGATTTGAGGCTCTTCAACCTTGCATCGGATGCAAGGAGAATGGCGGCGGCCCCTATCGACAGCATGTCGATTGTCGCGCCGGCGCCGTGACGTCATGATGAGCGATAGCGTTACATTGCTCGCACGCAGCGCCCGTCGCCGCGTGGAAAAGCTGCGTGAAGACATGGCCGATCCGCACAGGGACGAGGCGCCGGACTGCAGCGAAACCGGCGCTCCGTCAGCACCGCGTTTTGAGCGGCTCCGCGCTGCCCTGGCGCCCTGGCGTCCCGCCATCGCCGCGCTGGTCGGCGTCGCCGTCGTCATCCTCGTCTGGCTCGCCGTGTCGCGGCTGGTCGCGGAGGTCAACTATGACGACGTCCTCGACACGCTGCATGCGACGCCGTTCTCGGCCATCGCCGCGGCGATCGGCTTCACGGCGCTGAGCTTCCTGGCGCTCAGCATCTACGATCAGTCGGCCCTTCGCTATCTCGGGCGCTCGGTGCCCTATCCGATCGTCGCGCTGACCGCCTTCTGCGCCTATGCGGTTGGCAACACCGCCGGATTCGGTCCGCTGACCGGCGGCGCCATTCGCTACCGCTTCTATTCGCGCCTCGGCTTCGAGCCGGCCGACGTCGCCAAGATCGTCGCGTTTGTCACTGTCGCCTTCGGCCTTGGTCTTGCCGGTGTCACCGGGCTCGGCCTGACCTTCGCCGCCGCCGATCTCGCGGCGCCGCTCGCCTTGCCGCCGGCGCTGCTGCGGGGGATCGGCGTCGCCGTCCTCGCAGCCCTCGCGGCACTTGTCGCTTATTCGGCCTATGGCGGCGGCAAGATCGGCGGGCGCGGCTTCTCCCTGGCCCTGCCGCGGCCGGGGATCCTGTTGACCCAGTTCGGCGCCACCCTGGTGGACGTCTCGGCGGCGGCCGCCGTGCTCTGGGTGCTGTTGCCGCAGACGGATGTCGGCCTGCCGGCCTTCATTGCCGTCTATGCGGTGGCAATCGGCCTCGGCGTCGCCAGCCACGTGCCGGCCGGGCTCGGCGTGTTCGAGGCGGTGATCATTGCCGTGGTTGGTCGAACGGCCTCCGTCGACGAGGTTTTGTCGGCGCTCATCCTGTATCGCGTGATCTATTACGGCCTGCCGTTGCTGGCGGCGTCGGCGTTGGTGACCGGGCTCGAAGTGCAGCGGGCCGCGTCCGGGGCGCAGGCATCCCGCGTGCTGAGGGCCGGAGCGCAATTGTCGCCGCGGGTGCTGGCGGCTCTGACCTTCGCCATGGGCGCAGTGCTGATCTTCTCCGGCGTGACGCCGGCTTCCGACCAGCGGCTGGACCTGCTTTCCGGCCTGCTGCCGCTGCCGATTGTCGAGGGCGCGCATTTCCTCGAAAGCGTCCTCGGCCTTGGCCTGATCGCGATCGCGCATGGGCTTGCGCATCGCCTGGATGGCGCCTGGTGGGCGGCGGTGACGGCGGCGGGCGCCGCGGTTCTGCTGTCGCTCCTGAAGGCGATCGCGATCAGCGAGTCGATCGCGCTGGCGCTGCTGTTCATCGCTCTCCTGGCGACGCGGCGCGAGTTCAACCGGCCGGCGTCGCTTCTGCACCAGCGCCTGACGCCGGGCTGGTACCTGGCGATTGCGACGGTGATCGTCACGGCGCTCGCCGTCATGCTGTTCGTCTATGCCGATGTCGACTATTCCAACCAGCTCTGGTGGCAGTTCGAGTTCTCGCAGGAAGCCCCGCGCAGCCTGCGCGCGCTTCTCGGCGTCGTCATCGCGGCTGGATCGATCGCCGCCTGGTCGCTGCTGCGGCCCTCGAAGGGCAAGACCGGACGACCGAAGCCGGAGGAAGTGGCCGAGGCGGTCCGCATTCTCGAGGGCCAGCCTTATCCGGACGCCAATCTCGTGCGGATGGGCGACAAGACGCTGCTGTTCTCCGACGATCGCCGCGCCTTCATCATGTTCGGCCGCCAGGCGCATTCCTGGGTGGCGCTGTTCGACCCGATCGGGCCGCGCGATGCCTGGCCCGGGCTGATCTGGCAGTTCGTCGAGATGGCGCGGGCGGCGGGCGGCCGCGCCGTGTTCTATCAGGTGATGCCGGAGAATTTGGCGCTCTACGCCGATGCCGGCATGCGCGCCTTCAAGCTGGGCGAGGCGGCGCAGGTCGATCTCGAAGGCTTTGATCTGAAGGGCGCGAAGCGGGCGGGCCTGCGCCACGCGTTCAATCGCAGCCAGCGCGAGGGACTGAGCTTCGAGTATCTCGAACCGGGCGAGGTGGCAGGATCGATCGACGACCTCGAAGCCATCTCGAACCGCTGGCTGGCCGAGCACAGGGCCCGCGAGAAGCGCTTTTCGCTCGGCGCCTTCGAGCGCGGCTATGTGATGTCGCAGCCGGCGGCCGTCGTGCGCAGAGAGGGGCGGATCGTCGCCTTTGCCACCGTCATGACGACGGAGACCAAGGAAGCGGCGACCGTCGATCTGATGCGGTTCGATCCTGGTGTTCCGGCCGGTGCGATGGAGTATCTGTTCGTCTGCGTGATGCTGCATCTCCGCGCGCTCGGCTATCGCTGGTTCGACCTTGGCATGGCGCCGCTCGCCGGCTTGTCCGAGAGCCCCGCCGCGCCGATGTGGCACCGGTTGGGCCGGGCGGTGTTCGAGCATGGTGAACGCTTCTATAATTTTCACGGGCTCAGGGCTTTCAAGGCGAAGTTCCAGCCCGAGTGGCATCCTCGCTACATGGCGGTATCGGGCGGCATGTCGCCGGCCCTGGCCCTGGCCGATGTGACCGTCCTGATCAGCGGCAGCCTCAAGGGAGTCGTTGGAAAGTGATCCGAGATCTGATCTTCGCGGCGCTGATCGCCAGCGCAGCCGCGCCCGCTCTCGCCGACGATGCGGCGCCGAAGCCGACGAATTTCCGCGCCGGGCTGCTCGGCACGCCGCAAATCCTGGTGCCGGACGGGGATGTCGGCGGCGCGGTCTTTCTGTTTTCCGACAAGGCCGGCTGGACGCCGGCCGATGAAACCCTGGCGACCGGTCTGCAGCAGGCGGGGGCCATCGTCGTCGGCGTCGATACGCCGAAATTCCTCGCCGGGCTGGAGGTCGACAAGGTGGACGAGTGCGTCTACCTCGTCGCCGACATCGAGGATCTGAGCCACCAGATCCAGCGCTCGCTTGGCACCGCCATATATCATTCGCCTATCATCGCCGGCATCGGGACGGCCGGCACGCTAGGTCTCGCCATCGCCGCACAGACGCCGGACGCGACGATCGGCCGGACCGTCGTGGTCGACCCGCAGAAGGTCCTGCCGCTGGTGAAGCCGCTTTGCACCGACGCGCCGCGGACCGCGGCGGCCGGCGGCGCCGTCTACGGTCTCGCCGAAGGCGACCTGACCAATCCCGTCGACGCCATCTACACGCCGGCCGCGCCGGCCGACGGCAAGGCGCATGTGGTCGATCTGCAGAAGCAGGGGTTCAGGATTAAGGACAAGACCGCCGAGGGCGATGCGCATGCCGCGCTGCAGGAGCGTCTCTTGCATGTCCTGACGCCGAAATCGTCCAGCGAGGATCCGCTGGCCGATCTGCAGCTGATCGAGCTGCCGGCCACGGCCCGGCACAACACCATGGCGATCGTCTATTCCGGCGATGGCGGCTGGCGCGATATCGACAAGTCGGTCGCCGAGGCACTGCAGAAGCAGGGCGTGCCGACGGTCGGTGTCGACTCACTGCGCTATTTCTGGTCGCAGAAGACGCCGGAACAGACGTCGGCCGATCTCGCCCGCATCATTGAGGCCTATGTCGAGCGCTGGAGCGTCGATCACGTCATCCTGATCGGCTATTCCTTCGGCGCCGACGTGCTGCCCAACGCCTATAACCGCCTGCCGACGGAGGTGAAGGACACGGTGGCGGAGCTCTCGCTGCTCGGCCTCTCCGAAGCCGTCGACTACGAGATCTCGGTCGGCGAGTTCCTCGGCACAAGCTCAAGCGAGGGCGAAACGCTGCCGGACCTGAAACAGATCAAGCCGGCCCTGGTGCAGTGTGTCTATGGCGAGGACGAGGAGGATTCCGCCTGCCCGAAGCTCGAAGGCACCGGCGTCGAGATGATCAAGACCACCGGTGGCCATCATTTCGACGGCGACTATGATGCGCTGGCGGCCAGGATCCTCGACGGCTTCAAGCGCCGCGTTGCGGGGCAGGGCCATCCCCAGGCGGCGCGGTAGGTAGCCGCCCGGGGAGTTCACCCGGATCAGGCCCTGGACCCGCTTGTCTCGCTGCTGTTGAGCCAGCGGATCAGGGACGAGCGCAATACCAGCCGCTCGCCTGGTCCGTGCACCGCCGCGAACAGCAGGCCGGCGATGAAGGTGAAATGGTCGATGAAGGCGCCGATTTCCATCTGGCTGTTCCAGTGCGACGGACCGTGGAAAGCGAAGGCGAGGAACAGCACATAGGCGGCGGCGAGCAGGGCGGCTTCCGAGAAGAAGGCGCCGGTCAGGAACGCAGCCGCGAGTGCCACTTCGAAGAAGGCCGCGATCCAGGCGAGGAACAGCGGGAACGGGAACCCGGCCGACGCGATATAGCCGGCAGTCGCATCCATGCCGGCGAATTTGAACGTCGCGGCCATGATGAAGATGCCGGCGAAGATCAGCCGGGCGACGAGGATTGCTGCGGTCTTGCCCATGATGGAACCCTCCTGAACTCATGCAGTCGGGTACACGACGAACGGACGCTGTCGATTTCGACACCATCCTCGCCGGCACGCCGCAGGATTTCAGGCTGCTACCAGCCGGAACCGCCGCCCCCGCCGCCGCCGCCGCCGGACGAACCGCCACCGCTGCTGCCGGAGCTGAAACCGCCGGAGCCGGAGCGCGAACCTGGCGCCGTCGAGGCGGAGGCCACCGTCTGCGATAGTCCCGAGCCGAGGCGGTCGACCAGATCGGTCGCGCTGCGATTGCCGCTGGCGAGATACCAGCTCGATACCGCCGCCGTCGCACCGGCGGCGGCGAGGATGCCTGAGAACTTCTTGGCCCAGGCGTTCTCGACGTCGAGCGCCACGGCATAGGGCAGGTAACGCTCGAACAGCTCGGGCGTCTTTTCCGGCGGATGCAGCATTTCCAGCCGATGTTCCTCGGCGATGCCGAGATACTGGCGGAAGCCGGCGATGGCATCACGCAGCTTCTGGCCCTCCGGCGTCGGCGAGCGCATCCACGAAAAGGCGGACGCGAGCACCGGCAGCAGGGCGAAAGGCAGCACGAGAACGGCCAGGTCGAGCGGGCCGCGAACAGCGCTCAGAAAGACGCCGAGGCCAGCGCCGCCGAAGGCGAGCGCGAAGATGCCGGTGAACAGCAGAACGAAGATCCGCTTGTACCAGGGACTGCCGCGCAGCGACCGCAGGGTGAGCCCGACGACGATGGCCGGGATCGACAGGAACACCAGGCTGAAGGCGGCGACCATGCCGTTCTCGCCCATGGCGATGACCAGGCCGATCGCGGCGAGCGCATAGGCCGCGAGTGTGATCAGGACGCCGCCGGTCAGCCAGCCGCCATTCATGTTGAAGACGGTGCCGGAATAGGCCTTGGCGAGGCCGCGCTCCAGCGTCGCCTTGGCGCTGGACAATGTCGCGTGGTTCGACTGGACCAGCGAGATCTCGCCGCCGCCACGGAACAGCGCCGCCGCCGCCGCCGCCTCCGGCTGGGCGATCGGCTTGCCGCCCGGGGTGCGGGTCAGCACCAGCGTCTTGTCGCTGTCGGCGATCTTGAGTTGGCCCTTGACGCCGAGATCGAGGATCGCCGCCGTGAAGGCGCGGTCGTCGAAGGTCATTTCGGTGATGTAGCGCGTCGCCGCCGCCGAGAGGCCCTCGGGCGGCGTGAACAGCGGAATGACGGGGCCGGGCTCGGGATCGCGGCCGGCCTTGCGCCAGGCCTGGAACAGATAGAGCAGTCCGCCGGCGGCGCCGAGCAGCGCGAAAATTGCGCCGATATTGTCCTGGATCCACCAGTACGTGCGCTGACTCGAACTCGGCGCGTCGACGACGCCCTTCGGCCAGGCGGCGGCGACCGTCAGGCCGCTATGGGCGGGCAGGGGCTCGGTCGTGCGGAAGACGATCCGTCCCGGCTCCTTCGAGACGATCCGGGCGTCCTGGCCTCGCTCGCCCTGATGGCCGGTATAGATCGCCGTGTTGCCGAACGGGACGGCCTCCGGCAGTGTGATGCGCGCCTCGGCGACGTCGATCGGGAAGGTCCAGCCGGTGCCGGTGGCGTTCCAGTAGAGTTCGTCGAAATCGTCAAAGAAACCAATCTGGCGCGTGGTCTTGTAGCGGATGACGTAGTCGTGCGGACCTGGCGTCAGCAGCGTGTCGCCGGAGCCGATGCGGATGCGCTTGCCGTTCGAGAGCTGCTCGATCGCGAAGGGCTCGTCGCGGCCGTCGCGGGTGACGGATTCCACATCGAAGCCGACAACGACGGAACCGCCCTTGTCATCGCGATAGGTGGTCGGGAAATCGCGCAGGATGCCGCGCCGGATCTCGTTGCCCTCGGCCTGGACGCGGATCGACTCGACCACGTCGAGATCGCCGTTCCGCTCGACCGTGACATCCGATACGAAGCGCAGGATGCGTTCCTCGGCCGTGGCGGTCGAAAGCGGCGCGAACGCCAGCAGCAGGCCGGCGGCGAGGCCGAGGATGGATCCGAAGGGCGGTCGCGCGCGCATGGCTGCCTCAGAACGAAACCTTGGGCGGGATCTGCGCGGCGGCGCGGTCCTCGATCTCGTAGAAGGCCTCGGGGCGGAAGCCGAACATGTTGGCGACCAGCACGCTCGGGAAGGTCTGGATCGCCGTGTTGAGGTCGCGCACCGTGCCGTTGTAATAGCGCCGCGCCATCTGCATCTCGTCCTCGACGCTGGCGAGCTGCGCCTGCAATTCGCGGAAATTGGCGTCGGCCTTCAGGTCGGGATAGGCCTCGGAAATGGCGATCAGCCTACCGAGTGCGCCGGAGAGCGCTTGGTCCGCCGCCGCCTGGCTCTTGACGTCGCCGGCGTTCATGCTGGCGGCGCGCTTCGCCGCGACGTCCTCGAAGATCGCCTTTTCGTGCGCGGCGTAGCCTTTGACGGTCTCGACCAGATTGGGGATCAGATCGGCGCGCCGCTTCAGCTGGACGTCGATTCCGCTCCACCCTTCATGGGCGAGGTTCCGCTTGGCGACGAGGGTGTTGTAGAGGCTGACCGCATAGAACGCGGCTGCCACGATCACGGCCAGGACAATCCATGTGGTCATCTTCGTTCCTCGGCTTGCCGGCGGCGGGTTCGGGTGGACACGAATCTCTGCCGCCCGAATGGGCTGATCTGTTGATAGCGCCTCGCGGCCCGGATTGCGAAGAGGCGCCGATTCAATCGCGTGATTCCGCGCGGCTTGGTTTCGGCGCGGCGATCCCCATCTGTCCGGATTGGCATCGTTGGTCCCGACGGACGCGCCGCCTCCTCTCATGAGCTCCAACGCTCCCGGTACATCGAATGACTGATCTCACCTCGTTCGCGCTGGAAACCCGCGACCGGCTGCCCGACGAACTGCGCTATCTGGCCGAACTCTATCCGCGCGAGGTCTGGACCGGCCACGCCAATCTCGGCATGACGGCCCGCTTCTGGTTGCAGCGCCACGACGCCTTTCGCGAGCAGGGCAAGATCATGGCCGCCGGGCTGGTCGATTTTCGGGAAGGCAGGATCGAGCCGCGCGCCTTCGGTCCGTGGCTGGCGCCACGGTTGCAGCGCTTCCTGAACGAGCTGAACGGCCATCACCAGATCGAGGACTATCAGTATTTCCCCGTCTTCACGGCGGCGGAACCACGACTGGCGCGTGGCTTCGAACTGCTCGACGGCGATCACCAGACGATCCATCACTGGATCGACACGGTGGCGGAGACGGCCAACGGCTTTCTCCGCTCGCTCGACGGCGACCGCGATGCCTTGCTGCGGGCAAGCGACGCCTATGCCGATGCGAGCGGCGCCATGCTCGCCGGGCTGATGCGCCATCTCGCCGACGAGGAGGATCTGATCATCCCGCTGATCCTCGACCGCACTGAGGACGGCATCGGGATCTGAAGACCGCCTAGTTTCGCGCCTGCTGCATCGGCCCTAGCTTGTCGAAGATGCGGGAGCGCTGGCGCGTATCGCGGGCGATGGTCTGGATCCGAGGATTGCCGCGTACGGCCTCGCGGCCGGCGTCGACGACCAGGTCGACCTGATCCTTGGACAATTTGAGCCGGGTCGGCACCTTGTTGAGCTTTTCGTATTGCTCCGGCCTGGCGTTGCGGAAGGTCAGGTGCTCGGTCGTGATGTGGACATCGCGGCAGTTCCAGTCGGCCAGCGTCCCCCGATAGCGCAGCACCTCGCTTCGCGGCAGGCCACAGCGGTACCGGATCAATTGCTGCTGCCATTCGGCCAGTGCGAGGTCGATGGCGTCGAAACCATGACGGGTCGAAGCGGCGATCGTCGTATCCGCGACGGAGCGCAGGATCTTGCCGAGATGCGGGGTCTGCCGCGACGCGCCCCAACCATATTGCCCCTCGACGCCCGCATCGGTGACGATGAACAGGAAATGGCGGATGCGGACGGCCTGATGGGCGGAGAGCGGGGCATAGGGCGTGTTTGCCTGGGCCCGCTCCAGGGACAGTCCACCAATGCCGAGATTGTCGGTAAGGCCGCCGTCCAGCAGGCGGACATATTTGAGCTCATCCTTCGACTGGTAGGAATCGAGTGCCCGTGCGTAGGCCTGCAGGCGGACGGAGGGATTGTCCGATTCGAGCGCCTTTTCTAGCCAGGCCGGTCGGCGATAGTTGCATTCTCCCTTGTCGGGCGTGGCGAGCACGACAGGAGAGAAGACTATTGGCACGGCGGCAGAGGCGGCGACGGCATCGGCAATCTTGACCTGCTGCAGATCGCTGCACAAAGCCGAGAACGTGTCCTGAGTGAAAAGGAAGGGCGTGTTGTTGTAGATGTCCGACGCGGTGATCCAGACCAGCGGCCGGTCCGGCTTCTGGAACGCGGCATAGGTCTGGCCGTCGAACAGCCTTTCGTCGAGCCAGCGGCCGAAGCTGCTGCGGTCGTTCGCGCCGCCATATACCGTCGCCGTCAGGAGATTGGCGGGATTGGCCGAGGTCCGCATGTAGGCTTCGGCATCCTGATCGAGGAACCGTGTGCGGAAATCCGCGAATTCGCCTTTGCCCTTGTAGCCGAGATAGGCGGCCATGACGGCGCCGCCCGACGTGCCGGCGACCGAGCGTACGTCGTCAACCAGGCTGCGCTCATACGGAGCATCATCAATGACGAGTGTGTCCAGTTCGGTGAGCGCGCCATAGGCGAAGGCGGCCGCGCGGGTTCCGCCGCCCGAAAACGCGAGGGCGACGATGGTGCTGCCGTCGTCGCCGGGATCGGGCAGAGCGTGCGAGGACGGCGAACCGGGCTGCCGGCCTGGCTGGTTGATCGGCGTGGTGTCGATGGATGTGCAGCCCGACACCAGGATCGCCGCGGTGAACCCGACGATCCGCAGCATGACTTTGAACGAATTCAGCACCCAACCATCCTCGGCCCGCTACTCCGGCCGGCAGTCTAGGGACGAGGGCTTAATCCTCCTTGAATCCCCGTCCGCTGCCTTGCCGGTCGGATGGCGTCGGTGGATTCGGCTCTCAGCTCTTTCCCGCCCAGGGGACCAGACGGCGTTCGATCCAGCGCAGGACCGCTTCCAGCGCGAAGGCGACTGCCGCGATGACGAGGATCCCCATCAGCACGACGTCGGTGACGAGGAATTGCGCCGCCGACTGGATCATGAAGCCGAGGCCGCGCGAGGCAGCGACGAGTTCGGCTGCGACCAAAGTCGACCAGCCGGCGCCGAGCGCGATGCGGATGCCGGTCAGGATCGCGGGCAGGGAACCGGGCAGGATGACATGGCGGAGCAGTTGCCTCCGCGTCGCGCCGAGCGAGCGGGCGGCGTTGAGCCGGTCGGCGTCGACGCCTTTGACGCCTGTCGCCGTCGAGATGACGATCGGCGCCAGCATGGCGATGCCGATGATCAGGATCTTCGACGGCTCCCCGATGCCGAACCAGATGATGACGAGCGGCAGGTAGGCGAGCGGCGGGATAGGCCGCAGGAATTCGATGATCGGATCGAAGGTGCCGCGACCAACCGCGCTGGAGCCGATGGCGAAGCCGATGGGAACGGCGATCAGGGTCGCGCCGACCAGCGCGGCGAACACGCGACCAAGGCTGGCGGCGAGATGCTGCCACAGCGTCGCATCGACAAAGCCGTCGCGCGCCACGGTCACGAAGGCTTTGCCAACGGCGACTGGCGACGGCAGGAACAGGGCGGAGACGAGCTGGAAATGCGAGGCGATCGCCCATGCCAGGACCAGGCTTGCGATCGTCAGCGCCGCGGTGATGGCGACGACGGGACGATTTCGCGGTGCGGCCTTGGTCGGCCCGGCGCGCTCCGCGGGCCGGGACGGGGCGAGCGCGGCTTCGGCGAGATCGAGACTCATGCCGCTTCCCTTTCGAAGATGCTGTCGAGGAGATCCTCGCGCGCTGCGACGAAGGAGGGGCTCGCCTTGATCGAGCGCGCGCTTTCGCCGGCGAGCCGCCTGCGGCCGAAATCGACCTCGAGCCTGCGAACGATGCGGCCGGGCTGCGGCGCCATGACGATGACCCGCGTGGCGAGATAGAGCGCTTCCTCGACGCCATGCGTGATCAGCAAGGTGCCGGTCCGTGTCCGGTTCCAGGCTTCGAGCAGCAGGTCCTGCATCGCCTCCCGCGTCATGGCGTCGAGCGCGCCGAGCGGCTCGTCCATCAGCAGGAAGCGCGGTTCGGCGGCAAGCGCGCGGGCAAGGCCGACGCGCTGGCGCTGGCCGCCGGACAATTGCCAGATCGGCCGGTCGCCGAGGCCGGCAAGTCCGACGATATCGAGGTAGCGATCCGCCTGCGCGCGGCGCTCCGCCGGGGCGATGCCGGCGAGCCGGGCGGCGAAGGCGACGTTCTCCGCCGTCGACAACCAGGGAAACAGCGCATCGTTCTGAAACACCACGGCGCGATCGGCCCCGGGGCCGGTGACGGGGCGGCCATCGACAAGGACCTGGCCCGATGAGGGTGCGAGAAAGCCGGCGGCGAGGTTCAGGAGCGAGGTCTTGCCGCAACCCGACCGGCCGACCACGACGACGAATTCGTCAGCCCGTATATCGAGCGAGAGATTGCCGAGAACCGGCGCGCCTCCCTCGTATCGGAGCGATACGCTATCGAGCTGGAGATGCGCCATGGTCTTGTTTTCCTTGCCGTATCGGATCGAAAGCGGAAGAGGCCCGCTCCGCGCGAGAGGGATCGCGGAACGGGCCTTGCGTCGCGGCATTGCCCCGACCGCGACGGGATCAGTTCGAGGCGAGCGCCTCGGTCACGAATTTCGTCGTGACATAGGGGCTGTAATCCGGCAGCACGGCCGGGACCTTGCCCTGCTCCTTCAGGAAGGCGGAGGCGTCGGCGATCGCCTTTGCCGTGCCGCCGCCGAGCAGCCCGGCCGAGGTCTGTTCGTCAAGCAGCGGGAAGTGATAGCCCTTGAGCAAGGCCGGCACTTCCTCGACCTTGGCGCCGGTCAACCGCGCGATCTTGGCGGCCTGTTCTGACTTGGCGTCCCAGGCTTCCGGCTTGGCGCGGAAGTCGGCATAGGCCTGGCCGGTCGTCTTGACGAAGGCCTTCACGACATCGGGATGCGCTTCGGCATAGTCCTTGCGGACGATCCAGGCGTCGAATGTCGGGGCGCCGAACGTCGCAACCTGAGCGGAATCCGTCAGCACCTTGCCGTTTTCCTTGATCTTGCCGAGCGCCGGATCCCAGACATAGGCGGCGTCGATGTCGCCGCGCTCCCAGGCCGCGGCGATCTCGGGCGGCCGGAGGTTGAGGATCTCGACCGTCTTCGGATCGATGTCCCAATGCTTGAGCGCGGCGAGCAGGCTGTAATGCGTGGTCGAGACGAAGGGCACGGCGATCTTCTTGCCGACGAGATCCTTCGGCGAGGCGATGTTCGTGCCGTCGCGAACGACCAGGGCTTCGGATTCACCGATCAGCCCGACCACGAAGATAGTCTCGATCGGCAGCTCGCGGCTGGCGGCGGCGGCCAGCGGGCTTGAGCCGACATAGCCGATATCGAGCGCTCCCGACGCGATGGCGGCGATGACGTCGGCGCCGGAATCGAATTTCTTCCAGTCGATGGCGGCCTTGGCCGCCTTCTCATAGGCGCCGTCGGCCTGCGGGATCTTGGACGGCTCGACGACGGTCTGGTAGCCGATCGTCAACTTGGATTCGTCGGCGCGGGCGGTGGCGCCTGCGGCGAGCGTCAGGCCGATGGCGGCTGCCGTGGTGACGAAAGTGCGGCGGGTGAAAGCTGACATGGTGCTGTCCTGGATTTTGCGCGCAGCTGGCCGTTCGCTCAGCTTGAGCGCGCAGGAAAACTGGGGATCTTCAAGGAGGGCCGCATTGGCGCGGCGTCGCGATCAAGCGGACGTCAACAGAGCCGGGTGGTCATGGCGTGCTCCCTTTGGGGCTTAGCCGTTGTTGGCGCGGGGCAAGCCAGCCTGAAATCGCCGCGACGATCGATCATCCGACCGTGCCTTCAGCCTATGAAAGGCGGCTAAGACGATAAAGGAAGTCGTTTTTAATTTTGCGATTGCGCGAGGCAGTTCGTTGCGCGATGCCCAGCCTGCGCAATTCCCAGATGTTCCGCTGGTAGGCCATGAGCCGGTGTCCGGGGTGGCCGGGCGGTCCGGCTTTTCGTGTCGCAAGGCCGCCGTTTCGCCGCTGCCGGCGCTGCGCAACGAAAAAGGGAGGGCGCTCGCGCGCCCTCCCTCTGTAACCGTCGATCCGGACGAACGGCCGTCAGTTCGCCTTGGGCAGGGCGTAGGCGACGATATAGTCGCCGCGATCGGGCGACTGGCGGGCGCCGCCGGCCGAGATGACGACAAACTGCCGGCCACTCTCCGGCGACACATAGGTCATCGGGGTCGCCTGGGCGCCGACGGGAAGCCGGCCTTTCCAGAGTTCCTCGCCCGTCTTGCTGTCGAGCGCGCGCAGGTAATAGTCCTGCGTGCCGGCATAGAAGACGAGACCGCCGGCGGTCGTCGTCGGTCCGCCGAGCGACGGCATGCCGACCGGGATCGGCAGACGGGTCTTCAGGCCGAGCGGGCCGGTATCCTCCAGCGTGCCGGCCGGTACCTGCCAGACGATCTCACGCGACTTCAGGTCGATGCCGGTGATCGTGCCATAGGGCGGCTGGTGGCAGGGCACACCGAGGACCGACATGAAGCCGTTCTTCAGCGCGCCATAGGGCGTGCCGACCTGGGTGCCGAGGCCGTCATGCGCGGCCGAGGGTCCGTAATTGTCGGCGACCTCGCGCGGCAGCAGCTCGACGAACTGCGGCATGCGGATGTCGTTGACGACGAGCATGCCGTTCGCTTCGTCGATCGAGGCGCTGCCCCAGTTCATGCCGCCGTAATAGCCGGGGAAGATCAGCGAGCGGGTCGTGCCGGGCGGGGTGAATTCGCCCTCGTAGCGCATCTTCTTGAAGGCGATGCGGCAGAGCAGCTGGTCGATCGGCGTCGCACCCCACATCCGCGCCTCGGTGAAGGGCTCGGTGCCGATCGATGGCATGCCGACCGAATAGGGCTGGGTTGGCGACAGGAAGTCCTCCTTGACGCCGCCGGTCTGCGGCACAGCCATTTCCTGCACCTCGGCGATCGGCTTGCCGTCGCGCCGGTCGAGCATGAAGATCTGGCCGCGCTTGGTGACCTGGATCAGGGCCGGCGTCGTGCCGCCCTTGCCGTCCGGAACCTCGTAGAGCGCCGGCTGCGAGGGAACGTCATAGTCCCAGAGATCGTGATGCACGGTCTGGAACTTCCAGCGCTCGCGGCCGGTTTCGATGTCGAGCGCCACGACCGACGCCGTGTATTCCTCGGCCGCCTTGGAGCGATGCGCGCCAAAGAAGTCCGGCGTGGCGTTGCCGGTCGGC
Source organism: Kaistia granuli DSM 23481 (assembly GCF_000380505.1). Taxonomy (GTDB): domain Bacteria; phylum Pseudomonadota; class Alphaproteobacteria; order Rhizobiales; family Kaistiaceae; genus Kaistia; species Kaistia granuli. The sequence continues at coordinate 385,567 of NZ_AQYH01000008.1, read as the reverse complement.
AGGTAGACGAGACCGAGGGCTTCGTCATAGCTCGGCGTCGACCAGACGTTCGGCGTGCCGCGCGTGTAGCTCTCGCCCTCGGGCGGCAGCTTGGTGATGTTGGGATTGCCGAGGTCCCAGGCCCAGGCCAGTTCGCCGGTGCGGGCGTTGAAGGCGCGCACGGCGCCCGACGGTTCGCCGGTCTCGACATTGTCCCAGACCCAGCCGCCAACCAGGATCAGATCGCGCATGACGGTGGGGGCCGAGGTCTGGAAGTAGAAGCCGGCCTTGACCTCGCCCATGCCGTTCTTGAGGTCGACCGTGCCGTTGTTGCCGAAGCCGGTGCAGAGCTCGCCGGTCTTGGCGTCGACCTGGATCAGGCGGGCGTCGATGGTCGTCAGGACGATGCGGCCGCCGCAATTGTCTGCGACGGGAGCCGGGGCCGGGGCGGCGGGGGGCTCGGTCGCCGGCGTGGTGGTCGCGTCGCTCGCCTCGGCAGGTGCCGCGGCGGGCGCCTCGACGACGGGCTGCAGAACCGGTTCGTAGTAGCTGACACCCCGGCAGCGCTGCCAGAGCGGCGACTTGGCTTCCGGATCGAACTTCCAGCGCACCGCGCCGGTCTCGGCGTTCAGCGCGTGGACGATGTTGTGCGGCGAGCAGGTATAGACGGTGTCGCCGACCTGCAGCGGGGTGTTCTGGTCTTCGGCGCCCTTCACCGCCGGATCGCCGGTCTGGAACGTCCAGGCGACCTTCAGATCCCTGACATTGTCGCGGTTGATCTGGTCGATCGGGGCGTAGCGGGTGCCGTACGGCGTGCGGCCGTAATGGCGCCAGTCGGTGGCGCTCGCCGCCGCCGGCGGGACGGTCGCCGCTGCCGGGGCAGCCGAGGCGATCTCATTGCGGATGACGCCATGCGGCTTGAAGGCATAGACGACGGCCGCACCGAGCGCGACGAACAGGACCAGGGCCAGCAGGATGGCCGGGGCCGACGACCGGCGGACGCCGTTGCGAGCCGGGAAGGCCGGCACCAGGATCAGCGCGATCACCGCCAGGACGGCGGGAGCGATCAGGCGCGGCACTAGCGGCCAGAAATCGAGGCCGACTTCCCAGATCGCCCAGGCGATGGTTGCCAGCAGGATGAGGATGTAGAGCCAGGTGGCCACCGGCCGACGCAGGATGTGCAGGATGCCGACGATCAGCAATCCGGCTCCCGCCAGCGCGTAGTACCACGAGCCGCCCAGTGTGATCAGCTGGACGCCGAGACCGGCGAGCAGGGCGCCGACGAGCGCGACGACGATCCCGAAAAGGACGAGCAACCATCCGCCTATGCCTAGCGGAGCTCTCGATTGGGCCATGTTTCTACCTCGGTATGATGCGCCGGCGAGGGGCGGCCGGTGCCGATCTGCGATTGAGCCTATGGCAAACCACGCAATGCGCGCCGGGCGGCGCGACGACTCAACAGGAGTCTGCACCATCCTAGGCTTCGAAGGCGGTGGGCTCAATGCATCGACCAGGCGGGGAAACGAAGCCGCGACAAGGGGATGCGCCGGGTATTCGGCGGGTAGCGAACTAATTCGGCCTCGCAGTCGGGTTCTGTCCGCATGTTACCCGACGATGGCAGGCCGGCTCGCCCGGGCGAGACCGGCCGGGGCCCGCGCTCAGGCGGCGGCCTTGACGGCGCGGTTGCCGAGGCGGGCGGCGAGGCGGAAGCCGTCGGCCCATTTGCCGTGCCCGCTTTCCGTGTTGACGTGACCGGCCGTGCCCAGATCGTGCAATTCCGAGCCCCAGTGCGCGGCGAACAGCCTTCCACGCTCGACCGACACATACGGATCGTTCCGGCTCAGGGCCAGGATGGACGGGAAGGGCAGGCGCTTCAGCGGCACGGAGCCGAAATCCGCCAGCGGATGATCCGCCGGCAGGTTGTCGACATCGGCGGGCGCCACCAGCAGCGCGCCGGCGATCGGCGCCCGCGGATAGAGGCTGGCATAATGCGCGACGAGGATGACGCCGAGGCTGTGGGCGACCAGGGTCGGTTGCCGCACGCGGCGGACCGCGGCGTCGAGCCGGACCAGCCAGGCTTCGAGGTCCGGCGCAAACCAGTCGTCCTGCTCGACGAAGCGCGCATCGGCATCGACATCGAGCCAGCGGCGCTGCCAATGGCCAGCGCCGGATCCCTGCCAGCCGGGGATGATCAATCGGGACATGTCTTTGCTCTGTCGGTGGCGTTTCCCCAAGAATAGGACAGAGCTTTTCGGCAACGAAGGAATGAGGCTCCAAGGTTTTCCGCGATGCCGGATTTTCTTGCCTTTCCGTCGCAAGAAGACGTGAAGCGAGACGCGGTTCGAGGCACTCGCGTTCGACTGGCCGATTCGAGGCGCGGGCCATGAGCGGTCCAGGGATATTCGATCCGCCGACCGCCCCGAAGGAAAAAGCCGGACGGTATCCCGTCCGGCTTGATCGCGTTAGCTTCCGGCGCGCAGGCGCTGCAGCAGCGCGGCGTCGGGATAGGAATCGGCCGGCATGCCGAGCTCGATCTGCATCGCCTTGACGGCGGCGCGGGTGCCGGCGCCGATCATGCCGTCGGCCTTGCCGACATCATGCCCGCGCTTGGCGAGCAGCTTCTGCAGCTCGACCACTTCCTTGTAGGGAAGCTGGACGGCGCCATTGCCGCGCCCGACCGGCGGCGCGCCGGCGAGGCGGGTCGCGTAATAGGCGGCGGTGGTGGCGTAGATGAACGACTGGTTCCATTCCAGATAGACCCGGTAGTTCTGGTAGGCGAGGAAGGCGGGGCCGTTGCGGCCCATCGGCAGCAGCAGCGACGCCTTCATGTCGGCTTCCGGCAGCTTCGAGCCCGGCGCGACGGAGACGCCCATCTTCTTCCAGGTCGAGACCGGATGCTGGATCTGCAGGTCGGCCTGCGACCAGTCGAGATTGGCCGGAACGCGGACTTCGGTCAGCCAGGGCTGGTTGCGCTGCCAGCCTTCATGGACCAGCAGATTGGCGGCGGAGGCGAGCACGTCCGGCGTGCTCTTGATCAGGTCGCGGCGTCCGTCGCCGTCATAGTCGACGGCGAAGTCGCGGTAGTGCGTGGCGAGGAACTGCACCTGGCCGAGCTCGCCGGCCCAGGGGCCCTTCATCTGGGCGGCTGTCAGGTCGCCGCGATCGATGACGGTCAGCGCCGCCATCAGCTGGTCGTGGAAGAGTTGCGGGCGGCGGCAGTCATAGGCGAGCGTCGCCAGCGAGCGAAGCGTCGGCATGTCGCCGAGATTGGCGCCGAAATCCGTCTCGAGGCCCCAGAACCCGACCAGAACCGCGGCGGGCACGCCGTAGTCCTTCTGGATGCGGTCGAACAGCTTGGCGTTCTGCTTGATCAGCTGCGCGCCCTTCTGCATCCGGTACTTGGCGACCATGCGGTCGGAGAATTCCAGGAAGCTCTGCGAGAAGACGTTCTGGGCGCGATCCTTGGCGACGACATCGGGCGCGTAGGAGAGGCCGTCCAGCGCGGCGATCGCCTGCGAGGAGTGTCCCTTCTGGGCGGCTTCCTGCTTGAAGCTCTGAAGCCAGGCCGGGAAGCCGGAGGCGTCCTTGCAGGAGGCGGCAAAGGCGGGAAGCGCCGAGACGGTGAGGGCGAAGAATGTCGCGAGCTGCAAGCCAGCTTTGCGCATGAAAACCTCCGAGGGGAGCGGCCGGGCGCGGCCGGAAATGTCAGGGTCCGGTGTCGCAGACGGTCCGGAATCGATTGGGGGGACTATGAACGGCGCAATCCGTCGATTCCATGACGAAGTGCAAGGAAGACGACGGGCGACGCTCAGTTGCGCTCCCGGTCGAACGCCGCCGCCAGCCGCTTCGGCGCGGACTGGCGCCAGGATCGTTCGACCAGTGGCGCCAGCCGGTCGGCGTCGATCCGGGGCAGGCGGATGAGGACATAAGCATAGCCGCGGAAATGGTCGTTGGTGAAGAAGATGTCCGGCTCGACCGCGATCAGCATGTCGCGGTCGCCGATGTCGATCTTCAGGGCGAAGGTCGTGCCGTCGTCCTGCAGGCGGCCCAGGAACCTCTTGCCCAGATAGAAGGACAGCGTGCCGTGGGTGACGCCCTCGCGCATCTCGGGAAGCGCGAGGAAGATCTGTTTCAGCCTCTCCGTGTCGACCGGCATCGACCGCTCCGCCGCGTGGACGCAGGAATTGCGACCCGGGGCTCAGTCTGCGCCCGACGTCCGCGCGCGACCAGCCCCGGAGGCTAGGCTGCCTTCTCGCGCTGGTAATCCTTGATCTCGCTGGCGACGATGGCCGGCGAGCGCTCGAGGTCGTAGCGCAGCTCGAAGGCGGAGGGCGCCATGAAAACGGGCGCGCCGTCCAGATCCGACGCCATCGACGAGCGGTGGCGGTCGATGAAGGTTTCGAGCGCGACCTTGTCGGTCGAGGTCACCCAGCGGCAGACCTGGAAGCGCGAATGCTCGAAGTCGATCGGCAGGCTGTATTCCACCTGCATGCGCTCCTTCAGCACGTCGAGCTGCAGTGCGCCGACGACGCCGATGATTGCCGGCGAGCCGTCATGCGGCACGAAGACCTGGACGACGCCTTCCTCGGCCATCTGCTGCAGGGCTTCCTTCAGCTTCTTCGCCTTCATCGGATCCTGCAGCCGGATGCGGCGCATGATTTCCGGCGCGAAACTCGGCACGCCGTGGAAGACGAGGTTTTCGCCCTCGGTCAGTGTGTCGCCGATGCGGAGCGTGCCGTGGTTCGGGATGCCGACCACGTCGCCGGCATAGGCCTCGTCGGCGAGCAGGCGATCCTGCGCGAAGAAGAACTGCGGGCTCGACAGCGGGATCGGCTTGCCGGTGCGCACCAGCTTCGCCTTCATGCCGCGCTGCAGCTTGCCCGAGCAGACGCGCAGGAAGGCGATGCGATCGCGATGGTTCGGATCCATGTTCGCCTGGATCTTGAACACGAAGCCGGACATCTTCGGCTCGGTCGGCTCGACCATTCGGCCCTCGGCCTGCTGCGGCCGCGGCGACGGGGCGTAGGCGGCCATGGCATCGATCAGGTCGTGCACGCCGAAATTGCGCAGCGCCGAGCCGAAATAGACCGGCGTCAGATGGCCCTGGCGGAAGCTGTCCATATCGAAGCCGTTGCCGGCGCCCTCGATCAGCTCCATCTCCTCGCGGAAGCTGGCGACGGCGCTGGCGGTCGTCAGCGCGTCGATCTGCGGATCTTCGGGACCACTGACCGGGATGACGGAATTGTCGGTATCGATGCGGCGGATGGTGCGGGCGACGATGTCGTAGGTGCCGGCGAATTCGCGGCCGCGGCCGATCGGCCAGGTCATCGGCACCGTATCGAGCGCCAGCGTCTTCTCGATCTCGTCGAGCAGGTCGAACGGATCGCGCGTCTCGCGGTCGAGCTTGTTGATGAAGGTGACGATCGGGATGTCGCGCAGGCGGCAGACCTCGAACAGCTTTCGCGTGCGGTCTTCGATGCCCTTGGCGGCGTCGATCACCATGACGGCCGAATCGACGGCGGTCAGTGTGCGGTAGGTGTCTTCCGAGAAGTCTTCATGGCCCGGCGTGTCGAGCAGGTTGAAGATGGTCTCGCCATATTCGAATGTCATCACCGAGGTGACGACCGAGATGCCCCGCTCGCGCTCGATGCCCATCCAGTCGGAACGGGTCTGGCGGCGGTCGCGCTTGCCCTTGACCTCGCCGGCGAGCTGGATCGCGCCGCCCATCAGCAGCAGCTTTTCGGTCAGCGTCGTCTTGCCCGCGTCGGGGTGCGAGATGATGGCGAAGGTCCGGCGGCGATCGACGGGTCCGATGGGGCGGTCCATGGCTTGGTCTTCTAGCGGTTTTTGAGATGGCGCATCGATAGACGAGACCGACCGGAAAGGCCAGCCCCGATGGTCCCTAGCGCTTCTTCTGGATAAGCGCGGAGATGGCGACGCCCAGCCAGCCGATCATCATCGTGGTGCCGCCGATCGGGGCGATGGAGGCGAGGGCGGGGCTGCCGGTCAGCGTGTGGAAGGCGAGCGCGCCGGCGAAGCCGATCAGGCCGAGCGCAATCGCCCAGGCCGATATCGTCATCAGCAGCGCCGATGCCGGCACGAAGAAGCCGAGCGCCAGCAGGGCCGGCGCCTGCGCCATCGCCATGTTGCCGGCGGTCGCCAGCCTTTCGCCGCCCGGCACATGGGCCCCGGCGGCGGCCATGGCGACCCCGAGCATGCCGGCGAGGCCGGCGACGACGAGGAGCGCGCGTTGACCGTTCATCACTTCATCTCCGTGCAGTGCGCCGATCCCGGCGGCGGACATCTCTTGTTTCACCATCGGCTCTGGCCGGATCATGCCGGCCTCGAAGCGATCCATGCGATAGCGGCAACGCGCTTGCTTGGCTTCGTGGCAAATGCGCTCAGAGGATAGGTCTGCAACACCTGCCGCCGCGGCATTGAAGCGCCGGGAGCCGGTGCTATGGTCGGATGAATGGACAGGCATTCAGGCTCAGCCGCCCTGCGGAGGCGGCGCGCCCGTCCGGTTCTTATAGCATGTCGGGAGGAAAGCATGATCGTTGTCACGGGTGGAAGCGGGCTGGCCGGCCGCGCGGTGGTCAGGGACCTGGTCGAGCACGGCTATGACGTCACGTCGATCGACATGGCGCCGCAGCCACCGGGTCAGGGCGTCCGTTTCAGCCGCGCCGATCTGACGGATTACGGCCAGGCGATCGCCGCCCTCTCGGCCATTGACGAGCGGGTGTCGAAGGTAACCGGCATCGTCCATCTCGCCGCCATTCCGGCGCCTGGCCTCGCGCCCAACCATGTGATCTTCGAGACCAACATGGTCTCGACCTACAATGTCTTCGAGGCGGCGCGCGTGCTTGGCATCCGCAACGTCGTCTGGGCCTCGAGCGAGACGGTACTCGGCATCCCGTTCGACACGCCGCCCCCCTATGTGCCGGTCGACGAAGAATATCGCGGCCGACCGGAGACCGCCTATTCTCTGTCGAAGTTCCTTTCGGAGGAAATGGCCAAGGAGTTCTGCCGCTGGGATCCGGAGATGAAGATCTTCGGCCTGCGCTTCTCGAACGTCATCGCGCCGGAGCGCTATGCCGAGTTCCCCGCCTTCGACGCCGACATCAAGGCGCGGATCTGGAACCTCTGGGCTTATATCGACGTACGCGACGCGGCGCAGTCGTGCCGGTTGGCGCTCGAATCGCCGCTGAAGGGCGCGGACGTCTTCGTCATCGCCAATGATGACGGCGTCATGAGCCGGTCGAATGATTCGATGCTCGACGAGGCGTTTCCGGGCGTCGCCCGCAAACGCCCGATCGGGCCGAACGAATCGCTGCTGTCGATCGAGAAGGCGAAACGGGTGCTCGGCTACAAGCCGCAGTTCAACTGGCGCTAGCGCCCTCCGGGCGGCGGCGCTCAGCCGCCGCCGAACAGCGGCAGTTCATCGAGCCTGGCGCGGCTCTCGATGGCGAGGATCCGCCGCTTGGTGCCGATGCCGCCGCTGCCGGAGAAGCCGCCGACCTTGCCGCCGGCCGCGAGCACGCGGTGGCACGGGATGATGATCGGATACGGGTTTTCGCCCAACGCCCTGCCGACGGCGCGGGCGGCGCCCGGTTCGCCGATCGCCGCGGCGATCTCGCCATAGGTCATGGTCTCGCCGGGAGGAATGCGTCGCGCCACGTCGTAGACGCGCTGGTTGAAGGGCGGAATGTGGTCGGGGTCGAGCGGAATGCTCGTCAGGTCGTCGTCCGCGCCTTCGAGCAGGGCGACGATCGCCGCGATCGCCTCGGTGACGAAGCCGGGCGGATCGATCGCCGTCGCTTCGGGGAAGCGGCGGCCGAGCTCCGCCCGCGTCGCGTCGGCATCCGCCTCGGGCAGATGCAGGCCGGTGATGCCGCGTTCGCCCCAGGTGATTCCACACGGACCGATGGCGGTTTCGAACAGGACGATGCCTTGGGTGCTCATTCCGAAATTCTAGCACAAAACGGGAACAGCGCCAGCTCGCCCATGAGCGTCGCGCTTCGCCAGGCCAGCTTGCGCGCTAGGCGCCATCGTCGGGAATGGCGAGGATCTCGCCGCAGGCCTTGCAATGGACCGCGTCCTGGTCGTGCCACTGCAGGGCGCAGCGCGGGCAGGGGTGGAAGACCTTGCTCGGGCGGACGATCGCCTGCGCCAGGCGGACGAACAGCGAGATGCCGCAGATCATGGTGACGATCGAGGTCAGCTTGCCCCACGGGCCCGGCAGCGTGATGTCGCCGAAGCCCGTCGTCGTGACGGTGGTCACCGTGAAGTAGAACGCATCGATATAGCCGGTGGCGCCGGGGTTATGCCGGAAGAAGAATGTATAAATGAAGCCGGTGGCGACTAGCAGGAAGGTCAGCAGGTTGAGCGCTGCGCTGAGCGGCTGTTCCCAGCGCGCAAAGCGGTTGGAGCGGATCGGTCGCCAGAGCTGCCCGCTGCGCGACAGCGACCAGAGACGCAGAATGCGCAGGAAGCCGAGATTGGCCAGGGAATGGGGGAAAAGCAGCGTCACCAGGATGAAGATGTCGACGATGACGGTCGGCTGCTTCAGCCAGGCGCGCAGATGTGGTTCCGACAGGCCGCGGGCGACGATGTCGATCAGCAGGATGATCGCCACCGCATAGTCCAGCCAGAGAAAGGCCGAGGCGTCGCGCAGCACAGGTGTCGCGATGAAGAAGGCGATGATCGCGAGGTCGATGATGATGACGCAAGCCTGGAAGATCCGGGCCCGCCGCGCCCTGCTGTGGTACAGGTAGTGAAGGCGCCGCCTCAGTCGGGTGAGGCCGGCATCGGTGGGGCTCTTCGATTCCGCAGTCATCTCGGCTCGCTGTTCGAGGCTGTCGACGCCATAGCACGCTTCCCGAACACGGCCTATCGCGACGGGATGCGCCTGACTGGACGGCTTCAAAGCGCGCCGGCAGTATAGATCCGGGCGACGGGCCCGCGCGTACAGTTTCGAATGGGCATCCCAAGGAGGCGGCCATGCGAAGCGATGCCGAATACCTGCGTCTCACCATGAAGCTTGCCGCGGAAAGTCGGGCCAGCGGCAGTCATCCCTTCGGGGCGCTCCTGGTCGGGCCGGAGGGCGACGTGTTGTTTTCCTCGGGCAACACCTATGCGCGGGATCGCGGCGTTGGCCACGCCGAATCGAATGTCGCCCGCGCGGCCGCGCTGCGATACGAGCCGGCATTTCTAGCGGGGTGCATGTTGGTGACCTCGGTCGAGCCGTGCTGCATGTGCTCGGGCGCTTCGTACTGGGCCGGCATCGGCACCGTTGTCTTCGGTTTGAGTGAAAAGCAGTTGGTCAAACTCACCGGAGACAACCCGCGCAACCTCACCATCGATCTGAGCTGTCGCCAGGTGTTCGCTGCCGGACGGCGCCAGATCGAGGTCCGTGGCCCGTTCCCGGAACTCGAAGACGAGATCCTGAAGGACCACAAGGACTTCTGGTGAGGGGCCGTGGGACACCTCGTGGATCGCTCTGATATCCGCGAGCGCTACGGTTGGGCCTTGGTCGGTGGGCGCGACCGGCTAGCCGCCTAGTGGGCCGCCAGTGTCGGGTCCGATTGCTTCAGCTTGCTGATGCCGACCGAATAGATGTCGCGCACCCGGGTGATGTGATTGCGGATGGTGTTGGTAGCGCTGGCGAGATCGTCCTGCGCGATCGCCTGGACGATCGCCGCGTGCTCGCTCTTCGAGATGTCGAACAGGGTCTCGTTGGGAGAAGAGAAATTGGCGCGCAGCGCCTGGATGCGCGGATCGATCGAGCCATAGACCTCGCCGAGCAGGGCATTGCCGCAAGCCGCGAAGAACGCCTTGTGAAAATCCTGGTCGAGCCGGTGATAGGTCTCGTGCTGATACTGGTCGCGCATGTCCTCCATCTGCTCGAAGGTCCTGGTGACGGCCTTCAGCAGCTTCTTCGGACCGCGTTCCATCGAGAGGCGGAGCGCATAGCATTCCAGTTCGACGCGCAGTTCGCAGAGTTCGCGCACCTGCTCGAGCGTAGGGTAGGGGACGAAGCAGCCCTTCTGCGGCTGGATCTCGACGAGGCCCAGCGATTGCAGCTGGAAGAAGGCTTCGCGGATCGGCGTCTTGCTGGTGCCGAAGGTTTCGGCGACGGCCTTCTCGCTCAGCATGCTGCCATAGGCGATCTCGCCCTGGGTGATGCTTTCGAGCAGGCGTTCGAAAGCCATTGCGGTCAGCGATTTCGGTCGGTCGAGCTGGTGGGCGGTCATGGGACGGGGGCTCCCCTGGTGGACGAGACGTTGCCGAGTTCGGATCCGGCAATCGGTTGGACGGTGAATATTTCGACCATCGAAGATGGGCATGGCACAAGGCGGCGCTTGCCGAAAGCCTGCGCGCATCGCGCGTGAGGTCGCTGCATCTTTATCCTCAACCGTCCGCTTCCTTCCGCCGCCCGAAACCGGCGCGGCTGCGCGCTGGTCCCGCCCGACGCCGGCGCTCCAATCGGAACCGTCGTCGCCCGGCCCGCTCCGATGCATCCTCATCCGAGCCGCAACAACATCCCTAGTCAGGGATTGCCTCTCCGTCAATTTTGAAATATCTGAGATATCACTAGCCGCCCGGTGGGGACTTTGGTGCCGGCAGCGATCGCTAGCTTTGTGGAGGAAGAAACCGATGTTGAATCGCCGTTCCGCGTTCAAATACGCGCTCGCTTTGTCGGCCCTGACTGCCGTGATCTCGTCCGGCCCCAGCTTCGCCGAAGAGAAGAAATTCACGATCGGCTACTCGCAGATGTGGGGCACCAACCCCTTCCTGCTGGCGCAGGCCGCCGGCGCCGAGAAGGCCGTCAAGGAATGGGCCGACAAGGGCGTCGCGGTCGACATGATCGTGACCAATGCCGGTGACACCGACGTCAACAAGCAGGTCGCCGATCTCGAGGATCTCTATGCGCGCGGCGTCGATGGCCTGCTGATTTTCCCGGGCGACAGCATCGTCGTCGGCGATCCGATCGTGAACCTCTACAACAAGGGCAAGATCCCGGTCGCGATCACTGATATCGGCATCGAGAAGGGCGACTACGTCCACTTCAACATCACCGACAACTACAAGGGCGGCGCGCTGGCGGCGCAGCTGATGGCGAAGAACGTGCCGGCCGGCGCTAAGGTCATCACCTTCGATCACCTGCCGAACAGCACGGCCGGCCAGGAGCGCCGTCGCGGCTTCGAGGAAGAGGCGGCCAAGCTTGGCCTCACTGTCGAGCCGCGCAAGATCTACACGCTGAGCCTCGAGAATGCCCGTCGCCTGATGGAAGACACGCTGACCTCCATTCCGGACGTCGCCGGCGTGTTCTTCATGAACCAGGTCGGCGGCCAGGGCGCCGCCTCGGCGCTGGAGACGCTCAACAAGGCCGACAGCGTCAAGCTCGTCGCCTTCGATCTCGATCCGATCTCCTACGGCATGGTCAAGGACGGCAAGCTGCTCGGCCTCGTCGTCCAGAAGCCGTTTGAGATGGGCTATGCCGGCATGAACAACATGGTGGCGTCGCTGACCGGCGGCGAGGTCCTGAAGGACATGCAGATCGAGCCGCTGATCCTGTCGAAGGAGACGGCCGCCGACTTCGCCAACGACCCGCAGGTCACCGGCGGCAAGTAACGCCCGCTTCCCGAACCTATCGACCATTGAACTCGCAGGGCGCCCGCGCGGCGCCCTGCCCAGGGAATAGCCATGAGCGGGGAGCAGCCATGAGCGGGGCGGAAGCGCCAATTCTGCAATGTAGCGGCATCGTCAAGTCGTTCGGCGGCGTCCGCGCGTTGCGCGGGGTCGACTTCGCCATCCGGCGCGGCGGTATTCATGGTCTCGTCGGCGAAAACGGCGCCGGCAAGAGCACGCTGACGCGCATCATCGCCGGCATCCATCGCCAGGACGAAGGCTCGATCCGTCTCGACGGCGAGGAGTTGCGGCTCGCCGATGCGAACGACGCGCTCGCCCGGCGCATCGTCACCATCCATCAGGACATCAACCTGATTCCGTCGCTGTCGGTCACCGACAACATCCTGCTCAACAACGAGCTGACGAAGGGTGGGCTGCTGCGTCGCAAGGACGGCCGCAAGCGCGTCGCCGACCTGCTGGCGAAATATCATCTCGACGTCTCGCCCGATGCGCTGGTGCAGACGCTGCCGAACGATGCCCGCAAGATGATCCAGATCATCAAGGCGGTGAACCGCGACGCGCGCATCCTGATCATGGACGAGCCGACCTCGTCGCTGAACCAGACCGAGGTCCGCGTCGTCCTCGACATGATCCGCTCGCTCGCCGAGCAGGGCGTCGGCATCGTGTTCATTTCCCACTACATGTCGGAGATCTTCCAGGTCTGCGACGACATCACCGTGCTGCGCGACGGCCAGAACGCGGCGCATCTGCCGCGCGAGACGACGACGCTCGACGTGGTTGTCGGGGCGATGCTGGGATCGGAGGCGGCCGCCGCCAAGGCGACCGGGTCGCACGCACGCCGCCAGATCGCCGACGAGCCGCTGTTCGAGGTCGCGGGTCTGTCAGCGCCGGGCAAGCTGCGCGATGTCGGCTTCACCCTGCGCAAGGGCGAGGTGCTCGGCGTCACCGGCCTGACAGGTTCCGGCGCCAGCGATCTCGCCAAGGCGATCTTCGGCTCGACCGATATTCGCCGCGACGGCGGCCGTTTCCGGCTGGAGGGCCGCGAGGTTCGTCTCGACAACCCGCACCAGTCGCTGTCGCACCGCATCGCGCTTTTGACCAGCGACCGCCTGCGCGAGGGCGTGCTGCCGGATTTCTCGCTGATCGACAACATGACGCTGCCGATCCTCGACCGGTTCTCCAAGGGATCGGGCTTCCTGGATGAGAAGCAGCGCCGCGAGGTGACGGAAGCCGGCATCCGCCGCCTGAACGTCCGAACCTCGGGGCCGAATGCCACCATCCGGCAGCTCTCCGGCGGCAATCAGCAGAAGGTGCTGATGGCGCGCTGGCTCGAGACCGGGCCGAAGGTGCTGATCCTCGACGAGCCGACCATCGGCATCGATCTCGGCGCCAAGGCGGAGATCAAGGCGATCATCCGCGATCTGACGGCGCAGGGCGTCGGCGTCATCCTGGTCACCACCGAAATCGATGAGATCGTCGACATGTGCGACCGCGTCCTCATCCTCTACCGGGGCGCGCTGATCCGCGAATACGCCGGAACCGACATCAACAGAGAGGCTGTTCTGGCGGCCTCGATCAGCGGGAGCTGAAATCCATGAGTGATGCTGTCGTCAAGCCCGCCCCGGGCCAGAACAATTGGATGGACACGCTGCGGCGGTCCTACGGCCTGATCCAGTCGCTCGCCGTTTTGGCACTGCTGATCATCGTGCTGTCCTATCTTTCGCCGCGCTTCATGACGTGGATCAACATCAGCAACCTGATGGCGCAGATGTCGGTGATTTTGATCGTCGCCGCCGGCATGACGGTGGTGATGATCGCCGGCGAGCTCGACATCTCCGTCGGCGCCATCGTGGCGCTGACCTCGACCACCGCCGCCTATCTGATGGTGAACTATGGCATCACCGCCGGCCTCGTCGCCGGCATCCTGATCGGCCCGGCCTTCGGCATTTTGAACGGCTTCATCGTCACTCAGTTCAAGATACCATCATTTATCGTCACGTTGGGCACGTCGATGATGGCGCGAAGCCTCGCCTTCGTCGTCACCGGTGGCATGGTGATCGCCGGCGTCCCGGCCGAGTTCAAGATCATCGGCCAGGGCAAGCTGCTCGACGTGCTCGGCTTCACCGAGACGGGCGCGTTCGAATATCTCAACATTCCGCTGCCCTTCCTGATCGCCATCCTCGTCTACGCGCTGGTCTGGATCCTCCTGACGCGCACCGCCTTCGGCAAGAAGGTCTACGCCGTCGGTGCGAACAGTACCGTCGCGATGCTGTCCGGCATCCGCGTCGCGCGGGTGAAGATCGCCTGCATGATGATCGTCGGCCTGACGGCATCGCTGGCCGGCCTGCTGCTGCTTTCCCGCGTCGGCGCCAGCCAGGCGGATTCCGGCCGCGGCCTCGAATTCGAGGTCATCGCCGCCGTCGTCATCGGCGGCACCAGCCTCTATGGCGGCCAGGGCAACGTGCTGCGGACGATCATCGGCGTCGTCATCATCGTCCTGATCCGCAATTTCCTGAACCTCTCGCGGATCGACATCTTCTGGCAGGATTTTGCAACCGGCGTGATCATCATCACCGCCGTGCTGCTTGACGCCCTGCAGAAGTACATCGCGTCGCGGAGGTAGGCATGTGCGCCATCGACACCACCGATGACGCGGCCTTCGTCATCGCCCTGATCGACACGATGATCCCCGGCGACGGGGATTTTCCGAGCGCCTCGGAAGCGGGCGTCGCGGCGCTGGTCGCGGCGCGCGCCAAAGAGATGCAGGGGCCGGCCTTCCTCGCCGGCCTGCGCGAAGCCCTCGATCGCGACGGCGCGCCCTTCGCCGGCGCGGACGAAGGCGAGCGGGTCGCCCGGCTCGTCGCGCACGAGACGGCGAAGCCGTCCGACGTGCAGGCGGTCTGCGTCGTCCTCTACCTCTCCTACTACGGCGCCGCGTCCGTGAAGGCGGCGATCCGGCGCATGGGGATGCAATATCCCGACGCGCCGCAGCCGGGCGGCTACGTCATGTCGCCGTTCGATCCGGCCGATCCGATGGAGGCGCCGGTGCATCGGCGCGGCCATTTCGTCGCGACAGACGCTGTCGCGCGTGTGTCGACGGAAGGCCTTGGCGATCTGATGGAGCGGGTCGGATGAGCGCGACGGAGCATAGCAACGAGCCGGTCGATGTCGTCGTCATCGGCTCCGGCGTCGGCGGCGCCATCACTTCGATGATCCTCGCCGAGAAGGGCCTCAAGGTCGTCTGCCTGGAGCAAGGCGACTGGGTCGACGATCATCCGCATGGCGATCCCGGCTGGGAATATCGCCGCTTTTCGGACTGGGCTCTGTTCCCGAACGAGCGCCGTCGCGCCAATGACTATCCGCTCGATACGCGCGACGAGAAATCGCTGATGTGGAACGGCGTCGGCGGCTCGACCAACCTCTACACCGCCACCTGGCCGCGCTTCCGCCCCTCGGATTTCCGCAAGGGCACTGAGCACGGCCTCGCGCCGGATTGGCCGATTACCTATGAGGATCTCGCCGAGTTCTACGACCGCTCCGACGTCGATTGCGGCGTCGGCGGCTTCCTCGGCGATCCCTCCATGCCGGAACGCGGCCCGTTCCAGACGGCGCCCTGTCCGCGCGGGGAGATGTCCCGTCATGCGGCGCGCGGCTTCGACGAACTCGGCTGGCACTGGTGGCCGATGCCGACGGCGATCCTCGCCGAGGACTATCTCGGCCGCAACGCCTGCAACAATTGCGGCTACTGCCTTGCGAGCTGCCCGACCGGGGCGCTGGCCGGCATGCATGTCACCCACTGGCCGCGCGCGCTCGCAGCCGGCGTCGAACTGCGCACCAATGCCCGCGTCGCCCGCATCGAGACGGATGCGGACGGCGAGGCGACCGGCGCGACCTATATCGACCGCGCTAGCGGCGAGCGGCGGTTCCAGGCGGCGAAGGTCGTCGTGCTGGCCGGCAACGGCATTGGCACGCCCCGCGTTCTGCTCATGTCGGACTCTGAGGCGCATCCGAACGGGCTCGCCAATTCGTCGGACCAGGTCGGTCGCAATCTGATGCACCACGTGCTCGCCTTCGTCGAGATGTGGCTGGACGAGCCGACCGAGAACCACATGGGTACCGTCGGCGCGACGCTGATCTCGGCGGAATTCGCCGAGACGGACGCCTCGCGAGGCTTCGTCAACGGCACGACGCTGCATCTGGTGCGCCAACTCGGCGCCGGCATTCAGTCGCTCGGCAGCAATTCCGGCAATCGCGCACCCTGGGGACGTGGGCACCATGATTGGTTCCGCCGCCATTTCAGCCACGGTCTGTCCGTGCTCGTCTATGGCGACGACCTCCCGCAGGCGGAAAACCGTGTGACCCTGTCTGACGAGCTTCGGGACAGCTCCGGCCTGCCCGGGGCCAAGATCGACTACAAGCTCTGCGCCAATGACCGCCGGTTGATCGAGTTCGGCATCGAGCGGGCCAAGGAGCTCGGCCGGGCGCTCGGCGCCTTCGAGATGAAGGTCAACGATTTTCGCGATGCGGACGGAAACTACGTTCCGAACGCCTGGCATCTCTATGGCACGGCGCGGATGGGCGATGATCCCAAGAGCTCGGTCGTCAACCAGTGGCACCAGGCCTGGGACTGCCCCAACCTGTTCGTGATCGACGGCTCGGTCATGGTCACGGGCGCCGCCGTCAATCCGACCAGCACAATCGCCGCCCTCAGCTACCGCGCGGCCGAAAATCTCGCCGAGCGGTTCGAAGATGCCTGTCTCGGGCGTTCGTTCGTCTGAAAACTGATCCCCCCGAAGGAATGCATGAAATGGGCAAGGCCGAGGCCAAGCTGGACGAGACGATCCTCATTCGGGATATCGATCCCGGCTCCCACTATATCCGCGACTGGTCGGGCGAGGCGGACGGCAATCCGTCCTTCATCGCCCGGCCCCGCACTGTCGATGAGGTCGTCGAGCTGGTGCGCTATTGCGCGGCGAACGGCCTCCCCATCGTCCCGCAGGGCGGTCATACCGGTCTGGTCGAGGCGGCCGCGGCCCGGATCGACGGCGGGCATGTGCTAGTCAGCCTGGAGCGGATGAACCGCATCCGCGAGATCGACGATCTGAATTTCAGCGTCGTCGTCGAGGCCGGCTGCGTGCTGGAAGCGCTGCATCAGGCCGTCGAGGCGGAGGATCTGCTCTTCCCGCTGTCGCTCGGCGCCAAGGGCAGCTGCCAGATCGGCGGCAATGTCGCCACCAATGCCGGCGGCATCAACGTGCTGCGCTACGGCATGATGCGCGACCTGGTGCTGGGGCTGGAGGTGGTGCTGCCGGACGGCCGCGTCTGGAACGGCCTCAAGAAGCTGCGCAAGGACAATACCGGCTACGACCTGAAGCAGCTCTTCCTCGGCTCGGAGGGCACGCTCGGCATCGTCACGGCGGCGACGCTGAAGCTGTTTCCAAAACCCTCCCAGGTCGAGACGATGTTCCTGGCGGTCGAATCCGCCGAGGCGGCCGTCCGTCTGTTCGCCGCCGCGCGCCGCCAACTCGCCGACCTGCTCTCCGCCTTCGAGCTGATCTCGGACAAGAGCGTGGCCATGGCGATGAGCATGCCGGATATCGTCAATCCGCTGGCGACGCCGTCGCCGTTCTACGTGTTGCTGGAGGCAGCATCGAGCGGTCCGCTCGATCTCGAGGCGCTGGTCGGCGGGTTCCTCGAATATGCGCTGGAGGAGGGCATGATCCTCGACGGCGTTCGCGCTTCCAGCGCGACGCAGGCGCAGAAGATCTGGGCCATCCGCGAGGCGGTCGTCGAGGCGCAGGTGAAACGCGGCACGCATCTGCGCACCGATGTGTCGGTGCCGATCTCGCGTGTCGCCGCCTTCATCGTCGAGGTCGAGGCAGTGCTGGCCACGACGGCCGAGAACGGCATCGTTCTGACCTATGGCCATATCGGTGATGGCAACCTGCACTTCGTCGTCGTGCCGCCGGACGATCTCGCCGGCGAGGCGCGCCGAACGATGATCGAGGCCAGCGAGGCCGCCATTTTCGCGGTGGTCGATCGCTTCGACGGTTCGATCAGCGCCGAGCACGGCATCGGCCGCCGGAAGCATCATGCCTTCGCGGACCGGGCTTCGCCGACGCAGCTGGCGCTTCTTCGCACGATCAAGTCGGGTCTCGACCCTGCCAATCTGATGAACCCGGGGGCGATCTTCGACTGATCGCGGCCGTCGACAAGACAGGGCTGGCATCAGCCCGTTTCAAGGGAGAGGAACGACATGAAGCGGATCGGTTTCAAGATGCGGATGAAGCCCGGCTGCGGCGCCGAATACAAGAAGCGCCATGACGAGATCTGGCCGGAGCTGCGCGAACTGCTCGCCCAGCACGGCGCCCGCGACTACACGATCTTCCTCGACGAGGAGACGAACATCCTGTTCGCGATCAACCACATAGCCGACGGCGCGCGCGCCGACGAGCTGAACACGCAGCCGCTGATGCAGAAATGGTTCGCCCATATGGGCGACATCATGGACACCCACCCCGACGGCACGCCCGTCATGATCCCGCTTCCCGAAGTCTTCCACATGGATTGACCTCGACGGCATTGAGGTCCTGGCCTCGTTCGGGAGGTTGGAGCTGGCCTGTCGGGCTGGGACCTCGATTGCGTGACCGGGCTTCGGCCCGGTCACGTGCTTTCGCGCTGCAGCACGCGAAACGGCATGATCCGCGTTTCCGGCGGGATCACCTGGCCGCCGCGCCGCGCCTCGATCGCCTGCAACAGCAGGCTTCCCGCTGTCCGCCCGATCTCGAAGGCGTCGACCGCGACCGTCGTCAGCCGCGGATGGGTGCATCGCGATACCTCGAAATCGCCGAAGCCGGCGATGGCGATCCGTCCCGGTACCGCCCAGCCGCGCCGGTGGCATTCCATCAGCGCACCGAAGGCGGAGAGATCCGAGACGCAGATCGCCGCGTCGACCTCGGGCCATTGCGTGACCAGCTGGACGATGGCCTCGGCCCCTTGCGCCATCGAGATCGGCGGGCTGCCGAACGAGATGATGCGGGCCTGCGGCAGGCCGAGTTCCTCGATCGCCTGGCTGTAGCCGAGCCGCCGGTCGGCGCCGCGCGTATCGCGATTGCTGGTACCGCCGATGAACCCGATCCGGCGATAGCCGCGCGCGTGGAGGTCGTGCACGAGGGCGCGGATCGCCGCCGCGTTGGAGAAGCCGACGACGTGCTCGACCGGCTTTTCCGGCAGGTCCCAGGTCTCGATCACCGGGATGCCGATCGCATCGAGCAGCCGCCGGCAGCGAGGGCTGTGCGATCCGCCGGTCAGGATGATGCCTTCCGGTCGCCGGGTCAGCATCGATTCCAGCAGCGTTTCCTCCTTTTCGACCAGATAGTCGGTATGGCCGAGCAGGAGCTGCAATCCGCTGCCTTCGATCGCCTCGGTGATGCCGCGCACCGTGTCGGAGAAGTTCGAATTGTTCACGGAGGGGATCAGGGTCGCGATGAAGCCGGAGCGCTTCGACGACAAGGTTCCTGCCGTCTGGTCGAGCACATAGCCGAGCTCGTCGACCGCCGCCATGATCCGCCGGCGCGTTTCGTCGGAGATCGGGCTGCCCTTCTTCAGGGCGCGCGAGACCGTCATCGTCGAGACGCCGGCGCGCTCGGCGACGTCGGCCATCGTCGGCTGGCTCTTCGGCGGTTTTCCGGGGGGGACGGTCGCCATTTTCACTACCCAAGGCCCTGGGCGCGGGTTTCTGCCGCGTCCGGTGAAGTGCGAAGTCGGCCGGTTGTCGTCACGCGAACTGGGCCATCGAGGCGCCGTCGTTACTCCAGCCGCCAGCGCGGCACCAGAGCCGGATGCGGCGGATCACCAGATCGGACGGGATCGTTTCCTGCGGGCGCCAGTGGCCGCGGATCGAGCCGGCGGCCGCTTGAGGCGGCCGCCGGACGAGAGGTCAGGGAGCGATCAGTTGACGCCCCAGATCTTCTTGTAGGCATCGCGGTAGCCGTTGTCGGGGTCGAAGATGTTCTTCGGGCCGCCGTCGAAGGCGATGTTGTCGGGCGTCACGAGATGCACGCCCGGCACGTAGCCGGACCACTTCTCGCCGGCGAAGGCGCGGTTCAGCTCGTCGACGAGCTGCCAGCCCTGCATGGCGAGCGGCTCCGGCACGGTCGCAGCCTGGTGGTCCTTGGCGCGGATGCGCTGGAAGGCCGATTCCGAGCCGTCACCGGCTGAGATGTTCTGCGGGTCGCCGTCGCCGGCGATGCCGGCGGCCTGCAGCGCCGGCGGCATGAAGTCGTAATAGAGGTCGTTGATCGCCAGTGAATGGGTCCACTTGGCGCCGTTCTGCTGCAGCAGAGTCGTGGTGAGCTGCGGGATGCGGGTCGAGACGTCGGCGAGCGGCGTGTCCTGGAACGAGACCACCGTGCAGCCGGCGCACTTCTTGATCCACTCTTCCATGGCGCGGCCCTTGGCGATGGCGATTGCATAGGTCGAGTCGGCGAAGACGACAACACCGGCCTTGCCGTCGGAATCGGCAACCGCCTTCATCGCCGCGACCTTGGCGACTTCCATCGCGTCTGTCGTGACGTTGGCGAAGATCGGCGTGCCTTCGAGCGGGCCGGGGACGGGGCCGGAGTGCCAGCCGACCATCAGGATGCCCTCCTTGGCGGCGCCTTCAAGGCCGGCCTTCTGCTCGACCGCGTCGCTGCCGCCGACGATGATGGCGTCGGGCTTCAGCGCGATGGCCTGGGAGAGCGCCGTGGCCTGGCCGGAAACGGTGCCCTGGCCGTCGATCTCGCGATAATCCCAGCCAATGGCTTCGGCGGCTTCCTTGGCGCCCTGGGCAACGCCCAGGATGCCGCCATTGCGCATGTCGCCGGCGACATAGACGATTGTCTTCTTGCCGGCCGCCTTCGGGCCGGTGGTCGGGCCGTCCCACTTGTCGGCGCGGCCGGAGGCCTTGGCGACGATCGCCTTGGCCTCGTCGACGAAGGCATCGGCATGCGCGATGACCGGCATGGCCAGCAGCGCGACGGCGCTGGCCGCCGCGAGGAGCAGATTGCGTGATTTCATGAACGTCCCTCCGAGTTGTGACGGGTCTCTCATGTGCCCGCCTTCTTGAACTGCTTGCTGCTGCTGGCGCCGCGGCGGCGCTGGGCGTAGCCGGCGATACCGATGGCGACCAGAAGCGTGACGCCGTTGAACATCGGCTCGACCCAGAACGAGCCGCCGAACTGCTGGATGCCGGCGATGCCGACCGCCAGGATCGCCACGCCGACGAGCGTGCCCCAGACATTGACGCGGCCGGGCTTGATCGTCGTCGAGCCGAGGAAGGCGCCGACCAGCGCCGGGAGCAGATATTCGAGGCCGACGCTGGCCTGACCGATGCGGAGCTTCGAGGCGAGCAGCACGCCGGCGACGGCCGTCAGGGCGCCCGAGGCGATGAAGGCGCCCATCGTGTAGCGCTGGACGGGGATGCCGTTCAGGGCGGCGGCCTTCGGATTGGCGCCGATGGCGTAGAGATAGCGGCCAATCGGCAGGTGCTCGAGGATCAGCCACAGCACGATGGCGAGTCCGATGACGTAGAAGCCGGTGATCGGCAGGCCGAACACCATGGTGCCGTTTAGGGACAGGAAGCCTTGCGGCAGCTGCGCCACCACCTGCCGGCCCCCCGTGTGCCAGAGCGCGATGGCGTAGAGCACGGTGCCGGTGCCGAGCGTGGCGATGAAGCTATCGATGCGGGCGACCTCGACGAGCAGGCCATTCAGGAGGCCGACGCAGGCGCCGAGCACGATGACGATCAGCACGGCGAAGGGCCAGGGAATGCCGGCCATGGTCTGCAGGCTGATGGCCAGGATGTGCCAGAGCACGATGCCGTAGCCGACCGTCAGGTCGATCTTGCCGGCGGCCATCGGGATCATCGCGGCAAGCGACAGCAGGGCGATGATTGCCTTGTCGGAGATGATCGAGCGCACGTTCAGCATGGTCGGGAACGTGTTCGGCAAGATCAGCGAGAACAGGATGATCAGCAGGACCAGCAGAATCGGCAGGCCGTAGACGGGAATGCGCCGGCGGATGCGCTCGCCGAGCGAGGCGTTCTTCAATTCGCTGCGGGTCGGCTCCAGCGCATCGGAGCGGACGGAATTCATCGACATGGGCGCTTCCTAGGCTGCTTCCGACGCGGAGGCCGCGGTGATCACGGATTCGGTGGTGAGGGCGGGGCCGGAGAGTTCGGCGATGATCTTGCCCCGGTTGAAGACGAGCGCCCGGTGGCAGATATGGGCGATCTCCTCGAAGTCGGTGGAGACGACGACGACCGCGAGGCCGTGCTCCAGCGCCTGAGCGATCAGCCGGTAGATCTCGGCCTTGGCGCCGACATCGACGCCGGCCGTCGGATCCTCGGCGATCAGCAGCCGCCGGTTGGTGGCGAGCCAGCGGCCGACGACGACCTTCTGCTGGTTGCCGCCGGAAAGGCCTTCGATCGGCAGGTCGGGATCGTTCGGGCGAAGGCCGACCGAGGCGCCGAGCGTGATCGCCTGACGCGCTTCGGCGCGCGGCGACAGATAGGAAAACAGGCCGCGTCCGATGGCGGCTGGATTGAGATAGGCGTTCTCGCGGACACTGAGCGAGAAGGCGACGGATTCCTCGGTCCGGTCGCGCGCCACCAGCCCGATGCCCGATGCGAGCGCCGAGCGGGGCGAGGCGAGGTCCGGCGCGGCGCCGTCGATCCTGACCGAACCGCGATGCGGCGCGGCGCCGAACAGGGCGCGGCCGATCTCTTCCTGCCCGGCGCCGCGCAGGCCGACCAGGCCAAGCAGTTCGCCCTGGCGGACGTTGAAGGAGACCGGTCCGGCGGACGGCGTCTCCAGATCCCGGATCTCGACGCGGACCTTGCCGGAGGCGAGCTCGGCCTTCTGGAACAGCTCCAGCGTCGTCGAACCGACGATCAGGCTGACCAGCTCGTCCGGCGTCGTCTCGGAGACCGGCTTCTCGCCCACCTTGAGGCCGTCGCGCATGACGACGACGCGGTCGGCGATGCGGAAGATCTCGTCGAGACGGTGCGAGACATAGATCATGCCGACGCCACGGGCGCGCAGCCGGCGGATCGCCTCGAACAGGCGTTCCACCTCGTCGGCCGGAAGGCTGGCCGTCGGCTCGTCGAGGACGAGGAAGTCGCAATCGACCACTAGCGCGCGGGCGATGGCAACCAGCGATTTCTCGGTGCGGCTCAGGCTGTGCACGCGGGTCGTCGGATCGATGTCGCAGCCGACCAGTTCCAGTGCCGTCGCGGCCCGCTGTTCGGTCGATTTCCAGTCGATCAGGCCGCGCGCGCCGCCGCGGCCGGAAAAGCCCTGGGCGAGGCCCATGTTCTCGGCGACCGTCATCCATTCAACGAGGCCAAGATCCTGGTGGATGAAGGCGACTTTCTGCCGTTCGCCGCGCGCCCGGGCGCGATGGCGATAGGGCTCGCCGCCGATCGTGACGTGACCGCTATCGGCCCGGAAGATGCCGCCGAGGATCTTGATCAGCGTCGACTTGCCGGCGCCGTTTTCACCGAGCAGCGCCACGACCTCGCCGCGTGCCACGTCGAAGCTGACGCCCTTCAGCGCCCGCGTGCCGCCAAATGCCTTGGCGACATCGTCGAAGCGGAGGATTCCCCCGTCGGCCATGCTTTCATCCTCCCGGATGCGGGTGGCACCGCTATCGTTCCCATCCGGCTCTTTGGCCAGTTGTTCTTGTTATCGATAACAGTTGACGTCGTGTCAAGCGCTGCTGACGAAGCGTCAGATGCAATGCAGGCGGGAGACGGGGGAGGGTCCGGGAAGTCTGGTCTTGCTATGGGGCAGGGAAGGCGGCCTGGCGGGCCGCCTTCCTCTTCGGCAGGGGCGTCAGAGGCTGGCTGTGATGCCGCCGTCGACATAGAGAATGTGGCCGTTGACGAAGCTGGAGGCGTCGGAGGCGAGGAAGATCGCCGCGCCGGCGAGTTCCTGGACGTTGCCCCAGCGGCCGGCCGGCGTGCGGTTGGAAAGCCAGGCCGAGAAGGTCTCGTCGGCGACCAGGGCCGCGTTCAGCTCGGTCTTGAAATAGCCGGGTCCGATACCGTTGACCTGGATGCCGTAGCGGGCCCAGTCCGTCGCCATGCCCTTGGTCAGCATCTTCACCGCGCCCTTGGTCGCCGTGTAGGGGGCGATGCCCGGACGCGCCATCTCGCTCTGCACCGAGCCAATATTGATGATCTTGCCGCGGCCGCGCGGGATCATGCGGCGGCCGACGGCCTGACCGACCAGATAGACGCTGTCGATGTTGGTGGCGGTGATCTTGCGCCAGGCTTCGAGCGGGAAGTCCTGCAGCGGGGTCCGGTGCTGCATGCCGGCATTGTTGACGAGGATGTCGATCGGCCCGATCTCGGTTTCGATCGTCTCGATGCCGGCGGTCACCGCGTCGGGGTCGGTGACGTCGAAGGCGGCGGTAGCGACGTCGTAGCCCCGGCCCGCGAGCGCTGCACGCGCGGTTTCCAGCCTGGCCTCGTCGCGGCCGTTGAGCACGATGCGGGCGCCGGCGGAGGCAAGAGCGTCGGCAACGGCGAAGCCAATGCCCTTGCTGGCGCCGGTGACGAGGGCCAGTCGCCCGCTGAGATCGAACAGATTCACGCGCTCACTCCCTGAATGGATAGGCTTAGCCTTGGAATGGATAGTCTATCGGCAATTGTCGCGACGAATTTGCTATCGATAACAATGGCCATGTCAAGCGGATGGCCAGGCGCCCATGGCGGGTCGGGCTGGTGTTCCGTCCGCCCGGCGGTACAACACGGGTCCTAGTCGGATCCGGCGGTGAGCCACCGCGCAGGGCCGGCATGCATCTCGAAGCGGAGCGGAAACCAGCAGTGACGGAAACAGTCTATGGCGGCGGGTGTCTTTGCGGCTGGATCCGCTATGAAGCGATCGGGCCGGCCAACGATCCGCATACATGCTCCTGCCGGCAGTGCCAGCGGTTTTCGGGGGCGCCGACCACCGTCTGGGTCGAATTCCCGCGCGACGGCGTATGCTGGACGGGGCCGGGCCAAGAGCCGTCCACCTTCCGGTCGTCGGACACGACCCGCCGTGCGTTCTGTCAGAAATGCGGCAGCTCGATCGGCGCCATCGACGATGCGCCGACGATCGAACTACTGATTGGCGGTTTCGACGAGGCGGACCAGGCCGCCCTGCGGCCGAGGCGGCACGCCTTCGACGATCGCAAGCCCGGATGGTGGCATGTCGATACCGGTCCGGCCGATGCCGGGGCGGACGAGCCGTAACGGCGGGGACCGGCGAGGCGGCCAGGTCGTCTTGCACTGCCGGCAAATCGTGATATCGCTAACAAAATCAAGTGGGGAGAGAGACTGATGCGTGCCGTCGTCATTCATGCGGCCCATGATCTGCGGGTCGAGGAGCGGGAAGTCGGAGCGATGGGACCGGGCGAGGTCACCGTCCGCATCGAGGCAGGCGGCATCTGCGGCTCCGATTTGCATTACTACCAGCATGGCGGTTTCGGCACGGTGAAGCTGCGCGAGCCGATGATCCTCGGCCACGAGGTCGCCGGCACCGTTTCCGCCGTGGCGGCGGATGTCACCAGCGTCAAGCCGGGCGACCGCGTCGCCGTCAACCCGTCGCGCCCCTGCCGCGCCTGCCGCTATTGCTACGAGGGCCTGCCGAACCAGTGCCTGAACATGCGCTTCTACGGCAGCGCCATGCCGATGCCACATATCCAGGGCGCGTTCCGGCAGGAGCTCGTCTGCATGGAGACCCAGTGCGAGAAGGGCGGCAACGCCACGGTCGCCGAACTGGCGATGGCGGAGCCCTTCGCCGTGACGCTGCATGCGCTGTCGCGGGCGCCGTCGCTGCTCGGCAAGCGCGTGCTGGTGACGGGATGCGGCCCGATCGGCGCGCTGACGGTGGCGGCCGCCCGTTTCCATGGCGCCGCCGAGATCGTCGTCACCGACGTCGTCGACGAGCCGCTGGCATTCGCCCGCGAACTGGGCGCGGATCGCACCATCAACATGGCGCGCGAACCGGAAGCGCTCGCGGCCTTCGCCGTCGACAAGGGCAGCTTCGGCGTGATGTTCGAATGTTCCGGCAATGAGCGGGCGCTGCGCTCCGGCCTCGATGTGGTCCGGCCGCGCGGCACCATCGTCCAGGTGGGTCTCGGCGGCGAACTCTCCCTGCCGCAGAATGTCGTCGTCGCCAAGGAGATCGCGCTCACCGGCTCGTTCCGCTTCCACGACGAGTTCCCGCTGGCGGTCAAGCTGATCGACGAGCGCAAGGTCGACCTGCGACCGTTGCTGACCGGCAGCTTCGGCATCGAGGATGCGCGCGAAGCCTTCGAGACCGCCGGCGACCGTCGCCGCGCCATGAAGGTGCAGCTGGCGTTCTAGGGGAAGCCGACGAACTTGGCCGGCGCGCGTTCTTCCAAACACGCGCCGGCGTCTCCGCGACGACGGAAGCCCGCCGCGATTAGGCGGGAACGTAGGTCAACCGGATCACGTCCTCGCCGAGGCGATCGGAGGCAACCAGGCGGAGCGGCGGCCTCGGGCCGGCGAAGAACGGCCGGCCGCCGCCGAGCACGACGGGGTGGAAGTAGAGGCGATACTCATCGACCAGACCGAGCTCGGCCAGGCTAGCCGCGAGCACCGGCCCGGCGACGTCGATCTCGCCCGCGAGCCGCGCCTTCAGGTCACGGACCACCGCCTCGACGTCGTCCGCGACCAGCGTGGCGTTGGGGCCGACCGACGTCAGCGAGCGCGACACGACCCATTTCGGCTGCCGCCGCCAAGCTGTCGCGAACTCGCGCTCTTCCGCGCTCCATTCGGGCCGGTCCTCGTCCCAATAGCTCATGATCTCGTAGATGCGGCGGCCGTATATGCTGCCCGTCAGGCCGCTCACCAGCTCGATCCAGTGACGAAAGAGTTCGGGGCCTGTCGACATTTTTTCGTGGTCGACATAGCCGTCCAGCGAGAGGTTCATTCCAAAGACGAGCTTCGCCATGCTGCAAAATCTCCACCTCGGGATTTCACAGTAGCTTGA
Source organism: Kaistia granuli DSM 23481 (assembly GCF_000380505.1). Taxonomy (GTDB): domain Bacteria; phylum Pseudomonadota; class Alphaproteobacteria; order Rhizobiales; family Kaistiaceae; genus Kaistia; species Kaistia granuli. The sequence continues at coordinate 358,889 of NZ_AQYH01000008.1, read as the reverse complement.
GGTGGCGACAGGACGCAAAAGTACGGCCGGGCTTTGGCCGTGCGTCGCCCTTCAAAGAAAGGGGGCAGGTCCGGCCGTTTCGCCGCTAATGGCGCTCGCGTCGAGGCGGTTCCGGCTGCGGCTCGTCCCAATCGTCCTCCCAGTCTTCTTCCGAATCCGGGTCGAGATGCGGGCCGACTTCCTCATCGTCTTCTTCCTCCGTCTCGTCATCCTCATCGTCCTCCTCGAACTCATCCGGTTCCGGGGCAGGGCGCGGACGGCGCGAGAGGAAGCGCAGGATGGCGGCGTTGATCACCAGCGCCAGCACCAGCAGCAGGAAATTGAGGAAGGCGCTGGAGCTGTCGATCCACCAGGTCAGCAGCACGCTCCAGGGCAGGCCCAGCACCAGCGCCAGCACGGCGGCCAGCGGGTTTGTCGCGATGACGCCGAGCGCGCTCAGGGGGACGAGCAGGATCGCGAAGACGGCCCATGCCACGTAGATCAGGAAGAGGATGCGGAGAACGCGCCAGCGCATAGTCGTCCGGTGAAAAGAAATCGCGGAGGTCGCCGTCCGGCTCGAAGCGGCCGGAGCCGCGCTCCGCCGGCCGTGATTCTACCCGGCCATGCTTTCCAGAGTCTTTCCCGCCCTCCGTTCAGCCTCGACGACGGCGCGGCGGGCCGCCGCAGGGGGTGGCGACGGGACGGTTTTTTGCCGTTCCGGCAATTTTCTGGATTGCGATTGCTCGTTTTCCGGAGCGGCCTCGCGTAGAAGTTCGGGCCCCGTCTCAAAGGGCGTCCGAAACAAGCGGTTCCAGCAGCCTATGCCTCATCGCCTTCGACATTTCGTCACTCGTCATGAAGTGCGTTCCGGCAGCACGCTGCAGCATATGAAATCCGGTCTCGGCGGCGCGATCGGCATCGGCGCGGTCGGCGCGCTGGCCGTGACGACGCACCAGCCCTTCCTGCTGGCGCCGTTCGGCGCCTCGGCGGTGCTGCTCTTCGGTCATCCGGCCAGCCCTCTGGCGCAGCCGGCCAATGTCATCGGCGGCTATTTCGTTGCCACGCTGGTGACGCTCCTGGTGCTGATGCTGTTTCCCGGCGCCTGGGTCGCGGCCGCCGTTGGCGTCGGCCTCGTCATCGCCCTGATGTCGATTCTGCGGATCACCCATCCGCCGGCGGGCGCCATCCCGATTCTCGCCGCCACGTCGACGATCCAGGGCGGGACACTGCTCGGCGTCGTGGTCGGCGGCAGCATCGGTCTCGTCGGGGTCGCCTCGCTGCACCACTGGCTACCGCCGCGGTTTGAATATCCGAAGCGTCGCCCGGTCAAGGAAAACGGCGCGCCCTGATTATTCGGGCACGCTGTTGCATAAATCTCGCCGGAATCGTCATCTGCCTCGGCTATCATGGCCGTCATGCAGAACATCATTTCCGTCGAACACCTCTCGAAAGTCTATGCGTCCGGCTTCGAGGCGCTGAAAGATGTGAACCTCGACATCCGCCGGGGCGAGATCTTTGCGCTGCTCGGGCCGAACGGCGCCGGCAAGACCACGCTGATCAGCATCATTTGCGGCCTCGTCAATCCGTCGAGCGGCCGTGTGCTGGCCGATGGTCACGACGTGGTAGCCGAATACAAGGCTGCCCGCGCGCGCATCGGCCTAGTGCCGCAGGAACTGACGACCGACGCCTTCGAATCGGTCTGGGCGACCGTCACCTTCAGTCGCGGCCTGTTCGGCAAGCCGGCCAACCCGGCCCATATCGAGAAGATCCTGCGCGACCTGTCGCTCTGGGACAAGAAGGACGCCAAGCTCCGGACGCTCTCGGGCGGCATGAAGCGCCGCGTCATGATCGCCAAGGCGCTGTCGCACGAGCCGCAGATCCTGTTCCTCGACGAACCGACCGCCGGCGTCGATGTCGAGCTTCGGCGTGACATGTGGGACGTGGTGCGGGCGCTCAGGGCGAGCGGCGTCACCATCATCCTGACGACGCACTACATCGAGGAAGCCGAGGAGATGGCCGACCGGATCGGCGTCATCCATCGCGGCCAGATCATACTGGTCGAGGAAAAGGCCGAGCTTATGCGCAAGCTCGGCAAGAAGCAGCTGACGCTGCAATTGCAGGAGCCGCTCGCCGGTGTCCCGGACGGGCTCGACGCCTATGGGCTTGAGCTCGGCGCCGACGGCAACGAACTCGTCTACAGCTATGACGCCGATGCCGAGCAGAAGGGCATCGCCGATGTGCTTCGCGCCCTCGGCGCGGCCGGTATCCACTACAAGGATCTGCAGACGAGCCAGCGCTCGCTCGAGGAGATCTTCGTCAGCCTGGTGAGTGAGCGCACATGAACGTCTACGCGATCCGCGCGATCTATCTCTTCGAGATGGCGCGCACCGGCCGCACCTTGCTGCAGAGCATCGTCGCGCCGGTTCTCTCCACCTCGCTCTATTTCATCGTCTTCGGCGCGGCGATCGGCTCGCGCATGCAGGAGATCGACGGCGTCAGCTACGGCTCGTTCATCGTGCCGGGCCTGATCATGCTGACGCTGCTGACGCAGAGCATCTCCAACGCCTCCTTCGCGATCTACTTCCCGAAATTCGTCGGCACCGTCTACGAGGTCCTGTCGGCGCCGATCTCGCCGTTCGAGATCGTCATCGGCTATGTCGGCGCGGCGGCGACCAAGTCGATCCTGCTGGCGCTGATCATCCTGGCGACGGCGGGCCTTTTCGTCGATATCGAGATCCAGCACCCGGTCTGGATGCTGCTGTTCCTGGTGCTGACCGCCGTCACCTTCAGCCTGTTCGGCTTCATCATCGGCATCTGGGCGGACGGGTTCGAGAAGCTGCAGCTGGTGCCGCTGCTGATCGTGACGCCGCTGACCTTCCTCGGCGGCAGCTTCTATTCGATCTCGATGCTGCCACCGGCCTGGCAGACGGTCGCCCTGTTCAATCCGGTCGTCTATCTCGTCAGCGGCTTCCGCTGGAGCTTCTTCGGCACGTCGGACGTCAATATCGGCATCAGCCTGGCGATGACGCTGGTCTTCCTGGCCGTCTGCCTCGCCACCGTCACCTGGATATTCAAGACCGGCTACCGGCTGAAGAACTAGAAGCCGCGCGCCGGTCGGCGATCGCCCGTTCCAGGCTTGGCGTCGCGTGGTCGCGGAACCAGCCGATCATGGCGTGGATGTCGCACTCGGCCGGGCGCGTCTCGCCGGCGCCGATCAATTCGGCCCCGACCTCGGCCATGGCGACGAGGATGCGCGCCGTCTCCGGCCGGTAGTCGAGATCCGCGCCCGCCTCGTGCCGCGCGCGCAGGATCGCGTAGCGCAGGTTTTCCGGATAGGTCCAGGCGCTCGCCAGGATGTCGCCGACGCTGACCTCCTGGCCGTTCACCGCGATGGTCGCGTCGCGGTCCGCCGGACCGTAGCCGCTCGCTTCGATCCGTTCGCACGCATCGATCGCCGCGTTCATCATGGCGCGGATCTGGTTCCAGTCGGTGGTCATGCCGCGGTCTGTTTCAGGCGGTTTCGGCGGCGGCGGGCGTAAAATCGCCGGGCAGGAAGAGCGAGATCGGCCTGAGTTCATAGGCGCCGCCGGGGTTGGCCTCGGTCAGGTCGCGGGCGATCTGCAGCGCCTCGTCGCGATCGGCGACGTCGACGGTGTAGAATCCGAGCAGTTGCTCCTTGATCTCGGCGTAGGGGCCATCGATGACCCGGCCCTGGTCCTTGAGGTAGGTCGTGGCGGTGCGGGTCGGACTGAGGCGCGCCGTGGGGCCGAGCTGACCGTTGCGCGCCAGCTTCTCGTGCACCTTGTGCAGGCGCGCCATGACGGCGTCGTCCTCTTCCTTCGTCCAACTGCCGACGATATTCTCGTCGTGATAGCAGATGATCGCATAGAGCATGGAAGCCTCCTTCCTTCGAGCGGCGACTATGCCCCTGCGTCCGGGCGTCCGCCGCAAAAAATTGGCTCCGCGGGCGAAAAAGTTCGTTGCGCTGCGCAGGAGCCGCCGGAATCGTCGCGAAAAAGTCGAACTGCGCCGGTCTTCTGCCCTGGCCGCCGGCCATAGTCGACCGCCACAAGTCCCACAGGATTCCCGGCAAGTGGATACCATAACGATCGTTCTCGTGCTGCTGCTCGCCGTCGTCGTGAGCGGCTTCGTTTCCCGCATGCTGCCACTGCCGATCCCGAGGCCGTTGATCCAGATCGCGCTCGGCGGAGCGATCGGCCTCGTCGCCGACTTCCGGGTAACGCTCAATCCCGACATCTTCTTCCTCTTGTTCCTGCCGCCGCTGCTTTTCCTCGATGGCTGGCGCGCGGCGAGGGAGGAACTGATCCGCGACCGCAAGGCAATCCTGGCGCTGGCGCTCGGCCTTGTCGTCTTCACCGTCCTCGGCGTCGGCCTTTTCGTCCATTGGCTGATCCCGGCCATGCCGCTCGCCGTCGCCTTCGCGCTGGCCGCCGTGATTTCGCCGACAGACCCGATCGCCGTTTCCGCTATCGCCTCGCGCGTGCCGATCCCGAGGCGGATGATGAGCATTCTCGAGGGAGAATCGCTGCTGAACGATGCGTCGGGCCTCGTGTGCCTGCGTTTCGCCATCGCCGCCGCGCTCACCGGCACCTTCTCGCTTTACGAGGCGACGCTGAGCTTCGCCTGGGTGTCGCTGGGCGGCGTCGCCGCCGGTTTCGCCGTGACGTGGATCATCAACGCGGCCAAGAACTGGATCGCCGCCCGCTATGGCGAGGAGAGCGGCTCGCAGATCCTGATCAGCGTGCTGATTCCGTTTGCCGCCTATCTCGTGGCCGAGCATCTCGACTGTTCCGGCATTCTGGCGGCGGTCGCCGCCGGCGTGACGATGGGTTTCAGCGAAGCTTCAGGCCAGGCGCTGGCAACGACCCGGGTCCGGCGCAATACGGTCTGGGACATGATCCAGTTCGCCGCAAACGGCATCATCTTCGTGCTCCTCGGCGAGCAGCTGCCGGCGATCCTGCGCAGCGCGGCGGAGACGGTGCGGGTCACCGGACATCATGAACCGGGCTGGTTGCTGATCTATGTGCTCGCCATCAACTTCGCGCTCGCCGCGCTGCGCTTCGTCTGGGTCTGGGTCTCGCTCGATCTGACCCTGCTCCGGGCCCGCCGTCGGGGCACCGTCATCCAGCGGCCAAGCTGGCGGCTGCTGGCGGCCATGTCGCTCGCCGGCGTGCGCGGCGCGATCACGCTGGCCGGCGTCCTGACTCTGCCCTTGTTCCTGGCCGACGGTTCGCCGTTCCCCGCCCGGGAACTGGCCATATTCCTGGCGATGGGGGTGATCATCCTGTCGCTGATTGCCGCCAGCATCGGCCTGCCGCTACTCCTGAGCGGTCTGAAGATGCCGGCCGACACGTCACACCAGGCCGAGGAGGAGCGGGCGCGGATCGCCGCCGCCCAGGCTGCCATCGCCGAGATCGAGCGCGTGCAGCATGAACTCGCCGGTGGCCGCCCCGACGCCGATATCTTCGTGGCGGCGGCGGCGCGGATCATGGATGCGTATCGCGCCCGCATCGATGCCGGCTCGCGCGCGGCCGAGGAGGCAGCGCTGGCACGCCAGATCGACGCGATCGAAACACGCCTGCGCGTGGCGGCGCTGAAGGCGGAACGGACGACGATCTTCAAGCTGCTGCGCGGCCGCAAGATCGGCAGCGACACGGCGCGCAAGCTGGTGCGCGAACTCGACCTGATGGAAGCGCGCTACGAGGGGTGAGGCGGGCGGTTGAAAGCGCAGCAACCCGACCGTGGTTCGCTCGTGCCAACCCGGGATCCATCCAGCGGCGGCCAAGGGAGGTCCCCCCGAGAGTGGCCTTGGCTGCGTGGATCCCCGCATTCGCGGGGATGACGGAGGGGGCGGGGACGAGGCGAGGGGACATGCCCTCGCCGTGCTAGTGCTCAGACGACCGCCGTCACGCCGCCGTCGACATAGAGGATGTGGCCGTTGACGTAGCTCGACGCGTCGGAGGCGAGGAAGATCGCAGCGCCCGCGAGCTCCGGTGTATCGCCCCAGCGGCCCATGGGCGCGCGCTGCGCCAGCCAGACGTGGAATTCGGGGTTCTCGACCAGCGCCTTGTTGAGCTCGGTCTTGAACCAGCCCGGGCCGATGCCGTTGATGTTCAGGCCGTGCTTGGCCCATTCGGCGCACATGCTCTTGGTCATCATCTTGATCGCGCCCTTCGATGTCGAATAGGGCGTGATCGTCGCGCGGCCGAGCTCGCTGGTCACCGAGCAGATGTTGATGATCTTGCCGCGCTTGCGCGGGATCATATGGCGCGCCACCGCCTGGCCGACGACGAAGGCGGCGTCGACATTGGTCGCCAGCACCTCGCGCCACTGCTCCAGCGTGAATTCCTCCAGCGGCAGGCGCTTCTGCGTGCCGGCATTGTTGACCAGGATGTCGACGGGGCCGATGTCGCTCTCGATTGCGTCGACCGCCTTCGCCACCGCCTCGACATTGCAGACGTCGAACACCGACGCCGAGGCGTTGAGGCCGTCGGCGCGCAGTCCGGCAACGGCCGTTTCTAGAGTACCGGCATCGCGGCCGTTCAGCACGACCGTCGCTCCCGCCTCGGCGAGGCCGCGCGCGATGGCGAGGCCGATGCCGCGGCTGGAGCCGGTGACGAGCGCGACGCGCCCCGTCAGGTCGAAGAGCTTGGTCGTCATGAATTCCTCCCGATCGGCGCAACCTGCGCCGGTAACCATGGTGATCGCGAGCATCGCGCTGCCGCGACGAAGGCGCAACGCGAGGATCGGATGAAGGGGCGGGCGGGCTGGCCGGTGCGATCCCAGCGGATGTCGGCGCCCGCGCTTGACGAGCATGCCGCATGGGCTCAGAATTGTCACATCATTTGACGATTTTTCGGGTTCGCGGCAGTCCTTTCCCCCGGTCCGGACGTCGCCTCGTCTCACACAGCCAGGAACCGCCATGGTCTATGTCGCCGCCGCCGATCGCTATGACGCGATGAAGTACAACCGCGTCGGCCGTACGGGCCTGAAACTGCCGGCGATCTCGCTCGGCCTCTGGCACAATTTCGGCTATGACGGCAGGGTCGAGACGATGCGGGCGATGTGCCATCGCGCCTTCGATCTTGGCATCACCCATTTCGATCTCGCCAACAATTACGGTCCGCCGCCCGGCGCGGCGGAAGAGTTCTTCGGCACGATGACGACGGGCGATTTCAAGCCCTATCGCGACGAGATGATCATTTCGTCGAAGGCCGGCTACCTGATGTGGCCGGGGCCCTACGGCGAATGGGGCAGCCGCAAATATCTGATCGCCAGTCTCGAGCAAAGCCTGAAGCGGATGAAGCTCGACTATGTCGACATCTTCTATTCGCACCGCTTCGATCCCGAGACGCCGCTGGAGGAGACGATCGGCGCGCTCGATTCGATCGTGCGCCAGGGCAAGGCGCTCTATGTCGGCATTTCCAGCTATTCCTCGGCCAAGACGGCCGAGGCGGCGGCGATCGCCCGCTCTCTCGGCACGCCACTGGTTATCCACCAGCCCCGTTATTCCATGCTCGATCGCTGGACCGAGAAGGACCGGCTGCTCGACACGCTCGAGACCGAGGGCATGGGCTGCATCATGTTCTCGCCGCTGGAGCAGGGCGTGCTGTCCGATCGCTATCTCGACGGCATTCCGGCCGACAGCCGCGTCACCCATTCGCAGGCGCTGCGCAAGAGCGTGCTGACGGCGGAAAACCTGGAGCGGGTGAAGGGCCTGAACGAGATCGCCAAGGCGCGCGGCCAGACGCTGGCGCAGATGGCGCTCTCCTGGGTGATGCGCGACAGCCGCATGACCTCCGCTCTGATCGGGGCCTCCAAGGTCGCGCAGATCGAGGACGCCGTTGCGAGCCTGGCGAAGGCGACGTTCACTGCCGACGAGTTGATCGCAATCGACAAGCTGGCGATCGACGGCATGCTGAAGAGCTGAAGCAGGACCGGCCCATCGCCGGGAGAGGTGTCTTGTGCAGAATTATTACAAGTCGATCACCGATCCCGGCGTGCGTCGGTCAGCCGGCGCCGCGCCTCGACGAGATGGAACTTCATGTAGAGCGCGGCCTGGTCGGCCTGCTGGCGGGAGATCGCGTCGACGATGTTGCGGTGCTCGGCGAACAGGGCTCGGCGTCGTTCGTCGGAGCCGACGCGCGTCATGCTGAGCGCGCTGCGCATCCAGTCCTCGATCCGACCCTTCAGGCTGTCGAGCACGGCCGGGAACACCTCGTTGCCGGTCGCCTCGGCGATGGCGTGGTGGAAGGCAAAATCCTCCTCGAGACCCGCCGCGCCGGTATTGAGCGCACTCTCGAACGCCGCCTGCCGCGCCTCGATCTCGGCGAGCTGGGCGGCCGAGCGCCGGGTCGCCGCCAGATGCGCGCATTCCGTCTCGATCGCGATGCGGACCTCGGTGACGCGCAGCACGCTCGCGACCTGCTGCGGCGGCGTCGTCTCCAGCAGGCCGCCCGGCGGCTTGTGCGAGACGAAGGTGCCGGCGCCCTGGCGCGCGATGACCAGCCCGTCGACCTGCAGGCGCTGCAGCGCTTCGCGGACGACGGGACGCGAGACTTCGAAGGCCTTGCAGATGTCGTTCTCGGACGGCAGCCGGTCGCCCGGCGCGAAGGTGCCGGAGACGATCTGCTCGAGGATCTGGCCATAGAGGATGTCGGAGAGCTTCTCGCGGCGCGCCGGCTTCAATTGCAGATCAACCATGCGCCTCTCGCCTTCCTTGTTCCCCGACTCAATTCGACCAAGCGTAACCTCAAGGGGCCGGATTTCCGAATGCCCCCGACCAAGGACCTGTTCCGATGACGTCGTCCGCCTTGAAGCCGTCCCGGCGTTCGATCGCCTCGCTCCGCAGCCAGCGCTGGTTCGGCGCCGCGGACCTGCGCTCCTTCGGCCATCGTTCGCGCACGCTGCAGATGGGCTACGCCTATGAGGAATTCATGGGCAAGCCGGTGGTCGGCATCATCAACACCTGGTCCGACATCAATCCCTGCCACGCGCATTTCCGCCATCGGGTCGAAGAGGTGAAGCGCGGGGTCTGGCAGGCCGGCGGCTTCCCGATCGAGCTGCCGGCGATGTCGCTGGCCGAGAATTTCGTCAAGCCGACCACCATGCTCTACCGCAACTTCCTTGCCATGGAGGTGGAGGAGTTGATCCGTTCGCATCCGGTCGATGGCGTCGTGCTGCTTGGCGGCTGCGACAAGACCACGCCGGCGACGATCATGGGCGCCATCTCGATGGACCTGCCGACGATCTTCCTGCCGGCCGGCGCCATGCTGCGCGGCAATTATGCCGGCAAGCCGCTCGGCTCCGGCTCCGATGTCTGGAAATACTGGGCCGAGAAGGAAGCCGGCAATATTGGCGAGCGCGAATGGCGTGAGATGGAATCCGGCATCGCGCGTTCCTTCGGCACCTGCATGACCATGGGCACGGCCTCGACCATGACGTCGCTCGCGGAAACGCTCGGCCTGTCGTTGCCGGGCGCGTCGTCGATCCCGGCGCCGGATTCCGCCCATTCGCGCATGGCGGCGGAGTGCGGCCGCCACATCATCGAGATGATCTTCGAGGACCTGAAGCCGAGCGACATCCTGACCGCTTCTTCGTTCGAGAATGCGCTCGTCGTGCACATGTCGCTGGCGGGCTCGACCAACGCCATGGTGCATCTGATCGCCATGGCCGGCCGGGCGGGTATTCCCCTGACGCTGGAAGACTTTGATCGCGTCGCGCGGAAAATTCCCGTCCTCGCCAATCTGCGCCCCTCCGGCGAGTGGCTGATGGAAGATTTCTTCTATGCCGGGGGCCTGCCGGCGCTCTGGGCGGAGCTGCGCGACCACCTCGATCTCAACGCGCGGACGGTGCGCGGCACGCTGGCCGAGGCGGTCGAGACGGCGCGCAACTACAATGCCGACGTCATCCGGACCTTCGACAACCCGATCTCGGCCGAGGTCGGCACGGCGATCCTCACCGGCAACCTCGCGCCGGACGGCTGCGTGATGAAGCCGTCGGCGGCGGAGCCGCGGCTCCTGAAGCACACCGGCCCGGCGCTGGTCTTCCGCGACTACAACGAGATGGCGGCGATGGTGGAGCGCGAGGATCTCGACGTCACGGCCGACACCGTGCTGGTGCTGCAGAACGCCGGCCCTGTCGGCGGGCCGGGCATGCCGGAATGGGGCATGCTGCCGATCCCGAAGAAGCTGCTCAAAGAGGGCGTGCGCGACATGCTGCGCATTTCCGACGCGCGCATGAGCGGCACCAGCTATGGCGCCTGCATCCTGCACGTTTCGCCGGAATCGCATATCGGCGGCCCGCTCGGAGCCGTACAGACCGGAGACTTGATCTCTGTCGACGTCGAGGCGCGGACCATCCATCTGCATGTTGATGACATTGAGATCGCGCGCCGGCTCGCCAGCTTCACCCCGCCGCCGCGCGACTATCCGCGCGGCTACAACAAGCTGTTCGCCGCCCATATCCGCCAGGCCCATCTCGGCTGCGACTTCGACTTCCTAGAAGGGACGGAAAAGTTGCCGGAGCCGGAGATTCACTGAAGGAAGCGGAAGTCGCCCCCGGACCAGCGCAGCCAGAACTCACCGTAGAAGACGAGCCAGAATGTTGCCAGCAACATGACGCGGCTGCGCAGGCGGAGGCGCGGCCTGAGCTTCTGGTCGAGGAGGGCGACGACGCTGGTCGCGACGACGAAGCGGACGAGCCGGATCGGGATGGTCGCGCCGAAGAAGAGCAGGGCGCTCAGATCCTCGTGGCCGGCGCCCACCGCATAGACCTTGTAGGGAATGCCGGTGACGGAGCCCCAAAGCATGGCGAGGGGCCAGTTGGCCTCGGCCATGCCGGCCAGGCCCCGCGCGATCATGCGTTCCGAGACGAAGGGTACGCTGCGCAGCAGCGTCATGGCCGCCGCCGGATCGGTCCCGGCGATGCGCCACAGGATCAGGCCGCCACAGGCCGCGCCGAGCGCGGCGGCGACGCTCGCCCACAGGCTGGCGCGCAGTCCGCAGGCGACGGCGATGAAGGTCAGCAGGACGTCGGCGACGACGAAGAAATAGCTCGCTTCGGCCGCGCCCCACAGGAACGCAACGAGCAGGATGGCGAGCAGGGAACAGGCTCCGCAGGCCAGATCATCGTGTGGTGATGTTTTCTCTGCGCAAACCGGTATCCACTTCGCTCGAAAACGCTTTCGGCGCGGCGGCGCGGGGTTCACACCAGGCCTGCGATTTCGGCGAAGTGGAAGACTTCGATGCCGCCGTCCCAGATCATCTTGCAGGCGACCCAGGCGATGACGGCGAGGCCGACATAGGCGATCCAGGGCAGGCGCTTTAGCAGCCTGGCGACGACATTGGCGGCGACGCCCATCAGCGCCACCGATAGCACCAGCCCGACCACCAGCACCCAGGTGTGTTCGCGCGCCGTGCCGGCGACGGCGAGCACGTTGTCGAGCGACATCGAGACGTCGGCAACGATGATCTGGATGATCGCCTGCTTGAAGGTCTTCGTCCCCGCCGGGCCGCCCGCGGCTGCTTCGGCGATCTCCGTCTCGAGCGCCTCTGCCTCGTCGTTCTGGCTGGAACGGATCTCGCGCCACAGCTTCCAGCACACCCAGAGCAGCAGAATGCCGCCGGCCAGCGTCAGGCCGATGATGCCGAGCAGCTTGGTGGCGAACAGGGCGAAGATGATGCGGAGCACCGCCGCGGCGCCGATGCCGACCAGGATCGCCTTGCTGCGAATGTCCTTCGGCAAGCCGGCGGCGGCCATGCCGACGACGATGGCATTGTCGCCGGCCAGTACGAGATCGATGAGGACGACGGTCGCCAGCGCGACCAGTTCGGCAGCAACGAAATCCATCGGGGAGAGGGCCTCAGCAGGTAGGAGGCCTCTGATCTGGGCCTATTGATCCGACTTGTCCAGCCCAAAGCGGTCGGGCGCGATCGGTTCCATTGCCGGTGTCGTAGTGACGCGACCTGCCGGACGCGGCACGGCGGCGCGAGATGGGACGGGCGCCTGTGCCGATCGGGGCGGGTGGGGTCGGGGGCGGGAAACGTCCCCGTGCCCGCCCCGGGCATTCGGAAATGCGCCCCGCGCCGCCGCCGCAGGTCTCCGATCGAGCCCCATTGACGGTCTCCCAAAACGCCCCTAGCATCATGTTAAACGTTTAACACAATCGTTGGAGAAGCCCGTTGTCTGCTGCCCAGTTTGATTTGGATGCCCTGAAGAAGGTTCTGTATTCGGCTGTCCTGTCCGATGTCCTCGATGATTTCGGCATGACCCGCCAGGCGATGCTGCCCTTCGTGCGGCCGCTGGACGACAGCCTGACGATGATCGGCTACGCCCGCACCGGCCTGTTCATGAACACCTATTCGGTGCGCGAGGACGAGAACCCCTACGAGATCGAGATCGCGCTGATCGATGATCTGAAGCCGAACGACATCGCCGTGCTCGGCTGCGACGGCCCGACGACGCGGATCGCGCCCTGGGGCGAACTGCTAACGACGGCATCGCGCAAGCGGGGCGCCGTTGGCTGCGTCACAGACGGGCTCGTCCGCGACGTCCGCCACATCCGCAATCTCGAATTCCCGGTGTTCCATGGCGGCATCGGCCCGCTCGACTCGCGCGGTCGCGGCAAGATGATGGCGCGCGACCTGCCGATCGAATGCGCGGGCGTCACCGTCACCTCCGGTGATCTGATCTTCGGCGATGTCGACGGCGTCGTGGTGGTGCCCCAGAAGATCGCCCCGGAAGTCATCCAGGCGGCGCTGAAGAAGGTCACCAGCGAGAACAAGACCCGCGAGGAGCTCGAGAACGGGCTGCTGCTGGGTGAAGTCTACGCCAAATACGGCGTCCTCTGAGCCGACGGTTCCGACGGCCCGCCAATCCATTCCTGCCGGATCGACGCAAAGAAACGCCAGAACCGCCCGCGCTTGTCCAAGACGGGATGCATGGCGTCGGAAGCGATCCGGCAGGGTTCCGGCCCCTCGCGCGAGGGGCTTTCTGCCTGACAACGCAATTCGACAATCCAGACGCATGGGGAACATGATGCAGAGCAAATTCACACGACGCGGATTTCTGACCACGGCGGGCGCGCTGGCCATGAGCGCGCCGCTGGTGGCACGCCCGGCCTTCGCGCAGGACGCGGGAACGGACCTCCTCGCCGACATCAAGAAGCGCGGCTTCCTCCGCGTCGGCACCTTCAGCATTCCGCCGGAGACCTGGATCGATATCGGCACCGGCGAATGGAAGGGCATCGCTGCCGATTTCACCAAGGCGGTGGCGAAGGAGATCGGCGTTGAGGTCGACCCGGTCGTGCTCGTCCACTCGGCGCTGGCGCCGGCGCTTGATTCCGGCCGTATCGACGTCATCTCGGGCCTCTACAAGACGGCCGAGCGTCAGAAGGTGATGGCCTATGGTAGCAAGCCGTTCTGGTACGGCATCGACGTTCTGCTGACCCGCTCGCAGGACGGCATCGAGAATGTCGCCGGCCTCAAGGACAAGGTGATCGGCACCGTGCGCGGCTCGGCGCAGGAGATCGAGGCGCAGGAGCTGCAGAAGCGCTACGGCGTTTCCGAGATCCGCAAGTATGATTCCGCCGATCCGATGCTGATGGACCTGAAGGCCGGCCGTCTCGATGCGGCGGTCTGGTGGGGCTATACCTTCGACTACGCGGCGGCGCAGAACCCCGATTACGACTTCAAGGTCGTGGAATATCTGGCGCCGGAATATCTCGGCAGCGAGACGCTGCCCGCCAACTACTACGTCTATTCGAAGAACGGTACCGAGAACCTCATCAAGGCCTTCGACGACGCCATCGGTGCCATCAAGGCGCGTGGCGAGGACAAGGAGATCATGGCGCGCTACGGGCTCACCAACCCGTCCTACCTGACCGGCAAGTTCTAGAGCTTTTCAGCCGTCGGCAGGCCAATTGCTGCCTGCCGGCGGCGTTCTGTTGCCCGAAGGTCCGAATTTCATGAATGACTATCTTCAATTACTGCAAACCTACTTCCCCTATATAGCCAAGGGGGCCATCGTCACGCTGGAACTGACGGTGTTCTCGCTGATCGGCAGCGTCGTCATCGGCCTGCTCGCTACCTTCGCCAAGATGTCCGGGATCCGGGTGCTCGGCTACGTCGCCGGCATCTACATCGAGCTGATCCGCGCGACACCGGCGTTGCTGCAGCTGTTTATCATCTATTTCGGCCTGACCTCGTTCGGCATCCGGCTGGAGCCGATGGCGGCCGCCATCATCACGCTGTCCCTGGTCGGCGGCGCCTATGCGGCGGAGATTTTCCGCGCCGGCATCGAGGCGGTCGATCGCGGCCAGTTCGAGGCTGCGCGCAGCCTCGGCATGTCGACGCCGCTCGCCATGCGGCGCATCATCCTGCCCCAGGCCGGCGTGATCATCCTACCGCCCTTCACCAATTTCATCATTTCGATGATCAAGGACACGTCGCTGGCCCTAACCATCTCGGTGCCGGAAATCATGTATCGATCCTACGACGCATCGAGCCAGTCCTATCGCAGCATGGCGATCTACTCGATGGCGGCGATCCTCTATCTGGCGATCTGTCTGCCTCTGTCCCGCTTCGCCAAGCGGCTCGAGCGCAGGAGGGCGGCTCAGTGAGCGCACCGATCCTGCAACTCGAGGGCCTCCAGATGGCCTTCGGCGAACTCCAGGTCCTGCGCGGTGTCGACCTGACCGTGCGCGAGGGCGAGAGCGTCGCCATCATCGGCCCGAGCGGCTCCGGCAAGAGCACGTTGCTTCGCTGCCTTAACCGGCTGGAGACGCCGACAGGCGGCAAGGTGACATTCGAAGGCAAGCCGATCACCGAGAGCTCCAACGTCAATCATCTGCGCATGCGGATGGGCATGGTGTTCCAGCACTTCAACCTGTTCCCGCATATGACGGCGCTCGGCAATGTCATCGAGGCGCCAATCCATGTGCTGAAGATGAGTCGCGCCGACGCCGAGGCGCGCGGACGCGACCTGCTCGGCAAGGTCGGGCTTCTGGAGAAGGCCGGCAATTATCCGCGCCAGCTCTCCGGTGGCCAGAAGCAGCGCGTCGCCATCGCCCGTTGTTTGGCGATGAACCCGCGCCTGCTGCTCCTGGACGAGATCACCTCGGCGCTGGATCCGGAACTGGTCGGCGAAGTGCTCGACGTCGTGCGCGATCTCGCCCGGCAGGGCATGACGATGATGCTGGTGACGCACGAGATGCGGTTTGCCCGCGAAGTGGCGGATCGCGTCGTGTTCATGGATGGCGGCGTTGTGGTCGAGGCCGGCCCGCCGGAAGAGATCTTCACCCGCCCGGAGAGCCCGCGCCTGCAGAAGTTCCTGAAGGCGGTGCTGGAGCAGGTCTCGGAGACCTGATCCGCGTCGCGCTCGAAGCGATTTACGGGATGCCTCCGATCGGGGGCATCCCGCCTATACGGTTGCGCCGGGCACGATGCCGACCGGCAGCGTGTATTCGCGCTGCTCGAATTCTCCGCCTTCGAGACGTTCGAGCAGCAGCTTGCCGCCCAGCTCGCCCATCTCATAGGCGGGTGAGCGCGCGGTGGTGAGGTCGAGACCGGCATAGTCGTTCGAGGCGAAGGCGTTGAAGCCGGTGACGGCCACATCCTCGGGCACCCGGGCGCCGCGTTCTTCCAGGCTGTGCAGCGCCACGATGGCGATCTTGTCGTTGGCGCCGATGATGACGTCTGGCAGGCCGGCCTTTTCGATCTGGTCCTCGATCGCATGGGCGATGGCGGCCGGATCGCTTTCGTCGCAGCGGATGATCTTGGCCGCGACGCCGGCGCTCTTCATTGATTGCCAATAAGCCTCCAGCCGTAGCTCGATGGCGGGCCAGAAGATGTCGGGAATGACGATCAGCACCGATTTCGGCTGGCGGGCGAGCACGAGCTTCGCCAGCGCCTTGGCGCCGCCGGCATCGTCCTGGTTGACGAAGCAGGTATCGGGGATGCCGTCGGCGGCGCGGTCCTGGAACACCACCATCGGATGGCTCAACGTGCTGAACAGCTTGGTGTTCTGCCGGCGGAGCTGGGCTGAGCCGGACAACATGAGGCAGAGGCCGTCGACGACGTTTTCCTTGACCAGGAAGGACGATTCCACCTGCTTCGGCTTGATGCCGTGCAGCAGCAGGCCGAAGCCCCGGTCGCTCAGATAGTTGGAAAGCCCGGCGACCAGATTCGTGGTGAACGGGTCGGCGAGGAAGGTGGGCGAGGGGTCGACGATCGCCATGCCAATGATCGAGCGGCGCAGCGTGCGCAGGCCGCGACCGGAACGGTTGGGCCGGTAGCCAAGCTCGCTGACCGAGGCGAGGACGCGTTCGAGGGTCGCTTCCGAGATGCCGTAGCGCACGCCGTTGACGACCTTCGATACCGTGGCGATCGAAACGCCGGCATGGGCCGCGACAGTGTGCAGATTGGGTTTGGCCATCTCATCCTTCTCCGGAAGCCGTTATCTGGCATACGGCCACGCGCGGGATTCGCAAGTTACCCCCAGAAGGTTGGTTAAACGTTTCATGCGGCAGAGGAAATAGCGATGCCGGCCGGGATGGAGTGACCGTTGTTCGGAAGCCCTGGCAACGAGGCGCCTGTCTTCGGCGGGCGCATCGGACCGCGGAATCCGGTAGCAGCGAAGCGCGATGATTCGGCACGCGGATCGATCGGGCGGGGGCAGCCGGCGGCCTTGACCGCCGGCAAAAGTGTCCGGCTGGCGTGCCGATCGTCCCGGTCCGGCCGCGAATGTGTCGCGCCGTCGCTTTCCGGTTGCACAAACGCGATCCAGCCGCTTTCATCGTGCGGCTGACGGGGGAATGCGCATGCGCCTTTTATCTCATCTGTTGAAGCGGTTCGTCCGGAACGGCCGCCTCACCGTGCTCGATCATGCCGGCAAGCGGCATGTCTTCGGCTCCGGCGAAAACGGTCCGGCGGTGACGATCCGCCTGGCGGACGCCGCCGTCGAGCGCGAGATCTTCCTCAATCCGGAACTGAAGACCGCCGAGGCCTACATGGATGGCCGGCTGACGGTGGAGGAGGGCGGCAGCGTCTTCGACCTGCTGTCGCTGTTCTCGGTCAACCGCTCGGGCCTCGCGGCGCATCCGATCCAGAAGGGGCTGCGCAGGGTCTGGCGGTCGCTGCGCCGTCGCCAGCAGCGCAACACGATCCCGCTCGCGGCCGAGAACATCAAGCATCACTACGATATCCCGCCGAAGTTCTACCGGCTCTGGCTCGACGACACGATGACCTATTCCTGCGCCTATTATTCGGCGCCGGATATTGGGCTGCATCAGGCGCAGATCGACAAGCTTCGCCACATCGCCGCCAAGCTGAAGCTTGAGCCGGGCATGCATATCGCCGAGATCGGCTCGGGCTGGGGCGCGCTCGCGACCTTCCTGGCCCGCAATTACGACGTCCGCGTCACCTCGGTGACGCTGTCGCCGGAGCAACTCGCCGTGGCGCGGAAACGCGCGATCGAGGAAGGCGTCGCCGCCAAGGTGACCTTCCTCGAACAGGATTATCGCAACCTCGCCGGCACCTATGACCGCGTCGTCTCGATCGCGATGATGGAAGCGATCGGCGTCGCGAATTTCGACAATTACTTCGAATCGATCCAGCGCCTGACCAAGCCGGGCGGCTTCGCGCTGGTGCATTGCATCGGCCGGATGTCGCCGCCCGGCACGACCGCGCCGTTCATCCGCAAATACATCTTCCCGGGCGGCTACGTGCCGGCACTGTCGGAAGTGTTCGCCTCGTTGGAGCGGACGGGAACCTGGTGCGCCGACATGGAAAGCCTGCGGCTGCACTATTACTGGACCATCCGCGACTGGCGCCTCGCCTATGAGGCGAAGCGCGAGGAGGCGGTCGCCATGATGGGCGACCGGTTCTGCCGGATGTGGGATTTCTATCTGGCGTCGGTCGAACTCGGCTTCCTGCACGGCTCGAATTTCGTCTTCCAGCTGCTTCTGTCCAAGCAGCGCGACGACGTGCCGGTGATCCGCGACTACATCGTCGACGAAGAGCGCCGGCTGGCCGAGGTCAACGCCCGCTAGATCCGCCGCAGATGATTGTCGAACTGCTCGTGGCGGCGGGCGATCGGCGCGAGATGGCCGTTCTCGGCCCGCATGACGCTCCCGTCACCGGCGGTGGCGAGGAAGGCCTCGCCCCCGGTCGCGGCCACGCCGCAGCCGTCCGGCAGGGCGACGCAGTCGCGGAAATCGCCGCTCGCGGCGTCCCAGAAGAATAGCTGGCCGCCGATCGGCGATGAGGTGGCGATGGTCGAGCCGTCGCGGCTCGCGACCACCGAACCGATATAGTTGCGGGCGAGCGGCGCGATCGCGTCGGGGAACGCCGTCAGCTTCGCCTTGCCGGTCTTGCCGACACGGCCGACTAGCGGCGGCCGCTCGCTACGCGCGCCCTCCCACTGGCAGCCGAACCAGACATTACCGGCACCGTCGAAGGTCATGTGGCGCATGGAGAGGCGGTTCAGCTCGGCGTCGAGCACGGTCTCGTCGAGGAGATCGCCGGTCTCGCGATCGATCCGGACGATGGAGGGCCGCATTTCGGCCAGGTTCAGCTTCTGCCGGCCGTAGTCCGGGTGGGTCTCGATGCCGCCATTGGCGATCACCAGCGTGCGGCCGTCCGGCGCGAGCAGCATTTCATGCGCGTCGACGCCATGCGTTTCGAATTCGCCGATGCGGGCATAGTCGCCGCTGGCGTCATAGATGCCGACGACGCCACGGGCGCGCTCGCCGTCGAAATGGTTCTCGGTCGCGTAGAGCAGGCGGCCATCGGCGGAGAACAGGCCGTGGCCGAAGAAATGATGTCCCGGAGGCGGCGTGATCGTCGCCAGAGGCTCGCAGGAGGCGACGTCGACGATGACCGCGAAATAGCCGGGACGGCGCGCGAACACGGCGAGGCGCCGGCGTTCGGGATCGATGGCGATGTCATGCGCGCGGCCGGCGAGCTTCATGCGGCCGATAATGGCGCCCCGTTCGTCGATCAGCATCAGCTCGTGCTGGCGCGGGCCGACGCGGACGGAGGAGACGAACACCTGCCGCTCCGTCGATCCGCCTGTTTTGCGCGCGAAGGGCAGGACGGCGGCAAGCGCGCGGCCGGCAAGGGCCCGCAGCCCGCCCTGTTCAGTCGCCATCGAGCGCATTGAACCCCGGCGAGATCCCCGCCGCCTCCGCGAAACGGAAATTGAAGATGTCTTCCAGCGTCTTCAGCACGTCGAAGGCGTGTCTGAGGCTGTCATAGGCGGCCGGGTCTGCGAATGCCTCGTTCCAGGGCTTTCCGATGTCGATCGCCTTGCGGAATTCGCCGGATCCCGCCTCGGTCGCCGCCAGCAGGGTAGCGGCGTCGTTGGGCGTCAGGCTGAAGACGTCGGATTGCTCGACCAATTCCTCGATCGCGTCGATCGAGGCGTTCAGATAGGCGAGGCTCAGGCCGGATTTGACGAAGGCGCCGCGGTTCGGCTTGGCCTTGTCGATCGAGGCGCCGAGCGCCGGCAGCAGGCGCTGGTCCCGCATCTGCTGCAGGCCGGTGACAACAGCCTTCAGGATCTCGACCAGTGGCTCGGTCGCGTCCCGATAGACGATGTTGGCGCCGCCGGGCTGCAGCATCAGCTCGCGCCAACCGCCGGGCCGCGTCCATTCCGTCACTGCTTCGGACGCGATGAGGTTGAGGTTCTCGGCGATCCGCAGCGCCAGCTGGCAGCGATAGGCCGCCGTCTCGGCGTCGTCCGAGGCGCCGAAGACCAGCGCCTCGAAGGCGGGCATGCCCTGCACGGCGGCGCTCTTCCTGGCGATCGCGCCGGGTTCGAGCAGCGCCGGATCGGGCTTGGCCAGGATCTGGCGCAGCTGGCGCGCTCCGGTACCATGCGGATCGGGCAGGAAGGAAAAGCGCTCCAGCCGGGCCTTTTCGGCCATTGGGCCGAAGCGCAGGAAGTCGACCCGCGCCCAGGCCTCGAGAACGGCCTCGAAGGCGGCGCGGACGGCCGGGTCCGGCGCGGCGGTTGGGTTTTTGCAGCTCTCCTGCATGGCGGCGACCAGCCTGGCCGTCGCGTCGCGCAACGTCTCATAGGATGGGATGAAATAGTTCGAGATCGCCTTGTTGGCGACGATGGCGAGCGCCTCGGGACTCGGACCGGGTTTTGTCGGCGCATCGGCGTTCTGGGCGAAGACGCGCTTGGCCGCGATCAGGAGCGGCGACAGCAGCAGCAGGCGTTTGGTAATCGCGATCATAGCGTTTCCAGATAGGCGATGAGCGCGGCCCGGTCGGCCGCCGCGAGGGCTTCATAGCGCGTTTTGGCGGCCGTGGCTTCGCCGCCATGCGCGCGGATGGCTTCATCGATCGTGCCGGCTCGGCCGTCATGCAGGAAGCGCCTGCCGTCGCCGGTGCGAAAGGTCAGCGAGGCGAGCGGCGCGGTGCGCCATTCGGACGAGGCGACGCCCGGCTCGCCGACGCCGTCGTCGAGGCCAGCGCCCATGTCGTGCAGCAGCAGATCGCTGTAGATCGCGACCGTGCCGCCATCCCTGGCCTTGAGGCTCGGCACATGGCAGGCGGCGCAGCCGGTCGAGGCGAACAGGGCGGCGCCCAGTGGGGCCGGCTCGACCGGCGCCGGGGCGGCGAGGCCGGCGAGATAGGCGTTCAGCAGCCGGATCATCTCGGACGAGATCTCCTCGCCGTCGAATTCGGGGCTGCGGCCGTCCGGGGCTGCCAGGCAGTCGGGCTGCGCGGCCGTGCAGTCGCCATGCGGAAACGGCGCGAGCGGGCTCGACATGCCGATATCGAGCCGGAACGCGTCGGATGTCACCTGGTCGAGCGTCGCCGCCGAGGCTTTCCAGCCGAAGCGGCCGACGACGGACTGGCCATCGATTTCGAGCAGGCGCGGCCGGCCCGAAACGCCGTCCGGCTTGGGAGCCGCCGCGTTCGCCAGGATCGCGGCCTCGTCTACCGTCTCGATCAGTCCGATGCCGCGCAGCGACGGCGCCTGGCGCGGGCCGAGGCGGGTCGCGGCCGCGAGATCGCCGCGGCTCGGCGCGAACACCACGGCGAGTGGCCCGCCGGGCTCGTCCGGCAGCGCATAGGTGACGGTGCCCTCGCTGGTCAGCCCTGAGACGGCGCGCGGCTGAATCTGGCGGCCATAGACGGGATCGGGCACACCCTGCGGGTCGGCGAGCCGCGTTACCAGTCCTCGCTGGGCGAGCGTACCGTCCGGGAGCGGCGTGATCTTGGCCGATAGCGCCTTGCCTGAATGGCAGCTGGCGCAGCTCTTCTCGTTGAACAGCGGCCCGAGCCCGTCATTGGCGGCGGTGGAGGAGGGCGCCTGCACCCAGATGCGGTCGAACAGTGCCTTGCCGACGGCGCGGTCGAGCCCGTCGGCAAGCGTCGCCGCCGGCAGCGCCGCGAGCAGGACGAGCGCGACCAGAGACGAACGCATCGGCGCCATCCTCACGCGACCTCGAACCACGCCATCATCCCCGTCTCCTGGTGCTCGATGATGTGGCAGTGGAACATCCACTTGCCGGGATTGTCGGCGACGAAGGCGACTTCCATGCGCTCCTTCGGCTGCAGAAGAACGGTGTCGGCATGATGCGGCGGTAGGTCGCGCCGGTTCGATTTCAGCACGGTGAAGCTGTGGCCGTGGATATGGATCGGGTGCATGTGCGGCGTGACGTTGCGCAGCTCGAACAGATAGGTCTTGCCGCGCTCCAGCTTCGCCATCGGTGGTGGGATCTGGTGCATGTCGCTCGGCCAGGACGCCTTGTTGATCGCCCAGAGATTGCCTTCCGACAGGCAGAGCGGCCCGAGCGGCGCGCCGGAATCGGCAAGCTCCTGCACGGTCGCGCCGGTCGCCGTCGCCGAGAAGGTGATGGGCATGCGGATCGCGGCGGCGAGGTCCGGCGGGGTGATGCGCGCGGCGGCGAGCGGCGCCGGATTGAACGGACCCTGGCGCCTGGCGGGCCCGCGCGCCGTGAGCCTCGCCAGCGGCACCGGCTTCGGCGCGAAATAGTCGACCAGCGTGGCCGAGCCGCCATCGGCCGGCGTGCGGATGACGAGGTCGGCGCGCATCGCCGGTCCCATGCGCCAGGAGCGCAGCGGGAAGGGCTGGCAGGCAAGGCCGTCGATCGCCACCACGGCGGCCTCGGCGCCCTCGATGCCGATTTCGGTCAGCCGAGTGGGATCGACATTCAGGATCCGGAGCCGGACGTCGGCCGAGGCCGGCAGCACGATTTCCGGATTGCGCCTGCCGTTGACGCTGCGCACCGTGCCGAAGGTACCCGCCTTGCCGGCCCCCTCCATCGTCAGGAAGGGCAGGAAGCTGGTGCCGTCCTCGCTGATGCGCCAGTCGCGCAGCGTCAGCACCTCGTCGGCGTCATAGGGCTCGGGCGCGTCGCCCTCGACGATCAGGATGCCGATCAGGCCGCGGCCGATCTGCTCGGCCGAATTGCAGTGGGTATGGAAGAAGAATGTGCCGGTGTCGGGCGGCACGAAGGAATAGTCGTAGCTCTCGCCCGGCTCCACCGGCGGCTGCACCAGATAGGGCACGCCGTCCTGGTCGTTCGGCAGGCGGATGCCGTGCCAGTGGATCGAGACATGCTCGCCCGTCCGGGTCAGGCCATTGACGAGATGGGTGTCGAGGCGCTGGCCGAGCTTCATCCGCACGACCGGCGGCTCGGCCTTGTCGGTGAAGGTCCAGAGCGGCAGCTCGTGGCCGTCGAAGCATGGCAGCGTCAGCCGGCGTTCGGCCGCCTTCAGGTCGAGCGAGACGATCCTCTCGGCGCCGGGTTCGGCGGCGGGCGGCAGGGCACGCGTGAAGGCGGGGGCTCGGTCGGGGCGCCCGAACAGGGCGGCGCCGGCGAGGGCGGCGGAACCGGCGAGAACGCTGCGGCGGGAAATCATGGCCTGGAACTCTGATGGCGCGGCCGCGCGAGGCGGCCGCGCCGAGGATGAGACCGCGCTAACGCGGCGGACAGGGTGTTACTCGGCCGAGACGGCCGAGGGGTTGTCAAGGCTGTCGGAGCCTTCGACTTCGATCTTCAGGCCGAGGGCGGCGACCACCGCCTCGACGGCGCGGGTCTGGGCAACCAGTCCGTCGATCGCTTCCTGGACGATGGCGTTGCCGTTGTCGTTGCCGGCGCCGATCATCTGGTCATAGGCTTCGCCCTTGTCGGACGTATCCTTGAGGACCTGCATCTTGGCGGTGGTGACGGCGAGCGCGTCGTCGACCCGCTTGGCGGCGTCGGCGTTCTTGGCGGCCGCGAAATCACGGATGCTCGGGCCCTCGACGACCTTGCCGTCGGCGCGGGTGTACTTGCCCTGCCAGGCGGCGACCATGCCGGCCTGGTCGTAATAGTGGCTGTTGGCGGTGTTGTCCGAGAAGCAGTCATGCTCCTCTTCCGGATCGTGCAGGATCAGGCCGAGCTTCATGCGCTCGCCGGCCAGTTCGCCATAGGAGAGCGAGCCGATGCCGGTCAGGATGGTGGCGAGGCCACCTTCGTCACCCTTGGCGGCGAGCTGCTTGCGGGCTTCGCCATCGGCCTGCCAGTTGCCGACCATTTCCTCGAGGTCGGCGACCAGCAGATCGGTCGCGGCCTTCAGGAACTCGGCGCGGCGGTCGCAATTGCCGTTGGTGCAGTTCTTGGTGTCGAAGTCGGTGGCCGGGCGGTTGCCGGCGCCGGCATCGGTGCCGTTCAGGTCCTGGCCCCAGAGCAGGAACTCGATGGCGTGATAGCCGGTGGCGACATTCGCCTCGACGTCGCCGGCTTCCTGCAGCTTGTGCAGCAGCTCGGCGTTGATCACGCTGGCGTCGACCTTGTCTGGGCCGATCTGCAGTTCCTTGTTGGCGATGACGTTGGCGTTGTAGAGCGGGTTCGAATCCGAGCTGTCGCCATAGGACTTGGTATCGACATAGTCGATCAGGCCCTCGTCGAGCGGCCAGGCGTTCACGCGGCCTTCCCAGTCATCGACGATGGCATTGCCGAAGCGATAGACCTCGGTCTGCTGATAGGCCGGGCGCGAGGCCTTCCAGGCGTCGCGGGCGGCGGCCAGCGTCGCGTCGGTCGGGTTGGCGATCAGCGCGTCGACGGCGGCGTTCAGTGCCTTGGCGCCGCTGAGCGCGTCCTCATACTTCGCCTGGGCGATGTCGCCATAGTTCTTCAGCACGGCGCTGGCGGCCGGCGCATCGGCGGCCATGGCCGGCAGCGCGCCCGAAAGGGCCAGCACTGCCGTGGCGGCGAGGAGCATCTTCTTCATCTTCACAATCGTCTCCGGTGTGTGAAATCGTGCGGTGAATCTCAATGGAACTGCCGGCGGCAGGGGCGGGAGCCGATCTCGCGGATCACGGCGCCCGGCACGGGAATGAGGATCTGTCCGGTCTCGGCCAGCGCGTCGGCGAAGGCGCGGGTGGCGCGGACAACGTCGCCGCGCCCCTCCGGCGGCACCAGCCGGCCGAGCGCATGGCTCAGGCTGTCGTCGTCATGGTTCTGGCAGGCGGCGATCATGGTGACGGCGAAGCATTCGTCGCGGCAAAGGCGCGGGCACTCGGAGGGGGACAGCCCGGCCGGCCGATCCATCCAGGTCCGGAGCGTCGCGACCCAATGGGCCAGCGCCCCGAGCACCCGCGAACCTTCGGCGACGCCGAGTTCCTCGGCATAGAGGCTGGCGGCGCGTTCCCAGCACGCGACCGAACCGCGCTCGCAGCCCTGCATCCAGCGCCGCAGGCCCTCGACGACGAGCTTTTCCGGCGGGCGCTCCAGATAGTGGGACATCACGGCGCCGGATGTGTCGACAGGAATGCGCGTCGCCATCAGAAGGGGCCCCCGGGGCATGTCGGCCGGGCGGGCGAGAGGCAATGTCGAGACATCGAGACCATCGTCCACTCCAATCGGCAGCAGGAAAACTGCCGTCAAAGCGTCACCGATCGTGGCGCGGTTGGCCGACGTTTGAACCTGTTGTGTTGGCAAGTCAAGAATATGTAACAGTCTGAAATTATTCTAATTCCAGTATTGGCAAGTGTTACTTCGACGAAGTCTTGCTGATCCTTGTGATGCTGCTTCGAACTGTCGCGCCTTGCGGTGGCATGGAACGCGATGGCTGCCAGGCGCCGCTACGGCAGGTCGGCATTGCCTCGCCGCCGACCGGATGGTGTCGATCGCGGGAAAAATGGCAGCGGGGGCTTGTCTCGATTGAAATGATATAACATAACATGTCACAACAGCAGCGAGATGGATCCGCCATGGCACATGCGAGCGAGGGCGTCGGAGTGACCGACGGGCCGATTCCGGTTCCGGCTGGGCCCCATGGTCATGGCCAGGAACGGCATGGCCATGACCATGGGGCCCATGGCCATCACCATCATCCCGACACATCCAGGCCGGCCCGCGTCGCGTCGGCGCGCGTCTACCGGCATTCGATGTTCCTCGCTTCGGCGCTGGAACGGCTGGTGATCGCGGCGCTGCTGATCGGCGCCATCTGGGTCGGCATCCTGTGGGCGATCGGGTGACGGCATGCTGAAGCCATCCGCGCCGTCGATCCGCCTCGACAATCTGACCCTTTCCTATCGCCGCCATCCGGCCGTGCATCATGTCTCGGGCGAATTCCGGCCGGGCTCGTTCACGGCGATCTTCGGCCCGAACGGCGCCGGCAAGTCGACCTTGCTCAAGGGCATCGTCGGGCTGATCAAGCCGGATAGCGGCCGCATCGTTCTCGACGGCATCGCGCGCCACGACATCGGCTATCTGCCGCAGCAGAGCGCGCTCGACCGCTCGTTTCCGATGCGCGTGCTCGACGTCGCCGCGATGGGGCTCTGGCGCAAGGCAGGCATCTTCTCGTCGATCGGCCGCAAGTCGCTCGGCGCCGTCGAGGCGGCGATCGCCACCGTCGGGCTGACCGGCTTCGAGGACAGGAACATCGACACACTCTCCGGCGGCCAGTTCCAGCGCGCGTTGTTCGCCCGGCTCCTGTTGCAGGATACGCGGCTGATCCTGCTCGACGAACCCTTCACCGCCATCGACGCGCGGACCTGCGACGATCTGCTGGCCCTGATCGCCGGCTGGCACGCGGAAGGGCGCACGGTCATCACCGTGCTGCATGATCTCGACATGGTGCGCGAGCGGATCCCCGAAACCCTCCTGCTGGCGCGGGAAAAGGTCGCCTGGGGGCCGACGACCGAGGTGCTGACCGACGCCAATCTCGCCCGCGCCCGGCATCTGCACGAGGCGTTCGAGGACAATGCCGAACTCTGCGAGATGCCTGCGTGATGAGCTTCTATGACCTGGTTTTCGGGCCGTTCGCCGAGTTCGGCTTCATGCGCCGCGCCCTGATGGGCTGCGTCGCGCTGTCGATTTCCGGCGCGCCGATCGGCGTGTTCCTGGTGCTGCGCCGCATGAGCCTGATGGGCGATGTGATGGCACATGCGATCCTGCCGGGTGCTGCGATCGGCTTCCTGCTCTCCGGCTTCTCGTTGTTCGCGATGACGGTCGGCGGCGTCGCGGCCGGCCTGCTGGTGGCGCTCGGCGCCGGCGCGATCGCCCGCACCACACCGTTGCGCGAAGATGCGAGTTTCGCCGCCTTCTATCTCGTCTCGCTCGGTCTCGGCGTGATGATCGTCTCGATCAAGGGCTCGAACATCGACCTGCTGCATGTCCTGTTCGGCAACGTGCTGGCGCTCGACGATCCGTCGCTCTACCTGATCGGCGGCATCGCCACGGTGACGCTGCTGTCGCTGGCGCTGATCTACCGGCTGCTGGTGGCGGAGTGCTTCGATCCCGGCTTCCTGAAGAGCGTCGGCGGCGCCGGTGGCCTGGCGCATTTCCTGTTCCTGGCGCTGGTGGTGCTCAATCTCGTCGGCGGCTTCAACGCCCTCGGCACGTTGATGGTTGTGGGCCTGATCGTGCTTCCGGCCGCCTCCGCGCGGTTCTGGAGCGAAACGGTTCCGGGCCAGATCGGTGGGGCCGCCGTCATCGGCATCGTCTCCTCGGCCGCCGGCCTGCTGATTTCCTATCACGGCGAACTGCCGACCTCGCCGGCCATCATTCTGGTCGCCGGCGCCATCCATGCCGTGTCGATCCTCGCGGGGCGGCACGGAAGCTTTGTCCGTCAGGCGTTGCATGCGCGGCATCTGAGGGGCTGAGACACCTCTCTTTCACAGGAGTTCTACCCAATGAAGTCATCCCCATGGCTCATCGCGGCGGCGCTTGCCCTCGTCGTCGCGCTCCCTGCCCAGGCGGCCGAGAAGCTCAAGGTCGTCGCCAGCTTCTCGATCCTCGGCGATCTCGTCTCCGAGGTGGGCGGCGATCATGTCGAGGTCCGCACACTGGTCGGGCCGGATGGTGACGCCCATACATTCGAGCCCAGCCCATCGGACGCGAAGGCGCTCGGCGGCGCGGCGGTGCTGGTGGAGAACGGTCTCGGCCTTGAAGGTTGGCTCGGCCGCCTTGTCACCGTTTCCGGCTTCAAGGGCGAGACGGTCGTCGCCAGCGAGGGCGTGCGGACGATCGCCTTCAAGGGCGGTGACGCGCATGGCGCCGAGGAAGCGGCGCATGGCGACGAGGCGGGCCACGATCCCTCCGGTCATGACCACGCGGCGCATGAGGGCCATAGCCACGACGTCGATCCGCATGCCTGGCAGAACCCGCTGAACGGCGTCCTCTATGTGAGGAACATCGTCGCCGGGCTGAGCAAAGCGGATCCCGCTCATGCGGCCGACTACAAGGCGAGGGGCGATCAGCTCGCGGCGGCGCTGCAAGCGGTCGATGCGCGCTTCAAGGCTGAATTCGCCGCGATCCCGGAAGCCCGACGCAAGATCGTCACCAGCCATGACGCCTTCGGCTATTTCGCCGATGCCTACGGCATCCAGTTCGCCGCGCCCGAGGGTGTCAGCACCGAGAGCGAGGCCTCGGCCGCCGATGTCGCCAAGATCATCCGCCAGATCAAGGCGGAGAACATCAAGGCGCTGTTCGCCGAGAACATCACCGATCCGAGGCTTCTGAACCAGATCGCCCGCGAGACGGGCGT
This sequence comes from Kaistia granuli DSM 23481, assembly GCF_000380505.1. GTDB lineage: Bacteria > Pseudomonadota > Alphaproteobacteria > Rhizobiales > Kaistiaceae > Kaistia > Kaistia granuli. Next base: position 330,870 of record NZ_AQYH01000008.1, on the reverse strand, counting down.
CAAGATCGGCGGCGCGCTCTATTCCGACGCGCTGTCGTCGCCGGAGGGCCCGGCGCCGACCTATCTGAAGATGTTCGAGAACAACGGCGCCGCTCTTCTCGCCGCGATGAAGGACGGCTGAGCCGGTCGATGGGCCGCGCCATTCCCGCTGGGACGGACGTGGCGCGGCCTATGCCTCAGTAGATGAACGGGATCAGCCGGGCGGTCTTGCGCGAATAGTCGCGATAGGTGCCGCCGAACGTGTCGAGCATCAGCTTCTCTTCCTTCTTCACGCGGAAGAAATAGAGGATGCCGATGCCGACGAGACCGGCGAGGCCGACGAACCAGTTCTGCAGCAACAACGCCTGCGCCACCGCCATCAGCCAGAACGAGACATACATCGGGTGTCGGACATAGTGGTAGACGCCGCTCGTCACCAGCGTGTGCTTGGCGCGGATCTCCAGGGTCGCCGACCAGTTGTGGCCGAGATCCTTGTGGCTGCGATAGAAGAACCAGAGATAGGCGGCCACCGCGACGACGCCGATCCAGGCGGCGATCGGCGAGAAGGGCAGGTCGGCGCCTTCGGGGAAGCCGGTGAGCGCCCAGATCGCCGGGATCAGGCCGACGCCGACCACCGAGATCGCCACCAGCGACTGCTGGCTGGCGCGGTCGCGCGAATCCACGATCTGGTGCTTCCGCGACCGGCGCTGGTGCGGGTAGCGGATGATGAACCAGATCACCAACCCGGCAACCCAACAGATCGTGGCAGCAAACGGCGTCATGTCGTCCTCTCAGGCTTCCGGAACATCGGGGCCGGAGGTCTCCGGCCGCATGTCTTTCGTAACCGTCTTCGTCGTCAGGGAGAAGCGGTCGCCAAGACGAAGCGGTCCGCAGCAAATCAGGAAGAAATCATAGAAGTAGCGGCGCGTGTTGCCCATGACGAACTGATAGTGCACACGGAAAAGACTGTTCCGGATGCGGCTGTAGTCGTCGGGCGCCAGCATTTCGCGCACCCGCACGATCGTGACATGCGGGAAAGGCCTGGAACCGGCCTTGTCGAGCCGCATCAGGCGGATCGGATCGGTCTTGTAGAAATTGACGACGTCGGTCAGCGCCTGGAATTCGAGCCATTTGATCGCCGGCTCCTGCCGGACGCATTCGATCCGCTCCCGAAGCACCTTGGCGGCCGGATGCAGGCCGAGCTGGAGCACGCAGGAGCCGACGGTCATGACGGCGATCGACGGACCGCGCCGGACGAGATCGGGGTCCTGCGCCAGCGCGCGCGCGAGCGCCTCGAGCGCGAAGACGCTGCCCTGGCTGTGGCCGACGATCAGGACCTCGTCGAAGCGCCCCGAAAGGGCCGCCTCGACGATCTCGCCGGCGAAACGCTCGACCCGCGCATTCATGTCGGCGCGGTCACCGCGCATGTACTCGCCCATGAAGGTGCGGGCATCGAGCAGATGGCTGACGAACCAGCGCCCGCCCGGCCAGCGCATCAGCCCGGCATAGATGGCGAGGCCGGCGAGGGGAGCGAGGATCGCCGCGCCCCAAGGATCGAGCCGCAGCACCAGCGAGGCGGCGAAGGCGGCGACGATGACGAAGGCGAGCGACAGCACGAAGGGAAAGAGGAAGTAGAGCGCGAAGCGCCAGGCCGCGAAGAAGTAGCGGAAGACGGTACCGGAAACGAGGAAATCGGCCAGCACGCCCAGCGACAGCGGCACACGCTGCCAGATCGGCCGGGCGAAGTCGTTCTTGACCAGATCGTCCCAGGCGAGCAGCCGGAAGTCGGTCCGGCTCGTCCAGCCGTCGGCTCTGGTGGCGATCTCCGTCCGCCAGACCTGGCCGTCGGCGGATTTTTCCGGCGCCGATACGGTTGCGTCGACGCCCCAGGTGTCGCGGAAATGGCCGAGTTCGCGAGCCTGGCGCCGGAAGAATTTCTCCGGCGTAACCGGGTCGTAGCCGCCGAGATAGAGGACGCAGCGATGCATCGGCCGTTTGGCCGATGCCGCGTCCCCTTCGCCGGGAGCTTTGACCGGTTCGCTTGCTTTCATCGGCGCTCGGCGAGCGCCGCTTCGACGGCGTTGCGGGTCGGCATCGGCGCGACGGCGCCATAGCCCTCGGTCGCCAGGCCCGCGGCGGCGTTGGCGTAGCGGGCGGCGGCGAAGGGATCGGCCGAACGGAGATATTCGGTCAGGAAAGCGCCGTCGAAGGTGTCGCCGGCGCCGGTGGCGTCGACCGGCTTCACGCGGATCGCCGGGATCACCATCCGCTTCTCCGCCGTCGCCACCAGCGCGCCGTCGGGGCCCATGGTGACGATGACGATCTTCGGGCCGAGGCCGAGATAGAAGTCGGCGATCTTGTCGGCGTCCTTCTCGCCCGTCAGCTCGAAGGCGTCGTCGGAGCTTGTCTTCAGAATGTCGGCGAGGCCGGCGGCGGCATGAATGACGGCGCGGGCGCGGTCGATCGGCCAGAGGCGGAGCCGGAGATTGGTGTCGTAGGAGACGAGCTTGCCGGCCTCTTTCGCGGCGCGCATCGCGGCGAAGACGAAATCGGCCGCCTGCGAGGAAATCGCCTGGCTGATGCCGGAGGTGTGGATCACCTTGGCGCCGCGAATATAGTCGCCCGGCAGTTCCTCCGGCGTCATCCGGCTCGCGGCCGATCCGGCGCGGCGATAGGAGAAGACGTGTCCTTCGGGGCCGTGGGTGACGAAATAGATGCCGGTCGGGGCGGTGCCGTCGCGCTTGACGGCGCTGGTGTCGACGCCTTCCTGCTTCCAGAGATCCAGGAAGGACTGGCCGAAATTATCGGTGCCGATCGCCGTCACATAGCCGACCGAGGCGCCCTGGCGCGCCGCCGCGATGGCGCAGTTAGACGTGTCGCCGCCATGGCCCGGCCGGAACACCACGTCGCCCTTGGCCTGGTTGAGTTCGAACAGGGGCTCGCCGATGCAGACGATGTCGGGGCTCTTGGCAGGGCTTGGCATTCAAGTTTCTCCGGACGCGAATGGCGCCCTTCATGGCGGTTCAGGCGCGGTGGTGCAAGGGCCGGCGCTACACGCGGGCCAGCCCGGGCGAGAGTTGATCAGAGCGATCCGTGGATGGCGTTCCGGAACAGGCGGTCATAGTCGGCCGCGACGAGCGGTGTCGGGTTGCCGCCATTGGAGGGATCGAGCTCCGCCATCCGGGCCGCGTCCGGCAGGATCGATTCGTCGACGCCGATTTCCTTCAGCGTATGCGGAATGCCGAGTTCGCGGCGCAGTGCCAGCACCCAGTCGACGACGCTGTCGGCCGACCGGCCGGGCAGGTCGAGATAGCGGGCGAGCGCCGCCAGCTTCTCGTCGATGGCAGGCTGGTTGAAGGCGAGCACATAGGGCATGACGACGGCGTTGGTTAGGCCATGATGGCTGCCGCGCAGGCTCGATGTCGGATGGCTCATCGCATGCATGGCGCCGAGCCCCTTCTGGAAGGCGACGGCGCCCATCGACGAGGCGATCAGCATCTGCGAGCGCGCCGTGATGTTTTGGCCGTCGGCGACCGCCGTCGGCAGCCAGTCCTTGACCAGCCGCATGCCTTCGAGCGCGATCCCGGCCGACATCGGATGGAAGAACGGGCTGCACCACGCCTCCAGCGAATGCGACAGCGCATCCATGCCGGTCCAGGCGGTGATCTTGGCCGGCAGGTCCACCGTCAGCTCCGGATCGGCAATGACGACCTTCGGCAGCATCAGCGGGTGGAAGATGATCTTCTTGGTGTGATCGCTCGGATCGGTGATGACGCCGGCGCGGCCGACTTCCGAGCCGGTGCCGGCCGTCGTCGGCACGGCAATGATCGGCGCGATGCCCTTGGGGTCGGCCCGCGTCCACCAGTCGGCTCGATCCTCGAAATCGAACACCGGCCGGGCCTGGCCCGCCATGAAGGCGATGGTCTTGCCGATATCCATGGCCGAGCCGCCGCCAAAGGCGATCACGCCGTCATGGCCGCCGGCCCGGTAGGCGGCGAGGCCGTCGTCCAGATTGGCGAGCGTCGGATTGCCGTCGACCTTCGAGAACACCGAGTAGGGGACCTTGGCCGCATCGAGGATCGCCAGCGCTTTGCCGACGATCGGCAGTGCGACGAGGCCGGGATCGGTGACGAAGAGCGGGCGCCCGATCCCCGCCGCGACGAGCGCCGCCGGCAGTTCGGCGATGCGTCCGGCGCCGAATCGGATGGCGGTCGGATAGGACCAGTTGGCGTTCAGCGAGGCATAATTGTCGAGCATGGCGGTCCTTGAGGCGATCGGTGGGGCTGTCCGGTAGGCGTGCCGGGCATGGCCGGAGATGGTTCTGCGGGCGATCAGTCCGTCCTGGTGCGCAGGTGAAAACTCTTCGGCCGGGTCAATTGCTCGTAACCGACCACCGAGAGGCTGGCGCCGCGCCCGGTTGCCTTGATGCCGGTCCAGGCGAGCGCCGGATCGACATAGTCGCAGCGGTTCATGAACACGGTGCCCGTTTCAAGGCGGTCGCCGATCGCTTCGGCCGCCTCCAGATCCTCGGTCCAGATCGCGGCGGTCAGGCCGAATTCCGAATCGTTCATCAGGCGGATCGCCTCGTCGTCGGACTTCACCCTCATGATGCCGAAGGCCGGGCCGAAGGTTTCCTCCATCATGAAGCGCATCGAATGGTCCACATCGACGAGAACCTGCGGCGCCAGATAGGGCGTGCCGGCTTTCGCTTCCGGGAAGTTTCTGACGTCGATCAGCGGCCTGGCGCCGGAGCGAACGGCCTCGTCGATCTGTCCCTGGATGAAGGCCGCCGCCGAGGCGCGAACCACGGGGCCGAGCGTCGTCGCCGGATCGGTCGGGCTGCCGAGCTTGTAGGCGTTGACGGTGGCGACGACGCCCTCGACAAAACGGTCATAGACCGCCTCATGCACATAGACGCGTTCCATAGCGCAGCAGGACTGGCCGGAATTGAAGAAGCCGCCATCGACAATGTTCTCGATCGCGAAGGCGAGATTGACGTCGGGCCGGACATAGGCCGGGTCCTTGCCGCCGAGCTCGAGGCAGGAGGCGGGGAAGTTCGGCGCGCCGGCGATCGACGCCATGACCTGGCGGCCGCCCGAGGTCGAGCCGGTGAAGCCGACCTGGTCGACGAGGCCGGAGCGGATCACCCGGTCCGTCGTCTCATGCGTCATGTTCACATACTGGAACACGTTTTGCGGCAGGGCTGCCTTTTCGAAGTCGCTGGCAAAGTGCTCGGCCACCAGCGCCGTCTGGCTCGAATGCTTCATGACGACGGCGTTGCCCGCGAGGATCGCCGGCAGCACGGCGTTGAGCGCCGTCATGTAGGGGAAGTTCCACGCCGGCAGGTTCAGGCAGACGCCGAGCGGCTCGCGGCGGATATAGCGCCGGAAGCCTTCCTTCGGCCCCGGATCGATATCGGCGAGCGACCTTTCGGCGATGGCGATCATGTAGCGGGCGCGTTCCTCGAAGCCGCGCATCTCGCCATGGCCGTAGCGGATCGGCCGGCCCATCTGCCAGGCGATCAACTCGGCCACCTTGTCCTTCTCCGCCACCATGGCGTCGACGAAGCGGCCAGCGATGGCGGCGCGTTCGTCGACGGTGGTCTCGCGCCAGTCGCGCTGCGCCGCCTTGGCCCGCTTCAGCACGGCGAGGACCTCGGCTTCCGAGGCCAGCGGCCGCTCGGCATAGATGGAGCCGTCAACGGGGGTGATGATCTGGAGGAGAGGGGCGTTCATGATCTTCTTCCTGCGGAAGGCGCTTCAGTAGCGCTCGAAGCCGCGCTGCAGTTCCCAGTCGGTGACACGGCGGTCATATTCGAGCTGCTCCCAGCGCGCCGTATGAAGATAGTGTTCGACGACGGCGTCGCCGAGGGCGGCGCGCAGCATGGTGGAGCCGTCGAGCGCTGCGATCGCCTCGCGCAGGGTCTTCGGCACGTCGCGCAGATGGCCGTCGTGATAGGCGTCGCCGGCAAAGGCCGGTTCGAGCTCCAGCGTTTCATCGATTCCGTGGAGCCCGGCGGCGATCAGCGCCGCAAAGGCGAGATAGGGGTTCAAATCGGCGCCTCCGATCCGGCATTCGGTGCGGATCGACTTGCCATGGCCGACGACGCGGAAGCCCGCCGTGCGGTTGTCGACCGACCAGATCGCCTTGGTCGGCGCGAAGGTACCGACCTGGAAGCGCTTGTAGGAATTGATGTAGGGGGCGAGGAACAGGGTCATCTCGCCGGCATGGGCGAGGTGGCCGGCGAGCCAGGATTTCATCGTCGCCGACATGCCGAGCGGGTCGAAATCATCGGCGAACAGGGCGGAACTGCCGGCCCCGTCCCAGAGCGACGAATGGATGTGCGAGGACGAGCCGGCAAGGTCGTAGCGCCATTTCGCCATGAAGGTGACGGCCCGGTTCTGGAGATGGGCGATCTCCTTGATGCCGTTCTTCATGATGACGTGCCAGTCGGCCATTTCGAGGGCCTCGGCGTAGCGGACATTGACCTCTTCCTGGCCCGGGCCCCATTCGCCCTTCGAATTCTCGACCGGGATGCCCGCTCCCGTCAGCCCGTTGCGGATGGCGCGCAGCAGCGGCTCGTTCTTGCTGGTCTGGAGGATTTGATAATCCTCGATATTGTCGCCCATCGTCTTGAGGCCGCGCCAGCGCTTGGCGCCCGCGCTCTCCGTCGTCTCGTCGAAGGCGTAGAATTCGAGCTCGGAGGCGAAGAGCGCCTGCATGTCGCGCGCCGCCAGCCGCTTCAGCTGCGCCTTCAGGATCGAGCGCGGTGCGTGGACGAGGTCCTCGCCATCATGGTCGCAGACATCGGCCAGCATCAGCGCGGTGCCGTCGAGCCAGGGAATGCGGCGCAGCGTCGAGATATCGGGCTTCAGGACGAAGTCGCCATAGCCCTTCTCCCAGCTGGCGGCGGCGTAGCCGGGCACCGGCTCCATGTCGATGTCGACGGTCAGGAGATAGTTGCAGGCATGCGTCTCGTGAACGGCGCTGTCGAGGAAGAAGCGGCCGGTGAAGCGCTTGCCGAGCAGGCGGCCCTGCATGTCCGGGAACGCGACGATCACCGTGTCGATCGAGCCGATGCCGATCTCGGCCTCGAGTTCCGCCAGCGTCAGATTTCCGGCCATGCTCGCCCCCTGCGCGGGGCCGAGACACCGTCGATCATCGGGCGCGGCGGCGCCACGAGACTTCCTGCAGCCGTGCGATGCATGCGTGCAAGCCCTGATCGGCGCGCCGGCCGCCTGCCGGGTGGCAGGCGTCTCCCCCGCGGCGCTGATCGCAGAAGGTTACAGCAGCCGGCACGCCGGTCAATCCGGCGCGCCGCTGCGGCAGCCCGCTCTATTCGAGCGCGTCGCGCCAGGCGGCGACATAGGCGGTGACGTCGTGGGCGAGCGGCGCCGCCGGCTCCGGATCGGGCAGACCGGGGCTGACGCCCTCGGGACCGGTCGCCAGCAGGGCGGCGCCCTCGGTGGTGCCGGTCGCGTCGGCGCGGGCGATGACGGGGCGGTCGACGATGCTGGTCAGCGCCGACAGGAACAGCGCGTTGCGCGAGATCGGCCCCTCGATGATGATCGGCCCGGCGGCGCCCGTTAGCTGCAGGCAGGTGTCGGCGACCAGCGCGCAATAGAGGCTGGCTGCGGCGATCCGCTCGCCCGGCGACAGGGTCGCCGGATCGTGGCTCCAATGGCCGTCGAGGAAGGCATAGGGGCCGGTGCCGGGCGCGAAGGACGGCAGCGCCAGGATGCGCTCCTCGAGCACGCGGGCGATCTCCGCCTCGGTCGGCGTTACCTTCGCATCCGCCGTCAGAAGCGAGAATTCGCGCCCCGCCATGAAGCGGGCCGACGGGATGGCACGGCCGAAGGCGTCGACATTGGCGAGGCAGTCACGGGCCGGATCGAGATCGGCGATCGAGCCGCCGACGGCGAAGAAGATCATCCAGGTGCCGGTCGAGATCACCGAGAAGGGTGGCCGGCGGCGCAGGATATGCGGCAGCAGGCTGGCATTGGAATCGTGGATGCCGGCGACGACGCGGCAATCGGGGCTGAGGCCGGTCTTCGCTGCGATTTCCGCCTTGATCGTGCCGGCCGTGTCCCAGGGGTGCAGGCGCGGCGGCACCATGGCGGCCCAGCCGCGATCCTCGGCGAGGCGCGAGAAGGTGCCGGCCTCCGGGTTCCAGAGGTCGGTATGGCAGCCGAGCATGGTCGGCTCGCTGACTTTCGCGCCGGTCAGCCGCCAGACCCAGAATTGCGGATAGAACAGGATGGTCTTGGCGCGGCCGAAGGCGGAGGGGTAGGTCTGCTGCTGCCAGTAGAGCTGGCGGCCGACATTGAGGCCGGCCGGCAGGTCCGGCGACAGCGTCTCCCAGAACGCGCCGCGCTGCGGCCGGTAGGCCTCGGCGACCGAATCCGGCCCCTTGAACTCATAGTCGAGGATCGGCATCACGAGGTCGTCGCCGTCGATCACGGCGATGGCGGCGCCATGCGTCGTCGTCGAGATGCACTCGATGTCGGCCTGGCCGGCGAATTCCCGCAATCCCTCCAGGATCCACTTCCACAGCCGCTCGACGTCGTAATGCGGATAGAGGCCCTCGGTCACCACCTCGTTCGTCGTGGTGCGGATGGCGAGGCTGGCGCGCGTTGCGGCGTCGACCAGGGCGAGCTTGGCGTTGGTCTTGCCGATGTCGAGGACGACGGTGGCTTTGGGCATTTTCTGGCCTTCGGGGGCAGGCTGGCTATCGGACATCAGGCGATCACGGCATGTGGAAGACGGTTTCGAGCGGCGTGGCGACCGGTTCGTTGTTCGGATGCGAGGCCATGATGTCGGCCATGTGGGCCCACCAGCGCCGCATCACCGGATGCGACGGCAGATCGTCCATGCGATGGTCGTCGGTGCGCCAGAGCACGGCGAACAGCGTCCCGGTCTCGCGGTCGAGATGGATCGAATAGTCGGAGACGCCGGCCTCCTTCAGGAGCGCCGACAATTCCGGCCAGATCTCGTCGTGCCGCCGCTTGTATTCGGCTTCCTGGCCCGGATGAAGCTGCATCTTGAAGGCGTATTTTGGCACCGGATCCTCCTGATCGTGTCTGCATGTGGTCATGGAACGGGGGCCGGCGACAAGCGCCGTCGCGTCGCGCCGGGATGATTTTCTCAGCCTTCGGCCGTCTGCTTCCATAGCGCCGCATAGGCGGCGAAGCCAAGGCCGAGCGGCGTGGCCGGGGCGGGGTCGGGCGCTGCCGGATGGGCATGGTCGGGACCGTCGGCGAGCAGCGCCGCGCCCTCCGTCGTGCCGGTCGCGTCGGGGCGGCCGATGACGGGCCGGTCGACGAGCGCAGCAAGCGCGGAGAGGAAGAGCGGGTTCCTGGCGAACGGCCCCTCGATCAGCACCGGCCCCTCGGCACCGGTCAGCCGCAGGCAGGTTTCCGCCACCAGCGCGACATAGAGGCTCGCCGCCGCCGTGCGCTCGCCGGGCGACAGAGTGGCGGTATCGACGGTCCAGTTGCCCTTGCGCCGCCCGAACGGCCCATTGCCGGCGACGAAGCCGGGAAGAGCCATGACGCCGCGTTCCAGCACGGCGGCGATGTCGGCCGGAGCCGGCTCGACCGCCTTGCCCTCTGTCAGGATCTCGAATTCGCGGCCCGCCATCGACATCGCCGACGGCACCGGCCGGGCGAAGGCGTCAGCATAGGCGAGGCCGCCGCGCTCGGCGTCGAGAGGATCGAGGCTGCCGCCGGCGGCGAAGGTGATCATCCACGTCCCGGTCGAGATCACCGTGAAGGGCAGCGGCCGCGCTAGGATATGTGGCAGCAGGCTGGCGTTCGAATCGTGGATGCCGGCGACGACGCGGCAGTCCGGCGAAAGGCCGGTTCGCGCCGCGATCTCCGGCAGCACCGCTCCGACCGTATCCCAGGGCGCGACGCGCGGCGGGAACAACTTCGTCCAGCCCTCCTTCGCGGCGAGGGTGGAATAGGTGCCGGCGCGGCCGTTCCAGAGGTCGCTATGGGCGCCGAACGAGGTCGCCTCGGCGACGCGCCGGCCGGTCAGTCGCCAGACCCAGTATTGCGGATAGGGCACGACCGCCTCGGCGCCGGCGAATTCGGCTGGGAAGGTCCGCGCCATCCAGTAGAGCTGCCGCCCGGCATTGAGCCCGCCCGGCAAGTCGGGCGACAGGATTTCGGCGAAGTCGCCGCGCGCCTTGCGATAATCGTCCGTCACGGCGTCCGGCCCGGCGAATTCATAGTCGAGCACCGGCAGAGCGAGGCCGTCGCGGCCGAGCACGGCGATCGCCGCGCCATGTGTCGTCGTGGCGATGACGGCGATTTCCGCCTTCCCGGCGAACTCCGTCAGCCCGTCGAGGAACCAGTCCCAGATGCCGTCGACGTCAAAATGCGGGTAGGGCGGGCCGGGCAGGACGGCGTTTTTCCGGGTCCGGATATCGAGGACGACGCGGGTTTCGAGATCGAGCAGGGCAAGCTTGGCGTTCGACTTGCCGATGTCGAGGACGGCGATGGCTTTCGGCATGCGTCGGCTCTTCGCTTCAGGTCTTGGCGGCGCTGGCGAGCGCGCGGCGGTAGATCTCGGCGTCCCAGGTGACGAGCTCCTGTTCCTGCTCGACGGTGAGGAAGTGGAGCGTCGCGTCGGCGGGAATGCGGCCGGTGACGTCGGCGAGCGCGCGGGCGAGCGCATCACCGCCCCGCAGGACTTCCCTGTGGATCAGCACGCCCTTGCCGGGCACGGCGACGAGCATCGGGGCAATCGGGGATCTTGCGGCGAGTGCTGCCGGCGTGTCGCCGTCGTCGAGCACGGCGATGCCGCTGCCGAGGAAGACGACGTGGTCGGGGTAGAGCGTGCCCTGGCGGGCGATGGCGAGGCGGGCGGGATCCGTGGCCGTCGCATGCGCTGCGGGATCCTCCGGCAGGCGGTAGGGCGAGCCCTCCGCCAGCGCCTTGAGCGCCGCCATGTCGGCGGCCGGCGCGGGACGGACGGGCGAGGCCAGCGCCGCCGAGACGCGCTCGACCAACTGCCCCGCCGCGCCGACCGTGTCGGCGGCGACGATCAGGCCGTGATTGCCGAGCACGACGACATTGGTGCCGGGCTTCGACACCGCGTCGATCGCGCGCGCCAGCGGCAGGCCGGGCTTTACATAGGGCACATAGGCCCAGGTTACCCCGGCAAGGCCGTCGAGCCGGGCCGCGATCGCGGCTTCCGCGTCGACCCTGCCGACCAGCGCCACCGTCTCGACGCAGTGGATGTGCAGCACGGCCGCCTGCGGCAGCACGGCGTGCACCGAGGTTTCGACGGAGGGACGCAGGTTGAGCGGATTGGCGTCGGCCACGACGAAATCGGTCGCCTTGGCGGCGCGCTCGTCATTGGCGTGGACGGCGGCGAGCAGCGGCGCCAGCGCGACGGGGAGGAAGATCTCCTGCGCCTCGGCGTGGGCGAGCCAGGTGCCGGATGCCTTGACCCAGAGCACGCCGTCGCGCTTCAGCGAGGTGTTGCCGCCGGCCGCCTGGGTCCGGTGCGGATCGCGGCCGAGCGCCGCGGACAGGGTTCTGAGGGCGGCGAATTCGGGATCATCGGTCGAGAGAGGCAAGGTCCGGCTCCGGATGGGGCATGAAACGATCGGGAGCCACGGCAAGAGGTGAAACGGCAAACCCGAGAAAAGAAAACGCGAGGCATGGCGGACCATGCCTCGCGCGGGATCGGATCTCGATCAGAAATCGAAGTCCTTGATGTTGTCCTTGGTGAAGGTGAACGGGGCGCCGAGCAGGATCTCGGAACCATTGATCACCTGCAGATCGCCGAGCTTGCCCGCCTTGACCGAGGTCGCGCCGGGCTTCAGGTCGCCATCGGCGGTGGCGCGCAGCACCTGCAGAGCGGCATAGCCGAGATCGACAGGGTTCCAGAGCACGACCGACTTGACGCAGTCCTTCTCGACATAGGGCTTCATGGCATTCGGCGTGGCGAGGCCGACGACCGAGATCTTGCCGCATTTTCCGGCCTGGGTGACGGCCTCGGCGGATGCCGGGGTCGCGACCGAGGTCATGCCGAAGATGCCCTTCAGGTCATCGCCATGCTTGTTGATCAGCGTCGTCGCCTGGTTGAAGGAGAGGACGTTGTCTTCCTGCGCCTCGACGGTCTCCAGCCACTTCATGTTGGGATGGCACTTGGCCTGGTAGGCCTCCATCTCCGAGATCCAGCGTGCCTGGTTCGGCGTGGTGAAGGTCGATGTGACGATGGCGAAGGACGCGTCCTCGCCGACTTCCTTGGCCATGTTGTCGACCAGCGCCTTGGCGATGCCGTTGAATTCGGCCTGGTTGACGAACCACTGGCGGGCGTCCGGCTGCGAGTTGGCGTCATAGCCGACGACGTTGATGCCGGCGGCGAGCGCCTTCTTCAGCACGGGCGCGATGGCGACCGGATCGTTGGCGGCGAACAGGATGCCGTCGACGCCGGACGTGATGTAGTTGTCGATGAACGAGATCTGCTGGTCGATGTTCGCCTGCGTCGGGCCGTCGGTCTTGGCCTCGACATTGCCGAGTTCCTTGGCGGCGTCGGCGATGCCCTTCGAGGTGGCGTTGAAATATCCGATGCCGATCAGCTTCGGCACGTCGACCACCTTGATCGGCTTGCCCTTGCGGTCGGGGGCGTTGGTGGGCACGCCGCCGTCATAGGGCTTGGCCTCGGCCTTGCCCGGGGTGCCGTTGCAGGCGAGCGGATTGGTCGGCAGGTCGTCGCCGCCGGTCCAGGTCGCTGCAAGGGCGGCGCTGCTGACGCCGAGGCTGAGGCCCAGCGCCAGTGCTACGGTTCTCTTCAACATTGCTCTTCTCCTCCAAAATGACGCCGGGGCCTTTGTTGTTTCGGCGAGACCCCCTCGTCCCCTGCTGAATCAGCCGTCGCCCTCGCGGCTGAAGAGATTGCTCGCGACGATCGCGAGGATGAGCACAAGGCCGATGACGACGATGGTGCCGTCGCCCTTGACCCCGGAGAGTGCGAGTCCGTTCTTCAGTGCCTGCATCAGGATCAGGCCGAGGACGGTGCCGATGATGGTGCCGCGGCCGCCGAAGATCGACGTGCCGCCGAGCACCACGGCGGTGATGACGTCGAGTTCAAGGCCCGTGCCCATGTCGGAGCGGGTCGTCGAGACGCGCGAGACGAAGATGACGCCGGCGAGCCCGGCGACGAGGCCGGAGGCGGTGTAGATCAGGAGCTTGGTGCGATCGACGCCGATGCCGGAGAAGCGCGCGCCCGTCTCGTTGGCGCCGGTGGCATAGGTAGCGCGGCCGAAGGTCGTCAGTCCGAGCACCACGGCGGCGATCACGACCAGTGCGCCGAGGATCCAGAGCTGCGTCGGCACGCCGAGCACCTCGCCCTGGCCGAGCACGAAGAACCATTCGGGATAGCCGCGCACCGAGCGCGCCTGGCTGATGCCTTCGGCGAGACCGCGATAGAGCGCCAGAGTCGCCAGCGTGGCGATCAGCGGGGGGACCTTGAAGCGGGTGATGATCAGCCCGTTGATCAGCCCGCCGATGCCGGCCGCGACGATCGCCAGCACCATGGCGACGGGCAGCGGCAGGCCGAGATTGTGCCAGAACACGCCGAGCAGGATCGCCGTCAGTCCGAGGATCGAGCCAACCGACAGGTCGATGCCGCCGGTGACGATGACGAAGGTCATCACCAGCGCCACCAGCCCGACCTCGGCCATCAGGCGGCCTTGGTTCAGGAGGTTGGCGGTGGTGAAGAAGCGGTCGGACTGGGTCGCCAGCGCGGCGAGCACCAGGACGAGCAGGATCGCCAGGATCGTCTCGTGGCGGAGCAGGGAGCGGAGGGTTGCGGTCATCGGATCGTCACCGGAGCCGGCGTCGCCGCGCCATGTCGGCGAGCACGGTGATCAGGATCAGGAGACCCTGCACCGAGCGCAGCCAATAGGCGGAGACATTGAGGAAGATGAGCGAGGAGGCGATCGCGGCGAACAGGATCGCGGCCAGGGTCGAGCCGATCACCGTGCCGGTGCCGCCGAGGATCGAGACGCCGCCGACGACCGAGGCGGTGATCACGGTCAGCTCCAGATTGGGCGGAACCGTCGACTGGATGACCTGCAATTGCGTCGCGAACAGGACCGCTGCGATGCCGGCGAAGGCGCCGTGGATGGCGAAGACGATGACGGTCGAGCGCTCGACCTGGATGCCGGCGACGCGGGCCGCCTCGACATTGCCGCCGATCGCGTAGATCGTCCGGCCGAAGCCCGAATAGCGCATCCAGAACGCCACCAGCGCGGTCAGGATCACCATGAACCAGACCGGCGAGGGGATGCCGAACAGGCGGAACTGGGCGATCAGATAGTCGGCCGGCAGGTTGGTGATCCAGGCGCCGGCGGTGACGCTGATCAGGCCGCCCTTCAGGATCGACAGCATGCCGAGCGTGACGACGATCGACGGGATGCGGAGATAGGCGATCAGCGCGCCGACGCCGGCATTGACGACGATGCCGACCAGGACCGGCACCAGCCAGGCGAGCCAGATCGGGTAGCCGTTGACGGCGAGCGTGCCGGAGATCGTCGCCAGCACGCCGATCAGCGAACCGACGGCGACGTCGATATGGCCGGAGATGATCACCAGCGACATGCCGATCGCCGCCACCGCGATATAGGCGTTGCCGGCGAAGATGTTGGAGATGTTGTTGGCGCCGAGGAAGCGCGGATTGACGAAGCTGACGACGACGAACAGCGCGACGATGGCGCCGAGCAGGATGAATTCCTGACCATAGGCGGCGATCCGCTTCATCGGCCGCATCGCCGGCGCCGTGCGCGGGACGGCGGGACTGGACGCCGTCATCATGCGACCTCCGGCAGGGTTTGCGATTGCATCATCGCCGTGCCGACGCTGTCGGGCGTCGCCTCGGCGCGATCGAATTCGGCGACGATGCGGCCATTGTTCATGACCAGCACGCGGTCGCTCATGCCGAGCACTTCCGGCAGTTCGCTGGAGATCATCAGCACGGCGAGACCCTGGCCGGCGAGGCGGCTCATCAGCGCGTGGATCTCGGCCTTGGCGCCGACGTCGATGCCGCGCGTCGGTTCGTCCATGATCAGCACGCGCGGCTCCGTCGCCACCCATTTCGCCAGCACGACCTTCTGCTGGTTGCCGCCGGAGAGCTGCTTCACGAGTTGTTCCGGCCCGCGGGCGCGGATGCCGAAGCGCTGGATCAGCTCGCGCGCCAGGCGCGATTCCTTGGCGCGGTCGACGATGGTCGCCGTCGAGATGCGGTCGAGCAGGGCTAGCGACAGGTTCTCGCGGATCGTCTGCGGCTTGATCAGCCCCTGCAGACCGCGATCCTCCGGCACATAGGCGATGCCGAGGTCGCGCGCTTGTTTCGGGTCGGTGATCCGCACCGGCTTGCCGTCGAGCAGGATCTCGCCCGAGGTCGCCGGCGTGATGCCGAAGATGGTGAGCGCCAGTTCGGTCCGGCCGGAGCCGATCAGCCCGGCGATGCCGACGATCTCGCCGGCGCGGATGGTGAAGGAGATGTCCTCGACTTCGTCGCGATAGGCGATGTTGCGCAGTTCCAGCACCGGCGCGCCGATCTCGGCGTCGGTCTTCGGAAACAGCTGGTCGACCGGCCGGCCGACCATCATCGAGACGAGGTCGGCCTCGGTGATGTCGCCGATGTCGCGGGTGCCGACATAGGCGCCGTCGCGCAGCACCGTGACGCGGGTGGCGAGCGCGAAGATCTCGGGCATGCGGTGCGAGACATAGACGATGGCGACGCCGCGATCGCGCAGCCGGCGGACGACGTCCATCAGCCGGCGGGCGTCGGTGTCGGACAGCGCCGCCGTCGGCTCGTCCATGATCAGCACGCGCGCGTCCTGCGACAGCGCCTTGGCGATCTCGACACGCTGGCGGTTGGCGACGGAGAGGCTGCCGACGCGGGCGTCGACGTCGAGATCGTGGCTGTCGAGGTCGTCGAGCAGGCGGCGGGCGCCGTCGCGCATCTTCGTCCAGTCGAGCGCGTTCATGGTCATGCGCGGCGCATGGCCGAGATAGATATTCTCGGCGACCGAAAGCTCGGGGAAGAGCAGAAGCTCCTGGTAGACGGTGGCGATGCCGGCGGCGCGGGCCTCGCGCGGCGTCGCGAAGCGGACGAGCTCGCCATTGACGCGGATCTCGCCGCTGTCGGGCGCATGCACGCCCGCGATGACCTTGATCAGCGTCGACTTGCCGGCGCCGTTCTCGCCCATCAGCGCATGCACTTCGCCCGGGCGGACGTCGAACGAGACGTCCTTGAGCGCTTTCACGCCGGCGAAGGATTTCGACACCCCCTCCAGGGCGAGGATTGGCTGCATGACTTGGCGTTTCCCTTGAACAACGGCTTGGCGCCGCCTTTTTTGTTGGCCGGGATTGGCAAGATCAGATCATCAACTCTCCGCTTCGACCTCGACGACATCGACGATGACGCCGGCGTCGCGCAGCATGTCACAGGCTTCCTTCGGCGCCGAACTGTCCGTGATCACCCGGTCGAGCTGGGTCAGGGGACAGAGGATCAGGCTGCCGCGCGGCTGGAACTTCGAGCCGTCGACCAGCGCGATCACCTGCTCGGCCTGCTTCAGCATCTTCTGCTCGGCCTTGATCAGGACGGGATCGCCCTCGATCAGGCCCTGGCGGCGGATGGCGTGGGCGCCGAGGAAATACTTGGCGGCGTAGAAGTGCTCGATCACCGTGTCGTTGGTGTAGGGGCTGACCACCATGCGCTGCTCGCGATGGATGTCGCCGCCCGGCAGCACGACCTGGCAATCGCCATTGCCGATCAGATAGAGCGCGAGATCGAGCGAATTGGTGAGGACGCGCAGCTTGCGATCGGCGATGTAGGGACCGAGGCAGTAGGTGGTGGTGCCGCCATTGACGATGATCGACTCGCCGTCCTCGACCAGGCTGGCGGCGGCGCGGGCGATGGCGCGCTTGGCGGGAAGGTTCTGCAGCCGGGTTTCCTCGAAGGCCGGCGTCATCAGGCTGCCGATGCCGTTCGAGCCCTGCAGCCGCTCGGCGCCGCCGCGTACCTTGCGCAGCTGGCCGTCGTCGTTCAGGGCGGTGATGTCGCGCCGGATCGTGGCTTCGGAGGCGCCGGTGAGGCCGACAAGCTGCGCCACCGTGACGACAGGGCGCTCGGCCACCTCGCCGAGGATGATCCTGTGGCGCTCGATTTCGTGCATGCGTCCCTCCGACGGAGCGGGATTGTCCAAGCTTTCCGATGATTGTCAATCAGAAACGATCATTCCCGCTAATGATGCGACGCAAAATAGTCAACATCAGTCATAATGCAGCGCAATATCTCCGGCATCATGCTCCGATCTGACTGGTTTTGATTGACAAGCGGCGGGGCCCCTGACAGATCATCAGACGCAATTGCGTGGTCCTCGGCTGGACAGGCCGAGCGACGTCCCCCGTGGATGGTTCGCCGATCCGATGCGCTCGCGCCATGCGAAGCGGCGACCGATCAAGAGCACCTCGATCATGACCGAACCCGTTTCCTCGCATCTCCTCGACAATCGCTGGGACGACGCCAAGGCCGCCGGCCTCGGTGAGGCGGAACTCCTGCTCTATCGCTCCAACCTGCTCGGTTCCGACAAGCGCATCACCAATTTCGGTGGCGGCAACACGTCGGCCAAGGTCGTCGAGAAGGATCCGCTCTCCGGTCAGGACGTCACGGTGCTCTGGGTCAAGGGGTCGGGCGGCGATGTCGGTTCGATGAAGCTCGACGGTTTCGCGACCCTCTACCAGGACAAGCTCGAAGCACTGAAGGGCATCTATCGCGGCCTCGAGTTCGAGGACGAGATGGTCGGCCTGCTGCCGCACTGCACCTTCAACCTCAATCCCCGCGCGGCCTCGATCGACACGCCGCTGCACGCTTACGTGCCCTACAAGCATGTCGACCACATGCATCCCGACGCAATCATCGCCATCGCCGCCTCGAAGAACTCGAGGGAACTGACCCAGCAGATCTACGGCGACACGATCGGCTGGCTGCCCTGGAAGCGCCCGGGCTTCGAGCTTGGCCTGTGGCTGTCGAAATTCGCCAACGAGAACCCGAACGCCAAGGGTGTCGTGCTCGAGAGCCACGGCCTGTTCACCTGGGCCGACACCTCCAAGGGCGTCTATGGGCTGACGCTCGAGATCATCAACAAGGCGATCGCCTGGTTCGCCAAGGAGACTGAGGGCAAGGCGATCTTCGGTGGCGCCGTCGCGCAGTCGCTCGACGCCGACAAGCGCCGCGCCGTCGCAGCCAGCCTGATGCCGCAGATCCGCGGCCGCATCGGCAAGACGGAATCGAAGATCGGCCATTTCGACGACCAGCCGGCCGTGCTCGAATTCGTCAATTCCGCTCAGCTTCGCTCATTGGCGGCGCTCGGCACGTCCTGCCCGGATCATTTCCTCCGCACCAAGATCCGGCCGCTGGTCGTCGACTACGATCCGGCCAAGGATAATCTGGACGCGGTGCTCGAAGGTCTCGACGGCGCGCTCGATGCCTATCGCGCCGACTACGCCGCCTACTACGACCGCTGCAAGCACGCCGACAGCCCGGCGATGCGCGATCCCAACGCCGTTGTCTACCTCGTGCCCGGCGTCGGCATGATCACCTTTGCCCGCGACAAGGCCACCGCCCGCATCGCCGGCGAGTTCTACGTCAACGCCATCAACGTGATGCGCGGCGCCTCGACGGTGTCGACCTATGTCGGCCTCGACGAGCAGGAAGCCTTCGACATCGAGTACTGGCTGCTTGAAGAAGCCAAGCTCCAGCGCATGCCGAAGCCGAAGTCGCTCGCCGGCCGCATCGCCTTCATCACCGGCGGCGCCGGCGGCATCGGCTCGGCCACCGCCGTCCGCTACCTGCAGGAAGGCGCGGTCGTCATGATCGCCGATATCGACCAGGCGGCGCTCGACACCACCGTTTCCGGTCTCGGCGCCAAGTTCGGCAAGGACAACATCCGCGGCGTCATCGCCAACGTCACCAGCGAGGGCGCGGTCGACAAGGCGTTCCACGACACGCTGATCGAGTATGGCGGCATCGATATCCTCGTCTCCAATGCCGGTATTTCGTCCGCCGCGCCGTTCGAGGAAACGACGCTCGAGACCTGGGACAAGAACATCGCGATCCTCGCGACGGGCTATTTCCTCGTCTCCCGCGCCGCCTATCGCATCATGAAGACGCAGAAGCTCGGCGGCTCGATCGTCTTCATCGCCTCGAAGAACGGCCTCGCGGCTTCGGCCGGCGCCTCGGCCTACTGCACCGCCAAGGCGGCCGAGATCCATCTCGCCCGCTGCCTGGCGCTGGAGGGCGCGCCGTTCGGCATCCGCGTCAACACGATCAACCCGGACGCGGTGTTGCGCGGCTCGAAGATCTGGCAGGGCGAGTGGCGCCAGCAGCGCGCCGAGTCGAACAAGATCGGCGAGGACGATCTCGAGGAGTTCTACCGCAACCGCTCGCTGCTGAAGCGCAGCGTGTTCCCGGAAGACATCGCCGAGGCTGCCTACTTCCTCGCCGCCGACCTGTCGAACAAGTCGACCGGCAACATCATCAATGTCGATGCTGGCAACGTCATCAGCTTCACCCGCTGAGACCGCCCGCCAATTCTACTAGGCCGGCCGTCTGACGCGGTCTTCTGCGCTTCCGGTGCTCACGGACCCAAAGTCCGCTCCGCTCCGGTCCTCGAAGACCACGCCAGCCGGCTCGGCCTGGCGAATTCACGAACGGTCTCAGGCTGAGAGATTGCCGGAACCGTTACGCAAAACTGGCTTGGGGAGGACCCGCCACATGACCGATCTTCCGATTTCCGCAGATATCCTGGCCGAGAAGAACAAGGCCGAGGACGCGGCGCTCGCCAACGACTATTCCTCGCTCGGCGAGCAGCTCGACCGGCGTGGTATCGACATCGATGCGATCACGCGCAAGGTCGCGGCCTTCACCGTCGCCGTGCCGTCCTGGGGCGTCGGCACCGGCGGCACGCGCTTTGCCCGCTTCGCCGGTCCCGGCGAGCCGCGCGGCATCTTCGAGAAGCTCGACGACTGCGCCGTTATCAACCAGCTGACGCGCGCGACCCCGAATGTCTCGCTGCACAATCCCTGGGACAAGGCGGATCCGAAGGCTCTGAAGGCGCATGCCGACGCGCTCGGCCTCGGTTTCGATGCGATGAACTCGAACACGTTCTCGGACGCCAAGGACCAGAAGCATTCCTACAAGTTCGGCTCGCTGTCGCACACCGACGCCGCCGTCCGCCAGCAGGCGGTCGAGCACAACATCGAGACGATCGAGATCGGCAAGGTGCTGGGTTCGAAGGCGCTGACGGTCTGGGTCGGCGACGGCTCGAACTTCCCCGGCCAGTCGAACTTCACGGGCGCCTTCGAGCGCTATCTGGAGGCGATGAAGTCGGTCTATGCGGCATTGCCGGACGATTGGCGCGTCTTCACCGAGCACAAGCTCTATGAACCCGCCTTCTACTCGACGGTGGTGCAGGACTGGGGCACCAACTACCTGATCGCCCAGGAGCTGGGGCCGAAGGCATTCTGCCTGGTCGATCTCGGCCACCATGCGCCGAACACCAATATCGAGATGATCGTCGCCCGGCTGATCCAGTTCGGCAAGCTCGCCGGCTTCCACTTCAACGATTCCAAATATGGCGACGACGATCTCGACGCCGGCTCGATCAATCCGTTCCAGCTCTTCCTCGTCTTCAACGAGCTGGTCGATGCCGAGTATCGCAAGGCGAGGGCGTTCCAGCCGGCCTACATGATCGACCAGTCGCACAACGTCACCGATCCGATCGAGAGCCTGATGGCGAGCGCCGTCGAGATCCTGCGCGCCTATGCGCAAGCGTTGCTGGTCGACCGGGCCGGTCTCGGCGCCTATCAGGACGCCAATGACGTGACGATGGCGAATCAGACGCTGAAGCGGGCCTTCACCACCGATGTCGGACCGATCCTGGCCAAGGCGCGGCTGGCCAAGGGCGGCGCCATCGATCCGATCGGCGTCTATCGCGCGTCGGGCTACCGCGCCAAGGTCACGGCCGAGCGGCCTTCGACCGGCGGCAGTTCCAGCGGGATTGTCTGACCTTTTTGCACCTTTGTTGACAATAGCTAAGGGCAGCGCGGCCTTGGGCCGGGTTGCCCCTTCTCGGGGCCCTCCGGAGCAGCTAGCTTGACTTCGAGCCTGACTGACCCTTCAAGGGGGGCGGGTGCATGGCCGTGATCCCGGCCGCCTGTGATTCTTGTGATCATGGACGGGCTGGATCGAGCGCCGGTGTGGGGGAAACCAATCGGACCTTGGTGTCTTGGTGGTCGCCCTCGGGGGTTCACATGGACAGGAGAGATTGATGAAGAAGGCTTCTACGCTCGTTATGCTCGTTGCCCTGGGCGCTGTGGTCGCTGGCTGCACGACCGGCTCGCGTGCCGGTGACGGTGCCGTCGTCGGCGGTCTCGCCGGTGCGGCCATTGGTGGTCTCGCAGGCGGCAGCGTCGGCGCGGCGGCAATCGGCGCCGGCGTCGGTGCGGTCACGGGCGCGATCATCGCCGACGCGACCGGCCGTTGCTACTGGAAGGATAATCGCGGTCGTCGTCATTACACGTCCTGCCGCTAATTTCTTTTCTTGATTTCTTGAGACGGCCGGGACTTCGTTCCGGCCGTTTCTTTTTGGCCGCCGCGCCTTGCCTGCCGTGCCGCCGGAACTGATCCGCGACCTCCTGCATTACTTTCCAGCATGGTACAGCCGACGCGAGCCGCGACATCCGTCATGCGCCGCGTCCAGAGGAGGTCGACATGAACAAAGCTCCCCTCGTAATCGCAGTGGCTCTTTCGGGCGCCATCCTGGCCGGTTGCACGACCGGATCCCGGACGGGCGACGCCGCCGTCCTCGGCGGCGTGACGGGCGCGGCGATCGGTGGTTTGGCGGGCGGCACGGCCGGTGCGGCGGCGATCGGCGCGGGCGTCGGTGCGGTCACCGGCGCGATCATCGCCGATGCCACGAGCGGACGCTGCTACTGGCGCGACAGCTATGGTCGTCGCCATTATGTCGCCTGCCGCTGAGCCGGCTGGCGTCCGGCTGTCAGTCCAGCGTCATGAAGCGCGTCGGATGGACATTGCGGGGATTGTCGTCCCAGCCTGACAGCACCGGCGAGACCAGAGCCAGCGAGACATAGCCCAGAAGCGGGATGATCGGCGCGTCGGCGGCCAGCATGGCGGCCGCCGCGTCGAGATCCTGCTTCCGCTTCGCCATGTCCATCTCGACCGATGCCAGATCGAGCAGGCGGTCATATTCCACGTTGCGATAGCGCGGATAGTTGAAGCGGACATTGTCGCTGCGCAGCACCGTCAGCATGTCGATCGGATCCGCCTCGTCGGCGATCCAGCCGGAGCGGGCGACGTCGTAGTCGCCGCCGTCGCGAAGCCGCGCGAAATGCGCCGCGTTGGGCTCCGTCACGATCTCACTCTCGACGCCGATCGCCTTCCACTGGGCGGCGACGGCGCGGGCGGTTTCCTCGTTCCCCAGTCCGGTGCCGACGCGGATGGTCAGCACGAGCGGCTTCGGGCCCGACGCTTCGGGCGAGGCTGGAGCGGCGGCGGCCGTCTTCTCGGCTGGCTTGGTTTCGATCGGTTTGGTTTCGTCCGGCTTGTCGTCCGCCACTTTGGCTTGGACCGGCTTGTCCGTCGCCTGGGCGGCAGCCGCCGGCTGCCTGGTCTCCGGTGCAGCGTCTGCCGGCTTCGTCTTCGGGGCGGCGGAATCGGCTGCCATCCGGGCGGGGGCTGCGTTGGCCTCCGGGGCATCGGGACCGTCGGTTGCCGGCTTCGTCGCGGCGACGGCTTGAGCCGTCTCGGCGGCCTTCCCGGCGTTGTTCGGCTCCGCCGGATCGGCGGCGGCGTGCTGCATCGGGATGGCGGCTTCCGTCGCCGGTCCGAAGCCGGCGCTTTCGAGCAGCTTCCGCGCTTCGGCGCGGCGGATCTCGATCGGTTCCGGCGTCTTGGCGGCGATCCCCGACAGTTCCGGCGGCACCAGGGTCGCGGTCGGGATCATGCCGCCCGACCAGACGGCGGCGGCGAGCGCCTCTCGATCGATCGCCATGGCCAGCGCGCGGCGGACGACGATGTTGTCGAACGGCTTCTTGGTGGTGTTGAGCGCGAAATAATAGGTGCCGGGATAGGGCGCGAAGCGCAGCGCCGAGCCGAATTCCTTGCGCAGGTCCTGCAGGTTTTCCGTCGGCACGTCGGGGCAGGACAGCACCGCCTGGGTGCGGAACGCCTCGACGCATTCGGCCGGGCTCTCGAACGGCTTGTAGACGACGCTGTCGATCGGCATCGCCTTGGCGTCGCGGAAGCGGGCGTTCTTGACGAGGATGTAGCCGTCCTTCTTGTCGATGGCGGCGAGGCGATAGGCGCCGTTGGAGACGATCTTGCCGGTCGAGCCGAAATCGGCGCCGAGCTTCTTGATCGTCGCGACATTGACGGGGAGGGCGACCGGCAGCGCCAGCCGGTTCAGGAAGGTCGGCACCGGCCGTTCCAGCGTGATCTCGAGCGTGGCCGCGTCGGGCGCGGCGACGCCGAGCGTCTCGGGCTTGGCGGTGCCCTGCTGGACGGCGCTGGCGCCCTGGATGACGAGGAGCGGGCCGGCCTCGGTAGCGCCGGTTGTCGGCGCGAACAGCCGGCGGAACGACGCCACGAAATCGGATGCCTTGACGACGTCGCCGTTCGACCAGCGGGCGCCGTCGCGCAGCCGGAAGGTGTAGACGCGGCCATCCGGCGAAACGGTCCAGCTCTCGGCGGCGCCCGCGACGGGGCGGCCCTCGGCGTCGAGCGTCACCAGACCTTCGAATAGGTCGTAGAGAATGGGCGTTTCGTTGAAGGTGGCGGCCTTCTGCGGGTCGAGTGTTTCCGGAGCGCGTACCAGTCCACGCGGATAGATCACGTCGGCGCTGGCGGGAAGCGCGGCATTCGCCACGATCATCACGCCGGCGATCCAGGCGAATCGCATTCTCATCTCTCCGTATCGGTCCCGACCCGGCGCGGATAATCGTCAGAATTCAGGCGATCTCAAGCCGCCCCCGCGCTTTTTGGATCCGGACGGCCGTCATCCCATGGCGATGACCGGCGCCGCGATGGCATTTTGCAGCGCGGCCGGGCTGACGGCGAAGACGGCGTGCGGCGTGCCGGCGGCGGCGAACACGCGTTCGAACGCCAGCAGATCGCGGTCGAACCAGCAGGCGAGCCGGGTCGCATGGGCGAAGGGCGGAATGCCGCCAATGGCAAAGCCGGTGGCGGTGCGGACGAAGGCGGCGTCTGGTCGTTCGATCGGCTCGCCGATCGTTTCGGCGACCTTGCTTTCATCGACGCGGTTCGAGCCCGAGACGAGCAGCAGGATGGCGTCGCCGCTGGTCACGCCGCGAAAGACCAGCGATTTGACGATCTCGCCGACCGAGCATTCGCATGCCGCGGCTGCTTCCTCCGCCGTGCGGGTGGAGGACGGCATGACGTGGAGCGCGATGTCGAGGCCGAAGGACTTGGCTGCGTCGGCGACCCTGAGCACGGGTCCGGAAAGCTCGGTCATGGCGTCCCCCTGATCGCTGCCCGCGCGATGCCGACGATCCGTGGATGCGTCGGGGCGGCGGATTTGCTAAAGACAGGCAGAAGATCGTCGCATCAATTCGGAGTCAACGGATGAACGACGCTGGCGGCAGGCGCGGGCCCGAGGGCGGAGCGGCTTCGAACGTCCGCAATCTCGCCGATGCGATCCGCAAGGTCCGTCTGGCGGAAGCGGAGCGCGCCGACGTGGTGGTGGAGTTGCGCGAGGCCGAACGGGCTCGCCTCGACATGCTGGTCGACGCGCTCAAGGGCGTCTTCGACGGAGTCCCCGAGGGCGACGACCAGTTCGTGGCGGCGATCGATACTGGCACGCAGCCGCGCTTCTGGATCGACATGACTGCCTTTGTCACCATGGCGCGCGATCGTCGCACCTATCGTTTCCTGAAGGATACGCGGCTCGGCCGCACCGTCATCCTCGAGACCGTCGATCTCGAGGACATGGCCGATTGCGTCACCCACTATGTCGCCGAGCGGGTGATCGAGCGCGATCGGGCGCTGGAGGGCGACTGGCTGATCCGCCGCGCCGCGCAGCAGGACGGCAAGCGCGGCGAGCGCCGGACGCTCGCCCGCAGTCTGCCGGCCGATGCGGCGGCGCCGCGGGCGGCTGCCTCGACGCAGACGGGCTGGATCGTCGCGGCGTTCCTCGCGGGACTGCTGGTCGGCGTCGTCGGATTGCTGGCCTATGCCTGGGTCCATATCGGCGGCTAGCGTCTTTTCCCTTTCCAACGAACTCCCGCCTCGGCTCTCGGCGGCGGCTTTTGCATGCCCCCAAATGGCGCTGCCTCTATGGGGCGGTGGCGGGAAACTGTGTGCCCAGTCGAGTGTGGCAATTGAGGCCTAGAGAACCTTTCAGTTGGCGAGTACATTCGTCAAGTTCAGTCCAAGACCAGTGTCCGAATATCTGGAAGACTGAGTTGAATTTATAGCAAATTTCCAAATATTTCTTCTTGAAAGTCAGAGAAATCTTCGCATGGAAGAGCTGTATTCGGGTCGTTCCTACCAGGTGCAGGCGGCGCTGGCGGACGACGGGCCCGTGGTGGTCTGCTTCGACCCCTGGTCCAACGTCCTGGATCCGGACCGGCCGCCGTTTGGGCTGCGCTACTTCTCGACGAACAACGTCAACGTCGTCTCCATCAAATCGCATGGCAACCACTGGTATCAGCACGACGAGATGGATGACGTCATCGAGCGGATCAACCAGCGACTGGCTGGCCGGCAGCGCGTCGGCTACGGCTCGAGCATGGGGGCTTATGGCGCGATCAACTTTTCCGAGCGGCTGTCCCTTTCGCGGGTGCTGCTCTTCGCGCCGCAATTCTCGCCGGACATGGCCCGTTTTCCCTGGGAACAGCGGTGGCAGGCCGATCAGACCGGCCTCGTTTGCCGTTACGATGTTGTCTCGCAGATTGCGCCGGTTGCCGGCGGCTACATCTTCTACGATCCCTTCAACGGTAATGATCGAAAACACGCCGATCTGATTACCGCGCGCCACCCGCTGACGCCGGTCAAGATGCCGTTTTCCGGTCATCATACGCTGGACTGGTTTGGCCAGAACAAGACGATCAGCCGATTGATCAAGTTGATGGTGTTCGACAGCGGCCGCGAGTGCGAGGCCATTCGCTATCGAAGGCTGGATCGCCAGAACATATCGACATACTGGCTCAATCTGTCGGCCCATTATCTCAGCAAGGACAAGCCCGCACTGGCGCTGCAGGCGGCCCAGCGAGGGACGGAATGCGAGCGGGGGGATCTGATGCTGGCCCGGCATACCTATGCGACATGCCTGTATGCCAGCGGGGCAGGGAGTGAGGCGAAGCGGATCTGGCGTTCGGCTCTCGACAACCCCCAGGAGGCGACCCGCCAGCGCTGGCTGCTGGGTCAGTCCATCTTTCAGCAGGGCTGGCAGGAATTGCGCGGCGAATTCCTGGAACAGAACGCGCCGGCGCCCGCCTAGCGGCGCCGGGCGGCGTTCCGGCCTTCAGCCGACGCTGCGCTCGCGGATGATCTCGATGCCGCTGCCGGGGGCGCCGTAGCCTCGCTCCACCAGCGAACAGCGCCAATTGCCGGGTTCGCCCTCGATGCCGAACAGATTGTAGCGTCCGGCCGGCTTGTGACCGCCGGGCGCATTGGCCGCCGACGGCACGCCGATCACCGGCACGCGGCCTTCCGGCCCCTCGATGCTCTCGAAGCTGTCGATATGGGTATGGCCGTGCAGGATCAGTTCGGCTCCGACTTCCTTGATCAGGGCACGAATCCGTCCGGCTCCGACCAGCCGCTTGTGCCAGCCCGTCGCCTTCTTGAAGGGCGGATGATGGATCAGCACGACGCGATAGAGGCCGTCGCTCTTGGCGCGCAGGAGCATGTCGCGCAGTTCCGGCAGGCAGGCGGCGTCGACATGGCCCGTCGCCATGAAGGGGGCCGACGCCCTGGCGCTGGAAACGCCGATGATGGCGACCGGGCCGCGACGTCGCAGATAGGGAAAGGTGACGCGGCCGAGCGGCGTGCCGGTATCGCCGGTCGCATAGGGTCCCCAGAGGGCGAGTGCCTTGGCCAGAGCGCCCGGCACATAGGCATCGTGGTTGCCCGGTACGAACGAGACGTCGGCGGGCGGGCCGACAGCCTTCAGCCAGTCGCCGGCGGCGACGATCTCGGCCGGCAGCGCGATGTTGACCAGGTCGCCGGTGACCGCGATGTGGTCCGGCGTGCGGGAGAGCATGTCCTCGATCAGCCCGGCCAGCACCTCGCCGCCGAGCGAGCGCACGCGGTTGCGCCGCCAGTTGACGTAGCCGATGACCCGCTTCGACGCGAGCTCCAGCGTTCGCGGACGCGGCAGCGGGCCAAGATGCGGATCGGAGAGATGGGCGAGCACGAACATCGTCATCGGCTTAACGAAGCGCGAGGCCAGCGTCCAGCCGCGATGCCGCGTCGACTTCGATCGATGGCGGGTGCGTCGATGCCATCCTCGCAAAAGCAAACGGCGCCAACATGGGGCGCCGCCGGGCGGATCGGTCGATCTGGTCAGTGACCCGCCTCATCTGTTGAAAATATGGGGAGCGCGATCCGGTTCTGTCAGGCCGCGCGACGCGACCCTGCCATGTTCGTCCCGCATGGCATGCGTTCGGCCGCGGCGCGGTTTGCCGCCGCCGCCCGTCCCCCTATGCTTGGGTTCCCTCGCGGATGGAAGGATCGGCATGTATTCACTTCTCGCCCGCCTCGGCGGTATCGCCGCGCCCGTCTTGCGCGGCATGACGCTCGGGGTGCGCGGCGCCTGCTTCGACGAGGCTGGGCGCATCTTCCTGGTGCGGCATTCCTATACGCCCGGCTGGTATCTGCCGGGCGGCGGCGTCGAGCGGGGCGAGAGCGTCGGCGAGGCGCTGGCGCGCGAACTGCGCGAGGAGGGCGGCATCGTGCTCGGTGCGCCGGCGACGCTATTCGGCATCTACATGAACCCGAAGCGGCGGCGGGACCACGTGCTGGTCTTCGTCGCCCGCTCCTTCGATCGTCCGAGCCCGCCCCGCTATCCGAACCGCGAGATCGCGGAAGCGGGCTTTTTCGATCCCGCCGCGCTGCCCGAGGCAACGACGCCGGCGACGCGGCGAAGGCTCGGCGAGATTCTCGACCGCATTCCCGCCTCGGCGCATTGGTGATTGCCGACGCCGCCGGCCCATGCTATGCGCCTTGGGATTGCGACCCGGAACCAGACATGACTCCGAGCCTCCTTCTGCGACGACGAACCGACGGCCGTGACCTCCTGTCACGCGATGCCGTTCGTTTGTTTGTCCCGAGGACGCACCGCGCTTGACGGTGGTGTCCGTCGGACAGTGTCATGCCCTTCCGACGAGACGCCTCCATGAAAATCGACTCCTTCACCGTCCTGGCCGAGACGCCCGCCGATGACGCCGGCATCGAGGCGCTGCACGAAATCTCGTTCGGGCCCGGCCGTTTCGCCCGTGCCGCCTCGCTGCTGCGCGAGGGCGTTGCGCAGGATCCGGAGCTCTCCTTCGTCGCCAAGTCGGGCGAGAGGCTGATCGGCTCGGTCCGGCTGACGCCGATCCGTATCGGCGGCCGGCCGGCCATGCTGCTCGGGCCGCTGGTCGTGGAGCCGGACTGGAAGGGCAGGGGCGCCGGCAAGTCGCTCATGCGCACGGCGATCGCCGCCGCCCGGGAGGCGGGCCATTCCGTCATCCTGCTGGTCGGCGACGAGCCCTACTACGGACCGTTCGGCTTCGTCCGGCTGAAGCCCTACCAGATCACCCTGCCGGCTCCGGCCGATCCCGCCCGCGTGCTGGTCTGCCCGCTGACCGACGACGCGCTGGATGGCCTCGGTGGCGCGGCGGAACGGGCCGCCTAGGGGCGCGTCATCGACCTCAGGCTTGGCAGGGACAGGCTCTCGCTGCTTCCAAATCTTCCTCCGTCATTCCTGCGAAAGCAGGAATCCATGCAACGGCGATGCTACCGTCTGAGCCTCCCGAGCCTCGGATGAATGGGATGGCGGCTCGGAGACGGGCATGACGGCGAGGGTGTTCCGACCGTTCCGCTGCGTCTGGTCAGAACTGCCTACCGTCCTTCGCGGTACCAGGTCATCGCGGTCACGCCGAGCAGGATCGCCAGGCCGAGGAAGCCGGAGAACAGCGGCCAGCGGTCGACACCCTTGAGCACGGATGCCTCGGTCATGCGCACGCCCATCCAGTCGCGGCCCGACATGGCGCGGCCCGACTGCATCGGGATGACGCGCGGGGTGTCCAGAGTACCGTCGGCCGAGGCCATGCGCGCGATGCGGCCGCCGGTCGCCTCGACCACCGGCGCCAGCTTGTCGAAGGTCGAGAGCACATCGGTGAACTCGCGCGGATTGGCGGGCCCGACATGGGCGAAGGCGCGCCGTTCGCCGTCCTCGACGCGCCAGAGGCCGATCTCGTCGGCCGGCAACTCGGCCCGGAAGCGGCCGGGGCCGGCGGCGTCGAGCGTCAGCGTCCTGCGCGCACCGGACGGCGCGATCACCGTCACTGGGGCGATCTTCTCCTGCATGGTCTGGCGCTCGATCGCCAGCGTGGCGCCGCGCGCCGTCGCCCGCAGCGCCTCTTCCTCGAGGTCGGGTTCCTTCATCAGCCAGTGCGCCAGCCGGCGCAGCAGGTCGACATGCGGCCCGCCGCCCTCATAGCCGCGCGCCCAGAGCCAGACCTGATCCGACAGCAGCAACGCGACGCG
This sequence comes from Kaistia granuli DSM 23481, assembly GCF_000380505.1. Classification (GTDB taxonomy): domain Bacteria; phylum Pseudomonadota; class Alphaproteobacteria; order Rhizobiales; family Kaistiaceae; genus Kaistia; species Kaistia granuli. The sequence goes on along the minus strand of NZ_AQYH01000008.1, from coordinate 301,077 downwards.
GCCTTCGCCCTCGCGTTGCAGCACCAGCAGCGGATCGTCGTCGACGCCCTTCATGATGACTTCGCCATCCGGCTTGTCGACCTCGACCTGGCGGAACCAGCGGCTCCAGCGCGGCGGTTCGGCGTCGGCCCCTTCGAGGCCGCGCGTCACCGGGTGGCGCTGCCCGAGATCGGTGACGCGGGGGCTGAACGGCTTCTCGATGATGCGGCCGGTCGGCGCCGCCGGCAGCACATCGGCGAGCGGCGTCGCATAGAGGCTGTCGTCGGAGGCATAGTCCGGCCCGGAGGCGACCAGCAGCGCGCCGCCGTCGCGGACATAGCGGGCGATGTTGTCGAAATAGACGGTCGGGAGCACGCCGCGCTGGGCGTAGCGATCGAAGATGATCAGGTCGAACTGGTCGATCTTGACGGAGAACAGCTCGCGTGTCGGGAAGGCGATCAGCGACAATTCGTTGATCGGCGTGCCGTCCTGCTTCTCCGGCGGCCGCAGGATGGTGAAATGCACGAGGTCGACGGAAGCGTCCGATTTCAGCAGGTTGCGCCAGATCCGTTCGCCGGCATGCGGCTCGCCCGAGACCAGCAGCACGCGGAGATTCTCGCGGATGCCGTCGATGACGGCGGCGGCGCGGTTGTTGATCGGGGTCAGCTCGCCGGCGAGCGGCTCCGCCTCGAATTCGATGATATTCTGGCCGGCATGGCCGATCTCGATCGGGAAGCGGTTGATCGCGCCGGGCGTCACCGTTTCGGTCGCCAGCGGCTCGCCGTCGCGGCTGATGGTGACGCGGACGGGTTCGTTCGAGGGCGCACCCTGGTCGAGCACCTGATATTCGACCATCTGGCTCTCGCCGACGATGGCGAAGCGGGGCGCCGAGCGGATCACCATCTGGCGGTCGCGCTCGTCGTCGCGGCCGGCGACCAGCGCGTGCAGCGGCGCGCCGCCGAAGGGCGAGCCGGCCGGCATCGGCACGTCGTGCACTTCGCCATCGGTCAGCATGACGACGGCGCCGAGCCGCTCCGGTGCGACATCGGCGAGCGCCGTGCCGAGCGCTGTGAACAGTTCCGTGCCGTCGACCGGTGCTGCGCCGGTCTTGCCGCCGGCCTCGACTGTGCGGATCTCGATATTGCGGAGGTCGCCGAGCCGCTTGGTCAGCGCGTCGCGCGCCGCTTCCGTCGTGGCGGCGCGGCCATCGAGATCCTGGCTGGCGCTCTTGTCGACGACGACGGCGACGATGGTCGGCAGCGGCTGGCGGTCCTCGGCCAGGAGCACCGGCCCCGCAAGGGCCGCGACCAGGGCTGCCAGCGCCGCGACGCGCAGCCAGGCACCGCGCAGCCGGCGGAACAGGAGGGGGGCGACGGCGACGAGGCCGAGCAGCGCCAGCGCCGCCAGCCAGGGCAGCGGGATCAGCGGCGCGAAGGTCAGCGACCAGTTCATTGCCCCAGCCTCTCCAGGAGGGCCGGCACATGCACCTGGTCGGCCTTGTAGTTGCCGGTCAGCGTGTACATGACGATGTTGATGCCGGTGCGATAGGCGAGTTCGCGCTGGCGCGGGTCGGGCGGCACGGTCGGCACCAGATAGCGCCCGTCGGCATCCGTCGCCCAGGCGCCAGCGAGGTCGTTCTCGGTGATCAGGATCGACGAGACGCCGTCGCCCGGCCTGGCGGGCCGCGCCGCCGCGGCGGCATCGTCCTCCGGCGGCGAGGCTTCGACCCAGAGTGGACCGCCGCTATAGCGACCGGGAAAATCCTCGAGCAAGTAGAACGCCTTGGTCAGAACATGGGTGGAGGGTACCGGTTCGAGCGGCGGCACATCGAGCCCGGACAGCATGGCCCGCAGCCGCTCCGCCGCCGGCGTGCCGCCGAACCCCGTGGTGCCGGGCGCCCGTTCCAGCTCGTCGCGCGTATCGAACAGGATCGAGCCGCCCTGTTTCATATAGGCGTCGATCCGCGCGAGCGTGGAAGAGTCGGGCATCGGCGATGTCGGATCGATCGGCCAGTAAAGCAGCGGGAAGAAGCTGAGCTCGTCCTTGGCGACATCGACGCCGAGCGGGTCGGCCGGCTCGAGCGCGGTACGGGCGCCGAGCGCCCGCGACAGGCCGGCCAGACCGGCCTGGCTCATGTCGTCGATCTCCTTGTTGCCGGTCGTCACATAGGCGAGGCGCGAGGTGTTGACGGCGTCGATGGCGAACTGGTCGCTCGCCGCGTCGGCGCCTGCCGGAGCAGGGACGAAAGCATGGCCCAGGGTTAACGAAAGGATAACAAGAGCAATCGCGCGCGGACGCAGCCGGAGGCCGCCATTCAGCCAGAGCACCGCCAGCGCATCGGCGATCAGGCAGGCGAGCGCCGCGAGCAGCAGATAGGGCGACAGGTCGGTCGGCGCCGTCGTCGGATAGGGCCGGATTTCGGCGCCGGCGAGCGAGGCGGCATCGAAGGGCGGCAGCGTCGCGTCGGCCGCCAGTACGTTGACGGCGCGGAATCCGTCATCCGCGCCATAGAGTCCGGGCGGGTGATCGCGGCTCGGCGCCGGCAGCGGGCCGGTCGCCGGCAGCGGCCGCGCCAGCGGATCGCTGGTGACGAAATGGCCGAAGCCGTCGAGCAGGCGATAGGGCGGCAGCGCCGCGCCGGTCGCGACGCCCTCGGCGGTGCGGGCGGCCTCGATCTGCGGCACCGAGGCGAAGGCGGCAATGCGGCGCAGCATCTCGACGAAAGTGCCGGAAAGCGGGAGGTTCGACCAGCTCGCGTCGGCCGTCACATGGAAGAGGATCAGCCAGCCCTTGCCGAGCGGGGCGGCCGTCACCAGCGGCGTGCCGTCGCCGAGGGCTGCCCAGGTGCGTGCCGGCAGATTGCCGTCGGGCTCAGCCAGGACCTGGCGCCGGACTTCGATGTCGGGCGCGATGGCGAGGCCTGCGAAGGGGCTGGTCGGCGAGAGCGACGCCAGCGGTTGCGGCGAGGCCCAGGACAGGCTGCCGCCGAGCACGCGGCCGCCTTCGCGCAGGCGCACGGGAATGAGGGTGTCCGTCTCGCCGCTGGCAGCGGCCAGACGCGGTCCGGCGAAGCGCAGCAGCGTGCCGCCCGCCTCGACCCAGCCGGCGAGCTTTTCCTCCACGTCGGGCGTCAGCGTGCCGATATCCGCCATTGCGATCACCGCCGCGCCGGCCTCGATCATCTGCGGAACCGCGTTGGCGGCATTGGCGTCGCGCGGTTCGATCACGTCGGCGAAGGGCTGCACGGCGCGGGTGATGTAGTATAGCGGCGACAGCAACGGCTGGGCATTGTCGCTCGAAGCGCCGGAGATCACGCCGATGCGCCGGCGCTTGAAGCGGTCGTCGAGCAGTTGCACGGCGCCTGCGGTCTCGCTGCCGGCGATCTCGACCCGGACGATCTCGTTGCGCAGTTCGGTTGGCAGCGTGAAGGCGGCCTCGGTGCGAAGCTCGCCCGGCTTGAAGGCGAACGGCGCCTCGCCGATCGAGCGGCCTTTCATGTCGCGGGCGACCAGCGTGCCGGTCGCGGTCTGTCCTTCGCTGCGCAGCACCGAAAGGGTCAGCGCATCGGCGGTGGCGGCCGGCGCGGCTAGGCCGAGCAACGGCTTGCCGTCACGGCCATAGATCGTCACCGGGGCCCTGATGGTCGTCTCGAGGAAGCGCGAGAAATCCTCGGCATCCTGGCCTCCGAGGCCGTTGGAGAGCCAGGCAACGCCGCCGAACTCGGCCGAGGTGATGCCGGTTCGCAGGGCTTCTGCGATGGCGTTGCGATCGGTCGGATAGGGACGGGGGACCATCGCATCGAGGCGCGTCCGGATCGTCGCGCCATCGGTCGGCGCATATTCCTGGTTCGGCGGCTCGGCCGTCGCGATCAGGCCGACGGGCCGGCCCGAGCGTTCGGCCAGATCGACGATCCGCCGCGCCGTGTCGATGCGGGTCTCCCAGTCGCGCGCCGCCGCCCAGTCATTGTCGATGACGACGAGAAGCGGGCCGCCACCGGGCACGCTTTCGCCGGTCGGACGCCAGATCGGCGCCGCCAGAGCCAGGATGACCAGGCCCGCGAGCAGCAATCGCAGCGCCGTCAGCCACCACGGGCTGCGCGCCGGCTGTTCGTCGCGCCTGGCGATTTCTGCCAAGATGCGCGTCGGCGGGAAGCTTTCCAGCCGCGGGCGTGGCGGGGTCAGCTTCAACAGCCACCAGATCGCCGGCAGCAGCACCAGCGCGGTGAGGACGAGCGGCGCGCCGAAGGCGAGGGGCAGGCCGGCGATCATGGCCGTCCTCCCTCGGTGACGCGGGCCGACAGGCGCGCATGCAGCGCCAGCAGTGGCTCCGTCGCCGGCCGGTCGGTGCGATGGGTGAGATAGCTCCAGCCGAGGCGGCGGCAGGTCGCCGCCAGAGTCTCGCGGCGGGCGAGCAGACGGTTTCGGTATTCCTCGCCGATCTGCTCGGCGCGGCCTATCGTGTAGAGCGCGCCGCTTTCGGGATCCCGGAACTCCGTTCGCCCGGCGTAAGGGAAGATTTCCTCGACCGGATCGCGGATCTCGACCAGATGGGCGGTGGCGCCGTGGCGCGCATAGTCGGCGAGCCGCGCGTCGATCTCGTCGATCGGATCGAGAAAGTCGCCGATCAGCACGAGATCGGCAAAGCGGCTGAGCCGGGCCGCGGACGGCAGAGCCGGCTGGGCATCCTCGAAGACGGCGAGCGTCTCCGCCAGTCGCTCGGCCGCGTTGCGCGAGAGCACGGGATCGCCGAGACCGAGCAGGCCGATGCGTTCGCCGGCGGCCGCCAGCAGATCGCCCAGCGCCAGCAGGATGACGAGCGCGCGGTCGCGCTTCGAGGCCAGCGCCAGCTTGGAGCGGAAATCCATCGAAGGCGAGAGATCGGCCGAAAGCCACACGGTGTGGGCCGCTTCCCACTCGCGCTCGCGGATATAGAGATGATCGTCGCGTGCCGAGCGGCGCCAGTCGATGCGGCCCGGCGCCTCGCCGGTGACGAAGGGACGGAACTGCCAGAAGGTTTCACCCGGTCCGGCGCGCCGGCGGCCATGCCAGCCGGCCAGAACCGTGGTCGCGACACGGCGCGCCTCGACCAGAAGGTCCGGCAGGCTCCGGGCAAGGCCCTTGGCCTCGGCCAGATTCGTGCCGACAGGACGAGATGTCGGCACGTTGGCGCGCGGTTCGGTCAAGACTTCACCCGATTCGTGACTTGAGGGTCCCGATCACATCGCGAACCGAGAGCCCGTCCGCCCGTGCGGCGAAGCTCAGGCTCATGCGGTGCTGCAGCACGGGTTCCGCCAGCGCGATGACGTCGTCGACGGAGGGCGCATAGCGGCCGTCGATCAGGGCGCGGGCGCGCACGGCGAGCATCAGCGCCTGACTGGCGCGGGGGCCGGGTCCCCAGGCGATCACGCCGGCGAGCTTCTTGTCCTCGATCTCGCCGGGACGGGCCGAGCGCACGAGGTTCAGGATCGCCTCGACGACGCTCTCGCCGATCGGCAGGCGGCGGACCAATTGCTGGATCGACTTCAGCGCCGCCGCGTCCGTCACGCGCTGGGCGACGGCGTCGGCCGCGCCGGTCGTCTCGAACAGCATACGCCGCTCGGCGTCGCGGTCGGGATAGAGCACGTCGATCTGCAGCAGGAAGCGGTCGAGCTGGGCTTCCGGCAGCGGATAGGTGCCTTCCTGCTCGAGTGGGTTCTGCGTCGCCAGCACATGGAACGGGCTCGGCAGGTCGTAGCGCTGGCCGGCCACTGTGACGTGATATTCCTGCATCGCCTGCAGTAGGGCCGATTGCGTGCGCGGGCTGGCGCGATTGATCTCGTCCGCCATCAGCAGCTGGCCGAAGATCGGGCCCTTGAGGAAGCGGAACGAGCGGCGGCCGGATTCGTCCTGGTCCATCACCTCGGAGCCGAGGATGTCGGATGGCATCAGGTCGGGCGTGAACTGCACGCGCCGCTCATCGAGCCCGAGCACGATGCCGAGCGTCTCGACGAGCTTGGTCTTGGCGAGGCCCGGCACGCCGACCAGCAGGCCGTGGCCGCCGGCCAGCAGCGTGACCAGCACGCGCTCGATCACGGTTTCCTGGCCGTAGATGATCTTGCCGATCGCGTCCCGCGCCGACTTGATCGTCGCGACGGCGGCATCGGCTTCGGCGACGGTGCGGCCCGGATCGACGTCTGCGATGGAGGTCTGATTGAACGCGCTCATATCGGCCCATATAGTTTCAGTTACGGTCGCGACGAGATCGAGTGACTCGATCCGCTTACAATCTTCGCACGACCGGCATGGCAGCGTCAGCCATGCGCGGAAGGATGAATTTAGCATGTCAGTGATAAAGCAGGGCGAAACCAAGGCCGACCCGGATTCGGCGGACGGTTCGACCCTCGCCGCCCTGATCGCCAGGGCGGGGACGTTCCGCGGGCCGGCCCCTGTGCATCTGTGGAATCCCGCTCATTGCGGCGTGATCGATATCCGCATCGACTGGTCGGGTGCTTGGCATCACGAGGGCCGGCCGATCCAGCGTGAGGCGCTGATCAGGCTGTTCGCGACGGTGCTGCGGCGCGAGCCGGATGGCGGCTATGTGCTGGTCACACCGGCCGAGAAGCTGGCGATCCGCGTTGACGACGTGCCGTTCATCGCCGTCGAAATGGCGGTCGAACACAAGGAGGGCGGGCCCAGCCTCGTTTTCCGGACCAATGGCGGGGATGTCGTCACCGTCGACGCCGACCATCCCCTGCGCGTCGCGGTGAACGGGGAGGATGGCGGGCTGGTGCCCTATGTGCGGGTCCGGGGCGGCCTGGAAGCCCGGCTGGCGCGCCCCCTGGTGCATGAGCTGGCGGCGCATTTCGAGCAGCGCGGAGCGGATATCGGCGTCGCCTCGGCCGGCTGCTTCTTCGTGCTCGGGCATGAGGGCGACATCGCCGATTCATCCAGCGAGGTGGCAGCGGCGTGACGAGCCCCGACTTCGACAATCCCTTCCGCCCGGATCACTTCTTCAGCCGCGCCCGCCAGCTTCTGCGTCCGCTCGACCAGGGGCCGGACGCCGGCGACAACGAGGTGGTGATCAATCCGGAGTTTATTCCGCCGCGCGGTTTCGTGTCTCGCGACGCGGCGGTGCTGATCCCCATCGTCGAACGCCGCAATGCGACGGTGCTGATGACACGCAGGACGATGCAATTGCGCAATCATGCCGGCCAGATCGCCTTTCCCGGCGGCAAGATCGATCCGACCGACGCCAACGCGGCGGAGGCGGCGCTGCGCGAGGCGCAGGAGGAGATCGGTCTCGATCCCCATCTCGTCGAACCGATCGGCCGGCTCGATCCCTACATCGCCGGCACCGGCTACCGAATCATCGCGGTCGTGGCGCGCGTGGCGCCGGAGCATCAGCTTGTTTTGAACCCCGACGAGGTCGACGCTGCCTTCGAAGTCCCGCTCTCCTTCCTCATGAGCCCGCAGAACCACCAGACAATTACCCGGGAATTTGATGGTGTCCGGCATTTGCTCTACGAAATGCCGTATGACGAACACCATATCTGGGGAGTGACCGCTGGAATTGTCCGGGGTCTCTATGAACGGCTCTACCAATAGATGTTGAGATTTCTCGCGATCACCGTTGTCTGTTTTCTCGCGCCGTTCATCCTCTATGCCGGGTGGCGGCAAGTCGTGCCCAGCGCCGCGGGCGGAACCTGGTCCTATACGGTGCTGTCGCGGCTTTCGGCCATCGGCGTCGTCATCGTGCTGATCGCCGTTCTAGGCCTGGTGCATTTCTCCGGCGGCAGCGCGGGCACTACCTATCATCCGGCGGAATTCCGGGACGGCGTGCTGGTGCCGGGAGGCTTCGATTGACCATCCGGGATTGCCGGGACGCGGCGTTTCTTGCCGATCCGTTGGTCCGCCAAGTCCTGACGCTCCTTTCGTCCGAGGGCGAGGCGGCGCGGGTTATCGGCGGCGCCGTGCGGAATACGCTGATGGGGCTGCCTGTCGCCGATGTCGACATCGCGACAACGGCCGTTCCGGAAACGGTGATGGCGCGGGCCGAGTCCGCTGGCCTCAAGATCGCGCCGACCGGCATTGAGCACGGCACGGTGACGGTGATCGGCCATCGCCACGTCGTCGAGGTGACGACGCTGCGCGAGGATATCGAGACGGATGGCCGCCGTGCCGTCGTGCGCTTCGGCCGCGACTGGCAGACGGATGCCGAACGGCGGGATTTCACCATCAACGCCCTGTCCGTCGATTTGGATGGTCGGGTATATGATCCGGTCGGCGGCCTTGCCGATATCGCAGCGCGACGGGTGCGCTTCATCGGCTCCGCCGATCGGCGGATCGCCGAGGACAGGCTGCGGGCGCTGCGCTTCTTCCGCTTTCATGCCGCCTATGGCGTGGGCAATCCCGATGCCGAAGGCCTCTCGGCCGCGATCCGCGCTCGCCAGGACCTTGCCTCGCTGTCGGCCGAGCGGATCGGCCAAGAGATGCGCAAGCTGGTGGTAGCCGGCGGCGCCGTTGCGACGATCGCGACGATGCAGGAAAGCGGCATCCTGCCGCTGATCGCCGCCAGCGTCGGCGATCTCGTCGCGCTGGCCCGATTGCCGGCCTTCGAGGATGGCGAACCCGCGGTGCCCGCGTTGCGCCTCGCCGTCCTGTTCGGTCGCTTGCAGGAGGATGTGGACCGGATCGCGACGCGCTTCCGCCTGTCCAATTCCGAGCGGGGTCGCATGCGTGCGGCGCTGGCCGTGGGCTGCGAGGCGTCGGGGACACCGGCTTCCGCTGATCATGCAACGCTCTACCGGATCGGTCAGGACGCCTTTCGCGACGGCCTGATGCTCGCGGGCGCCAAGGGCTGGCTTCCGGCCGAGGCGGTCGATAGCCGTGGCGCCGCGGCGCGGGGCTGGACGGTCCCGGTCTTTCCGCTGTCCGGCCGCGACGTGGTCGAGCTGGGCGTCGATCGAGGGCCGCTGGTCGGCCTCCTGCTCAAGCATTTCGAGCGGGCGTGGATCGCCGATGATTTCCGCGCCGACGCGGAGGGACTGCGGCAACAGATGCGGGAATTCCTCGCCAGCTACCAGCAGCAACAACAGCAGCAATAAAAAAAGGGCCCCGACGGGCCCTTTTTCGTAGCGGGATGCGGTTGCGATCAGTGCGCGACCCGGGCCCAGATCTTCTTCTTGGCGAAGTAGAGCAGGCCGGCGAAGACGATCAGGAACAGGATGACCTGGAAGCCGATGCGCTTGCGGGCGTCGAGATGCGGCTCTGCGGTCCACATCAGGAAGGCCGAGACGTCGCGGGAATACTGGTCGACCGTCTCGGGCGAACCGTCCGAATAGGTGACCTGGCCATCCGACAGCGGCGGCGCCATGGCGATGGCCGAACCGCTGGCAAAGCCGACATTGTAGTGCAGGCCGGGGCCGACTTCGGTGCCGGCCGGCGGCTCCTTGTAGCCGGTCAGCAGGCCGTGGATGTAGTCCGGGCCGCCTTCCTGGTACTGCGTGAAGATGTCGAGGACGAACCAGGGGAAGCCGCGCTCGACGGCGCGGGCCTTGGCCATCAGCGACAGATCCGGCGGCGCCTTGCCGTTGTTGGCGGCGGCGGCTGCCTGATGGTTCGGGAACGGCGCCGGGAAGCGGTCCGACAGACGAGCCGGGCGCTCGAACATGTCGCCTTCGTCGTTCGGGCCGTCCTGAACCTGGAAGCTTTCAGCGACCGTCTTGGCCTGGGCCTCGGTGAAGTGCGGTCCGCCTGGCTGGGCCAGGTTGCGGAAGCTCATCAGGTCCATCGAGTGGCAGGCCGCGCAGACCTCCTTGTAGACCTGGTAGCCGCGCTGCAGCTGCGCCGTATCGAATCGGCCGAACACGCCGGCGAAGCTCCAGGGCTCCTGCGGCGGCTTGACCAGCGGATAATGCGGCGTCGCCTGGGCACCCTCTTCGGCGGCGCTTGCCGGGGCTGCCACCAGCGTCGCCGAAGCGACGCTGAGGGCGAAGGCCAGGCCGAACCGCGCGATTTTCTCGGATAGGGTCTTCATCATGATCGATCCGTGATCCTCTCGCGGCTTACTTGGTCTGCGGCGCGGCGGGCGCACCGGCGGTGACATTGGCCGCACCCTTGCCAAGAACCGACTCGGTGATCGAGGCGGGGAGGGGCTTCGGCTTCTCGAACAGGCCGAGCAGCGGCAGGATCACCAGGAAGTGGGCGAAGTAGTAGATCGTCAGGATGCGCGAGGCGATGACGTATCCACCCTCGGCCGGGCGCGAGCCGAGATAGCCGAGGCCGATCGAGACCAGCACCAGGATCCAGAAGAACTGGCGATAGAGCGGGCGGAAATTGGCCGAGCGAACCTTCGAGGTGTCGAGCCAGGGCACGACAAACAGGACCGCGATGGCGCCGAACATGGCGATGACGCCGCCCAGCTTGTCCGGAACCGAACGCAGGATCGCGTAGAACGGCAGGAAGTACCATTCCGGAACGATGTGCGCCGGCGTCACCAGCGGATCAGCCGGGATGTAGTTGTCGGCATGACCCATGAAGTTCGGCAGGTAGAACACGAACCACATGAAGACGATCAGGAAGACGACCAGGCCGAGCGCATCCTTGACGGTGAAGTAGGGATGGAAGGGCAGGGTGTCCTGGCTGCTCTTGACGGACACGCCGGTCGGGTTGTTCGAGCCCGGAACATGCAGCGCCCAGATATGCAGGACGACGACGCCGGCGATCATGAACGGCAGCAGGTAGTGGAGCGAGAAGAACCGGTTCAGGGTCGGGTTGTCGACCGCGAAGCCGCCCCAGAGCCAGGTCACGATGGTCTCGCCGACGATCGGGATCGCCGAGAAGAGGTTGGTGATCACGGTGGCGCCCCAGAAGGACATCTGTCCCCAGGGAAGCACGTAGCCCATGAAGCCGGTGGCCATCATCAGCAGGAAGATGATCATGCCGAGGATCCACAGCACCTCGCGCGGCGCCTTGTAGGAGCCGTAGTAGAGGCCGCGGAAGATATGGATGTAGACGGCGATGAAGAACATCGACGCGCCATTGGCGTGGAGGTAGCGCAGCAGCCAGCCATAGTTGACGTCACGCATGATGCCTTCGACGGAGGTGAAGGCGAGCGACGTATGCGGGGTGTAGTGCATCACCAGCACGACGCCGGTGAGGATCTGCGCCACCAGCATGAAGGCGAGGATGCCGCCGAAGGTCCACCAGTAGTTCAGGTTCCGCGGGTTCGGGAACACGATGAACGACGAATGGATGAGCCCGCCCAGCGGAAGGCGCGACTCAAACCACTTCAGGAAACCGTTCTGCGGCTGATAGGTCGATGGTCCGGACATGATCTCAAATTTCTCCCGATCAGCCGATCTTGATCTTGGTGTCGCTCAGGAACGAATAGACCGGAACGGCCATGTTCTCTGGAGCCGGACCACCGCGGATGCGGCCGGCCGTATCGTAGTGCGAGCCGTGGCAAGGGCAGAACCAGCCGCCGAATTCACCCTGCTGGCCAAGCGGAATGCAACCCAGATGGGTGCAGACATTGACCATCACGAACCAGTTTTCCTTGCCCGGCGCGGCGCGGTTTTCGTCGGTCGCCGGAGCGTCGAGCTGCAGGTTTGCGTTGCGGGCGACCGGGTCCTTCAGGTCGGACAGGGCGACGCTTTTCGCCTCGTCGATTTCCTTCTGGGTACGGTTGCGCACGACAACGGGCTTGCCGCGCCACTTGACGGTCAGCGTGTCGCCGGGCTGCAGCGCCGAAATGTCGACTTCCGTGGAAGCCAGAGCCAGCGCCGATGCGTCAGGATTCATCTGATTGATGAAGGGCCAGATAGCGGCGGCGACACCGACGGCGCCCACAGCGCCGGTCGCAATAAATAGAAAGTCGCGGCGGGTCGGTACTGCCGTAGCGGTTTCAGCCAAGATGATCCCCTCTCAGTCCTCGGAAGCGGGAGCTGCCGTCGTCATCGACCGTTTGCGTTGTGCACCAGAACGATGCCCAAGGCAGCCGGCCGAAAATAGATGGGAAAACCGCCATGGTCCCCATCTCTCAGATTAGAAGCTGTTTAGCCACCGACCGCGAGGAATGTCCAGAGAGCGGACACAGTATGCGCACATTGTCGCGGGACGGCGGGCTCAGCTACGGCCATCGGGACGAGCGATCGACGAAAACCGCGTCAACAGACGGGCAAAATCGCTGAGGTCCTGTTCCGACCAATCGCGGAAATGCTCCAGAAGCAGAGCATGCTTGTAATTTCGCGAGCTGGCAACCAGCGCCGCCCCCAGCTCGGTCAGCTGCAGGGCGCTGCGGCGGGCGTCGTCGGGTGATGCGACTCGCCCGACAAGCCCCGCCGCCACGGCTTCGCGCACGAGGCGACTCGCCTGGGAGGGGTCGACACCCATCTCCTGCGCGACGACGCCGATCGAGACGACGTCCGGCGAGTTCGCGCTCCCGCCGGCGATCGCGTGCAGAACCTCGACCAGGCTGGGGTCGATGTCGGCGCCGAGATCGGCAAGCACCCGCCGGCCGAGCGATTGCCGCGCCATGCTACGCCGGATGCGCCCGAGCGCGGCATCAATCAGCTCGATGCCGTCGGCGCGCTCGGGCTCACGCTCCAGCCGTTCGAGCGCATCGGCCCCCAAGCGGCCGATGCGGCGCCGGGATTCGTCATCAAGGTTCGTCATGGTGCGATCTTGCATCGGGTCCGGCCGTCGACGCAAAGCGATTTCCCCGTCGTCGAAAGCTCTCTTGTTATATATGCATGACTCATGCATATAATTGGAATGAGCGGGGCTGAGATCGCCCCTTCCTTCCGACGACTTCCGCCAACAGGAGATAGCCATGAGCGACCCCGTTGTCTTCCAGGATGCTTCTTCTATCAGCGACGCTCCCCGGAGTGATGGAGCGGCGTCTGCCCGGCCGCTCTACCGGGTCGACAAATTCATCGTGCCGGCGGAAGCCCGCGACGAGTTCCTCGCGCGTGTTCGCGACACCCACGGGGTCCTGCGCCGGCAGGAGGGTTTCGTCCGCGACCTGATCCTCGAGCAGCAATCGGGGCCGGGGGCCTTCAACATCGTCACGGTGGTGGAATGGGCGAATGAGGATGTCGTCGGCCGGGTCAGCGAGGCGGTGGCGAAATACCATGCCGCAATCGGCTTCGACCGGAACGAGACGCTGGCGCGGCTCGGCATCACGGCGGATATCGCGAACTACGCGCCACTCGCGGCCGCCTGATCGGGATGCAGGGACGGGGAGGGCGATTGGCCCACCCCGCCCGTACCTCAGGCGGTCGCCATGTCGAGGAAGCCGCCCGACTGCCGGCGCCACAGGCTGGCATAGAGACCGTCGTGCCGGAGCAGCTGGTCGTGACTGCCGGTCTCGACGATGTGCCCTTGATCGAGCACGATCAGGCGGTCCATCGCGGCGATGGTCGAGAGGCGGTGGGCGATCGCGATCACCGTCTTGCCGGCCATCAGTTCGGTGAAGCTCTCCTGGATCGCCGCCTCAACCTCCGAGTCGAGCGCCGATGTCGCCTCGTCGAGGACGAGGATCGGCGCGTCCTTCAGCAGCACGCGGGCGATGGCGATGCGCTGCCGCTGGCCGCCCGACAGCTTGACGCCGCGTTCGCCGACATGGGCGTCGAGCCCGGTCCGTCCCTTCGGATCGGAGAGGCCGGCGATGAAGCCGTCGGCATGCGCGAGCCGGGCCGCCCGCACGACCGCTTCCTCGGACGCATCGGGGCGGCCGTAGAGAATGTTGTCGCGGACCGAGCGGTGCAGCAGCGAGGTGTCCTGCGTGACGAGGCCGATCTGCTGGCGCAGGCTGTCCTGCGTCACGTCGGCGACGTTCTGCCCGTCGATCAGCACCCGCCCGCTCTCGACGTCGTAGAAGCGGAGCAGCAGGTTGACCAGCGTCGACTTGCCGGCGCCGGAGCGGCCGACCAGGCCGACCTTCTCGCCGGGACGGATGGTGAAGGTGAGGTCCTCGATGATGCCGCCCGCCTTGCCATAGTGGAAGCGGACATTCTCGAAGCGGATCTCACCCTTGTCGGCGACGAGCGGCTTGGCGCCCGGCTTGTCGAGCAGTTCATAGGGGCGGGCAATCGTCTCCAGCCCCTCCTGCACGGTGCCCATCTGCTCGAAGATACCGACCGCCACCCACATGATCCAGCCGGACATGTTGGTGATGCGGATGGCGAGGCCGGCCGCGACGGCGATCGCGCCGAGGGTGAGGGCGTTGAACGACCAGAGCCAGACGGCGAGCGAGCCCGTCGCCATCACCAGCAAGCCGTTCAGGCTCGACACCGTGGCGTTCATCGCCGTGATCAGGCGCGTCTCGTCCTTGAAGGCGGCGGTGTGCTCGACCAGCGCCTCCTTGGCATAGTCGTCCTCGCGCTCCGGATGGGCGAACAGCTTCACCGTCTGGACGTTGGTGTAGCTGTCGACGATGCGGCCAGTCAGCTGCGAGCGCATCTCCGACATGATCGTCGAGCGGTCGCGGATGCGCGGCACGAACCAGGCCAGCGTCGCGATATAGGCGACGATCCAGAGCAGCAGCGGCATCGCCAGCCGCCAGTCTGCGCTCCAGAAGATCACCAGCGCCGAACCCGCGAAGATCGTCACGAACCAGAGCGCGTCGATGACCTGCACCACCGATTCGCGCAGCGCCGGACCGGTCTGCACGATCTTCGAGGCGATGCGGCCGGCGAAGTCGTTGGCGAAGAAGGTGATCGACTGGCGCATGACGTAGTGATGCGTCTGCCAGCGGATCAGATTGGTGAAGTTCGGCGCGATCGTCTGCTGGTTGACCAGGTCATGCGCCAGTGCCGCCAGAGGACGGGCGATGACGATGACGAAACCCATCCATAGGAAGGTCGGGCCGTAATCGGCGAGGATCTCGCTCGGCGTCGTCGCCTTCAGGAGATCGACGATCGAACCGATATAGCGAAGCATCGCGATCTCGATCAGCGACACGACGAGGCCGATCGCCATCAGGATCAGCAGGAAAGGCCAGATCTGCCGGCAGTATCGCCAGTAGAAACCGAGCAAGGTCGCCGGCGGCATGCTGTCGTCGTGGCTCTTGAACGGATCGATCAGGGATTCGAAATAGCGGAACATGGGAATGTCCAGAGTTTGGATGCTGGACCGCGCCTGGCCGCGCGGCGGAGAAACGGAAGTCGAGGCGCGCGGCTCCGGCGGGAGACGGCCGTCATCCGGAAGCGCGATGAGCCTTGGGGGAGCGGTGAACCGACGCGTTCCGAGGTAGGTTCGGACGGTTCAGTCGATCGGGAGCAGGAGCGTCAGGAGGCGGCGTTGGCCGTCTGACGGAGGCAGATCGCAGGCCGGATGTGCATAGGGACCAATTCCATCCAACCCTCCTGGATCTGCGTTGCGGCGCGTGGCGCGGCAACTGGTGCGAAGACGTCCTTCATAGACACAATCGGCGCGTCGATCTGCTGACATTGCAGCTCGGTCGGACGTTTCGATGCGACTTGTTGCCGAAGTGCGACAGTTTGACCGACTGGCGCCGTCAGGCGCTCTATTCCGCCGCGATCTCGTGCGGGGTGTTGTCGCCGAGAAAGCCGCCGGACTGGCGCGCCCAGAGCGAGGCGTAGAGGCCCTGCGCGGCCAGCAGTTCCTGATGCGTGCCGGTTTCGACGATGCGGCCTTCGTCCATGACGACGAGCCGGTCCATCGCAGCGATGGTCGAGAGGCGGTGCGCGATCGCGATCACCGTCTTGTCGGCCATCAGCGTTTCGAGCTGCTCCTGGATCACCGCCTCGATCTCGGAGTCGAGCGCCGAGGTGGCTTCGTCGAGCACGAGGATCGGCGCGTCCTTGAGAAGTACGCGGGCAATGGCGATGCGCTGGCGCTGGCCGCCCGAAAGCTTGACGCCGCGCTCGCCGACATGGGCGTCATAGCCGGTGCGGCCGCGCGGATCGGAAAGGCCCTCGATGAACACATCCGCCGCCGCTTGGCGCGCCGCGGCCCTGACCGCCGCATCGTCGGCGTCCGGCCGGCCATAACGGATATTGTCGCGCACCGAGCGGTTCAGCAGCGCCGTATCCTGGGTGACGACGCCGATGGCGGCGCGCAGCGATCCTTGCGTGACGGTCGAGATGTCCTGACCGTCGATCCGGATCGCGCCGCCCTCAAGGTCGTAGAGGCGGAGCAGCAGGCTCACCATGGTCGTCTTGCCGGCGCCCGAGCGACCGACCAGGCCGATGCGCTCGCCGGGCTTCACCGTGAGATCGACGCCGCGCAGGACGGGTGTCTTGCCGCCATAGTTGAAGACGACCTTGTCGAAGACGATCTCGCCCTTGGAGACGACCAGATCCGGCGCGTCCGGCTGGTCGATCAGCCCATGCGGGCGGGCGATCGTGCGCATGCCGTCCTCGACCGTGCCGACATTGTCGAACAGGCCGGTCAGCGTCATCATCACCCGGCCGGACATCACGGTGAGGCGCATGACGAGGCCGAGCGCCACCGCCGTCTCGCCGGCGCTGATCGAGCCGCGCATCCACAGCACCACCGCCGCGGCGCCCGTCGCGCCGATCAGCAGCGCGTTGGTGAACTGCATCAGGATGGAGAGCGTGGTGAGCAGGCGATTCTGGTCGAGCATCCGGCCCGTCTGCTCGGCGATGGCGTTGCGGGCGGAATCCTCCTCACGGCCGTCGCGGGCAAACAGCTTCACCGTCTGGATGTTGCCGTAGATGTCGGCGAGCTTGCCGGTCAGAAGCGAGCGCGCCTCGGAGGCGGCGGCGGCGCGCTTGCGCACGCGCGGCACGAACACATAGGCGAGGACGGCGAGCAGCACGACCCAGATCGCCAGCGGCACCGCCATCAGCAGGCTGACATCGGCGAAAATGAAGAAGGCCGAGACGATGAAGACCGAGATGACCCAGAGCGCGTCGATCACCTGGGTGATCGACTGCGTCAGCGCCGATCCGGTCTGCACGATCTTGGTCACGATACGGCCGGAGAAATCGTTCTGGAAGAACGAGTAGGACTGGCCGACGACATGCAGATGGTTCAGCCAGCGCACGCGGGCGGTCAGCGCCGGCGGCAGGGTCTGGTTCGACAATACGGTTTGGATGGCATTGACGAGCGGGCGCAGGACGACGACGACGAGCGCCATGCCGGCCAGTTGCCAGCCATGCTCGGCCAGGAAAATGCCGGGTTGGCCTGACGTCATCAGGTCGACCAGCCGGCCGACATAGGAATAGATCGCGACTTCGGCCAGCGATACGGCGAGGCCGGCCGCCATCAGGGCCACGACATAGGGCCAGACCGGCATCAGGAAATGCCGGTAGAAGGCGAGCAGGCCGGTCGGCGGATCGCTTTCTTCCGGGACGAAAGGATCGATCAGATGTTCAAAGTAGCGGAGCATTCCCGATCCTGTATCACCATTGCCGCGACCCTGCCGCGCCAACCTGCTTGAGATGAAGGCGATATGCCCCGCATTGCGCTCTACCAGCCCGACATCCCCCACAATACGGGCGCCATCCTGCGCTTCGCCGCCTGTGTCGGGGTGGAGGTGGATATCATCGAGCCGGCCGGCTTCGACCTTTCCGATCGCGGCCTGAAACGGGCCGGCATGGACTATGTGGAGCGCGCGGCGCTGCGGCGCCACATTTCTTTCGCCGCCTTCGAGGATTGGCGGGCGGGAGAGGGCTCCCGGCTCGTGCTGCTGTCGACCCGGGCCGAGCAGGCCTATACGGATTTTGCCTTTCGCGCCGATGATGTGCTGCTGTTCGGTCGCGAGAGCGCCGGCGTGCCCGAATCGGTGCATGAACGGGCCGGGGCGCGACTGATCGTCCCGATGCGGCCGGGATTGCGCTCGATCAATCTCGCCATGACGGTCGCCATGGTAACCGGCGAGGCGTTGCGACAGACCGGCGGCCTGCCGGGCGCACCCGCTGTTGAGGAAGATGGAAATGGCATTGCCTGACGCACTCGAGGACAAGAAGGCTCGCGCGAGCTCCTGGTTCGCCGAATTGCAGGGACGCATCATCGCCGCCTTCGAGGCGCTGGAGGACGCGGCATCGCCCGCACTCTATGGCGACAAGGTCGGCCGGTTCGAGCGCAAGCCGTGGAAGCGCACCGACCACACCGGCGCGCCCGGCGGCGGCGGCACGATGGCGCTGATGCATGGCCGCCTGTTCGAGAAGGTCGGCGTCCATGTCTCGACCGTGCATGGCACTTTCGCCCCCGAATTCGCCAGGGAAATGCCGGGTGCCGCCGAGGATCCGCGCTTCTGGGCGGCGGGCATCTCGTTGATCGCGCACATGACCAATCCGAATGTCCCGGCCGTGCACATGAATACGCGCATGGTGGTGACGACCAAGCAGTGGTTCGGCGGCGGCGCTGACCTGACGCCGGTGCTCGATCGCCGGCGGACGCAGGAAGATCCGGACAGCATCGCCTTCCACGCCGCCATGCAGGGCGCCTGCGATCGTCATCCGGTCGCCGATTACGAGCGCTACAAGGCGTGGTGCGACGACTATTTCTTCTTGAAGCACCGCAACGAGCCGCGCGGCATTGGCGGCATCTTCTATGACGGCCATAATTCCGGCGACTGGGACGCCGATTTCGCCTTCACCCAGGATGTCGGCATCAGCTTCCTGGCTGCCTATGACGCGGCGGTGCGCGCCAATATGGACCAGAGCTGGACCGAGGCCGACCGCGAGGAGCAGCTGATCCGGCGCGGCCGCTACGTCGAGTTCAACCTGCTCTACGATCGCGGCACGATCTTCGGCCTGCGCACCGGCGGCAACATCGATTCGATCCTGTCGTCGATGCCGCCCGTGGTGAAGTGGCCGTAGGGTGCGCTTCTTATTTCGCAAGGGAGAGCCGGCCCGACTGAGGGGCCGGTCCTCCGTGCCTCAAATGATCACCCGCCGCAGCCCGCACTCGCCGTCATCCCGCGCCAATCCCGCTTGAGCTCGGCCGGACCCTTTGCGATCCTCCTCCCTCCACGAGACAGGACAGGTGGCGATCCATGACCAAGGCGGTTCTCGGCATCATCGGCGGGTCGGGGCTCTATGACCTGCCCGGCCTCGAAGGGGCGGAATGGCGGCCCGTCGAGAGCCCCTGGGGGCAGCCCTCGGACCAGCTCCGGTTCGGTCGCATCGGCGCGACGGAAATCGTCTTCCTGCCGCGCCATGGCCGCGGCCACCGCCTGTCTCCCTCCGGCATCGACTACCGCGCCAATATCGACGTGCTGAAGCGGGCGGGCGTCACCGATCTCGTTTCCGTCTCGGCCGTCGGGTCGCTGAAGCAGGAACTCTTTCCCGGCGATTTCGTCATCGTCGACCAGTTCATCGACAAGACGGTGGCGCGGCCGTCGAGCTTCTTCGGCAATGGCTGCGTCGCGCATGTCTCGATGGCGCATCCGGTGGCGCCGCGCCTGGTCGACCAGATCCGCCGCGCCGCCGAGGCCGAGGCGATCGAGCACCATGTCGGCGGCACCTATGTCTGCATGGAGGGGCCGCAATTCTCCTCCGCCGCCGAGTCGCATCTGCATCGCAGCTGGGGCGCCTCGGTGATCGGCATGACCAACATGCCGGAGGCGAAGCTCGCCCGCGAAGCGGAGATTTCCTACGCCACCATCGCCATGGTCACCGACTATGATTGCTGGCATCCCGGACATGAGGCTGTAACGGTCGAGCAGGTGATCCAAGTGCTCGGCGACAACCGCGACAGGGCGCAGCGCCTGGTCGCCCGGCTGGCGCGCGATTTCCCGGCCGAGCACGAGCCCTGTCCGATCGGCTCCGATCGCGCGCTCGACCATGCCATCATGACGGCGCCGCCGGCGCGCGACCCCGCCCTGCTGGCCAAGCTCGACGCAGTCGCCGGGCGGGTCCTTGCACGGTCGTGAGGCCTCGTCGTCCGTTGCTTCTCGGGGCTTCCGCTGCCCGGTCGCCCCGGTCACGCGGAACGGCTGCGCGCCTTGACGCGTTATTCGCCGTCTTCGAACTGGACGCGGACGCCAAGCTGGGGCAAGCCTACGGCATCTCCGCAGACATCTGAAAGTCACCATGACCTCAGCCTTGAACGAAATCGCGGCTTCGATCCGCACGATCGTGGACTATCCGAAGCCCGGCATCCAGTTCCGCGATATCACGACGCTGCTCGGCAATGCGCGGGCGTTCCGCCGCACGATCGATGAGTTGGTGCAGCCCTGGGCCGGCGCCAAGATCGACCAGGTGGCGGGGATCGAGGCGCGGGGGTTCATCATCGGCGGCGCCGTCGCCCACCAGTTGTCGGCGGGCTTCGTGCCGATCCGCAAGAAGGGCAAGCTGCCCTACGAGACGGTCAGCATGTCCTACGCGCTCGAATACGGCACGGACGAGATGGAGATGCATGTCGACGCCGTCGGCAAGGGCGACCGGGTCATCCTGGTCGACGACCTGATCGCCACCGGCGGCACGGCCGAGGGCGCGGTCAAGCTGCTGCGCAATCGGGGCGCCATCGTCGAGGCTGCCTGCTTCATCATCGACCTGCCCGAGCTCGGCGGTGCGGCCAAGCTGCGCGCGCTCGATGTTCCGGTGCGCACGCTGGTTTCCTTCGAAGGGCACTGACATGCCGCACTTCACCATCGTCATCGGCACGCGCCACTGGTCCAGCTGGTCGATGCGGCCCTGGCTGGCGCTACGCCAGACCGGCGCGCCCTTCGACGAAGTCGTGCTGTCGCATCGCACCCCCGCCGGCAAGGCCGAGGCGGTGGCGATGGGGCCGACGGGCATGGTGCCGCTGCTGATCGATCGTCGCGGCCAGGTGCCGGTCAAGGTCTGGGATTCGCTGGCGATCTGCGAATATCTGGCCGAATGCTACCCCGAGGCCGGTCTTTGGCCCGCCGATCGTGTTGCCCGCGCCACCGCCCGCTCTATCTCTGCCGAGATGCATTCGGGCTTCCGGCCGTTGAGGATGGCTCTGGCGATGGATCTGTTCGAGCATTTGCCTGGCGTTGGGCTCGACGAGCCGGGTGTAGCCGCCGACATTGCGCGTATCGATTCGATTTTCCGGGATTGCCGCACGGCCTATGGGCTCGATGGCCCGTATCTGTTCGGTCAGTTCACCATCGCGGATGCCATGTTTGCCCCGGTCGTCAGCCGTATCCGAACCTATGAACCCAAAATGTCCGAGCTTGCCGGTGAATATGTTGCCACAATGCTGGGCGATGCCGGGTTCAGGGCTTGGGAAGATGCGGCGCGTCGTGAATTGTGAGACCCTGACGCGTGTCGTCTCGGCGTGTTTCTTAGGATGACGGAATGATCTCTTTTCTCGACCTCTTCAAATGGGATCGGTTCGTCGCAACGTCGTTTATCGAACTGCTGTTCTGGCTGCTCGCAGCGATCGCGGTTCTCTTCGGCGTTTCGGGCCTGATCGGCGGGATCACGCTGGCTTCCGTGGATCCGGCCGGCGGATTGCTGGCGATCGCGGTCAGCATCATCGGCGGATTTGCCGGCATCGTTGCCGCGCGGGTCGCCTGTGAAGCCGTCATCATGCTCTTCCGTGTCAACGAGAACCTGATGGACATCCGCGACAATCTCGGTGCCATCGAACGTCATGCGCCAGTGCCGGCGGCGGCGCCCTTGGCCGCCGTTGCGCCGGTCGCTCCGGAGCTGTCGTTCGCCGAGGTTCTCGAGGTGGCGTTGTCCGAGCCGATGGACGTCGGCCCAATCGGGGCTGGCGAGGGCCGCAGGGGCGATACCCGGTCGGCCGAGGCACGTTCCGCCGAGACGAGTTCGCTCGAGGCCCGCCTGGCCGATATCCGCGCCCGTCGCGAAAGCGTCAGCGCTACGGCGCGTGCCGCCGAGCCGGCTCCCGCGGTGTCGCGTCCGCCAGCCGCGTCCGCTGGCACCAAGGCGCATCTGGAGGAACCTGCCGCCCCGGCCTGGGTTGCACCGCCGCATGTAGAGCCCTCCGTGGACGGGAAGCCGGCCGAAGCGCGATCGGCGGCACCAGATGTCCGGCCCGCTACCGGCCCGCGGATTGCGGAAGCCAGGCAGGCCGAAAGCCGCAAGGTGGAGGCGCGCAAGCCGGTTGCAAAGGACGAGACGCCGGCCGCAGAGCGCAAGCCTGCCGATCCCGCTTCCGGCACTCCGCCTGTGGCCGAGCCACGGCCTGCCGGCGCGAAGTCGAAGGATGCCGCGACGGAGGACGCCAAGGCTGTTGCCGAAAAGCTCGTCGACGATGCTAGCAAGGTGCTGGCACGAGAGGCCGAGGCGACGGTCGACGCCGCCGCGCCCGCGAAGTCGAAGGCGCATGACGCGGCCTGAACCCTTCGAGTTATGGACTCGACAAAAAAAGCCCGGCGAACGCGTTCGCCGGGCTTTTTCGATTGGGTCCGTCTGCCTCAGGTATTGAAGCGGAACAGCAGCACGTCGCCGTCGGCGACGACATAGTCCTTGCCTTCGTCGCGGGCGCGGCCGGCTTCCTTGGCGCCGGCCTCACCGCCGAGGCGGATATAGTCGTCGAACGCGATTGTCTGGGCGCGGATGAAGCCGCGCTCGAAATCGGAATGGATCACGCCGGCGGCCTGCGGCGCCTTGGTGCCCTTGGTGATCGTCCAGGCGCGGGCTTCCTTCGGGCCGACCGTGAAATAGGTGATCAGGCCGAGCAAATCGTAGCCGGCGCGGATCAGCCGGTCGAGGCCGGGCTCCTCGAGGCCGAGCGTCTCCAGGAACTCTTCCTGCTCGGCGGCGTCCAACTGGGCAATCTCGGCCTCGATGGCGGCGGAGATCGTCACGCAGCCGGCGCCCTGCGCCTTGGCCATGTCGGCGACGCGGGCCGAATGGGCGTTGCCGGTCGCGGAAGCGGATTCCTCGACATTGCAGACATAGAGGACAGGTTTCGACGTCAGCAGGTTGAGCGCGTTGAAGGCGGCGCGGTCGTCGTCCGAAACCTGGATCAGGCGAGCGGGCTTGCCTTCGCGCAGCAGCTCAAGCGCTGCATCCATCAGCACGACCTGGGCCTTGGCTTCCTTGTCCGTGGCGGCGCGTTTGCGCAGCGGCGTGACGCGACGCTCCAGGCTGTCGAGGTCGGCCAGCATCAGTTCAGTCTCGACCGTCTCGGCATCGGCGACGGGATCGACGCGGCCTTCGACGTGGGTGACGTCGCCGTCCTCGAAGCAGCGCAGCACATGCGCGATGGCATCGACTTCGCGGATATTGGCAAGGAACTGGTTGCCCAGGCCTTCACCCTTCGAAGCGCCCCGCACCAGGCCGGCGATGTCGACGAAGGTCAGGCGGGTCGGCACGATCTGCTGCGACTTGCCGACTTCCGCCAGCTTGTCGAGGCGCGGATCGGGAACGGCGACCTCGCCGGTGTTCGGCTCGATGGTGCAGAAGGGATAGTTCGCCGCCTGCGCCGCCGCCGTCTTGGTCAGCGCGTTGAAAAGGGTCGACTTGCCGACATTCGGCAGGCCGACGATCCCGCATTTGAAGCCCATGATGTTCCTTACTCGTCCTTGACGCCGAAGAGGCGCTTCAGCCCTGCCGCAAACGGCCCGCCGGCTGGCGGCGAGGCTGGTGAAGTGGAGGCGACGGCCGGTTGGCCGCCCTTGTCCGGCTGTCCCGCGTTCGCCGTGGCGACCGCCTTGGCCGGAGTGTCCGTACCGGCCGCTTTGGCCGGCTTGTCAGCCTTGTTGTCGGCCTTGGCAGTCTTGGCCGGCTTCTCGGGTTCGAGGCTGCGGTGCAGCCGGTTGCCGAAGGTGCTGTCCTTGCCGTCCGCGAGCAGCGCCGCATTGTCGGCGATGGCGTCGAGCAGGGGGTTGATCCACTCGCCGTCGACCTTGGCGAAATCGCGCAGAACGTAGCCGTGCACGAGTTCCTTCGAACCCGGATGGCCGATGCCGAGCCGCAGCCGGCGATAGTCTTCGCCGATATGGGCGCTGATCGAACGCAGGCCGTTGTGACCGCCATGGCCGCCGCCGGTCTTCATCCGGATCTTGGCCGCCGGCAGGTCGAGTTCGTCATGCATGACGACGATGTCGGCGTTCGGGATCTTGTGGAAGCGGGCCGCCTCGCCGACGGCGCGGCCGCTCTCGTTCATATAGGTCTGGGGC
Organism: Kaistia granuli DSM 23481; assembly: GCF_000380505.1. Classification (GTDB taxonomy): domain Bacteria; phylum Pseudomonadota; class Alphaproteobacteria; order Rhizobiales; family Kaistiaceae; genus Kaistia; species Kaistia granuli. The sequence goes on along the minus strand of NZ_AQYH01000008.1, from coordinate 277,059 downwards.
TTCATCAGCAGCGTCTTGCGGCCGGCGAGCGTGCCCTCGGAGACCAGCGCCTGGAAACGCGAGCGCCAGGGGCTGAAGCCATGGCGGCGGTGGATCGCATCCGCCGCCATGAAGCCGATATTGTGCCGGTTGAGCGCGTATTGGCTGCCCGGGTTACCGAGACCGACAATGAGGAGCATCGTGCTTCCCCCACGCTGAACCGGAGAGAGGACCGAAGCTTACGCCTTGGCGGCGGGGGCGGCTTCCGTAGCCGCGGCTTCGCCTTCTTCGCTCTTCAGGCCAGCCGGAGCCGCGATCGTGGCGATCGTGAAGTCACGCTCGGAGACGATCGGGGTGACGCCAGCCGGCAGCTTGACGGCGGAGATGTGGACCGCGTCGTTGATCTCGAGGCCGGTCAGGTCAACGACGATGTGATCCGGGATCGAATCGGCGGGGACCGTCGCGTCGATGTCGTGGCGAACGATGTTCAGCACACCACCGCGCTTCAGGCCCGGCGACTTCTCTTCGTTGATGAACTGCACGGGGATCTGGACGTGCAGGGTCGAGCCAGCGGAGACGCGCAGGAAATCGACGTGGATCGGCTGATCGGTGACCGGATCGAGCGCGTAGTCGCGCGGGATCACGTTGATCTTCTGGCCGTCGACGTTGATGGTCGCGATCGTGGTCAGGAAGCCGCCGCCATGGAGCTTCATGAAGATCGTCTTGTGGTCCAGCTCGATCGCCAGAGGAGCCTGCTTGTTGCCGTAGATTACGGCCGGAATCTTGCCTTCGCGACGCGACGCCCGGGCGGCCCCCTTGCCCACGCGGTTGCGGACAGAGGCCGTGAGCTCGTAAGTATTGCTCATCGGTATTCTCCTTGTGTGAAACAGAAAAAGGCCGCGGTGCCTCCAGGGGTGTCGGCGCGGCCGGCGTCCTTATAGACGAGGCCGATCCATGGAACAAGCTGCGCAGGCCCATGAAGCGGCCGGAAACGCGCCGTCCGCCTGCTCAAATGGAAGATTGGGCCGCTGGTTCAAGCGGGTTTGCCGGCTGGTTCGGGTTGCGTCGATCCGGGCCGTGCGTTATTCGGACTGTGAAACTCATCTTTTAGCGGTATGTCTGGCCATGCTTGGAAACTTCCGTCGCGGTGCGGCGCTCCTCGTCGCGATCGTCGGTCTCGCGCTGCCCTTCGGGATCAGCGCAGCCTATGGCCAGGCGGAAGCGCCGGCGGTCGAATACGTCGCGCCGCCGACGGTCGATGTGCCCGAAGCCGGCAGCGGCGGGGGCGTCGATCGCGCGACCCTGCCGCATGATCTCTCGCCGGTCGGCATGTTCGAGAATGCCGACGTCGTCGTGAAGACCGTCATGATCAGCCTGGCCATCGCGTCGATCCTGACCTGGGCGATCTTCCTGTCGAAGACGCTGGAACTGGCCGGCATCCGGCACCGGACGCGCGCGCTCGGCGAGCGGATCGCCCATGCCCGCTCGCTGGCCGAGGCGGAGACGCAGGTAGCCCGACGCCGGGATGCGGCGGCCCTGCTGGTCCAGGCGGCGGCCGAGGAGGTGTCTATCTCCGCCGGTCTCTCCGCCGACGGCATCAAGGAGCGCGTCGCTTCGCGCTTCGAGCGGATCGAATCCGCCGCCGGTCGCGGCATGATCCGCGGTACGGCGGTTCTCGCCACGGTCGGCTCGCTGTCGCCCTTCGTCGGCCTGTTCGGCACCGTCTGGGGCATCATGAATTCGTTCATCGGCATCAGCCAGGCCAATACGACCAATCTGGCGGTTGTCGCCCCCGGCATCGCCGAGGCGCTGTTCGCGACCGCGCTCGGTCTCGTCGCGGCCATTCCCGCCGTGCTGTTCTACAACGTCTTTGCCCGCGTCATCGCCGGCAACAAGGCGGCGATCGCCGATGTGGCGGCCGAGACGCTGCGGCTGGTATCGCGCGATCTCGATCGCGCCCAGGCGCGCGGGCCGTCGCGCCTCGCCGCTGCGGAGTGAGGTGAGCCATGGCCGCCAAGCTCAGCCATCACGACGACGAACTCGTCGAGAACAGCGAGATCAACGTCACGCCGTTCATCGACGTGATGCTGGTGCTGCTGATCGTGTTCATGGTCGCGGCGCCGCTCGCGACCGTCGACGCGCCGGTCGACCTGCCGCGCTCCAACGCCAAGGCGGCGCCGCGCGCCGACAAGCCGCTGTTCCTGTCGCTGAAGGCCGATCTGTCGCTGGTGCTCGGCAACGACCCGGTCGCCGTTGACGGCCTCGGCGCGGCGCTCGACCATGCCACCAAGGGCAATCGCGAGGAGCGCCTCTATCTGCGTGCCGACCGCAAGGTGCCCTATGGCGATGTCATGGAACTGATGAACCGCCTGCGCGACGCCGGCTACGCCAAGGTCGCGCTCGTGGGCATGGACAGCGGCCGCTAGGCGCGCCTCCGCCATTCGAAGGTCCCAACATGCAAAAGGCCCGGACTGCCAGCTGGCATCCGGGCCTTTTCTTTGCTGTGCGCCGCCCGCGGGCGGCAGCGATGCCTTGTCAGATGAACAGGCTTGAGACCGACTTCTCGCTGGCGGTGCGGTTGATCGCTTCGCCGAGCAGGGTCGAGATCGAGGTGACGCGGATGTTCGGCGCCTGACGCACGGCCTCGGTCGGCTGGATCGAGTCGGTAATCACCAACTCCTTCAGCACCGAATTGCTGATGCGGGCGACGGCGCCGCCCGACAGCACGCCATGGGTGATGTAGGCGACGACCGACTTGGCGCCCTGCGCCAGCAGCGCTTCGGCTGCGTTGCAGAGCGTGCCGCCGGAATCGACGATGTCGTCGAACAGGATGCAGTCGCGACCCTCGACATTGCCGATGATGTTCATGACTTCCGACTCGCCCGGGCGCTCGCGGCGCTTGTCGACGATGGCGAGCGGCGCGTCGATGCGCTTGGCCAACGCGCGGGCGCGGACGACGCCGCCGACGTCGGGCGAGACGACCATGACGTTCTGGAGCTCGTAGTGCTCCTTGATGTCGCGGGTGATCACCGGAACGGCGAACAGATTGTCGGTGGGGATGTCGAAGAAGCCCTGGATCTGCCCGGCGTGCAGGTCGAGGGTGAGGACGCGGTCGGCGCCGGCATGGGTGATCAGGTTTGCGACCAGCTTGGCCGAGATCGGCGTGCGCGGGCCGGCCTTACGGTCCTGGCGGGCATAGCCGAAATAGGGCAGGACCGCCGTGATGCGGCGCGCTGAGGAGCGGCGCAACGCATCAATGATGATCAGGAGTTCCATCAGGTGGTCGTTGGCCGGGAAACTGGTCGACTGGACGACGAAGACGTCCTCGCCGCGCACGTTTTCCTGGATTTCGACGAAGATTTCCTCGTCCGCGAACCGTCGGACCGAGCACTTCGCGAGCGGGATTTCGAGATAGGTGGCGATCGCCTCGGCGAGCACCCGGTTGGAGTTTCCGGCAACCAGCTTCAAGGTCTCGTGTCCCGACGTGAGGAGGTATAGGGAGAGTCGACCCCGTGAGGAGCCGTTCGTTCGAGCGGCGGCGTTGTACCAACTGCGCCGCCGCACTGCAAACGCGATTCGCGTTCGAGCGGCAAGCGCCGAATGAGAGGGCGGCCCTGGTCAGGCGCCCGTTCCCCAGGCAACCAGGGCGGCGACGGTACGTCGCGCGACATTCGAGATGGCCCCTCCGTCGACGCCGAGCCACGGATCCTGCGACCCGTTGGCCGAGGTTTCCTGGCCGGAAATGCGGTGGACGCGACGTCCGCTGGCGTCGAAGACGTCCCAGACATAGACGAGGATGGTGCCGGAGGAATCGCCGACCGCCGACAGATAGCCCTTGATCACATAGCTGGCCTGCGTGTCGCCGGACGGCACGAGCGCGACGTTTTGCGCCACTGCTTCCTGGGCGAGCTGTGTCGACAGGCTTGAAAGGATATGGGCGGGCGCGCCGGTAATCGGGGCAAAGGAGAACTTCGCCGTCGCGAAGGGCACGGCCGGCAAAGCGGGTGCACTGGCGTCGGGAGACGCGGATGCCGCCGGCTGGCTCTCGCTCAGCGTATTGTTGCAAGCCGCCAGGACAAGCGTTGCCAACAGGATGGCGGCGCAGGCCAGCGGCCGATTTCCCTTCACCATCATGGCGATCGTCCTTTCGGCGCGGTCGTCAGGACCCCGAAATCCTGTCTAGCGGCAATTTCCGGCGCGGTCCAGAAGTGCTTCGCCATGCGCGAAAGCCCCTTCGTCCAAGCTCAGGCGGCGATGCTGATGGCGTGCAGCAGGCGGCCGTAGTCGGGCTCGCCGGCATGAGTGGTGCGCCGATAGGAAAAGAAGCGATCCGGATCGGCATAGGTGCAAAGGGCGAGATCGCCGACCGTGCCCAGGCCAGCCGTGCGCAGCCGCATGCCGATATAGGCGGGCAGGTCGAACTGGTGGTGATCGGCGCGGGGCGAGGGCGTGAAGTAGGCCGCGTTGCTCTCACCGGCCTCGAGGAAGCGGGCGCGGAATTCTGGGCCGACCTCATAGGCGGATTTCGAGATCGTCGGGCCGAGCACGGCGACGATCCGCTCGCGCCGGGCGCCGAGGCTCTCCATCGCGGCGACCGTCGCCTCCAGCACGCCGGTGAAGGCGCCTTTCCAGCCGGCATGCGCGGCGCCGACGACGCCCGCCTCGCCATCGGCGAACAGGACGGGGCCGCAATCGGCGGTGCCGACGCCGATGGCGATGCCGGACCGGTTGGTCACGACGGCGTCGGCCTTGGGACCGTCGCCGGTCGGCCAGATCTTGTCGACGATGACGACGTCGGGGCTGTGGACCTGGTAGGGCGTCGCCAGCTGGCCGGGCGGCACGCCGAGCTCGGCGGTGACGCGGGCGCGATTCTCCAGGACATGGGCGCGCTCGTCGGCCGAGCCGACGCCACAATTCAGGCTGGCATAGATGCCGTCCGAGACGCCGCCGCGGCGGGTGAAGAAGCCGTGCCGGATGCCGGGGAGGGCGGAAAGTGCGTCGGCAGTGATCTTCATCGGGATCTCCCTCAAGAGCGTTTTCGAGCGAAGTGGGTACCGGTTCGCGTGAAGAAAACGCGAGCAGACAAGGAGCTAGATCAATGCGCCGTTTCGAGGAAACGGCGCATTGATCTATTCATCCGAATGGCGGCAAGACGAGGTCGCCGCCCGTCACGCACAGGACCTTGAACAGCGTGCCCATGGCGTCCGGGCCTGCCAGCCGCTCGACCGCGGCGCGGATTGCGTCCTGGGTGGCGCTGTCCTTGCCGGCGCCGAGGCGGCCGGCCCGTTCGAGCAGGCCGAGCGCGATGAGGAAATCGCCCTGCGTCCAGATTTCCGAGGCCCGGGCGTGCTGGGCGGCCGCGACCTTGGCCAAGGCCGCGAAATCGACATGCACGGTCAGATCCGCTTCGCCAGGATGGGCGAGCGGATGGTCGAAACGGTGGCCGCGCACGGCCTGCAGCGTGTCGCCGTAGCCGGTCTCGGCATGGCCGTAGTCGATCGCCAGCATCGCGCCGCCGAAGCGCTGCAGCCGCTCGGCGAGGGTGGCCATGATGGCAGTCGAGATCGAGGCGATCTCGACGACGGCGCCCGCCGGCGCAGCGTCGCCGACCCCGTCGATCCGCGCGCCGGGGCGAAGGCCGAAGGCGAGCTCACCGTCGCGCAAGCCGACCATGCGTTCGGCCCAGCCTTCCGGCGTGCGCAGGAATTGCCGAATCGGCAGGGCGTCGAAGAACTCGTTGGCGAGCAGGATGGTGGGGCCGTCGGGAAGGTCGTCGACCCGTTCGGCCCAGCGGACCGCATGTCCGGCAAGGGTATCGTTCTGGACGGCGCGGAGGCGCGGGCTCGTCTCGACGAGGACGATCGTCGCCGCCTGCTCGAAGCCGGGGGCGATCCGCGCGGCGCGCAGCGCGTCGGCCATCAGCGTGCCGCGGCCGGGGCCGATTTCGGCGAGGACGAAGGCATCGGGGCTGCCCATGCGCCGCCAGCACTCGACCGCCCACAGGCCGATCAGCTCGCCGAAGATCTGGCTGACCTCCGGGGCGGTGATGAAGTCACCCGCCACGCCAAACGGCTCACGCGCCATGTAATAGCCGTGCTCGGGATCGCCGAGGCAGGCGGCCATGTAGTCGGCGATGGTGATCGGTCCGAAGTTCTCGATCCGGCGGATGAGTTTCTCGCCGAGCGGCGTCATTTTCTCGCCAGGCGGCGTCATGCGGCGGCGACCGGCCGCCGCGATGCGACGATGAGCAGGATGATACCGGCGACGACTAGCGGCAGCGACAGCAGCATGCCCATGGTGAGCCCGCCGGAGAAGTAGCCGATCTGGATGTCGGGCTCGCGGAAGAACTCGGAGAAGATGCGCGCCAGGCCATAGCCGATGGCGAAGATGGCCGAGACGAAGCCGGGCTGGCGCAGGCGCAGCTGCTTGTGGGTGAAGAAGCGCAGCACCAGGAACAGAACCAGCCCTTCGAGGCCGGCTTCGTAGAGCTGGCTGGGATGACGCGGCTGGCCGTCGGCGTTCGGGAAAATGAAGGCCCAGGCGACGTCAGTTGGCCGGCCCCAGAGCTCGCCATTGATGAAATTGGCGATGCGGCCGAACAGTAGGCCGAAGGTTACCGACGGCGCGACGACGTCGATCAGCGACCAGGTCGGGATTTTGCGCGAGCGGGCGAACAGGATCATGGCGATGACGGTGCCGAGGAAGCCGCCATGGAACGACATGCCGCCGTTCCAGACCTGCAGGATCTGCCACGGCGCGGCGAGAAACAGGCCGGAATCGTAGAACAGCACATAGCCGAGCCGGCCGCCGACGATGATGCCGAGCGTCGCCCAGACGACGAAATCGTCGATGTCGATCGGCTTCATCGGCGCGCCGCCAGGTCCCCAGAGGCGGGGATTGGCGACGAGGCGCTTCGCGTACCACCAGCCGATCAGGATCCCGACGATATAGGCGAGCGCATACCAGCGTATGGCGAACGGGCCGATCTGGATCAGCGTCGGGTCGATGGCCGGGAAGGGAAGGGTGAACAGCATGAGGCGCTCCGGCGGTCAGTCGGGCGGCATTGGTGCGCTGATCCGGGGGGAAGGGTCAAGTCTGGCTGCGCGCGACGCGTCGACACCTTGTTCGTGACGGCGCTGGCAACCATACTAGAAGAGACCCGTTTACTCTCCGGAGGCTGCCCATGAACACGACCCCGAACCGGCTGTTCGACGAATTCGCCAAGCTGATGACCGACGCTGCCGGCATGGCCCAGGGCGTCAAGCGGGAGGCGGAGACAGTCATGAAGCATCAGGCCGAGCGCCTGTTCGCTGACATGGATTTCGTCAAGCGAGACGAATTCGATGTCGTTCGCGAAATGGCACAGAAGGCGCGGGCCGAAAATGACGCCTTGTCCGCGCGCGTGGCCGAACTGGAGGCGAAGCTCGCCGTCCTCACGCAGGGCCATGTGGTCGCCGCGCCGTCGACGGAAGAGCGCTGAGGCGCGCCCTCTCCCGTTTCTCCCTCACCTCTCCTGCGGGCAGAGGCGAGGGATATCTTTGTTTTATCCGGGTAATATTGACATCGGAATATCATCCGGGTAAAAGGTCGTTCTAGCGCGACCGCTCGAACACGGCGCGTCCTCTGTGGGCAGCTGATGGAGCGGATGAAAATGCAGCGCGAAGACCGGAAGGCGGCCATTGCCGCCTACAAGAAGCGGGAAGACGCCGTCGGCATCTATGCCGTGCGCTGCCTCGTCAGCGGCGAGGCCTGGGTCGGCAAGGCCCCCAATCTCGACGCCATCCAGAATCGGCTCTGGTTCACGCTCGGCCACGGCAGCTGCACGGCGAAGAGCCTGCAGGCCGCCTGGGACCAACATGGCGCCGCCGCCTTCACGATCGATGTGCTGGAACGGCTGGAGCCGGAAGAGTCAGCCTATATCCGCAACGCGATGCTGAAGGAGCGCTGCCTGCACTGGCGAGCAGAGCTCGGCGCACAGGCAATCTGAAATCCTGACAAAGAAAAACGGCCGGAGAGGTCTCCGGCCGTTTCGAATTTCGACCTGGATAGCAATATCCAGCGAGGCGGATCAGGCCGAGACCTTGGCCGGCTGGACCAGGTCCGTATAGGCCTGCATCAGGTCGGCGCTGATCTTGCCCGGCGTGAACTTGTGTTCGCCGATCTCGGACACCGGGGTGACTTCGGCAGCGGTGCCGCAGAGCCAGCATTCGGTGAAGGTCGACAGTTCTTCCGGAGCGATGCGGCGCTCGATCACCTCGATGCCGCGCGACTTGGCGAGGCCGATCACCGTCTGGCGGGTGATGCCATTCAGGAACCGGTCGGCCTGCGGCGTATGGATGACGCCATCCTTGACGAAGAACACGTTGGCGCCGGTCGCCTCGGCGACGTTGCCTTCCCAGTCCAGCATCAGCGCGTCGGCATAACCGCGAGCCTCGGCGGCATGCTTGGAAATCGTGCAGATCATGTACAGGCCGGACGCCTTGGCGAGCGACGGCGCCGTCTTCGGATCGGGACGGCGATACTTGGCCCAGTCGAGGCGGATGCCCTTCAGGCGCTCGGCCGGGGTGAAGTAGGACGGCCATTCCCAGGCGGCGATGGCGACGTTGATCTTGTTCTTCTGGGCCGAGACGCCGAGCGCGTCGCTGCCGCGCCAGGCGATCGGACGCAGATAGCCATCGACCAGGCCGTTCTTGACGAGCGTCGCTTTGCAGGCCTCGTCGATCTCGTCCAGCGTGAACGGGATCTGGAAGTCGAGGATTTCGGCGGAATGGAACAAGCGCTCGGTATGCTCGCGCAGCTTGAAGATCTCGCCGCCATACGCGCGTTCGCCCTCGAACACGGCGCTCGCATAGTGCAGGCCATGGGTGAGCACGTGAATCTTCGCGTCCTTCCACGGAACGAAGGATCCGTTCATCCAGATCCAACCATCTTTCTGGTCGAAGGGAACCGCGCTCATTTTCCTCACTCCATATCGGCCGCCGGCAGCGGCCGCGCCCTGTTGGCGTTGATTATCGTGCTTACTTCTCGCGCCGGAGTGGCAAAGTAAAGTCAGTTCCGGCTACGAGCTTTTGCGCGGTTTTGAAACAGTCGGTAATGTGCCGGTCGAAACGCCATCCCGAGAGCCAGACTCGCGGGGTGGGAAACGGCGGGCGCGTTCGATCATTTCGCCGCGACCGTTCATTAGGTAACAATCGAACCCATTTATGTCAACAAGGCTGACATAAATTTCGTGGCCGATTCGAAGGACAGAGATCTGTGCAGCGCGACGAGACCGTGACACCGCCGCTATCGATTCAGCAGCAGCCCGAACTCGTCCTGATTGAGCTCCTGTTCTATGCCTATCGGGACTTCGTGTCGGATCCGGACGTCGTGCTGGCGAAGTTCCAGTTCGGGCGCGCCCATCATCGCGTCGTCCACTTCGTCAATCGCCATCCCGGCATGCGCGTCGCCGACCTGCTCGACATTCTGAAGATTACCAAGCAGAGCCTCGGCCGGGTGCTGAAGCAGCTGATCGACACCGGCTATATCGAGCAGGTGCCGGGGCCGGTCGACCGCCGGCAGCGTTTGCTCTATGCCACCGCCAAAGGGAGGGCGCTCGACCAGCGGCTGACCGAGCCGCAGGCGGAACGGATCCGCGCCGCCCTCGCGCCGCTCGGGCCGGAAGGCCGGATCGCTGCCGAGCGCTTCCTTCGCCTGATGATCGACCCGGCCGAACGGGATAAGGTCGCGCAGATGATCGAGCACTGATGCGCGTGGAGTAGGCACGATGAGCGACTTGGCAACTGCCCCCCTGGCCGATGATGCGCCGCATCTGCTCGTGATCGACGACGATGCCCGTATCCGGACGCTGCTGTCGCGCTACCTGAACGACAACGGCTTTCGCGTCGATGTCGCGGCGAATGCGTCCGAGGCGCGCACGCGGCTCGGCGGCCTCGCCTTCGACCTCCTGGTCGTCGACGTGATGATGCCGGGCGAGAACGGGCTCGATCTGCTGAAGAGCCTGCGCGAGACGATGGACGTGCCGATTCTCATGCTGACGGCGCGCACCGAGCTGGAAAACCGGATCAAGGGACTCGAGCTCGGCGCCGACGACTATCTCGGAAAGCCGTTCGAGCCGCGCGAGCTGCTCCTGCGCATCAACGCCATCCTGAAGCGCGGCACCGCGCCGACGGCGCCGCTGATCGAGCAGGTCCGCTTCGGACCCTTCACCTTCCATATCGCCCGGCGCGAACTCCGCCGCGGCCAGGAGACGATCCGGTTGACCGACCGCGAACGCCAGATCATGGCCGTTTTCGCCGAGACCCCGAACGAGACGGTGCCGCGGCTGTCGCTGCTGGCCGAGGATGAACCGGCCGGCGAGCGCACCATCGACGTGCAGATCAACCGGCTGCGACGGAAGATCGAGGTCGATCCCGCCAATCCGCTGTTCCTGCAGACGGTGCGCGGCATCGGCTACCGGCTGGTGACGGAAGCGTGACGCAGGCTCGCGACCGGATTCAGGCGGAACGGGACCGGTGCTGATGGACAAGCCGCCGCATTCCTTCCAGCGCGGCACGACCGGCGCCTGGGCTGACTGGCCGGCCGTGGTGGCGCTGCGGCGATTGGGCCGCTCGCCGGCCGTCAACGCCATGCGCCGCGTGGCGCGACGCGCACAACCCGTCGTCGACGCCCTGCTCGTGCCCTATCGCTTCATCGGCAAGCGGCTGGCGGCCGCGATGCCGAAGGGCCTCTATGCCCGCGCGCTGATCATCATCATCACGCCGATCGTCATCCTGCAGTCGGTGGTCGCCTTCGTCTTCATGGAGCGGCACTGGCAGACGGTGACGCAGCGCCTGTCCGCCGCCACGGTGCGCGATATCGCGGCGATCGTCGACCTGATCGATACCTATCCCGCCGATCCGAATTTCACCCAGATCATTCGCATCGCGCAGGATCGGCTCGGCCTGATCGTCTCGGTGACGCCGAACGAGCCGTTGCCGCCGGCGGCGCCGAAACCGTTCTTCTCGCTTCTCGACAGCGCGCTGTCGCGCGAGATCGGCCGGCAGATCAACAAGCCGTTCTGGATCGATACCGTCGGCCGTTCCAATCTGGTCGAGATCCGCATTCAGCTCGGTGACAAGGTGCTGAGGGTGCTGGCCCGCCGCAGCCAGACCTATGCGTCCAATTCGGAGATCTTCATCTTCTGGATGGTCGGCACCAGCCTGGTGCTGCTGGCGATCGCCATCGCCTTCCTGCGCAACCAGATCCGGCCGATCCAGCAACTCGCCGACGCGGCCGAGGATTTCGGCATGGGGCGCGAGGCGGCCGACTTCAATCCGCGCGGCGCGCGCGAGGTGCGCCGCGCCAGCGCCGCCTTCATGGAGATGCGCCACCGCATCGAGCGGCAGATGGAGCAGCGCACGACGATGCTCGCCGGTGTCAGCCACGATCTCCGCACCGTGCTGACGCGTTTCCGCCTGCAGCTGGCGCTGCTCAAGGAGACGCCCGACGTGCGGGCGATGCGGCGCGACGTCGACGACATGCAGCGCATGCTCGAGGGCTATCTGGCCTTTGCCCGCGACGACGCGGACGAGCCGACGGCGGCGACCAATATCAGCACGCTGCTGTCGGAAGTGGCGGAGAATGCCCGTCGCGTCGGCCACGACGTGTCGCAGGACTTCCTCGGCGATCCGATCGTCAGCATCCGCCCGAACGACTTCAAGCGCTGCCTGTCCAACCTGGTCATGAACGCCTGCCGCCATGGCGACAGCATCAAGCTGCATGGCGTGCATGCCGATGGCTGGCTGGTCATCCATGTCGACGATGACGGGCCGGGCATCGACGAGGCCGAGCGCGAAGCGGTGTTCCGGCCGTTCTACCGGCTGGACGAAGCGCGCAATCTCGACGACAGCGGGACGGGCCTCGGCCTGCCGATCGCCCGTGACATCGCCCGCTTCCATGGCGGCGACGTCACGCTTTCCGAGGCGCCGGGCGGCGGCCTGCGCGCCACCGTCCGCATTCCGGCCTGATCCACGTCAGGCCGCCGGCGTCAGCCGAACGCGCGTGCCCCAGGGGTCGGCCAGCTCGCGTTCGGATCGGATGCCGGAGCCGGTCAGCGTGACATAGGCAAGTCCGCTGCGCTTGGGATCGCGCGGCCCGGCGCCGCGGCTCTGCCAGTTGTTGGCGCCGATATGATGGTGATAGCGACCGGATGACAGGAACGAGGCGCTCGGCATGGCGGTGACCTCTTCGAGGCCGATCTCCGACTTCCACCAGTCGGCCGCGACCTTGGCGTCGCCGACGCGCAGATGCACGTGGCCGATCCGCAGCAGGTCCGGCGCGGTCCGCCAGGGTTCGGAGGGACCATCCAGTGACGCGACGATGGCGTTGACGTCGAGCGGGTCGGTCGCCATGCGCACCGTGTCGCCATCCCAGGCCCATTCCTCGGCCGGCCGGTCGGAATAGATCTCGATGCCGTTGCCTTCCGGATCGGTCAGGTAGAACGCCTCGCTGACCAGGTGGTCGGCCATGCCGTCGACGGGCAGCCGCTTCTCGCTGGCATGGAGGATCCAGCGGGCGAGGTCGGCGCGGGTCGGCATCAGGAAGGCAGTGTGGAACAGTCCCGCCTGGCGCGTATCGTCGGTCGGGGCGCCACGCGGCGACGGCTCGATGCGAAGCAGCGGCACGCCGCCGGCGCCGAGCACCGCGCTCCCGGACGCAGCCGGCAGGGTCTCGAGGCCGAGGATCGCCCGGTAGTAATCGGCCACCTTGTCGACGTCATGCGCCTTGAGGCCGACTTCGGCGATATGGATCGGCCGCGTCAGTGCGAAGGGGAGGCCGGCTTCGGGGCGGGTGGCATCGGTATCAGGGCTGCTCATGGCGTCATGACCTCTGGTTGATACCGATATCTAGGCTCTCGCCGGGGCGATCGACAGCCGCCCCGGAGTGAACACACCGTGCTCAGAAGAGCCGGCCGCCATTCGGCACGGCGCGCTCGACCGCCGTCAGCACGACGTCGCCATCGGCGTCGGGCATGCCGAGCGTCAGCACTTCCGACATGAAGGGGCCGATCTGGCGCGGCGGGAAATTGACCACCGCCATCACCTGACGGCCAATCAGTGTCTCGGGCTGGTAGTATTTGGTGATCTGGGCCGACGACTTCTTGCGGCCGATTTCGGGGCCGAAATCGATGACCAGCTTGAAGGCCGGCTTGCGCGCCTCCGGGAACGGCACGGCCTCGACGATGGTTCCGACCCGGATGTCGACCTTGAGGAAATCGTCGAAGCGGATTGTCGTCGGTGCGGGCGCGTCCATGCCATCTCTCCGTATGCCTGAGCCGGAACGGGTAGCATGGTCAGGCGCCGCGTCAAGGCGCCGATCAGGCGGCGGGCGTCGCCTTGTCGGGCGCGGCGTCCCGGTTGTCGCCCCGTTTCGGCCGACGACGCTCGAACTTGCGACCGACGCGGCACAGGAGATCGACGGCGCGGTCGCTCCGCCGTGACCAGCTTTCCGCCTGCTCCAGCGCCCGGTCGAGGGCCGCCATCGTCCGCGACAGGTCCGGATCCTGATCGTCGCGCCAGACCGGCAGGATGCGCGTCATCATCAGCACCAAGCCCTGTGCCCGCGCCGCGCCGCGCAGGCCGCCGGTCGAAACGTTGGCGGCGGCGAGCATGTAGCGGGCGGAATCGAGCCCCAGCTGGTTGAGGCAGAGCGCGAGGCCGGGATCGCGACGGGCCGAATCCGCCAGATGGCCGACGGCGGCGCGGTAGGGCGCCAGCGTATCCAGCCGCTTCATGATCAGGTCGAACAATCGGTCGCGCGCCGTCTCCTCCGGCGAGGGGGCGTCGGCGGCGTCGAGCACGGCGCGGTCGATGCGCCGGGTAAAGTTGGCAAGGATCGAGATCTTGCCGTCATAGGCGGTGCGCAGCTCGCCCAGCGAAACCTCCGCGCGGGCGGCGATGTCGCCGAGGCCGATGTCGGCGAAAGGCTTCTCGGCCAGCAGCGCCAGGAACGCGTCGGTGATGCGCTCCGCCGGGGCGCGGCCCTTGGTCTTCTCAGTCGCCATGATCGGATCTCCTGTTCAGACCCCTCATCTAGGGATCGAATAGGGCGGCTACGAGTCCGCCTAGCCGGCCAGTTCCTCGGCGCGACGCTTGGCGGCGGCGACGGCGCGGTTCAGCAGCGGCCCGAAGCCGTCGTCCGCCATCAGCACTTCGAGCGCTGCGGCGGTGGTGCCGCCCGGCGAGGTGACGTTCTTGCGCAACGTCTCGGCGGGAAGCGGCGACTGGTTGAGCAATTCGCCGCCGCCGACAACCGTCTGGCGGGCGAAACGGGCGGCGAGCTCGGGCGGGAGCCCGGCTTCCACGCCGGCGGCCGCGAGGCATTCCGCCAGCAGGAAGACATAGGCGGGGCCGGAGCCCGAGACCGCCGTCACCGTGTCGATCAGACCCTCGTTCTCGACCCAGCCGACTTCGCCGACGGCCGCCAGCAGCGCATCGACGAGCGCGCGGTCGGCCTCGGTCACGGCGCCATTGGCGAAGGCGCCCGTCATGCCCCGCCCGACCTGCGCCGGCGTGTTGGGCATGGTGCGGACGATGGCGCCACCGAGCGCCGATTCCAGCGTCGCGATCGTCGTACCGGCGGCGATCGAGACGACGACCGTCTCGGGGCTGATCAGGGCGCGCACGGCCGGAAGCGCCGCGCCCATCATCTGCGGCTTGACCGCGAGCAGCAGCACGCGCGCCGCGACGTCGGCCGGAGCGCTGATGTCGTGGGAAATGCCGTGGCTTGCCAGCAGGCTCAGCGTCTCCGCCGGTGGGTTCGGATCGACGACGATCACGGCCTTAGGGTCAAGGCCGCCCGCGAGCCAGCCGGTCAGCAGCGCGCCGCCCATCTTGCCGGCGCCGATCAGGACGATGGGGGAGGTGGGCGTGAGGGCGGAGAGTGACATGCGGGAGCGCTCGTTCTGGGAAAGGCGATGCCTTTCTCTACGCGTGTCGGCGGCGCTGCGGAAGACGCCTTGCAACGGGAGGCGAAAGGACGGTTCGCAGTCATGGCTGACGGGGGGGAATCCGGCGCGCGCAGAGCGGGCGCCGGAAGAAGATGGTTCAGGCTTCGCCGACGGTCTCGAACAGAACTGTCTCGAGCGCGTCGGCGGCGGACTTGCCGGCCCAGACGACGAACTGGAAGGCCTGATAATAGCGCTCGCAACTTTCGATGGCGTTCTCGAGCAGGCCTTCGACCTGACGGCTGTTCGGCTCGGCGCCGCCGGCCAGCAGTAGCGTCTGCCGGTACATCACGACGCCTTCCTTGCTCCAGAGGTCGAAGTGACCGATCCAGAGCTGCTCGTTGACGAGGGAGAGCAGGCGCATCACCTCGGTCTTGCGCGGCTCCGTCACTTTGAGATCGAAGGCGCAGGCGAGATGGACGGCTTCCATGTCCTCCATCCAGGAGAACGAGACGTGGTAGTCGCACCAGCCGCCGGCGATCGAGATCGTGATCTCGTCATCGCCCGACCGTTCGAAGCTCCAATCATTGAGCCCTGCAATGTGCTCAATCATGTCGACCGGATTGGACTGACGGTCTTCGGTTTCGAAGTCGATGAGGCTCATGGCCGACCCTCGCGCTTGATCGGGTGAATACGCAACGCAACAAAACGACTGCCGAAAGCAGATCTCCAGTTCCACCGCGCCGGTCGAGCAAGATCGCCTCCGCGTCGGGCGGAATGATCGGCTCGCATATCGAACTCAACACGGGCGCAGGAAGGAGCAGCGCGAATCTTCATTGGAATCAGTATATAGGCAGGCCGTAGAATTGCGCGATGACTTTTCATCCACGGCAGTGTCGGAATTGTGGACGCCCGTATGGGGCTTGTTCAACCTGAAGCCCGGACGCGCAAAAGCCGCCGGGCGGGCCGGCGGCTTTCTCGTTCAATCCCAGTGGGATAAGGCTGATGCCTAGCCCGGCTGAAGGTCGACCGCCTTCGGTCCCTTGCCGCGCTTGTCCGGTTCGGTCTCGAACGTGATCCGCATGCCGTCGTTGAGGTTCGATAGACCCGAGCGCTCGACAGCCGTGACGTGAACGAACACATCCTTGCCGCCATCGTCGGGTGTGATGAAGCCAAAGCCCTTCGAGGCATTGAAGAACTTGACTGTACCAGTCTGTCGCATCGCTGTTCCTTTCCCATTCCTCTGCTCTTCACCGGCCGCTCCGCTCGGCCGGCGCACTCCAGGCACTCAGGTGTCGGGGAAAGGTCTCTGCGTCTTCTCGGTATCGTGCGGTCGCTCGCGCTAGCCGCCCCACGGATGCCGTAGCATCCGACGCGCGTTTGTCCAGTCTCCGTCGGGTCCTCTGCCCGTGCGGACAAAACTATGCTTCAGCATTGCGAGGAAATCAATGCCCTAGCTTACGCTTGGTAATGTTGATGTCATCTTGAGCGATATTGCGGCGCCGACGATGCTATCCGGAAAGCCGCCCTTAATATAAGCCACCTGCTAGCAACTCTGGCGCTGCAACTTGCGGTGCAACAGTGGAGCGACGCCGGGCCGCCGGACCCTTGTCACAAAACTGGCACGATCGCTGCATATTGCAGTGCGAAGTGCCGTAGCGGCCACCGCGAAAATAGTGCGGGGCAGGCGGAACCCGACGGCGGATGCCGCATTGGGACGGTGCGCGGGGTAGGCGGAGTGTGGGTCATGTCTGGATTGAACGCAGATAATCTGCTGGCTGCGGCGGCGGTTTGGGTAGCCATCATGCTGCCGAGTGCCGCTTTTGGAGGCGATCCGGTGCCCGCCGGAGTGCTGGTGAAGCAGTGCCAGGCGCTGGAGGCTCAACCGGTCGCCGGCATCGACCTCGGCCATGCGCTCGATCGGGACGCCTGAGTTCTAGGCCGTCCGGACGAGGTTCCGGGCCTGGCGTTTCGCCAATTGCGATGAAATAAGAGCAACGGCCAGGGCCAGGGCCGAGAGCGCCGCGCCGACAATCGGCAGCATGTCGTAGGCGGCGCCATAGGTGATGGCGAGGCCCCCGATCCATGCGCCACCCGCATTTCCCATGTTGAAGGCGCCCTGATTGAGGGTCGAGGCGAGGTTAGGCGCATCGCCGGCGCATTCGATCACCCGCATCTGCAGCGGGGCGATCAGGATGAACATCACGCATCCCCAGACGAAGACACTGATGCAGGCCCCGATCACGGAATGGCTCGACCAGGAGAACTGGGCGAGCACGAGGATCATGACGGCCAAGGCGCCGATGATCGTCGGCATCAGCTTCCAGTCGGCGAGGCGGCCGCCGATCAGGTTGCCGATGGTGATGCCGACGCCGAACAGCAGCAGCACCCAGGTCACCTGATGCGGCGCCATGCCGGTCACTTCCTGCAGGATCGGCGCGATATAGGTGAAGCAGGCGAAGGTGGCGCCGGCCGCCAGCACGCTGATCGCCATGGCGAGCCAGACCTGCAACCGGCGGAATACTGCGAATTCGCGCACCAGGCTGGGCGGCGCTGCCGCGCCCCGGTCGGAGGGAACCCAGGCGATGATGGCGGTGACGGAGACGAGGCCGATGGCGACGACGGCCCAGAAGGTCGAGCGCCAGCCGGCGATCTGGCCAAGTGCCGTGCCGCCGGGCACGCCGAGAATGTTGGCGAGCGTCAGGCCGGCGAACACCAGCGCCATGGCGCGGGCGCGCTGGTTGCGCGGGACGAGTGTGCCGGCAACGACGGCGCTGATTCCGAAGAACGCGCCGTGGCCGAAGGCGGTAAACACGCGGGCTGCCATCAGCAGCCCGTAGTTCGGCGCGATGGCGCAGAACAGATTGCCGAGCACGAAGAGCGCTGCTAGGCCGACCAGCGTCAGCTTGCGCGGCAAGCGTGACGTCGCAACCACGATGATCGGGCCGCCCACCACGACGCCGATGGCATAGCCGGTGATCAGCAGGCCGGCGCTCGGGATCGACACGCCGAGATCGGCAGCGACCTCGGGCAGCAGCCCCATGATGACGAATTCCGTCGTGCCGATGCCGAACGAGGCGATGGCCAGGGCGAAGAGCGCGATCGGCATAAGGGATCCGGCAGGCGAGGAGAGGGGGGGAAGGGCGGCTAGGATGCCGTCGGATCATGCGTGCCGAATTGTGCATTTTGCAACGCACAATTCTTCAGCCGTTGCGTTTTGCGACGCGGCGTTACCGGTTTGTCGGGATCAGGTGATCGAGGTGAACAGCCGGTTCCAGCGGATCGACCACGGCCATTTCCAGAATTCCCAGACGCGGGCGCCGTCGGCGATCGAGAAGAACACCCAGCGCGCCTTGCCCTCGATGTTGTCGTAGGGGACGTAGCCCATCGACTGCATGTCACGGGAATCGGCCGAATTGTCGCGATTGTCGCCCATCATGAAGAGATGGCCGGGGGGAACCTCGAACTTCGGCGTGTTGTCGTAGGAGCCGCGGTCGCCCTCGATCTCGATGATCTCGTGCTTGACGCCGCTCGGCAGCGTTTCCTCGTAGCGCGGCGCCTGGATGACGTTGCCGAAGAAGTCCTTGGTCTCGTAGGGCGGCAGCGGCGTCCGCTCGACCAGCTGGTCGTTGATGTAGAGACGACCATCGGTGAGCTGCACGGTGTCGCCGGGCCGGCCGATCACGCGCTTGATGTAGTCGGTCGAATTGTCCTTCGGCCCCTTGAAGACGACGATGTCGCCCTGTTCCGGCATCGAGCCCCAGATGCGGCCCTCGAACGGGCCCATGCCATAGGGGAAGGAATAGCGTGAATAACCGTAGGAATATTTCGAGACGAACAGATAGTCGCCGATCTCCAGCGTCGGGATCAACGAGCCCGAAGGAATCTCGAAGGGCTGGAACAGGAACGTGCGGACGATCAGGGCGATGATCAGCGCTTCGGCGAAGACGCGGATGGTACCGCCGAGGCCGTCCTTGGACGGTTTCTTCTGCTCGGCGGTCTTCTCGATTTCAGCCATCATGCGACTTTCAGCCGATAGGGGAACCCGTCATTTAGGCGATGCGCGACCTTGGGGCAACCGCGCGCCGTCGCCGCAGGCGAGGCTGGTAAGCCCGTCCTCGCGTCGCCGGGCCGAGCATCGCTCGGGAAGCAGGGGCTGACAGCCGGCCCGTGTCGCTCCTATATCAGCGGTCCCGGACGCGCTCCGCTGCCACCCAATGAGGCGACCACCATGGAATTCGGCGTCTACACCTTCGGCGACAACATGCCGGACCCGCTCACGGGCATCCGTCTCAATCCGGCGGAACGGGTGCGCAACCTGCTGGAGGAGATCGAGCTCGCCGATCAGGTCGGGCTTGACGTCTTCGGTCTCGGCGAACATCACCGGCCGGATTATCTGATCTCGGCGCCGGACGTCCTGCTTGCCGCGGCGGCGGCGCGGACGAAGACGATCCGGCTGACCAGTGCCGTCACCGTGCTGTCCTCCGACGATCCGGTCCGCGTGTTCCAGCGCTTCTCGACGCTCGATCTGATCTCGAACGGCCGCGCCGAGATCATGGCGGGACGCGGTTCCTTCATCGAATCCTTCCCGCTGTTCGGCTTCGATCTCGGCGACTACGACACGCTGTTCCAGCAGAACCTCGATCTGCTGCTGCGGCTGCGCGATGGCGAGCGGGTCACTTGGCCAGGCGGCCATCGCGCGGCGATCCATGATCTCGGCGTCTATCCGCGTCCGGTCCAGCAGCCCTTGCCGGTCTGGATCGCGGTTGGCGGCACGCCGCAATCGGTGGTGCGCGCCGGCGTGCTCGGCCTGCCGCTGGCGATCGCGATCATCGGCGGCAATCCGGCCCATTTCCAGCCGCTGGTCGAGCTTTATCACCGCGCCGCCCGGGAGGCGGGCAGCGATCCCGCTGCGCTGCGGGTCGGCATCAATTCGCACGGCTTCCTGGCGGAGACGTCGCAGGAGGCGGCCGATGTCGCCTACCCGCCCTTCGCCGCGGTGATGAACAAACTCGGCCAGGAACGCGGCTGGCCGCCGACGACGCGCGGCCAGTTCGAAGCCCAACGCCGCCTGCAGGGAGCGCTGTTCGTCGGCAGTCCGATGGAGGTCACGGAAAAGATCCTCTACCAGCACGAGCTCTTCAATCACGACCGTTTCCTGATCCAGTTCAGTGTCGGCACGCTGCCGCACGACAAGATGATGAAGTCGATCGAACTGTTCGGCACAAGGGTCGTGCCGGAGGTGCGCAAGGCGCTCGGCATCGGCGCGCGGCCGGCGACCCTCGCACAAGGCTGAGAACGCCGGGGCGGCGTTAACCATAAGGGATCGCGGACCGGTGACGGCGAAGGTTAACGCGTTAACCCCGCCGACCCGCTGATTGATTCGTGCCGGCCCGCGGTCCGATGCCGCCGCGGCTGCGTCGAATCCCGCTGGGCGTCGTAGGGAAAGGCAGCGAAACGGCCTGTTTTCGCGCGGTTGTTGATGCCGCTTCCGGCTGCAACCGATAATTTTTTGTAGGCCGCAAGTCCCTCGGAATTCCTCAACTTTCGTCGCCTGACCGGTTAACGGCCCCGGCGTGGTTAACCACTCGTTAACCGGCGTGTCGCACAGATTGCTTAACAGAAGGCAAATTGCGATCGTGGCTACACCTGCTTCCAAACAACGCGCTGCAATCCGGTTCCGGGGAAGGTCCTTCCTCGCCACCGTGCTGGCGCCCGAGCTCCCGCTGGCCGACTGGCTGGCCGAACTCGACAAGCTATCCAAACGTTCCGAGGGCTACTTCGCCAGTCGCCCCGTCATTCTCGACGTCACCGGCCTCGCCATCACCAAGCGCGACTTCGCAGAGCTGATCGCAATGCTCTACGAGCGCGAGATCAAGGTGATGGGGGTCGAGGGCGCCGATCCGTCCTGGCTCGGCTTCGGCATGCCGCCCTCCGTGAGCGGTGGCAAGCAGACCGAAATCCTGCACAAGCCGTCCGCCGAGCCACCCAAGCAGAACAGCTTCGTCGACCGCGCGATTCCCTCGCTGCTGATCGAGACGCCGGTCCGTTCCGGGCAGTCGATCATCTTCCCGCAGGGGGACGTGACGGTGGTGGGTTCGGTCGCCTCGGGCGCCGAGATCATCGCCGGCAACTCGATCCACATCTACGGCACGCTGCGCGGCCGGGCGATCGCGGGGTCGACGGGCAATGCCGGGGCGCGGATCTTCTGCCAGAAATTCGAGGCCGAGCTGATCGCCATCGACGGCCTCTACCAGACTGCCGATGACCTGGATGCAAGCCTTCGCGGCCGCGCCATCCAGGCTTGGCTCGCAAATGACAAGATGAACATGGCGGCGCTGGCCTGAGCCAGCAAGGAGCAGAAGCAATGTCTCAGGTTCTCGTTGTGACATCGGGCAAGGGCGGAGTGGGCAAGACGACGTCCACCGCTGCCATCGGCGCCGCACTGGCCCTTTCCGGCCAGCGCGTCGCTGTCGTCGATTTCGATGTCGGCCTTCGCAATCTCGACCTCGTCATGGGCGCCGAGCGCCGCGTGGTCTACGATCTCATCAATGTCGTGCAGGGCGAAGCCAAGCTGCAGCAGGCGCTGATCCGCGACAAGCGGCTCGAGACGCTCTACGTGCTGCCCGCCTCGCAGACGCGCGACAAGGACGCGCTGACGGAAGAGGGCGTCACGCGCGTCATGGAAGAGCTGCGCGGCCATTTCGACTGGGTTGTCTGCGACAGCCCGGCCGGCATCGAGCGCGGCGCCATGCTCGCCATGCGCCATGCCGACGTCGCCATCGTCGTCACCAATCCGGAAGTCTCGTCGGTGCGCGATTCCGATCGCATCATCGGCATGCTCGATTCGAAGACCCTCAAGGCCGAGAAGGGCGAGTACATGGAGAAGCATCTCCTGCTCACCCGCTACGACGCCGCCCGCGCCGAGCGCGGCCAGATGCTCAAGGTCGACGACGTGCTCGAGATCCTGTCGATCCCGCTGCTCGGCATCATCCCGGAGAGCGAGGCCGTGCTGAACGCCTCGAACGTTGGCTGCCCGGTCACGCTGGTCGACACCGACAGCGCCCCGGCGCGCGCCTATCTCGACGCCGCCCGGCGCCTCGAGGGCGAGAACATCCCGATGGTCGTTCCGTCTGAGCGGCGCGGCTTCATGAGCAAGCTTTTCGGTCGGAGGGCTGCATGACGATCTTCAATTTCTTCAAGCCGACGCGCTCGGCGCCGGTGGCGCGCGACCGGCTGCAGATCCTGCTGCAGCATGAACGGGTCTCGGCAGGAGCCAGCGACCTGATCGCCAAGCTCCGGGAGGAGATCCTCGGCGTCATCGCCCGCCATGTCGACATCCCGGCCGACAAGGTGCAGGTGAAGATGCAGCGCGGCGACGCCGTCTCCACCCTCGAGGTCGAGATCGAGCTGCCGAATCCCGTGCGACGCCGCGCCGAAGCGGCCGCCTGATACGCCAGGGAAGGCCGGCATTCATGCCGGCTTTTTCTTGCGCCCTCGGTGGCTTCCGGCTTCCGCAGGGTAAGATTTGCTGCCAGTTCGGCTCCGCCCCCGGCCGCGCTAGTTTTTCTTTCCGACCACCGCAGTTTCCGCTGGTCTCCCGAGCCGGAAATCCGTCACCTTGTGGCGCAGGCAGCGGGGGAAAAGCAGCATGACCATCTACGTCCTGGCTCTGTTGATCGGCGTCGTCGCAGGACTGCGCGCCATGACCGCGCCGGCGGCGGTCAGCTGGGCCGCCTATCTCGGCTGGATCAATCTGGACGGCACCTGGCTGTCCTTCCTCGGCCACTGGATCGCGCCCTGGATCCTCAGCCTGCTGGCACTTGCAGAGCTCGTCACCGATCAACTGCCGACCACGCCGAGCCGCAAGGTGCCTATCCAGTTCGGCACCCGTATCTTCATGGGCGCCGTCTGCGGCGCGGCGATCGGCTTTGCCGGCGGCAGCTGGATCGTCGGCCTCATCCTCGGCGCGATCGGCGCGGTAATCGGCACGCTGGGCGGCCATGAGGCGCGGAAGCGCCTGGTCGCGGCGACCGGCGGCAAGGACCTGCCGATCGCCCTCTTGGAAGACGGCATCGCCATCGCCCTGGCGCTCTGGGTCGTCGCCTACGTCACCTGACCGGCTCGCGCCTCAATAATGCGGCGGCGGTGGCTCGGGCAGGCCCGGGCGACCGATCTGTTCCGTCGTCTCGCGCAGCTGGTCGGTCAATTGCGCGATCTTGCGGGTCAAGAGGTCGATCTGCTTCCACTGATCGGTGACGGCCTTGTTCAGATCCTCGATCGTCTCGTCCTGATAGGCGAGGCGGATCTCCAGCGCGTCGATACGGCCCGTCAAGGCCTCGGTGTCGGCCATCGGATCCTCCAAATTGCACGTCGTCCGCAAGCCGGACCGGACCCGCTCCTAAAGCATTTCATCGCGTCGTGGATACGAGGAAATGCTCCGACGCTGGGTTCACCCGCGTTTTCTTCCCGCGAGCCGGCATCGAGTTTGCTTGAAAACGCGTCCTATGGTGGCCGGCGCGCCGATGCGAGCGAGGCAGTTGCCGGACGCTCGCCGATGCCGCCGGCGCACTCGGCTGCCCGCGCCATCAGCAGGTCGCGCTCGCGCTGGTTCCGCGTGAGGGAAGCCGCCCGCTCGAATTCGATCCGGGCTTCGTCGAGTCGGTCGAGCTTCATCAGGAAATCGGCGCGCACGCCCGGCAGCAGATGGGACGCGGCCAGCGCCGGTTCGTTGGCAAGCGCATCGACGATGGCGAGGCCGGCGGCCGGACCGTGCGCCATGGCGATCGCCACCGCCCGGTTGAGCTCGACGACCGGCGATGGGGTGAGGGTGGCCAGCTCGTCATAGAGATCGGCGATCCGCAGCCAGTCGGTCTGGTCGGCAGTCGCTGCGCGCGCATGGCAGGCGGCGATCGCCGCCTGCAGCGTATAGGGGCCGCGCGGCCCCAGCGCTTCGGCGCGGTCCAGCGCGGCGAGGCCGCGGCGGATCAGCAAATGGTCCCATCGGGCGCGGTTCTGGTCGAGGAGGAGCACCGGCTCGCCATTCGGCCCAACCCGGGCGGCGAAGCGGGAGGACTGGATTTCCATCAGCGCGACGAGACCGTGCACTTCCGCTTCGCCCGGCGCCAGCCCGGCCAGGATGCGGCCGAGGCGCACGGCCTCCTGCGCCAGCTGCGGCCGGATCCAATCCTCGCCGGCGGTCGCCGCATAGCCTTCGTTGAAGACCAGATAGACCACCTCGCAGACGGAGGCGAGGCGCGCGGCGAGTTCGTCGCCGCGCGGCACTTCATACGGTACCTCGGCATCGGCGAGCGCCCGCTTCGCCCGCACGATACGCTGGGCGATCGTTGGTTCCGGAACAAAGAAGGCGCGGGCGATCTCTGCGGTAGAAAGGCCGCCGATCAGGCGCAGGGTGAGCGCGACGCGCGCCTCGCGCGACAGGATCGGGTGGCAGGCGGTGAAGACGAGCTTGAGCAGGTCGTCGCCGATGTCGTCGTCGAGCCTCGCCTCCAGATCGGCGACCGCGCTTTCCTGCTCCAGGTCGAGCCCGTAGCCGATCTCGACATGCTTGCGATCCTGCATCTTGCGATGGCGCAGCCGGTCGATGGCCCGGCGCTTGGCGGTTGCCATCAGCCAGGCGCCGGGATTGTCGGGGATGCCGGTTTCCGGCCAGCGCTCCAGCGCCACCACCAGGGCGTCCTGCGCCAGCTCCTCGGCCTGACCGATGTCGCGCACCATCCTGGCGAGACCGGCGACGAGTTTCGCCTGCTCGATCCGCCATACCGCGTTGATCGCCTGATGTGTCTCTGTCGTGCTCACGGCTGCCGATCAGGCCATGTCCTGTCGACAGGCGCAAGTCGTTCGGGAAAGAAGGCGTTCGGCGCGGGCCTCAGCCGCCTTCGGTCGCCGCCTTCAGATTGGCGAGGCCGGTCTCGAAATCGCGGCCGATCATCTTGTCCATGTCGACGAAGAGACCCATCACCCGCGCGACGAGCGGCGCCGGTCCGTCCATCGACCAACTGACCCGTGTCGCATCACCGTCCGGCTCCAGCGTGAATTGGGCGATATTGCTGGTGCGCATCGGCTTGGTGAAATCGAGGTTGATGCGGACGAGCGAGGGCGAGGCGGCGTCGGCGATTTCCATCCGGCCGGCCCCGGCCTTGCCGTCGCTGCTCCATTCATAGACGGCGCCCTTGCCGCTGGCCGCGCCGGCGAAGCTGCGCTGCATCGCCGGATCGAGCTTCTCATAGGGCGACCAGAGGGCCCAGCGATGGAAGTCGGTGATCAGCGGGAAGATCTTTTCCGCCGGCGCCTGGATGCGCGCCTGGCGCTGGATGCGCATGTGGTCGGGACGGGTCGCGGCATAGGCGACGACCGCCCCCATGACGACCACCAGCAGGACGGCGGCGATGGCGATGAATTTGAGCATGGTCATTCTCTTCGGAAGGGAACGCTGGGCAGGCGAAACCAGGCCTGGGAAGGGGCGGGCGGCTAGCGGCGGGCTGCCCCGGTCTGCATGGCCTCGAAGCCGGCGGCCGCCTGCTGGACGTCCTCCGGGAAATCGTCCATCTCCTGGACCTGGCGGATTTCGATGATCTCGTTGTCGCCGCCCGGGCACTTCTTGGCCCATTCGATCGCTTCCTCGCGCGACTTCACATTGATCATCCAGTAGCCGCCGAGCACTTCCTTCGCCTCGGCGAACGGGCCGTCGCTGACCTTGGGCTTGCCGCCCTCGAAGGTGACGCGCGCGCCGACGGAGGGCGGATGCAGGCCGTCGCAGGCCATCAGGATCCCGGCATTCTGCAGGGCCTCGTTGTATTTCATCATCTCGGCGACGGCGTCGGCGGCGGGCATCGTGCCCGGAGCCGCGCTCTCATAGCCCTTGGGGATCATCAGCATCATGAAACGCATGGTCGTATCCTGTTTTCTGAAGGGTGGCTGGTTGCGTGGCGGAGGCGTCAGGCCTTCGAGCCGGTTTCGATCTGGCGCATGCGCTCGATCGGCTCGCACATGGCGAAATCCTCGAGCTCGAACAGCTGGCGGAGCTCGATCTCGGCGTCCCGGCCTTCGCCGGCGGGCGAGGGCATCCGCTTCGCCCAGGCGATAGCCTCGTCGCGCGACTTGACCTCGATGATGGTGTAGCCGGCGATGAGTTCCTTGGCCTCGGCGAAGGGGCCGTCGATGACGGTGCGCTGGCCGCCGGAAATGCGGATGCGGGCGCCCTTCGAGCTCGGCTGCAGTCCGGCGCCGTCGAGCAGGGCGCCGGCCTTGGCGAGTTCCTCGTGATAGGCGCCCATCTCGGCGAGCAGCTTCTCCTCCGGCATGACGCCGGCTTCGCTGTCCTTGTTCGCCTTGACGATGATCATGAACCGCATCGGGTTGCTCCTGCTGGATCGAGGGAGACGCCTTTTCCGCACTCTGACAACACGACGAGCGACCGGCGCCCGGATCGACATCGGCGCAGACTTTTTTGCGCGCCGGGTTCGGGGTGGCACGGCGAGCCCGGGCATCTGGCGTTGTCCACCCCCCGGGGCGCTGCTAGACACGGTCGCAGGCATGGTCGGTGACGGGGGATGATTTGGACAAGGCACAATCCGGCGAGACGGTAGCGCTCAGCCTCGACGAGGTCTTCGCGCTCTCCAGATCGGTGCTGCTCGCCGCCGGCCTGACGGCCGAGCAGGCGAACCCGGTGGCCCGCGTCATCACCGAGGGACAGCGCGACGAGTGCCATTCGCACGGTCTGTTCCGTCTGCCCGGCTGCGTCCAGACCATCAACCATCCGCGCTTCAACCGCGCCGCCGTGCCGGTGGTGGAAAGCACCACGGCGGCGGTGACCAGGGTCGACGCCGATTTCGGTTTCTCGCTGCCGGCGCTGGAAGCGGCGATGCCGCGCTTCGTCGAGAAGGCGAGGGCGATCGGTATCTCGGTGCTGGCGATCAACAACTGCTTCCATTTCTCGGCGCTGTGGCCGGAGATCGAGCGGCTGACGGCGCAGGGGCTGGTGGCGATCGCCATGACGCCGAGCCATAGCTGGGTGGCGCCGGCCGGCGGCACGAAGGGGGCGCTCGGCACCAATCCGCTCGCCTTCGGCTGGCCGCGCATGGGCGCGGATGGCCAGCCGCGCGACCCGTATGTCTTCGATTTCGCCACCAGCGCCATCGCGCGCGGCGATATCTCGCTGCACAAGATGGCCGGCAAGCCGCTCAAGGAAGGCTGGGCGATCGACGCCGAGGGCAATCCCACGACCGACGCGGCGGCGGCGCTCGACGGCGCGATGCTGACCTTTGGCGGGCACAAGGGCTCGGCGCTCTCGACGATGATCGAACTCCTGGCCGGGCCGCTGATCGCCGACATGACCAGTCTCGAATCGATGGAATTCGACGATGGCGGCAAGGCCGCGCCCTGCCATGGCGAGCTCCTGATCGCCTTCGACCCGACGATCCTCGGCGGCGGTTCGCGCGACAACCAGGCGAGCAGCGAGCGCCTGTTCGGCGCCATCACCGACCAGGGCGCGCGGCTGCCGTCGCTGCGCCGCTACGAGGCGCGGGCGCGCAGC
Organism: Kaistia granuli DSM 23481; assembly: GCF_000380505.1. Taxonomy (GTDB): domain Bacteria; phylum Pseudomonadota; class Alphaproteobacteria; order Rhizobiales; family Kaistiaceae; genus Kaistia; species Kaistia granuli. Next base: position 249,598 of record NZ_AQYH01000008.1, on the reverse strand, counting down.
CTGGCGCACGGTGTCACCATCCCGCGCCATCTGTACGAGCAGATCCTGGCGCTGCCCCGGGCTGGCTGAGCGCCCGCGATTGCGGCAGGACGCGGCGTCAGGCGTGATTTCGCGGTCGTGATCTCGCATCACACCCCTTCAAATTCGCGTCCGGACGTTCTACTTTCGTACCCATGGTCAAGCGTCCCAAGACTTCCGGCTTCGGCGAAGCGCCGCAGGCTCCGCTCGAAGGTACTCCCCTGTCGGGTAACATCGCCGATTGGATGGACGAGATCGCGCGCGCGGCGGACGCCGAGCCGATCGCGCCCAAGCCAAAGCGCGCGCCCCGCGCCCGTCCCGAACGGATGCAGCTGGTCGACCTGCCGGTCGACGAGGGCCGCAAGACGAAGTCCGGCAAGAAGGCCGACAAGAAGACGGATAAGGCCGCCGGCGATACGCACAAATCCTCGCGCGGCACCTCGATCGGCATCGCCGCGACGGCGCGCGAGCGCGCCGCGAGCGGCCTCAATCCCGTTTCGGGCCTCGAGATCAGCCTAGAAGAGGCGGAATCGATGTCGGCGTCGTCGGTGACGGCGACCGTCGCGGCGCTGTCGGCGCTCATCGAGACCGGCCGGCCGGAGATCCAGGACAAGACCTGGGTGCCGCATCGGCCGCCGCGGCCGGAGAAGTCGGAAGGCGGCAGGCCGTTCCAGATCGTCTCGCCGTTCGAGCCGCGCGGCGACCAGCCGAACGCCATTCGCGAACTGGTCACGGGCGTCGCGGAGCAGGAACGCGACCAGGTGCTGCTCGGCGTCACCGGCTCCGGCAAGACCTTCACCATGGCCAAGATCATCGAGGAAACGCAGCGGCCGGCGCTGATCCTGGCGCCGAACAAGACGCTCGCCGCCCAGCTCTATGGCGAGTTCAAGTCGTTCTTCCCGAATAACGCCGTCGAGTATTTCGTCTCCTACTACGATTACTACCAGCCTGAGGCCTATGTGCCGCGCACCGATACCTTCATCGAGAAGGAATCCTCGGTGAACGAGCAGATCGACCGCATGCGTCATTCGGCGACGCGCTCGCTCCTGGAACGCGACGACGTCATCATCGTCGCCTCGGTTTCCTGCATCTACGGTATCGGCTCGGTCGAGACCTATACGGCGATGACCTTCGGCATCGAGCTCGGCGAAAAGCTCGACCAGCGGCAGCTGCTCGCTGATCTGGTGGCGCTGCAATACAAGCGCCAGGACCTGAATTTCGTCCGTGGCACCTTCCGCGTGCGCGGCGATACGGTCGAGATCTTCCCGGCCCACTTGGAGGATCGCGCCTGGCGGCTGTCGCTGTTTGGCGACGAGGTCGAGAGCATCACGGAGTTCGACCCGCTGACCGGGCAGAAGACGGCCGAGCTCAAATTCGTCAAGGTCTACGCCAATTCGCACTATGTGACGCCGAAGCCGACGCTGAACCAGGCGATTGCCTCGATCAAGCAGGAGCTGCGCGCGCGTCTGGCCGAGTTGGAAGCCGCCGGCCGCCTGCTCGAAGCGCAGCGGCTGGAGCAGCGCTGCCGCTTCGACATCGAGATGATCGAGGCGACGGGCGCCTGCGCCGGCATCGAGAACTATTCGCGCTATCTGACGGGACGTCTGCCGGGCGAGCCGCCGCCGACCCTGTTCGAATACCTGCCGGACAATGCGCTCGTCTTCACCGACGAGAGCCACGTCACCATCCCGCAGATCGGCGGCATGTATCGCGGCGACTTCCGGCGCAAGGCGACGCTGGCCGAATACGGCTTCCGCCTGCCAAGCTGCATGGACAACCGGCCGCTCCGCTTCGAGGAATGGGACGCGATGCGGCCGCAGACGGTGCACGTCTCGGCGACGCCCGGCAGCTGGGAGATGGAAGCGACCGGTGGTGTCTTCACCGAGCAGGTCATCCGCCCGACCGGGCTGATCGATCCGCCGGTCGAGGTGCGCTCGGCCAAGAGCCAGGTCGACGATCTGCTCGGCGAAGTGCGCGAAACGGCGAAGAAGGGCTATCGCACGCTGGTCACGACGCTGACCAAGCGCATGGCCGAGGATCTGACCGAATATCTGCACGAGAACGGCGTCCGCGTCCGCTACATGCATTCCGATGTCGAGACGCTGGAGCGGATCGAGATCATCCGCGATCTCAGACTCGGCGCCTTTGATGTTCTGATCGGCATAAACCTGCTGCGCGAGGGGCTCGATATTCCCGAATGCGGACTGGTGGCGATCCTGGACGCCGACAAGGAGGGCTTCCTGCGTTCCGAGACGTCGCTGATCCAGACGATCGGCCGCGCGGCGCGCAACGTCGACGGCAAGGTCATCCTCTATGCCGACCGCATCACCGGCTCGATGGAGCGGGCGATGGGGGAGACCGAGCGCCGTCGCGAGAAGCAGGTCGCCTACAACACGGAACACGGCATCACGCCGGCTTCGATCAAGCGCGACATCGGCGACATCCTGTCGTCGGTCTATGAGCAGGACCACGTCACCGTCGATGCCGGCCTCGCCGACACGGCGCTGGTCGGGAACAATCTGAAGGCGCATCTCGACGCGCTCGAGAAGAAGATGCGCGACGCCGCCATGAACCTCGAATTCGAGACGGCGGCGCGGCTGCGCGACGAGATCAAACGTCTCAAGGAGACGGAACTCGCCATCGCCGACGATCCGCTGGCGCGGCAGTCGACGATCGACGACCGCACCGGCGGCTATCGCGGCGAGCGCAAATACGGCAACGCCGCCAATTTGCCGCCCGAACCGGCGACCCGCGCGCACAAGAACGATCTCGACGAGATGACGGTGAAGCGCACCGAAGTTCCCGCGACGCGGGCGCGCAAGCCGCATCTGGACGAGATGGGCGCCAGCTCGAACATGACCTCGGTCGCCGCCGACGAGCATGAGCGGCCGCAGCGCCCCGACCCGATGACGACAAACCATCGTCCCGGCGGCCGCTCGGTCGGCGGTCGCCCGGGCAGTTCAGCCGGGCGCAAGGGGCCGAAGCGGCGGTAAGGGCTGACAGCGACTCCCTCGTCTCCGGAGTGGGAGAGGGGCTTCGCTTCTCTTGAACCCTCCCCTTGAGGGAGGGTCGAAAACGCTCTTCGCGTTTTCGGGGCGGGGGGCTTTGGAGGGACGGCTCCAGTCTCTCGACGCGATCAATATCTTTCAGACGGCCTGGTCTCTCGACGAGGCCAGGAAGAACCCTCCCCAAAACCGCTTCGCGGTTTTGGCCTTCCCTCAAGGGGAGGGTTCAGAGGGAGGCCGGTCGGATGGTGGCATGAGCTAGGGGGCCTCTCCCGCTGGCGGGAGAGCGGGCAGGTTGCGCCATCCCAGCCAAGCGCCCCCATCGTTGCGGGAAATCAATCCTTGGTGCTGAGCGCCCAGGAGGCGTGGGTGACGCCGGCCAGCCGCTCGATCCGGCGGGCGACGGCGTCCATCTCGCTCGCCTTCACCGCCGTGCTGACGAGGGTCGCGACGATCTCGGCGAGGTTCTCGCCGCGCTCGACCACCTCGATGTCGCCGGCCGGGTAATGCGCCTTTTCCAGGAGGTCGGCCACCACGGTGCGGAGCCTCGGCAGGTCAGCCTCCTGCACGGTCACCGTCACCTCATAGGTCGCCTCGGACGCCTCCTCGTCGAGCGGGATGCGGTTGATGGCGTTGACCAGCGGCCTGAGCAGCGTGTTGCCGGCGATCACGAACACCGTCACCAGCGCCGCATGCGCGATCATGTCGGCGCCGGCGCAGGCGCCGATCGCCGCGGCGCACCAGAGCGTCGCCGCCGTGTTGAGGCCGCGCACGTTCATGCCCTCGCGCATGATCGCGCCGGCGCCGAGGAAACCGACGCCCGACACCACATAGGAGATGACGCGCGTCGCCTCGACCGGGCCGGTGATCGACATGGCGAGATCGACGAAGGCGGCGGCGCCCACGGCGACCAGCACATTGGTCCGCAGGCCGGCCGTGCGCTGGCGATACTGCCGCTCGGCGCCGACCATCGTGCCGAAGATGAAGGCGGCGGTCAGGCTGACGACGGTGTCGAGGAAGGGCCAGAACTGGAAGGTCTCGATGAAGCGCAATTTCGGCCTTGTCGGGAAGGGGCGGGAATCAGACGAACCATACTAACCGGCGCGTGTGCAGGACGCATGACGCTCCGCCTTCCGGACCGCCGCGACAAATGGCTGGCTGGCCCGCCCAGCCGCGCGCGCGACAATGCCTGGGAATCAGGAGGCCGGCATGGCGCTCATCGACGATTATCTTCCCGCCTATCAGTTCAGCGAACGCCATTCGCGCCCGATCGCCGCGGCGCCGGAGCGGGTGATGGCGGCTGTCGCGGCCTATCGGCCGGACAATGACCGCTTCTTTGCGGCGATGATCGGCCTGCGCGAGTTGCCGATGCGGTTGTCGGCCCGGCTCTCGGGCCGACCGGCGACGCTCGCCGCGCCGTTCGGACTGGCCAACTTCACCCGGCTCGACGAGCGGCCGGCGAGCGAGATGGTCTACGGCCTGGTCGGCCGGTTCTGGCAGCGGGATTTCGGCCTGGCCGCGATCGCGGACGGCGCGGCTTTCCGCGCCTTCGACGAGCCGGGCGTCGCCAAGCTGGCGCTCGGCTTCGTCGCCACCCGGACGGCGACGGGGATCCTGCTCGCCACCGAGACGCGGGTCCATTGTGCCGATCGCGCCGCGCTGCGCCGGTTCGCGCCCTACTGGTATCTGATCCGCCCGGTCAGCGGCATGATCCGCGGCCGGATGCTCGCCGCGATCCAGCGCGCCAGTGAAGGTCCGGTCCCCGGCGAGCGCTGACGAGCGCTTATTGGCCGGTGGATTCCGGCCGTTTCGAGATCAGGACATAGCCGCGCGTGCGGTCGCCATTGTCGCTGTCGGTCGTGTTCATGGCGGCGAACAGGTCGGCCGCCTTGACCCAGACCGGCGGGTATTTGTAGCGGGCGACATCGAGGATGAGGAAGCGGTCGGTATCGGCGTCATAGGCGGCGAGCGGCGAGATATGGCCGCCCACTTCCTGGCGGATCGCCTTGCGCAGATAGTTGACGATGACGAACTGGCCGGGCTTGGCGAGATGGTCGCGGGCGGCGTCCCGGAAGGCGTCGAGGCTGTTGTCGCCGGCGTGCTTGACGGTCACGGCGAGCGGCCGTGTCGCCAGTATGCCGCCGAGCTCGTCCAGCGTCATGCCCTGCTTCAGGATGGTCTCGCGCGACACGATCGCGTCGGTGCGCTCGTCGAGCAGATTGTCCTGCGTGAAGATGTGATACGGCTCGTATTCCGGCACCGGCGGGGCCGGGACCTTGGCCGCGTTGAGCACCATCACCATCGAAGCGACGCCGCAATAGGCCTGGTTCTTCTGGGTGACGAACTGGTCGACCAGCGGAAAATAGGCCTCGCGCGCCTCGGCGCCGACCAGCAGCGCCTCGCCCTCATCCGTCGCCGCGCCGACGAGCCCGTCCGGCAGGGGCAGGGTTTCGGCGGAGAGGGGCGTGATCGAGAGGGTAACGAGCAGAAAGGCGAGGCGGAGGCTTGGGGCGTTCATGATGCAATCCCGGCTCGATCCTGGCTTGGCCGGGATCATGATCCTTTTTTCCGAGGCGGGCGAGCCCGCGACGACCTGACATCCTTCGGCTTGACGTTCCTTGGTTCGAGTGGTTCATGGAAGGGTGCGAAATGCGGTCGAGCCTGGCTCCCGCCCCCGCCCATCCTCCTCCGAAGCGAAGCTGCTCATCCCTTGACCCTGCATCCGGGAAGCCGAACCATGCCTAAAATCGAAGACCGTCTCGATTGGCCGAACGAAGGCCGACAACGCCTCGTGATGCTGTCCGGCTGCTCGGGCGGCGGCAAGTCGACCCTGCTCGCCGAACTGGAGGCGCGCGGTCTCGCCACATGCCCGGAGCCCGGCCGGCAGATCGTCTGCGAGCAGAGCTTCATCGATGGCCCGGCTCTGCCATGGGTCGACATGAGCCAGTTCATCGAGCTCGTGGTCTCCCGTTCCCTCCAGCAGGCGGCCCAGGCGATCCGAAGCGGCGAGGTGACGATCTTCGATCGTGGCCTGGTCGACGCCTATGCCTATTTCGAGCGGGAGGGCCTCGCCGTGCCGTCGCATATCGAGAATGCCGTGCGCCGCCTACGCTACGCCGACCGGGTGTTCCTGGCGCCGCCCTGGCCGGAGATCTTCGCCTCCGACGCCGAACGTCGCCACGGCTTCGACGCGGCGGTGGCCGAATATCAATCCCTGCTGCGGGTCTACGCGGCCCTCGGCTACGAGCTCGTCGAGTTGCCGAGGGCGTCCGTCGCGGCGCGGGCCGATTTCGTGATGGGCCGGCTTGCCGGAGCGTGAGCCCTACTTCTTCTTGTGCCGTCCCATCGACATGGCGGTTTCGCAGGCCATCTTGCCATCGGCCATCTTCATGTCGTTGGCCATGTACATCTTGCCGTCGGAGCCCATCATCATCATGACGCAGCCATCCATCGGCTTGGCGTCCTTCATCATGGCATCCATGTTCATCCGCTCGGTGTCCCGCGTCCGACCGTCGGGCATCACGATCAGCACTTCGCCCTTTTTCATCATGTCGTCGGCGAAGGCGGGCGCGGTTGCGATCGTCGCCAGGCCGGCAACGGCCATGACCAGGGACCATTTATGCATGATCTTTCTCCAGCGGTGACTGCGCCGTCATTTCCCGGCGGCGCGGCATCTTAGGTCTGGAGTGTCGTCTGGGCGGATGAATTGAGTATCAAATTGCCGTGTCGGGCGCGGCATTGGATCGTGATTTCGCGGACGTGACCGCTCACCCCTTTAGATACGCCTTGAACTTGTCGCCGAAATCCTTGTGCCAGCGCGATAGCGGTGGGCGGTTCTCGACGATGTCGCCGGCTGCCCAGAGGATGCGCTTCTCGTCGGTGGCGCGGTCGACGTCGTTGTCGGGGCAGAGGATGTAGAAATCGCCGCGCTCCAGCGAGGCGAGCATGAAATCGACCGTCTGCTCGGCCGTCCAGGCGCCGGCCGGCTTCTCGGTCCGATCGCCCTTGGTCAGATGCGTCCACACGAAGCCCGGGATCAACAGGTGCGCGGTGATTGTCGCGCCCTCGATGTTGCGCAGTTCATGCGCCAGCGCCTCGGTTGCCACCTTCACGCCGGCCTTCGACACATTGTAGCCGGCGTCGCCCGGCGGCGTGGTGATGCCCTGCTTGGAGCCGGTGTTGATGACGAGCCCGGGCTCGATCCCCATCAGCATCTCCGGCACGAACACCTGCATGCCGTTGACGACGCCGAACAGATTGGTGCCGATCACGCGCTGCCAGTTGTCGAGAGAGCCCAGCACCGGACCGGCGCCATCGGTGCCGGCATTGTTCATCAGCACGTTGACCTTGCCGAAGCGCTCGTAGACGGCGTCCTTCAGCTTTTCGACATCCTCGCGCACGGACACGTCGGTGCGGATGGCGAGGACATCGGGGCCGAGCTGCGCCGCGGCGGCGTCGAGCGCCTCCTGCCGGAAATCGGCGATGGCAAGCTTCAGCCCCATCGCCTGGAACTTCTTCGCGGCGGCGAGGCCGATGCCGGAGGCGCCGCCGGTGATGACGGCGACATGGTCTTTGGCGAGCGCAGGATGGGGCATGGCGATAGGTCCGGGCTGGAAGAGACGGGGAAAGCTAAGGGCCTCGGCGATCGCTTGTCCAGCGGGCCGGCGCGACGGTCGGATTCCTCCGCCGGCTCAGCGCAGCGCTTCCAGCTCCAGCCGGCGGCGAATCTCGTCCTGCTTGTCGCGGATCATGCCGGGGATTAGGAAGGCGTCGATCAGCACCCAGACGAAGCCGATGACGATGAAATAGCAGAGGATCTGCAGGATCGCGCTGCCCGGGCGGCCGAGATAGAAGCGGTGCGCCGAGACGAACCACAGGAAGATCCAGAGCAGATAGGCCGTCGCCGTGCTCGGGCTCTCATTGGCCACGCGCATTTCGATCAGCATGCGTTGTTCGGTTGTCAGCGGCATGGAACCATCCCTTCAGTTGCGGCGACCATAGCCGAAGCCCGGGGAATGGGAAGCGGGCGAGCTGCTCTGTGCGGTCAGGATGTCACAATCGGCGGGAATGGCTTGGCGAGACGGGCTTGCGCGGCGTCCCTGGCTTGACGACGGCCTTGGCACAGGCAGAGTGCGCGCCATCCATCTACCCCAAGGTCAAGCCATGCCCAACCTGCTCTCGCCGGCGATCGCGCCGATCCTGCTCCTGATCGCCTCGAACGTCTTCATGACGTCGGCCTGGTACTGGCACCTGAAGTTCCCGAACACCTCGCTGGTCAAGGTGATCCTGATCAGCTGGTTCATCGCGCTGTTCGAATATTGCCTGGCGGTGCCGGCGAACCGGATCGGCCACGGCGTCTATTCGGCGGCGCAGCTGAAGACGATCCAGGAGGTGATCACCCTCGTTGTCTTCGCGCTGTTCTCGGTGCTCTATCTGAAGGAATCGCTGAGCTGGAACCATCTCGTCGGCTTCGCGATGATCGCCGGCGGCGCCGCCTTCATTTTTCACAAGTTCTGAGCGGCGCGGCCAGCCAGAACTGCTCGATCTCGAACGAGTCGTCATGGTGCTGGCGGCGTTCGCCGGCGACCGGCGACCGACGGACGTGAACGCGTTCCAGCGAACGGGCAGGGCGGTTGCGCATGGGATCAGCCGCCCGTTCCGGCGCGGGCGACAGGGACGATCGCGCCGACCGGCGTGTGATCCAGCGTCTCGATAGCGGCGTCCTGGCGAACCGGGCTGTCGGTGGCGCGCGGCGGCGTGCCGCCGATGCCGTGCACGGTGACGATGGCGATGATCACGGCCGCGTAAGCGGCGATCCAGACGTAAAAGGCGCCCCGCGCCGCGTGCTCGCGGCGGGGTCTACCGCGCTTCGTTCCGTTGTCCATGCTCATCGTCATAATCCGTTCGTCTGATCGTCAGTCTGCCCGTCCCACATTCCCATAGAGAGCCCGGACTACGGCGGCGGTCCGGACGTATTGTGGTTTTGCGCGACATTTGTCGTGTCGAAATTGAGAACCTTGGGCCAAGGTTAAAAATGGATGAATTCCGGCTGCTTAGCAGTGCGGCCTCACATGGTCTGTGACCGGGGTCACGCTGCGTCAGGTCGCCAATCGAGGCCAACATGCCGGGGCCGCGCCGCGACCCGTGCCAGCCAGTCGCGGATCGCCGGATAACGGCCGAGATCATAGTCGGCCTCTTCCGCGACATGCGTATAGGCATAGAGCGCGATATCGGCGATCGAGAAGGCCGCGCCCGCGAAGAAGGCGCTCCGGCTGAGCCTGTCTTCCATCACCGCCAGCACGCGGTTGCCCTTCTGCTGCCATTCGTCGATCCGGTGCGCCATCGTCTCGCGGCCGCCCGGAATGTAGCGCAGCCAGTTGCGCGCCACCGCGATCACCGGCTCGTGGCTGTATTGCTCGAAGAACAGCCACTGATAGCAGAGCGCCCGCTCATAGGGATCAGCGGGGAGGAGCGGGCTGCCTTCGGCCAGATGCAGCAGCATGGCGTTTGATTCTGCCAGCGGCCTGCCGTCCGGCAGCAGTAGCAGCGGCACCTGCGCATTTGGATTGATCGCCAGGAAGGCCGGGCTGGTCGTCTGTCCGTCCCCCTTCACAAAGTCGACGATCCGGAAGGGAATGCCGAGTTCATGCATGGCGAGGCGCGGCTTGTAGCAATTGCCGGAGAACTGCATCGAATAAAGCGTATAGGCGTTCGTCATGACGGATCCTCTTTGTCGATCGCCAGGCTAGTCGTCGCGACGGGATCGCGTCCAATTCCAAATCGTGTTGCTCTGATTTGCGAAATCGATCGATCGAGGCGTTGATCCCTCGACATTTCCATGCAGAAATGTCGATATGATTGAGGAGAGCATCATGTCGATCCACCGTTTCCGTCGCGGGCTTGTCCTGCTGGGTGCCCTGGCGGCACTGGCCGCGCCGTTCGTCTCGCCCTTCGCCACCTCGACGGCGCAGGCGGCCGACGTCACCGTCTTCGCCGCCGCGAGCCTCAAGAACGCGCTCGACGGCGCCGCCGCCGCCTACAAGGCGAAGACCGGCAAGGAGCTCGCCATCAGCTATGCCGGCTCCTCGCAGCTCGCCAAGCAGATCGAGTCCGGCGCCCCGGCCGACATCTTCTTCTCCGCCGATCTCGACTGGATGGATTATCTGGCCAAGAAGGACCTGATCGATCCGGCGTCGCGCGTCACGCGGCTCGGCAACACGCTGGTGCTGGTCGCGCCGAAGGATGCCACGGTCGATCTTTCGATCGGCAAGGACTTCCCGCTCGCCGCGGCGCTGGGCGCCGATGGCAAGCTCGCCATGGCCAGCATCGATTCCGTGCCGGCCGGCAAGTATGGCAAGGCCGCGCTGACCTCGCTCGGTGTGTGGGACGCGGTCGCCCCGCATGTGGCGCAGGCGGATAATGTCCGCGGTGCGCTCGCCTTCGTCGCCAAGGGCGAGGCGCCATTCGGCATCGTCTACGGCACCGACGCCCATGCCGAGCCGGGCGTCAGGGTGGTCGGGACCTTCCCGCAGGACAGCCACCCGGCGATCGTCTATCCTGTCGCGCGGATCGCCGCCTCGACCAATGCCGAAGCGAAGGCATTCCTTGATTGGCTGATCTCGCCGGAGGCTCGCCCGAGCTTCGAGGCGCAAGGGTTCACCATTCTCGCCGGACAGGGATGACGAATCCCATGCACAAGGGCTTCGCGATGCCGTGATAAGGAACGTCGCTGCATTCCGGACCCGGCTGATCGATGACTGATTTCCTTTCCCCCGAAGAACTGACCGCCATCGGCCTGAGCCTCAAGGTCTCGTCGGTAGCGATGCTGGTCAGCCTGCCGTTCGGCATCGCCATCGCCTTCCTCCTGGCGCGCGGACGCTTCTTCGGCCGCACGCTGCTCGATGGCATCGTGCATCTGCCGCTGGTGATGCCGCCTGTGGTGACGGGCTATCTGCTGCTGCTCGCCTTCGGCCGCAAGGGACCGCTCGGCGCCTTCTTCGAGCAGACCTTCGGCCTCGTCTTCGCCTTCCGCTGGACGGGCGCGGCGCTCGCCTGCGGCATCATGGGCTTCCCGCTGATGGTGCGGGCGATCCGGCTCTCCATCGAAAGCATCGATCGCCGGCTCGAACAGGCTGCCTCGACCCTGGGCGCCGGGCGGATGCTGGTTTTTCTGACTGTGACGCTGCCGCTGGCGCTGCCGGGCATCCTCGCCGGTCTGGTGCTGTCGTTTGCCCGCGCGCTCGGCGAGTTCGGCGCCACCATCACCTTCGTCTCCAACATTCCGGGCGAGACTCAGACCGTGCCGTCGGCGATCTACGCGCTGATCCAGACGCCGGATGGTGACGCGGCGGCGCTGCGCCTGACCCTGATCTCGATCGCGATTTCGCTCGCCGCCCTCGTCCTGTCGGAATTCCTCGCCCGCCGCATGGCAAGGGATGTCGTCGCATGACGATGTCGATCGCGATCCGCAAGCAGCTCGGCCAGTTCACGCTCGATATCGCGCTGGAGACAGGGCCGGGCGTCACGGCTCTGTTCGGCCGCTCCGGCTCCGGCAAGACCTCGCTGGTCAATCTGATCGCCGGCCTCGCCCGGCCGGACCAGGGCAGCATCGTCCTCGACGGGCGGACGCTGGTCGATACCGGGCGCGCCGTCTTCGTACCGCCGGGCAAGCGGCGCATCGGCTATGTGTTCCAGGAGGGGCGGCTGTTCCCGCATCTCTCCGTCCGCTCCAACCTGCTCTATGGCCGCTGGCTGACGCCGCGCGCCCGGCGCTGGGGCGGTCTCGACGAGGTGGTCGAGCTGCTCGGCATCGGCGGCTTGCTAGGCCGCATGCCGCGCGATCTTTCCGGCGGCGAAAAGCAGCGCGTCGCCATTGGCCGGGCGCTGCTGGCGAGCCCGGACTGCCTGCTGATGGACGAGCCGCTGGCGGCGCTTGACCGCGAGCGCAAGGCCGAGATCCTGCCCTACATCGAGCGTCTGCGCGACGCCAAGCGCCTCCCCATCGTCTATGTCAGCCACGCCATCGAGGAGGTGGCGCGTCTCGCCGATACGGTAGTGCTGATCGACAAGGGCCGCGTCGCCGCCATCGGGCCGGTCGGCGAGGTGTTCGCCCATCAAGAGGCGGTGGTCGACTGGGAGGCGGGGGCGGTGCTGGACGCGATCGTCGTCGCCCAGGATCCGGCCGGCGGCGTGACCCGGCTCGGTCATCCGGCCGGGCCGATCGTCGTACCCCATACCGAGGCGCCGATCGGCAAGCGGCTGCGCATCCGCATCCGCGCCCGCGACGTGACGCTGGCGGTCGGCGAGCCGGGCCGGCTATCGGTCCGCAACCGGCTGGCGGCACGGATCGTCGAGGTCGGGGAAGGCGGCCCGCAGGACATCGGCATCCGCCTCGATGTCGGCGGCGAACCCATGCTGGCGCGCGTGACGCGCGATGCCGTGCAGGATCTCGGGCTGGTGGCGGGCCTCGAAGTGACCGCGCTGGTCAAGGCCGTGGCGCTGGACGGCACCTAGATCGGCAGGATCGATGGAAGAGGGAGGCGGATGCCTCCCTCCGGCGTCGGATCGGCCGTGTGCCCGCAGGGGGCGAGGCTTCGTTAGGCCGGGCAGGCGCCCTTCATGGCGGCGCCGTCGACGACCAGCCGCACCTTGGCGGTGCCGGACTTGACCATGCCGAGCTGCTGCGCCGCGGCGCGCGAGACGTCGATCACCCGGCCGCCGGTGAAGGGGCCGCGATCGTTGATGCGGACGACGACATACTTGCCGTTCTTGAGATTCTCGACCCGGACGCGGGTGCCGAAGGGGAGATGACGGTGCGCGGCCGTCATGGCGTTGGGATTGTTGCGCTCGCCATTGGCGGTCTTCCCGCCCAGCTGGTACCATGAAGCACGGCCGCACTGGGTGCCGGCTTCAGCCGGCTGGCTCCCGAAGGAGACGGCCGCTCCAGCGGCAACAAGGGCGGCCGTAACGGCCGCGATACGCAATTGAACCTGCACGCTTGATCTCATGGTTGTCGCGCTCGCCGACGCGGGTTTGCACCTAAAACGGAAACAAGTTTCGCTGGCTGTTTATCCAACAGCGGAAAAAGGCGAGAATTGGGCGTGCGATTGTTCACTAAAACAATGCAACCTGCCGCAACCGACGAAGCATTGGCGGTGGGATGCGTTGAGTCAGGTGGACTCAGTCGGCCTTGAGTCGCTCGATCAGCGCCATGGCGGCGAACGGCGCCTTCGGCTTGAAGCCGTTGATCATGTAGAGGAAAACATCGCGCTTCTTGCCGCTTGCCGGCGTCTCGGCGAGGAGCGGCAGATCGGAAGGCACGCCGCCTTCGGCCCATTCCTCGGCGCGCCGGCGCCAGTCGTCCAGGGCGGCTTCCGGGTAGCCAATTTTTTCTTCCTGGGAGGCATTTTGCAGCCGGGCGTAGACGAAATCGGCGGTCGGATCGGCAATCTGCGGGAAGTCGTCGGAATCAGCGACAACCACCGCGACGCCGTGCCGGCGCGCGAGCGCGATGAAATCGGGCGTCTGGAAGCTCGGATGACGGACTTCGACCGCATGGCGGATCGTCCGGCCGTCGACGCTCTTGGGCAGCAGCTTGAGGAAGCCCTCAAAGTCCTCGGCGTCGAATTTCTTGGTCGCCATGAACTGCCAGTTGATCGGACCGAGCTTCGTGCCGAGCTCGGTGACGCCGCTGGCAAAGAAGCGGTCGATCGACTCGCCCGCCTCCGCCAGGACGCGGCGATTGGTGGCGAAGCGGGGCCCCTTCAGCGCGAAGACGAAATCATCCGGCGTCTCTTCCGCCCATTTGCGGAAGCTCTCGGGCTTTTGCGAGCCGTAATAGGTGCCGTTGACCTCGATCGAGGTCAGCTTCGAGCTCGCATATTCAAGCTCGCGCTTCTGCGCCAGGCCGGCCGGATAGAAACTGTCCCGCCACGGCTCGAACGTCCATCCGCCAATGCCAACGCCGATCATGCTCTGCTGCTCCTGATTGGAACGCCGCCGACATTCGCGCGTTCACTTCTGTCAGCAACTGGAGAATAGATGATGTTTGGCGCCAAACCACCCGTCGTTGTCCCGCAAATCTCGACCGAGGGGCGTGTCGTTTCGGTGATCGCCGGTCTGATATTGGCTGCCGCGGCGGTCAAGCCGAGGCCAAACCGGATCCTGTCGGTCGTGGCGCTGGCGACCGGATCGTATCTCGCCTATCGCGGCGCAACGGGACATTGCCCGCTGACCGAGGCGGTTCACGATCATTGCCATCGGTCCGACAGCCGGGGGCGGTGAGCCCCGGCTGCCGGGCCGGCAGTGCCGGGATCAGGCGCGCTTGCGGACGACCGCGCCCCAGATCAGCAGGACGATGACCGCGCCGACGATGGCGCCGATGAAGCCTGCCTGGTCGTTGGGGCCGTACCAGCCAATCGCCTGGCCGAGCCAGGTGGCCAGGAAGGCGCCCGCGATGCCGAGGATGACGGTCAGAATGAAGCCGCTCGGCTCGTTGCTGCCGGGGGTGACGAACTTGGCAATGACGCCGGCGACGAAGCCGATGATGATGGTCCAGATGATACCCATAAGATGGTTCTCCCCGTGATGCCGGTCCGCAAAGGGTGCGGGCGCGTCAAAATGTTGCACGGCTCGGACTGATTTGGCGAGAGCCAATGACGCCGTGCTCTTTCGCCGCTTCGACGTGTGCAGACGATTTCGCTCAGTTCATCTGGTTCAGTCACGCTCGGCTAGTCGATCTTGACGCTGCCGCGCATCGCCTTGACGCCGGAGCGTTTGGTCTTGCCCTCCAGCCGCCGCTTCTTCGAGGCGAGGGTCGGCTTCGTCGCGCGCCGCGGCGTCGGCGGTACCAGCGCTTCCTGGATCAGCGCGACCAGCCGTTCCTGCGCGTCGGCGCGGTTGCGGGCCTGGTCGCGAAAACGCTGCGCCGTGATGACAATCACGCCGTTCTGCGTCAGTTTCGATCCGGCGAGTCGCATCAGCCGCACGGCTACCGCATCGGGCAGCGCGCGCGACCGCCTGGCATCGAAGCGCAGCTGCACCGCGCTCGAGACCTTGTTCACATTCTGCCCACCCGGACCGGAGGCGCGGATGAAGCTTTCCTCGATCTCATTGTCGTCGAGGATGATGTCGTCAGTGATGCGGATCATGATGGCCTTCCCGGCGCACCGATAGCACGACGAAGGCATTTCCGGGAGGGTGTCGCAAACCGGCAACAGTTGTGCTAGAATCAGCAGGCAAAAACGGGGGTATCGATGAATCTCCAGTTTGGACTAGCTGTCACGCTCGTCGTCGTCGCCGGCTTTTTGCTTGCCAATAAAGCCGGGGCCGGCCCGATCATCTGGGCTGATCACAGCGTCGCTTCGCAGCGGGCGACCGTACTTTCCGGGGTGTCGTTCGGGTTCGGCGGAGCCCTGGCGCGCATCACCATTCCGCAGCGCTGACGACAGCCGGGCGGCATCAATACCGACAACAAGACGGGAGCGGCGATATCGCCGCGCGCTGGTATTTGGCCAGCCCGAATCTTGGCCGAGCGCGCTCTGCGAATCGGGGCCTGAGACGACTTGTCCCCGGACAGGTCGAAGGCGCCTGTCCGGAAATCTGGAAATGGCGCTCGGCCGGGACTGGTCCGAGCCCGGCAGCCGGAACCGCTCTCCCTGCCGGATGCTGTTGTCTCGTCAGGCCGGCGGCGAATAGCTGCCCGCTTTCGCCTTGCGCATCGCCTCCGTCCCTTCCGCCGTCGTCATCAGGGCGGTGGTCTGGAAACGCGACAGGGCGCCGGTGGCGCCGGTTGCCAGCGACACCGAAGCCGCCGAGGCATTGTCGGGGAACTCCGCGATCATCACCACATCGAACTCGCCGAGCGCGAAGTGGAATGATTTCAGCGAGCCGCCGACCGATTCGATGACCTTGCGGGCGGCGTCCTCGCGGTTCTGAGGATTGGCGACCATCGCCTTCACGGCGCCGTGCGAATAGCAAACCTGCAACAGATAGTGGGCCATGGCAGATCCCTTTCGGGGCGCGCGCACGGATGGCGCTGTTCGCGCCCGGGGGCGCGCGCCGGACCACCCGGCCGGATCCGGCGGATCGGCGGGGTGGTAGCCAACTTTGAACCGGAAGTTGACGTAAGGGAAGTCACGTCGGCGCGGCTGCGCTTGGGCCTATTTCGCGGCCTTGGCTTCCTCGATCGCCTTGTCGTAGGCGGCGCAGATCTCGGCGAAATCGGTCGTCCGTTCCGCGACACGGTCGACGGCGACCTGCTTGCGGCGCCAGTCATCGGCCTTGGACGGATCCTTCGTCGTGATCTCCTTGACCAGCTCGGCCAGCGAGATGGATTTCGCCTGCAATTCCTCTTCCGTGCAGGCGAATGCCGGCGTGGCGGCCAGAAGCAGCGAAAGAGCCAAGATCGTACGGCGCATCGTTTGGATATCCTCGTCTCGAAACCAGTCCCCGGTCCGATATAGAGCGTTCGGCGCGACGATGCACGTTACGCTTCGGCCATATCCGGACATGGAAAGGGGCGCCGCGGCGCCCCTTTCGTCGAATGGACAGCGATGGTCGGCCTGAGACTACTTGGCCAGGCAGCTGTCGACGTTGTCCGGCAGGCAGGTGTCGAGGCCCGTGAACAGGATCTCGTCGACCTTCTCGCCATTGATCAGCTTGATCATGGCGTCCGGGGCCTTGTAGCCCATCTCGAACGGCCGCTGGCCGATCTGGGCATGGCTGCGACCCGCCTTGAGCGCGTCGATCTGCGGCGGCAGCGTGTCGCCGGCGATGATCACGAGGTCCTTGCTCTTCAGGCGTTCCATGACGCCGTCCGTCACCTGCGCATAGGCCTGCGGGGCGAACTGGGCCCAGCCGCCGACGAGCACGAAGGCGTCGAGCTTCGGGTTGGCCGTGAAGGTATCGCTCATCTGCTGGTTGGCGAGGTCGGCCTGGTCGTTGGTGAAGAGCGGGCAGCCCGAGGGCTCGGTCCAGCCATTCTGGCCGTTGAGCTTGTCGATACCCTTGGCGCCGGCCAGTGTGTCGCGCACGCCGGCGGCGCGGGCGGCGATGTTGGCGGCCGCGACGTTGCCGAGCTGCAGGCAGACGGTGCCGCCCTTCTTCAGCTTCTGCAACTCCTCGGCCATCTTGACGCCCATCAGATAGTTGTCGGTGCCGAGATAGGCCTTGCGGAGGGCGGAGTCCTCCGGGTTGAGGTCGGCGTCGACCGTCATCACCGGGATCGACGGCGCACGCTGCTTCAGCAGGTTAGCCATGGCCGGGGCATTCGAGGGCGAGATGGCGATCGCGGCAACGCCCTTGGTCAGCAGATCGTCGACGATCTGCACGGCGCCGGCTTCGTCAGCGCTGGAGGCCGGACCCGTATAGAGGCAGGTAAAGCCCTTGCCCTGGTTCTCGGCGTTCCACTTCTGGCAGCCCTTGTTGATCTCTTCGAAGAAGGGGTTGTCGAGCCCCTTCACGACGATCGCGAGCACCTTGTCTTCCGCGCTTGCCGCGCCGAATGAAAAGGCCAGCGCAGTCGTGGCGAGCGACAGTATCGCCAGTGTTTTCTTCATGGTCTCCTCCCGAGACATTAAAAGCATCGTGCCGATCGGTGCGGCCGATTGGGGCCTCCGCCGACGCTCCCCGATGTATCCCGGTGATCGCGCTGGCAGGGCCGTTTGGCCCGCTTCCCGAACAGGCACGCTCCAACTAAATTCCGAATTCGAACAAAGTCAATCCGATTAATCCTATGAAACCGGTTTATGACGCAGTGCAATCTAAATATTGTGCGTTGCAATCAAAGTGGACAAGGCGCTGATATCCATTTGGTTATTGGGAAAAGCGCTGTGTCGGCACTGTAATTTCCGAGTTGGCCGAGATGTCGATTTTGTTACCTTTGCGCGAGGTGCTGTCTATTTGTCTGATGTTCAAGTTGACGGCGATGCGGCGCGTCAATAAGGGTAAAATCAGGAGCCTGGGCGGCGTCGCCGCTCCGGAAGGGTGAACGACGGGCCGATCAACGGCCTGCGTGGCAGGGAGGAGCGCCGGGATGACTGTCCTGGAACTCAAGGGAATATCGAAGCATTTCGGGGCGATTCAGGCCCTGAACGACGTCTCGCTCACCATCGAGCCGGGCGCCGTGGTCGGTCTCATGGGCGACAATGGCGCGGGAAAATCGACGCTGGTGAAGATCATCGCCGGCAATTTTCCGCCGTCGCACGGCACGATCCGCGTCCAGGATCGCGAAGTCCATTTCCACAAGCCGGTCGAGGCGCGCGAGAGCGGCATCGAGGTCGTCTATCAGGACCTCGCGCTCTGCAACAATCTGACTGCCGCCGCCAATGTCTTTCTCGGCAGGGAGCTTCGGCGCGGGGTCTGGCCGCTGCGCATCCTCGACTATGCGACGATGTACAAGCGCGCCGCCGAGCTGTTCAAGGAGCTGAAGTCCGAGACGCGGCCGCGCGATCTGGTCAAGCAGATGTCGGGTGGCCAGCGCCAGGCGGTGGCGATCGCCCGTACGCGCCTCTCCGATTCGAAGATCGTGCTGATGGACGAGCCGACGGCGGCGATCAGCGTGCGCCAGGTGGCGGAGGTGCTCAACCTCATCCGTCGCCTGCGCGACCAGGGCATCGCCGTCATCCTGATCAGCCACCGCATGCCGGACGTCTTCTCGGTCTGCGACCGGATCGTCGTGCTGCGGCGCGGCACCAAGGTGGCGGACAAGGAGATCGCCAAGAGCTCGCCGGAAGAAGTGACGGCCTTGATCACCGGCGCGCTCGAGCGCGCCTGACATCGAGCGAAATGGAGAGGGAGGACGTTACAACATGGCTGTTTCGCTCGACGACACCATCAACCGGCAAACGCACAGCACGCTGAGCTGGCTGCTCTCGCGCCAGACCTTCTGGGTCTTTCTGGCGGCGGTGCTCGCCTGCATCGCGCTGACCTTCATGACCGACACGTTCGCGACCAAGAACAACCTGTTCAACGTGACGCGAAACTTCGCTTTCGTCGGCATCGTCGCCATCGGCATGACCGTGGTCATCATCTCCGGCGGCATCGACCTGTCCGTCGGATCGACGCTTTGCCTGTCGGCGATCGTTACCGGCCTGGTGATGAGCGCGGGCTATCCGCTCGGCCTCGGCATCGCGGCGGCGCTGGTCGCGGCGATCCTCGTCGGCGTCGTCAACGGCGTGCTGATCGCCTATGTCGGCATGCCACCCTTCGTGGTGACGCTCGGCATGCTTTCAGTGGCGCGAAGCATGGCGCTGGTGCTGTCCAACAACAAGATGGTCTACCAGTTCGGGCCGGACCAGGCGCTGCTGCTGCAGCTGGGCGGCGGCACCACCTTCGGCATCGCCAATCCGCTGATCGTGCTCGCCATCATGGCGCTGATCGCCGGTTTCGTCTTCCGCTGGACCGGCTGGGGCCGGCACATCTTCGCCATTGGCGGCAATGAGCAGGCGGCGATCCTCACCGGCGTTCCGGTGCGACGCATCAAGGTCGGGGTCTATGTGATCTCGGCGCTGACGGCGGGCATCGCCGGCGTGCTGATGACCGGCTGGCTCGGCAGCGTGACGACCAATCTGGGCACCGGCATGGAACTGACCGTGATCGCGGCAACCGTCATCGGTGGCGCCAATCTCGCCGGCGGCACCGGTACCGCGTTCGGCGCGGTGGTCGGCGCGGCGCTGATCGAGGTGATCCGCAACAGCCTGATCCTGCTGGGCATCTCGACCTTCTGGCAGGGTGCCTTCGTCGGCAGCTTCATCGTCATCGCCGTCGCCTTTGACCGGATCCGCAGCTTCCGCCAGTCGGATTGATGGTCTCCGGGCGCCGTTCGCGGCGCCCGGCCTTTCTTGCGGTCGTGGGCTCCCCAATGCCGGGCTGCCCTCGACTGTTCGGCGCGCCGGCGCGACAATGCGGGTTCCCGTCCCCTCGAAGCGAATCCCTGCCCATGCGCCTACCCAACCAGACCGAGGGTCTCCGCTTCCGTCTCGTCCTGAAGCCCGGCTTCGCGCTCGGGCCCGGCAAGGCGGATCTCCTGCAGGCGATCCAGGAAAGCGGATCGCTGGCGGCGGCGGGCGCGCGTCTGGCCATGAGCCCGAAGCGGGTCTGGGGGCTGGTCCGGGAAATGAACACCGCCTTCCGCGATCCGCTGGTCGAGACGGAAAAGGGCGGCAGCGGCGGCGGCGGCAGCGCCCGTCTGACCGAAGCAGGACGGCTGGTGCTCGGCCGCTACCGCGCCATGGAGGCGGAAGCGAACGCCGTCATCGCCGCCGGCGTCGCGGAACTGCGCGGCCTGATGCGCGACGACGGCGCGTAGCCGGAACGCTTGTTTCAGCCGGACTGTTCGGCGTCCAGACGGGCGAGAACGCCCTTCGCCGCGGCGATGCCGGTTGCGAAGCAGGCCTGCAGCAGATAGCCGCCGGTTGGTGCCTCCCAGTCGATCATCTCGCCGGCGACGAAGACGCCGGGTATCGCCTTCAGCATCAATCCGTCGTCGAGCCCGCTCCAGGCAACGCCACCGGCAGTCGAGATGGCGCGCTCAAGGCCCTCGATGCCCGTCAGCCGGATCGGCACGGCCTTGATCAGCGCGGCGAGTTCCTCGGCGTCGCGGGGCAGGGTGGGGCCGCCGCCGGCTTCGCGCATCAGATTGATGGCAACCGGCGCGAGATGGGCCGCCTTGCGCAGCAGGTTGGACAGCGACTGGCCGGGCTTCTGGCTGGCGATGCGGGCGGCGAGCTCCGCCGCGTCGCGTCCGGGCGCGAGGTCGAGCGAGAGGGTGGCGGAACCGTCGCGCTCGATCGCATCGCGCAGGCGTGACGACAGCGCGTAGATGACGCCGCCTTCGAGACCATAGGCGGTGACCATCGCTTCGCCGCGCAGGGTGGTGTCCTCGAAGCGGACCGCCAGGGCCTTCAGCGGCGTGCCGGCGAAGCGGGCCCGGAAAGGCTCCGACCACTCGGCGCGGAAGCCGACATTGGCGGGAAGCAGCGGTGTCATCTCGACGCCGCGCGCCGCGAGGATTCCGGTCCAGGCGCCGTTCGAGCCGAGGCGCGGCCAGCTGGCGCCGCCGAGCGCCAGCAGCGTGGCGTCGGCCTCGATGGCGGCCGTCGAGCCGTCCGGCCGGACGACAATGGCGCGGCCCGCATCGTCGAAGCCCTGCCAGTCGTCCCGCAGCGCGAAGCGGACGCCGAGCCCGTCGAGCCGGCGGAGCCAGGCCCGCAGCAGCGGCGACGCCTTCAGGGATTTCGGGAACACGCGGCCGCTGGAGCCGACGAAGGTCGGCGCGCCGAGCGCCTCAGCCCAGTCGCGCAGCGCTGCAGGCGGAAAGGCTTCGATCAGCGGAGCGAGGCGGGGTGCCGACGCACCGTAGCGGCCGAGGAAGGTCTCCAGCGGCTCGCTATGGGTCAAATTCAGGCCGCCGCGGCCGGCCATCAGCAATTTGCGGCCGACCGACGGCATGCGGTCGTGCACGCTGACGGCGAGGCCGGCGGCGGCGAGCATCTCGGCGGCGATCAGGCCGGCCGGGCCGGCGCCGATGATCGCCACGGAGCGGGATCGGGGGGAGGTTGTGTCAGACATCGCCGCGGTTTGTCGGTCGAAACCGCGGCGATCGCAAGTCCCCTGATGCGTGGACCGGCCGGACTAGCGCTTGCCGACCAGCTTGTCGGCGAAGAGCGCTGCGCTCTTGGCGTAGACGCCGGCCTTGTTCCACTCGCGCAGGACGCCGAAATTGTGGGAGCCTTCTTCCCAGCTGCCGCCGCGCTGCCAGCCATAGCCCTTCAGATAATTGGCGGTGGAGGCGAGAACGTCGATCGGGCTGTTGCGCAGATCGGCATGGCCGTTGCGGTCGAAATCGACGGCGAAGCGGACATAGGAGGTGGGCAGGAACTGGGTCTGGCCGATTTCGCCGGCCCAGCCGCCCTTCATCTGCGCCGGTGACAGGTCACCGCGCTGGACGATCTTCAGCGCGGCCATCAGCTGATCTTCGAAGAAATCGCTGCGGCGGCAATCGAAGGCGAGAGTGGCGAGCGAGCGGATCGTCGACATGTTGCCGCTGCCGGCGCCGAAATCGGTCTCCATGCCCCAGATCGCGATCAGGATCGGCGCGGGGACGCCGTACTGCTTCTCGATCCGGTCGAGCGTGCTCTTGTACTGCTGCATCAGCTTCTTGCCCCTGGCCACGCGGCCGGGGGAGACGACGCGCTTCGCATAGACTTCGAAGGGCTGGCTGAAATGCTTCTGGTTGCGGTCGAGCTTCATGACGCGCGGGTCGTAGGTGACGCCGGAAAGCGCCTGGTCGACAACCGAGCGCGAGATGCCGGCCGAAACGGCCTCGGCCTTGAATTCCTTCAACCAGGCGCCGAACTGCGCCGGATTGTTGCCGCAGGTGGCAGCTTCGGCCTGTCCCAGACCGGCCGCGAGCGCGACGGAGAGAGCAAGGGCCGGCAGGCGGAGCTTCGAAATCTTCATAGTGAGCCTTTGTCTTGTCGGAACGGCCGTGGACAGCGCCCGCCCGGCGGGCATGAGCGCGACAGTATCCTACGACAGTGATTGTTACCTAGCGGTTGAAGAGCCGTGCCGGTGTGATCCCCGTCACAGCCCTGCCTCCTCCAGGCGAAACCTGTCCGGAAGCGGCCGTTCTCAGCCGAATCCAGCCCGCTTCAGCCTGACGATGGCGAGATCGAGCGCCGACAGGAAGGCGGAGCGGTCCTTCGGCGAGAACGGGCGCGGGCCGCCGGTGACGGCGCCGGCCGAGCGCAGATCTTCCATCAGGTTGCGGGTGGCGAGCACGTTGCCGATCGAAGCTTCGGTGAAGGGCTTGCCGTTGGAGCCGATGACGTCGGCGCCCGCCTTGATGCAGCGATCGGCGAGGGGAATGTCGGCGGTGACGACGATGTCGCCGCGGCTGACGCGCTCGGCGATCCAGTCGTCGGCGATGTCCGGGCCGCTCGGCACGATGACCCGTTCGATCCACGGCTCGCGGGGAATGCTGATCGGCGTGTTGGCGACGACATGGACCTTGAGCCCGTGCCGTTCGGCGACCTTGTAGATTTCGGCCTTCACCGGGCAGGCGTCGGCATCGACATAGATTTCGATGGGGCGAGTTTCGTTGGGACCAGACATTCGATGCTCAAAATGGAAGAAGGGCCGCCCGTCCGGGCGACCCTTCCATTGTCAGACCGCGACCCGGCATCAAGCCGGAGGAAAGCCGGTCACGCGGCGCAAACCTCTACGAAGGCAGAGATCCGGACCATTGCAGCCGACATACGCGGTGAACGACAATGAGACACTAGACCACCTCCTTTCGATTGTTGATGACATGGTTAACGTAGCGCCTTTAGCGGCGATTCGGTAGGGCCTGCAGGCTGCTTCCGCAGCGGCGCGCTGTTTTTGCATCAGTGGCGCCGGGGTTGCCGCCCGTCAGCGGATCGCCTTCAGCAGACCGGCATCGGGGAAGCAGGTCGCCTGCCGGCCGTTCGCTTCCTGCCAGGCGCCGATCGAGATCCGCGTCTTGAAGCCGACCAGACCGTCCACCTTGCCGACATCGGCGCCGCGCTTCACCAGCCGTTCTTGCATGGCGCGGACGTCAGAGCGCTTGAAGCCGCCGACATCGCCCCAGGCGGCGCTGAGGGCGCCGGCGCCGCGCAGACGATCGGCCAGGTGGCCGATGAAAAGCGCGTAGAGGTCGGACTCGTTGTAGCTCTTCAGCACGTAGAAATTAGGGGAGACGATGAAGGCGGGGCCATGCCGCCCGGCTGGCATCAGCAGATGGCCGATGCGATCGGGTGTGCGTCCGGCCAGCTTGCCGCCGCCGACCGGCTGGATGCCCATCTTCTGCCAGACGGCCAGCGGCTTGCCCTGCTCGGGTCCTTCCAGGCTGCACGAGACCGTGTCGGGCACGATCACCTCGACACCCCAGTTGACGCCGGGCTGCCAGCCGTTCTGGCGCAGATAGTTGGCGATCGAGGCGAGGCTGTCGGGCACCGAGTTCCAGATGTCGCGCTTGCCGTCGCCGTCGAAATCGACCGCGAGGGTGAGATATTTGGACGGCAGGAACTGCGGCTGGCCGAGGGCGCCCGCCCACGAGCTCTTCATCTCGGCGAGCGGGATATGGTCGCCCTCGAGGATCTGCAGCGCGGCGAGGAATTCGGGATAGAAATTGGCCTTGCGGGCGCCCATGAAGGCTTCCGTCGCCAGCGCGCGGACGGCCGGGTAGGGCAGCTTCGCAGCGCCATAGCCGGATTCGCGACCCCAGATGGCGACGACGATCGAGGCCGGTACGCCGTAGGTCTTCTCGATCTTCGCCAGCGTCTTCGACCATTTGCCCATCCGCGTCCGGCCGCCATTGGCCAGCCCCGCCACCTTCGCCTCGCTGAAATAGCGGGCGGGACCGGAGAACTCGGCCTGGCGCTGCGGCTCCTCGTGCTTCTTCGGCGCGCCGGGCGGCGCCAGGTCGGGCAGCGACCAGTCGAGCGTCAGGCCGGAAAGCGCGCTGTCGAGCGTGCGGGCGGAGACGCCGCGGGCGCCCGCGTCAGCGCGCACCGTCGTCGCCAGCCAGTTCTGGAACTGCTTCTCGACCCGGGCCCGGTTCGCATTCTGGGCGGTTGCCGGCAGCGCGGCGACGAGGAGCAGGAGGAGACTGAGCAGGATGCGCACGGGATCGATCGCCTTGCCGTTGATGGGAACCGACCGCACCTTGGCGAAGGCGGGCAGCTCGCGCAACCGTCTCGGTTGGCGATCGATCGGTGGTCGGGCAAGCGCTGGTTCAGCGCGACAGCCTGGGCTTGGTGTTCGATTCGCCGATCAGGCAATCGGTCACTGGCAGTTCCTGGCGATCGACGACCGGCAGGATCGTCGGGGGCTGGACCGCGATCTCGGTCACCAGCTTGCGTCGGATCGCCTCCTCGAACTGCTCGACGGCCGTCACCGCGACGGTGAAGGCGCCGACGCCGCCGACGACGCAGTCCCGGTAGTAGGCGTCGAGATTGTCGATGTCGAAGATGCTCGAGCCGGATCTCTCGCCCGGGTTCCTCAAGGTGATGGCGAGCCCGTTGATGGTGATCCCGCGCGCGATGACCGCGTCGCGGATGGGAGTGACCGGCGGTCCCATATTGTTGGGGCCGTCGCCGGAGATGTCGATCGTTCGCCGCGCGCCGGCCAGGCCGTTGCCGTCGAACAGGGAGGCGCCAAAGGCGAGGCTGCTGGAGATCGAGGTGCCGTAGCGGCCATAGACTTCGCCGGGGCTGATCTGCGCCGCTACGGCATCGGCCCCTTCGCCATCCTCGATCACGCTCCACGGCACCACGATCCGCTGCGCATTGGCGCCAGACCACTCGAAATAGGTGATGGCGATCCGGCCGAGCGGTCCTGACTGAATCGCGGCGATGACGTCGGGATGGCGCAGCGCGGCGATGTAGCCGAGCCTCTGCAGCGCCTGTTCGTCCGCGTCCATGGACCGCGAGACATCGACGGCGAGCACCAGTTCCAGATCGACCGGCAGATCCCTCGTATCGGCGATCCGCTCCTTGGCCTCGGTAAGTCCCGGTGCCAGCGATGTCAGCAGAATAGCGGCCAGAAGGGTTCGAGTGTGCATGACGCATCTCCGTTCGACAGCCGGCCCCTTGGTGAGGCTAGGGCGGCGGCGGCGCGGCGCAAGCGTCCCGGCGTCGTCGCAGCGCGCACGGCGGATCAATTCGACGGCACTCGCATTCCGCGTAGCGCGGCCGGGGGAATTGTCGGCTAGAGTGGCCGGGGCGTTTGCCGGGGAGGCGATCGTGGACGAAGCGGGCAGGACCATGTCGGAAAGCTTCGTCGCGGATCGGGGCCGCTATGTCCTCGCCGCCACCATTCTCGCCTCCGGCATGGCCTTCATGGACGGCTCGATCATCACGGTCGGCCTGCCGGCGATCCGCGCCAGCCTCGGCGCCAGTTTCGCCGAGGTGCAGTGGACTTCGAACGCCTACACGCTGACGCTCGCCGCCTTTACGCTGCTCGGCGGCGCCGCCGGCGACGCCTATGGCCTGCGCCGGGTCTTCATGCTCGGCATCGCCCTGTTCGGCCTTGCCTCGGCCGCCTGCGGGCTTGCTTGGTCGCCGGGCAGCCTGATCGTCGCCCGCGCCATCCAGGGCGTCGGCGGCGCGCTGATGGTGCCGGGCTCGCTGGCGTTGATCTCGGCGCATTACCCGGCCGGGATCCGGGGCCGGGCGATCGGCACCTGGGCGGCGGCGTCGTCGATCGCCCCGGCAATCGGCCCGATCCTCGGCGGCGCGCTGGTCGACCTGGGCTCCTGGCGCGCACTGTTCCTGATGAACGTCCCGATCGCCATCGTCGCCTGGCTGCTCTGCCGGGCCAAGGTGCCGGCGGACGACGCCAAGTCCGGGGTGACGATGGACTGGACCGGCGGCGTTCTCGCCGTGCTCGGCCTTGGCCTCCTGACCTATGGCCTCACCTTGATCGGCACGGCGGACCGGCCCGAACTCGCTGCCGGGCTGACGGTCGCCGGCGCGCTGGTGCTGGTCGGCTTCGTAATCTTCGAAGCCTGGACGCCGTCGCCAATGATGCCGCTCGATCTCTTCGCCAACCGCACCTTCGCCGGCGTCAACGTCCTGACGTTGCTCCTCTATTTCGCGCTCGCCGGGGCGCTGTTCTTCCTGCCGACGGCGCTGATCCAGGCGCATCACTACAAGGCGGCACAGGCCGGTTCGGTGTTCCTGCCGTTTGTCATCGTCATGGCCGTCCTGTCGCGGTTCGGCGGCGGGCTGGCCGACAAGATCGGCGTGCGTCCCTGCCTGACCATCGGGCCGATCCTCACTGGCATCAGCTTCCTGCTGCTCTCACCCGCGGTGGCGCGGGGCGATTTCTGGAGCGCGGTGGTACCGACCATGCTGCTGATGGGGCTCGGCATGGGCATCACAGTGGCGCCGTTGTCGACGGCGGTGATGAACGCCGCGCCGGATGTGCGCGGCGGCGCCGCGTCGGGCATCAACAATGCGGTGGCGCGCGTCGCCGCCCTGATCGCCGTGGCGAGCCTCGGCATGGCTGTCGGTTTCGGATTTGACGGCGTGCTGGCGGGGGCCGGACCGGAGATGGCGGCAATGGTGCGCTCGGCCGGCTTCGGCGGCAATCTGGGGCCGGTCGCCGGCGCCGATCCGGTCGCCATGCAGGATCTCTGGTCGCGGGCGACGATCGCCGGCTTCTCAGCCGTGACGATGCTCTGCGGCGTCTTCGCAATTCTTGCCGGGCTGGTCGGCTGGTTCACCACCGGCGGCGATCAAAAGGGCTGAGGCCGCTAGCGGCGGCGTCGGCGCATGGTCGTCCGACCGGTGTTGTCCATCGGCGATGCGGTAGGTGGCGCCGCCGGAGGCCTTGGCGTCATAGAGCGCGATATCGGCCTGCCGGTAGGCGCCCTCGAAATCGGGCGATCCGTCCGCCACCACGGCGACGCCGATGCTGGCGCCGGTAGAAACAAGGGCGGCGGCAAAGCCGATCGGCTCCGAGATGCGATCGATCAGGCGCTGCGCCATCGGCTCGGCCTCGGCGCCCTCGATCAGCAGCGCGAATTCGTCGCCGCCGATGCGCGAGGCGATGTCGCGCTGGCCGAGGCAGGCGCGCAGGCGGTCGGCGATCGCCAGCAGCGCGTGATCGCCGAACTGGTGGCCGTACAGATCGTTGATCGGCTTGAAGTCGTCGAGATCGATCAGCACGAAGCAGAAGGACCGCTTTTCCACGTTCCAGCGTTCAAAGATTTCCGTCAGGGCAGTACGGTTGGCAAGGCCGGTGAGCGGGTCGTGATGGGCGAGACGGCTCAACTCGTCCTGGCGGGCGCGACGGCGCGAGATGTCGAGCAGCGTGCCGACGGCGCGCAGCGGCCGCCCCTCCGCGTCGTGCTCGACGACGCTGCCGCGGTCGAGCACCCAGACCCAGTGGCCGTCCTTGTGGCGGAAGCGCTGCTCGACGCTGTAGCGCGGCGACCGGCCGTCGAGATGGTCCTGGATCCGGCGCCGCGTTTCCGGCTCGTCATCGGGATGGCGTAGTCGGTCCCAGGTCGAGGCATCGGCCTGAAGTTCGTCGCGTTGATAGCCGAGGATCGTGTACCAGCCGTCGCTGAAATAGGTCTCGTTGGTGGCGATGTTCCAGTCCCAGACACCTTCGCCGGAGCCCGCCAGCGCGTAGCGCAGCCGCTCCTGGCTGAGCTTCAGGTCGCGCGCCGCCTTCTGCAGGCCGGCCAGGGCAGCGGCGACGAACAGCGGCGGAATGGTGTTGAAGCAGAGCGCGAGCTCGACGCGTTGCAGCTGCGAGGCGAGCGGAACGCCGCTCGGAAAGGGCCAGACTCCGGCGACGATCATCAGGATGACGGTGAGGGACGTCGCCGAGCCGATGGCGGCGGTGGCGGGGCTGCCGAAGCGGATCGCGCACCAGAGCAGCGGCGCGGTGAAGAAGCTGATCATCGACACGCCGGTCTGCCGCATCACGAGGATCGACACCCCGATCACGCCGACGATCATCGCCAGTTCGGCGATGCGAAGCCGGTCGTTCCGATGGAAAATATCGCGCAGTGGCTCGACACGGCCCGGCTTGGCGATGGCGAAGAACGGCGCGAGGATCATCAGGGCGCTGGTCGCATTGAGGCGCCAGAGGATGGTGAGCGTGTCGGCGAGCGGAATGTCGCGAAACCAGGCGAGCGTGACGGCGCCGCCAAGCGCGCTCGCCGCGGCGCCGGTCGAGATGATCGCCACCAGCACGACGACGTTGACGATGCTCTCGAGGCCGGAGCCGACGAGCCGCAGCCGCTGTGCGGCCAATGCGACGAACACCACCTCAACCAGATCCGCGCCCGACAAGGCGAAGCCCATCATGCCGGTGCCGAGCAAGGCATTGAGGAAGGCGCTGCCCACGATCGCGCCGGAGATCGCCCAGCTGATCTGCCGAATTCCGACCGTCAGGATCAGCGCGACGAGCAGACCGTTGGAGGGCCAGAAGGCGGGTTCGTTGCCGGCGATCCGCATCAGCCACAGGCCAAACGCCGCGCCCGCTGCTTGCAGCAGGCAGCCGGATACGAACGAGACCAGCGGAAGGGGAAGTCGATGCACCACGGGCGGCCTGATTGTCGCTTCGTCGCCTCCCTATCACAGCAATTAATTTAGGAAGAGCAAATAAGCGCGATCACATCGATCGAATGCAGCTTTGGCGCGTATCCGGCCCGATCGCGGAGCCGCTGCCGGCTCCGCGATCGGGCGCGCTCAGGCGGCGCGCGTTCCCTTCTTGACCGAGACCTGCTCGGCCAGCCGGCCCGTCAGCTCGGCGAGATGGTCGAAGCGGCTCGTATAGGTGCCGACGCCGGCCGTCGCCGAACGCAGCTCGACGATCAGCCCGCGCATTTCCGATTCAGGAATTTCCGCCTCGACGACGTCCCAACCCGGCCAATCCTTCTTGGCGTCGAAGCCGAGCAGCTGGCCGCGACGCTGCGTCACCATCATGTTGACGCGGGAGCTCGCCTCGGACGGCACCGAGACGGAAACACGCAGCACCGGCTCCAGCAGCACCGGCGTGCAGGCCTCCAGGGCTTCGCGCATGCCGATCTGGGCGGCCGTGCGGAACGCCTGGTCGGAGGAATCGACCGCGTGATACGAGCCGTCGGTCAACTTGACCGCGACGTCGACGACGGGGAAACCCAGCGGCCCGCGCTTCAGCACGTCCTGCACCCCGGCCTCGATCGCCGGAATGTAGTTGCGCGGCACGACGCCGCCGGTGATGGCGTCCTCGAACAGGAAGCCGTTGCCGCGCCGCTGCGGCCGGATCTCCAGCACGCAATCGCCGAACTGGCCATGGCCGCCGGACTGCTTCTTGTGCCGGCCGCGCACCGTGGCCTCGCCGCGCACCGTCTCGCGATAGGGGATGGACGGCGGGCGCGTCTCCACCTTGAGCCCGTAGCGCGCGGCGAGCCGCTCGATCGCGACGCGCAGATGCATCTCGCCCTGGCCGCCGATGCGGATCTCGCCGGTCTCCTCGTCCTGGCTGATCACCAGCGAGGGATTTTCCTCGGCCAGCCGGCCGAGCGCCGTGGAGAGCTTGGTCTCGTCCTTGCGCTCGCCGGGCGCGATGGCGAGCGCAATCACCGGCTCGGGCCGTTCGAGCGGCGCCAGCTGGACCGGCGGCTGCTTGCCGGTCGCCAGCGTCATGCCGGTCGCCGCGCCGTCGAGCTTGCCGAGGCCGACGACTTCGCCGGCCGAGGCCGGCTCCCGCTTCGAGGCCTGCTGGCCGAGGAGGCGCATCAGCCCGGAGATCCGGCCGACCGAGCCTTCCGGCCCGATCAATTCTGTGCCGTCCGCGATGGTTCCGCGCATCACCCGCGCGACAGAGAGCTTGCCGGCGTGGCCGGTGTGCAGCGTCTTGATGACTTGGACGATGGCCTCGCTGCCGTCCTCGAGGCCGAGGCGCTCGGCGGTCGCCGCGATGTCGGGCGCCTCGTGCCGGATCGCCTTCAGCAGGCGTCCGATGCCGTGTCCGTGCAGGGCGGAGCCGATCAGCACCGGGCAGACCAGGCCGGCCCGCATGTCGGTGACGAGATCGGCGAGCACGTGCTCGCGCGAGGGTTCGACGTCCTCCAGCAGCTCTTCCATCAGCGAGTCGTCGTAATCGGCGAGTTTTTCCAAGAGCGCGTAGCGCTCGCGCGCCTCGGCGGCGCGCACCTCGTCCGTCATGTCGATCAACTCGCTCGGCGCGTATTCGCGGTAGACGAAGGCGCGCTCGAGGGCGAGGTCGACGAAACCGGTGACAACGTCATGCTGGCGGATCGGAATATGGCGGAGCAGCAGCGGCACGGCGCTCGCCGGCTGCAGCAGCGTCAGCGTCTCGCGGACGCCCTTGTCGCTCTTGTCGATCTTATTGAGGAACAGGATGCGGGGAATGCCGCGCGCCTCGAGCCGCTTCAGGATCAGCTGCAGGGCGGCGACCTTCTTCTCGTCCGGCTCGGCGACGACGATGGCGCAGTCGACGGCGTCCAGCACCGCCTCGGACTCGTAGCTGAATTCGACCGATCCGGGACAGTCGAGCAGGGTGATGCGCTCGTCCATGAAGCTGGTTTCGGCGACATTGAGCTCGACGCTCATGGCATGGGCGCGGGCTTCCGCGGCGCTGTCGCCGACTGAGCTACCGTCGCCGACGGTGCCTTGCTTGTGAATGGCGCCGGTGCGCGCCAGGATCGCCTCCATCAGGGTGGTCTTGCCGCTGCCGAAGGGGCCGATCAGGGCGATTGCCTTGGGGCCGGCACTTCTGCCGACGCCACCTCCGTTCCTGCTCGTCATCGCTTCCTCCGTTCATGAAATGTTCTTTGATCATTCTCATGTCTTGGACGCGTGAACCGGAGCCAGAGTTCCGGCCCGCCCGCCGATCGTCTCAGGGAACGGCGGACGTGGCAAGGCGGGAACCATGGAAAAGCAAAGGCCCGCGCCGGTCAGGCGCGGGCCTTGTCATCCAGATGGATGCGATTGGACGGCGATCCCGATGCCGGGACCGGCCGGAACTTAGTTGACCGGGTCGAGCACCAGAGCGGCGCCGCCAGCGGCGACGTTCAGGCCGATCTGGCCGGTCGCGCTGATCGGCTGCAGGGCGATCGAGCCGCGCGTGCCGCCGAATAGGATGTTGGTGCCGATGCCGGCGCCGACCGTGGCCTCGGCACCCGCGCCGAGATACAGGCCGCCCAGCGAGCCGCGGTGATAGCCGGCGGTCGGGGCGAACACGGCCCAGATCAGGCGGCCCTGGCTGGTGTAGCCGAGGTCGATGCCGAGCTTCTTGATGTTGCCGACGTAATCCTCGGCGCGGCCGCCATTCGGCTTGAACGTGCAGGCGACTTCCTTGGCCGAGGCGATGACGTAGCCGAGGCCGGAATTGATATCGCAGGTCAGCATGCCAATGCGGATGCCGTTGCGGCCGTCTTCATAGACCGGGGCGCTCAGATCGGCGGCCTTGGCGACGCCGAGACCGGCGAGGGTGAGGGCCGCTGCGGCTGCAACGAGCTTAAGGGAAACAAACTTGGACATAATGAAATAATTCCTTTCGTGTTACGCCCAACACCGTCACCGCTGCCGGGGCGCAGTCTGGCGAGCGACCTCGGTGACGACCGAACTTGGCGGCAGCCGACCTGCTGGCGACAGGGTGTCGCCCATGTTAACGACTCTCGCGGCCATTCGATCCCTCGAAGGTGCGACTGGAGACCGTCATGACAAACGAAATGCTGCAGCGCAAGTGACCGGCATCACCTGTCTTAGGATTCGGTTAACGCGCGGGAGCCTGGAATGCTGACTGCCTATGCGATTACCCCGGCCGGACCGACCGTGCTGCCGCCTGGCGACAGCCATGCCGCCGAGACCGCGGGGTGGATCGACCTCTACGTGCCGACGCAGGAAGAAGAACATCTGGCAGAGGCCTATCTCGGCGCGCTGGTGCCGACGCGGGAGGAGACGCAGGAGATCGAATTCTCCAGCCGCTTCTATGTCGAGAACGGCGTCGTCTTCATGACGGCGAGCGTGCTGGCCGGCCTCGACCTCGGCCATCCCGTGCTGACGCCGTTCACCTTCGCGGTCTCGAAGTCGAAGATCGTCACGCTGCGCTACGAGGATATGAAGGCTTTCCGCCAGTTTCTGGCCGTGGCGCCGAAGCCCGACAGCGGCTGCGGCACGCCGGCCGGCATCTTCAACGGCCTGATCGAGGCGTTCATCGGCCGCACCGCCGACGTGCTTGAGCATGTCGCCCAGTCCGTCGATCGCATCAACAGCGAGATCTTCACCCGCAAGCCGAGCGAGCGGCTGCGCGCCAAGCGGCTCGCCGTTCTGATCGGCGCGATCGGCGCCCAGGGCGACCTCGCCTCGAAGGCGCGCGAGAGCCTGGCCTCGCTGGAGCGCCTCGCGCAATACGCCGCCGCCATGCTGCCGGACCAGGCGCTGAAGAACGGCAATGGCGCCCGCCTCAAGCTGGCGCTGCGCGACGTCCGGTCGCTGGAGGACCACGTCAATTTCGTGCTGAACAAGATCACCTTCCTGCTGGATGCGACGTTGGGTCTCGTCGCCAACCAGCAGAACCAAGTGGTGAGCGTGCTGACCGTCGCCTCGACCATCCTGATGCCGCCCACCCTGATCGGCACGATCTACGGCATGAACTTCAAGGACATGCCGGAGCTCGGCTGGGGATATGGCTATCCGCTGGCGCTCGGCATCATGGCGATCTCGGCGATCGTGCCCTTCGTCTATTTCCGGCGGCGCGGCTGGCTCTGAGCCGCGCCTCAGAGATAGGGTGTCAGCAGTCGCGTCGCCGCGTCGCGCAGGCGGACCAGCAGCGGGCGCCCGCGCAGGTCGGCGACCCGGATCCGCCGCGCGCCCTTCAGCTTGGCATCGATGAGCGCGTCGATGGTCTCGGCGAAGTGGACGTCATAGGCCTCGACGTTGAACTCGAAATTGAGGCGCAGGCTGCGCGCATCCCAGTTGGCGCTGCCGAACAGCACCCAGGCGTCGTCGACCGTCATCAGCTTGGAATGGTCGAAGGGCGGCAAGGCGCGGCTGATGACGACGCCGGACCGGATCAGCGGTGAGAGCGAGGCATTCATCGCCCAGTCCATGTAGAACTGGTCGGAACGCTCCGGGATCAGCAGTTCGACCGAGACGCCGCGCAGCGCTGCCAGCGCCAGCTGCGAATTGATGCGCTCGTCCGGCAGGAAATAAGGCGTGACAATGCGGATGCGACGCTCGGCGCGAGCGATCGCCGCCGCCATCGTCCACATCAGCTTCTCATTGTCCTCGTCCGGGCCGCTGGCGATGCCGCGGGCCGGGATCGAGCCGCCGGCGCCGAGTTCGGGGAACCAATGCGGTCCCTCGAGGATTTCGTCGACCGTGAACGCCCAGTCCTCGGCGAAGGTCTCCATCAGATGCGCGACCACCGGCCCGCGTACCTCGAAATGGACGTCCTGCACCGCCTTGCGCTCGGGGATGCTGACCTGCCGGAACAGATTGCCGGCGCTGATGTTCATGCCGCCGGTGTAGCCGAGCCGGCCATCGACGATCATCAGCTTCTTGTGGTTGCGCAGGTTGAGGAACGACATCTTCCATGGCGCGCTGATCTCGTGGATGAAGCGCGCCGAATTGACGCCCTTCGCGACGAGCCGGTCATGCGCCGCGCATTTCAGATAGCCACCGCCGATGCCGTCGATCAGCACGCGCACGATGACGCCGCGCTCATGCGCGTCGATCAGCGCGTCGATGATGGGCGCGCCGGCCAGATCGTCATGGAAAATGTAGCCCGAGAGCGCGATGCTGGTCTGCGCCGCTTCGATGGCGGCGATCATCACGGGATACGCGACGTCGCCATCCACCAGGACATCGATGGCGTTGCCGGCCAGCAGTGTGCGGCCGGTGATCCGGAGCCCGAACTTCGCCAGCGGCTCCAGATGCTCGTCGGCGCCATGGGCGACATCCTCGGGCGCCAGAGCGAAGCGCGATGGCGGCGCATCGACGTCGTCCTCCGGGCTCGAAAGCTTGAGCGCCTTGCGGTGGACGCGGTTGATGCCGAACAGGAAATAGAGCGCCGCGCCGACATAGGGCGAGAGCCAAGCCAGGCCGATCCAGGCGATGGTCGATTGCGGGTTCAGCCGGGTCAGCAGCGCGTGGATGGTCACCGCGCTCGCGAAGACGACATGCAGGACCGAAAAGAGAAGCGCGAGATGGGTGGTCATCGCCGGCGGCCCGGCTTGGAGCCCCGTGCCCGCTCTGGCGAGCCTTTCGCGAGGCTAGGGCGCACCGTTGATCTCCACGATGTTACGGTCGGGGTCGAGCAGGTAGAGCTGCGGGAAGCCCGCGAGGCCTTCGCGAATGACGAAGAGCCGCATCGGATCATCCTCGCCCACATCCTCGCGGAAGCCCTGCTCGAGCAGGTGATCGAGGATCCCGTAGAAATCGCGCGTGTGGAACGAGAAGTGGTAGTCGCTGTTGTCGATCGGCCCCGTCCGGAACGTGCCTTCCGGATAGAGAATCAGGTGGATCTGGATGCCATGGCAGGCGAGCCAGGCGCCATCGGTCTTGAAGGGCGGCCGCGCCAGTCGCTCAAGCCCGAACGCCTTCTGGTAGAACGCAACGGATCGCTCGAGGTCGGTTACGACAATCGATACATGATGGACGCGCAGATCGAGCATTCCGACGATTTCCCCCGATAGGATTGCGAAGCCGGGTCGCCGGCTTCTGTCGGGAGGATACGGCCAAGCCGGAGCCGTGTCTTGCGGGATATTGGCCGGCGTCGCCGCCAGGAGGGCCGGATTCGGCGGATGGGGGTGTCCGAGAGGGCGGAGAGGAGATCGCGCCCGGAGGCGCGATCCTGAAGTCTTTGGAGGGGCGAGCCGCCCGGGTCCTTAGCGGAGGTTGCCGCAGAAGCGCTGGATGCGCGTGCAGGCTTCTTCCAGCGCCTCGGTCGAGGTCGCGTAGGAGATGCGGAAGTAGGGCGCCAGGCCGAAGGCCGAGCCCTGGACCACGGCCACGCCTTCCTCTTCCAGCAGCGCCGTGACGAAGTCGACATCCGTCTCCAGCAGCTTGCCGCCAGCCGTCGTCTTGCCGAGCGTGCCGGCGCAGGACGGGAACACGTAGAACGCGCCTTCCGGGTTCGGGCAGACGATGCCGTTGGCCTGGTTCAGCATCGAGACGACGAGGTCGCGGCGCTTCTTGAAGAGTTCGGCGTTCTTCGGGATGTAGTCCTGCGTGCCGTTCAGCGCCTCGACCGCAGCCCATTGCGAGATCGAGGACGGGTTCGACGTCGACTGCGACTGGATCGTGCCCATGGCCTTGATCAGCTCGACCGGGCCGCCGGCATAGCCGATGCGCCAGCCGGTCATGGCATAGGCCTTGGAAACGCCGTTCACAGTCAGCGTGCGGTCATAGAGCTTCGGCTCGACCTCGGCGATCGTCGCGAACTCGAAATCGTCGAAGACGAGGTGCTCATACATGTCGTCGGTCATGATCCAGACATGCGGATACTTGAGCAGCACGTCGGCGAGCGCCCTGAGTTCGGCACGCGTGTAGCCGGCGCCAGTCGGGTTGGACGGCGAGTTCAGCAGCAGCCACTTGGTCTTCGGCGTGATCGCGGCCTCGAGCGCCTCCGGGCCGATCTTGAAGCCCTGCGACTGCGGGCCGACGATCTCGACCGGCGTGCCGCCACCGAGCGCCACCATCTCCGGATAGGACACCCAGTAGGGTGCCGGGATGATGACTTCGTCGCCGGGGTTCAGCGTCGCCATCAGCGCGTTGTAGAGCACCTGCTTGCCGCCGGTACCGACCGTGATCTGGTTCGGGGCGTAGGTCAGGTTGTTCTCGCGCTTGAACTTGGCGGCGATGGCGGCCTTCAGCTCCGGGATGCCGTCGACGGCGGTGTACTTGGTCTTGCCGTCGCGGATCGCCTGGATTGCGGCTTCCTTGATGTTTTCCGGGGTGTCGAAATCGGGCTCGCCGGCGCCGAGGCCGATGACGTCGCGGCCTGCCGCTTTCAACTCGCGCGCTTTGTTCGTGACCGCGATGGTCGCGGACGGCTTGATGCGGGCGAGGCTATCGGCGAGGAAGGCCATTTGGGGCTCCGAACGTGGAAAAACATAAGGGATTTATGCGGCGCGGAACCTAGTCTGCGGGGCGCTTGATGGCAAGCGCCGCGATGCGGCGGGACGGCTTCGCTCGCGCCGGAAATAGAGGTCCGTGACGCGGGGAATTGATTTGAAGCCTTTTGGTCCGCGTCCTACGTATCTCCCGTCGGGGCCGCATATCGGATTGGAGACAGGAATGCTCATTCGTCGCAAGCGTGGCTGGGAGATCCCCGAAAGTCGCGCCACTCCCGAAGCCGTGTTTCTCAATCGACGCGAAATCCTCGCCGCCGCCGGTGGCCTGGGTCTCGCCACCGCCCTGCCGCGCTTCGCCCATGCCGAAGAGGACCCGAGCGCCGGCCTGTACCCGGCCCAGCGCAATCCGCGCTACACGATAGAGCGCGACGTGACGCCGGAGAAAATCAACGCCCACTATAACAATTTCTACGAATACAGCACCGACAAGGACCTCGCCGACGCCGCGCAGGCGCTGAAGGTTCGCCCCTGGACCATCCAGTTCAGCGGCCTGGTCGAGGCGGAGAAGACCGTCGATATCGACGACCTCCTGAAGGCGATGAAG
Source organism: Kaistia granuli DSM 23481 (assembly GCF_000380505.1). Classification (GTDB taxonomy): domain Bacteria; phylum Pseudomonadota; class Alphaproteobacteria; order Rhizobiales; family Kaistiaceae; genus Kaistia; species Kaistia granuli. The sequence continues at coordinate 212,403 of NZ_AQYH01000008.1, read as the reverse complement.
CTGGAGGAGCGGGTCTATCGGCACCGCTGCGTCGAGGCATGGTCGATGACGGTGCCATGGACCGGCTTCCCGCTCGCCGATCTCGTCGCCTACGCCAAGCCGCTCGGGAGCGCGAAATACATCCAGATGGAGACCTTCCTGGATCCGGCGATGGCGCCGGGGCAGAATCAGCCCTTCTATCCGTGGCCCTATATCGAGGGGCTCACCATGGCGGAGGCCAATAACGAACTCGCCTTCATGGTGACGGGCGCCTACGGCAAGCCGCTGCTGAAGCAGATGGGCGCCCCGATCCGTCTGCACACGCCCTGGAAGTACGGTTTCAAATCGATCAAGTCGATCGTCCGGGTCAGCTTCGTCGAGGAGCGGCCGATCAATTTCTGGCAGCAGCTGCAGTCATCTGAGTACGGATTCTGGGCCAATGTGAATCCCGATGTGCCGCATCCGCGCTGGAGCCAGGCCTCGGAAACCGTGATCGGCACCCGCGAGCGCATCCCGACCCGGATCTATAATGGCTATGGCGAGTTCGTCGCCGGTCTGTACAAGGGGCTGGAGAGCGAGCCGCTGTTTATGTAGGCGTGCCTGCTTCATAGGCATCCGGGTGGCGGGGCCGTCTGGTCAACCGGTTTACAAAAGAAAAGGCCGGGCGCTCTTGCGAGGCCCGGCTAAGTCTTTGTTGCTGCGGCAGGGAAATGCGCAGCAAACACCTTCCAGAGGGGAACAGCTGAGGTCGAACCCATCGCAGGGAGGAGGGAGCGAGAGGCCCAACGCATCAACTGATACGTATATGGATTGCTCAGCCTGCCTAATCAACCGGCAGGTGTGCATTTCTGCTATGCAAATTTGATATGGCGCAACGTTGATGTCGTAATGTCACGCCTTGCTCCGAAGGTGGAGCTAGATTGTTGGCAATTCTGGAATGAATTTTCGGAATTTGCTGTAAATCTGGAATGACAACGATCCGGGGATCGTCCGGCTGGGCCGGGCGACCGGGATCGTCACAATCCTGTGGCTTTCGAAGCGGCAACCGCTCGTCAGAACTGCCAGTTCTGCGCCTTGGCGAGCATGAAATCGCGGAAAGCGGTCACGCGTGCCGAATTCTTGAGCTCGGACGGGTAGCAGAAATAGGTCGGGAAGCTCGGCACCTGGGCTTCCGGCATCAGCTTCACCAGCGTCGAGCCTTCTTCCAGCATGTAGTCCGGCAGGATGGCGATGCCGGTGCCGCGTTCGACCGCCGCCTTGATGGCGTAGATGTTGTTGATTCGAACGATCGGCTCGCGCGGATTATCGGTGGAGCGGCCGGCGATCTCGAGCCAGTTCACGTCGCGGATGTTCGGCGGCACGGGGACGCCGAAGGTGACGATCCGGTGGCTGTCGAGATCGTCCAGCGTCTCGGGCTTGCCGAAGCGCTCGACATAGGAGGGCGCGGCGTAGACGTGATAGTGCGCCGTGAACAGCCGGCGCTGGATCAGGTCCGGTTGCACCGGCTGGCGCAGGCGGATCGCCACGTCGGCCTGGCGCATGGTCAGGTCGAGTTCCTGGTCGTCGAGGATCAGGTGCAGGTTCAGATCCGGATGCAGGTCGACGAATTCGTTGATGCGCTGGGTCAGCCAGGTCGAGCCGAGCGCCACCGTCGTGGTGATGCGCAGCGTGCCGGTCGGCTTCTCGCGCGAATCCGTCAGCCGGATTCGCACCCCTTCCAGCTTCTGCATCACGTCCTGCGAAGTGCGGTAGAGCAGCTCGCCCTGCTCCGACAGGATCAGTCCGCGGGCATGGCGGTGGAAGAGGGGGACGCCGAGATCATGCTCCAGCGAGCCGACCTGGCGGCTGACGGCGGACTGGCTCATACCCAGCGCCTCGCCGGCATGGGTGAAGGAGCCGGCCTGAGCGGCGGCATGAAATATTCTGAGTTTGTCCCAGTCCATGGTTGGACAGCCCCCTCCGCACCACCAGCCCTAAACAGTTCTTATTCGGCGGCGGCTGCGGTCTCGGTCACAACCGGATGGATCGCCAGCCAGCGCTCGGCCTCGAGCGCCGCCATACAGCCCTGGCCAGCCGCGGTGACGGCCTGCCGGAAGGTTTCGTCCGTCACGTCGCCCGCCGCGAAGACGCCCGGCACGCTGGTCGCCGTCGAATCGGGCGCCGTCCAGATATAGCCGGACGGCTTCAGCTCGAGCTGGCCCTTGACGATCTCGACCGCCGGCGCGTGGCCGATCGCGACGAACACGCCATGCGTCTCGCGCTCGCTCACTTCGCCGGTCACGATATTGCGCAGCCGAACACCCGTCACGGAAGGCGGGAAGCCGGTCTTGCCGAGCACCTCGTCGACGACCGTGTCCCAGATCACCTCGACATTGTCGAGCTTCATCAGGCGGTTCTGCAGGATGCGCTCGGCGCGGAAATGATCGCGGCGATGGACGATCGTCACCTTCTTGGCGATGTGCGCCAGATAAAGCGCTTCCTCGACGGCCGTATTGCCGCCGCCGACAACGAATACTTCCTTGTCGCGGTAGAAGAAGCCGTCGCAAGTAGCGCAGGCGGAGACGCCGAAGCCCTTGAACTTCTGCTCGCTGTCGATGCCGAGCCATTTCGCCTGCGCGCCGGTGGCGATCACCAGCGTGTCGGCGGCGTAGAGTTCGCCGGAGTCACCCTTCAGGATGAAGGGCCGCTGCGACAGGTCCGCCTCGACGATGTGGTCGGAAACCATCTTGGTGCCGACATGCTCGGCCTGGGCGCGCATCTGCTCCATCAGCCAGGGGCCCTGGATGACGTCGGCGAAGCCCGGATAGTTCTCGACATCGGTTGTGATGGTGAGCTGGCCGCCCGGCTGGACACCGGCGATCAGCATCGGTTCCAGCATGGCGCGGGCTGCATAGATGGCGGCGGTGTAGCCGGCTGGGCCGGATCCGACGATGATGAGCTTGGCGTGCTGCATGATGGGCCAGACATAATGTCGAGACGCGCACTTTTTAAGGGCGGCGACTCTGGAGGGATGTGCGGAGCGCATGCAATAATGAAAGCTATGCGATCCTGTGCGTTCTCGCGAACAATTGTTTCCGAATCATGGCAATTCGGCCAGACTCCAATACCCGATTGCCGACCGGCATCCCCGGCTTTCTTTCCTGTTAGAGGCTCTGACCCGGTTCCCATCGAGTGCTGCCCTGGTCCAATTGAGTTCAGACCCTAACCGTGAGGCCCGAGTGAAAGCCCGTTTAGACGCGATCGACTGGAAGATCCTGAAGGAATTGCAGGCTGACGGTCGCATCACCAATGTCGAGCTCGCCCGCCGGGCCGGCATCTCGGCGCCCCCCTGCCTGCGGCGTATGCGCGCTCTGGAAGAGGCGGGCATCATCGAGGGCTATCGCGCCCTGGTCGATGAGGGGGCGCTTGGCTACGACGTCACCGCTTTCGCCATGATCGGGTTGTCGAGCCAGGCCGAGGCGGATCTGACCGCGTTCGGCGCCCGGGTACGTGACTGGTCGATCGTGCGCGAATGCTACATGCTGTCGGGCGAGGCGGATTTCATCCTGAAATGCGTCGCGCCGACGCTGAAGGCGTTTCAGGCCTTTGTCGAGGAACTGACGGCGGCCGCCAATGTTGCCAGCGTCCGCACCACGCTGACCATCCGCCGCATCAAGGACGAGCCGCTGGTCCCGATCGACTGAGGCCGGGCCTCAGCGGTTCCAGCCGGCGGCGAGATAGCGCCAGAAGATCTCCTGGGAGCTGGCGACGGCGGCGACGAAGCCGTGTTGGCCGTCGAGGAAGCCGCGCTTGCCGATATAGAGCTTCAGGAAGGTCGTGATCGAACGGATGATTGCCTTGCCCACGCTGCCGCCGCGGCCGCTATTGCGGCGTTGCTCCGCGCCGGCGAGTGCGTAGCGTCGCAGCTTGTCCAGCACCTCGTCAAAGTCGCGATAGGACAAATGCGGCATCGGCGTCGGCAGGTCGCCGATCGTGCCGTCGACGATGAGAATTTCGTGGACGACATCTTCACTGAAGCGGGCCGCGTCCCGGCGCACGACGCGCAATGGGCGGTCCGGAGTCCAGCCGCCACTGTGCATGAACTTGCCGAGAAATGCGTTCAGACGATTGAGGCGATAGCCAACATGCGTCTCGCTCTCGATCGCTGTCCGGATCTCCAGTGCGAGCTCCGGCGGAATCACTTCATCGGCGTCGATTGAGAGAACCCAGTCACCGGTCGCCGCGTCCAGGGCGCGCTGCTTCTGGCGTCCGAAGCCGGCCCAGTCGGCCCGCACGATGACGCGCGACGCCACCCGTTCGGCGATCTCGAGGGTGCCGTCGGTCGAGCCGCTGTCGACGACGACGATCTCGTCGCAGAAGGCCAGCGAGGCGAGGCAAGCAGGGAGGTCTTTCACCTCATTCTTGGTGATGATGATGGCAGACAGTCGGGGGCGGTTCGAATTCACGGGCATCGTCTATCCAGAAGGCTTACCGATCGAGCTCGTGCGAGCCGTGGTTGCTCTATTTACCTTATGGAGGTGAAATATTGGCGACAAGACTTGGTTGTCCCCGGATGCTCTGGCTGGATTGGCTGCCGTGACGATTTTTTCGGAGCGTGTCTTCAGGGTTTCGGATGTCCCAAAACTTCGGCAGGCGAACAAAAAAACACCGGACTTCGAGGAAGCCCGGTGTTTTCGAAGAATCAGCCCTCGCGTCGGCTCCTGGCCTGGCGAGGCGATGTCATCCTAGCGGAAGGCGACCTCAAGCACTTCGTAGGAGCGCTCGCCGCCAGGCGCGGTGACGGCGACCGTGTCGCCGGGGCCCTTGCCGATCAGCGCGCGGGCGATCGGCGATGAGATCGAGATGCGGCCCGAGCGGACGTCGGCTTCGAGATCGCCGACGATCTGGTAGGTCTTCTCTTCCTCGGTATCCTCGTCGACCAGCTTGACGGTGGCGCCGAACTTGATCCTCTCGCCGGACAGCTTGGTGACGTCGATAATCTCGGCGCGCGAAAGCTTGTCCTCGAGTTCCGCGATGCGGCCCTCATTATGGCTCTGGGCTTCCTTGGCCGAGTGATATTCGGCGTTCTCCGAGAGGTCGCCATGTGCGCGCGCTTCCGAGATCGCCGCAATGATGCGCGGGCGCTCTTCGGAGGTCAGACGCTTCAGCTCCACTTCGAGAGCCGCATGACCCGCAACGGTCATCGGAACCTTTTCCATGGTCTTTCTGGCCTTTTCTTCCTTCTTGACCCCGGGACGAAACAGGTCCGGGGCACAATAATTCAGGCGCCGGTGCCCTGGAGCACCAGCTTCCTGAGTTTGAAATCCGAATGGGGAAATCTGGCCGCCACGATCCGGCCGTTCGCCCCACCCGCATGCCTATCCGGCAAATAGAGCCTTTAAGTGTCGTCCACGATTGCGACGAGCGCAAGAGGGACGGTTACGGGCCGTCTACCGGCCCGTAACGGATCAGGCCGGCTGAAAATAGGCCTGCAGGGGCCGAACTTCCAGGGTGCCGGTCGCATAGGCCTCAATGCCGAGCGACGCCGCGATCGCCCCGGAGAGCGTCGTGTAGTACGGCACCTTGTGCAGCAGGGCGGCGCGACGCATCGAGCGGCTGTCGCCGAGCGCGCGAGCGCCCTCGGTCGTGTTGAAGACCAGCTTCACTTCGCCGTTCTTGATGGCGTCGACGATATGCGGACGGCCTTCCAGCACCTTGTTGATCTTGGTGCAGGCGATGCCGTTCTCGGCCAGGAAGCGCTGCGTGCCGCTGGTCGCGATGATCTTGAAGCCGAGACCCTCGAGACGGCGCATCGGCTCGACGATGCCGGCCTTGTCCGAATCCCGCATCGAGACGAATACGGTTCCGGCGGTCGGCAGCGCGCTGCCGGCGCCGAGCTGCGACTTGGCGAAGGCGACCTCGTAGTCGTAGTCGAGGCCCATGACCTCGCCGGTCGAACGCATTTCCGGGCCGAGCAGCGTGTCGACACCGGGGAAGCGGGCGAACGGGAACACGGCTTCCTTGACCGCGATGTGATCGCGGCGACCCGACTTCAGGTCGAAGCTCTCGAGGCTCTCGCCGGCCATGACGCGGGCGGCGATCTTGGCGACCGGCAGGCCGATCGTCTTGGCGACGAAGGGCACCGTGCGCGAGGCGCGCGGGTTCACTTCGAGCACGTAGATGTCGCCGTCCTTGATCGCGTACTGGACGTTCATCAGGCCGCCGACCTCGAGCGCCAGCGCGAGCTTGCGGGTCTGCTCCTCGAGCACAGCGATCATCTCGGCCGAGAGCGAATGCGGCGGCAGCGAGCAGGCGCTGTCGCCCGAATGGATGCCGGCCTCTTCGATGTGCTCCATGATGCCGGCGACGAACACCGACTTGCCGTCGGAGAGCGCGTCGACGTCGACTTCGATCGCATCGGAGAGATAGCGGTCGAACAGCAGCGGGTTCTTGCCGAGCAGCGTATTGATCTGGCCGGTCTTGTCGTTCGGGTAGCGAACCTTGACCTCGGCCGGCACCAGCTCCGGCAGCGTGCCGAGCAGGTAATCCGACAGCGTGTCGTCGTCGCGGATGATCTGCATCGCGCGGCCGCCGAGCACGTAGGACGGACGCACGACCAGCGGGTAGCCGAGATCGGAGACGACCAGGCGGGCCTGCTCGACCGAATAGGCGATGCCGTTCTTGGGCTGGCGGATGCCGAGCTTCACGAGCAGCTTCGAGAAGCGGTCGCGGTCCTCGGCCAGGTCGATGGCGTCGGGCGAGGTGCCGAGGATCGGCACGCCGGCCTCTTCGAGGGCGGCGGCGAGCTTCAGCGGCGTCTGGCCGCCGAACTGGACGATGACGCCGTGCAGCGTGCCGTTGGACTGCTCGACGCGGATGATCTCCAGCACGTCCTCGGCCGTCAGCGGCTCGAAATAGAGCCGGTCCGACGTGTCGTAGTCGGTCGAGACGGTTTCCGGGTTGCAGTTGACCATGATCGCTTCATAGCCGGCATCCTTCAGCGCGAAGGCGGCATGGCAGCAGCAATAGTCGAACTCGATGCCCTGGCCGATGCGGTTCGGACCGCCGCCGAGGATGATGACCTTCTTGGCGGCCGAGGGCTCGGCCTCGCTCACCGGCGCGCCGGTGAACGGCGCCTCGTAGGTCGAGTACATGTAGGGCGTCGGCGAGGCGAACTCGGCCGCGCAGGTGTCGATGCGCTTGTAGACCGGGTGCACGCCGAGCGAGGTGCGCAGCGCCTTTACGTCGCTGTCGTTCTGGCCGGTCAGGTTGGCGAGACGCTGGTCCGAGAAGCCCATCGCCTTGAGGCGGCGGAACGCGCCCGCCGTCTTCGGCAGGCCATGCATGCGGACCTTCAGCTCGGTGTCGAGGATGCCCTTGATTTCCTTGAGGAACCACGGGTCGATCTTGCAGATCTCATGCACCTGCTCGACGGAGATGCCGAGGCGCATCGCCTGGGCCGCCTTGAGCAGGCGGTCCGGCGTCGGCGTGCCGATGGCGGCGCGGATCGCATTGCTGTCGTCGCCCTGGCCGAGGCCGGGGATCTCGATCTCGTCGAGGCCCGAGAGACCCGTTTCGAGGCCGCGCAGCGCCTTCTGAAGCGATTCCTGGAAGGTGCGGCCGATCGCCATCACTTCGCCGACCGACTTCATCGCGGTGGTCAGCACCGGCGAGGCGCCCGGGAACTTCTCGAAGGCGAAACGCGGGATCTTGGTGACGACATAGTCGATCGTCGGCTCGAACGAGGCCGGTGTGGCGCCGCCGGTGATGTCGTTCTCGAGCTCGTCGAGCGTGTAGCCGACGGCGAGCTTCGCCGCGACCTTGGCGATCGGGAAGCCGGTCGCCTTCGATGCCAGAGCGGACGAGCGCGACACGCGCGGGTTCATCTCGATGACGATCAGGCGGCCGTCGGCCGGGTTGACGGCGAACTGCACGTTCGAGCCGCCCGTCTCGACGCCGATCTCGCGCAGAACCGCCAACGAGGCGTCGCGCATGATCTGGTATTCCTTGTCGGTCAGCGTCAGCGCCGGCGCGACGGTGATCGAATCGCCGGTGTGGACGCCCATCGGATCGATGTTCTCGATCGAGCAGATGATGATGCAGTTGTCCTTCTTGTCGCGGACAACCTCCATCTCATACTCCTTCCAGCCGAGCACCGATTCCTCGATCAGCACTTCGTCGGTCGGAGAGGCATCGACACCGCTTTCGACGATCTCGATGAATTCCTCGCGCGTGTAGGCGATGCCGCCACCGGTGCCGCCCAGCGTGAAGGACGGACGGATGATCACCGGCAGCCCGATCTCTTCCAGCGCGGGCAGGGCCTCGGCGAGCGAATGGGCGAGGCGCGAGCGCGGCGTCTCCAGCCCGATCTTCGTCATCGCGTCGCGGAACCGCTCGCGGTCCTCGGCCTTGTCGATCGCCTCGGCCGTGGCGCCGATCATCTCGACGTTGAACTTGTCAAGCACGCCCATCTTCTTCAGCGACAGCGCGCAGTTCAGCGCCGTCTGGCCGCCCATCGTCGGGAGCAGCGCGTCGGGGCGCTCCTTCTCGATGATCTTGGCGACGATCTCCGGCGTGATCGGCTCGATGTAGGTTGCGTGCGCCAGATCCGGATCGGTCATGATCGTTGCCGGATTGGAGTTCACGAGGATGATTCGATACCCTTCATCCTTCAGAGCCTTGCAGGCCTGGGTGCCGGAATAGTCGAACTCGCAAGCCTGACCGATGATGATCGGGCCAGCTCCAATGATCAGGATCGATTTGATGTCTGTACGTTTCGGCAATTTCGTCTCGCGCGTAGCAAAAAACCCGACGCGGTGATCCGCGCGGGCCATCAAGCAGGGGGCGTGTAAGGCTAGAGCGGCCTTATAGGGGAAAAGGCGGGGTGGGGGAACCCCTGCGGGCAACTGTCTGTGCCTTCGTCACGTTAGAGAGACTGGCGGTGCGACACCTGCGGGACTAGTTTCGTCAAAACAGGTTCTGTCCGGCTGGCATCGGCCGAGGCAACAATGGAGTAGGGCGGATGCGGCTTGGTGGTCAGCGCGAAAGCGAGAATGTTGAAGACCGGCGCGGCGGCAATTCGGGAGGCCTTGGCGGCGGCTTCCGGCCCGCCGGCATGGGCGGGCGCGGCATTCCCCTCAAGGGCGGTTCGCTGGTGACGATCGCCGTCATCGTTGGCATCGGCTGGCTGGTGTTCGGCATCAACCCGCTGCAGATGCTCGCCATGGTGACGGGCGGCGGCGACATCACGCAGGACCAGAGCTATCAGCAGCCCGCGCCATCGCAGGCCGGTCCCGGCATCGACGACGAGGGCAAGGCCTTCGTCGCCAAGGTCCTGGGCAGCACCGAGGACGTCTGGGACGACATCTTCAAGTCGGCCGGCGAGACCTACCAGCCGACGCCGCTGGTGCTGTTCACCGGCATGACACGCTCCGCCTGCGGCAGCGCCAGTTCGGCCTCGGGACCGTTCTACTGTCCGCTCGACAAGAAGGTCTATATCGATCTCGCCTTCTATGACGAGCTGAAGCGGCGCTTCGGTGCGCCGGGCGACATGGCGCAGGCCTATGTCATCGCGCATGAGGTTGGCCATCACATCCAGGATCTCACCGGCATCCTGCCGAAGTTCAACGAGATGCGGCGGAACATGAGCCGCGAGGACGCCAACGCGCTCTCCGTCAAGGTCGAGCTGCAGGCGGATTGCTATGCCGGCGTCTGGGCCAATCGTACCGACCAGAAGGGCATGCTGGAAGCCGGCGACATCGACGAGGCGCTCAACGCCGCCACCCAGATCGGCGACGACGCGATCCAGAAGCGCACCCAGGGCGTCGTCGTGCCGGAAAGCTTCACCCACGGCACCTCGGAACAACGCAAGACCTGGTTCAATCGCGGCTACCAGACCGGCGATCTGAACCAGTGCAACACCTTCCAAGGCTCGATCTGAGGACGCATGTCCGACGCGGCCATCCGCGAATTGTGTGAACGGCTGCTCGCCAACGGCACGGAAGCGCTGTCGGCGGGCGACCGCAGATTGCTGGAGAAGGTGGCGACCCGCACGCATGTGGCGCGCAACATCAACGCCGAGTTCGACAGCCAGCTCTCCTTCGGCGATCGCCTGGCCGACCGCGTCGCCGCGATCGGCGGTTCCTGGGGCTTCATCATCGCCTTTGGGCTGGTCATCGCCGCCTGGGTGGTCCTGAACTCGTTCCTGCTGGCGAGCTGGGGCGGCGCTTTCGACGCCTATCCCTATGTCTTTCTCAATCTCGTCCTGTCGATGGTGGCGGCGCTGCAGGCGCCGGTCATCATGATGTCGCAGAACCGGCAGGCCGATAAGGACCGGCTGGCGGCGCAGCACGACTATGAGGTGAACCTCAAGGCCGAGGTCGAGATCATGGCGCTGCACGACAAGTTCGAGCAGCTGCGTAGCGGCGAATTGCATACGATTCTCGAGCGCATCGAGGCGATTCTCGCCGCGCATATGGCGCAGGACGAGGCCTCGCGACGCCAGGACACGAACGCCTAGGAGGGTGCGTTCCGCTACTGTGGCGGGTCAGTTGCCGCTCGTGGCCAGCATCCAGTTCAGCGTCTCGCGCCAGTCGGTCATGCGGATCGGCGTGCCGTGGTTGCCGTTCTGGAACAGCACGAACCGGATCGGGTAGCCGGGCGACTTCTTGCGCACCTGGTCGAAGAAGGCCTGCTGCAACTTCCAGTCGATGATCGGGTCGCGGCTGCCATGGCCGATGAAGATCGGGATCTTGCGCCCGCCTTGCTTCATCGCCGCCGTCTTCAGGAAACCGGGGTCGTTGAGCGAGCCGAGCAGGATCAGGCCGGAGATCATCGAGGCCGCTTCCGGATCGCGCGCCAGCGACCAGCACAATTTGCCGCCATAGGAGCCGCAGGCGACGAAGATCGGCGCGCCGGGCGAGCGGCCGGCGTATTCCTGCATCAACGCCTTGATCTCGGCCGTGCCTCCGCCTTCGAAATCGCTGAAATCGGGCGACAGATAGGCGCCGCCGGCGGCGACGGTCATGTTCTTCACGCGGTTGAAATTGCCGCCGAAGGTCCAGTCGTCGGCGCCCTGGAACCGGGTGCCGTTCTGGCCGTGCAGATAGAGGACGATCAGGCTGGCGCGGCCCTTGGTGGCGCCGGCGCCGACATATTTGAGCGTGCGCCCGCCCGCCTTGTAGGTCAGGTGGTCCTCGACGCGCTTGGCCTTCAGCGACACGTATTTTCGCTGCGCCCTGCGCTCCGGCACCTCGTCGCGGCCGTTGATGTCGCGCATCTCGTCATAGTCGACGATGCGGAAGGCGCCGTCGGCGCGTGTCTCCAGAACCTTGCCGTACCGGAACAGATCGTCCTTGTAGGGCGCGAGCTGCGTCGCCTCCGCCGAAGCCGCGCCGGCAAGCAGAATTCCCGGCAGCAGCGCCAGCGCCAGCGCCAGCAGGCGGCCAATCCTCGCACCCGCCGGATGGCCGGTCGCCGTCCTCGATCGTTCCGCCGACATCCGCCGTCCGTCTCCCATGGTCCCGTTGCGGCGGCAGGATGGCATCTCTGCGCCACGACGCCAATCCGTCGCGGGGTGCGGCATTCAGGGAACGTTCAGGCGCCGGGATCGATTGAGAAGGGAAGGAACGAGGCGAATCGGCCGCTTGATGCGCCTTGATTGGGCCTCGCCCTTGCCGCTTTCCCCGGATGATATCGGGATAACGGCCAAGGGATTGGCATTGATTCGGTTCGGACCGCGTCGTGATGGCGCGGAAACGACGGGAAGGTAGCGATGAAGTTTCTGGGACTGATCGGAGCGGCGCTCGCCGGCGGCGTCGTGGTGGCGGGGGCCGCCGTCGTCACCGGTGTCGTCGAGGTTCCGTATAAGCTCGAATTGCGGCCGAAGGCAGCGGCCGTTGTCGAGGGCAGCGAGCAGGAGCCGGCCGCCAACACGACCGACATGGACGATTACGACCAGGCGGCCGAGGAAGACGGCACGGCGGCGGCCGAGACGCTGCCGCCGCAGCAGGTCGCCGAGGCGCAGGTCCTGCCGCCGACGCCGCGCCCGCGGCCCGTCCAGGCCGTGCAGCCCTCGTCCAAGCCGCGTCCGCAGCCCGTTTCCAGCCGCCCGCGCGCCAGCCGTCCTTCCGGCGACATCGACTATTTCTTCGACGAACTGGCGCCTCATGGCCGCTGGGTCGAGAATGACGACTACGGCTATGTCTTCGTGCCGAAGCGCCGCGGCGCCGGCTGGCGGCCGTTCCAGGAAGGCCGCTGGACCTGGACCGACGACTATGGCTGGTACTGGGAATCGAGCGAGCCGTTCGGCTGGGCGACCTACCACTACGGCCGCTGGGACTATGACCCCGACTATGGCTGGTACTGGATCCCGGGCGACACCTGGTCGCCGGCCTGGGCGACGTTCCGCGTCGGCGGTGGCCAGGTCGGCTGGGCGCCGATCGCGCCCGACCGGCCGGGCTATGCCTATGGACAGCCGCGCCGCTACGACCCGCCGGTCTCGGAGAGCTGGGTCTTCGTCGACGAGCGCTATTTCGACGATGACGACATCGGCCGCCGCGCCGCGCCGGTGCGCGATGTCGGCCGCTATCTCGGCGAGGCGCGCGACGTGCGTCGCCCGCGCTACGAGGATGGTCGCTACTTCAACGAGCCGGTCCGCCGGCGCGACCGGCCCGGTCGCGAGGTCGTCTATGTCGACGACCAGAGCGACATCTTCGACGACGATCGTGGCGGCCGCATCGGCGTGTTCCGTCCGCGCATCGACAACCAGCGCTTCGATCGGCGGCCGGACCGGTACGACCGCGACGTGCCGCGCGGCGATCGCACCATGATCGACCAGTATGTCGAGCCCGATCCGAACGCGGCGATCGCCGGCGTCGTCTCGGCGGCGCTGCTCTCGGTGCTCGATCCCGGCGAGCGGCGCGACCTGCGCCGCGACCGGGACCGCGACCAGCCGCAGCAGCGCGACCGCATGCAGGCGGAGATCGACAAGCTGAAGGCCGAGAAGGCGAGCCTGATCGAACAGCAGCGCAAGCAGTCGGAAGCACGCGCCGCCGAGATCGACGCCGCCAACAAGAAGGCGGCGGCGCAGCGCCAGGCCGAGCAGGAGCGCATCCGCCGGGAGCGCGCCGCCAAGGCGGAAGAGGTGCTGAAGAAGGTCGAGGCCAATCCGCAGCCGGCCGAGCCGGCGCGGCCGACCGATGGCAACCCGCCGCCGGTTGACTCTAGCCAGCCCGAGCGGCCGAACCGCCCGGATCGCGGGCAGGAGCCGAAGCCGGGCCAGCCGGACGGCCAGCAGGGCGAGCGGCCGCGTGGGGATCGTCCGGCCAGGCCGGTCGAGGAGAAGCCTGCCGCCGAGCAGCCGGCTCCCGAAGCCAAGCCGGCCCCCGAAACCAAGCCGGCCTCGGAAGCCAAGCCCGAGCCGGAGGCCAAGCCGGAGCAGGAAGCCAAGCCCGAGCCGAAGCCCGAGGCCAAGCCTGAAGTGAAGCCTGAGCCTGAGGCGAAGCCTGCACCGGAAGCGACACCGGCGCCGCGGGACGAGCCGCCCAAGGCCGAGACGCCCCGCAAGGAGCGTCCGGCGAAGCCCGCGGAGGAGGCCAAGCCAGCCCCCGAGGCGAAGCCGGCACCCGGACCGGCCCAGCCGGAAGCGCAGCCCGAGCCGCCGCGCAAGAAGCGCCCGGCGAAGCCCGCCGAGGAGGCGCCGCCGCGTGCCGAGCAGCCGGCGGCCGAGCCGCAGCCGGAAGACCGGCCGCAGGAGCAGGCCGAACCGCCGCGCCGCAAGCGGCCGCAGGCTGAGCCCCAGGCGGAGCCGGACGCCCCGCCCGCCGAGGAAGCGCCGCGTCAGCGTCGCCAGGAGCGGCAGCGGCAGGAACAGGAGCAGCCCCGGCAGGAGCAGCAGGAACCGCCGCGCCAGCAGGAGCAGCGCGAGCAGCCGGAGCCGCAGCAGGAGCGTCCGCGCCGCCAGCGCGAGCCGCAGAGGCAGGAGCAGGGCCAGCCAGAGCCCCAGCAGGAGCAGCGTCAGCCCGAGCGGCGCGAGCAGCCTGAGCGCGGTGGCGATTGTCCCGAAGGCGCACTCCAGCCGGACGGCAGCTGCGCCCAGTAGCGCACACCACCTCGCCAAAATGAAAAAGCCGGCCGCGTCATCGCGGTCGGCTTTTTCTATCCGGGTCTGGCCATGCCCGATCAGCTGGCGTCGTAGATCCGGTCGCCCTGTTCGTCGATGATCTGCTTGCCCTTGATGACGGCGAATTCGGCGGCGGCGTCGCGACTCGCATGCGAATCGACGCGCACGAACCGGTAGGACTTCTCGACGCCGTCGATCGTCTTCTCGATATAGCCGGCCGTCTTGTACTGGCCGCCTTCCGAATAGGGGGCCGGGCGGATGTTGTGGCCCTTGTATTCGGTCGCCTCGCCCTTGGCTTCGACAGCCTCCGAGCTGCCACCGCCGCCGAAAAGCTTCTTCAGGAATGACATGGAATGACCTTCTGATTGGTGTCCGTGTCCGAGGCTTAGCGCGATCCCTCGCCGAGGTCGAGATCGGCGAGCCGCAGCGCGAATTGCGACGGCGCGAAGGCCGGCACGACGAGATCGTCGGCGCTCCAGGGCGTGATCGAGGCATAGCGCCCGTCCGTCGGCTCGCGATGGACATGGATCGCATTGGTGATCGCGTCGATCACCCAGAGCTCGCGAATGCCGAAATGGGCGTAGACCAGCGCCTTGGGGCCGAGGTCGAAGCCAAGCGAGCTGTCGGAAATTTCGACGGCGAGCAGGGCGAGGCCAGACCGCAGGTCGCGAATGGCTACCGAACGCCGAAAGACGAGGAAGTCCGGTTCGAGAAACGTGTCATCGGACAGGCGGAACGTCGTCTCGGGAATGAAGACGGTATCGGCCGGATGCTGGCGCCCCCAGCGAAGCATGATTTCGAGCTTCAATGTCTCGTGCCGGCTGCCTTCGGGGTTGCGCACGTTCATGACGCCATTCTAGGGCAAAAGCACCGTTCTCGCGAGCCGGACGGCGGGCGAGCACGGCCTGGGAGGGTGCTGCTGCATGGCTGGTCTGTGCTGGAGGGCTGGCCCGGATGGCGGGATCCTGATAGGAAACCGGCGCTGGCCCTGGTGGCCGTGCCGTAAGCGTCTCACGTCAGGCAACGCATCCAACCCGGTTCTCGGTACCGGAGCGATGCGAACAAGTTGCCCATGACGACCGACGAACCTTTCTCGAGACGACACATATGACTATCCGCTCTACCGCCGCCCGCTTTCGGCTGCCGGCGCGCTATGCTGCCATCGTCATGCCCTTCGTGCTGTCGGTGATCATGACCTTCGTGGTCTCTGCCATTTCCACGCTGCGGAGCCTCGGCCTGTCGGCCGAATTCCTGTCGACCTGGCCGGTCGCCTGGGGGCTCTCCTGGCTGGTGGCGTTTCCAACCCTCTTGGCCGTGCTGCCGGTGGTTCGTCGCGTCGTCGGCCTCGTCGTGGCTCCGCCGCGCTAGATCCTGGAACGAAAAAGGGCGGCCGAAGCCGCCCTCTTGAAGAAACGAACCGGTCCGGACTAGTTGTCCAGGAACGAGCGCAGCTTGCGCGAGCGGCTCGGGTGCTTGAGCTTGCGGAGCGCCTTCGCCTCGATCTGGCGGATACGTTCGCGGGTCACCGAGAACTGCTGGCCGACTTCTTCCAGCGTGTGATCGGTGTTCATGCCGATGCCGAAGCGCATGCGCAGCACGCGCTCTTCACGCGGGGTGAGCGAAGCCAGAACGCGCGTGGTCGTCTCGCGCAGGTTCGACTGGATCGCCGCGTCGATCGGCAGGATCGCCATCTTGTCCTCGATGAAGTCACCGAGATGCGAATCCTCCTCGTCGCCGATCGGCGTTTCGAGCGAGATCGGCTCCTTGGCGATCTTCAGGACCTTGCGGACCTTTTCGAGCGGCATTGCCAGCTTCTCGGCCAGTTCTTCCGGGGTCGGCTCGCGGCCGATCTCGTGCAGCATCTGGCGCGAGGTGCGGACGATCTTGTTGATCGTCTCGATCATGTGGACCGGAATGCGGATCGTGCGCGCCTGGTCGGCGATCGAACGGGTGATCGCCTGGCGGATCCACCAGGTCGCATAGGTCGAGAACTTGTAGCCGCGGCGGTATTCGAACTTATCGACGGCCTTCATCAGGCCGATATTGCCTTCCTGGATCAGGTCGAGGAACTGCAGGCCGCGGTTCGTGTACTTCTTGGCGATCGAGATGACGAGGCGGAGGTTCGCCTCGACCATTTCCTTCTTGGCCTGGCGGGCTTCCTTCTCGCCCTTCTGCACCATGTGCACGATGCGGCGATATTCGGTGATCTCGAGACCGGTCTCGGTGGCGAGGTTCTGGATCTCGCTGCGCAGCTCGCGGATCCGGTCCTTGCCGTTGGTGACGAAGTCCTTCCAGCCGCGGCCGCCGAGATTGGCGACGCGACGCAGCCAGTTCGGATCGAGCTCGGAGCCCTGGTACTCGCGCAGGAATTCTTCGCGGCTGACGCGGTAGCTCTCGGCCAGGCGCAGCAGCCTGCCTTCCGAGCTCACCAGGCTCTTGTTGATCGCGTAGAGCTGCTCGACCAGCGAATCGATGCGGTTCTGGTTCAGCGAGAGCGACTTGACCTCAAGGATCAGGTCATCCTTCAGCTTCTTGTAGCGGCGCTCCTGCGAGGGCGACAGCGTCTCGTTCTTGAGGCGGCCCTCGACCAGCTGGTCCTGCAGACGGCGCAGTTTCTTGTAGTTCTCGGCGACGTTGTCGAAGGTCTCGACGACCTTCGGCTTCAGCTCGGCCTCCATGGCGGCGAGCGACATGTTGTTCTCGAGATCGTCCTCGTCGTCGGAATCGCCGTCGGGCTGCGGCGGCTTCGGCTCGTCGGCTTCCTCGTCGTCGGCGCCTTCGCTGAACGGCACGCCGCCCGGACCCGCCATCGGCGCGTTCTTCGCCTCGGGACCGGCATAGGTCGCCTCGAGGTCGATGATGTCGCGCAGCAGGATCTTGCCTTCGGCCAGCTCCTCCTTCCAGATGATGATGGCCTGGAAGGTGAGCGGGCTCTCGCAGAGCCCGGCGATCATGGTCTCGCGCCCGGCCTCGATGCGCTTGGCGATGGCGATTTCGCCTTCGCGCGACAGCAGTTCGACCGAGCCCATCTCGCGCAGATACATGCGGACGGGATCGTCGGTACGGTCGGTCGGTTCCTTGGTGGTCGACGAACGGGCAACGGCGGTGCCGGTCGATTCGGCGAGCTCGCCGGCCTCTTCCTCGGCGTCGGCGGCGGTCGGTTCTTCCGCTTCCTCGACCTCGTCGGCCTCGATCACATTGATGCCCATTTCGGAGAGCATCGACAGGATGTCTTCGATCTGCTCCGAACCGACCTGCTCGGATGGCAGGACGGAATTCAGCTCCTCATAGGTGACAAAGCCGCGCTTTTTGGCGACCTTGATCATCCGCTTGACGGCGGCATCCGAGAGGTCCAGAAGCGGACCGTCCTGCGGCTCGGCCTGCGCGTCCTGCGCTTCTTCGTTTTCCTGAACCTTGGTCGCCATGCTGTTCTCCGTCTGGGTGGACGCGTCGCGCCAGACGGTTCACGTCCGTCGCGCTCGCATATCCGCCGTTAAATCCTAGAGGCGGCACGAAGTTTCCCTCATGCCGTCGGTCGCCCGACTCTTAGACTTTCTTGTCTTAAGGCCCGCTTAACCTTACGCCGTCATCGGTCGCTCGACCCCTACATCGACTGTAGCCGTCGACCCGAACTAATCCCGAACCCCTCGATCAGAGCCTCGGTTCCATCGCTGTTGGCCATCTGGTTCTGGATGTCGATCATCTTCGCCAAATTGGCGTCGCTCGGATCGGTCGCTAGGGCAGCCTCGGCATCCTTGAGCTCCTTATGTAACGTTCGCGCCTTCCTGTGCAAGGTGAGAGCCTGCATCCAACCATCTGCCGCGTCCCGATCGGCCGCGTCCGCGCGGGCCTGCCAGTTGCCACAACGCTCGAGCTGCAGATCGAGCTTGTCGAGCAAATCGCCGAACCGCGCCGAAAGAAGGCGGCTTCTCAGCCCCCCACCATCGATGTGCGGATCTTCGGCGGCAATCTCTAGGATTTGCGTGCGAAGGGAGTCAAGTTCGCGATTCGTCAACTCGATCTGGGCGAATTCGTCGAAATGGTCCGCGGCGAGGTTCGGATGGTTGGCCATGGTCATCACCAGCACCACCTCCCGCAGCGGCGCCTGCACCCGGCCGGACAGCGTCGTCGAGCGCTTCAGGCTCTCCGAAATGATCGGCGGCGGCTGGCGCTGCGGTCGCCCGGCGCCTCCGCCGGCGCCGCCCCGGCCGTCCTGGCGGCGTTCGCCGCGCGGCTGGCGGTTGCCACCCTTCTGGCCGTAGCCGAAGAACTCGCGCGCCCGCTCGGCGAAAGCCTGCTCATAGTGATGGCGGATGCTCTCGTCGGCGACGCTCCTGGCGATATCGCGCAGACGCGCGTCCAGCGCCGCGCGCCGTTCCGGCGTCTCGAAGCCGCCGCCATCCGTCTCGCGCATCCACACCATGTCGAACAGCGGCCGCGCGGCGGCCAGCACCTGCGCCATCGCCTCGCGGCCGGACGAGCGGATCAGGTCGTCCGGGTCCTGGCCCTCGGGCAGCAGCGCGAAGCGCACCGTCTTGCCGGGCTTCAGCGCCGCGAGCGCCAGATCGGCGGCGCGGTAGGCGGCCCGCAGCCCCGCCTTGTCGCCGTCGAAGCAGAGGATCGGCTCGGGCGTCATCCGCCAGAGCAGGTCGAGCTGGCGTTCGGTCAGCGCCGTGCCGAGCGGGGCTACCGTGTGGCCGAAGCCGGCCGTCGCCATGGCGATGACATCGACATAGCCCTCGACGGTGATCAGTGTGCCGGCGCTCTGTACGGATTTCCGCGCCTCGAAGCCGTTGTAGAGCAGGTCGCCCTTGCGGAAGAGCACGGTCTCCGGCGAGTTGAGGTATTTCGCCTGCGCGTCGGGGGAGAGCGCCCGGCCGCCGAAGGCGACGATGCGGCCGCGGAAATCGGTGATCGGGAACATCACGCGGTCGCGGAACCGGTCATAGGAGACGGGAATGTCCTCGCCCGAGATCAGGAGGCCGGTCGCCACCATGTCCTCGTGCGGCACGCCCTTGGATGCCAGATGCTCCTTCAGGGCGTTGCGGCTCTGGCGCGCATAGCCGAGGCGGAAGCGGCGCTGGATGTCGGGGCCGAGGTCACGGCCGTTCAGATAACCGCGCGCGCTGGCGCCGTCGCGCGATTGCAGTCCCTCCTCGAAAAAGCGGCAGGCGAGCTCCATCACCTCGTGCAGCGAGGCGCGCTTGCGCTCCTCTTCCTCGGCATGGACGTCGCGCGCCGGCATTGGCACGCCGGCCTCCATCGCCAGCCGCTCGACCGCTTCCGGGAAGGAGAGGCCCTCGAGCTTGGTCAGGAAGGTGAAGTGATCGCCCGATTCGCCGCAGCCGAAGCAATGGAAGCGCCCCTTGCGGTCCTCGGCGTGGAAGGAGGGCGACTTTTCGCCATGGAACGGGCAGCAGGCCCAGAAATCACCCTTCTGCGGCTGCGACTTGCGCCGATCCCACGTCACGCGCCGGCCGACGATCGAGGAGATCGGCAGGCGGGCACGGATTTCGTCGAGAAAGGAGGGCGAGAAACGCATTGGACCCCGAACAGGTGATGACCCTCCAATTTAGGACTTGGCGGGTCGAAGGGCAAAGGCGGAGGACGATTTATACCCGCTATGCAGGGCGGCTTGATGGCGCAGGCCCGTCGCCGCCTCAAACGTCGATGGCGTCGCCCCAGTCGACCCGGCGGGCGGCCTTGAAGCGGTCGCCCTCGCGCTTGGTGAAGAGGCGGGTCTCCGCCGCGCCGGATGCCAGGCAGAGCTTGAGGCTGACCTTGCCGCTGGAGGCGCGCGGCGGCGAAAGCACGCGGCCGCTCGCCCGGGGCGCGGGAGCGCGCGACGCGGCGAGATAGATGAACTTCTCATCCTCGAACGGCACGACCGCGCCCTTGCTGCGCAGGTGGATCTTGGTGCGCGCCACGCGGCGGGAGAAATGGCACCAGTCGGGCGAAACGATCGGGCAGAGGGCTTCATGCGCGCAAGGGGCGACGACATGGGCGCCGGCCTCGATCAGCTGGGCGCGCGCGGCAAGAATGCGCTGCCAGCCGGCCGGCGTGCCGGGCTCGACGATCAGGAGCAGGGCGCCGGTGGCGCGCCAGGCCGCCTCGACCAACGCGGTTCGGCCCGCTTCCTCCAGCTCGTCCAGCACATAGGCGATGGTGACGAGGTCATGCGTGTCGACGTCAAGCTTGCCCTTGGCGAAGTCGACGCCGCGCCATTCCCGCTTGAACGGGGCGGCGGAGGCGGCGAGCGTCTCGCCCCAGCGCCGCATGGTCGGGCTGCCCTCGATCATCAGCGTGTCGTCGATCGTCGGCCAGGTGTCGCGCGCCGCCCACATGGCGGTGCCGGGGCCGGCGCCGAGATCGAGTAGAGTCTTCGGCCGGAACTCCGGCAGCAGGCTTTCCGCCGCGTCCATCGCCGCGCGCACGGCGGCGAAGGTCGCCGGCAGCCGCGCCGCCAGATAGGCGCGCGCGGCATCGTCCTCGGAGACGTGGAAGCGCCCGTCGCGCAACTCGCTGCGATAGCGCTGCGAGAGCATGGCGGAGGCTTCGGCAAGGGCTGCCGTCGAGGCGCCCTCGAGCGCCGCGTCGACGGCGTCGCGGAGGGCCGGCGGCAGTTCCATCCTGTTGTCCTAGCTGGAAAGGGCTGCCTTGACCGCGGCGCTCGCCTTGGCGAAGTCCATCTGGCCGGCATAGCGGGCCTTCAGCTCGGACATCACCTTGTTCATGTCGCGGATGCCCGAGGCGCCCGTCTCGACCACGAGGGCGGCGATGGCCGCCTTGGCCTCGTCGTCGGAGAGCTGCTTCGGCAGATATTCCTCGATGACCGCGATTTCCTCGCGTTCCTGCTCGGCCAGCTCCGGACGGCCATTGTCCTCGTAGATCTTCGCCGATTCGAGACGCTGCTTGACCATCTTGGCCAGGAGATCGATCAGCTCGACGTCGGTTGCCTCGCCGGTGCCGGCAGTGCGGGCGACGATGTCGCGATCCTTGATCGCCGCCATGATCAGGCGAAGCGTTCCGGTGCGCTTCTTGTCCTTGGCGAGCATTGCCCCTTTCAGGGCCGCATTGATGGTATCGCGCATCGTCAATCTCCTTGAACGCTGGCGCACCATAGAGAAGCTTGGCGCGTCCTTCAAGCGCATCTATCCTAACGTATTGAAATGTATGACTTTTGTATTTTTCGCTTCGGGTTGACGGGGTGCCGGGCTTGGCCTAGTTTCCGGGCAAATGGGCGCGAGGCGGTGGATCCCTAGGATCCGCTGCGTTTTTGTGCGGCATAAGCTTGTCGGCACGAGCTTGGCGCCCCATCTCGAGACCAGCAGGTAGACCATGGCCGACACAATGCTGACCGACACGATCGCGGATGAAAACGTCTGGGCAGAGCCGAAGCCGACAGCGCTTCTGATTCTCGCCGACGGGACCGTGATCGAGGGCCGAGGCATCGGCGCCGTCGGTCACGCGGTTGGCGAAGTTTGCTTCAACACGGCGATGACGGGTTACCAGGAAATCCTGACCGATCCGTCCTATGCCGGCCAGATCATCACCTTCACCTTCCCGCATATCGGCAATGTCGGCACGAATGACGAGGACATCGAGACCATCAACATGGCCTCGGCTTCCGGCGTGCGCGGCTGCGTGATCAAGACCGACATCACCGACCCGTCCAACTACCGCGCGCTGAAGAGTTTCGACGCCTGGCTGAAGTCGCGCGGCATCGTTGGCATCGCCGGCGTCGACACGCGCGCGCTGACGGCGCTGATCCGCGAGAAGGGCATGCCCAACGCCGTGATCGCCCATTCGGCCGACGGCGTGTTCGCGCAGGCGGAACTGGCGAAGGAAGCGGCCGCCTGGCCGGGCCTTGAGGGAATGGACCTCGCCAAGGACGTGACCACCGGCCAGACCTTCCGCTGGGACGAGACCACCTGGGTCTGGGACAAGGGCTATGGTCGCCAGGAAAACGCGGTGCACAAGGTCGTCGCCGTCGACTATGGCATCAAGCGCAATATCCTGCGCCTGCTGGCCGACGCTGGCTGCGACGTGACGGTTCTGCCGGCGACGGCGACGGGTGAAGAGATTCTGGCCCACAAGCCGGACGGCGTTTTCCTGTCGAACGGCCCCGGCGATCCGGCCGCGACCGGCGAATACGCCGTGCCGGCGATCAAGGATGTGATCGCGGCCGACGTGCCGCTGTTCGGCATCTGCCTCGGCCACCAGATGCTCGGCATCGCGCTCGGCGGCGAGACCAAGAAGATGCACCAGGGCCATCACGGCGCCAATCATCCGGTCCAGGACCGCACCACCGGCAAGGTCGAGATCACCTCGATGAACCACGGCTTCGCCGTCGACGCCGCCTCGCTGCCGGCGACCGTCGAGGAGACGCATGTCTCGCTGTTCGACGGCTCGAATTGCGGCCTGCGCGTCAAGGACAAGCCGATCTTCTCGGTGCAGTACCACCCCGAGGCCTCGCCCGGCCCGCAGGACAGCCACTATCTGTTCACGCGCTTCGTCAATCTGATGCGCGCCCGCAAGGGCGAGGCGCTGCTGCCCGAGCATCCCGCGCCGATCGAGGATTGATCGCGACAGGCACTCGTTCCCATGGAACGACCTGATCCCGCCCCCTAAAAAGGGCGGGATTTTCATTTTCTGTGTCGCCTTCATTGCTGGGCGTGGATCGATCCGGCCGGTGCTTGCGTTGCCGGTCGGCGACCGCCACCTTGGGGCTGTCTCAGCCTGGGAGAGATCGTGGCCGATACCGTCGTCATTCTCAATGCGCATGCCGGGACGATCCAGGATCGCGATCCCGCCGAAATCCGTGGCATCGTCGAGCACGCCTTCAGCGAGCGCGGCCACTCGGCCGAGGTGATCCTGGCCGAGGGAAACGCGTTCCTGCAGGCGATCGACCAGGCCGCCCGGTCGGGGCCGGCGACGGTCGTCGTCGGCGGCGGCGATGGCTCGGTCGGCCATGCCATCCGCAAGCTGGTCGCGGCCGACGGGGCGGGCTCGGAGCGGACACTGGGCGTCCTGCCGCTCGGCACCATGAACCTGTTCGCCAAGAGTCTCGGCATGCCGGCCGAACTCGACGCGGCGCTGTCGGCGCTCGCCTCGTCGACACCGAGCCGGATCGATCTCGCCAGCGTCAATGGCCGGGTGTTTCATACCTTGGCCGGGCTCGGCTATTTCGCGGAAGTGGCACGCGGCCGGGCGCAGTTTCGCGGCGGCGGCCTGCCGTTCGGTCGCTTCATCGCGGTGGCGCGCTCATCGCTGCGCGCCTTCAGCCGGGCCGGTATCCTGCAATTGACGCTGGAGACCGCCGGCGGACGACGCGAGATCGAGGCCTATGCGCTGCTTGCCAGCAACAATCGTCTGTCGCTGACCGGCTTCGACCGGCCGCAGCTCGACGAGGGGCTGATCGAGATCCATTTTGCCGAAGGGGCGGAATGGGCGAGCCGCATGCAGGCGGGGCTCGACCTGCTGGCCGGGCGCTGGCGCGACAATCCGGAGATCGAATCGCTCGCGGTGCGGCGGGCGACGATCACGAGCCATCGGCCGCGCCTCTGGCTGTCGATCGACGGCGAGCTGACGCGGATGGCGACGCCGCTCATCTTCGAGAGTCTGCCCGGCGCGCTGTCGGTTCTGGCGCCGGGCATCGGCGCGGCGGCTGCCGCGCGGGTCGTGGCGGCGGGGCCGGAAGGCCCCGCGCCGTAGGGTTTTCTACTTCTGCGGCTCGATGATGTAGACGATCGTCGCGTTGGCGGTGATCTGCTGCTCGCCGCCCATCACCGGCGTCGACACATCGGCCTTCATTGCCATCTGGGTGCGGAAGATCGGCACGCCGCCGCCCTCGCTCGTCTGCACCGACTGGATCGGGCCGAGCTTCACGCCGGCGGCTTCCGCCATCAGCTTGGCCTTGCGGCGCGCCTCGGCGATCGCCGCCTTCATCGCCTCGTCGCGCAGCGCGCTGGCCTTGTCGATGTCGAAATCGATGCCGGTGACGCGGTTGGCGCCGGCGGCGATGACCTTGTCGAGCAGGGGGCCCGACTTGGCGAGGTCACGGATCTTGACCGTCACCTGGTTCTGCACGCGGTAGCCGGTGACCTGGGCGCGGCCGTTCGGATCCTTCGACGGATCGGAATAGACCGGGCTGACCGAAAGGCCGCTGGTGGCGATGTCCTTGGTGGCGATGCCGGCATCGGTGATGGCGGCGATCACGGCCGTCATGTCGGTGGCGTTGGCGCCCATCGCGTCCTTGGCGGTAGCGGCCTCTGAAACGACGCCCAGCGTGACGACGGCGATGTCGGGCGCGGCGGTGGCGATGCCGTCGCCGAACACGGTCAGCGTCGGCGGCTGCGGCGCGGATTGGGCCAAGGCGGGAGCGGCAAAGACGGCAATGAGCGTCGAGGCGAGGATGGTGGTCCGAATGAACTGCGCGCGGATCATGGGCGTCTCCCGTTCGTCTTTCGCGTGTTGCGTGTGAACCTCGCCGTGGATAGGGGGGCATTGCGACGGGACTGCGGCAGTGCGCTTCGTCGTGTCGGTGATCCGCCCACCGTCCCCAGCCGATGCCTTCGCCGCCGTGCCGGAACCCGTGCGTGATTGCACCGGCGCGCCATCTTCGGAAGCATTTCGTCCCGTCCTGTGCTATCCGGCGGCATCGCCTTTTCCCGTAGCCGCGGGAGCCGGGCCTTGGCGCGATCCCTGCCGCCACCCGTCGCCACCAACGAAATTCAGAGGTTGATATGAGCATCGCCAAACGCCCGCTCGGCCGCACCGGCCTCGACGTCACCGAGATCAGCTTCGGCGGCGCCAGCATCGGCAATCTCTACCGCGCGGTCAGCAACGAGGCGGCGCACGAGACGCTGCAGGCGGCCTGGGACGCGGGCATCCGCTTCTTCGATACGGCGCCGCGCTATGGCCACGGCCTCAGCGAGCGGCGGCTCGGCGATTTCCTGCGCGACAAGCCGCGCGACAGCTATGTGATCTCAACCAAGGTCGGTCGCATACTGACGCCGCTGCGCGGCCGCGTCATGGGCGATTACGGTTTCGTCGACGTGCTGCCCTTCGAGCAGGAATACGACTATTCCTATGACGGCGTGATGCGCTCGCACGAAGCGAGCCTGCATCGCCTCGGCCTCGATCGCATCGACGTGCTCTACATGCACGACATCGGCGTCGACACGCATGGCGTCGAGCAGAACGCCGAGTATTTCCCCGTCGCCATGTCGGGCGGCCTGAAGGCGATGCAGGAACTGCGCGCCGCTGGCGACGTCAAGGCGATCGGCCTCGGCGTCAACGAGGTCGAGGTGTGCCTGCAGGCGCTGGACCATGCCGATCTCGACGCCTTCCTGCTGGCCGGCCGCTTCACCCTGCTGGAACAGGAAGGCGCGCGTCCGCTGCTCGCCGCCTGCCTCGAGCGCGGCGCCAGCATCGTCGTCGGCGGCGTGTTCAATTCCGGCATCCTGGCGACCGGGCCGGTTCCCGGCGCGCACTACAACTATGCCGAACCGCCGCGGGAGATCGTCGATCGCGTCCGCCGTCTGGAGGCGGTCTGCGCCCGCCACGGCGTCGCGCTGGCGGTCGCCGCGCAGCGCTTCCCGCTGAGCCACAAGGCTGTAGCGTCCGTCCTGCTCGGCGTCAGCAGCAAGCGCAATCTGGACCGCAACCTTGAGGCGCAGGAGGTAGTCATTCCGGCCGCCCTCTGGACCGATCTGGTTGCGGAAGGCCTGCTCGCCGCCGATCTCGCGCCCGCCCAGGCCTGAGCCGGCCTCGGCCGGTATTCCGGCGAGGATGCGCCTTGTCCGACATTAACGGGCAGGGCGCTTCAACGTTTGGCGGAGGTCGCTTGACCGCGCGCCGCCCACGGCTATAGTTTTTGCTCGGTCCACATCATCAAGGGGAGGGTCGGATGCATCTCGAACGATATCACGATCGAACCCGTGGACCTGTCCAGGCCCTGCAAATCCGTTTGCAGGGCTGATCGAGGGACATTCCTGTCACGACGATCTGCCCGAATGGCAGCCCCTGGGCTGCGCCCTACAGATCGACACGTGACCCATGACCCTGATCAACCTCCGCAATCTCGGCGTAACTCTTGGCGCGCCGCTTTTCTCCAATCTGAACTTCGCCATCGTCAAAGGTGACCGGACCGGCCTTGTGGCCGCCAATGGTCGCGGAAAGTCGACGCTGCTGCGGGTGCTCGCCGGCGACGCCGACGCGAGCCATGGCGACATCACCCGCGCCCGCGGCCTGCGCGTCGGGCTGGTGACGCAGGACGTTCCCGAGGCGTTGCAGGCGCTGCCGCTCCATCAGGCGGTGCTCACGGCGCTCAGCGACGAACAGGCCCGGTCCGAGGCCTGGCGGGTGGATATCGCCCTCAACGATCTCGCCGTGCCGGATGAGCTCTGGGAAAAGCCGCTGCGGGCACTGTCCGGCGGCTGGCAGAGGGTGGCGCTGCTGGCGCGGGCCTGGGTGGCCGAGCCGGATCTCCTGCTGATGGACGAGCCGACCAACCATCTCGATCTCGGCCGGATCGGCATCTTGCAGGGCTGGCTGGACACGGTCGCCCGCAACACACCTTTCCTCGTCGCCAGCCATGATCGCGCCTTCCTCGACGCGACCACCAACCGGACGCTCTTCCTGCGCTCCGAGCGGTCGCAACTGTTCGCGCGATCCTATTCCGAAGCACGCGCCGCGCTCGACGAGGCGGACGCGGCCGAGGGCCGGCAGTTCGCCAATGAACTCGCCAAGGTCAGCCAGCTGCGGCGGCAGGCGGCCAAGCTCAAGAATATCGGCATCAATTCGGGCTCCGACCTGCTTTTGACCAAGACCAAGCGCCTGAACGAGCGGGCCGAGAAGATCGAGGAGGCGGCGCGTCCCGCCTTCCA
Source organism: Kaistia granuli DSM 23481 (assembly GCF_000380505.1). Taxonomy (GTDB): domain Bacteria; phylum Pseudomonadota; class Alphaproteobacteria; order Rhizobiales; family Kaistiaceae; genus Kaistia; species Kaistia granuli. The sequence continues at coordinate 185,433 of NZ_AQYH01000008.1, read as the reverse complement.
GGAGCGCTCCGCCGGCGCGATCCGCCTGACCAATTCCGGCATTCATTCCAAGGCGCTGGTGTCGCTGGACAACGCCGATATCCAGACCCCGGACGGCCGAACCCTGTTCCGGACCGGCGCGCTGTGGATCAACCGGGGCGACCGGGTGGTGGTGCTGGGTGCCAACGGCACCGGCAAGACGCGGCTGCTCAGCCAGGTGATCCGCGCCCTGGCGGAGCCGGACCCCAGAATCCGCGTCGCACCTTCTGTGGTGCCGGGGATCTCGGATCAGGCGTTGCAGCATCTCGACCGCTTCCGTTCGCCGATGGACGCGGTCGCTGGCCGTCGTGATGTCAACGACCGGGCCGCGCGGGCGCTTCTCGCCGATGCCGGCATGTCGGTCGCGATCCAGGACGGCAAGATCGCCGCCCTTTCCGGCGGGCAGCGCGCCCGCCTGTCGATGCTGCTGCTGCGGCTGGAGCATCCCAACTTCTATATTCTCGATGAGCCGACCAACCATCTGGACATCGAGGGCCAGGAGGCGCTGGAGCACGAACTGCTCGCCCATGATGCGACGGCGCTGCTGGTCAGCCATGATCGCGCCTTCGTGCGTCAGGTCGGCACGCGGTTCTGGCAGATCGTCCGCAACCGCCTGGTCGAGGTCGACGATCCCGAGGCGTTCTTCGCGCTTCAGCTCGGCTAGGCCAATCTGCTACCGCAGATGGCAATTCGCGCGATGCGCCCTTCTCCGATCCATACGGATGCACTAGCGTCTGGATCGGAGGAGGGCAGCATGTCGTCAGATCGATCGGCACTGGCCCGGGCATTGGCCGAACTTCACGATGTCGTGGACGCAGCCGCTCTGAATCCCGAGCGATGGTCCGACTTCATCGACCTGCTCGAAGCCCATGCGGGCGGCACCAAGATCCTGTTTCAGGCCTTCGACCGGGAATGCACTCGCTGGACGCCGATGCTGAGCCGCGGCTTCAGCGACCGCACGCTTCACGCCTATGCCACCTATTTCGCTCCCATTTCACCCTGGCGCGACCTGCTTGAAAACATGGAGCCAGGGCAGGCGGTCTGGGGGGATCAATACGTCCCGGTCGCCCTGCTGCACCAGACGGAGTTCTACAACGACCTGCTGCGTCCCGAAGGCGCCGCCGACAGTTCCACAGGCCTGAATGTCTTCCGCGATCACCGCCGGCAGGCGTCGCTGGCCGTTCACTACAGCAGCCACCATGCCGAGCGCATGAATGCGAGGGTGATGCCGTTGCTGAGCGGGCTGGCCGTCCGCATGCGGCAGGCGCTCGACGTCAATCGGGCGCGCATGCAATCGTCGACGCCTTTCGAGGGAGATGCCTCGCTGCTGCAATCGCTGACGACGCCCGGCGCCCTCGTCGACAGCAAGGGGCGCGTGCTGGCGGCCAACCAGGCTCTGCTCACATGGGTCGACCGCTCGGTCGCGATCCGGATCCGGGCCCGTGACCTGCTGGATTTCGGGCCGGCAGAATACCAGCATCGTTTCCTGAGCCGCCTGCAGGACAAGGGCTGGGACAATGTCGACGGGGCGCGCCAGCCTTTGGGCGACCTGATTGTCGACTATCCAGAGGGCTCGTTTGCGGTCTCGCTGCTGCCGATCCGCTTGGAGGTCCAGGACCTGCGCGGCGTCGCCGCCCTGTTCCCGACCTCGCGCCGGTTCCTGGTGCTGTTTCGCCCGCGGGAGCGCCAGGTTCCGGACAAGGCGCTGGAGATCCAACTGGCGCGGCGGTTCCATCTGACCGCCGCCGAGATCCGTCTCGTCCTGGGGCTGGCACAGGGAGAAAGCATCAACGGCCTGGCCGCTTCGCTCGGCGTTTCACACCACACCCTGCGAGCGCAAATGCGTTCCGTCTTCGCCAAGACGGACACCAACCGGCAGGTCGAGCTCATCGCCCTGGTGACACGCATGCTGCGGTAGGGGGTGCCCCGGCGCCCGGCCGGGCCGCGCCCTCGTCGACCCCGCGGCAATCCCTTCCGAATGATGTTCCCGACCGCTGTCCTCGGGAATGCTGCGAGGGCATTTCCCGTTGCGCCGGGCCCAGCAGAGAGGATGGAACGGAGCGCCATTTCGAGAAGTTCGCTAATGGCCCGGTAAGGCGGCGTGCAGTGCACCGGCGCTTCTGCTCTGTGTCGCCGCCGGCTTGCTGGGCGGCGACCGGATCCTCCCCTGGACGGGAGTGATCGGTTCCTCATCGTTCACTCGAAGGCGCAGTTGACCGCGCCGAGCGTGTCGAAATCGACGGCCAGTGTCTGCCCCGGGATCACCTGGAGGAGGGGAGCGCAGGAGCCCGTCGCGACCAGATCGCCGGCATTGAGGCCGCCGCCGTCGTCGACAAGGTTAAGCGCCAGCCAGGCGACGGCCTCCAGGGGATGGCCGAGGATGTCGGACGCGCTCGCGCTCATGACGAGATTGCCGTCGATCCGGGCGGTCATTGGAAGCTTGTCGAGATCGAGCCAGTTGATCGGGCGGGGAGAAGGGCCGCAGATCGTGGCGACATGGCATGCGAAATCGGCCGTCGCCACCAGCGGATTGGCGGGCGCCGTCCGCGTGCGGCGCCCCACGAGCCCGATGGCCGGCCGGCACGCGACGATGGCGTCCGCCGCCGATTGGCGATCCACGGTCTCGCCGGCGGCCGGGTAGTTCCGGCCGATCGTGAAGAGGAGTTCGCATTGCGCCCCGATCATGCCGCGCGGCAGGGGGAATGTTTTTCGGCTCTCGAAACATGCGCGGTTGGGAATGGGCGAGACGATCGCCTCGCGAAGGCCGAGGCTTCGCCGGACGGTGGCATGGGTGCCGACCAGGGCGTAACCCCGGAAATCGGTGTCGAACGCGGCGAGCGCAGCCGACTGGACCGCCTTCGCGGCTTCCTCCGATTGCAGCAAGGATAGCGGCAGGTCCGTGACAATCCCCGCGGATCGGTTGCGTGCCAGTGCCTGCGCCAGTTCATCGAGTGAGTTGACCATCGTCGTGACCTTCCTGACGGCGGCAAGGTAGGGCCGGATCGCATTGGGCTTCGAGATGGAAGATCGGGCTGGAATATAGGATTCGCAGAAGGATTTGGCCGGTATCCCATCCGGGTCCGGAAGCGGCGCTGGAGCAACCGGCCCTCGCGGAACCGAGGATCCCGGTGCTGGGGCCTCGCCAGGGGATCGCGAATTGGCGCGTGACGATCTGGGCGCACCGACAGGAGAGGGCCGCAAGGCGGCCCTGAGCCAATGAAAAGATTGGTGGGCCCACCAGGACTCGAACCTGGAACCAGACCGTTATGAGCGGTCGGCTCTAACCATTGAGCTATAGGCCCGGGCAGGCTCGGCCTGCGCGCTTCTTCCTATAGACAATCGGCCGGCGCGGGCAAGGGCCTTGACCGGATCGGTTGTGCAGGGGCGCGATTGCGCCGGCCCGGGACGGGGGCGAGCCGAGGGGCGAGGATAGCTCGCGCATGCGGGATGAGATCCGGTCGCGAAAGATGGGAAGCCCTAGAAACGACTCGCCGATTCGCCCTTGCCACGCATCGCCGCAACGTAAAATCGGGCGGTGCACGTTTTTGGCGACAATCCGTGGTTTTTCCGCCACAGATCTGGCGGCTGGTGACGCAGATGCAGACCTCTCCATATATTTCTATTTTTTAAGTACTTACCGATTAATCGATAAGTGTACCGTGCTTACATTCAGCCATATCGGCCTGGACGCTACGTCAGGCCGAGAGTCCTGTTGCGGCCCTGCAACATCTAGTTCGCCTTCCTTGAGGTAAGGGTGATGTCATCAGGGCAGGTCGGGCGATGATCGTTCGGCTGGGGTACTTCCAGGCAAGGGGCTTCAAATGAAATTCGTACTTCGCAGCGCGACGATGGTTTCGGTTCTGGCGCTGGGCGTTGTCGGCGCCCAGGCCGCAGATCTCACCTATGAGCCGGCTCCCGTCGAGGCGCCGGCCGTGTTCAACTGGACCGGCTTCTACATCGGCGTGCATGGCGGCGTCGCCGCCGGTGACTTCAAGTATCCGGGCGACCTGTCGGTCGACACGGGTGACGAGATCTTCTCGCTCATCAATGGTGAAATCGAGCAGGATGCCAGCGGCGGCTTCGGCGGCGCCCAGATCGGCTACAACTGGCAGTTCAACCCCAACTGGGTTGTCGGTGTCGAAGCCGATATCGCCGCGTCGTCCTATGAGGGCAAGATCAACGGCAATCTCAACTTCGGCAATGATTCGGCTAGCTTCGAAGCGGGCTCCGAGGTGGAGTGGTTTGGCACCGTGCGCGCTCGCCTCGGCTACGCCTATGACAACCTGCTGCTCTACGGCACGGGTGGTCTGGCCTATGGCAGTGTGAAGTCCTCCCTCTCGGCCAACATCAATGGCAATTCGATCATCGATGAATCCGCGTCCAACACCCAGACCGGCTGGACTATCGGCGCGGGTTTCGAATACGGTATCACCAAGAACATCACCCTGAAGACCGAATATCTTTACGTTGATCTTGGAAGCGACCAGATCATCAACGCTGGCAATTTCGACCCCTTCCATGCGACGCTTGACGTCGAGACCAAGTTCCACACCCTCAAGGCCGGCCTGAACTACAAGTTCTAAGCCTGTCCGAGACGGGGTTCCTCAGGGCGGCCTTCGGGCCGCCCTTTCTTTTGACTCAAGCGTGTCTCTCGCCGCAGGGGCTCGGAGCTGGGCGTTCTGCCGCGCTCGTCCCCTCTCCATTCGTTCCGCGAGGGAGCCTGAGCGGAATTCGGAACGATTTCCCGCTTCGCTCCGTTTGCTCTGCGACTAGGTCAAACGAGGAGAACGTCATGAAGACTCTCGCGGAGATTTTCGAGCACACGCTGAAAGACGTCTATTTCGCCGAGAATGCGATCGTGAAGGCGCTGCCCAAGGTGGCGAAGGCGGCGGGCGACAAGAATCTGAAGAAGGCGGCTGAAGACCACCTTGCCGAGACCAAGGGTCAGATCGAGACGCTCAAGCAGGTCTTTGCCGAGATCGGCGTCAAGCCGTCGGGCGAGAAATGCGATGCGATCGAGGGGCTGCTGAAAGAGGCTGACGGCGTGATCGAGGAGACCGAGGGCACCGCGCGCGACGCCGGGCTTCTCGCTGCCTGCCAGGCCGTCGAACACTATGAGATCGCGCGCTATGGCTCGCTGCGGGAGTGGGCCAAGACGCTGGGCCATGACCAGTCGCACAAGTTGCTCGGCGAAATCCTCGATCAGGAGAAGGCGACCAACAGCAAGCTCACCAATCTGGCGGTCCTGGAGATCAACAGGGCCTGACGTCCGGCGGGCGCAGGTGGTTCGGCCCGGTCCATCACCGGATGGATCGGGTCCTTTTTCTCCGGACAAATCGCAGCTCGCCGTGGGATCCCGGCAATTGCCAACCATGCCGTGCGGCGCCATCTCTTGAGTCAGGAGAGAGGAGAGCGACATGAGCAACGAAATGGTCAAGCGCGTCGCAATGGCAATCTATGACGCCGAATCCGGCGACCCTACGCGCCCGAAACCTGACTATGTGCGGGGCTGGAAGGCCTTCGAGGCGCATGCCCGCGCGGCGATCGAGGCGATGCGCCAGCCGAACGAGGAAATGATTTTTCGCGGCGGCCTGGTCAAGGACCAGCCGTGGGACGGCAAGAAATCCGGCCGCGTCTTCACGGCGATGATCGATGCGGCGCTGCAGAATTCGGACATGCCCTGACGGGGACAATATCTGAGCCGGAAATCGAAAAGGCCAGCGGGAGTGAACGCCATTCCGTTGGCAATGCCATGCCGATAGGACCGTATTGCCGGTAGCGAAAGTCTTGGAGCGAAAGTCTTGCCGGCAAAATGAAGCCGGGCCGCTGGTGCGGTCCGGCTTCCGGTCGATGAATGTCGGGCGGGGTCACTTCTTGGCGTCGGCCCAGCTCTTCACCAGCTCGTCATAGTTGACGGTGATCGGCTTTTCTTTTTCGTTCTCGATCTTCAGCTGCGGCGCGAGGTTGCCTTTCTTGACCGCGTCGGCGTTCCAGTAGGCGAGGTCGTGCTCCTCGGCGAGCTTCGGCCCGATATCGCCCTGGACACCGGCCCGCTCGAGGCGCTGCAGCACCTTCTCCTGCTCGGCGCAGAGCGAGTCCATCGCCTCCTGTGCCGTCTTGGCGCCGGAGGAGGCGTCACCGATCGCCTGCCACCACAGCTGCGCCAGCTTCGGATAGTCCGGGATGTTCGTACCGGTCGGCGACCACTGGACGCGGGCCGGCGAACGGTAGAACTCGATCAGGCCGCCGAGCTTCGGCGCGCGTTCCGTGAAGCTCGGATGGCGGATCGTGCTTTCGCGGATCAGCGTCAGGCCGACATGGCTCTTCTTGACGTCGACCGTCTTGGAGGTGACGAACTGGGCATAGAGCCAGGCCGCCTTGGCGCGATCCTCCGGCGTCGACTTCAGGATCGTCCAGGAGCCGACGTCCTGGTAGCCGAGCTTCATGCCGTCTTTCCAGTAGACGCCATGCGGGCTCGGCGCGAAACGCCATTTCGGCGTGCCGTCCTCGTTCACGACCGGCAGGCCCGGCTTCACGAAGTCGGCGGTGAACGCCGTGTAGGTGAAGATCTGCTGGGCGACCTCGCCCTGGCCGGGCACCGGGCCGGATTCGGAGAAGGTCATGCCCTGGGCGGCGGCCGGCGCGTAGGCCTTCAGCCACTCCAGATATTTCTCGATCGAATAGACCGAGGCCGGGCCGTTGGTGTCGCCGCCGCGGGCGACGCAGGAGCCGACCGGGCGCGAATTCTCGTCGACCTTGATGCCCCATTCGTCGACCGGCTTGCCGTTCGGGATGCCCCTGTCGCCATTGCCGGCCATGGAGAGCCAGGCATCGGTGAAGCGCCAGCCGAGTGACGGGTCCTTCTTGCCATAGTCCATATGGCCATAGACCTTCTTCCCGTCGATCTCGCGGCCGGTGAAGAATTCGGCGATGTCCTCATAGGCCGACCAGTTGACGGGAACGCCGAGGTCGTAGCCGTACTTGGCCTTGAAGTCCTCCTTGTTCTTCGGATCGCTGAACCAGTCGTAGCGGAACCAGTAGACGTTGGCGAACTGCTGGTCGGGCAGCTGGTAGAGCTTGCCGTCCGGGGCGGTGGTGAAGGAAGTGCCGATGAAGTCGGCGAGGTCGAGGTTCGGATTGGTGACGTCCTTGCCCTCGTTCGCCATCCAGTCGGTCAGGCTGCGCGCCTGCTGATAGCGCCAGTGCGTGCCGATGAGATCCGAATCGTTGACATAGGCGTCGTAGATGTTCTCGCCGGACTGCATTTGTGTCTGCAGCTTCTCGATGACGTCGCCTTCACCGATCAGGTCGTGCGAGATCTTGATGCCGGTGATGTCGGAGAACGCCTTGGCGAGCGTCTTCGATTCATATTCATGCGTGGTGATCGTCTCCGAGACGACCTTGATGTCCATGCCGGCGAACGGCTTGGCGGCATCGATGAACCACTGCATCTCGGCTTCCTGCTCGGCGCGCGACAGCGACGACAGGTCGCCGATCTCGGCGTCGAGGAATTTCTTCGCGGCATCCATGTCCGCGAAGGCAGGCGAGCCACATATCATGACGACCAGGGTCGCCGTGGATGCTAAGAGACTGCGTCGCATGTGGAATCCTCCCAAGGGTTTTTTCTAGCGACTTGGCGCGGCCATCTCAGAAATGGCCGCGCCATCCTTCCTTCTCACACCCAGCGGAACACGATCACCGCATAGGCGAGAGAGAGACCGAGCGCCCACCAGAGGTTCGGGCCGACGAGGCCGAGCCAGGCGAGGCAGATGAAGGCGCTGCCGAGCAGCGAAACGAACAGCCGGTCGCCGCGCGTCGTCTCGAAGCGCAGGATGCCGACGCGCGGCGCGCCGCCGGGACTGACATATTCCCAGACCCCCATGCCGACGAGGATCAGGAAGATCGTCGTGAAGAAGATCGCGGTCGGCAGCGTCCAGGCCATCCAGGCGAAGTTCATCAGACCCTCCCCAGGGCAAAGCCCTTGGCGATGTAATTTCTCACGAACCAGATCACGAGCGCGCCGGGGATGATGGTGAGCACGCCGGCGGCCGCCAGTACGCCCCAGTCGAGCCCGGAGGCCGAAACGGTGCGGGTCATGATCGCCGCGATCGGCTTCGCCGCCGTCGTCGTCAGCGTGCGGGCGAGCAGAAGCTCGACCCAGGAGAACATGAAGCAGAAGAAGGCGGTGACGCCGATGCCGCTCGCGATGAGCGGCATGAAGATCTTCACGAAGAAGCGCGGGAAGGAATAGCCGTCGATATAGGCGGTCTCGTCGATCTCGCGCGGCACACCCGACATGAAGCCTTCAAGAATCCAGACCGCCAGCGGCACATTGAACAGGCAGTGTGCCAGCGCCACCGCGATGTGGGTGTCGATCAGGCCGAAGGCGGAATAGAGCTGGAAGAAGGGCAGGGCGAACACCGCCGGCGGTGCCATGCGGTTGGTCAGCAACCAGAAGAACAGGTGCTTGTCGCCGAGGAAGCGGTAGCGCGAGAAGGCATAGGCCGCCGGCAGCGCCACGGCGATCGAGATCACCGTGTTCATCACCACATAGGTGATCGAATTGATGTAGCCATTGTACCAGGATGGATCGGTGAAGATGACGGTGTAGTTGCGCAGCGTCGGATCGTTCGGCCACAGCGAGAAGGTGTTGGTGATCTCGACATTGGTCTTGAAGCTCATATTGACGAGCCAGTAGATCGGCAGCAGAAGAAAGATGAGATAGAGCGTCATCACTAGCCAGCCGAGATGCAGCGGCTTGCGCATCTTGGGTGGCGCGATGAAGCCATGGGCCTTGGCGGCGGTGGCGGCGCGGGTGCCGGCCGGACCGTTGATGTCGATGCTTTTGGTGGCGCCGGTGTTCACTGTCCGCCCCGCTCGTAGTTCGTCATGACCGTGTAGAAGATCCAGGAAAGCAACAGCACGATCAGGAAGTAGATGATCGACATCGCCGCCGCCGGGCCAAGATCGAACTGGCCGACCGCCATCTTGACCAGGTCGATCGACAGGAAGGTGGTCGAATTGCCGGGGCCGCCGCCGGTGACGACGAAGGGCTCGGTGTAGATCATGAAACTATCCATGAAGCGCAGCAGCACGGCGATCAGCAGAACGCGGTTCATCTTCGGCAGCTGGATGTAGCGGAAGACGGCCCAGCGCGAGGCGCCGTCGATGCGGGCGGCCTGGTAATAGGCTTCGGGAATCGAGACCAGGCCGGCATAGCAAAGCAGCGCGACCAGGCTGGTCCAGTGCCAGACATCCATCAGGATGATGGTGAACCACGCGTCGAGGGGATCGCGGACATAATTGTAGTCGATGCCGATCGCTTCGAGCGTATGGCCGAGCAGGCCGATATCGACGCGGCCGAACACCTGCCAGATCGTGCCGACGACGTTCCACGGAATGAGCAGCGGCAGCGCCATCAGCACTAGGCAGATCGAGACGCCGATGCCCTTTCGCGGCATGGAAAGCGCGACGACGATGCCGAGCGGGATCTGGATGGCGAGGATGATGGCCGAGAAGATCAGATTGCGCGCCAGCGCCTCGTGGAAGCGCTGCGAATGCAGCATCTCCTCGAACCAGGCGGTGCCGGCCCAGAAGAACTCGTTGTTGCCGAACGTGTCCTGGACCGAATAGTTGACCACCGTCATCAGCGGGATGATCGCCGAGAAGGCGACCAGCAGCAGCACCGGCAGGACGAGGAACCAGGCCTTCTGGTTGGTGGGTCTGTCCATGCTCAGCCTCCCCGGACCGGCGTGCCGTTAACGAGGTGGCCGTCGACATAAACGTTCAAATGGGCAGGATCGAACACGGCGCCGACGTCATCCGCCGGAAACTCAGTCCCTTCCGGCGCGATCGCCGCGATCTCGCGGCTACCGAAGGCGAGGCGGGCGATCTTGTAGCTGCCGACGTCCTCGACCTTGCGGATCCTCACCGGCAGGCCTTCGCCGCGCGCGACGCGCACGAATTCCGGCCGGATGCCGAGTTCGACTTTGCGGTCGGTCGTCGACTTGCCATAGGCGCGCGGCAGGCGGATCGCCGTGCCGTCGACGGTCGCCACCGTGCCGTCGACCTCGGCGGCGAGCACGTTCATGCCGGGCGAGCCGATGAAATAGCCGACGAAGGTATGGGCGGGTCGCTCGAACAGTTCGGCAGGCGTCCCCATCTGCACCACTTCGCCCTCATACATGACAACGACTTTGTCGGCGAAGGTCAGGGCCTCGGTCTGGTCGTGCGTGACATAGACCATGGTGTATCCGGACTTCTTGTGCAGCTGTTTCAGCTGCGAGCGCAGCTGCCATTTGAGCAGCGGGTCGATGACGGTCAGCGGCTCGTCGAACAGGATGGCGGCGACGTCGGAGCGGACGAGGCCACGGCCGAGCGAGATCTTCTGCTTGGCGTCGGCGGTAAGCCCCCGGGCGCGCTTTTTGAGCACATCCGTCATTTCCAGCATGGCGGCGATCTCGCGCACCCGCGCATCGACGGCCGGCGCCGGGACGCGGCGGTTTCGGAGCGGGAAGGCGAGATTGTCGTAGACGGTCATGGTGTCGTAGATGACCGGGAACTGGAACACCTGGGCGATATTGCGCGCCTCGGTCGGCATGGCGGTGACATCGACGCCGTCGAACAGCACCTGCCCGTGGCTTGGTGTGATCAGTCCGGAGATGATGTTGAGAAGCGTGGTCTTGCCGCAGCCGGAGGGCCCGAGCAGGGCATAGGCGCCGCCATCCTCCCAGGTGTGGTTGAGCGGCTTCAGCGCGTAGTCGCGCGGTTCCTTCGGGTTCGGTCCGTAGGCGTGGGCGAGATTGCGAAGGTCGATCCTGGCCATCTCATCTTCCCTTCAGGCGGCGACCGCCGGCGGTGTCACGACGGCGCGGCCGCTGTCGGCGGAAAACACGAAGAAGCGTTCCGGGTCGAGCCGGACCTCGACGCGGGCGCCGATCTCGATCGGCCTGATGCCGTGCATCAGCCCGACCCAGCGGCCATCCGGCGAATCGAGATGGACGAAGCTTTCCGAGCCGGTGATCTCGGTGATCGCCACCGTCGCCGGCACGGCGATGGTGTCACTGTCGCCGGGCTCCAGATGCAGATCGTGCGGGCGGAAGCCGAACAGATAGGTTCCATCGGCGAGGCGGCCGAGACGGCCGGTCGCCGGCAGCGACGCGCCGTCGGCGAGCGCGATGCGATCGCCGGATTTGGCGGCGCGCAGCGTGTTCATCGGCGGATCCGAGAAGGTGGTCGCCGTGATCAGGTCTGCCGGGCGGCGATAGACCTCGGTCGTCGGCCCGAATTGCGTTACCCGGCCTTGGGAGAGCGTCGCCGTGTTGCCGCCAAGCAGAAGCGCCTCGGTCGGCTCGGTGGTGGCATAGACGAAGATCGCGCCGGTCTCGGCGAACAGGCGGGGGAGTTCGGCGCGGAGTTCCTCGCGCAATTTGTAGTCGAGATTGGCGAGCGGCTCGTCGAGCAGGACGAGATCGGCCTTCTTGACCACGGCGCGGGCGAGCGCGGTGCGTTGCTGCTGGCCGCCGGAGAGTTCGAGCGGCGTGCGCTCCAGCATCGGCGTCAGCCGCATCAGTTCGGCCGCCTCGCGCACGCGCCGGTCGAGCTCGGCCTTGGCGACGCCGGCGACGCGAAGCGGCGAGGCGATGTTCTCGTAGACGGTCAGCGTCGGGTAGTTGATGAACTGCTGGTAGACCATGGCGATGTTGCGCTTCTGGACCGGCAGGCCGGTGACCTTGGCGCCGTTCATGAACACATCGCCGCTGGTCGGCGTGTCGAGGCCGGCCATCAGCCGCATCAGCGTGGTCTTGCCGGAAAGCGTCGGGCCGAGCAGGACGTTGAGCGAGCCGCTTTCGAGGATGAGTGAGACATCCTCAATATGCGTCGCCGCGCCGACCTTCTTGGTTACCTGTCTTAACTCGAGCATGGTTCCTCCCGTGCCCGATGCGGCGCTCTCTATTGGGCCGCTGTCGGTAGTCTCTCCTGCATGGCATTGCGCATGTAGCCGTCGAGCGCGGCGATCTGCGTCGCCGTCATCCGAAGACCGAGCTTGGTGCGCCGCCAGACGATGTCGGCGGCACTCCGCGCCCATTCCTGATCGATCAGATAGTGTACTTCCGCGCCCGTTAGTCCAGCGCCGAAGTCGCGACCGAGATCGCCCTCCGTCCGCGCCGACCCGAGGATCCGGCGGGTCCGGGTGCCGTAGTGGCGGGCGAGCCGCCGCAGGCGCGCGCGGTCGAGGCGCGGATAGTCCGCGACCAGCCCGGCGACCAGGGCCTCGAAGCCGTCGACGGGGAAATCGCCGCCGGGCAGGGGGGCCTTCCTGGTCCAGGGCGCCCCGCGCTTGCCGAGCACCGTCTCGACATGTTCGAGCACATGCTCGGCCAGCCGCCGCGATGTGGTGATCTTGCCGCCGAAGACATGGATGATCTTCGGCGCGTCGGCGCTGCCATCGACCTTCAGCACATATTCGCGGGTCGCTTCTTGGGCGCTGGTGGCGCCGTCGTCATAGAGCGGCCGCACGCCGGAATAGCTCCAGGCGATCTCGTCGCGCCGCACCGGCTTCTTGAAATATTCGCTCGCCGCCGCGCAGAGATAATCGGTCTCCTCGTCGGAGATGGCGACGTCGGCCGGGTCGCCGCGATAGTCCCGATCGGTGGTGCCGATCAGGGTGAAGTCATCCTCGTAGGGGATGGCGAAGATGATGCGGCCGTCGGCGTTCTGGAAGATGTAGCAGCGATCGTGGTCGAACATCCGCGGCACGACGATGTGGCTGCCCTGGACCAGGCGGACGTGATGGCCGGCATCGGCGCCGTTCATGCCGCGCACGACGCGATCGACCCACGGGCCGGCGGCATTGATCAGCAGGCGCGTCTCGATCTCACGGGTTTCGCCCGTCAGCGTGTCGGCGAGCGTGACGCGCCAGTGATCGCCGGCCCGCTCGGCGCCGGTGACGCGGGTGCGGGTGGCGATGCCGGCGCCGCGATCGGCGGCGTCGCGGGCGTTGAGCACGACGAGGCGGGCGTCATCGACCCAGCAATCCGAGTATTCGAAACCCTTGCGGAAATCGCCCTTGAGTGGCGCGCCGGTACCGTCGCGGGTGAGGTCGAGCGCCTGGGTCGCCGGCAAGAGCTTGCGGCCGCCGAGATGGTCGTAGAGGAAAAGGCCGAGACGCAGCAGCCAGGCGGGGCGGAGGCCCTTGTGATGCGGCAGCACGAAGCGCAGCGGCCAGATGATGTGCGGCGCGTTCGACCAGAGCACTTCGCGCTCCATCAGCGCCTCGCGCACCAGGCGGAATTCGTAATGCTCGAGATAACGCAGGCCGCCATGCACCAGCTTGGTCGAGCGCGAGGAGGTGCCGCTCGCCAGGTCGTCCATCTCGGCGAGGCCGACGGCATAGCCGCGGCCGACCGCGTCGCGGGCGATCCCAGTGCCGTTGACGCCACCGCCGATGATGAAGAGGTCGAGCATGGACACGACGCAGCGCTCTCCTGTGCGGCGCAGCATAATTATTTCATTTCGAAACTCGATCGGTACGATAAATGAAAGATAACGCGCGTCAAGTGAAAGTGATGTGAAACAAGCGAGGGAGCGGGCGGCCACGGCAACGCCTTGGCGGGATTGTCCGATTCCGTCGCGGCCCCGGCGGGAGCAGGCGGGCGCGGGATGTGGGCGGCGGGGGCTGTCGGTTTCCGGATCGGGGAATCGTCACGGCTCGGCGCGTGTGCGCCGCAGCGTCAGGCGTCCAGTTCGGCCGTTTCGGGCAGCGCCTCGATCAGTTCGACCTCGCTGTCGGCGCAGATCTGGCGAATGCGATCGCTCGGGCAGTGATCGGTGACGAAGGTATGGATCTGCTTCAGGCTGCCGATCCGCACAGGCGCGGTGCGGGCGAACTTGGTCTGGTCCGAGGCGAGGATGACGTGGCGGGCATTGGCGATGATCGCCTGCGCCACCTTCACCTCGCGAAAGTCGTAGTCGAGCAGCGAACCGTCCTCGTCGATTGCCGAGGTGCCGACAATGGCGTAGTCGACCTTGAACTGGCGGATGAAATCGATCGCCGCCTCGCCAACGATGCCGCCGTCGGAACTGCGCACGACGCCGCCGACAATCACCACCTCGATCTGCGGATAGGGTCGCATGATGTGGGCGACGTTGATGTTGTTGGTGATGACCATCAGGCCCTGGTGCTGCAGCAGCGCCTGCGCCACCGCCTCGGTGGTGGTGCCGATATTGATGAAGAGCGAGGCCTCGTTCGGGATGATCGCCGCCACCGCCTGGCCGATCGCCGCCTTCTCGCGCGCGGCGATCTGCGAGCGCGCCTCATAGCCGACATTCTCGACGCCGGAGGCGAGGATGGCGCCGCCATGGGTGCGGGCCATCAGCTTGCGGTCGCAGAGATCGTTGAGATCCTTGCGAATTGTCTGCGGCGTGACGCCGAACTGGACGGCGAGTTCGTCAACCATGACGCGGCCGCGCTGCTTGGCGATTTCGAGAATGGCGGTCTGGCGCGACGGAGGCATTTGCGTTCGGCTTTCGAATGTTTCGATCGGGGCGCGAAACGAAACTAGCACATCCCTACGGCAATGGCGCGTCCCCGCAAAACCGGCGCAACTGTCGGCTTCATAGCTAAGGTGAGGCAACCAAGCCGACGTAGACAGATCTGGTCGAAGGCGTACCAACAAGGGGGGCAAGCCAAAGGTAGTCAAATTTGTTTCGTCTCTTGAGGAAAGTGACGCGACAGGATCTGCCGAATCCGGCAGATGTTCCCGTTCGGGATTATCTTGTCATTACGGAATGCTATTCGCCGTATTCGGTCGGGGGGGCGGAGGTCAGTCTTTCCCTGACATTGCGCGCCTCGCGCCGAGCCTCCGATATGCTGGTCGTCAACGTGCTCGGCCGGTCGCCCCAGATCGCCCGCCATCGCGTCGACGGCATCGAGGTGCTGGCGCTGCCGCCGCAGGCGAAGTGGCCCTATCACCGCCTCTCCGTCGGCGAGCGATCCCGCCTCAAGGCCGAACTGCCGAGGCTGGCCTGGGCGATCTTCCTGTTTCACGCATTGCTCTACTTCTTCTCCGGCCGACCGGAGCAGATCGCAGCGCGCTGGCTGATGCTGGCGACGCTGCCGTTCCGGAGCCGGGAGCGCGGAGCCTTCCCGCAGCTCGATACCGAAGAGACCGGTTACTGGTCGCTGGCGGTGCGGCGCATCCTGAAGGCGAGCGGTGCCACGACGGTCCATGCCGACAATCTGCTCGGCATCCAGCTCTGCCCGCCGGCCGGGCCGACTTCGGCCCGCCGCATCGGCGTCGTGCGCGACAATCGCTTCCTCTGCGTCCGGCTCAACCAGCAGACGCGGATCGGCGACGTCATCTGCCGGAACTGCCGCGCCGAATGCCATACCGGGACGGCGCTCCAGGACCGGCGCCTGCGCCTCATCGCCCGCTATGTCGGCCGGCAGCGGCGTCTCGCCTTGGGTCGCCTCGACGATGTCGTGGTGACGAGCCGCTATCTCGAGCGCCAGATCGCCTCGTTCGGCTCGATGCCGCCGGTGACGCGGATCGCCAATCCCGCCGGGTCCGCCCGCCGGATCGCCGAGGCGCCGGCGGCCGAATGGGACGGCGTCAACATCCTGATGATCGGCCAGATCAACGACAACAAGGGCCAGGAAGCGCTGGCCGCGCGCCTGCCGGAACTGATCCACCGGATCCCGGACCTCCGTCTGCACTTCGCCGGCCGGGGCGATGCGGCGCGGGATCGGATGATCGCGGCGGCGGGTGCCTATGCCGACCGGCTGCGGTTCCATGGCTATGTCGAGCCCGACGCCGTGCACGCGCTCTATACGCGCTGCCAGATCGTCGCGCTGCCGACGCGCTGGCCGGAGCCGTTCGGCCGCGTGCCGCTCGAGGCGGGGCTGGGCCGGCGGCCCGTGGTCGCCTTCGATGTCGGCGGTCTCGCCGAGCAGATCGTGCACGGCGAGACCGGCTTGGTCGTTGCAGCCGGCGACTATGGCGGCTTCGTCGAGGCGCTGGTGGCGCTGGCGAAGGACCCGGCGCGCCGGGAACGGCTCGGCGCCGCCGGCGAGCGTCGCGCCGTATCGCGGTACGGCGTCACCGAGACGGTGCGGGCCTATGAGGCGCTCTGGGGCGCCGCGCCGGACACCGCCCCGGTGGTGGACCGGGCGCGGCAGATTGCGCCCGGCTGATCGGTCAGCGCCTGGCCGGGTTCTTTTCCCACAGATCGCGGGCGAGATCCTTCAACTGGAGCGCCTCGGCCCAGCGATCGGACTGGTCGAAGCCGTCCGGGCCGCTGATCGCATAGGGTTTCGGGCCCAGTTCGCAGGTGAAGGACAGCGTGTCGTTCGGGCCGGCGCGCCGGCTCCAGCTCTCGAACAGATAGCCCCACCAGCCGAGGAACTGGTCGAGATAGGGCTTGTTGTGCGGGAACGAGATCTCGACCTGCACTTGCTCGGGGCTGGCGACACGGCCATGCGCCGCCCAGGAACGGTCCAGCACCTGGCGGATCTGGTCGTCCATCTCCTTCGGCACCGGCGGCTCGGGAAACTCGCGCCCGACCATGAAATGCGAGAGATCGGCGAGCAGCTTCAGATCCGGCATGGCGTCGAGGATGTCGAGGGTCACCAGCAAATCATTGGTGATGCGGCCGCGATGCGTCTCGACATAGACCGGCACGTCCGAATCCGCGGCCATGCGGTTCCAGCCTTCAAGGATGCGCAGGCTTTCGGCAAGCGCGCGCGGACGGACATCCGGCTGGATGGTCAGGTGATGGATGCCGTAGCGGTTGGCGAGTTCGAGCGCTGGCTTGAGTTCCTCGATCGTCGTCGGAAAGCACTGGCCCTCGACCAGGATGCCGTTGTCGCTGGCGGCTTCCGCCAGCGGTGCCGCCAGCTCTGGCGTGAAGAACAGGTTCGTCACGCCGTCGAAGCCGGCCGCGGCGGCCTCGGCCACCATGTCGGGCAGGGAGGCGTCGGCGTCGCGCCCCTTCAGGCGCTGCATGCCCCAGAGCGATTCGAAGACGAGCAGGCATTGCATGGCTTGGTCCTTTGCGATGGTGCGGAGGTTCTAGCGCCGGCCGCCGGGGGCGTCGATGGCGCGGATCGGAGCGAGGTCCGTGATTTTGGCCGTTGGACATCTGGTGGAGGGGATGTCGCGCCACGCTCGCCCTCATCCCGGCCTCCGAGCCGAAATCCCTTCAGCCCGATTGTCGGGAAGGACGATGTTGGACATCGGATAGCGGCGGCGCCCTGCGAGTTGGATCAACCTCACCCCGCCAGCAGGCCCTTCAGCTTGACCGCGGGGGCGGCGAGGGCCGCCCTGTCCGGGGTCGCGCGTCTGGCGATCAGCATCTCGGCGAGGCGGACGTCGCGGGCGATCTTGCCGTTCGGCCCGACCGCGCTGGCGGCGACCAGCCGGCCGTCGTTCGCGAGGTGGAAATCGAGCCGGGCGTCGTCGCCGAGCTCCCGCGTTACCGTCTCGCTGCCCTCGTCGGCGAGGCCGGCGATCTGCAGGGTGATGTCGTATTGATCCGACCAGAACCACGGCACGGCCTCGTAGGCATCGCTGCCGCCGAGCAGGTTCGTCGCGGCCGCGTTGCCCTGGTCCTGTGCGTTGCGCCAGGCCTCCAGCCGCACGCGCCGCCCGCCATAGAGCGCGTGCGGGAAGGAGCAGCAGTCGCCGGCGGCGAAGATATCAGGGTCGTTGGTCGCCAGCCGTTCGTCGACGGCGATGCCGTTGTCGATCGCCAGTCCAGCCCGTTCGGCAAGTCCGGTTTCCGGGATGGCACCGATCCCGGCGAGGATCGCGTCGCAGACGACCCGCTCGCCGGTCGAAAGCGACACGACATGGCCGGTGCTGTCGGTCTCGATGCTGGCGATGCCCGTGCCGGTGAGCAGCCGCACGCCCTCCGCCTCGTGTCGCCTGGCGATGATGGCAGCGAGATCGGCCGGCACGGCGCGTGCCAGTAGGCGCGGCGCGAGTTCGATCAGCGTGACCTCGGCGCCGCGCGCGCGGGCGGCGGCGGCCAGTTCCAGTCCGATGAAGCCACCGCCGAGGATGGCGAGGTGCGAGCCCGGCCGCAGCCGGGTGCGCAGTGCCCGCGCCTCGTCCAAGGTTCGCAGCGTCTGGACATTGTCCGGCCCGGCGCCATCGATCGACAGGCGGCGGGCGCTCGCTCCCGTTGCCAGCAGAAGCCGGTCATAGGCGATGCGTTCGCCGCCGGCGAGCTCGATCCGGTGGGCATCGCGATCGATCGCCAGCACGCGCGTGTCGGAACGATGCGTGATGGCGTGCTCGGCGAGGCGCTCCGGTGTCAGGATGAAGGCGGCCTGCGGCTCGACCTCGTCCGTCAGCGCCGCCTTGGAGAGGGGCGGGCGCTCATAAGGAGCATGCGGCTCGTCGCCGATGATCGTTACCCGCCCGGCAAAGCCCTGCTCGCGCAGCGCCATGGCCGCGCGCGCGCCGGCTTCGCCCGCGCCGATCACGACGATGGATTCCGGCCTCGATCCGCGCATCGATGTCTCCCCGGATCCTTCCATGGCTGCGCCCGGCGCCATCCCCTCAGGCCAGACCGAGCAGGACTTTGTCGCCGTCGATCCGGACCGGGTAGGTCTTGAGATTGACGCAGACGGGCGCGCCCTTGGCCTGGCCGGTGCGATAATCGAAGCGGCCATTGTGCTTCGGGCATTCGATGATGTGGTCCATGACCAGGCCGTCGGCGAGGTGGATCTGCTCATGCGTGCAGAGCCCGTCCGTCGCGTAATATTCGTCGTCCGGCGAGCGGTAGATCGCATAGGTGCGGCCGTCGTGATCGAAGCGGATGACGTCCTCTTCGTCGATGTCGTCGGCGGCGCAGGCCTCGATCCATTGCGTGGCGGTCGTGGTGGTCATGCAGGTGTCCTCGCTTGAAATCTTGGGGCGCGTGGTTCGGGATGCGGCCGACTGGCCGCGCCGCTGCGCATGTCGGGGGCGCAACCCCGATTGGATGCGCCCGCTTCCCTTCCGTTCCCGATCGCGCAGCGCGGGAGGTGGAGGCGGGCGCCGCCGGAACCCGTCTACTCGGCCGGCACGACCGAGACGAACTGGGTGCCGTGATTGTGCGGCACGGCCTTGTTCGGATCCGGCAGCTGCCGCTCTACGAAATAGCCGGGCTCGCGCACCTGGCGCAGCAGCGTCGGGATGATCTCGGCATAGGCTTCCCAGAGGCCGTTATACGGCTTCGGGCAATCGGCCTTGATCGCGGCGTGCAGCTTCGGCAGCGCGTGATAGGGCACCATCGGGAACATGTGGTGCTCCACGTGGTAGTTCATGTTGAGATACAGGAACCGGTAGATCGGGTTCATGTAGACCGTGCGGCTGTTCAGCCGGTGGTCGAGCACGTCCTCGTCGAGGCCGGCATGCTGCGTCAGACCGAAGATGACGACGAAGGGCGCGCCGTAGAGCGTCGGCAGGCCGATGAACATCGCCGGCAGGATCGAGCCGATGGCGAAGCACCAGATGGCGACGGCGGCGAAGATGGCGAGATAGAGCCGGGCGATCCAGTAGACCTTGGCGCGTTCCATCTCGGGGATGTAGGTCTTCTCTTCCTCGTTCAGCCGGCCGGTCGCGTGAAGGAGGAGCTTCTTCATCGCGACGTAGCTGCTCTTCAGGGCGAAAAGGTTGAGCAGGATGCCGAGAATGTCGGGCGGGCGCGGCACGGCGATCTCGGGGTCGCGGCCGACGATGATGGTGTCGGTGTGGTGGCGGGTATGGCTCCAGCGCCAGACGGTCGGCTCGCGCAGGATCATGAAGCAGGCGATGTGGTAGACGACGTCGTTCATCCAGCGCGTCTTGAACGCCGTGCCGTGGCTGCATTCGTGCCATCGTGAATCCGACGCCGAACCGTAGAGGATGCCGTAAACGGCGAAGAAGGGCACGGCCCACCACGTACCCCAGAAATAATAGCCGCCGAGGCCGGAGAGGAAGAGCGTCGCGAACCAGATCGCCGTGTCGCGCAGCGCCGGCCCGTCGGAGCGTTTCATCAGCTCCTTCAGTTCCTTGCGCGGGATCGGGCACTGGTACCATTGCGCCGCTGCCAGGCCGTTTTCCTCGGCCAGCCGGGTGTCGCGGCCGATCAGCGAATAGTCGCGCGGGGTCGTCGAGACCGTCATTCGTTCCTCCGAAGCCACCGTGTTTTTGTCCTCCGCAGCACGGATGACCGCATCTTCCGGTGTTTGGAGAAACTCTAATGCGGCTTGGTTTTCACCTCAATCGAGAGATGATAGAATCTATCATGAAAGCTCAAGGATGCTGGGCGTTGAAATGATGGAATCTATCATGAGGCTGTCGCCTTGGAAGCGTTGACCCGGCCGACGATCCGCGATCTCGCCGCTGCCGCCGGCGTCGGCGTCGCGACCGTCGATCGCGTCCTCAACCAGCGGGCGCCGGTGCGTCGCGAGACGGCCGAGCGCGTCCTCGCGGCCGCCGAGGCGATCGGCTATCACGGCACCGGGCTTCTGAAGCGCCGGTTGGAGGAAACGGCGGCGACGAAGAGCTTCGGCTTCCTGCTGCAGCGCCGCGCCGACGCGTTCTACCAGGAGATGGCGGCGGCGCTCGCCACGGCGGCGCGGGCGGCGAGCGGCGTGCGCGGAAAACCGATCGTCGAATTCGTCGAGGATATCTCGGCCGCGACCGTCGCCGACAAGCTGCTGGCGCTCGGCGGCCGCGTCGATGCGCTCGCCGTCGTCGCTGCCGACCATCCCAAGGTGACCGAGGCGGTCGAGGCGCTGGCGGCGCGCGGCGTCGGCGTGACGACGCTGCTGTCGGAGCTTTCGGCGCCATGCATCGGCCATGTCGGCATCGACCATCGCAAGGCCGGGCGCACCGCTGCCTGGGCGATCGCCCGGCTGGCCAAAAAGCCCGGCAGCGTCGGCATTTTCGTCGGTAGCCACCGCTATGTCGGGCATGAACTTTCCGAGATCAGTTTTCGCGCCTATTTCCGCGAGCATGCGCCGGATTTCCGCCTGCTCGAGCCGCTGGCCAATCTCGAGGATCCGCATCTCGCCCATGAAGGCACGCTCGAACTCCTGAAGCGCAATCCGGATCTCGTCGGCATCTATGTCGCTGGCGGCGGCATGGCCGGCCTGATCTCGGCCCTGCGCGAGACGGGCGCGCATGAGCGCGTCATCGCCGTCTGCAACGAACTGGTGCCGGAGACGCGGGCAGCCCTGGTCGACGGCGTGCTCGACGCTGTCATCGCCACCCCGGTGCAGGCGCTGGCCGAGCGGGCCGTCGCCATCATGGCGCGGGCGGTGCGCGGCGCCGCCGGGGAGGGCGAGACGCGCATCCTGCTGCCGTTCGAGCTGTATGTGGCCGAGAATGTCTGAGCGCGTGTCCGGCGCGGCGGGTGGTTACTCCGGCTATTTCTTCAGCAGCCACTCGTGCTCAGGCGCGTTGTGGAACCTCCAGGTCCGCTTCGGCCCGGCCATGACGTTCAGATAATAGAGGTCGTAGCCGTGGATCGTCGCGCAGGGGTGATAGCCCCTGGGCACCAGCGCCACCACGCCGTCCTCGATCAGCATCGTCTCGTCGAGCGAGCGGTCGTCGGTATAGACGCGCTGGAAGGCGAAGCCCTGCGGCGGCTCGATGCGGTGGTAGTAGGTCTCCTCCAGCAGGGATTCCGCCGGCAGATTGTCGGTGTCGTGCTTGTGCGGCGGATAGCTCGACGTGTGGCCGCCGGGCGTGATCACCTCGACGACGAGCAGCGAATCCGCCGGCTCGCTTTCGGGAAGGATGTTGGTGACATGGCGCAGATTGGTGCCGGCGCCGCGCGTCTCCTGGCCGACATGGTCGGGGCCGATCAGCCGCGGCGGCAGCTCGCCGGTCGTGGCGGGGGCCGAGCAGACGGCGAGCGTTACCTCGGTCGTGGCGGTGACGATCCAGTCGTGCTCGGACGGCACATAGACCGAATAGGGCTTGCCGTCGAAGGGCGACATGCGCTTGCCGATGATGCCGAAATCGACGTCCTCGACAATGGCGCGCGCCTTGCCGGAGATCAGGACGAGGCAGACCTCGCGGTCGCCCGTATTGCCCTCGGCGATCTCGCCGGGCTGCAACTGGTAGAGGTCGAAGCCGACATGGCTCCAGCCGGCCGATTGCGGCGTGACATGGATGGTACGGCCATGGCTGCCGGCGGGCTTGACGAGAAGGTCGGTCATGGTCCGTCTCCTTGGCGTGGGGCGCACTCTTGAGGCACCGAAGTAGATCCTCACCTCTTCCTGAGGGAGAGGTCGGAGCGAAGCTCCGGGTGAGGGTTTAGGGAACCATCCGGTCAGGCCGTAAACCCTCACCCGCCGGCCTGCCGCCGCCGACCACTCCCTCAGGGAGAGGTGAGGCGCCAAGTCCGCGCGACAAAGGCTTATTCCCCTCAGCGCTTCAATCCGGCAGCATCGATGAAGCGGGTGAGATTGTCGAAGCCCATCTTCACATAGCGCGCCGGCGGCGCCTTGACCGGATCCTGCTCGGCCTCGATGACGATCCAGCCGGAATAATCCGGGATTTCCCGGAACACGGCGACATAGTCGATCGAGCCGTCGCCGGGCACCGTATAGACGCCGGCCAGCACGCTTGTCAGGAACGACCAGTCGCCCGCCTCGGCCTGGCGCGCCACGTCGGGCCGGACGTCCTTGGTGTGCACATGCACGATGCGGTCGCGATATTTCCGCGCCAGCCGGGCCGGGTCGCCGCCGGCCCAGGTGATATGGCCGGTATCGAGCAAGAGTTTCACCGCCGGTCCGGTCGACGCCATCATGCGGTCGATCTCGCCCTCAGTCTGGACCACCGTGCCCATGTGGTGGTGATAGGCAAGCGTCAGGCCCTCGCGGTCGAGATAGTCGGCCAAGCGCGTCAGGCCGCTGGCGAAGCGGCCCCATTCGACCTCGCTCATCACCGGCCGCTGCGACAGTGGCATCGCCTGCGTGCCGTGCACGGTGCGGGTGCACTCGGCGACGATGAAGACGGTGCAGCCGAAGGCCTTCAGCAGGTCGATATGGTCCCGCGCCGCCTTGAATTCGTGCTCAGCGTCGCGCTCGAGCAGGAAGGTCGAATACCAGCCGGCGACGAGGGCGAGGCCATGCGCGTCGAGGATCGGTCGGAGTGTCCCGGCGTCGCGCGGAAACTTGTGGCCGAGTTCCATGCCCTCGATGCCGATCGCCTTCGCTTCCGACAGGCATTGTTCGAGCGAAATGTCGCCGCCGATGTCCTGCTTGTCGTCATTGGACCAGCAGATCGGATTGGCGCCGATGCGGATCATGGGTGTTTCCTCGTTTGCGTCGTCGGTGTCTGTTGTCTTTTAGCGCTTCTCTTTGCGGTCATCCCGGGCAAGCGGAGCGCGGCCCTGGATCCATTCAGCCGCCGGTGGCGGGCGGCCGCATGGATCCCCGCCTTCGCGGGGATGACGCACGAGATACTCAATCCAGCCCGCGCTGCGCCTCGATCGCCTTTTCATATTCCTCGCGCGCCGCGTTGACCTGCCAGCGTGGGCTCACCTCGGGCACGGCGACATCCCACCAGTGGCCGCCGGCCTCGGTGGTGACGAGCGGGTCGGTGTCGATGACGAGGACGGTGGTGCGGTCGTTCTTGACCGCGTCGCCGAGCGCGGTTTCGAGGTCGGCGATGGAGGCGACCTTGGCGGCGAGCGCGCCGAGGCTGGCGGCATGGGCGACGAAGTCGACCGCCGGCATCACCTCGTGCCTTACGTCCTTGAAGAGATTGTTGAAATTGGCACCGCCCGTGGCCATCTGCAGCCGGTTGATGCAGCCATAGCCGGCATTGTCGAGCACGACGATGGTAAGCCGGAGCCCCAGCATCACCGACGTGGCGATCTCCGAGTTCATCATCAGATAGGAGCCGTCGCCGACCATGACGACGACCTCCTCGGCCGGCTTCGCCATCTTGACGCCGAGGCCGCCGGGGATCTCGTAGCCCATGGTCGAATAGCCATATTCGAGATGGTACGACCCCGGGCGTCCCGCCTGCCAGAGCTTGTGCAGTTCGCCGGGCAAGCCGCCTGCGGCGCAGACGACCGTCGCATTGTCGCCGAGCGACCGCTGAACCGCACCGATCACCTGCGCGTCGGAAGGCAGGGCCGCATTGGTCGCGGCCGTCGCCTTGTCGGCTGCCTTGAACCAGTTCGCGCGGCCGTCCTCGGCCTTTTTCGTCCAGCGATCCGGCGCGGCATAGGAGCCGAGCCCAAGCGCGATTTCCTTCAATCCCGCCAGCGCGTCGGCGACGAGCGGCAGCGCCCGATGCTTGGTGGCGTCGAAGGGCTGGGTGTTGAGGCCGATGATCGCCTTGTGGTGGTTCTGGAAGAGGGCCCAGGAGCCGGTGGTGAAGTCCTGCAGCCTGGTGCCGACCGCGAGGATCACATCCGCCTCCTCGGCCAGTTCGTTGGCGGCCGAGGTGCCGGTGACGCCGATCGAGCCCATGTTGAGCGGGTGATCGGCCGGCAACGAGGATTTGCCCGCCTGCGTCTCGGCGACGGGGATCCGGTGCGCTTCCGCAAAGGCGCGCAGCGTTTCCGTCGCGCCGGAATAGAGCACGCCGCCGCCGGCGATGATCAGCGGCTTCTCGGCCTTCGAGAGGGCGGATAGGGCAGCCGCGAGTTCGTCCTCGGAGGGGCGGGGACGACGGGATGTCCAGACCGTCTCGGCGAAGAAGGATTCCGGATAGTCATAGGCCTCTGCCTGCACGTCCTGACAGAGCGACAGCGTCACCGGGCCGCAATCGGCCGGGTCGGTCAGTACGGCCATGGCGCGCTGCAGGGCGGGCATGATCTGTTCCGGCCGGGTGATACGGTCGAAATAGCGCGAGACCGGACGGAAGACGTCATTGGCGGTAACCGTGCCGTCGCCAAAGTCCTCGACCTGCTGCAGGACGGGATCGGGATGGCGGTTCGCGAAGACGTCGCCGGGCAGGAACAGCACCGGCAGGCGGTTCACATGCGCCAGCGCGCAGGCCGTCACCATGTTGGTGGCGCCAGGGCCGATCGAGCTGGTCACCGCCATCATGCGGCGGCGAAAGCTTGCCTTGGCAAAGGCGATCGCCGCATGGCCCATCGCCTGTTCGTTATGGGCGCGGAAGGTCGGCAGGGTGTCGCGATGCTGGTAGAGCGCCTCGCCGACACCGGCGACATTGCCATGGCCGAAAATCGCCCAGACGCCGCCGAAGATCGGCATTTTCTGGCCGCCGATCACGGTCATCTGGCGGCTGAGAAAGCGTGTCAGCGCCTGCGCCATGGTGAGACGGATGGTGGTCATCGGACGGTTCCCTCGGTCATTTTTCTTGCCACGCTCCTCCCCGATCGTCTGGGGAGGTCTCCCTCGTGCTTCTCTCTCCGGCTCCGGAGAGGCTATTCCTTCGCCCCGCCGCGGGGGAGGGGTCTTGTGTGTGTCAGCAGCTGGTCAAGGTTGGCTCTCGCGCCCACCGACCCCCGCCGTCATCCCGGGCAAGCGAAGCGCGACCCGGGATCCCTTCAGCCGCCGGCGGCGGGCAGTTGGATAGATCCCGGCTTTCGCCGGGATGCCGGAAGGCCCTTACGCCGGCTCTGCCTGCCGCGCCGCCTCCCAGGCGGCGACCAGCTTGCCGAAGCGCCGTGCCATGTCGTCAACTGCCGCTTGGTCGTCGATCCGGCCGGATAGCCAGTTTTCCGCTGCTTCCGCGAAGATCGTGCGGCCGACTGCGAAACCCTTGACCAGCGGCGTCGCCGCGGCGGCGCGGAAGGCCGTCACCAGCTCGTGCTCCGGCGCCTCGAGCCCCAGCAGGACGATGCCCCGGCAATACGGGTCGTTGGCCTCGATCACCCGCTCGATGGCGCGCCAGGCGGCCGAACTCGTCTGCGGTTCGAGCTTCCACCAGTCCGGCTTGATGCCGAGCTCGTAGAGCCTGGCGAGGATCGACGAGACGGTCGTCTCGGTCAGCGGGCCATGCTTGCCGGCGATGATCTCGACCAGCAATTCCCGGCCGACCGTCCGCGCCGCGTCGGCGACGCGCAGCAGCTCGCGCTCCTGCCGCGCCTTCAACTCGTCGCTGTCGGCGGGGTGGTAGAAGCAGAGGCATTTGATCGTATGGCCGATCGGCCATTCGGCCAGATGGCTGCCGAGATCGGGGAGATGGTCGAAATCGAGCGGGCGGGAGCCCGGCTGCTCTACCGGCCGGCCGATCCAGAAATCCTGCTCGGCGGCGCGCGGAAACGCCTTCTGGCCATAGGTACTGTCGAGCAGCATGCCGAAGCCCGGCCGCCCCTTGGCGACGCGCGCGGCGGCGTCCACGGCGAGCGCCTTCAGGCCCGCGATCTTCTCCCGCGGTACCTTGAGCCGGTCGGCGACGGCCTCCAGCTGCGAGCGATGGTCGATCGCCAGCGCCATCAGCGTGTCCGGCTGCGCGCGGCGGGTGGTGGCCCAATGGATGTGGTTGAGGGCGGCGTCCTTGCGCAAAGCGCGCTGCTCGCTGCCGTTCTCGAGGAAATGGGAGAGCTCGGCCCAGCTCGGATATTCCGGCGAGCAGAGCAGCCGCGACACGGCGAAGGCACCGCAGGCATTGGCCCAGGTGGCGCAGGTCGCCAATGGCTCGCCCTTCAGCCAGCCGCGCAGGAAGCCGGACATGAAGGCGTCGCCGGCGCCCAACACATTGTAGATCTCGATCGGAAAGCCGTCGCCGACGATGCCCTGTTCGAGGTCGTGAGGAATCGCGCCGTCATAGACGATGCAGCCCATGGCGCCGCGCTTCAGCACGATGGTGGCGGCAGAGAGGGCGCGGATGGTCCGGAGCGCGCCCAGCACGTCGTCGGCGCCCGATGCGATGCGGATCTCCTCCTCGGTGCCAACGATCAGGTCGCAATCGGCCAGGATGGACTTCAGCTGCTCCGACACGCGGTCGGATTTCACATAGCGGGCGAAGCCGTCGCCATGGCCGGCGAGGCCCCAGAGATTGGGTCGATAGTCGATGTCGAAGACGACGCGGCCGCCGTGCGCCTTGGCGATGCGGATCGCCT
This sequence comes from Kaistia granuli DSM 23481, assembly GCF_000380505.1. Classification (GTDB taxonomy): domain Bacteria; phylum Pseudomonadota; class Alphaproteobacteria; order Rhizobiales; family Kaistiaceae; genus Kaistia; species Kaistia granuli. Next base: position 158,382 of record NZ_AQYH01000008.1, on the reverse strand, counting down.
TGCGCTGCGCCGCGTCGCTGTTTTCTCGCGAGAAATGCGTGCCGGTGACCACGATGGCGGAAGCCGAGGCGATGAAATCATCGTCGATATCCGCCTCCGACAGCGCCATGTCGGCGCAATCGGTGCGGTAGAAGATCATCGGCGAGACGCCTTCGTCCTCGACGGCGAGCAGCACCAGCGCCGTCAGCCGGTCGGGGTCGGTGGCGATGCCCTGCGTGTCGACGCCTTCGCGCTGCATCTGTTCGCGGATGAAGCGGCCCATCTGCTCGTCGCCGACCCGGGTGATGACGGCCGATCTCAGGCCGAGACGGGCAGTGCCGATGGCGATGTTGGACGGGCAGCCGCCGACCGACTTGGCGAAGGAGGTGATGTCCTCGAGCCGGGAGTAGATCTGCTGGCCGTAGAGATCGACGGAAGATCGGCCGATGGCGATCACATCGAGCGGTCGATCGGTCGTATCGGACCGCTGAGCCTCGGTCATCGCATTCTCCGTCCCGGTTAACGAGGGGCTAACGGACGGCTAACGATACCGGCTTGCCGCATGCCCCGAACTACGGGACGCAGTGAAACAAAAATTCTGCGTTTTCGTCAATATGGAATGTTCAGATCATCAAGTACGGCGCGCTTCGGCGACGGCGACGGTCAGCGTCATGGCGAGTGCCATCGAGGCGGAGAGGGAGCGGAATCCTTCGTAGTCGGCCTCCACCACCTCGAACCAGACGCCGATCTTCGGGATCAGCGGGCTGAATGGGCTGTCGGTGATGACGACGAGCGGTGTGCCGGCCTCATTGACCTGGCGGGCATAATTGAGCGTCGCCGAGGCGTAGGGCGTGAAGGAGATGGCGATGGCCGCGTCGCGCGGGCCGGCGAAGGAGAGGGTTTCCGGATCGCTGCCCTGGGCCGAGCCGACCAGGATCGACTTCACGCCGAGCTTGCCGAAGGCGTAGCTCATATAGGAGGTAACGGGGAAGGAGCGGCGCTGGCCGATCAGGTAGATCGTCTCGGCCTTGGCCAGCAGCGCCGCTGCTTCGTCGATCTGTTCGACCTGCACGCGCTCGCGCAGCGAACCAACGGAGCGCTCGGCCGCCTTGCAGAAACCGGCGAACAAGGTCGCCGACTTGCTGTCGCCGGCGACATGCGAGCGGAGCGACGAGAGGCGCTCCGAATAGTTCGAGGTGCGGTCGCGCAGGCGATCCTGGAACACGGCCTGCAGGTCGGAAAAGCCTTGGTAGCCAAAGGCCTGGGCGAAGCGGACAAGGGTAGAGGGCTGCACTTCCGCCTTCTCGGCGATGCTGGCGGCGGTGCCGAAGGCGACGTCGTCCGGATTGGCGACGGCGTAGATCGCCACCTGCGCCAGCCGCTTCGGCAGCGTGTCCTTGCGGCTCACCATCCGGTTGCGCAGGCTCCAGAAATCGCGCGGCGGCAAGGCGTCGTTGTCGTCAATCGTCATCATCGCGGGCCTTTCCTGCGCATTCGGCGCAGCTTTCCCCGACTTCGGGCCGAAAATCAACACTTGACGGAGATCGATCTCGATGGAATGAATATTCCGACGTCGATTCAAGGAGCTGTTTTGTTCCGAAATATCGATGCAGCGGGATCCTAGAGCGCCAAAAAACGCCGGAATCTCGCATCTTTTCATTCTCGGGAGGAATGTCATGAAGATGAAATTCAGGGCGATGCTCGCGGCCACGGCGCTGGCCGTTTCCGCTGTCGCGGCCCATGCCGACATCATCGTCGTCACCCATGGCCAGGCTTCCGACCCATTCTGGTCGGTGGTCAAGAACGGCGTCGCCGAGGCCGGCAAGGATCTGGGCGTCAAGGTCGACTACCGCGCCCCCGAAACCTTTGACATGGTGGCGATGTCCCAGTTGATCGACGCCGCCGTCAACCAGAAGCCCGAGGGGCTGGTGGTCTCGATTCCCGACGGCGACGCGCTTGGCCCTTCGATCCAGAAGGCGGTCGCCGCCGGCATTCCCGTCATCTCGATGAATTCGGGCTCGGACGTGTCGAAGAAGCTCGGCGCGCTGCTGCATGTCGGCCAGAGCGAGTATGACGCCGGCAAGGCGGCGGGCGAGAAGCTCAAGACGATGGGCGGCAAGAAGGGGCTCTGCGTCAACCAGGAAGTGGGCAACGTCGCCCTCGACCTGCGTTGCAAGGGCTTTACCGACGGCTTCGGCGCCGTGACGGTCCTGCCGACCTCGGCCGATCCGGCCGACGTCAAGGCCAAGGTCAAGGCGGCGCTCGCCTCAGACCCAGCCATTGACGCCATCATCACGCTCAACGCCTCGCTGGCTGGCGAACCGGCCGTCGCCGCCGTCGGTGAATCCGGCATGGACGGCAAGGTCAATGTCGCGACCTTCGATCTCTCGGCTGGCTTCCTGCAGGCTGTCGCCGACGGCAAGGCCGCCTTCGCTATTGACCAGCAGCAGTTCCTGCAGGGCTACCTGCCGGTCGCCTTCCTGGCGCTGCACAGCAAGTATGGCCTGATGCCCGGCGGCGACGTGCCGTCCGGTCCCAATCTGGTCACCAAGGACTCGGCCGCCAAGGTCGTCGATCTGTCGGCGAAGGGCATTCGCTAGACTCGCTCCGGCCAGTGCGCGTGGGCCCGAACAGCCCGCGCGCATTGCCACGTTTGTCGAGGGATCTCGGTCCCTCGGCGTCACCCGGCCGACACGGCTGGACCGGATTGCCTCGTCTCTCGCCGCGGCTGCGCAGGGCGGCGGGCAGGCGGCGTCCTCGAACGACCCGCGTCGACTGGCTTCGCGCGCTGGCGGGGAAGAGAATGACGGACAAGAACAGCCTGATCGAAACGGCGGCGGATGAGCGGCTCAAGCATGCCTCGCCGCTGACGCGCGTCCTGCGCCGTCCCGAACTCGGAGCCCTTCTCGGCCTCGTCATCGTCACGGTCTTTTTCCTCGCCGTCGCCAATCCGGTGATGTTCGAATTGTCGGGCATTATGAACTTCATGGCGCCGGCGGCCCAGCTCGGCATCCTGGCGATCGGCGCCTCGCTCCTGATGGTCGGCGGCGAGTTCGATCTGTCGGTCGGATCGATGGTTGCCTTTGCCGGCCTGATCTTCGCCGCCTGCGTCGTGACCTTTGGCATGTCGCTGCCGGTGGCGATCGCCGTGACGTTTGCCTGCGCGGCGGCCATCGGCTTCTTCAACGGCCAGCTCGTCATTCACACCGGCCTGCCCAGCTTCATCGTCACGCTGGCCTTCCTGTTCGTCCTGCGCGGCCTGTCGCTAGTCGGGCTCAAATGGGCGACTGGTGGCGCGACGCAGCTGCGCGGCGTGCGCGAAGCCGCGACCGACACACCGCTCGATGCCTTCATCTACAAGCTGTTCGCCGGTGACGCCTTTGAAGGCCTGTTCGCCTGGCTCGCCGCGCATGACTGGATCGCCAAGTTCCCGAACGGCCAGCCCAAGGTGACCGGCGTGCCGATCGAGATCCTCTGGTTCGTCGGGTTGGCGGCCCTCGCCGCCGTGGTCCTCTCACGCACGCGCTACGGCAACTGGATCTTCGCGTCGGGCGGCGACCCGAACGCAGCGCGCAATTCCGGCGTGCCGACGCGACGGGTGAAGACTTCCCTGTTCGTGCTGACCGCCTGCTGCGCGGCGCTGGTCGCCATCCTGACCGTGCTCGACGCCGGTTCGACCGATGCGCGGCGCGGCTTCCAGAAGGAGTTCGAGGCGATCATCGCGGCCGTGATCGGCGGCTGCCTGCTGACCGGCGGCTATGGATCGGTCGTTGGTGCTGCGGTCGGCGCCGTCATCTTCGGCATGGTGCTGATCGGCCTCACCTACACCACCATCGACCAGGACTGGTATCTCGTCTTCCTCGGCGGCATGCTGCTGATGGCGGTGTTCTTTAACAACATCATCCGCAAGCGCGTGACGGGAGAGCGGTGATGGCGACGCCAATCCTCGAAATGCGCAATATCGAGAAGCATTTCGGCTCGGTCGTGGCGCTGGCCGGCGTGTCGATCGAGATCCTCCCGGGAGAGGTGCATTGCCTGCTCGGCGACAATGGCGCCGGCAAGTCGACCTTCATCAAGACCATGGCGGGCGTGCACAGGCTGACCAAGGGCCAGATGTTTCTGAACGGCCAGCCGGTCCAGTTCAGCAGCCCGCGCCAGGCGCTCGATGCCGGCATCGCCACGGTCTACCAGGACCTCGCCATGATCCCGCTGATGTCGGTGACGCGGAACTTCTTCATGGGGCGGGAGCCGGTGAAGGGGATCTGGCCGTTCCGTTTCATGGATATGGGGTTCTGCGATCGCATCACGCGCGAGGAGATGAAGCGGATCGGCATCGACGTTCGCGATCCCGGCCAGGCGGTCGGCACCTTGTCGGGCGGCGAGCGCCAGTGCGTGGCGATCTCGCGCGCCGTCTATTTCGGCGCCAAGGTGCTGATCCTCGACGAGCCGACATCGGCGCTCGGCGTCCGGCAGACGTCGATGGTGCTCAAATATATCGACATGGTGCGCAAGCGCGGCCTCGGGGTCGTCTTCATCACCCACAATGTCCGCCACGCCATGGCGGTCGGCGACCGGTTCACCGTGCTCAATCGCGGCCGTACGCTGGGCACGGCGGCGCGCGGCGAGATCACGGCGGATGAATTGCAGAACCTGATGGCCGGCGGCAAGGAGCTGGCGGATCTGTCTTCCGAGCTCGGCGGTACCGTCTAGCCTTCTCATCTCATCATCGGGAATGACCAGCATGAAATCCCTCGGGATCGGCCTGATCGGTACGGGCTATATGGGCAAGTGCCATGCGTTGGCCTGGAACGCGGTCGCGCCGACCTTCGGCGATATCGCGCGGCCGCGGCTCGTGCATCTCGGTGAGGTCAACGAGAGCGTCGCCCGAAAGAAGGCGGAGGAACTCGGCTTCGCCCGCGCCTCGGGCGACTGGCGGGCCGTGATCGCGGATCCCGAGGTCGACGTCGTCTCGATCACCACGCCGAACGAATTCCACGCCGAGATGGCGATCGCCGCGCTCGAGGCGGGCAAGCATATCTGGTGCGAGAAGCCGATGGCGACGTCCGAGGCGGATGCCCGCGCCATGCTGGAAGCGGCGCGACGGTCCGGCAAGGTGGCGGCGCTCGGCTACAACTACATCCAGAACCCGGCGATCGGGCATCTGAAGGCGCTTCTCGAAGAGGGCGCCATCGGTGCGATCAATCATGTCCGTCTCGAGATGGACGAGGATTTCATGGCGGATGGCGCCGTGCCATTCGGCTGGAAGAGCGATCGCCGCTCGGGCTATGGCGCGCTGGATGATTTCGCCGTCCATCCGCTTTCGCTTCTGACGACGTTGCTGGGGCCCGTGGCGCGCGTCGTCACCGACATGGCGAAGCCTTTCGCCGAGCGTCCGCTCGCCGAGGGCGGAAGCCGGGCGGTCGAGACGCATGACATCGCCAACGTCCTGCTCCGGCTTGCGAGTGGTGTTTCGGGCATCCTGCTGGTCAATCGCTCCGCCTGGGGGCGAAAGGGGCGGATCGCGCTGCAGATCTTCGGCTCCGAAGGTTCGATCCTCTACGACCAGGAACGGATGAACGAGCTGCAGCTTTATCAGGCGCGGGGACCGGTGGCCGAGCAAGGCTTCCGCACCATCCTGACCGGCACGGCGCACCCGCCCTATGATCGCTTCATCCCGGCGCCCGGCCATGGACTGGGCTTCAACGATCTGAAGGTGATCGAGGCGCGCGAGCTGATCCGCCGGATCGGCGGCGAGCCGGCGCATCTGGTCGAATTCGAAACCGGCATCGGCATCGAGAGGACCGTTCACGCCATGGCGCGGGCGTTCGAGACGGGTGGTTGGGTCGACGTCGGCAGCTAGCGGCCGGATCCCCGCGGGCTCTGGCGAAATTATTGAGGATATTGGCATGACCGTGAGACTGGGACTTCTGGGCGCAGGCCGCATCGGCAAGGTGCATGCCGGCGCGATCGCCGCCATCAAGGGGGCACGGCTCGTCGCCGTCGCCGACGCGTTTCCGGAAGCGGCCAAGGCGCTCGCCGCGTCGACCGGCGCCGAGGTGCGCGAAGCGGACGCGATCATGAACGCGGCCGATATCGATGCCGTTCTGATCACGACGCCGACCGATCTGCACGCCACGATGATCGAGCAGGCGGCGCGGGCGGGCAAGGCGATCTTCTGCGAGAAACCGATCGATCTCGATGTTGCCCGCGTCAAGGCGTGCCTCGCGGTCGTGGCCGAGACGAAGGCCCTGCTGATGGTTGGCTTCAACCGCCGCTTCGATCCGAATTTCATGGAGGTGCGGCGCCAGATCGATGCCGGCGCGATCGGCAAGGTCGAGATGGTGTCGATCACCTCGCGCGATCCCGGGCCGCCGCCGGCCGATTACATCCTCCGCTCCGGCGGGCTATTCCGCGACATGACGATCCATGATTTCGACATGGCGCGCTTCCTGCTCGGCGAGGAGCCGGTCAGCGTCTTTGCCTCGGCCTCCGTGTTGGTGGATCCGGAGATCGGCAAGCTCGGCGATTTCGACAGCGCCTCGATCATCCTGACGACGAAATCCGGCCGCATTGCCCAGATCTCGAATTCCCGTCGTGCCAGCTATGGCTATGACCAGCGCATCGAGGTGCATGGCTCGAAGGGGCTGGTCAGCGCCGAGAACCTTCGCGCCACCAATGTCGAGATCGCCAATGGCGACGGCTATCGCCGCGAGCCGCTGCTGAACTTCTTCATGACCCGCTACACCGAAGCCTATCGCAACGAGATCGCCGCCTTCATCGCGGCGCTCGAAACCGGCGCCCCGGCCAACCCGTCCGGCGAGGACGGCTGGAAGGCGCTGGTGCTGGCCGACGCCGCCCTGCAGTCGGTCAAGGAGAAGCGCGCCGTGGAGGTCGCCATCGGCTGAAGACGACGCGACGTTCCGGCGGCGTCTGTCTCGGATCCTGCCAGGCTATCGACCCTCGCCGTGACATCGCGCCTTTGCGATGCCATGGCGAGCGGTTAGGCTTGCTCGTCAAACAGGGCAGCCAATCTCGCATGCGAATTCTTGTTACCGGCGGCGCCGGGTTCATCGGTTCGGCCTTGTGCCGGCATCTCGTCGCCGATCTCGGCGTCGGTGTCGTCAATGTCGACAAGCTGACCTATGCGGCGAACCTCGCCTCGCTGGCGCCGATCGGGGATAACCCGCTCTATGATTTCATCCAGGCGGATGTCTGCGACGCGCCGGCGATGGCGGAGATATTCCGTCGCTACGAGCCCGATGGCGTCATCCATCTCGCCGCCGAAAGCCATGTCGACCGGTCGATCGGCAGCCCGGGCGAGTTCCTGCAGACCAACATCATGGGCACGGCCGTCTTGCTGGAGGCGACGCGCGCCTATCTCGACCGGGCGCCGGCGGCGACGCGAGAGAGCTTCCGCTTCCTGCATGTCTCGACCGACGAGGTCTATGGCTCGCTCGGCGCGGACGGGCTCTTCCATGAGGAGACGTCCTACGATCCGTCCTCGCCCTATTCGGCCAGCAAGGCGGCGTCCGACCATCTGGTGCGCGCCTGGCACCGCACCTATGGCGTTCCGGCGCTGATCTCGAACTGTTCGAACAATTACGGGCCCTATCATTTTCCGGAAAAGCTGATCCCGCTCGTCATCCTGAATGCGCTCGAGGGTGCGCCGATCGACGTCTATGGCGACGGGCTCAACGTGCGCGACTGGCTCTATGTCGAGGACCACGCCCGGGCGCTTTTTCTCGCTTTGACACGCGGCATCGCGGGCGAAAAATACAATATTGGCGGCCGCAACGAACGCACCAATCTCGACGTGGTCCGGCGGATCTGCGCCATCCTGGACGGTCACCGCGTCGATGCCGGGCCGCATGAGCGGCTGATCCGCTTCGTCGCCGACCGTCCGGGCCACGATCAGCGCTATGCGATCGATCCGACCAAGGTGGAGCGGGAACTGGGGTGGCGGGCGCAGGAGAGCTTCGACACCGGCATCGAGAAGACGGTCGCCTGGTATCTCGACCGGCGCGACTGGTGGGAGCCGATCCGCAACGGCGTCTATCGTGGCCAGCGTCTTGGTCTTCTGGCGGACGCCGGCTGATGCGGATCTTCGTCGCCGGATCGAGCGGCCAACTCGCCAGTGCGCTGAAGGCGCGGGCCTCGCTGCAGGGCCATGTCGTCGAGACCTTCGGGCGTCCCGCGCTCGATCTCGCCGTGCCGGGCGATTTCGAGGGGCTGATCGCCGCCTTCGCGCCGAACGTCGTTCTCAACGCCGCCGCCTACACGGCCGTCGATCATGCTGAAAGCCAGGCGGGTCTGGCGATGGCGGTGAACCGGGGCGGCGCTGCGCACCTCGCCCGCGCGGCCCGTCGACTGGAGCTGCCGTTCCTGCATGTCTCGACAGACTATGTCTTCGATGGTGAGAAGGGGGCGCCCTATATCGAGAGCGACGCGCCAAACCCGCTCGGCGTCTATGGTGGCTCGAAGCGGGAGGGGGAGGAATTCGTCCTGGCGGAAAACCGCGGCGCGTTGATCCTTCGCACCGGCTGGGTCTATGGCGCGGACGGACGCAACTTCGTCAAGACCATGATCGCGCTGGCGGCGACGAAGGACAGGCTCGATGTCGTCGCCGATCGGTTCGGCAACCCGACGCACGCCGCCGATCTCGCCGATGGCCTGCTCGCCATCGCCGCGCAGGCGGCTGACCAGGCCGAGGGCGGCATCTACCATCTCGCCGGCAGCGCCGATGCCTCCTGGTTCGATCTGGCGGAGGGCGTCATGGCGCGGCTCGAAGCGGCAGGCCTGCCGGTACCGATGCTCGTCCGAAGCGCGGGCGACGACTATGTCGCCCCGGCGCGCCGGCCGCGCGATTCACGGCTCGATTGCGGTCTGGCGGAGCGGACCTTCGGCGTTCGCCTGCCGGGTTGGCCGGAAAGCCTCGGCGCGGCCGTTGCCGCCATCCTCAACCAGGAACGGAACGCCGCATGAAGGGGATCATCCTGGCGGGCGGCGCGGGTACGCGGCTGCATCCGATGACACTGGTCACCAGCAAGCAATTGCTGCCGATCTACGACAAGCCGATGATCTACTACCCGCTGTCGACGCTAATGCTGGCCGGCATCCGTGACATCCTCATCATTTCGACACCGCAGGACCTGCCGAAGTTCCAGTCCCTGCTCGGCGATGGTTCGCAATGGGGCGTCGCGCTTTCCTATGCCGAGCAGCCGTCCCCCGAGGGCCTGGCGCAGGCCTATCGGATTGGCGCCGATTTCGTCGCTGGCCAGCGTTCGGCGCTGATCCTCGGCGACAACATCTTCTTCGGCCACGGACTGACGGCGCTGATGGCCGAGGCACGGGCCCGCACGACCGGCGCGACCGTGTTCGCCTATCACGTGCAGGATCCGGAGCGTTATGGCGTCGTCGCCTTCGACGGCGACCGCAAGGCCGTCTCGATCGAGGAAAAGCCGAAGCGGCCGCGCTCGAACTGGGCGGTGACGGGCCTCTATTTCTACGACGAGGCGGTCGTCGACATCGCCGCCGACCTGAAGCCCTCGGCGCGCGGCGAACTGGAGATCACCGACGTCAACAGCGCCTATCTCGAACGCGGCGCGCTGCATGTCGAGAAGATGGGGCGCGGATATGCCTGGCTCGATACCGGCACGCCCGACAGCCTGATCGAGGCGTCCGAGTTTGTGCGCACCTTCGAGAAGCGGCAGGGTCTCAAGATCTGCTGTCCGGAGGAGATCGCTTATCTGATGGGCTTCATCGACGCCAGTCAGTTGGAGCGCCTCGGCGTCGCGCTCGGCAAGAGCAGCTATGGCCGCTACCTGCTCGAGATGGTGCTGGCGGAACGCTGAACTCGTCGAGCGGAGTCTCTCTCAGCGCTTCAGTTCCGACAGCCGGGGATGGGTCCTGTCCCGGTCCGACAGCGTCGCGGCCTCCGCGCTGACCGGCCAGGCGATGCCGAGCGCGGGATCGTCCCAGGCGAGGCCGCGATCCTGCTCCGGGCTGTAGAAGTCGGTCGTCTTGTAGTGGATCTCCGTGTCCGGCTCGAGCGTGCAGAAGCCATGCGCGAAGCCGGCCGGTACGTAGAGCTGGGCCTTGTCCCGAGCCGAAAGCGTCACCGCCACGTGCTCGCCAAAGGTTGGCGACCGGGGACGGATGTCGACGGCGACGTCGAGGATCGACCCGGCCAGAACGCGCACGAGCTTGGCCTGAGCGCGCGGTTCCACCTGGAAATGCAGGCCTCGAACGGTGCCTGCCAGCCGCGACAGCGACTGGTTATCCTGCACGAAGCGAACACCGGACGCCACGTCCCGTTCGAAGTGATCCTGTCGGAAGGCCTCGAAGAAATAGCCCCGTGCGTCCTCGAACACGCGAGGGCGGATGAGCACGGGGCCGGCGATGGCGAAGCGTTCGATTTCGGTCATGCTCGGGTGGCTCTCCGGTTCGGGCGCCCGGCAGCTTCGCCTTGATGCCCGGGCGGATGCAAGCAACCGGCCCGTCGCCGCATGGACAGGGCGTTTGTCCGCCTTCATGCTGGCGCCGAAGCAGGGATTGGTGGGCGAATCGCCTGCTCCCTGCGGCGCGGCACCAGCGGGGGCGGCGTCCTCTTTGTCCCGACCCGGAACCCTGTATGTCGCTTCGCCCCCTAACCTTGCTGGTCACCAATCTCGGGGGGCAGGCCGTCATCCTGCCTATCCTCGTCCTGGTGGCGCTGATCCTGCTGGTCTCGGGACAGCGCCGCGCGGCATTCTGGTGGGCATTTTCCGTCGCGCTGGTGCTTGGACTGGTTCTGCTGACGAAGATTGCCTTCATCCCCTGCGGTTCGTATCTGCCGGTGCCGGGCCTGCGCAGCCCGAGTGGACATGCGGGCGCGTCGATGGCCGTCTATGCGGGGATGGGAGTGCTGATCGCCCGGCTGACACAGAATGTGCCGCTGCGGATCGTGGCCATTCTCTCCGGCTTTCTGCTGGCGCTGGCCATCGCCGTGACTCGGGTCGTACTCGGCGCCCACACGGTCCCGGAGACGATCCTCGGCGGGGCCATCGGCATGATCGCGCCGATGATCCTCGCTACCCGGCCGGTGCTCTTCGTCCGGCCAGTGCGACTGCAATGGATATGGCTGCTGATCGGGCCGCTTTTCATCGTGCTTCTGCTGCAGGGCGTCGAACTCGGCGCTGAGACCGTGATCGAGCGGGTGGCACAGCAGATCAACGCCATGTTCGGCATCTGTCGCTGAGCTTTCGTCGCCACCTCGCGACCAAGCATCGAACGATCGCCGGGAAGACCACCCTGCACTGGTTCGGCGGGACCGGCGCAGGGTGTCTCAGGAGATGGCTTCAGGCTGGAGCGATATCGCCCCGATGCCGTCCCTTCAGCGCCGGCCGGCGCGCGGCTGGCTTCTCCACCGCGGCGATCGCGGCGAGATCGTCGAGGATGGGGCAGTCGGGCCGGTCGTCGCCATGGCAGTGGCCGGCGAGATGGCGCAGCGTCCGCGCCATGCCTTCCAGTTCATGGATGCGCTTCTCGATTGCCACGACGTGCTGCATCGCCACCCGCTTGACGTCGCCGCTCTCGCGTTGCTTGTCCTGCCAGAGCGCCAGCAGCGTGCCCATTTCTTCGACCGAGAAACCGAGGTCGCGGGCGCGGCGGATGAAGCGCAGCGTCTCGACATCCGTCGTCGAGTAGATCCGGTAGCCGGATTCGGTGCGTCCGACGGCGCGGATCAGGCCGATCTGCTCGTAGTAGCGGATCATCTTGGCGGAGACGCCGGAAGCCTTGGATGCCTCACCGATATTCATCGCGGAACTCCTTCATTCGACCGGGCGGTATTGCTTCCGAGACCGCGCCGACGACCCATGTTGGTCATTGCGAGAGCCCCTTGTCTTTTGAGATGTCCATATAGATGGACCTTCCCATTATTGGAAGGTCAAGGAGTGTTTTCGGTCCTTGACCTTGCCATGATGGGAACCTCCATATTCCCGACACCGAAGCGAATGGAGGCCCTGAATGCTGACCCTCACCGTGAAAGACATGTCCTGCGGCCATTGCGCCGCGACGATCGAGAAGGCCGTCAAGGGCGTCGATCCCGCCGCGCGCGTCGGCACGGATCTCCCAACCAAGACCGTCCGTGTGGAAAGCGCCGTTGACGCCGCTGCGATCGTCGCCGCGTTGGACGAAGCCGGCTATCCGAGCGTGGCAGTCTAGTCGCCGGCTTCTCGGCACCGGAACCTTGCAGGGGCCCCGATGGTGACCGCTTTCGGGGCCCTTTCCATGGGCTCAGACGGGACCGGGCTTGAAGCGGCGGCGTCGGGCCAGCCACATGTCGACACTCCAGGCGCCGGGGCCGGCGGCGGCGAGGTAGAAGAAGATGAAGCAGAACAAGATCGCCTCGATCCCCCCGTTGCGGAGCGGGAAGAAGTCCTCGGGCAGGTGGATGAAGAAATAGGCAATCGCCATTTCGCCCGACAACACGAAGGCGACCGGGCCGGTGAATAGACCGATCAGGAGCAGCGGCGCTCCGATGATCTCGAAAATGCCGGCAATCCAGAAGAGGGAGAAGGGCGGCAGGTTGGAAAGGGTGTCCGAGAACGGAAAGCCTAGCAGCTTGGCGGTGCCGAATTGCAGATAGACCAGCGCCGTTGCGATGCGCAGCAGCGCGAGTATCTCGGGCTGCCAGTTCCGTAAAACCGGCATGCGGCTCAGGTTCTCGTTCATTTCCCACCTCCATCATCGCCTGGAAACGCGCAAGGGACAGGGCCGGATTCTCGGGAAAGTGCGATTTCCGGTCCTGGTTTGGAACGAAAACAGCCGCCGCGCCTTGTTTATTCGAAGCGCTTATGTGGCAAGGAGGACGTTCGATGGCTGTCAAGGAACTGCTGAAGTCGATGGTGCCCGGTCATGCCGCGCGCCATGCCCGCAAAGAGCAGAATACCCGCCTCGACAAGGAACTGAAGGAAACATTCCCGACGAGTGACCCGCCCGGCATGGTGCAGCCCGGCTCGGGCATTACCGGCGCCGAGGTCAGGCCGTCGCAATTGTCTCCGTCGCAATTGGCCAAGGCCAAAGCAAAGAAGGTCCACTAGCTCCCTGTGAACCTCCCGAGCGCTTTCCCGCGCTCCATCTCGCCCCCGCCAGCATCGCTTCGCGGGGGCTTCTTGTGCACCTGCTACGGCATGGCGAAGACGGGCTTCAAGGCTTCGTAGGAGGCCTGGTAGCGCGCATAGCCGCGATCGTAGACCGTCCGGTTGGCGGGGTTCGGCTCGATGAGGGCGCCGCGCGTTGCCAGGCTGGAGATGCCGTTCCAGTCGCTGGCGAGGCCGGTGCCCATCGCCGCGACCCAGGCCGCTCCAACCGAGGAACCATAGGGATTGTCGAGGAGCTGCACCGGCGCGCCGACGACATCCGCCATGATCTGCATCCAGACCCGGCTCTTGGTGCCGCCGTCGGAGGCGAAGAAGCGGCGGGGCGCATGACCCATATCCGCCAGCACGTCGACATGATGGCGGAAGCCATAGGCGATGCCCTCGAGCAGCGCGCGCCAGACATGGCCCTTGCCGTGGCCGAGGCTGAGGCCGATGAAGGTTCCGCGCGCCAGCGGATCGTGGATCGGAGTCTTCTCGCCGAGGAAATAGGGCAGGCAGAGCACGCCGTCGCTACCAGCCGCGACGGCCGCTGCCAGCTGATCGAGCTGGACATGCGGTCGCTCGGCGCCATCCGTCTCGCCGATCAGTCCGGCGAGCCAGTTCAACGCCGAACCGGAGGCCGCCATGCAGCCATTCGGCGCGTAGAGGCCGGGCACCAGGTGATAGTCGAGATAGAGCCGAGCATCCGGCTTCGCCTTGTCGGCCGCGACGACGATGTCGCCGGCGCCGCCGAATTTCAGCAGGATATCGCCCGGCGAGGCGATGCCGGCGGCAAGCGCCGACGCGATGTGATCGGCCGCGCCGCCGAATACCGGCAGACCTTCGGGCAGGCCCGTGGCGGCCGCCGCCTCAGCGGAGACGCGGCCCATTTCCTCGTGCGTCACGGTCCGGTCCGGCACGGCGTCACGCGGGATGCCGGCGAGCGCCACCAGATCGTCGGCGATGCGGTCGGTCGCGACGTCGGTAAAGCCGGCCTCGAGCGCCCAGTTCTGCTCGACGGCGCGACGGCCGGTGAGCCGCCAGTTCACATAATCATAGGAGCCGAACACGGTGGCGATGCGGGCGAAGACGTCCGGCTCGTGCTTGGCGATCCAGCGCAGCTTGGCGGCGACGAGCTGCTGGTTGACGCCGTTGCCGGTGCGCTTCAGGAAGGCCGCCTCGTCGATTTCGCGCCTCAGTTCCTCCACTTCGGCGCCGCAACGGCCGTCGCTCTGCTGGATGCTCGGGCGCAGCACCGAGCCGTCGGCATCAAGCAGGACCACGGCCGGCAGCATGCCGGTGACACAGATACCGGCGAGCGAATCCGGTCCGTCCGGCAGAGCGGCGATCGTCTCGCGCAACACCGCGCGGGTGTTTTCCCACCATTCGGCCGGATCTTCCTCGGCCCAGCCGGGACGCGGTGACGAAAGCCTCACCGGTCGCGAGGCCATGTGCGAGATCTCGTCCGGCACGCGGACGGCGATGGCGATGGTCGAAGTGGTGCCGATATCGAGACCGATGACGGTCGTCTTCCGAGCGGGCATCCGGGGTGATCCAGTTGTTGGAGATTGTTTGGGCGGGCGGGAGGGGCTGCGGCCAGCCTCACTCGATCTGATGATGCTCTCTGCCGGCCACGACGACTTCGATCCCGGCGGCGTCGAGCGCTCTGGCGAGATGCGGCGGAGGCGGGGCGTCGGTAACCAGAATGTCGGCACCGGAAAGCTCGCAGACCCGCGCGAGCGAGCGGTGATCGAACTTCGAGGAATCGCACAGGATGACGACCCGGTCGGCGCGGGCGATGAAGGCGCGCTTCACTTCGGTGTCCTCGACCGAGTAGTCGAAGAAGCCGGCCTCGATCAGACCCGAAACGCCGATGAACACCCGATCGATGTTGTAGTTCTGCAATTCGCCGACGGCGCGGGAGCCCACGACCGATTGTTCGGGATTGCGCACTTCGCCGCCCAGCACATAGACCGGGCTTTTCGAGGCGGAGAGCATCATGGCGGCGCGGAGACTGTTGGTGAAGACGCGGAGATCCGCGCGCCCGACCACCGCTTCGGCCAGCGTCAGGGTCGAGGTGCCTACGTCGATGCCGATCGTCTCGCCGGGGCCGATCAGGGCGGCGGCGGCGGTGGCGATAGCCGATTTCTCGCGGGCGTTGCGGTGGCGGCGGCTCTTGAAGGCCGGCTCTTCCGCGTCGAAGATTTCGCGCGGATTGACCGCCGATGACACAGCGCCGCCATGGGTTCTGGCGAGCAGGCCCCGTTCCGCCAGCACGACGAGATCGCGCCGGATGGTCATTTCCGAGACGCCGAGATCGCCGGCGAACTTGGAAACCGAGAGGAAGCCATTGGTGGCGATGACGTCGAGGATCAGCGCCTGCCGAGCGCCGGCCGGCATGCGGGCGAAGTCCCGGTCGATCCAATCGGTTCGGGCAGCATCGGGTTGCCCGAATTCATGGCCTGGCATCGAGTCGGCTGACATCGCAGGTTCCTTCCGGATGCGTCAACGGCATCAACTTCGAACATTAGCAAACATTAAGCTGATGGATGGCGTTGTAAAGTGTTCGATTTTGCGATTTGCTGATGTGAGCAACCCAACGAGGACACACGGATGGCCGGTATTTTTGATCTCTCTGGACGCAAGGCGATTGTCACGGGCGGATCGAAGGGGATCGGCGCGGCGATCGCGCGGGCACTCGACAAGGCCGGGGCGACGGTGGCGATCGCCGATCTCGACGTCATGGCCGCGCAGGCCGTGGTAGCGGGTCTGGAAAACGGCGGTTTCGCCGTCGAAGTCGATGTCACCAAGCGCGATTCCGTCGAGCGGGCGATGCAAAAGGCGATCGACGGCATCGGCGGCTTCGACCTGCTTTGCGCCAATGCCGGTGTCTCGACCATGCGTCCGGCGGTCGACATCACCGACGAAGAGTGGGACTTCAACTTCGACGTCAACGCGCGCGGCGTCTTCCTCGCGAATCAGATCGCCTGCCGGCACTTTTTGGCGCAAAAGACCAAGGGGGTGATCGTCAATACGGCGTCGCTCGCCGCCAAGGTCGGCGCGCCGCTGCTGGCGCACTATTCGGCCTCGAAGTTCGCCGTCTTCGGCTGGACGCAGGCGCTCGCCCGCGAGATGGCCCCGAAGGGGATCCGCGTCAACTGCGTCTGCCCCGGCTTCGTCAAGACGTCGATGCAGGAGCGGGAGATCGTCTGGGAGGCGGAGCTGCGCGGCATGACGCCGGAGGCCGTGCGAGCCGAGTACATCTCGCTGACCCCCCTCGGCCGCATCGAGGAACCCGAGGATGTCGCCGATGTGGTGGTGTTCCTCGCCTCCGAAGCCGCCCGCTTCATGACCGGCCAGGGCATCAACGTCACCGGCGGCGTCCGCATGGACTGACGCCGGCGGGTTGCCTTCCGCTTCGCCGGGGCGCTTAGCGCGCCTCGGCCTGTCTGCCGAAGAGCTCGGTCAGGTAGAACAGGAAGGCGATCAGCGGGAAGGCGACGCCGGCCGCCAGGATGCCGTTCCAGCCGAAGGTCTCGTAGAGCGGGCTGGCGATTGCCGAACCGACCGCTCCGCCCATGAAGATAATGGCGACATAGATGCCGCTCAGCCGGTTGCGGATCGCCGGGGCCATCATAAACAGCGAGCGCTGGCCGAACACCATGTTCGCCTGGACGCAGAAATCGAGCAGGATCGCCGCGACCACCAGGGCGGCGATCGAGCCGATGGAGACGAGCCCGGTCAGTGCGAAGGCGGCAAAGGCGCCGGCGATCGCCAGTCCCGTGCCGATCCGGCCGAAGCCGCGATCCGCCAGACGTCCGGCCAGCGGCGCCGACAAGGCGCCGGCGGCGCCGGCAAGCGCGAAGACCGCGATCTGCGTCTGCGACAGATGGAACGGCCCACCAGCGAGCTCGAGCGGTACGCTCGTCCAGAACAGGCTGAAATCCGCGAACAGCGCGAACTGGTAGAAACCGCGCCGCCGCAGCACCGGCGTATCGCGGAAAATCGACCAGAGCGAGCCGATCAGCTGAGAATAGGTATGGCCGGAATGCGGATGGCGCTGCGGCAGGTAGCGCAGCAGCAGCAGGGCCAGCGCCAGCATGAAGGCGGCCGAGCAGAAGAACACGCCGCGCCAGCCGATCTGGTCTGCCAGAACGCCGGCCAGCGGTCGCGCGAACAAGATGCCGATCATCAGGCCGCTCATCACGTTGCCGACGGTGCGGCCCCGCGTTTCGTCGCTCGCCATGTGCGCGGCCATCGGCACCAGCACCTGCGCGATGCTGGAGCAGATGCCGATGAACAGCACCGCGCCCAGGAAGGGCAGGGCGCTCGGCGCGAAGGCCGCGAGCAGCAACGCGAAGGCGGTGACGCCGACGGCGATCAACACCAGCTTCTTGTTCTCGATGATGTCGCCGAGCGGCACCATCAGCATCAGGCCGACGCCATAGCCAATCTGCGTCAGCGTCACGATGAAACTGGCCAGCGCTGGCGGCAGGCCGACATCCGGGCCGATCAGCGCGATCAGCGGCTGGGCGTAGTAGAGATTGGCGACGATCGCCCCGCAGGCGGCGGCCATCAGGATGGTCAGCGGCGTGGTGATCGTGGCGGGCAGGGGGGCCCTAGGTGCGGAACCTGGACCGTGAGAATCGGGCAGACGCATGAAAGGCCTTCGGGTACCGCTGCGGGCGGATGGGGAAATCCGTTTGGGCGGCGAGACATGCCAGCTTTCGGCAGCCGATCCAATCGCTGATGCGGTTCGCGGCGTTCACGATTGCGATGGCGGAGGAATTGCGCCGCCATCGGCACGTCGCCTTCGCTAGTCGCGCGGTGCCAGCATACCCTTTCGCGCCACCAGCCGGCCGCGCTTGATCACCGTCCGGTCGAGCGGCGCGCCGGCGACCGCCTCCGGCAGCGAAGCGGCTGCCAGCAGGACGAGGTCGGCGCGCTTGCCCGGCGCGAGGCCGTAATGATCTATGCCGAGTACGGCGGCCGGGATTTCGGTCACCATGGCGAAGGCATGGGCAAGGCTCGCGTCGGTGAGGAAATCCTGGCGATAGCCGATCAGCATGGCGCGGCGCAGCAGGTCGCCGTCGCCATAGGGCGACCAGGCGTCGCGAATATTGTCCGAGCCGGCAAAGACGGTGACGCCGGCCGCGTTCAGCCGGCGTACCGGCGGCATGGCGACGGGACCGGGGCCGTTGGTCATGATGGCGACGCGGGCGGTGGCGAGCGCCTCGGCGGTGCGGCCGAACTCGAAATCGTCGATCTGGCCCAGCGCGAAGGCATGGCTGACGGCGACCTTGCCCTCAAGGCCGAGCGCGATGGTGCGGGCAGCGATCTGCCGAAGCTCGAAGGCGCCGAGTGGGCCGGGATCGTGCAGGTGGATGTCGAGGCCGACGCCATGCTTGCCGGCGATGGCGAAAATTGCATCGAGATGTCCGGTGACGTCCTGATCGATGCCGGCCGGATCGAGGCCACCGACAAGATCGGCGCCTTCGCGGATCGCCGCGTCGAGCAGGTCGGCGACGCCGGGATCGGTGATCACCCCGCTTTGCGGGAAGGCGACGATCTGGATGTCGACCAGATCCCAGTACCGTTCCTTCAGGCGGATCAGCGCGTGCAGGCCGGAGAGGCCGATTTCGGTGTCGATATCGACATGGCTGCGCAGGCTGCCGGTGCCGAAGGCGGCGATCTGCTCGATCAGCCGGCCGCCGCGTTCCTCGATCGGCAGCGCCAGTGTGCGCCGGAGCGCCTTTTCCGCGGCGATGCGGAGCGCCACCGTTTCACCCGGTAGATGCGGAATGAAGGGCAGGCCCAGCAGCGTCTTGTCGAGGTGGATGTGCCCCTCCACGAAGGAGGGCGCGGCGAGGCGGTCGGTGGCGTCGATGCGGTCGCAGTCATCAGGGCCTTCGCCGGCCGGGACGATCGCGGTGATCGTCTCGCCGGCGATGACGATATCGACGGTGTGGCCACCCGCCGTCGTGGCACCGGCGACGACGAGGGTCGGCTGCATCCGTTCCGTCAAACCATCCACTCCATCAGTCCATCAGTTCCATGCGGCGTGCCGCGACGACGCGGTAGAGACGATCACCATGGACCTTCTCCTCCTCGCGGGCGGAGAAGACGAGGCTGATGTCGTGCTCGTCCTCGGATTGTACTGCCTTGGCGGCGATCTCCGGCCAACCGGGCGCCGGGAGGTGCCGCCATTCGTCCAGCTGCTCGGCGCTCGGCAGCGTCGGGAAGCCGATTTTCGGCACCAGCGAGGCGATGATCTGCCAGAAATGGCGCATCAGAGCGGCGCGATCCGCTTCCAGCAGGTGCGGGCTGATCATCCGGATCCAGTGCGAGCCCGTCAGCGCGTGCAGCGAGGAGAAGTCCATCGTCGCCGCGAAGAGCGCCAGCGAGGTTGAGGCCAGGCGTCGGCCGGTATCGGGGCCGATCGCCAGCCAGTCCACCACCGGCGCGAAATCGGGGGAGGCGCCGGCAGCGCGGATATTGTGCCAGAGCAGGTCCGTCTCGGGGACGACATGGTGCAGGCCTGGCAGGGCGCAGGCGCGGGCGAGCACTTCGCCCGGATCGTCGGTGATCGGGTCGGCCCCGGTCGAGGGCGGCATCGGCAGATAGGTGGCCGCCCAATAGCCGATCGCCGTCCCGACCTCGGCCGGATCCATCCGCATGAATCCGTAGGCGGTTCGCATCATGCCGTGCAGGGCGCTGGCGCCGATGCCGGGGATCAGCGTCGGCAGGTAGGCCTGGACCGTCGCGTCGATTCCGAGCCGGCGCACCTCGCCCTCGAAAAAGGCGCGGTAATCATATTCGCGCGACCGGTCGCCGAGTGCGTCGGTCCATTGTTCTCGCTGGATCGGCGCAACGGGCGGCGGTGTCGGCACCAGGCCGTTCACGGTGCGGTAATTGTCGAAATATTGGCGCAGCCGCTCACTGGTCGCGCCGAGCTGGTCGAGCGCGACGATCATCATCGGCAGGTGATTGGCGAGCAGAACTGGGAATTCGGCGCTGAATAGCCGTCCCTCGATCAGGAGATCGTCGACTGCATCCGGCTCTGTGCGTGGCGCTAGGGCCATAACGTTTCTCCGCTATCAAGGTCTCGAGCACTGTGCGGATCCATGCCGCATAGTGCAGGTCCGCATCGTGGAAGGAAAGGCCCGCCATCGCTTCGGCCGCTCATACGGATCCTCCGCATATGGCGACTGGCGGGTCACAGCGCCACGGCTGCCGGGCCGCGATCCCGGGCGCGGCGGCGGATGAGGGACGCGGCGGCACTTTCGCCGTGTTTTCGTCCATCCTGCCGAAATTGCGCGCTCCCCAATTCCCGGCGGCTCTGTCATCATGCCCACGACGCGCCGAGCTCTCGTCGCGGTGTTCGCTCGTGGATTTGAACTGTATCGGTTTCGAACAATCGAACATGGTCAGTTTCACGGATTTAACATGATAGATCTTCGGTGCTGACTGTTTCGGCCAGTGCTATGCAACTTAATTGTCGGCTCTCTGCGGAGAATTTGTGCGTACCGTGAAGGAATGTAGCTTATTGAGTGCCGGTTTGTTTGAGATATACTCCATTTTGCGTATTTATCACAACGGAAGAGAGTCCTAACGATGATTAAGACGTCTTTCTGGAAGCTCGGCACGGCCGGACTGGTCATGGCTGGGTTGGCCGGCGGCGCTTCGGCCGCGGACAAGCCGCTCGCCGGCGTCACCCTCACACTCGCCTCGCAGAACGATCAATATGCGCCGGTGATCGCCAAGCTCGCGCCCAAGTTCGAGGAAGCGACGGGCGCCAAGGTCAAGGTCGACATTCTCGACTACGGCTCGCTCCTGACCAAGACGCAGGCCGATTTCGTCGGCGACACCAAGAGCTATGACCTGGTGACGATGGATATCGTCTGGGCCGGTCAATATGCGGACAACAAATACACCGTCGACCTGACCGACTGGATCAAGCGCGACGCCGCAGAGATGCAGCTCGACGACATCTACCCGGCCATGATCAAGTATATCGGCCAGTATGATGGCAAGCAGGTTGCCTTTCCGTTTGCGGGCTATGCTGCGGTGCTTGCCTATCGCAAGGATCTGCTCGACGCAGCTGGCCTGAAGGTGCCGGAGACCGCCGAGGACTTCGTCACCACGGCGATCAAGCTGACAAATCCGGACAAGAAGACCTATGGCTTTGTCGCCAACGGCCAGAAGGGCCCGGCCGTGGCGCAGGACTGGCTGCAGTACAACGCTCAGCTCGGCGGTTCGGTGCTGGATGCCTCGGGCAAGCCGGCGATCAACTCGGAAGCCAACATCAACAGCCTCAAGGTCTACAAGGAGCTGTTCGACAAGGCAGCCCCTCCCGGCGCGGTCGACTATGACTGGGGTGGCCGCGAAGAGAGCTTCCGCCAGGGGCTGGCGGCGATGATGGAAACGTGGTCGGTCGGCGCGCCGGGATATTATGACCCGTCGATGTCGAAGGTGGTCGACACGGTGGCGATCACCACGACGCCGGTCGCCAAGGGCCTGCCTGTCAAATACGGCCTCGGCGGCTGGGGCATGGGCATCAATGCGGACATCGATCCCGCCCAGCAGGAAGCGGCCTGGCAGTTCATCAAGTGGCTGACGAGCCCCGAGGTGCAGAAGGAACTCAATCTGGAAGGCGCCGGCAGCTATATCCGCAAGTCGACGCTGGCCGATCCGGACCTGAACAAGAAGTTCCCCTTCCTGCCGGTTCTCGCCAAGTCGTTCGAGAACGCCGATGGCGACTACCGCCCGCGGATTCCGCAATATCCGGAAATCCAGGACCTGCTCGGCACGGCCGTGAACGCCGTTCTGGTTGGTGGCGTCGAGCCCAAGGCGGCGCTCGACGAAGTCCAGGAAAAGGCAGCGAAGCTGTTCTGATCCGAGCACCGGAATGTGAGCGCCCCTTCTCCGTCGCCCTTGGGGCCGACGCGGAAGGGGCAGCCCCGCTGCCGCGACGCCGGCATTGGGGCGGTCGCCCGTTTCGGATACAATCCAGGCCATACCCCTTTCGGCCCGCCTCCCATCGCGGCCGGGCCGGGCGGGGCCTCGCCTCGATCGAGGACTAGCCTTTGACCACCACTTCCGTCGGATCGATCGATCTTGCCCCGTCCAGGGCGTCAGGCCTGCGCTTCTCGGATCGCCGCAAGCTGTTCCTGGTCGCCCTCGCCCTGCCGGCGATCCTCTATGTCGTGCTGGTGGCCGTCTGGCCGCTGGCGCAGGGGATCTGGTACTCGTTCTTCGACTACAATCTGCTGCGCGGCGGTGGCCGGCGGACCTTCGTCGGCCTCGACAACTATATTGCGCTCTGGGCCGACGCGACGGCGCGGCGCGCCGTGATCAACACCTTCCTCTTCACCTTCGGCGCCGTGACGCTCGAGTTCGTGATCGGGCTCGGCCTGGCGCTGCTGCTCTGGCGCGACGGACGTTTCAACCGCATCTGCCTCGCCTTCCTGCTCATCCCGGTCACCATCACGCCGATCGTCGTCGGCCTCATCTTCCGCGCGCTGCTCGCGGTCGACTACGGCTTCTTCGGCTACTACCTGGCAGAATGGGGCATCTCCGGACCGCGCGGCTTCCTCGCCAACACGACGACGGCGCTGCCGGTCGTGATCCTGATCGACGTTTGGGAATGGACGCCGCTGGTGGCGCTGATCCTGCTCGCCGGCCTCAAATCGCTGCCGACCGACATTCTGGAGGCCGCGGCGGCGGATGGCGCGACGGCTTTGCAACGCTTCCGCATGGTGGTGCTGCCGCTGCTGCTGCCGACCGTCTTCCTGGCGCTGGTGCTGCGCGTGATGGACGCGTTCCGCGTCTTTGACATCATCTTCGTGACAACCGGCGGCGGACCGGCCGACGCCACGACGTCGCTGATGCTCTATGGCGTCAAGCAGGGCCTCGAGTTCTTCAACATCGGCTTTGCCTCGGCGATCGGCAATCTGACGATCCTCTGCATCGCGCTGATGTGCGCCGTGTTCACGCTGCTGATCCGCCGGGCCGATGTGAGGGCCAACGAGAGATGAAAGCCCGGACCCGCCAGATCGCCATCGAGCGCACGGCCCTCATCGTCATTCTCGCCATCTATCTGATGCCGGTACTCTGGCTGGTGACGACCGCCTACAAGCCGCCGCGCGAGATCTTCTCGTCGCCGCCGAGCTTCGCCTTCACGCCGACGATGTTCAATTTCCAGCGCATCTTCGAACTGTTCGACGTCTGGGCGCTGCTGAAGTCGAGCCTCATCATCAGCCTCGGCACCACCGTGCTGTCGCTGCTGCTCGGTGTGCCGGCGGGCTATGCGCTGGCGCGGTCGAAATCGCGCTATGCGATCCTCGTCGCCTATTTCTTCCTGGCGATCCGCACCGTGCCGATCATTGCGACGCTGATCCCGTTCTATCTGATGATGCGGGATATCGGCCTTCTCGGCACATGGTGGGCGGTGGTGATGATTAATACGACGCTCAATTGCGCCTTCGTGACCTGGATGATGTTCTCCTACTTCCGCGCGCTGCCGCGTGACATGGAGGAGGCGGCTTTGACCGACGGCTGCACCTTGTGGGGCTCGTTCTACCGTGTGGCGTTGCCGATGGTGGTGCCGGGCATCATCGCCAGCGCGCTGTTCTGTATCATGTTCTCGTGGAACGACTTCCTGACGCCGATGTTCCTGACCGGTCCCGACACCAAGCCTCTCTCGGTGGCGCTGCTCGCGGCCTTCGGCACCAAGGACATCACCTGGGGCACGCTGGGCGCGCTGGCGCATTTCTCGACAGTGCCGATCGTGCTGATGGCGTTGTTCCTGAACCGCTATTTCGTCCAGGGCCTGACCAGGGGCGTGCAATAAGGGGGGCGCTGACCCTGGAGGTGGTCAGGGCGCAACGGATTGCCTCAACGTGACATCTCCGGCCTGCTCCAGCCGGATGCGCACGGAGGTCAATCGACGAACCTGTCCCCCGAAAGGAACGCCGAGCCGCTGCGCCCTGTTGCTGTGCCGTTCAGGTACGGATGGGGCGCGCGGCCTGAATCGAGGCGCGGGCTTCTGTCGGCCGCAAGCTCGGGCTCAGGTTGCGCGTCTGGCGTTCCGCCCAGGCGAGGCTGATCATGAAGACGGCGAAAGCGCAGACGATCGCGCTGAGGAAGAGAACACCGGTGGCGGACATGGCAGACTCCGTTTGCTGACGGAACCACTATCGATCATGCCCAATCGCCCCGCTTTGATGGAAATCAACCAGTTCTCCGGATGCGAAGATCTTTGCGATCCTGTCCGGTGACGCATCCGGCCGAGGCCGTCAGGCGAGGATCGCCAGTTCCGTTTCGGCATCGAAGAGATGGATGCGGGACGGATCGACGGTGAGGCAGATACGGTCA
Source organism: Kaistia granuli DSM 23481 (assembly GCF_000380505.1). Taxonomy (GTDB): domain Bacteria; phylum Pseudomonadota; class Alphaproteobacteria; order Rhizobiales; family Kaistiaceae; genus Kaistia; species Kaistia granuli. The sequence goes on along the minus strand of NZ_AQYH01000008.1, from coordinate 133,906 downwards.
CCCTTCTTCACCGGCAGTGTGCCGTCGATCACGGCGCGCAACCGGGTTCTGGCCGATTGCAGTTCCTCGCCATCTTCCGATACGCCCGCGGCGACCACGGCGGCGCCGTCGAGATCGAGATGGACGAGCAGATTGGCGCCGAGATCCTCGACAAAGGCGACCTTGCCGGCAAGCTTGCCCGGGCCGGGGATAGCATCCCCTGCCGGGGCTAGCGCCTCGGGGCGAATGCCGGCGATGATGTCGCGGCCGATCGCTCGCAGGATGGCCGGCCGGGCAGTGAGCGAGTCGGCGTCGAGCGCGATCGTCAGTTCGCCCAGCTTCAGCACATACCCCTCGGGCCCGGCGATGATCTGGCCGCCGATCAGGTTCATCGGCGGCGAGCCGATGAAGCCGGCGACGAACAGGTTGGCCGGTGCGTCATAGAGGGTGCGTGGGGCGGCCAGCTGCTGCAGCACGCCCTTGTTCATCACGGCGACACGGTCGCCCATCGTCATCGCCTCGACCTGGTCGTGCGTGACATAGACGGTGGTGACGCCGGTCATCTTCTGCAGATGGGCGATCTCGGCCCGCATCTGGCCGCGTAGCCGTGCATCGAGATTGGAGAGCGGTTCGTCCATCAGGAAGGCCTTGGGCGAGCGCACCAAAGCGCGGCCCATGGCGACGCGCTGGCGCTGGCCGCCGGAGAGGCGGCCGGGCTTGCGGTCGAGCAGGTCGGAGAGCTCGAGCAGCTTCGCGGTTTCCTCGACCTTGGCGCGGATCGCCGTCTTGTCGGAGCCGCGCACCTTGAGGCCGAAGCCGATATTGTCGGCGACGGAGAGATGCGGGTAGAGCGCGTAGGATTGGAACACCATGGCGATGTTGCGGTCGCGTGGCGACAGATCGTTGGCGACGGCGCCGTCGATGACGAGCGCGCCGTCCGAGATTTCCTCGAGCCCGGCGATCATGCGGAGCGCCGTCGACTTGCCGCAGCCGGACGGCCCGACCAGCACGAGGAACTCGCCATCCTCGATCTTGAGGTTCAGCGCATCGACGGCGAGATGACCGTCGTCGTAGCGTTTCGTCACCCGCTCAAAGACGATCTCGGCCATGACCATTCCCTCGTTATCGAGCGCAGCGTGCCATGCGCGGGGACCGGCTGTCAAAGTCCTTTGATGCTGTGAATTCAATCGTTTGCGCTATGCGGCGCCATGTTCGTCATGTGGCGTCAAGCCGACGGATTTTCGAACATGCGGACGGTACGGATCAACTCGGCGACCGATTCCGCCGCCGTGACATCCCGGAGTGAATCCGACGCGAAGCCGAGCGCCACCGCCTCCGGCGCCACGGTCTGGCGACCGGTCCGGCAAGAGGCATGAATCTCACGCGCGCCGGTCTCGGCGAGGATCGCCGCCGCATTTTCCGGCCGAACGCCGGAGCCTGGCATGATCGAGAGGCGGTCGCCGGCGCGAGCCACCAGCGCCCGCAGCGCCGCCAGTCCGTCCAGGGCCCGCTTGCTGCCGCCCGATGTCAGGATGCGCTCGAAACCGAGCGAGATCGCTGTCTCCAGCGCGTCGTTCGGATCCGGCACGAGGTCGAAGGCGCGATGCAGCGTCGCGCCGAGCCCGCCCGCGTGGCTGCGCAGGCGAAACAGCGCCTCGGCGTCGAGCTTTCCGCGTGGCTCGGAGGCTCCCAAGACGACGCCGGCGAGACCGGCCGAGCGGGCCGCGTCGATGTCGCGCCGCATCTGGTCGAGCTCGCCCGGCGTGAAGACGAAATCTCCCTCGCGCGGCCGGATCATCGCGTAGGTCGGCACGCCAGTTTTGGCGGCGATCCGCATCAGGCCGGGGGAGGGCGTCAACCCTCCGAGCGCTAGCGCGCTGCAGAGTTCGATACGATCGGCGCCGCCCCGGATGGCGGCGGATAGTCCGTCGGCCGTATCGACGCAAATCTCGACCTGGATCGTCATCAGCGCTGCGGTGTCCCTGGGTTCGGCGATGGGCATGGCCGCAGTATGATCACGGCGCACGTTCTTCCGCCAGCATGGCCGCGCCGATCAGGCCGCTGGCGCCTCGGGTCTGCCCGGGAACCACGAGCGGCTGGGTGTATCGCCCCAGAACGCGGGCGCGCACGGCCTTGTCGATCGCGCCGAGCAGGACCGAATCGGAGGAGAGCCCGCCGCCGACGGGGATGATCGACGGGCCGATCGTGTTGACGATCATCGACAGCGGACCGGCGATCAGTTCGACGAAAGCCTCGACGCTCTTCGTGGCTTTGTCATCGCCGGCGTGCCAGGCCTCGGTGATGGCGTGGCTGGTGCGTGTTTCACCCGCCAGCGCCGCGTGGATCCGCTCCAGCCCGCGTGCCGAGCCATAGCTGTCGAGGCAGCCGGTCTGGCCGCACCCACACCGCACGACCGGAATGCCGCGCGCGGCGACGGCTTCGGCGAGCAGCGGGCCGTGGCCCCATTCGCCGGTGACGCCATGCGCGCCGCGCACCATGCGGCCGTGGATCACCAGCCCGCCGCCGACGCCGGTGCCAAGGATCGCGCCGAAGACGATCGGTAAGCCCTTGCCGGCGCCGACTATCGCCTCGGCCAATGCGAAGCAATCCGCGTCGTTGCCGACCCGGACGGGGATGCCGAGCGCTTCGGCGATTTCACTCTCGATGCGGTGTCCGGTGACAACCGGCACGTTGGCGGCCAGGGCTATGCCGGTGGCGCTGTCGGCGGTGCCGGCGATCGAGATGCCGATGCGGGCGGCGCCACCATCTGCCTCGATCAGGCGACGGAGCGTCGCGACGAAGTCGCCCCAGCTCGTGTGCGGCGTCGGCAGCGTGGTGCGATCGGTTACCGCGCCTTCGCGCGAGACACGGGCGAACTCGATCTTCGAGCCGCCAATGTCGAAGGCTGCGGTTCCGCGCGTCATGCTCGTTGGTCCGTTCAGGAGAGCGGTGCGAAATGCTGCCGCGCACCGCCGATATAGACGCCCGCGACATCGAGGTCGCCGGTCAGGTGTACGAAATCGGCGCGCGCGCCAGGCGCGATGCGGCCGTAGGTCCGATCGATCCCCATGAACTGCGCCGGATACAGCGACGCCATCCGCAGGGTTTCGTCGAGGCCGATGCCGACCGTGCCGGTCATGAAGCGGATCGCGCCGATCATGTCGAGATCGGAGCCGGCCAGCGTACCGTCGTCGAGCGTCAGCTTGCCGCCCTGGCGCTGGATGATGCGGCCGTTCAGCTCAAACTCCGTCATCGTCGTGCCGACCGTCGACATGGCGTCGGTGACGATGAAGATCCGGCCGGGAGCCCGCTTGGCGCGCAGCGCGTTGGCGATCGCCGCCGGATGGACGTGCAGGCCGTCCGGGATGATACCGCACCAGGAATCGGAGCTGTCGAGAGCCGCGCCGACCACGCCGGGAGAGCGATGGCCGAGCTGGCTCATGGCATTGAAGAGGTGAGTAACGCCACGAGCACCGGCATTGAAAGCGGCCATTGCCGTTTCGTAGGGGGCGTCGGAATGGCCGATGGCGACATGTACGCCGGCTTCCGTCAGTCGGGCGATCTGCTCGGGCGGCACGGTCTCGGCGGCGACCGTGGTCAGCACATGCTCCAGCCCCGTCGAGGTGAGGCGCTCGAGGTCTGCCTCGTCCATCGTCCGGATGAAGCCCGGATTGTGCGCGCCCTTGCGGGCCACGGAGAGATGAGGCCCTTCGAGGTGGACGCCAAGGCATCCCGGCACGCCGGCTGCGATCGCGTCACGGGTGGCGGCGATGGCCGCTTCGGTCACGGCGGGTGTATCGGTGATCAGCGTCGGGAGCAGCGCCGTCGTGCCGTAGCGGGCGTGCGCCGTGCAGATCGTGCGGATACCATCAATGGTCGCGGCGCTGTTCAGGAGCGCGCCGCCGCCACCATTCACCTGCAGGTCGATGAAGCCGGGCGCCAGCAGCCCGCCGTCGAGGCTGATGGTCTTCGCACCGTCCGGCAGACCGCCGGGGCCGACGATACCGACGATGGTGTCGCCCTCGACGAGAACGGCGGCGTCACGTCGGCGCGTCGCGCCGTCGAACAGGTCGGCGGTCAGATAGGCTGTCAGGTTCGGCATGTGGCTCTTCCTGAATTCGGTGTCGGCAAATGGATAGCACGGCCGCTTCCGAAAGGCGGACCGTGCTCTGTTTCTATTGGATCTCTCGCTCTCTCGGGGAGAAGGAGAGAAATGCCGGGATACGCCAGATCGGCTAGACGGTCTCGGTGACCTTGTTGAGGCCGCGCGGCTTGTCGGGGTTGAATCCGCGTGCCACGGCCACCGTCTCGGCGAAGCGATAGAAGGAAAGCGCGATCGAGATCGGATCGGTCATGGCGTGGCCGGTCGGCGCCACGGGGAGGCGCGGGCCTGGGATGGTCGCGGCCGTCGCCGTGAACACCTTGGCACCACGGGCGTGCAGCGCGGAAACATTGGCGATCATGCTCGGCGCTGCCGCGTCCTCCGGGATGAAGGCGATCAGCGGGAAGTTCTCGTCGACCAGCGAGACCGGGCCGTGCTGCAGCTCGGCGCCGGAATAGGCCTCGGCGTGCAGGATCGAAGTTTCCTTGAGCTTTAGCGCCGCCTCCTGTGCGACGGCGAAGCCCGGGCCACGGCCCAGCGTATAGAGCGACGACGCGCCAACGACGATGTCGCGCGCTTCGCTCCAGTCGCATTCGAGCGCGGCGTCGAGCTTGTCCGGCAGGGCGGCGATGGCGCTCTGGAGTTCCTTGTCCTCGCGCCATTCGGCGATGATGGCGAGGCCGGCGACCACAGAGGTGATGTAGGACTTGGTCGAGGCGACGCTCTTTTCCGGCCCGGCGCGCAGCGGCACGAAGATGTCGGCAAGGGCTGCCAGCGGCGCGTCCTCGACATTGACGAGGGCGATACTGGTGGCGCCGCCCTGCTTGGCGGCCTCCACCATGGCGAGCAGGTCGGGGCTCTTGCCGGATTGCGATGTGGCCAGTACGGCGGCGCCCGGCAGGTGCAGCGGCGTCTTGTAGATCGAGGCGATCGACGGGCCGAGCGAGGCCACGGGAACGCCGGTCAGGATCTCGCAGGCATATTTGAAAAAGGCGCTGGCATGGTCGGAGGAGCCGCGCGCCACCGTCACGATCACTTTGGGGTCGAGTGCGCGCAGGCGCGCGCCGGCATCGGCAATGGCATCGCGGGACTGGTCGAGCAGGCGGCGGACGGCTACCGGGGCTTCATCGATCTCGGCGCGCATCAGGGTCGTGGTCATGGTCTCAATCCTCCGTTCCGACGTCAGCGGGGAGACGCTTCGGTCAGGTTCAATTCAGCTACGAAATCATAGGCATCGCCGCGATAGTGCGAGCGCGTGAACTCGACGACGCGACCATCCTGGAGATAGGAGATACGCTCGATGGCCAGGGCCGCCGAGCCGGGCGCGATGCCGAGCAGCGCGGCGTCGGCGCTGCCAACATTCTCGGCGTTCAACCGCTGCACGGCGCGCACCGGGCGCATGCCGGTCGAGGCTAGAACATCGTAGAGCGAGACCTCGACGATCGTCGGGTCCGGCAGTATGCGGGCGGGCACGACGGCGCGTTCGATTGCCATCGGCTCGTTGTCGGCCATGCGCAGGCGATGCAGGCGCGAAACCCGATCGGTCGGAGCAAGACCGAGGATCATGGCCTCGGCCGAGGTCGGCATGCCGACGGAGCGCTCGATCCAGCTCGCGGTCGGAACCAGGCCACGGCTGCGCATGTCTTCGGTGAACGAAGTGAGGCGCGACAGCGGCTGCTCGACGCGACCGCCACCGCGCGAGACGAAGGTGCCGGAGCCGTGGCGTTGGCGCAGCACTCCCTCGGCGACCAGTCCCTGGATCGCCTTGCGCACGGTGACCCGCGAGACGCCGAGCGAGGCTGCCATTTCGCGCTCGGCAGGCAAGGCGTTGTTGGGCACCAGACGGCCCTCGGAGATGGCGCCGCGAATCAGCGCCTGCAGGCGGATATAGAGCGGTCCGCCCTCTTCGCCCGCCAGTCGTTCGGGTGCGAGGAGGAAATCGGTCATGGATTGGCCTCGACCGGCAGCAAGGTCGCTGCGAGGACCAGCGCGCCTTCGAGCGGATCGCCGGCCGGCGCTACGATCCGGGCCGCGATCTCGGGCGAAAGCCGCGTGGCATAGAGCGGGGCGAGGCCGCCGAGCAGGCTGATCCGGGCCGCGCCGAGCTCGACGAGACGGTTCAGCGAGGCTTCGATATCGAGGGTCGCCCGGGCGAGAATGGCTTCCGCCATCGCATCGCCTGCCTTCGCGTGTTCGAAGACGAGCGGGGCGAAATCTCCGTAATCGCGCGGCAGCGCGGTCTTGCAGAAGGTCACGATCTGGTCGGGCTTATGGTCGAACCGCGCCAGCAACGATTCCGATAGCGACGTGGCGGGGATGACGCCGTCATGGGCGAGAGCAGACTGGCGCAGCGCCTGGTGACCGAGCCAGGCGCCACTGCCCTGGTCGCCGAGCTGGAAGCCCCAGCCGCCGACCGTGACGAAGGCGCCGCCGGTCTGCACGACATAGGCCGTGCCGGTACCGAGGATGGCGATAGCGCCATTTCCTTCCGGGTGGGCGCCGCGGCAGGCGATCCAGGCGTCCATCTCCAGCGCGGTCCTGGCAAAGGGGAAGCCGGAGGCCAGGAAGCGCTCGGCGAGGTCGGGAATGTTCGCGGCGGCGAGGCCCATGCCGACATGACAGCGGCCGAGATCGGCGGCGGAAAGGCCGCCGGCGACGAGAGCGCCCTCGACCGCGGCGATGATGTTGTCCCGCGCCGCGTCGATACCGGCCAGGATGTTGGCGGTGCCGGTGATGCACTCGCCAATCGGCGTGCCGTCGACGAAGCGGGCGCGGGCCCGGCACCGGGTTCCGCCGCCATCGACTCCGACCAGGATGATGTCCTGGCTGTCTATCCGGCGACCCTCATAGCTCCCCGACATGTCGTCCTTCACCGCCTGTCAGCCTCGCTGGCAACCGGATTGAGACAGTCCGGCGACCTCTATGGCGAGATAATACCAAACGAAATCCAATTTGGAAGATAATATGCTGCCTCTGCCAGGCACATGCGACTGGAGCGAGAAATGAGGCGTCAAAAATATCGGCAATGATATGTAATTAAAGGAGAAATTTGCCTTTCCCCAGGGTGGGCGGTATTTTTTCGAGCGTCTGATTTAGGCGACTGGACGGACTGGTATTTCGTTGGTATCGTCCACTTGATCAGGCGGGGAAGAGTTGATCGATGCTGGAAATGCGCATTGACGCAGGGGCTGGAGAGTCAGGTCGACCGGATGCGGACGCTATCGTCCTCGCCGGCGCGGCCGTCGTCGACATCACGCCGCCGTCCGGCCTCGCCATGGCGGGCTACGCCGCGCGGACCTCGCCGGCCACCGGTACACATGATCCCCTGACCGTTCGCGCCCTCGTCGTCGGCGATACGGCACTCGTTTCCGTCGACGTCATCGGGTTGCATGAGGATACATGCGGACGCATCCGCGCCCGGGTCCCGCTGCCGGACGATCATGTCGTCGTCACGGCGCTTCATACCCATGGCGGACCCCGTGCCGTCCCCGGTCGGGTCGGCGGTGCGTCGGATGCCGGATTTGTAACACGGCTCGAAGACGCCTGCGTCGCGGCGATCGAGGCCGCCCTTGCGAACCGCCGCCCGGCGCGGCTGTCGTTCGGCAATGGCGCCGATCCGGAGGTGGCGCGGAACCGCCGTCACGATGGCGGCGTCACCGATCCGCAATTGCCGGTGCTCCGCATTCGCGGCGAGGACGGCGGCTGGATCGCCGTGGTGCTCTCCTACGCCTGCCACCCGGTCGTGCTGGGTGCGGACAATACGCTTTGGACGGCGGATTATCCCGGAGCCGTCCGGACAGCGATCGAGGCGGTTCATCCCGGAGCCGTCGCCCTGTTCCTGACCGGGTGCGCCGGCGATGCCGGGATCGGCGATACGCCGCACGGCTCGATCAGCACGGTGCCGTCCGATTTCCGCAGCTTCGCGAATGCCGAACGCCTCGGCCACCGCATCGGCGCGGCGGCGCTCGCCGCGCCGCAGGCGCCGATATCCGCCCGGGTTGGAGCCGCTTCTGCGCCGGTCGCATTGGATCTGGTCCGGCCGGAGGAGGCCGAGCTCGACGCGCTCGGCGCCCAATGGCGCGCGGATAGCCAGACGGCTGAGCCCGCCTGGGCCGCGCTCTATGAGAGCTGGGCCGACTGGGCCGATACCGCGGCCCGCGAGCCACTTGCGCCGTGCCCGCTTCGCGTGACTGTTTTCAACTGGGGCGGTGTCCGCCTGGTCGCGCTGCCCGGCGAGATCTTCGCCGCGACGGCGAGGCAGATCCGTCAGGCGATCGACGGCACGCCCGTCGGTGGCCGTTCCTTCGTCTTCTGCTTCGCCGACGGCGTGCCTGGCTACATTCCCCCCGCGGAAGAATATGCCTTTGGCGGCTATGAGGTCGACGAGGCGCATCGCTATTACGGCATGCCCGGCGCCTTCGCGCAGGGTTCGGCCGAGCGGCTCGTGCAGACGGCCGCAACCCTCGCCGCGACGCTCGCCGGCGGGGCCGCAGATATCGAGAAGAAAGCATGACCGTGACCAAAGCTTCGCTGTCGACCGAAATCGCCGATCCGCGCTATCGCGGCCTCGACACCTGGCGTGACGAGGACGTGCTCGCGGCGCTGCAGGGCGGCCATGCGCGCGCCGTCGCCTCGGTCGAGGCGGCGATCCCCGCGCTCGCCAAGGCCGCCCGCCTCGCGGCCGACAAGCTCGCGGCCGGTGGTCGGCTGGTTTATCTCGCCTCGGGCAGCCCGGCGCTGCTGGCGCTCAGCGACGCGCTCGAGATCCCGCAGACCTATGGCGTTCCCGACGACCGCATCGTCACCATCCTGGCGGGCGGGCTCGACCTGATCCACAATTTCTCCGGCCTGCAGGAAGACGATCCTGATCAGGCGCGCATCGACGTCGCTGCCTATGGCGTCGGTCCGCAGGATTGCGTCGTCGCGATCTCGGCGAGCGGCTCGACGCCCTTCACGGTGTCAGGATTGCAGGCGGCGATCGCCGCGGGCGCCGCCAGCGTCGCGATTGCCAGCAACGCCAGCGCGCCGCTCTTCGAGGGCGCCGACGTGACCGTCCATCTCGATTCCGGACCGGAAGTCATCGCCGGATCGACCCGGATGGGGGCTGGCACGGCCCAGAAGGCGGCGCTCAACATGCTCTCGACGATGACGGCGATCCATCTCGGCCATGTCTATGACGGGCTGATGGTCAATGTCCGGGCCGACAATGGCAAGCTCCGGGGGCGTGCCGCCCGGATCATCGCCAGTGTCGCCGGTGTCGACGAGGCGAGCGCCGGCGCGGCGCTCGAACGCGCGGGCGGCCATGTGAAGCCGGCGATCCTGATCGCGGCCGGGGCGAAAGATCCCGCCGCTGCCAATGAACTCTTGAGACAGAACAATGGGAACGTACGCGAAGCGCTGGCGGCGGTCGCCGGGGCTGACGTCCGATAATGCCGATGCGGCCGCCGGCCGTACGGTTCAGAGAGGAGCCTGACATGAACACCACCATGAAGCGGATGATGCTGGCGACGGCCGTCGCTGCGCTCTCGGCCGGGGCTGCCCCGGCATTCGCCGAGGACGTGACGCTGACTGTCGAGAGCTGGCGCAATGACGACCTGTCGATCTGGCAGGAGAAGCTGATCCCGGCCTTCGAAGCGAAGAACCCCGGCATCAAGGTCGTGTTCTCGCCGCTGGCACCGACCGAATACAACGCCGCGATCAACGCCAAGCTCGACGCCGGCTCGGCCGGTGATCTCATCACCTGCCGTCCGTTCGACCTCTCGCTCGCCATGTACCAGAAGGGCCAGCTGACCGCGGTTGACGCGCTCGCCGGCATGGAGAACTTCAGCCCGGTCGCGAAGTCGGCCTGGCAGACCGACGACGGCAAGACCACCTTCTGCGTGCCGATGGCATCGGTCATCCACGGCTTCATCTATAACAAGGAAGCCTTCGAGAAGCTCGGCATCGCCGTGCCGACGACCGAGGATGAGTTCTTCGCCGCGCTGGAGAAGATCAAGGCCGATGGCACCTACGTGCCGCTCGCCATGGGCAGCAAGGACCAGTGGGAAGCCTCGACCATGGGCTACCAGAACATCGGTCCGAACTACTGGAAGGGCGAGGAAGGCCGCCTGGCTCTGATTGCCGGTAAGCAGAAGCTGACCGACCCGGAATGGGTCGAGCCGTTCGCGACGCTCGCCAAGTGGGCGCCTTACATGGGCGACGGCTTCGAGGCCCAGACCTATCCGGACAGCCAGAACCTGTTCACGCTCGGCCGCGCCGCCATCTACCCGGCCGGCTCGTGGGAAATCGCTCCGTTCCGCGCGCAGGCGACGTTTGAGATGGGCGCGTTCCCGCCGCCGGTCCGCAAGGCCGGTGACGAGTGCTTCATCTCCGACCACACGGATATCGGCCTCGGCGCCAACGCGAAGTCGAAGCATCCCGAGGAGACGAAGAAGTTCCTCGAATGGGTCGCCTCGCCGGAGTTCGCTGATCTCTATTCGAACGCGCTGCCGGGCTTCTTCAGCCTGTCGTCCGCGCCGATCACGCTGCAGGATCCGGTCGCCCAGGAGTTCATGAGCTGGCGCGCCAAGTGCAAGTCGACGATCCGCTCGAACAACCAGATCCTGTCGCGCGGCACGCCGAACCTCGACACCGATACCTGGATCTCCTCGGCCAACGTGATCAACGGCACCGAGACCCCGCAGCAGGCCGGCGAGCGCCTGCAGAAGGGCCTCGACAGCTGGTACAAGCCGGCCGCGCAGTAACGAACGATACGAGTAAACCCCTCCCCGTACGGGGAGGGGTTGGGGAGGGGGTACCGGCGCCGTTCTGGGGATCAGGTCTTCGTCTGCGCGAGGGCCACACCTGCAGGACCGTGGCGGTACCCCCTCCCCAGCTCTCCCCACAAGGGGAGGGGATCCGCCGGTTTCAATGCCGGGCTCTGCGCATTCGAACGGATGATCGCGGCACTATTTCAACGAAGAAGACAGGCTCCGGATGACCACGCTCGACACTCCCGAACCGGACATCGTCGCGAAGCGGCCGGTCCGCTGGCATATCGCGGTCTTCCTGCTGCCGGCGGTGCTTGTCTATACGGCGGTGATGATCATTCCGCTGTTCGACACGCTGCGCCTGTCGCTGTTCCGGGTCGTCGATGGCCAATCGGTCTTCGTCGGGCTCGACAACTTCCGTACCGTGTTCGGCGACCCGCTCTGGTCCGCCAGCTTCTGGAATGCGTTGCGCAACAATATCTTGTTCTTCCTGATCCACATGGTCGTGCAGAACCCGATCGGCATCGCGCTCGCCGCGCTGTTGTCGCTGCCCGTGCTGCGTTTCCGGGGCTTCTACCGGACGGCGATTTTCCTTCCGACCATCCTGTCCTTCGTCATCGTGGGCTTCGTCTGGAAGCTGATCCTGTCGCCGATCTGGGGCGTCGCGCCGTTCCTGCTCGATATCGTCGGTATGAAGGCGTTCTTCGCGCCCTGGCTCGGCCGGCCCGGCAGCGCGCTGATCACCGTTTCGCTGGTCTCGGTCTGGCAGAACATCGGCATCCCGATGATGCTGATCTACGCCGCACTGCTGTCGATCCCGGACGAAGTGCTCGAGGCGGCCGAATGCGACGGCGTGACGGGCTGGAGCCAGTTCTTCAAGATCAAGCTTCCCCTGATTCTGCCGACCATCGGCATCGTCTCGATCCTGACCTTCGTCGGCAATTTCAATGCCTTCGACCTGATCTACACCATGCAAGGCGCCATCGCCGGGCCGAACTACTCGACCGACATCCTGGGCACGTTGCTCTATCGCACCTTCTTCGGCTTCCAGCTGCAGCTGGGCGATCCGAACATGGGCGCGGCGATCGCGACGGCGATGTTCTTCATCATCCTCGCCGGCGTCTGCCTCTACCTCTTCGTCATCCAGCGGCGCATCCGCCGCTACCAGTTCTGAGGCCCGGCCATGTCGAAAGCACGTTCGTCCGTCGCCCGCACCGGCCTGGTTCACCTGGCGCTGGGGGCCTATACGCTGCTGGCGCTGTTCCCGATCTTCCTGGTGCTGGTCAATTCGTTCAAGACCCGCGCCGGCATCTTCTCGGCGCCGCTGCAGCTGCCTAACGCCAAGACATTCAGCCTGATCGGCTACGAGACAGTGCTGAAGCAGGGCGACTTCCTGGGCTACTTCCAGAACAGCCTGATTGTCACCGTCGCCTCGATCTTCCTCGTCCTGCTGTTCGGCGCCATGGCAGCGTTCGCGCTGTCGGAATACCGCTTCCGCGGCAACACGATGATGGCGCTGTACCTGGCGCTCGGCATCATGATCCCGATCCGCCTCGGTACGGTGGCGATCCTGCAGGGCATGGTGGCGACCGGTCTGGTCAACACGCTGACGGCGCTGATCCTGGTCTATACGGCGCAGGGCCTGCCGCTTGCCGTGTTCATCCTGTCGGAGTTCATGCGCCAGGTGTCGGACGATCTGAAGAATGCCGGCCGCGTCGACGGGCTGTCCGAGTACACGATTTTCTTCCGTCTGGTGCTGCCGCTGGTCCGGCCGGCGATGGCGACGGTCGCGGTCTTCACCATGATCCCGATCTGGAACGATCTCTGGTTCCCGCTGATCCTGGCGCCGGGCGAGAAGACCAAGACTGTGACGCTGGGCGCGCAGATGTTCATCGGCCAGTACGTCACCAACTGGAACGCGGTGCTCTCGACGCTGTCGCTGGCGATCCTGCCGGTGCTGATCCTCTACTTCATCTTCTCGCGCCAGTTGATCCGCGGCATCACCGCCGGTGCGGTGAAGTGATGGCTGGCCTCATCTCTGCACCCCGCCCCCTTGTGGGGAGGGGCCGGGGGAGGGGGTACCAGCTCCGTCACCACCGGTTTGCCGCTCATTTGTTCGTCTTCAGGAGAGGCCCAGCCGGTACCCCCTCCCTAGCCCTCCCCACAAGGGGGAGGGAACACGCCGTGTCTTTCCGATCGCAGGTACACCATGACTAGTCCCCTCCGTGTTTTCGTCGCCGGCCTCGGCCAGATGGGGCGAAGCCATGCACTCGCCTATCATGCCAATCCCGGCTTCGAGATCGTCGGCCTGTACAACCGCTCCGAGGTCGACCTGCCCGAGGAGCTCAAGGCCTATCCGCGCGTCGAGAGCTTCGAGGCCGGGCTGGCGCTGAAGCCAGACGTCGTCTCGATCAACACCTACACCGACAGCCACGCGCCCTTCGCCATCGCGGCGATGGAAGCCGGCGCGCATGTCTTCGTCGAGAAGCCGCTGGCCGCCAACGCTGCCGATGCCCGTTCCGTCGTCGAGGCGGCCAAGCGCACCGGCAAGAAGCTTGTCATCGGCTACATCCTGCGCCATCACCCGTCCTGGATCGGCTTCATCGCCAAGGCGCGCGAGCTCGGCCCGCCCTACGTCATGCGCATGAATCTGAACCAGCAGTCCTCCGGGCCGAGCTGGCACATCCACAAGCAGCTGATGCAGACGACGTCGCCGCTGGTGGATTGCGGCGTCCATTATGTCGACGTCATGTGCCAGATCACCGACGCGAAGCCGGTCGAGGTGCGCGGCATGGGCGTGCGCCTCTCCGACGAGATCGCGCCGACCCAGGTCAATTACGGCCATCTGCAGGTGATCTTCGAGGATGGCTCGGTCGGCTGGTACGAGGCCGGCTGGGGCCCGATGATCTCCGAGACCGCCTTCTTCGTGAAGGACGTGATGAGCCCGAAGGGCGCCGTCTCGATCGTCATGGACGAGGCCGCGAAGTCCGATGACGTCGACACCCACACCAAGACGGCGCGCATCCGCGTCCATCATTCGGAGCTGAAGCCGGACGGCAGCTTCGCCAAGGCCGACAGCTGGTTCTCGACCGAGGACGAGCCTGGGCACCAGGCGCTCTGCGACCGCGAGCAGGCCTATCTGCTGAAGGCGATCCGCGAGGACATCGACCTCACGCGCCATATGCAGGACGCGATCACCTCGCTCGAAATCGCGCTCGCCGCCGAGACCAGCATGCGCGAGGGCAGGGTGGTGAAGCTGTGACCTCCCGCGTCGATGCAATCTTCCTGGGCCAACGCTCAGCCGGCATCCCTGCGCAAGCGCTCGGGATGACGCCTCCCCATGATCACGAAGGATAACGCCGTGAGCGCACTGACCCTTCAGAACATCACCAAGCGCTTCGGTTCGACCGATGTGATTCGCGGCGTTGATCTCGACGTCGCCGAGGGCGAGTTCGTCGTCTTTGTTGGCCCGTCCGGCTGCGGAAAGTCGACGCTTCTCAGGATCATCGCCGGGCTTGAGGACCAGACCTCTGGCCATGTGACGATCGCCGGGCGAAATGTCGACGTGACGCCGCCGGCGAAGCGCGGCATCGCCATGGTGTTCCAGTCCTACGCGCTGTACCCGCACCTGACGGTGAAGGGGAACATGGGGCTGGCGCTGAAGCAGGAGGGCGTCGAGAAAAGCGAGATCGAGCGCCGCATAGCCGCCGCCGCCAAGATGCTGCACCTGGAGACTCTGTTGGATCGGCGTCCATCCGAGCTTTCCGGCGGCCAGCGCCAGCGCGTCGCCATCGGCCGCGCCATCGTGCGCCAGCCGAAGCTGTTCCTGTTCGACGAGCCGCTGTCGAACCTCGACGCGGCGCTGCGAGTCAATACGCGTATCGAGATCGCCAACCTGCACCGGCTGCTGGGTGGCACCATGATCTACGTGACGCACGACCAGATCGAGGCGATGACGCTCGCGGACAAGATCGTCGTGCTCAGCGCCGGCAAGATCGAGCAGGTTGGTCGTCCGATCGACCTCTACAACAAGCCGGCCAATCTCTTCGTCGCCGGCTTCATCGGCTCGCCGAAGATGAATTTTCTCACCGGTGCGGCTGCCGAGAAGCTGGACGCGACGACGATTGGCATCCGTCCTGAACACATTCGCGTCGTGCCGGCCGGAGGCGTATGGGAGGGCAAGGTCAGTCATCTCGAGAAGCTCGGCTCGGACACCTTCGTCTATGTCGCCGTCGAGGGCGCCGACATGGTCACGGTCCGCATCGTCGGCCAGGCGGATTTCGAGGTCGGCTCGACGGTCGGCCTCGCCGCCGACGAGGCGCACATCCATCGCTTCGACAAAGATGGCCGAGCGCTCTGAGAGCCGCAGGCCGTCACACGAGCCTCCGTCATCCCGGACGCAGCGCAGCGGAGATCCTGGATCCATGCATCCGGGTTTTCGGAAGCCTCGCGCGGCCAACGTTTCGGCTGCATGGATTCGCCTTCGCGGAATGACGGCTTCGCCGTTCCGGCCAGCAGGGTAAGGGTTCTTCACCACCTCACCAAGCAGCCCCTTGCACCCGAAGGGCTGCCGATGCGAGTGTCGCGCCGCATTTGGACAGGCGGACGACATGACGAAGAGCATCATCATCATTGGCGGCGGGCATGGCGGCGCACAGGCCGCCGCGAGCCTGCGGGCGGACGGCTTTGACGGCAAGGTCACGCTCGTTTCGGCCGAGCCGGAGATTCCCTATCACCGGCCACCGCTCTCGAAGGGCTTCATCAAGGCCGAGCTCGACGAGCTGCAGGAACTGCGCCCGGCCGCCTTCTACGAGAAGAATGCCGTCGATCTGGTGCTCGGATCGGAAGTCACTGCGATCGACCGTGACGCGGGCTTGGTGCGCCTCGGCGCCGATAGCCTGCCGTTCGACGGCCTCGTGCTGGCGACCGGCGCGCGCGTCCGCGTGCCGCCGGTTCCTGGCATCGATCTCGAAAACGTCTTCCTGCTGCGCACCGCCGAGGATGCGCGCCGGCTGAAGCAGCGCTTCGCCCTCGCCCAGGACGTCGTCGTGGTCGGCGGCGGCTTCATCGGCCTCGAGCTCGCTGCGACGGCGCGCCTGCTCGGCAAGACCGTGACCGTGCTCGAAGCCGCGCCGCGCCTGATGGGGCGCGTCGTGGCGCCGGCGATTTCCAGCTACTTCCTCGACCTGCACCGCGCCATGGGCACGACGGTTCGGCTGGAAACGCCCGTGCACGGGATTATCAGCGAGAACGGTGCCGCCGTCGCGGTCGAGACGCTTTCCGGCGAGCGAATCCCGGCCGACACGGTGATCGTCGGCGTCGGCGTGGTGCCGAATGTCGAGCTCGCCGACGCGGCCGGTCTCACCGTTTCGAATGGCATCCTTGTCGACGAGGCGATGCGGACCTCCGATCCGCGCATCGTGGCGGCGGGCGACGCGGTGTCGTTCCATCACTGGGCGCTCGGACGGTCGGTCCGGCTCGAAAGCGTGCAGAACGCCGTCGACCAGGCGAAGACCGCAGTGGCGACTTTGCTCGGCAAGGTCGAGCCCTATCGCGCCGTGCCGTGGTTCTGGTCGGACCAGGGCGATGCCAAGTTGCAGATGGTGGGGCTCTCGAACGACGCGGATTCCAGCGTGCTGCGCGGTCGGCCGGAGGATGGCTCGTTCTCGGTGTTCCACTATCAGGGCGACCGGCTGGTCGCGATCGACTCGGTAAATCGCGCGGCCGACCACATGCTCGGCCGGCGCATGCTCGCTTCCGGCATGTCGCCCGACAAGGCCGTTGTCGCCGATGAGAGCGCCGATCTGAAGAAGCTTGTGCTCGGGACGGGCTGACACGGGTTCTTCGGCAGGCGTCGCGGACTGACGCGGCGTCGCTTCCATGCTAGGTTTTGCGTCTTGGGTGGTGATGTCAGACGCATTGTCCCGACGCATTGTCCCGACGCATGGGGTCGAGCATGTCCGAGACCGAGGTTCCCGATCCAGCCCTGACGCTCGCGCCGAAGCCGCTTCCGCGCGGGCCGACCGAGGGCCCGCTGACGACCGAGGAATTGCAGCTTTCGGCGCGCAATCACTCGATGCCGCTCGAAGCGCTGCGCTACGACATCACGCCGCTCGGCCTGCACTACCTGCTGATTCATTTCGATATTCCGATGATCGATCCCGCCCATTGGCGGCTATCGATCGGCGGGCAGGTGGCGCGACCGATCGAACTCACCCTTGATGAGATCCACGCCCGGCCCCGCGTGACGATGCCGGTCACGCTCGAATGCGCCGGCAATGGCCGGTCTCGCCTGTTCCCGCGTCCGGTCAGCCAGCCTTGGGTAACGGAGGCCGTCGGCACGGGACTTTGGACGGGAACGCCGCTCAGCGAGCTCCTGGCCGAGGCGGGGATCGCCGCGGACGCGGTCGAGATCGTTTTCACGGGCGCCGATCATGGCATCGAGAAGGGCCATGAACTCGACTATGCCCGCAGCCTTTCCGTCGTCGAGGCGGAGAGGCCGGAGATCCTGCTGGCCTATGAGATGAACGGGCAGCCCTTGCTGCCGCAGCACGGCTTTCCGCTGCGGCTGATCGTGCCGGGCTGGTACGGCATGGCGAGCGTCAAATGGCTGACGCGGATCGAGGCCGCGACGACGCCGTTCAAGGGTTATTATCAGGCGACGAACTATCACTATCGGGCTGGGCCCGATGATCCGGGGACACCGGTCCAGCGCATCCGGCCGCGCGCGCTGCTGGTGCCGCCCGGTTATCCCGATTTCCTGACGCGTCGCCGCACTTTGGCGGCCGGACCGTGCCGGATCGAGGGTCGCGCGTGGTCGGGCGAGGCTCCGATCGAGCGCGTCGTGCTCGGCATTGACGGGGGCTGGCAGGAGGCCGTGCTGGAGCCGGAGCAGGGACCCTATGCCTGGCGCCGGTGGACCAGTGTCTGGGAAGCGGAGCCGGGCGAGCACATCCTCTCCTGCCGCGCCACCGACGCCAGCGGCCAGTCCCAGCCGCTCGAGCCGAACTGGAACTGGATCGGCGTCGGCAACAACATGGTGCAGGCGGTGCCCGTCACGGTGCGCTAAGGCAGCCGGCGCTCCTGGAAGGCGCCGGACACCGAGGATCGATCATTGCAGCGTGGCGACGGCCGGGAGCGGCTTGTCGGCGGTGTCGATCCGGACGACGACCGACATGCCGGGTCGCAGATCGGCAATGGTGCTCTGGCCCGGGTCGATCTCGATCCGGAGCGGGATGCGCTGTGCCACCTTGGTGAAGTTGCCGGTCGCGTTGTCGGCCTTTAGCACGCTGAATTCCGAACCTGCCGCAGGGGCGATCCGCATGACCCGGCCGCTCAGTTCGATATCGCCGAGACCGTCGACCGTGAAGGTTGCCGGCAGGCCGACATCGATATGGGCGAGCTGCGTCTCCTTGAAGTTGGCGATCACCCAGACCGTCGACGGCGTGATCGAGGTCAATTGGGTTCCTGCGGCCGCGTATTGGCCGACATGGGCGGCGACTTCGCCCAGCCTGCCGTCGACCGGCGCGACGATGCGCGTATTGCCGAGATTGATCTCGGCCAGCTTCACCGTCGCTTCGGCGCTGGCGACGGCGGCTTCCAGCGAGGCCTTGCCGGCGTCGGTCAAGGCGAGGTTTTGCTCGGCGATCTTCACCGCGGCTTCAGCCTGGGCGACGGTGGATTTCGCCTGCAGCAGCGCGACGCGCGTCTGGTCGCCCGACGACTGGGTGGAGAAGCCGCGATCGACCAGCGTGCCGGTCCGCTTGTCGTCCAGTTCGGCCTTTTCCTGTCCGGCCTCGGCGCTCTGCAGCTGTGCCTTGGCCAGGTCGAGGCTCGCCTGCTTGGCGAGGCGGTTCTCGGCGAAGTTCGACAGTTCGGCTTGCTGCTGCTGCAGCGTCGCCTGGGCCTGGGCGAGCTGCTGCTGATACATGCGGTCGTCGATCTGGACGAGCAGGTCGCCCTTCTTGACCGTCATGTAGTCCTGGACCGGAACGGCCACGACGTAGCCGGGGATCTGCGGGCTGAGCAGCGTCACCTGACCTTTGACATAGGCGTTGTTGGTCGTCTCGACCGAGGAGCGGAAGGGCGGCAGCTGCCACGCGTACAAGACCATCAGAACACCAAGAACGCCGATGGCGAAGGCGGTCAGGGTGATGCCGGATTTGAAGATCTGCTTGATCTGCATGATGAACGTCTCGGGTGTCGTTTGCCTCAGGCCTGCGCGGCGATGAGCCGGCGGGCGCGGGCGCGGGAATAGGTCGTGTGGAGCGCCAGCAGGAAGATCCCGGCAAGCGCGGTGTAGAAGATCAGCAGGAACAGGTCCTGATAGGCGAGGATGTTGGCTTCCTGGGTCGCCGCCCGGCCGAGCAGGACGACGCCTTCCGCATTTTGCAGCGCCGGATCTGGCAGCGTCTTCGAATAGGCGGCGCCATAGCTCCGGACGCGCTGGGCGACGAGCGGATCCAGCAGGGTCAGGTGATCGGCGAGGACGCTCGAATGGAACTTCTCGCGGATCGTCTGGAAGGTGCCGAGGATGGCGGTGGCGAGGATGCCGCCCATGCTTTGCGTGCCCAGGAACACCACCAGGAAGCTCAGGATGAAGACGGGACCGCCGGCGATCGCCCGCATGAAGCCCGCCATCAGGGCCGGCGGCAGGAACAGCGCGCCGGCGAAGGCGATCATTGCCTGGCTCAGATAGAACTGCTCCGGACGCGTCAGATTGGTGACGTGCGAATCCATCCAGGCGCCGGCAGCGATCATCAGCAGCGCAATGAGATGCAGCGTCGGGCCGTTCTCCTTGGTCATCACCAGCGCGGTGACGACATAGCCGACGATGGTTGCCGCCAGGATGATGCCGAGCAGCGGCACAAGCTGGTCGTTCTGCAGGCCGAGCATGTTGAAGAAGCCGACCGCGCCGAGCGTCTGCTCGGACAACAGGAAGCGGAACAGCAGCAGCGAGCCGGTGATCGTCAGCATGTCATAGGTGAACATCCAGCGCAGATTGACGATGGGGTGGACCCGGTGCAGTTCGATCATGACGAGCAGCGTGATCGCGGCGATGCCGGTGACGCCGAGCCAGCCGATCCAGGGCGCATCCAGCCACCAATAGAGCCGCCCGAGCGACAGGATGATGGCGATGGAGCCGAAGCCGACGGCGATCAGGGGGAAGCTGATCAGATCCTCGCGGTCGAAGATCTTGATGCGTGGCGGGTGGGTGATCGGCAGGATGAAGATGACGGCGAGGCTCATCATCGCCAGCCCCGCCTCGAGCAGGTAGAGGCCGTGCCAGTCGCCGATCTGCAGCAGGTCGGGGGAGATCATCCGCGCCAGCGGGGCGGCGATCTGGCCTCCCAGCACGCCCAATGCGATGCCGATCGTCAGCTTGCGGGCCGGCGGCAGCCATTCGAGCATGTAGTAGAAGGCGAGCGTCGAGAGCGGCGCCGCGGCAATGCCCATGACGGCGCGAACCGCGATGGCCGAGCGCAGGTCATTGCTGAACAGATGGGCGATCGTCACCAGGGCGTAGATGATCAGCCCGATTTCGGCGAAACGGCGCAAACCGAACTGGGTGCGGACCTTGTAGAGAAACAGCGTGCCGGTGATGTTGGTCGCCATATAGGCGGCGGTCAGCCAGTTGACCTCGATCTGGGTGGCGTGGAGCGGCCCCTGCAGTCCCGTCAGATTGGCGGCGACCAGATTGAGGCCGAGGCCCTGTGTCAGGCCCAGCAGGATCGAGGCGCTGGCATAGACCGCCGCCCGCGCCGGCGGAATCGGCACGAAGGCGGGCGGCGGCGCCACCGGGGCCGGGACAACGGCCAGCGGAGGTTGGGCAGGAACCGGGGAGGGGTCTTCGGGTTCCCGGTCCAGGGCGACGGCGGTGTTCATGACGTTGGCGTCTGATCCGCGCGAGCCGCGGCGAAGCGGCTCAGATTGTCCGACAGGGTCTGCAGCACGCGTTCCGTCACGGCCAGATCGGCCGGGTCGACGCCTTCGAGCAGGATGTCGCTCATCGTGTCCGTCATGCGCAGCACGCGCTGGCCGACGGCCCGACCTTCATCCGTGAGCACGACGGCCTTGGCGCGGCGATCGCCCGGCAGCGGCTGGCGCTCGACATGGCCGGACTGCTCCAGCCCGTCAAGCAGGCGGACGACGGTCGGATGCTCGACCTCGAGGACCTCGGACAGTTCCGATTGGGTCACGGTGTGCTCGGCCCGGATCAGATGCAGCATCAGCCGGCCACGCGCCAGCGTCAGGTCGAGATCCTTCAGCTCGGCGTCGAAGCAGGTTCGAACCGCCCGGCTCGCCTGCGAGAGTCGCCCTAGAAAGGTCTTCGGGCGATTATCATGGGATACCATATCAATCGTTCCATACAATGTATCGTGATACATATGTGGTTGGTACATGAAATGTCCAGCGCCGCTTGAGCCTGCGTGGAGGGAACTGGCACTGCCGATCCATGGGGGGGGTGAAGCGGGGTGTGCGACAAGCGATGGTTGATGGCTGTCGAGCTTCCGCGTATCGAGAGGATCCGAGAGTGGATCTGAACAAAGTTTCGCCAATTTGATAGATCAAACTCACTAATACTTCAAAATTTGTACCAGTTTCCGGGCAACTGTGCTGAATGGCTGAATACTACGTCGACGCGACGCAACCCTTGCAATGGGGGCCCCTACCGCCGGTAGGTATTCCCAGGGTTGAAAATGCCTTTGTCCGCCAGGCGATGCGGCAGAGCCAGGTCCCGGTGAAGATGTTCGTCGTCGAGCGTGATGGTCGGAGTCGGCTGCTTAACGCGGTCGAGCAAGGCTATGTCAGCAACATGATGGAATCGCGCATTCCCCTCATCGAGGGGAATGCCGACAAGTCCTACTGGCACCGACTGAAGACGACGCTCGAGACGATTCGGGGCGGCGCCTTCCTCTCAGGCAAGGAATTCGATCGTTCCGCGGCGGCTTATGTATCGCAGCGTGGACGGTCGGGCTTTCTCTTCAGCTTCTCGAAGACGCTCATCCGTC
The DNA here is from genome assembly GCF_000380505.1 of Kaistia granuli DSM 23481. Lineage (GTDB taxonomy): Bacteria > Pseudomonadota > Alphaproteobacteria > Rhizobiales > Kaistiaceae > Kaistia > Kaistia granuli. The sequence goes on along the minus strand of NZ_AQYH01000008.1, from coordinate 112,064 downwards.
TGTTCAAGCTGACCTTTGAGGGCAAGCGGCGTCAGGACCGACCGACCGAGGACCCGCTCGCGGATCCGGCGGCGCATTGCTTTCTTTCCAAGGTCGGCATGCACCGGATTGCGGCAAATCGGTCGACGGGGCCGGTCAGGGCCTCGCTGACAACGCTGCTGCACGACACGATTCCGATCGATCGGCCCGACTACTTCGAGCGCCAGCACGCGGAAAAATTCAAACGCGACCTCGACTGGATGTTCGACCATTGCCGGCAGGTCGTCTGCGTCTCCGAACGGACGGCACGCCGTGCCCGGGTCTATGTCGCTGCCGAGCGGCCGGACAGCGCTTCCTCCATCGTCGTCAACCCGCTCGGTTCCTTCCTGAGGGAGGGCGTCGCCGGGCAGCGCGAAGAGGCCGTCGACCGGCTCGTCGGCCAGTCCTATGCGATCTATTGCTCCACCATCGAGATTCGCAAGAATCACATCGTTTTGCTGCGCGCCTGGAAGGAGCTGATGCCGAAGCTCGGCGATCGCCTCCCCATGTTGGTCCTTTGTGGCCGTTGGGGCTGGATGGTCGACGAAGTGAAGGCATTTCTAACCCAGAATCCCGAGATCGAGGCGAAGGTGCTGATCCTTTCGGGGATCAGCGATCAGCAGCTCGCCTGGCTCTATCGTAACGCCCGCTTCGGCCTGTTTCCGTCGCATACGGAAGGGTGGGGCCTAGGCGCCGCAGAGTGTCTCGATTTCGGCCTGCCGGTCCTCATTTCCGACGCCGAGGCGCTCTCCGAGGCGACGCAGGGCCTGATGCCGGTGATTCCGGCGGACGATCTCGCCGCGTGGTGCGCGGCGATCGAGACGGCGTCGATGGATGACGCATGGCTGGCCTTGCTTCGCGCCAAGATTGCGACGGGCTATCGTCCGACGCCCGAATCCGAGTTCGCGACGCGTCTGCTGGATCTGATGCAGGCCTCCGCCGCCGAGTTGCCGGCGCCCGAAGCACCGCCGGTGCTGCCGGATGCTGATCTGCGTCTGCGGGCCGGCTGATCTCGAAGTTCAGTTTCTTTCCTTTGATCCCGATCCTTTGGCCCGGCGTGGCGCCTGGCAGCGGGCGGAACGTCGATTTGCAAGCTGGAATTCGTCGAACGGCCCAAGGGTGCGGTCACGCCGCGTTGCCCCTTGGCGGCGCTTCGACTAGAAGAACGGCAACCTAATCCCTACATCCTGCCCTTTTGGCGAAGAGGGCCTTCGGAGCGAATTCATGGCGCGTCAGTTCATCTATTTCATGCAGGGTCTGACCAAGACCTATGTCGGCGGCAAGAAGGTGCTGGAGAACGTCCACCTCTCCTTCTATCCGGATGCCAAGATCGGCGTGCTCGGCCCGAACGGCTCGGGCAAGTCGACGCTGCTCAAGATCATGGCCGGCATGGACAAGGATTTCTCCGGCGAGGCCTGGGTGGCGCAGGGTGCGACCGTCGGCTACCTCGCGCAGGAGCCGAAGATCGATCCGACCAAGAACGTCTTCGAGAATGTCATGGAAGGCGTCGCCAAGAAGAAGGCGATCCTCGACCGCTACAACGAACTGATGATGAACTACTCCGACGAGACGGCGGAGGAGGGCGCAAAGCTCCAGGACATCATCGACAGCCAGAACCTCTGGGATCTGGAGAGCCAGGTCGAGATGGCCATGGACGCGCTGCGTTGCCCGCCCAGCGACGCCTCGGTCGAGAACCTCTCCGGTGGTGAGAAGCGCCGCATCGCGCTCTGCCGCCTGCTGCTCGAGCAGCCCGACCTGCTGCTCCTCGACGAGCCGACCAACCATCTCGACGCCGAATCGATCAACTGGCTCGAAGGGCATCTCCGCGATTATCCCGGCGCCATCCTGATCGTCACCCATGATCGCTACTTCCTCGACAATGTGACGGGCTGGATTCTCGAGCTCGATCGCGGCCGTTCGATCCCCTACGAGGGCAACTACTCCGCCTATCTGGAGAAGAAGGCCAAGCGGATGGAGCAGGAGGGTCGCGAGGACATGACCCACATGAAGGCGATCGAGCGCGAGCGCCAGTGGATCGCCCAGTCGCCCAAGGCCCGCCAGTCCAAGTCGAAGGCCCGTATCAAGGCCTATGACGAGTTGGTCGAGCGCGCCGAGGGCAAGTCGCTGCAGACGGCGCAGATCGTCATTCCAGTCGGCGAGCGTCTCGGCGACAAGGTCATCGAGGTCGAGGGCCTGTCGAAGAGCTATGGCGATCGTCTGCTGATCGACAATCTCTCGTTCAAGCTGCCGCCGGGCGGCATCGTCGGCGTCATCGGCCCGAACGGCGCCGGCAAGTCGACCCTGTTCAAGATGATCACCGGCGAAGAGAAGCCCGATTCCGGCTCGATCTCGCTCGGCGATACAGTCCAGCTCGGTTACGTCAACCAGGGTCGCGACGACCTTGGCTCGAACAAGACCGTCTGGGAGGAAATCTCCGGCGGCGCCGAAGTATTCTATCTCGGCAAGAAGGAAGTGAACACGCGCGCCTATGCCGGTGCCTTCAACTTCAAGGGTGGCGACCAGCAGCAGAAGGTGGGGACGCTTTCGGGCGGCCAGCGCAACCGCGTGCACCTCGCCAAGCTGCTGAAGGACGCCAACAACGTCATCCTGCTCGACGAACCGACCAACGACCTCGACACCGAGACGCTGGCAGCGCTCGAAGAGGCGCTGGAGGATTTCGCCGGCTGCGCCGTGATCATCAGCCACGATCGCATGTTCCTCGACCGGCTCGCGACCCACATCCTCGCCTTCGAGGGTGACAGCCATGTCGAGTGGTTCGAGGGCAACTTCGCCGACTACGAGGAAGACAAGAAGCGTCGCCTCGGCAATGACGCGGTCATGCCGCACCGGATCAAGTACAAGAAGCTGACGCGCTAAGCGTTCCGCTTTCGGGCTTGCGCGGGCGGATCGGCCTTCCCTTCATGGGAAGGCGGGTCCGCCCGTTTCATTTTGGAGAAACCCTGAGGAGGGCATGGTGGAGGCGGGCATGGCGCAGAAGGTGATCGGGCTGATCGGCGGTTTGAGCTGGGAGAGCTCGGCCGAATATTATCGCATCATCAACGAAGCCGTCCGTGCCCGGCTTGGTGGATTGCATTCGGCGCGCCTGCTGATGTGGTCGTTTGATTTCGCCGAGATCGAGGCGCTGCAGGCGAGCGGGCGCTGGGGCGAGGCGACGGCGCTGATGATCGACGCGGCGCGGCGGCTGGAGCGCGGCGGCGCCGATTTCGTCCTGATCGGCTCGAATACTATGCACCGCATGGCGGCCGACGTGCAGGCGGCGATCGGTATCCCATTGTTGCACATCGCCGACCCGACGGCCGAGCGCATCAGGGCGGCCGGCGTGACGCGCGTCGGCCTGCTGGGAACCGCCTTCACCATGGAGCAGGACTTCTACAAGGGCCGGCTCGCGAGCGCGCATGGCCTCGACGTGCTGGTGCCGGACGAAACGGATCGGGCGGATGTCCACCGCATCATCTACGAGGAACTCGTGCAGGGTCTGGTTGAACCCGGCTCGCGGGCGATCTATCGCGACGTGATGGCGCGCCTGGTCGAGCGCGGCGCCGAGGCAATCATTCTCGGCTGCACCGAGATCATGCTGCTGGTCCGTCCGGAGGACAGCGCCGTGCCGCTCTACGACACGACGACCATTCATGCCGAGGCGGCGGTCGAGCGCGCGCTCGGAAGCGTGTAGGCGACGGCGAGATGCCTGCCTGTTATTCGGCTTCTGTCGGGATCAGACCGTGTAGCTGATTGCGGCGTAATAGGCCTGGGCGTAGCTCGCAATCAGATTGGCCTTGTCGAGACCGTTGATGATGCGTCGGGCCTGCACCCAGTTCGACGTCGGGCCGTTGAAATAGTCCGACAGGCGTTTGCCGGTGAACCAGCCGCCCATCATGCCCAGGAACATGATCCTCCCGGCATGGGCAGGGTTCATCGCTTCGTCGGGCTGATTGACGAGGGCCGGAAAGCCGATTTCATTCCCGGCCTTGATATAGTTGTTCTTCCAGGTGAGCTGGACGAATCCCTTCCCGCTATATCGGACCCCGTCACCGGCTGTCGTGTTGCCGTACTTCCGGGCTCTGGCAGGGTTCTCGCCTGTAACGTCGTATTTTCTTCGCAGGTATTCCTTGCCGCCATATTCGTGGATCGGTTTCATGGTGCGGTCGGTCTCGTGATGCGCTGTCGCGAGCGCATAGGCCAACCAGCGATCATCCTTGGCAGCGTGGTTGGCCTCCCATTCGTCAAGCAACGCGCTCAATCCCTCGACCTGGCTCGCCTTGAGCGTTCCATCGAAAAGGCTGAGCCGTACTTGCTTGAAAAAGAATTCTCGATTGATCATCGGGAGTCCCTCAACCTGTTCAATCGTATAGATTGAAGGGAAACCATACATTCCTCTGCGGAATGTTGTGATCAATTCTTCGTAGCGGCTAGGTCTCGGGATCCGAATGTATGGGGACGCCGCGTGCTGGATACCTGCGATGGCAGGCCGCCTCAAGGCAGCGGCAGGGCAGGGCCGGGCCGGCAACGGTCTAGGCGTCTCAGGCAGGCAGAATGATCGAGCGGTCGACTTCGTCGCGTTCGGCGGAGGCCAGTGCCGCGAGGATCGCGTGGCGGTCATTGAAGCGGTGAATGCCAAGCCGATGCTGGCGGCCGATGCCCTGCGGCCAGTGTGGCGGTATCGGATCTCCTTGGCCGGTCGCCCAGCCGAAATCGACCAGGGTCAACTTGCCGTCGCGCACCATCAGGTTATCGCACTTGATGTCGTTGTGGCAGCAACCGACCGTGGCAAGCGCCGAGAGGATCGCCTCTGCCTGGTCGCGCCAGTCATAGGGCAGGTTGTAATGCCGCGTCGGCTCGCCGACATATTCCATGCGCAACAGGCCGGGAATGTGGCCCAGCAAACGGGGCACCAAACCGGTCGGCGCCATGGCGGTGAGCCAGCGGATCTCGCGGCCTTCGATGCCATGCTCGATGAAACGGCCAAGTTTCTTGTGCACTTCGAGCCGGTTCAGGTCGATCCGGACGGTCGAGCTGGAATGCTGGTCGAAGTGAATCTCGTACAGATTGGATGTTTCGGGATCGTGAAAATAGGCGATCTTGGCGGCGGCGGGATTGGCTGAACAGCTGATCGATTGCGCGCCGTCCTGCCCGTCGTGTCGATGCAGCACGGTCCGGCCCGGCTCGACAGCGGCAAGATAGTCAATCAGGGCTGGCGGCAGGGCCTGGATTCGATCGTTCATCGGAACGGTCGTAGCAATTTTGGCGACAATGTCGACGAAATGAATCGCAGCCAGCGGAAATTCGCGACGTGGGGCTGTCTCGAAGAAGGTGCCGGAAAAAATACAGCGGACGGTCCGGCCCGCGCTCTGCGGCGCAGCGGGTCGGAGCCGTCCGCCGCCCCACCGGCCCTGCCGGTATGGCGAAGAGCCCGGTCGGTTGCGAACCGGGCGGAAATTTCAGCGAACGGCCCTGCCTGGGTCTTGGGGGGCAGGGGCAGGGCCGTTCGCCCTTCCTCAACCCCGAGGGGAAGAGGGTCTCGTGTTCCGCTCCGGCGCGCGGTGCGGTGAATACGCGGCCTCCGAAGGCGCGGAGGGTCTCGATGGAGGCTTGGCCAGGCTCTTCTCTGGATCGCCGTCTGGCGTGGCCTGCTGACTTGAGTTGACGATGCCACGCCGGGGGGCAAGTGTCTGTGATGTCGATCACACCGGGAACCGCATGAGGCCATCGCGCATTCGGCTAAGGGGGATTCTGAGCCCCAGGTGACATCGTCATTGAATTGTCGGCGGCCGGGTCTATGCAGGCCGTCGACCAATCCCAGGTCCTGACCGGCGACGATGCGCGGACGACGGCATGAAGCATGAGGGGCAGTATGGATCAGCTGGCATGGTCGGCGAGCCAATATGTGAAATTCGAGGATGAGCGCACGCGGCCGGCGCGGGATCTGCTGGCGCAGGTGCCGTTGGCCAGTGCCCGATCGATCGTCGACCTCGGCTGCGGTCCCGGAAATTCCACCGAACTCCTGGCCGAGCGCTATCCGGATGCGGAGATCGTCGGCGTCGACGCCGCGCCGGACATGCTGGCTGCTGCCCGCCAGCGCTTGCCCGAGCTCCGCTTTCTGGAAGTGGACGTCGCCGACTGGGCGCCGCCCGAGCCGGTCGATCTCCTGTTCGCCAATGCCTTGTTCCAGTGGATTCCCGATCACCTCACGGTCCTGACCCGTCTGATGGACAGTCTGCGGCCGGGCGGCGTGCTCGCCGTGCAGATGCCGGATAATCTCGGCGAGCCGACGCACATGCTGATGGAGGAGGTGGCGCATGCCGGTCCCTGGGCCAGCGCGTTCGCCAATCGCGGCACGAGGCGGCAGCTGCTGCCTTCGCCCATGACCTATTTCGACGAACTGGGCCCCAAATCGGCGAAGCTCGAGGTCTGGCACACAATCTACAACCATCCGCTCGCCGATGCCGCCGCGATCGTCGAATGGGTGAAGGGCACCGGCCTTCGACGCTATCTCGAAGTGGTCGAGCCGGATCTGCGCGAGGCGTTTCTCGAGGCTTATTCCGAACGGGTGGCCGCGCTCTATCCGCCGCTCGCCGACGGACGCGTGCTGCTGCGCTTCCCGCGCCTGTTCCTGATCGCCGTCAAGGCTTAGCGGCGAGGGCGCTGCCCTCGACCGCCGGTTCAGCAACACTGCTACTTGATCGTGCAGATGCCGTTCGCGCCGTGCTTGCCGGTATAGGAGACGGCCGGCGAGCCATCGGGATTGATCGAGAGCGAGATTGTCACACCGCCGCCCTTGGCCTCGTAGTAATTGTCGTTGAACTTCCTCAGCTTCGCTTCCTTACCGTTGATGTAGATCGGGCCGCCTTCGTCGGCGTGCACGTCGATGTTGGTGGGGCAAGTCGCATTGACGAGGGGAATGTTGGCGCGGGCCTGCCCGGCGAGGGCGATGGCGCCAAGCAGGGTAGCCGCGGCAAGGAGATTGCGTCGCATCGGGATCTCCAGAGCAGTTTGCGAGAACTTCGCAACGGTATGAGAAGTCGCGCCAGGTGGCTAGTGGCCTGGCTTCGGCGCGCTCCGTCAGTGGTCAGGTCGCCGCCGGTTCCGGCCTGCGCGCCGGCACGCGCAACTTCGGGGCCTCGTCCGTCCCCGCCGCCGTCATCAGCAGGCGACCGAGCGCCTCGAAATCGGCGCGACGGGGAGAAGACCGCCGCCAGACGAGCCCGATCTCGCGCTCCGGTTCGGGCGCGCTGAAGCGCGAGAGGGCGATGCGTTCGTCGCGCGCCTCGATCGCGACGCACATCTCCGGCAGCAGGGTCACGCCATAGCCGTTCGCCACCATCTGCATGATGGTCGAAAGGCTCGCCGCGCCGAAGCCGCTCATTTTCTCGGAGCGCGGAATCCGGCAATAGGTAAGCGCCTGATCGCGCAGGCAATGACCTTCCTCCAGCAGCAGCAGGCGGTCCGGCGGGATCTTGTCGGGGCTGGCGAAGATTTTGGCGTCGGCATTTTCATCCGCCTTTGTCGCCAGCAGGAAGCGGTCGACGAAGAGGGGAAGGCTCTCGAAACCCGCGTCGCGCGCCGGCAAGGCCATCAGCACGACGTCGAGCTTCCCCTGTGCCAGTTCGTCGACGAGCGCATTCGTCTGGGTTTCGCGCAGGTGTAGTTCCAGCTTGGGATAGGTGCTCTGCACTAGCGGCAGCGCCTTCGGCAGCAGGTAGGGCGCGATCGAGGGAATGACGCCGAGCCGAAGCGGTCCGGTCAACGCCGCGCCGCCATGCAGGGCATAGTCCGTCAGGTCGCGGATCTCGCCGAGAATCCGCACGGCCCGCCGGGCGATCTCCTCGCCTTTGGGCGTGACGGCGATCCGCCGAGAGCCACGCTCGATCAGCGCCACGCCAAGCGTCGCTTCGAGATCCTGGATCTGCTGCGACAAGGCGGGCTGCGTGACGGAGCATTCATCCGCGGCCCGTCCGAAATGCAGATGGCGTGTCACCGCCTCGAAATAACGCAATTGGCGCAGAGTGATCACGAGTTTTTCAGCCTGGAATTGATCTGAATCATGGTCGATAAGTTATTCTTATCGTTGGTGGCAATCAATATGATTGGAACTGATCTAAACGCGTGGCATCTTAGCGCCATGTCGAAGGCGGCTCGGACGTCGCCAAAACGAACCTGGAGGGCGCCATGACAGACAAGCTCACGACGACGGCCGGCGCGCCGATCGCAGACAACCAGAATTCCGAGACGGCCGGCGAGCGCGGCCCCGTGCTGCTGCAGGATTGGCAGCTGATTGAAAAGCTCGCGCACCAGAATCGCGAGCGCATTCCCGAGCGCGTCGTCCACGCCAAGGGCTGGGGCGCCTACGGCACGCTGACCGTCACCGGCGATATCTCGAAATACACCAAGGCCAAGGCGCTCCAGCCGGGCGCCAAGACCCCGATGATCGCCCGCTTCTCGACGGTCGCCGGCGAGCTCGGCGCGGCGGACGCCGAGCGCGACGTGCGCGGCTTCGCGCTCAAGTTCTACACTGAAGACGGCAACTGGGACCTCGTCGGCAACAACACGCCAGTGTTCTTCGTCCGCGATCCGCTGAAGTTCCCGGATTTCATCCACACGCAGAAGCGCCACCCGAAGACCAATCTGCGCTCGCCGACTGCGATGTGGGATTTCTGGTCGCTCTCGCCCGAGAGCCTGCACCAGGTGACGATCCTGTTCTCGGATCGCGGCCTCCCGACCTCGGTTCGCAAGATGAACGGCTACGGCTCGCACACCTACTCGTTCATCAACGCTGAGAACGAGCGCTTCTGGGTCAAGTTCCACTTTAAGACCCTGCAGGGTCATGAGCACTGGACCAATGCCGAGGCGTCCGAAGTCGTCGGCAAGACTCGTGAGTCCACACAGGAAGACCTGTTCGGCTCGATCGAGCGCAACGAGTTCCCGCGCTGGAAGGTGCAGGTCCAGGTCATGCCCGAGGCGGATGCGGACAAGACGTCGTACAACCCGTTCGACCTGACCAAGGTCTGGCCGCATGCGGAATATCCGCCGATCGACATCGGCACGCTCGAGCTGAACCGCAATCCGGAAAACTACTTCGCCGAGATCGAGCAGGTCGCCTTCTCGCCGTCGAACATCGTCCCGGGTATCGGCTTCTCGCCCGACAAGATGCTACAAGCGCGCATCTTCTCCTATGCGGACGCCCACCGTTACCGGCTCGGCACGCATTACGAGGCGCTGCCGGTCAATGCTCCGAAGGTTCCGGTGCACAACTACCACAAGGACGGAGCCATGCGCTTCTTCCCGCCGGCGACCAACAACGACGCCTATTACGAGCCGAACTCCTTCAACGGCCCGAAGCAGGATCCGGCCGTCAAGGAGCCGCCGCTGAAGATCAGGGGCGATGCGGATCGCTACAATCATCGCATCGGCAATGACGACTATAAGCAGCCCGGCGATCTGTTCCGCCTGTTCAACGCGGAGCAGAAGGATCGTCTGTTCAGCAATCTCGCCGCTGCCATGCAGGGCGTGCCGGTCGAGATCGTCAACCGCCAGCTGGTGCATTTCTATCGCGCCGATCCGGAATACGGCATCGGCGTTGCCACCAAACTCGGCCTGCCGACCGAAGGTCTCGCCGCCGCTGCGGAGTGAGGCTTCCAAAGCCATGACGAAAGGCGGCGCCGCAAGCGCCGCCTTTTTGCGTTCTGATCGCCAGCTTTGGAAGGGCCGGATCTTTGCAACCCTGTGCCTCTCGGGCAAACAGGAGCGAAGATCCGAAGGAATGGTTCATGCGCCTCGACATCTCCGAACTCGTCCCTGCCTTCCCCGAATTCCGCGTCTCTGTCGTCCTCGCCGAGGATCTGTCGACCCGGCCAGTGCGGCAGTCCGAGCTGGCCGAACTGATCGCCGCGCGCGAGGCCGAGTCGCGCCGTGCCTGGGGCCGGACCGACCTTGCCGACATTCCGGGTGTCGCCGCCTGGCGCCGTGCCTATCGCGCCTTCGGCATCAAGAAGACGAGCTATCGCTCCTCCGTCGAGCGTCTCGTCAAGAACGTGCTCGCCGAGCGGCCGCTGCCCGTCATCAACAGCTTTGTCGACGCCTATAACGCGGTGTCGCTGACCCATGTGCTGCCGCTCGGCGCCGACGATCTCGACCGGATCGAGGGCGACCTGGCGTTCCGCTATGCCCGCCCCGGCGACAGCTTTCTCGACATGGCCTCCGGCGAGAATGATGGCTGTGCACCCGTCGAGGATCCGCCGAAGGATGGCGAAGTCGTCTATGCCGACGCCTCGAAAGTGCTGTGCCGGCGCTGGAACTGGCGTCAGGACGGTCGCTCGCTGGTGACGCCGCAGACGCGTCGCGCCATCGTCACCCTGCAGTCGAACGGCGAGGGGAAGCTGGAGGATGCGGTCGCTGATCTCGTCGACCTGATCGGCCGCTTTTCCGGCGGCCGCACGAAGGTCGCCATCGCCGATCGGCATGCGCCGGCCGTCGAGATTGGCTGACAATTCTCTTTACAGATATAAAGATATCTTTATATCTATTCCGGTCCGGATGGCGGCGAATGTTGTCGCGATCGCCGGGGTGGAGTTGAGATCATGGTGGGCCACGCGGCTCTTTCGACGGATGCGATCATCACGGCGCTCAAGGCGGCCGGTGAGGCGACGCGCTATCGCATCCTGGCGCTGCTGTCTGCCGGCGAGCTCTCCGTCAAGGATCTGACCGCGATCCTCGGCCAGTCGCAGCCGCGCATCTCCCGCCATCTGAAGCTCCTGACCGAGGCCGGGCTGATCGAGCGATTCCCGGAAGGCGCCTGGGTCTATTACCGCATCGCCGATTCGTCCGCCGAGCGGCGCCTGGTGCAGGACCTCGTCGCCCTGGCCGATCCGGACGATACGGCGCTGGCGCGCGATCGCGAATGGCTTGCCGGCGTCAAGCGCGAGCATGCCCAGACGGCGGCGCGCTATTTCACAGAAAATGCCGCCGACTGGGACACGATCCGCTCGCTGCATGTGCCGGATACGGCCGTCGAAGCCGCCATGCTCAAGCTCATCGGCACGCGGCCGATCGGCTCTTTCCTCGATATCGGCACCGGCACCGGCCGGATGCTGGAACTGTTCGCGCCGCTCTATCAGCGGGCTGTCGGCATCGATGCCTCGACGGCGATGCTGTCGGTGGCGCGCGCCAATCTCGACAAGGCCGGGGTCGCGCATGCCCAGGTCCGGCATGGCGACATCATGAAGCTGCCGATGCCGCGCGACAGCTTCGATCTCGTGGCAATCCATCAGGTGCTGCACTATCTCGATGACCCGGCGGTGGCGCTGGCCGAGGCCGCGCGGGTGTTGCGCCCGGACGGCCGCCTGCTCGTCGTCGACTTCGCACCGCACGGACTCGAATTCCTGCGCGAGCGCCATGCGCATCGCCGTCTGGGCTTCTCGCATGAGGCGATGCGGACCTGGATCGAACAGGCTGGCCTGGTGCTCGAGGAAGCGACCGATCTCGCGGCGAAATCGGCGGAAGAACAATTGACAGTAACGCTCTGGCTGGCGCGCGATCCGCGCTTCAATGTCGCCGGAGTCACGAAGGGGTTGGAGACGGCGTGATGCGTGAGACGATCGATCGGGCGAGCCGCAACGGCGTTGGCGCCTCCGGCCTCAAGGTTTCCTTCGAGTTCTTCCCGCCCAAGACGGAAGCCATGGAGCAGACGCTCTGGACATCGATCGAGCGCCTGGCGCCGTTGGCGCCGGACTTCGTCTCGGTCACCTATGGCGCCGGCGGCTCGACGCGCGAGCGGACGCATGCCACCGTGTCGCGCATCCTGGCCGAGACGGCGCTGAAGCCGGCGGCGCACCTCACCTGCGTCGGCGCCAGCAAGGCCGAGATCGACGCGGTCGTCGACGGCTATGCCGAAACGGGCGTGCGCCATATCGTCGGACTGCGTGGCGATCCGGTCGAGGGCATCGGCGCCGTCTACCGGCCGCACCCGGAGGGCTATGCGCAGGCATCCGATCTCGTCACCGCGATCCGCAGCCGCCATCCGGAGATCGAGGTCTCCGTCTCGGCCTATGCCGAGCGGCATCCGGAAAGCCGCGACTGGCAGACCGAGATCGACAATCTGAAGCGCAAGGTCGATGCGGGCGCCACCCGCGCCATCACCCAGTTCTTCTTCGACAATGATCTCTACTCGGCCTTCCTCGACCGGGTCGCCGCGGCCGGCATCGCCATCCCGATTGTTCCGGGCATCGTGCCGGTGATCAACTTCACCCAGACGGCGAAGTTCGCCGAGAAGGCCGGCGCCAGCATTCCGCCCTGGTTCGCCGCCCGCTTCGAGGGGCTAGACGACGACGCCTCGACAAGGCAGCTGGTGGCGGCGGCGGTTTGCGCCGAGCAGGTGCTCGATCTGGTAGACCGTGGCGTCAACGAGTTCCATTTCTACACGATGAACCGCGCCGACCTCGTCTACGCCATCTGCCACCTACTCGGCATGCGGCCGGCGAAGGCGGAGACCGAAGCCCGCTCGGTGGGGGAGAATGTTGCGTGAGGGCGTTGCTTCCCGGAACCAACTGGCGAAAGAGAAGATCATGAGCATTCCAGCTTCCACTGCCGACCTGAAGCGCGCCGCGGCGCAGCGCATCCTCGTGCTCGACGGCGCCATGGGCACCATGATCCAGCAGTTGAAGCTGTCGGAGGCGGATTTCCGCGGCGAGCGCTTCAAGGACTGGCACCGCGATCTCAAGGGCAACAACGACCTGTTGATCCTGACGCAGCCGGACGCCATCGAGAAGATTCATCGCCAGTATTTCGAGGCCGGCGCCGACATCGTCGAGACCAATACCTTCTCGTCGACGACGATCGCCCAGGCCGACTACGGCATGGAAGAGCTGGCCTATGAGCTCAATCTCGAGGGCGCGCGAATTGCCAAGCGTGCCGCCGATACGGTGGCCGCCGCGACCGGACGCCCGCGCTTCGTCGCTGGTGCCATCGGGCCGACCAACCGCACCGCGTCGATCTCGCCGGACGTCAACAATCCGGGCTTTCGAGCCGTCACCTTCGACGATCTCCGCACCGCCTATGCCGAGGCGACGCGCGGGCTGATCGACGGCGGCGCCGACCTCATCCTGATCGAGACGATCTTCGACACGCTGAATGCCAAGGCGGCGGTCGCCGCCGTCGAGGACGTGTTCGACGAGAAGGGCGTGACGCTGCCGGTGATGATCTCCGGCACCATCACCGATCTCTCCGGCCGCACGCTTTCCGGCCAGACGCCGACGGCGTTCTGGTATTCGCTGCGCCATGCGCGACCGTTCTCGATCGGGCTCAATTGCGCACTCGGCGCGCGCGAGATGCGCGCCCATATCGACGAGATCGCCCGCGTCGCCGATACGCTGGTCTGTGCCTATCCGAATGCCGGCCTGCCGAACGAGTTCGGCGAGTATGACGAGAGCCCGGAAGCGATGGCCGTGCTGGTCGGCGAGTTTGCCCGTTCCGGCCTCGTCAACGTCGTCGGCGGTTGCTGCGGCACGACGCCGGACCACATCCATGCCATCGCCGAGGCGGTCAAGGGAGTCGCGCCGCGCGTCCTGCCTGCAATCGCTCCGAAAATGCGCCTTTCCGGCCTCGAACCGTTTGAAATCGCCTCATGACCAACGCGACCGCCATCTTCGTCAACATCGGTGAGCGCACCAACGTCACCGGCTCCGCCAAATTCCGCAAGCTGATCACCGCCGGCGACTATTCGGCGGCGCTCGACGTCGCGCGCGAGCAGGTCGCCAACGGCGCGCAGGTCCTCGACGTCAACATGGACGAGGGCCTGCTTGATTCCGAAAACGCGATGGTCACCTTCCTGAACCTGATGGCGGCCGAACCGGATATCGCGCGTGTTCCGGTGATGATCGATTCATCGAAGTGGTCGGTGATCGAGGCGGGCCTGAAATGCGTCCAGGGCAAGCCGATCGTCAACTCGATCTCGATGAAGGAAGGCGAGGACCAGTTCCGCGACCACGCCCGCAAGCTGCGCCGTTATGGCGCCGCCGTCGTCGTCATGGCCTTCGACGAGAAGGGACAGGCGGACACGTTCGAGCGCAAGACCGAGATCTGCGCCCGCGCCTACAAGATCCTCGTCGAGGAAATCGGCTATCCGCCGGAAGACATCATCTTCGATCCGAATGTCTTCGCCATCGCGACCGGCATCGAGGAACACAATAATTACGGCGTCGACTTCATCAATGCGACGCGCTGGATCCGCCAGAACCTGCCGCACGCGCATATCTCCGGCGGCATCTCGAACCTGTCCTTCTCGTTCCGCGGCAATGAGAGCGTGCGCGCGGCGATGCACTCGGTGTTCCTCTACCACGCCATTGCCGCCGGCATGGACATGGGCATCGTCAATGCCGGCGCGTTGCCTGTCTATGACGACATCGATCCCGAGCTGCGCGATCTCTGCGAGGACGTCATCCTCAATCGCCGCGACGACGGCACCGAGCGCCTGCTCGAGATCGCCGAGCGCTTCAAGGGGGGCGCCAGTTCGAAGAAGGAGGCCGATCTCACCTGGCGCGAATGGCCGGTCGAGAAGCGGCTTGAGCATGCGCTCGTCTCCGGCCTCACCGATTTCATCGAGCTCGATACCGAGGAGGCCCGCGCCAAGGCGGCGCGGCCGCTCGACGTTATCGAAGGCCCGCTGATGGCCGGCATGAATGTCGTCGGCGACCTGTTCGGCGCCGGCAAGATGTTCCTGCCGCAGGTGGTGAAATCCGCCCGCGTCATGAAGCAGGCCGTCGCCTATCTGATGCCCTTCATGGAGGAGGAGAAGCGCCGCCTCGGCACGACAGGCTCGTCCTCCGCCGGCAAGATCCTGCTCGCCACGGTCAAGGGCGACGTGCACGACATCGGCAAGAACATCGTCGGCGTCGTGCTCCAGTGCAACAATTTCGAGGTGATCGACCTCGGCGTCATGGTGCCGGCGGCGAAGATCCTCGCCACCGCCAAGGCGGAGAATGTCGACATCATCGGCCTTTCCGGCCTCATCACGCCGTCCCTCGACGAGATGTGCCATGTCGCGGCCGAGATGGAGCGCGAGGATTTCCACGTGCCCTTGCTGATCGGCGGCGCCACGACCTCGAAGGTGCACACCGCCGTCAAGATCCATCCGAACTACGCCAAGGGCCAGGCCGTCTACGTGCTCGATGCCAGCCGCGCCGTCGGCGTCGCGTCGAGCCTGCTCGGCCGCGACAAGGCGAGTTATGTCGCCGATGTGCAGGCGGACTACGTCAAGATCGCCGACGCGCATGCCCGCGCGCAGGAGAACAAGCGCCGCATCACGCTGGCCGCCGCGCGGGATGACGGGCTGAAGCTCGACTGGACGAACTACAAGCCGGTCAAGCCGAGCTTCCTCGGCACCAAGGTGTTCAAGGACTACCCGATCGCCGAGCTCGTCCCCTATATCGACTGGACGCCGTTCTTCTCGACCTGGGAGATCAAGGGCACCTATCCGCTGCTGTTCGAGGACGAGAAGGTCGGCGAAGTCGCCCGCTCGCTGTTCAACGACGCGCAGGCGATGCTGAAGCAGATGGTCGAGGAGAAGTGGGTTTCTGCCAATGCCGTGATCGGCTTCTGGCCGGCCAATGCGGTGGGCGACGACATCGCGCTCTATGTCGATGAGGCGGGCGAGAAGGATCTCGCGACGTTCTATACGCTGCGACAGCAGATCGCCCGCTCTACCGACAAGCGCCGGCATGTCGCGCTCTCGGATTTCGTCGCGCCGAAGGAGACCGGCATTACCGACTATGTCGGCGGCTTCGCCGTCACCACGGGCATCGGCGAGGAAGTTATGGCCGAGCGCTTCAACCGCTCCAACGATGATTACTCGAAGATCCTGAGCCAGGCGCTGACCGACCGTCTGGCCGAAGCCTTTGCCGAGCGGATGCACCAGCGCGTGCGGCGCGAATTCTGGGGCTATGCCGCCGACGAGACGCTGACCAATGAGGAACTGATCCGCGAGAGCTATGCCGGCATCCGTCCGGCGCCCGGCTATCCGGCCCAGCCCGACCATACAGAGAAGCGGACGCTGTTCGACCTGCTCGACGCGGAGAAGCAGGCCGGCATCCTGCTCACCGAGAGCTTCGCCATGTGGCCGGGCTCCTCGGTCTCCGGTCTCTATATCGGTCATCCCGACAGCTATTACTTCGGCGTCGGCCGGATCGAGGCCGATCAGGTCGCCGACTATGCCGCCCGCAAGGGCTGGACGGTCCAGCAGGCCGAGCGCTGGCTGGCGCCTGTGCTCAACTACGACCCGATCCGCGTCGAGGCGGCGGAATAGGTATCTTCGCGCATTTCGCCGCCTGTCGGAGGTAGCGAAATGCGCGCTATCGGATCTCGCAGCCCCGCTCAGTCAAACAGGGCTTTGGAAAACGGCTCCGGCGGTCGCTGGCCGGTTCGCTCGAAGTATTTCTGCAGGACGAGCAGCGAAAGCAGGCCTTCGGTACGGGGATCGTCGAATTGTGCCACATGACGGTTGGCGTTCTCGATGATCGCGCGGGCCTCGTCCTCGTTCCGTTCGTAGTGCGCGATCGTCTCTTCGAGATCGGCAAAGTCGGACCGGACCTCGGCATAATGGACGCCAGGAACGAGCTGTCCTTCCATGAACCAGGTCTCGTAGCGCGGCCGCGGCATGATGCAGAGCGATTGCGACGCCATGATCCATTTCAGGTTGGTGGCAACGTCATTGCCCTCGATCGACAGGATGTAGCGGTGCTGTAGCTGCGCCCCGATGCCGAGATAGGCCTTTGGCGCAATTGCGCCTCCCATGTCGCAGGTGTGGCCGATGTCATGGGCCGGATGGCGCCAGAATTTCTCGACCAGCACGCGTCGGACCGGATTTCTGCCGAGAATACCACGCCAGACCGCGCTCCTCCGCTTTTCATGGAAGGGGATACGATCCGTCGGCCAGGTGAAGTGGCGCAGCTTGTCGAGCTTCATCAGGACGGAATTGGCATTCGTCTCGGAGATTGGCCGGCTCTTGACGATGGAGGGCTCTGAGGGAACGTAGGTCACGTCGCCGAAGTCGTAGGAAATCCTCATGCTTTCTTCAAAGTAATTGGCAAATTCCTTGAAGTCGTAATAGCAGAAGCTTGGTTTTCTTGCGATGTGCCGGATCTCCGACGCGCCGATAAGGCCGTGTATGCTTTCCATCTTGTTGTAGTAGCTGAGCCTATTGCGTACCGCCTCGGCATGATCGACCGGGTCGATCGCGGAATAAAGCCGGTCACGCCGGGACCCGTAGATGGCGGACGGGATGAGGTCGCGGATGACGCCCTTCGTGTAGAAGCGGACTCGTCTCAGACTGCTGGAAAGTGACATCTTCTGTGCATCAAGTCATTCGGGCGGTTTCTATCGCGTGGATTGTGCCTGCCGGCAAGCGGGCAGACTGCCGCGCCGTGTCCCGTGGCGACCTGCCGGCAGCCGGCCTCCCGATGTGTCGTCGCGCGATGATGTCTGGCGCCGACGAGGGGAATCCGGTAGGGACTGCCCGTCTTCATTGCTGCGGTCTTCGCACGTCAGAAAAGTCCTCATGTCGGCCACATTTACTGCCGCCGGGTTCCGCCGCGGCTTTCTTGAGGGGCTCGCGCTTCTGCCCGGTATGATCGCCTTCGGCGTCGTGTTCGGCGTGCTGGCGGGCCAGGTCGGGATCTCGATCCTCGGCGCCGCTTCGATGAGCCTCTTCGTCTATGCGGGTACAGCCCAACTCCTGGCGCTGCATGCTTGGGGCGCGCCCGATCTGCTGTTCGCCGTTCTGGTCGCCGTGGTCGCGATGAATGCCCGCTATGTGCTGTTCGGTGCCGCGATGCAGCCCTGGATGCGGGGGCTATCGCCGTGGATCGCCTATCCGTCGATGTTCCTGATGGTGGACGCCAACTGGGCGACGGCGATGCAGGAGCGGGACCAGGGGCGGCGGGATGTCGCCGTCTTCGTTGGCGTCGGCTTCGGCTGCATGGTCGGCTGGATGGCCGGCACGATCGCCGGAGCCGGCTTCGGCCAGTGGCTCGGCGACACGCGCCGGTTGGGGCTCGATTTCTTCCTGCCCGCCTTCTTCCTGTCGCTCGCCTGCGGCTTCTGGAAGGGGCGAGGGGATCTCCTGCCGCTGATCCTTGGTGCCCTGGTGGCGGTGCTCTTCGAACGCTTCGTCGGTGGTTCGCTGCATGTTCTGGCGGGCGGTCTTGCCGGCAGCCTGGCGGCCGCCTTCCTGCCCCGGAAGGGCGAGAATTCGGGCGGACCGAAGCATGTCGCTTGATCCAAACACGACGGCCGGCTTCGCAGTCATCATCTCGCTGATGGCCGTCGCGTCCTACCTGACGCGCATCGCCGGCTTCTTCCTGATGCGTTTCGTGGTGGTGACGCCGCGCGTCGAGGCCTGGCTGAAGGCGCTGCCGCTGGCGATCATGGGCGCCATTCTCGGCCCAATCGTCGCGCATGGCGGCCCGGCCGAATATGCCGGTTTCGCAGCGACCATCGCCGTCTTCTACTGGCGGCGAAACGATATCCTGGCCGCATTCGCCGGCATGGCGGTCGTTGCAGCCAGCCGGGCTTTCTTCGCCCTCTGAGCGACCGATCCCCGTGGCGCATCTCTAGCCGAGGGTGCCGGGATCCACGCGGGAACCTGACGCCAGAGACTAAAGAACCGAGCTTCCGGAAAAGCCCGGTTCGGTTCTGCCAGATACGCTGTTGGGAACGCTTGTTCGGACTGGGACCGCCGGAGTGGCTAGATGGCTCCGAATACGATTGCCGCGACGAACACAAAAGCGGCACTAACGGCCAGCAGGTGGAACGGTTTAGCGAGGCTCATGGACATCTCCCGGGTCTCTCTTTCACGCCCAACTTCCACCGTAAATACTAACGTGATCGACGGATCCGGCAAGGGGAGAATTTGCAGCTTTACCGCCGGAGTCGGCGGATTCACGCCGAAAATCGGGTAAGCCGTGGAATAATCTCCCAAATCCGGCTGTGAATATTGGCCGCCGAGCGACATTGTTCCGCTGCGGTGCCGCCGCAATCCTCAATCGGGATTCACCATAATTGCGGCGGCGGCTACCGGTGCGCCAGTTCCGCTGGTAGCCGTTTGGTAACGTCCCGGAAACCCAGCCTCTCAATCGTTTCTTATGGTTTCGCTGCGACCGTCCGGCCGACGACAACAGCGCCGGACGACCAGCATGGATGATCACCCGATCGAGCCTGACGCCGATGTGCCCCCGGGGCGCAGGGCGGAGCTTCTCGCGTCGATCACCGACCTCTTCGGCAATGCCGGCAACACTGTCTCGCCGCCGACCGCGGCGCTCTATTCGGAGATCGTGCTCGGCGTGTTCGACGCGCTCGCACCGGCGGAGCGGATCGAACTTGCCGATCGTATCGCGATGTTGCCGAACGCACCCGCCGCCGTGCTGAGCCATCTCGCCAGCGGGGCGATCGAGACAGCGGAGCCGGTGCTGAAGCGCTCGATCGCCTTCGATGACACGCTTCTTGCCACGCTGGCCGCGACGCTGCCGCATGATCGCCTCTGCGTGATCGCCGGACGGGCCTGGGTCTCGGAAACCGTGTCGGACGCGCTGCTGGATCGCGGCGACCGCGCCGTGCTCCGGCTGCTGGCGCACAATCCCGGCGCGCGCTTCTCGCAGCACGGCCTGGCGGTCCTGGTCGACGAGGCGGAACAAACGCTGGCGCTGCGCCGCGCCGAAGCTTCTCCTGCCGCCGAGACTGGCGAATGGGGGCAGGTCCTCTCGTTCCCGACGGAGTATTCTGCCTCCGCCCCACGGCGCGCGGCCCCGGCCGCCGCCGGCCCGGCCGCCGTCATCGCGCTGCCGGTCGCCGCCCGCCGCCCGGACGCGGAAGCGATCCTGCCGGCCACGGCGAGCCCGGTCGCCACCGTTATCGCGACGGTTGCCTCTGGCGACCGCATGCTCGAGGTTGCCGGCCTGCTCGCCGCCTTTGCCGGGCTTCCGGTCGACATGGTGCGGCGGATGATCGCCAAGCCGGACACGATGCCGCTCGCCGTGCTCTGCAAGGCAGCCGGCGTCACGGTCGAGACCTTCGCCGCCATCGCCGCCATCCGCGGCCGCCGGCATGGCCACGCGGAGGAAACCGTCGACACGCTCGTGCGCGCCTATGAGGCGCTCGGCGACGAGGATGTCGCGCGGACCTTGCGTTTCCTGCGCGCTCGCCACGGCGCTGCCTTTCTCGGCCAACTCCCCGTGATGCAGAACCCGGCCGGCTGATCGACCCGGCGGTTCCGATTCACCGGCAGGGTTTTCGTGGCGGCGGCGCACTGATAGCCTTTGCCCGCCACGGCCAGACGGGATGCGAACGATGGATCGCTTCGAGACCGCCCGCGACGCAGCCTACAAGCTCCGTCCGGATCAGCCGCTCTACTGCTTTCGCCCGAGCGTGCTGCGGGCCGATGCGCTGGCGTTCAAGTCGGCCTTTCCGGGGCGCATGGCCTATGCGGTAAAGACGAATGGCGAGCCGCTGGTGCTGCAGACGCTGGCCGATGCCGGGGTCGATTGCTTCGATGTCGCCTCGCCGGCGGAGTTCGCCGCCGCCCGCGCCGTCGCGCCCGGGGCCGAGCTGCTCTACATGCATCCGGTCAAGGCGCAGTCGGACATCCGCCTGGCGCTCGAGACCTACGGCATCCGCGTCATCGCTGTCGACCATGAGGACGAGATCGCCAAGATTGCCCGCATCGTGCGAGCGCTCGATCTCGATCCGGAGGAAATCACCCTTTTCGTTCGGCTGGCGACGCGCGGCCACGCCGCCTATGAGCTGTCGAAGAAATTCGGAGCCGCGCCCGGCCATGCCGTCGAGCTGGTCGAGCGGATCGCCAGGCTCGGCTTCAAGGTCGGGCTCTGCTTTCATGTCGGCAGCCAGGTCGAGGACACCGACACCTATGAACGCGCGCTCGCCTCGGCGGCCTGGGTGCGCTCGCGCGCCGGGGTGGACCTCGCCGCGCTCGACATAGGCGGTGGTTTTCCGGCTGCCTATGGCAGCGATCCCAAGCGCAAGCAGCTGGTGCGGCCGGAGACCGGCGCCCTGATCGCCGACATCGTCGCCGAGGCCGACGCATGGGGCTTCGGCGATGTCCCGCTCGTCGCCGAGCCCGGCCGGGTCATCGTCGCCCGCTGCCTTTCCGTCGTCGTCCGCGTCCTCTTGAAGAAGGGCAGGCGGCTCTACATCAATGATGGCATCTGGTCGTCTCTTTCGGATTCCTGGACCGGCAAGATCACGCTGCCCGCCCGACATCTGCCGGATCCCGCCCGCCGCAAGCGCACGGTCGACGGTGACACCATCGTGCCGTTCCGCGTCTGCGGCGCCACCTGCGATTCCGTCGATATCCTGTCGCGGCCGTTCTACCTGCCGGAAAGCATCGGTATGGGCGACTGGATCGAGATCGGCCATATCGGCGCCTATTCGCTGTCGCTTCGTACTCACTTCAACGGCTTCTATCCGGACAGCTTCGTCGAGGTGACGTCGCCGTTCGAAGCGGCCGGCCCTGTCGAGGGTTTTGCCACGGTCGAGACGATGGGCGAATAGGGGTTCGGCAACCCTCGCGACGCGCTCACGGGCGCGCGCAACGTCACCGCGCAATCATGGTTGACCATTCTTTAAGAGCTTCGGGCGCATTCTACCGGCATGTTCTGTTGCGTAGCGTTGCGTACCGCGTCGGTGCTCGCTCTCGTCGCGCTCTCCGGGTGCGCCCTCAACTTCCTTGGTGAAGAGAGGGAATCCTGGCGGGATGCGTCGGAGCGAGCCTGTTACGCGCAAAAGCTCGTCGTCCCTTCCTATTTCCAGCGCCCGGCGAAGGAAGTGGAGGGCAAGGGGACGTGCGGCATCGAGAAGCCGCTCAAGGTGAATGCCTTCGAACGCGGCATCGTCGCGGTCACCGGCGGCGACGTCCTCCTTGGTTGCATGATGACCAATGCGATGGAGCGCTGGGTGCGTGAAAGCGTGCAGCCGGCCGCACAGGCGCGTTTCGGCATGCCCGTCACTGAAGTGCTGACCATGGGAACCTATGCCTGCCGGTCGCGCAACAATCGCCACGGCGCCAAGCTTTCCGAACATGCCTTCGCCAATGCCTTCGACGTCGCCGGCTTCCGACTGGCCGATGGCCGCACCGTGCGCGTCAAGAAGGACTGGCGGCGGGGCGATCCGGCCAGCCAGGCCTTCCTGCGCGAGGCGCTGATCTCGGCCTGCAATTACTTCACCACCGTGCTCGGGCCGGGCTCCGACCGCCAGCATGAGGATCACATCCACATCGATCTGGCCCGGCACGGCAAGTCGGGCTCGCGCTATTGCCGGCCGCGGATCAACATGCCGGGGCCGACGCCGCTCGATCCCTACGCCCACATGCCGATGGCCAGCGTGCCGCAGGCGCTGCCGGAGCAGCAGCCCGCACCTGCGGCCGTGTCGCAACCGTCGGCCCCTCCCGCCGATTTTGGCTGGGTCGAGGGGCCACAGCCCATCGACGCCGTGCCGCCCTCCGGTCCCTACACGCCGCCGGCCAGCATCCCGCTTTCCTACGCGCAGTAGTCGCATTTGCCGAGCCTGCGCCTGTGACTTGCATCACAGTCTTCCGTAGCGTCAGATAGTATCTGGCCTCCCTCTTGGGATTTCGAGGAGACTAGGATGACCGGTTCGACCGCCGTTTACGTCGATGAGACGCGCTACAATCTCTACGCCACCATCCACAAGGGGCTGCGCCGCGCCCAGGGCCAATTGATGATCCGCCTCGGGGCGGTCGATCCGCTGAGCGAGGCCGATGTCGCCGGGCTGATCAAGGATCTGAGGCTGATGGTGTCGATGGGGCGCCAGCACCTCAAGCACGAGGATACGCATATCCATACGGTCGTGGAGCAGCGCAGTGCCGGCGCCACCAAGCGGCTCGCCGACGATCACGACGACCACGAGCGCGATTTCCAGGAACTGGAGGCGATGCTGGCGCAGATCGAGGCGGCGCCGCCGGAGCGGCGCTCGCCGATGCTGCGGGCGCTCTATCTGCGCTACACGAAATTTCAGGCGCATGATTTCGAGCACATGATCGAGGAGGAGACGGAAACCCTGTCGCTCCTGCATCGCCTGTTCCGAGACGACGAACTGGCGACGATCGAAGGCAATATCGTCGGCTCCGTTCCCCCCGACACGATGATGGAGTTCATCCGCATCATGATACCGGCGATGAATCCGGCCGAGCGCCTCATGATGCTGGGCGGCATGAAGGCGGCGATGCCCGTCCCGGTGTTCGCGGCGATCGTCGACATGGGCGTCAAGCCGGTGCTGGATCCGGCCGATTGGCAGAAGCTTGAACTGGCGCTCGCAAAGGCGGCGTAATGGGATAGAGGGCGCGGGCAGGATGGCGTTGGTCTTTCCCTGAGGGAGACGGAAAGAACGGAGTTTCATCCGACCCAAGGCTCCGTGCCTGGCCCGAAATCCAACAGAGGCACCCGATGCCTGAACCCTCCCCGTGAGGGAGGGTCAAGACCGCCTTCGGGCGATCTTGGGGAGGGGTTCTTCGTCGGTCTTGTTGCTCGCGGCGAGAGGAACACCCCTTTCCGAAAACGCAAAGTGCGTTTTCGACCTCCCTCAAGGGGGAGGTTCAAGGAGAGGAGCTACGTCGGCCCTGGAGTGCCCGCTGAACACTCCTTCGAGGCTTCGCTCTGCGAACCACCTTTGGGTGATGGCGGCGATCTGGAAGCCACCATTAGGCTGCGCCATATCCCCCGCCGGTCGGGGTGGTGACGATCACCGCCTCGCCAGCCTGAATCACCGTCTGGTCGCAGCCGGCCAGTTTCTCGACGCGCCCATCGTTTCGGCGCACCTCGGTCCTTCCGAGCGCACCGGGATCGCCGCCTTCGAGACCATGCGGCGCGACCGTCCGGTGCGAGGCGAGGATCGCGCATTCCATCTCTTCCAGGAAACGGATGGTGCGCTGGGTGCCGCTGCCGGCCGACCATTTCCCGCGCCCGCCCGATCCCTTGCGGATGTGGAAATCCTCGAGCAGGACGGGGAAGCGGAACTCCAGCACCTCCGGATCGGTCAGGCGCGAATTGGTCATGTGGACATGGACGCCGTCGACACCGTCGAAGCCCGTGCCGTCGTTCAGCACGCCGGCGGGCGCGCCAGAGCAGAGCGTCTCGTAGTATTGGTAGGTCTGGTTGCCGAAGGTGAGGTTGTTCATCGTCCCCTGCGAGGCGGCCAGCGCGCCTAGCGCGCCGAAAAGCGCGTTGGTGACCTGCTGGCTGGTCTCGACATTGCCGGCGACGACGGCGGCCGGATAGCGCGGCGCCAGCATCGAGCCCTCCGGGATGATGATGTGGATCGGCCGGAGGCAGCCGGCATTCATCGGAATGTCGCCCTCGACCATGACGCGGAAGGCGTAGAGCACGGCGGCTCGCGTCACCGGTTCCGGCGCGTTGAAGTTGGTCTTCTGCTGGGGCGAGGTGCCGGTGAAATCGACCGTCGCCTCGCGCTTCTCGCGGTCGACGGTGATCTTCACCCGGATGACGGCGCCTTGGTCGGTCTCGACCGCGAATTCACTGTCCCGGAGCCGGCCGAGGACTCGACGCACGCTCTCCGCCGCATTGTCCTGCACATGGCCCATATAGGCGGTCACCATGTCGAGGCCGAAATGCTCGACCATGCGGCGCAGTTCCTGCACGCCCTTTTCGTTGGCGGCGATCTGCGCCTTCAGGTCGGCGACGTTCTGGGCGACGTTGCGGACGGGGTAGGGGTGGTTCGTGAGGAGCTCCACCAGCTCCGCCTCGCGAAAACGGCCGCGATCGACGAGGGTGAAATTGTCGATCAGCACGCCTTCCTCGTCGACCGTGGTGGCCCGCGGCGTCATCGAGCCGGGCGCGGTGCCGCCGACATCGGCGTGGTGGCCGCGGCTCGCCACGAAGAACAGGATGTTTGCGCCGGCATCGTCGAAGACGGGCGAGACGATGGTGATGTCGGGCAGGTGCGTGCCGCCATTGTAGGGGGCGTTCAAGGCGAAGACGTCGCCGGGACGCATCCTGCCCTGGTTCAGTTCGATGATCGTCTCGACCGAGCGGTCCATCGAGCCGAGATGGACGGGAATATGCGGCGCATTTGCGATCAGCGCTCCGGTCTGGTCGAAGACGGCGCAGGAGAAATCGAGCCGCTCCTTGATGTTGACCGAATGCGCCGTGTTCTGCAGCGTCAGGCCCATCTGCTCGGCGATCGACATGAAGAGGTTGTTGAACACCTCCAGCATGACGGGATCGGCTTCGGTGCCGAGGGCATGGCGGCGTTCGATCGGCGCGATCCGTGTCAGCACGATATGGTCGCGCGGCGAGATTGCGGCCTGCCAGCCGGGCTCGACGACGAGGGTCTGGTGCGGCTCGATGACGAGCGCCGGCCCGGCGACGACGGCGCCACGCTCGAGGGTTCGGCGGAGATGGATGCCCGCCTGGTACGCCGCGCCGCCGGAAAAGATCGAGACAATGTCGTCCGGTTCGGGCCGCGTCTCCGGTGCGTCGAGGGCGGGCTCGTCGATGACCGCGCCGCCGCCGACGGCCTCGACCTCCAGGCTCTCGACGACGATCGCCTTGCCCTCGAAGACGAAGCCGAACTGCTTGCGGTGCGCCGTCTCGAAGGCGGCCCGGATGGCTTCCAGTGGCAGCCAGGTTTCGTCAGACGGCTGGAGCGCCTCGACCGGGATCGGCGTGTCGGTGCCGTCATAGCGGAGATGGGCGCGGACGAAGAGCGTCGCCTGCTCGACGCCCTGACGAGCCAGCTCGGCGCCGACCTCGGCCGACAGCTCGTCGGCGAGCGCCTGCAGCTCCGGCAGCGTTGCCGGCGCCAGCGGCTTCACCACGGCCTTGCTGCGGCTGGCGCGGATGTCGGCGAGCCCCATGCCATAGGCGGAGAGAATTCCGGAGAAGGGGTGCACCAGCACCGTCTTCATGCCGAGCGCGTCCGCCACCCTGCAGGCATGTTGGCCGCCGGCGCCGCCGAAGCAGTTCAGCGCATAGGCGGTGACGTCGTAGCCGCGTTGGACCGAGATCTTCTTGATGGCGTTTGCCATGTTCTCGACGGCGATGTGCAGGAAGCCGTCGGCGATCTCCTCGGCGCTGCGGCCATCGCCGATCTCTTTCGCCAGCGCCTCGAAGCGTTGCCGCACCACCTCGGCGTCGAGCGGCTGGTCGCGACCGGGGCCGAAGATCCTCGGAAAATGTTCCGGCCGCAATTTGCCGGTCATGATGTTGGCATCGGTGACAGCGAGCGGGCCGCCGCGGCGGTAGCTGGCAGGGCCGGGATCGGCGCCGGCCGAATCCGGGCCGACGCGGAAGCGGGCGGCCTCATAGTGCAGGATCGAGCCGCCGCCGGCGGCGACGGTATGGATGCGCATCATCGGCGCCCGCATCCGCACGCCGGCTACCTCGGTCTCGAACGAACGCTCGAAGGCGCCGTCATAGTGCGAGACGTCAGTCGAGGTGCCGCCCATGTCGAAGCCGATGACCTGGCCGAAGCCGGCCTGGCGCGCCGTCTCGACGGCGGCGACGACGCCGCCGGCGGGGCCGGACAGGATGGCGTCCTTGCCCTGGAACAATTCCGCCGCCGTCAGCCCGCCGGACGACATCATGAACATCAGGCGGGGCGCAGGGCCGCCGGCGACGCCGAGCTCGCCCGACACCTGTTCGACATAGCGGCGCAGGATCGGCGAGAGGTAGGCGTCGACGACGGTGGTGTCGCCGCGCCCGACCAGCTTCATCAGCGGCGACACCCTGTGGCTGACCGAGACCTGCGCGAAGCCGACGGCCTCCGCGATCGCGGCGACCCGTGCCTCGTGCGCCGGATATTTCCAGGCATGCATGAAGACGATGGCGACGGAGCGGATGCCGGCCTCAAAGGCCTCGCGCAGCGCCGTCTCGATCGCGGCCGCATCCGGCTCGGCCTCGATGGTGCCGTCGACGCGGACGCGCTCGTCGATTTCGACGACGCGTTCGTAGAGCAGCTCCGGCTTGACGATCTTCTTGGCGAAGATGTCGGGCCGCGCCTGGTAGCCGATCGCCAGCGCATCGCGAAAACCGCGCGTGATCAGGAGCAGCGTGCGGTCGCCCTTGCGCTCGAGCAGCGCGTTGGTGGCGACCGTCGTGCCCATCTTCACCGTGTCGATCGCCCCGGCCGGGATCGGCTCCCCCGGCTCGATGCCCATCAGCTCGCGAATGCCCTGGACGGCGGCGTCGCGATAGGCGGCGGGGTTCTCGGACAGCAGCTTGTGGGCGCGGATGCGGCCCCCGGGGTCGCGGGCGACGATGTCGGTGAAGGTGCCGCCGCGATCGATCCAGAAGTCCCACTGCGCCATCGTCATGCCCTTTCCGCCCAGGATGCTCGGGGGCATGAGTAAAGTGCGCGCGCGCGGCGTCAATCCGTTACCATCGCGATGGGTTGCGATCGGGCGCCGCCCGATCCGCTTCTGCCGTGGATCGCTTCCCTGCGCGACACCCTGGACTCTCGCGCGGATGCATCGGGTCGCCTATTCTTCGTAGATGACAATCTGGCAACGACTCGGCGACCTCATCCGTCAGCTGCCCGGATCCTGCACCATCGGGCAGGCTCTGGATGGCCTCATCGAAACCGTGCGCACGGCGTTTCTCGGCTCGCCGACCGATCGGCGGCAAGTGGCGTTTTCCGTTTCGATGATCGCGCTATCCGCCAAAATGGCCAAGGCGGACGGCGTCGTCACGCGCGACGAGGTGACGGCGTTCGAGGAATTGTTCGAGATCCCGCCGACCGAGCACCAGAACGTGGCGCGGCTGTTCAATCTCGCCAAGCAGGACGTGGCCGGCTTCGACGCCTATGCGCGCAAGCTCGCCAGCCTGTTCGAGCCGGGCTCCTCGGTGTTCGAGGATATCGTCGACGGCTTGTTCCACATCGCCAAGGCCGACGGCATGGTGCATGAGGACGAGCTCGCCTTCCTCGATCACGTGGCGGCGATCTTCGGCATCAACGAGACGGCGTTTGCCCGCATCCGTAGCCGCCACGTCGTGCCGGAAGAGGGTGATCCCTATCTCATCCTCGGCATCGACCGCCGCGCCTCGAACGACGAGGTGAAGCGTCATTACCGCCGCATCGTCGCCGAGACGCATCCCGACAAGCTGATCGCCCGCGGCGTGCCGAGCGAGTTCCTCGCCATCGCCACCGCCAAGCTCGCCGCACTGAATGGCGCCTATGATCGGATCCGCCGCGAGCGGGCCTTCGCATGATGGAGAGACGATTGCTTGACGTGGCTCTCCCCGGCGCCGTCTGGCGGCCCTCGCCGAATTTCGGACCGCGCGCCGACGGCACGTCGATCGACATCCTGGTGCTTCACTATACCGACATGAAGAGCGCCGAGGCGGCGATCGACCTGCTGTGCGATCCAGCCTCCAACGTCTCCTGCCACTATGTCGTGGCCGAGGACGGTGTGATCACCCAGCTCGTCGCCGAGCGCGACCGGGCCTGGCATGCCGGCGTCTCGTCCTGGCATGGCGAGGGCGACATCAACTCGCGCTCGATCGGAATCGAGATCGCCAATCGTGGCCACGATCATGGCTACCCCGATTTTCCCGATGTCCAGATCGCCGCGGTCATCGCGTTGGCGTGCGACATTTGCGCTCGTCGCGGCATCCGTCCGGAACGAATCCTTGCTCACTCGGACATTGCACCCGATCGCAAACGCGACCCTGGCGAGAAGTTCCCCTGGAAGCATCTGGCCGCCGCTGGGGTAGGTCATTTCGTCGAGCCCGAACCGATTCGGGGAGGGCGTTTTTTTAGTCCGGGTGAAAGTGGCGCACCAATCGAGGCGCTGCAGGCCATGCTGGCCCTCTACGGCTATCCCCTTCAGATTACTGGCACATACGATCTGGCCACCGAACAGGTCGTGACAGCCTTCCAGCGTCATTTTCGGCCGGCTCGGGTCGACGGAATTGCCGATTCGTCGACGATTGCGACGCTGCACCGGCTGGGACGGGCACTTGCCGAACGGTCGCCGGGTGCCGCTGGGGCAACCCGCTAATGCTGAGGCGGCGAAGCAAATTTATCTGTCGATAGCCGATCACGGATTATTAATGTCTGTAATCTGATTTTAGTTCAAGCGCCCCATTTCGGGACTCTTGGGCAGCGAAATGATGCTCCATCTTCAATGATGAGAGCTAATCCCCAGGTATGAAGAAGTTCTGCGTACTCGCTTTGGCCGCGCTGGTTGCCACCAGCAGCCTCGCCCTTTCGCCCGCCTCCGCCGCCCCGTCGGGCTCCAAGCGCATGCTGAAGTCGAACGAGACCCGCGTCGCCGCCGCTGAGCGCAGCCGCTACGATGCCCTGATCAAGAGCCACGCCGAGGCCAACAATGTGCCTCTTTCGCTCGCTCATGCCGTTGTCCAGGTCGAGAGCAACTACAAGCCCCACCTTACCGGCAGCGTCGGCGAGATCGGCCTGATGCAGGTCCGGCTGCAGACGGCGCGCGGCATGGGCTACAAGGGTACCGCCAAGGCCCTCTACGATCCCGCCACCAACATCAAATACGGCATGATGTATCTCGGTCAGGCCCGCAAGCTGGCCGGCGGCGATCTCTGCGGCACGATCCTGAAGTACAATGGCGGCCATGGCGCCAAGCGCATGAGTAAGGGTCCGCTGCGCTATTGCGGCAAGGTTCAGCAGATCATCGCCTCGAACTAATCGAAGGCCGGTTGGGACCGGCGCGTGCTGAAGCCCTCCCGCTGCGATGGCTCCGCCCGGCGGAATCGTGAGGGACGCAGAGCCGGCCAGGCTTGATGGAACGGGTTGAACCCGGAATATCGCCTCGGCCGATAGCGGGCACGCCGCCGTCCAGACCGACTTCAAGACGGGGTGCGGAGTCGAGAGATCGTGTCTCGCGTACTTGACCCGCACCCGTCGCGCCCGTAAGCCCCGCATTGCCAGTCGGCCGGACGACCGCTGCTGCGAAACCGAAAGGTTGCAGGGGAGGAAAGTCCGGGCTCCATGGAAACACGGTGCCGGGTAACGCCCGGCGGGGGCGACCCTAGGGAAAGTGCCACAGAAAGCAAACCGCCCGGGCGTTCGCGCCACGGGTAAGGGTGAAAGGGTGGGGTAAGAGCCCACCGCGGTCCCAGCAATGGGAACGGCACGGTAAACCCCACCGGGAGCAAGACCGAATAGGGGCGACACGGGCGCAAGCCCAGCCTGTTTCCAGGTTCGTCGCCCGGGTTGGTCGCGAGAGGCGTCCGGTAACGGGCGTCCCAGATGAATGGTCGTCACGCGGCGGTTCGCCGCCGCCCTACAGAACCCGGCTTATAGGCCGACTGGCAAACTTTCTTCCTGAGCCACATCGTGGTTTCAGTCGCGTCCGGATCCGGCCGCGGTCGCCGCGTCCGTCCGGCGTTCCAGGCCATGGGCAGGGCTCCCACCGTGGGGCTCGCGCCAGCCGGGCCGCGTCCTTCTGCCTCCCTCTTGTCTGCCCTCGCCATTTTCCCGTCCCGACGCATGGATCGCCTGCGGCGACCGTTTTCCTTGCGTCGAAGCCCGAAAAGCTACGGAAAATTAAGGCTAACCAGGTGTGATCAAGCGGTGCGCTTCCGCCTGTCGTGGGGGCCGATTCCATTGACGCCCATACTTACCCATGGTATCCCAAATCATCCCGGTTCGAGGGCGCTGCGGTCAACGCTTTCAGGTTGATCCGTGGAGTGGTGCGGCACGCCGGGGTGTTGTTTCCAGTCTGCGTCCATTGAGTGTTTTCCAGCCTCGTCATGCGGGCGGATCCTCAATGGCCATTTTTGAAAGGGGCGCCGGCGCGAGGGGTGATGGACGAATTCGTTTCAACCTTCACCAACCGACTGGACTCGAAAGGGCGGGTGTCGATCCCTGCCGCGTTCCGATCCGTTCTCGTGCGCGATGGTTTCGAAGGCCTCTATTGCTGCCCGACGCTGGACCAGAACGCGGTCGATGCCGGGGGCAATCGCCTCGTGACGCAGATCCGCGCCAGCCTGACGCGGTTCGAGCCCTTTTCCGAAGATCACGAGTTTCTCTCGACGACGCTGATCGGCGAGAGCGAGGTGCTGAAGGTCGATCCGGAGGGGCGCGTCGCACTCTCCGAGGCGATCAAGGCGCATGCCGGCATCGGCGATACCGTGACCTTCGTCGGGCAGGGCTACAAGTTTCAGATCTGGGAGCCGGAGCGTTTCGTCGCCTATCGCGACGAGGCGAAGAACCGGGTCCGCGAATTGCGGCGTCGTCTGGGCTCCGGCCCGCGCGCCACGGGAGGTACGGAATGATCGCCGGCGACGGTCCGAAAGACGGCAGCGCTGGCGGATCCGCCCGTCATGTTCCCGTCCTGCTCGACGAAGTGCTGGCGCATCTCGCGCCGGCGCCGGGCAGCGTCGTTATTGACGGCACCTTCGGTCTCGGCGGCTACAGCCGGGCGATCCTCGATGCCGGCGCCTCGGTCATCGGCATCGACCGCGATCCCAACGCCATCGCCGACGGCCAGGCGATCGTCGCCGAATATGGCGGCCGCCTCCAGCTGGCGCATGGCCGCTTTGGCGATCTCGATGAAATCGCCGCCTCGCTCGGCCACGACAAGGTCGACGGCGTCGTGCTCGACATCGGTGTCTCGTCGATGCAGCTCGACGAGGCCGAGCGCGGCTTCTCCTTCCGTTTCGACGGCCCGCTCGACATGCGCATGAGCCAGGAAGGGCCGAGCGCCGCCGACGTCGTCAATACGATGGAAGCCCGCGATCTCGCCCGCATCATTTCGGTTCTCGGCGAGGAGCGTCGCGCCGGCGCGGTTGCTCGCGCCATCTCGCAGGATCGCGTCGCCAAGCCCTATCTGCGCACGAGCGAGCTGGCCGGACTGGTCGAGCGTGTCGTCGGCAAGAAGCCGACCGACCCGATCCATCCCGCCACGCGGACGTTCCAGGCGCTGCGGATCTACGTCAACCAGGAACTCGACGAGCTCGGCCGGGCGCTGGCTGCCGCCGAGCGCGTGCTGAAGCCGGGCGGACGGCTGGTGATCGTTTCGTTCCATTCGCTCGAGGATCGTATCGTCAAGCGCTTCCTCGCCGAGCGGAGCGAGGTGAGGGCAGGCGGCTCGCGCCATTTGCCGGAACGGACCCTCGCCGCGCCGACCTTCACGCTGGCCGCCAAGGGGCCAGTGGTGGCGGGCGACAGCGAGACCGCCCGCAATCCGCGCGCCCGTTCGGCCAAGCTCCGCGCCGGCATTCGCACCGAGGCGCCGTCGCGCCCGTTCGATGCCCAGGCGGCTGGCGTTCCAGCGCTTCCAGAATTCAAAGCGGCGAGGTCGTAATGCTCCGGGCACTCAACGTCATCTGGGTTGCTTTGATGGTCGCCGGCGCCGTGCTGACCTATGCCATGAAGGATCGCGCCGGCCGTGCCGCCGACCACGTCATGCAGCTGCGCTCCGACATCGCCCGCGAGAAGGAGGCGCTGACGGTGCTCAGGGCCGAGTGGAGCGTTCTGGACCAGCCCGCCCGCCTGCAGGGTCTGGTCGAGCGCTACGGCAGCTACCTGCATCTGGTTTCGCTCGACGTGCGCCAGCTGGCGACGGTCGACGAGGTGCCGGAAAAGCCGGTCGAAAGTCCCACCGCCGGGATCGATGGCGTGATCACCAGCGGCGTCGCCAAGCCCCACGCGCCCACGAAGTCCCGTACCCCCGCCACCCGCCAACCGGGAGCGAATCCATGACGATGACGTTGACCGACCGCCCCGACATGTTCAGCCCCGCCAATGGCTCGCGCCATGTGGCGCTGAAGGGTGCCAGCAAGGCGCGGCATGACCAGACGCGCAGCCGCATCGGGCTGACGATGATGGTGTTCATGCTGGTCTACGGCGTCATCGGCGGCCGGCTCGTCATGCTCGGCATGAGCGAACAGGCGGGCGCCGGCGCGCGTGGCAGCGCTGCCTCGTCGATCGCCACCGCCCGGCCGAACATCGTCGACCGCAACGGCGAGATCCTGGCGACCGACATCAAGACCTCGTCGCTGTTCGCCGAGCCGAACAAGATCGTCGATCCGGACGAGGCGGCCGAGCTGATCACCAGCGTGCTGCCGGACATCGATGCCGCTCAGCTGCGCAAGAAGCTCTCGACCAATGCCGGCTTCGTCTGGGTCAAGCGCGAAATCACGCCGAAGCAGCAGTCAGAACTCCACAATCTCGGCATTCCGGGCGTCGGCTTCCTGACCGAGAACCGCCGCTTCTATCCGGGCGGCCCAGCGGCGGCGCACATCGTCGGCCTTGTCAACATCGACAACGAAGGCATTGCCGGCATCGAGAAGGCGATCGACGAGCGCGGCCTGGGCGATCTGCACGGCGCGGGCTTCGCCACCAAGGGCGCCGACCTGCAGCCGGTCAAGCTGTCGATCGATCTCCGGGTGCAGCACATCCTGCGCGACGAGTTGGTCGGCGCGATGCAACGCTATCAGGCCCTCGCGGCGATGGGTGTGATCGTCAACGCCAAGACCGGAGAAGTGATGGCGCTCGCCTCGCTGCCGGATTTCGATCCGAACAACCCGGTCGACGCCAACAAGCCGGATCGGCTCAACCGCCTGACGGCTGGCACCTTTGAGCTTGGCTCGGTGTTCAAGAGCTTCACCTTTGCGATGGCGCTCGATTCTGGCCGCGTGAAGATGACCGATAGCATCGATGCGCGCGCCCCGATCCGGGTCGGACGCCAGCAGATCCGCGACTATCGCGGAAAGGCGCGCTTCCTGAGCGTTCCCGAGGTGTTCCAATATTCGTCCAATATCGGCACCGCCAAGATGGCGCTGGCCGTCGGTCAGGACGAGCAGCAGGCCTATCTGAAGAAGTTCGGCCTCTCGACCAAGCTGAAGACCGACTTGCCGGAAGTGGCGACACCGCAGGTTCCGAAGCGCTGGAGCCAGGCGACGCAGCTGACGGTCTCCTTTGGTCACGGCATCGCCATCACGCCGATGCAGGCGGCGATGGCCGACGTCGCGATCGTCAATGGCGGCCATCTGCTGTCGCCCACCTTTTTCCCGCGCACGCAGGAGGAGGCTATGGCCAATTCGACGCAGATGATCTCGAAGCAGACGAGCGACCAGATGCGCTGGCTGTTCCGCTTCAACGCCGTCAAGGGCTCCGGCCGCAACGGTGACGTGGCCGGCTATGTGGTCGGCGGCAAGACCGGCACGGCGGAGAAGATCGTCAACGGGCGCTATGTCGAGGGCAAATACCTGAACTCGTTCCTGTCGACCTTCCCGATGGATGATCCGCAATATGTGATGCTGATTTCCGTCGACGATCCGAAGCCCGAGAAGCCGGGTCTACCGGCACTCGCGGCCTGGAATGCCGCCAAAGTCAGCCAGAGTGTTGTCCGTCGCGCCGCCGCAATTCTGGGCGTTCAGCCCCGGACCGAGAGCGAAGGCCAACCGGATGCCTTGCTTGTGTCGTATTAAGGATCGAAGAGCGGATCCTCAGGGTCTGACCCTCAACGTTAAGATCGGGAGGATTCGATCCCAGAATGCGGCTTGGTGATCTAGCTTCGAACGACTTTCCGATCACGTCCGAAGAGGGCGCGATCGACATTTCCGGACTGACGGCGGACAGCCGCGCGGTCGGGCCGGGGTTCCTGTTTGCCGCGCTGAAGGGCGTCTCGGCCGATGGCGGGCGCTTCGCGCCGGAGGCCGTCAAGCGCGGCGCCAGAGCGATCCTCGCCGGTACCGACACCGTGCTGCCGCCGGATCTTGGCGTGCCGGTGCTGCGCGCCGCCGATCCCCGCCTGGCGCTGGCGCGGATCGCGTCGCGCTTCTATCCGCTGCAGCCCGAACAGCTGGTCGCCGTGACCGGCACCAGCGGCAAGACCTCCGTCGCCGCCTTCGTCCGCCAGATCTTCGAGCAAGCCGGCAAGCCGGCCGCCTCGATCGGCACCATCGGCGTCGTCTCGCCGACGGGATCCGACTATGGCAGCTTGACGACGCCCGATCCGATCCAGCTGCACCAGATCCTCGACAAGCTCGCGCGGCAGGGCGTCACGCACGCCGCGCTCGAAGCGTCGAGCCACGGGCTCGACCAGCATCGGCTCGATGGCGTGCGGCTGGTGGCGGCCGCCTTCACCAATCTCGGCCGCGACCACATGGACTATCATCCGACGGTCGAGCACTACCTCGAAGCCAAGCTGAAGCTGTTCGGCGGCCTGCTGCCCGAAGGGCAGAGCGCCGTGCTGGATGCGGACGGACCCTACGCCGACGCGGTCATCGCGGTGGCGCGCCGTCGCGGCCAGCGCATCATCGATATCGGCAAGGCCGGGCGGGCGATCCGCCTGCTGAAGGCGGTGCCCGATCTCTACAGCCAGACGCTGTCGCTCGAAGTGTTCGGCGCCCACATGGAAGTTCGCCTGCCGCTCGCCGGCGGGTTCCAGATTTCGAACGCGCTCGTCGCGGCCGGTCTGGCGATCGGCGCCGGCATCGAGCCCGCCGTCGCCATCCATGCGCTCGGTGGCCTTGTCGGCGCGCCTGGCCGGCTGGAGCGCGTCGGCGTCACCGACAAGGGCGCGCTCGTCTTCATCGATTACGCCCACAAGCCGGATGCGCTCGATCATGCGCTCGGCGCGCTCCGGCCGATGACCCGCAAGCGGCTCTTCGTCGTCTTCGGCGCCGGTGGCGATCGCGATGCCGGCAAGCGACCGCTGATGGGCGAGGCGGCGACCCGCAACGCCGACGTCGTCATCGTCACCGACGATAATCCGCGCTCGGAAGATCCGGCCCGCATCCGGGCCGAAATCCTGGCGGGCGCTGCCCATGCGATCGAGATTGCTGATCGCAAGACGGCGATCACAGAGGCGATCTCCATGCTGGGCGAGGGCGATGTGCTCTGCGTCGCCGGCAAGGGGCATGAGACGGGTCAGATCGTCAACGGCGTCGTGCTGCCCTTCTCCGACCATGAGGTCGTCGCGGCGGCCCTCGCGGCGGAGGCACAGACATGAGCGACATCCTCTGGACGTTCGACGATCTCGTCAACGGCATGAACGGACGGCCGACCGGCATCGGCCCCTCGGTCTCCGGCATCTCGATCGATAGTCGCACCGTCCAGCCGGGCGATGCCTTCTTCGCCATTCGCGGCGAT
Source organism: Kaistia granuli DSM 23481 (assembly GCF_000380505.1). GTDB lineage: Bacteria > Pseudomonadota > Alphaproteobacteria > Rhizobiales > Kaistiaceae > Kaistia > Kaistia granuli. The sequence goes on along the minus strand of NZ_AQYH01000008.1, from coordinate 75,920 downwards.
CGCTTCGACGGCCATCGCTTCGTCGGCAGCGCCGCGGCGCATGGCGCGACGGTCGCCGTGGTGTCGGAAGACAAGCTCGCAGGCCTCGGCCGGATGACGATCCCGCTCATCGTCGTCTCGGACGTGCTGGAAGCGCTGCAGAATCTCGCCCATGCATCCCGCGCCCGATCGACGGCCCGCATCGTCGCCGTCACCGGCAGCGTCGGCAAGACGTCGACCAAGGAGATGCTCGGGCATGTGCTGGCGGCCGAGGCGCCGACGCATTTCTCGCCGGCCTCCTTCAACAATCACTGGGGTGTGCCGCTGACGCTGGCGCGGATGCCGCTGGAAGCGCGATACGCCGTCTTCGAGATCGGCATGAACCATGCCGGCGAGATCACGCCGCTGGTGGCGCAGGTCCGGCCGCATGTCGCCATCATCACGACGATCGAGCCGGTCCATCTCGAATTCTTCCCCGATGGCGTCGACGGCATCACAAGGGCGAAGGCCGAGATCTTCTCCGGCGTCGAGCGGGGCGGCAGTGTCATCCTGAACGGCGACAGCCCTCAGTTCGAGCGGCTGGCGCTTCTGGCCATGGATGCCGGCATCAATCAGGTGCTGTCCTTCGGTACCGGTCGCGATGCCGACGCGCGGCTTGAAGCGCTCGACATGCAGCCTGACTTCTCGAATGTCGGCGCGCGCATCCTCGACCAGGAAATCTCGTTCACGATCGGCGCGCCGGGACGGCATCTCGTCCAGAACGCGCTCGCCGTGCTGCTGGCGGTCGCCCAGCTCGGTGGCGATGTCGTCCGCGCTTCGATCGCGCTCTCCGGCGTGACGCCGCCGAAGGGTCGGGGCGCCCGGCACGAGCTCGCCATTGGAGATGGCGTCGCCACGCTGATCGACGAAAGCTACAACGCCAGCCCGGTCTCGATGCGCGCGGCGCTCGCCGTGCTGGCACAGGCGCGGACGGAGGGTTCCGGCCAGCGCATCGCCGTGCTCGGCGACATGCTGGAACTCGGCGAAGACACGCTGCGCTTGCATGCCGAGCTGGTAGAGGCGCTGATCGCCGCCCGGGTCGACAGGGCCTATCTGGCGGGTGCGTCGATGCAGGCTCTCTGGGAGGTCTTGCCGCCGGACATGCGGGGCTATTATTCGGAAACCGCAAACGAACTCGAGCCGATTCTTCTCGATTCCGTTGCCGCCGGCGACGTCGTGATGGTCAAGGGCTCGAACGGCAGCCGCATGGCGCCTCTCGTCGAAGCCCTGAAAACACGCTATGCGCCGACGCCCCTCCAAGGCGATCCCGCCACTGAAGGACCCGTCTGATGCTGTACCTGCTGGGGGATCTCTCCGCGCAATTCTCTGGGCTCAACGTCTTCCGCTACATCACCTTCAGGGTGGGCGGCGCGACGATGACCGCGTTGATCTTCGTCTTCCTGTTCGGTCCGGCCATCATCCGGGCGCTGAAGGTCAAGCAGGGCAAGGGCCAGCCGATCCGCGAGGATGGTCCGCAGAGCCATCTGGTCACCAAGAAGGGCACGCCCACCATGGGCGGCCTGATGATCCTGTCGGGATTGATCGTCTCGACCCTGCTCTGGGCCAATCTCTCCAGCTTCTATGTCTGGACGGTGCTGGGCGTCACGGTCGGCTTCGGGCTGATCGGCTTCTATGATGACTATCTCAAGGTCACCAAACAGAGCCACAAGGGCTTTTCCGGCCGCTCGCGCCTGGCGGTCGAATTCGCCATCGCGGCGGCGGCCTGCATCGCCATCTCGCATCTGTCGACCGGCCCGCTCTCCAACACGCTGACCTTTCCCTTCATCAAGGCCGTCGTCCTCGACCTCGGCTGGTTCTTCATTCCCTTCGGCGCCTTTGTCATCGTCGGCGCCGGCAATGCGGTGAACCTGACCGACGGCCTCGATGGTCTCGCCATCGTGCCGGTGATGGTCGCCACCGCCTCGTTCGGCGTCATGGCCTATCTCTCGGGCAACGCGATCTTCGCCGAATACCTGCAGATCCATTTCGTGCCGGGCACCGGCGAGCTTGCCGTGCTCTGCGGCGCCATGCTCGGCGCCGGCCTCGGCTTCCTCTGGTTCAACGCGCCGCCGGCGGCGATCTTCATGGGCGACACCGGCTCGCTGGCGCTCGGCGGCATGCTCGGCGCCATCGCCGTCGCCACCAAGCACGAGATCGTACTCGCCATCGTCGGCGGCCTGTTCGTGCTCGAGGCCGTCTCGGTGATCATTCAGGTCGTGTCGTTCAAGCTGACCGGCAAGCGCGTCTTCAAGATGGCGCCGATCCACCACCATTTCGAACATCTCGGCTGGACCGAACCGCAGGTCGTGATCCGCTTCTGGATCATCGCGGTCGTGCTTGCCCTGATTGGCCTCTCCAGCCTGAAGATCCGGTAGAAGTCCATGACGCCTATCACCTCCTTCGCCGGCATGTCGGTCGCGGTCTTCGGGCTCGGCGGCAGCGGCCTTGCCACCGCGCAGGCGCTCGTCGCCGGCGGCGCGAAGGTGCTGGCCTGGGACGACAATCCCGACTCGGTCGCCAAGGCGGTTGCCGCCGGCATCCCGACGCAGGACCTGCGCAATCTGGACTTTTCCGGCGTCGTCGCGCTCGTCTTGTCGCCCGGCGTGCCGCTGACCCATCCCGAGCCGCACTGGACGGTCGGGCTGGCCAAGGCGGCCGACGTCGAGATCATCGGCGATATCGAGCTGTTCTGCCGCGAGCGCCGGGCGATCGCCCCGAATGCGCCGTTCATCGCCATCACCGGCACCAACGGCAAGTCGACGACGACGGCGCTGATCGCGCATCTGTTCCGCGCAGCCGGCTGGGACGTCCAGCTCGGCGGCAATATCGGCACCGCGATCCTGTCGCTCGATCCGCCGGCCGACGATCGCATCCACATCGTCGAATGCTCGTCGTTCCAGATCGACCTGGCCCCGACCATCGACCCGAGCGTCGGCGTTCTGCTCAATCTGACCGAGGATCACCTCGACCGCCACGACACGATGGAGCGCTACGCCGCCATCAAGGCGCGGCTGGTGACGGGCGCCGCCTCCGCCGTGATCGGCATCGACGACGATTGGTGCGCTGCGATCGCCTCCGATCTCGACAAGCTTGGCAAACCGGTCGAGCGGATCTCCGTCCGTCGTCCCGTCGCCAACGGCTTCTACGCCGATCGCGGCCATATCTTCGAGGCCGAAGGCGCCTTCGCGCGCGAAATGGCGGATCTGAACGGCATTGGCTCGCTGCGCGGCGACCACAACGCGCAGAACGCGGCGGCGGCGATCGCGGCGGCGCTGACGATAGGTCTGCCCGAACAGGCCGTGCTGGAGGGGCTGAAGAGCTTTCCTGGCCTCGCGCACCGCATGGAGGAAGTGGCGCGGATCGGCAAGGTGCTGTTCGTGAACGATTCGAAGGCGACCAACGCAGACGCGGCCGAGAAGGCGCTGGCGAGCTTCGACCGCATCTACTGGATCGCCGGCGGCAAGGCCAAGACCGGCGGCGTCACCAGCCTCGTTTCCTATTTCCCGAAGATCGCCAAGGCGTATCTGATCGGCGCGGCTGCGGACGAATTCGCCGTGACGCTTGCCGGCAGGGTCGAGACCGTGATGGCGGGCACGATGGACGCGGCCGTTGCCGCGGCGGCGCGCGACGCGGCCGCCGATGGCGCGCGCGAGCCGGTCGTGCTGCTGTCGCCGGCCTGCGCTTCGTATGACCAGTATCGAAATTTCGAAATCCGCGGTGATCATTTCCGCGGTCTCGTCCAGGCGCTCGTGGGCGCGGAACCCGTCGTTGAGGTGAAGTGATGGTCAGCAGGGCCGATCGCAGTGTCTTCGCCGAGTGGTGGTGGACCGTCGACAAATATCTCCTGTTCGGGCTCCTCGGACTGATGATCTGCGGCGTCGTGCTGTCGCTCGCCGGCAGCCCGCCCGTCGCCGAGCGCATCGGCCTCGACAGCTTCCACTTCGTGAAGCGTCACATCCTGTTCATGATCCCCACGATCGCCATCCTGATCGGAACGTCGTTCCTGTCGCCCCGCAATGTCCGCCGCACCGCGCTGATCGTGTTCTCGATCTCGATCGTGCTGATGTTCGCGACATTGTTCGTCGGCCAGGAAGTGAAGGGCGCCCGGCGCTGGATCAACATTCTCGGCTTCTCGCTGCAGCCGTCGGAATTCGTCAAGCCGGCCTTCCTGGTGCTGTCGGCCTGGCTCTTCACCGAGAATTCGCGCCGCAACGATATTCCCGGCAACATCTTCGCCATGCTGCTGCTGGCAATCGTCGCGGCCCTGCTCGTCGCCCAGCCGGATCTCGGCCAGACCATGCTCGTCGTCATCGCCTGGTCGGCTGTGTTCTTCATGGCAGGCCTGTCCTGGTTCTGGATCGCCGGCCTCGCCGGGCTCGCCGCCGGTGGCATCCTGGCTGCCTACACCGTGTTTCCGCACTTCGCCGGCCGCATCAACCGCTTCCTCGATCCGGAGGCGGGCGACACCTTCCAGGTCGATACGGCACTGAACTCCGTCGTGCATGGCGGCTGGCTCGGCCGCGGTCCGGGCGAGGGCGTCGTCAAGCGGATCCTGCCCGACAGCCACACCGACTTCATCTTCGCGGTGGCCGCCGAGGAGTTCGGCATCATCCTCTGCATGGTGCTGGTGCTGATGTTCGGCTTCGTCGTCGTGCGCGGCCTGAGCCACAGCCTGAAGAACGAGGACGCCTTCGTGCGTCTTGCCTCGTCGGGGCTGCTGGTGTTGTTCGGCGTGCAGTCGGTCATCAACATGGCGGTGAATCTGAACCTGATGCCGGCCAAGGGCATGACGCTGCCCTTCATCTCCTATGGTGGCTCGTCGATGCTGGCGCTCGCTTTCCAGATGGGCCTCGTGCTGGCCCTGACCCGTCGCCGCTTCGAACCGGCGCGCCTGACGGCCGGCTTCAGCCGGTTCGGCACGGCCCGGCCGAAGGCTGCCTGAGGCCATGGAGAAAACCGTCCTGCTGTGCGCCGGGGGAACCGGCGGACATCTGTTTCCGGCCGAGGCGCTCGCCTATGCCCTGAAGAGCCGGGGCTGGTCAGTGCATCTCGCCACCGACCACCGCGCCGAGACCTACGGGCAGAACTTCCCGGCCGACGAGACCCACATCATCCGCTCGGCGACGCCGTCGGTGCGGTCGCCGAGAGCTTTCCTGTCGGCCGGCTGGAGCCTCTGGCACGGCTATCGCCAGTCGAAGGCGATGCTGAAGCGGGTGCGCCCGAGCGCCGTCGTCGGCTTCGGCGGCTATCCGACCGTGCCGCCGCTGCTCGCCGCCGTCCACCTCCGCATTCCGACCATCGCCCATGACGCCAATGCCGTGCTCGGCCGCGCCAACCGGCTGCTGGCGTCGCGCGTCAGCGCTGTCGCGACCTCCTTTCCGGAAGTCGGCCATGCCTCGGCCGCCGGCAGCAAGATCGTGCAGACTGGCAATCCCGTCCGCCAGGCGGTGATCGACGCCAGCCGCGTCGCCTATCCGGCCGAGACCGGCGCGCTCAAGCTCGTCATCTTCGGCGGCAGCCAGGGCGCGCGCTTCTTCTCCGATCTCCTGCCGGAGGCGCTTGGTCAGCTCGATGCCGACCGTCGCGCCCGCCTGTCCATCGTCCAGCAGTGCCGCCCGGAAGATCTGGAGCGCGTCCGCTCTGCCTATGGCGTTCTTGGCATCGAGGCGGAGCTGGCGCCGTTCTTCAAGGACATGCCGGCCCGGATCGCCGACAGCCATCTCGTCATCTCGCGATCCGGCGCGTCGACGGTCTGCGAACTCGCCGTGATCGGCCGGCCGGCGATCATGGTGCCGTTGCCCGGCGCCATCGACCAGGACCAGAGCGCCAACGCGCTCGTGCTCGCCAAGGCGGGCGGCGGCTGGGTCGTGCCGCAGGCCGAGTTGACAGCCGACCGCCTGGCGCGCGAATTGACCGCCTTTCTGGCCGAGCCGGGGCGACTTGCCCAGGCAGCGGCTTCAGCGAAATCAGTCGGACGCCCCGACGCCGTTGAACGCCTGGCCGATCTGGTCGAGCGCGTTGCCGGTGGCGAGCGGGTCGGCGCATCCACCGGAGTTTGAACATGAAAATGCCCCGGGACATCGGTCCCGTTCATTTCGTCGGCATTGGCGGCATCGGCATGAGCGGCATCGCCGAAGTGCTGGTCAATCTCGGTTATCGCGTGCAGGGCTCGGATACGGCCGAGAACGCCAACGTCCAGCGCCTGAAGGCGAAGGGCGTCACCGTGGCGATCGGCCATGACGCCGCCAATCTCGGCGACGCGCGCGTCGTCGTCGTCTCCTCGGCGATCAAGGCGAGCAACCCGGAACTGAAGACGGCGCGCGAGCGCCTGCTGCCGGTCGTGCGCCGCGCCGAGATGCTGGCCGAGCTGATGCGTCTGAAGAGCGCCATCGCGATCGCCGGCACGCATGGCAAGACGACCACCACCTCGATGGTGGCAGCACTGCTCGACGCCGGCGGCTTCGATCCGACGGTCATCAACGGCGGCATCATCAACGCCTACGGCACCAATGCGCGCATGGGCGCCAGCGATTGGGTCGTCGTCGAGGCGGATGAGAGCGACGGTACCTTCGTCAAGCTGCCGGCCGACGTGGCGCTCGTCACCAACATCGATCCCGAGCATCTCGATCACTATGGCAGCTTCGACAAGGCGCGCGACGCCTACAAGCAGTTCATCGAGAACATCCCGTTCTACGGCTTCGCCGTCATGTGCCTCGACCATCCCGAGGTGCAGTCGCTGATCGGCAAGATCGAGGACCGGCGCATCATCACCTACGGAGCTAATCCGCAGGCCGATATCCGCTACAGCCATCTGCGCAACGAGGGCGGTGTCTCTATCTTCACCGCCAGCATCCGTGACCGCGTCACCGGCGAGACTTCCGAGTTGGTCGATCTGGTGCTGCCGATGCCGGGCGAGCACAACGTGCAGAACGCCACCGGCGCGATCGCCATCGCCCATCATCTCGGCATCTCCGACGAGGCGATCCGCAAGGGCCTTGCCGCCTTTGGCGGCGTCAAGCGCCGCTTCACCCATACCGGCTCGTGGAATGGCGTCGAGGTGTTCGACGACTACGGCCACCATCCCGTCGAGATCGCCGCCGTGCTGAAGGCCGCCCGCGCTTCGACCAAGGGGCGGGTCATCGCCGTCGTCCAGCCGCATCGCTTCACGCGCCTGCGTGACCTGTTCGACGGCTTCTGCACCTGCTTCAACGATGCCGACACCGTCTTCGTCGCACCGGTGTATGCGGCCGGCGAGGCGCCGATCGAGGGCATCGACAGCGACCATCTTGTCGACGGTCTGAAGGTCCGTGGACATCGTGACGCCCGGGCGCTGCTCGGCCCGCAGGCGCTCGCCCCGGAGATCGCGGCCATCGCCAAGCCGGGCGATTATGTCGTCTGCCTCGGCGCCGGCTCGATCACCAACTGGGCCTATGCGCTTCCCGCCGAGCTCGAGACGGCGGCGCCGGTCGCCTAGCAACACGCTCCGCGAGTCTTGTTTCAAGGCCGGCATCCTGCGATTGCCGGGCCTTTCCAAACTCTTAACAAAGCCCTCCGGCTCATCGAGCCGGAGGGCTTTGTTTTGGTGGGTCGCAAGCCTCCGCACCGTGTTTTTCGACATTTTTTTCGACCGGTCCGACGCGCCCGACTCATCGAAAAAGTCCAGGGTTCCCGCCAGAAAATCGCAGCGGCCCGGACCGGATTCCGCGCCTCGAAAGGCGGCATGGACTCGGCGCGCCATTTTGCCGGCCGCGAGGCGGTTTGGTTAACGCTTCTTTACCAATTTTCGTAGATATTCCGACCGAATCCGATTCGGTTGGAAGGAAAGCGTTTTGGCGAAGCATGTCGCCGTCCTCATGGGCGGGTGGTCCAGTGAACGACCGGTGTCGCTCAATTCGGGGAACGGCTGCGCCGATGCGTTGGAGCAGGCCGGTTACAGGGTCACGCGCGTCGACGTGCAGCGCGACATCGCCGAAGTGCTGGCGCGGCTGAAGCCGGACGTCGCCTTCAACGCCCTGCATGGTCCGTTCGGAGAGGACGGCTCGATCCAGGGCGTGCTCGAGATCCTCGGCATTCCCTATACCCATTCCGGCGTCCTCGCCTCGGCGCTCGCGATGAACAAGGCGCGCGCCAAGGACGTCATGAAGGCGGCCGGTATCCCGGTCGCGGATTCGCTTCTGCTCCACCGCCTGGAAGCCGCCAAAGCGCATCCGATGAAGCCGCCTTATGTCGTCAAACCGGTCGCGGAGGGGTCGAGCTTCGGCGTGCTGATCGTCCGCGAGGATGCGATTAACCCGCCTCAACAATTATTTGCGGATGACTGGGCCTTCGGCGAGACCGTCATGGTCGAGCGTTACGTCGGCGGACGCGAGCTCACCTGTGGGGTCAAGGGTGACGAAGCCTTTGATATCATTGAGCTCGTGATGGCCGATGGTGGCTGGTACGACTATGATTCCAAATATTCCGACCATGGTGCCCGCCACGTAATTCCGGCGCCGCTTTCACCAAATATTTACCAAAGTATACAGAATCTAGCGGTACGGGCGCATCAGGCTCTCGGGTGTCGCGGCATCAGCCGGGCGGACTTCCGATACGACGATCGTCCGGACGGTACGGGGGAGCTTGTCTGCCTCGAAGTGAATACCCAGCCGGGCATGACGGCAACGTCGCTGGTCCCGGATATGGCGCGATATGCCGGGATGGACTTCCCGGCGCTGGTCAGTTGGATGGTGGAGGACGCATCTTGCGGCAGATAAGCCCGAGATCGACCAAGGAAGCGGCGAATGATGCGCCGATGGCAGAGATGGCCCCGGGCCTGAAGCTGCCGTCATGGCTGCGTCGGCGGATCCGCGCGCTCTCCCGCACCCAGTGGCAGGTGCCGCGTCATGCTGGCCTGAAGGGCACGGCGCTGCTGTTCGCGGCGACCGGCATCGCCGGCGTCATCTCGGCTGACCGCGTCGACGAAACGCTGACCTGGGTCAGCTCGGCCTCGGGCCTGGCGATTGACAATGTTCGCATTACCGGCCAGTCCGAAACCTCGGAAATCGCGGTATTGAACCGCCTGGAACTACAGCCGGAAGCCTCGCTGGCGCTGCTCGATCTCGCCGCGGCCCGCGAGCGCGTCGAGACGCTGCCCTGGGTCGAGAACGCGACGCTGCGCAAGATCTATCCGGCGACGCTCAAGGTCACCATCAACGAGCGCAAGCCGTTCGTGCTGTGGCAGCGTGACCAGACGCTGTCCGTCATCGACGAGACCGGTCGCGTCATCAGCGATGCCTCGGACGGACATTACGACCTGATCCGCGTCGTGGGGCAGGGCGCCGACAAGCGCGCCGGCGAGGCGCTCGCGCTTGCCGACACCGCCGCCTCGATCCGCTCGCGCCTGCGGGCCGCCGTGCTCATTTCCGAGCGGCGCTGGAACCTCGTGCTCGACAATGGCGTGACGCTGATGCTGCCGCAGGACGAGCCGGCGGAAGCGCTGGCGCTTGTCGCTGCGCTCGACCAGAAGGACGGCTTCCTGTCGAAGGACATCGTCAGCGTCGATATGCGCCTCGGTACCCGCATGTTCGTCCGCCTGACGCCGGAAGCAGCCGAACGGCGCACCGCCCAGATCAAGGAACGCGAGAAGCTCGCCAAGCGTAAGGGAGCGAGCACCTGATGTCCCTGTTTGTGTCATCCGACAGCCGCATGCGTCCTCTGCCCACCAAGAAAAGCACCGTCGTGTCGATCCTCGACATCGGCTCCTCGAAGATCTGCTGCCTGATCGCCCGGCTGAAGCCGCGCGAGGTCGGCGACGTGCTGCCCGGCCGTACCCATGCCGTCGAAGTGCTCGGCATCGGCCATCAGCGCTCGCGCGGCATCAAGTCCGGCGTCGTCGTCGATCTCGACAAGGCCGAGCAGGCGATCCGCATGGCGGTCGACGCGGCCGAGCGCATGGCCGGCTGCACGGTCGAGTCGCTGATCGTCAACGTTTCCTGCGGCCGTCTCGCCAGCGAGGCGTTCTCCGCCAGCGTCGCGCTCGCCGGCCACGAGGTCGTGGAAGCCGACATCAAGCGGGTTCTCTCGGCCGGCCGCGAGCATTCGATCACCGATGATCGCGCCGTCATCCACTCGCTGCCGATCGGCTATGCCATCGACGGCAATGGCGGCATCCGTGATCCGCGCGGCATGCTGGGCGAGCGCCTCGGCGTCGACATGCATGTCGTCACCGGCGAGACCGCGCCGCTGCGCAATCTCGAGCTGGTGATCGGCCGCTGCCATCTGTCCGTCGAGGCCATGGTCGCGACGCCCTATGCCTCCGGCCTCTCGGCGCTTGTCGACGACGAGACGGAACTCGGCGTCGCCTGCGTCGATCTCGGCGGCGGCACGACGACCATCTCGGTCTTCATGGACGGCCAGTTCGTCCATGCCGACGCGATCGCCATTGGCGGCCAGCACGTCACCACCGATATCGCCCGCGGTCTCTCGACCCGGATCGAGGATGCCGAGCGGCTGAAGACCATGCATGGCAGCGCGCTGCCGAGCGTGTCGGATGACCGCGACATCCTCTCGGTGCCGCCGATCGGCGACGACGACCGCGATCTGCCGAACCAGATTCCGCGCTCGGCGCTGACGCGGATCATCCGCGCCCGCATCGAAGAAATCCTGGAACTCGTCCGTGATCGGCTCAACGCCTCCGGATTCCAGACCATGGTCGGCCGGCGCATCGTCCTGACGGGCGGCGCCAGCCAACTGACAGGTATCACCGAGGCAGCACGGCGGATTCTTGCCCGCAATGTTCGTCTCGGTCGTCCGCTCGGCGTAACAGGTCTGCCGGAGGCGGCACGCGGGCCGGCCTTCTCGGCCGCGGTGGGTCTTTTGATCTATCCGCAGGTCGCGCAGATCGAGCAGATATCCGCGATGCGGGGGCATCGTTTGGCCATGACCGGAACAGGTGGGTATTTTTCCCGCTTCGGGCACTGGTTCAGAGAGAGTTTTTGAGTTGCAGCAAGATGAAGCGGCCGCGGCGGGCAGCTTCAATTTGATGGAAATATGGTCGGGGAACGCCACCGGCTTAGGGGTCAAGACGACGAGGTCACCATGACGATCAACCTGAAGATGCCGGATATCACTGAGCTGAAGCCCAAGATCACGGTCTTTGGCGTCGGCGGCGCGGGTGGCAACGCCGTCAACAATATGATTCGCTCGGGCCTGGAAGGGGTCGAGTTCGTCTGCGCCAACACCGACAGCCAGGCGCTGATGTCGGCTCGCGCCGAACGCCTGATCCAGATGGGCGTCGCCGTCACCGAGGGTCTCGGCGCCGGATCGATGCCGGATGTCGGCCGCGCTGCCGCCGAAGAAGTCATCGACGAGATCAACGATCATCTCGCCGGTTCGCACATGGTGTTCGTCACCGCCGGCATGGGCGGCGGCACGGGCACGGGTGCGGCCCCGGTCATCGCTCGCACGGCCCGCTCGCACGGTATACTGACCGTCGGTGTGGTGACCAAGCCCTTCCAATTCGAAGGTGCCCGCCGTATGCGCGTTGCCGAAGCCGGCATCCAGGAACTGCAGGAAAGCGTCGATACGCTCATCGTCATCCCGAACCAGAACCTGTTCCGGATCGCCAATGAGAAGACGACCTTCGCCGACGCCTTCGCGATGGCCGACCAGGTCCTGTATTCGGGCGTCGCCTGCATCACCGACCTGATGGTCAAGGAAGGCCTGATCAATCTCGACTTCGCCGACGTCCGTTCGGTGATGCGCGAGATGGGCAAGGCGATGATGGGCACCGGCGAGGCCTCGGGCGACCGTCGCGCGATCATGGCCGCCGAGGCCGCGATCGCCAATCCGCTGCTCGACGAGACCTCGATGCATGGCGCCCGTGGCCTGCTGATCTCGATCACCGGCGGCCGCGATCTGACGCTGTTCGAAGTCGACGAAGCCGCGACCCGTATCCGCGAGGAAGTGGATCCGGACGCCAACATCATCCTCGGCGCGACGTTCGAGGAGAGCCTCGAGGGTGTCATCCGCGTGTCGGTCGTGGCGACCGGCATCGAGTCGGACCTGAAGGACGAGGTTTCGCCCGGCGACCTGCGCACGCAGGACATGGCGAACCGCATGAAGGCAGCCGCCCAGGCCGCCGCTCCGCAGGCCCCGCAGGGTTCGCGCCCCGCGGTCGAGACCCGCTCGGCCGCTCCGGCCCAGGCTCCGACCTTCCGTCCGGCCGTGCCGCAGCAGGCTCCTGTGCAGCAGCATGCCCCGGCGCAGCCGACGATGCGGGATCCCGGCGTCACCATCGCTCCGATGGCACCGCCGGCGGTCTCCTATGCCGAAGCCGAGCTCGATCATGAGTTCGACATGGTTCCGGCTCCGGTCCGCGAAGAGCATGTTCCGGCTCCGCAGCCCTTCATCCCGCCGGCAGCCGAAGCTCCGGCCGCTGCCCGCATGCCGCGCGTCGAGGACTTCCCGGTCGTCGCCCAGCGCGAGATGCAGGCCCAGCGCGCCGAAGCCCAGCCGCAGCACGAGGAAGATCGCGGCCCGATGAGCCTGCTTCGCCGCCTGGCGAATGTCGGTCTCGGCCGTCGCGAAGAGGAAGCCGCGCCGCAGGCGAACCGCCCGCAGCCGGCCCCGCAGCAGCGCGCGCCGCAGCAGGGTCAGCCGCAGCAGCCGCCGCGTCAGCCCCAGGCCGCCGCGCCGCGGGCTCCGCAGCAGCCGATGGCACCGCGGGCCCCGCAGCAGTCGCAGGACGCCATGTATCGTCCGCGTCAGGCCGAGCTCGACCAGCATGGCCGCGTGATGCCGCGCAGCGAGGATGACCAGCTGGAGATTCCGGCCTTCCTCCGCCGTCAGGCGAACTGATACCGCATAGCAGCATCGAGGCCCGGCTCTGGAGACAGCGCCGGGCCTCTTTTGTTAAGGAGCCGGTCGGCCGCGTTACAGAAGGTTAGAAAGAGTGATTTGTTGACCAGGTGGTCGAGGCTCTATCTATCCAACACAACATGCTGACGAATCTGACGATTCCCTGTTGGCCTGCCTTCCTGGTCCATGGGTATCAGTCGGTCGGAACAGCAGCGGGCGGACCACAGAGCAGTCGGGAATTTTGACAAGCTCTCTTGGGGCGATTTGATGGCTAAACGACAGGGCATGCACCAGACCACCTTGCGCGATCGCGTCGTGGTCTCGGGTATCGGCGTGCATAGCGGCAAGCCCGTGGCAATGGCTCTCAATCCGGCCGAGGCCGATACGGGCATCGTCTTCCACCGCATCGACGCCGGCGACTCGCATCCGATCCATGCGCGGATCGATCGCCTGCACGCGACCGATTCCTGCACGACGGTGGCCTTTGACGGCCTGTCGGTCGCCACCATCGAACATCTGCTGGCGACCTTCAACGGCCTTGGCGTCGACAATGTCGTCGTCGAGATCGATGCCGGCGAAGTGCCGATGATGGATGGCAGCGCCGCCGCCTTCGTCGAACTGGTCGATCAGGTCGGCGTTGTCGCGCTCGCCGCGCCGCGCCGTTTCGTCAAGGTTCTGAAGCCGGTCCGCATCGAGCACAACGGCGCCTTCGCCGAGCTGCTGCCCTTCGACGGTCGCCGCTTCGAGATCGACATCGACTTCGCCTCGCCGCTGATCGGCCGTCAGGCTTTCGTGGTCGACCTCGACGCCGAGATCTTCCGTCGTGACCTCGCCCGCGCCCGCACCTTCGGCTTCATGAAGGATGTCGAGTTCTACTGGTCGCGCGGCCTGGCGCTCGGTTCCTCGCTCGACAACACCGTCGTGCTCGGCGAGGACAAGGTGATCAATCCGGAAGGCCTGCGCTTCGCGGACGAGTTCGTGCGTCACAAGACGCTCGACGCCGTCGGCGATCTGGCGCTCGCCGGCGCGCCCATCCTCGGCACCTATCGCTCGTATCGCGGCGGTCATCGGATGAACGCCAAGATCGTCGAGGTGCTGCTCGCTGATTCGGATGCCTGGACCTATGTCGAGGCTCCCGTCCCGGCCAAGCGCGAGGTTGTCCACGCCCAGATGCCGGTCCGGTTGCCGGCCGCGGCCTTCGGTCCGGACAAGTCCTAGCCTGAAACGGCGGCATATTCCGCACAAACGGGATATTTCCGTTACCGGGGCGCGCTCTGCCACGAAATTGCAGCAATGCGTTGCGACGGCTGGTGGCGTCATCGTGCTGTTTCCGCTAGAGAGGCTGCACCGCTTTGCCCCATCGAAAGAGGCGATGCCGGCTCACGCCGGTTCGATGTGTGAATGAACGAATTTAGCTCGATCCGCCCGTCGACCTTTGCCAATCTTGGCCGGTTCGGCTCCGTCACCCTGCGTGCCGCCGCGCTTGTCGCGCTGGTCGCGGTCGCCGGCTGTTCGCTGACCAAGGACGATGATGCCGCCGACGAGCCAGACGTTCCGGCAGGCCAGATGTACAATCAGGGTCTGACCCTGATGGAGAACGGCAAGCTGAGGGCGGCGGCGAAGGAATTCGAGAAGGTCGATCAGCAGCATCCCTATACGGAATGGGCCCGCAAGGCGCTGATCATGACGGCGTTCACCAATTACCGCCTCGGCAATTACGAGGAGAGCGTGACTGCTGCGCAGCGCTACATCTCGCTCTATCCGTCGAGCCAGGATGCCGGCTACGCGCAGTACATGATCGGCCAGTCCTACTTCAAGCAGATCCCGGAAGTGACGCGCGACCAGATGGCCACCAAGAAGGCCATCGCCGCCATGCAGGAGGTCGTCGACAAGTATCCGAACTCCGAATATGTCGACGACGCCCAGAAGGCGATTGTCGTGGCGCGCGACCAGATGGCCGGCAAGGAAATGCAGGTCGGCCGCTACTACCTGGAGCGCAAGGAATATCCGGCGGCGATCAACCGCTTCAAGCTGGTCGTGACCGACTATGCGAACACCCGCCATGTCGAGGAAGCGCTCTACCGCTTGACGGCCGCCTATTACGCGATGGGCATCGTTCCGGAAGCGCAGACCGCTGCCGCCGTGCTGGGTCACAACTTCCCGAACTCGCAGTGGTACAAGGACGCCTATTCGCTTCTCCAGACGGGCGGCGTGTCGCCTTCGGAGAACAAGGGCTCCTGGATCAGCCGCGCGTTCCGCTCCGTCACGGGCTAACGGGAGACAGGGCGCGCCATGCTCGCCGCGCTCGCAATCCGCGACATCGTCCTCATCGACCGGCTCGAGATCGATTTCGCGCGCGGTATGACCGTCCTGACCGGTGAGACCGGCGCGGGCAAGTCGATCCTGCTCGATGCGCTCTCGCTCGCCCTTGGCGGGCGAGGGGACGGCG
This sequence comes from Kaistia granuli DSM 23481, assembly GCF_000380505.1. Classification (GTDB taxonomy): domain Bacteria; phylum Pseudomonadota; class Alphaproteobacteria; order Rhizobiales; family Kaistiaceae; genus Kaistia; species Kaistia granuli. The sequence continues at coordinate 60,616 of NZ_AQYH01000008.1, read as the reverse complement.
CGCTCGTGCGCCAGGGTGCCAGCCAGGGCCAGGTCACGGCGGTCTTCGACGTCGGGGCCGATCATCCCGCCAGGGCGCTGCTCGGCGGCAATGCCATCGATCATGACGGCGACATCATCCTGCGCCGGGTCCAGACCGGCGACGGGCGAACCCGCGCCTTCGTCAACGACCAGCCGGTCAGCGTCGCCATGCTGCGCGACGTCGGTGCATCGCTGGTCGAGATCCATGGCCAGCACGACGACCGCGCGCTCGTCGATTCCGCGATCCACCGCCGCCTGCTCGATGCCTTTGGCGGCCTCGATATTGAGGCGACCTCCGTCGCCGAGGCGTTTCGTGCCTGGCGATCGGCCGAGAGCGAAGTGGCGGCGCTGCGTCGGCGGATCGCATCGGCCCGCAGCGAGGGCGACTATCTCCGCGCCTCGGTCGAGGAACTGTCGAAGCTCGCGCCGCAGCCCGGCGAGGAGACGGAACTCGCCCAGCGCCGGCACACGATGATGCAGGCCGAGAAGATCGCCGGCGACCTCTCAGACGCGCATGACACGATCGCCGGCCATACCTCGCCGATCCCCAACCTGGCGAGCCTGGCGCGCCGGCTCGAGCGCAAGCGCGACCAGGCCGGTGGTCTGCTCGACGGCGTGGTCGAGGCGATCGACAGCGCGATCGACGCACTGGAAGAGGCCGAGACGATCCTGACCCGTTCGATGCGCGACAGCGAGTTCGATCCGAAGGAACTGGAGCGGACCGAGGAGCGCCTGTTCGCGCTGCGCGGCGCCGCGCGCAAGCATGACGTCGCCGTCGAGAACCTCGCCGCCCTGCGCGACCGGATGGTCGCCGATCTCGCGGCGCTCGATTCCGGCGAGGAGCGTCTTGCCGCGCTGGAAGCGGCGTCCGAAGCCGCCTGCCGGCGCTATGATGCGCTGGCCGCCGCGCTGTCGGCCCGCCGCCGCCTCGTGGCCGAGGAACTCGAAGGCCGCGTCGCCGAGGAACTGCCGGCGCTGAAGCTGGAGCGCGCTGCCTTCATCGTCTCGATCGAGACGGATGCGGAGGAGCGCGGCGAGGCCGGCATCGACATCGTTAATTTCTTCGTCCGCACCAATCCGGGCACCCGCCCGGGGCCGATGATGAAGGTGGCTTCCGGCGGCGAGCTCTCGCGCTTCCTGCTGGCGATCAAGGTGGCGCTGGCCGATCGCGGTTCGGCGCCGACGCTCGTCTTCGACGAGATCGACACCGGCGTCGGCGGCGCGGTTGCCGAGGCGATCGGCAAGCGCCTGGCGCGCCTGGCCGAGAGGGTGCAGGTGCTTTCCGTCACCCATGCGCCGCAGGTGGCGGCGAGGGCGGGAAGCCATCTCCGCATCGCCAAGGACGGCGTCGACGGCGAGGATCGCGTGGCGACCGGCGTCACGCCGCTCATCGGCGAAGAGCGGCGCGAGGAGATCGCCCGCATGCTGGCCGGCAGCGTCATCACCGACGAAGCGCGCGCGGCGGCGCAACAGCTGATCCACGGCACCGCCTGATCCAGGCTTGCAGTTTTTGCTGCGCTGCGTCATTTTATCGATGTGGTTTGCGGGTCCGCCACAGGCCTGCACGTAGGCGTTAACGTCAAACAACGCGCCGATCGAGCTTGCCCGAGCAGGTTCGACCTGCGTGGCGTTGACCAAGTGACGTTGCACCGGTCGGACTGCTCCTTCCTGGAGTTACCATGTCCGATACCCAATCCCCCGCGATTCAAGCCCCCGCACCGCATGAAACCTATCGCGTCCGCTATCCGCTCAGGATCCGTCGCCTGACGGTGCTGCGGACGGCGCGGCTGTCGTCCTCGATGATCCGTGTCACCCTGACCGGCGCTGATCTGGCCGATTTCGAAAGCCGCGGCCATGACGACCACGTCAAGCTATTCTTCCCCCGTCCGGGCGAGGAGACGCCTGTCCTGCCGACCTTCGGTCCGAACGGACCGGTGTTTCCGGAAGGGACGGAGCGCCCGATCTCGCGCGACTACACTCCGCGCCGCCTCGATCTCGTCGCCAGCGAACTCGACCTCGACTTCGCGATCCACGAGGCCGGCCCGGCCACGGCCTGGGCGATGGAAGCCGCGCCGGGCAGCATCCTGAACATGGCGGGTCCGCGCGGCTCGATGATCGTTCCCGACGATTTCGACTGGTATCTCCTGGTCGGCGACGACACGGCGTTGCCGGCCATCGCGCGGCGGCTGGAGGAATTACGGCCGGAAGCGAGGGTGACGGCGTTGATCGAGGTCGGCGGTGTCGAGGACCAGATCCCGCTGCCGGCGCGGTCCGGCGCCGAGATCGTGTGGCTGCATCGCGACGGCGCTCCGGGCGAGGGGACGCGCCTCGACGATGCGGTCTCGGCTTTCCAGCTGCCGGAAGGCGAGGGCTTCGCTTGGGTCGCCTGTGAATCGGACACGGCGAAGCGGCTGCGGCGCCTCCTGGTCGAGACGCACAAGTTGCCGAAACAGCGCGTGAAAGCGTCCGGTTACTGGAAGCGCGGCCTCGTCAGCTATCACGACACCCACAACGACTGACGCCTTCCGGGTCGCCGGCGGGAGTGCGGCACGGGGGCTCCCGTGCCGCCTTCCTGTCTCAGTGCAGCGGCTGGATGTTCTGGTTGACCCGGAACAGGTTGTTCGGGTCGAACTTGGCTTTCACCGCCGTCAGGCGTTCGAAATTGTCGCCATAGGTCGCCTTGAGCCTTCCGTCGCCCTCGTCATCCATCATGAAGTTCACATAGCCGCCGCCTTGGTTATGCGGATGCACGGCCTGCCAGTACGACTTGGTCCAGCGGGTGATCGGTCCGGCCTGCTGCGGGTTGGGATCAATGCCGGCGATCACCATCGACCAGCGGGCGTCGCGGGCGTTCCACGCCGTATCCGCCTTGCCGACGCGGTGGACGGCGCCGTCGATCGGATAGAGGTGCATCAGCGACAGCATGCTCGGCGTGTTCGCCGCCTGCTGCAGATGGGCGTCGATCGCGGCGTCGGTCAGCTCGCTGACGAAATCGCCTTTCCAGTACCATTGCATGCCGGTCGGCAGCAGTGGGTCGAACATGCTCTGCAGGGCCGGGAAGGGCAGCATGCCCATCCAGTTGACCAGTGGCGGCGGGACGCCGTCCAGGAAGGGCTTCATCGCCCGTTCGCCCTCTTCCTGCGGGCCGTTGTAGCAGGAGATCAGCGCGCAGATCCGCTTGCCCCAGTGCTCCTGCGGGAACGGATCGGCGGAAGGCATGGTCTTCAGGCCGAAGAAGGCGCCGAGTTGTTCCGGCGCTTTCGGCAGGGCATCGCGATAGCGCCGCATGACGGCGCCGGCATCCTTCTGGTCCCAGAAGATCGGGCCGCCATAGACCATGTCGACCGGATGGGCCCGGAACAGGAAGCTCGTCACGACGCCGAAATTGCCGCCACCACCGCGCAGCGCCCAGAACAGATCCGGGTTCTCGGTCTTGTTCGCGGTGACGAAGCTGCCATCGGCGAGCACGACATCGGCCTCGAGCAGGTTGTCGATGGTCAGGCCGCATTGGCGGGTTAGATAGCCGGTGCCGCCGCCAAGCGTCAGACCGGCAATGCCCGTCGTCGAGACGATGCCGGCGGGGACCGCGAGGCCGAAGGCGTGCGCGGCATGGTCGACGTCGCCCTGCGTGCAGCCCGGTCCGACGCGGACCGTGCGGGTCGCCGGATCGACGCGGACGCCCTTCATGGACGAGAGGTCGATAACCAGCCCGTCATTCACGCTGGCCAGGCCCGGACCATTGTGGCCACCGCCACGAATGGCGATGAGCAGCTTGTGTTCGCGGCCGAAATTGACGGCCTCGATGACATCCGCCACGTCGCTGCATCGAGCGATCATCCGCGGCTTCTTGTCGATCATACCGTTATAGAGCTTGCGGGCTTCGTCATAGTCGATGCTGTCGCGATCGATCACCGGACCCCGCATCCTGCCGGAAAGTTCCGCTGCTTCTTGTGAGCGCATGGCTGCCTCCTTGGTTGCCGCGTCCGCCGCGCGCCTCGGAAGTGCCCAGGACATGGTACGCCAATGCGTTGCGATCGGCCATGCCGCCAGGGTAGATGTCGACCTCAGCCTCAGTGGAGCCTTGGACGCTCGGCCGCCAGCGTCTCGTCGTGGAGGATCATCGCGGCGAAGGCCTCCGGCGTGTCGACCAGATGCGCCAGCGCCGCCTCGATGGCGCGCCTCGACGCAGCGGCCGGCGGCGCCAGCGGCAGGCGGGGCGCCGGATTGAAGCCGGTCCTCAGGCACGACACGGCATATTTGATCGCGACCGGTTCGGGTTCGCTGCCGAGAGCGGCGAGGAGCGGCAGCAACTGGCGATGCAGGGCCGAGGCGAGGACGAGATCGCGCTGGCGGCAAGCTTCCTGGATCGCGGCGGAGACGCCCGGCAGAAGATTGGCGATCGCGGAAAGACAGCCCTGGCTGCCGACCGTATGGTGCTGCACGGCCAGTTCGTCCCGGCTGGAGAGCCGAACAAAATCCGGACGGTCTGGGAATGTGTGAAGCGCTGCCGCGCCGCCGTCGCCGGGCTCGACGATGCCGAGGATCGACGGGATCCGCCGCAGTCGCGCCAGGGTCGCCGTCGTGAGCGCGACGCCCGTGCGGTCGGGCGCGTCCTGCAACAGGATCGGGATGTCGACAGCGCTGGCGATTGCCTTGAAATGCTGGAACAGGCCTTCCTGCGACGGGCGACTATAATAGGGCGTCACGACGAGGACGGCGTCGGCGCCGGCAAGCCGCGCTTGTCGCGTCCGGGCGATCGTTCGTTCGGTGCAGTGGCAGCCGGTCGCGGCGATCACCGGCCGGCGCGCCGATGCCGCTTCGATGGCGAGGTGAACCAGCCGGTCGCGTTCCGTTTCCGACAAGGTCGATCCCTCGCCGGCGACGTTGCAGGGCACGAGCCCGTCCGTGCCCTGCCGGATCTGCCATTCGACGAAATCGCCGAATGCCCGTTCATCGAGGCCGTCCCCCTTGAAGGGAGTGACAAGCGCGGTCATCGAACCGCGCGGAATGACGTCTTTCACGACTGTTTGCCTTTTGCGGATCTCGGAGAAAATGGCGAGCTGGGACCTGCCGGAAGTGAATGCAGGCCGGTCCATCGTCAGCGGGCTAGATCGGCAGTTCGAGCCGTTCCTCGACCAGTTCGATGGCGTCCGGACGGTAGCCGCTCTCGGCGCTGGCATAGCGCAGCGCCGCTGTGCGGTCGGCGAACAGTCCGCCGGCATGTCCGCCGGTCTCGACCGCCAGCCAGTGGCCGAGCCTGTCCTGGCCGACGCGGAAGCGCAGTTTTTCAGATCCGGTCGCTGCGAGCGGGGCCGTCTTGATGTCGCTTGACGTGTGCATGGTTCTTCACGGGGTACCCAGCGCGGGATGTGCGCCGCGTCGGGTAAGGTGCGGCTGCGCGCATAAAGGATCGAGGGGCAGGAAGGCGTCGCCAGATAGGGATCTCATAGGGTCCGGCCGCAGGCACGGGGGTACCTTTCGATCCGTCTGAAGCCGGCAAAGCGCTGTTTTCGCCACACCCTGAAAACCGATGCGGCAGGCCGGAAAATCCCGGTTGATCATAAGGAAGCCTTGGAGCTATGAAGGGCTTTCCGGAAGGAAACTAGCTGGCTGCCTTGTGATCGTCGTCACGGCCACGCCACAAAGATATGCCTAGTATAGGTTGCTTCCGCGCCGACCGCTTTGGGCTGGTTCCACCACTTTGCCCCCAACGACCGGCCGCATTTCGTACGGGCCATACCGCCCGTCGATCCGATTTTGGAAATCAAAATGTCCGTTCTGTCCGTGGGCGCTCCCGCACGCCCGGCCCGCGAGCCGTCTTTCGTCGAGTTCGTCGTCATCATCGCTTTCATGATGGCGCTGGGCTCGATGTCGATCGACAACCTGTTGCCGGCCTTCGGCCATATCCAGCACGATTTCGGCTTGGCCTCCGCCAATGAAGTCCAGCTGATCCTGACCGTCTACATGGCGGGCTTCGCGATCATGCAGCTCTTCTACGGGCCGGTCTCCGACATTGTCGGCCGCAAGCCGACGCTGACGATCGGCCTCGTGATCTTTTCGATCGGCAGCGTGATCGCGCTGTTCGCGCCGAATTTCGAACTGCTGCTCGTCGCCCGCCTGATCCAGGGCATGGGCGCGGCGGCGACCCGCATCCTGTCGGTGGCGATCGTCCGCGACCGCTATGAAGGCCGCGAGATGGCGCGGGTGATGTCGTTCACCATGATGATCTTCATCATCGTGCCGGTGTTCGCGCCGGCGATCGGCAGCCTGTTCCTGCTGTTCGGCACCTGGCACATGATCTTCGTCAGCATGCTGGTGATTGCCGTTGCCATCGCCGTCTGGTTCGGCAAGCGCATGCCGGAGACGCTGCACCCGGAATACCGGATGCCGTTTTCGTTCGCGCGGATCGCCGGCGGCGCCAAGCGCTGCCTGCAGCAGCGGGCGACGGTCGGCTACTCGACCGCGATCGGCCTGATGTTCGGCGGCCTGATGGCCTATATCGGTTCGTCGCAGCAGATCTTCGAGACGGAGGTCTATGGCCTCGGCACGATGTTCCCGCTGGTTTTCGGCCTGATCGCCGCCGTGATGGGCGTCGCCTCCTTCGTCAATGTCCGGCTCGTCCGCCGGCTCGGCATGCGGCGCATCTCGCATGCCGGCGTTTGCGGCCATGTGCTGATGTCGCTGATCCTGGTCGGTTGCGCAGTCTGGTTCGACGGCAAGCCGCCGCTGCTCCTGTTCGCGGGGATCCTCGCCGCCTGCCAGTTCCTGTTCAGCCTGACGATGCCGAACTTCAACACGATGGCGATGGAGCCGCTCGGCGACATCGCCGGCACGGCATCTTCGATGATCGGCTTCTACACGACGATCCTGGGCACGATCGTCGGCATGGCCATCGGCCAGGCTTTCGACGGCACGGTTGTGCCGCTGTCGGTCGGCTTCCTGGCGACCGGTGTCCTCAGCCTGATCGTCGTCTACTGGACGGAGCGCGGCCGTCTGTTCGCCCCGCATCATCCCGATCCCGCCGCCGTGATCGAGATCGGTCACTAAACCGGCTGTTGGCCGAGAGGCCAACACCCTTGCGACCAATCCGATGGCGCGGCATAGCTTTTCCCGAATGGGAGTTCTGCCATGCCGTCGGATTTGTTGCGCGAGATACCGGTCGATACGCTAAAGGCGGACGAGGCGGCTCGGGAGCATGAACGCCTCAGCGCCGAGATCGCCGAAAATGATCTTCGTTATCACCAGGAAGACGCGCCGGTCATTTCGGACGCGGACTATGATGCGCTGCGCCGCCGGCTGGTCGCCATCGAGGCCCGCTTTCCTGAGCTGAGATCGGCGGTCAGCACCTCGGTCGGCGCCGCCCCTTCGGTGAAATTCGCCAAGGTGCCGCATGTCGTGCCGATGCTGTCGCTCGACAACGCCTTCGACGATCAGGACGTGGTCGACTTCATCGACCGCGCCCGCCGCTTCCTCAAGATCGAAGGCGCCATATCCTTCACGGCCGAGCCGAAGATCGACGGCCTCTCACTGTCGCTGCGCTATGAGGGCGGCCGGCTCGTCACCGCGGCCACGCGTGGCGACGGTTTTGAGGGCGAGAACGTCACCGTCAACGCCCGCACCATCGGCGATATTCCCGAGAAGCTGCCGGCCGGCGTGCCGGAGATCGTCGAGATCCGCGGCGAGTGCTACATGGCGCATGTGGATTTCCAGGCGCTGAACGCCCGCATGGCGGCGGCCGGCGGCGGCAAGACCTTCGCCAATCCGCGCAACGCGGCCGCCGGCTCGCTGCGCCAGCTCGATCCGAAGATCACCGCGTCGCGGCCGCTGCGCTTCTTCGCCTATGCCTGGGGCGAGATGAGCGCCATGCCGGCCGAGACCCAGATGGGCATGGTCGAGGCCTTCGCCAGCTGGGGCCTGCCGACCAATCCGCGCATGACGCTCTGCAGCACCGTCGAAGAAGCGCTCGCCTTCTACCACGCGCTGGAGACCGATCGCGCCGGGCTCGGCTACGATATTGACGGCGTCGTCTACAAGGTGAACTCGCTCGCCCTGCAGAACCGGCTCGGCTTCGTCTCGCGCAGCCCGCGCTGGGCCGTCGCGCACAAGTTTGCCGCCGAGCAGGCGGTGACGGTGCTGAACGGCATCGACATCCAGGTCGGCCGCACCGGTGCGCTGACGCCGGTCGCCAAGCTGGAACCGATCACCGTCGGCGGTGTCGTCGTCTCGAACGCGACGCTGCACAACGAGGACTACATCAGGGGTATCGGCGGCGACGGACTGCCGATCCGCGACGGCGTCGATATCCGCGTCGGCGACACGGTCGTCATCCAGCGCGCGGGCGATGTCATCCCGCAGATCGTTTCCGTCCTGCTCGATCGCCGCCCCGCCGATGCCGTGCCCTATGAGTTCCCGACCCTTTGCCCCGTCTGCGGCAGCCATGCCGTGCGGGAGGAGGGCGAGGCGGTGCGGCGCTGTACCGGCGGGCTGATCTGCTCGGCGCAGGCGGTCGAGCGCATCCGCCATTTCGTCTCGCGCAATGCCTTCGACATCGAAGGGCTGGGTGAGAAGCAGGTGCAGGCTTTCCACGAGTGGGGGCTGATCACCGAGCCGGCCGACATCTTCACGCTGGAGGCGCGCGACGCGGGTCAGCTGCAGCGGCTGAAGAACCGCGACGGTTTCGGCGAGACCTCGGCGCGCAACCTGTTCGCGGCGATCAACGAGCGGCGCAGCATCGCGCTCAATCGCTTCATCTATGCGCTCGGCATCCGCCATGTCGGCGAGACCAATGCCAAGCGCTTCGCCCGCCATTTCGGCACCGTCGAGGCGTTCCGGGACACGGCGCTGGCCGCGCGTCCGCCGGGACCGGAGCTTCTCAAGGGGAACGACGCCTGGGTCGAGCTGGTCGGCATCGAAGGCATCGGCGCGGTCGTGGCGGAGGCGGTGGTCGACTTCTTCGACGAGCCGCACAATCGCGACGCTTTCGCCCGACTCCTGGAACAGGTCACCCCCCAGCCGCTCGAGGCCGCCAAGACGGACAGCCCCGTCGCCGGCAAGACAGTCGTGTTTACCGGGACCCTGGTCCGGATGACGCGCGAGGAGGCCAAGGCGATGGCCGAGCGCCTCGGCGCCAAGGTCGCCGGCTCCGTTTCGAAGAAGACGGATCTGCTGGTCGCGGGGCCCGGCGCCGGATCGAAACTCAAATCCGCCGCCGAGAATGGCGTCGAGGTCATTGACGAGGATGGCTGGTTCACGCTGGTCGGCGCGGAATAGCCATGTCCTCGACAAGCGCTGAGGCCCACCCGGTCGGGTAGGCCTCAGTTCCTGCGGCTTCTGGGTCTTACGGCGCCGCGGGAGCCGTCGTGGGGGCCGCTGGGTCCGTTGCCGGGGTCGGCGTCGTGGCGGCCGGCGGCGTCATCGGGTCAGCCGCCGGCATAGTGGTATCCGGCGCGGCTGCCTTGGCGGCGTCCGATTCCTGCTGGGCGGCGGTCTTGAATTCCGGCGCCGTGTTCAGCTCTTCCTTGGTGGTGGCGAGCACCAGCTTGACGCCATTGTCGATCTTGACGCGATCGAGCGTCTCCGGCGCCACGGCGACGTCCTTGCGGCCGATGCCAAGGAAGCCGCCGACACCGATTACCACGGCTTTCACCTGACCCTGATCGGTCGCCAGGATATCGACGATCTTGCCGAGATTCTCGTCCGTGCCGCTATAGACGGTCGAGCCGATCAGATTGGAGGCGAGCCAGTCGGTCGTGCCGTTTTCCAGGACGATGAAACGTCCGGCGGGCGCAACCGTGGTTGTGGTCGCCGCCGGTGCGCTGGTCTCGGCAGGCGGAGGCGCATCCTGCGCCAGCGCGGGGCCTGCAGCGAGGAGAGCGACCAGGGCGGTTGTTCCGAGAAGTTTCTTCATGGTCGTAACTCCGTGTTTTTCATAGCCAATTGAGCTTGGGCTCGATCGGACAACGGAGTGTCGGCAGGGACGTTCCATCACGAAGCCTATCGCTATGACAGGTTTCGTGATGGAATCGGGCAATGGAATTTATGCTTCCAGCGGTTGTGTCGCGGCGATCAGGAAGTCGAGCGCCGCGCCGTCCAGGGAGGGCGCGAGCATGTCGCGGACGCGGGCGTGATAGGCGTCCATCCACGCGCGCTCGGCCGGGCTAAGCAGGGCGACGTCGATCAGATTGCGATCGATCGGGGCCAGCGTGATCGTCTCGAAGCCGAGCATCTCGCGATCGCCGCCTTCGATCGGGGCGGGCGGTGTGACGACGATCAGGTTCTCGATCCGGATGCCATAGGCGCCGGTCTTGTAGTAGCCGGGCTCGTTGGAAAGGATCATGCCGGGTTCCGGCGGCAGGTGGCCCGCCTTGGAGATGCGGACCGGGCCTTCATGCACGGACAGGAACACGCCGACGCCATGGCCGGTGCCGTGGTCGAAATCGAGGCCGGCCTGCCAGAGGGCGTGACGCGCCAGCGTATCAAGCTGCGCGCCGGACGTGCCTTTCGGGAAGCGCGCCGTGGCGAGCGCGATGTGTCCTTTCAGCACGCGGGTGAAGCGATCGCGCATCTCGGCCGTCGGTTGGCCGATGGCGACAGTGCGCGTGATGTCCGTCGTGCCGTCGCGATATTGCGCGCCGGAATCGACCAGATAGAGCGTGCCCGTCTCGAGCTTGCGGTCGGTCGCCTCATTGACGCGGTAATGCACGATGGCACCGTCCGGGCCGGCGCCTGAAATCGTGTCGAACGAGATTTCCAGCAGCGGCATGCCGTCGGCAGCGCCAGCTTCGGCGCGGAACGCCTCCAGCTTCTTGGCGACGCTGATCTCCGTCTCGCCGCCCTTGGCGCCATTCTCGTCGAGCCAGGCGAGGAAGCGGGTCATGGCGGCGCCGTCGCGGCGGTGCGCCCGGCGCGTGCCGTCGAGCTCGACGGCGTTCTTGCGTGCCTTCGGCAGGACGACCGGATCGGAGCCCTCGACGATCACGCCTTGGGCGTCGGTCAGCGCGGTCACGAACAGGGCAGGCGTCGTCTGCGGATCGACGAGCACCCGCCGCCCGGCGGCGCCGAGGGCTGCGAGATCGGCGAGCAGAGCGCGCTCCTCCTTGATGTCGGCGCGCTCGGAGAGCGCGTCGCGCACGGCGTTGGAGAGCTTGCGGCCGTCGACATAGAGCGTCGGGCGCTCGTCGCGGCGCAGCAGCGCATAAGAGAGCACTACCGGATTGTGCGGCACGTCGGCGCCGCGGATGTTGAAGGCCCAGGCGATCGAATCGGATTGCGCCAGGATGGCGGCGTCGACGTCCTTCTCGGCGAGGATCGCCTGCAGGCGCTCGATCTTGGCATCTGCCGTTTCGCCAGCCAGTTCGTCCGGCTGCTGCACCACCTGGGTGAGGGGAGCGGCGGGCCGGTCGGTCCAGATCGCGTCGACCGGGTTTTCGTCGAGCGCGACCAGCTCGGCCTTGTTCGCCTTGCAGGCAGCCTCGAACCGCCGAACTTCCGCAAGCGTCAACAGGCGCGGGTCATAGCCGATGCGATCGCCCGCCTTCAGCTTGCCCTTCAGCCACTGATGCGGTGGCAGCGAGATCAGGTCTTCCGGCGTGAAATCGGCGACATCAACCTGATCGCGCACCTGCAGCGTATAGCGGCCGTCGACGAACACCGCCGCCTCGTCGGCGAGCACGACCGCGGCGCCGGCCGAGCCGTTGAAGCCGGTCAGCCAGGCGAGCCGTTCGGCCGATGCGGGGATATATTCGCCCTGATATTCGTCCGCATGCGGCACGATGAAGCCGGATAGGCCGACGCGGGCGAGGTGGGCACGCAACGCTACGAGGCGATCGGTGATCGGGTGGGCGCGGCTCGGCGCGTCGAAATTCTGGAACATCCGCTTTGGCCTCTTTTTCGCAGTCGCGATGGTTTGCGAGACCCTAATCGGGCGGGCTGGAGAGGGCAATTCCGGCAAGACCGGTGTTTGCATCGCGGCGCAATTGTGGCGGTATCTTGTGCGTTGCAAAAACCGCATGTCAGTCATACCGATACAGGTGTACCTTCACGTCAGCGTTATGGGTATGAAGGCGATGGTTAAGGGATGCAGGGTGCATCTCAGCAAAAAGGAATTCAGATCATGTTGGCTGCAGCTTACGGCGAAATCGGCGTTGCCTCGGCAGGAAGCCGCGGGCATGGCGTCGTTCGGCGCGCTGCTGCCCGGATGACGCATGTGCGCGAGCGCCGTATGCCGCGCTTCGTGAACGGCTACCAGCTGTCGCTCGACGACGCATCGCTGGCGACCTTCGGCTATGACCGCGAGACGCATGAGCGCCGCGCCATGGGTTCGATCGTCTGATTGAGACTGGCTCGGGTCGGCCTGGCGTCGATCGAGCCGCGCGGATCTTGTTGATCGGCGCCTGATTTGCAAAATCCGCGACAGCCCGTCGCGGATTTTGTACGTTTTGCGGGGTGCGCACGCGGCTGCCCCGGCTTATGGTCCGGCAGCCCCCAACCGAATGCTGGACATCATGCTGCAGGATCGCATCCGCCTCGCTTCGCTTCTCGACAAGGTCATGTCGCCGGCGGAGGCGGCATTGCTGATCCGCGATGGCATGACCGTCGGCATGAGCGGCTTCACCCGCGCCGGCGACGCCAAGGCTGTGCCGCTGGCGCTGGCCGAGCGCGCCGCCACCGAACCCTTCGGTATCACGCTCATCACCGGCGCCTCGCTCGGCAACGGTATCGACGAGGTGCTGACGCGCTCGCATGTGCTGAAGCGCCGGCTGCCATTCCAGTCCGATCGCGTGCTGCGCAACGCCCTGAACAAGGGCGAGGTAATGTTCATCGATCAGCATCTCTCCGAGACGGTCGAATTGCTGCGCTCGCGCCAGATGGGGCCGATCGACGTCGCCGTCGTCGAGGCGATGGCGATCACCCGCGAAGGCGGCATCATTCCCACCACCTCGGTCGGCAATTCGGCCACCTTCGCGATCCTGGCCGAAAAGGTGATCATCGAACTCAATCTTGGCCAGTCGCCCGAGCTCGAGGGCCTGCACGACATCTACATTCCGACCCGGCGGCCGCATCGCGAGCCGATCCCGGTCGTCTCGCCGGACAGCCGCGTCGGCCTTCCGTTCATCCAGATCGATCCGGCCAAGATCGCCGCCATCGTCGTCACCGAGCGCCAGGACAGCTCGGCGGAAACCACGCCGCCCGATGACGAGACGCGGGCGATCGCCGGCCATCTGATCGAGTTCCTCAGTCACGAGGTCCGCAAGGGCCGTTTGACCGAGACGCTGGCGCCGCTCCAGGCCGGCATCGGCTCGATCGCCAATGCCGTGCTGCACGGCCTGATCGACAGCCCGTTCCACGACTTCACCATGTATAGCGAGGTGCTGCAGGACAGCACGTTCGACCTGTTCGATTCCGGCAAGCTCGCCTTCGCGTCCGGCTCGTCGATCACGCTGTCAGCTTCCTGCCAGGCCCGCGTCATGCCGGATCTGCGCCATTACAAGAGCAAGCTGGTGCTCCGCCCGCAGGAAGTTTCGAACCATCCGGAGGTGCTGCGCCGCCTCGGCGTCATCGCCATCAACACCGCGCTCGAATGCGACATCTACGGCAACGTCAACTCGACCCATGTCGGCGGCACGCACATGATGAACGGCATTGGCGGCTCCGGTGATTTTGCCCGCAACGCCTATATGGGCATCTTCGTCACCAAGTCGCTCGCCAAGGACGGCTCGATCTCGCGCATCGTGCCGATGGTGCCGCATGTCGACCACAACGAGCATGACGTCGATGTCGTGGTAACCGAGATCGGGCTGGCGGACCTGCGTGGCCTGGCGCCGCGCGAGCGGGCACAGGTGATTATCGCCAACTGCATCCACCCGAGCTATCGCGAGCTCGCCGCCGACTATTACAGGCGCGCCGTTCGCGACCATGGCGGCCAGACGCCGCATCTGCTCGCCGAGGCCTATTCCTGGCACCTGCGCCAGGAACAGACGGGCTCGATGCTGCCGTCGATCGGGTAGGGAGCAGCGCTCCGCCGCGACCATAACTCTGTCGTCATCCCGGACGCAGCGAAGCGGAGATCCGGGATCCATCCAGCCGGGTTGCCGGGAGTTTTCGTTTCCGAAAACGCGGCTGAATGGATCCTCGCCTTCGCGAGGATGACGGCGATCGTGGGCCGGATGTTGGCCTTAATCCGTAGTGTTGCCTCTACCGTTCGAGCGTGAGAGTCAGCCAGCCTTCCTGTTCGCCGGTCCGCGCCAGCTTGAGGCCCTCGGCCTCGTAGGCGGCAGTGACGGCCGGTCCCTGGGCGGTGAGCAGGCCGGACAGCACAACGGTGCCCTTCGGGGCGAGATGGGCCACGACGTCAGGCGCAAGCGCGATCAGCGGTCCGGCCAGGATGTTGGCGACGATCAGGTCATAGGGCGCGCGATCGGCGAGGACGGGATTGCCGAAGCCTTCCGCCGTCGCCGCGTCGATCAGCTCGCCGACGCCGTTCAGCGCCGCGTTCTCGGCGGTGACGCGGGTGGCGATCGGGTCGATGTCGGTGGCGAGCACCGGCTTCCCCCAGGCCTTGGCGATGGCGATGGCGAGCACGCCGGTGCCGGTGCCGAGATCGAGGATGCTCTTGTAGTCGTGGAGCTTGCCGAGCCGGTCGATCTCTTCGAGGCAGCCGGCCGTCGTGCCGTGATGACCGGTGCCGAAGGCTTCGCCGGCCTCGATCTCGATGGCGATGTCGCCCGGCTGGATCTTGTCGCGGTCATGGCTGCCATGGACGAGGAAGCGGCCGGCGCGGACGGGCTTCAGCCCTTCCAGCGACTTGGCGACCCAGTCCTCCTCCGGCAGATCCGAGACGACGAACGGACCGGCATCGGGGCCGAGCACGGCGGCGAGCACGCTTGCCAGCGCCGCCTCGTCGGGCTGATCCTCGAAATAGACGTCGACCGTCCAGCTCTGGTCGGCCTGTTCCGTCGTCGCGGCGGACGGGAAGCCAAGCGCTTCATCCTCGCCGATCGCCTCGATCAGGCGGGTGGCGTCGGATTCCTTGGCAAGGTTGAGGGAGGCGATGAGGGTCAAGCTGGCGAACCTTGTCTGGCGGCGGAGGATGTCTTCATATCCGCCTTGGATCCGAATTGGGAAATGCTTCATGGCCGAAACCGAAATCCGCGTCGATCCCTTTCCGGCCCATGACGACCTAGATCGGCTATGGCGCGGGGCATGGCAACAGCCGGGACCGCGGGATCCCGACGCCATACTGTCGCGCAGCCTCGTCCATCTCGGCGCCTATGACGGCGAAAACCTGGTCGGTTTCGTCAACGTCGCCTGGGATGGCGGCCAGCACGCCTTCCTGCTCGATCCCTGCGTCGATCCCGCTCATCGCCGAGCCGGCCTCGGGACGCTTCTGGTTCGCCGAGCGGCAGAACTGGCGGCGGAGCGCGGGGCCGCCTGGCTACATGTTGATTTCGAGCCGCATCTCGCCGGGTTCTATCGCGACTGCGGCTTCCGGCCGACCGAGGCCGGGCTGATGCGGCTCCAACCCGGCTAGTGCTTGCTCACGAAGCTGTCGACGACCTTCTTCGTGCCGGCCTTCTCGAAGTCGACCGTCAGTTTGTTGCCCTCGATCTCGATGATGGCGCCATAGCCGAACTTCTGATGGAAGACCCTCTCGCCGAGCTTGTAGTTCGAGCCGGAACCGGTTGATTTCGCGACGAGTTCGCCCTCGATCTGGCGTGGTGCCGAGCGGGCATGCGCCTGGGCCGAGGCCTTGTTCGCCTGGGCGCGCTGCCAGCCGGGGGTCGAATAGGTGTTGTTGAAACTGTCGGCGCGGTCGAAGCGGCTGGCCCCGTAATTGCCGTAGCCGCCGACATTGTAGCCACCATAATTCGACGTCTGCTCGATCACCTCGACATGCTTTTCCGGCAGTTCGTCGAGGAAGCGCGACGGCACGTTCGATTGCCAGAGGCCATGGATGCGACGGTTCGAGGCGAACCAGATCATGGCGCGCTGCTTGGCGCGGGTGATGCCGACATAGGCGAGGCGGCGCTCTTCCTCGAGCCCGGCGCGACCGCTCTCGTCGAGCGCGCGCTGGTGCGGGAACAGGCCTTCCTCCCAGCCGGGCAGGAACACGGTCTCGAATTCGAGGCCCTTGGCCGAATGCAGCGTCATGATCGAGACAGCGTCCTGGTTCTCGGCGCTGTCCGTGTCCATGACGAGGGCGATGTGCTCGAGGAAGCCGCCGAGCGACTCGAACGCTTCCATGGAGCGGATCAGTTCCTTGAGGTTTTCCAGCCGGCCCGGCGCGTCGGCGGAGCGGTCCTGCTGCCACATGTCGGTGTAGCCGCTCTCCTCCAGGATCATCTCGGCCAGTTCGCCATGCTTCATCGTCTCGAGCTTCGAGCGCCAGAGCGCGAAGGAGGCGAGCAGGTCGCGCAGCGCGGTGCGCGTCTTGGACGACTTGATCTCCTCGGTGTCGATCAGCTCTTCGGTCGCCTGGATGATCGGAATGTTGCGGGCCCGCGCATGGTCGTGCAGCAGCCGCACCGTCGTCTCGCCGATGCTGCGCTTCGGCACGTTGACGATGCGTTCGAAGGCGAGATCGTCGGCCGGCTGCGCGACGACGCGCAGATAGGCGAGCGCGTCGCGGATTTCCTGCCGCTCGTAGAAGCGCGGGCCGCCGATGACGCGGTAGTTGAGGCCGATCGTGACGAAGCGCTCTTCGAAGGAGCGCATCTGGAACGAGGCGCGCACCAGGATCGCCATGTCGTTGAGCTTGTGGCCCTGGCGCTGCAGGCCCTCGATCTCCTCGCCGATGGCGCGAGCCTCTTCATCGGAATCCCAGGCCGAGGCGACACGGACCCGCGCGGCCTCGGGGTCGACGGCGTCGGTGAACAGCGTCTTGCCGAGCCGGCCTTCATTGTGGGTGATCAGGTGCGAGGCGGCGCCGAGGATGTGCGAGGTCGAGCGATAGTTGCGCTCCAGCTTGATTACGACGGCGCCCGGAAAATCCTTCTCGAAGCGGAGGATGTTGTCGACCTCCGCGCCGCGCCAGCCATAGATCGACTGGTCGTCGTCGCCGACGCAGCAGATGTTCTTGCGGCCCTGCGCCAAAAGGCGCAGCCACAGATATTGCGCGACGTTGGTGTCCTGGTACTCGTCGACCAGCATGTAGTGGAAGCGCTGGTGATAGTCCCGCAGCACATCGGGATGCTCGCGGAAGAGGCGCAGGTTCTCGAGCAGCAGATCGCCGAAATCGCAGGCGTTCAGCGTCTTCAACCGCGCCTGATAGGCGCGGTAGAGCTTGATGCCGCGGCCATCGGCGAAGGATCCGCCATCGCCCGGCGGCACGTCGTCCGGCGTCAGGCCGCGGTTCTTCCAGCTGTCGATCAGATTGGCGAGCTGGCGCGCCGGCCAGCGCTTCTCGTCGATGCCCTCGGCCTGGATCACCTGCTTCATCAGGCGGATCTGGTCGTCGGTGTCGAGAATGGTGAAGTCGGAGCGCAGGCCGACGAGTTCCGCGTGCCGGCGCAGGATCTTGACGCCGATCGAGTGGAACGTGCCAAGCCAGTTCATGCCCTCCACCGAGGGGCCGATCAGCTCGCCGATGCGGTGGCGCATCTCGCGCGCCGCCTTGTTGGTGAAGGTGACGGCGAGGATCTGGCTCGGATAGGCCTTGCCGGTGGCCAGCAGATGCGCGATCCGCGTCGTCAGCACCCGCGTCTTGCCGGTACCGGCGCCGGCGAGGACGAGCACCGGCCCTTCCGTCGTCTCGACTGCCAGGCGCTGTTCGGGATTGAGGCGTGCGACATAGTCGGGGGCGGCCGCCGCCTTGCCGAGCGCGCGCGCAGCGATGCCGCCGGGACGGGGGGCGGGAGCGGAGCTGTCGAAGGGAACGGTCATCTGCGGGGGCGGTCGATTCGATAGGCTGGACATGAGAACAAATATGGACCGTGGAGGCCCTGCATTCCAGCTTCCTACAGAAACAGGCCGACTCTGTCCAAGTGAAGCGGACCTCCCGACGACGCCGGATGAGTTGGCCGCGCGGGCTTTCAGGCGTTAACTGGCGGTCCAGTCCAAGAAGGAGCCTGTCCGATGCGAGTTGCCCTTTACGAGCGTTTTGGTGATCCGGGCGAAGTCCTTGTTTCCGGCGAGCGTCCGTTGCCGGAGCCGGGCGCCGGCGAAATTCGGGTGCGGATGGTGCTGTCGCCCATTCACAATCACGATCTCTGGACCATTCGCGGCACCTATGGCCACAAGCCGCAGCTGCCGGCGATCGGCGGCAGCGAGGCGCTGGGCCGCGTCGAGGCCCTGGGGCCGGGCGTGACGGCGCCGGCGATCGGCCAGCGCGTCGTCGTCACCGGTATCAACGGGGCATGGAGCGAATCTTTCGTGACGCAGGCGGCGCGTGCCGTGCCGCTGCCGGACAGCATCGACGACGAGACCGGCTGTCAGCTGATCGCTATGCCGATCAGCTCCCTGATGCTGCTGGAAGACCTGCAGATCGGTAGCGGTCAGTGGATGATCCAGAACGCCGCCAATGGCGCGGTCGGCAAGATCGTCGCCAAGCTCGCCAAGGCGCGCGGCATCCATGTCGTCAGCCTGGTGCGGCGCGACGCCGGTCTTGCCGAACTGGCCGGGCTCGGCATCGAAAACGGCGTCTCGACCGAGACGGCGGGCTGGGAGGACCGGGTGCAGGCGCTGGTCGGCGGGGCGCCGATCGTGCGGGCCGTCGATTCCGTCGGCGGCAGGGATGGTGGGCGCCTGACAAGCCTGCTGGCCGATGGCGGCCTGCTCATGTCGTTCGGCGCGATGTCGAACGAGCCGCTGGAGATCCGTTCCGGCGACCTGATCTTTCGCCAGATAACGGTCAAGGGCTTCTGGGGCGCCCGGCGCTCGGCGTCGACCGATCGGGCCGAACTGGCGCGCCTCATCGGCGAGCTTATCCGTCTCGCCGCGACTGGTGAACTGAAGCTCGGCATCGACGAGAGCTTCGATTTGTCCGACCCCGCCGCCGCCGCGCGGGCCAGCGCCCGAGCTGGCCGCAGCGGCAAGATCGCGCTGCGTGGTTCGGTATGACCGATCAGCCGGTTCGTCGTCTCAAGCCGGGCGCCGGCGGCCCGCGAAAGGGGGCGAATTAAGCGGCGCATCGGGGCAAATATCTCAGGAAGTCTTTGGCGAGGCAGCAGGGTTTTGCTAGGTTGCCCCCCGACATGGCTTGCGGGCCACGAACCCGTTGGGAGGCTTTTTAGTATGACAGTTTCGGCGCTGCGCAACGAAGATGCGCGTGACGAAGTAGCGTTGGCTGCGGCTCTCGAGATTCTGCAGGAGCGCTTCGGTCAGCGCTTCTCGCGCGGGCTGGAGGTCCGGCGGCAGCATGCCAACACCACGACCTGGCTGCCCAACGAGCCGGCCGATGCGGTCGTGTTCGCCACCTCGACGGAAGAAGTTGCCGACATCGTCAAGATCTGCGCCGCGCATCGCGTGCCGATCATCCCCTTCGGCACCGGCACCTCGCTCGAGGGCCATGTCAACGCGCCGAAGGGCGGCGTGTCGATTGATCTGTCGCAGATGAACAAGATCGTCGCGGTGCATGCCGAGGATCTCGACTGCACGGTCGAGGCGGGCGTCACGCGGATCCAGCTCAACAATCATATTCGCGACCAGGGCCTGTTCTTTCCGATCGACCCCGGCGCCGATGCCAGCCTCGGTGGCATGGCGGCGACACGCGCTTCCGGCACCAATGCCGTGCGCTACGGCACGATGCGCGAGAACGTCGTCCGTCTGACGGCCGTCATGGCCGACGGCTCGATCGTGCGCACCGGCAGCCGCGCCAAGAAGAGCTCGGCCGGCTATGACCTGACCCGCCTTCTGGTCGGCTCGGAAGGCACGCTCGGCATCATCACCGAGGTGACGGTCCGCCTGCACGGCCTGCCGGAATCGGTCGCCGCCGGCGTCTGCTCGTTCCCGACGGTCGAGGATGCCTGCAACGCGGCCATCCTGACGATCCAGAGCGGCATCCCGATCGCCCGCGTCGAACTCGGCGACGCGATGATGATCCGCGCCACCAACGAGTTCGCCAAGCTCGGCCTGCCCGAGACGCCGCATCTGTTCCTCGAGTTCCACGGTTCGCCGGCATCGGTGCTGGAGCAGTCGGAACAGTTCGCGGCGATCGCGCAGGAGTTCGGCGGTGGCGAGTTCGCCTCGGCGACCCGTCCGGAGGATCGCACCAAGCTCTGGCAGGCGCGGCACGATTCCTATTTCGCCGTGAAGGGGCTCCGCCCCGGCGACAACATCCAGAGCGTTTCGACCGACGTCTGCGTGCCGATCTCGAAACTGGCCGAATGCGTTGCCGAGACCAGCGCCGATATCGCGGCCAATGGCCTGATCGGACCGGTCGTCGGCCATGTCGGCGACGGCAATTTCCACACCCAGCTCCTGATCGACATCACCAATCCGGAAGAGATCGCCAAGGCGGAAGCCGTGATCAGCCGGATGAACGAGCGGGCCATCGCTCTGGACGGCACCTGCACCGGCGAACATGGCGTCGGCCAGGGCAAGCGCAAATATCTGATCAAGGAGCATGGCCACGGCCTCGACGTGATGCGCATGATCAAGGCGACGCTCGATCCGCTCGGGATCCTGAACCCGGGCAAGATTCTGCCGGACGCATGACAAGCGGGGCGACCACGCTGAAGCAGGGACCGGCAAGGCGGAGGCTGATCTGAACAGGCTGTACCTGATCATCGGGGGCATCATCATCGCCGTTCTCGTTTCGGCGCTGGTGATTCCTTGGTTCGTCGACTGGAACGCCTTTCGCTCGACCTTCGAGCGCGAGGCGGAGAAGATTCTCGGCCAGCCCGTCACCGTCGCCGGCACGGCTGACGCGTCGCTGCTGCCGATGCCTTCGCTCGTCTTCACCGATGTCCGGGTCGGCGGCACGCCGGACCAGCCGATGATGAAGGTCGACCGGTTCGCAGTCCGGATCGAGCTGATCCCCCTGATCTCCGGCTCGTTCAAGGTGGTCGACATGGCGATCACCCGGCCCCGCCTGCAGGTGAGGGTTGCGGCCGACGGCCGGCCGGACTGGCTGCAGCGCTCCGAGGCGTCGAAGGCGCTCGATCCCGACGCGGTGACGCTGGAAAAGGTCGATATTGCCGACGGCTCGATCGACTATCACGACGAGCGCACAGGCCGCTCGTTGTCGCTCACGGGCATCAATGCCGCCGTCGACGCACGATCGCTGCTCGGTCCCTGGAAGATCGAGGGCGGCCTGGTCGCCGAGGGCGTGCCGACCACGTTCCGCGTCGCCACCGGCCGTCGCGACGCCGACGGCTCGATCCGGGTCAAGATCGAGGCCAATCCCGCCACCGTGCCGGTCGCCTTCTCGGCCGAGGGGCCGCTCGCGCATGACGACAAGGGGCTGACATGGTCGGGCGGGTTCTCGCTCGCCCATGTCGCCGATGACGACGGCAAGCCGAAGACGGTTCCGAGCTGGCGGGCTTCCGGCAGTTTCGAACTGCGGCCGGAACAGCTGAAGCTGCCGGCGTTCACGCTGTCGCAGGGGCCGGAGGATCGGCCCTATAGCCTCACCGGCGCCTCGACCATCGATCTCGGCCCGTCCATGCGGTTCGACGCGGTCCTGAAGGCGCGGCAGCTCGACCTCGACCGCTCGATCGGCAAGGGGCCGAACGAGCCGGCCAACGTCGATATGGCCTCGAAGGCGGTCGTCGCCGCGCTGGCCGAATTGCCGGTGCCGTCGATCCCGGGCCGGATCGGCTTCGATATTCCGGGCATCGTCATCGGCGGCTCGGTGATCCAGAATCTCCGTTTCGACGCGGTCACCGCCGATCAGGGCTGGAAGATCGAGGAACTGGGCGCCGACCTGCCGGGACGGACGCGGCTGGCGGCGGACGGCATCGTCACGACCGCGCCGCAGCCGAGCTTCGAGGGCGCCGTCCGGCTTACTTCCGACCAGCCGGCGGTCTTCGCCGCTTGGTGGCGCGGCGGCAAGATGGCCTCGCGGCCGCAATTGCAGCCTTTCGACATGTCGGGCCAGCTCAATGCGGCGCCCGGATCGTTCCAGGTGTCGGGCATGGCGGCGCGCATGCGCGATTCCAGCGTCCGTGGCAGCCTCGGCTGGCAGCAATCGGCCGTCGATGGTCGCCGCGATCTCGCCGTCGAGCTCAAGGCCAACCGGCTCGATTTTGACCAGCTGGCGTCGCTCGCGGAACTATTCGCCGGCCAGAGCCTGAGCGACGCCGACAGCCTCGCCGACGGCTTCCAGGTCAAGATCTCGACAGGCGAACTCGAAGTCGGCGACATGCTGCTGTCGCAGGTCACGGCCGATGGCAGTTTCGCTAATGGCGTGCTGGTGGCGAACCGGCTTTCGATCGGCGATCTCGCCGGCGCGGCGATTACGGCGAGCGGCCGCGTCGCCGACATCACTGGCGTGCCGAGCGGCCAGATCTCCGCCTCGATCGAGGCCTCCGATCTGGCCGGCACCGCCGGAATGGTCGAACGCTTGCTGCCTGGCTCCGCGCTTTCGCGCTGGTTCAAGTCGACAGCGCCGCTGCTCGGACCAGCCAAGCTGGCGACCGTCATCAATGCGCGCGCCAGCGACAACGTCACCCATGCCAATCTGACCCTGAACGGCACCGCCGGCGGCACGGCGATCGACACCGCGCTCGGCTTCGTCGGTACACCGGCCGGATGGCGCGAGAGCGAATTGAAACTCTCGACCGCCATCGAGAACCCCGATGCCGGGCAGCTGTTGCGCCAGCTCGGCTATCGGGCCCTGCCGCTCGACCAGCCGGGCAGGGCGCGGCTGGAAATCGAGGGCGCCGGCACGCTGGCCGACGGCGCCGCGGCGACGATCAAGGGCGATTTCGCCGGCGTCACCTACGCGACGGATGGCAAGATTGGCGTCGACGCGGCCGGCCTGCCGACCTTCGAGGGCTCCGTGACGGCACATGGCACCGACGCCACGCCCGCGCTGGCGCTGGCCGGACTGACCCTGCCGGGCATTCAGGAAGCCCTGCCAGTCGAAGCGACGACCTCGCTCGATGTGAAGGACGGCGTCGCGACGCTGTTCTTCCGCGACGCGCGGCTTGGGGACGTTCAGGCCAGCGGCTCGATCGACTTCGGTCGCGAGGCGGGGCGCTGGAAGCTGAAGGGCGACGTCGCCGTTGACGAGGCCGATCTGACGCGCGCGACCTCGCTTGCGCTCGGTCTGCCGCAGGACCTTCTCGCCAGCACCGAGAGCCCGTGGTCGAAAACGACGTTTGGCCGGCCCGTTCTCGAGGGTTTCGACGCCGCCTTCCGGCTCTCCGCCGATCGCCTGGAGGTTGGCGACGGCATCGTCGTCACCAATGCGGCGCTGGAGACGAACTTCTCCGGCGATCGGACGGAACTGCGGCTGACGCATGGCGACTTTGCCGGCGGCAAGGCGTCCGGCTCGCTTTCCATCGTCAATCCGGAGGGCGACGCGTCGATCTCCGGACAGGTCGCCGTGACCGGCGCGGCGCTTGCCGATCTGGTCTGGCAGCGCGATGGCCGCTCCGTCGCCGACGGCACGCTCGATATTTCCGGCCAGTTCGAAGGCACGGGCCGCTCGGCCGCCGGTGTCGTCTCGTCGCTGACCGGTGGCGGCTCGCTGAAGGTTGGCGCCGGCTCGGCCCGCTTCGTCAATCCGGAAGCCTTCAGCGCCGTCATCCGCGCCTCGAATGCCGGTCGCGAGATCGGCGAGGCGGAGCTGCGCAAGCTGTTCGCGGGCTATCTCGATGCCGGCACGCTCGCCTTCGACCACATCGAAGGGGCATTCTCGATCGCCGCCGGCACGATCCGGGCCCAGAATCTGGGCGTGACCAGCCCCAGCGCGACCATGGTCGGCGGCGCCACCATCGATCTGAACGCTGAGACGCTCGACAGCCAGTGGACCCTGACAATCGATCCGGGCGAAGACCGGGTGAGTGGCGCGGTGCCGCAGGTCGGCCTCGTCTTCTCCGGTCCGCTCGCCGAGCCGACCCGCCAGATCGACGTCGCGCCGCTCGCCGGCTTCCTGTCGGTGCGCGCCTTCGAGCGCGAGGTCGAACGGATCGAGAAGCTGCAGGCGGAGATCGTCGAGAAGGAGAAGCTCAGCCGACTGGTCCGCGTCGCCCGCGAGGACGACGAGCGCCGGGCCGAAGCGGCGCGCAAGGCCGAAGAGGCACGGCAGGCGGAAGAGGCGGCGGCCGAGCAAGCCCGGCAGGCGGCGGAGCAGGCGGCCAAGCAAGCGGCGGAGCAGGCCGCGGCGGATGCGGCGGCGGCGAAGAAGGCGGAGGCCGCCCGAAAGGCGGAGGCGGCCCGGTTGCAGAAGGAAGAGCAGGCCAAGCGCGCCGCGAGCCAGGCGGCCGAACAACGGCAGCTCGACTTCACCAACGGGATTGAATCGCTTCTCAAGGGCTTCGACGAGCCCGCGCCGCGGCCGCAGGCCAGACCGCAGCAGCCCTTGCAGTTGCCGTCCCAGGGGGCCGATCCGGGCGCGCCGATGGTGCTGATGCCGCCGGCGTCTATTCCGAACTGACGGCGGCCGTTTCCGTGCCGATGGCTCGTTCCAGCTTCGCCTGGTACCAGGCGAGGACGGCGAGGCGGATGGCCGACGAGAGATTGGTCTCGGCCTTGCGTTCGCCGTCGATGGTGGCGATTAGCCCGGCAAGGCTCTGACCGCGCGTCGCTGCGATCATCCGCAGCGCCTGCCAGAACGGTTCTTCGATCGAAATGGATGTCTGATGGCCGGCGATCGAGACCGAGCGCTTCTTCATGCGACGGTCGGATCGGTTTCGTCGTCGCGCCGATGCTCGTCGACATGGCGGCGAGCCTTCTCGGCCGCGATGCGGTCCAGGGCTCGCTCGGCCCGGGTCCGACCGAACCGAACGCGGTTTTCCTCGGCTAGCGAGGCCTTCTCGCGTCGCGCCTTTTCCTTGCGGATGCGGTTCAGATTGATGATCTCAGCGGTCATGGCAACCCTCCTTGAAACCCGGGGCCATCTTCGCCGCGTGCGGTGGCGGCGCGATGGGACCGTCGCAGACCGGAGTCACGATCGCGCTGTCCCCTGACCGTCGGGCGGCAGACGCATCCTCGTCCTCCATGCCACTATCAGGGCGCATGGAGGACGAATTGTCCAGATCCGTAGTGTGACGGAGGCCTCGCCCATTAGTTCGGGTGGATCATGTCCTCGGGACGGACGATCGCGTCGAACTCCTCGGTCGTCACATAGCCGCCGCCGACGGCCTCCTCGCGCAGGGTGGTGCCGTTCTTGTGCGCGGTCTTGGCGATCTTGGCGGCGTTGTCGTAGCCGATCTTCGGCGCCAGCGCGGTGACGAGCATCAGCGAGCGCTCGACGCCCGACTGGATGTTGTCGAGGCGGGGCTCGATGCCGACCACGCAATTGTCGGTGAAGGAAACGGCCGCGTCTGCGAGGATGCGCACCGACTGGATGAAGTTGTAGGCCATGACCGGGTTGTAGACGTTGAGCTCGAAATGGCCCTGGCTGCCGGCGAAGGTGAGGGCGGCATTATTGCCGAACACCTGGACGCAGACCTGCGTCAGCGCCTCGCACTGGGTCGGATTGACCTTGCCTGGCATGATCGACGAGCCCGGCTCGTTCTCCGGCAGCGACAGCTCGCCGAGGCCGGCGCGCGGGCCGGAGCCGAGCAGGCGGATGTCGTTGGCGATCTTGAACAGCGAGGCGGCGACCGTGTTGATCGCGCCATGCGAGAACACCATCGCGTCATGGGCGGCGAGCGCCTCGAACTTGTTCGGCGCCGAGGTGAAGGGGAGGCCGGTGATCGTGGCGATCGTGGCGGCGACTTCCTCGGCGAAGCCGATCGGCGCGTTGAGGCCGGTGCCGACCGCCGTGCCGCCCTGGGCGAGCTGCATCAGGTCCGGCAGCGTCATCTCGATGCGCTTGATGCCGTTCTCGACCTGCTGGGCGTAGCCAGAGAATTCCTGGCCGAGCGTCAGCGGCGTCGCGTCCTGGGTATGGGTGCGGCCGATCTTGACGATGGCAGCCCAATCCTTGGCCTTGGCGTCGAGGGCGGCATGCAGGTGCTTCAGCGCCGGCAGCAGGCGGTGGACGATTTCCTCGGCCGAGGCGATGTGCATCGCCGTCGGATAGGTGTCGTTCGACGACTGGCTCATGTTGACGTGGTCGTTCGGGTGGACGGGCTTCTTGGAGCCCATCACGCCGCCCATCATCTCGATGGCGCGGTTGGAGACCACTTCGTTGGCATTCATGTTCGACTGCGTGCCGGAGCCTGTCTGCCAGACGACGAGCGGGAAGTGGTCGTCGAGCTTGCCGTCGATGACTTCCTGTGCGGCTGCGACGATGCCGTTGGCGATTTCCCGGTCAAGCCGGCCGAGCTTGGCGTTCACTTCCGCCGCGGCGCGCTTGATGATGCCGAGCGCCCGCACGATCGGCAGCGGCTGCTTCTCGAGGCCGATCTTGAAATTGCCGAGCGAACGCTGCGCCTGGGCGCCCCAATAGCGGTCGCTGGCCACTTCGATCGGGCCAAAAGTATCCGTTTCGATGCGGGTCGTCGTCATAGTCAGCCTTTCCCAGCCGCTGGCGCGGCATCGTTCAGTGAGCAGTCCGGGAGGGGATTAGCTCTTCTTGCGAAACGCGTCGAGCCGCACGACTTCGGCGGCGGGCTTTTCGCCCGGTTCGGCAGCGGGAGCTTCTTCCGTGCGCTCCGGCGTATCGAGGACGAGCGGCGACGTCTCGACGTCCTCCATCTCGGCGCTGTGTTCCAGGACCTCTTCGTCGGCCGGCGCGGTCTCGAACTGCAGGCCGAACTGCACCGAGGGGTCGACGAAGGACTTGAGCGCCGTGAACGGAATCAGCAGCCGCTCCGGCACGCCCTTGAACGACAGGCCGATCTCGAAGGCGTGCTCCGTCACCGAGAGATCCCAGTACTGGTGCTGGATGATGATGGTCATCTCTTCGGGGTAGTCGGTCATCAACCGGGTCGAGACACGTACCCCGGGAGCCCGGGTCTCGAAGGTGATGTAGAAATGGTGGTCCCCGGGCAGGCCCGTTTTGGCCACTTCGGCCAGAACTTTGCGCACGACGCCGCGCAGCGCGTCCTGGGCCAGAATGTCGTAGCGGATCAGATCTTCGGCCATGAAAGGCGACTACCCAGAATCAATGCGGACGGGGTCGAGACAGGCACCCGGTGCGGCAAAGCCGCGGACCCGCGCTAAAATCGGCTCCCTGACGAGCCTTGTTGTCCGAAAACTCGATCTCCGGCCGTGAGAAGTCAAGCGCAGGCCGAGCTGCTTCTTGGAAAAGGTGCAAGCGGGCGCCTGGCTTGCCGCTTTTCCAGCTCGACTTGCCGCTTTTCCAGGTCGAACGGCTCCTAGCACAACGGCTCACGCCGACGAGGCAGCAGAAGACAAAACGGGCTCTGAAGGGGAAGAAGTGGAGGCTTCTGTTGCCAGGTGCCTCCGGACCCCGCCTACACGGTGCTACCCGTAAGGACTTTTATTTCGGTTCCGGCACCGCTTACGCGGCGACAGCGACCGGAGCATAGTTGTCATTTGCAACTACAGATTTGGTCCGATAACGGCGGTACCATGCCGAGCGAAAGAACACCCTTTACGCCCTCGTCGATCCTATTTCGCCCCCGCCGAAAACCATCCTTCCGGATGGGCTTGGGTGGAGGCGCCGGGTACCGCCCCCGGGTCCGATGGGTTTATTTCGATGACAGTTTATCGCCATAGCCGGCTTGCACCGGCACCTGACATATAGGCGATCGAAACCGCCGTGAAAAGGGTTCGAAGCGCCGTCAGACCGCCCGGAGCTCAGATGCGCACCGATTAGGCCGGGATTGCCGCCTCCTGCATCGAGACGGGGGCGGAAGTGACATTGACGACAATGTGGGTTGACGTCGGGCGATTTGTCGCTCATTAATGTGCCAACCATTACAAAATTATCGTGGCGCTGCGGCCGCGTCGGTATCCAATTCCCATCGATGATCCTGATATCGCAACGGCACGGCCGTTCGGCGGAGGTCGGGTCGTCGCTTTCATGGTGTCCCAAATGTCTTCTTCCATCCTGCGCTATGCCGTGGTTCTCGGCCTTCTGAGCGCGATCGGCCCGTTCGCCATCGACATGTATCTGCCGGCGCTGCCGGCGATCGGCCAGGATCTCAGCGCGACCACCGGCGCGGTGCAGATGAGCCTGATGGCCTTCTTCATCTCGGTCGGTCTCGGCCAGCTCATCTACGGGCCCGTCGCCGATATGGTCGGCCGCAAGCCGCCGCTCTATTTCGGCCTCGCCCTGTTCGCGCTGGGCAGCATCGGCTGCGCGCTGGCGCCGACGGTCGAGACGCTGATCGCCTTTCGCTTCGTCCAGGGCCTCGGCGCCTGCGCCGGCATGGTCGTGCCGCGGGCAGTCGTGCGCGATCTGCACACCGGCAACGAGGCGGCGCGCCTGATGTCGCTCTTGATGCTCGTCTTCAGCATCTCGCCGATCCTGGCGCCGCTCGCCGGCAGCGCCGTCACGGCATTCGCCTCCTGGCGCGCGATCTTCTGGATCGTGATGGTGGCGGCACTGCTCGGCATCGCCTTGCTGGCGCTGGCGCTGGACGAGACGCGGCCGCCCGAGCAGCGGGTCGAAAGCGGCGTCGGCAGTGCCCTGGCCGGCTATTGGCTGCTGCTGCGCGACCGTCACTTCCTCGGGCTCGTCTTCATCGGGGCGTTCGGCATCTCCAGCTTCTTCGCCTATCTGGCGAACTCATCCTTCGTGCTGATCGAGCACTATGGCCTGACGCCGACGCAGTACAGCCTCGCCTTCTCGGTTAACGCGGTGTCGTTCTTCGGCTTCTCGCAGTTGAACGGCCGGCTTGGCGGGATGTTCGGCCTGAAGCGGGTTATGCGCGTCGCGGTCACGGGATTCGCCGTGTCCGTCGTCGCCCTGTTCCTGCTTATGGCGTCGGGCATTGACGGGTTGGCCGTGCTGATCGGCGTACTCTTCGTCGCCAAC
Organism: Kaistia granuli DSM 23481; assembly: GCF_000380505.1. Classification (GTDB taxonomy): domain Bacteria; phylum Pseudomonadota; class Alphaproteobacteria; order Rhizobiales; family Kaistiaceae; genus Kaistia; species Kaistia granuli. The sequence goes on along the minus strand of NZ_AQYH01000008.1, from coordinate 31,594 downwards.
GGCTTCCTCGGCCTCGTCATTCCGACATCGGCCGTGCTGGCGCTGGACGAGCATGGCGAGATCGCCGGCACCGCGTCGGCGTTGATGGGAACGCTGCAGATGGTGACCGGCGCCGTCGTCATGGCCGTCGTCGGCCTGTTCCTGGACGGCACCGCGCTGCCGATGGTGGCCGGAATCGCTGCCTGTGGCGTCATCGCCTTCACGCTGGCGCAGCTGACGCTGGGTCGCCGCGGGCGCGTCGTGGCCGCGCCAGCCGAATAGGCCGGCGCGAAAGCGCTATTGCAGCGTGCTGAAGGCCCTTAGGATCCAGAACACCTGGAATGCCAGCGCCAAAATGGCGATCGTCAGATGGAAGCGCCTGTCGCTGATAAACATCGCGATGATCGCCACCCCGGCATAGATCACGTTTCGAGCCGGGTAGATGAAGCCAAAGGAATGGAAGTGGGCGCTGCCCTTGATGGCGGTGTCGACGAGATCGACGACGAAGATGACGGCGATCAACCCGTAGAACCACTTACGACGCGACATGAAATAGTCGGCGTAGCCCGAATATTCCGCCATGCTGTCCGGGAACAGGATGGCGCAGAGCAGGAAATAGAGGCTCGCATAGACGATGATGAAAATATAGAGCTCGAAAGTCCACGTATGGACCGAGGCGAGATAGAACTCGAACCACCAGAAATGCACGACGCAGAGGAACGTGAACGCGACCCAGATCAGATGCGTGGCATAGACCGGGTTGCGCAGCGGATGCTGGGCGAAGCGACTGACGCCGCTCAGAAGCCGCGAGACGCTCAGCCCCAGGATGATGCCGATGATGACGCGGACGTGCAGGTAGACGTCTGGGTTCGAGATGGTCTGAGACATGCCACGTTCCTGGTCCCCGACGGTAGGGGCGGATGCTCCCGGACCGTTTGCCCAGGCTCGACACCGCCCACCGCCAGTTGAGCTCAGAGCGGGGATTTCTGCAAACTCGATCCGCGATCCCGGCCGTTGTATGGTCGCGAAAACATCGAATCTCGGTTGGACGATCCATGCGCCAGTATCTCGATCTCATGCAGCATGTGCTGGACACCGGCGTCCGCAAGGAGGACCGCACCGGCACGGGGACGATCTCCGTGTTCGGCTACCAGATGCGTTTCGACCTGGCCGACGGCTTTCCGCTGGTGACGACGAAGAAGGCGCATCTGCGCTCGATCATCCACGAGCTGCTCTGGTTCATCGCCGGCGATACCAACATCCGCTACCTGAAGGAAAACGGCGTTTCGATCTGGGATGAATGGGCGGACGAGAATGGCGATCTCGGCCCCGTCTACGGTGCCCAGTGGCGCTCCTGGCCGGCGCCGGACGGGCGCACCATCGACCAGCTCTCGAACGTCATCGAGATGATCCGCACCAAGCCGGATTCGCGTCGCCTGATCGTCTCGGCCTGGAACCCGGCGCTCGTCGACGACATGGCGCTGCCGCCCTGCCATAGCCTGTTCCAGTTCTACGTCGCCGAGGGGCGGCTTTCCTGTCAGCTCTACCAGCGCTCGGCCGACATTTTCCTTGGCGTGCCGTTCAACATCGCCTCCTATGCGCTGCTAACGATGATGGTGGCGCAGGTGACGGGCCTGAAGCCGGGCGATTTCGTCCACACCTTCGGCGACGCCCATCTCTATTCGAACCATCTCGAGCAGGCGAGATTGCAGCTCTCGCGCGCGCCAAAACCGCTGCCGACGATGAAGCTCAACCCGGCCATCCAGCGGATCGAGGATTTCCGCTTCGAGGATTTCGAGCTCGTGGGCTACGATCCCCATCCGGCCATCAAGGCGCCGATCGCGGTCTAGCCGGCGTCCCGAGTGGCCGGTCGGCGCCCCATTGGTTTGGCAGGGGCCGGCTCGCCCCGGTTTCGTCCTCTGGCAGGAGCTTGTCCCGTATGCGCGCCGCACCGATCACCTGCCTCGCTTTGCTGCTCGCCGCGGCGTCCGTCGCCACCGCGCGGGCGAATGATTCGACCGCGGCGCTGTCGACCGGCGGCCTCGTCTATGTCCTGACCGAGGACATCGAGATGCAGTCGGAGGATCTGTTCATCTCGCTGGACGAGGTCCGGGTCCGCTACACCTTCGAGAACCATGCCGACCACGATGTGACGACGCTGGTCGCTTTCCCGATGCCGGACATCCAGGGCAGCATCGACTTCATGGTCTCGGTGCCGGTCGACGACCCCGTCAACTTCCTCGGTTTCAAGACCCTGGTCGACGGCAAGCCGGTCGAGACGAAGGTGCAGCAGCGAGCCTCCTCGCTCGGCATCGACCAGACGGAGCTGCTGACCTCTCTCGGCGTGCCGCTGGCACTGCATCTCGACGGCACGCGCAAAGCTCTCGATGCGCTACCGCAGGCTGACAAGGATAATCTGGTCCAGCTCGGCCTCGCGGCGATCGACGAATATGACAATGACGGCAACGGGATGGTGAAGCATCTGGCGCCGAACTGGCTGCTGTCGACCGCCTTCTATCGCGAGCAGACCTTTCCGGCCGGCAAGCGCCTCGTCGTCGAGCACAGCTACAAGCCGAGCGTCGGCCAGAGCGCGGACGTGTCGTTCGTCGCGCCCGAGGCGCAGTCCGAGCCGTGGTTCGAGCTCTATCGCCAGAAATACTGCATGGATGACGCGTTCCTGAAGGCGGCACGGGCCGGCAACCTGCCGGATGGCGGCAACAGCCTGTTCGAGAACCGCATTTCCTACGTCCTGCGCACCGGCAGCAACTGGGCGGGCCCGATCGCCAAGTTCCGCCTGGTTGTCGACAAGGGCTCGCCCAAGAACCTCGTCTCCTTCTGCGCCGACGGCGTCAAGAAGATCAGCCCGACGCAGTTCGAGGTGGTGAAGACCGATTTCGAGCCGCAGCAGGATCTCGACATCATGATCCTCGTGCCGCGCGAGCCATGACGCTCGCCGAAGGAATGGAATGACCATGGACCTTGTCATCCGCGCCGCCGTTCCGGGCGATGCGCCGCTCGTGCTCGAATTCGTGCGCGCGCTCGCCGACTATGAGAAGCTCGCGCATGAGGTCGAGGCGGACGCCGCTGCGATGGACGCGGCGCTGTTCGGGCCGGAACCGAGGGTGTTCTGCGAGATCGCCGAATGGCGGGGCGAAGCCGCCGGTTTCGCGCTCTGGTACTACACCTTCTCGACCTTTCAGGGCCGGCACGGTCTTTATCTCGAGGATCTGTTCGTCAAGCCGGACTATCGCGGCGATGGCATCGGCAAGGCGCTGCTTCGAAGCCTTGCCGGGCGTTGCGTCGCCGAGGGACTCGGCCGTTACGAATGGTCGGTGCTCGACTGGAACGCGCCGTCGATCGCGTTCTACGAGGCGCAGGGCGCGCGCATTTTGCCCGAGTGGCAGCGCTGCAGGGTTGAGGGCGAAGCCCTGAATCGCCTGGGAGCAACATTTCCTGCACGCGAGAGGGTTGGCGAAACGGCCCCCTGATCCGTATATGCAGGAACTAGATCCACGGAGCTCCCTCTTTTGAAATCCATCGAGAACTCGATCGAGAACATGATCATGTCGGCCCGCTGGCTGCTGGTCATCTTCTATGGCGGCCTTGGCGCCGCGCTGATCCTCTACGCGATCTCCTTCCTGGCGAAGTTCTGGAAAGTGGCGCTGAACGTTTTCGTTTATGACGATTCCGACATGATCCTGGCCATGCTCGGCCTGATCGACGCCGCGCTGGTCGCGAGCCTCGTCGTCATGGTGATGATCGCGTCCTATGAGAACTATGTCAGCCGCTTCGACAGCGCAGGGCATGACCTGTCCTGGCTCGGCAAGCTCGATTCCGGCAGCCTGAAGATCAAGGTCGCCTCGTCGATCGTCGCGATCTCGTCGATCCACCTGCTGCAGGTATTCCTGAACGCCAACGAATACACCAACGACAAGATCATGTGGTCGACCATCCTGCACATGACCTTCGTCGCCTCGGCGCTGCTGCTGGCCCTGGTGGACCGCATCTCCGCCTCGCCGAAGAGCCTCAAGGAGGCGGTTCTGCCGAAGGAGGAATGACGTCGCAGCTGTCGATCATCGCCGCGGTGGCGGAAAACGGCGTCATCGGCCGCGACGGCGACATGCCGTGGAAGTTGTCGACCGATCTCAAGCGCTTCAAGGCCATCACCACCGGCAAGCCGGTGGTGATGGGCCGCAAGACCTTCGTGTCCATCGGCCGGCCTCTGCCGGGCCGCCTCAACATCGTGGTGACGCGCGACAGCGGTTTCGCCGTGGACGGCGTCATCGTGGTGCCGGATCTCGACGCCGCATTGGCGGCGGCGAAGGATGCGGCGGAGGTGATGGTGATCGGCGGCGGCGAGATCTACCGCGCCTTCCTGGATCGGGCCGACCGGCTCTACATCACGCATGTCGAGGCGACGCCGGAAGGCGATACCCGTTTTCCGACCATCGATCCGGAGACCTGGGAAGCGATTTCGAGCGAAGAAGTCCCGGCCGGACCGTCCGATACCGCAGCCAGCCGATTCACGACCTATGCGCGCCGGCATTCCTGACCGGAATGGTGGATAAACGTCGCATCCGCGTTGAAAGCGCGGCATCGGCACACCACTTCCAGCCTCGCTGAGGCCCTGCAGAGGCCGCATATCCGGGGCTTCTCTTGCTTCGATGGGCGGGGGCAGGTACGCCTTCCCTATTGATCGACAACTAAGGAGCGAAGATGCCCTGGAGCAACCAGACGGGCGGCGGATGGAAAGGAAGCAACAACGGCGGACCCTGGGGTCAGGGCCCGCGCGGCAGTGGCCCTAATCCGCCGGATCTCGAGGAACTCCTTCGTCGCAGCCAGGACAAGCTCAAACAGGTTCTACCTGGCGGCTCCGGTGGCGGCTTCAACCCGGTATTGTTCATCGCCGTTCTCGCCGTGGTGGTGGCTTTCCTCGGCTATAACTTCTTCACCTTCCGCGTCGAGCCCGACGAGCAGGGTGTTGTCCTGCGTTTCGGCGAGTATCAGCGCAGCGCGCCTCCGGGCCTGAATTTCCGCCTGCCTTATCCGATCGAGGCCGTCTACACGCCGCAGGTCACGCGCGTGAACCGGACCACCGTCGGCACGATACAGGATGACCGGAACACCAGCTCGAACGGCCGCGACGTGCCGCAGGAAAGCCTGATGTTGACTGGTGACGAGAACATCGTCGACGTCGATTTCTCGGTCTTCTGGGTCATCAATGACGCCAGCAAGTATCTGTTCAACGTCCAGAACCCTGAAGGCACCGTCAAGGCGACCGCCGAGAGCGCCATGCGCGAAATCATCGGTCGCTCGGACATCCAGCGCGTCCTGACGGAAGAGCGCCTCGGCATCCAGACCGCCGTGCAGGAACTGATGCAGAGCAAGCTCGACCAATACGGCGCCGGCATCCAGGTCACGCAGGTTCAGCTTCTGAATGTCGGCCCGCCGGCGGAAGTCATCGACTCGTTCCGCGATGTGCAGGCGGCCGAGCAGGATCAGGACCGCGTCCAGAACGAAGCCCAGACCTACGCCAACCGGGTGATCCCGGGCGCGCGCGGCCAAGCCTCGCAGATCGAGGAAGCGGCCAACGCCTATCGCGACCAGATCGTCGCCGAAGCCAAGGGTCAGGCCGATCGTTTCACCAAGGTCTATGAATCCTACAAGGCGGCTCCCGCCGTCACGCGTGAGCGCATCTATCTCGATACGCTTTCGGGGGTCTTCGCCGACATGGACAAGATCATCGTCGACGAGAAGGGAAGTGGTGTCGTGCCCTTTATGCCGTTGCCTGCCTTGCAGGGCGCGCCCGCCAAGCAGGGAGGCTCGCAGTGATGGGTCGCATTTTCGGCGGGCTCGGCCTCGTCATCGTCATCCTGATCGCGATCCTCGCTTATTCGGGCCTGTTCATCGTCAACCAGACCCAGCAGGCGCTGGTGCTGCGCTTCGGTAATCCGGTGCGCGTCGTCACGGATCCGGGCATCTATGCCAAGGTCCCGCTCATCGACAATGTCGTGATGCTGGACAAGCGGCTGCTCGACATCGACTCGCCGCCGATCGAAGTCATCGCCCGCGACCGCAAGCGTCTCGTGATGGACGCGTTCGGCCGCTACAAGATTGTCGACCCGCTGCTGTTCTATCAGGCAGCCGGCTCGATCCCGGTGGCGGAATCGCGTCTCGCGGTGATCCTGAACTCGGCCATCCGCGGTGCGGCCGGCCAGATGGACTTCAGCGCCATTGTCCGCGAGGGCCGTGCACCGCTGATGCGCCAGATCACCGAGCAGGTCCAGCGTGAAGGCAAGCGCCTCGGTGTCGACGTCGTCGACGTCCGCATCCGCCGCGCCGACCTGCCGCCGGAGAACAGCCAGGCCGTCTACCAGCGCATGCAGACGGAACGCCAGCGCGAAGCGACGGACATCCGTGCGCAGGGCGAGCAGGCGGCCAAGACGATCCGCGCGCAGGCCGACAGGCAGGCGACGGTCATCGTGGCCGAGGCGAACCAGCGCGCCGACGAGATCAAGGGTGACGGCGACGCCGAGCGCAACCGCATCTTCGCGGCGGCGTTCGAGCAGGACCCCGACTTCTTCTCGTTCTACCGGTCGATGCAGGCCTATCAGGACGGCATGAAGAGTGGCACGACGCGGATGGTGATCTCGCCGACGTCGCCGTTCTTCCGCTACCTGACCGACCCGAGCGGCAACGCGCTGGCGGTTCCCGAGCGTAGCACGCCCGGCAAGCCGGCGCCTGCCAAGGTCTCGGAACCGGCCGCGCCGGCTCCCGCCGCCCCGGCCGTTGACCAGGCGGCGCCTGCCGCCACGCCGTGACGGATTTCGTCACCGCGCTGGGACTGGTCCTCGTCATCGAGGGCGCGTTCTACGCGATGGCACCGACGGTTGCGAAAACTCTGATGCGGCAAGGTATTGCCGCATCAGACTCGCTGTTGCGAGGATGCGGGCTGATCGCGCTCGCCATCGGCGTCGCCGTCGTCTGGCTCGCGCGAAACTGACACTCGGCACGGACGCGTCGTGCGCTAGATGTATCGAAGTCGCCGTCGTGTCATTCTCGACGCCGACGCCAGAGGAGAGATGCAGATGGCCGCGGCCAAATCGAAAACCTATCGCCTTTGCCTTGCGGCGGCCCTTGGCGCCTTGCTGAGCACCGCCACGCCGGCGACCATTCCTGCCGCTCTGGCGCAGGGCCCGGAATCCGTGGCCGATCTCGCCGCCGGCCTGGTCGATTCCGTCGTCAACATCTCGACGTCGCAGACGATCGAGGGATCGCGCGGCATCCCGGCGCCGCAGGCGCCGGAAGGGTCGCCTTTCCAGGAATTCTTCGACGAGTTCTTCAACAAGCAGAAGGACGGCGCCGACAATTCACCGCCGCGCAAGGTGCAGTCGCTCGGCTCGGGCTTCGTGATCGACGCCTCCGGCATCATCGTCACCAACAATCACGTCATCGAGGGCGCCGACGAAATCGTCGCCAATTTTAATGACGGCTCCAAGCTGACCGCGACACTGCTCGGCCGCGACGAGAAGACCGACATCGCCGTGCTGCAGGTCAAACCCACCGCTGCAAAGCCGCTCAAGGCGCTCCAGTTCGGTTCCTCCGACACGATGCGGGTCGGCGATTGGGTGATGGCGATCGGCAATCCGTTCGGCCTCGGCGGAACGGTGACGGTCGGCATCGTCTCGGCCCGCAACCGCGACATCAATTCCGGGCCCTACGACAATTTCATCCAGACAGACGCCGCCATCAATCGCGGCAATTCGGGTGGTCCGCTCTTCAACATGAAGGGCGAGATCATCGGCATCAACACGGCGATCATCTCGCCCTCGGGTGGCTCGATCGGCATCGGCTTCGCCATACCCTCCGACGCGGCGGTGCATGTCATCCAGCAGCTGCGCGAATTTGGCGAGACTCGGCGCGGCCTGCTCGGCGTGCGTATCCAGCAGGTGACCGACGAGATCGCCGAGAGCCTCGGCATGGGCGCCGCGCGCGGCGCGCTGGTCGCCGGCGTGACCGAGAAGGGGCCTGCGGCCGAAGCCGGCATCCAGCCGGGAGATGTCATCCTCTCCTTCGACGGCAAGCCGATCGTCGAGATGCGTGACCTGCCGCGTCTGGTCGCCGACGCCAATATCGACAGGCTCGTCGATGTCGTCGTGATCCGCAAAGGCAAGGAGATCACGCTCAAGGTGAAGGTCGGTCGCCTGACCGAGGCGGCGGAGAAGGTCGAGGACAAGCAGGCGGCGACCCCGGTCGAGCCGCCGAAGCCGGTCGTCACCGAACTGCTCGGCCTGACGCTGTCGGAGCTGACGCCGGATTTGCGCACGCAGTTCTCGATCGCCCCGGAAGTGAAGGGCGTCGTTATTACAGCGATCGATGCCGGCAGCGCCGCGGCCGAGAAGGGCGTCGCGATCGGCGAGGTGGTCGTCGAGGTGTCGCAGGAGCCGGTCTCGCAGCCGGCCGACGTGACGACGCGGATCGAGACGCTGAAGAAGGACGGCCGCCGCTCGGCGCTGTTCCTGATCGCCAACAAGTCCGGCGAATTGCGCTTCGTTCCGCTCAAGCTGGACGAGTAGGGCGCGGGCGGCGCGATGCCGCTCAGGCCTTCTTCGTGACAGCTCGACGACCGTCATCCCGGACTTGACCCAAGATCCATTCGCCGGGTCGCTCGTATACGAGCCTCCCGGCACCTTGGCCGTGTGGATCCCCGCCTGCGCGGGGATGACAGCGAGGGTGGGGATGACGTTGAGGGTGGGAAAGCACTGCCGGTCGATCTTCCAGGCATGAAGCCCGAAAGTGCGACGGCCCGAACGCTCAGCGCCGGTCGAATTCTTCCCGCGTCAGCCGGTAGAGCACATGCGGGCGCAGCGGGTGGCCTTCCTCGATCTTGGGATGATCGAAGTCATCGGCCGGATCCCTGGTCATGCCGAGCCTTTGCATCAGGCCGGCCGAGCGGGTGTTCAGCTTGGCCGTGAAGGAAACGATCTCCGGAAAATCATGCTCTGCGAAAGCCGCCGCGAGCACCGCTTCTGCCGCTTCGCGCGCATAGCCCATGCGCCAGAACGGTCGCGCCAGGCGCCAACCAATCTCGACCGACGGGGCGAAATGCGCTTCCGGAAATACGTCGAAGAGACCCGTCATACCGACAAGGGCCCCGGTCGTGCGTTCTTCCAGCGCATAATTGCCGAAGCCGTGCTCGACCCAATGCGCCTCGATCCGATCGATGAACGCGTCCGAATCCGCCCGGCCCAGCACGGATGGAAAGAACTCCATCACTTCCGCGTCGGCACACATCGCGGCGAAGGGCGCGCGATCGCTGTCCTGCCAGCGGCGAAGGCGAAGTCGGGGCGTCTCGATCGGCTTCATGCGGCGAAGTCGCTCCGTCGATAGCCCTGGGCGTAGAGCAGGGCAGTCAGGTCGTTGTGGTCGATGCGGGCGGCCGCCTCGGCCGCGACCTTGGGCTTCGCATGATACGCCACACCGAGGCCGGCCGCACGGATCATCGCAAGGTCATTGGCACCATCGCCGACGGCCAGGGTATCGATCTTCGACAGCGAGAAACGGCGGGCAAGCTCCATCAACGCCGAGAGCTTGGCTTCCTGGCCGAGGATCGGTTCTTCGACCGTGCCGGTCAAGACGCCGTCCTCATGGTTCAGGATGTTGGCGCGGTTCTCGTCGAAACCGATCTGTGCTGCGACCGGGCCGGTGAACAACGTGAAGCCGCCAGAGACCAGCGCGGTATAGCCACCGGAGGCCTTCATGGTGCGGATCAGCTCCGGGCCGCCCGGCATGAGCTTGATGCGCTCGGCCAGCACCGTGTCGACGACGGAGAGCGGCAGGCCCTTCAGCAGGCCGACGCGCTCGCGCAATGCCGGCTCGAAGGCGATCTCGCCCCGCATGGCGCGTTCGGTAATGGCGGAGACATGCGCCTTCAGCCCGGCCATGTCGGCGAGCTCGTCGATGCACTCCTGGCCGATCATGGTCGAATCCATGTCGGCGATCAGGAGCTTCTTGCGGCGGCCGGCAATCGGCTGTGCCACGACGTCGACCGGCCGGCCGTCGATCATCTCGTAGAAATCGGTGCGGATGACATCGAGGCTGTTCTCGCCGGCGGGCAGCGTAACGTCGCAGGCCTCGCCATCGGCAAGCCAGTCCGGCCGGCCGGCGCCGGGAAGGTCGGCGGCTTCATCCACCACCTCCGAAAGCGATGCCGCATGTTCGGGCCGTGCTATGAACGTGGCGACAAATTCGAACGGAGCGGTATCGGACGGCATGGGCAACCTGAATTCAGCAAAAATGGGACCTGCCGTCCTGATAGCCGGGCCAACCGCGAGCGGCAAGTCGGCCCTGGCCTTGGCATTGGCGCGCAAGCATGGCGGCGTCGTCATCAACGCCGATTCGATGCAGGTCTATCGCGAACTCCGCATTCTCTCGGCCCGCCCGGATCCGGACGAGGAGGCAGAGGCGCCGCACCGCCTCTATGGCCATGTTGCTGCCAGCGAACGCTATTCGGTGGCTCGTTGGCGCGAGGACGCGAAAGACGCGCTCGAAGCCGCTTGGCGGGACGGCCGGCTGCCGATCGTGATCGGCGGCACCGGCCTCTATTTCAAGGCGCTGACCGAGGGCCTTTCTTCGATCCCGCCGATCCCGGTCGAACTGCGCGGGGCTATCGAGGCGCGCGCTGACGCCGAGGGCGTGCCGGCCCTGCATGCGGCGCTGCAAAAGCTCGATCCGGAAAGCGCCGCCCGGCTGGCGCCGCTCGATCGCACCCGCGTTGTCCGCGCTCTGGAGGTGGTCGAGGCGACCGGGCGCTCGATCGGCGACTGGCAGCGGGAAACGGGTGCGCCGCCATTGGTCGACGCGTCTTCGATCCGCCGGATCGTGCTTGAGCCGGAGCGGACGGTGCTCTACGAGCGGATCGGCCGGCGTTTCGACGGCATGGTCGAGCGCGGTGGCATCGCCGAAGCCGAGGCACTGCTGGCGCTCGGGCTCAACCCGGCGCTGCCGGCGATGAAGGCGATCGGCATTCGCGAGTTCGGCGCCCATCTCGCCGGCGAGCTGTCGCTGGACGAGGCGATCGAGCGCGCCAAAATGGAGACCCGCCGCTATGCCAAGCGGCAGGGCACCTGGTTCCGCAACCAGATGGCGGATTGGGAGCGCCTCGCGCCCGGCGCGACGCTCCCGGAGATCAGCTGGCGATCTGCATGACGACGCGGCCGTCGATCTTGCCGGCTCTCATCTCGTCGAAGATGGCGTTGATGTTGTCGAGCTTGTCCCAGCTGTAATGCGGCGTGACGAGTCCGTCGGCAGCGAACTCAAGGGACTCGGCCAGGTCCTGCCGCGTGCCGACGATCGAGCCGCGAATCGTGATGCGGTTCAGCACGACGTCGAAGATCGGCGTCGGGAAATCGCCCGGCGGCAGGCCGACCAGCGCCAGCGTGCCGCGCCGGCGAACCATGCCGAGCGCCTGGGCGAAAGCGGGGCGCGAGACGGCGGTGACGAGCACACCATGCGCGCCGCCATCGGTCGCCTTGCGGATCGCGGCCGTCGGATCGCCTTCCGACGCGTTGACGGTGACCTCGGCACCCAGTTCGCGCGCCAGCTTCAGCTTGTCCTCGCTGATGTCGACGGCAGCGACATGCAGGCCCATCGCCTTGGCATATTGCACGGCCATGTGGCCGAGGCCGCCAATGCCGGAGATCACCACCCACTGGCCAGGCTTCGCCTCGGTTTCCTTCAGGCCCTTGTAGACGGTGACGCCGGCGCACATGACGGGCGCGGCGGCGCCGAAATCGAGCTTCTTCGGGATGTGACCGATATAGTTCGGGTCGGCCAGCACATAGTCGGCATAGCCGCCGTTGACGGAATAGCCGGTGTTCTGCTGCTCGTTGCAGAGCGTCTCCCAGCCGGAGAAGCAGTGCTCGCAATGGCCGCAGGCGGTGTAGAGCCACGGCACGCCGACGCGGTCGCCTTCCTTGACACCCCTAACGTCGCGGCCGACGGCGGCGACGAAGCCCGAACCCTCATGGCCAGGGATGAAGGGCGGCTTCGGCTTCACCGGCCAGTCGCCCTCGGCGGCATGCAGATCCGTGTGACAGACGCCGCAGGCCTCGACCTTGACCAGGATGCGGTCGTGCCGCATCTCGGGGATCGGTACGTCCTCGATCACCAGCGGCTTGCCGAATTCTCGGACGACGGCGGCCTTCATCGTTTTCATCACGACCTCCTGATTGGCTTGTCGATACGGTATCCTGATCGCATTCTTGCCGTGGATCAAACCCGGCCGTGGCCGGCAGGGCCATGATCTCGATCAACCCGCCGCCATCGCAGTCTGCCATTGACGCTTTCAACGGCGCGAGCTTTGCTGGGGTTCGATCCATCGGACCCTTGCCAAGGAATGACGACATCATGCGGTTGCTGCCCGCTTCGCTTGCCCTCATCGCCGTCCTATCCCTGCCTGCCATCGCCACGGCGGGCGAAAGCGTCGTGACGCTCGATGGCGGCGTCGCCGGCACGCTCAACCTGCCGGATGGTGCAACCAGCGCGCCGGCCGTCCTGATGCTGCATGGCTTCGGCTCGTCGCGCGACGAGGTCGGCTCCATGTATGCGCGCGAGGCGGCAGCGCTCGCCAAGGAGGGGATCGCGTCGCTCCGCATCGACTTCCGGGGCTTCGGCAAGAGCGACGGCGACACCGGCGCAACGACGATTGACGGCCAGCTCGCCGACGCCAAGGCGGCCGCCGCCTATCTCGCCAGCCAGAAGGGCATCGATCCCCAGCGGCTCGGCATGATCGGTTTCTCGCTCGGCGGCGGCGTCGCCACGCTGCTCGCCGGCGAAGAGCCGGATCGCTTCAAGTCGCTGGTCACCTGGTCCTCGGTCGGTGACTTTTCCAAGGACATGAAGGGGTCGATCGGCGCCAAGGCCATCGCCACCGCCGAGACCGAGGGCGTTGTCGGGCTCGATCTCGGCTGGCGGACGATCGTGCTGAAGAAGGGCTTCTTCGACAGTCTCGAGACGCATAAGATCGACAAGGCGATCGCGACCTATCCCGGCGCCTATCTCGCCATCGCCGGATCGAAGGATTTTTCCGCCGCCTATCCGGAAGGCTTCGCCAAGCTGGCCAAGGGCGAGACCAAGGAAGTCTGGATCGTGCCGGAGGGCGACCACATCTTCGGCAGCCTCGGCGACGACCAGACGATGGCCGATAGCGTGATCGCCAAGACCGCGGCGTGGTTCAAGAAGACGCTCTGACCGGCCAACGCGGCGGGCGAGCCGATGCGCGGGCAGGGCAGACAAGACTACCCGTGACGCGTCGCGCCACGGACCGGCGGGAGTGCCTGTCGCATGCGCTGGTTGTTCGGTCTCTTCGTCGTCCTTGTCGCCGCGCAGGCAGCGGCCGACGAGCAGCCGCGCCTCTATCTCGAGGATTTTCGCCTTGGCCATGCGCCGGGCGCCGTGCGTGTCGCAAGCTGGCGCGAGCTCGACCCCGATCGCGCCGAGGCGCAGGCGCTGTCAGGCTGCCGGGCCCTCGGCTGGGATTGCAGCGAGGAGCCGGATCCGGCGCGTGCGGCGGCGCGATTCATCAAGCCGGAGATCGTCGTCGGCGCCTATCGCGGCACGGCGCTGGTGCTTCGCCGGCGCGGGCAAAGCTACTACGCCAAATTCGCCGCGCCGCCCGGCCATACCATCTGCAAGGCCGGCATTGATCTGGTCGGCGGCTATATCAGCCCCGGCGCCGTGTTCGCCGGCGCGATCCAGCGCATCGGCCGCGACGGCCTCGGCATCTATGCGGCGCTGCCGCAGGCGAGCCACGGCTCCGCCGCGATCGCCTTCCGGTTGATGATCGCCACCGTTCCGACTGTGCGCTTCGACCGGGACACCTGCTGGCCGGACGGCACCATCGTCTTCCTCTGCCCTGGCTCGACGCGCTGCCAGCCGAGCCGCGCCTATCCCGAAACCGACCTGAGATGACGATCACACCTCCGACTCTTGACCTTCCGGTCAATCTTTTGGATTAATTCGCGCCTTACCAAACGGAAGGCGCGGGCGTCGCGGGGGCCCGGGCACAGCGTCGACCGTTCCTGCCAAGCGGAACCTTCCCATGCAACGCCTCTCGACCCGTTCTGTCCCGGAACGCCATCGGCTCGCCTTCGTGCATGATTTCGTCGCGCGCCATGTCGCCGGCATGGAATTCCGGCCGCTCGACCCGCGGAGCTTCGACATCGACCTCGCCGCCTATGCCCTGCCGGACGCCGTGACGCTGGCGCAGGCGCACTATTCGCCGCTCGACGGCGCGCGCTCGCGGGCGCTGCTTGGCGACGGCCGCGACGATTACCAGCTGATGATCCATTCGACCGACCACCAGGTGTCAGTCGACGGCAAGCCGCCGATCACGGTCGCTGCCGGTGATCTGATGATCGTCAACCAGGCCGTCTGGACCGAATGCCGGCTGCCGGAAACCTGGCTCCGCGTGGTCCAGCTCGACCGCACGCGGCTGGCTCGCCTGCTGCCGCGCATCGACCGGAGCGGCTGCTACATCATCCCCGCCACGACCCCCGGCCTGCATCTCTTCGCCGGCTATGCCGAGCTCTTGCGCCAGAGCCCGCCGGGCGACGCTGAGGCGGCGGCGCTCGCCGCCCGCCATCTCTACGATCTCGTCGCCCACCTGCTCGGCGACGTCGTCCCGGGCGACACGGCGCGCGGCGGCGAGGGCATCGGCGCGGCGCGAATGGCGCTGGTCAGGAAGGAGATCCTGTCCCGCCTCACGGATCCGGAGCTCGACATCGGCACCATCGCGCGCCGGCAGGGCGTCACGCCGCGCTATATCCAGCGCCTGTTCGCCGCCGAGGGCACCAGCTTCACCGAATATCTGCGCGAGAGCCGGCTGCAGCTTGCCATGCGGCAGCTGCGCGACGGCCAGACCGGCTCGATCGCCGACATCGCCTTCGCCGCCGGCTTCCAGGACCTGTCGCATTTCAACCGCGCCTTCCGCGGCCACTTCGGTTGCACGCCGTCGGACATCCGGGCGGCGACCCTGCGCGAACGCGCCGGCTGAGCCGCACCGGCTGTCCGCTTTCCTTTTTTCTTCCTTTCGCTTCGGAAAAGCGCGCGCTGTTCGTTCCGCGCCGCATCGGTTCGCTCCTCGCCAAGACGGCGTTTTGGCGCCGTCGTAGAGCGGTCGCCGTCGGCGGCATGGGCCGCCATCCGCGACGGGCCGGGGGGCTCCGGAGATCGAGACGCGGCGCATGGCGAGGGTTGGACGCTCCGGGAGGAATTCGGAGCACGTCCTGTCCGGCTTTGCGCCCGAGAGGGAGAAAGCAATGCGACGAGGGATGTTTCTGGTGCTTGGCCTCGCCTTGGCGGGCTGCAGCCAGACGACGGAGACCGCTTCGACCGACAAGGCGGGGCAGGGAGCCAAGGTCATCCAGGCCGGCAAGTCGGCGCCGGTCCGGCAGGCCTCGGCCGCCGGCCGGGCCCAAGCCTCGGCCCAGGCCTGCGCCGACGCGGTGAAGAAGGCGAGCGACGCGCAGATGGGCGCGGCGGTGCTGGGCGGCGCGCTGTCCATGGTCGGCGGCTTCGGCGGCTATGCCGGGCAGGCCGGCATGGTGGCGGCGCAGGCGGCCTCCGTCGGAGGCTCGCTGGTGCAGCAACAGACGAGCCACAAGGCCGAAGCGGCGATGAGGCAATCATGCTGATGTTTCCCTACACCCGCCGCAGGCAGATCCGCCGCTTCGCGCTGGCGCTGGCCGGCCTTCTGCCCTTCCTGGCGCTCGTCTTCGCCGTTTCGCCGGCGAGGGCTCTGAACCGGCAGGAGGCGATCGTCGTCGTCAAGCTGGTCCAGGCGTTGTCGCCGGAATTCGGCAAGCTCGCCTATGACGAAGCGACCGCCGACGACTGGTTCGAGGCCGACGCCGAGAGCGGCAACCGCATCACCCGCGCCGGCTTCACCCGCGAGACCTGGCGCATCGCGCTCGATGCCACCGTCACCGGCTATATCGCCTGCCTGCCGGAGGCGGAGTTTCGCGACAGGCTGGCGACCCTCCGCGCCAAGGCGGAGACCCGCGGCGTCTTCAGCGACGCGCAGAGGCGCGCCATACTGGAATGGGTCGACGAGGTCACGGCCCGGCTGCAGGCGATGCGGGTCGCCGGCAGCGAACATGCCGAAATCGTCCGTCCGCTGGTGCCGCGCCTGCAAAAATGGATGGTCGAGTAGAACCATCCCCGCGAAAATCCCGTCGCGCGGCTCGGCCCCTTGAGCCGCCGGCGGGACGGCCCTGCCGGAGGTGCCGCATCTCCGGCAGGGCTTCCTTTGTCGCCGCCTCCCTTTTCCCCGCCTCTGCCTGTCATTTCGTCATGGCGGCGTCGCGCGCTTCTGCTACATCGACGCTCTGGCGGGTTTCGACCGCCCGGCGCCCGGGACAAGCGGGTGCGCCGATCCGCGCCGTCCGAAAGGGCACCTGGGAGGGAAGCGTGGCCGGCGCGACCGGGCGGGAGCGAAGCCGCCCACCACCCGATCTCTCGCGCCTGAAAGCCTCCCGTTGTGTCCTCCGATCCGGTCCTGAAGGGCCTTCTCCTGGGCTTCGCGGCGTTCGCCGCCTATGCCTTCTCCGACGCCAGCGTCAAATTCCTCGACGGCGGCCTGCCGGCCTACGAGATCGCCTTCATCGGCTCGCTGTTCGGCCTCGCCGCGATCCCCTTCCTGAAGAAGCCTAGCGATCGCTGGGGCGACATCGTCGCGACCACCAACCGGCCGCTCTGGCTGGTGCGATTTGCCGCCAATGGCATGGCCGCGATCGGCAGCGTCACCGCCTTCACCCATCTCTCGATGGCGGAAGCCTTCGCGCTGATTTTCCTGCTGCCGGCGTTCGTCACCATCATGTCGGTGGTCTTCCTGAAGGAACAGGTCGGCCTGAAGCGCTGGAGCGCCGTCGCCGTCGGCTTCCTTGGCGTGCTGATCGTGCTGCGTCCTGGCTTTCGCGAGCTGTCGATCGGCCATCTCGGCGCCATTGCCGGCGGCCTCGGCGGCGCCATCTCGATCGTCGTCTTCCGCGCCGTCGGCCCGCGCGAGAAGAGCATTTCGCTCTATGGCGCCGGCGTGCTCGGCACCTTCTTCATCTGCGGCGCCGCGATGATCCCGTCCTTCGCGCTGCCGAGCCTGGAGCAGTTCGGTTGGCTCGCCAGCTACGGCATCCTCTGCGCGCTCGGCAACATCCTGCTCATGCTCGCCGCCTTCCACGCGCCGGCGGCGCTGGTCGGCCCGACGCAATACAGCCAGATGCTGTGGGCGATCGGGATCGACACCTTCGTCTTCCGGATCCACCTGGAATGGCCGATGCTGGTCGGCATCGCGCTGATCATCGGCTCCGGCATCCTGACGCTTTGGCGGGAGAAGGCGCGGGGAACGAAGCTGCCACATTCGGTGGCGGCGGAGGGGCAGGCGGGGTTGGTGGAGGCTGCCGACGCCGCGCCCTCGCGCTCCGCCCGCCACGCCCCGAGCGCCGTCCCGGCGGAATAGGGGGCGAGGCGTTGGACAAAGTCTCAAACATAAACTGCGTCAATCTGACGTAAGGTGGCACGACTAGTCGGATCCGTCCCATAGCTGGCGCATACTTGAAGAGGGAAAGCTCACTGTCTCATGCCTTACGACTAGATCCTAGCGTTGCAGTCTGGCGATGCCTAGTCTAGGCTTCAGCAAGTCACGGTTGTGCAGCGCCGAATCGAGCTGGTTCTCGCAATGCCAAGTGTGCTGTTGGGGATGGGGTCACTTACGTGAATAGCACTACGTGCTTGGTCTGGTGCTTCGCCGGACCTCAATTGATTGATGAGTCTTGTTTGGCGCGGAAGAGCGCGGTGTCTTGCCGCCGTTTCGGACGCTCCACTCGTCAAGACACCGCGCTCTTCCGCGCCTTTGGTAAGTGATACTCGGCGACGATATCCCTGAATTGGTCGAGTGCATGGACATGAATTCTCTTCATGTCCATGCACCGGCTGATTTCTTATTTGTTTGTGGTGGTCCGTTCGATGCGACCGTGAACGTCGCAAAGTCTCTGAGGGATGCATTTCTCAGGATGCATGCTCGAGGCGTGCTCGGCGAGCAAGAGGCTTTTGTAGCCGAGGGAGTGCAAATCTTCGCTCCCCACGGGCCATACACCGATATATTAGAGTTTGAAGCTGATTTGGCAGCTATGTCCGACGTTGTTGTATTGTTTTCAGAGGCTTCTGGCAGTTTCGCTGAGTTGGGGTCTTTTGCTGTTATTGATGAAGTTGCTGAGAGGCTAATTGTTGTTGTTGAAGATAAGCACTATCGAGCTGATTCTTTTATAAAACACGGTCCGATACTGTATTTGAACAATAAATATGGCCCGGAATCTACATATGTATTGAATTTAAAGGACATTAACGTAGCTAGTGCGTCCAATCTATCGTCATTGGACTATCAGGCATTTGAGGCTCTCATGGCGAAGCTGATGTCTGAGAGAAGGAATACATCAGGTGGCCGTTCTCGCTTTGACAAAAGGCGATCCTCCCATATCATAAAATTCATTGTGGGACTCATTCAGCACTATCGTGTTCTTTCTTTTGATGAGATAGACGTTATACTCTATGCTTTGGGATTGAATGAATTTAGATCTAGAATTGATAGGCTTATTTATTGCGCTGAACATGCGGGCTGGATATATGTTGAGAAGAGGGGCTTCGCTCGATATTGTTCTCCGATCAAGGAGAAGCGGGCCCTGTACTATAAGTTAAAGCCTCAAGCGAAGGCTATAATCAGAGAGCGATGGCTCGCGCAGATTGCAGATTATTGGCGAAAATCTGATGTTATGCGCTTCAATATAATTTAAGAGGCAGTTGCGCGGGGAGCGGCCTAGTGTCGGCGCTTATCGAAGCTCTCGCGCGCGAGGTCGGCCTTGGCGTGGACTTGGTCCGGCGCATCGCTGGATCCGCACCATTTCGATACAAGACATTTGAGATCCCCAAAAAGGCCGGAGGAGTCCGGGTGATCTCTCAGCCGGCGGCTGAAGTTAAGCAGTTGCAGCGGGCCTTGGTCTCGATAGTCCTGAACGATCTTCCGGTACATGATAGTGCAATTGCATACCGTGTTGGAAAGTCTATCTTAGATAACGCCAGATTGCATGCTGGTTACGGTCCGGTACTGAAACTCGATTTCCGGAATTTCTTTCCCTCAATTAGGGGCGGGGATTGGCGGCAATACTGCGATTCGACGGGCTGTCTGTCTGGAGAGGATGATCTTCGCCTAACGACATCTATATTATTTCGACGAGAGAAGCACAGGTCAGGTCTGCGTCTGGCTATTGGTGCTCCTTCGTCTCCTATTCTATCGAATATACTAATGTACGATTTTGATCAGATGGTCGCAGGTAAGTGCCGTGAAGAAGGGGTCATATACTCCCGATATGCTGACGATCTGACTTTTTCGGCGCCTCGCACCGGTTTTTTGACCAGGGTCGAGAAAATTGTTGCGTCTACTATCAGAGAGATTGGCTTTCCGCGGCTAACGATCAATGCGGAGAAAACTACCTACGTGACAAGAAAGTTTGGGCGTCGTGTGACCGGACTGGTCTTGAGCAACGATGGGCTTGTCACAATTGGACGCGATCGGAAGCGGGAATTGCGCGCGGCAGTTCATCGGGCCTCGTTGAATGAACTGAGCCCAGCTCAAATGGCAAGGCTAGGTGGAATGCTTGCCTTTGTATGGGCGATGGAACCGGCCTTTATTAGTGTACTAGAGGCGAGGTACGGGGCGAACTGCGTCCAAAGAGTTAGGTTGGCAGGTAAGAATGCTCCGAAGCGTGTAGGTCGAACGCAGCAGGAGTGGGCCTAATTTCCCGCAACCCCAACCCCCTTTCCGCGCAATTTTCTTCTCCGGGGGTTGACGGCTTTCGTCGGCTGCGCCATGTTCCGGCGAATTCAATTCGAGGGGCCCGGACATGATCCGCCGCGACGTTATTGTACTTAGAGAGCGCACTGCCTGATGGTTTGAAGCCGTCACGATAGGTAGTGCGCGAAAATGGGCCCCGAGAGGGCCTTTTTTATTGGCTTGATGGAACTGACAGACACAGCGGACCGGCGATAGGGATCCGCGACGGAGCGAAACGATGACACGGCAGATGACCGGCGCAGAGATGGTCGTTCAGGCATTGATCGACCAGGGCGTGGAGCACCTCTTCGGCTATCCCGGCGGCGCTGTACTGCCGATCTATGACGAGCTGTTCCAGCAGGACAAGATCCAGCACATCCTCGTCCGCCAGGAGGGTGGCGCCGGCCATTCGGCCGAAGGCTATGCCCGCTCCACCGGCAAGGTCGGCGTCGCCCTCGTCACCTCCGGCCCCGGCGCCACCAACATGGTGACGCCGCTGACCGACGCCTTGATGGATTCGATCCCGATGGTCTGCATCACCGGCCAGGTCGCAACGCACCTGATCGGTTCCGATGCCTTCCAGGAGGCCGATACCGTCGGCATCACGCGCCCCTGCACCAAGCACAACTGGCTGGTCAAGGACGTCAACGATCTCGGCCGCATCCTGCACGAGGCCTTCTATGTCGCGCGCTCGGGCCGCCCGGGCCCGGTCGTCGTCGATATTCCGAAGGACGTCCAGTTCGCCACCGGCACCTATGAGGGCCCGACCCGCGTCGAGCACAAGACCTATCGCCCGCAGGTCGAGGGCGACCCGGCAGCGATCCAGGCGGCGGTCGAGCTGATCGCCAAGGCGAAGAAGCCGATCTTCTATACCGGCGGCGGCGTCATCAATTCCGGCCCGGAAGCGTCGGCGTTGCTGCGCGAGCTGGTGCGCGAGACGGGCTTTCCGATCACGTCGACGCTGATGGGCCTCGGCGCCTATCCGGCGTCGGACAAGCAGTGGCTCGGCATGCTCGGCATGCACGGCACCTATGAAGCCAACAATGCGATGCATGACTGCGACGTCATGATCAATGTCGGCGCGCGCTTCGACGACCGCATCACCGGCCGCCTCGACGCGTTCTCGCCGGGCTCGAAGAAGATCCACATCGATATCGACCCGTCCTCGATCAACAAGAATGTCCGCGCCGATATCGGCATTGTCGGCGACGTCGCGCATGTGCTGAAGGCGATGCTGGCGGCCTGGAAATCGGCTGGTCACAAGGCCGACAAGGCGGCGCTGAAGAGCTGGTGGGGCGAGATCGACCGCTGGCGCGCCCGCAACAGCCTCGGCTTCCGCCAGAACAGCGAGACCATCCTGCCGCAGCACGCGATCCGTACGCTCTATGAGCGGACGCGGGGCAAGGATGTCTACATCTCGACGGAAGTCGGCCAGCACCAGATGTGGGCGGCGCAGTATTTCGGCTTCGACGAGCCGAACCGCTGGATGACGTCGGGCGGCCTCGGCACGATGGGCTACGGCCTGCCGGCGGCGATCGGCGCGCAGACGGCGCATCGCGACGCGCTCTGCATCGACATCGCCGGCGACGCCTCGATCCTGATGAACATCCAGGAGCTGTCGACGGCGATCCAGCACGAGCTGCCCGTCAAGGTGTTCATCCTGAACAACCAGTACATGGGCATGGTGCGCCAGTGGCAGCAGCTGCTGCACGGCAACCGCCTGTCGCACTCCTATACGGATTCGCTGCCTGATTTCGTCAAGCTGGCCGAGGCCTATGGCGCGACCGGCATGCGCTGCGAGAAGGCGTCGGAGCTCGAGGGTGCGATCGACGCGATGATCGCGGCCAAGGGGCCGGTGCTGTTCGATTGCCGCGTCGCCAATCTCGCCAATTGCTTCCCGATGATCCCGTCGGGCAAGGCGCATAACGAGATGCTGCTGCCGGAAGACGCGACGGACGACGCGATCGCCAACGCGATCGACAAGGCTGGCCGCGCGCTGGTCTGATCTGGGCCGAAGAACAACAGGAAGTGGAGACAACCATGCAGCCCGGATCCGTCTATGCGATCAAGGAAGGCAAGGACAAGACCGAGCAGCACACGCTATCTGTGCTCGTCGACAACGAACCGGGCGTTCTAGCCCGCGTCATCGGCCTGTTCTCGGGGCGTGGCTACAACATCGAGAGCCTGACCGTCTCGGAGACCGAGCACGAGAAGCATCGCTCGCGCATCACCGTGGTCACGATGGGGCCGCCGCAGGTGATCGAGCAGATCAAGGCGCAGCTCGAGCGCATGGTGCCGGTGCACCGCGTGATCGACCTGACCGTCACCGGCAAGGCGATCGAGCGCGAGCTGCTCCTGATCAAGGTGCGCGGCGCCGGCGACGACCGCGTCGAGGCGCTGCGGCTCGCCGACGCCTTCCGTGCCCGCGTCATCGACGCGACGACGGAGAGCTTCGTGTTCGAGCTGACCGGCCGCACCGACAAGCTCGACCAGTTCATCCTGCTGATGCAGCCGCTTGGCCTGGTGGAAGTGTCGCGCACCGGCGTCGCCGCCATCACGCGCGGCCCGGAAGCAACCTGAGATCTTCAGGGCATCGCCGAAATGAGGAAAGGCCGGATCGTAGGATCCGGCCTTTCTTGTTAGGGCCCTGGTCGATGCGGGACCTGGAGGGGCTAGGCTAGTTCCACTTCTTCCCGCGACCAGCCGATCGCCGGGGCGATGTGGTCGGCGATTGTCCTCAGCAGCTTGGCGTTATACTCGACGCCGAGCTGGTTGGGGACGGTCAGGAGCAGCGTGTCGGCGTCGAGCACGGCCTGGTCCTTGGCAAGCTCGGCGGCGATCGCGTCCGGTTCGCCGATATAGCGCTTGCCGAAGCGGGCGATGCTGTTGTCGAGATAGCCGACCTGATCCTGGTCCGAGCCGTCGCGGCCGCCGAAATACATCCGGTCGGTGTCATCGGTGATCGGCAGCACGCTGCGCGAGACCGACACGCGGGGCTGGTGCTTCCAGCCGGCGGCCTTCCAGGCATCGCGAAAATGCCGGATCTGCTCGGCCTGCAGCTCGCTGAACGGCACGCCGGTATCTTCGAGCAGCAGCGTCGAACTCATCAGGTTCATGCCCTGTTCGGCCGTCCAGATGGCGGTCTTGCGCGTGGCCGCGCCCCACCAGATCCGCTCCGGCAGGCCCTCCGATTGCGGCTGGATCGCCAGCCTGCCGACCATGCCGGTCGATTTGGTGTCGGCCTTGGCGACGCCGGTGCCGCGGATCGCCAGCCGGAACATCTCCGTATGCACGCGGGCGAGATCGGCGCCGGTCAGATCCTCGCCGGAATCATAGCCGAAGGCTTCCCAGCCGCGCTCGGCCGGCTCTGGCGAGCCACGGCTGATGCCGAGCTGCAGGCGGCCGCTGCCGATCAGGTCGGTGGCGGCGGCTTCCTCGGCCATGTAGAGCGGGTTCTCGTAGCGCATGTCGACGACGGCGGTGCCAAACTCGATCCGCTTCGTCCGCGCCGCGATGGCGGCGAGCAGCGGGAAGGGCGATGCGGCCTGGCGGGCGAAGTGGTGCACGCGGAAAAAGGCGCCGTCGATGCCGATTTCTTCCGCCGCCTCGGCGAGATCGATCGCCTGCAACAGCGCGTCCTGCGCCGTGCGCGCGAGGGAGCCCTGCGCTGCCTGGTAGTGGCCAAAGGACAGGAAACCGATCTTCTTTTTCATGGGGTGCTCCAAGGGAAGCGTGCGGGTCTCGCCCCGGTGCTTCGGAGCGGGTGCGGCGTACGCCTCGGTTGCCTCTCATCTGGACGTTGCCGCGCCCCGGCGCAAGGGCGGGCAAGGGGGGGAAGGGTGGGGCGAAGGGAGGCGGAAAGCGCTGCGGCGCAGCGCTGCCGCCCGGCAAGGCTTCCGAAGAAAAGCCGGGCAGCGGATTGTCCGCTCCCGGCCTCGGCAGTTTGTGTTGCGCGTGGAGCTCGGCGAAGATTCAGCCGGCCGGGGGCATGAACTCCATGCCATGCTGCTGGGCGATGGAGATGATGCGGGAGACGTCCGGCGCCTCGCCGCTCGGCGGGGGCAGCTCGCGCGTCTCGGGCGGAAGCGGGTCGCCCGCCTGGCTGAAGAAGGCGTCGTGAAGCCTTCCGGGCGTGTTGAGGATCAGAAGCCGTCCCGGGGCGGTGCCGGCATTCTTGAACGCGTGCACGGCGCCATCGGGGATCTTCAAGAACTGGCCGCTGGTGGCGGTGATGGTCTCGCCCTCGATGACGAATTCGAAGGTGCCGTCCAGAATGTAGAAGGCCTCGTCTTCGCCTGGATGGCGATTGGCCGGCGCGCCGGCGCCCGGAGCCGTCAGGCTCTCGACGAGACTGTAGGCGCCGCCCGTGTCGGGGCTGTTGGCGTGAAAACGGATGAGATTCCCGAAGAGATGATAGGTGTTGCTTTTCAGGTCCGTCATGGTGGCCTCCCTTGTCTGACGTCTGTTTATGGTCTTTAATTTCCTTTATGGGACGCTAGTTCCACGAAGAGATGTCTGTCAATGGGGTGTTGCCTTGATGCAGTTCGATTCAGGCCGTACGCGGCAGAAGATGCGGACCCGGCGGGAACTGCTGGCCGCCGCCCGGCGCCTTCTTGAGCGAGGCGAGACGATCTCGATCGACGCGGTGGCCGTGGAGGCGGACATCTCGCGAACCACCGCCTACCGTTATTTTTCCGACGCCGAGGCGCTGGTCGTCGAGGCGATCCTGGATGGCCAGACCATTCCCCATGACGAGATTGTCGGCGACAGCGAGGACGTTCGGGAGCGGGTGCGCAAGGTCCACCGCTACCTGCTCGATCTGGTGCTCAACGCCGAGAGTGCCTACCGAACCTATCTCGCGAGCTCGCTGACCAGTTCCTTGCGACATGGCGCGCAGGGGCTCTATTCGCATCGCGGCGGCCGACGGATCGCCATGTACGAGCATGCCCTGGCGCCCGTCCGCCAGGCGATGGCGCAGCAGGAATTTGCTTTCCTCGTCTATTCGCTTTCGGCGGTATCCGGCATCGAGAGCCTCGTTGCGTTGAAGGATGTCTGCCGCCTGGATGACGAACTGGTGGGCCGGGTGGCCGGTTCTGTCGTCGATGCCATTCTGGATCGTCACCTCGGTCCACTTCGCTGACACACGGGACAGTGATTTGCGGTCAGGCCGGTGCTTGACCCGCAGGCGGAGGGCCTGTATGCATTCGGAACCGTACCGTACGGTACGCTGCAGTGCAGCATTCGCTTCCGGAAGCGCGTGGCGGCTGCTGCCGGAGAGAGTTCGAGTCCGTCTTGTCCATCGCTGCCACCACCCCGGTCCCGGAGGCCTACACGCCGCGCCAGAACGCCGTTCTGGAAAGCGCGCTCGGCCTGCTGGTCGAGGGCGGCGAGCGGGCGCTGACGACGGCGGGCGTGGCGCGCGCCGCGAACTGTTCCAAGGAAAGCCTCTACAAATGGTTCGGCGACCGCGACGGGTTGCTCGCCGCGATGATCACCTTCCAGTCGAGCAAGGTGAAGGCCGAACCGAGGGTCTCCGGCGCGACGGGCAGGGCGGCTCTCGTCTCCCAGCTGACGGGGATCGCCGCCAACCTCCTGAAGGTGCTTGCCGGCGACGTGTCGCTGGCGCTGAACCGGCTGGCGATCGGCCAGGCCCGGCGCGGCGAGGCCGATCTGGGGCAACTCCTGCGTGAGCATGGCCGCAAGCCGATCGAGACGCGACTCTCGGCGCTGCTCGAGGCTGGACGGCGCGAGGGCCTGCTTGACTTCGCCGACACGCGCGAGGCCTATCGCACGCTGTATGGCCTGATCGTACGCGACATGCATGTGCGCCTGCTGCTTGGCGACAGCCTCGACGGCGAGGCGCCGGGCGCGCGCGCGGCGCAGGCAATTGACGAATTCTTCCGGCTCTTTGGCCGGGAAGAAAATACCGGACCGGCCCCAGAGAGGACCGGCGCGGGAAACGAACGGACGGGATAGAAAGGAACACCCTCATGCGCGTTTATTACGATCGCGATGCCGATCTCAACCTGATCAAGTCCAAGAAGGTCGCGATCATCGGTTACGGCTCGCAGGGCCGTGCCCATGCGCTGAACCTCAAGGATTCGGGCGCGAAGGACGTCGTCATCGCCCTGCGTTCCGGTTCGGCGACGGTCAAGAAGGCCGAGGCCGACGGCTTCAAGGTCATGACGGTGGCGGAAGCCGCTGCCTGGGCCGACCTGATGATGATGGCCGCTCCCGACGAGCTGCAGGCCGACATCTACAAGGACGAGATCGCTGGCAACATTCGTGACGGCGCCGCGATCGCCTTCGCGCACGGCCTCAACGTCCATTTCGGCCTGATCGAGCCGAAGAAGACCGTCGACGTCGTCATGATCGCGCCGAAGGGCCCGGGCCACACGGTCCGCGGCGAATACCAGAAGGGCGGCGGCGTGCCGTGCCTGGTCGCCATCTCGCAGGACGCCTCGGGCAACGCGCTCGACCTGGCGCTCTCCTACGCCTGCGGCGTCGGCGGCGGCCGTTCGGGCATCATCGAGACCACCTTCAAGGAAGAGTGCGAAACCGACCTGTTCGGCGAGCAGGCTGTCCTCTGCGGCGGTCTGGTCGAGCTGATCCGTGCCGGTTTCGAGACGCTGGTCGAGGCCGGCTACGCGCCGGAAATGGCCTATTTTGAGTGCCTGCACGAAGTGAAGCTGATCGTCGACCTCATCTATGAGGGCGGCATTGCCAACATGAACTACTCGATCTCGAACACGGCCGAGTGGGGCGAGTACGTCACGGGTCCGCGCATCGTCACCGCCGAGACTAAGGCCGAGATGAAGCGCGTCCTCACCGACATCCAGACCGGCAAGTTCACGTCGGATTGGATGCAGGAATACCGCGCCGGCGCCGCTCGCTTCAAGGCGATCCGTCGCAACAACGACGCCCACCAGATCGAGGAAGTCGGCGCCAAGCTGCGCGAGATGATGCCCTGGATCGGCAAGAACAAGCTGGTCGACAAGGCCGTCAACTAAGGCGCCTTTCTCAGGAAGACACCGCCCCTCTCCCGCAAGCGGGAGAGGGAACGCGGACGACCGCTTGAAATAGCTGTCCACGCGGAGAAAGAAGCCCTCGCCCCGCTTGCGGGAGAGGGTTGGGTGAGGGCCTTCCTGCCTATCAAATGAAAAAGCCCCGCAGGAAGGATCCCGCGGGGCTTTTTGTCGTCGGCGTGCCCGTTCAGTACGAGCCGCGGCAGCGATATTCGTAGCCGTCGCGGCCGATATAGGTGTCGGTGTTCGGATTGTAGCTGCGATAGCGATCGAGGCAGTAGTCGACATGGTTGCGCCAGGCGACGCCGCGCGGCGGCGGCACCTCATAGCCGTCGTCGTAGACGCGCGGCTGCGCGGCCATTGCGCCGATGCCGAGGCCGAGCAGCGTGCCCGCGGCAAGGCCGCCGATCACGGCGCCGCTATTGTCGCGCTGGTAGTAGTGGTTGTGATAGTGCCGGGGCGGGCCGCCGCGCCAGCGATCCGCCGAGGCCGTCGTCGCGGTTGCCGTAACGGCCATGACGCCAAGAATGCCGGCGAGCGCCGCCTTAGCAAAGCTTCTCACGGTGAAGCCTCCTGTTTGTGAAACCCTATGACTCCGGAATATCCCGATGCATCAGGGCGAAACTATGACTGTTTGGTGGTCCTGGTAGGTTGCTGATCTACAGTTCCAGTCGGTATCGTTGCTGTATTAATCAAATAGAAACCAAGACTACACGTTGCTGCCGTCAGCCGTTGCCACCGAGGGGCGTGGCAGGCGACGGCGCCAATCCGACTTTCGCGTCGACCCGCTCTTTGGCTGGAGCCTCTCAGCGTTTCATGGAAGCGCCGAACGGCTCCAGCCCCTTGCTTGGTCGCGTTTTCTTCACGCGAACCGGTATCCACCTCGCTCGAAAACGCTCTAGGCTGGCGCCAACCAAAAGAGGGGAAACGCTTTGAGTGACGGAATCATCCTGGTCGATCCGCTGCCGCGGACGCTCGATCTCATCATGGAACCGGACGTGCGGGCCCGGCTCGAGAAACTGGGTCGTCTGGTGATCTCGGAAGATGCGCCGATGACCGATGCGCAGGTCGATGAACTGCTGCCGGAGACGGTCCTGATCTTCGGCCAGACGGCGCTGCCGCGCGAGCGGCTCGACCGGGCGAAGAAGCTGAAGGCGGTCATCAATGTCGAGACCAATTTCCTGCCCAACATCGACTACCAGGCCTGCCAGGAGCGCGGCATCTGGGTGCTGACGCCGGGCTCGGCCTTCGCCGCGCCGGTGGCGGAGGCAGCGCTCGGCATGGCGATCGATCTCGCGCGCGGCATTACCGCCGCCGATCGCGATTTCCGCGCCGGCACCGAGCAATATGGCCTCGCAGCCAATAGCGAGACGTTCCGCTTCGCCGGTGCATCGGTCGGCATCATAGGGCTCGGCGATCTCGGCAAGAATTTGCGCGAGCTGATCCGGCCGTTCAAGAATCCGGTCAAGGTGTTCGATCCCTGGCTGCCGGACGAGATCATCGAGCGGCACGACTGCCAGTCCGCCTCGCTCGATGACCTGCTGTCGACTAGCCAGGTCGTGTTCGTCTTCGCCGCCGTGACCGGCGAGAACCAGGGCTTTCTGGGGGCGCGCGAATTCGCGCTGATGAAGAAGGGGGCGGCGTTCCTGCTCATGAGCCGTGCGGCCGTGGTCGATTTCCCGGCCATGCTAGACGCAGTTCGCTCCGGTCACATCCGTGTCGCGACCGACGTCTTTCCGGAGGAACCGGTGCCGGCCGACGATCCGGTGCGCAAGATGGAGGGGATCCTGCTGTCGGCCCACCGCACGGGCGGCACGCCGGACGCGCTGTTTTCGATCGGCCGCATGGCGGTCGCCGATGCCGAGCTGATCCTGCGCGGCCTGCCGCCGCAGCTCTGCCGCCGGGCCGATCCGGCGCTGGCGAGCCGGCTGCGCTCGAAGCCGGTCAGCGTGACCTGACCGCACCCGCCTGCGTTGACGCCGGGAAGCTCTACTGGGGCTTTCCGGTCTGCCTCAAGCGTGCCCTGCGCATCTGCTGGATGGTGCCGACGATGACGAGCAGGACGAGCGCCATCATCGCCAGGAGCGAAACTTCGATGTAGCTCTCATAGACCCAGTCTCCGAGGGAGCGCCGGATCAGCCGTTCGTTTCGAGACATGATCGCCGGAATTCTGTTGCGACTCCAGATCTCCTCCCGAAAGAGGAAGGCGATCAGAAGCAGACATTCGATGGCAATGAAAACGACGAGATATTTGAAGTTCTTGGACACAATGACGGGCTAGACTGCATGCTGGTTGGAAGGGCGCCTTAGCATTGACGATTCACGGCCCATGGTAAACACGTCGGGTCGGCGCGAGGCTCTCAACTGGAGGATCGTCGGCTCGCTCGGGACGTGAGCAGCATGGCCTTTGCCGTCAAAGCCGAAATCCGGGATCCGCAGGCCGAGGTCTTCGCCCTTCTCCGGCAGAAGACGATGTATGGCGGCAAGCGTATCGCGGTGGGCGACGCGATCTATGTCTTCGCGAGCGAGAACGAGGGCGGGCGAGGTCTGGTCGCGCGCGGGATCGTGGTTTTAGCCGAAGCGATTGCGAAGGAGCCCGGGGTCGCCCGGCAGACGCCGCGGGTAAATCTGTCGATCCGGCGAACCGCGCTGGCGAAACGGCGGCTGGGCCGCGACGAACTCAAACCATTTTCCGACTGGGACGATGGCCGGGCCGAGACCGAGCTCAATTTCAAGTTCTACCGCCAGGCGACGAACAAGATCGTCGGCGTTTCGCAGGAAGTGTCGGCCTTCCTCGACGAATTCTTCTAGGGACACGCAGCCAACCGCCGGGACCTGGCTGCGTGTTCCCGAACGGGCGTCCTAGTACGAACCGCGACAGCGATAGGCATAGCCGTCACGACCGACATAGGTATCGGTCCGCTCGTCATAGGAGCGGTAATTGTCGTAGCACCAGTCGGCATGGGCCTGCCAACCGGCGCGGATGGCGCGACGCGGCGGCGGGGCACGGTAGCCGTCGTCATAGACGGGGGCGGCGTAGCGCGGCGGGGCGACCTCGTAGCCGTCATCATAGCGCGGCGCGGCGAGCAGGGCGCCGATGCCGAGACCGACGGCAGCGCCGGCGACGAGCGCGGCGTTGCGGCCGTCCCTGGCCGATGCGGTCTCGGCGGTGCCGACGATGGCGGTGACGCCGATGAGGGCTGCGAGCGCGGTGGCGGCGATCTTCTTCATCTGGGTATCTCCCGTGGGGCGTTGGCAGCTTTCTAGGGCCGCTGAGCTGAATGCCTGCTGAATGCATCATTCATCCTGCAGCCAGCGGCCGCTATGAACGCCGTTACACGGCCGCTCTTGCCGCACCGCACGCCGCGCCGCATGCTAGGCGGACGATCTGTTTCGCCGACGCATGAGGCTTCTGTGACCCGCCGTTTCGCCATTCTCGACGTCTTCACGAAAACGCCGCTTGCCGGCAACCAGCTTGCCGTCGTCCTCGACAGCGAGGGCCTGGATGAAGCGCGCATGCAGGCGATCACGCGCGAGTTCAACCTGGCCGAGACGGTGTTCGTGCTGCCGCCGGCGCAGCCGGGCCACCGGGCCAGCCTGCGCATCTTCTGCCCGGCCTACGAGATGCCTTTTGCCGGTCATCCGACGGTCGGCACGGCCGTGCTGCTGGCGCTGGAGACGTTCGGCGCGCAGGCGGCAGGGCAGGACGCCGTTTTCGTGGTCGAGGAGAAGGTGGGAGACATACGCTGCGCCGTGGCGCTGCATTCCGGCAAGTCCGGCCACGCCATCTTCGACGTGCCGCGCCAGTCCGAGCGGGTCGATGCGACGATCGACGACGAGGCCCTTTCGGCCATGCTCGGCCTGCTGGCTTCGGAGCTCTGCTTCGAAAATCACCGGCCATCCGTCTATACGGCCGGCGTTCCCTATCTGCTCGTGCCGGTTAGCGATCTGGCCGCCATCGGACGGGCCCGTCCGGTGATCCAGAACTGGCCGGCCGTCATGCCGGCGGGCGTCGGTGCCGTCTATCTCTACACCCGCGAGACGCTGACCAGCGACCATCAGTTCCATGCCCGCATGTTCTGGCTGGGCGAGGGGATCATCGAGGATCCGGCGACGGGCTCGGCGGCTGCCGCCTTCGCCGGCGCGGTCGCCACCTTCGATCAGTTGCCCTCGGGCACGCATCGCTTCGTCATCGAGCAGGGCTTCGAGATCCATCGACCGAGCCTGATCAGCCTCGAAGTCGATGTCGAGAACAGCGCACTGCACGCCAGCCGCATCGGCGGCGACGCCGTGCTTTTGGCGCGCGGGACACTGGATGTGTAGGGGCGTTTGGTAGCCGCGAGCGGTCCCAGCGCTCCGTCGTCATCAAGTCAGTTCTGTTGCATCTGGTTTGAGCAAGGCGTTGGCAAGGACGACGAGTTTTCTGGCGACGGCTGCGAGCGCGAGGCGCTTTGGCTTTCCGGCGGCGCATAGGCTTCGGTAGAAGTCGCGCAGGCCGGGGTTGGCCCTGGCCGCGCTGAGGGCGGCCATGAACAGCAAAGGCCTGAGTTCGGTGCGTCCGCCGCGCATGGTGCGGTGCCGGCTGGTGTTGCCGGAATCGCGCGGATGCGGGGCCAAGCCGGCCAGGCTCGCGGCCTGTCGCCGGGTGAGGGTGCCGAGTTCCGGCATCAGCGCCAGTAGGCTGCGCGCGACGACAGGGCCGAAGCCG